>CANMDE010000043.1 GCA_947496535.1 uncultured Paracoccaceae bacterium | reverse complement strand
ATCACGCCCCAAGGCGCGGCACCAACTGGCCGACTTTTGCTCCGCCCCGCTGGCAGGTTGTTACGCCGCCGTTGACAG
>CANMDE010000042.1 GCA_947496535.1 uncultured Paracoccaceae bacterium | reverse complement strand
CCCCCCCCCCCCCCCCCCCCCCCCCCCCCCCCCCCCCCCCCCCCCCCCCCCCCCCCCCCCCCCCCCCCCCCCCCCCCC
>CANMDE010000041.1 GCA_947496535.1 uncultured Paracoccaceae bacterium | reverse complement strand
AAAAAAAAAAAAAAAAAAAAAAAAAAAAAAAAAAAAAAAAAAAAAAAAAAAAAAAAAAAAAAAAAAAAAAAAAAAAAA
>CANMDE010000040.1 GCA_947496535.1 uncultured Paracoccaceae bacterium | reverse complement strand
TCGCACCAAGCCCAGCCTGATGCTCTTTCAATATCCCAATGATCTGTTCTTCGCTGAAACGGCTTCTCTTCATCGTCCGTCTCCTTATTGGAGAACAGGCTAACTCAAAACACCGGAC
>CANMDE010000039.1 GCA_947496535.1 uncultured Paracoccaceae bacterium | reverse complement strand
GGTGGTCGTGTGTTTATCGACAGCGATGATGACAGTCTGGATAACGGCAATGGGGACGAGGCGGCGGTGGCCGGTGTGCTGGTCACGCTTTTGGACAGCGACGGTGCTGAGGTTGCGACGGCGGAGAC
>CANMDE010000038.1 GCA_947496535.1 uncultured Paracoccaceae bacterium | reverse complement strand
CAATTCCCACGGCGGCTCATGCTGGCATCTAGGTTGTGTTTGCTGAGAAACGATTGCCACTCTGTGCTGGTGAACTGTCAACGGCGGCGTAACAACCTGCCAGCGGGGCGGAGCAAAAGTCGGCCAGTTGGTGCCGCGCCTTGGGGCGTGA
>CANMDE010000037.1 GCA_947496535.1 uncultured Paracoccaceae bacterium | reverse complement strand
TGGCTGTACATTTCAGTGGCTTCTACGCATGGGTTAAAGAACCGTTAAGCCTGCGTGCACAAGAAGATGCGCGCCTGGTCGACCGCAAGATCGCGCCTCACATCCCAGTCTTCGACAAGTCTGGCCGCAACGATGGCACCTGGACCCGCGC
>CANMDE010000036.1 GCA_947496535.1 uncultured Paracoccaceae bacterium | reverse complement strand
TTGGTCGAGCGCAAGACCCGCTTTGCTGTTCTGTTCCGCAACAACGACCGCAGCACAACGCATCTGATGAACCGGCTAATGGGAGTCATGGAACCCCTGCCCCAACCGGCACGCAAATCGATCACCTTTGACCGTGGAATCGAGTTCCGCGATTG
>CANMDE010000035.1 GCA_947496535.1 uncultured Paracoccaceae bacterium | reverse complement strand
TTGCCGCGGTTCGCCGGTATCCCGGCGGTTCGGAATAGGCCAACATCTTTGATACGCTGTCTCGGCTGATCCCAAAATCCCGAGCTATCTGCCGTCCGCTCAACCCATCCTGAAAATGGGCGCGACGCACCTTCAAATACAATTCCACGGTGAAT
>CANMDE010000034.1 GCA_947496535.1 uncultured Paracoccaceae bacterium | reverse complement strand
AGAAGCGTCACGGTCACACCGCCCACGCCCATCTCGTCATTATCAACAGCGTCGTCATTGGCATCCATGAAGATGCGACCACCCAAGGACGCCGTGCCGGGGTCCTCAAAGCCCGCATCCACGTCGCGCACGGCCTCACCGACCCCGACTGAGATCAGATCGGT
>CANMDE010000033.1 GCA_947496535.1 uncultured Paracoccaceae bacterium | reverse complement strand
CGCCTTCAGCTTCTTCGCGTCCGACACTTCCATCCCACCATACTTCGACCGCCATTTATAAAACGTCGCATCGCTGAAACCGTGCTTACGGCAAAGCTCCTTCGCACCAAGCCCAGCCTGATGCTCTTTCAATATCCCAATGATCTGTTCTTCGCTGAAACGGCTTCTC
>CANMDE010000032.1 GCA_947496535.1 uncultured Paracoccaceae bacterium | reverse complement strand
TCGATCACGTTCAGGATGCGGAACCGGCGGCCACAGGACAGGCTGTCTGACACGAAGTCGAGCGACCACCGCTGGTTTGGTCCCTGTGGGATCGCCATTGGTGCTCTGGTGCCAACTGCACGCTTGCGACCGCCCCGTTTACGAACGGTTAACCCTTCTTCGCGGTAGATCCGATACAGCTTCTTCCAGTTCACATGCCAGCCTTCGCGCTT
>CANMDE010000031.1 GCA_947496535.1 uncultured Paracoccaceae bacterium | reverse complement strand
AAGCGCGAAGGCTGGCATGTGAACTGGAAGAAGCTGTATCGGATCTACCGCGAAGAAGGGTTAACCGTTCGTAAACGCGGCGGACGCAAGCGTGCAGTTGGCACCAGAGCACCAATGGCGGTCCCGCAAGGGCCGAACCAGCGGTGGTCGCTCGACTTCGTGTCAGACAGCCTGTCCTGTGGCCGCCGGTTCCGCATCCTGAACGTGATCGA
>CANMDE010000030.1 GCA_947496535.1 uncultured Paracoccaceae bacterium | reverse complement strand
GAGGCGGCGGTGGCCGGTGTGCTGGTCACGCTTTTGGACAGCGACGGTGCTGAGGTTGCGACGGCGGAGACGGACGCGGCCGGTGCGTATCTGTTCGAGGGCCTGACGGCGGATGATTACACGGTTGTGTTCCCGACATCTGTGGACGGTCTGGTTCTGGTGGATCAGGACGCGGGCGACGATGACACGTTGGATAGCGACGCGGACACAGGCACGGGTGCGACCGGGTCGATCACGGTCAACATTGGTGATGCGATCCGCGATGTGGATGCGGGTCTGGAAGAGCCTGCGCCGACGGTGGGTGCGCTGAGCGGGCGTGTGTTTGA
>CANMDE010000029.1 GCA_947496535.1 uncultured Paracoccaceae bacterium | reverse complement strand
TCAGCGATGCGACGTTTTATAAATGGCGGTCGAAGTATGGTGGGATGGAAGTGTCGGACGCGAAGAAGCTGAAGGCGCTGGAAGTTGAGAACGCCAAATTGAAGAAACTGCTGGCTGAGCAGATGATGGATGTGTCGACGCTCAAGGAAATGCTGGGAAAAACTTTTGAGGCCCAGCTCACGCAGAAACGCGCCTGTGCCTTGGCTGGGATTGATCCACGGGTCTATCGACGTGTGTCGAAGCGGCCAGCGGATACGGAGCTGCGGGATCGATTGAAAGAACTGTCGTTTGATCGTCGGCGATTTGGCTATCGTCGGCTGCACATTCTGCTGAAGCGCGAAGGCTGGCATGTGAACTGGAAGAAGCTGTATCGGATCTACCGCGAAGAAGGGTTAACCGTTCGTAAACG
>CANMDE010000028.1 GCA_947496535.1 uncultured Paracoccaceae bacterium | reverse complement strand
ACACCGGCCACCGCCGCCTCGTCCCCATTGCCGTTATCCAGACTGTCATCATCGCTGTCGATAAACACACGACCACCCAAAGACGCCGTCCCAGGGTCGACCGGGTCTGCGACCCCCGCATCCACATCTTCCACAGCCTCGCCGATCCCCACCGAGATCACGCCTGTCTGGCCATCCGCGCCTGCGTCGCTGTCCACCGTATCGTCATCACCGGCATTGGCATCCACCAGCACCTTGCCATCAACCTCTTGAGGGAACTCGACCACATAATCGCCCGCATCAAGCCCATCAAAGATGTAGGATCCGTCATCGCCCGTGGTCGTCTCCGCCACAACCGCGCCGTCCCCATCCAGAAGCGTCACGGTCACACCGCCCACGCCCATCTCGTCATTATCAACAGCGTCGTCATTGGCATCCATGAAGATGCG
>CANMDE010000027.1 GCA_947496535.1 uncultured Paracoccaceae bacterium | reverse complement strand
TGAGGTGCCCCTAGATTTGTAGACGCTTTGCTTGGTAATTTTGGAACCAAGGAGAGACGGATATGAGTAAGGGAATACGGTTTACGGATGAGTTCAAGCAGGACGCCGTGGCGCAGGTTGTGGAGCGTGGATTTGCGGTCAGTGAAGTGGCTGAGCGACTAGGGATCAGCACCAAGTCGCTGTACACTTGGAAGGCGCAGTTTAGGAAGTCGCCGCGTGTTAGATCGGAGGTTGCGGAACAGGCTGCTGAGATCAAGCGATTGAAGCGAGAGCTGGCCCGGGTGACCGAGGAACGCACAATCCTAAAAAAGGCGACCGCGTACTTCGCGCGCGAGTCTCAGTGAAGTACGCGTTCATAGAGGCTCACCGTGCAGAGTTTTCGGTGCGGTCGATGTGTCGTGTGCTGGCTGTACATTTCAGTGGCTTCTACGCATGGGTTAAAGAACCGTTAAGCCTGCGTGCACAAGAAGATGCGCGCCTG
>CANMDE010000026.1 GCA_947496535.1 uncultured Paracoccaceae bacterium | reverse complement strand
CCGCTAATTTTGGTTAGCTCTGTTCAGGTTTTGGTCCTTTTGTGACCGATTAGCATATTCCGCTGGTGTCAGGCCAGCGAGGCTTGTGTGTGGGCGGTGGTGGTTAAAGTCGGTACGCCACGCAGCAATCAACTGGCGGGCATGGCGCAGGTTTTCGAACAGGTGCTCGTTCAGACATTCATCCCGCATCCTCCCGTTGAAGCTTTCGACAAAACCGGTCTGCATTGGTTTGCCGGGCGCGATGTAATGCCAGTCAACCTTGCGGTCATCTTGCCACTTCAGAATCGCATTGGAAGTCAGTTCGGTCCCATTGTCGCTGACCACCATGCGGGGATACCGACGCATCTCAGCGATCCGATCCAATTCACGCGCAACGCGGTCACCAGACAGAGACGTATCGACGACAGCGGCCAGACATTCCCGGCTGAAGTCATCGATCACGTTCAGGATGCGGAACCGGCGGCCACAGGACAGGCTGTCTGACACGAAGTCGAGCGACCACCGCTGGTT
>CANMDE010000025.1 GCA_947496535.1 uncultured Paracoccaceae bacterium | reverse complement strand
TCAACAGCGTCGTCATTGGCATCCATGAAGATGCGACCACCCAAGGACGCCGTGCCGGGGTCCTCAAAGCCCGCATCCACGTCGCGCACGGCCTCACCGACCCCGACTGAGATCAGATCGGTCGCGCCATCCGCGCCTGCGTCGCTATCAAGCGTATCGTCATCGCCCGCGTCCTGATCGACCAGCACCTTGCCAGCCACATCCGTCGGGAATACCACACGGTAATCACCCGCAGCCAGGTCTTCGAACAGATACGCACCGGCAGCATCCGTCTCCGCTGTCGCGACTTCATTGCCCTCGCCATCAAGCAGCGTGACCAGCACACCGGCCGCCGCCGCCTCGTCACCATTGCCGTTGTCCAGGCTGTCATCGTCGCTGTCATGGAACACACGACCACCAAGCGAGGCCGTCTCCGGATCCACAGGATCCGCGATCCCCGCATCCACATCAGGCGTCGTCTCGCCAGCCACAACCGTCACCGCCGCAGTCTCACCTGTCGTCTGATCAGCATCGCTGTCGACCGCATCATCGCCGCCCACATC
>CANMDE010000024.1 GCA_947496535.1 uncultured Paracoccaceae bacterium | reverse complement strand
GATTCTGTGGAAAAACAGACGTTTGCGAGCGCAGAAAGTGCGGCATCAAACGGAGCGCGAGCGCCTTTCTGATCAGGCTTTTCGCGCTTGCTGCGGTGCGGGAAAGATCTTGGCTAGTTTGCGGAGGTTTTGGGCGGTTGCGGCGAGTAGGAATTCGTCGTTTGCGCCGCAGGGGCCGCGTAATCGCAGTCTTCCCAGGCCGAGAATGCGTTTGAGGTGAGCAAAGAGCATCTCGACCTTCTTCCGAAGCTTCATTGAGATGTCGTACTGGCGTGTCTTGGCGATGTCTCGGGCAACCTGGCGGGCGTCTTCAGTTTCTTCGCGGCTGATCTTGCGGGCTTCAGCGTTTGGGCAGCACTTAGCTTTGGATGGGCAGACCTGGCAGCCTTCCTTCAAGGCGCGATAACGCGCCGTACCTTTGCCGGTTGGGCCGCGGTTTGGGTCGGAGTAGTTGCGGCGGAATTGCTTGAGCGCATGTCCTTCCGGACAGATGTATTGGTCGTTTGCGGCGTCCCATTCGAAGTCTGCGCGGGTCCAGGTGCCATCGTTGCGGCCAGACTTGTCGAAGACTGGGATGTGAGGCGCGATCTTGCGGTCGACCAG
>CANMDE010000023.1 GCA_947496535.1 uncultured Paracoccaceae bacterium | reverse complement strand
TGATTATGCGATTTTTCTTCGTCGATTTGGCACATTCTAAACTGGGTTGCGACAAATCCCCTATCTTGCTGGAAAGTAAGGAGAACGGAAGATGGCCCATACGGAGTTAGGATTGCGAGAAAGACGCACCATTGAAGACATGTTGAATGCGAAGATGTCGGTGGACACGATTGCTACTGAGATCCGTAGGCACCGCTCGACCGTGTATCGCGAGATCAAGCGGAACAGGTTTGTCGACGAAGAGCTACCAAATCTGAACGGCTACTATGGGATGAATGCACAAAGATCTGCGGTCGAGCGCCGTGCGCGACGTCGCAAGCTTGTGCGGTTTGTCGATCTGCGCGAACACGTGATCAAGCAGCTAGAGCAAGGATGGTCGCCTGAGCAGATCGCTGGTCGGCTACAATTCGATGGCCAGCCTGTGCGCGTCAGCCACGAGACGATCTATGCCTACTTATATGGGCCTGATGGCCAGTCTGAAGAATTGGCGCGTTATCTGCCGCACCGGCGAAAGAAACGGCAACCACGACGCAGGCGCACACCCCGCGGCCTTGTGTTTCCACCCGATCGATCAATCCATGAACGGCCAGACTACGTTAAGGCGCGTGAGACATTCGGCGAATGGGAAGGCGATCTGATGATCTTTGAGCGGGCGCAAGGTAAGACAAACGTCGCGTCTTTGGTCGAGCGCAAGACCCGCTTTGCTGTTCTGTTCCGCAACAACGACCGCAGCACAACGCATCTGATGAACCGGCT
>CANMDE010000022.1 GCA_947496535.1 uncultured Paracoccaceae bacterium | reverse complement strand
AAGTGGACGACTTTTACGCCGCCCGCGACATCACAACGACGCCGCTACCGTGGCCGAGTATTGCTCCGCCGATTACAGATGTGGAGCGTGCGCTCGAAAGACACGGTCAACGCGACAAAAAGGAAGCGCTTGCCGCCGCCAAGAAAGCAGTGGCTGCGTATGGTTTTTCTTTGGAAGACATAACAAGCGTCCGTTCGCCGGTTAAATCCACACGCAAGCCGAAGAAAAAACCGGCAATCCCATCAGTTGCCAAATACAGCAATCCGACAGACAAAAGCCAAACCTGGACAGGCAAGGGCCGCCAACCAGATTGGTTCAAGTCAGCTTTGGCCGCAGGTAAGACGCCTGACGAAATGGCGATCTGATCGTTCAGCTTTCTAAACTTGGGGCCAGTTTCGGTTATGGTCGCAAATCTTCGAAAACGGGACGCAGCGAGTTCAGACCACTAAAAATTACTTCAGTTGGGCGACGCGATCAGCCGCACTTGAGTGGTCCAGTTTGAATGTTGGTGCATGATTGGCATTAGGTTCCATCGGCATGATGGACTTTGGAGTAGGTGGGCGGTAGCCCAAAGCGCTGTGTGGTCGTTTGGTACTGTAGTGTTTCCTCCATTGTTCAATCAGGATTTGTGCTTCCCGCAAGCTGTAGAAGACATCGCCATTGAGTAGCTCGTCGCGGAACCGAGCGGTGAATCTTTCGCAGCATCCGTTCTCTCAAGGTGATCTTGGCTCAATGTAGGCAGTTTTGGCGCCAATCCCATTTTGATCTTTTGTCACCGTCTTCGAGGCTGGATGGTCGGGGCCATGGCCCTTGGCGCGATGCTGGGAACGATTGTTGCGACCCCGTTCATCTTCGCCTTCTTCGATCGGGAGCCGGGCGAAAGCGCTTAGCAATGGCTCGTCTTTGGTCCCTTGATCCTCATCGGGGCCGTCTTCGGATTGACTGGTATCAGTCCCCTACAATGTCAGCTCTATAGGCGCGAGAACCGTGCGCATGATTGACGCGCATCTTTAATGGGCCTATCTTTCTTCCTCAGGAGGCAATGCTATGACGCAAACACACGCTCGGAAATCCACCAACTTGTCTTTGGATCAATCGCTCTTGGCGGATGCGCGAACATTGAAAATAAATCTCTCTCGTGCTGCGGAAGACGGCATTCGTCATGCCGTCGTGAGATCTCGCGAGGCGCAGTGGAAAGCGCAAAACCTGGACGCACTTGAAAGCTCTAACCGGTTTGTTGATCAAAATGGGCTGCCTCTCTCACAACTGCGCCAGTTTTGACGGCAAAATATGATGTGCACAAATACCAATCCGGGACCGGCTATTTGCTCGACGTACAGGCTGAGCTCTTGGACCATTTGAACACCCGTGTCGTTGTCCCATTACTACCAAAAGATGGTGCTCCACAGCCAGCAGCGCGGCTCAATCCCGAGTTTGAAATTGATGGCGCGCCATTCGTGATGGCAACGCAATACCTTGCCGCAGTACCAAAGAGTGAGCTTGGTCCAAAAATAGCGAATTTTGAAGAGCGTTTTGCAGACGTTACTGGGGCATTAGACATGGTGTTCCAGGGGTTCTAGGCCGTACCTTTTAACATAACATTGATTATGCGATTTTTCTTCGTCGATTTGGCACATTCTAAACTGGGTTGCGACAAATCCCCTATCTTGCTGGAAAGT
>CANMDE010000021.1 GCA_947496535.1 uncultured Paracoccaceae bacterium | reverse complement strand
TTTTGGGATCAGCCGAGACAGCGTATCAAAGATGTTGGCCTATTCCGAACCGCCGGGATACCGGCGAACCGCGGCAATCAAACGGCCAAAGCTGGATGCCTATATTGACCAGATTGATCAATGGTTGGCTGAAGACAAAGAGCGTCCGCGCAAGCAACGCCACACGGCCAAGCGCATTTTTGAACGGCTCCGAGATGAATGCGGGTTCGATGGCGGTTACACCATCGTTAAGGATTATGTGCGCGGTCAGAAGCGCGGTTCGCGCGAGATGTTCGTGCCGTTGAGCCACCCGCCCGGCCATGCGCAGGCTGACTTTGGCGAAGCGCTGGTTGTGATCGGCGGTGTTGAGCAGAAGGCGTACTTCTTCGCACTTGATCTGCCGCACAGTGACGCTTGTTACGTTCGTGCGTATCCAGCCGCGAACACTGAGGCTTGGTTGGATGGGCATGTTCATGCCTTCGCATTCTTCGGTGCCGTGCCGCAGTCGGTACTTTATGACAACGACCGTTGCTTGGTCTCAAAGATCATGCCGTATGGCGAACGCCAGAGAACACAACGGTTCAGCGCGATGCTGTCGCATTATGTGATCCGGGATCGGTATGGTCGCCCTGGCAAGGGGAACGATAAAGGCAAGGTCGAAGGTCTCGTCGGCTATGCGCGGCGCAACTTCATGGTACCCATGCTGCGTTTTGCCAGTTGGGATGCGTTCAATGAGTATCTCGAAGAGCAATGTCGCAAACGCCAAGCTGATATCCTGCGCGGTCATAAGATCAGCATCGGCGAACGCTTGCAGGCGGATCTGGCAGCGATGCAGGGTTTGCCGGCGGCCCCCTTTGAGGCCTGTGATTTGCGCAGCGGCCAGGTTACATCCACATCTGTCGTTCGGTATCGCGGCAATGATTACTCGGTGCCCGTTGCTTTTGGTCATCGCGAGGTCTGGATCAAAGGCTTTGTGGATCGGGTCGTTATTGGTTGTGCCGCTGAAGTGATTGCGGAGCATGCCCGATCCTATGACCTGGGCGACATGGTGTTTGACCCTGTGCATTACCTGCGACTGATCGAGCGCAAGATCATGGCCTTTGATCAAGCAGCTCCGCTGCAAGACTGGGATCTCCCCGATGCGTTCTCAACGTTGCAACGACTGTTGGAAGCCCGGCAGGGCAAGACCGGCAAGCGCGAGTATGTGCAGGTCCTGCGTTTGCTGGAACATAATGAACAGAACGTGCTGCATGCCGCCATCAAGGATGCGCTGCAGATGGGTGCTATCAGCTTTGACGCTATCAAGCACCTTGTGCTGTGCCGCGTTGAACGCAGACAGCCTCGGTTGGATTTGGATCTTTATCCGTACCTACCCAGAACGAATGTCGCCACGACGTCAGCCACATCCTACATGAGCCTGCTTGGCGGAGGTGGCGCATGAGCGACGCACCAGAACTGCTCTTGGCCAATCATCTCAAGACCCTGCGCCTGCCAACCTTCCTGCGCGAACATGACAAGCTCGCGCGTATCTGTGCCGCACAGGGCGTGGATCATGTGCGCTATCTGGCCCGGTTGACGGAATTGGAACTGATCGACCGGGAACGCAGGATGGTCGAGCGCAGGATCAAATCCGCCAAGTTCCCAGCCGTCAAAAGCCTCGATAGCTTCGACTTCAAGGCGCTCCCATCGTTGAACAAAATGATGGTCTTGGATTTGGCGCGATGCGACTGGATTGAACGGCGGGAGAATGTCATCGCTCTTGGTCCATCAGGCACTGGCAAAACCCATGTCGCACTCGGGCTGGGTCTGGCTGCCTGTCAAAAAGGCATGCCTGTCGCCTTTGTGACAGCTGCTGCTCTGGTCAATGAGATGATGGAAGCACGCGACGAGAAACGACTGCTGCGATTGCAGCGACAACTCGCAAAGGTCAGCTTACTGATCATCGATGAGCTGGGGTTCGTACCGCTCAGCAAGACCGGTGCAGAGCTGCTGTTCGAGCTGATATCGCAACGCTACGAGCGCGGATCAACACTCATCACCAGCAACCTGCCATTCGAAGAGTGGACGGAAACCTTTGGCACAGAACGACTGACCGGCGCGCTCTTGGACCGGTTGACGCATCACGTGAATATTTTGGAAATGAACGGCGAAAGCTACCGCCTCAATCAAAGCAAATCACGGCAATCGAAAACCTAAACTGAAAGATTGGCCTGTCGGCCAATGCGCCTTGGAACGTGCTTGCTATTTGAGGGCATCACGCCCCAAGGCGCGGCACCAACTGGCCGACTTTTGCTCCGCCCCGCTGGCAGGTTGTTACGCCGCCGTTGACA
>CANMDE010000020.1 GCA_947496535.1 uncultured Paracoccaceae bacterium | reverse complement strand
ACACTGTCGCAACGTGTCTTGAGATTCCATTTTTTGGGTTGTTAATGTCCCTTAAAAATGGGACTCCTATTTTGAGAATCAATTTTTCGCTCGAGAGCGATCAAGCGGCTTACATCGGTAGCGCTAGTCTGGCGATATTGAGGATGTGTCTTTCCAACCGATTGTAAGAATGTCGGGACATTAGTTCTCGGATCCGATGCAGTGGTGTAGCGCCTTCCTCAAAATCAAATGCATCGGATGTGCCCTCTAGCATACCGATCATGATCGCCAGCGCCTTACGGCGCTCGACGAGATGACAGACATGAAATGGATGCTGCAGATGACGTGTCGCGAGGCCAAGCCTGGCGATCGATGGAAAATACGCACAGTTAAACATATCGACGGGACGCAGATGATTGGGGCTCTCAGCTTGCAGCAAGTGGTCTAGCAATGCCGAGAACTCAGAGACGATACGCCGCCCCTTTGACCGCCCTGCCCGTCGTTTGATAATTTTCAGAAAGAACTGCTCGTACTTCGCGATCGTGTTCCAGGCCGTGTGGAGAACTGGGTCTGTATTCCAATCATGCGCATGTTTGTCGGAAACAAAATCATATCCCAGCCGCCCGTCGAGCGGCGTGTGGCAATATGGGCAGATCAGTGCCATCTGATCGCGATACAGGGCATAATCTGGGCTTGCCACAAAGTGGTAACATGTCTGGCAGCGTCCAATTAGTGGGCGCTGGTGAAGTTGACACATGGTGCTGCAAGCCAGCGACCATTCGGGACGCAAAAAGTGATGTCCACCTTCCGCTCTGTCCTCTATCAAGCAAAGCGGACACCAGCCAAACTGAAGCTGTTGGTTCGACGTTTCTTCCTTTGTCTCAGGGTGCGTCCCAGCGCCGGTCTGCGCCACAGATCTTGGGCTGATAGAGGGGAACAGGACCTTCAAGGTCATTTCATCCAAGTCGTTCTCAGAAATGCGCAGAGCTTCTGACAGCCTCGCCCGAGCTTTACGCGTTGTCGCTGGCGTGGCACTGATGACTTCGACAGGAACGGTGTGATCTTCGACCCGGCAACAGGATAAACAAATCGGATATTGCTCGGCGACGGAATTGCCGACGTAAGTATCGATGAGAGCGACCGTATTTGGGTTTCATATTTTGATGAGGGTGTATTTGGAAACTTTGGTTGGAACCATCCAGGACCGCCCGGCCCCGGCGCGGGCGGCCTAGTTTGCTTTGCCGATGATGGCAAAGAATTGTGGGCATTTAACGGCCCAGAAAATCCTGCCTTCATCGACGACTGCTATGCATTCAATGCTCAACGGGAAGAACGTTGGGCGTACTTCTACAGCGACTTCGATTTGTGCTCTATTGATGGAAACTTCCGCTCCTTGATCCTGTCTGGTGTCCCGGTTTCTGGATCAAGCGCCTTTGCGGTCGCTGACCAAGCATTCGTTTTTTCAAGCCAATACAGAGAGCCTTCGGATACGTTCCACCTAGTGCAACGAAACGGTCAGAGCCTCGGACAACCGCAGAGTGTTATTGGGAGACTTCCAGATCGAAAGTGGATCGACAGATGCCAGCTTGCAGGAAGGGGGGCTTGGATGCATGTCATCAACGATGACGGTTGGTTCGCGACTGACCTTTCAGCGCAACTCGCGTGAGCCGAAGGAATCTTAGCAGACCTTCGCCCACCCTCTTCAAGGCCCAACTGGACCGAACGTGCATATTTGGGCATCTTGAAGAACAATAGCGGAACATAAAGTTTAGCCGCCGTTCGCGGCGTCGTCCACGAACAAGCAAGACGCGGGACTTTGCCGACATTCGGGTTCGATCAATAAATGGCAGCTTTGCGAATTTTGTGTTGTTTGAAATCACATCGGCGATGTCCGGCCACCGGGCCCGCCCATAAAGTTGCTCACCCCTGCGCCTTTGAAACGACGCCGGACGGCACACGACCTCTCGTTACTGTTCAGCCTCGGTTGTCTCGGAAATCTTATCAAGGTTTAGGCTGTTTGCCATTGCGCTGAAAATCTCAAAATAGGCCTCTCCATTGTCGTAGAGATCTTCATGTGAGCCCGCTTCAATCAAGCGGCCTTTCTCCAAAACAATGATATGCTCCGCGTCAATAATTTGCGAAATACTGTGCGAGATGATAATTACGGTACGGCCTTTTTTAATGGCGTCCAGACTATCTTTGATCTGTTCGGTGGCAATCGCGTCAAGGCTTGCAGTTGGTTCATCAAGGAAGATGATGGGCGGGTCTTTCAAGAATAATCGCGCAATGGAAACGCGTTGCATCTGGCCGCCTGACAACAACGTGGCCTTTGATTGATACCCATCCGGCAGGTTCTCGATCTCATCGTGGATATGGGCTTTGGTGGCCGCTTCAATGACCTCCGCGCGGCTGGCATCCTGTTTGCCATAGAGGATGTTTTCTTCGATCGTTCCGTTGAAGATATGGTTCTTTTGCAGCACAAGGCCAACATTGTCGCGCAGCCATTTGGTGTCGTACTCTTGCAGATCGACACCGTCGAGCAGAATGGTCCCCCGCGTTGGTTCATAGAACTTGTCCAACAGGTTCACGACAGTGCTTTTGCCCGCCCCACTGAGGCCAACAAGTGCGTTGATTTTGTTAGGTTGAATTTCCGTTGTGATATCGAACAGCGCCTTTGCTCCGTTTGGGTAGGCGAAATCAAACTTCTTGAGCTCAAACCGACCTACGACCTTTTCGGGAATGTAAGCGCCGCTAAATTCAGTTTCGTTTGCGTCCATAACATCAAAAAAAGCTTCGGAATAAATCAGCGCATCGTTCACTTCGTCATAGATCCGATGAAGCTGACGAATGGGGGCCGAGACGTTGTTGAACAGCATAATATGAAACATAATCGCGCCGATCGTCATCGTTTTATTCAAGACGAAATAAGCCGTAAGGATAATGATGATAACGACGCCAAACTGTTCGAGGAAGACTTTAACACTGTCGAACAGGAAGCTGATTTGTCGGGTCTTCAGCTGATTTTCGGTCATGTCCAATTGAATGGCGTCGTGCTTTTCACTTTCCAGATCTTCGCGAGTGAAGGACTTGATAACGGTAATCGACTCGATCAGGCTAATAATGCCGTTGTTCCGCGTTTCCCGATAGCCGCGCATTTTGCGTCGGAATCCCTTGAGCTTTCGGGCCTGAAATTCACTCACAAGGAAGAACAACGGTATGATGCACAAGCTGACAAGGCCGATATAGAAATTGGCCTGAAACATGAGAATAAGGGCGATGAAGGCGGTCGTAAACAGCGGCAAAATATCAATGAAGAAATTTTTGACCAACTGCGTCAGGCTCGAAATCCCCAGATCAATACGTGTTTGCAGCTTGCCGCTCTCGTTCTCAGACGAGGTATAATAGGACATCTTATACGTCAGAATTTTGTCGACGATGCCTTGGGCAAAATCCCGAGAGATATAGATCTTAATCTTCTCGCCAAAATATTTTTGCCCGTATTGGATGAAGGCCATCACGACCTCTTTGGCGAGTAGGATAGCGCTGATCGTCATCAGCAAGCTAACCCCAGACGCAAGCGGACTGTTGTTGTCCACCAAAACGGTGAGTTCATCGACGGTGTAGCGCAGGATAAGAGCATTCACTTGCGCCAGCAAAGACACAACCAGTGTCAGAGCGAAGGTGGCGATGACCAACCATTTATAGGGTTTGATATAAACCATCAGCTTTTTAAAAAGCGTGACCAACCCTATCGGCTTTGTACTAACTTTGGTTTCAGGTTTCATCAATCAGTCTCAATTCGGGAAGGTCCGAGGGATTGGAAAGCTGAATACCTTATGACCCTAGAAATCGTTATGGTCGAGGCTCCATCGGGAAAACCGGACATTTGCTACGCTGCAGAAATTCGGTGAAAAGGGCTGATTTTGTTGAAAAACTCTTGTTGATTTGAGGGCCTGTGGCTGATTCAATTCTGGCATAGATGCGGGAGGTTTAGCGATGATGGGACCGAAGCAGGAAGCGCAAGCGGCGCTGTTTTACGAGTTCTCATTAGAGGATCATGTCCCGCGAGATAATCTGCTGCGGTCCATTGACCGGTTCGTCGACTTGAGCAGCATCCGTGGTCATCTGGCTGATTTCTACAGCCACACTGGCCGCCCATCCATCGATCCAGAGTTGCTGATCCGGATGCTGTTGGTGGGATACTGTTTCGGCATTCGCTCTGAACGCCGCCTTTGTGAAGAAGTACATCTGAACCTGGCATATCGGTGGTTCTGCCGTCTCGATCTGACCGACCGCATCCCCGACCATTCCACCTTTTCCAAAAACCGCCACGGTCGGTTCCGCGAGAGCGATCTTTTGCGTCACGTGTTCGAGACCACCGTTGCGCGCTGCATGGAGGAGGGCCTTGTTGGCGGTCAGGGGTTTGCGGTGGATGCCAGCTTGATCACAGCAGATGTTCAGAAACAGAACTCCAGCAACCCTGAGGATTGGGCAGCTCGAGAAGCTGATGCCAATGACGCACCGCGCGCGGTGCGCGAGTATCTCAACACTTTGGACGATGAAGCCTTTGGTGCAGCCAGTGAGGCCACGCCCAAATTTACTGCCCACGCTGATCCGGCCAGCCAATGGACTGCGGCACGTAAAGGGCCTGCATTCTTTGCGTATTCCGACAATTATCTCATCGACACAGATCACGGGATCATTGTCGATGTAGATGCCTCACGGTCGATCCGGCAGGCCGAAGTGGGCGCAATGCGAAAAATGCTTGATCGCACTGAAGACCGCTTCGGCCTCAAGCCAGATTGGGTGGCGGCGGATACGGCATACGGGTCTTCTGACAATCTTGTTTGGCTGACGCTAAAGCGGCAAATCCTCCCCTTCATCCCGGTCTTTGACAACTCAAAACGCAAGGACGGCACATGGTCTCGGGCTGACTTCACATGGGACGAAGACAATGACCGCTACATCTGTCCTGAGGGGAAAGAGCTCCGCCACACTCGACGGAATTATTCCGATCCCGCCAGGCATGCAGCCAAGGCTGGCCGTCGCCAATATCGCAGCCTGAAACTGGAGTGCCAAACTTGCCCGTCAAAGGCCAAGTGCTGCCCAAATACTGCGACCCGCAGCATCAGCCGCGAGAAATACGAAATCGTCCGAGACTTCGCCAGACAGTGCACAGCATCCAAGTTCAACCCGACGGCCCAGAAACGGCGAAAGAAGGTCGAGATGCTCTTCGCACATCTCAAACGCATCCTCGGCCTAGACAGGCTCCGATTACGAGGTCCATGCGGAGTCCAAGACGAATTTACACTCGCCGCCACCGCCCAGAACCTCCGCAAATTAGCAAAACTCAAGCCGTTGGTTCTCGCAACAGGTTAACAAGTAAGACGAGCATCGCACATCCAAGACAAATCAATGCAGTAGCCCGCTCCAACGCTCCAAAATTAACGATTTTTTCAACAAAATCGGCTCTTTTAAGCCCTTCGCTGCATTTTGTATGAATGTCCGGTGGCCATTTGTTGCCCCCTCAGCGAACCGTTCCACAAACGGAGCAGACTATGTGGAAAACCCCGTTCAAAACCCAAAGAGTTGTTGAAGGTTTATGGATCGGTCTACCCTGCCCCAGTCTTAACAATCAAAATCAAAGGGCATTGATTTCATTGGAAACCCAGTCTCAAAAATTAAAGAAAATCACATGGGTTGTGAGAGCACGCCATTAATTAGACTCGGTTTATGAGACTCAAATTAGCGGATTACACTCCCTCTGCCCTTGGATGATTTACAATGAGATTGGCAAGGCCAGCCGTGCTAAGTCGAATAAGCTGCGTTCGAACTTGATGTAATTTTCTGGTGTCATGGTATCTCGGCAATGATGCGCAAACGCGTAATGTGGAGAGAAGCCGAACTGTGCGAAGCTGTCCTCCAATGTCGCTATGATCACAACCAAGGCCTTGCGTCTCTCGATCAAGTGCGCTGCAGCAAATGGTTCCGATAGATGACGCGTCGGCCAGCCCATCTTTGATGGTGCGTTGAAGATATGATTGGCGAAGCAATCGATAGGACGCACGGGTGATCCATTGGCAGCGTGCAGAAGCAGGTTTGCCAGCGTTGTGATAATATGCGCCATCTTAGGCCGCTTGGCATTGCCCTGTTTGATACGAAGTGCACGCAAAAGGAAGGTCTCGTAGTCGACAATGCGCCGCCAAAGAGCTTCGGTTTGTGGGCATTTCAGCATTTTGCGCGCGTGCTGAGAAGCCACGGCATCGATGCCGAGTTGGCCGTCCAACGGCGCGCCACATGTTGGGCAAACGAACGCAATTTTTTTGCCGTAGACTGCGCATTCTGGAACCTCGATCCAGCTAAAACAAGCGGTACAGCGTCCATTCAACGGGCGTCCATGCTGTGAGCACATGGTGACGGCTGAGAATGCCCATTCATGCCTGAGAAAGTGATCCTGACCCCCTGCCCGATCTTCGAGCAAACATTGAGGACACCAACCGAAGCGCAACTGTTGTGAAAGCAGTGTTTCGCCATTGTCGTCATCATTGACACCACTTGTGGCGGTCAGATCACGACGCTCTAAAAATGGCCAGTGCGACTGAACAAACAACGCGGTAATGTCTTTCTTCTTTAGCGTGAACCGCGTCGCAAGCTGCGAGATGACCGCATCCGAGCAGTCGAGCTGCACATCCGGTCCAAAGGGTGCGCACCCTGCCCCGTTCAAGCAATGCTTGATCAGATCATTTGCAGTGCAGCCAAAGATGGCCGCATTACGTGCGATGAACGACGCAAAATTCTCTCCCGGAACTGGCGCACGCGACACAGGCAACGGCTTAATTGTAGTCATGTTCAGCCCTGCTAAAATATTCGCGGTACAACCGGTATGTAATGCGTTCCTCAGCTGAATAGATTGCAAAGGCCGCCAAACTTATCAGCACGTCCATGAGGTTACGGGTAATGCCGCCGGTACGTTGAATGAGGGCTTTGCGCAGCGAATAGTCGTCTTGCAAGTCGGATTGCCGGTGCAAGGGACACCATTTTGAAAACGTCTCCAAAAAGCTATCGAAGGCTGGATCCTTGGTTTTGAATGGCAAAACCTCAACGATTTGCGCACGTGTACCAAGTTGGACGTCTTGCATGATCATTGGGATGACATCTGGGGTCACATTGATGAGCACATCAATGCCGAATCTCGAAGTCGCGGTCCTCACAAAGTTCAATGCCGATGATCGCTGCGATGGCGACAGTCCAGCGATGGCCCCAAAATCATCGATAACAATTGACCTGCTCGCCTGAAACGTCCGGTGTTTTGAGTTAGCCTGTTCTCCAATAAGGAGACGGACGATGAAGAGA
>CANMDE010000019.1 GCA_947496535.1 uncultured Paracoccaceae bacterium | reverse complement strand
GATCAGAAAGGCGCTCGCGCTCCGTTTGATGCCGCACTTTCTGCGCTCGCAAACGTCTGTTTTTCCACAGAATCGGCGGAAAGCCGTCATTCGCTGCGGTTGCAGCGATCACTCTATCCTGATCCGGATGCGGACATACAACAGGCACTCTGGCAAAGTACTTTCATGATGATGTATGCGCCGACGGCAACAATCCACAAAAACCAGATCGATGGCGTCACGTCGCATTCGCAATTTTTTTTGAACAGGCTAAGGTAAAGCTCAACAGGGAGACGAAATCGGTGGCCAACGCAAAGCAACTCATTGGACTCTTGAAGAGTCACGTTGAGGGGAACGAAGAACGGTTCTTCGATCTAGCGCTTCAGCTTGCGTCGGCAGAGGAACAAAAGGGTCATACTCGTCTAGCCGAACAGCTTCGTCAGTGGGTTGAAGCGGGGCAAACACCTAAGTCGCAGACGCCAACCCCAACATTGATAGCCAAGCCACGGGGCGAGTTGGCATCGATCATTGGGACTGCCTATCCGGAGACTAGGCTGAATGATCTCATCCTACCAGAATCTGTGTCGTCTGAGCTTGAGCAACTCGTTGTCGAGTTCCGCAAACGCGACATCTTGGAGAAGCATGGGCTGACACCCAGGCAACGTGTCCTTCTGGCAGGTCCCCCAGGCACCGGAAAGACGATGAGCGCGTCTGCATTGGCTGGTGAGCTAAAGCTTCCTCTTTATTCTGTGCTGTTGCACGGGTTGATATCGAAATTCATGGGGGAGACGGCCTCCAAACTGAATGCAATATTCGAGGCAGTAAGGACCCAACGAGGGGTTTACCTGTTCGATGAGATCGATGCGCTTGCCGCCACCAGAGACAGTGACAATGATGTTGGCGAAGCGCGGCGAACCCTAAACTCGTTTCTCCAATTCATGGAGGAAGACACGGGGCCTTCGTTGATTATCGCAACAACCAACCTGCCACGGATTTTGGATAAGGCGATCCTTCGCCGCTTTGACCTTGTATTGATGTATGCTCTACCCACCGCCGAAGCGACTCAGAAAGCCATGTCTCGTCGTCTAATCGGATTTGATTTGTCTGAGGTAATCTGGGACGATGTGGTTGAACAGGCCCATGGTCTTTCATCCTCTGATGTAGTTCAGGCCGCGATGGATGCCGCACGTCGGGCAGTATTGGATTCGAAAAAAACAATAACGTCGGCTGATTTGTTGCGTTCAATTGGTCGCCGACGAGACTTACAAGCGTTGGGTATAAGCAGTGGCAGAACGGAATCTTCCTCACATAGTTCTTAACGGGGTTTCGGAGCCTAAAGATTTCAAGGGAAGGCGGATCGTTACTGATACGCCGACAGACGTACCAAATAGGCAAGCACATGCTGCCCGTCTGATCGCAGCATTGGACACCATAGAGGTGGTGCCTGAAGCAAACGCCACCTATATCGAAATCGTAGGCCGCGCTGGCGAAGCGTTTCTTCCAGGCAAATTTGATGTGAGCGGCTTGGCTCTCCTTAGTGTGCGGGACGCTGAGCCCGATAATGCGGTTCCGGGTCGCGCTATTGTAAAAGCGAGTAAGTCGGCAGGGGGCTTGACCAAGCTACGCGAGAAGCTTGACCAATTCGCAACAGAAGACGGTAAGCCTAACAACCAAGGGCAAACACGCCCGAGGAATGCTGATCTTGCTAACAGTATCGACACGTTAGCCCAAGCAGAGCTTCGGGACCTATGGCGACATCCAAACAAACCATTCCCGTTGGCGGCGGGTCCGATCCCTTGGGAGGTTTGGTTGGAACCAAGAGAAGTGGACCAATTCGTTGCCAGAGCAGTTCAGGAAGGGCTAACGGTCTACCCTGATCGCTTGGTGTTCCCTGAGGATATCGTCGTTCTCGTTGAAGGTGACATCGGCCAGATGGCTAGGACTGCAATTGGTACGGGTTCGGTCCGCTCGGTTTCTCCGCCTGGTGTCCCTATCGACTTCGTGGATGGCCTCGAAGCGGAGGAACAGGCCGGTTGGTTGCTAGATGTGATTGGCCGAACCCAGTATGGCCCTCAAGCTCAGCAGGCGGCATCCTATGTCACGCTCTTGGATACCGGCATCACGTTGGCGCACCCGCTCATCCAGCCTGCGTTTGATGCAGCAGATCGCCATGCGGCTGTGCCTGGATGGGACCTCGCAGACCTCCATGGTCATGGATCGAGGATGGCAGGGGCGGTGCTCTTTGGTGATCTGCGGACTCACTTGAACAGTACCGCGGCAATCAATGTCCCTCATAGGCTAGAGTCTGCAAAGGTGATCCCAGATGCAGGCCATAACCCTTATCATCTGTTGGGGGACAGGACGCAGAAAGCCATCAACGCGGTAGAAGTTGAGCCAGATAGGTTGCGGACTTTCGCTTTGGCCACGACCACAGACCTCGATACTCCTCACAGCGGTGCGCCTACGTCCTGGTCCACTGAACTCGACCAGCTTGCCGCTGGTCGGTCCGGCGAAGTAAAGCAGCAGCGACTTATCGTGACTTCGATTGGTAATATTGATGCCCAATATGATGGAAATACAGACTACCTAAGCAAATGCGATGACCTTGATGAGGGAGAGGTTCAGTCTCCTTCCCAAGCATGGAACTCAATCGCAGTGGGTGCGATGACCGAAATGAGCGGTATTGGAGGTCCAACCCATGGGACGACCCTCGCCCAGGTCGGAGACCTGGCACCGATGTCTCGCACAGCGAGTTGGACCAAAACCTGGCCGATCAAACCTGATATCGTGTTGGAAGGCGGCAACTGGTACGATGACGGGTTTTCAACGACACCCAATCAGCATTCCGATTTGATGCTGGTTACGACCAGTCGGAATTACCCTGCTAGGTCTTTCACACACATTTCTGACACCAGTGCCGGAACGGCTCTGGCCGCTCGTGAAATAGCAATCATTCGCGCCTCATATCCCGACCTTTGGCCAGAGACGATCCGCGCTCTCTACGTGGGCTCGGCGAGATGGACTGATCAGATGTGGTCTTATGTTGCGCCAGCGGATCGAAAGAAGAAGGGGGCCTACGATGTTATGTTTACCCGATATGGATACGGTCAGCCGAACTTGGAACGTGCGCTGAGCAGCGCCAGCAGCGCGATTACCCTGATCGTTGAGGATTCCATCCGCCCCTATGAAAACAAGGGATCGGGACGTAAATTGAACGAGATGCGGTTGTTTGAACTGCCATGGCCAACGAACGTTCTCCGTAGCCTTGTTGGACAGAACGTTTCCTTGCGCGTCGCCCTCAGCACCTTCATCGAACCTAACCCATCTGAGGTCGCTCGTGGCCGAAAGAACAGATACGCATCTCATGGCCTTCGTTTTGCGCTAAAGGGCGCGGATGAAGAAGTTGATGTATTCACGCAACGTGTTGGCCGCACGGCAGTTGAAGACCAACCAGACGATAACGGCCCTGACAGTGGCGAATGGGATTTCGGCTACAATCGCCGGAGTGTCGGATCCCTGCACATCGATACGCTCACTGTCGCTGCCAGCGATCTTGCCCGTCGCGGGGTCCTTGCGGTCTATCCGGTTGGGGGCTGGTGGAAAGAAAACCGCAATGTGGACCCTGAGCGGTGCGAGGCGCGGTTTTCACTGGTCGTCGAAATTGATGCCACCGAGGCAGACGTGGACCTTTACGCGGAGGTCCAACAGAAAGTGGCACCTCAAGCGGAAATTCAGGTCTGAACAAATTCCTTGGTCTTTATCGCTTCGTTTATCTTCGCACTTGTCGACCGGCTTTCCGGTTTGACCCACGGCGAATCGAATGACCGCAAAGCGGGCTGCTACCGCAGCAACTTTTGAACAGCTCGAAGGTCCGGAATGGGCCGAACTCATCGCTGCGATCCACGTTTGATGGCAAGATGCTGCGGTTGCTCCAAAGGCGGTTGAGAGCCCGGAATGACAGATGCTGCGCGACGCACGAATGTCAGCAACGTGAGCCAATTTCTAACGCTGAGGCTGAAAGTCTTTGCTTGCTAACAACGCCGCTGCACCGATCATGAGTGTGCCGCAAATCTTGTTCACTAAGCCAAAGGAAAAACGCCTTAGTGCCGTGGCCGCGCGGACTCCAAGCCATCCCCAGACCATCAAAATTGCTCCGTCTACGACCAGGTAGGTGACACCTAATATCAGAAGCTGGGGCAGCACAGGTGATGTCGGGTCGATAAATTGGGGAAAGAGTGCGCCGAAAAAAACGACGGCAAAAGGGTTTGCCATCGACGTGACAAAGCCCTGACGAAACAACCGTAACGATTGGCCGGATTCAGCGGCGGCGACGTCATCTGTTTGGTCTTTTGAGAAAATAAGCTGAACGCCAATCCACACCAAATAGGCCACCCCGAGCCATTTGATCCAAATGAACGCGCTCGCTGACGTCGCGATGATTGCAGCAAGACCGAAAGCTGCACCCGTCATTTGCAAGCTGTTGGCAATCAAGTCTCCGGCAATCGTGTAGACGCTACGCTTCAGCCCATGTCTGACGCTGTTCGATATGATGAGAAGCTGACTGGTGTCCGGCGGTGTCGCAAAGAAAACCGCCACCGCGGCCAGGTAGATCAAATACGTTTCCATCGCCATCATCGCGTTCCTTCAGTTGCGCTACAGCAAGCTAAGGCCTTGAAAGCAAAATGGTCAAACTCTCATTGCGGCCATTCGCGCATAGTTCGTGGACGGCGGCTTCGTCCGCCTTCAAGACCTTCAGTTGCCTTGCAGCTAAGGTCTGGAGCGAGCCCTCTTTACCCGATGCTCCGCTCTGCACCAATGGCTGCTATCATGAGAGCGACCAAAAACCTTCAACAACCACTTAGGTTTTGAACCGGGTTTTTGGCAGCGTTAATCGAGGTGTTTTGGCCCTGTGCCAAAAAGGAGGGTTTTTGCACTTAAGTTTAACTTGATAGCCCTAACGATCCCCTTATCAGCCATCTGCAAATATATTAGAAGGACCGAAGAAATGGCAGAACCAGACCCAAAGGTGATAAAGAGAGGTCTCTATTTTTTTGGTATTGGCCTCGGTTTGCCGATGTTCTTCTTTGGCTTAATGATGTTTCTGGATGAACTGTGGATGGACACTTTGACACGGCGGCGTGGCTCCCAGCAATTTGTTGAAAGCGGTATGAAGGCCGCCTATAACTGGATTTTAAACAGCGTCGGGCCACAAGTTGGCGGTGCAGCACTCATGGTTCTGGCCGTGCTGATTTTTGGTATCTTTTTCCGAGTTGCGCGGAAAATGAAAACATAATCAACAAGTAGTTCCAAAAACCACATGGTGTGATTGCAGCGGCCGCTCTCCAGTGGCGAACGAGGTCCGGTATATTGGCCTCATGGATATAAGCCGTGAGGAGAACGACCATGAAATATTATGCAGGATTAGACGTGTCTCTCAAAGAGGTTTCGATTTGTGTTGTCGATGATGATGGGAAGATTATTGCGCGCGGTAGCGCGCCAGCTGATCCGGATGGGGTCGCCGGTTGGTTGAAGAACCGTTCTTTAGCACCTGACCGGATTGTGCACGAAAGCGGTCAGCTCTCAATCTGGCTGCAGCGTGGAATGGCGCAACTCGGCTTGCCTGCAATCTGTATCGATGCCCGCAAGGCTCACAAAACCCTGTCAGCCCGTCTCAACAAGTCCGACAGCGCTGATGCTGAAGGTCTCGCGCAATTGGCACGCACGAACTGGTTCACGCCGGTTCATGTCCGCAGCGGAGATGCTGATCTTTTACGCAGCCTAATTGGCGCACGTGAACGCTTAATCCGGCTCCGCAAGCATCTGGAGGGTCACGTCCGGGGCATGCTAAAAACCTTTGGTATCCGATTAAGCGGCGTTGGTCAGGGTCGCCAACGGCAAGGGTTTCGAGACCAGCTGGCCGCTGCGGGGGAAACTGATCCGGTTTTACGCACCATCGCAGACGGGTTCATTGTCGCTCACAGTACGCTGTGCCAAGCTGCCGCCGATCTGGAATTGGCCGTGAAGACGAAGGCCAAAAGCCACCCCGTTGCAAAGCGATTGATGACGATCCCCGGCGTTGGTCCCATCGTATCGCTCAGCTTCGTCGCTTTGGTTGATGACCCAGCCCGGTTCAGTAAAACCTCAGATGTGGGAGCATTTCTTGGCCTAACGCCTAAACGGCATCAATCTGGCGAAATGGATTGGTCAGGACGTGTGTCCAAGTGTGGAGACGCAGCCATGCGTGGGCTTCTGTTTGAGGCGACCTCCTGCGTGATCCGACAAGTGAAGCGGTTCTGCTCGCTCAAGTCCTGGGCTGTGCGGTTGGCTGGCCGACGCGGCTTTCGCAAGGCTGCCGTTGCCAACGCCCGAAAAATCGCTGTGTTGATGCTGACACTTTGGAAAACTGAAACCAACTATCAATGGACAAAGGAGGCCACTGCCTGACCTGAATTTCCGCTGCTGAAGAAGCGGGAAGCGAAGTCCCGACGGGACGGAGGTTGATCGATCTCGTAAAAACGGTTGGGCGCAGCATGTGCTGCTCATCCCGCAAACGACATTGGAGACGATCCGCCACCGAAAACCATCATGAGGCGCCGCGCGCGACCTCGGAGAGAACCATGACCCCGGACGGACAACCGCTAACTCCGCTTGACAAAGCCGCAATCAGAGAACCGTTTTTGGAAGGTTGTCATGGCGTGTGGTTTTACGGGACTGTTGCGTTAATTTGCACCAGTCCCGAATAGTTGTATCCAGCCGAAGCCAACATCCCGTTTCAAGCCAAAGTTTGAGACACTACCCTGCAGGGTGACCATGCGATTAAACTGCGGATGGCCTAGACTTGCGAAACAGGCGGGATCTCCTACAAATACCGAAAACGAGTGAGGCATTGTATTGCAATGGTTGATGGGTCAAGCAAAGTGAACGATCTTTTGCCAAAAAAGGTGGTTTTGCAACATCTTGTAGGTGATGGGCGTCTTATCCGCGACGATGTGGCCGTGTTAGAAGCGGTTTTTCAACATCTACAGGATATCTTGTTTTACGCGAAAGACGGTGATGGCCGTTGGATTAGCTGTAACATGGCCAGCCTGAGGTTGCTTAATCTGTCTCATATCAATGAAGTGCTCGGGGCGCGCGAAATAGACTTTTTTCCACCAAAGATCGCCAATACCATTCGACAAGATGATCTCATGATCCTGAAGCAAGGGAGAACGATCCTAAACCGGATCGAGCTCATCCCAAATGCGGACGAGGTATTGATGTGGGTCGCAACCAACAAACAGCCGGTGTTTGATGCCGATCAAAACATCATTGGCCTGATCGGAATTACGCGACCAATCCCAGACGAAGAAACATTGCCCCAGCAGTTTGAGTATTTTCGCAGGACGATCGTATATATCCGTGCAAACATTGATTCTACGATTCAAATGAGCGACTTGGCTGCAGAGCTGCGCCTTTCGGAAAGCCAGTTCCGCCGCAAGTTTCGTGGCCAATTCGGAACTTCACCACAAGATTTCATATTACGTACGCGTCTTCAGGCTGCCGCTCAAGCGTTGAATACAGGGGATAGCTCTATATCGGAGATTGCAGCCAATTGCGGTTTTTCGGATCAGAGCTACTTTACGCGGCAGTTCAGGCGGTTTTTTGGAGAGACACCCAAAGCTTACCGGTTACGGTGTGGCCCAAACCCCTCAGGCTAAGATCTGCGCGAATAGTTATAAATTATGTTAGATGCGTTCTATATTTACAATTGATTAATGTGTGACTTAGCCTCGGGGGCGCATATCACGCTTGATGCGTCAAAGTTAAAGAGATCAATAATGAAGTTTTTCACGACCGTTTTTGTAGGTGCCTTGGTTTTATCAACTTCCGCGTTTGCCGAAGATGTCTGCACCCCAGAGGTCATTACCGCCAAAACAGAAGAGATGAACGCCGCAGTCACAACGATTGCGGCCAGCAACCCTGAGAAGTTGGAACAGCTTCTTACGGAATTTCAGACATCTTTCCAGACAGCGGCCATGAATGAAGATGAGCAGGCCGTCTGCGCCGCGTTCGATGCGCTGCTTGCCGGTGCGCGTGAAGAATAATACATCCATTCTTTTTGATTTTGCAGCACATGAAGAAAGTAAGTTATGTCTAATTATACACTTGATCTTACGGACTTAAAAAATCCACTGGGAACTCTATTCTGGAGTACCACCATCGCGGAGAACCTCGGGTGGAGCGTCTCAGGCAACGGTGATGTGAATGGTGATGGGATAAACGACCTGATCATCGGTTCGCAAGGTAGTAGTAGTGTCGGAGGGGCGACGACATATGCAGGGTCTGTTTACGTAATTTATGGACAATCTTCTGGCATTCTAACTTCGATGAACATTGACGATCTTGATCCTTCTGTCGGCTTTCAAATTGAAGGTGATCTATTTGACGAAGATCCGTTTGGCGACGATGTTGGAGCAAGCGTCTCATACGCAGGCGACATTAACGGCGATGGCATCGGCGATATCCTTGTTGGCGCACTTGGGGGTGACCTTGGCAATCCGAACGCTGGCGAAGTTTATGTAATCTATGGGCAGGAGGGAACCGATAGAGATGATATCTCTCTTCCATTCCTTACCCCTACCGAAGGGTTTGTTATTCAGGGCATAGGTGCATTTGACCAGGCTGGGACGAGTGTTTCAAATGCTGGGGACATCAACAATGATGGCATCGATGATATTATCGTTGGCGCGACAAACGCGGACGGAGCAAGCGACTTCGCGTCAGCTGGCGAAGCTTATATTGTCTACGGTAGCAGCGGAACAGACCGCGAAGTAATTGATTTAGCCACCTTAACCGCGACGGATGGGTTTGCGGTTCTGGGAGAAGGATCCTCTTCAGCCTTTGGCTATAGCGTCTCTGACGCTGGTGACATAAACGGTGACGGAATCGCCGATTTTATTGTAGGTGCCAGCCGCGAAACAAACGATGGTGGCCGCGACGCTGGCGCAGCTTACGTCATCTATGGGACGGAAAATCCAACACGAGACACCATCGATTTGAGCAATCTGACAGCAGACGACGGGTTTGTTATTCAGGGGGATGGGGTAAATGCATTTGCGGGCACTTCAGTTGCTGCCGCAGGGGATGTGAATAATGATGGCATTGATGATCTTATCATAGGTGCCGAAGGTAGTACTACCGAAGGAAGCCGCATAGACGATAGTACTGTTGTCCCAGAAGGTGCGGCATATGTCATTTACGGCCAGGCTGGTAATGGTCGAGACACCATTGAACTTTCTGATTTGGCTGCAGAGGATGGGTTTACCATTAATGGCAGCGTAATTGGGGATGCGGCAGGATTCAGCGTTGCAGGTGTTGGTGACTTCAATAATGATGGCTTTGACGATGTTATCGTCGGAGCGCCGTTCAACGACGATAGTGACGAGCGTTCAGGGTCCACCTATCTGATTTTTGGGCAATCTGAGGATAGACCTGAAGCAATAGACTTGAACGATCTATCGATCACAGACGGTTTTGTGATTCAGGCGAATAATGCTTATGATAACTTGGGCGAAAGTGTTGCGGGTGCTGGCGATCTAAATGGTGATGGTTTTGACGATCTGATCGTTGGTGCACCAAGCGCAAACATCGGCGGATCAGCCAGCAGTGCTGTGACTAGCGGCGGTGCGACTTACATCATTTTTGGGTTTTCGACTGACGCGCAAATCATTGTCGGAAGTAGCGATGATGAAATGCTTGCGAGCGGACTTGGTTCTGACGTCGTCGTTGGGATCGCAGGCAACAACTCTTTGGCGTCTCATGACGGCGCAAATCTACTCATCGGTGGGTTTGATAGTGACGATATCACTGGAGGCTTAGGCAATGATATCTTGTTAGGTGATAACACCGAAATGGTTGCGGGGGCCGATAGGCTTGACGGCGGCAAAGGAGATGACCTTCTGGAAGGTGGAGGGGGTGCTGATACATTTGTCTTTGCCCCGGATGATGGCAACGACATAATTGGGGACATTGACGTAAACTATGATGATTTGGCCAGCTCTGTGAATGTTGGTGCCGATTTTGTCAGCGGTGTCGATGTTATCGAATTAACCGGCTTTAGGCTGAACGACGGCGCCGACGCGTTGACCCACGTACAAGATGTCGATGGCGTCGCAGTTTTTGATTTCGAAGGCACGACTATAACATTTTCTGGGCTGACACTGGGTGACCTAGGCGCAGATGATTTTCTGGTTTTATGAGGAAAAACATGATGACGAAATTTTCCCTAAAGATGTGCGCTTTATCGGTCCTGTTCTTGCTTGGGGCATGTGGAGGTAGTGGCGGCAATTCTGGTACTGAAACCAATACGGATACTGAAACCAATACGGATACTGAAACTAGCACGGATATTCCGTTTTTGTTCGCCCCCTCTGCCACGGGTACTGTAACTGTCACAGCCGTGACGTTGGATACTTTGGCGCGCAGTACCGGCCAACAAAGCGGTACTTGGGATCTAGATGCTGATAGCTCTGACTTGGATGTTTTATCCGGTACAATCAATGGGAGTCGCACAGCAATCAGTTTGATAGATGGTGGAGTTGCGACGTTATCTGATGACGACACTGTGTTTGCTCGTAGGTTCGAGGCGACGCTAGCAGGCGGCGACCGGACCATTGGTATTGTGGGGGCCGTCACACCGATCGGAAGTTTGCCGACCGGCACTGCGACCTATTCCGGTAACGCCGAGGTGACATTGATGTCGGGTACCGATGTCTATGAACTAACTGGCAACGCCACTTTCGAGGCAGACTTTGCTGATGGTTTAGTGACCACAGCAGCATCTGATTTATCTGGGACTGTTCAATCAGGTGCGGCCGCACCGGAAGCGGTAGTGGATGTTGCAACGATCACATTTGAGGGTTCATCCATAACTGGAACGACGTTCGCAGGTGGGACGGCGGAAATTGCGTCTGACGATGCTGGGATATCAGACCTTAGCAGCACAGCAGCGACCGATTTAGACGGTGCGTTCTTTGGTACTCAAGCGGAAGAAGCGGGCGCGACATTCGTGATCGACGACTCCGATGCAGATGGAATTATTGCTTTCGGCACATTACTTGCTGACTGACCCAAAGCAGAAACGGTAGAATGTGCGCGGATAGTTATATAAATGGTCCGATTTATGCCTATACTTTAGCTCTGTATATTTGCACTAAATACTGGGGACACACCACCCGTTAAGCGTCGAAATCAAAGAGATTAGTTATAAAGTCATGCCGGGTCAGTGTTACAAATCCAATCGCTACGAGTGCCAAAAAACATACTTCTCTTGGAGCCCTGTTAAGACAGTCCACGATACCACATCTCAAACGTAACGTAACGTAAACGCAAATTGACAAACTAACCAGTAAGGCACGGAAAATGAGCGAACAAACATCTTTAACAAGTAGCTACGTTGCTGCGATCGCCTTTTATATCATTGGCATCATCGCTATATTCGCCGCGAACCAACTTCTCTTTGAGCTGCCAAATTTCGTGGGTTTCTTGATGACGCTGTTGGCTGGTTTGATCGGTGGAGCAAAGTTCCGTACCGCAAACAATAGGGTCATGCGCGGCGGTGAGCGCTTTCGCTTCGCGTTTGTCAGCAACCTCATCATGACTCTCATTTCGATCAGTATTGCCTTTCTTGTTTTCTCTGCGGACGGTACGCCACTCAGTCTTGAAAAAATCAGCGCGATGGTTGATATGCCAGTTGAACAAGCAAAATTCGTTGTGTCTGCAGCCGTTGCGATTTTGATCGGGTTTGGAACTTTTATGGTGTTTATTGGTTCAAACATTGGAGAAAATGTAGTCCATAAAGTGAGAGAAGCTGAAGCAGCCGACTAAGGTACTCCTAGAACGAACTGTTGCATTAGTCGTATGAATAAAGTCGCGGGCTCTTTCATTACCAGATGCTGTAAATAAACGCGATATCGCCAGGTTATTGTTTGGCGTGGAAAGCCATTGGCCATTCGTGTGGACAATGGCCCCGAATATGTCAGCGGTCGGCTCCAGACATGGGCTGAGAACGCCGGGATTGGCTTGATCTACATCCAACCCGGCAAGCCGCAGCAGAATGCCTATGTCGAGCGGTACAACAGGACCGTTCGAACAGAATGGCTGGGGCGATACCACTTCAACAGCATTAAGAGGTGCAGGAACACGCCACGAGATGGCTCTGGACATACAACAACGAAAGACCAAACATTGGGATCGGCGGGATAACCCCAACAAGGCCACGACCCGCGTGTCGATCAACAGGCCGGATACATATGAGCGACTTCCAAGAACATGCCAGAAATCATTTGCGAACAGCAGCCGGTACATACATATGGGCCGTCCTCGACGTCGGGAGCCGTGTCAGTCGCTGAGACGCTGCACCGCATCCGATGGCCGCAGAGAGTCCCATTCCGTGAGTCGGATGCGATGCAGCGAACGACCGCTAATCTGTTGTGGATCTGATTTCTGCACCGATACCGATTCAGTCATTGATTTTTCGATAGTCAGCGCTGTGAGGCAAAAACGCAACTTACGCACGACGCATCAAATGAAAAGGTCTTCAGCTGGGTATGTTACCAGCATACGGCAATTAAAGCATTGCTGAGAACGGTTTTGGGAAGCTTCTCGGTTCACAAACTCCCGGTCATGTGGATAGTTGAAAGGCTGCTTCAGATAGCGTTCTAGTGCGTCGGGTTCCCATTTTTCGACATGTAAGCCTTGGATGCGAAGGTCTTCCATGGTGATCACATTCCACCCCTCAGACCTTGAGACAGCGTTGTGTTTTGACGGCGGACCGATAATCTCTCGTTTGTCAACAAAAAGAGAACTTGGATTGATTTGCCCGCAGACGTCACACTTGAAGAGGAGGTGGAAATTTCCATCAAGACGAGGGTGAGGATCACAGGATTGTTTTCGGAATATAAAACGAAAATCAGAGCCAAATAGCCTTTGCTTGTCGTCCTGTAATGCACGCCCATTGTAGTGGCTTTTATGTCTTTCGACGTCTCTCCCATCAGCAGCAAGAAAGTCTGCTAACATTTGGTTTCCAATGTGTGCCAAGACACTAGGGTGCAACAGGTTTGGCTGTAGCCCGACTACGACTATCATCGCTGGAAAGAGCATTATAACCCCAAGCAGGGCGCTGTCATTCCGGATAAGATAACTCTGTGGTTGGCCGACTGCGGCTGCAAAAATATCTGCATAGCAGACGCCGTAAGGCCACGCACTACAGTCATCGGCTCCATTTCTAACAAATTCGATGAGCTGGGCAAAATGCGCATGCATGAAATCGTAGTCTTTTGTACGGTAAATGACATTGACTGCGCATTTATGTATCGCACGTGTCAACGGCGGCGTAACAACCTGCCAGCGGGGCGGAGCAAAAGTCGGCCAGTTGGTGCCGCGCCTTGGGGCGTGA
>CANMDE010000018.1 GCA_947496535.1 uncultured Paracoccaceae bacterium | reverse complement strand
GGTGGTCGTGTGTTTATCGACAGCGATGATGACAGTCTGGATAACGGCAATGGGGACGAGGCGGCGGTGGCCGGTGTAGAGGTGTTCCTTCGGCGGGATGGCGAGATCGTCGCAACCACCATAACAGATGCCGATGGCACTTACCTGTTTGAGGGTCTGGACGCTGGCGATTACGTGGTTCGCTTTTCCGATACTGATGATGGCAGGGTCTTTGTTGACGGTAATGTGGGTGCCGACGACACCATTGACAGTGATGTCGAAACCGTCGGGAATTTTGGCAACGGTAACACTGGTATTGTAACTGTTGGCATCGGTGACGACGTGCGCAATGTCGATGCTGGGGTCGAGGATCCCGGCACGGCGTCCTTGGGTGGTACTTACTTTTGGGATGTCAATGACAATGGCCTACAGGACGATGCCAACGCGACGGTTTCCGGGGTGAAGGTGATCCTTCGGCGGGATGGCGAGATCGTCGCAACCACCACAACAGATGCCGATGGCACTTATCTGTTTGAAGGTCTGGACGCAGGCGATTACGTGGTTCGCTTTTACGACACAGATGACGGCAGGGTCTTTGTTGACGGTAACGTGGGTGCCGACGACACCATTGACAGTGATGTCGAAACCGTTGGCAACCTCGGCAACGGCAACACTGGTATTGTGACCGTTGGGATCGGTGACGACGTGCGCAATGTGGACGCAGGAGTCGTAGACCCTGGCACGGCCGAGATTGGCAATCGCGCGTTCATTGATAGTAACGGTAACGGTCGTCAAGACGACGGTGAGGTCGGTCTAGAGGGGGTCGAAGTTAAACTTTACAATGAGGATGGTGAGGAAATCACCTCTACCACAACAAATGCTTCTGGTAATTACCTGTTCTCTGAACTCGATGCGGGCACTTACATTGTGGGTTTCGAAGATGTTGATGGTTTTGAGTTCACAGAGGCAGATGTCGCAGGCGGTCTGGGGGGAGACAGCAATGCTAATCCGGCATCTGGACTGACAGATGCCATCGTATTGGAGGCGGGTGAAGTCGATCTCTCAATCGATGCTGGTTTCATTGCGGAAAACGAAGCGCCCTCTGCGACCAACGATAACGCAGAAATTTGTGCAACCGAGGCGGTTGAGATTGACGTTCTTGCCAATGACAATGACCCGGATGGCGATGTTATCAATGTGGCGACAGTGAATGGTGAAACGGTCTCGGTCGGTGACACAGTCACGCTGGACAGCGGTGCCGTAGTGACCGTCGAGGCAGATGGGGTCCTGGTCTACAACGGAGCGTCTGCCGTCATTGACGGGATTGCATCCGAACAATTGACCATTGGTAGCGAGGCAATAGATAGCTTTACCTACTCCATCTCAGATGGTGCTGGGGGGATCGACGAGGCTACGGTAGATGTCACCTTGAAAGGCGAACTGAACACCGTTGAAACTATCGCTGAATCGTTGCCGACAGATGGCATTATGGTGCAAGGCGGTTTCCAGGCAGGGACCGGGTATAGCTCCACCATCAGTGGTACAGGGGACGACCGACTGGATGGGCTTACCATTGAAGCCGCATATTGTATTGAGCGGTCCGAGGATTTCATATCGGACATTGATGTGACAACTGATATCTCGGCAGGGATAACCAGCGATATCGACGAAGATGCGTTTAATAATAATCTGCTCGAAAATCTGGATGCGTTGAATTGGTTGCTCAATGAGAATTTCACAACCGTCGACAATGGCGATGGTGATGGTCGCAATTATACTCACGCGGAGATTCAGCATGCGATCTGGGGGCTGACAGATGGTGATGCGACATTGAAGCTGCCCGAGACCGTCGGCGGCGTGAACAACGCCACGCAGGAAAATATCGATGAATTGCTGGAGCTTGCATTAGCGGAAGGTGAAGGTTTTGAGGCGGGTGAGGGTGACTTTATGACGCTGATCCTGGATCCAACGGAGGTTCAGGCTGGCTCTGCGGAAGCGGACGATTATGATCAGGCCTTTATTGTCGCAATTGCATTCGACGACCTGGCCCAAGACGCGATCTGTTAATTGGCGAGCGGGGGGTGGGCCTGTTGGGATCACCCCCCGCTCCACTATCGGGTGCGCTCGCCATTAGCGCTGTTCAGGCCACAGGCATTAACTGGGCGGCATAGAAGGAGTGAGCGTGATAAGCCAAACAACGGGGGCCCTTTGGGGTCCCTGTTTTTGTTCCTTCAACAATCAAAAACCCTGCCGCATTTTTGAATACCGCCTTGGAACCAAGGGTACTCTTTGGATGCCTCACGGTATGATACACCGGTAGAGTCTTGATGAACGCGGGCCGGTTCGGAACTTGCCAAATGTGTAGTTACCCATTCTACCGCAATTGATCGCTATTAAAGGAGCAGAACAAAACTGCCATGAGTCTGCTGTACATCTTGGTCTCAAGCGGATAACTCCGCCACCTTGTTGGCAGACAAAGAGACGATGGTCGTCCCGAACGCCAGCGACAGACAAAATCGAGGAACGGCAGTGAAGAAAACTCTGGCAGATGCGCTGGAAGCGCGCGGATATAAGTCACTTACTGCCGTCCAAGAAGCCGTGACCGAGCCTGAAACCGTGGGCAAAGACCTGTTGGTTTCAGCGCAGACCGGGTCCGGCAAGACACTTGGCTTTGGTTTGGCAATCGCGCCGGGACTTTTGGGCGAAGGTGATCATTTTGACCGGGCAGATGCCCCATTGGCTTTGGTGATTGCGCCGACGCGGGAGTTGGCCTTGCAGGTCAAGCGAGAGTTGGCATGGCTTTTTGAAAAGGCAGGCGGTGTCGTTGCATCGACCGTTGGCGGCATGGACATGCGGGATGAAAGGCGTGCGCTGGCACGCGGTGCACATATTGTTGTCGCCACGCCTGGGCGCCTGCGGGACCACATCATGCGGGGGTCGATCAACCTGAGCGCGCTCAAAGCTGTTGTACTGGATGAAGCTGACGAGATGCTGGATTTGGGCTTTCGCGAGGATCTTGAGTTCATTCTTGATAACGCGCCGGAAGATCGTCAAACATTGCTCTTCTCGGCGACTGTGCCGCCTGCAATTGGCAAGCTCGCCAAAAGTTATCAGCGGGATTCGATCCGTATCGCGACCGCCTCTGGCACGACTCAACATGCTGATATCGAATACCGCGCGTTCCGGGTGGCGGACCGAGATGGTGAAAACGCAATCATCAACGTGCTGCGCTTCTACGAGGCCCCCAATGCCATAGTTTTTTGTAACACCCGCGCGATGGTCAACCGGCTGACCACCCGCTTGTCCAATCGCGGATTCTCCGTTGTGGCTTTGTCAGGGGAACTGTCGCAAAGCGAGCGGACCCATGCGTTGCAGGCCATGCGTGATGGGCGCGCTCGGGTCTGCGTTGCTACCGATGTTGCAGCGCGGGGCATCGATTTGCCGAACCTTGATCTGGTGATCCACGCGGAACTGCCGACCAATCAGGAAACGCTTCTGCATCGATCCGGCCGGACAGGCCGCGCCGGGCGTAAAGGTGTTAGCGCGATGATCGTTCCGCCCTCTGCCCGGAAAAAGGCGGAGCGTTTGCTGGGTTGGGCGAAGCTGACGGCGGAATGGGCGGATGCGCCCAGTGCCGAAGCGGTGTCCGGTAAAGACGAGGAACGGATGCTGGCCAACCCCGACTGGCATGAGCCGGTGACCGAGTCGGATCGCGTTTCGGTCGATAAGCTGACCACAAGTTTCACACTGGATCAGATTGCTGCAGCGTACCTGCGGCTCTATCGCGAGCGACACTCGGCACCCGAGGAGTTGTCGGACGTCAACGCTGCCCGCAAACCGCGCGAGGCCTTTGGCCCAAGTGTCTGGTTTTCGTTGGCGGGCGGACGGGCCGTGGGGGCAGAACCGAAGCGGTTGTTGCCCATGCTGTGCAAACTGGGGAACGTGTCCCGGGAAAGTATTGGCGCCATTCGCATCCAGCCAGAGGCGTCCCTGATTGAGCTGCGCAAAGATGCGGTTCAGGGATTTTTGGCGGCAATTGGGCCTGCAATGACGCTCGAGGACGGGGCCGCCCTGACCCAGTTGGCGCAGCCTCCCAAATTTGACAAATCGCCACGCCGATCCGAACCGCGTCGGCACAACGACACCAAGTCGCATCGGTCCGAGCCCCGCGAAGGGCCAGCTATGCCCAAAGGTAAAGCGTCTGGAACAACACATCCGATCGATTGGAACGACGATCCGAAACCCCGGACAAAGAAGCCCAAGGGTGGCGCGAAGCCAGCGCAAGGTAAGCAGTCAAAACGCAACGAAGGCAATGAAGATCGTCCTCGCGGGCCAAAGCCGCCGGTTGGCAAATCCTCCAGCAAAAAGAACCGCGCGCGAAAGTCGGCGGCTGGGAAAAAGGGGGCAGGGTCTTCGACTCATGGCACTGGAAAGTCTGGCCGGGACAAAAACCGCGGTAAATCCTGAACTCTGCAGACCTCCTTTGACCTTTCGGGATGATGAGTCCTTCGGGCGAGGTTTTTATTGAGGGGCGCTGCCCCCGTCCCGAACAGGTTCGGGACTCCCCCGAGGTATTTTTGAACAGAAGAAGATCGGACCCCTTGCAAAACCTCTTGGGGAATACGCAAGGGGCCTTCTCCTGTTACGGTCATCGGCTCCTCAGCCTGTTCCGCGGGGAAAGATTACCGCAAGCGGATTACCGGGAAGTTAAACATCCTTTCTTCTGTTCAAAAAATACCTCCGCCGGAGGCTCCCGCGGTTGCAGCAAGCGCGATGTTTTGTGATTGCCGGAAAATTTCAATAAGGAATATCAAAGCCTTGCGGGGCGAGAGTGAAACCCTCGAATTGAAATCCCGGCGAGACCGTGCAGCTGACCAAGGTCCAGTCACCTGTGCTTCTTGCGGCTTGCCAATGGTCTTTGGGGACGATGATTTGTGGCGCGTATCCGTCCAGCAGATCGGGGCCGAGCGTGTGGTCTGTGGCTGGTCCGGACTGGTCGGCGGCCATGGACAGGATCAATGGTGCGCCGGCATGGTAGAGCCAGATTTCGACCGCATCAACCTTGTGCCAATGGCTTTTTTCGCCTGCTTTGAGGAGGAAATAGATGCATGTCCCGGTGGGCCGTCCTTCGTTTTCGGCGACCCAGGTTTGTCGGTAGTGGCCGCCTTCGGGATGGGGCTCGAGGTTCAGATGGGCGATGATTTGATCGGCGGTCATCATGGTTAATACCCTTCTGTTTTTTGTCGGACATGTGTCGGCAAAACGTCGGACCCCATCGTTCAGGTATCTTTGGGATTCTTTAACTTTCCGGTCCAGTGGTGAGCGTCATTCTACAAAGCATGTTCGAAAAAGACGATGTCGTCGGTCAGTTCTTCGGGGATGTCGTAGTAAGGCGCGGTGGGCGTGAAACCCAGCCCTTCGTATAGCGCAATCGCTTCGGGCAGCCCTCGCATCGTGTCGAGAACCATGCGGCTGTAGCCGACTGATTGGCCCCATTGCATCGCTGCTTGGCAGAGTTGTTGGGCCACCCCTTTGCCCCGCGCGGCAGGTGCCACGAATACGCGCTTTATCTCGCAGGTCGCTTCGTCGATGCGGTGGGTCATGCCGCAGGCCACAATCTGGCTTTCATGGTCTGCGACGAATATCTCGCCATCAGGGGGTACATGTCGACCGGGCAGGTCGTCCATCAGCTTTTGATAGACGGGCACGGCGTAATAGTGGTTGAGCAGTTTGGGGAAATGGGTCGTGCGTTCCACCAGAACATCGCGATAGTCCCAACAGAGTTGGCGCACGGCGTTGAGGTCATCAACGCCGCGTCCCAGTCTTATAGTGCTACCGCTCACTTCAAAATCGACCGTCCCGCATAGACGGCTGTCTCGCCCAGCAGTTCCTCGATACGGATAAGCTGGTTGTATTTTGCTAGCCGGTCGGAGCGGGAGAGTGATCCGGTTTTGATCTGGCCGCAGTTGGTAGCAACCGCCAGATCGGCGATGGTGGCGTCTTCTGTCTCGCCCGAGCGGTGCGACATGACGTTGGTGAACTGCGCCCGATGCGCCATGTCGACCGCTTGTAGTGTTTCGGTCAGGGTGCCGATCTGGTTGACTTTGACCAGCATGGAATTGGCAGAGCCTTTGGCGATGCCGTCAGCGAGGCGGGCAGGGTTGGTGACGAAGAGATCGTCGCCAACCAGTTGGATTTTGTCGCCAATCTTGTCGGTCAGGGCTTTCCATCCGTCCCAGTCATCTTCGGACATGCCGTCTTCGATACTGATGATGGGATAGTCGTTGACCAATCCGGCCAGATAATCGGCGTTTTCTTCGGATGTCAGCGATTTGCCTTCGCCTGTCATCTCGTACTTGCCGTCTTTGTAATATTCGGTCGCCGCACAATCGAGCGCGAGATAGATATCTTCGCCGGGTTTGTAGCCTGCTTTTTTGATGGACGTCATGATGAAGTCCAGCGCTTCGCGGGTCGAGCCGAGATTGGGTGCAAAGCCGCCTTCATCGCCGATGCCGGTGTTGTGGCCTGCGTCGCTGAGCTCTTTTTTCAGTGTGTGAAAGACTTCGGAGCCCATGCGCACGGCCTCGCGGATGTTTTCCGCACTGACCGGCATGATCATGAATTCCTGAATATCGATCGGGTTGTCGGCATGTTCCCCACCGTTGATGATGTTCATCATCGGCACGGGCAGGGTGCGGGCAGAGGTGCCGCCGATATAGCGGAAGAGCGGTTGCGCGGTGAAATCAGCCGCAGCTTTCGCGATGGCCATGGAGACACCGAGGATCGCGTTTGCCCCAAGACGCCCTTTGTTGGGTGTGCCGTCCAGTTCGATCATCGCCATGTCTATGGCGACCTGCTCGGTTGCATCGAAGCCAAGGAGTGCTTCAGCGATTTCTCCATTCACCGCGGCGACTGCTTCGAGCACGCCTTTGCCCTTGTATCGGCCCTTGTCGCCATCCCGCTTTTCCACGGCTTCATGCGCACCGGTTGATGCCCCCGATGGCACGGCGGCGCGGCCCATTGTGCCGTCTTCGAGGATCACGTCGACTTCAACAGTGGGGTTGCCCCGGCTGTCGAGGATTTCGCGGGCGTGGATGTCGATTATCGTGCTCATGGGAGGCTCCTTTGGGAGAAATAATGGCAATATCGCGGGTTCTATAACGTGGCGGCACCCAGAGTGGAAGCGCGGCGGAGGCGTGCCTCGCGTAGTAAGGTGAACAGACCGGATGCGATGACGATTGTTGCCCCGATTATGGTCGCAGTATCGGGGATTTCATCAAAGAAGATAAAGCCGAGGATCAGGGCGAAGAGCATTCGGGAATAGCGAAACGATGAGATAATCCCGGCATTGCCGTATCGCGTGGCCCCGACGAGAGCGAGATAGGCTGCGATCCCGATGCCGACGCAACCGGCAAGCAATAGCCATTGAAAACCGTTGGGCATGATCAGGCTTTGCCCTTGGATGTAGCAAATCAGCAGACCGGCCGGGAAGATCATCGAGAACGTGTGGATTGCCAGTTGTGGCCCGCTAAGGCTGACGGTGAGGGAGCGTGTGATGAGATCCCGAATTGCAAGGCCAAACATACCGCCTACCGCGAGCAGAGTTGCGCTGTTGAAGCCCTCCATCCCCGGACGGATGATGACCAGAACTCCAATAAAGCCGATGATGATGGCCAGCCACCGTTTCCAGCCGACTTGTTGGCCCAGAAACAGCGCAGCCCCCATGGTGACGACCAGAGGGGTTGCCTGAATGACCGCAGAGGCTGTGGTCAATGGGATCAGCGAAAGCGAGGTGGCGAAGAGGATGGAACCCACGACATCGCAGGTGGACCGGGCGAGAACCATCTTATTGAGATATTCGCGCTGCCAGAGCGGGATGCCTTTGGCCAGAAACCACATGATAAAGGCCAGAGATGCGCCAAGGCAGATGAAAGCCAGGATTTGTCCCACAGGCATTTCGCGCAGCAGGACTTTGATCATCGCGTCCTCGATGGCAAAGCAGCCCATCGCTATCACCATGAGAGCCGCGCCTCGCAGGTTTTCCATCAGTTTTTAAGTCTTACTTGATGATGCCCGTTTTTGATTTCCATCTCGATTTGGGGTAATGATTTGATCAACGTCGATAGCTTGCTATGACCATAGGTTCGCGTGTCGAATTCGCGGTCAATTTCCATAATGGTTTTACCCAGCTGTCCCAATCTGACCCATTCATCGGTCTGACTGCTTTTGTCGATTGCTTCGCTGATAATGGCAAGGCTGTCCTTGACGGGTCTTGATTTGCTTTCCGTGGTCTGGTCGAGGTTCTCAATAAAAATGAACCGGTTGCAGACATTTCGCAGTGATTGGGGCGTCTTCTTCTCGCCAATACCAATGACCAACAGGCCATCTTCACGAAGCCGATTTCCCAATGCTGTGAAATCGCTATCTGATGAAATTATGACAAAGCCGTCGAACTTGCCTGAATGCAGGATGTCCATCGCGTCGATGACCAGTCCAATGTCGCTTGCATTCTTCCCGGTGGTGTTTGCGGTTTCCTGGCGGGCAACCAGACCTAGGGTCGGGAGTTGTTCGGCCCATGGTTTTAGTTTGCTGCTGGACCAATCCCCATAAACTCTGCGCAGCGCTGGTTCGCCGATAGTCGCGACTTCTTTGAGAATAGCCTGAGCGTGTTTCGCTGGTACATTATCGGCATCGATCAGAACAGCTAGTAATGGACGGGTCTCACTCATTGCTTCGTGTCTTTATTCGGAACGCCGTAGAGTTCCAGCCGATGGCCTATCAGTTTGTACCCCAGCTTGGCCGCGATTTTTTCCTGTAGTGCTTCGATCTCGGGGTCGACGAATTCGATGACTTCGCCCGAATGCATATCGATCAGGTGGTCGTGGTGATCCCGGTCCGCCGGTTCATACCGCGCACGTCCGTCGCCGAATTCATGTTTGTCCAGGATGCCCGTTTCTTCGAACAGTTTTACTGTTCGGTAGACCGTTGCCAAGGAAATATTGGGGTCGGCGGCAGAGGCCCGTTTATACAGTTCCTCTACATCCGGGTGGTCGTCTGCACCTTCGAGCACCGCCGCGATGGTGCGCCTTTGGTCGGTCATGCGCAGGCCGTTGGCTTCGCACCGGTCAAGAATAGTATTGGTCATAACGTGGTGATAGCCGGGTGTTTGGGGGTTGTCACGAGGGGTTGTCAGAACCAGCGGAGCCAGCGCAGGATCAGGGCCAACACGCCTGCCAGCACGACCATGCCACCGGATAGCCACCAAAAGCCCATTGGGTTTGTGGTGCCCGGTATCCCACCAAGGTTCACCCCAAAGACGCCTGTCAGGAACCCCAATGGCAGAAAGATCGCGGCGATGATCGATAGCCGGTAGCCGTTGCGTTCGAGCCGTGCGGTTTGCTTGCTATCAAGATGGTCGGTGACGGTGCTGAGCCGGTCGTGTACCTCGCGGATTTCGTCCAGCGCCCGCTGCGCCCGGTTTGCGGTATGTCGCATCCGGTGTCTCATTCCATTCGGCAGCTGCCCGTTGGGTAGCCTGCCAAGATCGAAGAGCGCCTCGGCCAATGGTCCCAGGTGTCGCCGCATCTTGATTGTGCTGCGGCGGAGTGTGGGCAGCCTTTCGTCTGTTTTTTTGCTGTCGTAGACGTGCTCTTCAATCTCGTCGGCCAGTTCTTCGAGGTCGAGCGACGTGCTTTCTACTCGGTCAATGAGTGCCGTGCAGAGGTCTGCCAGCAGGTGATAGGGCGTTTCGGGCGCTTTGTTTGCGCTCATGCTGTGGGCGAGTTCCTTGATCGCGTAGACCCGTTGGCGCCTTACCGTCACCACCAGTTGTGGCGATACCCACAGCCGTATTGAGACCATATCCGCCAGCTCGGACCCTTTGTTGAGGTTGATCCCGCGTAGTGTGACGAGCAATGCGTCGTCTGTTGTATCGACGCGCGGTCGGGTTCTGGCCGCGAGGAGGGTCTGGGCGGCCATCGGCGGTAGATTTGCAATGAACCATTTTGTCAGGTTTTCGGTCGCCAGATCAAAGTGAATCCAGCGGTATGTTGCATCTTCCGCCGGGGTGGGGTTGCAATCTGGTGCGGGGCTGCTGCGTCCGTCGGCGAAGATGTCGAAGGCGAATAGCGGTGTTGGTTCAGAGGACAAGGCGCCCCTCCATTGTTTTGACGGCCTGGCCACTGATTGTCACACCATCAACGCCTGTTTCGGCGTGGATAGTTGAGGGGCGGCCCATGGTGACGCCTTGTGTGATGGTCAGGCTTTGCGGTTTACCGAGTTCTTCGGACAGAAGGGCGGCGAGGGTGGCGGCGGCGCTGCCTGTTGCTGGATCTTCGGGGATGTTGTCGAGCGGGGCGAACATGCGTGCCTCGACAGAGTTGCCCTGTCGGACATAGGCGTAAAGCGCGAAATCAAGACCAGCCGGGTATTGGGTTGCGCCCTGCTTGATCTGGGTTGTGTCGGGTTCACATGCCGCCAAGCTTTCGGGGCTATCCAGTTCGGTGATCACGAAAGGCAGACCAAGGCTCGCCTGCACAGGTACGTGGGCGGTTTGCATGATCTGCTGTGGCCTCAGACCGAGTGATGCGGCGACCAGTGACGGATCGGGATGGGCGATCCGTTCCAGTTTGGCGCTGGTCGTGAAGGCGGCGCTTTTGCCATTCACCTCGCACGGGATCGGACCGATTCCGAGTTCGAGGATCATGTGATCGTCCTGCCCCAGATCGTGCAGCGCAACGGCTGTACCGATGGTGGGGTGGCCTGCGAAAGGAACCTCTGTCGTTGGGGTAAAGATACGAACGCGGGCAGTGTGCGCTGGGTCCGTCGGAGGGTAGACAAATGTGGTTTCGGAGAAATTGAATTCCTGAGTGATCTTCAAGAGATCGTCTTCCGCCAGATTGGTCGCGTCAGGGATGACGGCCAGTTGGTTGCCGCCGAAAGGCGTGTCGGTGAAGACATCATAGACGAGGTAATTGGTCATGGGAGAAGCTCCGGCGCGCGGCCTGTACGTTCGGCCAGTTTGGCGACGGTCAGGCCCTGGACGATGATTGAGAAGATGACGACGATATAGGTGGCGGTCAGGATCAATGGTTTCCAATCGCCATCGGGAAGTGACAGGGCGAGGGCAACCGAGATACCGCCCTTAAGCCCGCCCCATGTCATGATCGGGATGACGCCTGCCGAGAAATCGCGGAACGGGCGCAGGATCAGGACTGGGACAGCCACCGCAGCGAGGCGAGCGACAAGGGCGAGCGCGATGGCGGCGACGCCGGCGGTCAGGTATTCGAACTCGAATGCGATGGCGAAGACCTCGACCCCGATGAGAAGGAACAGGACCGCGTTAAGGATTTCGTCGATGAGTTTCCAGAAAGCCTCGACATAGTGTCTTGTTTCTTCGGACATGCCGTGGCGGGTGCCGACATCGCCGATCAGAAGCCCCGCGCAGACCGCCATAATCGGGGCCGAGACATGCAGGTAGACGGCAAGTTCGTAGCCGCCGAAGGCGAGGCCGAGGGTGATGAGGACTTCGAGTGAATAATCGTCGATCCGACGCATGACGCGAAAGGTAAGCCAGCCAAGGATGATGCCAAGGACGGCTCCGCCAACGGCCTCTTGGAAAAAGAGTTGGATGGCGTCTGTCAGGCTGCTGCCATGGTCATCATCGCCCGGAAAGGCCAGACCGACGAGGACGAGGAAGACGACATAGGCCACGCCGTCGTTGAACAGGCTTTCGCCCGCGATTTTGGTCTCAAGCGATTTTTGCAAGTCCGCTTCGCGCAACACGCCGAGTACTGCAACCGGGTCTGTGGGTGAGATCAAAGAACCGAAAACCAGAGCCACGAGGATTGGCATGCCGGTGAGCCATGAGAAGCCGTAGCCGACGATGGCGGTGGATAGTCCGATGCCGATGGTGGCCATCAGCATCACGACAACCCATTCGCGGCGCAGGTCCGAGAGTTTGACGTGTAGCGCACCTGCAAAGAGAAGAAGGCCGAGCATGCCTTCGAGCAGCGCATCAGAGAAGTCGATGCCGAGTACCGTGCTGCGCACTGCATCGGTGATGCCGAGGCCGGGGGCGGCAAGATCGATGACCATGACGACGAAGGACGCCAGAAGTGCCACGACCAGGATGCCTATGGCCGATGGCAGCCGCAGGAACAGGTAGTTGATCGCCCCGAACGCACCAGCCAGCACGATAAGGAGTGAGGTTATTTGCAGAAATGTCATAGCAGTTGCCCCGTGGTCTTCACGTTTGGTAACACCGAGGGGCCGCACGTTGCTAGAACAGTTTCAGCCAAGTGCCACCAAGAGGCCGGACCGTGGCTCCGCAGCCGATTTTAAAACGGGCCAGGCCTGGGCTGTTTTCGGTATCCACATGCCCGAGGTCGAGCCGGGTCAGGCCGTCTTTGGCAAAGATATCAGCGGCATGCATCAGAATGGCGTGATGGGCACCGTGTTTGCGCCCGTCCTCGTTTGACCAGCCCAGATGATAGGTCGCGACCGGTGGATGCCGTAGGAACAGCATCGCGGCGACCGGATCGCTGCGTAGTGTTGCGGTGATCACGATCACATCTTGCGGCCTGATTTCTGCATAGGCGTGGATGATGCTGTGGGGCAGGGCACGGAACCGTTTTGCCCTTTGCTGGGCGATATCTGCGTTAAGCAACCAGTCGTGTTGGTGTGCGTTGAACCGGTCCTGGCGCAGTTTGATCGGGCTGGCTTGCGCCCGCCGCCAGATATTGCGCCATTTGCCCTTTGTTCGCGCCAGCCGATCAGTTTGTGTGCCGTTTAGGTTCAGTTCGGCGACCGAGGCTGGGGTCATGATCTGACGATAGCCTGCGGCTTTGAATGCGCTGGACCTGCCTTTGTCACTGTTGATCAGGCGGATTTTGGAGTGCCTCAGCCCGTCGATTTGGGTCTCCGGGTCCGTGTCCTGATGCCAGATCGGTCCGCGTGAGGCCAATGAGACGCCCCAGCGGGTGTTGACCTGCATGGGGGCTGCGCCTGCAATATCCTGTTGTGTCACTGTGGCCCCGATCAATTGCAGAGCCGCGCCGTAGTGGTGGTGTTGTTGCAGGGGAAGTGCGGGTTTCATGTCCGCCGTTAAGCCATTTTAAACCTAATGGGCGGTTAATGCTCGCATGACGTGGTTGTCAAAGAAGCCCTGCGTTGTCGCGGGGATCGCGGCGCCGCCCTCTCAACCAACGGTTTTGGGGGCGGCGGTGTTTGCGACGTTGATCACCCTGCCGATTGCAGTGGTGGTCGTGTTCGTTCGTCTTCTGTTTTAGCCGAGTTGGACCAGCGCGTGACGCTTTTTGCCTGCGCTCAGCTTTATGGGCTGGGCAAGGGCGGCAGCGTCGATCATGAGCCCCGGATTGGTGAGCGGTTCGTCGTTCAGCTTGGCGCCGTTTTCGGCGATCAGGCGTTTGGCTTCCTTGCCGCTGCCCGCCAAACCGGCCCGCACGATAAGCTGGCCGATGGAAATGCCGTCGCCAAGATCGTCGGTTGAAAGCGTGAGCGTCGGCAGGTCGTCACCAACGCCGCCTTTTTCAAAGACCTCGCGGGCGGTGGCTTCGGCGGCTTTGGCGGCGTCAGCGCCGTGCAGGAGGGTTGTCACCTCATTGGCGAGGATGATCTTGGCCGCGTTGATCTCGGACCCTTCGAGCGCACCCAGTCGGTTACATTCTTCCACCGGCAGTTCGGTGTATAGTTTGAGGAATCGGCCCGTGTCGGCGTCTGTGGTGTTGCGCCAGAATTGCCAGAATTCGTAAGGGGACAGCATATCGCCGTTCAACCAGATCGCGCCGCCTTGGGATTTGCCCATTTTCTTGCCGTCGCTGGTGGTCAGCAAGGGCGTGGTCAGGCCGTAAATCTCGTGATCCAGCACGCGGCGTGTCAGGTCGATGCCGTTGACGATGTTGCCCCATTGATCCGAACCGCCCATTTGCAGCAGGCAATTGTAGCGGCGGTTGATTTCAAGGAAATCGTAGGCCTGCAGGATCATGTAGTTGAATTCGAGGAAGGACAGCGATTGTTCCCGGTCGAGCCGTGATTTGACGCTTTCGAAGGACAGCATCCGGTTGACGGAGAAATGCCGGCCGATGTCGCGCAGGAAAGACAGGTAGTTCAGGTCGTCCAACCATTCCGCGTTGTTCAGCATGATCGCGTCAGATGCGCCGTCCCCGTAGCTGAGGTAATTGGCAAAGACCTTTTGCATACCGTCGATATTGGCGTTGATCGCGGCCTCGTCCAGCAGGGGGCGTTCGTCGGCCCGAAAGGATGGGTCGCCCACTTTGGTCGTTCCGCCACCCATCAGGGTGATCGGCTTGTGTCCTGTCTTTTGGAACCAGCGCAGCACCATGATATTCAACAGATGCCCGATATGGAGCGATTTGGCTGTCGCGTCATAGCCGATATATGCAGGCACGACCCCGTTGCTGAGCGCGTCGTCCAGCCCTTGATAATCGGTGCAATCGGCCAGAAAGCCGCGCTTCATCATCACAGACATAAATTCGGATTTGGGGTGGTAGGTCATCTGCTTGTCCGCTGAAGTGGTTCGGTGCACTCTATAGTGTGCACAAAGCACAAGGGGAAGCGTATGTTGAAGACGGGTGTGGTCACTGCCCTAGGTGCAATGTCGGGCACGTCTTTGGACGGGGTGGACGCTGCCGTTTTGCAGACGGATGGAGAGCGGATTTTTGGTTTCGGACCGTCCGACTACCGCGCCTATGCCAACCAGGAGCGCGATGTTTTGCGGGCTGCTCTGGGGCGCTGGCCGGATGATGACGTGACGCAGGCGGCGCGGGTCGTTCAGGACGCGCATATTGATCTGTTGAAGGGGTTCGATGCGGTCGATCTGATTGGGTTTCATGGTCAGACGCTGGCGCATGATCCCGCAAAAGGTCGGACGCATCAGTGCGGGGATGGCAGACGGTTGGCGAAAATGCTGAACTGTCCTGTCGTTTGGGATTTTCGCAGTGCAGATATGGAGGCGGGCGGGCAGGGCGCGCCGCTGGCCCCTTTCTATCATTTTGCTTTGGCGAAATGGATTGGTGCGACAGCGCCGGTGGCTTTCTTGAACCTCGGCGGTGTGGGCAATATCACTTGGGTCAATCCGCAGGCTGATGCGCCTGAAGATGACGGCGCATTGTTGGCCTTTGATACTGGTCCTGCGAATGCGCCGATAAACGATGTGATGCAGGCGCGGCGGGGTGAGGCTTTTGACGGCGATGGCGCTTTGGCCGCGAGTGGGCAAGTGGATGCGTCGATCGTGGACGCTTTTACGCGGCACCCATACCTGAATGCTGTCCCACCTAAATCACTGGATCGAGACGCGTTCACAGATATCGTTGATTTGGTGGTCCCGCTCGCCGACGCTGATGCGGTTGCGACCTTGTTGCAGATGGCGGTCGCCGGGGTAGCTGCCGGTGTTGAGCAATGCCCATCGCCGCCCGAGATGTTGCTTGTCACCGGGGGCGGTCGGCTGAACCAAACCATGATGGCGGCACTGGTAAGCCAGCTACACTGTGAGGTGAAGGCGGTTGAGGAAGTGGGGCTTGATGGTGATATGCTAGAAGCCCAGGCATTTGCCTATTTGGCGGTGCGCGCGGCGCGAAAACTGCCTTTATCAGCGAATGGGACGACTGGTGTTCCGAATCCTGTAAGCGGTGGGCAAGTGTCCTATCCCGCTGACAAAGCGGTATAATTGCGTACGTAATAGCAACGGGTTTCCGTCGCTTTCATTCATTGATGTGCGCGAAACTGCCGCTGGTAACGCAACTCCGCCGATCATTTCGAAATGTGTCAACAATACGCGGTGTTTGGCCGACTTTTGCCGCATTTCTCCGCTCAAACCTGCCGAATGAAATCACACCGGCGTGATGTGTATTGAACCCTGCCCAATTGATGACAGATATCGAACACACGACAACCACTAAACGGAGAAGAAAAATGAAAGCGACATTCAAAACAGTCCGGACGAGCATGCTTGCAGCGCCTTTGGCCCTCATTGGTGGCATGGCTGCTGCTGGCGGGCTGGCTGAGCCTGTCGTCACACCCGCCCCGGCGCCTGCACCTGCACCAGCGCCAGTTCCAGTCGGTAATGACTGGACAGGGTTCTATGGTGGTGCGCAACTGGGTTACGGTCGCGTTGAAGGCGATCCACTGGTCGAGCCTGAAGGTGCCCTTGGCGGTGTCCACGCAGGTTACATGTACGACCTGGGCAACGTTGTTGTTGGCGGTGAGCTTGATTACGACGCAACCAACATCGAAGATGCCACAACTGACATCGCACTTGATGGCGTAGCTCGTCTGAAGCTACGTGCTGGTTATGATGCCGGTCAGTGGCTTCCATATGTAACTCTGGGCGCTGCTCAGGCTTATACATCTGGCGCCCTTGACGCAGATGACACTGGTTCGTTTGCCGGTGTTGGTGTGGCATATCAGATGACTGATAACATTCTGGTCGGCGGTGAAGTACTGCAGCACCAGTTTGAAGACTTTGACGACACTGATGGTCTGGATCTGGACGCGACAACTGCGACAGCACGCGTATCGTTCCAGTTCTAAGAAACGCCTACACGTTCCGAAGGGTCAATTCCCCGTCCGTCCCCGACCCCTAATCGGAACGTAAAAGAGGAACCCGCAGCTTTCACGCTGCGGGTTCTTTTTTTGCGAAAGGTTGGTGTGGGTTATTCTTCTGCCAATAAGCTGTCGATGACGTCAGAGCTGATCCCGTGGCCTAACGGGCTGAAATCGCCATCGCCAATCACTGTTTGCGCCGCATCGTGCATCACCCGGTAAGTGATCCGCGCGAGGGATGGCCCGAGTGATATGCGACCCACGCCGATAGCGGCGAAATCGCTGAGTTTTGTCTGGGTATATTTGCCAGCGACCAGCGCGTTGACGGGTGCGTTTGTTTCCCGGCAGATCTGGGCGAGTTCATCCATTGTTGGCGGTAAGGGTGCATAAAGACAATCCGCACCCGCAGCTTCGAACGCTTGCAGGCGTTTGATCGTTTCTGCCATATCATATTGACCGCGCAGGATACCGTCGGCCCGTGCTGTCAGCATGAAATCAGCGGGCAACGCGCGGGCGGCTGATGCGGCGGCCTTGATACGTTCTACCGCCAGATCAAAATCGTAGGCGGTGTCATCGGGCAGATGGATGTCTTCGATGCAGATACCCGCAAGGTCAATTTCAGCGGAAAGCCGGACAGTTTCGGCGCATGTTTCCGGGTCATGGCCGAAGCCATTTTCGAAATCTCCCTGGACGGGGACGGTCGCGACCTCAACAATTGCTGAGGCGTGAGTGAGTGCTTCATCCCGCGTTAATGTGCCTCCGTCCGGGCGACCCATGGTAAAGGCGTGTGCTACGGACGATGTCGCAAGCGCCTTGGCCCCCATGGCCTGCATCATTTTGGCAGAACCCTTGTCCCAGACATTGAACATGATGAATGGATCGCCTTTGACGTGGAGCTTGCGGAAGGTTTCGCCTGCATTCTTCATGCTGTTTTCCTTTGGGCATAGTGGGTTTCAAGGTCGATCAACCGCTGTTTTCGCCAAAGCCCGCCGCCATAGCCGGTCAGGCTCCCATCGGCCCCGATGACCCGGTGACAGGGGATGATCAGGGCGATCTGGTTGGCACCGTTCGCGCGGGCGACTGCGCGGGTGGCGGTGGGTTGACCGATGGCGCGGGCGATGTCGCTGTAGCTGCGGGTTTGGCCTGCGGGGATGTCGCAAAGCGCGTGCCAGACGGTTTTGGTGAAGGGCGTGCCATGAAAGGCCAAAGGCAAGTCGAATTGTGCATTTTCGCGGTTGAAATAGGCGTGGAGCGCGGCTTCTGTCCTTTCAGTGATCGGGGTGCGGCCTATTCCGATACCTTTGGCTTTTTCGCCAAGCTTTTTAAGCTCGGTGGGCAGTGCCTTGCGGTCTGCAAATTCCAGAAGGTGCAAGTGGGTTTGGTCGCAGACGGCGATCATCGCACCCAACGGCGTGTTGATGTAGGCGGCTTTGAGGAGGGCGTCAGTTTTGAACGCCGCTGGGGGGTGGCCCATGAGCCGTGCAAACGCCGCGCGGAAGGCTGAAGGGCTTTCAAAACCGGCGTCAAGCTGAGCGTCGATGACCTTGCCGTTGCCAAGGCTGCTGAACCCATGGGCGAGCCTGCGTCCGCGTGCCATGTCCAGAAATGTCATGCCGAAATGTCGTTTGAAGGCGCGGCGGATGGTGGATGGATCAAAGCCCATGGTGATCACGTCACTTTCCGACCAGCGATGGGTCGGGCGGGCATCGAGCGCTTTGAGAAGGGTGCCGATGGTGGGGTCGTTTTCGGCTGCCGGTCCCAAGGGGTGACAGCGTTTGCAGGGGCGAAAGCCTGCTTCAAGACAGTCCGCTATGCTGTTGTGAAATTGGCAATTTTCCCGTTTCGGTTTGCGTGCAGGACAGGTGAGGCGGCAGAAGATGCCGGTGCTGGTCACACCGACGTAGGCCTGCCCTTCATAGGCTGGGTTCCGGTCAAGAAGGGCTGCGTAAAGCGCATCGTCAGAGGGGAGATCAAGTAACATAGGTTGACTTTAGGTGATTCCCGGCGGGCGTGCCGCCGAAAATCGGGCGTTTATTTGCATTGGTCCTGCGCGAATTCGATCAGCTTTTGCAGAGCCTGTGCATAGCTGTCGTCATCGACGGTCATGGCAACCCGGATGTGCCCGGCCGCGGCCTGGCCGAAACTTTCGCCCGGCATCACGGCGATGTTTTCGCGGTCCAGCAGCGCGTTGGCAAAGGCTTCGCCGCTGAGCCCGGTCGCCCGGATATCCAGCATGGCGTACATGGCCCCTTGTACCGGCACGGCGCGGATGACGTTCTGGCCAGCCAGCGCCTTGACGGTCAATTCTCTGCGTCTGCGGAAAGGGGCGGCGATTTCGTCTTCCAGACCGGTGCCTTCGTCCAATGCAAATTCGGCGGCGTCCTGTATAAAGCCCGGTACGCCGTAGGTCGTATGGGTGGACAGGTTGATGAGGTGGGAGATGACATCTTGAGGTCCGCAGATCCAGCCGATGCGGCTGCCGGTCATAGCGTGGCTTTTGGACATGGAGCCGACGACCAGTGTGCGATTGGTCATACCGGGGAGCGCGCGCGGGCTGATATGTGTGCCTTCCCAGATTTGGGTGTCGTAAACCTCGTCTGAGATAAGCCAGAGATCGTGGGTCTCGCAGACATCTGCGATCTCGTTCAGGGTCTGTTCGTTATAGACCACCCCGGTGGGGTTGTTGGGTGTGTTGATGAGCAGAGACTTGGCACCGGGCGCGGCCTCTGCAATTGCCGCGCCTGTCGGCTGAAATGCCGTGTCTGGGGACGTCACGACGGGCTGTGGGACAGCGCCGATGGCGCGGATCGTGCCGGGGTATGTGGCGTAGTATGGGTCGATGTAGAGGGCCGTATCACCTTGATTGCAAACGGCATTATGTGCGGCGAAGAGAGCCGCCTGGCCGCCGGGGGTGACGAGGACATTATCCTTGCTGGTCGGGACGCCGGTTCGTTCGGTGATCCGTGCGGCGATTGTGTTGCGCAGGCTGTCGGTGCCGGGGACCATCGCGTAGCCGGTATGGCCGCCGCGTGCTGCTTTGTGCATCGCATCCAAGATATCGGGATGCGTGCGGATGTCATGTTCGCCAATGGTGAGTTCGGTGACGGGCATTCCGTCAGCGACCATCTGACGGGCGCGGTAGAAGACCCCCCAACCGTCGGAGCCGCCGCCTGTGATATTTGTGATGCGTGTGGATAGGTTCATGAAAGCATCGGAACTCTGCGCGCCGGGGTAAGTCAAGCGGAATGGGCCTGCGCTTTTGTGATGGCTGCGCTATATCGTGGTTACATCGCCCTGACCCAGAGGATTTCCATGACCGTTTTTCCCGCTCTTCCCGGTGCGCCTGTCGCGGATCGCCGCCCTGAAACAGCGACGTTTCACGGTGTGACACTGCATGATGATTATGGCTGGCTCCGCGCCGAGAATTGGCAGGAGGCGATGCGGGAACCCGACAAACTGCCCGAGGATATCAAGGAGTATCTGAACGCGGAGAATGCCTATTACGAAAAGGCGATGGCAGGCACGGAGGCGTTGCAAGAGACGCTTGTCGCCGAAATGCGCGGGCGGATCAAAGAGGATGATTCCAGCGTACCCCTGAAACATGGGCCATTCAGCTATGCGACGCGCTATACCGAAGGCGCGGAGCATCCGCTTTATGTCCGCACCCCGCGCGATGGCGGTGCCGAGGACGTGTTGCTGGATGTGAATGCTGAAGCCGCCCCGCATGATTACTTTGTACTGGGTGCTGCGGCGATGTCGCCCGATCACAAGATGCTGGCCTGGAAGGCCGACACGAACGGATCAGAGTTTTATGCCATGCGCTTTCGTGATCTGGCATCGGGAGAGGATACAGACACTGTCATTGCCGATGTAGGGGCGGTGGCCTGGGCCGATCCGCAGACGCTTTTCTATGTGCGGGTCGATGAGAACCACAGGCCGAACAAGGTGTTTCGGCATGCTCTGGGTTCTGACCCCGCCGATGATGTGCTGGTTTATGAGGAGAAGGACCAACGCTATTACGTGGGCGTGAGCCGCATGCGCTCTGGCGCTTATGTTGCGATCGGCACCGGCATGAATGATGAAAACGAGGTTTGGGTGATCCCCACGGATGCACCCCAGAGCGACCCGCAGGTGATCGAGCCGCGAAGCACTGGAATTGAGTATGATGTGGACCATCAAGAGGATCATTTTCTCATCCTGACCAATGCAGACGATGCGCTGGATTTCAAGATTGTGACCGCTCCGGTGGCGACGCCGTCGCGGGCGCACTGGGTGGATCTGGTGCCGCATCAGGCGGGGCGCATGATTGTTGGGTTGTCCGTCTATAAGCACTGGACGATCTGGATGGAGCGGGAAGATGCCTTGCCGCGCATTTGCTATGCGCCTGCGGGCGATATTGCCGCCAAGCAAGTTATTGATTTTGCTGAGGAAGCCTATTCATTGGGTAGTGATCCAAGCCCGGAATATGAGACGAATGCGTTTCGGTTTACCTATTCGTCGCCAACAACCCCTGCGCAGACATGGGATTATGATCTGGCCACCGGTGAGCGGGTGTTGCGCAAGACCAAGGAAATCCCCTCGGGCCATGACCCGGCGGATTATGTCACGCGCCGGATCATGGCGACGTCCCACGATGGGGCGGAGGTGCCGGTGACGGTGTTGTATCGTCGCGATACGCCGCTGGATGGGACAGCGCCTTGTTTGCTTTATGGTTATGGGTCCTATGGGGCGAGCATGCCGGCGTCATTCTCGACGAACCGGCTGTCGCTGGTGGATCGCGGGTTTATCTATGTGATCGCCCATGTGCGCGGTGGAGAAGAAAAGGGCCGCGCCTGGTATGAGGACGCGAAATTCGGGCGTAAGGTCAATACGTTCCACGACTTTGTGGCTGTGGCCGAGGCGTTGATCGCCGAAGATTTTACTGGGAAGGGTCGGATTGTCATTCAGGGTGGCTCTGCCGGGGGGCTGCTTGTCGGGGCTGTGTTGAACATGCGGCCTGATCTTTTGGCTGGTGCGATTGCGGATGTGCCGTTTGTGGATGTGTTGAATACCATTCTGGATGAGACATTGCCTTTGACGCCCGGTGAATGGTCGCAATGGGGTAATCCGATTGAGAGCCGCGAGGCGTTTGACGATATTCGGGGGTATTCCCCTTATGACAACGTGACCGCGCAGGATTATCCGGCGATGCTGGTGACGGCGGGTGTGTCTGATCCGCGGGTGACATATTGGGAGCCAGCGAAATGGGTTGCCAAGCTGCGGGTGACGAAGACGGATGACAACGTGCTGATGTTGAAGACGAATATGACATCGGGGCATTTCGGGAAGTCGGGGCGGTTTGCCATGTTGGAGGATGCGGCGCGGTCTTATGCGTTTGCGCTGAAGGCGGTTGGGGCGGTTTAGCCATTGAGGCATAGGGCAGCCGCCGACCCTGGGTGGGGGTGAAGCCCCCTCCCGTGGGGAGGGTCGGGGGCTGCCCGGCCTTTCGTCCGGGCGGGCGCTAGCGTATAAATCAGGCCGGTTGATGCCGAAGATTTCGCGGCCCCGGGCCTTCCTTGGCTTTCACATCTTTCGGATTGTAGAGCGCGCAGGATTTCAGGCTCAGGCAACCGCAGCCGATACAGCCGTCGAGCTTGTCGCGGAGTTCTTCCAAGGCCGCAATCCGGGCATCGATCTGGACCCGAAAGGTTTTGCTGATCCGGGTCCAATCTGCCTTTGTTGGTGCCTTGTGGTCAGGCAGGCCGTGCAGGTGTTCGGCGATTTCACCAAGCGGGAAGCCAAGGTTCTGTGCCGCCATCACGAAGGAAAGCCGCCTGATGTCGGATCGACCGTAACGCCTGTGACCGCCCTTGTTTCGCAGGGGTTTGACGATGCCATGTGTCTCATAAAACCGGATCGCCGAAACGGCCAGCCCGGTGCGGTCCGCGAGCTCACCGATGGCCAGGCTTTGGGTCATGACGAAACTCCTTGATCTTAAGTGAACTTGAGAAATTAAAACAGATTCGCAACCTGTTGGATAGAGGAGAGGACCATGAGGAAACGATCAACGAACAGATATTGCGCCGATCCCGAAGCCTTGTCGGCAATGAAGCGAGATGGCCTTGGCTGGGGGCATGATCTGGAATGTGGCTGTTTTGAAGCTGGGATTATGCCCTCGAAGCCGGGAGTGCTCGCGCGTGTTTTCAAAAAAATCATTGGGAGAAAATGATCATGGCGCATTTGGAACATGTGAATATTACGGTCTCTGACCCTGAGAAAACTGCCGGCATGCTGGCAGAACTTTTCGGCTGGAAAACCCGATGGGAAGGTGCCGCCATGGATGGTGCCGGCTACACCATGCATGTGGGTAGCGACGACAGCTATATCGCGATTTATTCGGGTAGCGATCCCGAACAGACTGTGCCCAAGGCCGATGAGAGCTATCAGACACGCGGCGCGATGAACCATATTGGTGTCGTGGTGGACGATCTTGACGGGATTGAGAAGAAAGTCATCGCGTTGGGTTTTCGTCCTACCTCTCATGCGGATTACGAACCCGGGCGTCGTTTTTATTTCCATGACGCGGATGGTGTGGAGTTTGAAGTGATCAGTTATGCTTGACCCTCACGTGGCGTGAGGCGGCATGACGGGCGTATGAAAACACGAATCAAGGAATATTCAGTAGGGCAGCTGGCCCGATTGTCTGGCGTGACGGTGCGAAGTTTGCACCATTACGACGCGATTGGGCTGCTGCGTCCCGCACATGTCGCGGCTAATGGGTATCGTACCTATGGCCGGGCGGAATTGCTGCGCTTGCAGGAGATTTTGTTTTATCGGGCATTTGGCCTTTCTCTTGCTGAGATTGCGGATGTGCTGGGCAATGGCGATGCTTTGGATCGCCTGCGGACCCATCGTGCCCGTCTGGCCGCGGAAGTGACCCGAACTGCGGCTTTGCTGGAGACCCTTGATCGGACGATTGCAACGCTGACCAAGGAAACAGATATGTCTGATCACGATCTTTACACACCGTTCGATGCCAGGACCCAGACCGCTTATGAGGATTGGCTAGTAGACACCTACGGCTCCGATATGGCCGCGCGTATTGCGCTGTCAAAAGAGGCCGTTGCGGCTTTGCCAGACGGGATTGCGGGGGCGATGGAGGAGTTGAAGGCTATCGAGACCCGGTTGGTTGCCTTGTTCCTAGCCGATGTTCGGCCAGCGGATGCCCGGTTATTGCCTGATCTGGCGGCGCACCGCGCACTGATGGCCAAGCTATGGGGGCAGAACTGTACGCCCGACGCATATGCTGGCTTGGCGGATATGTATTTGTCTCACCCGGATTTTGTTGCCCGATATGAGCGGCTTGCGCCGAAGTTTTCGCAGTGGTTGCCTGCCGCGATGAAGGCCTATGCCTCTGAAATCCCGGCCTGAATCTTTTTCGGCAAAGCTTTGAGGATGATGTCGTAAGATGTCTGGATACGGTGGCGCAGTTCGTCATCTGCGCTGTCGAAACCCACCAGTACCCAGCTTTTGTGAAAATAGGGGGCCTTGGTCGCCGCACCTGCGTCGATCAACATTTGGGCCGTGTCCACGCTATCGGTCTTGACGCAAACCCCATCGATCCGGTTGCCGAAACAGGCGAACATCTTGCCGCCGACCTTCCAGCTATCAAGCTCGGTCGTGGGGTCGGCTGCGGTGGCGCCGGGCAGGGCGGCGCAGATTTGGTTGACCTGTTCGCGTGACATATGGTGATGATGCCGCAAGCGTGGAGGGCTGGCAAGATGACGCAATGGGTCGCATTTTTGCGGGGGATCAATGTGGGTGGAAACCGCAAGATTCCGATGGAGGATTTGCGTCGGCTCTGCGTCGGCAAAACGTCGGGCATGGGCGTACGGTCTTATATAGCTTCTGGTAACCTTTTGTTCGCAGCCGACGGAACGGCCGAGAGTCTGAGCGCGGCAATTGCCGAGGGCATTGCCGATGAGTTCGGCTTTGACGTGCCGGTGCTGGTGCTGGACGAAACGGCGATGCGCGGTGTTCTTGAGGGATGCCCGTTTCCGCGCGATGCGGGGAACAAGGTGCATGGGTATCTTTGCTATGGTGATCCGGTGCTGGATCAGGCCGGGGTGGACGCGTTGAAGGTTGCGTCCGAAGAGGTGGCAGTGGTTGGCCAGACCGTCTGGCTCTACGCGCCCGAGGGTATTGGGCGATCAAAGCTGGCCGCAAAGATGGAGAGGCTGTTGGGAGTGGAGGCAACAGCGCGGAACCTGAATACGATCCGCAAGATGGTGGATATGCTGGAAGACACTAAAGGCTGAATGACAGTTTTTTGGGGCGCCGTAGGAGTTGGCTATCCCGGTGACCGCTTTCGTGGCGATGCGCATCTACTCAACAAACGCGTTGATGTAGTCACTTACATGGATGCCAAATCTGCGTTGAAACGCACGGCGCATGCGCTGTAGATCACCAAAGCCGCTTGCGGTCGCAACTTTTTTGAGTGGAAGGTTTTCCGCCAACAGCCCTCTTGCATGGTCGACGCGCACCCGTTCTACAAACTGCGCAGGGGTTTCTTGAAGATCGCGTTTGAAATGGCGGGATAACGTGCGGGGGTTCATGCCTGCGGCTTCGGCCAGCGCGTCGAGAGACCAGTCCAGGTGAGGTGCAGATACCACGTTCTCGATGAGTTTGGTCAGCGCGTCGTCCTGGGTGAACTGACCAGCCAAATGGATGGCGTATTGGCTTTGCCCACCGGTGCGTCGCAATTGCACCACCAATTCCCGGGCAACCGACAGGGCGACAGATGATCCACAATCAGCGCGAATGATTGACAGGGCAAGGTCGATCCCGGTCGTCACCCCTGCGGACGTGAACACGCGGTCCTGCGCAGTACAAATCTGATCAAGATCCCACAAGACGCGGTCGTAGCTTTTCGTGTCTTCCAAACGCGACCAATGTGTGGTTGCCGCACGCCCATCCAACACGCCAGCCGCTGCAAGCAACAATGCGCCGGAACAGATAGAGATCACTCTGCCATCTGACTGGCGATCCAAGTGCCGTGCGATGATTTCACGGATCATCGCATTTGGTATCAGGGCATTCACGCCAGACCCGCCGGGTATCAAAAGATCATCACTATCGATTTCATCAGATAGCAGGGCATCGGCGACAAGGCGGAGCCCGCAACTGGCCCTTACCGGAGCACCGTCAATCGATATATACCTGATTTTATACCGCTTTTGGCCGTTTACCATGGCCGTATCAAAGGCTTGAACCGGACCCGAAACGTCAAGCAGGTTGACGTTATCGAATAGCAATACGTCGATGCCACGTGTTTTTGTTTGGATGTCTAGATTTGATATCATTTTGACATTTTAGACAAACCTGTTGCGCTGTACCATATCCTAAATTGAATTTTACTTTGGAATTTCGTTATGCGCGCTTCGTTCATTTTCCAAAATGGCAATTACTTGGGTTTGCTTGCTGCAAATACCATCCTGGGCTCTGCTATGCCCATGTTGATCATTTTGGGCGGTCTGGCGGGTCTGATGCTGGCCCCGACAACGGCGCTTGCGACCTTGCCTGCATCACTCCAAACGCTGGCCGGGTTGCTGGCCGCTGCGCCGTTTTCGCTTTTGATGGGAAGGCGTGGTCGCAAGGCAGGCTTTGTCACTGGGGTGGCTTGTGCGGTTTTCGGGGCTCTGATTGGGATCTGGGCATTGTTCGTCGAAAGTTTTGTCCTTTTGTGCATCGCACATCTGGCACTGGGTGCCGCGCTGGCATGCTACCAGTATTTCAGATTTGCCGCCGCCGAGACCGTTAGTGCAGAATGGCAACCCGTCGCGATTTCGTTAATGCTCACGTCAGGATTGATCGCGGCCTTTGTCGGCCCGCAGATGTTCATCGTGGCGAAAGACGTTCTCGCGCCGGTTCCTTTGGCGGGTGCATACGCTGCACTTGCCGTTTTGTCGCTTGTTGGTCTTATTCCATTGGCGTTGACGCGGTTGCCAAAGCCATTAGCCAGTACACCACAAAGCCTCAAAGATCGCTTGGCCGCTCTTGCTGTCCTGAAGCGAGGGCCGGTGCGTCTGGCTGTTGGATTGGGTGCAGTTTCGCAGGGTATCATGGTCTTTTTGATGGTCCCCACGCCTTTGGCAATGATCGGGTGCGGCTTTAGCGAGGCCGTCGCTGGCGATGTTATTCGCTGGCACGTAGTCGCCATGTTTGCCCCCAGTTTTGTGACCGGATTTCTGATCAAAAGGTTTGGTGTGCAGCCCATCGCAATGATGGGGCTTGCGCTGCTGATTATTTCGTCAGTCGCGGCACTGAGCGGGCTGAGCTCTGTCCATTTTTATGGATCGCTGATCATATTGGGCATCGGATGGAATTTCGGCTTTATCGGTGCCACGACGATGCTGGCCAACGCTGTTTCCGAAGAAGAAAAGGCAATGGTGCAGGGCGCGAATGACACAATGATTGCACTGGTTTCGACCCTTTGCGCATTCGCGGCCGGGGCCATTGTTGCGGGGTTTGGTTGGGCCATGCTGGCGGGTTTCTCGCTGGTGCTTTTGATGCTGACATCTGCAATGTTCCTGAAGGAGATGCGCGGGGTTTCTTGATGATCTCGGAAAAACAGGGCTGATATGCCGCCAGAGCATCAATTGATGTTGGCCCAGCCCGGACCGTCGCGAAGGCTGCCGTTTTGTCGAACGTCAGATGGTTTTGACCTTCACGTCACGACATTGAGCAAGATTCCAGAAGATCGAGAAAGCTGCTGTTCGTGTGGATCGCAGCGAATGACCGGTTTCCGCTGATTCTGTGGAAAAACAGACGTTTGCGAGCGCAGAAAGTGCGGCATCAAACG
>CANMDE010000017.1 GCA_947496535.1 uncultured Paracoccaceae bacterium | reverse complement strand
GGCTTCTCTTCATCGTCCGTCTCCTTATTGGAGAACAGGCTAACTCAAAACACCGGACGTTTCAGGCGAGCAGGTCAATTGAACCCACCAATTTGATTTCGATGCGATTGCGCCGTTGGTGTTGGCGCTTGCAATATCGCGATTTCGGGGAGCGCGCCATGCGTCCCATCTCAACGACGTAAACGGGGCAACAGCCTAGTCTTTTACACGGTATATCTTCTTGGCAATCAGATTAAATTTGAAGTTTCACAAATCAGTCAACAGCGCATAACCACAGCGTTTCAACACGTCCCGGTCAATCTGGCTATTGATCAAATCCAATGAACGTTGATCCAACTTCGCGCGCCACTTTTCCTGCAAATAGTATGCACGATAATCGTCTTGGGTCTTTTGATCCCCTTTAGTCGCCTGTTCAACGCCCTTGTGCGATCCGGATGCATTCATAGTCCAGCCAGCGGCCAGGTCAGCCACCACCGATTTTTCATCGGTCAGAAGGTTCTCGTATTGGACAACTTTTGCCGTTTGCATCGCATCGACAAGCGCGAAGTAAGATCGCACCTTTTCGTTCCAAATTTCAATGGGTTTGCAGGTCTCCACTAACATGTTGTCGCGTCCGCGAATGGTGTAGTCAGACTGTACAAAATCTGACAAGGAACCGGTCGCTTTAGCGCCATGATAAGGCCGCTTGAATAGTGACAAAAGCCAGGAATATGGATTCTTGATCAACATAAGCACGCCGAGATTTTCGGGCGCTGCATTTATGAGCTGATCGACGTCAATGCGGGAGTGTTTCCAACCCAGCGTCTCGGTATAGCGATGTTGAAAATACCGATCAGCGTGTTTTTCCCACATCTCATCGGCTAGTTTGTTCTGCCCAACCACTCGGGCCGCCCGGCGTATTTGACGCGCCAGAAAGTCGTCTTCCGCCGTCCCACGTAGTTGCGGGACAGCGAAGTTTCGGGAAAGGAGTTCCGACACATAGTTGGTGCCGGTATTCCTTTCACCGAATAGTTTTATGACGGTAACACCCGTCAAAATGCGAGCGACGCCCGTGCTTACTCTACAATCTTCGCGACGACGCCGGCGCCGACGGTGCGGCCTCCTTCGCGGATCGCGAAACGCAGGCCGTCTTCCATCGCGATGGGTGCGATCAGCTCAACGTTGAACTTCAGGTTGTCGCCAGGCATCACCATTTCGGTGCCCGCTGGCAGTACAACCGTGCCGGTCACATCCGTCGTACGGAAGTAGAACTGTGGACGGTAGTTCGCAAAGAACGGCGTGTGACGGCCACCCTCTTCCTTGGTCAGGATGTAGGCCTCGGCCTCGAACTTGGTGTGTGGCTGGACGGAACCTGGCTTGCAGAGAACCTGACCACGCTCAACCGCTTCACGGTCGATACCACGCAGCAGGGCGCCGATGTTGTCGCCGGCTTCGCCACTGTCCAACAGCTTGCGGAACATTTCAACGCCTGTGCAGGTCGTCTTCTGTGTGTCCTTGATGCCAACGATTTCGATCTCGTCGCCAACATTGATCACGCCACGCTCGACACGGCCCGTCACAACAGTCCCACGGCCAGAGATCGAGAACACGTCCTCAACAGGCATCAGGAACGGCTGGTCAACAGCACGGGCCGGTGTCGGGATGTAGTCGTCCACAGCCGCCATCAGCTCGGCGATCTTGTCTTTGCCGATTGCGTCGTCACGGTCTTCCAGAGCGGCCAGAGCCGAGCCTGCGATGATCGGAATATCGTCACCAGGGTAGTCGTAGGAGGACAGCAGTTCACGGATTTCCATCTCGACCAGCTCAAGCAGCTCTTCGTCGTCGACCTGGTCAACCTTGTTCATGAAGACAACCATGTAAGGAATGCCAACCTGACGGCCGAGCAGGATGTGCTCACGCGTTTGCGGCATCGGGCCGTCAGCGGCGTTCACAACCAGGATCGCGCCGTCCATCTGGGCGGCACCGGTGATCATGTTCTTGACGTAGTCAGCGTGGCCGGGGCAGTCGACGTGCGCGTAGTGGCGCGCGTCTGTCTCATACTCGACGTGTGCGGTCGAGATGGTGATGCCACGGGCTTTTTCTTCTGGCGCGCCATCGATCTCGTCATATGCTTTGAAGTCGCCAAACTGCTTGGTGATCGCCGCCGTCAGCGTCGTCTTCCCGTGGTCAACATGGCCAATCGTGCCAATGTTCACGTGAGGCTTGTTACGTTCAAACTTTTCCTTAGCCATTTCCTAATTCCTTTGAAGGGTGTTCATTACAAACTTGTTTTGGGGAAGCCTACATCTGCCAAGCGGATTCACGCATAGCGTTGTTACCCACCGCCGATGTTGGAGCGCCACCACCGATTGGAGCCAATCCGCCGCTACTGCTGCCACCGACAGCAACAGAAGGACCTTGTTGTACTGGCACATACCGCCCGAAGATCCGTGTTGTGAGGACCGACGCGAAGCTTTGCACTGTCTGAGCATAGTCAGCCTCCGGCGTGCCACGGGTTGACGCACCAATGACGCCACCTGGCGCATAGCCTTCGCCACTTGACGTCACGCGCGTTGCTGGTGCCAGTTCCCGCTGCGTTGACAGTTCGACCACCGACACCGTAGCAGTGACAGAGCTGGTTCCGCCAACCAAAAGCGACTGACCGGGTGAAACCAGCGCGACACTTTCCACCGACACGTTGACCGCCACCGGACTTCCACCCGGTGCCCCCGCGCCCTGCAGACGGCTATTAAGTGCATTAGATAAATCGGCCTGCACCTGCGCCGCTGGTTTGTTGATCGACCGGCCCGTCACGCGCGAGAAATTCGCCGTACTCACATTGACCTGCTGCACAACAACCTGGCTTGCCGTCTGTTCATCCAGGATCGGTTCCGCACAGGCTGACAGCATAACCGCTGCCAAAATTGTGATAGCTACTTTGAAGCGTGTCATGCGTATTTCGCCTGAATCTCTTCAGAGATGTTGCTTGGCACCGGATCATAGTGGTCGAACTGCATCGAGAATTGCGCACGCCCGGAAGACATGGAACGCAATGTGTTGATGTAGCCGAACATGTTTGCCAGTGGCACCATTGCGTCGATGGCAATGGCGTTACCGCGTGTATCCTGACCAGAGACCTGACCACGACGTGATGTCAGGTCACCGATAATACCACCGGTGTATTCCTCGGGTGTGATCACCTCGACCTTCATGATCGGTTCGAGAAGTTTCGCACCAGCTTTGCGCATGCCTTCACGCATACACATACGGGCTGCGATTTCGAACGCGAGGATGGACGAGTCAACATCGTGGAATTTACCGTCAAGCAGCTCTACCTTGAAGTCGATCACGGGGAAGCCAGCCAATGGGCCGCTGTCCATAACAGACTTGATGCCTTTTTCGACGCCCGGGATATATTCCTTGGGCACCGCACCACCAACGATCTTACTGTCGAACGAGAAACCCTCGCCTGGTGCTGTTGGCATGATGTTCAGCTTCACTTCACCAAACTGACCGGAACCACCGGACTGCTTTTTGTGAGTGTAGCTATGTTCAACCGCGTGACCAATTGTTTCACGGTATGCAACCTGAGGTGCACCAATGTTCGCTTCGACTTTGAACTCGCGCTTCATGCGGTCGACAAGGATGTCGAGGTGCAATTCGCCCATGCCCTTCATGATAGTCTGACCTGACTCGAGATCGGTTTCCACGCGGAAGGACGGATCCTCGGCTGACAGGCGCTGCAGGGCGATGCCCATTTTTTCCTGATCGGCCTTTGTCTTTGGCTCAACGGCAATCTCGATCACAGGATCGGGGAACGTCATTGTTTCAAGAACAACCGGATCTTGCGGATCACAGATCGTGTCACCCGTTGTTGTGTTCTTCAGACCACCCAACGCTATGATGTCCCCTGCGAACGCTTCGGAAATTTCCTCACGGTCGTTGGAGTGCATCATCATCATCCGGCCCACACGCTCTTTGTTCCCCTTGGTGGAGTTGAGCATGTTGTCGCCTTTGGCAAGCTTACCGGAATAGATCCGTGTAAACGTCAAGGAACCAACAAATGGGTCGTTCATGATTTTAAACGCAAGACCAGAGAACGCCATGTCATCGTCCGCACGACGCGGAATGTCACGAGTTTCTGTTTCATCGCCGGGCTTAAAGCCCATGTAGTCGATGACGTCGAGCGGGCTTGGCAGGTAGTCAACAACAGCGTTCAACAGCGGCTGAACACCTTTGTTCTTGAACGCAGAGCCACCAAGCACAGGGACGAAAGACAAAGACAAGCATGCTTTGCGGATCATCTCACGCAGCTTCGCTGGCTCAGGCTCGTTGCCTTCAAGATAGGCTTCCATCGCATCGTCGTCCTGCTCAACCGCAGCTTCGACAAGCTTTTCGCGCCATTCCGCAGCTTGATCTTTCAGGCTGTCGCGGATTGGTGCTTTGACCCAAGACGCGCCAAGGTCTTCGCCTTCCCAGAGCCACTCTTCCATAGTGACGAGATCGACCAAGCCTTCCAGCTCAGTCTCGGCACCGATTGGGAATGCGATTGGGATTGCGCGTGCGCCAGTTCGGTCTTCGATCATTTCGACACACTTGAAGAAGTCCGCGCCGATTTTGTCCATCTTATTGACAAAAACCATACGTGGAACTTTGTAGCGGTCAGCCTGACGCCAAACAGTTTCTGTCTGCGGCTCAACACCGGCGTTGGCGTCAAGAACACAAACTGCACCGTCAAGAACCGCCAACGAGCGTTCAACTTCGATTGTGAAGTCAACGTGGCCGGGAGTGTCGATGATGTTCATGCGGTGCTTGGGTGAATCCGGATCAGTGCCGTTTTCAGTGCGTTCCCAGAATGTCGTTGTCGCAGCGGAAGTAATGGTAATACCCCGTTCCTGCTCTTGTTCCATCCAGTCCATTGTCGCAGCGCCGTCATGCACTTCGCCAATGTTATGCTCTTTACCTGTGTAATACAGGATGCGTTCGGAACATGTGGTTTTACCTGCGTCGATGTGCGCAATGATACCAAAGTTCCGGTATAGTTCGAGAGGATACTCGCGTGCCATATCAGATGCTTCCTCTTACCAGCGGTAATGGCTGAATGCTTTGTTCGCATCGGCCATTTTATGGGTGTCTTCACGCTTTTTGACAGCTGTACCGCGGCCGTTAACCGCATCCATCAGCTCGCCTGCGAGGCGTTCTTCCATGGTGTTTTCGTTGCGCTTTTTGGCAGCAGCGATCAACCAACGGATAGCCAAAGCTTCGCGACGCTCTGGGCGCACCTCGACGGGTACCTGGTATGTCGCACCACCGACGCGGCGCGAACGCACTTCGACGGATGGTTTGATGTTTTCAAGGCACTCATGAAAGACTTCCATGGGCGACTTTTTCAACTTATCTTCGACGCGGTCGAAGGCGTTATAAACAATCCGTTCAGCGACGGCTTTTTTGCCATCAACCATCAGGTTGTTCATAAACTTAGTCAGAATGATATCGCCAAACTTTGCGTCTGGCAGAACTTCGCGTTTTTCAGCGGCGTGACGACGTGACATCTATGGTTTTCCTTACTTCGGACGCTTCGCGCCGTACTTCGAACGACGTTGCTTACGGTCTTTGACACCTTGGGTATCAAGTACACCGCGCAGAATGTGGTAACGCACACCTGGAAGATCTTTCACACGGCCGCCACGGATCAGAACCACGGAGTGTTCCTGAAGGTTGTGGCTTTCACCGGGGATGTAAGAGATGACCTCAAAGCCATTGGTCAGACGCACCTTTGCGACTTTCCGCATAGCTGAGTTCGGCTTCTTTGGTGTGGTGGTATAGACGCGTGTGCAAACGCCACGCTTCTGTGGGCAAGATTCCAAGTGCATGGACTTGGATTTGTTTACTTTTGGCTGGCGCGGCTTGCGGATCAGCTGCTGAATCGTTGGCATCGTGTGATGTTCCCATCTATTCACATGTTGCGTCCGGCAACGCGGGTTTCTGAAATCGCTTCTCGCACCGGAAAAGCACAAAAATTCCGCAGTCGAACCCTTGCCGGAGGTTCGGTGCGGCGTGTATTCAGAGGAACAAGGCAGCATTAGCCCGGTTCTTGATTACTACAACTTTCGATATCGGGACAAATGGGGAAGTCCCCGCCCGGATGAGCGGCGTATAGGGGGAGTCGGAAAGCCTGTCAACAGCAGCAGGGGGTTAACGACGCCGCCCAATGGAAACAGGGGCTTCGCGCCCGATTTTGGCCTCGCGATACAGGGTAAACAACCCCATGCTGACCACCACCAACGCACCGACAAAAGTTAACGGATCGGGCCATTCCCCGAACACAACCGCGCCCAGTGCAAGGGCGACAATCAGGCTAGTATATCGGAAAGGCGCCACAAAGCTGATCTCGCCTGCCCGCATGGCTGCGACGGACAAAATGTATGCCGCAATCACGAAGACCATCGCACCTAACAACTGCAATGACGCTTTCGGGCCAACTGGCATCCAGTCTTGAAACAGCAAGGCCACCCCACTCATCGCTGTCACGCCTATTGCGGCGATCAGGGCAACAAAGACGGATGGAACATTTGGCGACATGCGCCGCACCACCAGATCGCGCAGCGTAACCGCCGCAACCGCGCCCAAGGCATAAAGGCTGTAGACGTTGAAGTCGGCCCCACCCGGCCGGACGATCAACAGCACACCTCCGAAGCCGACGCAAATTGCTGTTATCCGGCGCCAGCCCAGCGGTTCGTTCAGGAACAACGCAGCGGCAAGACTGACCGTCAGAGGCAATGCCTGGAGGATTGCGCTGACATTTGCGATGGGCATGTGGAATAAGGCAGAAATGAACAAGTAGGCCGCCGCGACCTCCGCCGCTGAACGTATCGCGACCAAAACCCAATCCCTGCGGGACAGATCAAACCGTAATTGTCCAAACAACCAACACAAAATTGCCAGACAAAATACCGTGCCCACACCACGAATGAACAATGCCTGAAATAGTGGAAGTTCATCCGACACGGCCTTCATGAACGCATCGTTCACAGTAAAGGCCGACATCGCGCCCATCATGAACAAGGCACCGCGCGTGTTGTAGGATAAAGCCATGGATTTCGCCGTATCACCGCGGCAGGCAGTACGCCAGTCGCCGATAGAAACCGGTGGACTGAATGAAAAACCATGGCAATGGATCAGGTGCTATACCTCCGCCACTCACATTGCTAAAAGAGCTTCAGAGAAGGAGCAGTGGTTTGACCCCTCACAAGCTCAGAGAAATCTATGGTGACGTATCACCGCACGCTGCGGCGAAGGCTATATCGCAGTTTGACAATCATTGTCGGCGGTTCATCGAGCACGCAACTTTTTTGGTTCTGGCAACATCCGATGGCACAAACCTCGATGTGTCGCCTAAAGGGGACCCCGCTGGTTTTGCAAAAGTCGAATCTGACGAAACGCTTCTCATTCCAGATCGTCCGGGCAACAATCGCATCGACGGTCTGATGAACATTCTTGCCCATCCAAAGGTGGCGCTTTTCTTTATGATTCCGTCTGTTGCAGAAACACTTCGCATAAATGGCACGGCTGAAATCAGCGATGATCCGAGCCTGTGTGATCAATTCAAAGTCCTTGGGCGAAGTCCCAAAACAGTTCTTCGCATCAAAGCCGAAGAGATATTCACTCACTGCGGCAAAGCGCCAATCAGAGCGGGTTTGTGGAAGCCGGAGACTTGGCCCAAAGAGCGCCCGATAGCTTCATTATATGAAATGGTTCGAGACCATTCCGACATGGAAATCATTTCGACCGACCAGTCCTACGTGGAAATGCGTTACCGGGAAACTCTCTACTGAGATCTGACGGGTGCGTTGCAAGCGCCAACGCTTGACATACGCCCACGTAAAAAAGGCCCCCGCGATGCGAGGGCCTTCATAGTCCTACGATAGAGCGTCTTTACTCAGCTGCACCCTCTGGTGCCTCTGTCGCAAATACATCCTCATCGACTGGTTGGTCCGACGGCATCGGTGCGGCCAAAGCAGCGGCCTGTTCTGCCTCTTCCCGACGCGCTTCAATGACGACGTTGTCGCGATCCTGAGCCACACGGCGCATCTGCTGGGTTGCCCCACCAGTACCGGCTGGGATCAGGCGACCGACGATGACGTTCTCTTTGAGACCGATCAGCTTGTCCCGCTTGCCCTGCACTGACGCTTCGGTCAGAACCCGCGTGGTTTCCTGGAAAGATGCGGCAGAGATGAACGAACGTGTCTGCAAGGACGCCTTGGTGATACCCAACAGGATTGGCTCACCCTGTGCAGGGCGGTCGCCCCGTGCAAGCGCCTTGGCGTTGGCTTCATCAAACTCGGCCTTATCGACGTTCTCGCCTTTCAGGAGAACGGTGTCACCGCTGTCCTGAATCTCCCACTTCTGGAGCATCTGGCGCACAATGACTTCGATGTGCTTGTCGTTGATCTTCACACCTTGCAGGCGATAGACGTCCTGAACCTCGTCGATCATGTAGTCAGCCAAGGCCTCGACCCCCATTACCGCAAGAATGTCGTGCGGAGCCGGGTTGCCGTCCATGATGTAGTCACCCTTCTGGACAAAGTCACCTTCCGCAACCGGGATGTGCTTGCCCTTGGGCACCATGTATTCGACCTTGATGTCTGCATCATCGGCAGATTCAATCGCGATGCGGCGCTTGTTCTTATAGTCCTTGCCAAAGCGCACATAACCATCGATTTCGGCGATGATTGCGTGATCCTTTGGACGACGGGCTTCAAACAGTTCGGCCACACGTGGCAGACCACCGGTGATGTCCTTGGTCTTGGCGCCTTCACGCGGGATACGCGCGACAACGTCGCCGGCCTTGATCTCTTCACCGTCTTCGATCGACAGAACAGCGTCCACGGACATCGGATAAGCGACTGGGTTGCCGTCTTCCTTGACCGCAGGTTCGCCATTCGCGCCCACGACAATGATCTTTGGTGCAAGCTCATTGCCCTTGGGTGCGGCACGCCAGTCGGCCACGATGCGCTGGGTCATGCCCGTTGCATCATCGGTTTCCTCGCGCACGGCGATACCGTTGACCAGGTCGACATATTTGACCGTACCGGACTGCTCCGCAATGATCGGCAGCGTGTATGGATCCCATTCAAAGAGTTTGTCGCCACGCAGAACTTCTGTGCCTTCTTTAACAAAGACCTTGGAGCCATAGCCAACCTTGTGGTTCGCCCGCTCTTCCCCGTTTTCGCCCATGATCGCGAGGACCATGTTACGGCCCATGACAACCATTTCACCAGTGGCATTCTCGAGAAGCTGCGCATTGCGGAACTCGATCTTGCCGGGCTGCGACGCTTCGAGGAAGGATTGCTGACCACCTTGCGCAACACCGCCGATGTGGAAGGTCCGCATCGTCAGCTGTGTGCCGGGTTCACCGATGGACTGGGCGGCGATGATGCCGACGGCCTCACCGATGTTCACCCGTGTCCCGCGTGCAAGGTCACGACCGTAGCACATGGCACAGACGCCGTCCTCTGATTCACAGGTCAGCGGGCTGCGGATACGCATCTTGGCGATGCCGGCCATATCGATCATGTCTGCCTTGCGCTCGTCGATCAGTTCACCTGCTTCGACAATCACCTCATCCGTGCCAGGCTTGAGCACCTCGTCTGCAGAAACACGACCAAGAACGCGCTCAGCCAGCGACGATACGACTTCACCATCATTGACAGCGGCTTCCGCAGTGATCGCCCGCTCAGTTCCACAATCCACTTCGCGCACGATGCAGTCTTGTGCCACGTCCACAAGACGACGTGTCAGGTAACCAGAGTTCGCAGTCTTCAACGCCGTATCCGACAGACCCTTACGGGCACCGTGGGTCGAGTTGAAGTATTCAAGAACGGTCAGACCTTCCTTAAAGTTCGAGATAATCGGCGTCTCGATGATCTCGCCATTCGGCTTGGCCATCAGGCCGCGCATCCCGCCCAGTTGTTTCATCTGAGTCACAGACCCACGCGCACCGGAATGGGCCATCATGTAGACAGAGTTCGGTTCACTTTCAGAGCCATCATCCGCACGAGCCGTCGTCGAGATGGTGGACATCATCGCGTCCGTCACCTTGTCATTGGCCTTTGACCAGGCATCGACAACCTTGTTGTACTTCTCACCCTGAGTGATCAGGCCGTCCATGTATTGCTGTTCAAAGTCCTTAACCTGATCACGGGTCTCATCGACCAGTCCCCACTTCGTGTCAGGAACAACCATGTCGTCCTTACCGAACGAAATGCCCGCCTTGAACGCCTCTTTGAAGCCCATGGTCATGATCTGGTCGCAGAAGATGACCGACTCTTTCTGACCGCAATAGCGGTAGACCGTATCGATAACCTGCTGCACTTCCTTCTTACGCAGAAGGCGGTTGACCAACTCAAACGGAGCCTTGGCATTCAGCGGCAATAGCGCACCAAGACGTAGACGACCTGGCGTGGTCTCAAAGCGTTTGAGGATTTCGTTGCCTTCATCATCGATTTGCGGAATCCGCGCTTCGATCTTGGCGTGCAAGTGAACCTCACCAGCGGTCAGAGCGTGTTCAACTTCCTCGATATTCGAGAATGTCATGCCCTCACCCTTCATGCCTTCGCGCATGATGGTCGTATAGTAGAGGCCCAAAATCATATCCTGTGATGGCACGATGATCGGCGCACCGTTGGCAGGCGACAACACGTTATTCGTGGACATCATCAGAACGCGTGCTTCAAGCTGCGCTTCCAGCGACAGAGGTACGTGTACAGCCATCTGGTCACCGTCGAAGTCGGCGTTAAAGGCCGAACAGACGAGCGGGTGAAGCTGGATCGCCTTGCCTTCGATCAGAACAGGTTCGAACGCCTGAATACCCAAACGGTGCAACGTAGGCGCACGGTTCAGCATGACCGGATGTTCACGGATGACCTCATCAAGGATATCCCACACTTCGGGACGCTCTTTTTCGACCAGTTTCTTGGCTTGCTTCACGGTGGAAGACAGACCTTTGGCCTCAAGACGCGAGTAGATGAACGGCTTGAACAGCTCCAACGCCATCTTCTTGGGCAGACCGCACTGGTGCAACTTCAGTTCCGGACCGGTCACGATGACCGAACGACCAGAGAAGTCGACCCGCTTACCCAAAAGGTTCTGACGGAAGCGACCCTGCTTACCTTTCAGCATGTCGGAAAGCGATTTCAGCGGGCGCTTGTTAGCACCTGTGATCACACGACCACGACGACCGTTGTCGAACAACGCGTCAACGGATTCCTGCAACATCCGCTTTTCGTTGCGGACGATGATGTCAGGCGCGCGCAGCTCAATCAGGCGCTTCAGGCGGTTGTTCCGGTTGATCACACGACGATAGAGATCGTTCAGATCAGACGTCGCAAAACGACCACCATCCAGCGGCACCAGTGGGCGCAGTTCTGGTGGGATCACGGGGATCACGGTCAGGACCATCCATTCAGGACGGTTGCCAGACTCGATGAAGCTTTCGACGATCTTCAAACGCTTGATGATCTTCTTGGGCTTCAGCTCACCTGTGGCTTCTTTCAGATCGGCGCGCAGTTGCTCAGCCTCGGACTCGAGGTCGATCTGGCTCAGCATCTCGCGGATCGCTTCAGCACCGATATTGGCTTGGAACGCGTCCATGCCATAAAGGTCCTGCGCGTCGTTGAACTCTTCCTCAGTCATCAGCTGACCGTATGTGAGGTCAGTCAGGCCGGGTTCGATCACCACGTAGTTTTCGAAGTACAGAATCCGCTCCAGATCGCGCAGCGTCATGTCCAGCATCAGGCCGATGCGGGATGGCAGCGACTTGAGGAACCAGATGTGCGCAACAGGTGCGGCCAGTTCGATGTGGCCCATCCGCTCACGGCGGACCTTTTGCAGCGTAACTTCCACACCGCATTTCTCGCAGACAACGCCGCGATATTTCATGCGCTTATATTTGCCGCACAGGCATTCGTAATCCTTGATTGGGCCAAAGATACGCGCGCAGAACAGGCCGTCACGCTCTGGTTTGAACGTACGGTAGTTGATGGTTTCCGGCTTTTTGATCTCACCAAAAGACCACGACAGGATCCGTTCGGGAGAGGCCAGAGAGACCTTGATTTCGTCAAACGTTTTCGCCGGGGTGAGCGGGTTAAACGGGTTGTTTGTCAGTTCCTGGTTCATCTTCAATTCCTTGAATTGGGGTGTGGGGGTGTGGGGAATGGTGGGTTTGCACCCACCCTACGAAAGGTCCCGTAGGGTGGGTAAAACCCACGCGTTTACACGCTTATTCCTCATCCTCCGCATCCAGGAGTTCCATGTTGAGGCCGAGGCCCCGGACTTCTTTCACGAGCACGTTGAACGACTCTGGCACGCCGGCCTCAAAGTTGTCCTCGCCCTTGACGATGCTTTCGTAGACTTTCGTCCGGCCTGCCACGTCATCCGACTTCACAGTCAGCATTTCCTGCAGGGTGTAAGCAGCGCCATAAGCTTCCAGTGCCCAGACTTCCATTTCCCCGAAACGCTGGCCACCGAACTGGGCTTTACCACCCAGAGGCTGCTGCGTGACAAGGCTGTAAGGCCCGGTGGAACGCGCGTGGATCTTGTCATCGACCAAGTGGTGCAGTTTCAGCAGGTATTTCACACCCACGGTCACCTTACGGCTAAACTGCTCACCCGTGCGGCCATCATAAAGGACCGATTGGCCAGAAGTGTCGAAACCGGCACGCGTCAGCGCGTCGTTTACGTCAGCTTCTTTTGCACCGTCGAAGACAGGTGTCGCGATCGGCACACCACGGGTGACATTACCAGCAGCTTCGATCAACTCGCCCTCGTCCATGCCCGCGATGCCTTCGTCATAGACGTTGTCGCCATAAACGATCTTCATCGCGTCGCGCACAGGTGTCAGGTCGCCAGACCGGCGATATTCACCAAGAGCATCATCAATCTGAATACCCAGACCGCGTGCGGCCCAACCCATATGCGTCTCAAGGATCTGACCAACGTTCATCCGTGAAGGCACACCAAGCGGGTTCAGACAGAAGTCAACCGGCGTACCGTCCGCAAGGAACGGCATGTCTTCCATTGGTACAACCTTGGAAATAACACCTTTGTTCCCGTGACGACCGGCCATCTTGTCGCCGGGCTGCAGCTTGCGCTTCACAGCCACGAAGACCTTGACCATCTTCATCACACCTGGGGGCAGATCATCGCCACGACGAACTTTTTCGACCTTGTCCTCGAAACGGGCATCCATGGCACGCTTCTGGATTTCATACTGCTCGTTCAGGGCTTCAACGACCTGAGCGTCAGCTTCATCCTTGAGTGCAATCTGCCACCACTGACCGCGGCTGAGTTCTTCAAGCGATTCTTCGGTGACAACCGAGTTGGACTTGAACCCTTTAGGGCCTTTGACGGCCTCTTTGCCAAGGATCATGCCTTTGAGACGGGCATAGATGTTCCGGTCAAGGATCACCAACTCGTCGTCGCGGTCACGGGCGAGGCGTTCGACTTCCTCACGCTCGATCTGCAGCGCACGTTCGTCTTTTTCCACGCCATGGCGGTTGAAGACACGCACCTCAACCACCGTTCCGAAGTCGCCGGGCGGCAGGCGCAAGGACGTATCACGAACGTCAGATGCTTTTTCACCAAAGATGGCGCGCAGCAGTTTTTCTTCTGGCGTCATCGGGCTTTCGCCTTTTGGTGTGATCTTACCGACGAGGATGTCCGCCGGGCCCACTTCGGCCCCGATATAGACGATGCCAGCTTCATCGAGGTTGCGCAGCGCTTCTTCACCCACGTTTGGAATGTCACGGGTGATTTCCTCTGGCCCAAGCTTGGTGTCACGGGCGGCGACTTCGAATTCCTCGATGTGGATCGAGGTAAAGACGTCGTCGCGTGTGATCCGCTCGGAAATCAGAATGGAGTCTTCGTAGTTGTAGCCATTCCAAGGCATAAACGCGACGACCACGTTTTTACCAAGGGCCAGTTCGCCAATATCAGTTGATGGACCGTCAGCGATGACCTCTCCCTTCAGAACGGTATCGCCCACCTTCACCAGCGGACGCTGGTTGATGCAGGTGTTCTGGTTGGAGCGTTGGAACTTACGCATGCGATAGATATCGACCCCAGCATCGCCGAGTTCGAGATCATGAGTTGCACGCACAACGATACGCTGGGCATCGACCTGATCGATGATACCCTGACGTTTCGCCATAATCGCCGCACCTGAATCCCGTGCCACGACTTCCTCGATGCCGGTACCGACAAGTGGCGCTTCGGCCTGCAGAAGTGGAACCGCCTGACGTTGCATGTTCGAACCCATCAGGGCCCGGTTCGCATCGTCGTTTTCCAAGAATGGAATGAGCGAAGCCGCAACAGACACCAGCTGCTTTGGCGACACGTCAATCAGATCCACGTTTTCGCGTGGTGCCAATGTGTAGTCGCCATTTTTCCGGGTCGAAACCAGATCGTTCTTGAAAGACCCATCCGCGTTCATATTCGCGTTTGCCTGCGCCACGGTGTGACGCATTTCTTCCGTTGCGGACATGTAGCTGACTTCGTCAGTGACCTTGCCGTCCGTCACTTTGCGATACGGTGTTTCGATGAAGCCGTATTTGTTGACACGTGCAAAAGTGGCCAGCGAGTTGATCAGACCAATGTTCGGTCCCTCCGGCGTTTCAATTGGACACATGCGACCGTAGTGGGTTGGATGCACGTCGCGCACCTCAAAGCCTGCACGCTCGCGGGTCAGACCGCCGGGCCCAAGGGCCGACAGACGACGCTTGTGCGTGACTTCCGACAGCGGATTGGTTTGGTCCATGAACTGTGACAGCTGCGAAGAGCCGAAGAATTCACGCACCGCAGCGGCGGCAGGTTTCGCATTGATCAGATCCTGCGGCATCACTGTGTCGATCTCGACAGATGACATACGCTCCTTGATCGCGCGCTCCATGCGCAGCAGACCAACGCGGTACTGGTTTTCCATCAGCTCGCCAACAGAACGGACACGACGGTTACCGAGGTGGTCGATATCGTCGATGTCGCCCTTGCCGTCACGCAGCTCCACCAGCGCTTTGATACATGCGACGATGTCTTCCTTGCGCAGTGTGCGCATGGTGTCTTCAGCATCCAGATCGAGGCGCATGTTCATCTTCACACGACCAACAGCAGACAGATCATAACGCTCACTGTCGAAGAACAATGTGTCAAACAGTGCCGATGCGGAATCAACGGTGGGTGGCTCACCCGGACGCATAACGCGGTATATATCCATGAGCGCGGTTTCGCGGTTCATGTTCTTGTCCGACGCCATAGTGTTTCGCATGTAGGCGCCAACGGTCACGTTATCGATGTCCAGCACTGGGATAGTGGTGATGCCCGCATCAACCAGATCCTTCAGCGTACCGCCGACAACTTCGCCACCCTTGTCCATCTCAAGCGTCAGCTCATCACCAGCTTCGACGTAGATTGCGCCGTTTTCCTCGTTGATGATGTCCTGTGCGGCAAACTTGCCGACGATGTTCTCGTATGGGACAAGAAGATCAGTCACCTTGCCTTCATCGATCAGTTTCTTGACCGAACGTGGTGTGACTTTCTCACCAGCTTTGGCGATGACTTCGCCTGTTTTGGCGTCGACAAGATCATAAGCAGGGCGAGTGCCGCGCACGCGCTCCGGGAAGAACTTGGTCTGCCAGGCCTTCGCCTTTTTATCCAGGTTGTAGTCAACTGTGTTGTAGTAGGCATTCATGATGCCTTCCTGATCCAGACCCAGCGCGTAAAGCAGGGTTGTCACAGGCAGTTTGCGGCGGCGGTCGATCCGGCAGAACACGAGGTCCTTGGCGTCGAATTCGAAGTCCAGCCAGCTGCCGCGGTATGGGATGATGCGGCAGGCAAACAGAAGCTTACCAGACGAGTGCGTCTTGCCTTTGTCGTGGTCAAAGAACACGCCGGGTGAACGGTGCATTTGGGACACGATCACACGCTCGGTGCCGTTGACGACAAACGTGCCGTTTGGCGTCATCAAAGGCATATCGCCCATGAATACGTCTTGCTCTTTGATGTCCTTGACGGACTTGGCGCCAGTATCTTCGTCGACATCAAAGACGATAAGACGGAGAGTCACTTTCAGCGGCGCGCTGTAAGTCATATCGCGCTGCTGACACTCTTCTACGTCATACTTAGGCTTTTCCAGCTCGTACTTGACGAATTCTAGCACGGCGGTTTCGTTAAAGTCTTTGATCGGGAATACCGACTGGAAGACACCTTTGATCCCTTCGCCGTCAAGCGGCGTGTCGCTGTCGCCAGAGCGCAGGAACAGATCATAGGAGGATTTCTGAACCTCAATGAGGTTCGGCATTTCAAGTACTTCGCGGATTTTGCCGTAGTACTTACGCAGGCGTTTCTGACCGAGGAAGGAAGAAGCCATGTGCGATGTCACCTTTTGTTTGTCTATCGAATGAAGCACCGCCCGGGCCGCGATGCCTCACCCATTTGACCGGGAGCTTGATGTCTATTCGTGGCTGCCGTCCCACCGGCACCCTCCCGACATCCTTAACCTACCCAAGGGGTTGGCCCATATTGGCCGACCTCTAAGACAGGTTTGGCTGGACCCGCATTTTGCGAGTCCAGCCGTGTTTTTCGCCTACAACAACCTGATATGGTCCGTTGCAGAGCGGAGACAACTCCGCCTTAGGCCAGTTCGACCTCGGCGCCAGCTGCTTCCAGCTTGCCTTTGATCTCTTCAGCTTCGTCCTTGGACGCGCCTTCTTTGATTTTGCCACCGGCTTCAACCAGGTCTTTGGCTTCTTTCAGGCCAAGACCTGTGATGCCGCGGACTTCTTTGATGACGTTGATTTTGGATGCGCCAGCGTTTTTCAGCACAACATCAAATTCGGTCTTTTCTTCTGCAGCCGCACCAGCGTCGCCAGCAGGACCAGCCATCATCACAGCGCCACCAGCAGCTGGTTCGATACCATACTCATCCTTGAGGATGGTTTTCAGTTCTTGTGCTTCGAGAAGGGTCAGACCAACAATCTCTTCAGCCAGTTTTTTCAGATCAGCCATTTTATGCTTTCCGTTCGTTTTAAGTGTGTTCCAACGTCAGGGCCAAGACCCCAAGTCAATTCAATTGCTTTATGCAGCTTTCTCTTCGATGGTCGAAAGAATGCTCGCGATGTTCGAAGCAGGCGCGCCAACGGCCCCGGCGATGTTGCTTGCAGGTGCAGCGATACAGCCCACGATCGAAGCGATAAGCTCTTCACGCGATGGCATCCCGGCAACGGCTTTCACACCAGCCACGTCCAGTGCATTATCGCCCATAGCACCGCCAAGAACGACAAGCTTGTCGTTCGTCTTGGCATATGCATCCACGACCTTCGCAGCAGCGACAGGGTCTTCGGAATAGGCAAGCACGGTCATGCCTTCGAGGTATTCAGCAATGCTTGCGCATGGCTTCCCCTCAAGGGCGATCTTGGCGAGCTTGTTCTTGGCAACGCGCACGGACCCACCCGCATCACGCATTTGCGCACGCAGGTCCTGCATTTCGGCAACTGTCATGCCTTCGTAGTGGGCAACCACTACAACGCCAGAGCTTTCAAAGATCTGGCCGAGGTCTTCAACCAGCTGTTCTTTTTGTGCTCTATCCACAGTTTTACTCCAAGTTTGGGGTTTCCCCCGGCTCAATTTTGTCACACGGCAAACCGCCCGACAGTCTACAGTCCATGCAAACGGGGCGTGCCAGAGGTGACAGAGGCGGGCCTCAACAATTCTGGTCTATCCCGTCTCAGGCAGGAATTACTGGCACAGGACCAACCCACCGTCTCGGACGAATAAAGGCCCGAACGAATCAATCTTCCGGGCCAGGGTTGTTGGTTACTGCCAGATGAGGGGAAAGCCAAGTCCCCATTTCTGGGATTTAACTGACTACGCCAATTTATATGGGGTCGCGACCCGTATATTCAACATCTTTGATGTGAACGCGCCAGCAGCTACCGCGTAACGCAAAACGGCAGGCCATTATGGCCTGCCGTAATGAAACAATAATGCCGCTTGGGTTAGGCGTTGCCTGTGGCCGATGCCACATCAATCGTAACACCCGGGCCCATGGTCGAGCTCACAGCGATCTTTTTCATGTAAGTGCCTTTTGCGCCTGTCGGCTTGGCTTTGCTTACCGCATCAACAAAGGCCAGCATGTTTTCTTCGATCTGCTTGGCCGAGAAAGACGCCTTGCCGATGCCGGCATGTACCACACCGGCTTTTTCCGCCTTGAACTGCACCTGACCGCCTTTAGCAGCTTCAACAGCTTCCTTGACGTCCATAGTCACTGTGCCAACACGTGGGTTTGGCATCAGGTTACGTGGGCCAAGCACTTTACCAAGACGACCGACAACGGCCATCATGTCAGGTGTTGCGATGCAACGATCAAAGTCGATGGTGCCGCCCTGAACTGTTTCCATCAGGTCTTCTGCACCGACGATGTCTGCGCCAGCTGCCTTTGCTTCGTCTGCCTTTTCACCACGGGCGAAAACCGCAACACGAACTGTCTTGCCTGTGCCGTGCGGCAGGCTGACGGTTCCACGAACCATCTGATCAGCATGACGTGGATCAACACCCAGCGTCATTGCAATTTCGACTGTTTCGTCAAACTTTGCCTTGGCGTTGTCTTTGACCATCGCAGCTGCCTCTTCGACAGACACGTTCAGCTTGCCTTCGAATGCGGCGCGAGCGGCCGTCGTACGCTTACCAAACTTTGCCATTACTTGACCTCCACACCCATAGAGCGGGCAGAGCCCATGATGATCTGCATCGCGCCTTCGATGGACGTCGCGTTAAGGTCCTTCATTTTGGCTTCGGCGATTTCACGAACCTGCTTGGCTGTGATCGAACCGGCAGTTGCCTTACCGGGTGTCTGCGAGCCAGACTTCAGCTTGGCTGCTTTCTTGATGTAGTGAGACGCAGGTGGCGTCTTGATTTCCATCGAGAACGACTTGTCCTGATAGTAGGTGATCACGGTTGGGCATGGGGCGCCTGGCTCCATGTCTGCGGATTTTGCGTTAAACGCCTTGCAGAATTCCATGATGTTGATCCCGCGCTGACCCAATGCAGGGCCGACTGGTGGGGATGGGTTTGCCTGTCCGGCAGGAACCTGAAGTTTCAGGGTTCCCGTAACTTTCTTGGCCATGTGGCCTCTCCTTTTTCCAACACCTGATGAACGCGTTCATCAGGTTCTTTACGTTGTGTGGTCCGGTCCAAGGCACGCGCGCCTTTCGCCTTCCACAGGGCAACGCATTTTCATCCGTCGCCGTTTGCACATTCCGCGCAATCACGAAATGAGCTTGAGCCGTTACACTCGATTCTGAAAAATCGCAACCATCAATGCATCTGAAGTCAGAACTACGTCAGCTTCTCATATGCCGCAGCCCATGACTGACCGACTGCATCCCATGTGAAACGGCCCTCGGCCTCTGATCTTGCCTGTTCTGCCACACGGTTGGCCAAATCGGCGTCATCGGCCAATGCCATCATCGCTTTGGCCAGCCCGTCAACGACATGCTCTTCGTCAACGGGTTCTACAAACATCGCGGCATTATCCGACGCTAGATCAGCGGGGCCACCCCATTTCAGCGTGACCACCGGCAAGCCGAGCATCATCATTTCCTGGATCACGATCCCGTTCGCCTCAGCCAGTGTCGGAAAGACAAATCCACGATACTTCGACATGACACTGACAATGTCGGCGTGTTCCAACCAACCTGCAAAGTTTACACGATCAGCGACACCCAGATCCGCGGCCAATTTGCGCCATGACTGTTCCTCTGCTCCACCGCCATAGAGCGTCAGTGTGAAATCCGGGGGACATTGGGCCAGCGCTTTGATCCCGAGATCAAGGCCCTTGTCGTCAACAAAACGACCCAGCGAGACGAAGTTCTTGTTCTCACCCTGATGCATGGTTGGGGTCGCATCGTTAACGTAATCTGGCAAAGCAGAGTCGATCACGTCCTGAATATTTGCCGGATCAGCGCCCGCCCAGCTAAGCGATTTCCGCGTGCGCTCGTATCCTGAGTTCAGGATGACAGCCGCCCGCCTCTTGTCACCAATCAACATGCGGCAAAGCCATTGAGCAGGGCGGTGCAGATACATGGCCAGACGGCGCTGTGGTTCAATCCGGGACATGAAGCCCGATGGATAATAGATGTTCCCACTCAGCGGACCGATGACAACGTCCTGGCCTTTGGGAAACATCTTGGGCTCGACCGGTGAGATTGGCGTGACAAAATGCCAGATCGCATCGCCCAACCCGCGCTTTAGCAACTCACTCCGGTTCAATATCTGAAAGTAGATGTTGAGCAGAGGGCGAAAGATGTGGCTTTTCCACAAGAAAATTGACACCCTGTCGTCTTCGATGAAGATCATGCGATCTTTGGGAAAATCATCGATAATCGCATTGCGGCAACGTTCATGCGTACACAAAGTGACGTCATAACCTTGGCGCAAAAGATAGTCGAAATACTGGTAGGCCTTGATCGCCTCGCCACCCATGTTCTGGGACACGTTTGGCGCGATCAATACCACCTTCATATGCATCACCTTAAATGGCGCGGGGCCAGCTACCTTTACAAAACTCCGATACCCAAACCCGCGGCCAAATCAGACAGCGGTAATTACTGCTTGGATACCTGCGTATATTCCAGCTCGACCGGGGTGGCCCGGCCAAAGATCGATACCGTCACTTTGAGGCGCTGGTTCTCGTCATCAACTTCTTCAACCAGCCCGTCGAAATCTTCGAACGGTCCATCGTTGACTTTGACTTTCTCGCCAATCTCGAAATGGATCAACGTGCGAGGGCTTTCTTCGCCTTCCTGAACACGACCCAAAATGGCCTGCACTTCGGCATCGCGCATCGGCATCGGGCGCCCCTGCGGACCAAGAAATCCAGTGACCCGGTTGATGGAGTTGATCAGGTGATAACCTTCATCGGACATTTCCATATGAACCAGAACATATCCGGGCATGAAGCGACGCTCGGCTGTCACCTTCTTATTGCGGCGCACCTCGATCACTTCTTCAGTCGGAACCAGCACTTCATCGATCTGTTCCGAAAGACCCTGCTCTTCCGCTTTGGTCCGGATCGCCTCGGCGATTTTCTTCTCGAAGTTCGAGAGGACGCTCACAGAATACCAACGTTTGGCCATATTACTCGACACCTCGTCGTCGTCGATCCTTGCGGATCAGGAATTCAAATCATAGCAGCAAAACCGCTATTCGTTAAATAAAAGGGGCGTGCAACTTGATTCGCCGCACGCCGTAACCTCTTATCCATCGGCTGATACCCCCCGGCCCCGTTCTTTTCAAGAGGGCGCCGGGATTTTCCGGTGCGCAGACCTAGCCGCCGAAATAGCTCAGAACGCCGGTCAGGCCGGTGCGGATCAGCAGGTCAACCAACGTGAAGAACACAGCCGTAAGCGCCGCCATGATAAATACCATGATGGTTGTCAAAACCACTTCACGACGGGTAGGCCAAACGACCTTTGCGATCTCGGCGCGGACCTCTTGGATAAACTTGATAGGGTTGGCGATTGCCATTCTGACCGGTCCTCTTTTCAAACACCGGGGACATACGGTGTCCGTTTCATGATTTCAAGTAGAGAAGCCTTATGACGGGCCAAGACAAGTCACACCCTTCATTGCAGCTATTCTGGCCCACTGGGTATCATATTGAGCAATGGCAACCTTGTGTCCCTTTGCGGAAAACCCATCGAACCGCGGGTTATCCGTATCAACCGGGAACTGCATGCGGGCCTCATTCGCCAAGGGTCCCTTGTCACCGGCCGCATGTCGTCTGATGACGTCCGCGACCGCTTTCTCGGACAGGCTGGGGTGAATGCGTTTGGGGTGAGGTGTAACCAGCCTTGCGGCATCCGCACCCACCATTGCCGTACAAATCTGCGGAAACAGGGGCTCGTAATCCTCATAACGCCAGACATAAAGTTGCCGGACACGTTTCGCGGCCCGCAGTCGCGCGACCAGGTTATCCCAGTTGATCAACTCCAGCGGATTCTGCGCCCGGTATTCGTCCATCGTGATGATATGCCCGCTTAGCAGAAGCTGGCTGTAGGCCGCTGTCAGATACCCGGCTGGATTGCGGGTCGATAAAAACACATCAATCCCTTCCTGGCCCATCGCCTCGGCCAGCTCGGATACTCGTGAGGCTACTTCGGGGTGCCGGGACTTGCCCAAAAAACCTTTTCTGTTCTGCAAAACACCGGCAAAATTCTCTTCACTGATGACCAGTCGGTGGGCATCCTTGGCCAAAAGCGCCAATTGATCCGACCGATTGCGGCGTGGTGGTCCCAGCCTTTTGCGCATCTTCAGACCAAAAAGGAATGGCAACGATCGCCCCGGCAGACGCAGATGATCAGGGCCATAATAACGCACACCAGCATTTGCCAGCACATCCGACTTGACCCGCAACGACCGCTGCAAATGCGAGGTCGCGGTCTTGTGCGCGCCTATATGAAGCGCAACAGAAAGATCTTTCGGAGGCGACATCTGGGCAGCTAACTTTCTCTGCAACTGGCAATCTTGATCTAAGTGGTGTCACAGATAATCAGACCATTTGGCAATAGCTAGCCACCCAATGGCGAAGCGGGTTGTAAACATCTCTATTGAGAAGCGCTGGTCCGGCAGAATACCGCGTTTCGCGTCATCCGATCTCGTCCGTTTTCGCCGATATCACGCAAGCCATTGCGCATCACTATCACACCCAGACAACGGCAGCTAAGCGAAAGGCCCACTCAGAAACAGGAGAAATCTGATGGCCTTTTCAAGTTACGCCCTGCAATATTCAAATGTTGATGTTCAGGAAGTTATCGACAATGAAACTGACCTTTTCATCACGGAAGGCGGACCACTCACAGATTTCGCCAATAGCGCAATCACAGCAGAAGAGCTTGCAACATTGCAGGCAGGCGGCACCACAGTTGCGGGTTACATTAATGCTTCTGTCACCGACGATAGCCGCGGGTACTGGGACAGCACCTGGACGGACGATGGAACTGACACGGGCACGCTAACTGACGCAGCGCCAGACTGGTTAATTGATCAGCCCAGCAATGAATTCGGCTATATCGTCGACTTTACCAACAGCGACTGGCAGGATCTTGTTATTGAACAAGCTGTTGATCTGGTTTCTTCCGGCTTTAACGGCGTGTTCATCGATGATTTTGCGCAATACATCGTTGATGGCGTCACTGACTTAACCGCCAATGAAGCAGCCACCGAGATGATGGAATTTGCAGTTCGGATTAACGACGCAATTACTGCCGTCGACCCCGACGCTGTTCTGGTCACGAATGGTGACCCCTACGTGGTAACAAACGCGGTTGGCGGAGCAACATCCGATGCGTCGGTGAGCTTTCTTGACGCCTTGGATGGCATGCTGCTGGAAAGCTACTACGGCATCAATTTGAATCTGGAAGAGGCCATCGAACAAGCCAAGGAATACATCGGTCCCAGCGCCGACTTACTCGCGCTTGAATTCGGCGGCACGACATATCAAAACTATCTGTTCGAACAGCAAACAGAAGATGACGGTGCCCTCGCATTCTACTCTTCCGACGCCAGTTACAGCGATTTCGGTGAGGCCGCAAATGCGACATCAGGCGATGACGATCTTCTGGGCACCAGCCTTGATGATCGGATCAACGCTTACGCAGGCGATGACATCATCGATGCGGGGGATGGCAATGATGTGGTCGCCGGCAACGCCGGGGCTGACGCTATGGATGGTGGCGAAGGGAACGACTACCTGAATTACAACGCCTCGTCTGAGGGTGTTAGCGTTGATCTGAGCACCGGAACCGGAACAGGCGGCGATGCCGAGGGCGACACCTTCACCGGGTTCGAACGTATCATTGGTTCCAGCTATGACGATACTCTGACCGGTGACGAAAACATGAACGTCTTCAGAGGCGGAGCCGGAGCTGACCAGTTGGACGGCGCAGGCGGCATCGACTACGCCACTTATGCGAACTCGTCAGAAGCGGTCACCATAGATCTGGAAACCGGTACCGGGACTGGCGGCGACGCTGAAGGTGACACACTGGCCAACATCGAAAGGGTGATCGGCTCAGATTTCGACGATGTTCTGACCGGTGATGCGGCTAACAACTTGTTAGTTGGGCGTGACGGTTCCGACACCGTGGATGGCGGAGCAGGGACTGATATCGCTGTGTACTGGGCCACGCAGGACAACTTTACCTTTGAAAACACCGCCGAAGGCGAATGGACTGTCACCGACACGGTCACAGGCGACATCGACACCTTGTCCGACATTGAAACGCTCAGATTTAGTGATGGAACTGTGGACGACGCTTTCTTGATTTAGGCGCGATCCGCGTTCAGGAGAAACAAAGCCCCGCGACATGTCGCGGGGCTTTTGCTTGGGAAGCCATGGTATGGTTATCCATTTCGTCGACATTTGGTCTGGCAGGGGCATGGAGACTCGAACTCCAGACCTACGGTTTTGGAGACCGTCGCTCTACCAACTGAGCTATACCCCTAAGACCGGGTGCCGGGTTAGTCCGAAACGGCTACGGGATCAAGTGCGAAGGCACACCAGACTTGCCATTGACCTTAGAAATGTCAAAACGGACGCCATGAAATCTCGTTGAAAGTGCCTAGCCCAATGAAACTGCGCAAACGGATCGAAAAATCAAATACCCTATCTGCGGTCATCGCAGCGCTGGTCGGTGCCTATCTGGGCCTGTGCCAACGGACGATCCGTTGGGAAGGTGCAGGCCAAGAAGAGCTGGCTGCGGCACTCGCGCAAGGCCCGGTGCTGCTGATCACTTGGCACGGACGGCTGCTGATGGCCCCCTATCACTGGCCTTTGGCGCAAGGGCAACTCTCAAGCCTGCATGACACTTCTCCCATCGCGCGGGCCGTGGGGGCGCTGCATCGGCGTTTAGGCCTTTACCCGATGGAGATGTCAAAAAAACAAAGCAACCTCGCCGCCTCGCGTACCGTGCTGCGCCGCGTGAAATCAGGGGTGAGCATTGGCATCGCCGCGGATGGTCCGACTGGCCCCGCACTTGAGATGAAAGATGCACCGCTAGAATGGGCGCGCACGACAGGGCTGCCTGTCTTTGGCTACGCTTTTGCCACCTCGCGCGGGAAGGCGCTGCGCACTTGGGACCGCATGCTGCTGCCCCTGCCCTTCACCCGCGGATCTTACGTCTTTGCACGATTTCCTGGATCAATTCCCCGCAAGCTCCACGATCAGGAGCGAGCGAAACTGCGGGAAGACCTTCGCGATTTCATGATGAAAACGACTGCGCAGGTCGACACCGCGCAAGGTGGGTTTTAGCCCACCTTACTTTCTAAGCCGCGCAGTGCGTTCTTACTTTTCAAGGACAATTCTGGGCGCATCAATATTTGGAGAGCGCTTCATTTCTGACGGTGAGGTTGGCCAGTTGTGTTTCAGAGCATGATATTTCACGACGCCCCTGCCAGTCAGTTCCGGGTTCGAGTCGGAGCAATTTCGTCAGAAATATTTGAGCGGTTCGCGTCCTGGCGCCCGTTGATCTGCAAGCACATAAGCGCAAGTAACCGATTGTGCCAATGTTCTGCGCGGACAGCAAATTAGCCCACCACTTAGCAAAAAACTAACCAAGATCGCGCAACAACTCCAATGAAGGATTTCCAGTTGCGGGCAATCCGCGGCTTGTTTGGTAGGCGCTGATGGCACTGCGTGTATTCGGACCGATCACGCCGTCAGTGCCATCGGTATCAAAGCCTTTCGCGGTCAGGCGTTCTTGTAGCGCAACTCTCTCGTCCTTGGTCAGCCCGTATTCGTCAGGGGGAAAACTCCCGCGCAAAGGGCCAGCCCCACCAATACGATCTGCGAGATGGCCGACACCAATCGCATAGGCATCGGAATTGTTATAACGCTTAATTGCGCGGAAATTGCCTGTCACGGCGAAACGGGGGCCGCCAGCCTGAGGTTGGATAATGTTCCCCGCAGGAGCGTTAGTTCCAACCTCTCCGCCCCACCTCATCCCTCGTGTCCAGCCGTTACGCGCAAGATAGGCGGCAGTCGATGCCAACGCATCACTCGGGTCGTCAGACCAGATGTCACGACGACCGTCGCCTGTGAAATCGACGGCAAAAGACTGATAGGAAGTCGGAATGAATTGCGTGTGACCCATTGCACCGGCCCAGCTGCCGGTCATGCGCGCAGCAGTGATATCTCCATTTTGCAGGATTTTTAAAGCGGCAACGAGTTGCTTTTCAAAAAACTCCCCTCTCCGCCCATCATAGGCGAGTGTCGAGGTGGCGGAAATAACAGGCACATCGCCCCGGCGCTCGCCGTAAAAGCTCTCTAGCCCCCAGATTGCCGTAATGACTTCTGCGTCAATTCCGAACCGATCTTCGAGCGCATTAAGAGTGCTTTGGTAGCGGGCGAATGCTGCGCGACCTTTGCTCACGCGTTCGTCAGAGGCGGCGATAGCAAGGTAATCCTCCAGACTACGCTTGAATTCGGTCTGGTTGCGGTCACGGGTGACGACGCCGGGCAGATATCCCGCGCCTCGAAACCCGGACGCAAGCGTTGCATCCGACAGCCCAGCAGCGCGGGCTCGGGCGCGAAAGGCAGCAACCCAAGCATCATAGCCCGCGTTCGGAATAGGGCGAAGGTCATCAGGCAATCCGACATTACTTGTATTGCCGGATGCCGGCGATACGGCGCCATTGCATGCTGAAAGACCGAGGGCCGCAAAACCAAACCCGAAATGTCGTCTCGAAATTTTCATGTCATTGCTCGCCAGATTTACATTGTGGGCCATAGTTACATCAAGACTGAAGCCTAAAGCGAGAACACATTTCACGAGATGCCGCTATTGGGGACCGACGCTTTTTGGATTGTCCAAAACGCCGTCGATTGTCTGGACCAATCGGTTAGTTGCAGACGTCCAGCAGATATGCTTCCCGGTGGGCTTCTGAAAAACAGTAACCTGTTCCTTCTTCTCGTTGGATAGGAAATGCCGAAGGATGAAATCAGGGACATAGTGTTGGTTTTGGGCTGCCTGATCTTCGAGCATGAGTAGTTATTCCTATATTTCAGTTACCATGCATACATTTACAGGGGATGGCGCATATAAGCTTATCTCAAAGCAGTTTGAACGCAAAAGACCGCCCCTTTTTTGGACGGCCTTTTTTGTCTTTGGTGCCTCGAAGAGAGGTGGCGGGTTCTCGTCGTTTACTTTGTAAACGTCTGCCAACCGCTCGGGGTTTCGGCTAGGCCGAAACTCCGTTTACTCGACGATTTTCGCGACGACGCCTGCGCCAACGGTGCGGCCTCCTTCGCGGATCGCGAAACGCAGGCCGTCTTCCATCGCGATGGGTGCGATCAGCTCAACGTTGAACTTCAGGTTGTCGCCAGGCATCACCATTTCGGTGCCCGCTGGCAGTACAACCGTGCCGGTCACATCCGTCGTACGGAAGTAGAACTGTGGACGGTAGTTCGCAAAGAACGGCGTGTGACGGCCACCCTCTTCCTTGGTCAGGATGTAGGCCTCGGCCTCGAACTTGGTGTGTGGCTGGACGGAACCTGGCTTGCAGAGAACCTGACCACGCTCAACCGCTTCACGGTCGATACCACGCAGCAGGGCGCCGATGTTGTCGCCGGCTTCGCCACTGTCCAACAGCTTGCGGAACATTTCAACGCCTGTGCAGGTCGTCTTCTGTGTGTCCTTGATGCCAACGATTTCGATCTCGTCGCCAACATTGATCACGCCACGCTCGACACGGCCCGTCACAACAGTCCCACGGCCAGAGATCGAGAACACGTCCTCAACAGGCATCAGGAACGGCTGGTCAACAGCACGGGCCGGTGTCGGGATGTAGTCGTCCACAGCCGCCATCAGCTCGGCGATCTTGTCTTTGCCGATTGCGTCGTCACGGTCTTCCAGAGCGGCCAGAGCCGAGCCTGCGATGATCGGAATATCGTCACCAGGGTAGTCGTAGGAGGACAGCAGTTCACGGATTTCCATCTCGACCAGCTCAAGCAGCTCTTCGTCGTCGACCTGGTCAACCTTGTTCATGAAGACAACCATGTAAGGAATGCCAACCTGACGGCCGAGCAGGATGTGCTCACGCGTTTGCGGCATCGGGCCGTCAGCGGCGTTCACAACCAGGATCGCGCCGTCCATCTGGGCGGCACCGGTGATCATGTTCTTGACGTAGTCAGCGTGGCCGGGGCAGTCGACGTGCGCGTAGTGGCGCGCGTCTGTCTCATACTCGACGTGTGCGGTCGAGATGGTGATGCCACGGGCTTTTTCTTCTGGCGCGCCATCGATCTCGTCATATGCTTTGAAGTCGCCAAACTGCTTGGTGATCGCCGCCGTCAGCGTCGTCTTCCCGTGGTCAACATGGCCAATCGTGCCAATGTTCACGTGAGGCTTGTTACGTTCAAACTTTTCCTTAGCCATTAAGCTGAGCCCTTAATTCTGAGGGGCCAAAGCGGCCCTGTCCAACATCGCGGGCGATGTATTTGGAATCTGACGGGAAATCAAGAGGATTGGCATCTGACGGCGATGGGGGTCGGGCAACGGTCGGTGGTGTTGCGTGGTCCGACATTATCCCGTCGGGCCGTTGAGCGGGCGAAGCAAGTGTTAAAGTCATGTTTTATAGGGTTAACGGGGTCTGGATTCCGGTCGGACAAGCGTCGGCTAAACGTCGGACACCACCGTACGGCAGGGGCACATTTTGCACCATTAACGCCCCGCACGGTGAAACTGTGAATCCATCGTTAAGACTTTTGCCCCCAAAAGCGCTAGGATCATCCGCATTGAACAGGAGGATATTGCCATGCAACTCGGCGCATTTTCGATCAGCCTCAATGTCAAAGACATCGCGGCCTCAAAAGCATTCTACGGCAAGTTGGGGTTCGAACCCTTTGGCGGCAATGAAGAGCAAGGCTGGCTGATGCTGCGCAATGGCGAGACGGTGATCGGCCTTTTCGGCGGGTTCCTGAAAGCCAACACGCTGACGTTCAATCCGGGCTGGAACCAGAATGCGCAGGAGCTTGATGAGTTCGAGGACGTGCGCGACATCCAGAAGCGGTTGAAAGCGGACGGCGTGGAGTTTGTCGAAGAGGCGGATGAAAGCACGACGGGACCGGCGAGCTTTGTACTAATGGACCCGGACGGAAACCCGGTGTTGGTCGATCAGCATCGGTGAGGGTGGATGGGCTGGTTCGTGGGGCGGGGCACTATCTCGTAGCGCTTGCGTGAATGTTCGCTCTTGGTGGTGCGCTGGCGCAGTGACAATCACCAAGGGCGGATTTTGTTGAAAAACTCTTCCTTGATTGGTGCATGAACTACTGATTCAATTCTTTCTGTAGGGAGGGATTG
>CANMDE010000016.1 GCA_947496535.1 uncultured Paracoccaceae bacterium | reverse complement strand
ATTCCCTTACTCATATCCGTCTCTCCTTGGTTCCAAAATTACCAAGCAAAGCGTCTACAAATCTAGGGGCACCTCAATACCCGATGGTTGGCTTTGTAGAACGTCGCTCACCTTTGACTCGATGCGGCTGTTTTTCGGTATCCTATCAACGTGCCGCTTCGCGCAATATTGGCTCAAACGTCAAGCATTTCTCACCCAGACCGGGCCTTCACCGGGGTTGGTGCGAAGGACGGCAGCGCAGACAAAGCTGACTTTTTGAAATTTGTAAATGTCCAGGTGCCAACTGCTACTCTCACCACTATGCTCGTTGCAATGTCCTAGTTCTAAGCATTCGAAACAGGAGATGTCGTAATGTCGGCCAGAGAATTCATCAAACAGTATGAAGCCGCGCTAGGGACCCAAAACTGGTTCGTTGTTGCGCCACTGATCAGCAATCAAGCCACAGTAGCCTTTTCCAATGGCTCTTTGCATGTAGGCAAAGATGCAGTCAGAGCCGCATATGAACACAACTTCACTACGATCAAGAATGAGGAATACCGGATCGAGAACGTAAACTGGCTGCTAGAGTCGCCAGATTGCGCAGCATACATGTTTGATTTCTATTGGACCGGATTTGTTGAGGGCGGAGAAGTCTCAGGTTCTGGGCGGGGCACAGCAGTATTGGTTCGAGAAGCTAACCGATGGGTACTCGTTGGGGAACAGTTGGGCCAAAATCCTAGAACGAAGTGTTGTCAGTGAGCTGGAGTCGATGTTCGCTGCACCTGCACCAACGTCCTATATGGCCTCGAGCCGGCCATTTTGTGCTTTTCGCTCGAACGTCCGGTTCTGGTGATTGGGTCAGTTTTTGATGCAAGGGTCAAAGTCATCTGACGTCCAATGAGCTTAGTCAGCCGCCTTGCTTGCTATATAATCGCCGATCACGCTGTTCAGAATGCCTATGACGACTGTGGGCTGCAGGTTACTCCCATCCATAGCTGACGCAGGCACGCATGCAGTTCCCCAATGTGGCATCGTGATGAGAATGGTGCTGCTATCGCGCACAACATAAACATCATCAATGTCGTCAGGAGAACCAATTGACGCCAAGGTGACATGCGCCTCTGAACAGTTCAATTTGCGATCTTCGGTAAACATTTGTTCTTGAAGATCACGCGCACGAACTCCACTGATCGAGAAAATTGACGTTTCTACGCAGTCTTGAGTTTCGAGCATGCTGGCCATGATGCTGGGGACCGGGTCAACGGCGCGGGCAGGGACATTCATCAGATGCCGCGACCCAGAAATGCGGACGTGCATCCGCAAACTGTCACCGTTTTGTACGGATGCGAGCATTTCATCACGCGCCGCAATATCTTTGGTGTCAACGCCGTTAATCTGCGTAATTACCGCGCCGGGCGTTAGACCAGCTTGCTGGGCGGGGCTGTTGGGTTCGACATAGCCGATCAACATGCCGCCGGATGCGTCACGATACTCGACATCGATCCAAGCGCGCTTGGATTGAAGGTTTGATAGTACGCTGTCAGCATCCAACCACGAAGGAACACCGACATCGTTGATTGTCACAGGAACAGGACATGCAGCTTGCGCCATCGCAAGATGTGGTGCGGCGATGAAAGCAAGCGCTGCTATAAAAGGTTTCATAAGAGTGGTCCGAGTTGCTAATACACAAACGTAACTCACCAACAAATTAACTAACTATGGCGCACTGACTAAATGCGAAAAGGGGCAACAAAAGGGCGCCCATAGGGCTATTGTCGTTATTTTCGCTTCTCAATGTCAATATAATCACGAGAGGTTTCGCCCAGATACAACTGACGCGGACGCCCAATTTTCAATTGCGGATCTGCAAGCTGTTCTTTCCATTGAGAGATCCAACCTACGGTCCGTGCCAGCGCAAAGATCGGTGTGAACATTGATGTAGGGAAGCCCATCGCTTCCAAAATGATGCCTGAGTAGAAGTCCACATTCGGGAACAGTTTCTTTTCAGCGAAATAGGGATCAGCCAGAGCTTGTTTTTCCAGCTCTTTTGCAACCTGAAGAATTGGGTTGTTATCAACACCCAGCAGGTCGAGAACTTCATCCGCTGACTCTTTCATGACGGTCGCGCGCGGATCGAAATTCTTGTAAACCCTGTGGCCAAAGCCCATCAGGCGGTAGCTATCGTTTTTGTCCTTTGCCCGTGCGATGAACTCCGGGATGCGGTCCGGCGTCCCGATTTCCTTGAGCATCTCAAGACACGCTTGGTTTGCGCCGCCATGAGCAGGGCCCCAAAGGCAGGCGATACCCGCTGCGATACAAGCAAACGGGTTTGCGCCAGAGGACGATGCCAGACGCACGGTGGATGTTGAGGCGTTTTGTTCGTGGTCTGCATGTAGCGTGAATATACGATCCATCGCGCGGGCGAGAATTGGATTGACATGATACTCTTCTGCCGGGACCGAGAAGCACATGTTCAGGAAGTTTGCTGCGTAATCCAGTTCGTTGCGTGGATATACGAAAGGTTGCCCGATGGAGTATTTGTAAGCCATCGCAGCGATTGTCGGCATTTTGGCTATCAGGCGGATCGAGGCCACCTCGCGCTGATGCGCATCGCTGATATCAGTGCTGTCATGATAAAAGGCTGACATGGCACCCACGACGCCGACCATTGTTGCCATTGGGTGCGCGTCGCGGCGGAAGCCGCGGAAAAAGTTGTGCATCTGTTCATGAATCATCGTGTGATTGGTCACGAGCGATTCAAATTTCTCCAACTTCTCGGCTGATGGCAGTTCGCCGTAAAGCAGCAGATAGCAGACCTCGAGGTAGTGGGATTGGCTGGCCAATTGATCAATGGGGTAGCCGCGATGCAGCAAAACACCCTTGTCACCGTCAATGAACGTGATCGTGCTGTCACAAGAGGCCGTCGAGGTGAAACCGGGATCGTAGGTAAAGACATCCGCCTGCGCATAAAGCTTGCGGATATCAATCACATCAGGGCCACCATTAGGCGAATGAACGGGAAGATCATAGGTTTGACCATGGATGGTCAGCTTGGCGGTGCTCGTGTTTTCTGTCATGCATTTCTTCCCTATTATGCCGCGCACGACTGTTGTGTCGGCGGCGCGTCTTAATTCGTCCGTGTCCAGTTACCTACCATTCGTAACGAATTGGTTTCAGTCGCTGGCGTCCTTCAGGCGGGCGATCGTTTCGTCCTGCCCCAGGACCAACATCATATCAAAAACGCTTGGTGTGACGGACCGCCCGGCAAGTGCCGCGCGTAGCGGTCCTGCCAGTTTGCCAAGTTTCATATCATGAGCCTCGGCAACAGACGCGACAACACCCTCTAGCGTGCTTCGCGTCCAGCTAGCATTTTGCAGATGCGGCGTCAATTCGGCTAGTATACTACGGGATACATTTGTGAGATGTGCTGCTGCTTTTTCATCTAATTCAACCGGGCGATTGATTAGAATGAAGTGTGCTTTTTCAATGAGTTGCGGAAAGATCTTCGACCTTTCTTTGAGGCAATAAAGACCCCGTAGAATTCCGTCAGATTGATCCGTGGTCAGTGGCTCAGCACCTGTGGCCTGCAGGTATTCCACCAGCTCTTTCAGCAGTGCAGCATCGTCTATGACCGCGATATGCTGCCCGCAGATGTTTTCCAGTTTTTTGAAGTCGAACCGCGCTGGCGATTTGCCAATACCGTCAAAATCGAACCAGTCGCGGGCTTGTTCGTCGGTGAAGAACTCATCATCTCCGTGGCTCCACCCCAGACGAGTGAGGTAATTGCGCATCCCTGCAGCGGGATAGCCCATTGCCTGATATTCTGCCGCGCCGGTTGCGCCGTGACGTTTGGATAGCTTCTTACCGTCAGGTCCAAAGATCAGTGGGATATGCGCAAGCGTTGGTTTCTCCCATCGCATCGCATCGTATATCAGGTTTTGCCGGAACGCATTGGCGAGATGGTCGTCCCCTCGGATAACGTGGGTCACGCCCATGTCGTGATCATCAACGACAACTGCCAGCATGTAGACAGGTGAACCATCCGAGCGCACCAGAACCATATCGTCGAGTTGATCATTGGCCCAAGTCACGTCGCCCTGCACCTCATCATGCAGCGTTGTTTGGCCTTCGCGCGGGGCTTTCAGCCGGATCACATATGGTTTGTCGGGGTGCTCATCCTCTGAGACGTCCCGCCAAGGAGAACGGAATAGCGTTGAGGTTTTGGCGGCGCGTGCCGTTTCACGAAAAGCTTCGATTTCGTCTTGCGTACTGAAGCATTTATAGGCGTGGCCATTGGCCAGCATTTCCTGCGCGACTTCCACATGGCGGGACGCATTGGCGCTTTGGCTGATGGGCTCGCCATCCCAATCCAGGCCGAGCCAGCGCATGCCGTCCAGTATGATCTGCGTGTTTTCGGAGGTCGATCTGGCCTTATCGGTGTCTTCGATCCGCAGCAGGAACGTGCCGCCACGCCCCCGCGCATAAAGCCAGTTGAACAATGCCGTGCGTGCGCTGCCGATATGCAAGGCGCCGGTGGGGGATGGTGCGAACCGGGTGACAACAGGTCTGTCAGACATAAGCGCATTAACCTTTCGCTAACCAGAGTTCCCGTACTTTCGGGGCTGGGGCGGAGATACTAAGCTGAAAGGTGAAGAACAAGTGCGTGCCGCTTTGCAAAACGCGCTTTTGGCCCAGCGAGGGCACCTGATCGGCTGGGTGCCCGTCTGTCTGGCGCTTGGTATTGGTTGGTATTTCGCTTTCAAGCAGGAACCGGGTGGCGCCGTTTTCATCATGTTTGGTTTGGCGGGCTTTGGGTGCTGGATATTTTCGCGGCTGGTGCCAGTGGCATATGCGCCGTTGGTGATTGGGCTGATGCTTGTCCTCGCCGGGGCCGGATTGGCCAAATGTCGGGCCGTAGGCGTTGCAGAGCCAGTCCTGAGCTTTCGGTACTACGGCCCGATCCAAGGACGTGTCGTCGATATTGACCGGTCCGCCAGTGATGCGCCGCGTCTGACTTTGGATCGTGTCGTGTTGGAAAATATGGGACCTAGCCGAACACCCTCTCGTGTGCGCGTATCGATCCATGGCGATCAGGTTTTTGATAGCTTTGAGGCGGGCGAGACGATCATTTTGACCGGGCATCTCTCTCCACCCTCGGGGCCGGCGGAGCCCGGGGGTTTTGATTTCCAACGTCATGCTTGGTTTCTGGGTTTGGGGGGCGTCGGTTACACACGGACGCCGGTTTTGCGATTGGCGACCCCAGAAAGACAGAGCCTTTCGATGAGGATATTTGCGATCCGTATGGCCGTGTCCACAGCGGTTCAGGCTGCAATGCCCGGAGAGACGGGTGCTTTTGCCGCCGCGATCATGACCGGGGACCGGTCGGGTCTGGCGCAGGAGCCACTTGAAGATTTAAGAGCAGCCAATTTGGCGCATCTTCTGGCGATTTCCGGACTGCATATGGGGCTTTTGACGGGATTTGTTTTTGCCACCATCCGGTATGGTTTGGCCTTGGTTCCAGCCATTGCGCTGCGATGGCAGACCAAGAAAGTGGCGGCCATTTTCGCGCTGATCGTTGGGGCATTCTACCTTGCCTTGTCTGGCGGCAATGTGGCTACCGAGCGGGCCTTTATCATGGTCGCAGTTATGTTCGTTGCGGTTCTTTTGGACCGGCGGGCGCTGACATTGCGGGCGGTCTCTATCGCTGCAACCGTTGTATTGATTTGGCAGCCCGAGGCGCTGACTGGCCCAGGTTTTCAGATGTCGTTTTCCGCGACAACAGCATTGGTCGCGACCTTCGCATATTTGCGGCGGTTCGAACTATATCAACTACCCAAATGGGCGAGGGCAGTCTTGTCTGTCTTTTTGTCCTCTGCCATTGCGGGTCTGGCCACCGCTCCGTTTGCGGCCGCACATTTCAACCAGATTTCACATTACGGATTGATCGCCAATTTGCTGACCGTGCCTCTTATGGGTGCGCTGGTTATGCCCGCGGCAGTTTTGGCTATCTGTCTGACACCGTTAGGATTATGGGACGTTGGGCTGTGGATCATGGACAAGGGATTGCAGTGGATCCTGTTTGTGGCCCATTGGGTGGCGGGGCTGGATGGTGCCCTGAGCCATGTGGTGGCGCCGCATGGCTCGGTATTGCCGATCCTGACCTTGGGCCTGTTGTGGATCATACTATGGCAGACGCGAATCCGCTTTGCCGGGTTACTAGCTGTCATCGCAGCTGGCATGATTTGGCAGCAGTCTGTGCGTCCAACCATTTTGGTGGCTGATACAGGTTCGCTGATCGGTCAATTGGGTCCAGACGGGCGGGTGTTGTCGCGTGCGACAGGAAGTGGCTTTGTCGCTGGTATCTGGCTCGAAAACGACGGCGCGCCTGTGGCTCAGACGGTGGCGGCCGCGCGCGAAGGCTTTTTTGTCGATGGGCGGGTCACGCGTGCGGTTTTGGGAGATTGGGCCATCATAGCGGTTTCGGGGAAGACGGCCCTTGCAGGGCTGGACGGCTGTGGTGGCGCGGATATTTTGATCAGCAATCAAATTGATGAAATAGCGCGACCTTGTGAGGTTTTTGATCTGGGACGTCTGAGGAACACAGGCGCACTTGCCATCGATTTGATGGAGGGCGGCGATTTAAGGATCACCACAGCCCACCAGATCACAGGCAATCGCCTGTGGAACCAAGGTCAAGACCAGTCGGGCGACCGCCCCATCATCCTTTCAGCCCCGGCAGTGGATAACGATCAATATGTGCGGATCAATCCTACCAGCTTGCCCTGAACCTTGACCTGATCATCACGGAAGACCCGTGTTTCATAGGCTGGGTTTGCGGCTTCCAGCGCGATGGCACTGCCGTTGCGGCGGAAGCGTTTCAGCGTCGCTTCCTGATCCTCAACCAAGGCAACGACGATATCGCCATTATCTGCCACGTTGGTTTCACGGATGACCACGACATCCCCGTCATTGATACCGACATCGATCATCGAGTCGCCCTTCACTTCAAGCGCGTAATGATCACCTTGACCGACCATGGATTGCGGGACGTGAACATTGTGGGAAACCTGATTGATCGCTTCAATCGGAACACCGGCGGCGATGCGGCCTTTGACGGGCAATTCGACCGAACCTGTCTCAACCGGTATGGCGCGGGCAGGGGTGCTGTCAGGTTTGTCGCCATCGATGACGCGCGGCTGGAAGCCCCGTTTGCCTTGTAACGAGTCAGGCAGTTTCACGATCTCCAACGCTCGCGCACGATGGGCCAGCCTGCGTATGAAACCGCGCTCTTCAAGTGCGGTAATCAAGCGATGGATGCCGGACTTTGAGCGCAGATCAAGCGCTTCCTTCATTTCGTCAAAGCTGGGAGGTACACCATCGCGTTGAATGCGCGTGTGGATGAATTCCAAAAGGTCGAGTTGCTTCTTCGTCAACATATAGCGGTCTCCCACGAGTGGTTTCGCTTATGTTCTATTCATGTTCTTGTTTTGTGTCAACGAAAATGGGGTAACCGCTGTAAGTGGTCACGAAATGCTAAATGCGGATCACATCTATCAGCTCACCCACTTTTCGCGGACCATCGTTGATTGGTCGGATGGCAAGGCAGTTGGCCCGAGACAAAACAGAAAGAAGCGAGCTGTCCTGCCGCTCAAATACTTTCACACCTTCGTTGCCAATATTCGCGCGCATATAGTGTTCACGCGGACCGTTGGAACCAATAGCTTCGGCCAACGGGAATGTTTCGCGGGGAGCTGCGGCTTCTCCTAGGCCCAGCATCTTGCGAATGACTGGCGCCAAAAAGATGTGCCCGCAGACCATTGCAGAGACCGGATTGCCAGGAAGTCCAACCATAACCGCATTGCCCAAGCGCCCTGCCATCAATGGTTTGCCGGGGCGCATTGCGATCTTGTAGAAAGATCGTTCCATTCCCTGAGCCTGGGCCACTTGACCGACCAGATCGTGATCGCCAACCGATGCACCGCCGATGGTGACGATTAGATCCGCGTCTTTCGCCAAATCGAAAGCCAGTTCGAGCGAAGGAACAGTGTCGCGGGCGATAGGCAGTAAACGCGGTAGCGCGCCAACATTAGCCACCATTGCGGCCAGCCCGAAACTGTTAGAAGCAATGATCTGATCTGGGCCGGGCTGCTCACCCGGTTGGACGAGTTCATCACCTGTCGGGATTATGGCTATGGTTGGCTGACGGGTCACAGGAACTTCGGCGATGTTCATTGCGGCCAGCAAGGCTATGTCGGCGGGGGTCAGCAGATGTGGGGGCTTGATCGCATCGCCGTTGCGAAAGTCGGCACCGGCGGGGCGAATGTGGGTTTTGGTGTCGAGGTCATCTTTCAGAGTGATGGTGTCGCCGGCACGGCTGACATCTTCCTGAATGATAACCCGATCCGCACCTTCCGGAAGTGGTGCTCCGGTAAAGATGCGCACGGTCTGACCGGCATTGATTTTGCCGATGAAAGCATGCCCGGCAGCCGCTTCGCCGACGACTTGCAGACGAACGCCTGTAGTGACATCCGCGCTTCTCACGGCATAACCGTCCATGGCAGAAGCGGCAAAAGGGGGTTGATCCCTGCCAGCGCACACGGTTTCAGACAGGATGCGCCCACTTGCCTGAGCCAAAGCAACGCGTTCTGTGGGCAAGGGTGCGACAAGGGCAAAAAGATGATCGAGAGCCTCAGCGACGGTGATCATGGGTTTTCAAACCGTCCTGATTTGCCGCCATCTTTGAGGGTCACCTTGACCCCACCGATTTCCATGTCCTTTTGCACGGCTTTCGTCATGTCGTAGACGGTCAGCGCGGCAGTGCTCACGGCAGTAAGGGCTTCCATTTCAACGCCGGTCTGGCCGCTGGTTCTGACCGTTGCGGTGATCCGAATACCCGGCAGCGTGTCGTCATGGGTCAGGTCAAGGGCGACATTCGTGATGGGGAGTGGGTGACAAAGCGGGATCAACTCGGCCGTTTTCTTGGACCCCATGATCCCGGCTATGCGAGCAATGCCAAGAACATCGCCCTTGTCCGCACACCCTTCCTTGATCAGTGCCAATGTTTCAGTAGCCATCTTGATATAACCTTCGGCCACGGCGATACGGTCAGTAACCGGTTTGCCCGACACATCAACCATATGGGCTTTGCCGCTGCTGTCGAAGTGGCTAAGGCCGGACATCACAAGTCTCCGGTCGGCGGATTGGCAAGCAGTTGGCGGGTTGCTGTTGCAACATCATCCTGCCGCATCAGGCTTTCCCCGATCAGAAAACACCGGGCACCATAGCGGGCCATATCTGCCAATTCTTCGGGCGTGTTGAGCCCGCTTTCACATACAATCGTCCGATCAGCGGGGACGAGTTTCGAAAGGGTGCGGGTGGTGTCCAGAGTGGTTTCGAACGTTTTGAGATTGCGATTGTTGATGCCCATCAACGGGCTTTTCAGTGCGGCTGCGCGTTCCAGTTCGGCCTCGTCATGCACCTCAATCAGGACATCCATATTCCAGGCCAAGGCGGCATCTTCCAGTTCCTGCGCCTGTGTATCACTGACACTGGCCATGATGATCAGGATGCAATCAGCATGAAGCGCCCGCGCTTCAGCCACTTGATAAGTGTCATACATGAAATCCTTGCGCAAAACGGGCAAATCACAGGCGTTGCGCGCGGCAACCAGATAGCTGTCATCGCCTTGAAAGCTGGGCTTGTCCGTCAGTACTGACAAACAGGTTGCTCCGCCTTCGGCATAGGCTTCGGCCAGCGCGGGCGGGTCAAAGTCCGCACGGATTAGCCCCTTTGACGGGCTGGCCTTCTTGATTTCCGCTATCAGGCCGTAGCCTTCGCGGCTGGCATCCCTCAGCTTGTCAGCAAAGCCGCGGGTTGGAGATGCATCATTAGCTTGGGCTTCAACCTCGGCCAAAGGCAATGATGCCTTTCGGCTGGCGATTTCTTCCAGTTTGTAGGTTTTGATCTTATCGAGAATGTCGCTCATGGATCCGCCCAGTGGATTGGTTCTTGCTCCTGTTCAATAAGCCACTGGTTGACAGTTGAAAATGGGCGCGAGCCGAAAAAGCCGCGATAGCAGGACAGGGGGGACGGATGGGCGGATTTAAGGACCAGGTGATCGCCGGTGATATGTTTGGCATAGGACTGAGCAGGGCCGCCCCAGAGGATGAAGGCGCGGGGGCGGTTGGAAAGACGCTGCAAGACCTGCCTGACCAATTCTGACCATCCCAGTTTTGCATGCGCCTTGGGCTGTCCGGGCGGCACCGTCAGGGCGGTGTTGAGCAATAACACCCCTTGATCGGCCCAGTCATTTAAGGAGGTGAGGCGGCGCGTTTGGGCCAGATCGCTTTCAAGTTCCTTGAATATGTTCCCTAAGCTGTCCAATCGACCACCAAAGTCTTCGGGGATTGAAAAAGCTAACCCATCGGCCTTTCTAGGGGTGTGATAGGGATCTTGTCCCAGGATCACGACTCGTGTGGCATCGGGCTGTGTCAGTTCCAGTGCCGCAAAGGTGCGGGATGGTGGGGGCAAGATATCGTTGGAGAGTTGTGCGGTGATCCGGGGCAAGTCGGCTTCAAAGAACGGCAGGTCCGCCCAGTCGCCCAAGCGGTCGAGGTTAAACATCTCTAGGAAGCAGACCGTTTTCCAGTCGTGGCGGCAACGCTAAGAGACGAACATCTATTGCCGAAACTATCCTCATGATTTTGACTGCGTGATACGCGCCAATGTCTCGACCGCTCTTAAAGCCTTGCCAGAATCAATGCTTTCGGAAGCAATTTCAACGCCTTCGGGTAACATATTCACACGACCTGCGACGACCAAAGCAGCGGCTGCGTTGAGCAATACCGCATCACGATAGGCCCCTTTGTCGCCGGTCAGGAGGCCCCGTAAAGCCTGTGCGTTGTCCTCCGGCGTGCCGCCGACAATCGCTGCGAAATCATGCGCGGGTAGGCCCGCATCGTCAGGATGCACTTCAAATTCTGTGATAGCACCGTCCTTGATTGCGGCCACCCACGAGACCCCAGTGATCGTCAATTCGTCGGTCCCGTCTGATCCGTGAACCAGCCAAGCCGCATCTGATCCCAGCGTCAGCAATGTGTCGGCCATGGGTCTGATCAGGTCGCGGGAAAACGCACCCGTCAGCTGCCGTTTGACACCTGCGGGATTTGTTAGCGGTCCCAATATGTTAAAGATCGTTCTTGTGCCCAATTCAGCACGTGTTGGCATCACGTGTTTGATGGCCGGATGATGCATCGGTGCCATCATGAACCCGATCCCGGCCTCGGCTAACCCGCGTTCAACCACATCGGGCCCGACCATGACGTCGATACCCATTGCCCCTTGTACATCCGCCGTGCCTGACTTGGACGACAGGTTGCGGTTGCCGTGCTTGGCCACTGGAACGCCAGCGCCTGCGACGACAAAGGCTGTTGCGGTCGAGATGTTCAGCGTGTGCTTGCCATCACCGCCCGTGCCGACGATATCCATTGCATTGGCAGGTGCCTTGACCGGCAGACATTTGGCCCGCATGACGGCGGCAGCGGCGGCATATTCATCGACCGTTTCCCCACGGGTGCGCAGCGCCATCAGCAAGCCGCCAATCTGCGATGGCGTGGCGTCACCGTTGAATAGTATCGTAAAAGCCTCTTCGGCCTGCGCACGGGTCAGTGGTCCATCGGCGGCCGCTGCGATAAGCGGTTTGATTGCGTCGCTCATGCAGCGACCTTCGTCATTTTCAGAAAGTTGTTCAGAAGGGTATGTCCGTGCTCTGATTTGATGCTCTCGGGATGGAACTGGACGCCGTGCATGGGCAGTTCGCGATGTTGCAGGCCCATGATGGTGCCATCCTCCAGTTCGGCAGTAATCTCAAGGCAATCTGGTAGGCTGTCCCGTTCGACAATCAGGGAATGATAGCGCGTGGCATCAAACGGGCTTGGTAAGCCGGCGAAAAGACCCTTACCGGTATGGCGCATGGCACCGATTTTCCCGTGGACGATTTCGTGGCAGCGGGTGACTTTTCCGCCGAATGCCTCGCCAATTGCTTGATGGCCAAGGCAGACGCCCATCAACGGTGTTTTGACCTCTGCCGCCGCATGGACGAGTGACAGACATATACCTGCCTGCGCAGGGTCGCATGGGCCGGGGGACAGTAAAATGGCATCAGGCCGCATTGCCATCGCCTCTTGCACATTCAGCGCGTCATTCCGGCGAACGACCACATCTGCGCCCAATTCGCCCAGATAATGCACCAAATTGTACGTAAAACTGTCGTAGTTATCTATCAGCAATAACATGTTGAAACCCACCTTGGCAGAAATAGGGGCTACCGTCTTGCCTTCGGCTCGCGGTATACTTGTCGTCATACATGGGCCGGGACGGCGGTTGGCGTCAAGGCAACAAGCGCAAAAGCGTGTGAGCAGAAGGTAAAGCAGTACAATGCGAGGCTATTGGTCGGGTACAATTTGGGGTGTGAGCGTCAGTGGGGCTGGCCTTGTTCTTGCGTCATTGGTGGGCGAGCAACCTGCCGGAAATGCGCCTCCGATTACGCCACAGTTAGTCGCGCCTGACGCTGCGCAGTCTCCGGTCGTGATTGCAGAACTGTCGACCGAAGCACCTGTCACATCCGAACGCGAGATGGCAAACAACGTGCCGCGTGTGACCAGCCCGGAGGTAGAGGTTGCGGCACCTTCGACAGATACTGAACCGTCACCTTTGCCCTCAACAACCGATGTTCAGGCGGCGCTGACAACACCCAGCGAAGTCACTGTGCCGGACGTTCCAAACGGAATGGATGAACCCGAAGTTCCCGTAACGCACGGATCGGCACCTCTGGTACCAGAACCTGACCGGGACGTAGCCATCGCAACGCAGCCAAACCAACCTGATACGGCCACTGCGGAGGATACCGGGGAAGAAATCATCGCTGAAGAAGCAACCGCTTTACCACCTCAGCCGGTGGAAGAGGGGCCGCAAATCGTGGAAACCACCGACGACGCGATGAATCAAGGTACAGAAACTGCCAATGAAAACGTGGCGGTCGCTGACGTTGCACCGAATCTCGCGGATGTTGAAGGGGCGCAGGTCGATGATGCGCCGGTTGTTGCGGAGCCTGATGAACCAGCCACGATTGTAGCGGATGCGGCAGTTACGACCCCAGAGAATGCCCCGACGGCACCGAACGTCGACGCAACTGATCCAGAAGGTGTGGCTGCCGATACGTCGTCGGTCGCCGATCCGGTCGCGCCGGATTCAGCGGCAGCGTCACCCGAATTGGAGGTGGCAGAGGCCCGACCCGCACCTCAACCAGCACCCGCTCCAGTGATTGTTGAAATTCAAGCGCCAGCCGAACCAGATCCGGCCCAACCGGATGATTTGCCTTCGGCTGAAGATGGGTCAGACCCGTCTGACGCCGACGATACGCCTGACATAATAGCCGGTAACGATACCGAGTCGCCGACAGCAGATGTTCTTGAACCGGTACCTGCGATCATCAACCCAACCGATGACGCGGCGGACCAACTTCCGACCGGAAACACAACGGTCCGAATAAATCGTCCCGGTGCCGTTGTCGAAGAACCTGTTGCCGAAGAGGTCCCGGAGGCAGACCAGTCCACCGAAGAGCTTCCGGATGATGCACCAGCTTTGACGAAGTATGCGTCAAGTTTCCAAATGCCCGAGGACGCGGTACCGCTATCGGTTCTTTTGATCGACGATAACACGATGACAGACGCCCCAACCTTGGTAGCAGGCCTTCCATTCGGGGCGACTGTTGTGATTGATGCTTTGGATTCCGACGCGACGGACCGCATGAGAGCCTATCGGGATGCTGGCGTTGAAGTTGCTATGTTGGTGGGCTTGCCGGAAGGTGCAACACCAATAGATGTCGAAATCGCTTTCGAAGCCGCTATGGACATTGTTCCCGAAAACGTCGCCGTTTTTTCCAACGATCCGAGCATGCTACAGGGAAGTCGCGCCACGGTCGAACAGTTGGTTGAGGTTCTGGCGGCTGATGGGCGCGGATTGATTACTAGCTCTGGTGGGCTGGACAATGCCTTGCGTACGGCCAGTCAGGCCGGTGTGCCTGCAGACCGCGTATTCCGCGAATTGGATGATGCCGGGCAAGATGCCGGTGCAATACTAAGGCAATTGGATCAGGCAGCGTTTCGGGCACGGCAAAATGACGGCGCGATTGTCTCGGGCAGTATGACCGCCGATACGCTGGATGTTTTACAGGGCTGGGCCTCAAGCGGACCGAACAATCAGGTTGTGCTTGCGCCGGTTTCGGCGGTGCTATCCGTTCCTGAAAACTAGGTCAGCACATACCTACCGTAAGTAAGTGGGCTGAATTCCGAGCCAACAAATTTGTCAGTTGCCGGTCTTTTGGAACATGCTCGCGTCGGCGGCCGCCTTGCGTATAGCGTTCGATTTATGGACCGTTTCCTGATATTCGGCCTCGGGATCGCTGTCGAAAACCACGCCGCCGCCTGCCTGTATGTAGAGTTTTTCATCCTTTAGAACCGCTGTACGCAGGGCGATGCACATATCCATGTCCCCGCCAGCGCTGAAATAACCACAACCGCCGCCATAAACACCGCGTTTTTCAGGCTCCAGTTCGTCGATGATTTCCATTGCGCGGACTTTCGGCGCACCTGACACAGTTCCTGCGGGCATACCGGCAAAGAATGCGCTCAGCGCATCTTGATCATCAGCCAATTCGCCAACCACGTTCGAGACGATGTGCATCACATGGCTGTAGCGTTCGACGATGAATTGGTCAGTCGGATGTACAGTCCCGACTTTGCTGACCTTGGCGGTGTCGTTTCGGCCCAGATCAAGCAGCATCAGGTGCTCGGCCAGTTCCTTTTCGTCCGCGAGCAGATCGACTTCATTGGCTTTGTCTTCTTGCGGGGTGGCACCGCGAGGGCGGGTACCAGCGATTGGTCGGATCGTGACCTGCTTGCCTTTCACCTGGACTAGAATCTCTGGGCTGGCCCCGACGACTTGGTATCCACCGAAGTTGAAGTAGAACATATACGGTGATGGATTGGTCCGCCGTAGCGACCGGTACAGTGCAAATGGCGGTTCTTGAAAGTCCTGGGTCCAGCGCTGCGAAGGAACAACCTGAAAGATGTCACCCGCTCGGATGTATTCCTTCGCCTTTTCAACGGCGTCAAGATACCCTTGATGGGTGAAGTTAGAGACTGGCGGCGCAGTATCGGCGGCCTCGGAAAGCGTGCGACCATCCTCTGATACCGGACGCTCTAACGACCGTTGGGCATCCATCACCCGCTCAGCCGCCTGCGCATAAGCCGCCCGTGCAGACAGCCCGGAATTGACGTAAGCCGGAGCGACAAGGATCACGTCGCCTTTCACCCCATCCAGCACAGCCACGACAGACGGGCGCATCATTACAGCATCGGGCAATGCCAGCGGGTCCGGATTAATATCGGGCAGATGTTCGACAAGACGAATCATGTCGTAACCCAGAAAGCCGAACAATCCGGCAGAGGCGGCGGGTAGATCATCGGGCAGGGCGATACGCGATTCTGCGATCAATGTGCGAAGCGCTGTCAGCGGCTCATCGTCCATTGCCACAAAACCATCATCATCGAACCGTGCGTCGCGGTTTACGCGCGACGTGGTGCCGTGGCACTCCCAGATCAAATCAGGATTCATTCCGATAATGGAATACCGCCCGCGCACTTCGCCGCCGGTGACACTTTCCAACATGAAAGCGTTTTTGCCAGCGCCCGACAGTTTCAGCATCAGCGAAACGGGCGTATCCAGATCGGCAGCCATCCGGGCGTAAACAATCTGATTTTTGCCGGCCTCATAGCCACGAACGAAGTCATCATAATCGGGCAGGAGCGCCATGTTGGTCCTATTGAAGCTGGGCGTGGACCGCGTTGACGGTAGCCTGATTGATGTTCACATCGGCGTTCTGCACCAAGATATCGGCATAGGCCGCAAAGATGTCTTGAGCGATACCTGCAGAGGTGCTTTCGGACAGAGACTGGATCTGCGCAACGGTTTGTTCACCTTCTGGATCGGGGGGCGCAATCGAATCGACCCGGAGGATGATGGCGCGGTCCACAGTGTCCAATACGCGGGCTTCGCCCACAACCATGTCAAACATGGTCTCGTTAAAGTCCGGTGGCGTGCCTTCGACAAAGCTACGACGATCAAGATTGGCCTCAACCAACGGCTCAAGCTCCAGCGTGGTGAAGTCAGTCTCGGCTGTGATATCTGCCGCTATCTCCTCGGCGCGGGCGATGATGGCATCCTGCCGCGCCTGTTCCTGCCACTGTCTGCCAACTTCGTCCCGAACATCATCCAGCGGCTGCAAGGTCGGAGGCGTGATTCCGTCAAGCCGTAAGGCGAAAACACCGCCATCAGCCAATTCAACCAGTTCGGGGAAGTCGCCTTCGCTGACGCCTGCCGCGGCTGCGCGGAACCTTTCATAGGCTGCAATATCGTCGGTTGAGCCCTCTTCCCAGCTTATCGTACCCAGTTCCAAACCGGTCTGTTCGACCAGCGTTTCCAATGTTGCGCCACCTGCCAAAAGATCGATGTACTGTTCGGCGTTCTGATTGATCTGACGTGCGGCCAGCGTATTCGCCAATTCGTCACGCAACTGCTGCGCCGCCTCTTCCAGAGGTGTTTCCTGTGCGGCCAGAACAGCATTCATCCGGTAGATCGCTGAACCAATTGTATTGGGAAACGGACCCAAAACATCGCCCGGTTGCGCGTTGAATACGGTATCCCCGGCTTCGCCCAATGTGTCACGGTCAACATCACCCAGATCGACATCAGACAGTGAAAGCCCGCGTTCCTCGACAAGCTGCTCAAATGTGGCATCGCCAGAATCAAGCCGTGCCTTTGCCTCTTGCGCTTTCGCCTCATCAACATAGGCAAGGCGTTCGACCAGACGCCGTTCGGGGATCACGAATTCCTCGATACGTTCGTTATAGAGCGCTTCAACATCGCTATCGCTAACCTCGACGGTGTCGCGGATCATTGATGGTGTGATCCACGCAAAGGTGATTTCGCGCGTCTCTGATGTGGTGAAATTGTCGGGGTTTGCGTCGTAGTAGGCTTGGACATCCGCTTCAGTTGCACCCGGAACAGGCCCGGTAAGCATATCAGCCGTTACCGTAGCCCACGTAATGCTGCGCTGTTCGCCCATATATTTTACGACGGTGTCAGCAAAGATATCGACAGTGGGGACGCCACCAACGACGGCACCCTGAAGCAGGGCGCGCGAGCTATCTTCGCGAATGCCGTTTTCATATTCGTTCTCATTCAAGCCAGCCTGCTGCAAGGCTGCGCGGTAGCTTTCGCGGTTGAAATTGCCGCTTCCACCACGAAATGACGGTTCGTTGAGGATTTCGTCGCGCACTCTTTCATCACCGATGGATACGCCAAGTTCTGTCGCCTCATGATCCAAGGCGCGTCCCAAAATTAGCTGGCTTTGCGCGGTCTGATCTACACCAAGCTGCAAAGCCTGCTGAAAACTGACCGGTGACCCGAACTGCGCCTGTAATGCGCGGAGTTGCTGTTGCAGTGCTTGCTGGTAGGAGGCCACAGTGATGTCTTTGTCACCGACCGATCCGATGGTGCGTACATTTCCTGTCAAACCCGTGCCGCCAAAGCCCAGAAGCCCCACAAAGATGAGGCCCACAATGATCCACAAAAAGGGTCGCTTGCCTTTTTTATCCGCCATGTTTCTCTGCCCGCCCCGCTATCATATTACTTCCCTGAAAGGGTTGCGCTTGAATACGGTCACAAGCAGTGCTGCGCAAGGGTCAGAGGGAGACGTTTACGAGCCTATCAAACAAGTTTGTAATGCCCGCGCTATCCAGGTTCGCAAAAGCGATCCGCAATTGTGCATCGCCCTGCGGCATTTCCGGGGGCATGAACATGGTGCCCGGCAATAGCAAAATACCAGCATCACGCACCAGTCGCGGGGCCAACTGTGCTGACGAGATTCCAAACGGATGCTGCATGTACGCAAAATATGCCCCACAGCCCAGAAGTTGCCACCCATTATTTGCAAGCCGCGGGAACTGACTTTCGATGGTCTGGCGTCGGCTCAATACCTCCGCCCGTTCCTGGGCCAGCCATTCACCCAGATTCTGCATCCCCCAAAGCGCTGCACGTTGCCCCAACTGATTTGGGCAGATCGCCACCGTGTCCAAAAACTTTTCCATTTCCGCAAGGCGGGCAGGGCTCGCCGCGACGGCGCCGACCCGATGACCGGTCAGGCGGTACGCTTTGGAGAATGAATATAAGTGAATCAGCGTATTGTCCCAATCAGGGTCCGCAAATAGGTCGTGCGACGCGCCCGTCCGACTGTCGAAATCCCGGTAGGTTTCGTCAATGATCAGCGCAAGGCCAGATTTGCGGGCAAGATCAAGGAACGATCTGATGACCTCGGCTGGGTATTCCACCCCACAGGGATTATTGGGGCTGACGAGTGCAATAGCGCGCGTGCGCGGTGTGATCAGTTTTGCCGCAGCGTTCGCATCCGGGATCATTCCGCGGCCTGTTTCCAGCGAAACGGTTTTTACACCGCACATGTCCAGCCACATGCGATGATTGAAATAATAGGGAACAGGGACGATCACCTCGTCCCCGTCGCTGCAAAGGGTTGTGATGGCAGTTGCGAAGGCCTGATTGCAACCAGACGTGATGGCCACTTGGTCGGCGGAGATGGATCCACCGTAGGTGTCCGACCACTGCCCGGCGATCTCTTCCCGCAAAGCGGGCAGCCCTAGGACCGGCCCATAGAGGTGTGTGTCATCATCCTGCATGACCATGTCGGCCATGGCGGCTCGCATTGGCGCAGGTGGTGGATCAACGGGCGCAGCTTGGCTTACATTGATCAGCGGTCGGTCCGCGGGATGCTTGACGTCCTCAAGCCAGCGCCGCGCCTCCATCACTGGCGGGGCGAATGTGGTTTGGGTGCGCGACATCAAAGCGGGTCAGTCTTTGCCGCGGTAGGGTTCGACATATTGCAGCGCCATGTCCCAGGGGAAAAAGATCCAAGTGTCCTGACTCACCTCGGTAATGAACGTATCAACCTGCGGCCGCCCCTTGGGCTTGGCATAGACGGTCGCGAAATGGGCCTTGGGGTAGTTCTCGCGGACCAGCTCGAGCGTTTTGCCGCTATCAACCAGGTCATCGATAATAAGGATACCGGTGCCATCGCCCATCAGATCGGCATCCGGCGCTTTGAGCACGAGTGCCTCTGATTGATCCTGGTGATCATAGCTTTTGACGCTGATTGTATCGACAGTACGCACGTCCAGTTCGCGTGCGATTATCATTGCAGGGGCCATGCCCCCTCTCGTGATGGCGACGAGCGCCTTCCAAGCGCCGTTGTCCGGGCCTTGTCCATCAAGCCGCCAGGCCAAGGCCCGGCTGTCGCGGTGGATTTGATCCCAGCTGATGTGAAATCCTTTTTCGTGAGGGAGGCGGTCGTTCATTTTTATGCCCTTCAGCTTGTCGCAATTTTCAGCCCGAAGAGGGCGATGAGCGTGCCAAATCCCCGATCAATCCAGGCTTTGGCGCGGATATAAGCAGCGCGTGCAGGTGCGCGTGAAAAAATCCCTGCGACGATGATGTACCAGATTGTTTCATTAATGAAGACCGCCAGAAGGATGATCGCTTTCCATGCAAGCGATGTGTCTGCCGGAACAAGCCCTACAAACACGGCCCCAAAAAAGATCGCGGTTTTGGGATTGGCAACAAATGTCGAAACTCCAAGTCTGATGGCGGACTTGGGTGAACGGGGTGGGATGTCGGCGTCCGGTTCCTCGAAAGGGTCTGTTGCGTGCCGCCACATCATCAGGCCCAGGAACAATAGAAATGCGGCACCGATCAGTTTTAGGCTGGTGAATAAGGCTGGCACCAACTCAAACAACACCGCAATTCCGGCCACCGCTCCGGCGGCCCAAAGGACGGCTCCGCAACCGAACCCAAATGCCAGAGCGCAGGCGACGGCAAACCCTTCGCTGGCCGCCGTGCGCAAAGCCACGACAAATGATGGACCCGGACTTACTGCGGCGGCCAGATGAATTGCGATAATTGATAGAAAGATGCCGAAAGTCATTGGGCCGGTAACTCAAAAACCAAGGAACTCATTCCTTGGTTATGTCAGGTGCGTCTACCGCCTTCATCCCAACGACATGATATCCGGCATCCACATGCAAAACTTCACCGGTGACTGCGCTTCCCAAATCAGACAGAAGGTAGAGTGCTGATTTGCCCACTTCTTCCTGCGTCACGGTGCGGCGAAGGGGGGCGTTATACTCATTCCACTTCATAATGAGCCGAAAATCGCCGATGCCGGAAGCGGCCAAAGTCTTGATGGTTCCGGCGCTAATTGCGTTTACGCGGATGTTATCTTTGCCTAAATCCTCGGCAAGATAGCGTACGGAAGCTTCGAGTGCGGCCTTTGCAACGCCCATAACGTTGTAATGCGGCATCACTTTTTCAGCGCCGTAATAGGTCAGCGTCAGGCAGGAACCGCCCTCTGTCATCATCTTTTCCGCGCGCTGAACGACGGCGGTAAACGAGTAAACAGAGATGTCCATCGACATCAAAAAGTTGTTGCGACTTGTGTCTACATAACGGCCGCGCAACTCGCTTTTGTCGGAAAAACCTATGGCATGGACCACAAAATCGATTTTATCCCAATGGGTCGCGAGCTCGGAAAATAAGGCATCTATGGATGCTTCATCGCCGACATCGCATGGTAAAACTATATCTGAACCAACTGATGCGGCCAACGGATCAACCCGCTTTTTCAGCGCTTCACCCTGATAAGAGAATGCCAGTTCGGCGCCCGCGTCGGCGCAGGCTTTTGCGATGCCCCAAGCAATGGACTTGTCGTTGGCGAGTCCCATAATCAACCCGCGCTTGCCCTGCATCAGCTGTCCAGTCATTACCGTTTCCCTTGTTTCTTGTCCTCGTGCGGTTCTTCCGTTTAGGCGATTGCCTCGGTGTCAGCAAGACATCCGCAGAGCCCGGTAAGGTGGTTGCTACTCTTGCAAATTATCCTTAATCCTTGCCGCGGGGGTTTTGGTAGGGGTCGGCGGTGTCTGATCGTAACGGCATTTTTGCGGGTGATGACCCTTTTGTTTTGTCACGCAAGTGGCTGGACGCGGCAATTGACGCGGAAGTGAATGATGCAAATGCGATGGCGCTTTCCACTGTGGACAGCGGTGGATTGCCAAATGTTCGTATAGTCCTTCTTAAGGACATTGAGCCTTCTGCTTTTGTCTTCTACACCAACTACCAAAGTAAGAAGGCCGAAGAAATTGAGCAGGCGGGCAAGGCTGCGTTCGTACTGCATTGGAAATCGCTGCGGCGCCAGATACGCGTCCGTGGTTTGGTTAGTAAAGAAGATGGGAAAATCGCTGACGCATACTATCAATCCCGTTCACTTAAGAGTCGTTTGGGCGCTTGGGCGTCCCGTCAATCTCAACCTTTGGCGTCTCGAGAGGCACTAATGGCAGATGTGGCAAAAGTGACGTTGCAAAAGGGATCAAATCCGGATCGCCCCCCGTTCTGGGGCGGCTTTCGGATCGTTCCCCTGGAGATCGAGTTTTGGTCCGATGGTGCGTTTCGTTTGCACGATCGGTTCAGATGGTCGCGCCAGACAGTTCAGGATAGTTGGAAAATCGTTCGACTTAATCCTTAAGCCCAAGCCGGGTAACAGGATTTTAGGAAGATGTGTCTCCTAGTCGAAATCATAACGGATTAAAATGTTTGATCGCACCACCGAAGAGCGGACGATCAAGAGGAAAAACGTGATGGAAGCACAAGATAGCGATAGTGAAGGCCGACAACGTGTTACGGGCCACGTTAAGTGGTTTGACCCTTCTAAGGGGTTTGGATTTGTAATCGCTGATCAAGGTGGACCGGACATTTTGTTGCACGCAAATGTTTTGCGCAACTTCGGTCAGGGTTCCGTCGTTGACGGCTCGGCCATAGATATCCTGGTTCAAGACACTCAACGTGGTTTGCAGGCAGTTCAAATTGTCGAAATTACGCCGCCCGCCGCCGAGGAGAGTGTGCCGCTTCGTGATATGGTGGAGTTCTCGCCCGAGGATATCGCGAACCGTCCAATAGAACCGGCGCGAGTAAAGTGGTTCGATAAAGCTAAAGGCTTTGGATTCGCGAACGTGTTCGGTAACTCCGAGGATGTATTCATTCATGTCGAAGTTCTGCGCCGCTCCGGGCTATCGGACTTGCAATCGGGCGAGGCGATTGGTCTGCGCCTGGTAGAAGGCGAACGGGGTAACATGGCCATTGAAGTGCTCGGTTGGGAAATCGCCGCCCGATGAAGCCAGCGGCTGTTGTTCTCGCGGCGGTGCTTGCGACGGGGAAGGCCAGTGCTGCCTGCCGTGACGATTTGGTGACGGTGTCTGGCGATTGGGGGCAAGCCAACTTTTCCGTGGAAGTGGCTGATGACGCGCAAGAACGCGCACGCGGACTGATGTTTGTCGAGAGCCTTCCAACATTGTCGGGAATGCTCTTTGTATATGAGCGTCCGCAAAGTGTTAGTTTCTGGATGAAGAATACGCTGATTCCGCTTGATATGCTTTTTGTCAGTCCCGCTGGCGAGATATTGGCCCTGCATGAGAACGCTGTTCCGCAAGACACGACGCCGATTCCGGGTGGTGATGGGGTGCAGATGGTGCTTGAGATCAATGGCGGCATGTCAGCCCGCCTTGGCATCGGAGTGGGGGACGCGCTGCAGCATCCTGCTTTTGGACCCGACGCTATTTTGCCTTGTAGCGAAAAGACTTCAGGTTAGGGCTTTTCAAATCAGTTTGAGGCGGCTAAAGACAGCCACGGTTCGGGGCGTAGCGCAGCCTGGTAGCGCATCTGTTTTGGGAACAGAGGGTCGGGAGTTCGAATCTCTCCGCCCCGACCACATTTCATAGAGTGTAACATCGGTGTGACGGTGGCAAAGTTATTGTCATGTCCTGATGTGGCATTGATTCATTTATCTTTTATTAAGATTCGGGTCAGGTTTGGCCAGTATACGTTCAGGTGTTGATTGAGCCTGTCAGCGTAAGTCCGCCTAACAAAAAGACTTCTTCGTACTCATGACCTGTGCATGGATTTGTGGACAAAGCAGTGGGTGAATCACGTTGTCGGACGTGCGCCACTTCCCTAGCGGCACGTCAACCAAATTAATCCGTATTTTGTGTTAAAAATCCATTGACCCACTAGGGCTTGATGCGTCACGTTGTGCGGGCCAGCAACCACAACACAATATGTGGTGTCGGCACGGGGACGGTTTCGGCAGGCGGATGTAAGGCCACTAGCGACGTCACGATTTGGGTTTGGTCACTGACTGGGCCCAATTCTTGTCGCCCTGAAGATATCGAAACGACAAAAGTTTTGGGCCGCGAAAAGCGGCGGGGCGCGGATTCAGCCGCAACGACGGCGAAGAGAAAAAAGAGGGCAGACACGATGAAAATCGAACGCAATTTCACGAAAGACGGTCACGACGCTTATGCTGCGTTGGAGTTTAAGAGGACGACGTCAGAGATACGTAATCCTGACGGAACCGTCGTCTTTAAGTTGGACGAATGTGAAATTCCGGGCGGTTGGTCTCAGGTCGCGTCTGACGTCATTGCGCAAAAATATTTTCGCAAGGCAGGTGTGCCGTCAGCGCTCAAAAAGATCAAAGAGAAGGGCGTTCCAGAATTTTTGTGGCGATCCGAACCTACCAAAGGTGCTACATTTGGTGGTGAAACATCCGCCAAGCAAGTATTTGACCGCCTCGCAGGTGCTTGGACCTATTGGGGCTGGAAAGGTGGATATTTTTCGACCGAGGAAGATGCTCGCGCTTACTTTGACGAAATGCGCTACATGCTGGCGACCCAACGGGCAGCACCAAATTCGCCGCAGTGGTTCAATACCGGTCTGCATTGGGCATATGGCATCGATGGACCAGCGCAGGGGCACTACTATGTCGATTATAAGTCGGGCGAACTGACCAAATCCGCGTCGTCTTACGAGCATCCACAACCACATGCCTGTTTTATCCAGTCCGTTGATGATGATCTGGTCAATGATGGCGGCATCATGGACTTGTGGGTACGTGAAGCGCGTCTGTTCAAATATGGCTCGGGCACGGGCACAAACTTCTCGAGCCTTCGCGGCGAAGGGGAGCCACTTTCCGGCGGCGGTAAATCCTCTGGTCTGATGGGGTTCCTGAAGATTGGCGACCGCGCGGCGGGTGCGATCAAATCAGGCGGGACAACACGGCGCGCCGCCAAGATGGTGATCGTGGACGCGGATCACCCCGACATCGAAGAATTCATCAACTGGAAAGTCATTGAAGAGCAAAAGGTGGCAAGCATCGTCGCCGGCTCCAAAATGCACGAGCGGTATCTGAATGCAATTTTCGCCGCGATCAAATCCTGGGACGGGGCAGAGGCGGATGCATACGATCCGAAAACCAATGAAACGCTGGCTGCTGCAGTTAAAGACGCCAAGAAGTCAGCCATTCCAGAAACTTACATCAAGCGCGTGCTGGATTATGCCAAGCAGGGCTATGGCAGTATCGAGTTTCCGACATATGACACAGACTGGGACTCGGAAGCCTATTCAAGCGTCTCAGGTCAGAACTCCAACAATTCTATCCGCGTTACCGATGCTTTCCTGAAAGCGGTCGAGAACGATGAGAACTGGAAGCTGATCAACCGCAAGAACGGCGAAGTCGCCAAGATCATCAAGGCGCGTGATTTGTGGGAAACCGTCGGCCATGCAGCCTGGGCCTGCGCTGATCCGGGTATCCAGTATCATGATACTGTGAACGCTTGGCACACATGCCCAGAAGACGGTGAGATTCGTGGCTCAAACCCTTGTTCAGAATACATGTTTTTGGATGACACGGCCTGTAACCTTGCATCCATGAACCTGCTGACCTTCTATAAAGACGGCGAGTTTCAGGTTGAGGATTACATCCACGCGACCCGTCTTTGGACGGTGACGCTCGAAATTTCCGTCATGATGGCACAGTTCCCGTCGAAGGAAATTGCGCAGCGGTCTTACGACTTCCGCACACTTGGTCTTGGCTACGCTAATATTGGTGGCCTTTTGATGAACATGGGCTTCGGCTACGACAGTGATGAAGGCCGCGCGATGGGTGCTGCACTCACTGCGATCATGTCTGGTGTGTCCTACGCAACATCCGCAGAAATGGCGGGCGAGTTGGGCGCTTTCCCCGGCTATAAAAAGAACAGCAAGCATATGCTGCGGGTGATCAAGAATCACCGGCAGGCGGCTTTGGGCAAAACAACTGGTTACGACAAGCTCGATGTGAAACCTGTAGCACTCGATCATGACAATTGTCCGGATCGTCGTTTGATCGAACTTGCCGTTCAAAGCTGGGACGAGGCGCTGGAACTGGGCAAAAAGCACGGCTACCGCAACGCGCAGGTTTCTGTCATCGCGCCGACCGGCACGATCGGTCTGGTGATGGATTGCGACACCACAGGGATCGAGCCTGACTTTGCACTGGTGAAATTTAAGAAACTCGCAGGTGGTGGTTACTTTAAGATTATCAACCAGTCCGTTCCAGCCGCGCTGGAAAAACTGGGCTACGGTTCGGCACAGATCGAAGAGATCATTGCCTATGCTGTCGGCCATGGGTCAATCGGGCAGGCACCTGCGATCAATCATACATCGCTGATCGGGCACGGGTTCGGGCAGGCCGAATTGGACAAGGTTGAGGGCGCACTGGCATCCGCCTTCGATATCCGCTTTGTATTCAACCAGTGGACGCTGGGCGAGGAGTTCTGCACCAAGACGCTGGGTATTCCGAACGAAAAACTGAACGACCCGACCTTCGATTTGCTTCGCCACCTTGGCTACTCGAAGCAGGACATTGATGCGGCCAACGATCATGTCTGCGGAACCATGACGCTGGAAGGTGCGCCGTTCTTGAAGGAAGAACACTACACTGTCTTCGATTGTGCCAACCCATGCGGAAAAAAAGGTAAGCGTTATCTGAGCGTTGACAGCCATATCCACATGATGGCTGCGGCGCAGTCGTTCATTTCGGGTGCGATCTCCAAGACGATCAATATGCCGAACGATGCGACGATTGAGGACTGCCAGAAAGCATATGAACTGTCATGGTCACTCGGCGTGAAAGCCAACGCTTTGTACCGCGATGGATCGAAGCTGTCGCAACCATTGGCCTCTGCACTGGTTGAGGATGATGAGGAGGCGGCAGAGACGCTGGAAACCGGGACGCCACAGGAAAAGGCGGCAGTACTGGCCGAAAAAGTCATCGAAAAGATCATCGTGCAAGAGGTGCGCAACCGCGAACGCGAGAAGATGCCACAGCGGCGCAAAGGCTATACGCAAAAGGCGATAGTGGGCGGACATAAGGTGTATCTGCGGACAGGCGAGTATGAAGATGGCTCGCTGGGCGAAATCTTCATTGATATGCACAAAGAGGGTGCTGGCTTCCGTGCGATGATGAACAACTTTGCCATCGCGGTGTCAGTTGGTCTGCAATACGGCGTACCTTTGGAAGAGTTCGTGGATGCGTTCACCTTCACCAAATTCGAGCCGGCCGGCATGGTGCAGGGCAACGATAGCATCAAGAATGCGACGTCGATCCTGGATTACATCTTCCGTGAACTGGCTGTGTCCTACCTCGACCGGACCGATCTGGCGCATGTGAAGCCGGAAGGGGCCACATTCGACGATGTAGGCCGGGGCGAGCAGGAAGGTGTTTCGAACATTCAAGAGCCAACCGAGAATGCAGCAACGCGGTCGCTGGAAGTGCTGAAACAGATTTCCTCGACCGGCTATCTTCGCAAGCGGATGCCGCAAGATCTGGTCGTGCTGCAAGGAGGCGTCGGGGCCACGGCACTTGCCACAGGGACCGATCCATCGGCTGCCTTACAAACGCTGGTACCTGAAGCCGCAACAGCGACGGCGATCAGCACCGGGACAGTCAGTATCTCGGCCCGCGATAAGGCCAAGATGCAGGGCTATGAGGGTGATCCTTGTGGCGAATGCGGAAACTATACGCTGGTCCGGAATGGGACCTGCATGAAGTGCAACACTTGTGGCGGGACGTCGGGGTGTAGCTAGAAAAAACGGAGGGTGGTCGGACTCCGCAGATTTCTGCGAAATCCGCTCTGTCCTCCTCGTCGAAACGCTGACGCGTTTCAACGGAATCCAGGGCGGGTGAGCTCGCCCTTGGCGCGGATCGGGCCGCAGGCAAAAAACCGGGCGGTATATAAAGAGTGAGCCCGATCAGCGAAACTACGGGGTCCCTTCGGGGACCCCTTTTTTATATTGTTTAAGGGGCTAAATACTTAACTAGCCAAATATCACTTGGCGCTGACGAGAATTTTGGCTGGTTTAATCTCAGCGAGAGAGATTACGCTCATATCTACACGCAATGTCGTAGTCTCGATCTTTCTAAAAGACTGAAGTGATTTGATTATCTATTTCGGGTCTAGCTCACCGCCGGCCGAACCAGTGTCTCCGTCATCATTGTCATCGCCACTGCTGGATGCGACCGCTGCCCCCAGGAGACCCAAAACCACCACTGGCACGACCCAGCCGGGTACGCCACTGCGCGAAGCGTCGTCCATAACAATCGGTTCTGGCTCACTCTCTACTATCGCGTCGGACAAACCTCCCGAATGTGCAGATGTAGCCGCTGCCGAAAGTGCCGTTGCCGCCGCCATCATTGTCTTCAGTGTGTTTCTCATATGCATCTTATCAATCACTCTATATGGACCAGTTGCCGAGAGTGATCTTTAGGTTGACGTTTTCTGTCAATAGGCGCGGTGTTCGTTTCCGGTGCCAATTCTAGTTGTTATTCTACGAGCCGGTTGCTCATCGTGGGTGCCAAAAGATATCCGCAAAGTTTGAATTTATTGGTCGTGTTGATTGTCCGATAACATCTGCGCCGTGATTGATTGGCACTTTGTTTTCTTTGTTCTTTTAAAGTCAGTAAACACCTTTCGTCTGGTAGTGACGCGGAGCTGGGCTGTTGCTTGCATTATGGCTTTGGGGTTCGGCTTGTTGACCGCCGCAAAAGGCGTGGCGCGCACGTTTTGTCCGTGAGCGATAGCTGAAAAATTAGGTAAATTTTCCCAATTGTGGCGTATTTGCATCATCATTATGACGGCGGCCCATTCGTCATGGTTGCTAGCAAAAAAGGGCCGCAACTCTACGGTGCTGCACCTTTGCCGCAATCGGCCCAATTACACTGTTGATTGGATGAAAATGGAAGACAAAGCCGCTGTAGATGTGAATTGAACCTGATGTGGCGACAGTTGCGGGGCGGAGTAGCCAAAAGGATATGCTAACTGTGCCGAAATCTTGACCGAATCGTGTCGCCTGTCATTTAAGGGCTATGAATTTTTTTATCAGCCGTACGCGCAGTGTTTTGTAAATGCGTTCCCCAGGGGGGGTGGAGTTTGATGGCGCCAATAGTCGTGGAGACCTTGTGTGCGAGTGACCGTTTTTCGCGGTCGAAGGCAGGTATTCGTCGTGTCGTGACGAATGATCACAGCTTGTCAAAGAATTTAATCATCTGAACCGAATAGCCAAATAGGTGCCATGGGCGCCCCAGTTTTTGCGTGCCGTCTGCAGCACGCCAAGGAGTGAATATAATGACGAAGCAAAACATCACATGGACTGCTCTGAAAGAAAGCGATTTGCTTGCCGATGGAAACAACGGTTGCAGCATCAATGTGGGTGATCACTTCGTCATGCCCGCCTCGGCATCGGTTGTATTAGGCGCGTCGGATGATGACGACGCGCTTAGCGGTGACAAATGTGATGATGCGACAGATTCCGGTCAGCGCGCATTTGTTGATGGCAAGTATATCCGCGGCAAGGATATCTATGTTGAGCAGCTCTACACCCTAGTTGGTGCGGACGGGGCGACATACTACCTTGCCGAGATTGAGATTGAAGATCACAAATCCGGTGGCAAGGGTGATGATTACTTCAGTTTTGTAGGCGAGGTGCCCGCTGCCGGGACAGAGTTGAAGATCATTTGTGTTGAAGATGTCAAAGGGGATGGCATTGATTATGACCAACTGGGCGCTGACCCTGATGCGACGCAGGTCAATACAGCACCTACCTTTGATAACGTGCCGGACGACGGCGTTTTTGAGGTCGCCGAAAACAGTACAGCCGTAGCCAATCTGAACACGTCCGATGTTGATGGTGATCAGGTCAGTTATTCATTGGCTGACGGAGCCGACAGTTCGCTATTCACCATTGATGAACGTACCGGTGAAATCCGGTTCAAAGTGGCACCTGACTACGAGAACCCAAACGATAGCGATGCAAACAACACCTATGATTTGGTTGTCATAGCCGATGATGGACAGGGCGGCGTGACCGAAGCAAACGTCTGGGTCAAAGTCACAGACGTTGATGAGGATACCGGCACAAGCGATTGTATCGTCATCGAAGCTGAGACGATGTCCCTGCATGGTATGCGCGTTGTCGATGGCGAAAATGCCTCTGACGGTGGGTTGGTGAAGTTGGATCAGCGCTCCGGCACTGGCGAGATATCAACCACGTTTGATGGGCTGGACGGCAATTATGACTTGGCGCTGGCGGTTCAGGACGAGACTGACGGACAATCGACCATTCGCCTTAAAGTGAACGGTGAGGTCGTTTCAGAGGTCGTGCTGGACGCGGATAGTGACGGAATCGGTAGCGACGATGGTATATTCTCGAGTATTTTGTTCGACGATGTCGAATTGGATGATGGCGATGTGATTGCCTTTGAGATTGCCGGCGACGGTGGCGAATATGTTCGCATCGATAGCTTGGAGCTCTGCCAGGATGGCAATATTTGTCCCGCGTTTCTTGACTTTGAGGGCTTTGACGCTGGTACGGTTGTCAGTGACCAGTTTGAAGGTGTGACAATCACGGCGCAGCGCGATCGGAACAATACGGACGCGAATGATGCGATGATTTTCGACTCTGCCAATCCAACTGGTGGCGATGATGATCTGGGATATGAAAATCAGGGTAATTTGCTGATCGTTTCCGAAGACAATGACAGTGCAGACCCTGATGATGCTGTTGGTGGTACCGTTACCTTTGATTTTGACAATCCGTCCGATCTGCATGACATCAAAATCTTGGATGTTGAGGAAGAAGGCGGCACCATCACGCTGACATTTGCGTCTGGTGAAACACGGGAAATTACGATCCCCGGGCCAGGCGACAACAGCATTCAAACAATTGATCTTAGCGCTACAGACGTTGTGCAGATGGACGTCAGTTTTGTTGGGTCGGGTGCCTTGGACGACCTTTGCTGGGCACCTGGAGAGGGCGATCCCGGCACGGCGTCTTTGGGTGGTCGTGTGTTTATCGACAGCGATGATGACAGTCTGGATAACGGCAATGGGGACGAGGCGGCGGTGGCCGGTGTGCTGGTCACGCTTTTGGACAGCGACGGTGCTGAGGTTGCGACGGCGGAGACGGACGCGGCCGGTGCGTATCTGTTCGAGGGCCTGACGGCGGATGATTACACGGTTGTGTTCCCGACGTCTGTGGACGGTCTGGTTCTGGTGGATCAGGACGCGGGCGATGATGACACGTTGGATAGCGACGCGGACACAGGCACGGGTGCAACCGGGCCGATCACGGTCAATATCGGAGATGCGATCCGCGATGTGGATGCGGGTCTGGAAGAGCCTGCGCCGACGGTGGGTGCGCTGAGCGGGCGTGTGTTTGAAGACGCCGACGGCAATGATGTGGATGATGACGAGACTGGCGTGGCGGGTGTCACGGTGATCTTGCTGGATGCGTCTGGCGCGGAAGTGGGCGAGACGGAGACGGGGGCTGACGGGTCCTACCTGTTTGAGGACCTGGCGCCTGGAGAATACAGCGTACGCTTCCCCACGGATGTGGATGGCAAGACGTTGGTGGGCACGGATGTGGGCGGCGATGATGCGGTCGACAGCGATGCTGATCAGACGACAGGTGAGACTGCGGCGGTGACGGTTGTGGCTGGCGAGACGACGCCTGATGTGGATGCGGGGATCGCGGATCCTGGTACGGCAGGTATTTGTGGACGCGTATTCCATGACGAAAACGACAACAGTCGAGATGATATTACGTATGTCGAACTTATCGCTCTGGATACGCCGATCCAAGAGATCTACCTTGAGCCGGGCGTCGCTGGAGTAACAGTGAATCTGCTTGATGCGGATGGCAATCTTGTTGCGACCACAACGACTGACGATAAGGGCGAATATGAGTTTGACGGTCTGAAAGCCGGCGATTACCGCGTTGCATTTCCGACAGATGTCGAAGGCAAGGTGTTGGTTGAACAGGACGTCACAGGGGACATATTAGGTATCGATAGCGGGAACGATAGCGATGCTGCGGTTGATACAGGCGAGACTGACACGATAAGTGTCGGTATCGGCGAAAAGGTTTGTGATATTGATGCGGGCTTTGAGGACCCCGGCACGGCGTCTTTGGGTGGCCGCATCTTCATGGATGCCAATGACGACGCTGTTGATAATGACGAGATGGGCGTGGGCGGTGTGACCGTGACGCTTCT
>CANMDE010000015.1 GCA_947496535.1 uncultured Paracoccaceae bacterium | reverse complement strand
CTGAAACGGCTTCTCTTCATCGTCCGTCTCCTTATTGGAGAACAGGCTAACTCAAAACACCGGACGTTTCAGGCGAGTAGGTCAATAAGGTCTTGGACCTCCCCCTGTGCAACTTCAGTATATTCCAAAGAGCCGTGAGCTGCCACCAATCCGCAGACACGTTCGCGCCTTTTCGTCTCAGAATCTCGTTAAAGCTATCTTGAAATGCCTTCAGCATGCGGGAGCCAGATCGGCCCTGACCTGACATGCATCAGCGCGATAAGTCCCGCCTCCAAGACTAAACCGAATTTGGCACAGTTTTAAGGCCAAGACAGTAACAGTTTGGGATCGTTTAGTGCCGCCAATGAGCCGCGACATACCCGGGTAAATACAATCGAGCGACCATTTCGCGCTGGGCCAATTGCCCGTTGGGTGTCGCACACTGTTTCTCTAATTGTGCGTTCGCCAACCCTTTTTACTGCGGGCTGCTACTCAGAATTCTTGCCCGCACGGAGCTCTCCTGCGGTCAGCACAGGCGATACATCAGTATTCTTTGCATCAAGCATGTCCGCAACGCGTTCAAGCGATGATACAAGCTGGGCCTGCTCCCAGTCGGCAAGCTCTGCAAATGCGTGTACATAGCGTTGCTGGAGCGCATCGGGCGCTTCTTTGAGCGCATTTTGACCAAAATCTGAGATCACCACATTGACCTGTCGCCGGTCAAGCTCCGAAGGTACACGCTCAACAATACCGCGCATGACAAGCTTGTCCACCAAGACTGTCACGGTAGCTTGGCTTACCCCCATCTGGTTGGCCAGCATCTTTGGGGTGGCGTTGTCTACCTCATCGACGATTTGCATCACTCTTAGCTGCGCGGGTGTAACCCCAGCAGCTTGGGCCAAGTCACGGGCATACAACTCTGTTGTACGCAGGATGCGTCGCAGAGCAATTAGGCTTTCGTCAATTCGATTATGCAGTTTGTTCGTCATGGCCAGCATCTTTGCACGAAGGCAAGAAAAGCTTCAATCGGCGAAGTATTGCGCCCAAGACGGGTCAGGCGAATAAATCGTAAAACTAAGTATATAATCCATATTTATAACTATATTTTTTATATGTTCTGTATATTGCTTTATATATTGAAGTATTCAACACGATCCCTTACATTGCGTGTCGAACAATCTGAGAGGTTCGATCCAATGCCAAAAGACAGCGATACCCCACGAACGCCTAAGCCCCATTTTCGCAAACCGAATGCGAAGGATGGGGCCGGGATTTGGGAGTTGGTCCGCGCATGCAAAACTCTCGATGAAAATTCGTTGTATGCATATTTGATCCAAGCCGATCATTTCCGCGATACCTGCGTTGTGTCGGAGATAGACGGTGTGATCGTCGGCTGGATTTCCGGCCACATGATCCCTGGCAAAGACACCTTTTTTGTCTGGCAAGTGGCTGTGAGTCCAAAGGCACGTGGCCTGGGCCTAGGCAAAGCAATGCTGCTCGAACTTCTTCAGAGAAACGAGACCGATAATGCCACGACCCTTACGACAACAATCACTCCAGACAATGATGCCTCTTGGGGGTTATTTCGCAGTTTTGCGCGCCACATCGGCAGGGCTCTGACGGACATACCCCACTTTGAAAAAGAGACACATTTCGGCGGCGCCCACGACACCGAGCATTTGGTGACGATCATTCTGCCAGACACGGCAGACATCAGACGCGCGGCCTAACGCCCCCCAATCAGACGACCGGCCCTTAAAAGAGAAAGGATACCCCATGCCCAACGACATGGCACAGAATACTTCTATTTATATGCGCCGCGAGAGCGAGGCGCGCTCCTACTGCCGCGCTATGAATGCGGTGTTTACCCAAGCCCGTGGCTCTGAACTTTTCGACTCTGACGGCAATCGCTATGTTGATTTTCTGGCGGGCTGTTCATCGCTGAACTACGGCCACAATGACCCTGATATGAAAACCGCGCTTATCAAGCACATCTCCGGCGACGGTATTGCCCACGGTCTGGACTTCCATACTGATGCCAAAGGCGCTTTCCTTTCAGCTTATGAGGACCACATCCTTGCGCCGCGCGACATGGATTACAAACTGATGCTGACAGGACCGACTGGCACGAACGCGGTCGAAGCAGCAATCAAACTGGCTCGAAAGGTCACCGGTCGGCGCAACGTGATCGCCTTCACCAACGGCTTTCACGGGATGACCATGGGCGCTCTTGCGCTTACCGGCAATGCTTCTAAACGCAGCGGCGCCGGGGGCGGCTCGCTCGGCGACGTGACGCATATGCCGTTCGAAGGCGCCTTGGGCGATTCTGTCGACACGCTGGATATGATCGACCAGATGCTGTCGAACCCTTCTTCAGGTATCGACGCGCCCGCCGCCTTTATCTTTGAACCGATTCAAGGCGAAGGTGGCCTAAATTCGGCGTCCGACGCATGGATGCAGGGCATCGAAAAGATCGCTCGCAAATTCGGCGCGCTGCTTATCATTGACGATATTCAGTCCGGTTGCGGTCGCTCCGGCACATATTTTTCCTTCGAAAAATCTGGGATCAAACCCGATATGATAACGCAGGCAAAATCGCTTTCGGGCTTCGGCCTACCCTTCGCCGCACTGCTCATCAAACGCAAGCACGACATCTGGAAACCGGCCGAGCACAACGGAACGTTTCGCGGCAACACCCATGCCTTTGTCACCGCTCATGTAGCGATTGAGAAATTCTGGTCCGATACTGCATTCGAGAAGGATTTGGCGATCAAGTCGGTTAAGTTAACGGCAGCGCTGCAAGACGTGGCTGATCTTATTGACGGGGCCACGCTCAAGGGGCGCGGCCTGATGCAAGGGATCGATGTCGGCTCTGGCGAGTTGGCCACTGACATCTGTTCCCGCGCCTATAAATTGGGCCTTTTGGTCGAAACCTCCGGCGCCAATGATGAGGTGGTAAAAATCCTGGCGCCGCTCACGACGCCCAGCCTGACCATGGACGAAGGGTTCGATATCCTCGCACAGGCGACTTGTGACGTGACCAGAAAAATGAAAATTGCAGCGGAGTAGAAGCCATGATTGTAAGGGATTTCAACGAGATCATCAAAACCGATAATGCCCGTGTTGTTTCAGATTCGCAGTGGACGTCGGTGCGGATGTTACTTGCAGATGACGGGATGGGCTTTTCCTTTCACATTACCTTCCTCGATGAGGGATCTGAGCACACGTTCGAATATAAGAACCATTTCGAGAGCGTCTATTGCATTAAAGGCAAGGGGGCGATCACCGATCTGGCCACAGGTAAAACGCACGAGATTGTACCCGGCGTGATGTACGCGCTGAATGAACATGATCGTCATACCCTCCGTGCAGATGAAGAACTGGTCATGGCTTGCGTATTCAACCCGCCGGTAACTGGCACCGAAGTACACCGTGAAGACGGTTCTTACGCGCAAGCAGAAGAGGTTGCCTGAGAGGACACCAGACTCGAAATGGCCCGAAGGACATCAAACTGATGAACGTGCTCGCAAATAAAAGCCAAACAACCGACGACTATCCCACGCGGCTGTCTGCAGAAGAATGGTCGGATCGCAAAGACCTGGTCGTCTGGACTAAATGGAGCCCCGATGCCCCCCTGACCCAAGCGCAGGAGCAATCCTACGCTGACAACGGCTAAAGCCAAGGTCGAAGGCCTCTCGGCTACGCGCGGCGCGACTTCACGGTACTCATGCCACGTTTTGCCTGTTGGGATGCGTTCGCATGATTATCTCGAAGATCAATGTTACAAGCGACAAGTCGACGTCCTGCGCAGCCATAAGATCAGCATCGGTGACCGCATGCAGGCGGATTTGGTAGTGACGCGAAGGTGGACGCAAACCGGTAATGACAGATCAAAAGCTGAAGCGTGCCCGACAATATACAATATATCGAAGACGGCCTCACCGTGCGTGAGGCGGCGGCGCGGTTGAAGGTTGGGAAGACAGCGCTTTATGCAGCATTTAGTGCGGATGCGATGCATTGATCGGATCACGCCGCGCGGCTGTTGAAGTCAATCCGGTGATCCAGATTGTTATCAAATGTACCGTATGGATTGATGTGCGCATAGACCAGTGGGGTCAGTCCCCGAAAATCCCGCTCCGATAACCGACCCACCCAGTCGTTTCAGTCAGGACGGTTTGCATCATCCGCGTGTTTACATAGATAAGCGAGGCTTGTAGTTAATGAAACGCATGCGCCGAAATTTCCTGATCGGCGACCCGGTTTGTTGATAACTCCCCCACCCCTGCAAAAGAAGACGAAGTCATTCGCACTGTTCCAGTTCTCGGCAACACTCAGACCTTCATGGATTTTGCCGCGATAAACGAAGTCTGGGACGCTTGGTTGCCAAAAGGGTTCGCCCCCGCAAGAGCTTGCGGTGAAGCGCGGTTGGTGCTCAAAGTCGAAATCATCATCACGGCCGCAGAGATTTGAAGCTCGCTCACATAAAACAGCGTTTCAACACAATCCCTACGCAGACCATTAGAATACACTCGCGCTAGTAGTTTTGTATCCTTGGCATACATTATTACAATACTAACCAGCGTGCGCATCTTAGGGCGTCTAGACGTTGCCAAAAATTAGATCGTAGAGACAGTGAGCGGGCCAAATGAGTTCTGAAACCAACAAGAGATCTATTAACACGTCTGCATCGCTCTCAAGACTCAGAGTGTGGTTTCGATGGGCCAGCGTTTCAATGTTCGCACGCGCGCTTCTATTTGGGGCAGTAATTTCCTTGCTACCTAAGGTGAGCGTTGCTGACACTCAACGACTTGCGCGTCTCGACGGCATCGTCGCCACTTCTCACCCGCAAATGGTTCGAAGTATCATTTCAAGTGTCGGTGCGCCCGACGAAAATGGTCTTATCGGCCGCAACAAAACGTGGGGTTCACTTTATTCCGTTCGTTTCCAATACGGCGCCGGTCGGGCACTTAGATATGCATCCGCCGTCGGCGACCTTGATGTTGAGCGAATGGCACGTTCGGCAATCCAAGCGGGCCTGGCGCAAATTGCGCCAGATGGCAGTATCCCGGCCTCTGTCCCCAACGATCTGTTCAATGGACGCCAGCCGAGCGCATCTGATCAGGCATCCGCCGCCGCTTTTTTCCTAAGCGATATCTGCCCGGCATTGCTGATCGCGGGCACTTCGGAAGAAACAAACGCGGGAATTTCTCTTGCGATGGGTTGGTTGTCGAACCAGGTTCAGATCCTGAGACAGATAGATGCCAATGCCCCAAACCGCCTTCTCATCGACGCGATGGCCTTTGAGGCATGCGGGCAGTTGATAGCAGACAATCAAGTACGTGGACATGCAGCGCCGTTCATCCAAGACGCTCTTGGTCGGAGGCGAGCGGATGGCGTATTTATAGAAGCAGGGGGCAGCGACACCAGTTATCAGGCGGTCAGCCTCGTCGTCGCAATGGACCTTGCGGTGCTGTCTCCCGGTGCCGACGCGCAAAACGCTTTGTTGGAAGCCAGCAAAGCTGCCTTACAGTGGTTGGCGTCAAAGATTGGCCCGGACGGTGTGTTGGACTCCTCAAGCAATACCCGGACATGCGCTGGTGAATTGTTTATCGGGCGACCGAAAGATGTCGATCATAGGGAAGTATTTAGAGCCCTCGCATACGGTCAGGCGCTCGGTTTAAATGACGAGGCCAGAATCGCAGACTTTCAAGCGTGGTTAGAAAGCGGGGTCGAGCTCTGCCAGTAAGCCAGTTTCTCAAGATACCTGGCTCAAGAACTACAAAGATCTCCCTCGCGTTATCGGTATTTTCGGCAGATGGTTTGTTCTTAGGTGTCCGTCGTCAGGTTTTTTGGAACCAAGGGCAGCCTAGACTGAGTGAGAGTCTGGCTCATCTTGCTGGCTTGATTACGCGGCGCGCTGGCGGTGATGCAAGCGTCCCGCTTCGAGTGTCTCGCGTTTCATCGGGTCCGCCTGCCCCGGTTCGGGTGCGGTTGTAGTGCAATTTGTAGTGCAAAATGCCCGAAAAAGCGTAAGATTTCCATCCCACGCGCCAGAAACGCGAGGAAAATCAATCCATTAGAAGGAAAGGTTTGGTGCGGTCGGGGGGACTCTATGTGAGTGGAATACATCATTGTTTCCAATGGGTTATGGCATAATAGCTATTACCTTTATAGTGCAATTTGTAGTGCAATTCTTCAAGGAGAAGATCACGTCACTATTGATAGGCGGCATAATTCTGCGCTCAGTTCTTTGATTAATGTTGCCAATGTCGTTGCAAGACCTGTCGCAGGGCCGATGCGAACAAGCTATTAAAGTCAGCGTTACCTCAAGGTTCAAATCGTGAGGGCGCTCAAATCTCAACTTGCGCCATTAGTCTTCTGAATTTGCACTTCGATAAAGGCTATCATCGTACCAGTTATATGAGACACAGAGGCCGCATAACTTGCTCTGTTTCAGCGTGACGGACGACTGCAACGCAGAATTGACCTCATACGGATAGGGCTTCCGGCGCTAACGTACGATCCCGCCTACCTAAGCGGACCCCCTGTAGCAAAGGAAGACTTGGAGCAGTCCGCTGATAACTCATCGACCCGCGTCGTCCGCAGGCATTGGTAAGCACAATGGATGATATAATTGCAAAAAAGGGCGAAAACCAATCGGGCCCTCCACATCTCAGTCATCATTATCCGTCTCCTAGGACAGCTCGGCCCTTTAAGACCTCAATCCTTACGTCGTTCCATGGGATACCTTCAACGTCATCTCCAACCAACGCAACCTTCAAAGGCGCTCCGGTGCTTTGATCGCGCAGAGCGAGTGCTGCATCACCGTCTTTCAAGTGTTCGTCGCCCCATTGCATCAGCGCAATGATCATCAAACCAAGGTCCATCCCCTTGTCGGTCAAGTGATATCCGTAGCGGGTTCGTGCACCTTCTTCTCTATAGGGCTTACGTAAAAGAAGCCCCGCCGCGACCAGTTTTTTGAGGCGATCTGTTAGTACAGAACGCGGTATTCCAATATCCGCACGAATGTCATCATACCGCGACACCCCATAAAAAGCTTCCCTGATAATCAGAAACGTCCAGCGATCAGACACGATCTCTGTCGCTTTCGCGGCACCACAATCGTCGACTGCCACGGGCGCGCGTCTGGGAACTGTTTTTTTTTATCTGAGTTTGACATTCGGTTCCAGCCTTCTTATTGCTACCTAAGTTCACAATAAGGTTTTAGGTTATGAATGCAATTAACGTCGTGCTGATCTTCAAGATCGTAATAACTATCGGGTCCCTAACAGGCCCGTTCTTGCTACTTCCAAAAAGGAAACTGGAGAGCTTTACGCGTATTAGTAGCGACACACCGATCTTCTTTCGGCTTTACGGCATGGCGATGCTTGCCCTCACTATCGCATACATGGGTGGGGTTTGGAGCGTTCAACAAGGGGCGTTCCCATGGATCATCGTCACTATGGGTCTGGTCTCAAATGGTGGTGCCACCGCAATTCTCTTGTTTTTGGGTGACCGAAGATCCAGGCGTTTCATCGCTCCCGTATTTGGCGGAATAACTCTTGGCCTGTTGCTATGCGCCTTGTTTCCAACGGCCGCGATGACGAGTTTTTTTGGCGAGGTTTCAGGATGAAAAAGCAGACAGGCAAGTGCTATTGCGGCGCGTTGAAATATGAGGTTGTCGACGCCCCCATCATGAAAGGCTTGTGCTATTGCAACGCCTGTCAAATTGTGGCCGGGGGGTCACCACAAACTTTTGTCATCCAGCCAAAAGTAGGTTTCCGATATACGCATGGCGATCCGAAGAAATTTACGCGACCAGATTTACCGCAGCCAGTCACAAGGGACTTTTGCGGGACCTGCGGTACTCATATTGCAACGCACCGTCAGGGTGCCGAAATTGTAGTCATCAAAGTTGGGACATTGGATGATCCAGACAGCTTCGGTACACCTACTGTAGCAATCTTTGCAGAGGACATTCGTGAATTCCACAGCGTTCCAGAAGGTCTGCATGTTTTTCAACAGCTTCCACCGATGGATTAAATGCAACATGCGAAGGCCTAGGATCCCTTTGTCCAAATAGCTGTCATTTGTCGAACTTGTCGGTGGCCAAGGCTGGCCACAGTCACGTCGTAGCCACGAAGCAATGGAATTTTTCGAGATATGAAACAACGTACCTTTATGTCATTCGCTGCATTGATTGCCTGTATTCTCCTTCCAAAACTGGGTTGTTTCTTGAATCAACGATCGGGCTCAATGCGACGCTGTCCCTTCTCATTGATCACGCTGCCCATGCTTCCGGCACTGTTGCAAAACAAAGGCTGTCACGTTGGAAGAAGAGTACTCGCCGACTAAAGTTGTTCTGAGAATGGACCTAAGCAATTTTGACCCTCCTCCCTTGAATTGGTCCTGCCAGAAAGTCATCAACCGGTGGATCAAAAATAGAAACCAAACGGCACAAGCAGGAAGAGACTGTTGCGAAGCGTCGGCAGGTTGAGTTGCTGTGGGGCTAAGAACAGCAACGCTTTCGACTTTGCCGGAGGTATGAGTACCGGATACTCCGCATCAGATTGTGCTTTGGGAATTGATACCATCAATCAAGCACCAAGCATCGGCAACATGAGGCTAAATAATTCTGCTTGCGATGAGATTCCGCACTTAGCATAGAGCTGTCTGCGAAAGACCTTTACAGTTTGTGGGCTGATCCCCAATTGGCCGCTGATCGATGCAGTCGAATGTCCTTTAAGAATGAAAAGCGCCACCTCCGCTTGTCGTTTACTGAGTTTGACACCGCGTTCACGCTCACACCTCTCGATAAGGTCTTGAGGAACATTGGTCTCCGCAATGACTTTCGTTCCGGCTAAATCAAACCAATTTGCGTGCGAGAAAGCTGTGATGATCGGGGCAATTCGTTCTGCCGCCACCAGTTCCAACTTCGAAAACTTCCGTCTCGATGTCGCGTCGCGCCCTGCGCAAACATGAATCGACACACCTTCGGCCGGATTGCTCGAAAACGCCAACTCATCAATGATGGTTGTAGAGTTGTAGTAGTCCTCTACGTACTGCGATCGCCAAAAATGATCCGGTGCCACGTCAAGTAGACGGTATACTCCTTCGGCTGCCTGCGTGACGTGTAATTCATAAAACGGGTCGAGCAAGTAAGCCCCCTGCAGATACACGCTTTCAATGCACCGATGAACGGCGGTGTGTCTCGAATCCATAAAGAGTGCTTCCGGCGGGCGTTGCCTGAAATATGCCACCACCAGTACATTATCAGTTGCAAGGACGGATTTGATCCATGCAGCCAGATGGTCCGGAAAATTCAACGTTCCCAGAGATGTAATGCACTGCGCCAGCAACCCAGCAGCTACGTTTTCGTCCTTGTCAGGCTTTTCGCGCATCATACCACTTGGGGGTTATATACCACGCGAATGGTATACTTTATAAATTATATTACAATGTGGGGGTACATAATCAATGCGGCAACCGGATCAAAGTACGCAAGTCGGAACGCTTGCGGTCGAAGTTCAAAACGTAACAAAGAACTACGGGACCTTCACTGCGCTCAAAGACATCAACCTCGGAATCAAGGATAACGAGTTCTTCACGATGCTGGGTCCGTCGGGATGCGGAAAGACGACGCTTCTGCGCTCAATCGCTGGGTTTGAATCAATCAGCAAAGGCGACCTGCTTCTTTACGGTGAGAATATCGCAGACCTGCCACCGAACAAACGCCCAGTGAATACGGTTTTCCAGCAATACGCATTGTTTCCGCATATGAACGTCACCAGCAACGTCATGTTCGGACTAGAGCGCCTTGGTCACAGCGCGACTGACGCCAAGAGACGTGCCCGCGAGGTACTGGCGATGGTGCAGCTTACGCAATTTGCTGACCGCCTGCCCTCGCAGCTTTCGGGTGGTCAACAGCAACGCGTGGCCCTCGCCCGCGCGCTAGCGCCAAACCCGAAAGTTCTCTTGCTGGATGAACCCCTGTCGGCCCTTGATCTCAAATTGCGCCAATCGGTGCGTGTCGAGTTACAGCAACTCCAACATGAAACCGGTATCACCTTTGTCTTCGTGACTCACGATCAAGAAGAAGCCCTAACAATGTCAGACCGCATTGCGGTAATGTCGAATGGGCAAGTCCAGCAGGTCGGCACGCCGGTCGAAATTTATGAACATCCAGTCAACCGGTTTGTCGCCGACTTCATCGGCGACACCAACATCATCGATGTAACAGTGACCAAAACGACCGGGCAATCCGCCACCTGCCGCCTACCAGATGGGTCGACACTCCTGTGCGAGGCGAATGATGGTGCGGCAGAAGGCACCGGACACATATCTATTCGTCCGGAGCGGATACGGTTGTGCAATCCGGGCACGGGTCAGCTCGATGGTCGGATCAAAAGCCGAGTTTACTTAGGCACTGATCTGAATGTCCACGTCACACTCAAGGATGGGACTGACGTAAAGGCGCGCATTCAGAACACTGATGGAATAGATATCCCAAATGTCGGTGAACCTGTTGATCTAAGATTGGAGGCAAGCGGTACACGCTTGTTGGTCGACTGATGGCGGGTCCGCAACTCAAATCAACCGATACTGATAACAGCAACTACGCTGGTCTTGGACCCTGGTTACTACTGCCATCATGGCTTGTGATCGGATTTTTCCTCGTCCTGCCCGTTGGGCTGATGCTGATCTACTCGTTTCTGACGAAGGAATTTCGCGGTGGCGTCGTTTGGGATTTCTCGCCCGCGGCCTACGACCAATTTTTCTTTGATCGTGGCTTGTTCGGCGACAGCGCCCCGACGATTGAATTGACCTACATTTCGATCTTCTGGCGCTCGATCTGGCAGGCGGCTGTGGCTACAATCCTTTGCCTTTTGATTGGTTTTCCAACTGCGTGGTTCATTGCGACCAAGACAGGCAGCAACCGTACCATTTGGCTTTTTCTCATTACGATCCCGTATTGGGTCAACCTGTTGATCAGAACGATATCGATGAAATTCCTGATCCGCGACAATGGACCGTTGAATGAATTGTTGCTGTCCATCGGGTTAATCAGCGAACCGATCCACATGATCAACACAAACTTCGCGGTTCAGCTCGGCCTGTTTTATTCGTACCTACCATTCATGGTTCTGCCGATCTACGCGAGCGTAGAGAGATACAACTTTGCCCTGTCAGAGGCTGCGGCAGACTTGTATGCGACCAAATGGGTCACCCTTACCAAAATCATCCTCCCCGTCGTGAAACCTGGCGTCATCGCAGGCTGTATCCTCGTCTTCGTTCCAAGTTTAGGCGCGTTCCTCGCCCCTGACCTGCTTGGCGGAGCCAAGAATTTCATGATCGGGTCGCTTATCGAAGAGCAGTTTAAAGGTAACGCAGGAAACTGGCCGTTCGGTGCCGCTGCATCGATGATCTTGCTTTCGATGGTGCTTGTGATCCTTACGATCTACGCGCGGCAACAGGTTAAAGCTGGAGACCGTTGATGGCAAAACACATTGATATCAGAAAATTCACGGGATTTCGCGCAATCGCAGTTTTGTGCCTGTTCCTTCTCTATGCGCCGCTGATTGTCGTGTCCGTCTATTCGTTCAACGACAGCATCTCGATCACCACATGGGGTGGCTTTTCACTACGGTGGTATGAAGATGTCTTCTTCGGTCCAGAAGCCCCAAAGTTCAAACAAGCGGCGATCAATTCCTTGACCATTGCCATCGGAGCGGCCGTTGCCTCAACGGCAATCGCGACAGCGGCGGCAACGGCGATGCTTCGTGCGGGCAAGTTCAAGGGCAAATCGTTTAGCTTTATGCTGATCAATCTGCCCTTGATGGTGCCAGAGATCGTCACGGCCGTGGCAACACTGATCTTCTTCTCTGCCATCGGCTTTGTCTCTGGCTACATGACGATCCTTGTCGCTCATATCGTGTTCTGCATTCCCTTTGCTTACCTGCCCATCGCGGCTCGAATGCAAAGTATCGAGCCCTTTTATGAACAGGCTGCACTGGATCTCTACGCGACGCGTTTTCAAGCCTTCCGGATGATCCTCCTCCCCCTGATGGCGCCTGGAATCCTGTCAGGTTTCCTGTTGGCTTTCATCATATCGCTCGACGATTTCATCATAACAAACTTCGTCAAAGGCGCCGGCGTCGAAACGCTTCCGACCGCAATCTTCGGGGCTGTGAAGCTCGGCATCAAACCTAACGTCATGGCGATTTCGACGCTGCTGCTGCTCGTCTCCGTTGTGTTCGTAACCCTGTCATATCTGGTCGGACGGATGGGGGAAAATACCGAGAAATGACCACAACAAGGAGATATGAAATGCACTTTAACCCCAATGTCTGCGCGACAGCTGCGTTCCTCGCTCTTTCCGCTGGGACAGCATTTGCCGAAGGCGAACTCAAGCTCTATCACTGGTTCGATTATATCCCTCAGGAGCTGCTTGACCAGTTTGCTGCAGAATATGACGTCACCGTCACGATGGATACATTCGATTCCAACGAGGCCATGTTGGCGACCCTGAAGGCGGGTAAGCTTGGGGATTATGACGTCGCCTTTCCCAGCGACTACATGGTCGAGATCATGGCGAATGAGGGCATGCTTGATACCTTTGAACGGACTGAACTCACTAATTTCGAAAACATTATGCCGCAGTGGATCGACGTCAGCTTCGACCCCGGTCGCAATAGCTCAATCCCCTACCAGTGGGGTTCGACGAACTTTGCCGTCAACAATGCGGCGTACTCTGGTGATGTAAACACCACGTCCATACTGTTTGATCCTCCCGAAGAACTGCGCGGTCAAATCAATGTGCTGGACAGTCAGGGCGAACTTCTTGCGCTTGCTTCCATGCACTTAAGCATCCCGCAATGTACCAGCGACCGCGAACAGCTTCAGGCTTTGAATGATCTGGTGCAGGCCGCGCGTGAAAACTGGGCCTCTTTTGGTTCAGACATTGCAAAGGACTCCCTTGTCAGTGGTGATGCTTTGGTCAGCATGATTTACAGCGGTCAGGCGGCAAAGGCGCGCGCCGAAGGGGCCGATATTTCCTATGCGTTTCCGTCCGAAGGGTACGTTCTGTTTGCGGATAGCGCGGTCCTGCTCGCCGATGCGCCTAACCGCGACAATGCTATCCTGTTCATGAATTTTCTGCTGGAACCAGAAAATGCCGCAGCGGTATCAAACTTTGCTCAATACGGTTCAAGCATCATCGGCGCGCATGAATTCCTGACAGAGGAGTTGCGCAATTCCCCAGAACTTAACCCTCCGTCTAATGCCACTGGGCGGTTCGTTCAGGCCTGCGTGGAGGATGTGCAAGTTGTTTACGACACCATCTGGACCAACTTGAAGGAATAATAGGCTCATGCTCAGGTCAGACCTAAAGATTGCGGCGTATCAGGGTCCGTCCCCGCAGGGCGACGACGCCAGCGCATTCGATGCCATCGAGTATTGGAGCGCGAAAGCCGCTACACGCGGTGCCTCCATGATTGTCTTTTCTGAGCTGTTCCTTCCTGGCTATAATCAGCCCCACCGCCATAATCCCATGGCCCAGCCACAAGGCGGGCCATGGGAAAGCAGACTCTCAAGACTTGCTAAATCGCTCGGCTGCGGGATCACTATCGGTTGGTCCGAACGATGTGGCGATCAGGTTTACAATGCTGCAAGCACATTTGGACCAGACGGCCAAAAGCTCGCTCATTATCGCAAAATCCAGCTGTGGGGCGATATGGAACGCGGCATTTTCAGCCCTGGAAATGCCTACGCGACATTTACATTTGCGGGCAAGGAGTGCGCTCTTCTGATCTGTTACGACATCGAATTTCCGCAACATGTGCGCGCCTTGCAGGAACGGGGCGTTGAGCTTCTTTTTGTACCAACGGCCAACCCGGCAGGTTTCGATCATGTTGCTGATATCATGGTGCCATCACGCGCGGCGGAATGCCGTATGACAATTGCCTATGCCAACTATTGTGGCAGCGAAGGCTACTTAAGGTATGGAGGGCTGTCCTGTGTGGTCGGGCCAGAAACCACCTTTCTGGCAAAGGCACGAAACGATGAGACTCTGCTCGTGGCAAATGTTCCGAACTATGCCGATTTGTCAGAAAAACTATTGAGTACTCAACTTGTCGATTATCAGCCGATCTAGGCCAGCGCCACGCTAGATTTTGAGACGTAACCGGTGTGCAACCACTGACGAAAACGCAAGGCTGTCACCAAGACGTCCACAATTTCAGAGAGCTTTGATGGTCCCTGCACGCGAAAGAACACTCGCGGGTCTCGCCTTGGCGAGCGCCGCGGTCAACATGCCGGCTAGTGCTGCTTTTAAAACATCGGCCGGAATGAACGCCGCGACCAACGCCGTGGCTTCGGTCAAGGTTTTCTCAAGCGCAATCGAAAGTCCGATGATACCAAACGCATACATCACAATGATACCTCCGATCATTGAGGCGAGGCCTGCCACAAGCGCGAGCGGAGCGCCGCGCCAGTGTTCAACGATCCACCCCGTTGCAAATGCCGCGACCGGCCAACCGATCAGAAACCCTGCGGACGGCGAGACGAACAGGCCCAACCCGCCGCGTCCGCCAGACAACAGCGGCAGCCCCATGGCGACAAGAAGTAAGAACAACAACACCGCAAGACCGCCCCGTTTTGATCCCAGAACGGTGCCGCACAGCATGACGCCTAGACTTTGCGCCGTAATTGGCACGCCAAAGCCCAACGTGATTTTTGGGATCAACCCGAGTGCCGCAATCAGGGCTGCGAACAATGCTATAAGGGCTACGTTTTTTTCCATTCTAAGTACTCTCCAAGGGGTCAAACCCACCGCGCGCGCGCAGGGCTTCAGCGACATGATCCGCGTCATCCAACGCGACAACGGTGAACGGTAAAATGATGCGCCAGCCCGCTTTGCGGCGCGAACGGGCGCGCCATGCGTCCGATAAATGTGTGCCTTTTTGGACCAGAACGGGCGTCAGCCGGATGACAAGTGCAATGGCCAATTCCAACACATTTGGTTTTAGCCCCAACTGGTTCAGGGGCCGTGTCAAAGAGCGCACAACGTCAATCATATCCGACAAACGCGTTGTCATCGTCATGAGATTGGCCAACGCAACCGCTGACACCAACCGCAAGATCACGATTGCGCCCAGCGCGATTTCGTTCGTCCACAAATGCCAGATCGCTACGATCACAATGAAGGGCCAAAGCAGTTTGAGAGGCCCGAGGCCCGCACGAAGAAACCTGCTTCCCGGCAGGGCGTACAATACCAGCACACAGCAAAAAAAGACCGCCTGCAAAGCCAGATCTTCGATGAAAAACAAGATCATCGTCATCACGCAAAGCCCTGCCAGTTTGGCTGCGGCGGGCCAGTCATGCGCCTTCGTCTTAACAGGTGAGGTCAGAGATATCATCCAAACCTCCTAATTCGTTCATTTTTTTGGTGTAGGCTGCCAGAACACTGGCGGCATTACCGGCGCGAACGATCGTACCTTTTTCGATCCAAATAACGTGATCGTAATGCGCCAAATCCTGCGAATCGTGGCTGATGTGAATAAGCCGCCCATCGTAGCGCGCCAGATAGCTGTTCAACTGCGCCTTTGTCGGAGTATCGAGACCGGTAAACGGCTCATCCAGAATGATGGCCTTGGGCGTCATGGCGACGACTGACATGAGACACACAAGGTGTCTTTGCCCCTGTGAAAGCGTACTGATATGCGCATCAGCCCAGTGGGATTTTGCGAAGACGGACAGCGTTTCCTGCGCTTTGGCCTTTGCCGCCTCCCTGGATTGCCCGAGTTGGCGCAACCCGAATGATATTTCCTCTTCGACCGTCGGAAAAATGATCTGATGGTCCGGGTTCTGGAACAAAATACCGACCTGCGACAAGGCCGCCTTTCGATCCTTCGCGAGGTTCTGACCATTTACCAAGATGGACCCCGCTGAGGGCACGACTAGACCGGCCAACAGCCGCGCAAGCGTCGATTTCCCCGAACCGTTGCGCCCAACCACACCAATCCGATGCGACGAAGTATCAACGGATACATCCGACAAGATCTGCTGACCGTCGACGACATAATGCACATTCACCAAGGACACAGCAGCGACCGTTAAGGCCTGTGGTTTAAGCATTTCATTCATTTCCGATTCCTTGCGCGTCATAGATGCCCGCACATCTTTTCAACTGCCGCTGAGGATCATGCGGTACCGCATCTGATCAAAAATAACGGCGAGAATGAGCAGCGCACCAAGAAGCACCATCTGCATGTACGAACTGACCTGCGCGAGGTTCATGCCGTTTTGAACCAGCACAATGAAGAACGCCCCAAGCACGACGTTCTCGACCCGCCCAATACCACCGCGCAGAGACACCCCTGCAATGACGCATGCGGCGATCGATTCGAGAGCGATTGAACTACCCAAATTAGCTTCACCTGACTCAACTCGCGCGGTCAGAAGCAAACCGGTAAGCGAAGCAATCAGGGCGCAAATCACATAGGCCCACATCAACGTCCGCTTTGTGTTGATGGCAGAAAGATGCGCCGCTTTGATGTTGCCACCCACAGCATAGACTTGCGTTCCAAGGCGCGTCCGCGTCATGAACACCCACATGAAAACGATACAAATCAAAGCAAAAATCACCGGCACCGGAATGCCCCATAGCCTGCCAAAGCCGAACGTGTCACCGAACGCAAAGGGCAGGTTCGAGACCGGAACGCCACCTGTCAGAAACAAGGCAAGCCCTGCCCCGGCTGAGGAAACGCCCAAGGTCATGATGAATGGCGAAACCTCGAAGTAGGCGACCCCAACCCCATTGACCAAGCCGACCACGATGGCGGCTCCAAAGCCCATGAACGCGCCAAGCATGATGGCGATCCATAACGCATCAGGAAAAATACTGGAAAACCAAACCATGCCCAAAGCGGACACCACGGAGGTCAGCGCAATCGCAGTCCCTACTGAAAGGTCGAAACCACCCGAAATCAAGACCAGCATTTGGCCCATAGAAACGAGAACGAGGTAAACTGATTGCCTTGCAACATTGACGAGGTTCTGCCCCGTTAGAAATTTCGGCGACAGAGCCGCGAAGATGAGTAAGGCCGCGACGAGAAAAAACGGCAGAACCCCGACTTTGATGAAGATCTTTTTGACAAGATCAAATGGCCCTGTCTTTATTGCTTTTGTTGTCATGGTTTTGCTCCGGTTTCGTCGAAGAAGTGTTTGAGAACTTGTTCTTCAGTCATGTCATCGCCAGCCAACTCTGCTGAGATGTGACCATGAGCCAGAACAATCATTCGGTGAGAGAGGTTCATTACCTCTGGTAAATCGGATGAGATCACGACAACGGCTTTGCCGGACTCGGCGAACGTCTTGATCAGCAGGTAAAGGGCAGCACGCGTGCCCATGTCGACGCCAACGGTCGGCTCATCAAAGATGATTACGTCTGCATTTTGGCCAAAGCATTTACCAAACAGGATCTTCTGTTGGTTGCCACCCGACAGTTGCGACACGGGCTTGTTGCGATAGGATTCCTGCAGTTCGACATGTTCCGAAATCGTCACTGTTTCGGCATTGACCTCAGCCCATCTGACGACTTGCGAATTACCGCCCGCCTTGTCCCCCATGATCAGATTGATTGCCAAATTTTCGGTCGATGTTTTTGCGAGATCGAGACCCTCTGCCTTACGATCAGGCGACAGATAGTAGACGCCGCTTTTGATAATTTCTCGCGTAGGCGATTTGCTTATGTCTTTGCCGTTGAATGTGACTCTGCCTGACACACGTGTCGTCAAGCCCATCACGGTTCTGAACAGTCGCGATTTACCCGATCCGACCAGTCCTGCCACACCAAGAACTTCGCCAGCGCGCACGTCGAATGTTGCGTCGTGTATACCAGCTGTTCTCAGGTGTGCGACCGACAGCAGGATCTCACCAGACCCCTTTTCAATCTCTGGGTAAATCTCTTCGATCGCTCGGCCGGTCATCATTTCGACCAGCGCATCATCGTCTTTATCAGCCATTTCTACGGTGCCGATTTTTCCTCCATCTCGAAGAACCGTGACACGATCGGCGATCCTCGCAAACTCCTGGATACGATGGGAAATGTAGACAACACCGACACCCTTCGTCTTGAGATGGTTCACGAAATCAAACAGATGGTCGACCTCTTTGTCAGTCAGGGACGCGGTCGGTTCATCAAGAATCAGAACCTTTAGATCCCCATGAAAGGCTTTGGTAATTTCGACCATCTGCTGTTGGGCGCGCGACAACTGAGCAACGATCGCATTAGGGTCAATGTCAAAGCCAAGCTCGAGCAGCATTTTATGCGACTCATTGCGCATTGATCCATGATCGATGAACGGCCCTCTGCACGGCTCCCATCCCAGAAAGATATTCTGTGCGACGGTTAGCGTCGGGATCAACGAGAATTCTTGAAAAACGGTGTAGATGCCTTTCTTCTGCGCATCCGCCACCGTTTCAAATTTAACCACCTGACCTTCCAAGACAATGCTGCCTTGCGACGGCCTGTTTGCGCCGGCAAGCATCGAAATCAGAGTGGATTTTCCTGCGCCGTTTTCACCGAAAAGCACGTGCACTTCACCGGCTTTCAAATCGAAATCGACAGCATCCAAAGCAAGCACCCCGGGGTACTGCTTTGTGAGAGCACGTGTTTCGATGAGAGTTGTAGACATATTTGTTGTTTCCAGAAAAATGCGGGCCGGTAGGGCAAACCTGATCGGCCCGCAGTCCAACAGGGAGGTTGTTAGTTTTCGACAGAGAAGACAGGTGAGAAGCTTTCCGGCGGAAGAATATTCTTACGCGCGACATCGCCGATGTTTTCCGGATCAACCACGAAGATTTTCGGACCGACATGCTGGATGTAGTCTTCTCCCTCAAGGATCCGCACGGCCTGATCGATCGCGATGCGCCCTTGAACAACCATGCTGTCAGCAGGTGCCGCGAGGATAAAGCCACGCTCAATTCCAGTGTAGACGCCTGGTGTCATATAAAATGCCAGCAGGTCTACTTGGCCCTGCAAACCACGTTCCCGAATAAGGCCTTGTGCGGCTTCGGCCGTGACGGCTGTTCCCGCGAGATAGCGGACATCAGGATTGGCCTGCAGAACGTCTTCAACCAACTTCAACTGCGTTTCTTTACCTGTATCACCAAACCGGGGCTCCAGAACTTCAACCGCAGACCCTTCGACGGCTTCCATAAAGCCTGCGTGGGCAGCTTCGACCCAGCCCGCGCCTGCTGGACCGGGGAACCAACCGACCTGCACCGGGTCAGTTCCAGCGGGATGTTGTTCGGCCAGATAAGCGCCCGTTTCATATCCCATGACCTCAAATGACACCAAGGATTTGGCAGAGATATCCTCGGATGAAACGCCGTTAATGACGTCGATCACCGGAATACCCTGCGCTGCGACTTCGCCGATGATGTTGTTCAGGCCATCAAAAGAAATCGCACCAACGATAACGGCATCTGCGCCGCCGGACACACAATCCTCAATTTGACTGATCTGGCGCGCAAGTTCGGTATAACCGCCAGCTTCGACAACATTCAGGTTAACACCAAGACGGCGCGCTTCGTCGACAGCGCCATAGTCTACGCCGAGCCAATAGGCGTCCTTCATGTGTGGAAATGATACGCAAATATTCCATGCCTTCGAAGCGGTGTCCAACGCAGTATAGGTTACATCTGACGTCGCGCCATCAGCGGAGAACGCAGGCGTCACTTCTTGTGCAGGATACGGAAACCATGCGTCTTGTGCTAAGGCAGTCGTTGGGATGGCAACGCTCAATGCGAGAGCCGCTTTTAGGGCGAGTTTCATTGTTCTGATCTCCTTGTCAGTTGCAGTAGTCTGAAGCGATTTCTCGCGATTTCAGGTTTGTTGACTGGCTCTTAACCGAGCTCTCTTCCTATTTTTGAAAGCAATTCTTTCCGATCTTTGCGCGCGGCAAGCGCTTGTTCCATGTCGACTTTGACAAAGCGGACCAGCTTGTTCGGTTGCAACTGTCCAATCAGATCCATGTCAGCCGAAATGATCGCACCGAGAGTGAAGTATCCGCCGCCCGACACCGCATCACGATGTAGAACGATGGGTTCGGTGCCGCCGGGAACTTGAATGGAGCCATAAGAATAACAGCCATCTACAATGTTTGAGGGATCCGCACCTGCGCCAAACGGCTGTTCACGCTCAACAAACTCAAGTGGCCTGCCCCCCTTGAACCGGTATCCCATTCGGTCAGCTTCAGGCGCAACAGTCCACATGTCCTCGAAGAACCGCTGTCCCGCAGTTTCCGTTAGACGGTTCCAGTAGAGCCCTGGAAGCACGCGCAACTCTGCCGGTGAACCCGGTCGACGCCGCAAATCTTCGGGGACAGACTTGCCACCATGAGATGCCCCACCTTCACCGATGGGTATTTCATCACCAGCAGAAATTGGGCGCCCGTTGAGGCCGCCAAGTGATCCGATTGGGTAAGTGGAGCGACTGCCCAAGTCCGGTTTTGTCGCGAATCCGCCTGAAACAGCGATGTAGATACGCGCACCAGATTGCAAGAAACCAAAGCCGAGTACTTGGCCTGCTTTAACATCGAATGATGCCCAGCAAGCACGACTTTCACCGTCCAATGTGATCGGCATTTCTGCACCGGTCACCGCGACAACACCATCCTGCGTGAATTTGATTTCGGGGCCCATAAATACCGCTTCAAGGCCAGCAGCATCCTCAGCATTTCCAACGAGCATGTTGGCCGCACGCAGGGCAAAGCGGTCCATTGCCCCACCGATCGGAATGCCGAGGTGGAAATAACCGGGACGGCCAAGGTCCTGAATGGATGTCGAGAGGCCGGGTTTGATGATCTCAAGTGTCATTGAGAGCCTCCATCAGTTTTGCGTTGGTACCAGCCATATCTGCGTTGAATTCTTCCAGATCGAAATCCACCTCCGCGATCCGTGGCACGTAGGTTCCCGCTTCGACGGCTGCTGTGACACGGTCATATTCGGTTTGATCGATCGGCTTCCACTTCACGATGTCCCCCGGTTTGAAGAAGACCATGAAGTCCTTGAGGTAGCTGACTGACTGCTCTGGATCATAGATCGGCATCGGCGTGATCCCGAACATCTGATACCCGCCTGCCCCACGCACTGAGTAGACGCAGGAAAAGCACCCGCCATAGCCAACCGTTAGTTTTGGTGTGTCTGTCCGGGGGCGCAGGTATTTTGGGACCTGCAACTGCTTTTCGCGCTCAACAAGCTGATACAAGAACGGCAAACCGGCGACGAAGCCGACCATCGAAACAAACCACGGCTGTGAATGATGTGCTTCGATGAAGCTTGCGACACTGTCATATCCATTGATCCGCGCGGCATAATCGAGGTCAGTGCCCGATGGGTCTTGATGCCGTTCCCGGAACCGCATGACGCAGTCATGCGTCCACGGATCCTGATAGAAGACCGGAATTTCGATGATGCGTGTGGACAGCCGTTTCTCGGCCGCTTCCGCCTTGTGCTCCAATTCTTTGATCTGCGCGAGCATGTCGTTGGGATGGGTCACATCGGGGTCGAACTTAACCTGAAACGATGCGTTAGCCGGGCAGATTTCGGTGACGCCGGGGATGTTTGCCTCGCGCACGGCGTTCGACATGGACAGTGACTTGAAAAAGGCATCCAACGACATCTCTTCATCCATTTCGACGTAGACATGTTCATCCCCGCCAAAGGTGTATCGTGTCTTCACGCTGCGTCTCCTTGAATGGGTTTCAGGTTTCCAGCTGCTAGCCATGGCTCAAGCCATTGCGTGTGAAATGCGCCGGCCTGCACTGCAGGGTCATCCGCAAGTGCGAGGTGCAATGGGATCGTGGTCTTCAAGCCATCCAGCTTGATTCCGGTCAGGACGCGCTTGAGTTTGCTAATCGCTTCTGCGCGTGTGGGTGCGTGGACAATCGCTTTGCCCAGAAGAGAGTCGTAATAGGGAGGGATTTGATAGCCTTCGTAAAGAAAATGGTCGAACCGCACGCCGTCCTCTTCCGGCAAAGACATCGCAGTCAGTTTTCCAGGCCAGGGCATGAACTGCATGTGGGGATCTTCGGCGTTGATGCGCACTTCGATGCTATGGCCATCGCGTTTGACCTGATCCTGCGTGATACTTAGCTTTTCGCCGCTACAGACACGGATCATTTCCTGAACCAGATCGACGCCCGTGATCATCTCGCTCACCGGATGCTCAACCTGAATGCGGGTGTTCATTTCGATAAAAAAGAACTCGTTACTAACTTCGTCATATAGGTATTCGAGTGTACCAGCGCCGCGATAATTCACGTCCTTCGCCAGCGCCACCGCTGAAGCGCACAATGCCTCACAGGTCTTCTTATCAAGACATATGGCCCCGGCTTCTTCCCAAACTTTCTGGCGGCGGCGCTGCAAAGAACACTCACGTTCATAGCAATGAATGACTTCTCTGCCGTCGCCTAAAATTTGTACCTCGATATGGCGTGGCGCACGTATGGCGCGCTCAAGATAAAGCCCCCCGTCGCCAAAGGCGGCTTCGGCTTCCTGCTGGGCCTGCGGAGCCAGCTTTCGCAACTCTTCTTCGGTATCGGCCACACGGATTCCGCGCCCGCCGCCGCCCGCTGCCGCCTTTACCATCACGGGATAGCCCACTTCGGCCGCGACCTTTGCAGCATCATCAACGGTTTCGATCCGACCCTTCGACCCTGGAACGACCGGAACGCCAGCCGCCTCGGCCGCCTTGCGTGCCTCAACTTTATCGCCCATGCGTTCGATAGTCGCGGCACTCGGACCAACAAATGTCACACCTGCGGCCTCGACCTGTCGAACAAATTCCGGGCTTTCAGACAGGAACCCATAGCCCGGATGCACAGCATCTGCCTGCGACGACCGAACGGCTTCCATGACGTTGGGAATACTCAGATAGCTGTCTTTGGATTGAGCACTCCCGAGGCAAACCGCCTCATCGGCGAGCTTTACCGCCAGCATGTCCTGATCGGCTTCTGAATATCCCTGGACCGTGGCGATGCCGAGCTTCTGTGCCGCGCGAATGATCCGGACAGCAATTTCGCCACGATTGGCAATAAACAAACGGGATATAGCCATCTTAGTCATCCAACTTGGCTAGAGTTTCAGCTGGCGAGACCGGTGCACCATCCGACGCAACATAGCTGTCAAACGTACCCGAGATCTCAGATTTGATTTCGATGAAGGTCTTCATTGCCTCCACCAAACCAATCGTGTCCCCGACGGAAACGGCATCGCCATTTGACTTGAACGTGGCCTCATCTGGGGATGGACGATGGTAGAAAACGCCGGGAAGGGGTGACACGATGTCAGCCATTTTTGATCTCCTTATATCTTATCTTGAATGCGCGAGGACGGCGGACGCTGAAGCAATTGAGATGCCTGCATCTAGCAACCCCGTGCGGATGGCTTTGCCAATCTCCAGCGCACCCGGTGTGTCTGAATGGAAGCAGATCGATTCAAAGCCAATCTCAACTTCATCACCTGTGACGGTGGTGACTGTCCCTGTCTTGCAGGCTTTTACGCATTTCTCGGCAATCGCTTGCGGGTCGGGCCGTGCAACCTGGCGTTTGAAAACAATCGAGCCCGCATTGTCATAGTCGCGGTCCGCATAGAATTCGCGCACCACAGGATGACCACATTGTTTGGCAATCTGGTAAGTCTTGGACGCTTCCATGCAAAAGAGAATTGTTTCACCGCTCGTCTTGAGGAGCATGTCCAAAATCAGTTTTGACAGCTCTTCACTCGCCGCCGCTTCCATATAGAGGGCGCCATGCGGTTTGACATGCTGTAGGCTGGCACCATGGCGCCTTCCGAATTCCCGGATAGCCCCCATTTGGTACACGATGTCATTTACAAGTTCTTCGGGACTGGTCTTGATGGGCCGCCGCCCAAACCCTTGCAGATCACGATACCCTGGGTGCGCACCCAGACCGACGCCATAGTCGTGCGCAAGCTTTACAACACGATCCATAGAGTTCGGATCGCCCGCATGAAACCCTGCGGCAATATTGGCAGAAGAAATCAGCGACATGATGTCTTCGTCTGGCGCGTCGCCGAGTACCCATTGGCCGTATCCTTCGCCCATGTCGCAGTTCAAGTCGACGATCTCTCGCATTGGCACCGATCCTTGTTTCGTTGTTAAGAAAGCTTGCCGCGATGAAACATTTATGTAAAATATCTATTATGACGTCATCATTTTTGATTATTGTGATAATGCTATGCTTGAAAAATTGGCGCTTTTTTTTAAAAACCTCTTTTTTATATAGCCATTGCCGAACTCAACATGTATCTAAAAATTCGATACGATACATAATTAATTCGGAAAACAGGAACCAAATTTGAACTTTCGACACCTTAAGTTCTTTGTCGCAACCGCAGAATCCGGCCAAGTCAGCAAAGCTGCGTCCCAACTTTCTATCTCACAATCTGCCGTAACAAGCGCAATCAAAGAGCTGGAGACCGAGCTTGGAGCACAACTCTTCACCAGAATATCTTCCGGAATGGAAATGACCGAAGCTGGGCGAGAATTTCTTGCGTCGTCGCGCGAAATTCTGGAAAAGATCGAACAGGCGAAACGCGTTGCGCAGAAGAGATCGCCCGTCAAAGGGTCAATCTCTATCGCGGCAACCTATACTGTAGTTGGCTACTTTCTGCCCTTGCACATTGATCGCCTCAAACAATTTTTCCCGAACCTCGATATTCGGATAAGCGAACTGAACCGCGAGAGTATCGAAGAGGGTTTGCTGTCGAACCGATTTGATATCGCGGTCGCATTGACCTCAAACATCTCAAATCCTGAACTCGAAACCAAGACTTTGGTCAAGTCGCAAAGACGGCTCTGGGCCGCGAATACCCATCCTTTCATTCGTGAAGGTAAGGCGACACTCGAAGATATCTCAAAGCAGGACTACATCATGCTGACCATCGACGAAGCTGCGCATACAACCATGAAGTACTGGAGTAAGAGCCCCTTCCAGCCGAACGTCAGTTTCCGCACCTCATCTGTGGAAGCGGTCCGCTCGATGGTGGCAAATGGGCAAGGTGTGTCGATCTTATCGGACATAGTCTATCGGCCCTGGTCACTTGAAGGCAAACGCATTGGCACAGCAGTGACAGATCTGGAAATTCCATCAATGGATATCGGACTTGCGTGGCGGAAGGGCACCAACCTTGGCGGACCTGTCCAAAGTGTCATGGATTACTTTGAACAGACCTTCGTGACACCTTAGGCCTACCAATCGCTGACCACTGCGCGCTTAGATCAAAAGGTTGGTGGTGTGCAGGCGCTGATCAGTACACAAACTTCCGGCCCAACCTGCCGAAACCTGTGCGGCTGGCGGCTATCAAAGTAGTAAGCATCGCCTGGCCCGAGGAGCTTACGCTTCTTTCCAACAGTGACTTCGATGCGACCTGAAATCACAATGCCGCATTCCTCTGCCTCATGCTGATACATAACGCGACCCGTGTCGGCACCGATATCATATGTCTCTTCAAGCATCATGACCGCACGACCGATGAGATTTGATCCAACCTGCCGGAGCGATACGCCACCCTTGCCGATCTCTGTGAGCTCTTCGTGTGCGTAGAAAACCTCACTCTCAGTATCAGGTTCAAACGCAAAGAATTCAGATAGGCTGATTGGTATCCCATCGAGGATTTTCCGCAAGGCTGCAACAGACGGATTCGTCTTGCCCGATTCAATGAGTGAGATCGTCGAATTCGGGACGCCGACTTTTTTTGCTAACGCGCGTTGCGAGAGTCCGGCCAATTGTCGGACGGCTCTGAGTCGCAGGCCGAGTTCCTGTTCGATCTGAGGCGAAGTGTTTGGCTTGTTCATTATACTGAACAGTTAGTCACATGATAAACATGAATTCAATATGTTATGGACACGAAGAAACAGACTGTTCGGGCATAGCAAAACAGGCTTGGATGACACAACTCTAGTTTTGGGAAGTTTCGCCATGTCAAACGCAGCCATTTCAAATCGTAAAACTGATGCCATTGCGCGTGGTGTTGGAATAATGACTCAAATTTACGCAGATCGCGCCGAGAATGCCGAAATCTGGGATGTAGAAGGCAACCGGTATATCGACTTTGCCGCCGGTATTGCTGTTGTAAACACCGGGCATCGCCACCCAAAGGTCATCGAGGCGGTCAAAGCGCAGCTTGATCGGTTCACCCATACTTGCCACCAAGTTGTTCCTTATGAGAACTACGTGGCCCTGGCAGAACGACTGAACACAGCAGTTCCAGGTGACTTTGCCAAAAAGACGGTCTTCGTGACCACTGGTGCCGAGGCAGCCGAAAATGCGGTAAAGATCGCACGCGCAGCAACGGGCCGCTCTGCCATCATCGCATTCACCGGCGGTTTCCACGGCCGGACCTTCATGGGCATGGCACTGACCGGCAAAGTCGTGCCATACAAAAAAGGATTTGGCGCGATGCCGGGTGACGTCTTCCACGTTCCCTTTCCTATCGCCCTTCATGGTGTATCCGTCGAAGACTCAATCGCAGCGCTGGATAAGCTCTTCAAGGCAGATGTGGATCCAGAACGTGTTGCGGCCATTGCGCTGGAACCAGTGCAGGGCGAAGGTGGCTTTTACGAAGCGCCGCGCACGCTGATGCGCCATTTGCGCAAGCTATGTGACGCGCATGGCATTCTATTGATCGCCGACGAAGTTCAAACGGGTTTTGCGCGAACCGGCAAGCTTTTTGCGATGGAGCATCACGATGTTGCACCTGACCTGACGTGTATGGCGAAAGGACTTGCCGGGGGCTTTCCGCTTGCCGCCGTTACGGGTCGTGCAGAAATCATGGATGCCGCAAGCCCCGGGGGTTTGGGGGGCACCTACGGTGGCAACCCCATTGGCATCGCGGCCGCACATGCCGTACTGGACGTGATTGAAGAGGAAGGGCTTTGCGAACGAGCAAATGAGCTTGGCTCTCGCCTACGTCAGCACCTCGAAAGCCTGCGCCCAGACATCCCCGAGATCGTTGATATTCGCGGACCAGGCTTCATGACAGCTGTTGAGTTCAATGTTGCAGGCACGGACACGCCAGGCCCGGAATTCACCAATGCCGTCAAGGCGCACGCCTTGAAAGACAATCTCATCCTCTTGACCTGTGGCATCTATGGCAACGTCATTCGTTTCCTCGCTCCCATTACCATTGGCGATGACGTCTTTTCGGAAGCACTTGGCACGCTTGAAAAAGCGATCCGCGCAGCCAAAACAGATGTAGGAGCGTGAAATGACGTCCTCAAATGTGTTGTCACAGCTCGGGAATTCCGACTTGCTTATCAACGCCGGTTTGGTGGGCCAAAACTGGTCGGAAACGGCGTCGAACGGCAAGACATTTGATGTCCTGAACCCCGCAAGCGGAGATATCATCGCAACGCTTCCGGACATGGGGGTGGCGGAAACGCGCAATGCGATTGATGCAGCGTTCGCCGCCCAAAAAGATTGGGCCGCCAAAACGGGCAAAGAGCGCGCAGCCGTCTTGCGCAAATGGTTCGATCTGATGGTTGCAAACGCGGATGATCTGGCGGCAATCTTGACCGCTGAAATGGGCAAACCGCTGGCAGAGGCCAAAGGCGAAATCATGTATGGTGCCAGCTTCATCGAATGGTTCGCCGAAGAGGCAAAGCGGGTTTACGGAGACATCATCCCCGGTCATCAACCAGACAAGCGGATCATGGTGCTCAAACAGCCCGTCGGCGTTGTCGCCTCTATCACGCCCTGGAATTTCCCAAACGCGATGATCGCCCGTAAGGTTGGACCCGCACTCGCCGTTGGTTGCGCTTTTGTTGCCAAACCGGCAGCCGAAACCCCTCTCTCAGCCCTTGCGATGGCCAAGCTGGCCGAGGATGCCGGGCTGCCAAAGGGCCTGTTCAGTGTGATCCCGTCAACAGCCAGTGCTGATCTCGGGAAGGAGTTCTGCGACAATCCCAAGGTCCGCAAGCTCACCTTTACCGGTTCGACGGAGGTTGGCCGCATGCTGATGCGCCAATCTGCTGATCAGGTCATGAAAACCTCAATGGAGCTTGGCGGCAACGCGCCGTTCATCGTGTTCGACGATGCCGATCTTGATGCCGCTGTCGAAGGAGCGATGATCTCGAAATATCGCAACAATGGCCAGACCTGCGTTTGCGCGAACCGCATCTATGTGCAGGCGGGGGTCTATGACGCCTTTACTGAAAAGCTGGTGGCCGCCGTCGAAGCGATTAAGGTCGGAAATGGGTTCGATGACGGTGTCAACGCAGGCCCATTGATCAGCGACAAAGCGGTCGCCAAAGTCGAGCACCATATTCAAGACGCGACCAGCAAGGGCGCACGTGTCGCCACCGGCGGCGCAGCGCATACATTGGGGGGCACATTTTTCGAGCCCACAGTTCTGACGGACGTGACACGGGACATGTTGATTGCATCTGAAGAGACATTCGGGCCCGTGGCCCCCCTCTTCAAATTCGACACGGTCGATGATGTGATCGCACAGGCCAACGATACAATCTTCGGTCTCGCCTCATATTTCTATGCGAATGATCTCTCCAAGGTTTGGCAAGTTGCCGAAGCTCTCGAATACGGCATGGTCGGCATAAACACTGGGCTGATCTCAACCGAAGTCGCTCCCTTCGGCGGCGTAAAGCAGTCCGGTCAGGGGCGCGAAGGCTCCAAATACGGCTGCGACGATTACCTTGAAATAAAATACCTTTGCGTGGGCGGAGTCTAACATCCCACCAGATACCTCCCTGTCGGAACCAGCAAGATCATTGTCCCGTGATCTCTGACCGACTTTCTGCCGGTGCTCGTACAATTTACCTCTTCACGAGCACCGGCACCTCTTTTGAAAAGCGACGCTGAACATGACTAACTTTCTCAATAGTGTCGGTGCCTATATTGACCGGTCTTTCGATCATCTTTCTCTTGTGGAGGGCCTTGCCGAACGCATCACGCAATGTAACTCGACTTACGAGGTCAACTTCGGTGTGCGACTGCGCGGGCATATGTATTCGTTCACGGGGTGGCGCTCCTTCTACAGTGAGCATTGCGAACCCGTCAAGGGAGGGATCCGCTACTCTATTGATGCAGATGCCGATGAAGTGCAGGCTCTTGCAGCGCTTATGACCCTCAGGTGGACGTCCCCTTTGGCGGGTCCAAGGGCGCGCTAAAGATCAATCCAGGCGACTGGAAGCCAGATGAGCTTGAACGGATAACCCGCCGTTTTACACAAGAGTTGGTGAAACGCGGCCTTATCGGTCCTGGCCTCAATGTGCCCGCACCGGACATGGGAACAGGTGAGCGCGAGATGGCGTGGATTGCAGACGAGTTTCGTCGGGCCAACCCCACTGACGTCACCAATGCAAAGGCCTGCGTCACAGGGAAGAGGTCTCAAGGTTGGCGATACCATTGGAACAAGGCTCTTGCGGCTCTGGGATGGTGACGGGGCCGTGCGTCTCATTGACGAAAGCGAAGATGCCATTCTCATGGAGTGGCTCGATGGCAAATCTCTAGCTGCGACAGTGAGAAAGGGACAAGACGCGATTGCGGCACAGGTCATCGCGGAGATATCGCTGAAGTTGCATCGTCCTCCAGCAGACGGCTACATAGCTCTTGAAGATCATTTTGGAGGTGCGCTGTTATCTACCAAGATTGAAAGCTTCCCTAAGCAACAACAGCCCGCGTTCGCTCGGGCTCAGGCTTTGCTCAAATGGCTTCTGGTAACAACCGAAAGCCCAAAACTGATGCATGGCGATCTGAATTTCGACAACATTATTCAATCGGATCGTGGTTGGCTGGCAATCGATCCAAAAGGGATCATCGCTGACCCATGTTACGAATTCGCGGTGGTTTTTCGTATCATCACTATCCGGAACGGAACATTCGGGCTTAAAACGCCAACCGTGTAGTCGATGTCATCATCGAGATGTTTTGTTTTCATTTCTGCCAGATCATCGATCATCCAGACGAAATAGCGATAGGGGTCTACACGGTTGAGTTTGCAGGTTTCAACCAGTGACGACATGATCGCCCAAGTATCTCCGCCTTCTTCACTCCCAATGAAAAGTGCGCCCTTTCGCAACAGGATAATGGGTTTGAACTGACGTTCAACAGGGTTGGTATCTAGGTCGATGCGCCCATCTTCGAGGAAAAGCGTCAATGAACTCCATCGTTCTAAAGTATAATTGATCGCCTTGCCCAAACTGCCCTTCTGCAAGATTTCAGCGTAAATTTCTTCCAACCGTGGTCGAAGGTTCCGAATGATCGGTCCTGATCTGTCTTTTCTGTAGCTGAGTCGGGCGTCTGGTGGCCAACCTCTGATTTTGTCCTCAATTTCGAATAATTCACCCATTCGTTCTGTGACCTCATCGGCGAAAGCTGAGTTGGTGGTTCGTGCCACTTTGATGAAGTTTCGCCGAGCATGCACCCAGCATTCAACAGAGACGATGTTTTCTACATCGGTGTCGGGTTGGCCCAAGCGACCGTAGCCAGGGTAACCATCATGCTGTGCGATAAGAGATTGGCCACCAAGGATGTTGTGGATGTGGGGCATCGCTCTCGAAATTTTGTGATAGAAAACGGTTGAGCGCGGCGCGTTTCCACCGAACGAGCTATCGTCGCGATGTGCTGCATACATGTAGGACTGTCCGGTCTTGCCAGTTCCAGGCCGCAGTATCTTAATTGGCGTTTCATCGATAAATACTCTTGTAGCGTCATCTAGCGTATGGCGTTCTAGTTCGCCAAAAACAGATCCGATTGCATTCCCAAGACGACCGACTTGTTTACACATGGTGGCGCGATGAAAAGTAATGCCATCATGGTTGAGCATGTTTTCAATACGATACCACGGCATTCCCCAACCAAAACGCATGGTTACGAGATAAGCCAACATACTGGTCCCGGTGTTAGTGCCGGGAAGCAAGTTGGGTTTGTATATAGTCCCGATGGTTACGTCGTCTTTGCGGCATCAATAGCGCGGGTACTTCCTGACTGCGACGTAGAACTTAGCGGGGATGACTTCGCGTTTTTCGTCAACATCGTAGTCCCTGATTGGGCCACCGCAACCGCACGTGCATGTCTCCGGAAATCCCATTTCGATTTCGATGTGCTCCAAGTTGTCCCAATTTTTGGGTGCCCTGCCGTTTGTATTTCTGGGCTTCTTGGGTTTCTCTGCAGAGAAATCCTTGGCTTTACCGTGGGAGGAAACTTCGTTGGGATGGTTGTCTTCATCTTGATCCGTGCTTGAGCGTCGGCGACGCGTATCAGTTGTTTCCGATTTTGGACTAAACTGCTCATGAAGGAGTTCTGCGATCCGCTCGGCCTGCTTGGCAACTTCAGCTTTCAATGATCGAACCTGTGCTTTGAGGTGAGTCAACTCGCCAGATCTTTTAGTTGCAAGCGTCGTTGCCGCACTAAGATCAGCCAACAGCTCATCGAACAATTGTATCATCGCAACAACCGCCTCTTGGACAGGCTCTCCGCCCAATTCACGGGCAAGCTCTCCAAGTTTGGTGAAGTCGCTCTTCATTTGGCTCTAACAGCATGGCTGCAATCTATCTCAACCAGCGCGACAGCGCTGGTGAGTTGGATGGAAATCGGTGGGTGAGAATTGGCCATACCCTTCTGGCGCAGGGTTTCCGTACACATAAGCTTCAATCGATCCAAAGGCGGATCGGCGGCGGGATGAGCAGCCGTCAAGTCATAACAGATATTTTCAAATGTTTCCGGCACCGTGCCTGTGCATCCTCATCCCACGTGCAAATCTGGGGCACGTCCATTGGTCGCGCCCAACACATCGGGCGCGTTTTCGCTTGATTTTTGGGGTTAGTGATGGGATGAAAAGGGAATAGATCGTCTCTAACAGCGATTTTCCGAGGCTTCGCAGGTTCCTACATCTGCGGGCCTCTTTTCATTTCAGAGCCCTTGATCTAAGTCATGGCCTGCCCCTTTTTGATTGATGGGTATTTTCCAGGCCAAAGCTCGCCCGGAGATGACCCGATCTTATCGGCTATCGCTTGGGCGACCCTTATCGACACCCCGCGTGAGTTACTTACGTCCAGCACGGTTGAATGCGACAAACCGAGCTCACGCGCAATTTCATTGAAGCTGCTGTTTACAAGCTGCAACCTCATCTTAATTTCCAAATGTTTGACTTTTGTCGCGTCCAAAAGAGGCACCATCAATTTCCGAATCACCTCACGATATGGCGATCTTCGAATCGTGATCAACCGAAAATATAGGCAACCACCTGTTTTGAATGGGTAATATTGAGGGCATTTGGTATATATCTACATAGATCTGGCAGCAGTGACTTTATTGAAGATTGGCTAAGCCGTTAACAAATTTAGCTTTTTGAAGTTTCCGACATATACCGCGCCGGTGGGAGTTATATATCCTGGTCAGGGATCGGATTTTGAACGCATTAAGAAAATTTGCTTGGCGTTCAAGTTTGACCTTTCGGCAGTAATGTCGGCAGATATTATGGCTCGTAATGCGACTGCAAGATCAAGAAATAGATATCATGAGCCTATCGAAGGCTTGCAATCCACGAAAAATTTCCGGGCGACGTAACCGGTTGCTGTTGAGGTTGGCTTCAACAACTGGATTGCCGATAGGCAGCATCGTCCAGTTGCGGCTGTGGCAGTTGACATATTTCTTTGAGCTGGAGCACGGTGACTTACACAGATACCCGCAACGCGCAGGCAACATTGGCGCTAGACCTCGGCCTTACACGTCGATTGGTTTATACTTGGATGACAGTTTTCAACAATTGATACCGATCCCAAGGTCCGTCTACAAAGTACTGCGTGGCTATGTCGGCGCATTCGAGGAGCTGGACGAGCGATCAAGCTTTGTTTTTCCTGTCATACGGAAGAATGGCCGGATAGAACACAATAGAGCGCTCACGGTGAAAGACGCGCACAAAATCTTACAGGGGATGCAGACTGGGGCAACTATTGTAACGCATTTCGACTGGAACAAGATAAGGCAGATGGCCGTCGCAGGAATGTTGGAAAAAAAGATATCGATTCAGAAAATCCAACATGTAACGCGTTTCAAAGATCTGAAGTCTATCAAGGATACAGCCAAAATGTATGGTCGTGATTTCGAAAGCATCCCCTCATTTGCACCTAAACGCTTCGTCGGCCTGGACTTCCCCAAAGGTGTTCTCAAAGAAAATATGTATTGGTATCCGCAGGAACTGTACGAATATGCTCGACCGCTCTACGCCAAAGGGAGTATATGATTTACTTGGCGCGCGATCCAGTCATCAGAGGGCCGATTTCGCTGCAATCTAACTGCATTTTGACCACATGTTGTTCAGCCACGAAAGAAGTGGTTCTTTTTATCACCGCGCAATCTCTTTCGATGGTATTCGAACCGTGGTCGATGTTGTGGACAAGTACCATCCAGTAGCTCTAACCGTTTCCGAATGTTAATTGGAACAGAGCTATTTCCAAGTATTCTTAACCATGCTCTAGTAAGTGGGTATTGCCAAGCTTCTGTCGATCGCGTCATCGTGCTGCTCCCACCCATGAGCACAAATGCCGAAAGCTGGGTCTGCGAACAGGTTTCGAGCGCCTGTCGTAGCTTATTGACCAAAGGATTCTGAATGTTTGTATTGCAATACAATTCGTAGCTTCCGGCCGATGTTTGGTGGGACCCAATGAGATCCACCAAGGGTATTGCGCCCATCCCTCCCTCTCGCGTGCTTCCATTTTTGACAGCGACGCGTGCGTTCGTCATTTCTGTCGATAGAAAGGCATAAATCGGTACGCCGCTCAAATCAGTACTTTGACGGCACCAATATGACGGGGACAACACTTTTGGCGGAATGGCTATGGTGTTCGTTTCGAGGGAGCCATCATTGGAGGCTTCTCTAAGTGGGAACTCATTAAGTACTTGGGGGTAACAGAAAACTGTCACATTGCTAAGCTCATCTTTGGTGAGGCCTTTGACGTTGGGGTAGTCACCAAACAAAATCAGTATCCAGTCCTTTCCACTACTGAGCCCAAGGTCCGAAATGCGCCAACCATTGTCTTCCCAACACCACGGAGTAGCACCAACCATTTCGATGATCGTACCTAGCGTGATATCGGCACTGAGGCGTCGCTCTCGGAATTGCGACTTTCCCTGCTTCGAAAAGATCCCTGCTTCCGGTGCTTTGGCGATTGCTTCAACTACAAGGTCAGTTGCTCTGCTATCTGCTAGTCCAGATCTCAACTCGGTTTCAAATTTCTCTAGTCGATCTCTTTGTAGGTTCAGGGGCATTCGGCCGTTTGGATCAGAGACGACTAGGCTTGGGGTGGATACCCGTGTATTGTGTCCTAATCTCAACGACACAACATCGTCGTCGAAGCTTGCCATTTGGCCGACGAAGATGCCATTGCAGTACAGCTTACCTGCTGCTCCCTTGGCCACATCGGACCAATGAACCTCCTTATAGCCTTTCGCATTAGCGCTTACCCAATCAACTCCCTTCTCAAACTTGAAGGCTTGGTCGAACGCAATGTGTTTATGATCAAGCCGAACCAGTTTGGGCCATAAGCCGCAGTAATAGTCCCAAGTATTCGACAACGATGGTCCAAACTGTTCTAGTGTAATCGGCGGAGCAATACTCGGCCACGGTAGCGGCGTCGTTGTGATGTCGCGGGCGGCGTAAAAGTCGTCCACTT
>CANMDE010000014.1 GCA_947496535.1 uncultured Paracoccaceae bacterium | reverse complement strand
CAATCCCTCCCTACAGAAAGAATTGAATCAGTAGTTCATGCACCAATCAAGGAAGAGTTTTTCAACAAAATCCGCCCCCTTGAATGAAAAAGAGCTAGGGGACGTCGTCCCCACGCGCCTGCAACACAATTAGACCGGGCCGTGTCCTCGGCTGCGCCTGTGGGCCGCACCAACCCCGTCGAATTGTATTGCACTTGCTACCCCCAACCCTCGCCGGGAGCAGGTTTTAGAGACGAGCGCCCTCATGGGCTTCGCTCAAAACCACTTTGAAAGGGAGTCCATCCCTAACCTCACCACAAAACGGCAAAGGAAAAGCTATGCGTCGAAAAAGGAAAGGGTCTGTCGCAAAAGGCAGAACTATGTGTCGTCTCACAGGGTGGTGTGTGGCGGACTGGGGAGGATTCGAACCCCCGACCCCTTGATTCGTAGTCAAGTACTCTATCCAGCTGAGCTACCAATCCGCGTGTTGTGCGATTTAGACGTTCGGTGCTTGTGATGCAAGGCCCAAATCGTCCCAAAAGCCTATTCAGCGGCAGGGGCGAGAGCCATGTCGGCCTTGGGAAGCTGGATGACGAAAGTGGTTCCAGTCTCGTCGGTGTTCTGCAAGAGCAGGCGCCCTCCATGACCGCGTACCAGTTCGGCTGCAATCACAAGGCCCAATCCAGTGCCTCCCTTTCGAACACCGCCCTGGAATGGCTGGAACAGGTGTTCCTGCGCCTTCTTCGGCAAGCCTGGCCCCGTGTCGGTGATTGTCAGTTGCCAGGACTGATCATCTTCTTCGGCGGACAAGTGGATTTCCCCAGGTTTGCCGGTGGCCATGATAGCCTGGGCTGCATTGCGTAACAGATTGAAAATCACGCGATAAAGCTGCTCTCCGTCCGCGCGCAAGGTCATCGTCTTTGGGATGTCTTCGCTATAGGCTATCGGGTAATCGGTGGTGGCAAGCTGTTCGCTTTCAATCACCTCATTCGCGATCTGCGACAGGTAGATCCGACTGAGCGACGGGGCCGGTTCTTCAACCCGTCCAAAGGCAAGTGTTGTTTCGCACAGGTTCACCGCACGGGTGATCGAACCGACCAATTTTGGTGCCAAACGCTTAACCAAAGGGTCTTCGGAGGTTTCGATCCGGTCAGTAAAAAGTTGCGCCGACGTGAGCATATTCCGCAAATCATGACTGACTTTTGCAACAGCACCGCCCAGTTGCGCCAACCGTTCCTTTTGCTTGAGCGCCCCGGTCAACTGCATTTGCATCATCTGCAGGGCTTCTTCCGCGTCGCGTAGTTCGCGAACGCTGGCGGATGGTTCGATGATCTTTCGGGCGTCTTCGGGCGCGGTCGTGTAGTCCTTCATGTGATTGACCACACCTTTGATTGGGCGGACCAGCACATATTGCACAGCGACAAATAGCAAGGATGCGGTGATGAACGAAATGATGGCCGACAGAATCAGAATGTTGCGTCCGTAGGCCAGCATCGCGGCCTGCAGGGGCATTTCATTCATAGTAATCTCGATCAAAAGCCCGCCGTCACGTACAGGGTTTCCGATCACCCGGATAACTCTGTCTTCTGTTCCAAACAAAGTACGCACCGCATCAACGATGAGCGTCATCCCAGGCGGATCCCGCATATCGTAGGTCGCAGATATTGGTGCCGGGATTGGTGAGGATAACGCCAGCTGCCGGATCTCGTCCCGCCGCAACACCACGTTATAGACTTCTGCATTTTCCAGCAGTTCGGCCTCAAGTGCGGACGAGATCATATCGTCCGCCTCAAGCGCCAAGGATGCGATTTGCGCCCTTTCAAGTCGGGTCAAAAGATAGTCTTCACGGAACCGCGCGATGGACGGCACGAAAATCAGTACCTCTGCCAGCATCACGAAGATAATCGTAAGAACCAGAAATCGACCAGAAAGAGAATTGATCATTGGCTTCGCTCAAGTCTTCTAGGGCACCCAACGTTGTATAAAGCCGACCACCCGCTTAACCGTCGGATTTTCAAATAGTCTGGGGCTAAAGTAGGCACCCGCGGCCCGTTTGTTAACCTCGCTGACGGTTGGATAGGGCAAAACTGTGTTTGCGATGGCTGACATCTTCATTTTGTTGGCAATGGCCATGGCCCACATACCAATCAATTCACCAGCCATATGACCCGCGATTGATGCACCTACGGGGCGTCCCTTCACCACCATCACCTTGATCAGCCCCTTTGTTTTGCGCTCTGCAATTAGTCTGTCGTTATGATGTAGTTCGTGACGCACGACCTCAAGCTGCGGTCCATACTTCTTTTTGGCCTGTGCCTCGGTCAGTCCAACCTGCGCCAGTTCCGGGTCTGTATAGGTGGCCCACGGAATATGGTCTGTTCGCTGCTTGGACGGCAAGCCAAAGAGGATTGATCGGATCAGAACCCCGGCATGATAACCTGCCACATGCGTAAATTGCAGACCGCCAGCCACATCGCCTGCCGCGTAAACCTTCTTATTGGTAGTCGAGCGTAAATCCGGACCAACCTTTAGGCCGGTACGGTCATGCGCGATGCCGCCCGCGTCCAGATCCAGTTTTTCGGTGTTCACCTTACGGCCCACCGCCATCAGCAAGTGAGATCCGGTGAAATCGCCTTTCGGCGTGTGGACCGTGATTTCATCACCTTTGCCGCTGATCTTTTCCGCCTGCGCCTCCTCGATGATGTTGATCCCCTCCGCGCGCAGATTGTCCAACACGATTTCAGCCATCTCAGGGTCGTCCTTACCCATCGCTTTCAAACCTTCGATGACCGTGACCTCGCAACCCAAGCGCCGATGCGCCTGCGCCATTTCCATCCCGATGGGTCCGCCCCCGATGACGATCAGATGTTGGGGTTTTTCACGTAGGTCAAAGATGTTTTCGTTGGTGTAGTACGTTACATCATCAAGACCGGGGATTGGTGGCACAAACGGGCCAGAGCCTGTAGCCACAACAAAGCGCCGCGCTTCGATGATGTTGTCACCAGCCTGCACTTCGGTTTTCGAGATGAATTTACCGAATTCCTCGATGACCTGCACGCCAAGGCCTTCGAACCGCTCAACACTGTCCACTGGTGCAATCGTCGCGATCACGTCATGCACATGGTCTTTTGCAGCCCCATAGTCGACGGTTGGTTCGACCTCGGACACCCCGTATTTTGCGCCGTGCGACATGGCATATGCTTGTTTGGCAGAGGCAATCAGGGCTTTGGAAGGGACACAGCCGTAGTTCAGACAGTCGCCCCCCATCTTGTGGCCTTCCAGCAGGACTACTTTTGCTCCCATCTGAACGGCACCTGCTGCAATCGACAAACCACCGGAGCCGCCGCCAATGATGCAGATATCTGTTTTGATCCGGTTCATGATTTACAGACCTTTCTTGCCGCTCAACGCTTTGATGATAATGGGGAGGGTAGCCAAAGCGCATAGGCCAAGGATAGGGAACAGGATGGCAGGTTCAAAGATAATGCCAAGGTTCGGTGTCTCGCCACGGGCAAAGACTTCGCCCAGACCGGCCCCCACCGATGTGTAGACGACTGCGCCGGGGATAATGCCCAGGAAGGTTGAGATCGCAAAACGCGACAACGGCACGCCAACAAGCGCCGGAACCAGGTTCGCGACAAAGAACGGAACTGCTGGAACCAAACGGATCAGGAACAGCATTTCCCACTGATTGTTGTCGATGCCCTCTTTGATCTTTTTGACGGAACCCTCGGACGATTCCATTTTGGCGGCCAGTTTCTCGCCCAACCCCCAACGGGCGGCGAGGAAAATAGCGACCGCACCAAGCGTGGCCGCGGTAATGTTGAACAAGGCACCGGGGAAAGTAGCGAAGAGAAAACCACCCGTCAGTGTGGCGATGGTCGCACCAGGTAGCGAGAACGCAACAATGACCACATAGGCCATGATGAAGGTCAGGGCAGTCAGGACATAGTTGTTGTCGCGAAACCCTATAAGCGCCTCACGGTTTTCGCTAAGTGCTTCAAACGAAAGGTAATCGCGCAGGAAGACCGCGCCGAGAATTGCGACGACCGCAATGGCTATCAAGGGCAGTTTCCGAACAAACGGGTTGGCGGGGGCTTCTGGCATATCGGTCATCTCTTTGGTCCTGTGATATCTTGTTGGATGTTAGATGACGGCTAGCGGTTGCTATAGATACCCACTTCACGGCCCATTGATGGAAAGCACCGAGGATGTTTCAGTTTTCCGATGATCAGGCAGGCTGTTTGAAACAATTCAACGGATAGAACGTGTGAAATTGTTGCAGTTTCACCCTGCGATCCACGTTGACATGCACCAATACCAGCTCTAAAGCACAGGTCTGAAATGTTGATCGGCTTCGAATCCCCTTTTGGATTTGGCCAAAAACCGGAGAGCTCGCGATGAAGCGCACGTTCCAACCATCCAACCGGGTTCGCAAGAACCGTCACGGTTTCCGCGCACGCATGGCCACCAAGGCCGGGCGCAAGATCCTGAACAATCGCCGTGCCAAAGGCCGCGCGAAGCTGAGCGCGTAAGCGCCAGTCACGTCTTGACCGATTTGGAACCGCCGGTTGGGCCAAATGATGGCACTCCGGCGGTTTCCGTTTGTCTGACGGTATTGAAGAAGCGGGCCGATTTTGTTCGCGCTTCGACTGCCCTTCGGCAGGGCACACCCGGCATCCACCTTCAGGCACGTCGGCGAAGCGTCGGCGAAGCGTCGGGCATCCGTGTCGGGTTTACCTGCTCCAAAAAGGTTGGCAACGCGGTTGCCCGTAACCGTGCAAAGCGCAGACTGCGCGAGGTGGCACGCATCGTGCTACCCGTTCATGGTCATGATGGATGGGACTACGTTCTTGTCGGGCGAAAGGACACCACGGCATCCTTACCATTCGAAAGGCTGATCACCGATCTGACCCGCGCACTTGCCAAGGTGCATTCATGACCCCGCTGTCTTACATCATATCGCTGCCGGTTCGGGCCTATCGGCTGATCTTTTCGCCATGGGTGGGTCATGGCTGCCGGTTTCAACCCACATGCTCGGCCTATGCGCTGGAAGCGTTGGAGAAACACGGCGGTATCAGGGGCACATGGCTGACGGTCCGAAGGATCGGGCGCTGCCATCCATGGGGCGGGTCGGGGATAGACAACGTGCCTGAGTGACGTTTTGCGAAACGCCCTCAATGCTGCTTTTCAAACGAAATTGTCACGACCCCGATGTCCACGCCGAACCTTTTGACATACGCAAGGTTCAGCAATCGATCCTCGGCAAGTAACCACATCCAGTCGTCGAACCTGACCTGCAGCGTTTCAGTCTCACCCGTCGCTGATGGGACAGGCAGGTCGATTTGGTATTTCCAGTTGAACCGGTTGTCCTGTTCTTGCCCCGTGGCCTGACCAATCACACCCGGTGCGGTACCGATCCAAGCGTCAGGGCCGGTTTTGGTCAGGGTCCAGATACGTTGTTCGGTCGATCCATCTTCATAGACGAAGTCTTCGACCAAACGCAGCCGTTCCCCATCCCAGTCACCTTGGATCGTAACAACAAAGCTGCGCCGCACTGTACCGAAGACATCCTGAAACTGCCCGTAGGCTGTTAGGTTCCCGTCAAAGAATTCTTCCATATTCAGCTTGCGGTCGCTGAGCGAAGGGTCATCGAATGACGGTTTTCCAGCGCAAGCCGCAAGGATGACAAAAGCAGCGACGACGATCAGACGCATGGGGTTTCTCCTCTGGTCTCCCTTACCTAGCGCCGTGACCGGTCACGGCCAGCGTCGGTTAGCGCAGCTTTGGTGGTTTGGTGGGGTCCATACCCGGTGCGCCCGGTATCGCGGGTGCTTCGGGCACGGGCAGGTCGAAACGCAACCCGACCTTTGCCAGATGTGCCGCAATCGGATCTGATGCTTTGACAAACAGGACATCGATGACGCCCGCCTCGACCCCAGAAAACGTCAGGGCCTCACTGGCGGCGGACGACAAAGCGTTCTCTGCCCCCTCAACTGCATCTATAAAAGCGAGCACATGCCCCCGTGTGCCATCTTCATAGGTTGCGGCCGCCAGATAGGCGAAGCGGGCCATGCCTGCGGCCATAGCGAGCTTGCGGTCCAGGCCAGTCACAACTGCCTCCGGTAATGTTGCTGGGGGTAAAATCTCGCTAAGCCGCGCTTCTGTTTCATCCGGACCGTTTGTCAGCGTTTGCACGAGCCAATCGACCGCATCAGATGGAATCAACATTGCCGACGGAGCCACCTCCAGGTTCAACGCCAGCCCGATCCCCTGACCATGTAGCATCTGCACAAGCGCACGGCCTGGCAGACCGGCATATGGTGCAGCGCGGCCAACGAATTGCGACAACCGCTCTTCCCGGTCAAAAACGAGAGTAAATTTCTGATCCTCAATTTCGAACAGCTCTGGTGTGATCCGGTCGCCGGCGGCTTCTTCACCCAAAAGCATGAAGAGTTCGGTATCAGCCAACCTTTCGTAAAAACGCAGTCGTGCAACATCATCCTCGGGGTTGGCTTCCATGGCCGCATGGGCCTGATCGAGATCCGTCATTCCAGCACTTCTTTGATGCGGGTTCGCAGTGCGGGCAAAAGTTCTTCCGCGAACCAGGGGTTTTTGCTCAGCCATCCGGTATTGCGCCAGGACGGATGTGGCAAGGGAAAGACGTTTGGCCCGTGTGCTTGCCAGTTTTGAACGACGTCCGTAACACCAGACTTCGTGCCCAGATGCCATTTTTGCGCATAACCGCCGACAAGCAGTGTCAGGGGGACATCCCCCAGATGCGCCATGACCCTGTCGCGCCAGGTTGTGGCGCAGATTTTCGGTGGAGGAAGATCAGATCCCGCCGCATTATAACCGGGGAAGCAAAAAGCCATGGGAACAATCGCAACCCGTTCACGGTCATAAAATGTCTCTTGGTCCACATTCATCCACTCGCGCAGGCGATCTCCTGACCGGTCCCAAAATGGTTTCATCGCCTCATGCACACGCATGCCCGGCGCCTGGCCAGCAATCAGGATGCGGGGTCGGCCCTCGAACCAGACGACCGGACGGGGTTGATGCCTGGTGGCTGTGGCCGCAAACCGATCAGCACACAATCGGCACCCGCTGATTTGATGATGAAGCGTCATGTATTCATGATGTATCGCATAGTTCAGCTCAGTAAATGGCCGGTCGGTCGTCGTGGCTGAACGGCAGGTTGATGGCTCCACGCGCTTCGTTTAAGTCGATCCGAATAACAAAGACAGGGACAGTTTCATGTATCGCGTCTGGAATTTTGTCACCAACTATTCGCTGTTGCTGATTTTCGGGGCCATTATTGCCCTGATCTGGGCTAATGTCGACGCGACAAGCTACCATCACTTTGTCGAATATGAACTGATCCAAAAATTCCCTATCGGTCATGCACATTACAATGACGCGGGGGTTGTCGAGTATCGCAGCCTGACCGTCCACTACCTTGTCAATGATGTGCTGATGGCTTTCTTTTTTGCCATTGCCGCAAAAGAAGTTTGGGAGGCCTTGATCCTCAAAAATGGCTCGCTGCGCGGCAAGAAGGCCGCGACGCCCTTGTTCGCGACATTGGGCGGCATGCTGGGCCCGATTTCTGTTTATCTTGGTCTCGCGCTGATCCTCGGGTCCGAGACATATGACGCGGTTGCAAAGGGTTGGGCCATCCCCACGGCCACGGATATCGCATTCAGCTATCTTGTTGGTCGTCTGGTGTTTGGGGCGGGCCACCCTGCGGTTCGGTTTTTGCTGCTGCTGGCGATTGCAGACGACGCTGCCGGTCTGATTATTCTTGCGGTGTTCTACCCATCAGGCGAGCTTGCACCAGAGTGGCTGCTATTGTCGCTATTTGCGGCCATTGGCGTCTTTTTCTTCTTCAACTGGCTGCCACGTCGTTTGGATCGGGGACACGAGGCACGGCCCAATTCAACGCGGGTTCGCAACAAGTTGTCATTCTGGCCGTATCTTCTGGCCGGTTGCGCCAGCTGGTACGGCTTTCAGGAGGCTGGAATTCACCCGGCTTTGGGGCTGCTGCCTATTGTGCCGACAATTCCACATGCAGACCGGGCATTCGGCATTTTCTCTGAGGCGGAGCAGTATCTGACCGATCTTTTGAACCACATCGAACATATCCTTAAACATCCCGTTGAAGTGATCCTTTTCTTCTTTGGCCTGTTGAATGCTGGTGTCGAGTTTTCGTCCATTGGATCACCCACATGGCTGGTTCTGGCAGGGCTACTGATCGGCAAGCCGCTTGGCGTTCTTTTGTTTGGTTGGCTCGCAGCGGGTCCACTTGGACTTGGATTGCCTAAGGGTATGCGGACGATTGATCTGTTTGTGATCGGCTGTGTCGCTGCAATCGGCTTTACCGTGTCGCTCTTTATTGCGGCAGTTGCCTTTGACAACACGGTCATGCTGGGCGACGTCCCTGTACAGGATGCAGCGAAGATGGGTGCACTTTTCAGCTTTGCTGCGGCGATCGTCTCGATCATCGCGGGCAGGCTGACCGGTGTTGAAAAACAGCATAATTAGCAGATCATTGCGTCATATACCCTGATGATGCTGTAATCGCGCCGCAATTGTGCAATATTTATCTACAATCCCTATCCTTTGTGATGGGCTGTTAATCAATTGCGGCCATGTCTTATGGCAACAGATCAAAGGCAGAGCAGAAACCGCATGCTTGAATTCGCCAATGTCAGCAAGTCGTTTTGGACTGGAACGCAGCGCAAGGTGATCCTTGACCGTGTCTCCTTCCGGGTGGAAATTGGGCATTCGCTGGGTATCCTTGCCCCTAACGGGACGGGGAAGACAACGCTGATCAAGATGATGGCCGGACTGGAAAAACCTGACGAGGGAACAATCACCCGCAACTGTCGGATATCATTTCCGCTGGGTTTTATGGGGGGGGTTGTCCAACGCCATACAGCCAAGGAAAACAGCCGCTATATCGCGCGGCTATACGGGTTGGACCCTGACTATGTGGAATCGTTCTGCCGCTGGCTATGCGGGATCGAAGAATATTTTGACATGCCCGTTGGCACTTATTCGCAGGGGATGCGGCAGCGCTTCACATTTGCCCTAATGCTGGCTCTGGACTTTGACATCTACCTGATCGATGAGGGGATGCCGGGGGCAACGGACGCAGAATTCAATCGCAAAGCGGGCGAAATCCTGCGAGAGCGTTTAGAGACAACGACCGTCATCATCGTCTCGCACCAGCCTGCGACGCTTGAGCGGTTTGCGCGATCAGCCGCCGTGTTGCGGGATGGGCAATTGTACATGTTTGATACCCTGGAAGAAGCGAAGGTTATGTATGACTACGAAACCCAGGGTTAAAAAGTTCCGCATTCGACGAGGCGGCGTGCCAGAAGCACCAAAGGCTGCCGCGCCGGATGAACAGGAAGCAGACACTATCAGTGCAAGTATCGATGCGATCAGCCGGGAAGGGCTGACTGGGCGGCAGTTGCGCATGGCACGGCGCGTGGCACAAAAGCACGGACTAAAGGTCAGCTCTGATTTTGATGCAGTTCGGCAACTGCGACTGGCAGGGGTTGACCCGTTCCAGCGGAATTCAGTGTTGGAATTGGTCACACCAGAAAAGGACGCCGCGAAGTCCGACAAAAAGCAGATCCAGCTGCCGCAAACCACAGAGGCGCCAGATCGAAAGCTGCCGACCAAACCCACTGCCGCCGACCGACGGGGCCGCGAGATTATCAAGATCCAACGCGACATCGCAAAACGGCGGCGTCGGCAACTTCTGTTGTTGGCGAGCAGGTTGGCCTTCTTCGTTCTGCTACCGACATTCCTGATGGGATGGTACTACTTCAAAATTGCAACACCAATGTACGCAACAAAGTCCGAAATCGTGATCCAGCAGGCGCAATCAGCGAGTGCGGCCAGCAGCCTTGGTGGACTGTTCCAGGGAACCTCGATGGCGACACAGCAGGACAGCATTTCGGTGCAATCCTACCTGGCATCCCGCGAGGCTATGTTGCGGCTCAGTGAGGACCATGCCTTCAAGGCTCATTTCAGCGATCCGGCGGTCGATGATATCCAAAGGCTTCCCGAAGATGCGACGAATGAAGAGGCCTTCAAGCTTTATACAAAAAACGTCCGCATCAGCTACGATCCCACCGAAGGGATTATCAGGATGGAGGTTGTCGCTGCTGATCCGGTCAAAAGCCAGGAATTCTCGGAAGCACTGATTGGCTATGCGGAAGAGCAGGTTGACCAACTGACCAGCCGGTTACGGGCAGATCAGATGCAGGACGCACGGGATAGCTATGAAGCCGCTGAAGCACGACGTCAGGAGGCGCTGAACCAATGGCTCACAATTCAAGAACAGTTTCAACAAATCGACTCGGTCGGTGAAACAGCAGCACGGACGCAACAGATTTCTGCGCTCGAAAGTGAAAGACAACGTGTCGAATTGATATTGCGAACGCGACTGAACGCACAAAGACCCAACGAGGTTCAGGTGCAAGCGCTGCGCGAGCAGGTCGCGAACATTGATAAACTCATCGGAGATTTGCGAGCCCAGATGACAACGGATCTGGGTTCGGGCAGTTCACTGGCGTCTCGGAATACCGAGTTGCGGCTGGCAGAAGAAAACTACACCTTTCAGACGCTCTTGGTGCAGCAGGCGTTGACTCAAATGGAAACCGCACAGATTGAAGCGAACCGGCAGGTTCGATATCTGTCGCAAAGCGTGCGGCCCATTGCGCCGGACGAGGCGACATATCCCCGCGCATTCGAAAATACACTTCTGGCCTTTCTGATCTTTATGGGCATTTATCTGATGGTGTCACTCACGGCCTCAATCCTTCGCGAACAGGTAACAGCATAATGCACAACGTCTCTATCGGCTCCTTAACTGTCAGCAACGATCATCCATTGCTGGTCATCGCTGGCCCCTGCCAGTTGGAAAGTACTGACCACGCCCAAATGATCGCTGGGCATATGGCAGAGGTCTGCAAGACTGCCGGCGCGCAATTCGTGTTCAAGGGCAGCTATGACAAGGCCAACCGGACCTCGCTTGGCGGCAGGCGCGGTTTGGGCATGGATGACGGGCTGAAAGTGATGCAGGCCGTTAAAGACAACATTGGTTGCCCGGTCCTGACCGACATTCACACACCACAGCAGTGCGCGACCGTGGCAGAGGTTTGCGACGTGATCCAGATCCCTGCGTTTTTATGCAGGCAAACTGACCTGCTGATTGCTGCGGGTGAAACGGGTGCCGTGATCAACATCAAAAAGGGGCAGTTTCTGGCGCCTTGGGATATGCCGAACGTGGTGTCGAAAATCGAAAGCACTGGCAACAAACGTATCCTCGTGACCGAGCGGGGGACGTCCTTTGGTTACAATACCCTTGTTGCCGACATGCGGTCGCTGCCAACAATGGCCAAGATGGGCTATCCCGTCGTTATGGACGCGACACACTCTGTTCAACAACCCGGTGGTCAAGGCGGTTCATCCGGGGGGCAACGCGAATTCGCACCAGTGATGGCCCGTACAGCCGTCTCGCTTGGCATCGCCGCAGTCTTCATTGAAACACATGAAGCACCGGATACGGCGCCCTCTGACGGGCCCAACATGATTCCACTCGACCAGATGGGTGCACTGGTTGAGACCTTGATGAATTTCGACAAACTGGCCAAAGCCAACCCGATCCGGATTTGACGGTCATTTTAACATCATAAAGGGTAATTTTTCGACGCGAAGGCCTTGAACGACCGGACCCGCTGGCGTATCTAGCCCCTCGCTGCTGGGATGTAGCCAAGTGGTAAGGCAACTGTTTTTGGTACAGTGTACCGTAGGTTCGAATCCTACCATCCCAGCCAGCTTTCTTGTTGTGCCGTCCGGCGTGAATCGCAACTTGTCCGGCTAGAGATGCAACTTTTGTCGGGTAAGAACACAACTTCCGCCAATTTTGACACTTTTGAGGGTTGCTTCTTGACTCAGGCGGCGTGTTTTCACATTTCCAAGAACTGCCCCCGATAGACTGGGCCGGCTGGATTTGGATTCGGCACCCAGGGCGGGACGGAGCCGTTCGCTGCGAGTGCGAATTTCATGATTTATGACCCAGCCCCTTAATCCGGGCCGTTCAGGTGTAGAATTCGTTCCTGCTCCTTTCTGTTGTTATGGTTACGGTCAAGCGGAGCCCTTGCGGAGCTCAAGCGAGGCAGGCCGTACGACACGGTTGAGATTGGCATAGACAGCCGGAGCCGGCCCGCCGAGTGATGTGTGTGGTCGTTCTGTGTTGTAGTCGATCCTCCAATTCCCGATGATCTTCCGCGCCTCCTCGAAACCATCCCATCGACAAATCATCAATTGGCACGCATCGCCACTGAATCTCAGAGTTCTAAATTGTCAACAAATGCCGTTTAGCCTTCCCTCAATTTTTACGTGTGTATATAGTGTTGAAGACAACCCCATTAGCTAAATATTGATTGATGTACACCTCACACGCGATCCCTAAACCAACCGATGAGCAAGTTCTAGAACGTGCTCCATGAGGTGCCCCTAGTTTTCTAGACACCTGCCTCGCTTCGTTTTTGCTGTCTGGTCTCGAAGTCAACGGGCGACAGCATGCCGTTGTTCGTGTGCTTGCGCTTCGGGTTGTAGAACATCTCGATGTATTCGAACATGTCTCGCCTTCACAAGGGCGGGCACCGTTTCGATCACGCCGACGGGCATATCCGCCCCGATGGCGGTGTCCAAGGCGACGACTTTCGCATGGGCGTCTTCGGGTATTTCTGCGGCAAAACCCACCAAAAGTGCATGATCGGCAATGGCCCTGAACTGGGGTTCCATAGGCGACCTCAATGGCTTTCGAAGCTGGTGATCTGGATGCCTTGTGCCGTCAGTCTTGTCCGGATTTCGCGGGCCATTTCGACGGCACCGTCAGAATCTCCGTGAACACAGATTGAGTGTGCGTCCAATTTAATGGGATCACCGTCGATGACAGGCATAAGGCCGCTTTCAAGAAACGCCAACAGACGATCCGCCGCCTCAGCAGCGGCATGGATCATCGCACCGTTTTGATCGCGGGGCACCAGTTGGCCGGTTGAGAGATATCCGCGATCCGCAAAGATTTCCGAGAACACAGGAACATTTGCAGCACGCGCGGCGTGTTCGCTCTGGGTGCCGGAAATCGCAAGAATGGCGAGTTTGGGGTCGATCTTCTGCACAGCCGCCACGATGGCATCGGCAACGTCGCGATCACGCGCGGCAAGGTTGCCAAGCGCGCCATGGGGTTTGACATATGTGACAGGCACGCCGACCTGTGCAGCCATGCCGATCAGCGTACCAATCTGTGCCGCGCACATCCGGCCGATTTCTGAAGGCGACATGGGAATGACCCGCCGCCCGAACCCGATCGGATCATTGTATCCCGGATGGGCACCGACGTTGACGCCATTGTCGCGCGCCAAAGTGAGGGTTCGGAACATCGTCTCGGGATCGCTTGCATGGCCGCCGCAGGCCATATTGGCCGAGGTCACGATCGACAGCATGTCGCTGTCATTGCCCCCATGGCCCAAGGGCCAAAGCCCTCGCCAAGATCAGAGTTGAGGTCGATACGCATCTGTCGCGCTCCTATTGGAGATAGGCCGGAAGGAAGAGGGCAATGTTTGGAAAGGCGATCAACAAAAACGCCATGGCCAGCATCGTCAGACAATAGGGCAACGCACCCAGCATTACCTCGTTCAGACTGCCAGATTTTCGCGCGCCCTGCACGACATACAAGTTGAGACCGACGGGGGGCGTGATCAGCGCCATTTCGATCAGCACGATCATCAGGATGCCGAACCAGATCACATCATAGCCTTGCACCAGAACCATGGGCACAATGATCGGGATCGTGACAACCATCAGCGATAGGGTTTCGATGAAGAACCCCAGTACGATATAAAGCACCACGACCACGAGGATAAAGCCAAGCGGTGACAGGCCCAGCCCCTCCATGAACGCAGTCAATTCGCGGCCCAATCCGGCAGAGGCCAGTGTGAAGTTCAGGAACGACGCACCGATGACAATCAGCATAATCATCGAGGTGATCTTGACCGTGCCAGTCAGGCTTTGGGTCAACATGTCCCATGATACCCCACCAAACGCAAAGGCGATCAGGAACGCGCCCGCAACGCCGACAGCGGCGGCCTCGGTCGGGGTAGCCCAACCGCAATAGATGGACCCGACAATAAGACCAAACAGGATGATGATCGGGATCAAATCAACAAGGGCGCGCAGCATTTGCGCGAAGGGAAACGTGCGGCGCGCGCCGCCAAGGTCAGGGCGGATCATGCAGATCAGCGTGGTGATCAGCATGAACATCAACGCCAGTGCAATGCCGGGTATGAGCCCGGCGAGGAACAATTGCGGGATAGAGGACTGCGTGAGGAACCCATAAACAATCAGATTGATCGACGGAGGGATCATGATACCCAGCGTACCACCCGCCGCAATCGCGCCTGAAAACAGTTTTGGATCATAGCCCAGTTTTTCGGCCTGCGGCATGGCAACGGTCGCGACAGTAGCCGCCGTTGCGACAGACGATCCGGATGTGGCAGAAAACATTGTGGCCGTGGCGATATTGGCGTGCACCAAGCCGCCGGGAAGCCATGACACCCAACGGTCGAGCGCTGCATAGGTCCGTGTGGCGACACCGCTGCGCACGAGGATCTCACCCAGCAGCACAAAGAACGGGATCGCAATCAGCGTTGCCGAATTGGACGAAGACCACACCATGTTGCCCAGCCCGCGGATCAGCGGAAAGCCAGAAAAGAACGTATCGATGCCAAAGCCCAAAAGGAACAGCACGATACCGACGGGGATCGAGAGCGCCAGCAGTGCCAAAAGGCCGACAGAAACAAATTGGATCATTGCAGCGTGTCCTGTTCTGCGCAGGCACCGATGATGCTTTCGGTTTCGGCGTGGCGGCGTTTCATCAAAAGGGCCAACGCGCACAGAGTTAGCAGCGTCGACATCACGGCAAACCAGACCCAGCCCGCAAACCATGGGATTTGCACCCAAGCCAAAGGCGTCTCAAGTGGCGTATTGGCGCGGGATCCGTTCTTGAGAGAATTGGCAACCACGGGCCAAGCCTTGATTGCGATTGTGATGATAACGCCGGTCGTCACGATCATGGAAAAGACATCAAACAGCGCCTTTCCAAAGCTTTTGAACCGCGTCCGCACCAGATCAATGCGGACGTGGCCCAGTTCAAGAAGTGTATAGGACATGCCCCAGGACGTCGCCAAAGCCATCGCATAGCCGGCGATTTCCTCGGTTCCGCCAAGACCCGCACCGAACCTGCGCAAGATAATATCGGTCAGCACAAAAGCAGCGCAGGCAAGCAATCCAAGGCCGACCATTAAGGCGACTTTGCGGTTGATTGCCCGTAGGCTGTCTATCATCGTGAGTTCCATGTTCGGTGCGTCCTTTGTTTCGCGCGCTACTCGATTTTGACGCCGACGACCTGACCAACGCTATCGTTCCAGCGCGTCGCCCAATCCCCGCCAGAGCGTTCAGCCCAATCTGGCAGCACTTGCGTGGTTAGAAGGTCACGGGCTTTGGCGAAGTCTTCGTCGCTCACGTCTACCAAGGTCATGGAGCGGGCCTCACCAGAGGGGCACTCACCGTTTCCTGTCAAACAAGCAACATCATTGACCAAAGCATCCTGTGCGCTGGCCCATGCGGGGTCCTCAAAGCCGGTGATGATCTCGGAGGAAATCAGCGCCTGCGTGTCTGCATCAAGCCCGTTCCATTTGTCGAGGTTCATGGCCGTGACAACAGGGTCCCAACCTCCAAGCGGGATCGGCAAAAGGTGTGTGGAGACTTCCCACCAGCCCGCGCTGTAGCCCGAACCTGCGCCGGTGACAGCGCAATCGACAACGCCGTTTTGCAAGGCACCTGGCACTTCAGCAAAGGACACGTTGACGCCCTCGGCACCCAGTGCTTCAAGAAGAAGTGCTGTCATGCGGCCAGATGCGCGCACCTTGAGACCTTCGAGGTCAGCAAGGCTGTTGATCTCATTATTGCAAAATACGACCTGCGGCGGGTAGGGCGCAATTGCCAGAACGTGGCTGTTGAAACGTGTTTCAAAAATATCAGACACCACCGGGCGGGCCGCATCGACCATTGCGCGCGCATCGTCGGCTGACAGCGCAAGCAGCGGCACATCAAGACCCTCAAGTTCTGGCGCATCGGCAACAGCGTAGTCACCCACGGTCATTGCCACATCATAAACGCCTTGGCCGAGCAGCGGATAGACATCCCCCAAACCGAGGCTCATCTGATTGTGCGTCGTGAGTTCGACATTGATCGCGCCACCAGATGCTTCGGGCAAAGTCGCAGTCCAGAACGGAACTTCGTATTGGTTGTGGAGTGGCAGGCTGGACCAGCTACCAACGACGGATAGATCTTCGGCGAAAGCCGGCGCAGCAAGCGCCGTTGTCGCGGCAAGAATGGATAGAGTGCGTTTCATAGTTTTTGTCTCCTAGTTGGTGGTTTTTGGTGTTTTCAGAATTGTTGTCTCTGCGTCCTCGGCCACGTCAGCGATCAGCATATGGCCTGGTGAATGCGTGATGCAGATCGGCAGGTTAGCATCCAGAAGAACGTTCTGGGGGGTTACGCCACAGGCCCAATAAACGGGCACTTCGCCCTCCCTGATCTTGACCGGGTCGCCCCAATCGGGGTGCGACAGGTCTGAAATGCCGATCCGTTCAGCATCACCTTTCGCAATTGGGGCGCCGTGGGCCTGTGGAAATCGACGACTGATGTCGTGGGCTAGTGCGACTTGCGCCTCTGGAATGGGCCGCATGGTAACAACCATCTTGCCACCAAACCGTCCCGCTGGGACCAGATCAATGTTGGTACGATACATCGGAACGTTCAGCCCTTTTTCGATGTGCCTTGCGGGGATGCCGTTGCGCAAAAACGCGTTTTCGAACGTGAACGAACAACCAAGCGCGACGGTCACCAGATCATCGGCCCAAACATCAGAAATGTCGGTCACTTCTTCGCTGAGCGTGCCATTGCGAAACACGCGATACTTTGAAACGTCTGTGCGAATATCGATGTCACTGCCAAGTGTTGGCAGGCTTGGCTTGCCCGTGTCACCAACGCCAACAATCGGGCAGGGTTTGGGGTTACGCTGACAAAATCGCAAGAAATCGAGGGCAAATCGCTCCGGTAAGATCGCAAGATTGCATTGTAGTTTGCCCGCTGCCAGCCCGGCCGTATGTCCAGTGTAGGATCCTTCCCGGATCGCTGACCTAACGTCGACCGCAGAAGACGCGATCAAGTCGGAATGTGATGTCAGTCTTGATGTCATGCGCCCGCCCCAGATCCACGATCAACCATCACATGACGGCGCAACACCGATCAAATTATCATTATTGATCAAACATGATAGATTTTTTGGAACTACTTGGGGTGAGTTTCGTCCCACTTTTCGGCAACAGATCGCGCCATTTCTGCACTGTTTTCAGCGAGAAAGCTGCGTGGTTCTGACAGGTAAGACGCAGTAAATAACAGGGGTTGAGGGCGATAGCCGGGATCAAATTCGACAATTTGCCCCGCTTCAATAAAGTCACTCGCAAGTGCGCGAGGGTAAGGACCCACAGCGATTCCTGCAGCGATCATTTTCAAACTCGCAGACAATGACGCAGACGCATAGACCCGAAGTTTCGGCCCGACCCTGCGCGACAATTCCGACATCAACTCACGGTAAGGGCGGGTTTTGTTAGAATAGGAAATCACGGGAATAATCTTCAGATCTGTCTGTGGGTTCGACGTCGAGCGATACCAATGCAAATCAAAGGATGGCAGGACGACATTTTCGACTGTGAACTCGGACACAGGACCCATCAACAGCGCCAGATCAAGTTTTCGTTCGAGCAGTTCGGCGCGCAAATTGAGGGAGATGTCGACTGTAAGGTCGACGTCTACCCGTGGGTATTGCTCGCTAAACGCCTTTAGAAAATCTGGTAACCAGGCTTGTGCAATCGTCTCGGACGCGCCGACACGGAACAAGCCTTCTGTTTCAGCCGGATTTGCGACACGTTGCTTTATTTCTTCCTCAACAAACAGCATTTGCTCGGTATAGGACAGGAGTAACGCCCCATGTTTTGTCAGAACAAGCTCACCGGGACCACGTTCAATCAAGGGTACACGAAGCTCTTGCTCTAGATTGGCAATGCGAGTGGAAACGGCAGGCTGCGACAGATTTAGCCGCTCAGCCGCCTTGCGAAATCCGCCCAACCTCGCCACCCAAAGGAAGGTTTTGATCTGATCAAATGTCATGACTCATTCATATGTCGGATCAGGAAGGCTGCAAATGGATAAAACTCTACCCGAGTCGGCAATGGTCAACTCACGTTAATTCGACCTCAAGTGTGAGCCACATTTTTGTATTTTCGGGTTTGGGCAGATGGAGACATTGGCCAATTCGGTTTCAATGTCTGCTCTGTTCCGCAGACTGTAAGTTCACTTGCACTGAGATTTTGCAATCGCAGCGAACGGCTGGTTTGACGGGCCGCACCGCAGCATCTGGTATCTTCGACGGACGGCGGCTTTGGGCCGATTGTGTTGAAAAACTCTGTATTCGAGCCGTGGCGACCAAATCAGGAGAATACCGTCCCGCTAAATGCGAATATTTCAAACAAAATTTGCTAAAGGGCTACCTGCAAGAACAATATCCCAAATTTCCGAGGCTATTTTTGGATTGAAGAGTTTTTCAACACAATCGGCCGTTTACGAGTTGCCAGGCGGCGGGATTTCCCCGTTCGTATCGCCAACCAAAACCAAAATTGAGTTGATGCTGCGCTGCATCCGAGCTCCGCTTGGAGCACAGAGTAATGAATGGTGCACCACCCACAGATGATCGCGAAGTGAGTAAAACGGTCGTTGCTCTGCGCCAACTGCAGTGGCACAGATCATGAGGACTTCAATCAAAATAGCGTCTCAATTGGCCAGAAATTTTGTAATGAAAGTTGAGTTTTGCATGCGTCCAGCAATTGGAACGTTGAGCGAGTGAGCTTGAGCTGCCCCTATCTTTGCGCCAGCATCCGGACGAAACCTTGTGACTTTCTTGCGCTTTCGATGCGCCACATCAAGATTTGGTTTATCAACTCACTGCGCACGCACGCATGGTCGGTATCATCCCACAGATTGTTGACTTCGTTCGGGTCAGCATCAAGATCAAACAATTGCCCTTCTTCGTAGTCAACGAAGTGAACGAGCTTCCAGTTGTCTTGCCGGATCATTGTCATAAAGTCGGTCCCAGTCAGGATCGCATCATCTGAATGTTCGGCAAAAACGCGGTCCCTCGTGGTGCCCTTTGTATCGAACAAGAGGTCTGTCAGGGACTTTGCTTCCATCCATTCGGGGATTTCTATTTGCGCCGCCTCAAGGATTGTTGGCCCGAAATCGAACAAGGACACAAGTTGCGGAAATGTCTGCCCGGCTTTCACTTTGCCCGGCCAGCAGATCACAGCAGGTACATGCACGGATTGTTCATACATGTTCCACTTTTGAGAATGGCCGTGATCGTTCAGACAGTCTCCGTGATCAGACGTAAAGATGATGATTGTATCGTCCAGCACACCACGGTCTTCGAGTGCTTTGACGATATGGCCGACCTGTGCGTCGATCATTGTCACATTCGCGTAGTAGTGGGCGCGTTGACGGTGAAGCTGTTCTTTGGGTGGGTTTTGAAGATGCTGAACCGCATCGTGACCGCTATCAAGGTGGTTCTGTCGCAAGGCGCGCAGGGGCGCCGGTTGGGTTGACAGATCATAGTCAAGGATCGCTTCTGGTAGATCCTTGTCCAAATACATATCGAGATATTCCTGCGTTGGGTCATAGGGCGGATGCGGCCCGGGCATGCCGATTTGCAAAAAGAACGGCTCATCCCCCGGATAACGCTCCAGCCACCAGCAAGCCGTTTCGCCGACAAATACGTCGGGATGTAAATCTTCGTCCTGCTCCCAAACAAAGGCGCCCAAAGCGTCGTCATAATCTGGTCGTTTTGCATAGGTCACACGCGACGGCTTATAGGCCCCACGCGCATGGATGGCCTTGTCCCAATTGTCCAAATAAAACGGCAAATTTGGGTGGTCCCGGTCCTTGTTTTCAACCACGTGCCGCTCATGAAATCCAAAGGCGCCCTCAATCGGCATTGTGTGCATTTTGCCGACGTTTACACAGCGATAGCCCGCGTCAGCCAGTTCCGTCACCCAGCAGTAATTCCACGGCTCGTCATTGCGAAATACGCCATTCGTGTGCGGATAAGTCCCGCTAAACAGCGATGCACGTGACGGCGCACAAGACGGCGCGGTCACATACATGTTTTCAAAGACAGCCCCCCGATGCACCAAAGCATCAATATTCGGCGTGATCATATGATCAAAACCATTGGCCGCTATCGTATCGATACGTTGTTGGTCAGTCAGGATGAAAACAATGTTGGGTCGTTTGGTCATATTCAGCCTTTCACTGCCCCGCCCATTGATTGGACGATGTATCTATTTGCAAAGATGATGACCGGCACGGTCGGTAAGGTCAGCACGATGCTGGCCAATGCAATGCTGCCCCAATCGACAGTCGCGTAGGACACGAAATTCATAATCGCGACGGGGGCGGTCACGGTATCGCCTCGGGTGATGATCAGCGCGAAAAAGAAGTCATTCCATGCAATCAAAAACGCCAGCACAGCTGTCGCAACAATGCCCGGCCGGGCTGCTGGTAGAACAACTTTATAAAGCGTTTGGAACAATGTAGCGCCATCCAGCAAAGAAGCCTCAATCAGCTCGTCCGGTATTTGTGAAAGCGATGTCCACGAAGACCACACCACCATCGGCAAGGTCAGCACCATATAGGCGGCAATCAAACCCGCCCAAGTATCCAGCAAACCAACGTTCAGATAGATCAGGAACAGGGGAATGACGAAGCCAACAGGCGGGGCCATCCGCAATAACAACAAAGCCCAAGACGCGATGAACTTGCGGTGTGATCGGCCTTTGGCCAATGCAAATCCAGCGGGCACACCTATGATCATGGCGAGGATCGTCGACGTGCCCGCCGTCACCAGACTGTTGAACAACGCAAACGGAAAATCGGATCGGGCGAGGGTATCAAAGTTGTCCCACGTCAGTTGCGCAGGGGATTGCCAGATTGGTTCAAACAAATGCGTCTTTGGGCGGAACGACAAGATAATCGCCCAGATGATCGGCAAGAATGTGAAAGCCAAAAACACCAGCATCATAATGACACCAGCGATCTGTTTGACGCTCATGTCGTGTCTACGCATCTGTCAGCCTCGCGTTTGCTTTGGCCACATAGAAACTGATGACCGCGGCAAAGACGAACAGGAACACCGCAATAGCAGCACCGTATGAAACGTTAGAGGATTGGAAGGTCTGGATATAGGCATAGTAATTCGTGGCCTGCGTGGACCGGCCTGGCCCGCCATTGGTCATCACGAAGATAAGTGGAAAATGCTTGAGGGTCTCGATGAACCGAAACAGGGCAACCATCAGCAAGGCAGGCTTTAAAAGCGGCAAGGTAATGCGCCAGAAAATCTGCATCTTGGTCGCGCCATCAATCGACGCGGCCTCGTCCAGATCGCTTGAGATGCCTTGCAATGCCGCAAGGATCAGCAGCATGACAAAGGGATAGCTGGCCCAAGTATCGGCAATAACGATAGCACCAATCGCGCCGTATTCCGTCGTCAAGAATGCCGGGACGGTGATGCCAAAGATATCGAAAAAAGCATTGATGGGGCTCAGCGTCGGGGTAAAAAGGCTGAGCCAGATCAGGGCGACAGCGACGGCGGGAACCACAAAAGGGACTACGAAGATACCGCGTAGAAAGCGCCATCTGGGGACAATTTTTTCAAGGCCAACTGCAATTAAGGTGCCCAAGACAACTTGGAAAATCACGCCAAAGACGCTTAGCATAAGCATCACGCTGATCGACGATATGAACCTGCGATCCTGCGTTAAGCGAATGAAATTTGCCAACCCAAATTCGCGGTCCCAGCTTTTGATCAGGTGAAAGTCTGTCAGCGACAGGGCAAACATGCCCAGCAATGGTACGATGGCAAAGACGCCCACCGCAAACACAGCAGGATACAGCATCTTATTGTAATTTTTTTGAAAAACGGGCTGAACGCCCTGGTAGCTTTGCATGCTGTGTGTCCGTTAGGTTGCCGTCTCGGGACGAACGCCCCGAGACGGCAAAAAGCATCATGAAATCATCTATTCAGCCATGATGTCGGCGATATCTTGGTCTGACGTCTCAAGCGCTTCTTCATAGGTCATGATACCGTTGACGGCCGCATTGATATTTTCACCAATGGTTGCCCCCATTTGCGGCCATTGCGGTAACAGAGGCCGATAGTGGCCGATCGCATCACCCAGCATCTGCACTTTGAGGTTTAAGAACTCGGGGTGAATACTTTCATATTTCGCGATCACCTCTGCGTTCTGCGCGACTGATGCACGGGTAAAGTCGGGATAGGCCTCCATCAATGCGATCTTTGTCAAAACGTCTTCGCTTGTGGCCCATTCGATGAACGCGAACGAGGCTTCTGCGTTTGGCGCATCCGCCGGAACACCCAGCCCGTGCACCGCAATCGCGGGCGAGCGGCCATTGGGACCAGTGGGAACCGCTGCGATACTGATTTGATCGGCGAACTGGCTGGCGTCTGGATCAAGGGCTTGGGCGACAATCGACGTCCCATCGACGATCATGGCGACCTGACCAGATTGCATCGCGGCTGCGACCTCGCCAAAGTTAAAGTTACCGATCCCCTCGGGCCCAAAATCATTCATCAGGCTTGCATAGACATCCAGTGCCTCAAGGCCCTCGGCTGTGTTCATGTTTGGCGTAAGATCCGTAGGATAGTCGGCAAAAAACGTGCCGCCATAGGCCCGCATGATCATCGGATAGACGAACATGTTAAACCCTTGCCCCGGTGCAACACGCATCGCAAGTGCGGCTTGATCGTTGGCTTTCAGGGCCGCACTCGCCTCAAGCATTTCTGCCCAGTTTTCTGGGGCTTGGTCGTATCCTGCATCAGCCAATAAATCCGTGCGATAGGCCATCATGCCGGTTTCAGCAAAAAACGGCAGCGCCCAGCGTTCGCCGTTCACCAGATAGGCATCCAGTGGTCCGGAAAGGATATCATCCTTGGTGTCCATGGCATCGACAGCCGCGGTGATCGGCTGCAGCCATCCAGCCTCGATCCAGCGTTGAACCTGAATAACGGGCGTATGCACGACATCCAGATCACCGGTCTGGCCGGTAAACGACAGCGTGATCCGGCTTTCAAAGACATCCTGCCCGACGACGTCAATATTGACGGTGTGGCCCGTCTTTTCTTCAAAATCAGCTTCCAGCTGATCAAGGCCTTGCGTGTAGGGCATCGAAAACAGGATGACGTTCAAATCATCGGCAAGAGCAGCAGATGGGACCGCCGTGGTACATGCCAGCAATGCGCCAATAGCCGCGTGATGGGTATTGTTGAGTTTCATGGTATCCTCCCTAAAAGTCTTTCAAGTTCACTAAGTCACGAGTTTTAAATGTCCTTCGCGTTGATCAAGGCCATCTCTCCCCTTGGCCTCGGTCTTGATTTGCGCGTTCAGAGTGGCACGCGCGTCGTCCAGAATGCGGCGCGCATTGGCGACGTGATGGTCTTTATCCCGCACAGGCACAGCCGCTTCCGCGATGCTCAGCAGGTGCAAGAATGTGCCGTCCCCATCTTCAATGATGGTTGCAAAACGGCGGACACCAACGTGATTGCCCTCAAAATCCATATCAAAAGTTTGATCGGCCACGTCTTCAATGATCCGGCGCGCTTCACTCGGCGCCAGCCCTTTCATCTCTAGGCCAGTCTTGAAAAAACCACCGGTAAAATATTTATAGCTTACCTCGTCCCAGCCTAGACGGCTGAGATAGAGACGCGACATTGCATCAAGTTCGTACAAACTGCGCCGAAACCCGCGTGCTGCGCGAATGGCCACGCTGGCATCGGGAAGTTGCGTGCGCGAATGCCATAAAAGATCAAAGCCCGTCACAACAACCGCTTCGACCGAAACGCTATGTCGGGCCGTAATGTCGGCCATCAATTCACTGAGGATAGATAGATAGCTTTCCGACATCGGCACGTTTCGGATCAGCCGAAAATTTGGGATGCAGTATTTTTCGCTTGTGTGAAACAGATAACCCCTCTCGGCCAGGCTACGCACGATCCGGTTAACCGTTGCGGCGGGAATGCCAAGGTCGCGGGATATGTCGACTTGCTTCACCGGGTCAGACCCGGACGCCATGAGATATTCCATCACTTGCAAGAGGCGTTCACTTGGTCCCAACAGATACCCCTTTCAATATTTCATATTTGAAATTAAGAATATCAATATTGAAATGTGAGTCAACCAAGTATCACCGCACGATACAGGCGAACATCGCAAGCAAGGAACACAAATGGCCACAGTCAGTCTGAGCGGAATCAAAAAGTCTTTTGGGCTAGTCGATGTCATCAACGGGATATCGGTAGATATTGCGCAAGGGGAATTCGTGGCGCTGGTCGGCCCATCCGGCTGTGGCAAATCCACATTGCTTCGTATGATCGCAGGGCTTGAAGACCCCAGCGCGGGGGAAATCAAGATCGGCGGTGATATCGTTAACGACCGCCTGCCAAAGGATCGCCAGATCGCGATGGTCTTTCAATCCTACGCGCTTTATCCGCATATGACCGTACGGGAAAACATGTCTTTCGCGCTTGATCTGGAAAAACGTCCAAAGGCAGAAATCGCTGCAGCCGTGGCCGAAGCAAGCGCGATTTTGGGCCTTGATGACTACCTTGATCGCCGCCCAAAAGCATTGTCAGGCGGGCAGCGCCAGCGGGTCGCCATGGGGCGCGCGATAGTGCGCAACCCGGAGGTGTTCCTGTTCGATGAACCACTGTCGAACCTTGACGCTAAGCTGCGCACTATCATGCGCAAGGAGGTCAAGCTCCTGCATCAGCGCCTGAAGACTACATCGATCTACGTCACTCATGACCAAACCGAAGCCATGACGATGGCAGACCGGATCGTTGTTATGAATGCCGGTCGGATCGAACAAGTCGGCACGCCGCTTTCGCTTTATAATGCACCCGACAATCTGTTTGTTGCGGGCTTCATCGGCGCGCCACAGATGAATATGCTGTCGGGCAAAGCCATCGCAAAAGACGCTGGGTTAGTAATGCATCACGGTGATGCAGTCCTGCCATTGCCAAAGGACATTGCAGTGCAAGACGGCCAAGACATCGTCCTTGGCCTCCGTCCCGAACACCTTCGGATTGATCCAGAAGGCAGGTTACATGCTACTGTCGAAGTAATCGAACCAACAGGAAACGAAACGCATTTGTCTTGCGAAATCGGCGATACGGAAGTCCGCCTGATCGCTGACGCAGATATCGACACCAAGCCTGGCGCGGCCATCCGCCTGTCTTTCGACGATGCAAAAGTGCACGTCTTTGATGGGGTCACCCAAGCCCGCCTGTCCCCCAACACCGTTTGATGGCGCATGGCACAAAAGCTGCAAAAGTACCGATGGTTCAAATCACCGGCGGGCAGTTTTTGATGGGTTCAGATCGCCACTACCCCGAGGAGGCACCAACGCGTCTTGTTGAAGTCCCCAGCTTTCGCATGGATGCGGCTTGCGTCACTAATGATGACTTTGCGGCGTTTGTTTCCACGACGGGTTATGTCACCACAAGCGAACAACCAATTGATCCCGCAACACAGCCCAATATGCCCGATGCATTTGTTGGCGCAGGTTCACTGGTGTTTCGCATGACCGATGGCCCTGTGCGTCTTGATGACCCAAGCCAATGGTGGGGTTTTGTCGCTGGCGCATGTTGGAAGCACCCCGAGGGACAAGGCAGTGACTTGGACGCGCGCGGCCTGCACCCGGTCGTCCACGTGTCCTATATCGACGCCCTAGCTTACGCAAAATGGGTGGGAAAGGCGTTGCCTTCTGAAAAGCAATGGGAATATGCCGCGAATGTCACATTCAACGATGCGGCGGCGATGAACATTTGGCGCGGCGCATTTCCAACGCAAAACTACCGCACAAGCGCGGCACCATTCACCGTACCTGCGCGCCCATTATCAGCAACAGATAACCAACTGCATCATCTACTCGGAAATGTCTGGGAATGGACCACCACATCATTTGGCAAACCAAAGCCGGACAAAGCAAATTGCTGCGCGCCCACATCAGCCATGCCCCAAACAAGAAACCGCGTTCTAAAGGGTGGATCACATTTATGCGCCGACAGCTATTGCCGCAGATACAGACCAGCAGCCCGTATTGGGAGCGATGAAACCAGTGCCGCAAGCCACATCGGATTCCGGTGCGTTGACTTCTAATCTAGTAGTTAGCCAAAGTGCACAACCACGCAGTAGGGTTTGTCAGCAACTGTCTTGAAAGGACTCTGGCCCTAAACAAAATGGCAATACAATAGAATGAAAGCGTCCAGAACCGCTGCCCGCGCAATAAAGCTCATGGTCTCCTTTGTCCCCCAGTGTGTGAATTCGCCCATCAACTGATTTTGCGGCTGCGGCGAAAGTCCGCAATGACGGGCCGCACTGCAGCATCCGGGTTTGTCAGTCAATGGCCGGTTAGGGCCGTCCCTGTTCAGGCTGGCAAGATGTGCAATCACCGAGCCAGCCCTAACCGACACCTGAGCAGCATACCCAGGAATGGCTATGGCTCGGCTAACATGCAGTGTGCGGCTCGTGCAACTGCGCATAGAGAGCCACTTGTGGATGGAAAATTAGAAGACCAGTTAATGACCGCTTTCAGGAAGATGCATCGCAGCGTCCCCAGTGCCGTCCAAGGTCAGCTATGGGCCGCCCGTGATCACATCAGAAGTCAAAATGGAGCAGATGCTGTGCTGCATCCGATGACCGGAGTGAGCCCAACTTGACCGTATTCTGCAATGCAGCCAATGTCCGATTTGACGGCTTGTGTCTACTGCGAGAGGAGCAGGACAATCATGAAAACTGAACGACCAACTGCTATGATTTGCCGCCATTGTGAAGTGGACAAAGAACCTATCAATCTCGTGGTTTATTCAAAGTCGAGGCACGAATTTCAATTTATGTGCGGGCAAGACGGCCATACGATTGATGATGCTGACCCCATTCACGTGGATCACGTGTTTGAGGACGATCGCTCTCTAATACCGCTCGCGTATATATCTACAGATTTTGAAGCTGAACGGGGCGATAAAGAAGGGCTTTGGGCCATCCGATTTGTTTCAGACGAATATCTTGATACCGAAGATTGATTGTCTGGGCGAACTCAAAGCGGACCTTCGTGAAGCCGAAATTAGCGGCCGCTCCGTCCGCGAAGTGTGAGTTCGCCAGACAAGCGGTTTTGCGGTCACAGCGAATGGCGGCAATGGCTTCAAACGACGGCCGCGTTTTTTGAGTCCCAAACGTTAGGCATTCACCCAGACTGGACCCTGGACACGCGGCTTATAGGGGTCGGGTGTGCGGGACTTTGCTGCCGTACGTATTGCTCAAACTAATGGCTGCTAGCAGAAACCTAACTCGTTTTCTTGTCGTCCAAATATTTTTTGAAGATTGGAGAGGTTATCCGCAAGTAGGCGCTCAGGAATGGTACGTTAGAGATAGTCTCAAACAAGACTTCTCCCACAACATCTGAATAGGTTGCTACTGGCTGTTTTCTTCGAACGACAATGAGTTCCGGCTGACGTATGGCTACCGTCCACTCGGGTTCGTCTCCGGAGACCATGCAACGCAGTGATATTCCTACCCTGACGACAGCAAGAACCACGGTTCAAGTATCGCTCACACGGCAAGCCATGGCGCCAGAGTGCGACAGCACACTGGCGCTTAAGATTAAAACCAGTCGTAATCAGAGACTACTGGCATATCAAGTTCCGCAAAGATATGCTCGTCTTCCAGCAACACACCGACACTGTCAAAGCCATTCAATTCATCAAAATTACTGCCAAGCGGATGCACAACCGATTCTGTTGTGCCGTCGTCGTTGAAGTAAATCGTGCTATTGCCCGTTGTTGCATAGGCCCCAAATACCAGATCATCATTAAGGGATTCATTTGCTATATCGTCTTCAAGTATAACAAGTGTTTCTGGCGGATAACATACTACTGTCTCTGACTCACCATCAATTATTTGCGGGGGATAACACACCACTATTTCTGCATCATCAAATTCAGCCACTTCCGGCATTTGCGGCGGATAACATACCACAATCTGTGCCTCATCATCAGACATTTGTGGCGGGTAGCATATCTCTATCTCTGTATCCCCAAACTCTGCCACTTCTGGCATTTGCGGCGGATAACATACCACAATCTGTGCCCCATCATTAGATATTTGTGGCGGGTAACATACCACTATCTCAGAATCATCATCAAGTATTTGCGGTGGGTAACAAACGGGCAAAACTAACTGGCCTATTTCAAGTACATCATCAATACCCAATAGTCCGTAAGACGGGCTTGGTTGCTGCATAAATTTTCTCCTTAAGAATGACTAAAATATTGAAACACAAAAGCTTATAAACTGAATGTAATTGCGGGGCGAAAGTCGCAAGACACACCTAATTTGTCAATGTCAAGGCGGCGTCATGAGCTAAACCCCCCGCCCTCTAGCATAAATGCGAAACAAACGGGTTCTGTCGCAAAGATTTAGCACTCTGGTTCCACAATAGGCCAGTGGGTTGGGCCTACCGCTGGACGGCTTGAAGCAAGGATGGACCCATGATTTCTTTCAAAGGCGGGCAGTTTCCAAAAGCTGTGATCGTGCAAGCAGTCTATTTCTATCTGCGGTATGGAGTCTCATATCGTGATCTGTGGTGAAAAATTCCGATGCCCCACCTGTGATCTGAACTTAGATGGTTTTGATGAGTTGGACTTTGCGGGCTTGCCAACTGAACACTCAGATACAGATGAGCGACAGATGGAATACGAGCCAGACTATGGAAATGACTGACCTGATGCTCTTTGCATCGAACGAAATTATAGACCACAGATCTCACATGAATTTCGTAAAATACGACCTCCACGACTGGGCTTTGCAAGCAAGGCCATAATCCTATAATTGTTGGATGTCAGCATTGGTGCGTATATCAGGTCAGTAACACCAGTGCAGCAATGCGCTAGGCGTTGTCCGCTAACAGAATTTAGTGCACCGCCTGTCGATGGATAACGAAACCCTCGAATAGAACGAGAATTCGACAAAGCCAAATTCTCGAGTCAGTTCTAAGGCAAGTACGTCACTTTGAGACACACTATGGTCAGCAACGAAATCACCATGATGTACACCGCCAGGTTAGCAGGGATTTTGTGCCACCAGCTTTTGGGCTCGCCGTCTCGGTGATGAAGAACATGCTCTAGTATAGCGCCGAAACCAAAGGCAAAAATAGCCAAGACCCAAGTAAGTTTAGCCATTGCGACGGTCAAACTCTCCAGCGATTTCATTCCGCCAATCAAAGAATATTCAAGCGAGCTTGTTAATTTGAAGAGGCCAAAAACCGCGATGGCAGTGACAATTGCCGCAAACACCGGCAAAAATAAAAAATTAACCGCCTTTGTGCGGTCGACGCTTTCATAAAGCGCGACAATCAACCCAAAAGCAGCGACCGGCGTAGCTACTGGTGCAGTCTCAACAGCCGTCCCCCCAATAAAGAGCGATATAACCGCCAGAGATAAACCTCCAACTGCGGGTGTCATGTACTTTTGTGGATTAGGAATATTCATGTTCAGTCCTATCTAAGCCAATTAAACTACTAACGACCGCTTTCGCATATTTTGCGGTTGAGATTCGGCGATCTACCATATGTCGTACGTGTTAGCGCAAAAAAATTCTACCGCTACATCCACAGGGCAACGGCCGGGGCAACGTTGTGAGGACTCTTCGCTAGGATACCCGCGTGATCGGCCGTGATGCAGAAAATCAGCGGGCGTTCATCAGCGTGCGGATGCATGCCCGTCAGCCATGCCAAATGCGCACCGGGGCCAAGGGCCACCAGATCGACGCCCTCTTCGTCCATTTTCGCGCGAAGGGTGGCTAGTCTATCCATCGTCATACCCCTTCATCGACCGATCCTCATGCACCGTATATCTCGGAGGCGCGTTCGGTACTGATGAACCCTGATTTGATATCAGCAGCCACCGCTGCAAGGTCGCGTTTTCTCGGATCGCCATAACCAGCCCCCGAGGATGTGACGACGCGGATCACATCATCGGTTGTGACATCAAGGCCCGAGACAAAGCTGTAGCGTTCGGTGCCGTCAGGTTTGATCACCTCGACGTAGTTACCGGATCCCTCATTGCCGCCTTCCATGGCCCAAGGTTTTACTTTGGACCGCGTGTAGCCAACCGTCAGAAACCCGTCGCGCGTGCGAATGCGGTATTCCAAGACCAGGCCACGGCCACCGTTGAATTCGCCTTCGCCGCCGGGGCTCGTGTTCAGCGCCATACGATCCACATAGAGCCCATTGCGCGCCTCTGATATTTCGGCAGGCGTGTTGTAGGTCTCGCCGTGGAAATTGCAGAAGGTGCAGGAAATACCGTCATGATTATGTCCGGCACCCCATCCGCCAATTTGCGGTTCAATGATAGTGTATTGACGGCCTGTGTCGGGGTGGATACCGCCGACAAATGTTCCGCAGATCGAACTGAAATGCCCGGCAGGCAACAGATCGGGGATATGCGGGGCCAAGCAGCGCCAGATCAAATCATTGCTGCGAATTTCGGTTTCATAATAGAACCCAATCGCTGCGGGTTCCTTGGCATGAAAGATCGACCCTTCGCGCGTCAGGACTGTGAGCGGGCGAAAGCTGCCGTCATTGGCGGGCGTGTCGGGTCCGGTCAGCGCTTTAAAGAGCATCTGCGCGCAAATGACGGTCCCATCGCGCGTGGCGTTCGCAGGCCCTGAGGATTGGTCTGGATTATCACGGAAGTCGACGACAAATTCATCATCGCTGATCGTCACCTTGACGTTGAAGACCTGGCCATCATCCTGTGGTTCGTTCAGCTCGAATGTGCCTTTGGGCAGTTTGGCCAACTCGGCCCTTGCGGCTGTTTCGCCAAAGTCCATGAAGCTGTCCATCGCGGCGAGAAACGTCTTGGCGGTGTATTTTTCGGCCAAGTTTCCCAGTCTGCGTTCGCCGACGCGTACAGCGGCAATCGCGGCCCAGACATCACCTTTCAGAAAATCGGGCATCCGCGAATTACAGGTCAGAATATCCATGACGGCGTCATCTGTTACACCTTCGTTGACGATCTTTACCGCTGGTAGGCGCAGCCCTTCCTGAAAGACCTCTTTCGCATCGCCCGACAGTGAACCGGGGGCCATACCGCCAATGTCGGAATTGTGGGCGATATTCGCGGTCCAAGCGATCAGCTGGCCATCGACAAAAACGGGCATCGCCAGTACCAGATCGTTCAGATGGGTGACGCCCCCGTGCCAAGGATCATTGGTGATAAACACGTCACCGGGACGAATGTTTTTGTGCTTGGAGAGGATAAACTGCACCGATTTATCAAGAACTCCGATAAACGCCGGAATACCCGCGCCCGAGGAGGCAAGCCGACCCTCAGCATCTGTGATGCCCGTACCCATGTCCAGCACTTCGTAGATAATCGAGGACATCGCCGTCTTGCGCATCGCGGCAAACATTTCGTCCGACGTCGCCTGCAAGGCGTTCTGGATGATTTCGAGTGTGATGGGATCTTCGCTCATGGCCTCAAGCCTCCAACACGATGTGAATGTTCGAATAGGCATCAATCGACACCTGATTGCCGGGATGGATCACCACCGTTGATCCACTATCTTCAATGATCGCCGGTCCAGTGAAAGACATACCGGGTTTGAGCGCATCACCATCGTAAATCGTCGCCTCATGCACACCTTCCAACGCGTAATCCACCGCGCGGGTCGCCTTAATGGCCCCTTGCGCATCAGCAGGGCAAAGCTTGGCCGGGGCCATGATCAGCTTTCCAACCTCTGCGCGTGCAACAAGGTGGACACCGACCATCTCGACTGGTGCATACAATCGGTAGGTGTATTCTTTTTCATAGATCGCGTGGAATTCCTGTGCGATCTTGTCCAGCGACGCATCGGTAATATCGCCCGTCAACGGAACTTCGGTCGTATGCTCCTGATTTTGATAGCGGAGCTTGCCGTAGCGCAGGAAACTGATCTTGTCTGGGGCGACGCCTTCGGCTTCAAACGCGGCGCGGGCCTCGGCCTCAGTCTGGGCGAAAATATCTTCGATCCGCGCGCCGGCACCCGCTGTTAGGTCCATTAGTTGGGTCGCGAAATAGTCGCGGCGCAGGTCGCTCATCATCATGCCCCAAGCTGAGAAAACTGAGGCCGCAGCCGGGACGATGACCTTCTTCATTTGTAATTCTTGCGCCAAGGCCACTGCATGCATCGACCCGCCACCGCCAAAGGCCAGCAGTGTAAAGTCGCGTGTGTCATGGCCTCGATTCAGACTGACCAGTTTCAGCGCATTGACCATATTGTCATTCGCGATCCGCACAATTCCGCGCGCCGCATCATCCACGGTGACATCCAGCTTACTTGCTAGATCGCTGAGCGTGCTTTCGGTCGCTGCCATATCAGCCTCGACACTCCCACCGCAGAAATAGCCCCGGTTGATCCGGCCCAGCCAGAGGTTGGCATCCGTCGTTGTCGCTTGCGTGCCACCCTTGCCGTAGGCTGCTGGCCCTGGCAAAGCACCCGCCGATTGCGGCCCGACATGCAGCTTACCAAAATCATCAACACGCGCGATCGAACCGCCGCCATTGCCTATCTCGACGAGATCAACCACTGGTACCATGATCGGGTAGCCCGCAGACTTGCGGCTACGTTCGATCCAGTAGTCGGTCATGATTTTGACCTCACCGCCTTCGATCAAAGAACACTTTGCTGTCGTGCCCCCGATATCGAGCGCGAGGATATCGGGTTCTCCGATCAGCTTGCCAAGTTCCGCAGCACCCCAAAAGCCGGAGGCGGGGCCGCTTTCGACCATCGTGATTGGGATTTTCGATGTCGCAGCAAGGCTATCGATCCCGCAGTTGGACTGCATGATATAAGGCGATTTTGGTAATCCGCGCGACTTCAGGCCGTCATCAAGCTGGCTCAAGTAACGCGCGGCCACAGGTTGCACAAAGGCGGACAAGACGGTCGTATTTGTGCGTTCGTACTCGCGCCATTCACGTGTGATTTGATGCGAAGCGACGACAGACACGTCTGGCCAGAGCTTTTCAACTTCTGCAAGAACCGCCTTTTCGTGCGTTGGGTTTGCGTAACCATGCAACAGACAAATCGCGACGGCCTCTACGCCTTCAGCGCGGAAATTTTCCATAATGTCAGGAAGTGTTGAAAGGTCCAAAGGTGCCCGTTCATCACCTAGATATGTCATACGCCCCGGCACTTCTGCACGCAGATGACGTGGCACAAAAGGGGCGGGCTTAACGTAATGCAGGTTGAAGAAATCGGGGCGGTTACCCCGCGCGATTTCCAAGATGTCGCGGAACCCTTCGGTCGTGATCAAACCGACAGGCACGCCTTTGCGTTCGGTCAGCGCGTTGATCACAACAGTTGTGCCATGGGCCATGAAATCGACTGTCGCAGGATCAATGCCGCCCTTTTCTAGCACGTTCAAAACGCCTGCTTCGAAATTCGGAGGCGTTGTGTCTGATTTTGCGGTGGTGATCTTAAGTTGACCGTCAGCGCCGGTTTCAAAAGCCACAAGGTCAGTGAATGTGCCACCAACATCGGTGGCGACACGGCGGGTTGTATCACTCATGTCTTGGGTCCTGAGGCTTGGCTTGCCAGCAGGAATGCGGCAGCACCGGGGAGTTTTAATTGATTTGCGGCTGAGATGCGTTCCGGGGTGAAATGGTCCGCAACGTTCAGACAATTCAGCGTCCCCACCACGTCGCCATCAATGATGATTGGCAAGTTCAGGCAACTTTCCAAGCCAAGGGATTGGATCTTTTCCCAATCGGGGAACACTTCGGCAAGGTCTTCGATCGTGTTGCCCACAAAGGTTTCTTGCCGTCCCAGAACGGTTTCCGTCCAGATGGTTTTAAGGATCGGTTTCTCACCGCCTACAGGGTAGGGCACTGGATCGTCGGAGAAAATGCGTGCCGCCACGCCGCGTTTTTGATCAACGGACATGACCGTGAATTGTTTGAGATCAAGAATATCATAGGCCAATTGCGCCAGCGCTTTGAACGCGCCTCGTGATGCGTTCGGTTGGGCCAACGCCGCGACAAATGGGGCGAAATCAGCCATGTGGTGGTCCTTCTTCACGATCTTCACCGAACAGGTCCATCGTGTTAACGACCAGAACCGTAACGGTTTCGCCGGTTTCGTTCTGTACGGAATGGGGGCGCATGCTGTCGAAATGAATAGAATCGCCAGCACCCAGCACCGTACGCACGCCGTCCACTGTCATCGTCAAAGCGCCCTTGATGACATAGTAAAATTCCTCACCCTCGTGGACCATTTCTGCGATAACGAAGCCGGGCGGGTGATGCACCAGAAGACCATTCAAGGTGCTACCATCAAAAGATGTGGACAGGCGTTCGAAATCAAAGCCGCCACCGGGCGACGCATAGATTTCGCGCATCTTTGCACGACTGGTTTCTTCTGGTTTGGGAGGCGGGTCGAAGAAGTCAGCAATATGCGCACCCAAGGCGTCAGCCATTGCTGTCAAAGACGCCAGTGACGGTGATGTGATTTTGCGTTCGACCTGGCTGATGAAGCCTGTTGTCACCCCCGCCTCTTTTGCCACGGCTTCAAGCGTTAAGCCTAACTCTTTGCGGCGCCGGCGAAGCTTGCTGCCCAAATCGGCGACGTCTTCGATTGTGTGTTCATTCATATTTTTTAGCATATCTAAATTTATGTTGACAAATGGTGGGCTTTGTCAAGATAATTGCAGTAGAACTAAAAAAATGACGCAGCCTATCAACACCGACCATTCGTTAGGGTCTCGGGAAGATTGGGTCATGTTCAATCAAGGACAGGGATTTCTGATGACATTAGACACGAAGACCACACTTCTGGGCACGACCCTGCTGGCGCTGACTTTGGCTGCGGCACCCGTTGCAGCAGAGCGGATTTTACGCGCAGACGAAGTTGCCGTTGGTGAAATTGACCCGGCAAAGGGTACCGACTACGCCGATACCGTTCTTGCCATCAACTTGTATGACACGCTGGTTTATCCCAAACAGGGTGGATCAGGCGTACAGCCGCATCTGGCCTCAGAATGGACCATTGATGGTTCGACCTATACGTTCACGCTGCGCGATGATGTGACGTTCAATTCCGGCAACCCGCTGACCGCCGCCGATGTGGTCTATTCGTTTGAACGGATGATTGCATTGGCTCAGGGCAACTCGAGTCTCTTTGCAGGGGTTGTCGAGAGCGTTGAAGCCACGGCAGATCATACCGTCGTCTTTACATTGGCAGAGCCCTTCGCGCCCTTCCTTGCTACCTTGGTGCGTATGCCCGTGGTTGATATGGCAACAGTACAGGCCAACGAAGTCGATGGCGATTGGGCCTCGACCTGGATGTCGCAAAACAGCGCAGGTTCAGGCCCTTACATTATCACCAGCCATGATCCGCAAACGGAAACTGTTTTGGCATATGAGACCGATTACTTCCTGGAGCCGGTCGAAGGATACCCCGAAACCGTGCGCTTCCGTTATGGTCTGGAACCCTCTACCGTTCGCGCATTGATGAGCCAGGGCGAGCATGACATCTCTAGCCAGTGGCTGCCGCCAGAGGTTTATGCAGGTCTTGCAGAAGATGGCGCGACCTTGGTGACAGAGGCGGGTCTGACAGGCGAGTATTTCAAGCTAAACACGCAGCGCGCACCTTTGGATGACGTGCATTGCCGCCGCGCGCTGGCTTATGCGTTTGACTATGCGACCATGGCGCAGTTGACCCAGATCAACGATGACACCTCAACAGGCACACCAATGTCTGGCGCGATCCCTCAGGGTTTGCCGGGCTATGACGCAAGCCTGCCGGTGTTTGCGCAGGATATGGCGTTGGCGCAGGAAGAACTGGCGCTGTGCGCTTACGATCCAGCGGAGTATCCCTTGGAGGTGGCCTTTATAGCAGAAACGCCCGCACGCGAACGAGGTGCATTGATGATGCAGGCCATCTACAGCACGCTCGGCTTTGACGTTGAAATTGTTCGTACACCATGGGCCTTGTTGACCGAACAGGTGACGGCACCGCCAACCGCACCGCATGTGGTCGAAATCGCGATTGCTGCGGCCTCACCGGATACGGATTCATTGCTTTACACAATGTATCACTCGTCCCAGCCACCAACATGGATATCGTCGTCTTATTACGCGAACCCGGAACTGGATGCGCTGTTGGACGAAGGCCGGGTCGAGACTGATGAAGCCGTCCGTCAAGAAATCTATGCACAGGCGAACGCCATTCTGGCGCAAGAGGTGCCGGATATCTTTGCCTATGAACTGCTGAGCCCGTTTGCTGTGCGGGATGGCGTGACCTACCACAACCTTGCAGACCCGGCGCGGAGCTATCCGGTCTCCGGCTTCAATATGCGGTTTGCGGATATTTCTTTGCCTGACGCGAATTGATCCTTTCTCCTTGAATGGGGCCCGCGCCCGAAAATGCGGCCCCCTTTGCACGTTTCACGAAAGGTGCAGCTTGTCGATTTTCACAAGATTTTTGGGACGGCTGGGCGCGTCGTTGATCGTTTTGATCGGCGTGTCGATGCTGATATTCTTTATCGCTCGCATCATTCCAGGTGACCCTGCACGCATCGCCCTTGGCCCCCGTGCAACCGAAGCGCAGGTTGAACAGATGCGCGAGACACTGAATCTGAATGAACCGATCATCGTGCAATACAGCCTGTTCGTGGGTGATCTTATGCGCGGTGATCTTGGTATATCGCTCTATTCCAATCGACCCGTGATGACCGATCTGGTCGAATACCTGCCCGCGACTTTAGAATTGGTTCTCTTGGCGGGGCTGATGATGGTGATGTTGGGGCTACCGCTTGGCGCAATCTCGGCCAGGCATTGCGGGCAATGGCCTGATAATCTGGTTCGGGTTATCTCGTTGCTTGCGGTCTCTGCGCCAGCCTTTGTTTGGGCTGTTGGGCTGGTTCTGGTCTTTGCCTATTTCACACCGCTTTTCCCCATCACCGGCCGGATCAGCGACACGCTTGATGTTGAACGCCTGACGGGGTTCATGCTGATCGACACGTTGGCTGCGGGCCGCTTTGATGCTTTCGCCTCGGCCTTGCATCATTTGATCTTGCCCGCCTTCGCGCTCGCGCTGTCTGGTATAGGACAGGCCGCGCGACTGACACGGTCCAACATGATTGCGACCTACGAACAGCCCGCCATTGAGATGGCACAAGCTTACGGCTTTTCCGAGGCCCGCATCGCGCGGCGCTATGCATTCAAGCCATCGCTCATTCCATCTTTGACGATCATCGGGCTCGACTTTGCGGCGCTTCTCGGGAACGCCTTTCTGGTCGAGGTCATCTTTGCCTGGCCGGGACTGTCGCGCTATGGTGTCGGGGTGATCCTGCAAAAAGACCTGAACGCGATTGTTGGGACCGTTCTGATCATCTCTGCGACATTCCTTGTCACGAACCTCATCGTGGATTTTCTGGTGTCGATCCTTAATCCACGGATCAGATACTCTGAGAGCAGCAGATGAAGCGCGCCGCCTATATTCTATTGTCCAACCCGCTGTCAGTGATTGGCCTTTTGCTGGTGGGCGCTGTGTTTGTCTGTGCTACCTTCGCAGACTTCATCGCGCCGCACCCCGAGCATGCGGGCGCTGTGATCAACTTCGCCTTCGCCAACACTCCCCCCTCGGCTGAGTATCTCTTGGGCACCGACGTTGTGGGGCGCGATATCCTGACGCGGATTATCTATGCCTACCAAGTCGCACTTGGGATGGGACTGGTGGTGCTGCTGATCGCCCCGCCTATCGGCGTGGCCTTTGGGTTGATCGCGGGTTACATCGGCGGCTGGACCGATTTCGTTCTGATGCGGATTTCCGATATCTTCCTTTCAATCCCGCCTTTGGTTCTGGCATTGGCCATCATGGGCTTGCTTGAACCGACGCTGTTTAACGCAATGCTTGCGATCACGGCCATGTGGTGGCCATGGTACACGCGGCTTGTTTATAATATCACGCGCGGCGAAAAGGTCGAAGGTTATGTGTTGGCCGCCGAGGTTATTGGCGCTTCAAATGCCCACATCATGTTTCGTGAAATCCTGCCCAATTGCGTGCCTGCCATCGTCACGAAGATGACGCTCGATTTTGGGTTTGTGATCCTGATCGCCTCATCGCTCAGCTTCCTTGGCCTTGGGGTGCAAGCGCCAACGCCGGATCTTGGGTCCATGGTCTCTGAGGGCACGCGATATCTGCCCGATAGCTGGTGGATGACGGTGTTCCCGGGGCTGGCGATTGTGGTCGCAGTCTTTGGATTCAACCTGGTGGGCGACGTGCTGCGCGATGTGTTAGAGCCAGATTGATGTCGGATCCACTCACCCTTGATATCAAAGACCTGCGCCTGTCCTTTCAAAACTGGTCTGGCACGACAGAGATTCTACACGGCATCGACCTGAAGGTCGCGCCGGGCGAGCGCGTCGCCCTTGTCGGTGAAAGCGGGTCGGGCAAATCGGTGACCTCGCGCATTGTGCTGGGAACGATGCAGGATGTGCGCACGGCCCGTGTGAGTGGTCAGGTATTGTTTGAGGGCACGGACCTGTCCGCGCGGACGTCTGCCGACCGACGCGCGTTGCGCGGGCGCGATATCTCGATGATCTTTCAAGATCCCACATCGGCCCTCAACCCCGTCTTTCGGATTGGCGAGTTGTTTCAGGAAGTGCTCAAGCGGCGCGACCTGAAGGTGACAAAGGCCGAAGCACGCGAACGCGCCGCCAAAATTCTAAACGAGGTGTCCATCGACGACACCGACCGCGTGCTTAACAGTTATTCCTTTCAGTTGTCGGGGGGCATGAACCAACGGGTCATGATCGCGATGGCACTCATCAATGAACCGCGTTTGCTGCTGGCAGATGAGCCAGGCACAGCGCTTGACGTGACCGTGCAGGCGCAGACTTTGGCGTTGATGCGTGATCTGGTCGACCAGCAAGGCACATCAGTGCTGTTTATCTCGCACAACCTTGGCGTCGTACGTGAATTCGCGGATCGGATTTATGTCATTTACCGGGGCAGAATCGTCGAACATGGAGCGACAAAGGCCTTATTCGACGCGCCGCGCCATCCCTACACCTGCGCGCTATTGTCTGCGATCCCGCGTCTGACGGGTGGCGGTGTGCCGGACATCGAAGAACGCTCACCGGATTTTGACGCACCCTTCATTGACCATGCGGAGCTGCGCTGATGCCTGACACGATCCTGTCACTTGATGCGGTGACGAAAGAGTTCCACGTCGGAGAATCCGTTGTGACAGCCGTTGACAACGTGACGCTGAACGTGGCGACAGGCGAATGCCTCGCAATCGTGGGCGAAAGTGGATCGGGCAAAAGTACCATCGCCAACATGATCCTTGGTCTCATTCCCGCAACGAAGGGCCAGATCAGCTATCGCGGCAACGCATTGCCTCCCAAAAGGACGCTCGAACACCGCAGTCAAATCCAACTGGTCCAGCAAAACCCACTATCAGCCCTCAATCCACGCCGCTCTGTGGGGGCGTCGCTGCGGTTGGCCTTGGACGTGCATAATCACGGTGCACCGTCTGAGCGACCCACGGTGGTTGGGCGTTTGCTGGAAGAGGTGGGCCTCGACCCCGCCATGGCGTCCCGCGCGCCCTCTGGCATGTCCGGTGGCCAGCGCCAACGCATCGCGATTGCCCGCGCTTTGGCCTGCCAATCCAGGATCGTAGTCCTGGACGAGCCAACATCAGCGCTTGACGTCTTAGTGCAGGCCCGCGTTTTGCGCCTGCTCCATGAGTTGCGCGAAAAACGCGGTCTGACCTATCTCTTTATCACCCACGACCTGTCTGTGGTCCGCAACATCGCGGACCGCGTCGCAGTCTTCCAACGGGGGCAGTTGGTGGAATTCGCAGCAACAGAAGCCCTGTTTGAGAACCCCGCCAACAGCTACACCCGGGCGCTGATATCCGCGGTTCCTGTCGTGTCGCAGTCTGAGATCGCCCTGCGTAATAAACTTGCTGCAGGAGCTGCATCCTAATGCGGGCAACCAAAGTCATCACCGCTGTCTCCGTATCCGGCGGGGATTATACGCCGGACGGTTCAGGGTGCACTTGATCGGTTCCCCAATGGCACCGGGACCAGCGCGAAAATGGCCGTGCTATATCCCAAGATAAAGAACACTGAGCAAAACAGAATCCTTGCTGACTAGCTCCAAAACACTGGTGTTATATCTTTATGAAGCACTACATTTTCGGGTGATAATCGCGTCAATACCTTCCGGCACCCGCTCGAAGGTGCTTAATGTCCGCTCCTCATCCGCGTGCCCTGATAGGTCGCACCCGCAGCGAAGGTCGGTTTTTGTCCGATTCTGTGGAAAAACAGACGTTTGCGAGCGCAGAAAGTGCGGCATCAAACGGAGCGCGAGCGCCTTTCTGATCA
>CANMDE010000013.1 GCA_947496535.1 uncultured Paracoccaceae bacterium | reverse complement strand
CTGGCCTGACACCAGCGGAATATGCTAATCGGTCACAAAAGGACCAAAACCTGAACAGAGCTAACCAAAATTAGCGGTCTAAATGGGGAGCAGGTCAGGACTCTATAGGTATCGGATCGCGCCAAACCAGAAGCGCAACTCAATCGCTCCTATCCTGTGATCCCTTCGGTTTGTGGAAGCGGATCCGGCGATTTCACATTCTCAGGTCGTCGTTTCTCGTAGAAAGCATTTCCGCCAGCCGTCAGGACATAGTGGATATTGTTGAAGTCGGCATCATACCAAGCCGCATGAAAGAACCTAGCTTTTGCGATATTTGGGTGTCTTTCGCTATCCAGTACAGCAACAGCTGAGGCCTCAGCCAAGGCTTGGCCCTGACCGTTCATTGTCTTGGTCATCACACCCGGCGCGAACTGGTTCTTCTGACTGACTACGCCGCATACGGTATTCGGGAAATCAGAAGACTGTACACGGTTCATCACGACGCTACCGACCGCGATCATTCCATCGCGGCTGGAACGGTTCGACTCAAAATACATGGCCCGCGCCATGCAGTCGATGTCAGCCGCTGATGAAAGCCCCTTACCCGCCTGCGGTTGGCGTGCACAGCCCGTTATGCTGCAAGCAACCACCAATATCAAAGTTAAGAGCTTTTGCGTCGTCGAAAACTGCATATCGGATCAATTCGGAGGATTAGTATCAAAGATCAGTTTGTAGTATGCTTGTTGCGCCAGATTTAAGCCGCTTCTGAACGCCTTCCCATGGTCCTGCATCAGGCCTCTTCGATAGTCGTCACTCGGCCCGTGCACAATAGCAGATCTTATGTCATAGAAATTTTTCGTTGCCTTGCGAACCGCCGCATTGTGCTCCTCATCAGATGAAAGAAGATCGGCCAACCCCGACACAAACTTCTTCCCGACGTTGTTGGCTCGGACTCCAGCTTTAGTTCAATAGATTGAGAGACGTCCAGAATGAGGTCGTCCAAAGAGAAGCGGCCGTTTCGCGCGAGAGCCTCTGACAAACGGCGACGCACCAAATCAAATCTTTTAGACGCCGGAAAACCACCAACCAATTGCCGAAGCATCTTGCTCGACCCCATGCCTGACGGCGCGGTTAAGGCCGTGAGACGCTAAATCGATAGTCTATCGTGAGTGTCGGACCGTCTCAGCGGTTCCCGAATTTGATCCAGCGATGGGATCGCGATGAGGCAACACTTCTAAAGCCATGTAATGCGATCTTGAATGCCTAGCAAAGCAACAGTTTTGGCTTGTGGGTAGCGTAGATCAAAAGTTAATCACCTTCATTATCAAGTAAACGGAGCAAGAAATGAACGGTTGAGGCATCATGGTTAACCTCCTGAAAACCTCTGACCGACGATAGAACTTCTGGAAGTTGCAGTTCACCGGACACTGTTGTTTTATGAAGGGTCTGCGCAGTTTCCATCAAAAGCCTACAGGCTTCGTCATCCCAGACGGTACAATCGCGTCCGCCCACATCAGGCTCTAAACATGCGGTCGCCTGTGCCAGAAACCTTGCTCAAAAGTGGCCCATAGAAATGGGGCTAGACATGACTAAACACCATCCAGTTGAGGGACTAGCCCGTTTTTTTGCACCAGCGCTGCTGATGACGTAACTGCAAACCCAAGCATAAGAAGCGAAGCCAGAAGGGAACGAGGCACAAATTTTTCGACTCCTGACAAGAATAGTGAATTTTTACTGCGCAGATGTGTAAGGATGTCGAGGCGCATTGGGCACTTCAATGAGCAACACGCTTAGATTTTTTCATTAATTTCGTCTCGGTTCTTTCGATGTGCTACCGTAAGGGGCAGCCAATCAGGTAAACGGCCGATATGCATCTATCGATTTCGTGATCGCCGCCGAGAGCCTCGACGCATAAGCACCGAAGGCAACCTGAAAATCATGTTGCTCAAGGTCGCGTCAGACCAGACATATCCACATCAACCTGTTCCGAAAGGCTTTCCAGACTGTCGTAAAGAAGTTGCAACGCGTAGTGTGGATTGTGAACGTAAATTCCACGGTCCTTGGCGATGACCTGATAGTTATATGCGGCCTTTAGCAATCTTGGTGTCCAGCTTTGGTACCGGTTCGGTACGGTTGTTTCATCGTCCGACGCAATACCATCCGCGTTCGCGTCGATGAAGAAATACGGGTATGATCCGGCCCCATATACAATGGGCGTACCAGCTATGTCGGCTCCATAGCTCTGGATGGCTTCGCCCAAACGTTCGTGCAAGGCATTGATCGGCACCGAAATCCCGACCGAGACGTCGCCATCACCGTCAAAGTCGGTGGGCGATGTGCGAATGTCTGAAAAGCCGTCAACTCCTTGGTGACAAGCCGTACAGTTATCCAGGACAACTTCCAGCGAATGCGGCCGATGGCAATCGACGCAGCCGTTCAGGTCGGGCACATGTTCGAACTGACCATTATAGACTTTGTCCGGGTATTCGTAGCCGCCCTGCACATCACCACCCATCAGTGTTGCAGCTGCAGGTGCATAGTGCACATTAATGAAGCTGAGATCGCCCTCAATGACGTCATCCTCCAACCCGGCGGTTGCTGTTTCGACATCCTGCGTTGACGCCCTGCCCTGATGACAGACCGTGCAGACTGCGGACTCTTCGAAAGTATCCACTGAGACACCCGATGGAAACGGCACCGTTTCCAACTCAGCCGCAGCAGAGTTGTGGCAAACTGCGCAGTCCACAGACGTACCGGGAGCTACGGGATGTTCAATTATACCGGTCTGGGTCATTTCACTGCGCAAATACTCCACCGCCCCGGTGCTAGAGTGACAAACAGCACATGTTCCCGGGATTTCCCCATCCTCATTCCAGTGGGTGAATGCTTCGGATGAAAGATCGGCATGGGGCGATGTCAGCCATGCATCAACGATATCAGCTAGTGACGGCCCTTCGTTGTCGGCATCTTGGGCAGTGGCCTGCGTGCAGAACAAAACGGTAAACAGGCCCGAGATCAACGGTGTCACTTTAGCCATTTCATGCACTCCTCAAATCTGGGCTTTTCGTACTCATGCCGCAAAACTGCGCGCCATCGTTGACCAAGATCAATTCGCCAATCGCTCCACCCGATACTCATGGAACCAGACGCGCTTCATTCATCTTGCCACACAACAAAGCCAGGGCGGCAAAATTGGGTCATCATAAAATCAGACATGGGCATTGGCCGTCCTGTTCGCCTGCACCCGTTCAGGCTGTCGGCGACACAAAGGTTGTTAGTAAGGTGGCCGTCGTCGGCGCTGATTTTCCGCAGTTGCGCCCCACGCTCAAGGTCTCGTTGCAAGATCAGGTTGCCGCAGGCCAAGTGTTGTTCACCGACCGAAAGCACCCGCAGATTGCCCACGTCTCGCCAGTTGCCGGAACAGTTGTAGACATTGAATATGGCCCGCGCCGCACCCTTTCAGCCTTTGTGATCGAACGGGATCCAAACGAGGTGTTGGTGCATGAAACGGCGCCTATTGACGACAACACCGAAGCTTCGATCCGTCGCACCTTACTTGACCGGGGCATGTGGCCAGCCTTTCGTACGAGGCCTTTTGGGCGCACACCCACCCCAGAGTCCAAACCGGTGGCAATTTTTGTGACAGCAACGCAAAAAACGGCCTCCGCGCCCGATCCACATGTCGTTTTGGAAGGGCGACTGCCCGCATTCGACAAAGGCGTTGCGGTGCTAACAGAGCTGACCGAGGGGACCGTGCATGTCTGTCAGTCGAAAGAGGAACCACTTTGCCAAGCCGCTGATCGCGTGAACGTTGTCGTTTTCAGCGGAACGGCGGCAGCGGGCCTGCCAAGCACACATGTCGACCGGCTTTACCCTGTGCAAAGCGGCGGACAGGTCTGGACGATCGGATATCAGGACGTAGCAGCCATCGGGCATCTATTCCAAACTGGCCAATATTCAGCCGACCGGGTTGTGTCGATCACCGGAGCAATGGCAAAGGCGCCAAAGCTGGTTCGGACAACGCTCGGCGCAAGCCTGAGCGATGTTTTAGCTGGGGAGTTCGCTCCGAACGCACGTCCAGTTTTTCTGTCCGGTGATGCTTTAACGGGTGTTGAGGCGTCGTTTTTGGGACGCTTCCATGATCAGATTACTTTGAACGAACGGCCAGCGGCCCCGGCAGAACGCGCCAGACGAACTCGATTTAATTCAATTAGTCGGGCATTGATCCCAAAGACAGCTTTGGAGCGCGCACTTGCGCCACGCATTCTGCCCGTCCCATTCATGCGCGCTCTGAGCGTTGGCGACAGCGAAGCGGCCCGCAGGCTTGGCTGTCTGGCACTTGTCGAAGAAGATTTGGCAGTCCTTTCCCGCCTGTGCACTAGCGGCGCTGACTATGGAGTTTTGCTGCGCCATGTTCTTGACGATCTGATGGAGGACGCCGCATGAGGTCGGCTGTCTATCTCACATCGAGCGTTTCGGGCGTGACTGTGGCGCAAGTTATGGCGCTTGTTCCCACTTCGATTGTTGCGGCTTTGGTTGACCCCGTTCGCTACCCTGCCCTGCTGGTGGCTGCCTTGCTGACTGCTGTGTTTTGGGACGCGATCTTTGCCTACTTACGCAAACGGAACGCTGGCTTTCACGGGATCACAACTGCGCTGATTGTTACGGTGTTGGTCCCGGCTGACCTGGCCCTTTGGCAACTGGTGCTTACGCTTTCGCTTGGCGTGATTCTGGGCGAGCTTATCTTTGGCGGGCGCGGTTTTGGGTTTCTCGGTCCGGCGGTCGTGGCAGTGTCACTGTTGGTTTTCTCATTTCCCGAGGTTCAACTGGCAAATGGCAGCCAAGCGCTTGCACTGGCCACCTTGCCGGGTGCGTTACTGCTGTTTTTTTTTGGTCTTGTCTCTTGGCGCGTTATATTGGGCACCTTTGTTGGGGTGTTCGCCCTGGCAGCACTTTCGGGCGAAAGCGTCGATGTAGTCGCGATCACAACCATCCTTGCCTTCAGCCTGATATTTCTCATCTGTGACCCGACGGCGGCGGCCGTCACCAATCCGGGGCGATGGCTTCATGGCTTGCTGGCAGGCGGTTTGATTGTACTGTTTTCGGGCGGTTCAGACATGACAACTGAAGCAATTGTATTCGCTGCATTGACCGCAAGCATCTTTGCCCCGCTGATCGACCATCTGATTATCTTGCTGCACGCAAGGCGGTGGAGAAATGCGCATGCTTAATCCGGTCACCGCATGGCGCCACTTTCTGGCGCGCCCCAATGATGACCGGGTTAAAGTGTTCGGCGTCGCGGTTCTTGTGGCATTTGCATGTGCCGTGATCGTGTCCACCACAGCGGTCATGCTGAAACCGATACAAGACGCGCATGTTGAGGCAGAACGCGCCGCCCGCATGGCGCGGATGCTCGATACGCTGCCGGGCATGCGAGAGGTGATGGAAGAGGCCGGCGTCGATAGCCTTGAAACCCGGATTGTGGACCTCTCAACAGGGGCATTCGTCACCGACATAGATGCTGCCAGCTACGACGCCGAGGCCGCAGCAAATGACCCGGAACAAAGCACGGTTATCCCGGCCAACGAAGATGTCGCGGGATTACGCAGAAGGGCCAATTATGCGCCGGTCTACCTGCTCGAAAGGGATGGTGAATTATTGCTGATTGTGTTGCCGGTCAGCGGAGCGGGCTATCAATCAACCATTCAGGCAATGCTTGCGCTGGAACCTGATCTGACGACCATCGCTGCCCTGACGATCACCGAACAGGGGGAGACGCCCGGTCTCGGTGCGCGGATCGAAGAGCAGGTGTGGCAAGAGCTCTGGCTGGGCAAGCAAATCGCTGATGAAACCGGCCAGATCGTGATTTCCGTGGTGCGCGGCACGGCGTCCGGCCCTCATCAGGTAGACGGGATTTCCGGCGCAACAGTAACAAGCAACGGCATCGCGAACATGCTGCGCTATTGGCTGGGGGATCATGGTTACGGCACGTTTCTGGATCGGCTGACAAGCGAGGGACTTGGAAATGGTCTCTAACCTGCGCCACGTCACGGCCCCGCTGATTGGTAACAACCCGATCACGCTGCAAATTCTCGGTATATGCTCGGCGCTTGCTGTCACAACGTCGCTATCGACGGCTTTGGTCATGTCCTTGGCGCTGACCGCGGTGCTGTGTCTGGCGTCAGCAAGCATCAGCCTGATCCGTCATCATATTCCAAACGTCATCCGGCTAATCGTGCAGATCATCATCATCGCATCGCTGGTCATCGTCATCGATGAACTTCTGCAGGCTTACGCCTATGAGATCAGCCGCCAGCTTTCCATCTTTGTAGGCCTGATCGTGACCAATTGCCTTGTGATGGGCCGGGCCGAGGCCTTTGCGATGCGCAACCCGGTCTGGCCATCTGTTCTGGACGGTCTGGGCAATGGATTGGGCTACAGTTTGGTCCTGATCATCGTCGGGTCGATCCGCGAGCTATTGGGTGCGGGGTCATTGCTGGGCTACACAATCCTGACACCCGCGTCCGAAGGCGGCTGGTTTGTCCCGCTTGGCCTGATGCAGCTGGCCCCCAGTGCATTTTTCATCATTGGCCTGCTCATTTGGGTCATTCGTACGCGCTGGACCGAACAAGTCGAGACCGCGAAGTTTACCCTGAAGACGCAGGAGGTACGGCAATGACCGACCTGTTAATGACGGCGATATTTCAGGAAAACCTTGCACTGACATTCTTTCTGGGGGTCTGCACCTTTTTGGCTGTATCTGAACGGTTGGAGACGGCATTCGGGCTCGGCCTCGCCATCATCGTTGTGCAAACGGTGACGGTTCCGGTCAACAATTTGATCTATAATGGATTCCTTCTGGAAGGCGCTTGGGCGTGGCTCGGCCTGCCCGATGTTGATTTAACATTCCTCAAGTTGATCGCGTTCATTGGTGTCATCGCGGCGATGGTCCAAATCCTTGAAATGACTCTGGATCGGTTTGTCCCTGTTCTCTACCGCGCGCTGGGGATTTTCCTGCCCCTGATCACAGTGAACTGTGCCGTTCTGGGGGGCAGTCTGTTCATGGTCGAACGGCAGTACGACTTCATAGAGTCGGTTGTTTTCGGGTTCGGCAGCGGCGTTGGTTGGGCTTTGGCGATCATCACATTCGCCGCTATTCGGGAGCGTCTGAAATACAGCGACATGCCCGCGGGGTTACAGGGGTTGGGCAGCGCGTTTCTGGTCACGGGGTTGATGTCGCTTGGGTTTTCAGCTTTCGCGGGGATGGGCTCATGACCGACATCTTGTTTGGCAGCGGTCTGCTGATCATCCTTGTTCTTGTATTAACAGCAACGGTCATGCTCGCGCGGGCGACGCTGATGCCAGAGCGCGCGGCAACCTTGATCGTCAATACACAAACCGAAATCGCCACAAAGACCGGGCAAAAATTACTATCAGCGCTGAACGACAACGGCGTTCTTGTGCCGTCGGCCTGTGCTGGTGCCGGAACATGCGGACTGTGCCAGGTGACCATCACCAAAGGTGGACCGGACAGCCTGCCGACCGAGGCCGCGCATTTCACAAAGTCTGAATTGCGCAACGGCCTGCATCTGGCCTGTCAGGTAGTGATACGCGGTAACATGGACATCGATGTCGCCGACGACTTTCTTGGGGCGGAGGCGTTCACCTGTCAGGTCATCTCATCCCGTCAACTGACACCGCTGATCCGTGAAGTCGTGCTGCAATTGCCTGAAGGCCTGCGGCCAGACTTCTTTGCCGGATCATTCGTGCAGATCACGGCCCCGCCCTATACGCTCGATTATGCCAATGTCGTCGTGCCAGATCATTTTGCCGAACGATGGGAACCGCTGCGCCATCTTTCAGTCAAAAGTGCTGAGGATGTCACACGCGCATATTCGGTTTCAAACCGCCCGGAAGACACAGCCGCCGGACGAATTGTGATGAATATCCGTCTGGCCTTGCCGCCGCCATCCGTTTCCGACGCACAGCCCGGCATCGTGTCATCCTGGCTGTTTTCCCTGCGGAAGAATGACCCCGTTTCTGTATCAGGCCCCTTCGGCTCGTTCCGCATTCAAGATACAGAGAGAGAAATGGTCTTTATCGGCGGCGGTGTTGGTATGGCACCTTTACGTGCGATGATTTTTGAGCAGCTTGAAAATGTTGGAACGAAGCGCAAGATGAGTTTCTGGTACGGCGCACGCAACAAGACCGAACTGCTTTACGTGGACGAGTTTGATGCGCTTGCCGCCCGACACGGCAACTTTGATTGGACCATTGCACTGTCTGATCCCGACCCCATGGACAAATGGACCGGAGCGACCGGCTTCGTGCATGACGTGGCCCTGAACCGATACCTTGGCGATCATCCGGCACCAGAGGACTGTGAATATTATCTCTGTGGCCCACCCCTGATGATCCAGGCCGTTCTGGCGATGCTTGATGATCTGGGTGTTGATGAAGACAGCATTTTCAATGACGATTTTGGAGTCTAGGCCATGATGTTGAACAGACGAAACATGATCTTTGGATTGGGCACCGTCAGTCTTGGTCTGGCGCTACCGGCCCGAGCGGCCCAACAGATCATTGGAGGGCACGCCTTTGGCTCGACATGGCGGGTCGTGACTGGAGATACCGCTGATCTGGCTTTGATCAGATCGACCGTTCAAACCATCGTGGACAGGGTCGATCTGGAAATGTCGCCCTATCGAAACAAGTCCACTCTGTCCCACTTCAACACCAGCCGAACAACGACACCACAACAAATGCCCCCATCCTTTTGTCACGTAACGAAAGAAGCGCTTGATATCGCCGAACTGACCAATGGCGCTTTCGATCCCACAGTCGGGCCAATCGTGGGGCGCTACGGGTTCGGCCCGATCAAGGGTGCATTTGCTCAGGTCGGGGGCATTTCTATAGACGGCGACACGATTGCCAAATCCGCCCCCCATCTGACGCTGGATCTCTGCGGCATCGCCAAAGGATACGCCCTTGATCAGATTGTTGCGGCTTTATCAAGTATCGGAGTAGATAACGCGCTGGTTGAGATCGGTGGTGAGGTCAAAACGATCGGACAGCATCCGGATGGTCGGGCATGGCGGGTGGCGATCACAGATCCGCTTTCCACTAATTTTGGGGTGCAGTGTATCATCGACTTAAAACACTACGCGCTAGCCACTTCCGGCCATGCGGCAAACGGTATTTTTGGGCAGATCAGCACCAGCCACATAATCGATCCAGTACTAGAGCAGCCTGCGTCAACCGCTCTAGCGTCCGTATCAGTGCTTGCGACAAGCGCCATGAAAGCGGACGCGCTTGCCACCGCTTTATGTGCGGCAGGCCCGACAGAAGGAATAGCTCTGGCGCGCCAACTCAACATCGCGGCCTTGTTCGTGACCGACGCATCAACCACTCCAGCAGAGATCATGACAGGCGCGTTTTCTGAACACGTCATATCGTAGAGGAAACCATGGAAACCATCATCCTCAGCTTTCTGATCTTACTACTGGCGATGGGTGGTCTTGCCATTGGTGTCACCGCTGGACGCGCGCCCATCAAAGGATCATGCGGAGGTTTGGCATGCTCCAACTGCGGAAAATGCAAGGCAAAACCTCAGGAGGATGCTCCATGACAACCCTTCAGCGCGTGGCGGATTATATGGCGTCCGATCTGGTGACGCTAACCCCGAAGATGGAAATCAATCGCGCGATGAACATCCTGCTTGATTTCAAGATATCTGGTGCCCCGGTCATTGATCAGGATGGTGTGCTGGTTGGAGTATTATCAAAAAAGGACTGCCTGAAAGCGGCGCTGGAGGCGAGCTATTACCGCGAATGGGGGCGAACGGTAGCCGAGCATATGTCAAGCGATGTCGAAACGCTGGAAGCCAACGCAGATATAGTCACTGCAACAAAAGCCTTCCTCAACAGCAACTACCGACGATTTCCTGTGATGCAAAACGGGCAGCTTGTTGGGCAAATCAGTCGGGCAGATGTTCTTACGGCGATGAGCGAAAATTGGGGCTGAAGCGATTGAAAATAATATAAAATATAAATCTCCGGCGAACTCCATACGTCCGAGTTCTGTCACATTAGCTGCGCGCCAATACGATCAAGAATGGCACGACTTGCCTTGATATCAACAGCCCCCGGTGTAAGGCCCCGCCTACCGCCAAGCCGGGTCGTCACGTAAGCATCGGCCACTTCATTCGGTGCTTGATGAAGCAAAACCGAGGCCGTCAGCAAAGTTGCCATGCTTTCGGTGAACATACGTGCACCAGCTTCGGTGGTCGCACTTTTCCAGCGGTCTGTTTGTTCCCCAAGTGCTGCGTCATACAACGGATGGCAACCTGATGCTTTGTTGAGTTCGGCCACCAGAGCCTCGCGAGCCTCTGGAACCTTTGCGAATGTCCGCAACACATCAAGACAGATCACATTGCCCGACCCTTCCCAGATGCCATTCAGGGGCGCTTCACGATACAACATGGGCAACGGAGTGTCCTCGACGTAGCCCATACCACCCATGATCTCCATTGCTTCGGCTACAACGACCGGGCAGCGTTTGTTGGACAGGTATTTTGCAAGGGAAGCCGCAATTCGGGCGAAGGGTCCATCTTCTGCTCTGTCAAAAGCACGGGCGACGCGAAGGCCAAGCGCCGTCGCGCCCTCCCAATCCAGCGCGAGGTCAGCAAGCACCGTTTGCATGAGCGGCTGATCGATCAGCCGCCGTTGAAAGGCGGTGCGATGGCTGATCCAGTGATGGGCCTCCACCAGCGCCGCACGCATCAGACCGGCAGGCGCGATGGCTGTATCAAGTCGGGTATGATGAACCATACGGATGATGTTCTGAACCCCCTGCCCTTCATCGCCAAGACGATACGCGACAGCGCCGTGGTATTCTATTTCGGAGGAAGCATTTGCGCGGTTGCCGAGTTTTTCTTTCAACCGCATGATCTCGATGGCATTGCGTTCGCCATCCAACCACCGAGGGACGAGAAAACAGGTCAGCCCATCGGGCGCCTGCGCAAGTGTCAAAAACCCATCTGACATCGGCGCAGAGCAGAACCACTTGTGTCCCATCAGCCGATAGTCGTCCCCGTCAAGCTCCGCCCGTGTCGTGTTTGCCCGCACGTCCGACCCGCCCTGTTTTTCGGTCATCGCCATTCCCAAGGTCGCACCGGCCTTTGAAGAAATGGGAGCAATTGCCGGATCATAGCGGCCGGATGTCAATGCCGGACGCCATATCTGTTCGATTTTTTTGTCCGCCGAAAGCGCAGGTACGCTCGCGTAAGTCATTGTCATCGGACAGCAAACACCAGGTTCGACCTGACTCATCAAATAGCACTGAACAGCGTGTGTGACGTGGCTACCGCCGGTCCACGGTCCGGATGCATAGCCCGCTTCAAGGCCGACTTTCATCAGCTTATGGTAGGCCGGGTGGAAATGAACCTCGTCTATGCGCCGCCCGGTTCTGTCGAAAATTTTCAGTTCCGGTTTGTGGCGTTCGGCATCCCTACCCGCCTGACGCACATCGTCAGATGCAAGTGTGGCACCAAAGGCAGTAAGCGCGGCATGATCGGCACCAATTGCGTGATCTTTGAGAACAGCATCCATCGCAAACAGATTGCTGACTGTGGGCTCCCCCGGTTGGTTTTCAACGGCGTGGGTTAATAAGTCTGATCTTGGAACAAGTGCCATTCCGGATGCCTTGGTGCGTAAACCTTGGGATAGAAGGTTACTTTAGCACAGAGGCTGCAAATGTTTGAGCACCTCAGGGAGCAAGCTAAAAATAAATATATCAATCTGTAATTGAAAAAGGCTGGAGCAACGGTCAGGGGTTTTTGAGACCAAGTTTGCCGATGGACTGGTATGTCGGCCACTCATCCGACACACCAGCCACCAACTAAAAAGTACTATCTCAAAAACACTCGCAAATATGCCAAAAACATTGGCGTACTCGTTACAAATTCGCTGTGCACCACCACAGCTCTCTCACTAGTATGGCCCGGAAACTGTTCTTTCTTGGCCATGACCGCTATGTAAGAAATATAACTGAGTTCGTATATGCGTGTGATTACCTAGGTGGATATGCCCATCTCAGCTATGAGCTGTTTGCGACGATTGCCAAGTCGATAAGTTCAACAACGGACTTGATCTGCAGTTTCTCAAGAATGCGCGCGCGATGGTGCTCCACAGTACGCGGGCTTATGTCTAGCGAACGCGCAAGGTCTTTGCTCGACGTCTTTGACGGGTCCGCAACCATCATATCAACGATTTCCTTTTCACGTGGCGTGAGGCTTGCAAGTTTTCGTCTGGCACCGCGTGTCTTTTCGCTTGCTTTCCGGTTTTCAAAAAGGCCCTCGAACGCTGCATCTATCCTTTCAACAAGGATATCCGTTCGAAACGGTTTTTCGAGAAAATCAATGGCTCCGGCCTTCATGGCTTGTACCGACTCCGGAACGCCACCGTGGCCTGTGATAAAAATAACCGGTAAATCGACGCGTTTGGTGACAAGTTCTTGCTGGAGTTCCAAGCCTGTCATTCCGGGCATACCTTGATCGAGTATTATGCAGCCCGGTTTTTCCGGATCGCATACATTCAGAAACGCTGCCGCGGAGTCGAAGGTTGCGACCTGAAATCCACGTTTACCCAAGGCACGAGAGAGTGAGCTGCGGATGTCATCATCGTCGTCAATTATGTAGACGGTTGTTTCCGTTGGGACCATTCTTGATCACCTATCTTCGTGTTTTAACCCCGCATAGATGCTTACTCTTTTTTGAGGGACGTGCAGGAATGTCAAGTATATAGAGGTCGCCAACGAAGATTAAGCGATTAAATGGGTTTTTGAACCGTCGGCTTGCGGAGCCCGTTAAAATCTACGCAACAGGCACCGTGAAACAGAAACGGGCACCTTTTTCGGTGCTTTCGTCTAGCCACATGCTTCCTCCACCCGCTTCTACTATCGAGCGACAGATCGAAAGGCCAAGTCCCATGCCATCACTCTTGCTGGTTTCAAATTGAGTGAATAGATCGATGTTGGGGTCGATACCGGGGCCCGTGTCTTCAACGCTGACTTGAATACAATTATCGATCCGAACGGCATTTAGCGTCACCTTTTTCTGGTTGTCGCCGCTTTCAGAAATAGCGTCGATCGCGTTGCGAAGAAGATTGACGATCACCTGGGCTATCTGAACGCGGATACCAAGAACATCAGGTAAGTCGTCGGAAGTGAATGAAAATTTGACACCGTGCTCTGATGCTTCCGCCTGTACCAACCGTAACGATTGACTGATCAGCTCTTTAATATCGAACGGTGATTTCCATTCCTCACCTTTCCGGGCAAAGCCTCGCAAGGCTTTGATGATGTCACCTGCCCGGTGGGACTGCATGTCGAGATCTTTCAGGATTTGTATGATCTCATGATTTTCGTCGAACTCATCTTCGGCAGTGATGAGTGCCGCGTCGACGTTTTGTGTGATGGCGGTCAGTGGTTGGTTGAGCTCATGGGCAAGCCCAGCCGCCATTTGTCCCAGCATCTCACCCCTCGCGAGATGAGAAAGATCCCTACTCAACTTTCTGATTTGCGCCTCGGCATGCATGTTTTGCGTAATATCATCCACCGTTGCGACCGCGTGCAGTGGTTTATCTTGATCGTCGCGTACAACGATCCCGTTAATGCTAACCCAAATCGGCTCGCCATCCTTGCGAATACAGCGTTTTTCGGCGCTGAATGTCTGTTCCTCGCCAGCGTGTTTATGTAAATCGGGCAATAACCCAGGATCATCAGGATGGGTCAAATCCGTAGTAGTCTTGGTCAATAATTCGTTTTCCGAATATCCAAGAATCTCGGAAAATTTGGGGTTGGTACGAAGGAATCTGCCGGTTTCAGGATCAAATTGGACCATCCCCCGTGACGCCAGATCAAACGTAAGCCCATATTCACGTTCAGAATTCTTGCGCTGCAGAATTTCGTTGGTTAACGCATCGTTGGCCCGGTCGAGTTCTCTATATGTTTTGGGCGTGGGCTCAGACGGATCAAGTTCCCCCTGAGATATCAGGGCGGCGCGCACCGCAAATGCGCGCACAGGTTTATGAATTTGATTGGCAATCATCAAACCAACGAGACCAGTCAACACAGCGATCAAGGCCGCGATCCATATCTCCTGAGTTCTGCTCGCCGTGAGTGCCCCAACAAAATCCTCTTTCGGCGCATAAACAGCGATGGTCCATGGAAGTTCCTCACTAATGACCGGAACGACAGTCGAAACATAATCAGCACCGTCATAGGTAAATTCTGTGGAAAGCTGCTGCGTGACATTCACTTCGCCCCTATCCGCCAGATGTCCGAATGCTTCTCGGGCGACCAAATCGCCAATTTCATCAATACCAACAAAGCGAAACGTGCCATCATCATTGGCGGCCTTTAACAAATCCTGTTGAGGATGGGCAATCACATCACCATTTCGGTTGATGATCAGTGCGACACCACTTTCACCGATTTTCAGGTCGGCCAGAAAATCTGAAATTGCACTGATTTCAATGTCGACACCAACAACGCCCTGAAGCGCTTCATTGTCCTGAAAGACTGGCGCGGCAATCGTGATGCCGGGGCTTTGCGATGTGAAGAAAATGTAAGGGTTTGTCCAAATACTGCCTTCCTGTCGTTCGGCGCTTTGATACCAAGGGCGTGTTCTGGGATCATATGTATCATTGGGGTCAGGCTGCTGAGTAACGATTTCATAATCATTCGCCCGCCAGATCAGGTTGGTCTGGCGCTCATCCTGATCACGGGCAATGATTTTGGATGCGAACGGGGTTGGTCCTTCACTTCGTCTGACATACACGAAATTTCCGCCCTGATCGCCGTAAAAGACACCAGCGAATTGCGGGGCCGACTGGAGTTGCTGGAAAAGAAGTCGCTCGAGAAGTTGACTATTGTCGCTGGCTACAATTTTGTGCTGGGCCAAACGTGCGGCCAGTTCTGCGGCACCACGCGCCGGGTCAAGAAACCCCTTGGAATGGGCAATTGTGTTGGCCGCCACATCACTGAGAAGACTGCGCGCGTGATCCAGCAGGACCCGTTCCGATGAAACGTAACTGGACGACACAATGATTGTGACGGTGACAAACTGCAAACCAGCCAGACACATGGCCAGCCAGAGACCGAGGGAAAATTTCATGTCTTTACCGCTTTTAGATTGGTCGTGGAGATCACCCTAGCCGGAGAAGCCAGGAATGGCGACTTTTGCGTTATGACAGACTTGCAGGCCATCACAAACGGTACTTCGGGGAATGTTGGGATGTTTGCGTTTAAGTAGACACACAGGCGAACAAGGCCATGCTGCCAATATTTCCAATTTTTTGGATTATTGGCTCCGACGGTAGGGATCGAACCTACGACCAATTGATTAACAGTCAACTGCTCTACCGCTGAGCTACGTCGGAACACTCCGCAGGCATATAGCAATGGTCCAAGACCTCGTCCAGTGCATTTTGCGACCGATCGCCAGCATTTTCGTCGCGTTACTTGGCATCGGTAATTGTGAAAACTGCGGTCTCGCTCAAAGCGGGTTCGGCGGACACCCTGCCGCGTCCCGAAAGATCAACCAAATGAGCAAAGAGATTGCGCCGCGCAGCCGGGTGCATCGCCGAAGGGATATCGGCGTAGACTTCGTCCACCAGCTCCGCAATACATGCCGGCCTCTTCTCAAGCACCGCCAACACCTGCGATTCCCGTGATTTTCGATGGTCCACCAACCACTGCAGACGTTCTTTCGGCTTCGTGATAGGCGCGCCGTGACCTGGGTAGAACACACGGACATCCAGCGCGGACAGTTTTTGGCATGACAGCATGAAGTCGGTCAGGTCCCCGTCCGGTGGAGATACAAGCGTACTGGCCCAGCCCAGAACATGATCACCGGTAAAAGCCATGTCACGCCAAACAAAGCACATATGATTGCCCATATGCCCAGGCACATGCAGTGCGCGGATGTCACCGCCGGGAAACGCGATTTCGTCACCCTCAGATAATACCTGATCAGGTCTGAACTCGACATCAACGCCCTGACCACCCGTGGTCAAACCCTGTCGGGCCAAATCCATCATGACCTTGCTACGACCTGCCTTACTGTCGCCGTAAGCCAAAACCGGCGCCCCAGTTTCGGTTGCGAGCCAGGGACTCAGCGGTGAATGATCCCTGTGACTATGGGTCACCAGAATGGCATCAACCGGTCGTCTGTCTATGGCGCGTCGCACGGCCGCGCCATGCGGTGGCAAATCGGGGCCCGGATCGATCACAACAACCCGGTCTTTACCAAGCAGATATGTGTTGGTGCCCGGGCCAGTCATCGGCGACGGGTTCGGAGCCAATATCAGCTCGACCCCCTCCTCGCATTGCCAAGGCTGACCCACAGTGGCAGCAAATTCCTGTTCACCCATCGATAACCCGCTTTTCGTTTGCGCCCGGCATGGATAGCCTCGGCCCATGTTTTTTCGTTTGTTCAAGAACTATATGCCACGCGGGATTTACGCGCGAGCCGCGTTGATCCTTGTTCTCCCGGTTTTGCTGCTTCAGCTGCTCGTCTCAGTCGTTTTCATACAGCGTCACTTTGAAGAAGTGACAGAACTGATGACAAGTGCTGCAAATATCGAACTGCGATTTCTTCAGGCAACCGTCAACGCAGCGACCAATCTGCAAAGTGCGCAAGCCGCAGTAACGGCATTGGGACAACCGCTGGAAATCGACACGGAATTGCCAGCGACCAATCTTCCGCCAGAGGACATAAAACCGTCGATCGACCTGACCGGTTGGCCGGTGATCGAGACTCTGCGCGCCGGGGTGCCAGAAGTGATAGTCATATCGCTGGAGGACCGAAGCCACGTTGCCCTTTGGGTCGAGACCAAATTTGGCCCGCTAGAGATGATCTTCGAACGGCGGCGCGTCTCAGCACGTAACCCGCACCAACTGCTTGTCATCATGGTTGTGATGGGCGCAATCATGACCGCAGTGGCTTATTTTTTCCTGCGCAATCAATTGCGCCCCATCAAACGCCTCGCAACTGCCGCCGCAGATTACGGAAAGGGACGGATCACTAAATTCACGCCAACAGGAGCTGTTGAGGTGCGTGCGGCTGGTATGGCCTTTCTTGATATGCGCAACCGTTTGGAGCGGCACGCCCATAGCCGTACCATGATGTTGTCGGGGGTCAGCCATGACCTTCGCACCCCCCTCACCCGGTTGCGATTGGGATTGGCAATGATGGATTCCGATGAGGTCGAACCACTGCTTCGCGATGTTGAGGACATGGAGCATATGGTCGATGCATTTCTCAATTTCGCCCGCTCTGATGCGGAAGACGACCCGGAACCGACGATCCCGCAGCATCTGGTTGAGGATCTTGTGAAAAACACAACGCATGCCGGTCAGGCCGTGAAAATTGGTGAACTCAGCGGCCCTTACGAACCCATTGCCTTGCGCCCCTTTGCCATTCGTCGGGCGTTAAACAACCTGATCAGCAACTCATTGCGCTACGGAACAAGGGCCGAAATCGGGGTCAGCGTGACGGAACGCGCTGTGCGATTCTATGTCGACGATGACGGCCCCGGTATTCCTGCCGATAAACGCGAAGACGCAATCAGCCCATTTGTTCGGTTGGATATGGCTCGCAATCAGGACGAAGGCAGCGGTGTCGGCCTTGGCTTGTCTATTGTTGCCGACATAGCCCGAACCCATGGCGGTGTGCTCCGTCTGGGAGAGAGTGATAAGCTCGGAGGATTGCGCGCCGAACTTGTCCTTGCGCGGTAGTTTTATGGCGGACAGACAGGGATTCGAACCCTGGAGACGGTCTCCCGCCTACACACTTTCCAGGCGTGCGCCTTCGACCACTCGGCCACCTGTCCGTGAAGCGCGGTTTAGCCGAAAGTTTAGGCGATTTGCAAGGGCTTCCCGCTTATGTTCTGCGCTGCCGTTTACTCTGCTATAAAGGCATCGCTATAAACGCATGTCATAAAGGTAGGTACCCTGTTCCATGCTGCATGATCCGCCAAAGCCATCAACACCAGAGCAACGTCACGAGAGCAGGCGATTGCAAACCAGTGCACTGGTGATCATCGCCTTTGCGGTGGTTTTGTTTTTGCTCGTGCAAGCCCGCTTTATCCTGATTTCGCTGGCGACGGCGATCATCGTTTTCAGCATAACAAGCGATGTGATCAACTTCATAGCCCGCCAGCGGGTCGGACCATTTCGCATTCCTAATGTCGTGGCAAGCTTGGCGGCTCTGGTTCTGATTTCGACAGCATTGCTGATCCTGACCTCTATCCTTCTGGCGCAGGTAAACTCTGTTGTGGTTACAACCCTGTCCTATACTGAACAGGCGCCTTCGGCGATTGCATCGTTGTTTGCGTTTCTAGGCGAAGACAGTCAAATGGCGATTCTCAACGCCCTGCGGTCCCTTGACGTGTCCAGCTATCTTCGCAGTGCTGCTGGGCAAGCCAGCGGAATCATGCAAGCGACAGTATTGATCATCTTGTTCGTGGGATTTTTGTTTGCCGAACGAATCTGGTTTCATACAAAGTTGCAAAATCTGGTCGGTGATAATGAGCAAGCGGATCGTGTCAGCAAGATCATTCAGTCGATCATTCACCGCGTGAACTATTATCTGCTGGTCAAGACCGTCATTAGCGCCATCACGGGCGGTATGATCTTTGTCCTCGCAGAACTGTTTCAGCTCGACCTCGCGGTTGCTATTGGCATCATTACTTTTGTCCTGAATTTCATTCCAAACATCGGATCGATTGTCGCCACTTTTCTGATTGCTCTGGTGGCCCATGTTCAAATCGGGGATGGGACGATCACCTTGGCCGTGTTCACGATCTCAGGGATCATTCAGTTCGTGAACGGCAGCATCATCGACCCCATGTTGATGGGCCGTGCTTTGCGCCTGTCATCGTTTGGCATCATCCTTTCGCTGGCCTTTTGGGGGGCCGTTTGGGGCGTTCCGGGAATGTTTTTGTCGGTCCCCATCATGGTGATGATGCTGGTGGTCTGCAGCCACGTACCAAACTTGCGCCCCATTGCCGTCCTGCTTTCCCGCGAGGGCCTGCCTGAAACCGAAGAAATGCTCGATCAAACGGTTGATCGGGATTTGTTTGGTCAGGAAATGCGCGACGGCTGATTGCGGCTGCGCCAAAAAGCTACGGCAAACCCCAACTCGACCACAGCTGCGCCCGCTATAAGCGGTCCGGCAGTGCCGATCATCAACTCATAAAGACCGGTTATGGCGATCCCGGCCCAGATAACAACCATGCTGGCACAAACGGCATCGCGTGCTGGTCCTGGATCTAAGTCGCGTACCATCCACAACAAAACGGCCAAACCCAAAAACATTGGCGACGCCCGTCTTCCCATGAATGCAGCACCAGTATCTGCGGCTACACCATAAGTATCGACATAAAATCCCGCGTTAATCAAAAGCAAGGGGAACAAGGCAACGCACAACACCGCGCCCAGAACACAAGTCAGGCGAAACACTTAATCTTCCTCTTCATCAGGTCGCCCCGGTTTTGCAGCAATAGGTCGGCTGGCATAATAGATCACATCCTCGGCAAAGTACTGATAGCTATCGGCGTTCTCGATAACTCTGTCAGGATCCCAATCTGCCATGTCACTACATTCCATCCGCGAATAGCAGTGATCCTCGGTCGAGGCGACGCGGTAGAAATGTGAGATTTCGTGGATGATCGTACCTTCTTGGGTTCCATAATTGCTGGCGCGGGCAGTCGGATCAAATTCATTCATGTTTGGTAAATCAAAGAACCGGGGACACAGGTGGATCAGGTTTGGTTCATCCCCATAAACCCATGCGTATTCACCGGTATGACACCCATAATCGTCCTCGCTTTCACAAAGCGGGGTGACTTCACCACTACGTATACGCACAACGATACTTTTGAGCGTCGCCCGCACTTCCTCTGCGTTTTGCTGATCGTAGTCACCAAACCAGCGCTCATAGGTAGCAGTATCGCCGACAACAGCCGCAGCGGTCTGTGTCAGTCGCTTTGCGTTCTTCATCGCGGCCTGTGCCATCTTCGCCTGTGCTACCGTGCACCCTTGTTCATCGACCGTCTCGGCCGCTGCTTGTACGGTTCCTGCCACGCAAAGCGCGGTACTGATCAAAAAATGGCGCATCAAACGACCCTAATCCAGGTGAAGATAAACCCGCCGGTTCCGGCGACCCTTTTTTTCAATTTTACCTAAACGCGCCACCCCGATTTCTGCGGTATTGGAGACATGAGTACCGCCGCAGGGCTGCAAATCGGCTACTTCCTTTCCAACCCCGATGCGCACCAAACGGATTTTTCCACCGCCACGTGGAGGCTGCACTGACATAGTCTTGACCAGATCTGGCTTGGCATCAAGTTCAGCATCGGTGATCCATTCCGCCGAAACATCCATATCGCATTTGATCAGACGGTTGAGATCAGCTTCGAGCCCAGCCTTGTCCTCGGGCCCATTCGGCATGTCGAAATCCAGTCGCCCCTTATCTGCAGTGATGGCGCCGCCCGACACCGGCAATGGGTTGACAACAGACAGCAAATGCAGCGCGGTATGAATACGCATATGACCATAACGGCGGTCCCAGTTCAGCGCTTGCGCGACCGATGCCCCAACTGATGGCAAAGGTGCCGGCTCAGCAGGGACAAGGACGATGTCATCCCCCTGCCCCTTTACAGTTGTGGCGATTTCAATCGCGCCGCCATCCCATTCAAGCGTACCACTATCGCCAGGCTGCCCACCGCTTGTGGGGTAAAATACTGTTTGGTCAAGAACGATCCCTCCCTCGCTGGTAATCGCCGTCACAGTCGCCGACGCTTCGCGCATATAGGCATCATCGCGAAACAGCAGTCTGGTCATGTATTGCTCTCCCCATTACCACCGCCCAGCACTTCTGCATTCCGCAGCCAGATATCCCGTTGCGCAAATGGAATTTCGATCCCGGCTTCGGCAAACTGTTTGGCGATTTCGTGATTGATCTCTGACTTGGCTGATAGGACGTAATTCACGTCGCGCAGAATTGCCCTGATTTCAAAATCAAGAGCATCTGCGCCAAACCCCTGGAAAAGAACCACAGGAGCGGGGTTCATCAGCACCATTGGATGTGCCTCCGCGATCCCTTTGAGGATTTCAGAAGCCTTCTGGGTATCCGTGCCATAAGCGACCCCCACAGGTATAATGACCCGCCCGATCAGGCTGCCGCGTGTCCAATTGATGACTTGCCCACTGACCAGATCGGCATTCGGCACAATCACGTCCGTCTTGTCGAATGTTTCGATCCGGGTAGAGCGCACAGAAATAGCGCGAACATAACCCATCTGATCGCCCACTTCGATCCAGTCACCTTCGCTGACGGGACGCTCTATCAGCAGAATGATCCCGGATACAAAATTCGACACGATGTTTTGCAGGCCAAAGCCGATACCAACTGAAAGGGCCCCGGCAACGATGGCCAGATTGGAAAGATCAATGCCGGCGCTGGTGATGGCGATAATGGCAGCCAGAATAATGCCCACATAACCGAAACCAGACACGATGGCATTTTGCCCACCGATATCCAGCCGGGTACGCGGCATCACCGATTTGCGCAGTGTCCCCTGAATGAACCGGGTCAAGAGGTAGCCAAGGGCAAACACTATGGCAAAGGTCAAAAAGTCGGTGGGCGAAATTCGCGTTTCACCAAGGGCAAAACCTTCACGAAACCGCGTCCAGATTTCCTGCAGGTCGCTCACCCGCGTCCCCCATATCAGCGCGAAGATTGGCAGGCTTAGGATGAAAAGCGTAAAACTGATCAGCACGGGCAACAGGGCAAAGGCACCCTTATCGGCGTTTTCGTCATCCGTCTGTGGGGAGAAAAGACGGTAAGCAACACGCTGCAGCAAAAAGACGACCCCGATCAATGCGAGCGACAAAACCGAAGAGATCAGCAGCAACCGCCCTGCGGACATATACCCCATCGCCGCAAGCAAGGGACCGATAATGGCCACGGCAGTACAGGTCAGACCGAATACACGGCGCAGACGTCCCTGGCCTTGTGTCTCATCATCGAGCTGCATCGGATTGCATCGGATCACACGGCCCAAAAGCCACAAAAGGATACCGATCAGTGCGAGGACAGGCCATTCAATCGCGGCCTGCGTTCCTTCGTCAATCTCTATTGTTTGTACTGCGGCATCACCCAGCACTGCAAAGCCCATCACCCACGCCAGTATCAGCGTATAAAGACGGCCGCTTATGCGCGTACCCTCGTCATGGCCGAGATACCCCAGTTCGGCTTCGGCAGGAAATACTTGTCGCCCAAGCCACCAGCCGAAAACAACAGCCAACCCGGCGACAGGCAAGGTGCTTACGACCACCTCACCGCGGGTACCGAAAACGCCCAGGACTTCAATTCCAGAGGCAAGCGCAAACAACCCACCGACAGAAACCGCAATTTGCAACGCTGACAGGATCAGTAGCCAAACCGGCTGCGAAGGCGTATCGCGTTGCGCCATGGCTTGTTGCCATGCGGTTATCCAGCGCCGGCCAAGCCGCAACAAAAACACCGCCAACACGATAAGGAAGATGCTGCGCGGAAGGTTCTGCCATAACGCCCCGTCAGAGGCGCGCTGGCTGACCCCAGTGAAGGTTTCTGACCATATATTGATACCGAGGCCGCCAACGGCTTTTATAGCCTCAACCACAAGGTTTGGATTAAGCGGGGATACGCCGCGCTGCGTCAGTTCAGCTGCCTGTTGCTGTAAAACCTGTGCGTCAAGTTCCGATATCAGGCCGTTCGCCCGGGCATATGCCTCCTGTGCGAGCACGGCTGGCGCCGACAATGTACGACGCTGGGCTTGCAACGCCTCTCGCCTTTCCGTCACCTCGGCGCTTTCGTCGCCGTCTTCCGGCGCAGCACCAATCGCGGTGAGCTGCGCATTGATTGTGGCCAGACGACCCGCATTCAGTTCGGTGAGATCAAGGAATGTGTCGCGCCAATCAACCAGTTCGGCGCGCAATCTGGTAATTGCAAATTCCGACAAATCGTCACGTCCGGCGAGCGCCTCCGCACGCGCAGCCAAAGCCAGCCACTGATCATCGTTGACCACCGCGCTGGCGGTATCTGCAGCCGTCGTCTGGGCGGATGAGATCATCGGCCACATCAGAGCCAGCACGATGATGAGAACCGTCCCGAGACGACGCAAATCAGCTATCCTCAAACACTGTGGGCAGATCAACCGCTGATCCGGAAATCAACCATTCTGGAACGGGAAGACCCTTTTCCTGCAGAAAATCAGGATTGTAGAGTTTCGACTGATAGCGCGTGCCATAGTCGCAAAGGATGGTCACAATCGTATGGCCCGGCCCCATATCACGGGCCATATGTATGGCCCCGGCGATGTTAACGCCTGTAGAGCCACCCATGCAAAGACCTTCCTCTTGCAGCAAATCAAAAACAATCGGCAGCGCCTCTTGGTCCGAGATGTTATAGCAGAAATCAGGCGTGAACCCCTCAAGATTCTTCGTGATACGCCCCTGCCCGATCCCCTCGGAGATAGAGCTGCCTTCCGACTTCAACTCCCCGGTTGTATAGAACGAATAAAGTGCCGCACCATCCGGGTCCGCCAATCCCATTTTGACGCCCTTATCCTGCAAAGCGATAGCCACACCCGCCAGCGTGCCACCCGAACCGCAAGCGCAGATGAAACCGTCCACTTTCCCATCCGTCTGGTTCCATATTTCGGGTCCGGTGGTCTCAACATGTGCTTGCCGGTTGGCAGTATTGTCAAACTGGTTTGCCCAGATCGCGCCATGAGGCTCGGTTTTGGCCAATTTCTTCGCCAACCGCTCGGAATAATGCACGAAATTGTTGGGATTGCGATACGGGGCTGCGGGCACCTCCACTAATTGGGCTCCGGCCAGTCGCAGCATATCCTTCTTTTCCTGACTTTGGGTTTCCGGGATAACAATCACAGTCATGAAACCCATCGACGCGCCGACAAGTGCCAGCCCGATACCGGTATTGCCTGCGGTTCCCTCGACAATCGTTCCACCGGGACGCAAATCACCTCGCGCGATGGCATCCTTGATCATATAGAGCGCTGCGCGATCCTTGACTGATTGACCGGGGTTCAAAAACTCCGCCTTGCCCAGAATGGTGCATCCGGTCGCCTCGGAGGCTGCACGCAATTTGATTAGAGGCGTATTGCCGATCGTTTCAGCCAGATCATTCTTGATGGACATCCCGCAAGGCCTTTCGTTCATTGAAGTCCTGTGTAGGACCGCACTTTGCCGAACTCAAGTCATCGCGCGCAGTCGTTCGCGGTGTCGGGCCAACCAGTTAAGCAATAGCACCAAAGGCGCCACTGCGATTTCACCGTTGTCTGACAGTGCCAGAGCGTCATCAAAGGACAAGGTATGTAACCGAAGATCTTCTGCCTCATCGGCAAGCCCGCCTGTGTAGCTTTGATCATTCGGTAGATCGCAAATGCCGACATAAGTATAAAAATAGTCCGTCGAAGCACCGGGTGAGGCATAGAAATTGCCAGACGGTTCCAGATGGCGAAGCTCAACGCCCGTCTCTTCCATCGTTTCACGGATGGCCGCTTGCTCGGGCGTTTCTCGTGCATCAATCATGCCCGCTGCGGGCTCCAGCATCCATGGGTTAGGGTCATGCCGGACAGCTGGCCCCATCCGTACCTGCTCGACCAGCAGCACCCGGTCCCGCACCGGATCGTAGGGCAGAACCAATGCAGCATCGATTCCGATGAATGCCTCACGCTTTAATGTGCCAGACGACGTGCCGTCGAACCGCTTATGAGCGAAGTCGTATTGCTGCAGGCAGTAGAAGCCACCCCTAGCCGGCGCTGTGCGATTGAGTTGGGCATCCGATGCATTTGGCAAATGCCGTATCGTGCTGGGCGCAGCAACCGCCCTATAGCGAGCCCACGCTCTCTTTTCGATCATCGGCCACTGAACACGAAGTGCAGCCGCGTCGGGAAAGGGATCGTAAGAGAAAAGCTCTTCCGCAGCAAATAAAGCTGGCTGCAAATGCTTGTTTTCCCAATTGGCAAGTGACCACGGCTCAGGGTCGACGGCAAGGGAGGCCGGACGGAGGTAGCATTCTGCTACCCTCGTTTCTCCAGCCGCGATCACCGTTACATCTCGCCGTTCGCATCCAAACGCCCCTTCATATAGGTCAAGCCGTGTCATCTGCTCCGGCGTCAGGTTGCGCCAAAGAATGCCGTCTACCGTGCCGTTTTGATCCGCTTTGATAGAGGGAACGACATCGCCCTTGACCGATGCGATAACATAACCCGGGCATTGTGCCGGAAACGGATCAGACACACTTTGTCCTGCAACGGCCAGCATCAAAGCCGACGACTGCAATGTTCCGTAAACGAAGAGGTCCGTCACCTACGGATATCGCTTGGCAAAATACTCAGCAAACAACGCCGCGATTATACCGCCGACAAGAAGGGAAATCACGACTGGGCTTTCAGCCAACGTCCAACCAATGTCGGCCATCAGTCCAAACATTTCAACAAGTGCCTCCATCGGGCCGTCATAGAAACGGCGCAGCGACCGGTCTATCATTTCGTAAAACCCAACAAATAAAAGGGTCCAAAACCCAAAAATTATCGCCGCCGTCAAGCCCGTTCCGATTGACGCGATGTATCCGCGCCCGGCCCTATTTCCGTAAACAGTCCACCCGCACAGCACCCCCAAGGCAATTGTCAGCGCAATCAGAAAGCTCGGTGGGTTTTCCTGAGGATAAAAAGGAGTCACAACTTCGGCCATATACCAACCGAAGATGGCGAATGAAACTGCTGCTGCCAAGCGAGCTGCGGTGGGCATGAACGTTGTTCCTTCTTAAGTGATGCCTGCGTCTCTAACTCGCCCGCGTCACAGTAATCTGCGTTACGTCGCATTTTCCGCTATGAAAAGTGCTCGCGCAAGAGGTCAGATAAAAGTTCCACATGCGTCGAAACCGGTCATCGAACCCCAGCAGAGCGACTGCTTTCCATTTTTCGTTGAATGTTTCATGCCAGCGACGCAAAGTCTGATCGTAGCTTGCTCCAAATTCGACAGAGTTCGCTACAATTAATCCAGCCTTTTCAATCTCTTGTCTCAGAATTACCGGGCTAGGAAGCATGCCACCCGGAAAGATGTATTTCTGGATAAAGTCAACGCCACGCTTGTAAACTTCCCAACGGCAGTGCTCTACCGTGATGATCTGAAGTGTTGCGTGTTTACCCGGTTTCAGCCGTTCACGCAGCGTCTGGAAGTAGACCGGCCAATACTTTTCACCGACCGCTTCGAACATTTCTATGCTTGCAATGCCATCGTAAGTGCCGCTTTCGTCGCGATAATCCTGCATCTTGATTGTGACTTTGTCCGACAATCCGGCCTTTTCGATGCGTTCTACAGCGTAGTCATGCTGTTCCTGGCTGATCGTCAATCCGGTTACACTCAACCCGCGTTCTTTAGCTGCGTATTCTGCAAACCCACCCCAGCCGCAGCCAATTTCCAGAATATGGTCGCCCGGTTGGGCACCCATCTGATCGACCATGCATTTGTATTTTTCGATCTGCGCAGCTTCGGTGCTTTCCTGACCGGTAACGAATTTGGCAGATGAATAAGTCATCGTGTCGTCCAGCCAAAGCGCATAAAAATCGTTCCCTAAGTCATAGTGATAACTGATGTTTTTGCGTGCCTGCTTCTTTGAATTGCTCTGCATCCAAGACCGCATCCGTTCATAGAATCGAACAAGAAACTGTCCCGGAAAGCCGTCATACATGTCGTCAGCGTCGTCATGGACGAGGTCCATGAATGCTTGCAAATCGGGCGTCGACCACCAGCCGTCCATGTAGGCTTCGCAAAAACCTAAATCGCCTTCGCGGATTGTTCGTGCGAACAGATCATCGTTGTGCACATGAAGTTCGGCGACAAAACCTGGATCAGGCCCTTCGGCACGGAAATGGCGACCATCTGGCAATATGATGTCCACACGCCCGCGCTTCATAGCGCTTGTCTTTTCAAAAACCGCCGAAAAATAACGCGGCAGGTTTGTTTGGCCTTTGGTCGTGGTAAGGATCATTCGTCGTCCTGTATTTTTCTTTATCTTACTACGGTACTGCAACGTCTGCGCTGCAGTAGCGACAAGACTAACGTGCGAATGGACGAAGTCACGGGTTTGACACGAAAATTTCCGTTACATCGCGTCATTTACCCAACAGTCTAATGAAACCATGTCACCTGTTGGACCTCAGAAACCGCGGCTTTCATAGGCCGCAAGAGCCCTTTTACGCCCCTCATCGGCAGCCACAATCGGGTCGGGATAAATGTCGCTGGGCGACATGGACCACGATTTTGGAATCGCATCAAAATATGACAGTGCAGTTTTTGTTGGGTGGATATGGCCTTCTGCAATCCAACGCTCAACATAAGCACGATCTTTGTCAAACTTGTCGAGCTGAGTGACTGGGTTAAAGACCCGGAAATACGGCGTGGCATCCGGCCCCGACCCTGCCGACCACTGCCAACCCATGGCGTTGCTACATGGGTCCCAGTCAATCAGGCAATCAGCAAACCAGTCCATGCCAATCTTCCAATGGCACAGCAGATGCTTTGTAAGATATGACGCGACGATCATGCGCCCCCGGTTATGCATCGTGCCGGTCACATACATCTCGCGCATGGCAGCATCGACGAACTGAATGCCAGTACGCCCCTGCTTCCATGCCTTCACCTCAGGCAGTTGGTCGTCGGCGTTCCACGGGAATGCATCCCAATCCTCTTTCCAGTTGTTTCTCACAATCCGCGGGGTGTGAAAGGCGAGATGATAGGCAAACTCGCGCCAGACCAACTCCTTCAGGAAGACCTCAGCATCCGCTTTGCCATCCGTCAACGCACGCCAGCCAGCATGCCAACAAGATCGTGGACTAATCTCGCCATAGGTCAGGTTTTCCGAAAGACCCGAGGTGCCATCAACCGAAGGCAAATCCCTGTTCCTGGAGTAGTCCAAAACACGATCGGCAATGAACTTACCCAATCGGTCCGAAGCAGCAGTTTCTCCCACGGTGCAATACGCCTCAAGAACCCCCGCGCCCCGATCCATGGCGGCTCCCATCTGCCAATCGTCCAGGCGATCAGAAGACGGCCAGATCTCCGGCGCAACAAATCGGCCCGGCGTCGGCAAAGCGTCGGGCACTGCATTGTCGCGCACAGATTTCCACATCGGGGTAAAGACCTTGTAGAAGCCACCCGTTTTGGTCTGAACGGTCCAAGGCTCGAATAGGACATGACCAGCGAAGCTTTCTGCTTCAATGCCATCCTGTTTAAGAGCCGCTTTTATGTCAGTATCGCGATTTCGATTGTCTGGATCATAGAGCCGAGACCAATAGACAGTATCTGCCCCGGTTTCTTTGATGAGTTCACGCAGCACGTCCAGCGCCCTACCCTTGCGCAATATCAGGCGGCTGCCCTTTTGGCGCAATGACTTATCGAGATCCGTAACCGAAAGGCCAAGGCGAAAGCGGGGTGCAGCCCCCTGCCCCGAAACAAGCTCATCATGGATAAAAACCGGAATGATCGGTCGCCCTGTGCCACAGGCCGCCGTTAACGCTTCGTGATCACCCAGACGCAAATCACGCCGATACCACAGAATAATTGGTGACTGGCTCATACTTCCTCCGCCTGCAGGCGCGGATGGCCTGTTTCGCTATGCCGTGATCTAGAGCGACGAAGGCAACGTCAAGAAAGGCCGCCCCTTGGGGCGGCCTTTGCATTGTATCTGTACAATTTTTGTCAGGCTCGAAGTTCGCTGACCAAGCCGCGGTAAATGGCCCAGCACATCAGCAAAAGAACGAGAGTGAATGGTAATCCCGTCGAGATGACCATCGCCTGCAACGCGGCAAGCCCGCCACCAAGGAGCAGCACAATCGCTACCGCGCCCTCAAAGATGCACCAGAACACCCGCTGTGGCACCGGGGCATCCACCTTACCGCCAGCCGTAATCGTGTCGATTACCAGCGAACCAGAGTCAGAGGACGTCACGAAGAAGACGACCACAAGGATGATACCAAGCGTAGAGGTGACCGCAGCAAGCGGCAGATCAGCGAGCATCCCGAACAGGCTGAGTTCCGGGCTGTAGCTATCGATCACGTTGGCCTTCACAAGGCTCGTCTCGGGTGAAGCAAAGACCTGATCAATGGCCGTGCCACCGAAGACAGCCATCCAAAGCACGCAGACAAGCGACGGGATCAACAATACACAGATCACAAACTCCCGCACAGACCTGCCACGGCTGACCCGCGCGATAAACATACCTACGAAAGGTGACCAGCTGATCCACCAAGCCCAATAGAACGCAGTCCATCCTTCGCGGTAACTATCATCTGACCGACCAACCGGATTGGACAGCGGAATAACGTCCCGCGCGTAGGCGATCAGACCTTCACCAAATCCTGTCAAAATGGCCAGCGTCGGGCCGACAATTAGGACGAACAGCAAAAGCAAAGCCGCCAACCCCATGTTGATTTCAGACAGTATCTTAACCCCGCCATCCAAACCCCGAAGGACAGACACAAGGGCCACAGCGGTAATGGCGGTAATCAGGATGACCTGCACATTGATGGTATTCGGGATACCATACACGAATTCAAGTCCGGCAGCGGCCTGTTGCGCACCAAATCCCAGTGAGGTGGCCAAACCGAACAACGTCGCGAAAACCGCCAGCGTGTCGATGATATGTCCGGTCCAGCCCCACACCCGATCACCAAAGATGGGATAAAAGGCAGAGCGGATCGTCAGCGGCAATCCCTTGTTATAGCTGAACAATGCCAAAGCCAGCGCAACAATCGCATAAATGGCCCATGGATGCAGACCCCAATGGTAGATTGTTGCAGCAAGTCCCATTTCTCTTGCAGCAGCGACATTTGCCTCGATCACATTACCATCGGCATCAAACGGCGTCGCAACGCCCAAAGGCTCTGAAATGGCCATATGGTAGACCGGCTCAAGAACACCAAAGAACATTAGCCCGATACCCATACCCGCGGCAAACAGCATCGCGAACCAGCCAAGATATGAATAATCCGGTACGGCATCGACCCCGCCCAGCCGAACACCACCAAACGGTGTGACGATCAGCATCAAGCAAAAAAGAACAAAGACATTGGCCGCACCAAGAAAGAACCAGTCAAAGGTGCTGGTCAGCCAGGGTCGCAGAGTGCCAAACATCTCTGTTGCTTGCTCCTGAAACACCAGCGCATAAATGACAAAGGCAATGATACTGGCACCTGAAATCAGGAAAACCGGATTGTGGATATCAAGCCCGAACGGCCCTAATTGAGCTTCGATATTATCTTGTCCGATCGAATAGTCTGTTTCGATAAGACCAGAGGCTCCTTCCGGCAATCGGAGCCCCGCATTCGTTGATTCTTCGGCCATCTTGCTGGCCTCCCCTATTGAATTTTTTCGTTCTTTGGGAAGACGGCACTCAAGAAAAAAGAGGCGCTGGCAGCATCGTCCCTCCGCCTTCCGCTAAGGAAACCGTAACAGCCGCAGGACGACAGGAACACACACTCAAGACATATTATCGTTAAAACACGGCAAGACCGCCGTCAGCGCCGCAATATGCATCACCCATTGACGTCTACAACAACGCGCCCCTTCACCTGCCCTTTGAGAATGTCAGCCCCCAATTTTGGCAAATCGGACAACGTCGCGGGTTGAATCATCGCCTCCAATTTATCCATCGGCAGATCATTGGCGATCCGCGCCCAGGCTTGCACGCGGCTGTCATAAGGTTGCATCACGCTGTCGATCCCCAACAGGTTCACGCCACGCAACAGAAACGGGATAACAGTCGCAGGCAAACCTGCACCACCAGCCAACCCTACCGCCGCCACAGACGCACCATATTGCATCTGCCCCAAAAGACGGGCGAGCATCTCGCCTCCGACGGCATCGACACAACCACCCCAGGTTTCGGCTTCAAGCGGACGTTTCGTCGTTTCGTTCAACTCTTCGCGGGCCACAATTTGACTGGCACCCAACGAGGTCAGATAATCTGCGGCCTCCGGGCGGCCCGTGACGCCAGCCACCTTGTAACCCAAATTCGCCAATATCGCCGTCGCGACTGACCCCACACCGCCTGCGGCACCCGTGACCAGCACGGGACCATCCTTGATGCCGTGGTCTTCCAACGCAATGACAGCCAACATCGCTGTAAACCCAGCCGTGCCAACAGCCATGGCCTGCCGGGTGCTCAAACCCTCGGGCAGCGGAACCAGCCAATCGGCCTTCACCCGCGCCTTTTGGGCGTAACCGCCCCAATGCGCCTCACCCACACGCCAGCCGGTCAGAACCACTTTGTCGCCTGGCTTGTAGCGGTCGTCATCAGATGCCTCAACAATGCCCGCAAAATCGATCCCCGGCACGTGCGGGTAGTTTCTCACAAGGCCCCCGCCTGGCCCAATGCAAAGGCCGTCCTTGTAGTTGACGGTTGAATACTCAACGGCGATCGTTACATCACCGTCCGGCAACTGATCGGCGTCCAGCGACTGCACAGCGGCCGAGGTTTTCCCCGCCTCATCCTTTTCAACAACCAAAGCCTGAAACATATCCCGATCCTTTTTTCATTGGGGACAAGCCCCTTCATCTTGGCAAAAAAACTCCCGCCGGAGGCTCCGGCGGTCGCCACATTTTTCAGATCCAGAAACTCTCGTGGACCGTCACCTCCCGCATACCTTCCGGCGTTTCAACTTCCAAAACAGAGCCTTCATCCCAATGGGTCATGCGGACCATACCAATCGCAACATTTTCTTCAAAATCAGGGCTGTAGGCGGCAGATGTCACCTGTCCAACACGTTTGCCTTTCGCCACCAATGGCCACGCCCGATCGCATGGCGGCAGATCACCATGGATCACCAATGGCCTGATCTGCTGTGTCGGACCTTCCTTGGCCACACGCAGCAGCGCATCCCGGCCGACGCACCCAATGGCCGTCTGTGTCGAACAAAAACGCCCCAAACCGCACTCATGCGGCGTGTTTTCCCGGGTCATGTCGTTGCCATATGATAACAACCCACCCTCGATCCGTTCAATCAGGTTCGGACAACCAGCGCGCACGTCCAGATCCTTACCGGCCTCCATCAACGCATTCCAGAGCGGCATCCCATTGGCCGTCCCCGGCACATAAATCTCGAAACCGTCCTGTTTGGAGTAGCCTGACCGGGCGACGGCCATGCTGACACCTAGAAAATCGAACCAGCCGAAACGGAAGAACCTGACGGACTGGATCGCATCACCGAAGATGCGGCCGACCAGTTCTTCTGCTTTCGGACCCTGTACGGCCAAGGGCGACACGTCGGGTTCATCAACCAACACATCAAGCCGGTATCCATAGGCCAAAGCCTTGACCCAAAACAGTAAATCACTGTCCGCAATGGATATCCACCACTGATCCTCAGCCAGTTTGAGAGCGACAGGATCATTCAGCATACCACCGGTTTCATCCACGATCGGCACGTAATAACACTGTCCCGGCATCATGCCGCGCAGGTCGCGCGGGGTCAGCATCTGCATTAAACGGGCTGAGTCCGGCCCACGCAGCTCAATCTGACGTTCGACAGAAACATCCCAGACCTGCACCGCAGATTTCAGATGATGATAATCTGCCTCGATGCTTTCAAAAACGGTCGGCAGAAGCATGTGGTTGTATACGGTATAACCCTTGACGCCCGCTGCCTCGACGCCTTCTGTGAATGGTGTCCGGCGAATACGGCGGGATGGGGCTATACTCGCCATCAGGCCCCCTCCGGCATGAAGGGGATGTCAGTCGCAGCCGGCTTTTTGCCAAGGGCTGTCAACATCGCATGAACCTGCCCGCGATGATGGGTCTGATGGTTAAAAAACTGCATGACGCATACCCCCTTTGGCTTTGTCATCTGCCCGTCCACAATCACAGAGGTCCACGTCAAATCCCCCGTCAGATCAACGGCCTGTACCGACTGCGCCCAAAGCGTGATCCGTGCATCCAAAGCAAACCGCTCGGCGGCCCACACGGCTGGCGTGGGTGTCATCTCCAAACCTTCGTGGCCGGAAAGATCAGTACTTTCGCCCCCGTCAAACCGGCTGATCCAGACCGTATCCCCCCACAACAGATGGTTGAGGGTCGCTATAATTGATCCAAAAAACGCGCCGCGATCCTGAAAAAGATCATCAGTGGGCATATCCTTCAACATGTCCCGTAACCCACTGTTTTGCCATGCATTATAACGCGCCATGATACGACAGTATTCCGGGCTGATCATGGCTTGGGGCCTTTCCAGTCAATCGGGCAAATCTCGGCCGACTTGCCGCCAAAATCCCAGATACGACCATAGTCACGTACCCTCGATTTCGTGCCAGCTGCAGCAATGATGTCCGGGCCCATCCAGTACTTCGAATTGCTAATCATGACGGGGTGATCCGGGTCCTTGCCCTTCATCATCTCGATCTCGCCCTGAATTTTGCGGCCAATGTAGATGCCACGCTTGTCACCCTCGCGGACAATTTCGACCTTTTCGCGCTCGGCACCTATGATTTCAGACACCAGCATGGTGAAAAGCCCGGTGGTGCCACCAGCTTGGCCGCTGAAAATCTTCAGAATGCCATTGTAAGCCTTTTGCGTTGATCGTTCATCGACATAGGCCGCCACTCTCCAATTACCTTCTGCCATACGACCCGGAATATCGACCAGTAGACCGACATTCAGGCCCGAAAGATCCTCGCCTTCGAAATGGCCTTCATCGATGGCAATGGCCATCCATGCATGGCAGTACCCCTCAGTGGGTGGATGCGCGCCAAGGGACACAACACAGGGGCAGAAGACAGTGCACGAGCAATTTAGGAACAGTTCACCTTTTATCGCCCACTCCGTCGGGTCCATCTTGCGGCGAAGCGGATTGCTTTCCATGCGCTGGTCGATGCGTTGCGACACTGGCAATTTGTCGGCAGGTTCTCTTTTTTTGTCAGCCATTTGGACGCCTTTCCTAAAGTATAAGAACCAGTAGGCCCGCTGCAATCAGCAGTGCGCCCGTGGGCTTAATCACATGGTGGCCCAGATCGGGCAGCTTTTCGAAGATCATCAGCAAGGTGGCGAGGCCCATCCACAACAGGCTCATCACCCCTCCTACGAAACCCAATACCATAAAGCCCCAACAGCACCCGACGCAAAATGCACCAAGGCCCAGCCCCATGCGCAGACCACCCGCAAACCCGGTTTTCCAGTGCCCAAGAAAATAGGTCATGGGGGCATGGCATACGCCATGGCAGACCTCTTTCGCGCGGGTGAACTGCAACGCGCCAACAACGATCAACAAAATTGCTGACAGCCAGATCGGCGCAATCCCCAACATATTGATGACGCCGCCGTAGAGCAGTGCAAGCTGCACGATCGCGATGACCGCCGCAAAGACCACCCAGACAACAAAATACCCCAGCAAAACACCAAGCCACCCGGCCCGCGTCCCGTCAGCGCTGGTCATCAAGCGCTCATAGGTTGTCAGGGTTGGCACCATGGTCGGCAACATCATCGCCGCCATCATGATGGCCCACATGGTAAATAGCGGCCCAAACCGTGCCATCGGCATATCCATGGGCATGCGCGGATCCATGTTCGCCATTTCCTGAGCCATGGGACCCGGCCTACCTATCAGGTCCAAGTTCATATCCATGGCCATCATGAACAGCATCCACCACGCCAAAAGGATCGTGCCAAAGAATAACAGCCACAGCGATGATCGGATAAAATGAGGCACTCGCTCTCTCCCAACGACGACTCAGGTCTTGCACTATCATATGTCAGACGTTTAATTGTCTGACAAATGAAAATTGACCCAAGCAACCCTGCAGACCTTTCCGCGCAAATAGCCAAGGCTATCCGAGACGCTATCGTTTCGGGTGCGCTCCCGGTTGATGAGCGGCTCCCGTCAGAGGCGGAACTGGCCGATCAGTTCGATGTGTCCCGGCCGACTGTGCGCGAAGCGTTAAAGCGATTGGCCGCCCAGTCGCTTATCCGCACACAACGCGGTGCCACCGGCGGTGCCTTCGTAAACCGCTTGCGGTTTGAAGACGCCTATGGCCAGCAGATCACCACATCGACCCTGCTTTTGTCGATGAACGATGTCAGCTTCGCCACTGCCTGTGAGGCCCGTTACGCGCTGGAACGTGCATGTGCGCCGCTCGCGGCAGAAAGGCGCACGGCAGATCATCTGGCAACCATGCGGGCCGAAATCCACCGGCAACAACAACCCGGACTAACGGATGAGGCCTTCTGCGCCTCGGATGTCACCTTTCACCGGGCCTTGGTCGATGGGGCTGGCAATCCGGTACTGTCATATCAGCTTGCGGGCGCGGTCGAGGCGATGCAACCGCTGATGAACATGATCACCTTCAGCGCCCGATCACGCGAAACCATCGTTGGACTGCATACAGAGATTGCGGATGCGGTGACGGCCCAAGACGCTGACAAAGCCGATGACGGGCTATGCGCGCTGGCCCAATACACCCAGCAGCTCGCACAGAATGTGATTGCAGCACGCGCCAAGGATTGACTTCGCGCGCGCGGCACCCAGTTTCTTCGCTATGGACATCATCAATATCATTTTCGCCCTGCTCAGCATCGGACTGGGCTGTTTCGGATGGCTAGCGCCGCGTTACACACTGTCCGCATTGGATCTCGATCCCGGCACGTCCAGCATGGGACCATCCGAGATCAGGGCGTCCGCAGGGGCTCTCTTTGTCGGGATGGGCATCGGGGCGCTCATTCTTGGCACGCCAGAAGCTTATTTCATGTTGGGATGCTGCTGGACTGGCGCGGCGATGGGGCGGCTGACGTCACTTGTCCTAGACGGCAGATCGACTAAGAAATGGGTATTTTTTGGCGTTGAGGCGCTTGTCGGACTTTGCGCAATCGTACTCAACATATGAAAAAGCCGCAGCAAAAGCTGCGGCCTATCATTGGTTATATCTAGAATTTATCAGCGTAACAGGTAAGAACCACCACCAGACGTTTGAGTGAAGCTAGTGTCGGTCAAGGTATATTCGGAAGACCGCGTCGTTCCGCAACCGATGATATTAAGATCGCCACCGATAGACATATGGCTATCGCTTTCAAAATATACACCCGTCGCATCCATCGAGCCACCGGGATTGAAACGTGGCGCAGCGCCAACAACGCCGCTCAATGTGGCACCGCCGCCCCAACCACCCATCGAAAGACTTTCTGTCCCGAAAAGGTAAACACCGTAGGTGTCGTCCTCGCATGCATCGGCATTTCGGCCCCAAGTGATATTACCGGCAAGGCTCAACTGTGTTCCGATGAAGAAAATGTTGTCAAAGGACAGATTATTACCGCCGCCGACACCAATCCGACCATCTGCAATGATGGCGATATTATCGATATCGATGTCACCGGCAAATTGTACGCCACCTTTGGCAACATAAATCGTATTTTCTTCTAGATCACCCGGTTGAACAGCCCAATGCCCCTTTTCAATCCGAACAATGTTCGCAGGTCCATTGGCCGTGACAAAACTTGGCAGAAGGTCACCAGAATAGGTCGTGGCACCGCTGTTCCAAAATGTATCCCAAAGCTCTGCGTGCATATCATCGAGAAGCGGCAATATGGCGGGCTGCATCGAACGCGCAACCTTTAACTCGTCTTCGGTGATGCTATCGGGAGAGTAGGTTGAGATATTGATGTTCTCAAGTTCGATAGATGAGAACCGAACTTCGGGACCGTAATAGTCGCCACCACCTGTCTGCACCGCCTTTTCACCGTGGATACAAACAGCGCCTTCCAAGTTGCTTCCGCCACCAGAGTTCACTTTGTCGGAGGTCAGGAAAACAGCGTCTTCACATCCGGCAAAACCTCCATTGCTATTGATATTTTCTTGGCTAGCAGCGACAGACGTCGTGCTGACATCGATGCTATCTTGTCCAACCAGATGCATCAGAAATGTCGGCAACGCGTTCCCCCGCGACAATTCACGAGCCGCGTCCACGTGCACAGCATCGTAGATTCCCGCGTCATTGGTTCCACTCACAAATGACAGGCTATCAGGATCAATATGGCCAAGCGTGATATCAGAGGCTTGAATGGCCGACTTGTCCGTCAAATTCCGTTGCGCTGTCTCCAACGCGATTTCTTGCGCATAATCCGGATCATCCAGGTTGGCTGATCCCGCCAAAGCGGCAGCATCAGCCGCAATCTGCATTTGTGTATGGGTTTTCCAACCGCTGGCCTGATCCAAGGCAAGACCAGTAATCATAAGACCTGTAATAAGAAAGGAGAGACCTGCTACAGTTGCTGTTCCATCTTCGTTTGATAAAAACAAACGCGTGCTATTTTTCAACTTATGATTCATAGTTTTCAACCCACATGGTTGCTGAAGCTGCCAATGATCCATCGATGAACAGTCCACTGACATTCGCAAATTCGGAGAAAGGCAGAGAAACGCTTGTGGTTACAAAGCCGCCTGACTGAGCGACATCGACACTGACCGTATAGTTAGAGAACCGAGCGGCCAAGATTTCTGCCGCCTCGCTTTCAGTCTTCTGCCCCAATGCAACCTGACGCGATGCATCACGTGACGCATTATATAGGTTCTGCTGCTTGTGCATGAGCAATGTGGCATCAGTAGTCAGTGTCAGCATACCGATCATTAGCGGCATCCATAAAAGAAACTCGATCGTGGAACCGCCATCTTCTTCTCGGTGCAGCCTTTTGGCTATTTTTCTTATATTATACATTTGTTTTATTACCCGCATAGCGCCCCCAGCCTGCACTTTAGGTCAGGATAGCAAGGCGAAATAAGGGCAACCTAAGGGCGAAACACTGGTTTTGCGCAGGTTTTATTCTGTTCGTTTCCGAGCGCCGGACAATATTGCCGTTTGGAAGGACTTGTTCCGTGCCAACTGATGCCTTACATACAGGATGTCTCTCGGGACTATGAACATAAACGCGCTCGTAATAAGCGGATCGGACCCGGGGGCGGTACCCGGCGTCTCCACCAAAAACTGCTCATTTGGCAGCCATGGGGACGAAACAGGATCGACGAACGTCTAAAGGGGTTAGCTTTGTTTCGGTGAGTTACCACCGTTATCGGTACAAATTGTATAGTTGCAAATGACAACAATGCACCGATGGCAGTCGCAGCGTAAGCTGTGCCTAATATCGAAAACTTAAGTCCTTAGGCTTTGCTGCCTCTGGCGGGGTTCGCAGGTACCTGGCAACAGAAACCTGCACCTTTCCCAATTTCGCGACATGTCTACAGCGACGCCCGTGTCATTCTTCTGTTTTAGACATCATTGACGTTTCAGGGTCTGGCCAACGCAAAATCGTGTTACCAAGGTACAACATCAGTAACGTGTTCATTGCGAACACCTGTGTCTGAGTGGAATCCCGTATGGCAAGAAGTTCATCATCGGTGGCGTTACCATCTGTGGCAATCTTCTCAAGCATTGGTCGCAGCGCGTCCCAACCCGTTATCGCTTCATCAAGCACCTCTTTCATCTGCGGCATGGCCAAAGGGTGCAAATCGTAATCAGGCGAACCGTCCCGCATCACCGTCAAACTGGCTTCATAAAAGGTCATCATTTCCAAGAGCTCATCTGTAACAGCCGGATCGCCGCCGCCACTGCCAATAAGGCAGGCCTTCAACTTCATCGTATGAGCAAAGTTCAACTGGCGTTCCGCTAGATCGATGAGCAAAATCTGTGCTTCAGAGATTCGAGATGTGGCATTAAATTCCGACCCGATCACGTCTTCCAGATGAATAGTAGCATCTTCTAATGCGGCCTGGCTTTCCAAAACCGTTGCGAGTGACGCGTCTGTTGGACCGCCTGCAAGAATGTCCGTCAATGCTGCGTCTACGGGCCGCCAGGAACTTACGATATCGACGACCTCTGGCCTCACATGACCATCGTTTAAAAGACCAAGCTTCTTGTTGAAGACGTGCGTTGCACGGGCGATGTCCTCTGCCTCATCCTCGACTGCGATCCCAGCGTTTAGCATGCAGGCAGACGCTGTGGCCCTATGAACCATGACGTTCAGTTGTCCCAGCATGCGGCGGCTGTCGTCTCTTGTCTCAGCCATTACTGGGGGTGTAGCAAGTGCGACTGTCATACAAGCGACTGTCCTGGCAAAGCGGCGCGGTGGTGCGCTTCTGGAAATTGGCATCTGTTGTCCTTTCATTTACCAAATAGGCTGCTATGAGGGATCAGGTGCCCCATCCTGACATCTCTATTTATTAGTCAGGTACGAAGAAAAATCTCAACGTCGTCACGTCTTTGGCTGCCAAAACGGCAAAAAAATGGATTACTTCGGCAAGATATCTCCAAGTTCCTGTATTCAATTTGTAGGAATTTTATCAGTTGCATCAGATGCTTTGCCTGCGCAATCTGATCCCATGCGTTATCATCTCGCTCTTTCCTTAGCATATGTCATGGCAGCAAAAGCTGCATTCGCTTGCGATACCGCGTTGGTTTTGGCGATTGATGTCTCTAACTCCATCGACACCGGCGAATACCGCATCCAGACTGACGGTTTGGCCGATGCGTTAACGGATGCCGAGGTCGTGGACGCATTGGTTCAGGGTCAGGTCATGCTGACCGTCGTCCAGTGGTCGGGGGCCGATCGACAGATCGTTGCCATCCCTTGGACGCAGATCAAAACAGCGCTCGACGCAGATAAAATGGCCCTGCAAGCCCGCTTGATGGAGCGGGCATTCGTTCTCTCAGACACCGCCCCGGCCGAGGCTATCTACTTCTCTCTTGCCTTGTTTGACGACGTGCCGGATTGCACGCGCCAGGTCATCGATGTGTCAGGGGATGGAACACCCAACGGCGGTACGGATGTACCAACAGCCCGCAATATCGCCGAACGGGCTGGTGTCACCATCAACGGGATTGCCATCGAATCGATGGGGCTCGCCATAACGGGCTTTTTCAAAAGTGCGGTGATCACACGAGATGGTTTCACAATGACGGCCCGAACCCATCGTGAATACCCGCAAGCGATCCGAGACAAGATATTGCGTGAAGTGGCAAAAATCGTCGGGTAAACATTGACCTGCCAACAGACATCCCTGATAAGTCTGTGATGGGGGCCGCGAACACCCCGTGAGGCTTTGGCCCAAGCGTCGCATCCACTGACCTTTTCAGAAAGGATGCATTGTGCCTGGACTTAATGAAATATCCCCTACTCAATTGATGCGTTTGATCGGGACACCGCAGTGCCCCGCGCTGATCGATGTCTGCATCGACGAAGACTTCAACGATGACCCCCATCTTTTGCCTTCAGCCCGCCGATTTGGACATAATCAGATTGATGCGATTGCAGCGCAGGTAGCAGATACAAATGCCGTTATCATTTGCCAGAAAGGCCGCAAACTTTCGCACGGCGTTGCTGCCCGTCTGCGTCATCGGGGTATAAGTGCAGAGGTTCTGGCAGGTGGTCACCATGGTTGGCGCGAAGCGGCGCTGCCTCGCATCCCCGCACAAGCAATCCCCGGCCATCTGTGGGTTACACGGCACCGGCCCAAGATTGATCGCATCGCCTGCCCCTGGCTGATCCGACGCTTTGTGGATCCGGCTGCAGAGTTCTTGTTCGTGCCGCCCGGCGACGTTCTTGATGTGGCTGACCGTTTTGGAGCCACACCATTTGACGTGGAAGGTGTCAAGTTCAGCCACCAAGACGCCAACTGCAGCTTCGACGCGATGATCAAACTTTTCTGCCTAAGTCACCCGGCGCTCGATGCGCTGGCCGACATTGTCAGGGCAGCGGACACAAACCGACATGACTTGGCACCACAGGCCGCGGGATTGTTGGCAATCTCCGTCGGACTGTCGCGCATGTTTCGAGACGACAGCGCACAGATGGATGCAGCTATGTTGGTCTATGACGCGCTTTACCGTTGGGCGCGGGATGGTCAGGACGAAGGGCATGACTGGCCGATGGAACAGCCCCGATGAATGAACTGGTTAAAGTGTTTGGCCGCATCGGCCTTCTGTCTTTCGGGGGGCCGGCCGCCCAAATCGCGTTGATGCATCAGGAATTGGTGGAACGACGCGCTTGGCTAACTGAAGACCAGTTCCTGCGTGCACTATCATTCTGCATGCTGCTGCCTGGACCCGAGGCGATGCAATTGGCCACCTATGCGGGCTGGAAAAGACGCGGCATTGCAGGCGGGCTGATCGGCGGCGGGCTATTTGTACTACCGGGGGCAGTGGTGATCACTTTCCTTGCTCTTGCTTACGGGGCTTATGGCAATCTGCCCGTGGTGCAGGCACTGTTTTTGGGCGTCAAAGCTACCGTTGTCATCATTGTCGTTCAGGCTCTGATCAAAATAGCAAAACGGGCGCTTTTGAATGCGACCCACATCATCATTGCTATCGCGGCATTTATAGCGCTGTTTTTCCTCGCCCTTCCCTTTCCTCTGATCATCGCAGTCGCGGCGATCTTTGGTGCAATGCAATCGACAACAAACACCAAGACAACGCCTGCTGCAGTGAACTTCAAGGATACTGCCAAAGTCATCTTGATCGGCGGCGTTCTTTGGATTGCACCGATTGCAGTTATCGCGGCGTCCCAACAGGAATTCCTGATGAATGTGGCCATATTCTTTTCGAAACTGGCGGTCGTCACCTTTGGCGGGGCCTATGCCGTTCTGGCCTACATGACGCAAGAGGTCGTCGTCTCATACGAATGGCTGACCACAGCGCAGATGATGGATGCGCTGGGGCTCGCCGAAACAACACCGGGCCCACTTATCCTTGTTACACAATTCGTCGCCATGGTGGCGGGGCTGTCGCAGGGCGGCTGGGGGCTCGCCTTACTTGCCGGTCTGCTGACGCTTTGGGTTACGTTCCTTCCCTGTTTCATATGGATTTTCGCAGGTGCCCCACTCATTGATTGGCTTGAGGGGAAACCACGACTTAGCGGAGCATTATCGGCTGTCACTGCCGCCATAGTTGGGGTCATCGCCAATCTGTCGCTTTGGTTTGCAACGCATGTATTCTTTGGACAAGTAAACTTGGTTGGGTATGGGATCCTGCAAACCATCCAGCCCGAAGTCAGTACCATCCAACCTGATGCCATCGTGCTGGCAGCGGTCGCTGCGCTCCTTCTGCTTTGGCGGAAATGGTCCATTGTCCCGGTGCTGCTTCTTTCGGCATCGCTTAGCTTGGCGTGGACGGTGACGTTCGGCCAGTTCTGAGGATCGCCCCTTTTATCCGCGATAGAATCCCCTATGCTGGCGATGCGAAGATGAAGGATTTATGCGTGACGCAGACCATCGACTACGGCAACCTCATGCATCAGGCGATGCGCAGTCTGATCCAGAACGTGCTTCTGGATGTGGCGGCAAAGGGACTGCCAGGCGCACATCACTTCTTTATCACCTTTGATACCATGCACCCCGACGTGGAAATCGCTGATTGGCTATCTGATCGGTACCCGGGCGAGATGACAGTCGTAATCCAGCATTGGTTCGATAATCTCGACGTCACCGATGACGGTTTCACAATAACGCTGAACTTCGGTGACAACCCGGAAACTCTCTATATCCCATACGACGCGATCAAGACATTCGTGGATCCGTCTGTGGAATTTGGCCTGCGGTTTGAAACGCAGGATGACGACACCGAGGCGCCACTGGTCGAAGTCGAAGAAGCGCCCATGGACGAGATGGTCGAACCGGACGATGACAGTGTGGAAGAACGCAAAGAGGCTGAGGTCGTCAGCTTGGATCAGTTCCGCAAATAGCCCGTTGCGGTTAACCCTACGCCGCCTTAAACCCCCTGAGTAACAATAGTTCAGGAGGGATCAATGACCGAAACGCGCACTGAAACAGACAGCTTTGGTCCGTTAGAGGTCCCCGCAGACCGCTACTGGGGTGCACAAACCCAGCGGTCAATTATGAACTTCCCCATCGGTTGGGAAAAACAACCTGTCGCCATTGTTCGTGCGCTTGGCGTCATCAAACAGGCTTGTGCCATCGCCAATAAAGAGCGTGGCAAGCTGGATGCCGACAAGGCAGACGCTATGATCACCGCCGCATCTGAGGTTGTTGAGGGCAAACTGGACGATCACTTCCCACTGGTTGTCTGGCAGACCGGGTCAGGCACGCAATCCAACATGAACGCCAATGAGGTGATCTCGAACCGCGCCATCGAAATCCTTGACGGAGTGATCGGATCCAAAAACCCTGTCCATCCCAACGATCACTGCAACATGGGCCAGTCCTCAAACGATACGTTTCCCACGGCAATGCACATCGCTGTAGCGACAACAGCCCATGATGTCCTATTGCCGGGGCTGGCAAAACTGCACGCGGCTCTGGAGCAAAAGCAGCAAGAATTCGACAAGATCATCAAGATCGGGAGGACCCACACCATGGACGCCACACCGCTGACGCTTGGTCAGGAATTCGGTGGCTATACGCATCAGGTTGCTATGGGCATCCGGCGGGTCAAAGCTGCCCTGCCCGCCATCTATGAATTGGCCCAAGGCGGCACAGCAGTGGGTACCGGGTTGAACACGCCCAAAGGTTGGGGCGAAACCGTTGCGGCCCATATGGCCGACATCACCGGCCTGCCCTTTGTCACCGCACCAAATAAATTTGAAGCTCTCGCTGCCCACGACGCGCTTGTGGAAATGTCTGGTGCGCTAAAAACGGTCGCGGCCAGTCTTTATAAAATAGCAGCCGACATTCGTATGCTCGGGTCAGGCCCCCGCTGCGGCTTGGGTGAACTGATGCTGCCAGAAAACGAACCCGGCTCTTCCATCATGCCGGGCAAGGTGAACCCGACACAGGTCGAGGCCCTGACACAGGTCTGCGCCCATGTCATGGGCAATGACGCCGCTGTAGGTTTTGCCGGCTCGCAAGGTCATTTCGAACTGAACGTGATGAAGCCAATGATGGCCTATAACGTATTGCAATCCATGCAGCTTTTGGGCGACGCCTCTGTGACATTCACCGATAATTGTGTTTCTGGCATCAACGCAAACGAAGCCCGCATTGAAAAACTGATGCGGGAATCCTTGATGCTTGTCACAGCTCTGGCACCAACGATCGGGTATGACAACGCGACCACTGTCGCCAAGACGGCTCACAAGAACGGAACGACGCTAAAGGAAGAGGCGATAAAGCTGGGCTTTGTGGACGAAGCCACGTTTGACAAGGTCGTGCGCCCCGAAGACATGATTGGACCTAAATGAAGCCGATCAACCTCAACCGAGCACGCAAAACCAAGGCCAAGCGGGATGCAAAGACCAAGGCGGATGAAAATGCCGTCAAGTTTGGGCGAACCAAAGCGCAGCGCGAACTCGAAGCGATGGCGACCAAGCAAGCAGCGGTCCGGCATTCCGATCACAAACGCGAACCAAACTGATGGACCACAGGCGTCCGGTCAAACGTTCGCTTACTCTACGGGGGCACCGGACCAGCGTATCGTTGGAAGATGTCTTCTGGGATGCGTTTCGTACTATCGCAGCCAAAGATGGCCAAACGATCAATGGTTTGGCTGCCCAAATAGACGAAAGCCGAGGCGACATTGGTCTGGCCTCGGCTATTCGTATTTATATTTTCGAAAGAGTAAAAGCTGATTACCGCTTGCTTGAATAAAGCGCGCCCCTCAGATCGCCAATCGTCTCACGATCTTCGATCTCTGTCTCGTTCAGCTCCCGAGGCTTCACTGTCTTTACGACATCTGGCTTCTGTTCAGCGGAAAACAGCTTTGCGATATCCTCTGGACGCGCCTTTTTGCGACGTGCCTTCATAGACGTTTTATCACCAGATTTACGGCCGATACCAAAAAGACTGAACTTGTTTGAACCTTGCAGCGAAACTGTCATGCGTCATCCCCAAAGCTTCCACCATTGAAAGCATAAAGTATTAATGCCGGTATCCAGACGACGAATAAAGGCAAAAATTTGTTAGAAAAGACGTAAATTCAGTCAATTATAGCGTGCAAAAAAGAGTTAACATATTGATAATAAGTAAAAATAAGGCTTGCCCAATTTGAATCCCTTACCAATTGCTGCCATATTTACAACAAATGACGTTGGGTGTTTGCCGACCATTTCGGCCAAATCGGCCAGTTTATGCGCAATTAGGAAACGGTTGATGGGTCGCGAGTATCGAATCGCAGCCTGATTCCATCACGTGACCTCACTGTTAGATGCGCGACGGGCACTGGCTCAGCCACATCCTGTACGGAAAAACGGAAATTCCGGACCAATTGTGCGAGCAACACAACTCCTTCCATCATCGCAAAACCAGCACCTGGGCAAACGCGGGGACCAGTCGAGAACGGCAGGTAGGCCTCACGCGCACAACGTTGCCCGTTTTCCGTGGCCCAACGCGTCGGATCAAAAGCGTCTGGGTCATCCCATAAACGGGTCTGCCGATGCAGGTGCCAGGGTGAGACAATCATCTGCGCACCTTTTGCTATCACCCGTTCGCGAAACACCTCCGGCCGGGTACACTCCCGCACCATCATCGGAACCGGCGGATAAAGCCGCAATGCCTCGCGGAAAACATCCCGCGTCTTTTGTAAACGTGACAAGCTGCTGAAGTCGTTCAGTTCCTTCGCCTCTTCAGCGACCAGTGTTTGCCAATCGGGATAAAGCGCCAAAAGGTAAAGCGTCCAGGCCAGTGCTGAAGCACTCGTCTCGTGACCAGCCAGAAAAAAGATAGCAACCTGATCGACCATTTCATCCCGGCTGAAACATTCTCTGGTTTCGGCGTCAGGCGTGGTCATGATCTTGGTCGCCAGATCGGCGGGTGCGGTGCCCTGCGCAATTTGTTCCATTCGGTCATCAACCAGTTGTTTGATCAATTCCCGAATGGCCTTCGCTGACTGTTTCGTCGAACGGCCGAAAAACCCTGGCATCCACCGCGACTTTGGCAAAAAGGCCGCCACATTCAGGATAGGTTGCGAGCGCTGATAGGTCCGGAACTGCTCATAGACCTTGGTCGCAATTTCGTCCTCGATCGGAATAGAAAACAAAGTCCGAAAGATCACGTCCGCCGCGATATGGCTGCACAGCGCCTCGATCTCGTGCGGTTGCCCATCGGCAGCATCCGCGAAACGGGCCACACCCGCCTGCCCCGCCGCCACCAAGGCAGCAAAGCTTTCACGCAAACGCCCGCCCTCAAAAGCTGGATCAATGATGCGACGCTGTCGTTCCCAGACATCTCCATTCGTCACAAAGACGCTGTTGCCCAGCACAGGCCGCAGCCCCGCACTGATCCTGTCAGACTTCGGAAAATCTGAGGGGCGGTCTTTCAGTACCGTTTTGATCAAGTCCGGATCGTTGATGAGATAGCTGCGAAAAAAAGGCGTTTTAAACTCTGCCATCCAAGCGCGATAAAGCCGCTCGGGCTGCGCAGAAAGAATATCCTGCCGAAACAAGCGCAGATACCGCCACAACGAAACATCGCCCTCGCGGGCAGGCGGCTTAGGCGGCAATCGGTCTGTCACTTGGCCCGCCGTGTGTATTTTGAAACGGGGATATCAACACGCGACCGTGACGGCGAACGACCACGATAGCGATCTGCCAAGGTAAGCGGCCCTGCAGTGATCTGGAAATAGTCATAATCCTTGGGCCGGTCAAACGCGCAAAGGTACTGAAAATGAAGCCTGAAAAAGCGCCAACGCAACTCTTTCCAACGCGCTTCGGATAAGGCCTGCGTATAAGCGGCCGAAATTACCAGCGGCCATCTTTTCTCTTCAGTTGCCACACCGCTTACCGACACAGGATCGCATAACGCAAAAGAACAGCCATCACCGGGGGCTGAAACATCAACCCACGTGATCCAGTCATGTTCAGCCAGATACGCAAGGTCAGCACGCAACTGCGTGGCCTCCGGCAAGAACGAAACCATCGGGATCACCTGCCCAAGCGACAGCAACGCAAGTTCCGGTCCATCGTTCGGCAACCGATCATCCCGAAGCAACCGGGCCAGCGCGGACACGGCGATAAACGCACCAGAGGAATGTCCGACGACCAGAACCTCCTGCACATCAGGCTGCAAGGCTTGCGCGATCTTATCTGCAAAGACGTCGATGCGTTCATCCAACTCGGGCGGATAAACCCCCCATTTGGCGGCTGAGAATGCGTAGTCGTGCATCAAATAATAAGCGAACAGTTTGTTGTCTTTGCTCTTGAACCACCGCAGCAAAAAGTAAGTCACGCCAAACAGGATCGCATATTTGATCACTGTGGTCAGCCACCAGACGGCCTGCCAAACGACGCTGGCAAACCCTGTCGCAGCCCCATTCACCCCAATCAGCGAGAAAATCCAGAGAACCAATTCCCGCAAGTTGCCGCCCAGAAAGACCCCCAGCCATAGTGCGAAGATCAGTTGCAAAAGCAACAGAGCAACGGGATAGAACGCCGCAATCACCGGCCCTTTTCGCATCCACATCAACCGACGGAGCGTACCCGTACCAATATAGATCCATGCCGTTTTGAGCAGCTGCAAGTAGGTCGCGGGGATGGTCCCGGACATGCTGTCTGTCACAATATCAGTCCACCGCAACACATCGACGCGCGCTGCAACGTCGGCCCCGTCAATGTGCGCCGCAACATTCCAACTGAAATCGCTATCAGTGATGCCAGCGCTGACCCCTATATCATAACCGCTGATCTCTGCCTGCGCCGCCCCTTCGGTCCGGTAGAGTTCGCGGTACCGACGCGGCGGCATCGGATCATAACCCGGAATATAGAAGACGCGCCGCCGTTTTACCTGGTTTTCTGCTGTCGCCACGCTGATCACAGTCCCTCTTTTCGGCGCAGATTAGCGGAACGGCCACAGAATAACAGAGGTTTGCAAAGCGGTGATATCTTGCCGGGTCTCTGGCTGTCAGCCAACAGCGGCCAAAGCGGGAAATTTTTCCAGCAGCCAGAAGCTGAACGCTGTGAACTGGCCCGTGACCATCATCAGCCCCACGGTCCAAAGCAGCAGTCCAGAGGTGCGTTCGACACGCTGCAAATTCCGCTTCATCCAGGCCATCGCCCCCGTCAACCGCGGAAAGAAGGCCGCAACCAAAAGGAAGGGAATACCAAGACCCAAGGCATAAAAGCTAAGAAGAACAGTACCCTTAGCCAAATCAGCCTCTGACGCCGCAAGCCCCAGAATAGCCCCTAAAATAGGCCCCAAACACGGTGTCCAACCAAACGCGAAAGCAAGACCAAGGATATAAGCACCAAAGGCAGACCCGCCACGATCCCCCGCATCCACACGCATTTCATGATCCAGAAAACCAATGCGAAACACGCCCACAAAATGCGCACCAAAGATCATCACCACGATCCCGGCAACCGGCACGAACCACCCTTGCCACTGCAAAAGCGCCTGCCCCAAAGCAGACGACGCGATGCCGAGCAGCATAAAGATCGTCGAAAGGCCCAGAACAAAGAAAACAGCCGCCAACAATACAGGGCCCCGCGCCGCTGGCTTGTCCTCAAGATCACTGACCGACACGCCACCCATATAGGCCAAATATGGCGGAACAATCGGCAACACACACGGGCTGAGAAACGACAACAGACCAGCCGCCATCGCAATAAACATCGCCGGCAGCATCGTGGCATCCAGAATCAAGCTACTATCTAACATGTGCGTCCTCTTCGCCCCCTGCATAAGGGAGCAGCAGTGCAGCGTCACCCGCTATGATGTCACATCTTGGTGGACAAGCTGTAACATCGCGACTAACTGCGCAGATATGACCTTTGACGCCGAGTTGGACGCATCAGGGCTTCTCTGCCCCCTGCCCGTTTTGAAAGCCCGCAAGCGGTTGCAGGCACTCTCCTCTGGTCAGGTTCTGCGGATGCTGGCTGACGATCCGGCCGCTATTGTCGACGTCCCGCATTACTGCGCCGAAGCTGGGCATGTCCTGATCAAGACCGAAGACAGCAACGCCGGCCAAGTCTACTTCATTCGCAAGGGTTGAAAGCCGGGTTAAAGCTCTTCAACGATCGAAAGCTCTCTTTGCGAAGCGCCCTTAGCGAAACTCAAAGCCTCTTGATACGCATCGGAATAGTAGCAATCATGAGCCGCCTGCAGGCTCGGGAACCGCGCAACCACGTTGCGTGGGCGGTCTGGCCCTTCAAGTTGTTCGTATTTGCCGCCACGCGCCAGAAAAACGCCGCCATGATCTGCAATCGCAACAGTTGCACGCTTGGCATATTCGCCATAGGCGGCTTCGTCTGTCACTGTGACATGGGCAATCCAAAGGGCTGTCATACCGTCTCCAATACCGACTTTGCGGCCGCGATAGCGGCCTCCGCATTCTGCACCGAGGCACCACCGCCCTGTGCCATATCCGGGCGACCGCCGCCGCCCTTCCCGCCAAGTTCGGGTGTTGCTGCCCGCAGAATATCAACAGCTGAAACACGTCCCGTCAAATCGTCACTGACGCCGACAGCAACCGCCGCCTTGCCACCAGTATCGGCCATCAGCAAAACAGCAATACTGCCCATCGCCGCCTTGATCTCATCAATCAGCGCAGGAAGATCCTTGCCCGTCACCCCGGTCAATACTTGCGCCTGAAACGGGACGCCGTTGATAACCTCAGCGGGCGAGGCCTCTTTTGCACCGCCACCCATGGCCAGTTCGCGGCGCAACTGCGCCACCTCATTCATCAGCGCCTTGCGCTCATCGACAAGCGCCTTGACCCGATCAGCCACTTCCATTGCGGGGGCCTTCAACGCCAGCGCGGTTTGCGCCAGTCTGTGATCCTGCTCGCGCAGATAATCTAGCGCCGCCTGTCCGGTCAGGGCCTCAATGCGCCGAACACCGGCGCTTGAGGCACTATCACCAAGCATAACGAATGCGCCGATCTCACCCAATTGGCTGACATGCGTACCGCCACAAAGCTCCAACGAGTACGTGTTCCCATCCGTACCCTTGCCCGAACCATTCTTGCGGCCCATGGATACAACACGCACCTCATCGCCGTATTTCTCACCAAACAGCGCCTGCGCACCCATCGCGCGGGCATCGTCCGGGGTCATGATGCGGGTCTCAACCGTATCATTTTGCCGGATCAGGGCGTTCACATCCTTCTCGATCTGCTCCAACTCCTCCAAGCTAACCGCCTTGTTATGGCTGAAATCAAACCGCAGCCGATCCGGAGCGTTCAACGATCCGCGCTGCGCGATGTGATCGCCCAACACTTCGCGCAAGGCTTCATTCAGCAGGTGCGTTGCCGAGTGATTGGCCTGAATATGCGCACGACGAACGGGATCAACATCCAACTCGGCGCCCTGACTTTTGCTGATGGTCCCTTCCATCACCTTGGCGATGTGCACATAGACGCCAGCGACCTTTTTGGTGTCGGTAATCTTTGCCGTACCGGTTTCGGTTTTCAGCAAGCCGGCATCACCAACCTGCCCGCCCGCCTCAGCGTAAAACGGGGTCTGGTTCAGCGCGATATGCACCTCGCCGTCGGCCTGATCGAGACTATCGCCTTCGACGACCAATGCCACGACCTGCCCCTCGGCGGTCAGTGTTTCATAACCCAGAAAATCGGTCGCGCCATGTTGGTCGGCCACGTCAAACCAGACCGTAGCGTCGGCCTCTGCACCAGTCCCTGACCAAGCCGCACGCGCCTTGGCCTTTTGCGCTGCCATAGATGCGTCAAACCCGTCAGTGTCCACACCGAACCCTTTTTCGCGCAAAGCGTCCTGCGTCAGATCAAGTGGGAACCCGTAGGTATCATAAAGCTTGAACGCCGTCGCACCGGGCAGGTCGCCATTTTCGGGCAACGCTGCGACCTCTTCGTCCAGAAGCTTCAGACCGCGGGCCAGCGTCTGTTTAAAGCGGACTTCCTCGTTCAAAAGCGTTTCTTCAATCAGCTTTTGACCCTGCCCCAGTTCCGGATAGGCCGCCCCCATCTGTCCAACCAGTGCGGGAACCATCTGATGCATCACCGGATCCTTTGCACCCAGCAGGTGCGCGTGACGCATTGCACGACGCATAATGCGGCGCAGGACGTAACCGCGTCCTTCGTTGGATGGCAAGACACCCTCGGCAATCAGGAACGAGGTGGACCGCAGATGATCCGCAATCACCCGATGATGCACGATAATGTCGTCTTCCGTTCCGGTCGAGGTCGCATGGGCCGATGCCTCGATCAAGGACATCATCAGATCAGTTTCAAAAACGTTGTTTGTACCCTGCAAAAGCGAGGAAATCCGTTCCAACCCCATGCCTGTATCAATCGATTGCATCGGTAGCGGCTTGGTCGTGCCATCCTCAAGCTGCTCATCCTGCATGAACACGAGATTCCAGATTTCGATGAACCGATCACCATCCTCTTCGGCTGTTCCCGGAGGGCCGCCCCAGATGTGATCACCGTGATCAAAGAATATCTCGGTGCACGGACCACACGGCCCCGTAGGACCCATCCGCCAGAAGTTATCATCGGTCGCAATACGAATAATCCGGTCATCCGGCAGACCAGCAACTTTTTTCCAAAGATCGGCGGCTTCATCATCGGTATGATAAACAGTCACCAGCAGCTTATCAGCGGGAATGCCCAACTCTTTCGTGACCATTTCCCACGCATAGGGAATGGCCTGCTCCTTGAAGTAATCACCAAAGCTGAAATTCCCCAACATCTCAAAAAATGTAAGGTGCCGGGCGGTCATGCCTACATTATCCAGATCATTGTGCTTGCCACCTGCACGCACAACTTTCTGGCTGGAGGTCGCCCGGGTGTAGTCGCGGGTTTCGACCCCGGTGAAAAGGTTCTTGAACTGCACCATCCCGGAGTTGGCAAACATCAATGTCGGGTCGTTGCGCGGCACCAACGGGCTTGAGGCCACCACTTCGTGTCCCTGCTTATCAAAGTAGGACAAAAAGGTTGATCTGATGTCAGCAAGGGATGTCATGACTGGCTTTCAAAGATGGATTGCGTTGAAGCGCAGAAATAGCCCCGCCTCTGCGCACTGTCCACAGCCAACAAGAAAGGGTGCCACGATTACTGGCACCCTATCCTAGGTATTCTCCATCATCTGCGATGATGTGGGCGTTTCTGCAGTCGCCTTCTGCGTCACTTAAACCTCGACGAGGTCGTCACCGTCATCAGCATTGCCTTCGGCCATATCGAAATCCAGACCATGGGCGGCACGAATTTTGTCTTCGATCTCAAGTGCCACGCTGGGGTTTTCCTTCAGGAACAGCTTGGAGTTTTCACGCCCCTGCCCGATCCGCTCATCACCATAGCTGAACCAAGCGCCCGACTTTTCGACCACACCCGCCTTCACGCCCAGATCAAGCAATTCGCCAGTCTTGGAAATACCTTCACCATACATGATATCAAATTCGACTTGCTTGAACGGTGGGGCCACCTTGTTCTTGACCACCTTCACGCGGGTCGCATTACCCACGACCTCATCCCGATCCTTAACCGCACCGATGCGGCGGATATCAAGACGGACGGAGGCATAGAATTTCAACGCATTCCCGCCGGTCGTCGTCTCGGGCGATCCGAACATCACACCAATTTTCATGCGGATCTGGTTGATAAAGATCACCATACAGCCGGAACGATTGATCGATCCGGTCAGTTTGCGCATAGCTTGCGACATGAGGCGGGCATGTACACCGACAGAACTATCGCCCATGTCACCTTCAAGCTCTGATTTCGGCGTCAAAGCAGCCACCGAATCCACAATCACCATATTCACAGCGCCGGACCGGACCAGCGTATCGACAATCTCCAACGCCTGTTCGCCGGTGTCGGGTTGCGAAATCAACAGCTCATCGAGGTTCACGCCCAGTTTCTTGGCGTATTGCGGGTCAAGCGCGTGTTCAGCGTCAACAAACGCACAAACGCCACCTTTTTTCTGCTCTTCAGCAATAGCATGCAGGGTCAGGGTCGTTTTACCGGACGATTCCGGTCCGTAAATCTCAATCACGCGACCCTTGGGCAGCCCGCCTATCCCCAAGGCGATATCCAGCCCTAGCGACCCGGTCGACGTGGCCTCAATATCGGCCATCTGATTCTGACCGCCCAGCTTCATGATAGAGCCCTTGCCGAACTGCCGTTCGATCTGCGCCAGCGCGCTTTCCAGCGCCTTTTCCTTATCCGCGGTCTTCTTATCAGTCATTTTGAGGAGTTCTGCCGTTGCCATATGTCCTGTCCTTATTTCATGCGCCATCCAAAGCGGCAATCACTGCTTTTGTTCTCATTGTGTTCTCATCGTTAATGAGATCAAAAGAAGAACATTGCAACAAAAATTTTCCACAATCACCCTCGACCAAGAGTGGTTAAAGATTGGTTTATGCCGTAGAAATGGCGCAAATTTAGACGAAGGGCACCCATCAAATGCTTGTTTTTTGGAAAGAAAATCTTGTTCTGCTGGCAGTCCCCAAAACCGGGTCAACCGCATTGGAAGGCGCTTTGGCACCCCGGGCGTCAATGGTGCTGCGCGATCCCCCGCACCTCAAACACGCGCCGTGCTATCGCTACAAACGATTCCTCCGGCCGTTTTTCGTCCAAGCCGGGGGCAAAACACCAGAATTGATGGCCATAGTCCGGCACCCCATAGACTGGCTGGGCAGCTGGTATCGGTATAGGACACGCGACGATCTGATCGGTCATGAAAACAGCACACGCGGGATAAGTTTTGACGACTTCGTGCTCGAATATTGCAAAGGCGATCCCGCCCCCTTTGCCAATGTCGGATCACAGAACAAATTTCTGCGGATCAATGACGGCGAAATCGGTGCCGAACATCTGTTCCGCTACGAAGCATGGGACAAGGTGATCGGTTACCTCGAAGACCGGCTGGAGATGACCATCACTCTGAAGCAGAAGAATGTGTCGCCGAGGATGGATTTGTCGTTGTCTCCCACGGCTGAGGCAAAGCTGAAGGATAAACGAGCCAAAGAGTTTGAGATATGGGAGCTAGGGCAATGTTGACTGGCGCGCACGGCTCTAAATCACTCGTCTGAAGCGGGCGAGTATTCTGGTGACCAAGATGCGGCAATGGTTCGCAAACTACCCTCGCATTCAATGCCACGAATTGGCTAGCTCACCTCAATCGACACAAACACGGACTCACATCGCATATGTTGCGTAAGTTCTTTGGAATGTATCTGAGCATCTCGGCTTACTTCGGGGTGGTTATTGGAATTGGATTGTTGTTAAGCGGTGTCGTGGCTCTCTTAAGTCCCGAAACCAGCAATCCGGGGTTCGCAGGACTCGAACTTTTGGTGTTAGGAACTGTTTTCCTATCCGTAAGCCTTTTTCTTCGAAAGTGGGGGCACAAGCTACGCTTTGACGGTTAGATGTCAGCTGCCTTCAAGAGGCACATTTACGCCGTCAAAGTCCTTCCCACCGCATCCTGCCACCCAGCATACCGTCGCTCCCGTGTGGCCTCATCCATCTGCGGCTCAAACCGCCGATCTAACGCCCAACTATCGGAAAACCCGTCCTGATCAGGGTAAACCCCCGCCTTCATGCCAGCCAACCACGCCGCACCCAACGCCGTTGTTTCAAGCACCTTGGGGCGGTCCACGGGCGCCCCGATGATGTCGGACAGGAACTGCATCGACCAATCCGATGCGCTCATGCCCCCATCAACCCGCAAAACACCATCTGTATCAGATGCTTGCCAGTCACTCTTCATAGCTTCCAGAAGATCACGAGTCTGAAATCCAACGCTTTCCAGCGCTGCGCGAGCAAACTCTGCCGGGCCGGAATTGCGGGTCAAACCATAGATCGCCCCCCTTGCTTCGGCGTCCCAATACGGGGCACCCAGCCCAGTAAACGCAGGCACCATGTAAAGTTCCTGACCCTGATCCGCCGTTTCGGCCAAGGGCTGCGTCTCCTTCGCATCACGAATAATCTTCAAACCATCGCGCAGCCATTGCACTACAGCCCCGGCGATAAAAATCGACCCTTCCAGCGCATATGTCGGCTTGCCGTCAAACTGATAGGCAATCGTCCCCAGCAGACGTTTCTGGCTCTCGACCAGTGTGCCGCCTGTATTCAGCAAGGCAAAACAACCCGTGCCATAGGTTGATTTCAACATGCCGGGTTGAAAACACGCTTGCCCGATCGTGGCGGCCTGCTGATCGCCCGCAACGCCAAGGATCGGCAACTCCGCACCAAATAAATCAGACCGCGTGAAGCCAAAATCAGCCGCGCAGTCGCGTACCTCTGGCAGCATGGACATCGGAATACCGAACCGTTCGCAGATCGTACTGCTCCAGCGGCCCTTGCGAATGTCATACAGCATCGTGCGGGCCGCGTTGGTGGCATCGGTGGCATGCACCTTCCCGTCCGTCAGCTTCCAGATCAGATAACAATCGACCGTACCGAAAAGCAGATCACCAGCTTCTGCGCGGGCCTGCGCACTCTCCACGGTGTTCAATATGTAATTGACCTTGGTGCCCGAAAAATAGGGATCAGCAAGCAATCCGGTGCGCTGGGTAATCGTCGCCTCAAACCCTTCTTTCCGCAATTCGTCACAAAAAGTGGCTGTCCGCCGGTCTTGCCAGACAATGGCATTATGAACCGGCTCGCCGGTATTTTTGTCCCACACCAGCGTTGTTTCGCGTTGGTTGGTGATGCCGATAGCGGCGACATCTTTGACCGTAATCCCCGCCTTCTCAATGGCCCCCCGACAGGTGGAAGCCACAGAAGACCAAATATCAGACGGGTCATGCTCAACCCAGCCGGACTGCGGAAAATGTTGTTTGAACTCTTCCTGCGCTGTGGCTTTCACCTGCATGTTCGCATCAAAGATAATCGCCCGGCTTGATGTCGTGCCTTGGTCGATGGCCAGAATATAGGTCATGGTCTCCCCCGTCTTTTTCTTATCAGGCGCTAACGGCCATATAGGCGTCAAGCGCCGCAATCTGCTCTGGCGTCATACGCAGGCCCAGCTTTGACCGGCGCCAGACGATATCTTCTGCTGTCCGCGCATATTCACGGGACATCAGCCACTTGACCTCTGCCTCGGTCAGTGTGGCACCGAAATCCTGCCCCAGATCAGCGGCGTCTTTCGCCTCCCCCATGATCTGTGCCGCTTCGGTTCCGTACCCCTTGATCAGCCGCAGCGCCCACGTGGGCGATAAAAATGGGTAACTTTCCTGCAGGTCTGTCACCAACTGGTCGCGTTGCGACACCGGAAAATCACCCCCCGGCAAAGGCGCCTTCTCTGTCCATTCGGCCCCACCGCCGACCAATGGCATCAACTTTTTCAAAGCGTTTTCGGCGAGCTTCCGATAGGTCGTGATCTTTCCACCAAAGATGTTCAGCAAGGGTGGTCCATTGTCATCCAGTGACAAAACATAGTCACGAGTGGCCGCTGTCGCCGATTTTGCCCCATCATCATAAAGCGGGCGAACGCCGGAATAGGTCCAAACAACGTCATCGCGCGTAACCGGTTTTTTGAAGTACTGCGTGGCAAAGGCGCAGAGATAGTCCTGCTCTTCCTCGGTCGCCACGGGCTTTTCAGACAGGTTTTCATGCTCCGCATCCGTGGTGCCAATCAATGTGAAATCCGTTTCATAAGGGATCGCAAAGATAATCCGACCATCCTCTCCCTGAAAGAAATACGCTTTTTCGTGATCAAACAGGCGCTTGGTCACGATATGGCTGCCACGGACCAGCCGCACACCCTCCGATGAATTGAGCCGGACCGTGTTCCGGATCACGTCCTCAACCCAAGGGCCACCGGCATTGACCAAAGCGCGGGCAGTATGTGTGGACTGCACACCATCCGCTTCTGTCACAATGCTCCAATGACCGTCCATACGTTCCGCGCTGATGACCTTGGTACGCACCATCACCGTGGCACCACGCTCTTCAGCATCACGCGCATTCAGAACGACAAGCCGGGAATCCTCAATCCAGCAGTCCGAATACTCATAGGCCCGCTGAAACTTGTCGTTTAGCGGTTCGCCCACCGCTGCCTTGGTCAAATCAACCGTCCAGGTCCCCGGCAAAATTTTTCGTCCGCCCAGATTATCATAAAGAAAAAGCCCCAACCGGATCAGCCAGGCTGGCCTGCGCCCCTTCATCCAGGGCATCACAGTCGACAGCAGCTTTGAGGTCGGCGTATCCCCCTCAAACCGCATATCCTTGTGATAAGGCAGCACAAACCGCATCGGCCAGCTGATATGAGGCATGTTTCGCAACAAAACTTCACGTTCTATCAGTGCCTTACGGACCAAACCGAATTCAAAGAATTCCAGATAGCGCAAGCCACCGTGAAACAGCTTGGTCGAGGCAGAGGACGTCGCCCCACCCAGATCATGCATCTCTGCCAGACCAACCTTCAGCCCGCGACCTGCCGCATCACGCGCAACACCACAGCCATTGATTCCACCGCCAATGATAAAAAGATCGAAATCGGTCTGCATGAGGCCCCCTTTGGTCTGACAACCTTGTTAAGAGCCATGTCCGCGAACGACAAGAACGCGCCTGTGAATTTTTTGAAATCAACGGCTTATCTTGTCGCGCCGCCGCTCGCTGGGATCGAAGCGTCGTTGATTGACACCATCCCGCCTCGGCCCCACCCTAAAAGATGCGAAGAAGGGATAGATGATGAATGATTTTGCTGGGGCATTCAGACAAGCCTTTGGCCTGATAGTAACGGCCGATGCCGAACTCTTGCAGATCATCGGCCTGTCACTGCAGGTGACACTATCAGCCGTAGCCATAGCCGCAATGATCGGCCTGCCCATCGGCGCCCTTTTGGCCGTCAGCCGGTTTACTGGACGCGGCGTTGTGATTGTGTTGATGAACGCCGCGATGGGCCTGCCGCCAGTGGTCGTAGGGCTCACCCTCTACATGCTTTTCAGCCAGGCCGGACCGCTTGCCGTGCTGTCGCTGCTTTATACGCCAGCCGCCATGATCATCGCCCAAACCGTACTGGTCACACCCATCATCATAGCCCTGACGCGCATGACAATCGCCAGCCTGATGCTTGAACATGGGGAAACCCTTTTGGCGATGCGCGCCAGCGCGTCACAACGCATAATAACCCTGCTGATCGAGGCCCGCCCGGCCCTGATCACAGCGCTTCTGGCCGGTATGGGCCGCGCACTTGCCGAGGTCGGAGCAGTGATGATCGTCGGTGGCAACATCAATCACGCAACCCGCGTCATGACGACCGCCATCGCGCTTGAGACGTCTCGCGGGGAACTCGCACTCGCACTCGCGCTTGGCATCATCCTGCTTGGCCTCTCGCTAAGCATCAACGCGGCGGCTATGCTTCTCAGGCCGAAAGACATTGGACTTGTTCATGCACACTAGCGCCAAAGTTCTGACCTTTCCGCCCCACGCACCCGTGGTGGAAACTGCTGTGGCCATCACCAACCTTCATATATCGGATGGGCCGACAGCTATTTTGCAAGGCATTGACCTAACGCTTTCCAGCGGCGGCATCACAGGTCTGATCGGCCCCAATGGCGCAGGCAAAAGCGTATTATTGCGGTCCATTGCGGGGCTTTTGACACCCAATCGCGGGCAAGTCTGCGTCGCGACAGAACTGGGCGCACCCGCCATGGTCTTTCAAAAACCGGTTCTTCTGCGTCGCTCGGTCAAGGCAAACCTGATCCATGCGCTCAAAATCGCAGGCGTTCCCCGGCACCAGCGGGCAGGTCGTCTGGCTGAAATTCTGGTCATGACCCAACTCACCACCCACGCAGAGGCCCCTGCCCGCCGCCTGTCAGGTGGCGAACAACAAAGACTGGCATTCGGACGCGCATTGGCAGCCGATCCCGGACTTCTGCTGCTTGACGAACCAACGGCAAGCCTTGATCCCGCCTCAACCGCCGCCATCGAAGTGCTGATCAAACAGACCGCCGCGCGCGGGGTAAAGGTCATTCTTGTGACCCACGATCAGGCACAGGCCCGCAGGCTTTGCGACGATATCGCGTTTTTGCATCACGGGCGCATTCTCGAACAGGGACCAGCGCAACAGGTGCTGACAACACCCCAGACCCAAACGGCACAAACCTATCTGGACGGGGCGCTGCTGCTATGATCCGGATGGTCATGGCGCTGATCTTGCTGAGCAACGCGGGATTTGCAGACCCCATCATTGTGCAGTCCACGACCTCGACCCAGAATTCCGGGCTCTATGAATATCTCCTGCCAGTGTTTGAGGACGAAACAGGTATCGAAATCCGCGTCGTCGCCGTCGGCACTGGGCAAGCGCTCAAGAACGCGCAGAACTGCGATGGCGATATGCTGATCACCCATGCGAAGGCGGCGGAACAGGAGTTCGTGGCCCAAGGCTTCGGCATCGCGCGGCATGACCTGATGTATAATGACTTCATCATCGTCGGTCCGGCCAACGACCCCGCAGGTGTCGCAGGGCTCAAAACAGCAAGTGATGCACTCACCGCCATCGCAAAGGCCAACGCGCCTTTTGCATCGCGGGGCGACAACAGCGGAACCCATCAGGCTGAACTGACGCTTTGGCCAGAAGACCCGGCACCATCATCCGGCGATTGGTATCTCGAAACCGGGTCCGGCATGGGGCCAACCCTGAACGCAGCCATCGGACTGTCAGCCTATACGCTGACAGATCGGGCGACATGGGTCAGCTTTGGAAACAAGGGCGATCACGTCATCCTGCTCGAAGGCGACCCCGCGCTCTTCAATCAGTACGGTGTCATCGTCGTGAACCCATCCCACTGCCCAAACGCCAATATTGAGGACGCCGATACATTTCAAACCTGGCTGCTTGGCCCTGCCGGACAAAGCGCGATTGCAGGTTTTCAGGTCGATGGCCAGCAGCTTTTCACTCCAAACGCCGCTAACCCTTGAACCCGGTCGCGACCACGAATTTTTCAGAACTGTCTGACCGGGATGCAGGCGGTTTGACATTGGCCACTTTGGCAAACCGGGTCTTGAGGATCTTCTGCAAATCACCCTCGGCCCCACCCGCCAGAACCTTGGCAACAAATGTCCCGCCTTCGTTCAATACATCAAATGCGAAATACGCCGCCGCCTCGCAAAGTGCGATGATCCGCAAATGGTCGGTTTGTTTATGACCGGATGCCGAGGCTGCCATATCCGACATAACCACATCTGCACTTGCGCCCAGCCATTGGCGGACCTGCTGGTCGGCATCGTCTTCCATGAAATCAAGCTGATAGAGATCGGCCCCCGCAATCGGTTCGACCTCTTGCAAATCAATACCCAGCACATAGCCCTGTTCTTTGCCCTTGCGGTCTCCCAACGCATTGACCCGCTTCACCGCCACCTGACACCAACCGCCCGGCGCACAGCCCAGATCAACCACACGGGCACCGGGAACAAGAAACCGGTATTTGTCATCGAGCTCCAAAATCTTGTAAGCCGCCCGGCCCCGATAACCATCGGCCTTGGCACGTTTGACGTATGGATCGTTCAATTGGCGCTGCAACCATTTGGTCGAGCTGAGCTTGCGTCCACGCGCTGTTTTGACCTTGACGGTCAGATCACGCTGCCCGCGTCCGGATGTGTTTTTGGTCGGTCTTTTTGCCATGGGTCGGGCTATCGCCTAAAACGGAGCATCTTCCAAGACCCCGTCCGCAGACATTTGCGCATAAAGAAGACCTTCCCTCAGTCCGCGATCGGCGACAGACAGGCGGTCTGTTGGCCATAGACGCATCAAAGCCTGCAAAATGGCAGAACCTGACATGATCAGTGCCTGCCTGTCGCGTCCAATGCGCGGGTCAGCGCGACGACCGGCGGGGCCAAGAGCCAGATAATCGCGGATCACCTTGTCGATCTGATCAGACGTCATGCGCAGACCATCCACTTTCGTCCGGTCATAACGTTTGAGGCCCAGAAAACTCGAAGCGACAGTCGTCACGGTGCCACTGGTACCAATGATCTGAAAACCATCTCGATCCTGGGCCGCGGCATAAGGAGAAAACTCTTCAAGGTTCTCTTCAAAAAACCAACTCATCAACGCAAAGCGCGCAGAATCGTCTTCTACATCCTGAAACTGATCCCGCAGCGTCGAAACACCCAACGGAACCGATATCCAGTCGACAACTTTCGCGGCGGCAAACGGACCGGGATCGGCCCGGAACCCGGCATGGAGGCGCATGATCGCGCGCGGACGCTCGCGCGGTGGAACCTTGGTAATATCGATCCACACCAACTCGGTCGAACCACCGCCGATATCAACAACCAGCAACTGTTCGGTCTTTGTGCTGACCAACGGCGCGCAAGAAATCACGGCCAGGCGGGCTTCTTCCTCAGGCTGAATGATTTCAAGGCGAAGACCGGTTTCATTCTGGACCTGCCGGATGAATTTTTCACCGTTCACAGCGCGGCGGCACGCCTCGGTCGCGACCAGACGCATCCGTTCCACCCCATGGCGTTTCAGCTTTTCGCGGCAAATCCGCATCGCGCCAATCGTGCGATTCATAGATGCACGGGACAGATGGCCAGATCCTTCCAGACCATAGCCAAGCTGCACGGATTTCGAAAAGCTGTCCACAACATGAAACTGGTTGCCCTTTGGTTGGGCAATCAACATCCGACAGCTATTTGTTCCCAGATCCAACGCAGCATAAAGCGACGCGGAATCTGGTGGTTGTGGCGCGGGGGTTTCGACCGCTTTAGGGAACGCGCCCGCACCAGTGGGACGCTTGGGCGCCATTTTCACGCCCTCCATTTTCTCAGTTATCCCCAAGCTAGGACGCATCATGCCTTCACGCAAGCCTGCTGATCTTTTCGTGAACCAATTACATCTTGGATATGAATATAATGAATGGCGACGGCGGTTTCATACTCGCGCAAGGCGCGGTAGGTCCAAGCCGTCGCTGATTGCGGCTATGATGTCGAAAAACGGCTTTGGTAGGTCAAACCCAGTGCTAGAAACGACAAAACGAGATGAGGAATCACATGCCTGACGTCACAGTTGTTTACTGGCGCGACATTCCGGCCCAGGTCATCGTCGGTCGGGGACGCAAAGGCACGAAATTGCCGTTACCAGAAAGATTTGAACAAGCCATCGATCGGGCGGCCATGAAATCGGGCGCTGCTGAGTCGGATGACTACATGGCCGGGTTCCGCAAAGCAGATCCATTCACGGTCGAGGGCACCGACGCGGACGCCGCTGCGGCAGAGGCCGCACGACTGGACGCGGAATATGATCAGACCCGGATCAAAACACTGATTGAGAACAACGGCTGGAATTGAAACAACTCCCGATCACCTCAGCCCGCATAAAGGAGGCTTTGATGTCCTTGCTCCCCTTCCTGAAGCCCAAAGACACGGCAAAAACGATCAATCCAGAGCTTGAGGCCTTTCTCAAAGACTATTCGATCGAGGTGATGCCCCGCACTGCGGAAAAGGTCGAAGACTTTCGCACGCTTTTGCCCGAAGGCACGCGCGTCTACATCGCACATATCGACGGCACCCCGATTGAAGAGATGACGGCAACGGCCAAACGGCTGGCAGCCGACGGGTACAATGTGATGCCACATTTCCCCGCACGGATCATCAAAGACAAGGCAACACTGGCTGACTGGATCGCGCGGTACCAAGGGGAAGCCGGGGTCAACCAAGCGTTGCTGCTTGCCGGTGGTGTCGCAGAGCCGCACGGCGAATTCCATAGCTCGATGCAGTTGATCGAAACAGGTTTGTTTGGCGATTTCGAAAGGCTCCACGTGGGAGGCCATCCCGAAGGCAACCGCGATATCGATAAGGACGGGTCAGACAAGAACGTCATGGACGCGCTGCGCTGGAAACAGCGGTTCAGCGAAACGACCAACGCCAAAATGGCCCTCGCCACGCAGTTCGCGTTTGAGGCCGGACCGATCATCGCTTGGGCAGACAGCATGCGGGATGCGGGTATCACCATACCCGTTCACATTGGGATCGCCGGACCGGCCAAACTGCAAACGCTTATAAAATTTGCCATTGCATGTGGTGTGGGGCCTTCGCTGAAAGTTCTGCAAAAACGGGCGATGGATGTGACCAAACTAGTCCTGCCCTACGAACCAACAGACGTCCTGACAGAGCTTGCAGCCCACAAAGCTGCAAACGCCGATTGCAATATCACCAATGTGCACTTCTTCCCGCTTGGCGGGATCAAGACCAACGCCAATTGGGCCATCACGAATGGTGGGGCGTCTACTGCACCCGCCTCCCAAACCAAGGAACCTTTATGACACGCACGATCGTCGAGTCCAAAACAAAGACAGCCATCATCGGGTTTGACCAACCCTTTTGCGTGATCGGAGAGCGGATCAACCCAACGGGCCGCAAAATTCTGGCCGAAGAACTGGAACGCGGCGATTTCAGCCGTGTCGAAGCGGACGCCATCGCACAAGCCGCAGCAGGGGCAAATGTGCTGGATGTAAACTCAGGCGCCGTCTTCTCGAACAAGATGGCCGAAGACCCGCGCTATGCCGACAACAACTTCGTTGAACCACCCCTGATGAAAGAAATGGTGGAGCGGGTGCAGGCGGTGGTAGACATCCCTCTTTGCATCGACAGCTCCGTTCCGGGTGCGCTGGAAAACGGCCTGGCCGCCGCTGAAGGGCGCCCCCTCCTGAACTCGGTCACGGGCGAGGAAGAACGGCTGGAACTGGTGCTTCCGCTGGTCAAGAAATATAATGTGCCCGTGGTTGCCATTTCAAACGATGACACCGGCATCAGCGAAGACCCTGATGTCCGCCTTGCCGTCGCAAAGAAAATCGTCGAACGCGCCGCAGATTTCGGTATCCCCGCCCACGACATCGTCGTGGACCCGCTCGTCATGCCGATCGGTGCAATGGGAACAGCTGGCCTGCAGGTCTTCACCCTTGTCCGTCGACTGCGCGAAGAACTTGGGGTCAACACGACCTGTGGCGCATCCAATATCAGTTTCGGCCTGCCCAACCGGCACGGGATCAACAACGCATTCCTGCCAATGGCGATGACAGCTGGGATGACATCAGCCATCATGAACCCGGTCGCCCTGCCCGTCGGCCCGAAAAAGATCGCCGAAAAGAAGGCCGAAATCGAAGCCGCTGGTTTGATCTTGCCCGACGACATGGACGACGAAACCTTCGTTTCGTTATTCGGCATGGGGTCCACCAAACCCAAGCCGGGTAAGGAAATGGAAGCCATTCGCGCTGCGAATTTCCTGACAAATAACGACGCATCGGGCGGTGACTGGATCAAGTTCAATCAGGTTCCGCAGAAAGAAGGCGAAGGTCGGGCGCGCCGCGGACGTCGCCGCAGGGCTTAATCCAATTTAGGAAAATTGGTGCGATCCTCGCCATGTGAATCGCATGACACCGATATATCGCCCACATGGCGACGACTGGCTGGCACAGGTTTTCAGCGCCAAAGGCGTTGAAAACGGTGGGGTGATCCGACGGAAGATCAAGGATATTGACCGGGAAATCGGGCGCGACAGATTTGAGCTAGAAGTCAGACGCCGTGGCTTTCAACTCATCGCGAATGGTGACTACTTAATTGTCATCTGCAACCGCGCACCTGTCGTCATGGTCTGCTGACAAATCTTCGCGAAGATTTGTTCTTAAAACGATTTTTCGCGAAAAATCGTCAGCCAGCCAAGGCTTTCCCCAATCGGGGCAAGCGTGCCTTCTTGAACAACGCCCGGATGGTCCAATCCTCTCCCGACAGTCGCCGCGCCTCTTCCAAAACGGACTTTGCAACGTCTTCGACCTCGCGGGTATTGGTGTGATGGAGGCGTATTACGAAGCCATCCGGATCAAAACGCAGCAACCCTTCCTCGGCCAGAATATTTCGTGGAAAATCCTTTGTATTCGCCGTCAAAATCCCATCGCAGGAACCAACCACCGCAGCAGTCAACACATGAATATCTGCCGGATCCGGCAGCCAGTAATGTGCTTCTTGCTGCGCGTCATGGGTGATCGAGGCATCAGGAAAAGCCACGCCCAGACCAGTGATCTCACCGCGCGCATAGACCTCATCGCCTGGTCCTAACTTGGCCGCGGCCCTGGCCCATTCTTCCAGAATGCGAGGCGACCAGCGCGGCTCATAAAGCCCCGCCTTTGCACACCCCAAAAGCACCTCGCGCATCACCGTTGGATACAGCACGCAGGCGTCCAGCATAACCCTCATAGGCGATAGAACACCGCTTTGAGATAGGCCGTCTCGGCCAGATGCGGCAGCAACGGATGATCCGGCCCCGCAAAGCCCGTATGCACGATCTGACCACGCCGTCCGCCCCGCCCAATGCCCCGTGAACAGGCATTGCGGAACCTTGTCAGATCAGCCGCGTGCGAACAGGAACACAGGCAAAGATACCCACCATCAGCCACCAAAGGTGCGGCCAAACGAGCCACTTTTTCATAAGCCCGCAGGCCTGCATCCAACGCCTGCTTCGAAGGCGCAAAGGCAGGTGGATCGCATACGACCAGATCAAATCTCTCACCATCCTTGGCCAGCGCGGCCATCACATCAAAGGCGTCACCCTTCCGGGTTGCAAAGCGATCCTCAACCCCCATCGCCACTGCACCCTGCCCCGCCAATTCCAAAGCATTGGCCGATCCATCAACCGCCAAAGCAGACTTGGCACCCCCGGCCAGTGCCGCCAATCCAAACCCGCCGACATGGCTGAACACGTCAAGCACGCGCGCATCACGCGCAAGGCTGGCTGCAAACGCATGATTGGGACGCTGATCAAAAAACAGTCCTGTTTTTTGGCCACCCAACAGATCGGCCATATATGTGGCCCCGTTCATCGGAACCGGCACCGCCCCCCCCGGCGCGTCGCCCAACACAACATCCGTCTGCTCGCTCAACCCTTCCAGCTTCCGGGCGCGGCCCGTGCCGTTAATGATCACCACCGCGACACCCGTCACCTCGACCAGCGCCGCCACAAGCTGATCCAACAGGACATCCGCCCAAGCAGCATTCGGCTGGATCACCGCATGATCGCCAAAACGATCAATGATCACACCCGGGAGCCCATCGGCTTCCGCATGCACCAACCGGTAGAAAGGTTGCTCAAACAACCGTTCCCGATGCGCCAATGCCCTGCGCAACCGCGCCACCAGCCAAACCTGGTCGATGGTCGCCTTCGGATCACGATCCAGAACCCGGCAGATAATCTTTGAGGCCGGGTTCATCGCCACCACGCCCAAAGGCGCGCGATCATGGCTTTCCAACAGCGCCAGTGTTCCGGGCTTCAAAGCCCGCGTGCGGCGGTCCAAAACCACCTCATTGGCATAAACCCATGGAAAACCATGACGAATGGCCCGCAAATCTGCCTTGGCGTTAAGACGCACAACAGAGCGATCGGATATATCAGTTTCAGTCATATGCCGGTGCTTAAAGCGAATAAGGCGCGAGTAAAAGGCATCCCCGAACCCCGCCTCGTTTTTCGATTAAACCAGAACATCCGAGGCAACTACGGAGGGGTCACCAACACGCGCGATGTTCGAAAACGCCTATGCAGTGACCAAACTCAGTCACCGGACCTAAAAATTCCACTACGCAACATCTCCGCAAGTTGACCTCTACGATATTCCAGATCAACAAGGCCGTCCCTGGCATCGGATGAGGCCAATGAAAAACTCCAGCTTCCTAGTGGTTTTCGCTTTGCTTTCCGTAAGCTCCTGGCTTGATCTGCTAACGGTGCTGACTTTCGCAGGCTACGAACTTGCACTTTCGCCCAGCGGCATGGCGGCCGTCACACTTGCCATGCATGTCCCGATCGCGGTTCTGGGCAAACTGTTCGCTGGTGCTGCGCGCAAATATTCCACCCAGCGAGTTCTGATTGGGTCGTCAGTTCTGCGTTTGTGCCTGACCGCAACACTCGCTTTCGTCGGAACACTGCCGCTTTTGGTCATGGTTCTAGCACTGCGCGCAATCTGCATGGGCTTCATGCAGCCTGCCATTGCGGCGGCCTCCAAAAGCATCAGCCACGGCGAAAGCAGCCGGTTCGCGTCCAGCCTGAACCTGGTCAATACGATCTCAAAAATTGCAGCACCGGCGATTGGTGGTGTGCTGGCTGTTGGATACGGTGAAAGGTCCGTATTTCTGATCAGCGCTGTTCTTATCGGCATTGCAATGATCGTGCTGTCTTTCCACCCTGTCCGCGCGGGTAGCGATGATGCTGGCGAAACATCCTTGCCCACAACGGATATCGCACTTTTCAGCCCCATCAGCTTGGCATTTTGCAGCGCAATCTTCATTTTAGCCACCACGGCCAGCCTATTCACGAACATGCTGCCCTTTGCGCTTAACTACTACGACATCCCAAAGATAACGCTTTCGATTTCCTTAACGGCTTCAGCCTCTGCGGGCATCCTGTTCAACCTTTTCATCATGTATCTTCGGCCTGCCACAAAGGGCCTTCCGATTAGACATATCGCGTTGTCGTGGCTCGGGATGGGGGTGGCCTTCTGCGCCATTTCATACTCGCTCGGATTAGGAACGCTCTCGCTTTTCTTGATCCCTCTAACCTTCTCCTGTGCCTCGGTTGCAAGAGTATATTTCGAAGTCTTTACCACATCGTTTATCTTCTCTCAGGACAAGAGCGCGTCGATTTTCTATGCATCTCAAAAACAGTCCTTGTCAGCCTATGCAGCCGTCACTGGAACACTAATAGGTGCGGTGGGCCTTTCGAGCGTTGAGCCGATGATCTTCCTTCTGTATATTTCCTTTGGAACAATTACGTTGGGCTTGATCTGGTTCATCATGACAAACGTAGGTTGTCGAACATAGACGTGGCGATAGCAGGCAAAGACTCTGATTTGGTTGTTAGCGCTAACAAGAACTGGTACAATCACATCAACGAAACCTTTTTGAGGAGTCACCCCGATGACACTTCACACCACGGTCGCCGCTGTCACTGACCGGGTCCGCGCACGGTCTGAAAAAACACGGCAGAAATATCTCGAAACGATGGAACGTGCCGCCGCCGAGGGGCCACGCCGCGCGCATCTCAGCTGCGGCAATCAGGCCCACGCCTATGCGGCCATGGGCGACGACAAAGCCGGGCTGACGAGCGAGCGCACACCCAATATCGGCATCATCACCGCCTACAACGATATGCTGTCCGCTCACCAACCGTTTGAACACTATCCGGACCTCATTCGGAAAGCCGCGCGTGCTTCTGGCGCCACCGCGCAGGTTGCTGGTGGCGTGCCTGCCATGTGCGATGGTGTGACCCAAGGGCAAACGGGGATGGAACTGTCCCTCTTTTCCCGCGATGTCATCGCCCTCGCCGCCGGTGTCGGCCTGTCGCACAACGTCTTTGACAGCGCGCTGTACCTTGGGGTCTGCGACAAGATCGTCCCCGGATTGATCATCGCCGCCGCCACATTTGGCTACATTCCCGGCCTCTTCATCCCGGCCGGACCAATGACATCAGGTCTGCCCAACGATGAAAAAGCCAAGGTCCGCCAGCAATTCGCCACCGGCGAAGTTGGCCGCGATAAGCTGATGGAAGCGGAAATGGCCTCCTACCACGGCCCCGGCACCTGCACTTTCTATGGCACCGCAAACACCAACCAGATGCTGATGGAATTCATGGGCCTCCACATGCCCGGCGCGTCCTTTGTCAATCCGGGAACTCCCTTGCGCGACGCACTAACAACAGCAGGCACTGAACGGGCGCTCGAAATCACGGCACTTGGCAATGACTACCGGCCAGTCTGCGACATCCTTGACGAAAAGGCCTTTGTGAACGGGCTGGTCGGCTTGATGGCAACTGGCGGTTCCACGAACCTGGTCATTCACCTGCCCGCGATGGCCCGCGCCGCCGGGATCATCCTGACTTTGGAAGACTTTCACGACCTGTCCGAAGTCACTCCACTCATGGCCAAGGTCTACCCCAATGGCCTTGCGGACGTGAACCACTTCCACGCAGCCGGTGGTCTGGGCTTCATGATCGGAGAGCTTCTGAACGCCGGGCTTTTGCATGACGACACCAAGACCGTCGCCGGTGACGGGCTGGAACTTTACACGCAAGAACCCAAACTGACCGAAGGCCGCATCAGCTATGCGCCCGGCGCGGGCAAGTCGCTCAACGAAAAGATCCTTCGGCCAGCGAGCGACCCGTTCCACGCCCATGGCGGGCTGACCCAGCTCTCCGGCAATCTGGGGCGCGGCGTGATCAAGACATCCGCCGTCGCCGAAGAACGGCATATCATCGAAGCGCCGGCGCGCGTGTTCCACACCCAGGATGCCGTGAAAGAGGCATTCAAAGCAGGTGAATTCACCGAAGACACCGTGATCGTTGTTCGCTTTCAAGGACCAAAATCAAACGGCATGCCGGAACTGCACACCCTGACCCCCACCCTCGCCGTGCTGCAGGATCGGGGGCTCAAAGTCGCGCTGGTCACGGACGGACGTATGTCGGGTGCGTCTGGCAAGGTGCCCTCCGCGATCCATGTCTGCCCCGAGGCTGCGGATGACGGCCCACTAAGCCTCGTGCGGGACGGGGATGTGATCCGGCTCGATGCAACACAAGGCACGATCGACGTTCTGAACGTCGATCTCGGCACCCGCACCCCTGCCGAGGCAGACCTCAGCGGCAACGGCACCGGCGTCGGACGAGAAATTTTTGAAGTTTTTCGTCAATCTGTCGGACTTGCGGCTGACGGCGCGGGCGTCGTGGTGTAAAAGCACGTCATCTTCCAGATAAGAATACCCAAAGGATACCCCGATGACCCCACAACAAGCGTCCCAAGCAGCCGCCAAAGTCTGCGAACTGGCCCCCGTCGTCCCCGTTCTGGTGATCGACGACGCAGGCACAGCCGCCGCTCTGGCTACGGCACTGGTCGCAGGCGGTCTACCCGCGCTTGAGGTGACATTGCGCACGCCCGCTGCTCTGGAAGCGATCAGCGAAATGGCCGCCGTCGAAGGCGGGGTCGTGGGTGCGGGAACACTGCTGACCACCGCCGATGTCGAAGCGGCCAAGAAAGCAGGCGCCACATTCGGCGTATCCCCTGGCGCGACCGATTACCTGCTTGATGCATGCGAGGCCAATGACCTGCCATTGCTGCCCGGTGCGGCCACCGCAACAGAGGCCATGCGGCTTCTCGAACGCGGCTACACCGTTCAAAAATTCTTCCCCGCCGAAGCCAGCGGCGGCGCACCCGCTCTCAAAGCCATCGGCGCCCCACTCCCGCAAATCAAGTTCTGCCCCACCGGCGGCGTCAGCCTGAAAAATGCCAATGACTACCTGTCACTGCCCAACACGCTCTGCGTCGGCGGCTCATGGGTCGCCCCGAAAAATATGGTGCAAGCAGGAGATTGGGACGGAATCACAGCACTGGCGAAAGAAGCGGCAGCGCTTAAGGTCGGCTAACAATGCTGCGGTGATTTGTGGGAGCTGCGCGAGCACGGCGGGCAAGGTCCGCTATGCGGAGATTTTGTTGAAAAACTCTTCCTTGATTGGTGCATGAACTACTGATTCAATTCTTTCTGTAGGGAGGGATTGGCGAT
>CANMDE010000012.1 GCA_947496535.1 uncultured Paracoccaceae bacterium | reverse complement strand
GGGCCTTCGGCCTTACGCAGATCATGCCCGGCACGGCCAGCGATCTCGGCATCAACCCGGAATACTATGACAGCCCCTATCTGCAGGTGCATGGCGGCGCGCGGTATCTGGCGGCCCAGCTCAACACCTTCGACGGCAATATCATCAACGCGCTCGCGGCCTATAACGCGGGACCCGGCCGCGTGTTCGAATATGGGGGCGTTCCACCCTTCGCCGAAACCCAGCACTACGTCCAGGTCATCCCCGAACGCTACAATCTCTACCTGAGCCGCATCGGCGGGATCGAAGCGCTTGGCACGATCGACCCCGCGTTGCTGGCCAATGCCAACCTCTCGATCACAGGGCATGGCGCGGCCTTCTATGGCAACAACTCCCCCGCCGCGATCAGGCAAGCCGCCCTGCGTATTGCGGACATCGTCGAACGGATATCCACGACCGAAGACGTGCAGGAAAGCATCGCGCTCAACACCTATGCCCGTGCCGAACTCGTGCGCCTTGTCGCCGCGCGCATTCGGCTGCAGGCGGCGCGCACCCGCGTTCTTTCTGCAGAAGAGCTGGCCCAGGCCAGCGCCCGTATGGCCGAGGGCGCGTTCATGGAATTCACGATCAGGGAGATTGATTGATGGGACATTTATTCATGAGAACGGCTTTGGCCACGACGCTTGGGATTGGCCTGCATCTCGGCACCCTGTCCCCTGCCCTGGCACAAGGCGTGCCCGTCGTCGATACCCAGAACATCGCACAAAACATCCAGCAGCTCCGGCAGATGATCGAAGATGAGATCCTGCAAAATGAGCAGCTGACGCAGCTCCGTGAACAGCTTGCCACTCTCACGGAACAACTCGCGGAGCTGCAACGGACCTACGAAGCCCTCACCCGCCTCGCCGAACTCCCGGAAATCATCCGCACCGAGATGGAGGATGAGCTGAACGGCCTGCTCGATCAAGAATTCGGAGACATCCTCGCCACCATTGAAGCCATCAAGACCGGAGACTTCTCTGGCCTCTCTGGCTCCGGCGCCGGCGAGATCGAAACCCAGATGGACCGGGTCCTGGCCGATCTCGGATTTGACGACGATACGCTTTCGGAAATGGCCACAAGCGGCAATCCCGGGGCCAATCGTGTTGCGACCCAGGCCACGACAGGGGCGCTCGTCTCGGCCGCGGCCCAGAACAGCTATGAGGATGCCGGCCAGTCGCTGGAACGCGTCGACCGGCTCGTCGGGCTGATCGATGACATGGATGAACTCAAGGAAAGCATCGATCTCAACACACGCGTCACGGCGGAACTGGCGATCGCGCTTGTCGCCATGTGGCAGCTCGAAGCGGTGCAGACCGTGGGCGACGGTACGGGCGGTGTGATCGACGCCGCCACCATAGCCGAGGAGCAGCGCTTCATGGACTTCACCCTGCCTGACCTCACTGCAGATTGATCCGAAGTGTGACGCATGGCGAGTGAACAGGAAATCATCGAAGAAGAGCTGGTCTATGGTGCCCTGCGCCGTGAACGGCTCTGGCAGCGCCTTGGGCTCATCGGCCTCATCTTCGGCATCATCGGATGCCTGAGCGCGGCGGCTGTCGCGATCCTCGATGTCGACCCCCCGCCCGTGGTCGTGCCCTATGATCCCGAGACAGGCTTTGCCCTGCCGGAGGCCTCGGTGGGCGCAACGTCGGTCACAGCCAACCAGGCGGTCATCGAGGCGGAGGTGTTCCGATACGTGACCGACCGCGAGATCTACAACCAGCTCGACAATGATCTGCGCATCCGCAGTGTCTTGCGCCGCTCGGACGGGGCCGCCGAAAGCGGGTTACGCCAGATCTGGAACAGCGCCAACGAGAATTACCCGCCGACGGTTTATGGCCCCAATGCCCGGCTCGATGTCGAAATCCTCAGCATCAATCGCATCGGCACAAACCGCGCCACGGTCCGCCTGCGCAAGCGTCTGACTTCCATAAATGGCGTCCAGACAGGCCTCTTCACCGCCACGCTTCTCTTCGAGTTCCGCCCCGAGACCCGCCGCTCCATCGATGAGGTCTGGACCAATCCTTTCGGCTTCACCGTGCTCGAATATTCCATCCGCTCCGATAGATTGGAGAACTAGTTTGTTTAAGAAGGCCCTCGTAACAATTGTGCTTGTGCTGCTGCCTGGCCTCGCCCTTGCCGAAGCCATCCCGCGTGGCGGGCCTAATGACAATCGCGTGCGCTTGGCCACCTATCAAGAAGGTCAGGTCTATCGCCTCAATGTCTCGCTGACCCATGTGACCACCATCGAGTTCGGCGAAGGCGAGAGCATCCGTTCGATCATCGCCGGCGACACGGAGGGCTTCGAGATCGACGGTGTACCGGGCGGGCAGGCCTTCGCGATCAAGCCCGTCGCGCGCGGCGTCCATACCAATGTGACCGTCTATACAAACAGGCGGAGCTACTATTTCAACATTCAGGAGATCCGCAGCCCAACCTTCTACGTGGTCCAGTTCCGCTACCCCGAGGACAATGCGCGGCCCACGCGTGCCATCGCGGCCCAAGCGCCGAACTACAATTACGGGGCAAGCGCACGTACCGAGTTCACCCCGACCCGCGTCTGGGATGGCGGGACCTTCACGTATTTCGAGTTCCCACGGAACGCACCGGTACCTGCGATCTTTCGTTACACGAATGGTCGCGAGAGGACGGTCAACACCCAAGTGACCGAGGACGGCGTGATCCGGGTTTCCGGGGTAAACAGGCAATGGGTGCTGCGGATCGGTGACGAGGTGGTCTGTATCGAGGCCACACCACCTGCGGGGGTCGGATCATGAGCGACACCGGAAACGCAGACCTAGAGAAACGCCTAGCCGCCCTCGAGCAAGGCAAAGGCGCAAGTTCGCCCCCTGCCCCACGGCGCTCACCGCTGCTCGCTTTGGTCGTCGTCCTCGTGATCGGTGCGGGAGGGGCATTGCTCTATCTGCTCTCCCAGCCCGAGGAAGAAGAAGCCCTGCCCACGGCCACGCCGGACGTGTTCCAGAACGAGGGCGACGGCTTTGGCGCCATCGAAACCCTCCCCCCACCCGAGCCCGAAGTCGTTCTGGTCGCGCCCGAGCCTGTCGAGCCCAATGCCGAGCTCTTGGCGCAGCTCGCCGCCCTTCAGGCCCAAATCGAGGAATTGCGCAACGCGCCTGAACTCGTCGTCGAAGAAGACACGGCTGCCGCCGAAGCCATCGATGCGCTGACTGCCCAGATCGCAGCCCTTCAAGCCGCCTCGGAAGCCGCACAGCAGCAGTTTCGCGATGAACTCACGGCGCGCGATCGCGAACTGGAGCAACTCCGCATGGATCTTGAACTTGCGCAGCTTGAGGCCAACCGCCCTCTTCCGGCACCCATCGGACCCACAGAGGACGAGCTGCGCGCGCGGGAAGAAGAACGGCAGCGCCGCGAGGAGGAAGCAAGGCGGCTCGCGGAACTTGAACGCCGCGCAGCTGAGGAGCGCGCATTTCAGGAGCGCCGCATCACCTCGCCCACCATCGCCTTTGGTGGCACCTCAGGCGCGAATGAGACGGCACTGACCGAGCGCACCTTTGGCGAGGTGACGGATTTTGTGCTGAATGGCGCGCTGCCGACGTCGGTGACGCAAGCCGAGGTCATTGCCAATCCATCCAACACCATCATTCAGGGCACGATGATCCAGGCCGTCATGGGAACCGCCCTCGACAGCTCCCTGCCCGGCCAGACCCGTGCCGTTGTCTCCGAAGATGTCTACAGCTTCGATGGCGCGCGTCTCCTGATCCCGCGCGGGTCTCGTCTCATCGGGCGGTATCGATCCGGTGTCGATATCGCGCAGCGCCGCGTTACCATCGCTTGGGACCGGATCATCCTGCCTGACAACCAAACCATCCAGATCAGCTCCTTCGGAGGTGATGAACTTGGCCGCTCCGGCGTGACCGGCTTTGTCGACACGCGCTTTGATGAGCGCTTTGGCTCTGCGGCGTTGATTTCGCTGATCTCCGCAGCGCCAAGCGCCGCCGCCTCCGAGGTCCAGAATGAGACTGCCGCCGACGCTCTCGAAGACGTTGGCGATGATCTGGCAGATGCCACGGACAGCGTCATTAGCGATTACCTCTCCATCGGCCCCGTCATCTATGTCGATCAGGGCGCGCGCGTCACCGTCATGGTCGACCGCGATCTGGAGATATTCTGAGCCCATGTCGCTGAGCTATCTCGAAACCTCGCTCGACCGGATCGACGCCGCCGCCCGCGACGATGTCATCGAGATCTGCATCAACCCCGATGGCAGCTGCTGGGGAGAATTCCAGGGTGATCACTTCATGCGGCAGCTGGACCAGAAGCTGGCCGCAACCGAAGTGAAGGACCTCGGCAACCAAATCGCCTCTTCTGCCAATACCACGATGAGCAAGGACCGCCCCATTGTCTCGGTCTCGATCACCTACAAGGGGCGACCGATCAGGGCCCAGGTCATCACGCCTCCCGCCGTGCTCTCGGCCATGTCGATCAGCCTTCGGTTCTTCTCAAGCCTGCCGCTTGACGGGATCGCGCTCGATTTCCTCTATGGGAAAGAACGCAAGCTCGAAGAACTCCGCCTCGAGAAAACCCGGGTACTACGCGAGGTCGTGGCGTCTGGCGTGATCGACGATGCGCTGGCCTTTTGCGTCGACAACAAACTCAACATGATCGTCTCGGGCGGCACCTCCACCGGCAAGACCGTCGCCGCGCGCAAGATCCTCTCTCATGTGCCTGCCGAGGAGCGCATCGTCACCATCGAGGAAGCCGCCGAGCTTCTGCCGAACCAGCCAAATGCCGTGACCCTCATCGCCAACCGGGATGCGGAATTCCAGACCGCTGATGTGCTACTCACTGCCACGCTGCGCATGCGCCCCGACCGGATCATCCTCGGCGAGGTGCGCGGCAAGGAGGCGATGACTTTCCTCGAGGCGATCAATACAGGCCATGGCGGGTCCATGACCACGCTACACGCCGAGACCCCGCAACTCGCCGTGCAGCGCCTTGCAATCGCGGCGCTCAAGACCGAGATCCCGATGACCTATACCGACATGATCCAGTACATCGAGAATTCCATCGATGTGATCATCCAGGCCGGTCGCCACGACGGCAAACGCGGCATCACCGAATTCTATCGCCCAGGCGCAACCGAAATTGGAGTTTCCCAATGAAGGCTTTTGAATATGACATTCTGTTCTTTCAGGTAAAAAAGCAAAAAGACTACGACGTGATGCGAAGCGCCTTGAATGAGCGCGGCGCGGAGGGGTGGGAAGTCATTACAGCTGAAGCCGGTGACTACGGCTATACCACGTTTTTGAAGCGCGAGGCCGCTGATACGAAGGCAGCATCAGAATGATGCGAGCCGTTGCAATCGGAAGCCTGCTCGTCGTTCTCAGCGCGACAGCTGGCGTCGCTGAACGGAACCTGATCCCAACCCTCGAAAACCAGCCGGATGTCTGTCCTGACCAGCCTCCAGAGCCACAGTGGATGCAAAACATAGATGTGCGCGAGTCCCACAAACGGCTCCTGATCCAACAGATTTATCGGGCACAGAGCATGCAACGCATCGTTGAAGCCCAAAGCTGTGATTGTCCCACGCGGTATCCGTCTTGGGAGGCAGCTGAAGGCGTCTTCGTCGAGCATTTCGCCGCATCTGAATACTGGGACATCTTGGAAGCGACGTCAGAATACCGACGGCAGGCAAATGAGCTTCGGCGCGAAGCCATGCCAATCTGCGAAGCCGCTGGAAACTGGTAGGGCTCCATGAGTGTCGTCACCTACTTCGTGGAAACGGCTGAAGGCTATCTCAATACCGCTGCCGAGACACAATTCGGAGCGGTCGCCGCAACAGTCGGAACGATGCTGGTACTCGGCACCACGCTCGTTGTCATTCTGGTTTTCATCAACACGATCTACCAGTATCGCGCCATGGACGGGCGCACGGCCTTCTGGCTCGCTGTGAAGATCGGACTGATAGGCGCATTTGCAACCAACTGGGTACAGTTCAACATCCTTGCTGCGGCGATCCTGAGCGGGATCGACAGCATTGCCGGATCGCTCGTGGCCTCTGTTGGCGGCGGGTCACCCGGCCCATCCGGCACCTTTGCAGAAGAGTTTGATAACCTGATCGCAGCACTCGGGGACTATCTGAATGCCGCGGGGTCTGAACTGAACTGGATGGCCGGCGCCCTGTTGGACACCCTTGGGGTTTTGCTGCTCTCGATCCTAGGTGGCTTGGCGGCGTTCATCGTCGTTGCGTCCAGGCTCATGATCGCTCTGCTGATCGGCATTGCACCGATCATGATCTTCCTGACCCTCTTTGAAGTGACCAAGGATTATTTCGCGCGCTGGCTTTCGGCGCTGATCTCCTTCGCGATGTACCCGATAGTCGTTGCCGGTGTGTTCGCGACCATCACGGGTGTCTCTCGTGCGCTACTTGCTGAGCTGGGCGACCCGGAAGGCGCCTCCAACATCGGCGCGCTCATTCCCTTCTTCATGATGGTGCTGATGGCAAAAGGATTCATCATAGCAACGCCATTCCTTGTTCGCGCGATTTCTGGAAACATCATGATGCCAGCGCTCTCAGCTGGATTCGGTGGCAGCTATGCCTTTGCCCGAGGGCTGGCGGGAAGCCAGCAAGTCTACAACCGATACGCCATCGGAGGTGCGACTGGCGTGGAGTACGCAGCTCTGCGCGCGCGGCAATTTTTTGGCGTGCAAGCGTTGCCAAGCCGACCCAATACCGCTGGTGGGCCAACAGTAGCTCCTCCCGGCGACGCGACCGGCACAGGAGCAAAAATGCTGGCGCAGCTCTCAAGGTTGGGGAGGTTAGGCAGGCGGTGACGGCCCAGAGCTGACTTCTGACCTCGGTCGCCGTCGCTGCGGTGCGGCCCGTCGAACCTGCCGTTCGCTGCAAGCGCAAGGTCAGCTTCCGGAAAGCGGTTGCTCAAGCTATAGTTATGAAAACCACTATGGAAGGTTGAGTGATGGCGTCGCTTCAAGAAGCAGTTGTGAAAAAGTTCCTCCAGACCCTCGAGGAGGATGAGTCATTTGATCAATCCAAGACCGCAAAGCTTGAAGCGCTCCTAAAGGCGGACGGGAAGATCAAACCAGACGATCTTGCGGCGATCTTAGCCCTCCCAGAAGGTGGTGAGGTCCTGTGATCAAGATCGCCTCGGCGCATATCGAAGAGTTTCGCGGCATTCGGAAGCTGGACATCCAACTTGCGGAAAAGTCTTTTGCGGTATCTGGCCCGAATGGCTCGGGAAAGAGCGGGGTCATCGATGCAATTGAATTTGCTCTCACAGGGCAGATAGGTCGACTGACGGGAACTGGAACCAAAGGGTTGACGCTTGCCGACCATGCACCGCATGTGGACATGACCAAGTTTCCAGATGCCGCATTCGTAGAACTGGAAGTGTCCTTTCCGACACTTGGGAAGAGCGCCAAGCTAACCCGTAAGGTTTCGGCACCCAAAAAGCCGAAAATCGAGCCGAACGATCCGGACATTGTAGCGATATTGGATGAGGTTTCTCGACATCCAGAAGTTACTTTGGCAAGGCGGGAAATCTTGAAATTCATCTTGGTTGAACCAACAAAGCGTTCCGCGCAAATTCAAGAGATTTTAAAGATAGATGAGCTGGGCCAAACCCGGTCAGCGTTGAAATCGGCTTTCAGCAAACTGAACCAGGCAGCGATCGCAGGTGAAAAGGATGCTCAGAGCAAGAAAGCCACGTTGCTGCAGCACCAGGGGATCGCATCGTTGTCTGCAACTGAGATGCTGGCCGCCGTGAATGCAAAGCGCGAGCTACTTGGTCTCGCGATCCATGACGCCATGACAGCCGAAACGATCATTGACGAAGGCTTGGGGGAGCCTACCGATGAACAATCGCTCAACAAATCTGCGGCACTAATTGAACTGGAAAAGCTTACTAAGAAGATGGCAGGGTTCGGCCAAGCAAACTCGCCGGATGCCGAAGCCCTTCTGGTTCAAATCGAACAGCTTGAAAACGACGCTCAGCTTCTTGTTTCCTTGCAACAGCGTGAGTTGGTGGAACGGGGATTGAAGTTGGTTGATGGCCCCGCATGTCCGATGTGCGACCATGAATGGCCAGATGAAGCGCACCTTCTTTCGCATCTCCACGCAAAGCAGCAGAAATCGAAGGCCGCTGGGGAGCTAAAGCAAAAACTCTCGGATCATGCATCAGCGCTTTCAACGGAAGTTGGCTCCCTAAAGGCACTATTGATCGAAGCGCATCGCATCGCGAAGCTTGAAAACGCTGCAGACATGCTGGCGGGCGTGGTGGCATGGGGCAAAGACCTGGCCTCGCTACAGGAACGGCTAAAGTCATTCACAGAGATTTTGGAGCTCAAAGATCGCCTGACATCCGGATGGCCGGCCATTCCAGAAGGCTTCGAACCAAAGCTTGCGGCTTTTGTTGACGCGATACGTGCGAAGCCCGATCAGTCAGCAACCTTGGCCGCACAGAGCTTTCTGATCAATGCGGAACAAAGGTTTAAGGACTACAAAGCGGCCCGTCAGACTGAGAAGGAGGCCCAAAAGGCCCGTGACGCGGGGAAAGTCGCCTACGACGCATGGTGCGCCGCGATGGAGACTGAACTCGATGCGCTCTATGAGGCTGTCGAAGATGACTTTAGCAATTTCTACCGCGTCTTGAATGATGGCGACGAGCAGAAATTCGTCGCCCGTTTTAAGGCTACAGAAGGGCGTCTCGACTTCGACGTGAACTTTTATGAGCGGGGCCTCTTCCCGCCGGGGGCGTTCCATAGCGAAGGACATCAGGACGGGATGGGGGTCTGTCTCTATCTTGCGTTGATGAAGCGGTTGCTCGGCGACAGCTTTACGGTCGCGCTGCTTGATGATGTTGTCATGTCAGTCGATGCAGACCACCGATATCAGTTCTGCAAGCTGCTGATGACGGAGTTCCCAAACACGCAATTCGTAATTGCGACGCATGACAAAGTTTGGGCAGAGCAGATGCGCTCAGCGAAGTTGGTGTCGCGAAAGACGTCAATGGCATTTGACAGTTGGTCAGTCGAGACTGGTCCTTTGGTGGAGTCGAATCCAGAGATTTGGGCGGAAATCGATGCAGCCTTGGCGAAGGGCAAGGTCGAAGTTGCAGCTCCGATTATGCGTCGTCACATGGAGTTTGTAGCGCGCTTGCTCGCGGATCAATTGGGGGCACAGGCAGTCTTCAGGGCTGACAACAGCTACGATCTCGGAGGCCTATTGCCGAGTGCCATGTCTCGGTTGTCAGACCTACTGGGAAAGGCAGTCGACTCTGCGCAGTCCTGGGGTAACGAGGATCAAAAATCCAAGGCACATGCGCGCAAGGAGCGGCTCAAGCAAGCCAATACCCATAAGGGTGAAGAAAACTGGACGGTCAACAAAGCAGTGCATTTCAACGAGTGGGCCAACTTCAGTCCGAATGACTTCAAGCCCATTGTTCAGGCGTTCAAGGATCTTCTGGCCAGCGCTCAATGCGATGACTGCGGATCATGGCTTTACATCACACCGAAAAGCACGACTCCGGAGGCCCTTCGGTGTCCGTGCAACCTTGTGAACTTAAATCTAAAGCAAAAACCTAAGTGACTACACGAACTCTAGCGACTGCGCGGTAAATCGAAGAAACCAAAGTCTGCTCTCGGGTCTTGATCTTAGGACTCTCGCAGATCCAGCGAATGTCTGGAATCCCCCCCGCTCGAACGAAAAACGATCCTCGCTAACCTATCGGGCAACCAGCTTTTGACCACCATCCTCTCGCAACATCGCTTCCATGTCGTCCAAGCCATCGACGGCAGAACGCATTTGCGCCTCACCCACGGCGCTCGCTGCCTCGGCATCCGTGACTTGGCCCCGAAAATCCATCTCCATCTGTCGTTGTTCCCCGGCGATAACGGCTTGAACAACGGGCGCGGTCTTCTTTGGGGCGAAATGGGTTTGCTCTGACGATTGGCCTTCAACAGCCTCGCGTGCCCTCTCCACATCTGCTTCAGATCCACGCGGGCCGTTCAGTGGCGGTGTCATCGGCATGGCGCGCATACTCAGCGGCAGATCACCCTGCGGCCCCCCTCCCCCCGGCTCCGGGAACGGCAACTCGCCCGTCTGTGCCGCGTGGATCGCCTTGAACAGGCGGTCGTCGAAATACTGGATCCGTTTTGCGCGGACCGGCATTTGCGCGTCGATGACCATGACGATCTCGTCGAGTGGCAGGCGGCGGGCCTCATCTTCGGGGAGCAATGAGCTTTCCTCGGTCCGTGTCGATTGGCTGCGCCCTTCGAAGGGGTTCTTGCCGATGGATTGAGATCGCGTGACGACAGTCTTGGTGGTCTTGCCGACCGCCTTGCTCAGCTCCTCTACGGTCTTCTCATCGGAAGGCGTCAGGTAGAGTTTCACGCCGGCATTGCCCTGAAGGGCGCGGCGGGTGTTCTCACCATAGATTTCATCGAGGGCGGGGATGGTTTGGGTGACCACGGCCAGATGCCCGCGATAGGTCCGCAAGGTCTCGATGCTCTCCACCACGATGGGCATCTTGCCGAGGCGGTTGAACTCATCGAGCATGATCATCACGGGCCAGGGCTCATCCGGTCCGGGATCTTTTTCCTGCATGGCAGAGAGAAGATCGGAGAAGAAGAGCCGGATCAGCGGCGCGAGGGGCTTCACCATTAACGGTTGGACGACAAGGTAGACGGAGAAGGGCTTCTTGCGGATCGTCCGGAAATCAAAATCCGACACCGCCGTCGCCTCATCGATGGCCGGGTTTTGCCATTGATCGAGCCCCGAGGTCATCAGGAGCGAAACGTAAGAGGTCAGCGTGTCGTTGTTGGTCGAAGCGAGCCGCGTGAAAATCAGCTTCGCGGCCCTGTTTTCCATCTCGTGGCCGCGCGCGAAGTATTCCTTCTGCTTGTTCCCGCCCGAAGCGGCGATGCGGTAGATCTCGCCCAAGGTCGGGCGCTTGCGCTGGAACGCCAACAGGCCTGCCGCCACGAAGAGATCGATCCCGCCTTTGAGCAAGCCCTGCACCCGGTCGTTGTCGCTTTGCAGAAAGAGCGTCGCGAGGAGCTGCAATTCCATCTGTTGGCGCGCGGGGTCTTTCAGCTCGAAGATACGCAGGAGCGGGTTGTAGCGATGCGTGCGCTTGCCGTCCCAATCGGTGGGGGCAAAGCGATAGACTTTGTCGCCTTGGGCGGCGCGGTGCCGGGCCGTGGCCTCGAAACACTCGCCCTTCACATCGAGCGTCACGGCAGAGCCTTGCCAGGTGAGCAGGTTCGGGATCACAAAACCTGTGGTCTTGCCACGGCCCGTGGGCGCCACGATCAGCGCATGCGGAAAAACCTTGGAGCAAATGTAATTGGCGCGGGAGCCCGGCGTCCCCAGCTTGCCGAGGATGAACCCGGTCCCGGGCGCCCCAAAGAAGCCGTTGGCCTTCATCTCGCGCGTGCTCTGCCAATGGGTCTGGCCAAAGCGTGTGAGCGCGGACCCCGAGAGGGCGAGGCTCAGCATCATGCCGGCGGCGGCGAAGCTGCCGATGATCAGGTGGATGAGTTGTGCATCCTCCGGGCGGCGATCGAGGATCGCCATGTAGTTCTGCGCGATATAGGCAAAGTCGATCTCGGCCCCGAAGCCGAGATCCTGGTAGGTCAGCACCGCCGAGGCGATGGTGTAGCCTATGGCGGCGGTCACCATCGTTACTAGCAGGACGCCCGTGGCGATCCGCGCTTTTCCCATGGAGGCGCTCAATGGACCTGACCCCGCTCGGTCTCGCCATCCACGTCTGTTGTGCGGTGTTTTTCGTATTCGGCATCGGCGAGTTCATCGACCACCTGGCGCAAGGCCTCGGTGTTGGCCGTCGCGGCATCGGATTGCAGATAGACCTTGGCGACATAGAGCCGGTCGAGACGGTCCTCGAGAACCTTGACCAGCGCGTCGGCATCGCCGGATGTGAGCCGGTCGAGTTGACGGTCATCCAGCACCCGCGCGATCTCGTCGCGGAAGGCGTCCCGCTCCGCCTCGGTCTCGAAGGGCGCGGACAACTCCCCGGCCCGCTCATGGTCCAGGACACGCGCAATCTCGTCTGCGATACGGTGGCCACGTTCGAACCGCGTCGTTGTTCCACCATCGGCTGTGAGGATTTCGTCGCGTGTTCCAACCCCAAGCGCCTCGCGCAGCTCGGTTTCGCGGCGGACCTGATTGATGGCCTCCGTGTCCCGGATCTCGACGACGGCGGCATAGGTCGCGCCGAGCCCGCGGGCGAGATGGGACGGCATGTCCGGATAGCGCGCGCGCAAGTCATCTGCGACGGCATCTGCAACGGGCGTGCGGAGGTCGCGTCCGTCCATGATCCGGTCGACCTCGCGGGTGATCTCGCTGGCGCGAGCCGCATCGGTGATGGTTTCCCTGTAGGGTTCAGACCGGTCGATCACACCGCCAGGACGTGCGAGCAGCTCCGGATATGCCTCGAGATACGTGCGCTGCTCCGTCTCGATTCGGCGCTCCGCCCGCGAGACCACCTCCCAGTCCCGGTCTTCGATCTGCTGCGCTGTCAGGCCGTCTGCGCGCATCTCCTGACGGATTGGCCCTTCCATCGCCCGGACCGCGTCCTGGTGATAGTGGAACTGCTCGCTGACCGGTTCCGCTTCCATGACGCCATCCCGGCGCAGCACGTTCTCCCGCTCAAGAAGCGTGCCAAGTTGCACATGCACGTCATTCAGGATGTCACGCGCCTGCTCCAGATCGGTACGGCGTTCGAGGTTCAGATCGCGCGCCTCGGCCACCTTGGAGAGATCATCTGCGATCCATTGATGCTCCAGCGCGGCGCTCGAGGCCCCGGTCTCGATCCGGGCCACCACTTCCGCTGTGCTGATCCCGGTGCCCCGTAGAGCCGCGTCGATCCGTGAGCGCAGCCGCGGCTCGGCCAGTCGTTCGAGTTGGCTTTGCTGGATATTTGCCTCTGAGTAGACCCCGCCCTCAGACGGCGCCTCAGACAGCGTGCCCGAACGCAATCCGAGCGGCTGCATGTGCTGGACCTGCGTCTGGATCTCGATGAGGCGTTTTTCCAGCACGGGACGTTCCGCGTCAGACTTCTCGGCGATCATGCCCTGCACCCGCGCGAGCTTCTCCGCATAGAGGCTTCTCAGATCCTCGAAACTTTGATCCTCGGCCATATACACATCTCCTGTTCGGTCCACCTGCCCGCCATGCGCCAGCACCTCGCCCGCGCGGAAGAGCGCTGTGGCAATATCCTCGCAGGCCTCCCGGGAGGCTTCCGCGGCAAGCGAATGGTAGACGGTTCTGGTGTTGGCGATCTCCGCCAGCGTCCGCGTCAGGTCCTGCCCCACACGTTCCCGCTCGCGGGGTGCGCGCCCCTCTTCTTTCGCCGCATAAACCTCGCTGGTGCGGGCTGGGTAATGCACGACGCCGCGATCCACCCGCCGTGTGGCCTCCAGCCGCACATCATACTTTTCCGCCTCCTCGACCATGGCGAGGCGGAAGTCGTCATAGTTGAAGCGGTGGTTGCGCCCGAGGAAGAAGAACTCCCCTTCCTGGGAGCGGCGGTTCAGCACCAGATGCGCATGAGGGTGATCGCGGTCCTCATGCACCGCGATGATGTAGTCGAAATGGCCCTCGTCGGTTTGGAAAAACCGCTCTGCCACATCCGTCGCGATGTCGCGCACATCCTCTCCGCACGTGCCGATGGGGAAGGACATAAGCATGTGTGTGGTCTGGCCCAGCTTGGGCTTGAAGCCCGCATCCCAGCGCTTGGCAAAGCGCTCGGTCAGATCCTTGATGTCACCCGCCTCGAGCTTCGCTTTGCCATCGAGGAACCCGCTACTGTCCACGATATGTGTGGACTTGGTGGTGAGGTAATCGAGCTGGTTCATCAGCTGCGATTTGTTGTGCGCGCCCCCGCCTCGGATCGCCTTAAAGACCGCTGGCCGATGCCCTGCTGCCGCGCGCACAAGCTGGGTCTGCTTGGCCACGTGCAGACCTTGCATCGAGCCCCGGACGCGGCTCCAGCCATCCCGGAAGACCTCGCCCGTGACAGCATGGACGGCATCATTCAGCCGCATGGGCAAACTCCCTCAGCGCGGCCGTGGCCTGCAGCTGCATTGCGTCTCGACGGCGGCGCAGAAGCAGATCGATCTCGTCAGCGGAATCCAGAATGAACCGCGCCAGCCCGCGCATCTGGGCAAGGCGCAACTCGGTGAACTCGGCACTCGTGCCCCCCACGGCCCCCTGCCCCCGCCGGTTGGCCTGCGTCATCTGCTTGGCGATTTGCGCCACCCCATTACCGACCTCATGCAGCGACGCCCTGTAGCGCGCCATCTCCGCGGCCATCTGCACATCCGGAACGAACACCCCGCCTGCCGCCTGAATGAGCCGCCGCAGCCCCTCGGCCCGGCTCTCGATTCCCGCCTTCGCCAACACCGCGTCGAGCGCCGCAAGCTCCGCAGCGGTGACCTTCACACTGACCGCTGAAACCGGAATGGCGGCATCCGTCTGGCGCTCCGCATCGGCTTTGAGCGTGTACTGGATCGCTCGCGGCGACACGCCAAACCGCTCAGCAAGCACCGAAGTGGAAACGCCTTCCGCAGCCTCGCGAACGATCTCCATGCGGTCCGCATCGGTGAGACGTTTTGAATGAGACATGCGAAGAAAGACCCCCTATTTCCTGCCACCTTCATTCAAGGCTGCCAACATCCTACATTAATATACTAGACAGTCAATAATATACTTATGTTGGATTGGTGGGTTGGCGTCCTTGAATCCCGTTTCGAACCGAGCGCCCGAAGGGCGCGAGGACCTCAAGAGCCTTGCGGGGAAGGAAAAAGGAAAATCCGATCAGGGTGGGTATGGATCACCCGACACCATGAGCGCAAAGCGGGTAACCTCGTCATGGGAGGCTACCCAAGCTGGCAGCTTTCAGGCTGCAGTTCCTTCGTGATCGGTCATCACCATTGCGTCGGTCACACTGACGAAGAGTGGAGTGACCTGGTAGTCTTCACCCTCGCGTTCAGGCGGAGCGATAGCGACGATTGCAGCCGCCGGTTCACCGTTCAAGAAACAAGAGAACAGGGCAAAGTTTTCGAACTGCCCAGATGTCAGCGCCTCGAAGGCGCTGACGTGTTCCGTTCGGATATTGGTACTCATGCGATTATCCCTCCAGCGATACGCGCTTCATCGGCATAGACGCTGATCCGGACCTTCGCCGTGAAATGCAGGTCGCGCTCAACTGGCAGACCGAGCTTGCCACGTAGCGCCGTGAGCTCTGAGATACTGACCGAACCGAGCTCAGGGTATCCGAGGCCCAAGTCGCAGAGTCCAAAGGCAAGGTCAGGCAGGTCCGGGTCGATCTCCGTGAGAAGCCACGTAGCGCCGGCATCTGGGGTGAAAAGCTTCACGACTGGCATGTGATCGATGGTATCTTCACCAGCTTCCATTCGGGCCTTGTTGGCCCGGCCATTGGCAATGAGTTTATTGAGGATGTCTTTCGGGAAGAGGTCCATGGGTCAGGTTCTTTCATGTTTGGGTGAGGGTCTGAGGGAGGGCCATTCGCCCTCCCCAGGTAAGGCGGTCATTCGACGACTGGTTCGTCGTCCGCCTTGGGCTCAAAGAGGACCAACTCGCCATTCACCGGGTTGGCGAAGAGCTGGATTGTCATAAAGGACTTGGCGCCCTCGCTTTGAGGGAATGCGACGCCGACCTTGTGGAAGCGTGTCTTGCCATCCTTGCCGGTATCGGGGGTGGTGACTGTGTAGTACTTGGCCATATCGGGTTCCTTTCGTTTTCGATGCAAACGGGAACACGGGACCGTAGGGACCAGCTGTCAGGCGGAACTTTGCTCCGCGCGGAATGGCTGCGGAGCAGACAGGGGAAAGTTCTGCTTGAAGGGCGCTCGCGACCGTCAGACGGGACAGGTCACGGAGATTGCATCAGGAAGAAAACGACAGGAACCCGATATGGCGAAAGACGGCCAACCGCCCAATGCGACCTGTCAGGACAAGACTGGATTTCCCAGGCGCAACGCCGTTCGCAAGCAGGGGCATCATCGACCCTGGCAACCGGCTCTTCGTCCTGCCAAAGAATGGCATGGTTCACCTTCGTGATATTGCTGACGACGATCCGGTCCTCGATCATTCCCGCCTCCTGCGCGCGATGGAACTGACCTTCGCCTACGCGCGTGACCATGGTGGGATCGGCTTGACGCAGACCAAGGGCTTCAACCGAAAATTCGCGCACTGGATGGCAGACCACTCACTCTGGCCGCGCTTTCATACGGCCGAGTTGATGCGGGTAGACAAGGTCCTGAACGAGCGGGATAGGCGAAGCGGCCGACACTCAATGCTCTCTACAAATGAGAATCCGAGGGAGGTGCTGGCATGGCCGCGAAATGGTCAAGCGTCGGAGAGCCGCTCCAAGGCGGTCATTAAGGGCATGGCGCGCACACCGCCCTGCCCCGGCACTTCGCGGATCTCAGCGTAGACGAGGATCCGCTCGGACACGTCGAGTTCCTCGGCCGCAATGTGGAATCCCCGCGTGATCTTCGGCTGCGTCGTACGCTTGATCTCGATGGCCAAGGTATCTCCGCACGGGAGTTTCAGGATCAGATCGATCTCCGCCCCTGCTGATGAGCGGTAAAAGCTCGCCTCTGTCCCACGCGGCGCAGCGGCGATCAGGGCTTCGATGCAGAATCCTTCCCAAGATCCACCGACGACCGGATGGCCAAGCAGGTCTTCCATGGTTTCAATCCCAAGCAGCGCATGGGTCAGGCCAGGATCGCGGATATAGACCTTGGGCGATTTGACCAGCCGCTTGCCCGCATTCGCGTGCCAAGGCTGCAGGCGGCGAACCAGCATCAGGTCGACCAGTAGATCGAGGTAGCGCGCCACGCTTTGCCCCGAGACCCCGAGGTTGCCAGCGAGCTTGGCGGCATTCAGCAAGCCCCCCTGCTCATGGGCCAGCATCGTCCAAAACCGGCGCAAGGTTTCCGCTGGGATGCGCAAGCCAAAGGACGGGATGTCGCGCTCCAGATAGGTGCGGATGAAGTCTTCCCGCCATGTCAGGCTGGCCCGATCCGTTTTCGCGAGGAAACTGTCGGGGAACCCGCCGCGCAGCCAAAGGGAGGTTACGGCATCCACCCCAACTTCGGACGGCATGAACGGCGTCAACTCGTGGTAACTCACCCGACCGGCCAGCGACTCGGCGCTTTGGTGCAAGAGCGTATTCGAGGCAGACCCTAAGAGGAGGAACTGCCCCGTCCGGTGCCCCTGCCGCCGCCTGCGGTCAATCTGACCCCGTAGTGACTTGAAGAGGTCCGGCATCAGCTGAACCTCGTCAATCACCACCAGCCGCCCGGCCTGTTCGTCCAGATAGAGATCGGGCTCCTCCAGCACCTGCCGGTCGGCGCGCCTCTCCATATCGAGGTAAACCGCATCACGGCTTTCAGCGATGTCTTGCGCCAAGGTCGTCTTGCCAACCTGCCGAGGCCCGAGCAGGACGACACCCGCCTGATTTTCCAAGGCCTCCTCGACCAGTCTTCTATCAGCACGTTCGATCATACCTTGCATTTATTCCACATGATGGAAGATTTGCAAGGTTTTTGAGCATACCAAGGTCCTATCACCCCCCTGCCCCGCTCAGTCGACCGTAAAAGCTGCGATCAAGGTGCAATTCGCCGACCTGGGCCCGCTCAACAAGGCCGCGTAGGTATCCGCCGGGAGATTTAACCTCCCCGGTCGTGGATTTGTCGAGGATAAGCGCGATGGAGGCCGCCGCGACCGCTGGTCCGAGGATCTTATTCGCTACATTCCAAGCATCTTCAGAGATACCAACGATTGGCCTCAGTGCCGCAGCGGCCCGATGTACATCGTTCCAATCTCGCATGAAGCCTTGGGATCCGCGCGCCATTTCTGCAAAATGTGGACAGGAGGCCATTAGCGTTGGCACATCAATGTCTGAACTGCGCTTATTGGTATGGGTACTCCAGTTTATATCAAGATCAACGTCTTCTGGCCTCTCATCCGGCTCCACCATTCGGTCTTTGGGCACAACGCTCGCCGCGTGCTTTATTTCAAAGCGATTACCAGTTACAGAATTAGGTTCATTTGTAGTTAGTATATGGGTCTCATTTTCGAGACTCGTGGGTTTCATATTTGTAGTTTTCTTTCCTTCGTTCGATGTCTTCGAAGTATGTGTAGCATCAGTATCAGCCGGCCAATCAAAGGCCCTCTCAAAGGATTGTTCAACAGAAGCCAAGAAGGCTTTGATCCGGTCCAAGTAGCGCTCCAGCCCCACTGCCCTCTCAGATCGCGCTGGAAGGCCCTCCAGAAGCTCTCTGAACATGTCTTGAAGATTTGCCCAAGGTCCACGCAGGCCCGCTTCTAACGCCTTCTCGATCTTTGCGCGGATGATGCGCCGGGTGATGGTTATTGCATTGCGCAAGGAGGCACAGCGGGCTCTTTCGGCCTGCAGCTGCTCATTGAGCGCCTCAAACTCCTCTGTGCGGGCGGCCATGGGCGCTAAATCAAAACCATAGGCTTCAACAATCACACCATCGGCATCCCTACGCCCCCAACGTTTGCCATTGGGGCTGTCCTTCATTGAAATCACCCCGACCTCACAGAGCCGCCGGACATGGCGGCGCAGTGTGGCCAAAGAAAACCCCGTCTGCTCCATCAGGAAGTGGTTAGACGCCCAGACAATGGGCCGCCTGCCCTGCTCCCAGTCCTGTGGCTGTGTGACAGCTCCAAAAGTATCGAGAAGAAGCAGGTCTTGGGACTTTAAACCGATCACTGCTGCGACTTTCTTGGTCGCAACGATCGCACGTGTTTTGGGTATAGTTAACTGTTCGCCGACTTCTGCAAAGCGCTCGGCTTGTAGAAGTTCCGGCGTCGGCTTGCGCCAACCGCTCTGTGTCATGCCTGTATTTCACCTCCGTGGTTTGTGGAGGCAAAAGGATGCCGTTCGCCTAATCGACGTTCTTTCGTTGACAGTGATTCGCGGGAGCGGTATCCAGTAGGTGTCTAATCAATCGGATAAGCTCTCGGGCCGCTTTGGCTTGGGGGCTTTTCTTTTGCCTCAGGTCATGGTGTCGATGTCTCCTCAGATTGAGCGAGATAATCCGCATAGAGCTGATCGAGGTTCTCTGAGAGAAACTCTCCAAACCCAGCGGAATCCTTAGATGTCAGCGAGATGTTGTAGGCGCGACCTGTGCGACCAACGACGCCCTTGATACGGCCTTCACCAGCCGTCCAGGTGCGTTTCGCTGGCGCTGCTTTGGCGCTCCGCCGTTTGGGCACCCTGCCCGCTTCGGCCACCTTGCTGTGCAAAATCTCGAACTTCGTATCGCTGTCAAGCTGATCAAAGCCATCGGTTGCCAAGATGCGGTCCGCAACCTTGACGTTGGCTTTCTCGGCCATCAGCTTCTTGAAGTCTTCCCAACGATCGCGACCGATCTGTTTGGCCGGTCCAATCGCTTCGATGAGATGCCCAGGGACGGTGCTCGCAACCGAGAGCATGCGCGATAGAAGCGTTCCATCGATTGTGAGGGCCTGTTGAACGATGTCTTTGCCCTGGCCAAGGTCGCGAAGGTTCTTGGCAAAGAGTGCCTTCTCGATGAAGGAAAGATCGGCACGGGCAGTATTCTCCTGGCCTTGCGCAAGGACGTGTGCGACATCGTCCATCTCCTTGACCACGGCCCGCACCGGACGTCCCAAGGCGCGTGCCGCGCGCACGCGGCGATGCCCGAAAACCACCATGTAACGTCCGGTCAACTCCGGGTGCGGACGGAGCAGAACCGGCGTGTCCTGGCCACTGGCCGAGATGGAGCGTTTGAGCTCTTCGAAGGCTTCGTCGTCGCCGCTGAGCCGGTCATTTACGAAAGATGCATCGATAAGACCCGCGTCGATCTCGACGATGGTTTCGCCCTCGAGTAGCCGCTTAGAGTTTTCAGCAAGGCTGTCGATGGACACTTTCATGGATTTCGACGCGCCGCGCATCGCGTAGCTAGAGCGTTCCGCGCCGGGCTTGGCCTGGCTTGCATCGCCCATCACGGATTTCAGAAGGTCTTTCCTGGCCATAACGCCCTCCCAAGATCGATTTGAGAATTTACATCTGCACGGCTGTCAAAACCGATCTGCACGGCTGTCAAAATCATGGGACGTTGCGCCCCCATGCTTGGTGGACGAGACCCACGATCTCATCGTTCACGGCATTCAATGAGGCGATGGCACGATCGTAGGTGGAGCGAACAAATTGCGCCCGTTCGACCTCGTAGAGCGTTTGCTTTGTGATCCCCGCATCGGAGATCGCTGTAGACTTCACCATCTGCGCTTCAAGCATCTGGTTCGGGAACATGGCCTGCAAGAAACCCACCATCTGCTTCTGGGGGCCATCGGTCGGCTCAAAGCGCGTGACGAGATACCGAAACCACTTCAGTTTCATCTCGGCGCCGGCTTCGCGGATTGTCTGAAGGATACCGCCAAGCATAAGGAGAAACTGGCTCATGGACATCACATCCAGCATTTGTGGGTGAACAGTCACAAGCACGGAAGAAGACGCTGTTAGGGCAGTTAGAGTCAAATATCCAAGCTGGGGAGGGCAATCGATCACGACGATATCGTAGCGGTCGTCGACCTCTTCCAGCGCCTTGGAGATTCGGGTAAAGAAGGCACGCCCTTCGGACGGGTCGCGGCTCGTCAGTGCTACGGGTGTGTCATATTCGTATTCCTGCAAGTCGAGGCTCGCTGGAACGATATCGAGGTTCGGGAAGTTTGTGGGCCGAATGACGGTGCTGATGGGTCGGCGCTCATCGTCGTAGCGGAGGGTCTCATAGAGCGAGGAAACAGAGTCTAACTCAGGCTGAATGCCATGCAGAGCTGTCAGCGATGCCTGAGGGTCAAGGTCGATAGCGAGGACACGATGACCTTTCAAGGCGAGATGTTGTGCAAGATGAGATGCGGTCGTGGTCTTGCCTGAACCACCCTTAAAGTTGACGACCGAGATGACGTGGAGCTCTTCGCCTTCCGTCCGGTGGGGAAGGTAGCGGCGTTTACCAGGGCGACCATGGGCATCGAGGTAGGCACGCAACTCGAGCATTTGCTCGGCGGAATAGGACCTACGACCCGATGACGATGTCTCGGGTTCGGGGCCTTTGCCTTCCAAGTGAAGCTTCTTGATCGTGGATTGGGTGACGCCGAGGTAGTAGGCGACCTCGGCGAGCGAGAACTGGCGCAAACCCTTTTGTGCGTCAGGTGGATATTGTTCCTGACGCAATATATTGAGTCTGTCAGAGATCAGCTCTCCTTGCTGGAGGATGATCTCATCGAACGGAGTTCCCTCTGTTTCGCCTTGGAATGGTGGTGTGCCCATTCTGTCGCCTCGCCTAATATCGCTTTTAGCGCGATTTCTGTAGTTAAACTGTGACTTAAACCGGAATCGGCTTATCCACAACGATTTTCTTAGACGGCCAGATCGGGCATGGTGGGACAGAGTCTTCTAGGCACTATCACAAGAGAGCGTGGAAGGAGCAAGATCGAGCACAATATATTGCTCTGAAGGAAGGCTTCAAGAGCAGCCATGGCAACACGCAAACGGATTTACTTCATATAACATATTGTTTTATAATACATTTTCTGAGTTGCACGGCTGTCAAAAATTATCAGGTCAATTGTCGGCGCCTACGAGATGGAACCAACGACCGTCATTCGAAACAGTAGGCGCTTGCCGGACGCTTTCAAAAATGCGCGGCATAACTGGTAGATGCTATTCATAGGCTCTCGGACACGAAACGCGGCTGGGCAAGCTTCACAGCGAGAATCGAATGGTCCGATTCTCACGGCTGCGTCAGGAGCGCTGGCTGGCTCTGCCAGCCAGCGCGTGACCTTAGGCGGCGTCTTTCGGGCCCCAAGGGATGACGGCTTGCATTGCTGGGTCGTCCTGGCTCGCTGCCTTGCCAAGATTGGCATTGAAGCCATGGTCACGGATCGTCAGCGTGAAGTAGTCTGCGCCTGTGTCGCGGTTCTGCTTCTTCCAGATCCCGCCGCATTCGACCAGGCGACCGCGGGGAGAGCGACCGAGGACGCGATGGGTCGGGGCCATCGGATTGTCGCTGGCGACGGGCTCGACGGTGATGTCGATATCGAAGGTCAATGTGGAGATCGAACCCACGCCCTTGGCGGTCTCGATGGCAGCTGTTTCGAACTTGATGCAGTTAGTGGTCATTGCTGTGTTCCTTTCTTGGTGTTGCAATGATGGTCAAACGGCAGGAGCCTTGGACCTGTACACACCGAAGGCGGAGCGCAGCGGAGAAGGGCAGGAGGCTTGAATTTTGTTCCGCGCGGAATGACCCGAAGGGGCAGGGGAAAATCTGGCACCCGCCCTTTGTGGGCAGGGCTGGCCCTGCGACCAGCATGTCATGCAACGCCAAGATGTGCGCGGCCGACACCTGATGCATCCTCGGATCACGGTAGCAGGTTCGCCATGGCGGGGTTTGCCGCTCAAGCCAACGGATCAAACTCCGAAACGCGCCGTTGCGCCCAAGCGAGCCAATCGCTGGTGGGCATGCAGTCGATCTCCTCGGGAAGTTCGCTACGCTTATCGAGAACTGCGGATATGAAGGCCCGCAAGCGCTGCGCCTCGTGCCAATCTGCTGAGCGGCGCCGCAACATGTCCCATCGCTCTTTCTCGATCCGCGCCAGGCGTTGCGCTTCTTCTCGCGCTTGTTGCTCTGCCTCGTATCGCCTCTGGCTTTCCTCACGCTCCTGCCGTCTTTGAACGAGCGCGGGACCAACACGGTCAAGTCCCGCCAACACCGATGACAGAAGCGCATCGGCCTTTACCTCGTCGGTCTCGATCCATTCTTTCTTCATCCCCTCACCAAAGTAGGTCGTGATCGTGAACCGAAGAAATCCCGAGGGCGCGAGACCTGCGTTGTGTTGATGTCGGAAGGCTGTCCAATCGCGCGGCCGATCAGAGAGTTTTCCACGAAACTGCCGCATCTTTTCAACGACGCTCATCTCGAACGTTTCGCCAGATATTTCCAACTCGAGCTTGCCAGAAACCGCCCCTCCGAGGATGCGGCCATTCCGTGCCTCGAAACTCTTGAGCAAGGCACTCGTGACGCGGAAACGATACTTGTCGCGTTCGGTGAGATCAGCGGGCACATATGGGGTGTCCCAAGTCCTGTATCCGCCTGCGCCTGCTACAGACCTATATTTCTTTTGCTCGGCTCGGTGATCCTCAACCCATGTGGCGACGATCGAATGCAGGTTGCGCATGGTCGCGGGGATTTTGGCCGGAACGATGGCTTGGGCTGCGTCATTCACCTGAGAGGCATGTGCGCGGGCAAGTCGCTGCAGCTTGCCGCTCGTCCCAATTCGAATGGCATTGCCGCCAGATCCATTTGGAAGGGGTATGGTTTCAACGGCCTTACCCGCTGCCAGCTTCGCCCAATACCCGCGCGGAGGGCGGGGGATTGAATGCTTGGCGCAAATTTTCGCCAAGCCTTGGTCTGACAACCCGAAATCCTCGGCAACTCTGGTCATCGGCTTTGACCAAACCAGTTCGTAGAGCTCAGGTCGAGTAATTTCACGCATGAGGAGCGACCACCTATCAATATTTTCAGAGGCTTACCCTATGGGATTGGTTTCGCGCGCCGTCAACTCTCGGCGATCTGCGATCGTCGTTACCCGGTGCCTTGCACCGCCCACGCGGTGCTCCCGCGCGGATAGCGCCGGTCCGGCGGCGGGGCAGGGGGCTTGTCCTTCTGCCACGCCGCCGGACAATTCGAGGGTTTCGTGTTGGGTTGAAGCCTAGCGACAAAAAAGACCCCGCCTAAGCGGGGCCAGTTGGTCCTTCCCACGAAGGAAAGGTCAGCTACAGTCCGGCACCCATTTGTCGATTATGGCCTTTTGATCGGATGTCAGCGCCATGAGTTTCTGGGTGGTCGGATCGCGGACCAGCTTTTCCATTTTCTCAGCTTTCTCAGCCTTTTTGAGTTTCGCAAAGGCAACGACGCGTTCGTCACGGTCATCGCAGTCCAGAAACGTGCAGAGCAAATCAACGAGATGCGAAGCAGAGACCCGCGAGAAGAAATTCTCCGCCGTGGGCGTCCAATGCTTGCGGATGTCCGCCCCGGCTTCCTCGGCGATGAACCCAAAGAACGCCGCGCCGCCTGCTTGGTAGGGCAGGGTACGGGCAATCGCCTCGGTGATCTGTGCATTGCGGGTTTTCTTACCGGCTTCGCGGAAGCTGGCAAAGGCCTCGCTTAGGTCTTCAACCCGTGTGCCCGTCTGCCAATACTCGCTGGCATCGATCCCGTGCTCCAAGCGCGGTTCACTGGCAAAGCCATCCTCAACGCTCGGCGCATTGATCGGACGCTCAAACCGAAGGCCAAAAATGCTTTCGAAACTGCCCGAGGCGTCGGACAGCCCAAAGCCAAGGAGATCGAGCACCAATTCAGGCTTTGCCAGAAGGGCCGCTTGTACGGAGGCCAGTCGGATCGCCTGTATGTCGGCCACCAGCTTTTGCGAGTAGGGGGATTTCGGCGCGTCAGATTTGCACGTCTGCGGGGCGGACAAAACACCTGCCGCGATGGCCGCTTTCTTATCCTCCGACCGCACCAAACCTGCCGTCACTTCAAGAGCGCCGGAGGAATTCACAAAGATAATACAGCCAGCATGCGTTTTCTGGTCTTCGGAATAATCACCATCGAGAATGGCCTGCAGTTCGGACAGTCGCGCTTCGCCTTCTTCGTCGAGAACCCCGCCATTAGCGAGATCGGCTAGTTCGTCGTATTCCTCGGCCTCTTTCTCTGTCAGATCGCCTTCGGTTGGATAAAGACGGGCTAGTTTTGCCTGGTCCAACTCGTAGTAATTGAGCCAAGCCTCGGGGCGGGCCTCGGCCCATGCCCAGCCCTGCGTCTCGACAAGCTCAACGCGGGCCGCGTCCAGCTTCTCGGCAAAGAGGCGATCCAGGAGGGCAGGGGAGGCAAGGAAAACGTCCTCGGAGAAAAGATCGCGGGTGATATTGCCACCCGCGGCCTCGTATTCCTCCAGCCCAACGAACTTGGCGCGGCGGTCGGTGGCCTTGATCGCATCGGGATGCAGCGCGTTCTTGATGGCGCTCTCAGACACCGCTTGACCTTTCACCTGTTCGAGGAGGCTCAAGGTCAGCGCTTCATCATCGGAGAGCGTGAAGGCCTTGGCGGTGCCGAGGCTGATCTCGCCTGCCGCGAGGGCATCGAGAACCGGGGCGGGCAGGCCTGCCAGTGCCAAGCGCTGGTAGACCTTTGCCTCGGTGACGGCGAAGGCAAGCGTGATTTCTGGCACGCTGGCCCCGCGCGATTTCATGCGCCCGAAGGCGCGGATTTCATCGGCGGGTGTCATGTCCTCGCGGGCGGCGTTCTCGGCGCTGGCCCAATCCTCGGCCTTGCCCGCGTTGGCGGCAAGCTTCACCGGGACCGTGGCGAATGCGTGATCCTTGGAACGCTCTACAATCACTTGGATGGCGCGGAGGCGACAACCGCCCGCGACGATCCCGACCTTTCCCTCATCGTCCTCGAGGCCCGCGAGGTTATGAATGAGGCCGAAACGCGCGATGTTCTCTGCAAGGCTCTCGATATGGTCCTCGGAAACCGTTTTCCGGGGGTTGAGTTCGGAAACGTAAAGCATTTCCAGCGGAATATGTGTGATTGCGATGGTGTCTTCGGCGGCTTGGATGGTGTCTTGCTTGGTCATTGGTGTGGCCTTTCTGGTCGGTAGGGGACCGGCTCGGAGCGCGGTTCGGGTGCGCGGCGGTCTCGTGTCTTGGATGGGGAGGGTAGGGGGCCGGAACACGCGCGGCTCCGGCCCCGGTGGATTCACCACCAACAGGAATAGATCACGGTTGATCCCGCCTCGATCTCGGCCCGTGCCCAGGCACAGAAGGCGAGGTCTTGGTTGCGGTAGGCTTGCGCCTGTTCATCTTGGAACTGGTGGCCGTAGAAAAAACCGCCGTCGCAAGGGGGCAAGTCATCGTTCTTGACCGCTTGTTCCAGCGCGTCGATATCGCCCGGTTGCAAGACAAGTTCGCCGCAATTCAGATCGGCAATCGAGAGGCCGGTCCGCTCGGTGTAGAGGTCTTCCATGAAGGTTTGCAGCTTGGAGTGCTTGCGCCAGGTGAACTTGGCGCTGTCGCCTTCCTCCCCGGTTTCGGCTGTCTTGACGTACGCGTATTGATCGAGGCCCATGGCCTTACTCCTTTTCTTCGTGGGAGCGGCGCAAGATCGGTTCTTGATTACCCGTGTTCCTGCCCGTGATGGCGATCAGCGCTCCCGTTTGGAGCCGTCGCTGGTCGTAACCACTCCGCCAGTGGCGGAGGCCTCGGCTGGTCTGTCAGACCGAAAAGCCCCCGTGCTTTTCGGCTGGACAGAGCAGGTGAGGGCGAAAGCCCGTCCTGCGGCCGGATGGCGGCCTGGCACAGGGGGCCGGAGCGGTGAAACTGGGAGGGACCCGTGCGCCCCGCACGGGAGGAACCGGGTTTCTCCGTGGAGGCTGGCGCGCATGCGACACCAGCGCCCCTGTCCAGGGCGCCGGCCGGATGGCAGGCGGACCCAGGAAAAAACGAACGACTTCGAGCGGGTTAGAGCAACGCAGCGACCCGATCGACCATCGGCCAACTTGAACACGGGACACCCCGTGTTCGCCGGGTTTCAGCTTGGAATATTGAACGTTTCAAGGAAGAGCAAAAGCTCTCCTCAGGCACGCCCAAGCCGCTCGAGCATGTCCGCGTTGGAAAAAAGCTGGGCCATGCTGACATTCAAGCAAGCCGTCCAGAACTTGGTCCCGTTCCGGGGATCGGTTTGTCCCGCCTCCCACTTCGTGCCGTCGCGATCGAGGGTCCCGATATCGATCCCTCCGAGCAAGAAGGCCATCTTGAACCTTGCGATGTCCTCATCGTCATCAGAGCGATCACGCAGCAAGGACACGAAGTAATAGAGGTCCGGTCGCTGGTGCTCGTGATTGTAGAGCGGCACAGAGTTGTCAAAGTCGATCTTGGGACGAACGGTCCGGTCCTTCGTCTTGAGATCCAAGGTCATGCCCCCGGGAAAGGCGTAGTCGTGCCGGGTACTCTCTCGGCGATCTTCAAAGGCAATCCCGTGACGTTCCAAGAACCGCTCGAAGACGACTTCCCCGATACATCCGACGATATTGGCCTGCAGTTTCCGATACGAGTTCTCGAAGACCGGCAAGGATCGAGCCCTGCGCAGGGCGGTGTCCAGAATATCGTCCCCAAGCGGGACCTCGCGGTAGGTTTCGGCCATTAATCTATACCAAGCATGAAAAACACGGATTACGTCGCACAACTATTGGGAGAAATCATGACAACTCAAGAACTTCAACGAGAAGCAACACGGTTCCGCAGCACAGTGACCCCGCTGAGCAAAGAATTTGCGCTGCCTTGCAGCAGACCTTGCCGCGGTTAACGTAACCTTAAGCTCCGATCGCGATGCTTGGAACATGTCGACCATTGCACCAGAACTTGAAGCAGCGCCGGATGTCACAAGCCGAGAAGGTGAAACCCTATACCGCTGGGGTGAAACACTTAGCGTGATCGTTCTCGATTCTGGCGAAATTGGCCAATTCTCCACCGGGCTAAAAGTTTCGAGGCAGGAAGTAAAAGAAGCGCTTGAGGAACTCCAAATCTGCTAACTGCAAAACAGCACGATTTATATCTCTAGTTGTCTTGAGGTCCGACCCGCTTTGCAAACGTCCGAATGAAGGCCTCTTTTGGATTGAGAACTTCACCTTCGCGGTCTTCGATTAACTCAGCAAGGTCATCTAGAAAGCCATCGGCCTGCCCTGTCCGTAGAATCAGCGGCTCCCCATCCAGTAGGAATTCTCCGGACGCGATGCGCGCTATCTCTTCGAGATCCAATGGTTCAAACTCCCTAGTCAAATAGGATAGTTTTTCTGCAACTGGAATCTCAGCTGCGACCTCAAGGTAACCACTTGGCAACCCTAGACAGTAAGCAATGTCATGTAAGTCGTAGCCAAGATGTTCCATTCCCTGGGGGCATAAGGCGGTTACTGGGCAGCTGTCGTAAGGGAACTTAGCTTGACACGCAGCAAGCATTTTGCCCAGCTTCACTACATGTTCTGAGCAGGCCAAAATTACGTCCTTTCCCTTTAGCTCTGGAGGAACAGGAACCGAATTTCCCGCGAAGCGGTGCCCCCAGCCGCAAGAAGTTGATCCCCCGACAATCGACACTGGACCCTCTTTCTGCGAGATGTTCCGTAGTTCTAGAAAGAACGCCATAGCAGCATCCGATTTCATGCGAGCTTGTTCTAAACCATACCACTCTTTGAAACCGCAGACCTTTTTCATGCTCTTTTGGAGTACAAAGGTTACACTTCGTCCGGCGCTTAGAAACGCGTTAAGGTGGAACTGAAATTCAGAACCTTCCTTGATCGAAAGTTGCCCAAGGAAATACTCGGCCTCTTGAAGCCGGAGAAGCGCGTAGGTTAGCGACGTGAATTCGTGGGACATAATCTAGCTTTTTGCCGAACTTGGCCTGCTAGAGCAAACCTCCTTCAGTTGTCGTGTTCTGAGGAACAAAGTGCTTTCACCAACCATTGTGGACAAAATTTGCGCGGGGCATTCGTTTTAGTAGTTTGCAAAGCGAAGTTCTGACTCCTAAGGTTGTGAAGATAAATTTTAGCCTGCAGTGGCTCTGGCTAGAATGCTAGTAGCAAACTCCACAAAGACCAAGAGATGGAAGATCAAGAGTACCTTTCCGTAAACAACGCGCTTAACGAGTATTTCTTCCGGGGACGTTTCGAGATGCTCCCGGTGTATCTTGATCTCGAGGGAGAGGCGGAGAACGAGGTTGCCGAGGCGCTAGGGATTGACCCGGGTGAACTGGGAGACTTCATCGGGCTGACGGCAGCGCGATCCCTGAGGTTCGACAAGACCGATCCTTACGTCGACCAGGCATATTGGCTGGTGTCCTGGAGCCGCGGTGGTCGTTCGGAGCCACCGCCATTCACGACGCTTCTTTGCGCCTTGTCGATCGCGGCCGAGCGCATGGGCATCGACGAGAACTTCTCGGCCAACAATTACTCCGAGCGGCAGTTCGAGCTGCTAGGCGTCAGGGATGCAACCTCCCAGCAAAAACTCCGTCAATACGCCAAGTCCACGCGCCAATTTTGGCGGGCATTGAACATGTGGCTCGCCGAGAACGACTTTCGTTACGGACGGCCCACAGCACGCGCGGTGATCGCGCATTGGAAGTTCGCAAGTTTCGGGTTGTCACAGGCGCTCGTCCGGGACGCGGACCGCAAGCGCTTCCCGGGTCTCTTCGAGAAATACGACCTCGTTCGGGGTGAGCCAGTCCCGGAAGCCGAGATGACGCTCTTATTGCACGATTGGATGACTTCACAAGGTTCAACTGGGCCCTCGAGTTGGCTCAAAACGCTCTGGCAGACGGGGGACCTCAGACCCCGCGTGGTGTCGGCCGCCCTCGATGCTTTCGAGGCATGGGAAACGACGTCCGGTACGACCGCAAGCAGGCCGTCGAAAGCGCGCCTCCAATGGCAGCTTGGGTTCTCCGGGTTTCCTAGGAAACGGGCGCGCTTGTCGCTGGCCGTGTACCGGGGGGGGCAGGCAGAACGGATCAACGAGACCGGGACAGAAGCAACGGACTTAGACTATGCAGCTCTCGAGGAGGGGCTGGAGCCGGGTGTACAGTTCCTCGGACCGGTTGGTGACATTGACCTCGACAGGCTATTACTCAGATCTCGCACCTTCACTGGTTCTGAAAGCGGCACATCCTACGCTTACGTCGCAAAACCAATCGTGGTCTTGGCCCGCGCGCCCGACGGGGCCAATTACAAGGAGATCACGCGGGCGAGCCTTTTCGAGGACCATGCCATTCTCTGCCACGAGGCCTGGCTGGAGAAGGTCCAGGGCCATCTCTCGAAATGCGCCCGGCCGGGTTACGCGGTTCTCGGTCCAACCGACATGCCGGGCATACCGACCGGCTGGCGCGTGCTGCGCGGTGTCGAGATCGTCAGGCCGGTAGATGATGCACCCGTCAACTTCCATGCGCTGAGCCCTATTGCGAGCACGGCCGCGATTGCCTGCGTGGATGGACTTAAGCTCGGCCATGGTACCTGGCACCGCGACGCGCCGCCGCTCGTTAAAGCAAACTCCGAAAAGCCTGGCGCGTCTCTCGCGGTGCTGCTTGAGAGTTTCGGGGAGAAGGACGAGGAGATCGCGGCCGCCGAGGCGACCGGGGACTTCATGGAGGTCAGCCTTGGTAGCACTCGACTGGATGCTGGCACCAACCTCCGGGCGGTCGTCAAGCTCAAGTCCGCGGAACTCTCGGAGACATCCTTCTCACTTCGGTCGGCAGACTTCCCGCGCCCGCTTTCCGCAAAGCGGCTCGTTCATCCATTCGATGGAAACCGCTTTGCCCTGGAACTCGCACCTGTTGGAGAAGACATTGCGACTTTCCTCGAGGGAGCGGTGCTGACCGGAACTCTTCATCCTGATCCAAACGGGGGGGCCAATCAGACCGTCGATCCAAGCGCGCAGGCGATTCCGCAAGGCAGCCTCGAAGTGGCTGACGAGCTGGAATGGGCGCCTTCGGAAAACGCCGCAGGAGTTTTGGCCGACAGCTGCGTGATCCGTGGCTATCACTATTGGCGTGTGGAACCGTTCGAGAAAGGCGACGACCGTTACGACGCAAAGATTCAGGAATGTCGAGATTGCCACGAACGGGCGCTGTCCCGCACGCGGGAGGTCGCCAAGGGAAATGCCAAGAAGATGGCCCAGCACCATGTTGCGACGCCGGCCAAACGCAAGATGAGAACGGGGCAGGAACTCGCATCAGGGTCCCCGGTCGAGGAGACCGGTGTTTCGATCGACACCCTATTCGACGGCCTTTGCTACCTTGGCCATGGGTCGTGGCCAGCTTTTCAACGACTGGCCGCGGCGGTTTCGCCGGAGCCTTGGTTCGCGCAATCCGTGGCCGGGGACCTGCAGGCGCTTGGGCATCTCGAGATGTGCGGAAGCCTCGTCTCGAGGGGAGGAGAGTGGTCCATCGCCCCCCCGGCACTCGTCGTGGGCATGGACGGGAACGCCTACCTGTCCGGGTTCCAGTCAAAGTCGTTGCGCGACGCCGTGAGCGAGGCCTTGGCGGTAGGGGGCGCCACTTACTCGCCGGTCAGGTCAGCGGGCCAGCCCACCGTTCATCGCTGGACCGGGTTGAACGGCCTTGATCTCGAGACACTCGTGGCACCGGTATGTGACGTCCATGGACGACCCGTCACGGTGTCGCGTGGCCTCGCCACGGCCATCTCCCTTGTTCTGCCCAGCTTTTCCGAGGTCTTTGCGCGGGCAACGCCGATCCATGTCGAGGATGTCGACGGGCTGGCCAAGTTCGACACCTGCGCGGCGCGCTGGACGCGGGTCAACCGGGTGGAGGGGGCAGGGGCCTACAGGATCGGCCTACACGGAACCCGCTACGTTTTTCGGGACGGAAGCGATGCAACGCGGCAAGTTGGGCACCAGGTTGCCAAGACGCTCGCGGCCAGGGCAGCAGGCGACCGGCTGCACGGCTACGACTTGGCGAGAGGCACCTTCACGGCCGTGCTCGGCGTTGAACCGCCCTGGCTCTACGCCCGCGCGCTCGTGGCCTCGGGCGGAGAACTTCCAAGGGTAAAAGATGGACGCGTTGAATTTGACCGCGTCGAGCCCGCGGTCGCTGCCACGATCTTGAACAAGATGTATGGGAAGGACGAAAGCATTGGGTAAAGCAACGCCGGGAGAGGTTCTCGACTACATCCAGGACGCCTACCACAAGTACTACGACAGCGCGTTTTGGCTGCGCGACGAATACTTGATGCGCGAACGGCGAGACCTGCTCGACGAGCCGGGCCTAACCGCGCAGGAAATCCTGCTGGAGGCGGTGTTGGCTTATCCCTCTGAGATACCGGTATCCGAGGCCTGCAAGGCGGCAGGACTACCACCCGAGGTCGCGGCGCATCTCGGCAGCGTCGTCTTCGGGGACAATTTCGACCTGCGAAAGCATCAGGCGCAATCGCTGCAAACCTCGCTTGCCCCGAATGCCGCGACGAGGCGCAACGTGGTCGTCACCTCTGGCACCGGTTCCGGGAAAACCGAGAGCTTCCTCGTCCCGGTCATCGCCCGTCTCTTGAAGGAACGCTTGGGGAATGTCGGGCAGGGTGGATTACATAGGTGGTGGCACGAGAACTGGAACAGCGCGGGGAACTGGCAAGGCAGTCGTTCTCGGATTGTGGACGGCCCCGAGCCCGCCCTTCGCGCGCTCTTGCTCTACCCGACGAACGCGCTCGTGGAAGACCAGGTGTCCCGCTTGCGACGCGCGGCCACGCGTGCCCGGGACATTCATGGCGCGCCGATGTTCTATTTCGGAAGGTATACCGGCGCGACGCCGGGGGGGACGTACGATCCAAGTGGTCACCTCGACGCGAAGGGCCGCAGGCAGGTCAAGGATCTAGCGCGGGACATCAGGCAAATCGAGGAAGAAGCCGCGCGCCTCGCGGATCGCGACGAGGAGATCCGCGGCCAATTCCAAGACCCCTCTTGCGGGGAGATGTTGACCCGCTGGGACATGATCGATACGCCACCGGATATCATGATCACCAACGTCTCGATGCTGAACGTGATGCTCATGCGGGAACACGAGGCGCGGCTCTTCCAGCAAACCCGGGACTGGTTGGCCGCGTCCGAGGACCACCACTTCTCGCTGGTGGTCGACGAGTTGCACGGCTACCGGGGCACGGCCGGGACCGAGGTTGCCCTCGTGATCCGCAACCTCTTGATGCGCTTGGGCTTGGAACCCGGTTCCCCGCAGCTGAGGTGCCTCGGGACCAGCGCGTCGCTTGATGGCGAGGAGGGCAAGGAATACCTCGAGCAATTCTTCGGGGTAGACAGGGAGACCTTCGAGGTCTTCCCGGGCGAGCCACGCATCCCGCAAGCCAGTTTGCCCGTGAACGCGAGCGCGGTTGCACCGGTCGCGGAAGATGCGGTCAAGGGGGACAAGGACGCGCTCGAAAAGATCATCCATGCGATCTCGCCCCGCGAGGCCCTCGGCGCGGCTTGCCGTGTTGCCGGCAAGCGCGAAGAGGACGGTGCCATCGTGCCAGCGCGGCTTGGAGCCATACGGACTGCCTTGCTCGGCGAGGGTGCAAGCGACACGGTGTTCGACGCGATCCTGCACGCGGCGGCGCACGAGAAATCACCCTCGTTCAAGGAGCCGTACCCGTCGTTTCGTTCCCACATGTTCCTGCGCCAGATCCAGGGCATGTGGGCCTGCTCGAACCCGGGGTGTGACCAGATCGAGGAGGCGTACCGCGATCCCGAACGCCAGTTGGGAAAGCTCTTCAAGCATCCCGCGATCAAGTGCGGATGCGGTGGGCAGGTCCTCGAGTTGCTTTATTGCTACGATTGCGGCGAGGCCTACCTCGGCGGCTACGTAACACCACGCGCGGAAGGCGCGGAGGACGGGCAGGTCTTCTTGGAATCGGGTCCCACCGACCTTTCGAGCACCGTGCCGGGTCTCGTTAACGAGCGACCCCATGCGAAGTTCCGTTGGTACTGGCCGGGCAAGCAGGTTCCAAGCGGGGTCGCACAAACGTGGCAGCATGGCGATCCAAGCACCAAGAAGCAGAAAACCTTTGGATACGCGGCGGCAACGTATCAACCGCTTTACGGGCTCCTTGAAAAGGCACAACCGGGCGACACACCGACCGGAACGATGTTTTCCTGTCCCAGTGACGTCAATGCGCCCGCCCTGCCGGAGAAGTGCCCGGCCTGCGAGTCGAAGAAGAGCCAGAACCGCGTTCTTAAGGCATTCTTTGCAGGTGCTCGGGTAAACAGCCCGATCCGGGGTCTGCGCACCGGTCTGAACGTCACAACGCAGGTGATCGCCGACCGCGCCTCCACGAAGCTCGGGACGCCCGAGCGCACGGCGCAGATGATTGCGTTTACTGACAGCCGCGACGATGCCGCCGACGTGGCAGCCGGGCTCGAGCTGAACCATTTCCGATCGCTGCTGCGTCAATTAGTGTTCCGCGCCCTGCAACCGGGTGCAAGTTTCGGGATCGAGGACGCCCGGCAAGTGGCCGCCAAGCTCCAGAAGGGTGAAACGCTCGACGCTCAAGAGGAAGAGGTCGCGGCGACCATCAAGGCGCAGGGTCCAGAGCTTCAAATGGCCCTCGTGATGCAATCGATGTCGATGTCGAACCCGGACCAAGACGCCTTGGTCGACAGGTTCGAGAAGGACGTGGTCAACGCGCGCGGCATCTCTTGGAGCACATTGGTATCTGAGGCGATGAACGACTTGCTGGCGCTTGGCGAAAACCCGGCAGGTCCCGAGGCATCCAAACAGAAGATCGATGGCGAACACTGGTGGCGGTATTTTGACCAGGCGCGACCCAAGGCGGTCACGCGCTTGGACCCCGCGATCGAGAACGAGGGGCGACAGCAAATACGGGCCACGCTCTCCTCGCTGATCGCCGCGGCGCTTTTCGACGCGGGGGGGCGCGATCTCGAGACGCTCGGGCTCGCTTATGCCTGCCCGATCGGGGATCACTCCACGCGGTTGGGGCTGCCGGGAAATGATGCGCGGGACCTGCTCGCGAACGTCGTGAGGCTCCTCGGTCAGGCGCGTCTCTACCAGGGCAGCGGCAGCAGCCAATCCTCGACCAACATCCCCACGGGCGTGCGGCGCTACATCGAGAAGGTCGCGCCTTCGCTGAACCGCGACGCGGCCGATCTGGGCGAGATCGTCGGTGCGCTGCTGCGCGACGAGGGGGTCATCAACGAGAACTGGGTTATCCAGGTCGGGCGCTACTCGAGTTTGAAGCTCGAGTTGGTGCCGATCGCGGATGGCCTGCACCGGTGCAAGAAGTGCTCGCGGGTTTCTGCCAATACCCGGCTGAAAGCCTGCACCTCGATGAACTGCACGACCTCTGGGTTCGAGCCTATTTCCGAACCCGAGGACGATTACTACCGGTGGCTTTCGAAGGAACCCGCCCACCGTCTCAACGTCGAGGAACTCACGGGGCAAACGAAACCCCTCTCCGAGCAGCGGCGCCGGCAACGCCTGTTCAAGAAGGCCTTTCTCGACGACGAGTTGGAACCGGTGCACGGCATCGACACCTTGAGCGTCACCACCACAATGGAGGTTGGCGTCGATATTGGCTCGCTCGAGCTGGTGATGATGGCCAACATGCCGCCGCAACGTTTCAACTACCAGCAGCGGGTCGGTCGTGCAGGGCGGATGGGGCAGAGTTTCTCCTACGCGCTCACGATCTGCCGGGGTGGATCACACGATGATTTCTATTACGGCAACCCGGAACGGATCACGGGTGATATCCCGCCCCAGCCATACCTGGATCTTTCCCGACCAGAGATCGTCAAGCGCGTCGCGGCAGCCGAATGCCTCCGGCGTGCCTTTGCCACGCTCGACGAGCCACCCGCCGGGGCAGCGAGTACCCATGGGGCCTTTGGCAAGGCCGCGGAGTGGGAGACTGTCTACAAGCCCGACATCGCGGCATGGCTTGATGGCGAAGCCGACGTCGCCTCCATCGTCGCGGGTCTTTGTTACCTCGCGCCCCTGAAGCAGGGCCAACCAGAAGCTATTGAACGCTATTGCCGCAAGGAACTGGCGAACCACGTCTCGAGCGTTGTCTCCGACGGGCGATACATTCAGGTCGAGTTGAGCGAACGGCTCGCGACGGCGGGGGTTTTGCCGATGTTCGGTTTCCCAACTCAGAGCCGCAACCTGTTCAAGTTCAAGCGCGATGCGCGCCTCGAGGATATGGTCCTGAGCGACCGGGCATTGGACCACGCGGTTTGGGCCTTTTCACCGGGCTCCGAGATCCCAAAGGACAAGCAAATCCACACGGCTTGTGGCTTCGAACTCCTGCGCGAGATCCGGGGCCGGATCGACAGTGATCCCAACCCACTTGGACAGAGCCTCGAGTTCTCGAAATGTAGCGACGCCGATTGCGGCCACGTCATGCAAGGTGTCGTGGAAAACTGCGAGGTCTGCGGCCAGTTCACAATGAAGTTCGATCTCTACCAACCCAAGGGGTTCATCACGACACCGGGACAGCCCAGAGATTACGATGGCCAACGCCAGCGCGGACCGTCGCTCTCGCCACCTGTCTTGGCCTTCAAACCGAACTACGCGAACGGGTTCACCATCGGACCTGCGCGCGTTGCCCTGGCCTCCGACGAGCCGATCGCGCTCGTGAACGACAATGGCGGCGAGTTCTTCAAATTCCGGCGCAAGTACAACGCCATGATCGTAAATGACGAGCACCTCTACCGCGATCGCCAGCCATACCCCGAGCTTGACGGCGATCCGGAAGCGACAGGTGCGATTGGGGCCGTGTTCAAGACCGACGTGATGACGATGCTGCTCGAGAACCTGCCTGGGGTTGGCTACAATGGCGTTCTGGACGTGTCGAAAACCACGGGCCAGAAAGCCGCTGCTGCTGCACTCACATCCTTTGGAGAGTTTCTGAAGGTCGCCGCAGCGCGCGAGCTCGACGTGGACCCCGCGGAGCTTCGAGTTGGAACCCAGCAGTGGCGGATGAACAGCTGTGTCACGCTGCAACTCTATATCGCGGACGCGCTGGAAAACGGGGCGGGCTACAGCCGCCACATTTGCGACCCGGACCGGCTGCGCGGCCTCTTAAGAACGCATTACGAGGACGTAAAGAGGAATTGGCACACTCCATCGCATGCCGATTGCGATCGCTCCTGTCCGGATTGCCTGCGCAACTACAACAACAGGTTCCTGCATGCTTCGCTGGACTGGCGCCTCGCCTTGGACATCGCCGAACTGGTGCTCGGAGACCCCCTCGACACGGACCGTTGGCTGGGTGGTGCGAACGACACCGCGCAGCGCTTCGCGGGTCTTTGCAACCATGACGCGGTCAACGTCGTGGTTGAGCAAGCCGATAGCCTGACCGCGGTAACAGGAAGCGGTCGGTCGCTGGTCCTGTCTCATCCGCTTTGGCACATGCGCGAGGGATTGGCACAGGACGCGCAACGGAACGCCAAGCTGATGCTCGAGGCTAACCACGGCAACGCCTTGAAGGTCGAGTTCGTCGATATCCGGGACTTTGCGCACCATCCGCAGGCCTACATCGTAAAGATGTTGGAGGTTCAATGATCACGCTTATTGGCGCAGAGGGTTCGAGCGAATATCAGGCCGCGTTGCTAGTCAGGGATGCGCTAGAGACGACCTGGCCCGGTCTTTCAACAAGTGCCCGCGAGGTCGACGACGTACGTATCGCCGTGAGCACGAAGTTGTCAGGCTACCAGGTCCAGGACATCGACATCGTGCTCGCCGGGCGATTTTCCAAGCCACGCATGTTCAAGCCTCTTCGTGTTATTAGGGGATCGTCCGGCAACAAGCTCAATGCGCGGCCGATTATGGTAGAGAGCTTCGTGGTGGCCATCGAGGTCAAGGATCACGATGAGCGCGGCGTTCGGATCATGGATGATCAGGTTGAGGTGAAGTATTCGCGGGGCGGCCCCCTACATTGGAAGAGCGCGACCGACCAGAACATCAAGCAGATGCACGCGCTCAAGACCTACTTGTCTGACATGCATGTCGATGTCTTTGCACGGCGTTGCTTGATCTTTCCAAGCCTTGGTTCGATCTCGGCCCCGAGCGCGGTGCCAGGGCTTTTCAACGCGCACCACTTGATGAGCGCGCTCGCTTCATCCTCGCCGCTTCTGGAACGGCGTGGGCAGGGTCTCCTGTCGGCCGGCGATGCAAGCAACCTCGAAAAGGCCTTGGCTGCGCCGATATTCAAGGCGGCGATTCCAACACGTTTGGATCGCGAGCGCATGGACCGCTTGGCGGCCAAGAACCCGGCCGTCGATGACATTCTCGGCAAGGTGGGGGAGGGGACCGTGTTTCTTCGCGGCTTTGCCGGCACGGGCAAGACGATTCTTCTCCTGCAGGCGGCGTGGAAGCTGTTCCGAACCGATGGCAAGCGCACATTGGTCTTGACCTATAACCATGCCTTGGCCGCGGACATGCGGCGGCTCATGGCGCTTGCCAACATTCCGTCCTCGGTGGAAGCCGGCGGCATCCGCGTCGGCACGGTTATGTCCTTTCTCTACCGCTGGTTTTCTAGGCTGGGCCTGCTCGGTGATGACCCGCTTGACTACGGGGAGTATCCCCGGCTCTGCGTCGAGGCGCTCGAGCTCATCGAGGGCGAAGCGGTGACCCGGCACGAGATCGACGCGATAATCCACGGGGACCCGGATACCTTCGACTTTGACCAGGTCTTCGTCGACGAGGGGCAAGACTGGCCAAGCGGCGAAACGGCACTCTTGAAGGCCCTCTACGACCCGACACGGCTTTGCGTCGCCGATGGCGTCGATCAACTCGTGAGGGGTGCCCGGGCAGACTGGCGCAAGGGGCTGGCGCGCGACAAGCGCAGCACGCTACCCCTCGGCAAGTGCCTGCGCCTGAAACGCAACCTCTCGCTCTTCGTCTCAGGGCTTGCCGGGCAAACAGGCAGCGCCTGGGATGCGGAGCCGAACGCGGAGGCCGGGGGCGGTCGCGTGATCATCTGTACCAAGCCCTACGCCAAAATGCGGTCCTTGCACGAACGGTTGGTGGAAGACCTCAGGTCGGAGGGCAACGATTGCGTCGACATGTTGGTCTGCGTGCCACCCGATGGAGTGGTCACCCGGCAAGACGCGCGCGAAAGCTTGGTCGGTGCGGCGATGAACGAGTGGGGGCAGGCGAACTGGGACGGGGTTGATCCGCAGGCCCGCTCCGATTTTCCTCGCGACCCGGGCCAAGTTCGCATCGTGCAATACGCGTCCTGCCGGGGTCTCGAGGGATGGACCGTTGTTCTCGATGGGTTTGATCGGTTCCTCAAGGCGACGTTTGAGGCCAAGCTTGCTGCTGGGCTTTCCCCGGACGAGGAAGAGGGATTCGTGGACCTCGAGAAGGCGGCTGTGGGGGAGGCATGGCGTTGGGGATTGATCGCGCTGACCCGTCCGATCGACACGCTGGTGGTGCAACTCGATGACCCATCCGGGCGGTTTGGATCCCAAGTCCTTGGCATCGCACGGAACTTCCCGGACTTCGTGGAAATCCTTGATTAGCGACATACCGACCCGGAATGGCACCGCATCAATAGGCCCAAGATGTAGTAACGACCTGGACAGCCCCCTCCAGATGTGCTAGCACTTGTCGAAAATCAGCAAAACTGGCCGGGCGAGAGATGCTTCAAGAAACCATAGCGAGAGACGAGAGCAAGAGCGCAGCCATCGCGGAGACCCGGCAGGGCGAAGCGACCGGGCGCCAGTACAACATGATCGATCTCTTTGCCGGTTGTGGCGGTCTTTCGCTCGGCTTTGAGAACGCCGGGTTCACGCCTGTCTTCGTCAACGAGCTCAACGCGGATGCACAGGCCACGTACCTTGCGAACCGCAACCACTCGCTTGGGGGGATGAAGTTCTCGGAGAACGACGCCCTTCATTGCAATGATGCGCACGAGCTGCAGGGGAAACGGCTTGAGCAGTTGGTGAGCGACCTCTCGCAGGTCGCCGGTGTTGAATTGGCCTTCGACACGGCGTCCAAGAAGAGCGGTAGCGGGAGCAACCTCGACGTGCTCGCCGGAGGCCCGCCCTGCCAGGGTTACTCGGGCATCGGCATCCGGCGCTCCTACGCCGTGGACAAGAAGGACCTGCCCTCGAACCAGCTTTACCAGCGCATGGCCAGCGTGATCCGGCGGGTGCGGCCCCGCGTCTTCCTGTTCGAGAACGTGCGCGGTCTCCTGACCTCGAAATGGACGCGTGGCGGGACCGATCGCATCTTCCCCGATGTTCGTGACGAGTTCAGATCAATTCCCGGCTACGAGGTCCGGTGGTCTCTCGTTTACGCCAAGGACTATGGCGTTCCGCAGAATCGGCCGCGCGTCTTGTTGGTCGGCGTACGCCGCGACGTTCTGGAGGCCTGCGATTTCCTCGATCCAAGTGCCGACCCGGAAGATGCCGTGGCCTGTGGTTTCCTACCCGCGGGCACTCCTGGCGAGTTCCCGGACTTGCAAGACCTGCTGGGTGATCTCGTCGAGGACAGCGTAGCCGACGTTCTCCGCAGCGGCGACTTCAAGCGCGGGACCTTCGAGACGACGGCCTACCCGCGACCCGCGCGCACCGCGATCCAGAAATCCCTGCGGAGTGCTCCCACCTGGTACGAGGGCAGGGGGGTCCGGCTGACCGAGCAGCAATACTCTAAGCACAAGCCCGCCGTGGTCGAGAAATTCGATCACATGATCCGGAACGGCGGGGAGATCCCCGAGGAATGGCGCACCAAGAAGTTCTCGCAACGTGTGCTAAAGGCGCGTTGGAGCAACCATGAGCCCAATATCACGGCCACGTCGCTGCCCGATGATTACGTGCACTTCTCGCAACCACGCATCTTGACGGTCCGGGAGTGGGCCCGTCTCCAGCTCTTCCCAGATTGGTACCGTTTTTCCGGCAAAAGAACCACGGGCGGCATCCGGCGCGCGGGCAACCCGGTCGAGGGTATCTTCGACCGCGAGGTTCCAAAATATACCCAAATCGGCAATGCCGTGCCGGTGGGATTGGCCGAGCGGGTGGGTGCACATTTCAAGCGCATCTTGGATGAAGCGATCGGGTAATGCTTGAAAAGTCGGACACGAGCGTTGGGGAGGTCCTTTCCCTCTTTAACGAGACCGGCTTGGACGTGGGACTTCTCGTGCCAACACCGACCGGCCTTAAGAAGTCCATCATGGACGCGACGGCGACGTTTCGTGATTTCCTCGTCGATGCCGACATCCACGACTTCTCGCGGCAAGAGCAAGGCCAAGACAACAAGGTCGTGGTTCCGGCGCGGATGATTTTCGCAAATGGGTCGAAATCCACGAAGGTGTCGCTTTACCGGCCAAACACCAAGAAGGGAGACCCCCGGGTCTGCGTCTACGGGCTGAAGGCACATGCCGAGCCTTACAACCTTCTCGCCATGTTTACCTGGGACGGGCTTTTGCACGTCGTGAATTGCAGCGATCCAGCGGTCCTTTGGTCGATCAAGAACCCCGACACGCCTTTGGGCGCGATCGCGCTGGCTGCGCGGCCGGGACTGTCGCCGGAAGCAGGTGAGTTGCTCGAATTGCTCCGCGACATCGGCGCCCGGGGATGGATTCCAACGATGCGACCAGGCGATACCGGGATCGGCATGACGCTGGAAACGTTACTCGGGATCGAGGCGAACTCGAGCAAACTGCCGGATTTCAAGGGGATCGAGATCAAGGCGAAGAGGGCAGGGCGCAAGCGAAAAAACCGGGTCAACCTGTTCAGTCAGGTGCCAAACTGGAAGATTTCGCCTCTTGGATCGAACAAGGCCCTTCTCGATGCACATGGATACGAGGTAGCCGGGCGGCGGCAGCTCTATTGCACGATCTCTGGCAAGATGCCGAACCCGAACGGCTTCGTCTTGTCCGTCGACGGCGACAAGGACTGGCTGCGGCAGAACCATGCCGAGGCCGAGAAGGTTACCCGGATGGTCATCTGGGAAATGTCGAAGTTGCGGGAGCGCTTGACATCGAAGCATCGGCAAACGTTCTGGGTTTCGGCCGAAACGCGGGGCACGGGTCCCACCGAGGCGTTCCATTACGTGCAGGTCGAACACACGCGCGCCCCCCGAGTTCGCAACTTCGAGGCTTTGGTCGAGGCCGGGGTCATAACCTTGGACTACACCCTATACGAAAAGGGTGGGCGAGTTGGCGACCACGGCTACTTGTTCAAGGTAAATCCGAAGGACTTCAACGCCTTGTTTCCACCCTCCGAGTTTCATGGCCTCGTTGCCTGACCTTCCAACCCGCGGTGATAAGCGGAAGATCACGAACCTTGGCCGCTTCTTGCGGGAGTGGTTCAAGGACAATCGCCGGGATTTCCCGTGGCGTGAGCCCGGAACGGGAACCTACGAGCGCATTTGCGTCGAAGTCTTGCTCCAGCGCACACGGGCCCAAACGGTGGCAAATATCTATGCGGAGTTCTTTGGGCGCTTCCCCGACTGGGAGGAAATCGCGCAGACCGACGAACTTGAACTCGGCGAGTTCTTGAAGCCGCTCGGCCTGTGGCGTAGGCGCGGCAGCGGCCTGAAAAAGCTCGCCTGTTACGCTGCCGAGCGGCACGGAGTGTTCCCGGACACCGAGATGGACCTCGCGGATGTCCCGGCCGTTGGCCAGTACGTCGCGAACGCCATCCTCCTATTCCAGCACGGGCAACGAAAACCGCTCCTCGACGTCAACATGGCACGCCTCCTCGAAAGGTGCGTCCGCCCACGCAGATTGGCGGACATCCGGCATGATCCATGGCTTCAAGCCGCTTCAAGCTGGCTAGTAAGAAGAGGCGACCCAATCATGACAAACTGGGCAGCTTTGGACTACTCGGCCAGCGTTTGCAACATTGCTCGAAACCGATGTAGCTCCTGCAAACTGCGCTCAAGTTGTTCATGTCTCAATACAAATTGCGCAGACGCCAAAAAATTCGCAGCCAGCCGCAACTCCCCATCCTTGTCGATTTGACGAATGCTCCGCTCAGTCATCGAACGCGGAGCAATCAGAGAGCTTGTTTCGTGAGCGGGAAGATGCCAAAATCTCGGTTAACGAGGGTAGATTTCATAGTGCATAAACAAACAAACGTTGAGACGGTGCTTCTAGCTAACCGGGTGCCGAACAAAGAACACCTTTATGTCGTTGGTCCATTTGCCGGTCGAGTGAGTTTCAGCTCACAACAAATGCGCGCCCTAAATCTCGTATGGGCCATCAACGAAGAATTAAGAGATGATGGAGACAATAGAGGACTACAAGGCAAGGATGTTGCTGTCATCGGCGGAGGCCTTGCCGGTGTAACATGCTGTGTAGCTCTTGCAGCACACGGTGCAGACTCATGGGGCTTCGAAAAAGGTGGTAGGGTGCTGGATTTCATTGGAGACGCCTCGCATCGAAATGTCCACCCGACAATCAATTTTTGGCCGCGCGAGAAGCTAATCCCTACTACTGAGCTCCCGTTCCTCAACTGGATTGAAGGTAGCTGCAACAAGATTCTGGATGGACTTCGCGAAGAATGGGACAAATTCAAAAGTCTCTACGCCTGCATTCGTGGATTTGATTTTGGGCAAGAGGTGATAGGATTAAAGAGAGTTGAAAAGAAGTGGCAATTGGCTTTCTCAAGCAAGTCAAAAGTTACTAGCCGACACAAGAAGCTATATGACGCGGTAATTCTCTGCACAGGTTTCGGACGAGAAAAGCACCTATCCGCTACGGACAGTGCTGGCTATTGGGACTCTCAAGGCGATCTGATAGTAGATCTTCAAACTGTTGCGACCAACCCGTTCCAGAATGTTGTCGTCAGTGGTACCGGCGATGGCGGTCTAATCGAAATGTGCAGGATATTGTTTCCGAATTTTCGGGCAGGCCAGCTGCTGTCTCCATCCGACTTGTTGCAGTCAGACGAAAAAATAAGCTCGCGTATTCTGTCCATTGAAGCAAGATGCCAAAGGATGCTTTTCGACTCTAAGCTGAATAGTGTTTCTGGAGACATGCATTCTCTTAGAAATAAGATATCGAGGTATTTATGGGAAGCATACAACGAGATCTTCGAAGATGACTTGCCGGACGAAGAATTGCTCGGAACCCTGAGACATAAGCGGACAAATATTGAGAGAGTCATCTTGCTCGGCAAGCGGGACTACCCCTTTGAGCTTGATGCATCTCCGTATCATAAGTTTTTTACTACCCTCGCTCTGAGAGAAGGCTGGGTCTCATACTATCAGGTAAAAGAGGATCGTGACGTTCAGCTCGCGACAAATGCAGCCTCTGACGAAACCAGTACCAACTCTTTCGAACGCTACAAATCGAAAAATGTAAGAGTAAGCTCTTCGTCTAATCTTCAAAGGAGAAAGAGCGGAAAGGTTTCGAGGATTGCGCGTCGAAACGTAACCTCTTTCGCGAACAGTTTCTACTTGGCACGTCACGGCTATGAATCGCCGTTGGAAAGTATTGAAGGCATTAGGGCGGATGATGTATTGTCGCTGGTCAAGAAATGCCAACAGGTCTACGAGAACAAGGCTGGTCTCACGCCCGAGCAGTTCGAGTACTACGCAACGAAGCTGAACCTTGACTCTCTCACTGAACTTCCGAGATGGGCCACCCGTCATCTTTCCAAAGCAAATGAGTATTTCAAACCAAAGGGTATAGCTGTACGCGGTCACTGCCCGGATCCAGAAAATCCAGCAAGTACCAGATATGTACTTGAACCATTGGACCCTGAGGCTGGCGCGAATGTTCCCGTAACCACGTTACCCTCACGATTTCTGGGTGTGCCTGTAGAGCACACGATAACAGAGACGTTCGTTATGGAAAGTAAGACCGGATTTGACAGATGAACGAGCGTATTGCACCACATACCAAGATACGGGGAAGTTACATAGGTCGCCTTGGATTCCTAGGATATGATCGTGATCGCGGTAGGCCTGTTGCGGTAACGGCCCGCCAAATACTCAAGAACAAACTTTTTCTCAGGAGGTCTCGGCAACTCTTGGGAAAGGCCTCAGTCATTGATTTCGAGAAGCAGGGAAACGAGCATGGGACCAATATCGCAGAACTTCTCGCTCTCGCTGAGCTGAGAGGTGACGTCCTCTTTGAACAAAGCAAAGTAGATGAGAGTTTCCCGACCGGCCTTGAGGTTCGGGGAATTCACTCCGAACCCGAAGAGCTTTTGGGAAGTAGGCTCTGGTTGAAGCTAGGTGCAGACAATTACAGAGAGGTATTTGTCGAAACTGTTGGAGGTCGTTTTTTGATGCCTCATCCAAAATCAGAAGAAGCGACACTCTTCAATGGCGCAATTGGAGTGGCTAGTATAGATGGTCAGAAACTCACAGTTCACGGTGACGCCGGAACACTCGCAGTCTCGGAAGACGGCCAAGCGGTAGGCGTTGTAGTGTGCGGACGCGGAAGTAAAGCCTTCATTGCTCCTCTTGCACACTTTTTGAAGCAATTTGGAGACATCGTCGCGCTTACCAACCAACACATCGAGATGTTTCAAAGGCCTCGGAAGAAAGACGTACAAAGCACCCCGACAAAGAGAGTCCTTTCTCAAACGTCATTAAACAAGAAATTAGAGGTCATGAATCGCGCGCTGCAGGGCGACGACGACGAAGCATTACGCGCTATAGCTAGCGAAATTGAGGACGAGGTACTTACTTGATGAACAAGGGCCGCTCTGATGCAATTTCTAGCCTTGATAGGGACTATGAGGAAGCCCTCAGCTTAAATATTGCGTTTCTGAGGCGAGAGATTGACGTGTCTTTCCGAGCGACAGGTGGTTCAATCTACTACGCCGTTGACGGAAGCGTTCTTAGCAAGCGCTACAGCAACTCAGAAAGTACAAAGAATCGATCAATACTCAATCTCTTTGAAGGAGCCGGGCAGCCTGAGAACGGAAACCTGGAAGAGCAGATCTCCGACGTGCTGCTCGAGTTCATATTCCATGACTTGTGTTCGTCACGAGATCAGGACGATCGGTTCCATATCCTACTTCCTGGACATGTTGACGAAGCTCGTTCGCGTTTCAGAGAGCTACTTGAACAAGTGGGGAAGTCACGCGGTACCTCCGCAGAGTTATCACTACGGGAATACTTCGAAAAAGCCGACCGGCTAAGCAGCAATGAAGAACGATTTGCCTTTCTACAAGAATGCGAAGATGAAATTCACGACTTAATATATCGATTTGAACAACCGCACCATAGGTTTAGGGAATATGCCAATCTTCTTGCAAACCGTCTTTTTACTATTCGACGCGCAGCTGTCTCCAAACCATTTTTGAGTATCAAGAACGCAAAAGGCGTGCCAGTTCTCACAAATATTTACAAGGAGAACAGCGAAGACGATTTCGAAGGCTCTGCCATCTGGTGGGAGACGAAACTACATGACAAGATTCCTGACCACTTTTTAGAGAAAGATAAGTATGCTTTGTCGGCCTTAGACGCAATTAACCGATCAGTGCGGTGCAAGGACGTAAGAGTAATTTTGATTACCGACAACGACGAGATAATCGAGACCGCCGACAAATATTTCCCTCATAAGCACACGGACAAATCAAAGAGCAAGTACAGTTTCGCCGACTTGTACGTAAGGCACCCAAAGAGCTGGCTCGCTGAAGAAGGATTCCTATTCCCTGGCGTTAGGTCGGAAGGGGAGGGAGATAGGCAACGAGCGCTCGATTGGCTTCAAATATTCCTTGTGGATATTGAAGGAGGTAAAACAGGAGACCTGCTTGAATGCAAAGAGCTGGCAAACGAGCCAGCACTTCGAGCCTCTAGAAAGACAAAGCTATCTGCCGTTCTCGAGAAGAATCCTCAAATCCACGAGAACTTGTATGACAGTTGGCGCCAACATCTGAAAATCCTTGAAGTTGCTCACATAACGACCAGCGAACAAGCAACGCGAAACTTGGAAGATATTTTTGGTAGCGATGTCGACGAGGATTTCAAGTTCCTTTCGGGATTTCAGGAATACGTAGATCGGACGATAGAATCTAGTTGGACAGAACTCTTTTTGGCCACGGCACAAGCGGGTTATGAGTTCCTAGGTGTAAAAGAAAGAATCGCGAAGGCGCCACAACGTCGCGTTCCAATGCTTCTAATGAGACAGCATGATCTCGGCACCGAGTTCGTAGAGCTCTTATGTGGTGAAACTGAGCTTATTGAAAGCGAAGAGCAAGTACTGTCGATCCTACATAAGCTTGAGGAGTCAGATCGGCGAGTTGATGATTACGTCCGTGCGATCTGTTGTTCATTACTGTTTGCCGTTGCGGAGCGATGGAGTGATGCCAATGTAGTATGCCGCCGTGCCATAGAGATCGCAGAAGGAAGGAAACGAGATCTTACGGCTACCGACAATATTTCCGGTCGTGAGGCATATTACTTGAGTGCGGTGTTGACCAGGTTAAGTGCGAAGCGAAGCTCTGATCTTGTGCCGGCAGTCAAGTTGGTACGTGAAGCCACACAGGCGATTTTATACGAGCGGGAGAACAATCTCCTTCCTGTTGGTGAGGCTCCGTTGTCCGGACTCCGAGTGGATGCGGAACGTGTCGCAATTGGACTGGCCACTGTGTTTTTCAGGCTCCACGAAGCTGGATGGGATAAGGCCATCGGCGCAAACCAGCTAAAGGATCTTAGTTCCGTCTTTGAAAACACCCGGAATGTGCTTTCCAGTTCGGGTGCCTGTCAGCAGGAAAAAATCAGGGAAACAACTCGCGGAAACCTTCGTACAAACATATTTAGCTGTCTCTTCCTCGGGGAATATCTTGGTGTAGCAATTGATTTTGAGCAGAATGCAATAAAAAAGATCGTTTCGGATCAGGTGATCTACTTCGAAACTCTCCGTGGAAGTAACGGCAATCTTAAGTTATCAGACCTTGATGTTCACTGCATCATGTATGGCGTATCTCGCTGTGACTTCGAAGATCCCATCGTTAGTGAACTTATAGAACGTTATGCAAGCTACCTTTCATCTCCAGAAGTATCGGGTCCGATGCCTTACGATGACAGACGTTTTAGAGAGATGCGGCAAATTATCGACGCAAAGCTTTTCTCTAGGAATTTGGACTAGGACTGGCCAGGTAGAGACTTGGAAATTATCATCACAACAAAGACAAAGGCGTAAATAACTTGTGAAACGAACAGCGCTCTTGCTGCGCTAGAGACGGGACCCGCGTCTCCATATGTGAGCGTAAAGGTATTTGCAGAACTCATGTAAAGTGCGTTTTGGACACTAACTGATGCTTCGGGCCAAAGGATTTGTTCTGGCATTGAATAGTAGATTAGGCCGTAGGCTACGATTGCGAATGTGAACGCTAGCAAAAATGAAGCGAAACGACGCTGCATTTGTTGATGAGAAATCTCGTTGACCGGGACATGCCGCCATAAATGGTAGTAAAAGTGGCTAAATAGGTTTGATGCCAATAGGTAGAAAGTAATGACTACCATCCAGATCGAAATGTTTTCGGACATAAAAAAGGAGATCAGTGATATCCATTTAAGTATCTCGTATAGATCGATAGCAATTGACCTTGGTGCCAGATACCTAGCGTCCTCTGTGCTCGATTTGACCAGCTTGGTGCCCAAGAAGATTGATAAAGCCTTCAGGTGCTCGACCAAGCTAAGCCACCAAAACAGCCAAACCACTGCCTGAAATAACGAGAGTATGATTTTTGAAGGAAGGGCCTCTAGAGGAGAATCTGGCCTATCTGGATAGTAAGTCATGATCTCAAGCTAAGTCTGTAAAAATCTTTAGACAACCTTACTGATATTATTAACATAATAAACCTTATTGGATTTATGTTTGTACGAGGGTGCGCGCTACTTTGAAGTGCGACTCCTATTAGAAAACAATGAGTTATCTAATAGCAGATCATAGCATCGGTGGTGTTCATCCATCGTATTGGCGTTTCGCGATATTGGTTTCATTTCTATCGCGCTTAACCATAAGGATCGCGATGACGAGCAACTTCCAACATCGAACTAGGGGTCGCAGCACTGCTTGCGAAAGGGCAAGTTGGACTCCAAGTTTATCAAGGCAAAACTACAGGCCCAGATGATGCGGTGACGTCTCCCAGAGACCTAACGAAAGATAGTGCGGCTGTAGTGGTATCGATCTCGGCAAGCCGAGCGGTCCGACAAGCCTCCAGATCACCAGAGTATGCTCGATACTGCTGGCGCACACTTTCGAGATCGGCGGAAGCGTTTTCAAGACTATCGCTGACATCAGCAATCTTAATGCCAGCCATGACCGCTGACGCTAGGTCTGCCAAAGCCGCTAATGCAGACAGGTACCTTCCCACAGCTTTCGCTGCCACTGAAATACCTTCTTGTGCTCCGATCAAACTAAATCGGCCAGCAAAATGAGAAACGCCCATTACTGCTCTGTCCGTTCCTGAACTGTTGCTGAAGCCTATTAGAGACCAAGCCGCACTAGCAGTTCCTACCCCGACTGCCAAACCTATCCAGACAGGGGAAGTTGCGAACGCAAATGTAGCTGCACCAATGCCGCCGACAATGGCAGATATTAGTGATATCGCCAGAGTCTTCTGAGCGTCACTCAGATCATCGCTTAAATCATTACGAAGCTGCGATAGTTTTTGAACGCCGTCAGCAGCTTGATTTGCCACCAAATCGCACTCGGCTTGCAAAGTTGCATCATTGGCCAAAGAGATAAGGGCTCGATGGTCGCCTAGTTTACTGATTGCATTGTCAAGATCAGTACCTTCCAAAGCGTCACCAGACAGTGCTTGCGTCGACCAGGGCACGGCTATCCCCTCGGCGTTTGCGACTGAGGGAAGCACTATCCCAGTTGCGAGAGCTGAGGTGCTAAGGCTATGGGACAAAAAACTTCTGCGACTGTACATTGTGTTTCTCCATTTTGAAATAATTGGCATCTGACCAAACCTCGAGTTAGATGCGCCGTTTTTATCAAACTTGCACGACGAGCTATCTTTTCGGTTTTAATACGCCTTGTGGTATCTGGCCCGAATTACATAATAGCATCGATTGCAGTGAAACTGCTCTTGTTTTGCGGTTTTTGTACTGCCTACATCGCTTACACTTTCTTAGATAACGTAGCTTCTTGTGTTAAAGACATGAAAGACCCAACTGTCGTAGCGGTGGAACTCGCGAACTCTTTTCAGCAAGTATTCTTAAGGGCTTGCCTTTCTATCAGACGATACGGTGCGCCAGAGATCCGTGACATCATGTGATACTTGAAAGACAGGACCGGACCTTTCAGTTGCCTGCTCTTTTGGTATGGATCGGACGGGTTCCAAAGGTTGGGTACTTGCTAGCCGCTCTTCATGCTCAGTTACGCGAAGCTGCAAAGTGAACCGGGAGGCGATAGTCGCGGGCAAAGTGAAAGTAGCCTGCACCTGCCCTCTTGTGGGCTGCATCTGGACAGAGCGATCAAGGTGGCGATGCACAAGCGCCGCGCCGTGACGTTCGATACCGATCAGCCGCGCAGTAACCCGGGAGGCTGGCCCCATGTCCAACCGCTCCGGCGCTTCACCGACACCCGGACCCTCGCACGCTACCGTCAGACGCACGTCGTCTCCGCGCCGGACCGTCTCAATCCGCACTTCCCGACGTGGCAGCACCTTGATCCGCAGAGGATCGCCAATTGGAGAGACTTTTCTGTCTGGTGGCGCGAAGGGCTGATATCTGACCAGGCCGAATTGCACATGCGGATCAAGCGTATGGCGCGGATCGAGAGCCAGATTGCAATACCAGTGCTCTCGCGTCATGTCGAAACGCGGGCGTATCGTCAGCAGATCTACAGGGAAATAAATGTCTGGCCGCTGGCCGCGCAAAAGTGGGTTGTGGGCATCCCCGTAGATCGGCAGAGGCACGTTCTTCACGTAGTCAATATCGTTCCGGCGCGTGGTGAAATTTTGCCCTAATTCGTCGAACGCAACATCCGCGAAAAGGCGGAACGGCACGGGGAACAGCCCGTAGGGCCCATCTTCCATCGCGTCTGGATGGGTACCTGAATAGGGTGGGCGTGTACCTTTATCAGCGAATTGCGTGAGCCGATCTACGAGATCGGCGGGTAGCGCCTTTGGATCTGGGAAACGTTCAGAGAGACGGTAGCGGGGCAAAGCTGCCTGGGCGCCGTCATATTCCCGTGCATACTGGCCGTCTGCCGCGAAGGTGGAAAGCCTAGGCGACAGAACGATCCCGATACGCTCCTCGGGGCCGCTGCTCAGAAATGGCCTGTCGAAAGACAACCGGACATCGTGCCGACGGGACAGCACGAGGCGTGTCTCATCCTCCATTGTGACAAGGGGTGGCAACGGCGCTATTTCTGCTTTGCGAGCAGGTACAGGAGGGTCGGGCCTGCGCGAAGCAGGCACAGGGATATGAATCGGCATGCGACCCACGGGCCATGCCCGCTCTACCTGACGCACGACCGGCACGGCAGCGCTGCGCGCCCGCTCTGTCATTTCCGTCTCGAAGCGACCGATCGCTCGGAAAGTAAGGTCAAGGCTTCGAGATTGGGTGAAATTCAATACAGACTCAACCGACATGCGGATTCCATCCTTGCTACGCCTCTCCGTCGGCACCGCGCCGTTATCTTCTGGGGTTTCTTCGTCCGGTTCTCCGTTGTCGGCGAGGGTAAAGAGGTGGTGGAGCGCAAGGAAGGTGCGCGGCGGTGCCCATGGGTCCGACTGTAAGTCCCGGTCCGATAGGTCTTCGGCGATCTGCGGGATGTCATCGATCCGGGCGAATCGCGCCTTTTGCTGCTTGGGCAGGACATGTTCATCCTCCCGAACAGCAAAGCCGTAGATCTCATCGCTCGATTGCTTAGGCTTGCCCTCCCCCGGCTCTAATTGTGGAAACACGCCGCCTAGAATGTTGAGCGGACCGCGCGTGCGCAAGGGATCGTCGAGCCTGCCATCAACAGGATTGCTAGACGCCAAATCAATCTCGACAGTGGAGGTCGTGAGAGCGTCGATCTGGAGATACCCCGCAAGATCGACATCTGTCGCAGCCCCATTCTCGCCTGAAAGGCTAGTACGTTTGACGCTAAGGCCAGGCGGCCCCTCGCCTAGAAAGCTCGCAGGCAGCGGGGTTAACTTCGTAACGAGGCCGTTCAGTTCCGTCGCAGGCTTATCGGCACCGTTCTCGGCACGTCGGGCAAAGAGATCGGGGACCTTGTCCGCCTCGTCCTTGACCTCTTCGGGAACGGGCGGAAAAGGCCCATCAAACAGGTCATCGCCCAGCTCTGCGAGCGGGGCTAGCGTGGGGATGATTCGAGGCGTATCAACGGCATGGACAAGTTTCGTGACAGAGTGGCTGCCGACGACATCCACAGGTTCGTTGGCGAGGACGCTGTCGATGTACTTGGCCACGCAGGAAAGTTGATCAATGCTTGGCGCGGGTATGCAGCCTATCCCGCAGGTGGCCCCTTCTGGGCTCGGCTCTAGCAGGCCAGCCTCGGCGAGGCACGCCCCGATAGGATCAGGCTCGCAGTCCGGCGCTACGCTTCCACAGCTCAGCGTCAGCCCCGATTGCCCGGCGAAATTCAGCATAGCCTGCAGCGTAATGGCCTCGCATGCGAGACCAAGCTGCGGCAGATCAGGCCGCCCCCACATAACAAGCTCTGCAACCAGGCCTGGTGGCAACTCAATGGTAAGGCGGCTACAGACTACACCTTCAATCTCTGCTTCCGCGCCGCCCTGCACCCGCAGGCGTGGGCCGCGCTGGACGGACAAGGCAATGGGGCGTGGATCAATCGTCCTATCTTGCTTTTGTGCAATCTCGATCGGCCGCCCTATCCAACCACGCTGTGTGCCGGGCCGGCGCAGGCGGAGCATCGTGCGAGCATGCAATGGATCAGGATAATAAGGAAGTTCATGAGGCGTTTTGCTGTTGCCACTAAGGAAGATGCCACTGCTGCCAACCCCGCCGCGCCCGGCCTCCTGCGAGTTACGGGTGGAATTGATCCGGCGTCGCAATAGGACCCGCTGTTGTGCGCCATCTGCCCCATCGTCGCCGCGCAGCTCATAAAGCTCATCTAGTGTGGCCCAGCCTCCACCGGGCGCGTTCATACGGATGCCTGTGAGCGCGTCGGTGGGCCGGGTCACCTGCCCAACCTGCTGTGGCTGGCGGCCTTTCAAAACGCCATGCCGGTACGCCAGCTCCATGTCGAGACCGCCAGGTACAATAATCAACTCTTCGCTTTCTGCCTCGTCGCCGAGCGTATATTCATCGCCCTTCAAAAATGAGCGCAGGGTGACATCCCGCACCGTGCTTGGAAGAAAATTCCCGCTCGCCGCACCGTCTTGGTTGGTGTCGGCAGCCCCGTTCAAAAGCACCGTCGGTCGCACGATCTTTTCCGTCCGAAGGAGCCGGTGACCGGGCTGAACGCTCTTATCGGTTTTGCGGGGCACGGCGGCACATTCGATCTCTTCAAAAAGACGGAAGGCTCGCCCATCTGGGACCGATCCCCCGCCGACGTGAAGATTGCGTGCCGCTATGTAGTAGGCCAGCCCGTTCAGCAACTCGATCGGGCGATCGTCTTCCGCCAGTTCGGACAAGCGTCGGTAGCGACGGGTGATGTCAAATAGGCCCTGCCGGGGGACGGGCGAGCGGTAGGGGCCGGAACGGTCCTCCCGAACACCGATGTCATTGTCGGTGCCTTGCTGATCACCGCTATATTCATAGACGACCTCATCACCCACGGCGGCATCGCGTGCGGCATCTTCTCCGCCGCTGTCATAGTCGGTGCTCTTGATCTGCTGAGCAAGAGACCATGTCGCTCGTTGGTAGCGAGGCCGTTCATCCGGCTTAAAGAAGCCTTCGATCAAGCTATCGAGATCGCCAATCCCTTCAGGTCTCTCATCGTCATAAACAGTCTTCGCCCCGCTCAAAGGGAACCATCTGCGTTTGCTTTCATCGTTCAGCCGGCGGGGGGAAGCGGCATAAAGCCAGCCTAATGATAGGTCTTCGGCATCAAGCGCGATGTTGTTTCTTTCCTGCTTGGCAAGTTCTGCCGCGCAACCAAGAGCCATATCGAGCGCGCTTTGCCGATGCACATGATAGAGCCGGAGGCTGCGGCTTTTGAGTGCGGCGACAGGCCAAGGCGTAGCGACGGGGCGAGAACGAAGGAAGGCCTTTACCGTATCAGACTCGACCAACACTGGCAGGCTGTCTTCTAGAGCTATCTCTTTTTCAGCTCGCACCTTTCGGACATGATCGACGATTAGCGTGAGACGATTGTCGAGGTCCTGCGTGGCGTCTCGAGGATTGACGGAGGTCAGCTCATAGGCAGGATGCTTGTCGTCACAATGGGCCGAAAGCAGACGAATTCCGTTGAGTTCTGGCAGGATTTCACAGTCTCGCGCATCGCAATCCCCACCAGCGCCCAGAACAGCGATGATCTCTGTTCGGCTGACAGGCATGAAATCTCGCTCGTCATCCTCTGCGCCGTCCGTCAGCTTGGCATAGGTCCAGAAGCTCTCGGCGCCAGCGCCTTTCCCGTTCGGCACAAGCCGCAGCATGAAATATCGCGCCTCTGCTCCGCCCGGATCGGTGATCGGTGGGATCGCTCGGATCGTCTCAAGCGCTTGCTCGCTCAGTGCGTAATCCTGCGTGAGCCCGAAAAGGCGGGCGAACTCGGTATTCGTCTCCAGCTCTTTCGACCTAGATTGAAACAACTCAAACTTCTTCTGTTCTGCCGCTGAATTGATCAAAGGCGCGTCGGTATTGATGTTTGTGTCGCCGCGCGCATTGGCTTCCAGCTTCCGCGCGACCTCTGCATCCATGGCTGCTGCATAGATGTGTGCTTGATTGAGCAACAGCAATTGATAGACGATATCTTCAAAGCTCGATGTAGCAAGGCCTGCGACAATGTTGGCATCTGCCGGACCACCACGCAGCATCGCACGGCATTGTGCGAGATCGTCACCACGCCCGATTTCAGCTCCAGCCGCTTGTGCGGTAGCGCTGATCACTGCGAGACGCGCATCAACAATCTTTTTGGCGGCCTTCGCTTTGGCGATAGAGACGCTAATAGAAGCCCGTCCACTTTGCGTCCCGTTGGGTTCAGCTACCGCTAGCTCTTTCTCCGCTTCATCAAAGAACTCACCGAATTCCACAAGGAAGCGATCCGTGGCCTTAACGGCGCTCGTGATCAGTTCTTCTTTCCAATTCTGCGGATTGTAGATCGCCCACCTCTCGACAAGCGCTCTCTCAAGCTGACAGGCAATTGCGATCTGGCCGGAATAATCGGGGAGCGCCATAGCAGGGGTTTCGGGGTCGTCCTCATCCGTCTGCTCAAGCATCTCATGATATCTCTTCATCCCATCGTGCAACGCAGAGAAATCCTCGCCCGCCTTGGCGGGCATTACATGTTGCCAAAGTGCCGTTATCTGCGCGATCTCCTCAGCCTCAGGGCGCTCAGTCGTCCATGGTATCAGTTCGGCGTTCGGCACATCGGCTGCATCTGACGGCACCGGCATCGTGATCGGCGCGGCGTCTGTGAGGGTAATCGGCTCGATTTCGACGCGCATCTTCGCGGGATCGAACATGGCGAAGGCGTGTATTGGCAGTTCGGCATAGGGCACAGAGACGGCTTCCGTTGTAGGCTCCACCGCCAGTGCCAGCGTGAGCTTTACCTGACCGTTAAACCAGCCTGCCGGAATCGCTCTGAGGTTCAGCCCAACGGTGACGGCATCGCTAGTGTTCTGTGGTGTCGTCATTGCGGGAACCCTTCCAGACTGTCCTTAAGCGCCTCGTGCGCATCGGCGAAGTTTTCGCGCCATGCGAAGAAATCCTCTTCGAAGCGATCCACGAATATCTCGATCTTCGCAGTGCCCTTTCCCTTGGCCTCCCCAACACCCTGAAGAGAAGCCAGCAGCAGTTGATCATGGAGCGGTCCGGCCTGACTTGCGTTCGCCCATCGCACGCCGGAGGTTGGGGCCATGCCAGGGCCGCGTAGGAGAGCAGTACTGGACTCCCCGCCTGCATTTTTTAACCCCTTGTCTTCTTTCTTATATAGCGTGATCGAGAAGCGGAATTTTGCGAAGCCGACTGAGAACGAGTATTTGAATACGGCCGAGCCGACCATATTGCCGCCGCCGTCCTGACCGATCTGAACCCGCAACGAGGCCGCGATGCTGAAAATAGCGATCTTGGCCTTCCCGCCTGCGTAGAAATCTCCGAGCGTCTCACTGTAATCCCCGAATTTCCGCAGAAAAATCCCAACAGAAACACGGCCCCGTGCCTGAAGTGGGCCCGCCGCGATCTCGCCCGCGCCACCGAAGACGAAGCCCACATCGAAGCCGACCATATCCTGCCCATTGGAATAGAGCGTGAAATGCCCGCCGCCACCCCATACGCCGATGGTGATGATGAACGGATCGTTGCGGCTCGAAATCCCAACGGAGAAAAGCGCTTCTCGATTGTCGAAAGGCAGCATCGCTCCGGCTACAATCCCGACATTGAGGAAATTTGCAGCGCCGAATGTCATGGCAGGCAGCGACAGGCGGTAGCCCGCGGCTATGCCAGGGAAACCATCGGTCGGCTCAATGTAGACCTTTCCGGTATCTTGCCCAAGTGACTCGGCTAACTCCGCGATAAATTCCGCTTGCGGCCCAATTTCGTAACCCGCGAAGGTGATATCGAATTTGCCGGGTTTGCCAGGTGCAAGCACGAATTCGGCGGCACTAAATTTCAGTGTGATGATATCAAAAGCATCGCCAAAGAGTGCGATGCTGAACGGGCTGAGCCGCGCGGCGGCCTCGATGACAGGCTCGCCAGCGTCGCGGATATCGATCTTTACTTTTGCACTGACAGAGAATGTAGCACCCGGCTCCACGAGGAAGATCGGCTCGAGGCTCTGGATCGGAACTTTGTGGTCGAGCGTCCGGGTGATCGTCGTAGGCACGAAAGAAAGAAGGTGATCAAGCAATTGATCGCGCAGCTCTGCGAGATCGATCTTGATCTCAAGATCGCCACTGACGATCCTCTGGAAGGTGTCGGCGAGAGTCTCGGCGATCACAAAGAGAGCGGGCGACCGACTGCCGCCGCCGAAGATACGCCCCACATCCTTTAAGGCCGCGATGGCGTCCTCTGCGGCGACATTCTCACGAGCGAGAACCCGGAATATCCGTAGCTCTTGTTCGAGGCCTTCCTGCTCCGCCGGGTTGGCATTGGCTGGTGGGAAAGTGTTACCGCGAGCATCGTAGTAACTAAGCAACGCGGCAGTGCGCTGCGCGATAGTGGCGTCGCCCGTCCTTGGATAGCCGGGCACGACAACAAGCGCCCGAAGATCGGACACTCCAAGGATGAAGTGGGCCAATGTTAGTAGCGTAGCGTCGAGATCATCGCCTACCGAAAGTGCCTTCAGCAAACTATTTCGCGTCGTGCTCGCGGTATCATAAACCTCGGAAATGGCCAGGGCGACGGTACGAACAGGCGGTTTGATGAGATCCCAGACCTGTTGCTGGAGCTCGCTTTCGAGTTCGTCCACGAAGCCTGTCAGAGCCTTTTCCGCCGCCTCCTTATCGATAGTGATCGACTTGAGGAGCGCGTGCAGGGAATCTGCGGAGACAGCACCAGTAAGATCCTTCGGCACCTCGGTGCCCGGGATCAGTGCCTCCCGAAGGAGCTGCGGCAAGTCTTCGACTTGCGGGATTACTGGCCGAAGATCGCTGGACGTCTCCATTAGGTAGATTAAGCCCCGCAAGCTCCGATCTGCCTCGGCATTCCGGTGGTTCAGCCGACCCCTGAGCTCTTTGAGTGCCTGTTGTCCAAGGTCCGCGATGGGGGTAAGGGCAGGCACTTTTTCTGCACCGTCCTGCAGGCTGCGCTCGATGTTGGCAAGGCCGCGCTGCAGGATGGCCTTCGCCTCGCCCTGCGCCTCCAACACGCCGTCGTTGATCTCACCCAAAGCCCGATCCGCTGCGCGCAAGATCATCAGAGCCGCGGGCCGTACGGTGTTTGACAAAGCGCGGAAAGCCCCCTCTTCCGCGTCTTTAAGCGCGTTTTCGAGGGCCACAAGAGTCGCGTCTTGCGTCGTGTCGACCCCTTCGAGAAGCGTGTTCAACCGGCCCGCGAGCCCATCTTCGAGGGTCGCCGCCATCGCCTTGAGCTGGGTGATATACGTCTTAACCGCGGCTTCGGCCCGCTGGATCAGCGTTCCCCAGCCGTTGATCTGCGTCTCGATCCGCGCGCGGGTTTCGGAAAGGAAGCCGGGGTCACTGCTCAGCAGCTCGCGCAACACTTGATCAACGGACGGACAGACAAGCTCTGTACCCTGCCGCAGCCGTGAAAGCCGCACAAGCTCGAGCACAACGCCCTCCGTCGCCGCCATCGTCTCAAGCGCCGCGATCAGCATCTCCTCGCGAAGGCTTTGAAGATAGACGTCCGCGCCCTCTATGGTGGCCAGCCCCCCCTCCTCAAGCGCATCACCGGCGGCGTTTAACAGATCAACGATGAGCGTTAGGTAATTTTCGATTCCCGTGCGAAGGGCATCGCCCTCCCCTTGCGACCCGTCCGGCAAAATCTCCGGAAGGCCGAGTGCAGGGAAGCGCCTCACGACATCAAGGAAGCTGGCGAGATCAACCCGTTCGGGTGCATCGCCCTCCGCAAGGGCAACCTCCAGCCCTTTACGAGCCTCACCGAAGGCCTCACTGAGGCCCTCAATCTCTGCCTCTGTTAGAAGATCGCCCGCAAGCCAGCCGCTCGTTGAGTTTATGTAATCGATCACCACGCATAACGCTTGATGCACAGGGGCCACGATATCGCCCGCGGCAGCGCTGATGCTTTCCCCCAGCTCTGTCGTATACTTGCCCGCGAAAGCCGCCTCATCGACGGCTAGCACCAGATCGCTGACCGCGCGGGCTATGTTGCCGATTTGTGCGGAGCCTTCGGCCTCGGCGATCACCGCCTCGACTTTCTCATAGACCAGAAGGAATGCGTTCAGATCGATCCGGAAGAAGCTGCGGATGAGCGCGGTCAGCCGTTCTTCCTCGGCACTCAGAGCTGCCTTCACCTCCTCTTCGAGCGCATCGCGCCGCGCCCGAAGCTGGGTTTGCGCCACCCGGAGGGCTTGCTGCGCCTGCTGCGTGGCGGATTCCAAATCGTCTTCGATCTGTTGGAGCCGCACCTCAACGATTCGTTTCTGTTCTTCGACTCTCTCCACAAGCTCAACCGCAGCTTCATACAGTTCGATAAGCGATAGTAATGCGCCTAGTACCGGGTCGGGGATCAGATCGCCGGGGTCGATGTTGTCGATCGCGTCGTCCAGAATGGAACGGAACGCTACGAGCCTGCGACGCGCGAAGGCGTCCCATTTGGCTTTGCCCGCGTCCTTGGGATCAAGCGAGCCAGCAAAGACCTCAAGTGAGACAATCGGCTCATATACCGGCGCGTCTTCCGTCCCACCGATGGTGTAGAACACCGTGACGAACGCCTCCGTCAGGGTCTCGCGGGTGAAGGCATCGAAGGCCTCTTCGAGGTTCAACTGGCCGATCACATTACCCATCGAAGCAGAGGCAAATACCTTCCCAAGCGAAAGGTCATTCGCCACGCCCTGCAGAACCTCACTCAGCACGGCATTTGGCGGTGTTCCTTGCAGCACCCTTTCCCGTAGCAATTCCAGAAGCTCTGCTTCGGCACCCTCAATGGCGTTTCGGATTAAGGCCTTCGGATCACCAACATCCAGCGCGTCCGCCACCAGATCGACGATGCTCAAATCGATCAGACCCTCGAAGGCCTTCAGAAGCCCCGTCTTCAGCGGCGCGACGGGATCATCGGCGACTTTCTCAAGCTCCCGCACGACAGTCTTGCCCGCCGCAACGCAAGCTGAGACGCGGGCCAGTGCTTCTTCGTCGGCTTTGGTCTCTTGTAGGTCCTGCAGAGTTTTGTCTAGCTGTGTCAGGCTGTTGGCAAGATCGGGCAGTATTTCGTTTACGCTGAGGCCCTCAATGATCGCAGTGTTGAGCTGATCCTCTATTGCGTCCAACACGTCTCGGGTCGGCGCGATCACGAACTCCTTGATTGCGTCAATCCCGGCCGCGATGGCCGAAAGGCCAAAGTCCTGTGCCTCTTGGAAAACGGGGATATTCTCGGACAGACTTCCGACGATCTCGCCGAGAAGATCGCAAAGCTGAATAACGCCGAGGATCTTCATATCCGGATTGCCCAGCATCAGGCAGATCAGCTCCTTGAGGTTTTTGGGAACCACGAAATCGTCGCGCACGTTCCTGTTGCGGCGATTCCGGACTTCCGCGGTAGGAACTGTGAAGATGCCTGAATATTCTGTCGGCAGGTTGCCGAAGGCGTCATGTTTCCAGCCCTGCTGCCGCACTTGGTCTTTATATAGCAGCGGCCCCTCGCGCCGGGCGATGGCAGTCAGGTAGCCCGACGGACGGCCGATTGCACCCAGTGTATCGCCCCGCGCACCGGGGTCGAACTTCGGAGGTTCGGCGATGCCAAGAACGATATCCGGCTGTTCCGGTCCCGGCACCAACAGGCCAGGCCCCAAGCCGGAAGGGCGTCGACGCGTGAGATATTCGACATCATACGAGGTATCGACGGATACACCGCGCCTCAGCCCCATCTGCTTGGCGATCCTGTCCAATCGAACACGGCCAGTCTGTAGGAACGGATAGAAAGGTGGCTGATCCGTAGCAGCCAGCACGGCATCGAATTTGAACTGTCGCCGTGGCATCTTCTGAAATAGCGCTCCGCGGGCCTTGACGACGCCATGGCCCAAGGGGAAGGGCGTTTCAGTCGCTTCTTCAGTCGTGGCCGTAACGGGGCGGCCTTCGGCACCGAAAATCCAGCTCTCCGTCTCATAGGTCGTATCGGCATCGTTCAGCTCGATAGCATAGCGTCGCCGCGCGCCAGCATGCTGAACCTGTCGTAGAAATTGCTCGGCCTCTCGCCCACCCGTGCCCAGCGACATGTAGTAGTCACACAACCTCTCGAGAGTAGGAGCATGGGTCGCGGCACCAAAACTGACGAAGATGAGCGGCATCTCGACTGCAGCGGGGCCATCATCGAAGATAACCTGAAACGGAAACGTCCCCTCGAGGTGTGCGGCGATGCGGGGCCAGAATACCAGGCCCTTGGTCCCCTCGCCGAGATCTATCAGTCCGCTGGCCAGATCCCCCCTGCCCTCAGGTGGCAGCGCGGAGTCGTCATCAGGACTGACAAGATCCGGGGTCCTCAGGGTGACAATGCGGCTTTGATCAAAGGGCCGCTCCCGCCCGTTTAACGCCTGCCCGAACCATTGCGTCTTCACAGGCTCCGCAACGCTAATCCACGTACGGGTGATGTCCTTGGTGGCGGGATATTCGCGGCCATTGATCTCATCGGGATGAACCACGGCTGTCGATGTCTGTCGCACCCTGCTCGCGCGGTGGCCCAGCGGGAAAAGATAGCCTTTATCCTTGATGCGCGTGAGCTCCGGCTCGGAGTAGGTACTTTCGTGGTCGAATTGCTCGATCTCGGTCGCTTCGAAGAGGGCCTGCCCTCCGGAATGATTGCCGGGCACCTTTAGAAGGAAGGGCGCGGAGATGCTGACAGATGGGCCAAGCGGGCTGAGCGTTGCCTGGGAGAAGCCGAAATCCTGCTGCGTCATGATCGCCTGACGAATCCTGATACGGCGGCCCTCTTCGTCCTCGAACGACAAATCGATATCATCAAGCTCATAACCCGGCGGCGCGGGCAGAGAGCCGACAGGCGCTTCGCCCAAGCCACCGATCTCCAAGGTCGCCTCGATGACGTTGCCGTCTTCGTCGAGGATTTCGATGTCTCCAACGGTTGGGCGACCCGGAATGGAGGTGACGACAAGACTGTGCCTGTCATAAGCGGTTAGTGCGGCGCGAAAGTCCTCCGGTGCCTGCGTCTCGGCCCAAGTAACCTGCCCGTCCTCTGCCACCGGACGAGCCCGGGTCCAGGGGGCTGCGGCGCCGCGGTTAGGCGGGGTATAAAGAGCTTCGAATTGCGGCTCTGTCAGCGCGGGATCGGTACCTTCATCATGGCTCTGCTTAAAGGCCTGCAGGAAGACAAGTGGGTTGAAATCAGGAGAGGCAATTGCCCGCAGACCTTGACGCGGCACGATAGAGGCGAGCGAAACTGACCAAGCAGGCTCCGCTGGGCGCATCCCATCATCCGAGTCTCTTGGCAGTTTGGAATAGACCCCATCGGGCACCGACGTGCGGAATTCCAGCCTCACCTCCTCATGAAACGAGAAGTGCAAACGGGCCAACAATTCCCAGTCGGTTTCCCATGGCTCAATGGTCCGAACAGCGCTCTGATATATATCTGCCGTCCGTGCCAGCGCAACATTTCCTGGTGCCGTCTCTTGTCGGGGCCGGATCCCTTGCATCTCCAGCGATTTGGCAAAATCAAAGACTTCACGCCGCGCGCCGTCGGCGTCTACCTCAAAGACCCGCCGAGCCCGGGGCGGCACGGAGAGATCGGCCCTGTTCGTAGTTAGCAGTGCATCCAGCGCGAACGAAGTGTCTTCCGTCGCTGCCTTACGGGTATCCCACGCATAACACAGCCTTGAAGCACCACCCGCACGGGATTTTGAAACCGCATCGAACTTTTCCGTTTCGGCAATGAAATCATTGAGAATTCCGTCGTGACCGGTACTGCGATTCCCCAAAAGCGCGGTCCGCGTCTCGGACCCTTCTGGCTGCCGACTTAGCCAGATAACACCAGGAAATACCTCCGGCAATGATAGTGGTTTGGTGCGGCGATAAAAGGCGTCGAACTCGGCGAAAAACGCGTTTTCAGGGATTCGCCGCTCTCTTGAAAGGTCCACATCTACTGCTGTGCGCTGCGCGGCGGTTTCCCCGCTCAGTTTCGCAAGCGCCTCCTGCCGTGCCCGCAACACGTCGGGGGTATCTGCGACAGCCAACTCTTTCAAGAGTGCCTTCGCCGCCACTGAGACACCACCTGTTACGCGCAGTTCAAGCGCGACCTGCCTTGCGATCGGCCATAAATCGCGGTCCATCATGTTCGGACCAATGTAAATGCACTGATCCGATGGAATCTGATTTCGGCGCAACCATGTTGTTAGTTCTAACCCTATCGCCGATCGGGCGATCTTCTTTCGGAATGCCTCGCCGAAAGCGGCGAAATCATCCGCGACTTCCGGCGCTTCACGCCGCAATGTGATGTCAATCCGGCGCTGCAGCTCTTTGCGGATGTCCACACGCGTCCGCATGTCTTCAAGGCGCAACCTGTGGTAAAGCTCCGCCGTCTCAAGATCACCCCACGGTGCCAAGCCAGGAACGTCGCCCTCATGATTTCCAAACGCCATCAACGCCTTATCATCAGGCTGAGGCAGATCGGAGGAGGTGATAAGCTGACGATTGAACGTCTCCGTCATTAGATGCCCACCCGGAACCTCCATTGACAGAATTGGACGATTGGGCGTCAGCGCGGCGGATGTCTCTCTCAAAATTGGCTCTGGTAGGACCATCCGGAGCCTCGTCCCATCTGCATCGGACAACATCCGGAAATTGAAGAAGCGAAAATCGAGGGCCAGCAAATCGGTGTCCCGCTCCGCGCGCAGCGCCGCACCCTCAAGCGCCACATCGAGGGGCGCATCGGCAAAGGGTGTTGTTCGCTCCCATGACGTACCCCGACGCCAATCGAGTAGGATAGCGCTCTGGTGCACCGCGACACGCCTGTTTTCCTCGCCTTCGATCTCATCAGACGGTTCGGGTGGCACGGTCACAGGAGGCACCCCGACAAGGCGCATCACGATGGGTTCTGCCGTCTCGAGATCGGGCCATGTCAACTTTGAAGAGATCGCCGCATCAAGCGAAACCTCCTCCCGCAAGGCGAGCCCAAGACCCGCGAGCCTGCCTGTGACTTCGAACTTAGTTACACCCGCCCCCACTGTGCTCGCCTGCAATCGCGCATCTTCTCCAAACAGCGTGATGAGGCCGAACGCATAACTGTCAAAGGGTTGCTTCTTGGGAGGCTCATCCCCCCCCTCAGCAGAGTCCCCCGCCGCCCCCTCAGATACCTCTTCATCAAAGAGCATCCGGGTCGCACCGTCTTCGTCCTTCATCTCGACAGGAAAATCGAATCGAAGACCTGCCTGATCTGGTTGAATTGACGGTGCTTCGATACCAAGCGCAGCAAAATCATAGAATTTCTGACCACCTTCGGCAAAGCGACCGAGCGTGGCTTCTGTTATCGCATCAGGCAATTCCAAATCCGCCAACAACAGACTACGGTGCCGCAGACTTAGCCTGGCCTTGGCCGCTGCCGGTGCATCCATCCGGGAGACCGATTGCCCGTCACGACGAATCCGCCGTATAGCCGTATTGAACGCAACCTCAGAAGCATCGGTGTCCGGGCCCGCACTGAGCTCCATCACCGTTCCGTTTGCGGAGCTCAGCTCAGCCGCGCCTCCTAGCCTTTGACCGTACACAAGGCCGAGCGTCTCGTCTTGCACAGGAAAAGCGAAAGCCAGCGCCTCAGCGGCGAGGCCGTATGTCGGCCATGAATACGCATCCGCGTCTGAGCTTGCCACCAACCAGTCAAAAGCGAAAACAAGCTGCCCATCAGTCCCATGCAGAGTGGCCTCAGCAGGAACACTCCGCCGAACCGAGAGAGGCAGACCGAACAACCTCTGTAACGTTCGCGCAGTACGCTCGGCTCCCAGCGAATTTCGGAACGGGGCCTGCTTCTGCAACATGTCGACGAGGCGCAACGTGCCAGACGCATCCGCTTCGCGTCCAAATCCGATAATGTTCGGCAACCCAGACAGGTTTCTAGACCAAAACCGGGTTTCTAGTTTGGTCGTCCAGACAAGGCCGCTTGCCGTCCGTTCCTGCGCAAGCTTTAGCCAGAACGCGCTTTCTCGCGTCAGGTCACTATTTTCTGGAAGAGCAGCAATTCCACCTGTGTCATATGGGAGTCGAAGCGCAATCGAGAATGTTGACCCGTCAGCGGGCGTATTCCAGGCCGCGGGCCCGCTTCCAGACCCCTCAGGAAAGACTGTGCGGCCGCGTGCATCGCTCTTGATCGTGGCGAATTGTGTGGGGTTATTCGGGTTAACAGGAGCAGTGAGGTTAAACGTCCGCGGCTGGCTAAATGTTGTATCCTCGGCGAATTGAAAAACCAGACGGTCAGGTGCATCCTGCTCCGTGCGGATGGCGAAGCGCAAAAATCTGTATTCTTCCGCACTGACGAAAGCACGGCCCGCAATCGGTGCTGCGATTGTGGACGCCAAAAAAGCCCGGCGGGACAACTTCAATCTATGAACCAACGCGATTTCCCCCAAAATCGTCTTCATCAAAACTCGTCGGGCTAAATTAAAGTCCCAAAACTCTCGCTAAAATTGTGAACGATCATGCATTACGAGGCCCAAAGGTGTCTAGGTTTAATCCTCACGCCCATGACCCAGCATTTCAAAGGATCCAAGAATCTCGCTTTGAATAGGCTATTATCTTTGGGTTGAAGGTACGGCTCTCGACTACCGTTTGGTTTGAGTGACAAAGGAAGTTTATCGCTTATCTTTTTGACTGACGCGGCAAAAGTATATTATCGTATGAATGCCAATCTCTGCTATGGAGGGTCGACAGCATGCGTCTCCCAATAAAAAAAACTCTGCCCTCGATCATCACCGCTTTAACGGTGGCAACCACGTCGCTGCCGATGCCAGCCAGCGCGCAGACGTACCCGATCGATTGCGCGATCCTTCTGTGCCTGTCTGGCGGCTGGCCTGCTTCCGTGCCGTGCGCCAGAGCTCGAGCCGAATTCATCCGACGCATTACGCCTTGGCCGGTGGAACCGCCGCTTCAAATCTGGCGCTGTCCCATGGGCGCGTCCTTTGAGACCGCTCCAGCAGCAAACGGTGCAGACCGCATCTTTGAAGCGTTCTTCCAGAACAACAGCACTGGACCGCGACAGTCTTTTCCAACCCGCGACGCCGCTGACCCAATTGCGGCTGCTTGGCGCACCCCAGAAGCCCTAGATTACCTCGTTCCCGCCGATCAGGCCCTCCGGCTCGCTCAAGATCGCGCGGACATCGATATCAGCGGACCTGAGTTTAACTTCGTGCGGTCCATCCGCGTCTTTAATGTCCAGTATGCGCGACAGCACGAATCCGGTCGTGATGGTGACTGCAACCGTAGCGCCACCGTGGTCCTCGGTACCTATGGGATCCAAGGCGATTTCGCTTGGCAGAGATCTTCCATTACTGCCCTGCCCAAAGCCCATGTGGGGCTTGAACGATGGGGCCAGAATTGCCCTAGTGTCTATCATCGATCCGTCTTCGTCGATTGGCGTGACAACGAAGGCAACTACGGGTTTGAGCAGGTAAACTACTGACCTGCCTCCGCACAGGCTTATCACGGAACCCAGCATCTTTGACCTGTACGACGGCACCACATATCCGTCGCGGTCCATAGGCTATTTGGCATTTCGGCAAATGCCGCGGGAACAACTTCCTCAGCCGCCCTCGTCTCTTCCTATCCGCGTCAATCCATCGAAGTCGATTTCCTGCTTCTGTTCCTCAGTCAGATCCGGCCGGATTTCCGATACAGGCTGGGGCCCACAGACGTCCCACATCACCGCGTGCGCACCTGTACTCCAGCGATACACCCAACCAACAACTCTGCACCCGTCGGTCCCGATCAGATTGGCGATCGCGACGCCTTCACCTTTATCATTGTCCACTGTTTACTGACTTCCTGCACTCTGGCGCTGCAATCGCGGCATCGTGTTCTCAGGCCTTGCCTGCACAGCATGACGCAATTGGTGGATGTTGGCTGACTACTCTTCCTTGAAGGAGATCACTTCACATGGGGACGTCCAATGCGGAGCGTCCCAAAATATCTTTGCTTTCAAATCTTGTGGTCGGGCTCCGTGGCGGCTTCGACAATCGACAGGACTTCATTTTTGTCAAAGCCAATAACCCTTGCCAGAACCGTAAACTCCACCACGTCGATACGACGCTCGCCGCTTTCGAGACGCGCCACAAATGACTGGTGGCGTTTAAGCTTCGCCGCCAACTGTTGCTGGCTGATACCCGCATTCCGTCGTGCGTCAACCAACGCACGGACGAGCGCCAACTGGCCATTTGTTCTGATTGTTTTCGCCACGCGTCACATACCTTTTGTGACGTCGCTAGCGGATGAAATCTGTTATCTAAAAAGTAGATATTTGAGGGTGTTATCGGCGTCTGGTTTCCAAGGGATGCAAGTCTGATGCATGCCCAGAAGCCCATCAATCCCCCACCAGTTCCAGAAACCGACCGTAGTCCTGACTGACCTCACGGGCTTCTTCGAAAGCACGCGCACGCTCCTGCTCGAGGCAGCGAAAGTAGTCCTGAACGTCCGTGATATAGACCTCAAAATCTCGCCGGATGATATCAGCGTAATCCCGCGCTGCTTGCGAATCACTTGGCACGAAAGGCCGAACCGGGGCGAGACAGGATCCGGCTTGGCTTGCGACCGGAACGAGCATCAGCAAGGCCACAGCCTGCATCTGCACCCATCGGCTCAACCGCAGGTTTCTGAAACCCCTATTTTCCTTGATAGACGCCATGGGCCGTGCCTAGTGTTTGTGTAACCGAGATACAGCCGTATCTTCTGCAATATATCTTGCAGTTAATAATATACTATCGTAACTCTGGGCTTCAAGTGGGAATGCCCGGGCGTTGCGCGTTTGAAGAAAGCGTGAGCCGGGCCATGAACTGGGACATCGAAGCACCAAATGTGGTTACGGAAGCACGTTTCCGCGAACTCGTGGAAAGTGGCTATAGCGCTGAAATCCTGTGTCAGGAGTCGGCATATAAGAAAGGCCCGAGTTATTACGGGGTCTGGATTATGCGTGCCGTTTCGGACGAAGGCGTTGAAAAGCTGCTGGTCACTGCCCGTACCCGGACGACCTACAACGACATCAAGATCCGCGAATTCAAGACCATTACCGGCGTTGTTTCCTTCCTCATTGGGATCGGTTTCTCCCATGCCGATGTCCCGCTCGAAGAAGGCCAGCGGACGACACACAAACTGGCTGCGACCGACACGGGCGGCAGCAAGTAGCCTTCTCCTTTTCTGGTATCTCGCAGGTCCCGCCACTGCGCAGATGGTACTGGTCATGGATAGCGATGGCTCTCTAACCCCATCCCGTTCTCAAGACAGCTTTGCCCGCAATTACAATGACGGTATTGGACAGGGGTCCGCTGCTGATGAACTGGCGATCTTTGGTGAAGATGATCCAGCTGTTGAACCTGACGCGTTACGTTTTGCAGCCCTTGCGCGACCTGCGCCCCTACCCCGCGCCGATGTTCTCACGGCCATCGAGGCCACCGCCCTTCGCTATGCCGGCCATCCCGGGCTGCGCCGCGCGGGCCTATCAGCCCGGGACTGGCTGACACTCTACCGCGCCAATATCGAGGTCGAAAGCGCATACCGGCAAGATGCGGTCTCGAGTGCAGGCGCCATTGGACTTGGTCAATTGATTCCTGCGACCGCGCGCGATCTCGGCGTCGATCCACGTGATCCCTTTCAGAACCTCGACGGCTCCGCCCGCTATCTTGCGATGATGCTGGAGACGTTCGGCAATCCGCGACTTGCCCTCGCGGCCTACAACGCCGGGCCCGACGCTGTGCGCCAGTTTGGCGGCATTCCCCCCTACCGAGAAACCCAGAACCACGTGGCCCGCGTCATGGCCGTCGTGGCCCGATTGGAAGGATCAAATTCATGAAACAGATTTCAAACCTCTTTGTCGCCGCGCTGGCGATCTTCCTACTCATTGCAGAACCGGCCCTCGCGCAAAGCATTGATCTCTCCCCAATCCAGAGCCTGTTGCAAGGCATCGTCGATGCGCTGACCGGCCCGCTTGGTGTTGTGATCGCCACCCTCGCCGTACTGGGCGTGTTCCTCAGCTGGTTTTTCAACATCATCGATCTGCGCCAAGCCCTCTGGGTGCTTGTCGGCATCGCCGGTGTTGCCGCCGCCCCCACGATCGTTGCCGCGGTCTTCGCCGGTGGCTGAGCGCTCGCCCCTCTTCCTGGGTCTCGTGCGCCCGCCGAAGCTTCTGGGCCTGCCCATCATGTACGCGATGGTCTGGCTCTTCGGATCGGTGCTGCTTTTTGTCTGGGTTCAGCACATCGTGGTGCTGGGCGTGGCCGCTGTGCTCTACCCCGTGCTTTGGAAGGCCGCGGATTGGGACTCGCGCTTCATCGATGTGATGATGACCGCGCTGCAAGAGACACCACCAACGCGAAACCGCAGCATCCATGGCGGGGACAGCTATGCCCCGTGATGACGTGCTTGATCTCCGCACGATGACGCCGGACTGGTATGCGCGCGAAACCCGCCTTGCGCATATGCTGCCGTACGTCAGCCTCGTCGATGACCGCACCGTACGGACCCGGGTGAACGAGCTTTTCCAGTGCATCCGGCTCGATGGGGTCAACAGCTACACGACGGATGATGCCTACCTCGACAAGGTGACCGCGCTCTTTGCCCGGATCATCGCGCAGCTGGGACCGGAGTTCAGCTATTACGTGCACAAGGTCTCGAAGGCGATCGCGCCGGAGCTCGAGCCCATCCGCGAAGACAGTTTTGCAGGAGAAGTCGACCGGCTCTGGCGCGCAAAACTCGAGAGCAGTGGCCTGCGCGACAAGACGCTGACCCTCACGGTCATTCATCGCCCGCCCCCGAAGAGTGTCCTGCCGTTCCTGAACCGCAGCGCGCCTGACCGGCTGAAGGAGGCCACCGAGAGGCGTCTGCGTCGTCTGGGCGAGGCCGTGAGCGTGTTCGTGTCAGGCCTGACCGAGCTGAAGCCACGCGTACTAACCGCCAAGAGCGGTGAGTTGATCGGCTTTCTGGGTGCCCTCAACACCGGCCAGGAATTGCCGCTTTATCCCGCCAATACCTACGGCTTTCTGTCATTCAACGTCGCCAATACCCGCGTGACGTTTCAAGGCGATCATTTCGAGCTCGCCGAAGGCGTCGCGGGACATCGCTACGGCAAGAGCTTCACCATCGGGGAATATTCCGAGGCCACCTCCTGCACCATGTTCGACATGCTGAACCTGCCGGTCGACATGATCGTCACGCATTCCTTCACCCCGATAAATTCCAACCTCATGGCGGGCCGGATCAAGCGCCAGAAGCGCCAGATGCAGGCCAGCCAGGATGCAGCCCTCTCGCTGATGGAAGCGCTCGATATCGCCGCCGATGATCTCGAGGCTAAGCGTCAGAGTTTCGGTGAGCACCACATGGTGGTGACGCTCTTTTGCGACACGCTCGAAGAACTGCAAACCCTCAGCGCCGAGATCGTGAACGCCGCCGCAACCGAAGGCGTGAAGATGATTGGCGAGCGGGTCGCGGCCAAGGCGCATTACCTCAGCCAGCACCCCGGCAACCAGCCAAAGCGCGTCCGTGCCAGCGCGATCGCCAATCGCAATTTCGCGGATTTCGCGGCGTTTCATCGGACCCAACTCGGCAAGCCTGCGAGCAAGGTACCCTGGGGCAAGGTCATCACCTATCTGCCCACGCCCGAACAAAGCGCCTACAGGTTTTCTTATCATGAACAAGGCTCGCCCGACAAAGAACCGACCAGCGGGCATACCCTGATCATGGGGCGGCCAGGGTCGGGCAAATCGGTGCTGTCGGCCTTCCTGATGACTCAGGCCCGCCGCGCGGGCGCACGGATCTTCGTCTTCGATTATCGTCTCGGTATGGAGATGGCGGTCCGCGCCAACGGCGGACGCTATGCGTCTTTGAAAGCCGGACAGCCCACGGGACTCAATCCTCTTTGGACGGAGACAGATGCGCGCGGCACCGCGTGGCTCTCGGATTGGCTCACAACCCTCCTCTACCGCGCCGACAAGCCGCTGACGCCTGCGCAGACCAACCGCATGCAGGACGTGGTGCGCCAGAACGCGCAGGCCACAAACCCGGCACTGCGGAACTGGCGGGATTTTGCGTCGCTGTTTGTGTCCACCGATGATGGCGGCGATCTGCACCAGCGCCTTCTCGAATGGACCGAAGAGGGCCGCTATGGCTGGATCTTCGGGCAAACACTGGAAGACACCTTCTCGCTCGAAGGCGATGTTGTCGGCTTCGATCTCACCGGCATTCTCGACAGCGAGGCCGAGAAAGAGCGGATGGCCGTCCTCTCCTATCTCTTCCGCAGGGTCGAGCGCGAGATCGAGGACCGCCGCCCCACCATCATCGTGATCGACGAGGCTTGGAAGGCGCTCGACAATGCGTATTTCGCGGAGCGGCTGTCGAACTGGCTGGTGACCGCGCGCAAGCAAAACACCGTCGCGGTGATGATGACGCAATACGCCAGCCAATTGGAACGCACGCGCACGGGCAAAACCATCGTCGAGGCGGTGCCAACGCAGATCCTGCTTCCGAATATCCGCGCCCATGCTGCCGACTACGCAATGCTGAATCTCTATGAGAAGGAACTCGACGTTCTTCTCAACACCGGCAGCGACAGCCGCCTTGCGCTGATCCGCGATGACCAGGGCTCCATCGTCGTTGATGCCGATCTGAGCGCCCTTGGACCCAATCTCACCATCCTCGGCGGTATGGAGAAAGGCGAGGCGCTCGTCGGCGCTGATTACCGCGACCGCCCTGATTTCTGGAGGATTTCGTGACTCGTATTCTGTTGTTTCTCGCCGCGCTCAGCACTTTGGCCTCCTGCGCCCAGTACCAGGATCCGCAGGTCAATTGCTTCACCTTCCTCGCTTCGACAGCACCCACAGCACCTGATTGCATCTTCACGCCCCTCGGCGCACCGGAGGGTGACGTTGAGGTCTAAGCTGCCCCATATCCTTGCCCTTTGCCTGCTGCCCGGTCTCGCCCTGTCCCAAGGTGTGCCGACCAATGACAGCGGGCTGACCGCGCGCGATATCGTCGAAACAGGCGATCGTGAGGCAGACCTCGCGGTCCAGGCGGACAAGCTTGCCGTGCGCGAACTCATCGCCAAGATCGAACGCGAGCAATTGGCCACCTTGCAACGCATCCTCGATGCCCAGACAAGTTTTGGCGGTCAGGGCCTGCCAGCGATGGTCTCCGGGCTGGAAAGTGGCAGCGGCGACCCGGACCGTTCCGTCGAGGCCGTCTATGGCAATGCCGAAATCGATCCCAACCCCGGCGGCGCACAGATGTTCGGGGATGCGGCAGAAAACATAGAGCAGCTCATCATCCGCGTTGCCCAGGAAACCAGCGGCTTTGCGGGAGTTGGCCGCGCAGGGCTCTCACCCGTCCAGTGGCGCGCGTTGCTGCAAGCGCTCATCTGGCAGGAAAGCCGTTTCACCATCGGCGCCCGCTCGCCTGTCGGGGCCTTCGGCCTTACGCAGATCATGCCCGGCACGGCCAGCGATCTCGGCATCAACCCGGAATACTATGACAGCCCC
>CANMDE010000011.1 GCA_947496535.1 uncultured Paracoccaceae bacterium | reverse complement strand
TATTCCCTTACTCATATCCGTCTCTCCTTGGTTCCAAAATTACCAAGCAAAGCGTCTACAAATCTAGGGGCACCTCAAATATTCATATATAAACTTCTACTAGCAATACGAACTATTCCGGTCGCATTATGGAACCCCACCGACCCGAGATTGCCAAAGATTAAGTGAATACGGCTTTGTCGCACAAATCATTTCAACGTCAGACTTCCTATTATACTTAGCGCTGCATCGGTCACTTTGGGCCGAAAGTTGCTTGAATGGCTACTTTTCGCACTGCAGCGCCGCAAGTTTTGATCGATTGAAACGAGATGGAGAAAACAGAGTACGGCTGCTTCTGCGCGGTTATGTTCGCGACCCAACCGAAACCAGCCGTTGGGCCAAATTGGGTCAATGACCGTTTAGTCCCGCATAGCAGGCATCCATCTACACGATTTCTACGCCATGCGCGAATATCCGTATTCGACAAGCAGCGAGGCGTGCACTCCAAACTCGCCAATGTCGGCAAAAGGGCGTCAAGTCACGCACATCTCCGCGTCGGATTTTGAAATCACAATTCGTGATAGCAAAATCCAAAACTGAATTGAGAGCGCTAGATCGAAGTCCCGAAGTCGTCTTGAGGTGTTCCCCGCGCCACAATCCGCAGGCGCACATCCGCAAGCGGTCTCTGCAACGACAATGCTTCATCGACATCCGCGTGCAACCATCGTTCAACTTCGTTCACCGAAGTCAGCACAACTGGCATCGCTTTCGGATGGATCGCGCCAACGTCTGTATTTGCCTCGGTCGTCAGAAAACCAAACAAGTTGTCTGTGGTCTCGCCGTCTTTCAGTTTTCGCACTGATGTCCACTCTGTCCAGATGCCGGCAAAGAACGCGATTGGTCGATCTTCGGACAGAGCAAACCATACGCGCTGACGTCAGACATAGCTGGGCATGTTGGTCGCGGCGCATGGGGCCGCCACCGAAGCGCTGGCCAAAGAATTCGCGGAACATCTCTGGGTTCACGTCACGCTCATCAAACGCGAAACCACCCTCCCACCGGGCGTCTTGCCCAGGCTCAGGGTGTGGTTGATCCCAATCGGCACCATAACGGTCATAGGCGGCGCGTTTTTCAGGATCGCTCAACACCTCATAGGCCGCACCAGCAGCCTTAAACTTGGCATCCGCTTCTGCGCCAGAGTTCACATCGGGATGATACTTGCGTGCCATCTTGCGATAAGCACGCTTGATGTCATCGGCCGTCGCGTCCGTCGGCAGGCCAAGTGACTGATAATGCGTTGTGTCAATCACTGCGTCGCCTCACTTCTGTTGAAATGATTCTGCACGACCGCGACATACCTCTGGTTGATTAATCTCAATCCACGCGGCGTGGCACGGCCTTGGGGTGCAGGGGAAACTCAGTTAGTGTTTCTTCAGCGCTTCAAATCCGATGATAACATCAAGAAGTTCGGTTGTAATTTCGGTTTGGCGCAGCGCTTGAGTGTCAGACTTGAGATCTTGCAGCCTGTCATCGACCGATTGTTCAGCCTGCTGCATCAGTGCAAGGCGCGCTGCATTCTCAGTGACCATTGCCTCTGCAGCGGCCCTGAACAGGCTCGCGAACAGGTGACCCCTAACCAGAGCCATGAACAGACCGTCAGGTGGCATCGAAAGGAATGGCAGGCTTCGAGACACCCAGGGTTTTGCCGTGAGGTCCGCCACAAGCTGGGGATCAAGCGGAAGCAGGGGAGCGATTTCGGGTGCCTGTGCCTTGCCCTCACTTCGCGTAAAATACGTAAGGGACACAGCCATTTCCCTAGGGTAGATACCGTGCCTGATGTCATCCAGTTTCTGCGTGAGAAGGTTGGCTAATCGCCCTATTCCGTCGACAGATGCTGGCGGAAAAAACGTCTCTTCACTGGTAATGCCCTGGCCCGACAATGCATCCGCCATCTGAGCGCCGACACATAGAACCATCACGTCGTCATCCGCGTCAGTGCCGATATGTTGCTTCACAATCGCTGCAAGCGACTCGTTATAGTTTCCGCAAAGGCCATGGTCCGAACCAAAAATAACCATAACTCGTGTCGCGATGTCCGAGGTTGCGACATCCAGCGGCCCGGACACGTTCAGGAATGCACGCAGGCCTTCCAAAACTGTGTGATGATAAGTCTCAATAGCGCGGGCGGCGTGCTCGTAGGGGGCGGAATTGATGACCGACAGCGTTTTCATCGTGTGAACCACACCGCGAATGCCCTGCATGCTGGCGGTGCGCTGCACAAGGGATTCAAGGGTTTGTGCCATCTTGCCCCACCAAGGTTTGGCGCGCCTGCTGTCCGAGCGCAATCATCCGGTCGCTGGCGTCCGCACTCAAGGGCGCGTTCTGTGCGATCTGCTCTGCGACATCATCCAGATCGCGCGCTGCGGCTGTCCGGAGTGCCGCCATGACCGCAAAGGTATCGGCCTCGCTCAATCCGTCAAACTGCCCGCCTGTTGCAGCGACCAGAACAGCCAATTGTTCGACTGCCGGAACAGGGTCGCGTTCGGCCTGCCGCAACGAGGCACGCACAGCAACACCACGTGTCAGCTTTGCGCGCGTTGCATCGTCAAGGCGCGTGCCAAATCGCGCGAAATCCTCCAGCTCTTCGAATTGCGACAAGGTGACACGCAAGTTGCTTGCCACCGACCGAAACGCCTTGCTTTGTGCTTTCCCGCCCACACGTGACACAGACACACCCAAATCTATCGCAGGAAACTGGTTTTTACGCACAAGGCGGGGCGACAGATAGATCTGCCCATCGGTGATCGAGATCAGGTTGGTCGGGATGTAGGCAGATAGATTTTCGGCCTGCGTTTCGACCACCGGCAGAACCGTGATTGACCCTCCGCCTGCACGTTCTGTGAATTGTCCGGCCCGTTCCAGCAATCGCGCGTGGATATAAAAGATATCACCTGGGAACGCTTCGCGCCCCGGTGGGCGGCGCAGCAGTAGCGACAATTCCCGATACGATCGGGCATGGTGCGTCAGATCATCCAATACGACCAGCACGTCCTTTGACTGGTCCGAGAAATACTCGGCCATCGTCAGCGCTGCATAGGGTGCCACATAAGCAAGGCCAGCCGCATCCTCATCGCCAGCCGACATGATAACGGTACGCTTCATCATACCGCCATCGCGGATTGCGCCGATGACTTTGGCCACCGCATCGCCGCGCTGCCCGATAGCGCAGTAGATACAGATCACATCGGTGTTTTTCTGGTTCAGGATTGCGTCCACAGCCAACGATGTCTTGCCAGTTTGTCTGTCACCAATCACCAGTTGGCGCTGCCCCAAACCGACGGGAACGGCCGCATCAATTGCCTTGATCCCCGTTGCCAATGGGCGTGAGATTGCCTGACGATCAAGGATTTTGGGTGCCTCGGCTTCAACAGGTCGCATGGCCTCTTCCCTGACCTCTCCCTTGTCGTCCCGTGGATTACCAACGGCGTCCACAACCCGACCCAAAAGCCCCGGACCAACTCTGGCACTCACGACCCTATTCGAGCGCATGACGCTTTCGCCCACAGCAACGCGGTCCGACGGGCCAAGCAAAACGACACCCAAGCGCCCCGGTTCAAGATCAAGAACAATCCCTTCTACGCCGCCGGCGAATTGCAACAGCTCTTCAGACAACGCCCGTTCCAATCCGGTTACGGTAGCGATCCCGTCTCCGACCTCGGAAACCGTTCCAATCTCACTTAGGCGCGGAGAGGGTGCCGGACTGCCAAGAAGGGCCTTCAAAACCGTCTCCGGGCTCGTATGGGTTTGAGGGATTTCAACGCTCATGAACAGGCACCTTCGGGTCTGTCGCAATGGCCAATTGTTCCTCCATCAGCGCGTCAAGCCCGTCGATGTAAGTGTCTATAGTCCAAGCAAGCTGCGCCCCGCCCATCCGCAGAACGAGACCGGGCGCTTGATCTTCGTCCGTCTCAAACTGCAATGCGATCTGGGGAAACACGACCTTCATTGCTGCAGCCAGATCATCCTGTGCTGATGATGGCAAAGGGTCATGACTACTCACTACGGCGTTTGCAGGCTCGCCAGCGGCGCGGCGCAGATCTGTGGCCATCGGCGCGATTTGCTTGGCGACATGATGCGCCATTCGCCCTTCCAGCGTTTCATCCGCCAAATCGCTCAGGGCCTTGCGGGTCAATTCCAAAAGGGCACCGGCCCCTGCGCGGTGCATTCTGGCGGTGTACTTGCGCGCCTCGTCGTCAAGATGGGCCTGCCAAGCCTTATGTTCCCGATCCATCTTTTGATGCGCCTCAGCCAGCAGCGCATCGCGCCGGTCCTCGGCTTTCTTGCGGATCGTCTCGGTCATGTCCGATTGCGCAACATGCAACGCCTGTACCTTTTCATGATAATCCGACTCGACGGTTTGCGCCTTTTCTTCGGCGCGCGCAGCCTCCTGCATCCTGTTGGTGATCTCAGTTTCGCGAGCATCAATTCCGTCCAGAATCGGACGGTAGAGAAACCGCTTTAGAAGCCAGACCAAAACAAGAAAATTGACGATCTGGGCCGCAACGGTGATCCAGTCGATGGACATGAGTTAGTTACCTGCCGCCTGCGCAGCTTCCAACGCTACGTTCCAGAAAGGATTGGCAAAGATCAGAATCATCGCGACGACGAAACAATAGATTGCCGTAGATTCGATCATCGCGAGGCTGACAAACAATGTTCGTGAAAGGGTCGGCGCAGCATCGGGTTGCTGTGCAATCGCGCTAAGAGCCGCCGCTGCCGCCCGTCCTTCGCCAAGCGCCGGACCCATCGCGCCGAATGAGACCGTGAGCCCAGCGGTAAGGATCGAGATAAACGCAATAATGGAAAGGTCTGTCATGGGGTCTCCTCTTCAGACTGGGGCAAATGGGGCGGAGCAGTGGCGCTGGAGATATAAACCGTCGCCAAAATCGCGAATATATAGGCCTGAATCAGCCCGGTTAGCAGGCCAAGCACATCCATCACCACAGGAAAGAAAAACGGCGCCACACCAAGCAGGATCGCTGCAATCACTGCACCGCTCATGATGTTTCCGTAAAGTCGCATCGCGAGCGATACACCGCGGGTAAATTCCGAGATGATGTTGAACGGGAGCATGATGAAGGACGGTTCGAGATAGGTCTTGAGGTATCCTCCAAGACCTCGACTGATGATGCCGAACAACGGCACAGCAATCAGAACGGACAGCGCCAGCGCGGTGGTCGTCGACAGGGATGATGTTGGCGGCTCAAACCCCGGAATCACCAGAAGCAGGTTCGACATCGCAACAAAAAGGAACAGCGTGCCCGCATAATACAAAAGGTGACGTGATGGACGTTGAGAGATTTCCTCGATCTGATCCTGAATACTCTGAACGATCACTTCCAGCGTTGTCCGCCAGCGGTTTGGCGGCACATCTGGTCGCAAATTATGTGTGATCAGCATCGACGCAATTGTAAGCACAGCCATCACAACCCAAGTGTAGAAGACCGTTGCATTGACGGATAACCCCCAGGCCTCAAACATGATGGTCTGATCCGGTGACAGGTTCATGATGCGTCCCCAGCGCGCGGTCCAATTTTGGCAAAGGTCACGAACATGGTCCGCACGGCAAGGAATGCCCCCCCATATCCAAGGACGGCCCAGGGGCCTACCTTGTCAACAACAGCCCAGCCAACACTCAAAAGCACCGCAATCCGCACCACTGAGCTAAGCATCAATATCCTGATTGGCTGTTCTGCGCGCAGAGCCATCCGCACGCCAAAACCAAGACCAGTGAAAAATACCACGCTCATGGCGACCCCGACCAGTAGACCCAGCATTACGGCATTCCAGTCAACAGATGTCATCTGTCGCCTCCTTCCTTGTTGATCCATGCCGCTACGATGAACGCGCCCAGCACAACGCCCCCGAGGATAAGCGCGATAGTCCAAGAAAACTTCTGGGGCGCGACCCGATCCAACCAAAGCCCCAGAAAGGCGCCGCCAACCGTCGGAACAGCGATCGACCAACCGATCATGCCGAAAGTACCGATGCCGCGCAGGGGACTTGTGCCGGGGTTGTCACGTGTGGATTTCATCCGTTCGGCCTGGCGCGCGATATCTTCCGCGGGTTGGTCATGTCTGGCCGTCATGATTGCGGCTTTCGCAACTCGGCGAACCGGCGCACCATGTCTGCTTCAAGGCGCGACAGGGCAGACCGTGCCTGTCGTTCGTCTTCGTCCATCTGGATAAAGCTGGACTGAACGGTGTCCTGCAGCGTCTCCAAGTCATCGCCACGTACCCCCCGCAGGGTCACAACCGACACCTCATGCCCTTTTTTGACCAACAGGCCTTCGTCGAGGCCAAATATCTCGTCAGAGCCGTCTGCCAGACGCAAGGTCAGCACGGCAGGGATCAACGCCGTGACAAAATCGATGTGGTTCGGCCATATGCCGAATGCACCGTTTGGGGCAACCGAAGTCAGGCGTATGGCCTGCGCTTCGAACAAAGTGCGGGTCGGCAACCGCAGCGTCACAGTCATGTCCGTTGCCATGCTCATGACGCGGCCTCCAGTTCATCAAGACAACCGATCATGTAATAGGCACTTTCCGGCAGATTGAATTCGGTCTGATCAAGGATCGTTTCACACCCATTCAGCGTTTCAGAAATGGGAACCTGCTTGCCAGCCATTCCGCTGAAAGACCCGGTCGTGAAGAACGGTTGCGTCAGAAATCGCTCCAATCGCCTGGCGCGCGCGACAGTTGCCCTGTCGGCAGAGGACAGCTCTTCAAGCCCGAGCATAGCGATGATGTCGCGCAGTTCGTCATATTCAGCAAGCGTGCGGCGCACGGCGCGGGCAATATCGTAATGTCGTTGGCCAACCACCGATGGCGTCAGCATCACAGACACCGAGGCAAGCGGATCGACCGCTGGATAAAGTCCCTCGCTCGCCCGTTTGCGCGACAAAACAACCGACGCAGAAAGATGCGAAAAAATGTGGGCTGCCGCAGGATCGGTAAAGTCATCGGCCGGCACATAGACCGCCTGAATGGACGTGATCGCCCCGCGGCGTGTCGAAGCGATCCGTTCCTGTAATGCGGCCAGTTCGGTGGCCAGCGTTGGCTGGTAACCCACCCGCGACGGCATCCGCCCCATCAGTCCAGATACCTCCGACCCGGCTTGAACGAACCGAAAGATATTGTCGATCAACAGCAGCACATCCTGCTGTTTGTCGTCCCGGAAATATTCGGCCATGGTCAAAGCGCTGTTACCGACCAGAAAACGGACGCCTGGCGCTTCGTTCATCTGGCCAAACAGCATCACGGTCTTGTCCCGCACGCCAGCCTCGCCGATTTCGCGGTAAAGCTCTTCGGCCTCGCGCGAGCGTTCGCCGATGCCGCAAAACAGGCTGACGCCCTTATGATGTTGGATAGTGTTGTTGATCAGTTCGGTGATCAGAACGGTCTTGCCGACCCCGGCACCGCCGAACAAACCCGTCTTTCCACCCCGTTCGATAGGGGACAAAAGGTCGATCGCCTTGATCCCGGTTTCCAGTATTTCCGAACGATTCACCCTATCGCTCAGTCTTGGCGGTGGGCGGTGAATAGAACGGTGTTCAGCATCCTCCAGCGCGGGGCGGCCATCAATCGGGTCGCCAAAGACGTTCAGCATTCGGCCCAGAACGTCATCCCCAACAGGAACCCTAATGGGTCCACCTGTCGCCTTGACCCGCATACCCAAGCCAAGTCCACGCACGGGTGCCATCGCCATCCCACGCACCAGCCCGTCACCGATCAGCGCCGACACCTCAAGCGCGACATCCCCGACATAAAGCAGGTCATGGATGTGCGGCACGTTACCGTCAAACTTCACATCCACAACACCGCCGCGAATGGCCGTGATCCGGCCATCATTCGATGTTTCGGCTTCTGCAAGACCCGTTGTGATCATGTCATCCTCTGAGCTTACCGGACGACCGGCGTACCAGCCGAACCATCAAGGATGACCATCGCATCGACGACACGGCAACCTCTTCGGAGTTATTCGTCATTTGCTGGTTGTCGGCCATCAGGTCTCTCCCATCGGAGCAATATGTCGGGTGCCTTCTGCAAATGTGCAGATGAACTCAAACCATGAAGCGAAATTAACAGGGTTTTCTGGTCCAGGATTGACAAGCGTCAATGGGTGACTGGACGTCTGTGCAATTGAGTGAACCACAGTATGGCGATGACGAAAACGGCGCTTAGCGACCAGTACACATCGATGTTTTGGGATGATCGGGAGTTAACATGGCAAAGCCTAAGAAAAAACACGACACCAAAACAGAAACCCCGATTTTTAGCGAACCAGCTGCAGTTGCCGATCATCCGCCACAGCATTCGCACCAAAACCTTGATCGTTCTATGCGCGCCACGCTAGCGCGATTCACCGGAGGTGTTTCCCCACATTCTGTGACCGAAGCCTGGAGCGACTGGGCGCTCCATCTAAGCCGGTCCCCAGGTCGCCAGATGGAGTTGGCAGAACGTGCACAAACAAGCATGTTCAAACTCCTGGCATATTCAGCCGACAAACGAGCTGACACCGACACGATCGCTCCTTTTGCGCCAAAACGCTATGATCACCGATTTGAACATCCTTTGTGGCAAAAGACGCCCTTCGACCTTTGGCAGCAGGGGTTCCTCGCGGTGCAGGATTGGTGGGACGAGGCAACAAGCCAGATGCGCGGCCTGGACAAGCGAGACGCTGACAGGACCAGATTTCAGGTCAGACAAACGCTCGATCTGTTTTCACCCTCCAACTTCCCATGGATGAACCCGGAAATCATCGAAGAAACTGCCCGGCAAGGTGGCCAAAACCTCGTTCACGGCGCTGCCCATTTCACGCAGGATCTGCTCCAAACCCTGTCGCAAACACATAAACCTGCACCAAAGGGGTACGAGATCGGCAAGGATCTTGCCTCGACGCCGGGCAAGGTTGTCTTTCGCAATGATCTGTTTGAATTGATCCAATATGCGCCGCAGACCAACGAAGTACATGCGGAGCCGGTGTTGTTCATCCCCGCCTGGATCATGAAATACTATATCCTCGACCTGTCACCGCACAATTCAATGGTCAATTATCTGGTGGGCAAGGGTTTTACCGTTTTCATGATTTCCTGGTGCAATCCGACAGCGGATCAGGCTGAGCTGTCCCTTGAAGACTATCGAAAACGCGGCGTATTGGCGGCTCTGGATGCAATCAATGTGATCTTGCCGGATCAAAAGGTGCACGCAAACGGCTACTGCCTTGGTGGAACCTTGCTGGCTATCACGGCCGCAACAATGGCGCGCGATGGAGATGATCGATTGGCGTCCGTAACGTTGATGGCGGCCCAGGTCGACTTCACCGAGGCTGGCGAACTGCTCTTGTTTGTCGATGAAAGTCAGGTGGCGTTCGTGGAAGACATGATGTGGGAACAGGGATATTTTGACCGCCCGCAAATGACACGCACATTTGCTTCGATCCGCGCCGAAGACCTGATCTATACGCGTGCGGTAAACCGATATCTCCTTGGGAAGGATGATCTGCCCACAGATATCGGGGTTTGGAACGGAGACACGACACGGATGCCAGCACGCATGCATTCAGAGTATCTGAGGGGGCTGTTTCTCGAAAACCGGTTGTCGGCTGGGCGATTTGATGTCGAGGGTCGCGTCATCGCCCTCAAAGACATCGCCACGCCAATGTTCGTCGTCGCGACCGAAACCGATCATATCGCGCCTTGGGAATCAGTCTACAAGACGCGGCTGTTCACTGACTGCGATTTGACCTTCGTGCTTACCAAAGGTGGGCACAATGGCGGCATTCTGAGCGAACCGGGACACGCAGGCCGCCACTACCGCATTGGACACCGCGCTGCAGGTGCACTTTATGAAGGACCGGCTATCTGGCTGGCAAAAACCGCGGCACAGTCCGGATCCTGGTGGCCATCTTATTCGGATTGGCTTGATGAAATGAGCAGTGCCAAAACAAAACCGCCCGCGCCCGGCGCGCTAAAACCTAGATATCCCGCGCTTTGTTCTGCACCCGGCACTTATGTCCACCAGATGTGAAGCATAGAGCAGTCTGGGTAAGCAGGATTCATGCATCAGCGCATGGCTAATATGACGAGACCGGAAACCAGAATGCACGAAACCCTCAATGAGATGATGCGTGGGATCTGCCGATAGTTCTTTGCAAATGGGCGACGGCCGCTAATCCTATTGATAAATTGGTGCCTCACGCGCCGCGTTAATGCGCGAGGAAAACCGCGGCATCCTGCTGCTCGATCATGCTGCGTGTTGTGCCACCAAACACCGCCTCTCGCATGCGGGTATGGCCATAAGCACCCATAACAATGAGATCTGACGCTTCGCCTTCTCCATGTTCCCGGATGGCGGCATCCAGTTCCTGACCTGCGGTTTGATATTGGCGGACAATTACATTGCAGCCATGATGGCTAAGCCATTTGGCAACGTCTGCGCCCGGTTCCTCGCCGTCCTCGGCCTCTTTCTTGACTGGATCGAAGATGGCTACCGTGACCTTCTTCGCAGCTTTCAGCATCGGCAAGGCCTGATGCACTGCTCGCGCAGCCGGCTTACTGCTTTTCCAAGCGACAAAAACATTCTCGGGCATCAAAGGTTTCGCGGATCGGTGTGGGTTGATGATGACCCCTATCGGCGATTTGAATAGAAGCCCAAAAAGAAGGCTGCGAAAGGCCTCTTCGTTTTGGCGCAGATCGTGCTGTAAGATTGCGACGTCGCTCAGCATGGCCCGGGGCGCCACATCTTCGCTGAGGGAAGTGGGAAAGCTGCAGATCACACCAGCCTCTCCGGAAATTCCTTCCTTGTCGAAGAACGCATTGCTATCCCGGCGCCGGTCAGCCAATGCATCAGCAATTTCCTGACGTTCGACTATCCAGCGATGTGGCACCTCGACCGCGCCATAAGGCATTCCACCATAAGCATAAAATGGAATAGGGTCGACGGGCCCAATATGCAGAACCGACAAATGCGCATTTTGCTCTCGCGCCGCTTCGGCCAGATACGCCAAATCTGCATCGGTGCCGGACGGCCCCTGCAGAACAAGAATTGTCTGATTTTGCATAGCAAGCTCCTGCGATCAACTTGCGTTGGTGTTAGCCCCCACCGCACGAAGTCGATTGAGATGGATCAATATGGGCGGCGCACCGCGAACGACTAACCTGAAGCAATAGCAAAGGTTCTTTCACAGGCTTTCCGGGGCAACATGGTTGATAAAGATCAATGGCGCTTTGCTGAAGCGATGTAGTTTCATTTCAACAGTATAGATTTTGGAGCCTGACATGAGACCCTTTCACCTAATTATATCTCTTTTAGTGCTTGTTCTCGTGACCAGCTGCGCCGAGGAAGGGCAATATCCGGTCTCCGGCGAGGAATGCAGCCCTGACGATCCTGTGCTCAACCTTGATGCGCCCGACTGTCTGCCACCCTTGTAAGGCCTATACCACGGGCTTTTCATCCGGCTGTTGCGATTACCTAGCCGATCCAAGTCATCCACGAGCGCGGCGGCTAATGAGGTGTATGCATGAACAAACATACATTTTCTGATCGTCGTGATGCCGGTCGGCAGCTTGCCAAAGCCTTGCCTTCTCTTGATCCAGGAAACACGGTTGTTATCGCTCTACCACGCGGGGGCGTACCGGTGGCCGAGGAGATATGCAGCAGATTTCATATCCCGCTTGATCTGGTCTTTGTGCGAAAGATCGGCGCGCCCCGGCAGCCCGAACTTGCCTTGGGTGCCATCGTTGATGGAGATGACCCTCACGTTGTCGTTAACCCGCTCATTGCCCGTGCTTCCGGTCTGACAGAGGCGGAGGTCACAGAGATGGGCCAGGAATTGATCCCAGAAATTGAACACCGCAGAAACCTGTATCTGGGTGGTCGGAGGCGCCCCGACTTGATCGGCAAAACTGTCGTCGTCGTTGATGACGGAGTGGCCACCGGGGCAACCATGCGGGCAAGCCTGATGGCACTACATGAAAGCGGAGCAGCACAAATCATCCTCGCACTTCCCGTCGCGCCGCGCGACGTTCTACCTGAACTGGCGGCATTGGCTGACAAGACCATTTGTCTGAAACAACCCCAGTGGTTTCATGCCGTGGGTGCCACCTACCGCAGCTTTCCGCAGACCACGGATCAGGAGGTGATCACCGCCCTGCAACGGTGCGCGGAATGGCAACAGCGGGTCTGATCAGGCTACGACATCTGGAGCGGCCAAAGGATCGGGACAAGCAGTAGTAGAATGGCCAGAGACAGTAGTGTGACCGGCCCGCCCGCCCGTGGGAAGTCCTTGAAACTGTACTCGCCGGGACCGTAAATCAGCAGTAGCGCAGGCTCAAACGGAGCGATGAAGGACAACGAGGCAGACAATGTCACCATGACCGCGAAAGGTCTCGGATCGGCGCCCACCTGGCCAGCCATCTCGACCGCGACCGGTAGTAGCGTCAGAGCCGCCGCCGCATTGGACATCGGCTGGGTCAGTAATATGGTCAGCAATCCCAAACCCAGCAACAACATATGGGGGCCATAGCCACCAAGAACCGCCAATAGCCCGCTAGCAAGCCAAGTTGCTGCCCCAGATTCCAACATCGCGAGGCCAAAGCTGGACATGCCACCGATAAGGAGCAGGACACGCCAGTTGATCATGGTAAAGCTGTCCTGCAAGGTCATGCGACCAGCAACAATCAAGGCCAGTACCGCGACCAAAAGGGCCACCGAAAGCGGCAAAACCCCTGTTGTGCCTGCAATTATGGCAAGCACCAGCGCGATCAGCGTCCAAGTCCCCTCGGCCTGCGTGGGCGGAAGGGGCAGTTGTGTGTCAAGCAAGGACAGATCAGTGCCATCCTTAAGGGTTTGAATAGCCCCCTGTGGGCCCGAAAGCAGTAGCACATCACCCACCTTGAGGCGCATACGTCCGATAAGCGCAGGCTGGGCCTGCCCGCGGCGATGTAGGGCCAGAATACTGATCTCTGAGCCCAATTGCGCACGCATTGAAGCCAGAGTCTGTCCAATCCAGCACGCGCCGGGCATCAGCACGGCGTCGACCACACGCGCCTTCGAGGCGCTATCCGGTTGCAATCCAAACTTCGCAATCAAACCAAGTTGTGGATTTCGGAGCACCGCCAATACCGCGTCGCGTGATCCTTGCACGATGATCCGGTCGTCTGCCAACAGTTTGCGTCGCGGATGCGCCGCGACCCGCCCTCCCTCGCGGCTGATCGCAAGTGGATCAAGAGAAATGGAGGCAAAATCCAACTCGGCAATGGTCGCCCCGATGCTGGGGGAGTCCTCGGGAACTGTCAAAGTTGTCATGAACAGCGGCGTATCGATGGACGAGCCTGATATGTCATCCGGGCTTCGAGGTAACAACAAAGACCCAAACAGCGTCAACGCCGTAATGCCGACCAGAGTAACCACAACAGCCACGCCAACAAACTCGAATGTCGAAAACGGTTCCAAACCCAGCCGCGCTAAAGCACCACTCGCTGCCAAATTGGTCGACGTCCCGATCAACGTCGCTGATCCACCCATCATAGAGGCGAAGGCCATCGGCATCAGAAACCGACCGGGATGTGTACCGGTTCGCGTCGAGATATCGGCAACCGCTGGGATTAGTACCGCCGTGGTGCTGGTGTTGGTGATGAAGCTGGACATAAAAGCCGAAACCGCCATGAGCCGCGCCGTGGTACCGCGTTTCCCGACCTGGCCCGCCTGGAACAGAAAGCGCGTGATCCTGGCGATAAGACCAGAGTCGGCCAACCGTCGCGACAGAACCATGACACAGGCCAGCATCACAACCGTTTCGCTGGCGAAACCCTGAAAGGCGATACCAGCATCCAGCACGCCACTTGCTGCAAGTGCGGTGACCAGCAGCAATGCGACAAGTTCAATCGGTATCAACTCCGTAGCCAGCAGCACCATCGCAACTACGAGCAGCACCAGAACGAAGGCGATTTCAAAGGTCATAAAGCCGAGCACCCTGATGTCGAACAATCGGTCAAAACATGGGGGCGGTTTGAGGTCATTTTTGAAACACTAAGGATCACGCCAATTCATCTTCGTGAGAAATATCAATCCGATCACCAGCAAATCTCGCGTTAATCAAGGTCCGCGAATGAACACCCGTATCGAGATAGCAGGGCTACATCGCACATTGGGCACTACAGTTATCCATGTCACGCATAATCAGATCGAGGCGGTGACCTTGACGAAAAGGATCCTAGCGGTGTGCCAAGGCGAAATCGAACAGACCGGCCCGCGATGCGGAATTATGCGGTTTTGTCCGAGATGTATTCCACAAGCGCATCAAAGCTGCGCATCTCGTCGTAATCCGCCTCGGGCATATCGATCTGGAACCGTTTCCCAAGGGCAGTCACAAGGTTGAGGAAATCCATTGAATCGATGTCAAACTCCTCTTGCAAATCAGCGTCCCGAACAATGTCTTCGAGATCAATATCGGGGGCGATGCGGTAAAGCTCTTCACCAACTGCTGATGCAATGTCTTGGTCGCTCATAACGCCTCCGGCTTTTGCAAGTGTTTGTCGATTGCTTTGAGAAACAGCGCGCCCCGATGACCGTCACTGACGCGGTGGTCGGCAGCAAGCGTGACCATTGCCGACAGGCGGGCGGTGACATCGCCATTGTGGATAATCGGTTGCTGTCTTGGTGTCCCAATCCCGACGATAGCAACTTGCGGCGGATAGATTACGCCGAATAGCTCATCCACCCCACGGTCACCCAGGCTCGTCAGAGTGATTGTCGCATCGGATAGCTCGCGCGCACGAAAGCGTCCCCCGCGGACCCGTTCGACCAAATCCCGCATTGCACTCATAAGGTCGTCAAGCGGTTGGTTCTCTGCATCAAAGAGCGCGGGTGCCACCAGTCCGACATTTCGGATGTTGATCGCCAAACCCAGATGCACAGCATCGCTTTGCTGAAAGGTATCATCAATGAAATTGCCATTGAACTCCGGATATTTCTTCAAGGCTTTCGCCACAGCCTTTGCATAAAGCGCTCCAAGCAGAAGGCGGTCTTGAGGCTCACGGTCTGCGTTTGTGGTCTTCACGAAAGCATCTGCCGCCTCCAGATCGATAAGGTGCGATAGGTAATAATGCGGGATTTCGCGTTTTGACCTAGACATCGCTGCTGAAATTGCCGCCCGCATGTCCGACATTGGCGCTGGCTTGGGTTTGGTCCCGAGTGCTGCGATGTCCGAGAGCGAAATTGTTCCTTGGGTCGATAGTGTCGCCAGATCAATGCCTTGCTGCGCCGCCAACCGTCTGGCCGCTGGTGTGACACGTGGGCGGTCAGCGGGACGCGGCGAAGCGGCCGGTGTTGGCAGCACTGGTTTTGTGGGGGTTTGATAATCTACGACGATCATGTCCTCGTCGGCTACGATGGCTTTTGGTGGTTCAGGCGATAGGTCTGCTGTCTCCGCCTCTCCTTCTGCCTTGATCATGGCAAGCGGTACGCCCACGGGCACCTTGGTTCCCAGATCAACCAGCCATTCCTGTAGCACACCATCCTCGAAAACCTCGATTTCGATGGCTCCCTTTTGTGTCTCAACGGCCGCGATGATGTCACCGCGTTTGACAGGGTCGCCAGGATGAACCAGCTTTTCGATAAGTGTGCCTGCCTCCATATCGGCACCAAGCGAGGGCATCAGAAACTGACTCATGGCTGGGTCGCCATCAGCTTTTTGGCCGCCGCAACGATCTTGTCAGTCTGCGGAATTGCCGCCTGTTCGAGATGTTGCGGGTAGGGAATTGGCACCTCTTCGCTACAGACACGGGCGAGCGGGGCGTCGAGATCAAAAAACGCATCTTCTGCCAGACGCATCCCGATTTCCGCCGCCAGACTACCGGTTTTCCAGCCCTCATCGACGATCAGCGCGCGGTGGGTTTTGGCGACCGACGCGATGATCGTGTCCATATCGAGGGGGCGGAGGCTGCGCAGATCAATGACCTCGGCCGACATACCATCGGCTGCAAGGGACGTGGCCGCATCGAGGGTTTTGAACAGCGATCCGCCATAGGTGATGAGTGTGATATCGTTGCCTGCCTGACGCACGGCAGCCTTGTCGATATCGACGGGTCCAGCGTTTTCGGCCAGCTCACCTTCACGGTTGTAGAGCATGACGTTTTCGAAAATAAGCACCGGATCTGGGTCTTGCAGGGCGGTCCAGAGCATGCCGCGCGCATCTTCCATTGTGGCGGGCGTCAGAATACGCAGCCCCGGAATATGCGCGTACCAGCCCTCCAGACTATGCGAATGCTGCGCGGCAAGCTGTTTGCCCGCGCCAGTAGCCATGCGGATCACAACGGGTACGCCAAACTGATCGTTGGACATGTGCCGCAACGTGGCAGCGGTGTTGAGGATTTGGTCGAGCGCGAGAAGTGAGAAATTGACGGTCATCAGTTCCACAATCGGACGCATGCCAGCGATGGCAGCCCCGATACCAGCACCCGTGAAGCCGGATTCCGACAGCGGTGTGTCGCGGATGCGGCCGGCACCGAATTGATCCAGCAGCCCCTTGCTGACGGCGTAACAGCCGCCGTAATGCCCCACATCTTCGCCCATCAGGAACACGCGCTCGTCGCGGGTCATGGCATCGACAATCCCGCCTTTGATGGCCTCACGGTAAGTGGTTGTGGTCATCTTGCCAGGTGCGATGGAATCCGGCGGCGCTGGACGTTGATCGGACATGACATGCTTGATCAGATTGTCGAGCGGTTCGTCCGTCCCCGCTTCGGCAAAGGCTACAGCCTCCACGATTTCGGCGTCGACCTCTGCCGTGATCTCTTCCACTTGTTCAGGGTGGATCAGACCGGTGTCTTCCAGCCATTTCTGGAACCGGACGATGGGACCCTTGGCGCGCCATTCCGCGATTTCGTCTTTGGGGCGGTAGAGCTGAGCATCGAACATGGAATGGGCGCGGAAACGGTAGGTTTTACATTCCAGAAAATAGGGCTTGCCGGTGTCGGCGATGTGTTTCAGGGCGCGCCTTGCTGCGGCCTCAACCGCGACGATGTCCATCCCGTCAACGGTTTCAGCCTCTATCTCATAACTGCGGGCCTTGACGCTGATCTCGGTCTCGGATTCCGTCAGCGCCAGGGCCGATCCCATCGCGTAGCCATTGTTTTCGCAGACAAACAGCACCGGCAAACCCCACAGGGCGGCCAGATTCAAGCTTTCGTGAAACTCACCTTCGGCCACGGCCCCTTCGCCAAAGAAACAGGCGGTGACGCCGTCGGTCTTTTCCATGTGATCGGCGAGACCCAGACCAACAGCCATGGGCAAGCCGCCCCCGACAATGGCGTTGCCGCCATAGAAATTCTGATCGCGGCTGAAAATGTGCATGGACCCGCCACGCCCGCCAGCGCAACCTTCGACCTTGCCATACATTTCGGCCAGGATCGCGCCCATGGGCACGCCGCGGGCCAGTGCATGCCCGTGTTCGCGGTAGGTCGCAACGACGCGGTCCTTTTCTTCCAAAAGCGGGATGATACCGGACGCAATCGCCTCTTCCCCGTCATAAAGATGCAGGAACCCGCGTATTTTCTGCTGGGTGTAGAGTTCTGCGCATTTATCCTCGAACCGACGAATGCAGATCATGGATTTCAGCAAAGCGCGGACATGGGATTGATCGAGATGCGGTTTGACGTCGGTTACGGTCATTTTTCATCACTTTCCAATGTCGAAATGTCGCCTTCTGGCAGGCCCAACTCGCGCGCCTTCAAAAGCCGCCGCATGATCTTGCCGCTGCGGGTCTTCGGCAGGTTTTCGCGAAACACGATTTCCTTTGGCGCGACGGCGGGGCCAAGCCGTTTGCGCGCGTGGCCCATCAGGTCCAGCATGAGATCGTCAGATGGCGTATGGCCGGGTTTAAGCGCGACATAAGCCTTGACCATTTCGCCTGCGGTCTCATCAGGGACGCCGATCACCCCAACCTCGGCCACGGCGTCATGTTCCATCAAGGCGCTTTCAACCTCGAACGGGCCGATCAGGTGACCAGCGCTTTTGATCAGGTCATTACCGCGCCCGACGAACCAGAAATACCCGTCGCTGTCGCGCATCGCCAGATCACCGCTCAGATACCAACCATTGCTGAAGCATTTTTCATAGCGCGCTTGTTCGTGCAGGTAGCCGCGCATCATGGATGGCCAGCCCGGTCGCAAGGCCAACTCGCCCTTGGCGAGCGGCTCGGTCAGTTCCTTGGCGCCATCTTCAGTAAGCTCAACAATGCCTGCTTCGATCCCCGGCATGGGTTTGCCCATGGAGCCGGGTTTGACATCCATCGACGCATAATTGGCAATCATGATGCCGCCAGTTTCTGTCTGCCACCAGTTATCATGGAACGGCATGCCAAAGGTTTCATTGCCCCAAACGACGGCTTCAGGGTTCAGCGGCTCGCCCACGCTGGCCATGAAGCGCAACGCCTTAAATTCCCGGGATTGGGCAGCTTCCTTGCCTGCCTTCATCAACATCCGGATGGCAGTGGGGGCCGTGTACCAGACATTCACCGCCTCGCGTTCCAGCATGTCGTACCAGCGATTAACGTCGAATTCGGCCTCGTCCACGATCATCGTCACCCGGTTGGTCAGCGGCGCGATGATCCCATAGGACGTGCCAGTCACCCAACCCGGATCAGCCGTGCACCAATAGACATCGCCGGGCCGCAGATCGAGCGCGAAGCGGCCTGTGGTATGGTGGGCGACGACCGCCTCGTGCACATGCACGACGCCTTTGGGCTTTCCAGTGGTGCCGGAGGTGAAGTGCAAAAGGGCTGTGTCTTCCGGGTCCATCGGTTCGGTGACAAAGGTGTTGGGGGCAGCGTCCATCAGTGAGTTCAGCTGCGTTGTGCCCTCTTCATCGGCATCGATCAGGAACACTTCTCTCAGTTCGGGCAACCGGTCACGCAATCCTTTCAGCTTGCGTTTGTAGAGCCGCGATGAGGTGATGACGGCATTTGCCCCACCAATTTCCATGCGCGAATGGATCGGCTCTGGCCCGAACGCGGAAAAGAGCGGGCAAAAGACGGCACCGGCTTTCAGCGTACCCAAGGCAGCGATGTAAAGCTCTGGCACACGACCCAAAAGCGAATAGACCTTGTCACCCCGGTTGATCCCTCGACTGCGCAACACATTGGCAAAGCGGTTGGTGCGGTCTTGCAGGTTCTGATAGGTGAAATCCGTGCGCGCGCCGGACTTGGCGACCCAACGCAGGGCGATCTGACTTCCATGACCCGCCGCCACATGCCGGTCAATCGCCTCGTGCGCGATATTAAGCTTGCGGTCCGGCAGTCCGTCGATGGCTTTGTGTGCTTCGGCCCAACTAAATGTTGCTCGGGTGAGGTCGTAATCCGCCAAATTGAAGACTTGCCCGGTACCGTCGCCCTTCTCAATGCGCGTGTACTCCATGAAACACCCCCGCCGTAGACCTCACAATCGATACTTTAGGTCCTCAGCCCCAAGCCAAACTGACAGATATCAATAATGCCTTAGTTTGCATGTCGGGGTCGTTGTCGAACAAAACAGAAGTAGGTCTGTAGTGAATGAGAGCGGCCCGATGTCCCGCCCATATGCTTGGTTGCATCCGCAATGACCGGAGGCTGGGGACGGCTTGCATGTGCGGATATTCTAGTACATATTCAAATTAAAGAATGTGTTGGGGGATTTGATGATTTTGCGCCGTAGATTTATCCAAAGCGTTGGGGCGAGCGTCGCGGCGGTTGGACTGCGACCGACGACCGTCTGGTCAAACACTTCGCTTACCGTCGGTGATATGCAAATTGACACGCTAAGCGATGGCAACCTTATACTTCCAAGTAGTATGCTTCTCGAGGATTTGCCCGCCGATGAACTGGCGGCAATTCTACAACGATACGATATCAGCGGCGACCAACTGACCCCGGACTGCAATGTGACACTGATCCGGGATGGATCACGCGTTATCCTTTTTGATGTCGGTGCCGGCCCGGAATTCATGGCAAGTGCAGGAAAACTGCAGGACGCCTTGTCGGTCATTGGGGTGAACCCTACCGAGATTACTCATGTAATATTTACACATGCGCATCCCGACCATCTATGGGGCCTGCTAGACGATTTCGAAGATTTCTATTTCCCGAATGCGACCTATCTGATTGGCAAAGCCGAGTGGGATTATTGGATAGCCCCCAATACGGTCGATACCATCGGCGAAGCGCGGATGACCTTTGCCATCGGGGCGCAGCGGCGCCTTGCATTGATTGAGGATAACATCAAATTCTTCAACGACGGTGAAGAAATTCTGCCGGGCATCGCGGCCCGTGCCACCTTTGGCCATACGCCTGGCCATATGGCATTTCACCTCGCCAGCGGCAGCAATAACCTGATGGTCCTTGGGGACAGCGTGATCAACCACCACGTCGCCTTTGAACGACCAGAATGGCGATCAGGTTCTGATCAGGACGCTGATCTGGCCGCTGCAACACGCATGGATTTGCTGGATCAGGTGGCATCGGAACAGATGCACATCATCGGTTATCACCTGCCCTATCCCGGCGTCGGTCGTGCGGAAAAACGTGAAGCGGGCTACATCTTTGTGGCGGAGTGAATGATATGAACCAACATTTTTTTGCAGCTATTGTGATCGCTATGGCCCTGCCGTCGGCCTCGGTCGAAGCTGCCACTGCTGCTTATACGCAGGCTGTCCCGCAGTAAGGCCCCTATTGCGCTGCGATCGGCATCCGCGCCAGTTGACATCGCGTCCATAGATCACCCAAAGCACTGACAAGCCGATCAACATCGTCTGCACTGTGCACAGGCGACGGCGTGATCCGTAAACGCTCGGTCCCCTTGGGGACGGTTGGATAGTTGATCGGCTGAATGTAGATGCCGAATTCATCCATCAGCATGTCCGAGATAAACTTGCACTTCACCGGGTCGCCCACCATCACGGGGATGATATGGCTTGGGTTTTCTACATGCGGAATACCGATATCGGTCAGCCGTTCGCGGACCTCGGCAACACGCAGTTTTTGCAAATCACGCTCAACACGACTGACCTTCAGATGCCGGATCGACGCCGCAGCGCCAGCAGCAACGGCAGGCGGCAATGCGGTCGTAAAGATAAACCCGCTGGCAAAGCTGCGGATGAAATCACACAGCGCAGCAGAGGCCGCGACGTAGCCACCAACAACGCCATAGGCTTTGCCCAACGTCCCTTCGATCAAGGTGATGCGATCCATCAACCCTTCACGTTCTGCGATGCCACCCCCGCGCGGCCCGTAAAGGCCAACGGCGTGTACCTCATCAAGGTAAGTCATCGCATTATAACGCTCAGCCAGATCGCAAATCGCGGCGATCGGAGCGATATCTCCATCCATCGAATAAACGCTTTCAAACGCGATCAGCTTTGGACGATCCAGCGGCTGGGCGGACAATAGTTCTTCCAGATGAGCGACATCGTTATGACGCCACACTTTGCATTCGGCGCGTGAATGGCGGATACCCTCGATCATTGACGCATGGTTCAGGGCGTCCGAAAGAACCAGACAATCGGGGATGCGCGACGCCAATGTGCTTAGCGCCGCCCAGTTTGAAACATAGCCAGAAGTGAAAAGCAGGGCGTCTTGCTTATCGTGCAGATCAGCAAGCTCACCTTCCAGAATGACATGGTGGTGTGTGGTGCCCGATATATTGCGCGTGCCACCTGCCCCGGCACCGCTGCGATCCAGCGCATCATGCATGGCGGCCAGAACTGCCGGATGCTGCCCCATGCCCAGATAGTCGTTCGAACACCAGATGGTGACATCGCGAACAGCATCACTAATACGGTTCGTTGCGTTTGGGAATGCGCCATTGTGGCGCTCAAGATTTGCAAAAACGCGATAGTTCCCTTCGTTCTGCAACATCGACAACTGGTCTTCGAAAAACAACTGATAGTTCATATATGGTCCTATTCACCAACCGCTTCGCGGGCGATATCGTCCAGCAATGTCTGTACTTCCTGCATGACCCCATCGGGATAATGGCGGTAACCAACAGTGACTTCACCCTGTTGGTCAGCCACGTAAACGCCGTAAGGGCAATGCGCTATATTCAGCGGGTCAGCTTCCATCATTTTGCGTGACAAGACGGCGGAGCAGAAAACAAAGACATCTGCGGCATCAAAAAGCACCCGGTCGCTGCCAACGTCGCTGCCAGTGCGGTTCAACATCTCACCGACGTGGCTGGTATAATCAATCACAAGACCACGACCGACAATCGCGTTTTCCACGCTGAACGTCGCATCTTCAAACGACCCATCAAATACATAGTGGGTCTCGTCTTGGGCAAGGGCGCTTTGGCCCCAAGCGACAAGGCTGAAAATTAAGATTCCAAGTTTCATAGCTGGTCTCCTCTTTTCAATGTGGCAGAGCAGTACTCACCGCCCCGCGGTTTTATCAGGGACGCACGATTGTCCACCCTGTTTCGTCCAACGTCATCAGTTCAACGACACCCGCCGGTACACGTTCAGCAACGGCAGAAATCGGAATTTCGATATCTTCCCGCTTGGCCATTGCATCGATTGTATTACCGCAAGCAGCGAAACTGACATTCGGCATTGATTGGTCGAATGATCTTAAGCGATCCAACACCGGCGAGGTGTCGTCGCGCAGCATATGAAGGCCTGCGTTGAAAGCGACGATCGTGATTTCAACTTCCTCGCCTTGATCCTGATAATGACGGGTCACATTGGCCGCGACGTTCAAAACGGTGGTCATTTTTTGCGGATCATTGTCGCTGATTTGCAAGGCAAGGCGGTGAATACCGTCGTCCTGCGCCATCGCGGATCCGGCGATGACAAAAAGCATGATCAAACCGGCGGCCAAGTGTCTTAAAACAATTGTCATTTCAATTCTCCCAATTGGTGACCCTCATGGCCAAGGATCTGTATTGCGCTCGATACCTTCACTCTTTGCTTGACGTCTCCTACTCGGCAAAACTTTTGAGATATTCGAGCAGCGGCACGATGTCTTCGGCGTCACGCACCCCGCGGAACGACATTTTTGTTCCCGGCATATATTCTTTGGGGTTGGTCAAGAACGCGGTCAGTTCCTCCTCGGTCCAGACGAGGCCATCAGCAGCGGCATCGGTGAGCGGGTTCGAATACCGAAAATCGTCAACCGCGCCCGCAGCATGTCCGACAATACCGTTCAATAACGGGCCAACCCGATTGCGGGCATCCTCGCCAACCTGATGACATGCACTGCATTGACGAAATACACCTTCCCCCTGTTCGACAAGCGCGGGATCAAGTGTTGCAGCCGCTTCAACAACGTCTGCAGGCTCTTCCACAGTTACAGCAGGCTCGGCCTCAGCTTCGGAAGCATCTTCCGACACCGGCGTCACATCCAACACGCTGGCATGCATCGTGATCTCAACACTATCCTTGCAGTTTTCCATGCAAAAGTCGCCGGTGAAAAGCGGCAGCTCAGTCTCGGCTCGATCATCCATGTAGAAATTGTCGGTGTTGGGCATCGCAACATCGAGAAAGTTTTCATTGCTGAGCGTGAAATCATCATCAACCAGATCATTGACATATAGCAGATACGCGGTGAGCGCGTATATCTCATCGGGTTCAAGCGATTGCGCCTCACCAAATGGCATGGCGCGGTTCACATAGTCATAAACGGTCGATAAATGAGGCCAGTATGATCCAATCGTTTTGACGGGATCGTCATCTTTCAATGTTCCCTGCCCGCCTGCCAAAACTGGCCAACGGCCAACCGCCTCTCCAAAATCACCATGGCAGGACGCGCATTTGGCGACAAACGCTTCTTCACCCGTCCAGACGTCACCACTGCCAACAGGCAGACCTACGCCATCCGGTCGGACATCGATGTCCCACGCTGCAATTTCATCGGGTAGCGCATCGCGTCCCAGATCTTGTGCAGATGCGGGCTGAACTGTCGTCAACCCAAGAACGCAAACTGACGTAAAAACATTAAGAAATTTCGACATTTTCAGCCACCCCTTCTTCGTTGACGGCCCATGTCTGAATACCGTTGTTATGATAGATGCTGTTTTCGCCACGAACCTGCCGGAGCTGGTCCTTGGTTGGTTGAACGTAACCGGTGCTGTCATGCGCGCGGCTTTGCAGCAGCATCGGTTTGCCGTCCCAATCGAACTCGTAATAGAACCGGTGCATCGACTTATCGAACGATGGGCCGGACATCCGCGCCTCATGCCAGTTCATGCCGCCATCAATCGTCACATCCACACGCGGGATCGTACCGCGCCCGGACCAAGCCACCCCAGTCAGAACGGTCCGACCGGGGCCATGGGTGAGTGGTGCTTGCGGGCTGGGATTGGTAATGACTGATTTTGCGTCCATTTCCCAGGTGAAACGGCGTGCCTGACCATTGGCCAGAAGGTCAGTATATTTGCTGGTTTCTTCGCGGTGATGCCAGGGCTGATCACCGACTTCGATCCGGCGCAGCCACTTGATCCACATGTTGCCTTCCCATCCGGGAACAACCAACCGCACAGGATAGCCCTGCTCGGGACGCAACGCCTCACCGTTCATCTTGAACGCGACAAGGCAATCATCCAATGCTTTTTCCATCGGGATCGACCGGGTCATGGCGGATGCATCAGCGCCTTCCGGCAAAATCCATTTGCCTGCGGTTTTCACCCCGGCCTCTTCCAAAATCAGGCGCAGCGGCACGCCAGTATACATCACATTGTGGATCATACCGTGGGTAAACTGGCAGCCATTCAACTGCGACCCGGCCCACTCCATGCCGGTATTGGCGGCGCACTCAAGGAAATAAACGTGGTTTTCACGGGGAAAGCGCATCAGATCTTCCATCGTGAAAACCAGCGGACGATCCACCAGACCGTTAATCATCAAGCGATGCTCGGCCGGATCGATCTCGGCCACGCCTGCATGGTGACGCTCAAAACACAGGCCGTTTGGCGTGATAATCCCGTCAAGCTCATGCAACGGGGTAAAGTTGACTGAACTTACAGGATCAGCCGTCAACCAAGGTACGTTCTGACGACGCACACGGGCTTCGAATTTCGAAGGCACGCCATAAGGTGCCGCATCGACGCCATCGCCCAAATACTGGTTCCATGACTGTTTTTCCAAAATGGCGGGATCACCTTCGGCGAAAGCTGCCCCGCCCGCCAGTGCGCCACCACTTGCCACAGCACCGCGCAGAAAGCTCCGGCGCGATGGTTTCATCCCTTTGAAGATGTTTGTCATCTATCTTCCTCTCTGCACGATTTCAGGCACCGACGACCTGAACAGATGTATTGGGGGCCACCGAAATGGTGCCCTTTTTCTTGATGTGGCTTTCGACCACATCCCAAATCTGCGGGCCTTCTGTGGCCTCGTTCACCGACGCCCAACCAGCCACGACATAGGATTTTGCGGGGTCAATCGCCTCACCGGTTTTCAGCAATGTCAGATCCGAGATCCGCTGCCCGATCGGCTGATTGATATCGATCCGATACCCCATGCCACCAACGCGCACCATGTCGCCGCCTTGCTGGTAATACGGGTCGGGATTGAACAGGTTGTCAGCGACGTCTTCCATCACTGTGTGAATGAATTCACCCGTCATTTCAGTGCGATATGCCTTGCCGTACGTCATGGATGTGACGTTGAACAAATCCTCGCGGGTGATGTCCTGCCCCGGCATGATGGATGGCCCCCAACGCACGCCAGGTGACAACGAAATATCTGCCTCGCGTTCTTCGATCAGGGCCTCACAGATCAGATCATCCCAAGATCCGTTGAAATTGCCACGACGATATAGAACGGTGTCGTCTGCGGTTTTGCCAATCACCTCTGTCAGGGCGTCCAGATGCGGCGCGCGTTCTGCATCAATGGCAGCGGCCACATCAGCATCGGGCGCAATCACGTCGGAAAAGATAGGGATCAGCTTGTGACGGAAACCCATCATGCGGCCATCGCGCACGTCCAGATCGACACGGGACACGAATTTCCCGTTCGAGCCCGAGGCAATGATGATCGTATCACCCACCAGCACCGGTTCCGGCAACGCATCATGGGTATGACCGGACAGGATCACGTCAATGCCGGTGACGCGCTCTGCCATCTTCTTGTCAACGTCGAACCCGTTGTGGGACAGGCAGACAACCAACTCAGCACCCATGCCACGGACCTCATCCACCATGTCCTGCATGCGCTTGTCACGGATACCGAATGAGTATTCGGGGAACATCCAGCCTGGGTTGGCGATGGGCATGTAGGGAAAAGCCTGCCCAATCACGGCGACCTGAACACCACCGCTTTCATACATCTTGTAGGGGGCGAAATCCTCGGCTGGTTCATCCCATTCGGCATCAAAAATGTTCTGCCCCAAGGCGGCAAACGGCAAATCAGCCACGATATCGCGCACGCGGTCAGACCCCAGCGTGAATTCCCAATGAAAGGTCATCGCATCGGGTTTCAGCAGATTCATGACGTTCACAACGTCCTGACCTTCGGTTTTCAGGCATGTGTAGGACCCGTGCCATGTATCGCCACCATCCAGCAGCAGAGCATCAGGGCGATCCGCGCGGATGCTGTTGACGACAGTCGCGACCCGGTCCATCCCGCCCATCCGGCCATAGGCCTGACCAAGCGCGTTAAAGTCATCATAGGTCAACGCATAATGCGTGGCACTGCCATCATCGATGCCATAAAGCTTGCGAAAGTCAGCGCCGGTGACATGGGGGACCTGACCCTTATTAGAACCAACACCAATGTTTACCTCAGGCTCGCGAAACCAGATCGGTTTCAGCTGTGCATGGATGTCGGTGATGTGGATCAGGGATACGTTTCCGAACGCCTCAAACCCAAGCAAATCGTCCTGCGTGATGACCTGCTGTGCCGCAAGCCGTCCCCACTCACCAAAACCCGAAGCACCATAGATGGCGGACGCGGCCATACTGGCTTGCAAAAAATCTCGACGTGAAATCATTGGGGTCATCCTACTATTGCGCATCAACACATTCGATAATCTGAATATATCTGGATAGACAAAACCCGCAACCAATTAAGTGGCCACGGGCTTTTTGATTTAGTTACGGACGGATGGCCCTTCGACCGACAGACCGTTGCCACGTGATGCGACGTAAAGCTCCAGCGCGATGAACTCGTCTGAGCCAACCGCATAGGTTTCGGCGCGCGTATCACGAACACAGCCACGGAAACGGGACTGGACACCATTCAACTTTGCATTCTTCAAGCGATACGTCGGGAAGCCGTTGATCTGGCCTTGGCTCAGGTGATCGGCACGGATGTTATTGCCGTAATTGTCTTCGTGGCAATTTGCGCAACTCAGATCAAGCTGGCCCGTCCGGGTGTAGTAAAGCTCCTTACCCATTTCCCAGGTTGACTGTGCCGGCCCGTCAATGGCGACATTGACAGGCATTCCGCGCGACACAGACGCCAGCAAAGCCTCCATGTTCAACATGTCCGATCCGTCGTATTTCCACTCTTCGGCACCCATGCGTTCAGTACGGCAACCATTGACCTGCATCGCAAGCGTGCGGACTTCGCCCGCTTCTTCATTCCATTTTGGGTAAGTGGCACGCACACCAGCCATGCTTGCAGGTTCATTGTGGCAATCGACACAGCCTTTGCCCTCAGACCCGTCCGCGCTCGCCCAGACGTCAATGGCATCGTCCACAAAGATCATTCCGGGATTTTCGAAATCATCCATTTGCAACGCTTGCGTTTCATCCGACCGGTACACCCAGCCCGAATAAATTGTTCTCATGTTATCAAGATGAGCCGGTGCATCGGTCCGCACCGTGATTTCGATGTCTTCATTGATAACCAAGCTGGCTTCTTCGTCCGCATTGGCCCCGAAGGCTGCGAACAACGCAGCGGAAACTATTCCACCCTTAATGAGCAATTTCATGAACATTGGCCCTCCCCGGCACTGATACGATACTTAACTGACCGCGATCTCTTTGGTGTCTGTGTAGATGTCGCCATCATCATCGTACCAAGTGAATTCAAACGTGCCGGACTCTGGAACCGTGACTTCAAACTCAAAATACGGATTGGTCGAAATAGCGGGTTCCATTGCCACATCAATCACGCTTTCCCCGTTAAAGGTGCAGGTGAACCGGTTAATGATAGAACGGGGGATGACGTTCCCGTCATCATCCTTGCGTTGCCCCGACTCCATCTTGTGGCTGATCAAGGTCTTGATGATGATCGTTTCGCCCGCCGTTGCATCGCGGGGCACGCGCACGCGTGGCTTTACGTTTTCTGCCATAGTCTATTCCTCCTGATCAGCCGCCGCAGCCGCCGATGGTCACTTTCACTTCCTGGCTCGCTTGCACGAAACTTCCGTCGGGCATGCGGGCGATTGCGACAACGTCCTGCGTGCCGGCCAAACGAATACGGGTGGCTGCAGATTGTGAACCAGCAAGCGCCCCAAAGGTGAATGTGCCAACCGCTGGCACTGGATTGCCGGTCGCCAAAATCATGATGGCCTCTGCGCCCGGTGCATCAACTTCGATGGGCACGGTATTGCCGTTCTCCGCTATTTCGGGGGCAACCAGAGTGATCCCGCCCGTTCCGATCTCTACACCGCCTGTAAAGGCTTCGATGTCTTCCTCCACCGCTGCATATGCACGAAACGGCATTGTGAAGGCAGCAGCGGACCCAAGCGCCATAACGATGGCATGTCTACGCGTTAGTTTCATGGTTTCTCCTATCGAGTTCCGCAGACGCATCAGTCGGTCAGCGTCAGCAAATATGCGACAACGTCTTCAATTTCCTGCGCCGTCAACAACGGCGCAAGTGGCCCTGCAGCAGCCTCTCCGGTGAATTCATCCCCCGGACGCGTAAATCCGCTGGTGCGGTAAAACGCGGGCATAATCGTGCCTTCGTATGTCATCTTGGGGTTTGCCAGTATGCCGCGCAGCTCAACGTCAGTCCGGCGCTCCGCAATACCATCCAGCGATGGACCAACTTCGCCGTGGAATGGATATTCCTCAAGCGCTGTCACCTGATGGCATGCAATGCAATTGCCCTTGCCACGCTCGACCATGATTTCCTTGCCTACGACAGGATCACCTGGCTGACCGGACAGCGATACCATCACCTCACCATATTCATCATACGTCACGTCGTCAGGCGCAATCTCGGCCATGGCAGCCGTCGCCATCATACCAGCACATACAAAAACGGTAATACTTTTCATGGTCCCTCCCCGGATCACAAGTCTCTTGGGTATACCGTAGCCCACTGCGCAATAATTACGCAACAACAAAATCAATTATGTGAATGTATAAATCTCGGCAACGATTTACTCGGTGATTCCTTGCTCCTGGATGATGCGCGCGTGATACTTCTGAAAGCCTTCATCCCCCAGATAACCTTCCTCAAGTACCCAGTTGAGCAGATTCTGAGTCGTCCACTTTCCAAAGGCCCCCGGCATATTGGCCACTGCGGCCTGTGTGGCAGTTGCATCCTCTGCGACCTCGGTTGGAAAGAACATCATGGTTGGGGTGAACAACGCGTTCCACCGTCCCACCATATCCTTTTCAGATAGCGTGGTGCCGTCGAAATCGGTGACTTCCACATCGCCAAACATATTGATCTGAACGACGAAGAACTGATCATTCAGGATCGCGTCAATCTCTGGAACCGGGAACACATCTTCGTGCATCTTCCTACAATAGATGCAACCGCGCTGCTCGATGATGATCATCAGGCGCTTGCCTTCAGCGTTGGCCTCTTCCAGATCTTCGCGCAAATCCTTGAACGTATCGCGCATCCAATCAGCCTTGTGCAGACCATCGTCACCCAGCGGCGCGGCAGACGACAACAGGGGGAACGACACAAGGGCCGCCGTGAATAACTGTTTAAGCATATCAGAACTCCTTCATTGCTAGCCGAGGTTGCCGAAAGCCGGCATTACCTCGATCATCCATTGCGCGATGTAGTTGACGGAATTGGTAGCGATCAGGATCGCAAAAACGATCAGCATCCCACCCATGACCTTTTCGACATATCCCAGGTACTGACGCTTGCGCTGCATCCATGCCAAAAAAGGGCGGGCGAACAGCGCGGCCACAACAAACGGAAGCGTCATGGCCGTACCATACACAAACAACAGCAGCCCACCGTGCCACACATCGCCCATGCCACTCGCCACCATCAAAATTGCGGCAAGCGCAGGGCCAACGCAGGGCGTCCAACCAAAACCAAAGGCGAGGCCCATGATATAGGCCCCGATGAAGGTGGTAGGCTCCGTTTTGCTGTCAATCCGCGCCTCACGGTACAGAGCCGGAATGCGGATAACGCCCAGAAAGTGCAGCCCAAAGACAAACAGCACCCCTGCCGCGACATAACTCAGCACCTGCCGCCATTGGCCAAAGACCTGCCCAACCGCAGTCGCACCCATGCCAAGCAGGACAAAGATCGTCGTCACACCCAGGGCAAACGCAATAGACATCCAGACAAGCCGTTTCTGGACCCCTTGCGGAATATCGTCAGACCCGCGCAGTTCCGACATCGATATGCCAGCCATATAACACAGATAAAAAGGCACCATGGGCAAAACACAGGGCGTAAAGAACGACAGTATGCCGGCAACAGCGGCACCCAGATAGGAAATATCCAGCATCAACCGACATCCTTGATTGCGGTGTGCAAGTCATATTATGATGTTTGAATGTATATGCAATCCTTGTTTTCAGTGGGTCACCGTGCCGCCACATTGGCACTGGCGCTATGTGCAACCCCAGTTCAGTCCGAAACACGACTTGTGATGGCGGAAGAGCCGGGCTGCATTTGGTGCACGCGCTGGAATGCACAGATCGCCCCGATCTACCCCAAAACCCGCGAGGGAAAGGTGGCTCCACTTCGGCGGGTGGATATTACGCAACCACTGCCTGACGACTTGGCGTTTGCGCGCATTGTCACATTCACCCCCACCTTTATCCTCACGGTTGACGGCACCGAAGTCTCCCGGCTTGAAGGCTACCCCGGCGAAGACTTTTTTTGGGGACTGCTCGAACAGATGCTCAACACGCAAGAGTTCAAATTTGCATTGAAACATGTGCAATGAACAAATCAGGGCTTCTCATTTTGTCTTTTGGGTATCAGTCTGACACCGAAACTTCCGGACCGTTTGCGGGATGCTCTAATTGCACTAAGTACCGGCATAACTTAAAGTGACCCGACCGAGGACAAGGCATGACGATCCCAGTTTTGGACCACAACATGAGCGAGGAAGACCTCGATCTTATGATGGACAATGCCACCATTGCGACGAACTATCTTAAGGCAATCAGCCACGAAGGCCGCTTGATGATACTGTGTCATCTGGTCACCGGCGAAAAATCAGTCACCGAACTCGAAACGCTGCTATCGGCCCGTCAGGCGGCAGTATCACAGCAACTTGGCCGGCTAAGGCTTGAAGGGTTGGTCCAGCCCCGCCGTGAAGGCAAAACGATCTACTACAGCCTGACGGACGACAGGTCGCGTCAAATCATTAGCCTGGTCCACGAACTGTTCTGCAAACAGGGCTAGGCAAATCGACCACACGTGGGAGGGTGTGATCGAAAGCGAAAATATGGGGAGGACGCCAAATGCTTGACACATGGGGCGAAGCCAATGTGGTTGCAGCTATTGGCTTGTTTGGCGGCATACTGCTGGGCTTGGCCGCGCGGTTGGGGCGGTTTTGCACATTGGGTGCCATCGAAGACCTGCTTTACGGCGGAAGCGATGTACGGTTGCGCATGTGGGTGCTGGCAATCGGCGTCGCGATCCTTGGCAGCTTTGGCCTCATGGCTGGCGGCTTTTTTGACCCAGGCACCTCGTTCTACCTATCAAGAGAGTGGTCTCCGCTCGCCAGCATCTTTGGCGGCCTGCTGTTTGGCTACGGCATGGCGATGGCAGGGAACTGTGGGTACGGGGCACTGGCACGGTTCGGCGGAGGCGATCTGCGGTCATTCGTGATCGTTCTCGTCATGGGGCTTGCATCCTATGCCACGTTATCGGGCCCGCTGGCGTGGGTCAGGGTCGCGGTCTTCCCCCCTGCCCCGCCCAGCAGCACACCAAGCGGGCTGGCCCATGTATTTAGCGACATGCTGGGTGTTTCAGCGGCTCCCATAGGGATCGTCATTGGATGCGTCTTAATCCTATTCGCCCTGTCGGGACAAATGCTCAGGCAAGACAGGCGTGCGGTCTTTTGGGCGGTTATTGTTGGCCTTGCAATCATCTCTGCCTGGGCCGGTACCTTCTATGTCAATACCCACGGCTTTAGCGGAACACCTGTCGTCTCGCATACGTTTTCTGCGCCTATTGGCGAAACAATCCTGTACGGCATGACCGCATCCGGCCGGAACCTGTCATTCGGGATTGGATCGGTCGCCGGGGTATGGATCGGCGCGTTTCTGGGCAGCCTGATCAAAGGTCACTTTCGCTGGGAAGCCTGCGACGACCCCCGCGAACTCAGACGCCAAATCTTTGGTGCGGCAATAATGGGCGTCGGTGCAATTATCGCGCTGGGATGCACCATCGGTCAGGGTTTATCAGCGTTTTCGCTTTTGGCATTCAGCGCACCAACAACCTTCGCGGCGATTTTTGTGGGGGCTGCTCTGGGCCTGCGCCAACTCATCGAAGGTTTCGTACCCGTGAAATGAGCTATGGCGCGAGCATGGCCAGCCATTGAAGCTGGCCTTTGTTGTCGCGCTGAATAGTCCACGATGTTTGATCCGGCTCAATTGCAACCATTGAATATGCTCTAATCTGTCAGAACCAGCACTCCTCGGCATCCGATCTCCGTGGAGGAGTTGGAATCAGATCAGGTCAATATGAGGAAGGGCCAACGGCTGTCAAAGCATCATCACCATATCGACCCAAATGCCGGAAACACCCGGATATTTTGGGCTGTGGCGATCAATATTTTGCTAACGGTCGCGCAAATCATCGGCGGCATTCTATCCGGCAGTCTCGCACTAATAGCAGACGCAATTCATAACCTGTCCGATGCCCTATCGCTCATTTTGGCATTCGTGGCGCGCAGAATAGCGCAGCGGCCCGCCGACGACACCATGACCTTTGGATATGGCCGCGCAGAAATCGTAGCAGCGTTGATAAACTACACGACCCTGATCCTGCTGGGCCTGTACCTGACCTATGAGGCAATCCTCCGACTTTTCGAACCCACCAGCGTTGACGGCTGGTTGGTCGTTATCATCGCGATTTTTGCGCTTGCGGTCGATGCGGTGACCGCTCTTCTGACCTACACGCTTTCAAAAGAAAGCATGAATATTCGTGCCGCATTTCTGCATAACATTGCGGACGCACTTGGGTCCGTTGCTGTGATCATCGCGGGCACAGTCATCATTCTTTATGATTGGAGGCTGATCGACCCGCTGATCACGCTGCTTATCGCGGGTTATATCCTTTGGCAGGCTGTGACTGAAGTCGGCGGTTCTGTGCGGATATTGATGCTTGGCAGCCCACCTGACCTGGACACTCACGCCATTCTAAAGTCGATCCGCTCTGTACCTGGCGTTGAGGACGTGCATCACCTGCATCTGTGGCAAATGCAGGAACACGAACCAGCGCTCGACGCGCATATTGTAATCGACGAAGACCTTTGGAACGAGGCTGAGCAGGTGAAGCGCGCCGTAAAAACCGCCTTGCACGACGGATTCGGGCTATCGCACATCACCCTCGAATTGGAGTGCGATACCCATGCGTGCAAAGACCCACAACAAATCGGCCATGCCACCACCACAAATTGAATGATTTTGAGCGAGATCAAACCACGACGTTTAGGACATAATAGCTTCGCATGGAAATGATGGGGGCTTCCGAGTGTCCCACGATGGAGCTTTCCTGTGGGTGATTTCTTTATTTGGCTGAATGACCAGCTACTGCGCATGCAGTGGTTGTCTGACTTGGTCACGGTATTGGTCCGCGACGGCTTCGGTCTGGACCCGGCAAGCCAGATTGGCGGAAGTGTCCATTTTTTCATCTATGACGTCATCAAGATATTTATTCTGCTCTCCGTACTGATCTTTGGCATTTCCTATGTGCAAAGCTACTTTCCGCCCGAACGCACTCGTCGCATCCTTGGGCAACGGCAAGGCCTGGGGGCCAATGTCTTTGCAGCTCTGCTTGGTACCATCACGCCTTTTTGCTCGTGCTCCTCCATCCCGCTGTTTATCGGCTTTACCAGCGCGGGGTTGCCACTGGCCGTGACGTTTTCGTTTCTGATCTCCTCCCCTCTGGTCGATCTGGCGTCGGTGATATTGCTCGCCAGTATTTTCAACTGGAGCATCGCATTGGCGTATGTGGCCATCGGTTTGGTACTGGCCATCCTTGGTGGGACCCTGATCGGTTATCTCAAGCTGGAAGATCAGGTTGAAGCCTTTGTCTATCAAAGCCCCGTGAGCGACCATGATAACGACGGAGCAATCAGCAGACGCGAACGACTGACCTACGCCGCAGATCAAGTTGTCGAAATTGTGCATCGCGTCTGGATCTATGTCTTGATCGGCGTCGGGATAGGCGCGACGATCCACAACTGGATCCCCGAGACATTCATTTCGGCCCTGTTAGGTCAGGATAAGTGGTGGTCAGTCTTGGTTGCAACGATTGCAGGCGTTCCTATGTATGCCGACATCTTCGGCACGCTGCCCATCGCAGAAGCCTTGGTTCAAAAGGGGGTTGGGCTGGGGACAGCATTAACTTTCATGATGGCTGTGACCGCATTGTCCTTGCCATCGATGATCATGCTCAAGCGGGTTGTGAAACTCCCTTTGCTGGTGGTTTTCATCGGTATTGTCACAGTCGGCATCATACTGATCGGGTATATCTTTAACGCCACCGCCCATCTTTTTGTCTGAAAAGGAGCTACGATATGATCGTAAAAATACTGGGGTCAGGATGCAAAAAATGCTTAGCCTTGGAGACCAATACCAAGGCAGCATTGCAGACCGCTGCTATAGTTGCTGACATTGAAAAAGTGACAGATGTTGTGGACATTGCCCGCTACGGGATCATGTCCACACCTGGTCTTGCGATCGACGATAAAGTCGTTTCAAGCGGGCGCGTATTAAGTCCGGCTGAGATTGGTGCGCTGCTTAAGATTTCCTGAGTTGTCATGATAAAACAAACTGCCGTTTGGCTATGAGATAGCTGGGTTGCGTCGCGGTAGCAGTTCTGATCCCGGACCGGCCTTTCGAGCGACGTCGGTGATGGTCCTTAGACGGGACTTTCGGTTCCGTTGTCTTAATGGCTGCTGTCAGCAAAAATTTCTAACGCGTGCGCTTAGGTGACCTGCTCGCCTGAAACGTCCGGTGTTTTGAGTTAGCCTGTTCTCCAATAAGGAGAACCAGCGGTGGTCGCTCGACTTCGTGTCAGACAGCCTGTCCTGTAAGCGCGCATATGTGGCTCATTCATTTTGGCTTGAGACTATGTTGCCCTAAACCCCTTCGTTCCAAACCATGTATCGAATATTTCCAGCACTTTGGCCGAAAAGACATCGTCGTTGATGTGGCATTCCAACTCAATCAACGCGGTCGTTGACGGCATTTCCTGTTTCAAGGTATCGGCAAAGGCCTGTACCCCCTGCGGATTATGTAGTGGCGCACCGCTTCGGTCCCATTCGTGGCAACCCCGCAATGGCATGACAAAGGCGGATTTTTCGGTTGCTTGTTTGAGGCGCTCTGCGTGGGCCCGGGCAACCTCGCGGCGTTCGTCGTTGGAAAGCACAATCGAAGTCAGCAGCCGATTGTGGGCATGGGTTTCGTGATCTGCCCATCGCGGATCAAGGGGCTGCCAGCCAGGAACATCCACGAGGTCATGGCATCCGGGGGCCACGATTTGCGGCGTGCCATTCTTGGCAGCATTCGTTAGACGCACAGGCCCCGCAGAAACGGGCGAACCGAACAGATGATTGCCGACCTCCTGCGTGGCCAGGTCCATCACACACGCAAATCGGCCTTGTGCGGCGAGGTCTTCGAACGCACGTCCGCCCATACCGGTGGGGTGGAAAACCGCGACTTCATAGCCGCGTTCTTCGAGTGCGGGCTTGAGCGTGACCATGTATTGCAGCACGGTTTTACCAAAGGATGTCATGCCCACCATTGGCTTGTTTGGGTCTGGCATCTGTGTGGCCTTGGCGGCCCCGAGCACCGCACCCGCGGCTTGGCTCAGCGAGGCTTTGCAAATACTGTTCAGCCCATAAAGCCCACCTGCCCATAGGATCATTTGCACATCTGCCGGTATCCGTTCGGTCGGCAATAGGGGCGAGAACGCAATGGTTGAGACAATGTATTTTGGCACACCCAGCGGCAACGAGAGGCAGACATCCAGCGCCAGATCTGTCCCCATGGAGCCGCCTAAAATGATCACGCCGTCGATTTTTCCATCCGCATAAAGTCGCGTTGTTAGGCGGCTGGCCCCAAGCGCCATGATCTGCATTGCGGCATTTTCATCGTCCAGCGCGATGGCCTCTGCGATCGTGCTGTCACCGGCAGAGGCAACATCGTGTTTGGATAAATCTGTTGGTTGCACCGGGTCCTTCAACACGCTCACGTCCATCGTGTGGACGTTGCCGCCTTGATCTAAAATGACGCTTTCGAGAAAACGCAATTCGGCGTCTTTGGTATCATATGTGCCGATAATCAGGATCGTCTTGGTCATGTGAAATGCTCTATGTCAAAGGAATGCGCAGGCCGTCTTTGCCAACCGTGACGGAACCGGCCCAGTTTTGCGCAATGGCGTCTTTCCAATCGTCATCTGTAAATGCCGGGTCATCGGCAGGCACCAAATGGTTTAGGATAAGCTGTCCAACGCCAGCCTGTGCTGCGATGTGGCCCACGTCTTCGGCCATGGTGTGACTTGCCAATAAATGATTGCGCAGGCCCGGTGCGCGTTTCAAGCGGGCGACTAAGGCATCAATACCTTTGCTTAACATCGCCTCGTGTACCAACACGTCTGCACCTTTGGCAAAGTCGCCAAGAGGTGGAAAATAACATGTGTCTGCCGAAAAGACGACCGTGTGCGCGGGCACCGAAAACCGTAGCGCAAAGCAATCGGTGACAGGTGGGTGATCAACGCGTAGCGCGGTAATGGTTAGCTCGCCAAAGGTGGCTATGGGTCCTTCACTATATTCATGGATCTGGACGATTTGGTCCAAAGGTTGGCGTTTGTCGCCCACCGTGCGCACGCCATGATCGAACACCATGGCTGCAAGAAAATGCGTCCAGTAGTTCTGCAATCCTGGCGGGCCGTAGACGTGCAGTGGATCAACAAGGTCCGTTGTCCATGCAGTGTAGACAAGTGGACCGAGGTCAAGCAGGTGATCGGAATGCAGATGCGTGATGAAAATCGCGTCCAGAGCCACCAGAGGCACGTCCGCCTCGACGAGCGCGCGTGCGGCCCCAATACCGCAGTCAATTAGGATTGTTTGCCCGTTCATTTGCAACACCGACGCGCTGGGTGACGGACTGCCCTTGCGCAAGGATGGCCCGCCCTTGGTACCCAAAAGGATGATCGCGTCATCCATGACTACAGCGGGTTGTTTGTCATGGCCCCGTCGAGCGCTGCGATGATTTTAACAGTTTCGCCCTCGGTGATGATCAGTGGTGGTGACAAGATGATATTTGGGCCAGATACGCGGACCATCACGCCATTGGCGTAGGTGTCTTTGTAAATGGCACCTGCAATCGCTTTGTCCGGTGCGGCCTTGGTGGTGCGGTCCGACGTCAGTTCAATCGCGGTCATCAGGCCGTGCCCGCCGCGTACATCGCCGATGATGTCATGCTTTTCGGCCAATGCTTTCAGCCCGTCGAACAGCTGCGTACCACGCGCCGCCGCGTTTTCATTGACAGCCAGTCGTTTCGTTTCGTGGATACAGGCGAGCGCGGCGGCGGCACCCACAGGATGGCCCGAATAGGTGTAGCCCGAGCCGATCGACCCTGCACCGGAGGTGTCATTTTCAAAGACCTCTGCGACCATCTCATTCAGCATCACCGCACCAAAGGGGAAATAGCCATTGGTGATCGCCTTGGCGGTGCACATCATGTCAGGCTTAACACCCCAAAGGCGTGATCCCGACCATGCGCCCGTGCGCCCGTAGGCTGTGATTACCTCATCCGCGATCAGCAAAATGCCGTGTTTGTCGCACATCGCGCGAACTGCAGGCATGAATGTTTTATGGGGTGGGATTACGCCACCCGCACCTAAAATCGGCTCCATGATGAAGGCCGCGATTGTGTCCGCACCTTGAAACGCGATCTCGTCTTCTAGCGCTGCAACACACTGCGCTGCCAGCTTTTCTGGATCGGTTTCATTGAACGGGTTGCGATAGGTGTAAGGGGCCGGAATATGATAGCAGCCCGGCATCAATGGTTCGTACTGGGTGCGGAAATTTGCATTGCCGTTGATCGATGCACCGCCCGTATGCGTGCCATGATAGCCCTTTTTCAGACTGAGGTATTTGATACGCCCCTTGTCGCCGCGAATTTTGTGGTATTGTCGCGCCAGACGCAGCGCGATTTCAATACTGTCCGACCCGCCAGAGGTGAAAAACGACCGTACCATGCCCTCTGGCGCAAAGAAATCCTGCAACACTTCGCTCAGTTCAATGACTTTGTCATTCGTGGTGCCACGGAACGTTGAATAATAGGGTAGTTCTTGCAATTGATCCGCGATGGCCTGTTTTACAACATCGCAGGAATATCCAAGGTTCACGTTCCAAAGCCCGCCCACCGCGTCGATCAGTTCGGCACCATCCACATCGCGGATCACGCAGCCGGCGCCTCCTGTGATGATTGCCGGTGGTTTGGCTTTCATCTCTGCCGGATGTGCCATGGGGTGCCAAAGATATTCGGCATTGTGGGCTTTTAGAAAGTTCGAATCTTTCATGAATTAGCTCTCCAATCGTTTCGCCCAAGTGTCGGCAAGATGTGGGGGGATTTTTCCGCTCAGATCGCGGCTCAGATTTTGGCTGGCTGCAATCAAATGGTCGATACAGGTTTTTTCGAGTTCCGAATCCATACGCGATGCGGGTGTAGCGATGGCGATTGTTCCCATGGCTTCGCCGCTATGTCCAAAGAAGGGCACCGCGAATGAAATGACTTCGGCTTCGTATGTCTGGTTGGCAGACGCGACACCTAAAGTGCGTGCATTCTCGATCAGTGCTGTAATTTCATCAATGTCTGTCGATGTCGCATCAGTATAGCGTCCAAGACGTTTCGAAAGCACGCTTTTCACAAAGGCATCCCCGCTGAATGCCAGCATCGCGATGCCAGATGACGTCGCATGAAAGGGCAGAATTTCGGCTTCGTCAAAACTCACGCGCGTGCCGTGTGAACCGCCATCTTTGGCATAAATCGCAGACATGCCTTTTTTTTCCGGCAATGCAGCATGTGTAAGCTCGTGGACCTGATCGGCAATCTGATTGATGTAGGACTCAACTGTTTTTACGAGTGGCACCGTTTTTTCACGCACCGCAGAGAGGCGAATAACAGCTGGTCCGAGCCGGTAGGCGCGGGTTGCGTGGTTTTGTTCAAGATAGCCACAGTTGCGCAAGGCCGTAAGGTGCCTGTGCAAGGTTCCCTTGTCGACACCGGTCAGCGTTTTGAACTCAGTCAGCCCAATTTCCGGGCGACTGGCCGAAAAATGCTCTAAAAGTCCTAACGCTTTTTCGATGGTCGACATGCGATGAATTCCTCCGCTTGCTTAATGCTTGACAGGCAAAAAAACGCTCGTCAATATCAAATGATGAAATACCGGTTCATTATTTGAACCTTTTCTTGGGAGGAAATTTGTGCGCCAAGAGAAATTGGATGAATTGCGGGCGATGCCCGTTACGCCCCCGAAAATGATGATCGGTGGTGCATCTCTTGGGGCGTCAACAGGACAAACCTTGGATGTCATCTCTCCAATTGATGGACTCAAGATTGCGGACCTTCCGAACGCTGCAGAAGATGACGTCGTTGCTGCCGTTACCGCAGCACGTACCAGTTTTGACAATGGCATCTGGGCGCGCATGGCGCCCGCTGCCCGTAAAAGGATACTGTCCGATTGGGCTGATCTGATTGAACAAAACGCAATGGAGCTTGCGGTTTTAGGCGTTCGCGATAACGGTACAGAAATCGGGATGGCACTTAAGGCTGAACCGATGTCGGCCGCTGGAACCATTCGGTATTACGCCGAAGCCATAGATAAGATTTATGGCGAAATTGCCCCCACGGACCCATCAACACTTGCCCTGATCCATAAGGAACCCGTGGGCGTCGTGGCCGCAATTGTGCCGTGGAACTTCCCGCTGATGATCACCGCTTGGAAAATTGCGCCTGCTTTGGCCATGGGTAACAGTGTGGTGTTGAAACCGTCCGAGGTGGCCTCACTGTCAGTCTTGCGTTTGGTCGCATTGGCCCATGAAGCTGGCGTCCCGGATGGTGTGCTCAATGTCATTACCGGTGCAGGACCGGTCGCGGGGCGTGCGCTCGCGCTGTCGATGGATGTGGATGCGCTGGTCTTTACAGGGTCTGGTAATGTTGGCCGCAAGCTGATGGAGTATGCTGCGCAGTCTAACCTCAAACGCGTGTTCTTGGAGTTGGGTGGGAAGTCGCCACACATCGTTTTTGATGACGCCAAAGACTTGGATCAGGCCGCACAGGCCGTCGTCGGTGGCATTTTCCGCAATTCGGGGCAGGTCTGTATCGCCGGATCGCGGCTTTTAGTGCAGGACAACATACATAATGCTTTCGTCGACAAAATCGTCGCGCTGACTGAAGATATGCGCGTGGGTGATCCGCTGGATCTGACGACCCAAATCGGGGCGGTCAGTTCGGGTGGGCATCTTGACCAAGTCCTCAGCGCCCTTGACGGTGTGTCTTCGATTGCGACGGGCGGCGAACGCATTTTGCAGGACACTGGCGGCAGTTACATGCAGCCGACGATCGTCACAGATATGGGTGCTGATGATCCGTTGGTGCGCAATGAAGTTTTCGGCCCTGTTTTGACCGTGACACGATTTACAGATGAAACGGACGCGGTCGCCAAGGCCAATGATAGCGACATGGGCCTGGCCGCCGGTCTTTGGACCGCTGATCTGGGCCGGGCGCACCGCATGATTGCTGCACTGCGTGCAGGTGTGGTGCATGTGAATACTTATGGCGGCGCGGACAATACTGTGCCGCTAGGTGGGTTCAAGCAGTCTGGCAATGGCCACGATAAATCGCTGCATGCAATTGAAAAATTTATTAACAAAAAGACGGCGTGGATCAAGCTTTGAACACGCCGGACCAGTCCACACCTGATTTGCTACTGTTCGAGGAAGCGTTGCCATATGCAGCCGACGGCAGTTTCAAAAGCGAATGCCCCCCTGACAAAAAGGTCAAGGTTGAGGACTTGTTCAAGTTCTCACGCGGGCGTGGCGATCTGCAGGTGTCTGTGGCCGCTGCTGTCATTGCTGTTTTTTTCTTTGTCTTCTTTTGGACGCAGACAGGATGGAGCGACCGCGACCTGCCCGATGAACTCGGCAGCTATCTTGCCTATCAGTTTGGTTTGGCCGACATCGAAGGACGGGTCACGCGGCTGGGGCGTATTTTGAAACAGTCTTGGGTTGCACCAATGCTCTGCCTGCTCGTTCTGGTGCCAGCAGCACTTTGGAACCTGCGATCATCGTTCAAAGAGCATCGCTGGCGCCAACGGTTTTTGCTGCCGACCAGCGCCTATTTCGAATTGACCAAATACGTGGCAGCACTCGAATTCGTGACATATTTCATCGTCTACACGCTATTGGTCCCCGTGCTGGGATATCTGGTGTCGACAATGTTGATGGGAACATTTCTGCCGTGGCGCTTAGGGTATCGTGGCCGGACTTGGTTCATGCGCAGCCTTTTGACCAGTTTTGCGATTGTGATTGTGTTTCGCACACTTCTTCAAATCAAAACACCGGTGTCGATCTGGCTTTACGATCAGCTGCCAACCGCGCTTCGCGGTTTCATGCTGACGTATTTCTGAGGGGTCGCAGCGATGGATGCGTTTCTCCTTGGAATTCAAAGCCTGATGGTTCCATCCGTGATGATGGCGATTGTCATCGGGTCAGTTGGTGGTGTGATCATCGGGGCAGTTCCCGGTATCGGGCCAGCAATCGCGATTGCAATCTTGCTGCCTGCAACTGTGTTTCTAGATGATCTGGTCAGTCTGGTTTTGCTGCTTGGGGTTTATGGATCGTCAATGTATGGCGGCGCGATCCCAGCTATTCTAATCAATACGCCCGGTACACCTGTCAACGCGCTGACCACCTATGACGGATATGCCATGACCCGACGGGGCGAGGCGTCACGTGCGTTGTCACTTGCCTACTCTGCCTCTTTCCTTGGGGGATGCTTTTCGATCCTGATGGCGCTGATCGCCCTGTTTGTGTTTGGCCCTTACCTGCGCGACCTTGGCGCTTTGTTTGGACAGCGCGATATTATGATGGCGGCCATTTTGGGGGCCGTGTTGTTGATTGCGGCACATCGTCAGACCATGGGTATTGCGGCAATGCTGTTCGGCTTTGGGTTCTTGATAGCAATGGTTGGGCGGCAATCTAGTCGCGGCATTGATCGGTATACGTTTGGCATCGATTATCTATATTCTGGCTTCAATCTGATCGTTGTTATCGTGGGTATCTTTGCCCTTAGTCAGGCGCTCAACCTGATGGTGGGCAAGGATGATGATCCGCCTGAGGCCCGCATAAGCGGGGGCCTCATGAGCGGGTTTAGAGAGCTCGCGGGCAACAAGATCGTCGCCGTTTGTTCAGCCTGCTACGGCACGTTGATGGGGATCATCCCCGGCGTCGGCGAGTTTGTTGCGCAATTCTTTAGCTATTCCACCGCAAGGGCCCTGTCGAAAGAACCTGCGCGTTTTGGCCACGGATCGTCCGAAGGGCTGATTGCATCCGAAACATCCAACAACGCGGTGCCTGCTGCGGCGATGATACCCTTACTGGCGCTTGGTGTGCCGGGCGAGGCGCTGACAGCAATGATGATGGTGGTGTTTTTTGATGCAGGGATCAAACCGGGACCAGATATTTTTGAAAACAATCCAGACTTTCTGTTCAGCATGTTTTCAGCACTGTTGATCATCAATGCACTGGTGCTACTCACCTTGCTGGTATCGACCAAGCATATCGCAAAGATGATCTATATCCCAAACCGGTTTTTGGGCGCGTTCATCATGATCCTGTCGTTTGTCGGGGTCTATTCGATCCGCAACAGCCTGACCGACTGTGTGTTCGCAGTCATCTTCGGATTTATTGGCTATGTGCTGCGCCGTCTGGATTGGCCATTAGTTCCGATCGTGCTGGGACTTGTGCTTGGCTCGATCATTTTAGAGCGGCTGACGGCGGGATCTGGCCAAATCAAATCAGCCATCGACCTTATTAACCGCCCGGTTTCGGGCACCTTATTTGTGGTGATCCTATTGGTCATTGGATTCATCATATGGACGTCTTTGAAAAACAGACGAACGGATTACCAAAACTGACCACCAACACGGGAGACAAAAAGTGAAAAAAATTGCAACCCTTGCGGCATTGGCCGCGACGACCGTCCTTTCAGGTGCTTTGCCTGCAATGGCGGAGTACCCAGACGCCCCAGTTCAGTTCATCGTGCCGTGGCCGCCGGGTGATTTCGAAGACATTTTGACCCGCATGATCGCGGCAGAATTTCAGGAACAGACAGGCCAGTCAGCGTCTGTTGTGAACCGTCCCGGTGGCGGCGATGGTCCGTTCCCTGGCGCGCTTGAAGTGCTGGACGGTCCAACAGACGGCTCTGTTGTTGGCTCTTTCGTGATCGGTGTTCCGATTGTGGGCCCGCTGATCGATATCGGCATCGAAGAAGATAGCTTTACCCCGGTTGGCATCTTTCTGACCTACCCATTTGTATTGGCAGCCTCTGGTGATGCGGACTATTCCAATATGGAAGAATTGGCCGCCTACGCCCAAGACAATGATGTTGTGCTGGGTCACTTTGGTGCAGGTCTGACGCCAACACGCGCGTCCTTTGCCGCAGCAACCTTGATGGATTTTGAATTCGCCGATGACGCCGCGTTTGACCTGTTGGATTGCAACACGCTGTCGTCTGGCGATGCGGATGTGATCAACACGACGTTGGCTTTGATTGAGCCATGTCTCGATGACGTCAACGTTCTGGCCAATATCGGGTCAGAGCCGATTGCAAAGCTGGACGGCGTCCAGACATTGGCTGCGCAGTCAGGCGTGAACGATGTTGAATTGTGGAACGGTCTGTTCGTCAAAAAAGGCACCCCGCAAGAGGTGATTGACGTACTTTCTGACATTGCAAGTGCGACAATGGCCAGTGACGAAGCCCAGCAACTGATGGCTGAAACCGGTGCCCGTGTTTATTGGCAGGGGATGGACGAAGCTGCCGCCCGTATCGAAACGGATCGCGCGAAAAGCGATGAACTCGACGCGATTATCGCTCAGTAACGCAACAATTGAGGCGGCCGGCCTTGCTGGCCGCCTCATCACAAGGACAGCCGTGATGAAACGCATAAAATTGGGCATACTTCAAACCAACCACGACAAAAGTGTCGAGGTCGGTGATGCCTTTCCCGATGATGCCCACCGGTTCCGCGATCTTTTCGACGCGCAAGACGACCGATTTCAATATCGCGTCTATATGACCATCGGCGGCGAAGTTCCGCAGGATCTGGACGAACAAGATGCCTATATGATCACAGGCAGTCCGCTTAGCGTGTTGGACAAACATGGGTTCACCGATGATTTGATGGATTTCATCCGCCGCTGTGATGCTGCGAAAAAGCCGCTGCTGGGGGCCTGTTTTGGACATCAGGCCATCGCGCTTGCCTTGGGCGGCAAAGTTGAACGGTCCGACGCTGGATACAATGTCGGGATCGAAGAGACGCAGTTTCACACTCGTAAAGATTGGATGACACCCGCCCGCGATACCCTGCCAATGTATGTGTTTCACGAGGATCAGGTCACCAAGTTGCCAGAGGGCTGCACCCTTTTGGGATCAAGTGCCAAATGCAACAACGCGAGTTTTGCCAAAGGTGATCACATTTTCACCACGCAGGCTCACCCAGAATTCTCGCATGAATTTATGTCATGTGTCTTGCGCTTTACCCAAGACAAGATGCCGCCAGCCGATGCCAAGGCAGCATGGGACAGCATGAATTCCGAACAAGACGGCCATGTCTTTGCCACCTGGTCCACGAACTTTTTCAAGGAAGCGATGCACAATGCATGATGATGGATTTCTTAATCTGCTGGACCATGACAGCTTTGCGAGCGGTGTCCCCCACGCGACCTTTGCGCGGCTGCGCAAGGAAGATCCCGTGTCATGGAATGACGGTGACGCTGACACCAAAGGTTTTTGGAGCCTGACAAGCCACGCCGACATTGCCTTGGCCAACAAGGAGAGCAACATTTTCAGCTCTGCCCAAGGCATTCGTCTTGAAGATCAAAACCGCGAAGAATACCTCGCGCGACGGACGTTTCAGGAAACCGACCAGCCGGAACATTCGGCGGTGCGGCGCACCGTAAACCCGAATTTCGCCAAACCGGTCGTGGCCCAGTTTGAACCCCTGATCCGCGAATTGGCGTCCGGTATGGTCGACAAGGCCTTGGAGGCGTCAGAATTTGACGCAGTGGACGCCATCGCCAAGCAATTGCCCATGATGATGCTGGGCCGCATTCTTGGCGTGCCGGACGAGGACCTTGATTGGCTGGTCGAGAAGGGCGACGCACTGATTGGCAATTCGGATCCTGATTTTACCGATCATGTGATCGATAAGATGGACACCAGCGCCTACCGGATGATGCCATTTCGCAGCCCCTCCGGAGTCGAACTGTATGACTATGCGCAGGACCTTCTGACCAATCGCCGCGCGGTCGCGGAAGAGGGTATTCTGGCGAAGATGATGCGCGACGAAAACGGTTTGAACGAACTCGATTTCAAAAACTTCTTTTGCCTGCTGGTCGCCGCGGGCAACGATACGACCCGCTATTCTATCGCGATGGCGCTGAACCTGTTGGCCAACAATCCCGATTTGATCGCTCAATTGAAAACTGACCGTTACTGGGACACCTGCGCAGATGAATTCGTCCGGCTTGCGTCGCCGACTATGCATTTCCGGCGCACGGCCACACAGGATTTTGATCTACATGGAAAAACCATTCGCGAAGGTGACAAGGTGCTGCTCTGGTTTGTATCGGGCAGTCGCGATGAAGCCGTCTTTGAAAACCCCAATGACTGTCAATTGGGTCGATCGCCCAACCGCCACGTGGCCTTTGGGCAAGGTGGGATACATGTCTGTCTGGGCATGCATTTGGCCAAGCTAGAGGTCCGGATCGCGCTAGAAGAACTGGTCAAACGGATCGACACATTCGCGGCAATCGACGCTCCGACCTGGACGCGGTCCAACTTTATCTGTGGCGTGAAAAAGCTGCGGGTCCGTGCAACACGGGCGGGCTGAAGATGACTGATATCTCTCGTACCCGCGCGATGTTTAGCGATATGTTGAGCCTGCCGCGCGGCAAATATATCCCCGTCGATGTCGCTGCCAGCGGGGCAATCGGGTTCGCGCGCGGTGCATTTGCTGTGTCCTATGATCGCGACCTGATCAGCGTACCGGGTTGTGGTGTCTACGATGGTCTTCCCGACATGGAACTGGTTTTGGATGACGAACGCCGCAAAGGTTGGCAGGCGGGTACCGAAATTGCCTTGGGTGATCTTCAAATCAACGACGCCCCCTTTGGATTGTGCCCGCGGGGCATCTTGAAACGTGCTGTGCAGGATTGGACCGATTTGGGATATCGCCCGATGATTGGGCTGGAAACCGAAGCTTTCCTTTTTCAACGGGACGAAGACGGCATTTGGCGCCCCTACGACACACCCGGCGCGTTCGTTTACGGCACAGGACCCGAGAATGATCCGAAAGACGTGATGGATGACATCTGGGAGGCCGCACATGCAGCAGGCATCCCGATTGAAAGCATGAACGGTGAATTCGATAACGGCCAGTTTGAGCTGACATTGCGGTTCGACCACGCGCTTAAAGCCTGTGACGATGCGTTCCTGATGAAGACCATGGCGCGGGAAATCGCTCTAAAAAAGGGTTTGCTTTTGACGTTCCTCCCCAAGCCGATCCCTGATCGCGGTGGGTCTGGTTTGCACGTCAACTTCAGCTTCTCAGACGGTGACGGGAACAACCCGATTGCACCTACTGGCGCACTTTCGGAGTTGTCCAAACACTGCATGGCGGGGTTGATCCATCATCATGAGGCATTGGCAGGTTTGTTGGCTACTACGGTGAACAGCTACGATCGTTTGTCTGCGGGCAGCCTTGCAGGATATTGGGCGAATTGGGCAGATGACCATCGGCTTGTGACGACCCGTTGTTCCACAAAATCAGCCAAATCAGCGCGTCTTGAACATCGCATGGCCGATTGCGCGACAAACCCCTATCAGGCTGTGGCTGCAGTTTTGCAAGCCGCGCGGTTGGGGTATGAAAACAAACTGCCACTGCAACCTGCCGAAGATCTTGATGGGTTGGAAAATGTGCGTGAAAAGCGGCATATACCGTCTGGTTTGGATAAATCCCTCAATGCGCTCGACAAAAATGTCGCGCTGCGCAAAGCCGTTGGTGAGGCGTATTGCGACGCGCTGCTGTATCTCAAGCGGGATGAATTCAAACGGTTGCTTGGCAAAAGTGTTGATGACGTTCGCGATTTTTATCTACCTTTCATTTAACGAGGTTTTTGTATGTCCGGCGTGATTGTTATCGGTGCGGGTCAAGCTGCCGCATCCTTTGCGGCCAAGTTCCGTGGCTTGGATCCGGACACACCCCTTACGATTTTTGGGGACGAGCCTTCTATTCCATATCAGCGCCCGCCTTTGTCCAAGAAATACGCGACTGGGGATATGGAAAAAGCCCAGCTCTTTCTGCGGCCTGAAAGCTGGTATGCTGATCAGAACATCGATCTGCAAACGAATGCGTCGGTGGTGTCTATCGATCGCGCAGCCCGTATGGTGCATTTGTCCGATGGCCGTAGCGCGCCTTGGTCCAAGCTGATGATCGCAACGGGATCACGGGTCCGGGAACTATCCGCTTCGGTCACACAAGGGCTGTCAGGCATCCACTATGTGCGCAGCTTGGCGGACGCCGACCACTTTGGCGGGGAATTACAAGAAGGGCGCCGCGTTGTGATTGTTGGCGGTGGTTACATCGGGCTAGAGGCCGCAGCGGTCTGTGCCGCCAAAGGCATGAACGTGACTTTGGTTGAAGCGTCGGAGCGGATTTTACAGCGTGTCGCTTGTCTTGAAACATCTGATTGGTTCCGCGCGCTTCACCGCGCTGAAGGCGTCGACATCCGTGAAAGCGTGGGCCTATCTCATTTTGAGGGTCAGGATGACGCCTTGGCGCGCGCAGTTCTTACAGACGGCACGGTGATTGCGGCAGATGCTGCTGTTGTGGGCATCGGGATCATTCCCAACACAGAGCTTGCGGCGGATTGCGGACTTACAGTCGACAACGGGATTGTCGTGAATGGCCAATGCCAGACAAACGACCCGGCCATCTACGCTGCCGGTGATTGCGCGGTGACCATGTTCAAAGGCCTGCCAACACGGCTTGAGTCCGTGCCCAATGCGATTGATCAGGCAACTGTAGCCGGTACTCATGCGGCAACTGGCGTTGCGCCGGACTATGTCGCCAGGCCATGGTTTTGGTCCGACCAGTATGATGTCAAATTACAGATCGCAGGACTGAACAGAGGCTACAGTGATGTCGTTACGCGGGCAGGTGACGCACCCCGATCCGCTGCGCATTTCTACTATGACGGTGACCAGCTGCTGGCGATTGATGCGATGAATGCGCCGCGCATCTATATGATTGGAAAGCGCTTGATCGAGGCGGGCAAGACCATCTTGCCTGACCAAGCTGCTGACACTGAATTTGACCTTAAGTCTTTGATGTAGAAAGATGTGCTGCCGCCTCGGCTGCGGCACGGCGCATGCCATTGGCAAATAATGAGACATCAATCTGTGTCGCGATAAAGCGGGCGCCGATTTCGGCGCATTCGGTTTGCAACGTCTGGTCTGTGGTCAGAATACCTGCGGGTTTGCCCGCGGCGACGATCTTGCGCATGCAATCCAGAACAGTCTCGCGTACTTCTGGTGTATTCGGTTTGCCGATATGCCCCATATCCGCCGCCAAATCTGCGGGGCCGATAAAGACACCATCAATGCCGTCAACACCTAGGATGTCGTCCAAAGCCGCAACGCCTGCGCGGTTCTCAATCTGGACCAGAAGGCACAGTTCATCCTCCGCGGTGGTCAGGTAGTCTGCGATGCCTGAAAAGCGGGACGACCTGCCAAGGGCAGAACCCACGCCGCGTGTGCCGTGGGGCGGATAGGTGATTGCACGCACCAGTTCACGAGCTTGGTCGGCGCTTCCCACCATGGGGATCAACAGCGTCTGCGCGCCAGCCTCAAGATACTGCTTGATCACCCATGTCTCGCCAATTGGCGGGCGCACAACTGCGTGGCTGGGTAACCCATCAAGGATTTGCAGCTGCGCCACGATACTGCGCAAATCGTTGGGCGCGTGTTCGGCATCGACCACGACCCAGTCAAACCCGGCGGAACCGCTGATCTCTGCAAGGTAGGGTTCGGCCAGCCCCAGCCAGCAGCCAATTTGCATTTCACCTGCATAAATGGCGGCTTTGAATGTGTTTTTGGGTGCGGGCATGGGTCAGGCCTGTTCTGCTGGAATTTCGAACGTCATCCCGTCCATATCATCGGACACCTTGATCTGACAGGACAGACGGGATGCATCTTTGGGTTCCCATGCGAATTCCAACATGTCGCTTTCCATATCATCAGCCGTTGGCAAGGCCGCGCGTTCTGGCGTGTAGACGTGGCAGGTTGCACAGGCGCAAGCGCCGCCGCATTCGGCCGTGATGCCGGGCACGCCATTGTTAACGGCGGCTTCCATCACAGACAGTCCAACCGCAATTTCGACCTGATAAGTTGACCCATCTGCTGAAAGAAAGTTGATTTTTGGCATGAGGGGCCTCCGACTGTCCAATTAAAAATTAATATGTTAACTATAAAAGCGCAGTATTTGTTGACTCGTCAAGCAATTTTATTAACATATTAATAATTAATATCGGAATAACTTATGCTCAGCTTGAACGCCTCACTCCCTATGATCCTCAATCGCGCCCTTGATGGTGTCATGCCGGCCTATCGTCAGCTTTTCGCGCAATATGATCTGACTGAACAGCAGTGGCGCATCTTGCGGGCATTATGGGAGGTCGAGGATCTGCGCGCTGCAGAATTGGCGGAACAAACCTTGCTACCCAAACCCAGCCTTGTGGGTATTCTGGACCGACTTGAAGCACGCGGATTGGTCGAGCGTCGTCGTTCAAACAAAGACCGGCGCGCCGTTTCCATTGCATCGACTGCAAAGGGGCGGACTTTGGCGAAAGAGGTTCTGCCGCAGGCCCAAGCCATCCACGACTTTATCCGTGCGGTGCTGCCCGAAGAAGATTGGGACGCGTTGGAACACGCGTTGAACACGCTGGCTGATCGTATGAAGGCGACAACATTTGCAGAGATTGCTGCCGAATAGCGGTAAGGGGGAACAGAATGAAAGATATCGCGACAGACATGGGCAACGGCATTCGGACAGGGGCTGCGTATCTTGAGGGACTGCGCGACGATCGCGAAATCTGGACGAGTGGCGCGCGCATTGCGGACGTGACCACAGCCCCGGGCATTGCCAATGGGGCGGCCACCTTGGGCAAGTTCCTAGATCGTCAACATGATGCCGCCTTCCGTGACAAGGTCACCTATGTCGATGAGAACGGTACACGCTGCGGTATGTCCTTTATGAAGCCAAAATCCATTGAAGACGTCAAAGCCAGAGGCGCCGCTTTCTACGAATGGGCTACATGGTCCAACGGCATGTTTGGGCGGACGCCGGATTACAAGAATGCCTCTGTCATGTCTTTTGCATCCGCCACGGCGTTCTTGGCACAGAATACCAAAGGACAGGGCGACTATGCGACCAACATGACGCGGTTCTATGACCACGTTCGCACCAATGACAAAGTCCTAACTCACACTTTGGTAAACCCCCAGATCAGCCACGCGCAGGCGCAATCCGGCATGTTCAATGCCGATGTCGCTCTGCATGTCACCAAGGAAGCAGACGCGGGGATCTATGTGTCAGGCGCGCGTCTTTTGGCAACCTTGGGGCCATCAGCGGACGAAATTGAAGTGTTCCCCTCTACCGTTCTGAAAGCTGACCCAAGCAACGTCCCGTTTGCATTTGCTTTCGCGATTCCAATCGCCACGCCCGGTCTGAAAATGATCTGCCGCGATACCTATGATCATGGAAAGTCCAATTTTGATGCGCCGCTGGCTTCGCGGTTTGAGGAAATGGATGCAGTTGTGATTTTCGACAACGTCTTTGTGCCGTGGGAACGCCTGTTCCTTTATGGTCAGCCTGAGCTGTGCAATCAGGCGTTCGGTGCGACCAATGCGGTTGTGCATATGGCCCACCAGGTGGCTTGTGGAAAGCTTGCCAAAGCTGAATTCATGACGGGATTGTTGTGTGCCATCATGAAAGCCACGGGCAAAGACAAGGACATGGCGCTGAAGGGGCTGGTATCCGAAGTCATGATGATGACGGAAACAGTACGTGCGCTGCTGTACCGGGCAGAAAACGAGGCGCACGAAGATCAGTGGGGCAACTACGTGCCGTTGCGCAGCCCGCTGGACACATCGCGGAATCTGTTCCCAAAGTTCTACCCCCGTATGGTCGAGATTTTGCAGTTGATGGGGTCGTCGTCGCTGATGGCGACACCAACAGAGGCGGATTTTGCCAATGAGATGGCGGATGACGTGAACCAATACTTCCAAGTGGCCAATCTGGACGCCAAAGATCGCGTGGCGTTGTACCGTCTGGCCCATGACGTGGCCATTTCTGGCTTTGGCAACCGGCAGACACTATACGAGCGTTTCTTCTTTGGCCCGCCCGCGTTGATGAATGCGCAGTATTTTGATCTTTACGACAAAGACCGCGCAATCGCCCGCGTGGACGATTTGCTGCAAAGCTAATCCTATTTGCCGGGGTCTAGCATCGACAGCAGATCAAGCAGGTTTTCGTAGTTTTCTTCGCCCAAGGTTTCTTTGAAACCGGCAACGATCTCTAACGAATGGGGGCGACGGTCATCAATGATTTTCTGGCCCTGTGCCGTGATTGCAATAAACTGACGGCGACGATCCTTGTCATCGCGGGTTTGGGTAACCAGACCTTTTTCGCGCAGCGTGGCTGCGATGCGTGTCAGGCTTGGGAACAACAGGCTGGCGCGTTCGGCGAGTGTTTTGGCGTCCATCTGCCCGTGCTCTTCCAGCACCCGCAGCACGCGCCATTGTTGTTCTGTGATGCCAGTCTGGGTCAGCATTTCGCGGATCGGGGCCATGACGCCTTCACGTGCGCGGATCAATGCAATCGGCAAGGACCGGTCGGTTGAAGGAAGGCGTGTCGTCATGGAATTTTCACTACGTGTTAGGAGTTGACAACGCAACGTACCATTATTTAACTTAGCAACAATTAACATGTTAAGGAAATAACATGCCGCATTTTCAGATAGACTATTCTGCCAACCTAGAGGACGTCGTGGACATGGGCGCACTCTGCGAAACGGTCCGTGCAGTCGCCGCTGACATTGATACGTTTCCGGTGGCTGGCATTCGCGTGCGTGCGTTGCGTGTTGATCATGTGGCGATGGCAGATGGTGATCCCAAGCACGGGTTTATCGATCTATCGATCCGCCTGCGCGAAGGCCGCCCGCAGGAGGTGAAGGAAGAGGCCGTCGCACGCATCTTTGCCGCGCTCAAAGCTTTTATGGCGCCAGCCATGGCACATCGTTCCATCGCACTATCCGCCGAAATGCGCGACATCGACGCCACCCTTTCCCAAAAATTCGGAAACATCCGTGACCACATGGAGACCAATACATGAGCGTTCTTGACGACAACATCACAAAGCTGTCCGGCTATCTGGACCGCTTTCGCGCAACAGGCATTCAAAACCGGATCGCGGGCCAAGATATGGCAGGCGCGGGTGGCGTGTTTCAAACGACCTCTCCCGTCGACAAATCTGTTATTTGCGATGTGGCCCACGGCACCGCGTCTGATATCGATGCGGCTGCCAATGCCGCGCATGACGCCTTTGCCACGTGGCGCGATATGCCAGCAGGTGAGCGCAAAAAGGTCCTGATCCGCATTGCCGAAGGCATTGAAGCCCGCGCCGAAGAAATCGCGCTGTGCGAATGCTGGGACACAGGCCAAGCGTTCAAGTTCATGTCCAAAGCCGCCTTGCGCGGGGCTGAAAACTTTCGCTATTTTGCTGACCAAGTTGTGCAGGCCCGTGATGGCCAGCACCTGAAGTCACCTACTTTGATGAACATAACCACGCGCGTGCCCATCGGGCCTGTCGGTGTAATTACCCCGTGGAACACGCCATTCATGCTGTCCACTTGGAAGATCGCGCCAGCATTGGCCGCAGGTTGCACCGTGGTGCATAAACCGGCCGAGGCCTCCCCGCTGACGGCCCGTTTGTTAGTCGAAATTACCGAAGAGGCCGGTTTGCCGCCCGGTGTACTGAACACGGTCAACGGCTTTGGCGAAGGTGCCGGCAAAGCACTTTGCGAACATCCCAAGATCAAAGCGATTGCCTTTGTCGGTGAATCCCGCACAGGCAGCCTGATCACGAAACAGGGGGCAGATACATTAAAACGTAACCACCTTGAACTTGGTGGAAAGAACCCGGTGATTGTTTTTGATGATGCCGATCTGGACCGCGCCCTCGATGCAGCAATTTTCATGATCTATTCGATCAACGGTGAACGCTGTACCTCGTCGTCGCGCCTTTTGGTTCAGGATACGATCCGCGAAGAATTCGAGACCAAGCTTATCGCGCGGGTCAACAATATCAAAGTCGGCCACCCGCTGGACCCCGCCACCGAAATCGGCCCGCTTGTGACCCAAGAGCACTTTGACAAGGTCGTCAGCTATTTCGACATCGCCAAAGAAGACGGCGCGACGGTTGCGGCAGGTGGTGTGACGGTAGGCGACGCGGGATATTTCGTGCGCCCGACGCTATTCACCCAAGCCACAAACCAAATGCGCATCGCGCAAGAGGAAATTTTCGGCCCTGTGCTAACATCCATCCCGTTCAGCACTGAAGACGAAGCGCTTGAGATGGCGAATGACACGGCCTACGGCCTCACCGGCTATGTCTGGACCAACGACCTGACCCGCGCCTTGCGTTTTACGGATAAGCTTGAGGCGGGGATGATCTGGGTCAACTCCGAAAATGTGCGGCACCTGCCGACACCCTTCGGCGGCGTAAAAGCATCCGGCATCGGGCGTGATGGAGGCGATTGGTCTTTTGAGTTCTACATGGAGCAAAAGCACATCGGCTTTGCCACAGGCCAGCACAAAATTACAAAATTGGGAGCGCTGTAAATGCCCGTACCTGCACCAAACCTCTATCCCGACTTTAACACGATCCGGCTGAGCCATGTGTGCTTGAACGTTAAAGACCTTGCCGCGTCCAAAAAATTCTACACCGAAATTTTGGGACTGCAGATCACAGACGAAACCGATAGCCATATTTATCTACGCGCGATGGAAGAACGCGGGCATCACTGTGTGATCCTACAAAAATCCGATCAGCCCGGCACGGTTGAGGTCATGGGGTTCAAAACCTTTGATGAGGCCGATCTGGATCGCGCAGAGGTCTATTTCAAAGACAAGGGCCGCCCAACGGAATGGGTGGATCGCCCTTATCAGGGCAAGACACTGCTGACGTCTGACAACATGGGCATTCCGCTGGAATTTTATCACAAAATGGATCGCCTCGCGCCGATCCATCAGAAATACGCACTCTATCGCGGGGTCAAACCGCTGCGGATTGACCACTTCAATTGCTTTAGTCACGACGTGGACGCGTCGGTCGCGTTCTACTCTGACTTTGGCTTCCGCGTGACGGAATACACAGAGGATGAAGAGAGCAAAAAGCTTTGGGCGGCGTGGATGCACCGCAAGGGCGGCGTACACGATATGGCGTTCACCAATGGTACCGGCCCGCGCATGCACCATGTGGCATTCTGGGTGCCGACGCCTTTGAACATTATCGATCTCCTCGATCTGATGGCGACCACGGGCTACGTGGACAACATTGAACGGGGCCCGGGCCGACACGGTATTTCGAACGCGTTCTTCCTTTATATCCTTGACCCTGATGGTCACCGGATTGAGATTTACTGCTCGGACTACCAGACCGTTGATCCCGATCTTGAGCCGATCAAATGGGATCTGACTGACCCGCAACGCCAGACGCTTTGGGGCGCTGCGGCACCCGAAAGCTGGTTCAAGCACGGCACCACATTTGTAGGCGTGGACACCAAAGACTCGGACATCAAGGCAAGCCCGATCATCGCTCCATGACATTGAAACTTAAGAACCCGCGCCTTTTGCGCGAAGCGGCGCTTGTTGGCGGACGGTGGATTGATGCCGATGCATCGGGCATCGCCGTCACCAACCCTGCAACGGGTGCTGTGATTGGCCATGTGCCCAATCTTGGGGCGTCCGAAACGCAAGAAGCCATCAACACCGTGCAAGTGGCCCAAAGGGAATGGGCCAAGCGCACGGCAAAACAACGCGCTGGAGGGTTTGGATGATTTCATGGAAACCAAATACATCTGCATGGGTGGCATTAGCCCCGAAGGATAGATCATGAACTGGGATGAATTTGCGCATTGGGGCAGGCAAATCGCCGATTGGGGGGCGTCTTATCACAAGACGCTGCTCGACCGCCCGGTGCGTGCACAGAGCGTTCCGGGGCAAATCGCAGCGGCCTTGCCCGCGACCCCGCCAGAGGCAGGCGAGGATATGGCCGCGATCCTGCGCGATATGGACGACATCATCATGCCCGGCATGACCCATTGGCAGCACCCGCGCTTCTTTGCCTATTTCCCCGCCAATGCGGCGCCTCCATCGATCCTGGCTGAACAATTGGTCAACACAATCGCCGCTCAATGCATGTTGTGGCAAACTTCGCCCGCTGCAACGGAGGTCGAGGCGGTGATGGTTGATTGGTTGCGACAGGCTTTGGACCTTGCGGACGGATTTACCGGGGTCATTCAGGACAGCGCATCATCGGCGACGCTATCGGCTGTATTGACGATGCGGGAACGCGCCACAGGATTCACCGGCAACCGCGATGGTTTGTCGGACAAAGGGCATCTGCGCGTCTATTGTTCGACCGAGGTGCATTCGTCCATTGACCGCGCCACATGGGTGGCGGGCATCGGGCAGGCGAACCTTGTAAAAGTCCCCACCCAAGGCCCCTTGTTTGGAATGGACACTGACGCTTTGGATGCGGCCATACGGGCGGACATTGCCGCAGGACATACGCCTGCAGGCATCATCGCGATCACGGGCGGCACGGGTGTTGGGGCCAGCGACGACCTAGCGGCGGTGCTAAAAATCGCCAAGTCGCACGATCTTTACACGCACTTAGATGCTGCTTGGGCCGGGTCGGCCATGATCTGCCCAGAATTTCGGGAGGCGTTTTGGCAGGGCGTCGATGGGTTCGACAGCATCGTGTTTAACCCCCATAAGTGGCTGGGTGCGCAGTTTGATTGCTCGGTGCAGTTTTTACGGGATGCGACCGCGCAGCTAAATACGCTCAAGATCGAACCCGAATATCTGAAGACCAGCGGTGCAGCCGTGACAAATTATTCGGAATGGACAATCCCGCTGGGTCGGCGTTTTCGCGCACTCAAAATTTGGTTTTTGCTGCGGTCCTACGGGCTGGATGATCTGCGCGGGAGGATCCGCAATCATGTGGCGTGGGCAGAGGCGCTTTGCGAAGACATTCGCGCGATGGAAGGGTTTGAGATCACAACAGACCCGATCCTTAGCCTGTTTTCATTCCGCGCCCCGGGCGATGATGACACGCAACAAAGGCTGGTGGACGCGATAAACGATGACGGGCGGATTTACCTGACACAAGGGGCCCACGCGGGTCGCCGGGTAATCCGGTTTCAGGTCGGTCAATTCGATACAACAGAACATGATGTGATGATGGCCAAAACCGTCATTCAAGAGGTTTGGGAGACCATCAAATGAAATTCGCAACTTACACAAGCGCAGGTGCGCAACACTATGGGGCGGTCACCGACGCGGGTATGATCTCTTTGGATGATGCGTTTCTGCAATGGCCTACCCTGTTGGATGCGGTGCAGGCCGACGGTTTGGTGCAGCTGGCAAAGGCTGCTGAAGACAAAACCGTCACACATACCGATTTCGACTTCGATATGGTGCTGCCCAATGCGCGACGCATCCTGTGCGTGGGTGTCAATTTCCCCGATCGCAACGCGGAATACAAAGACGGGTCCGAACAGCCGAAATTCATGTCGCTTTTCCCACGCTTTGCATCGGGCTTTACTGGTCACGGACGGCCTCTGATCCGCCCGCCTGAAAGCCACCAGTTGGACTACGAGGGCGAGGTTGCCATTGTCATCGGGAAAGGCGGACGCCGCATCGCGCAGGCGGACGCCTATGACCACATCGCCGCCCTGACGATTTGTAACGAAGGCACAATCCGCGACTGGGTCCGTCATGCGAAGTTCAACGTCACGCAGGGCAAGAACTGGGATAATTCCGCTGCTATCGGCCCTTGGTTGGTGCCGTTCACCGACGCCGCGCAACTGGACGACGCACGGATCATCACCCGCGTGAATGGTGAGGTTCGCCAGGATGATGTGCTATCGCGGATGATGCATCCCATCCGGCGCGAAATTGAATATATATCGACTTTCATGACCCTGCAGCCCGGAGATATTATCGTCACCGGTACGCCCACAGGGTCCGGCGCGCGGCTTGATCCACCGCAATTCCTGAAACCCGGGGACGTGGTCGAGGTTGAGGTGAACACGATCGGTACATTGCGCAACACCATCGCGGATGAAGTGGTATGATCCCGCTAGATCACGCGCAGGCGGCCGCCGACCTGTTGGCTGCCGAGGAAAATGGCATTCAGATCGGTTTGCTGACAAAACGCTTCCCAGACATGGGCATGGATGACGCTTATGCCATTCAGAATGCGATCTACCGCGCCAAGCTTGAACAAGGCAGGTCCGTGGTCGGTTGGAAAATCGGGCTGACGTCAAAGGCGATGCAATATGCTCTTAAGATCGACATCCCTGACAGTGGCATCCTGTTCGATGATATGGCCTTTGATCACGGTAGTACGGTGCCAAAGGGGCGCTTTATCCAGCCCAGAATTGAAGCCGAAATCGCCTTTGTCATGAAATCCGCCATCGGCGGGTCCGAGGTCAGTCGCGCAGATGTTCTGGCCGCGACAGACTACGTAGCGCCTTCAATTGAAATTCTCGATACGCGGATCGTGCGTGTGGATGCGGAAACCGGCGAAACGCGTAAGGTGTTTGATACAATCAGCGATAACGCCGCCAATGCGGGTATTGTCTTGGGGCCGCAAAAACATGCACCCGATGCCTTTGACCTGCGGTGGGTGGGCGCAATCACGTCGCGCAATGACGAAGTCGAAGAAACAGGCCTTGGGGCAGGTGTGCTGAATGATCCGGTCGAAAGCGTGGTCTGGCTGGCGCGCCGTATGGCGCAATACGGGCAGAGCATTGAACCCGGCCAAGTCATCTTGTCAGGCAGCTTCATTCGCCCAGTCGAGTGTCCATCTGACAGCAAGATTTTAGCCGATTTTGGTGCGTTCGGGTCAGTTGAAATTGCTTTTTACTAATGATGCTCTCCGTCTCTTAATCTGTGGAAAAACCTAATTGAGCGTCACCCAGCATGTTAGGCTTGGCTCCCTGATGCTGTGCCAAAGTTGGTTTAGTTTTGGAGATGGCACGGATACCACGCACGGCGCATAGAATGACTTCACGAGGCAAACGATGATGTTTGAATGGGGATTTGCGCGGCATGCCTGACCTCAAAAGACTTAACTTGGCCAAGTGACGAAATTAATATAACAGTTCTGCCGAAAGTGAATTACTACCTAAATGTTCGTCTTCAACAGTATCTCCACGCGAATTTTCTCTTGCGACTTCAAGGTCTCGCGCTGGTCAACTATTCCCTTCAGCCGCCGGATCGCACTTCGTACAAGGTGTCCTGTATCTTGCGCAATCACGGCGTCCAAGTTACCGAAACGCAGCGCACCTTCTGTGAATGGGGTGCGTTCATGGGCAATTTTTACAACCGAGCTGTCAGGCGCGACGTCTTGCAAAATTGTCAGGGGGCCCCGTGCTTCGGACGACATGATATAGATGCCCACAATATCAGAGTTGTTCTGCAAGGTGGTGGAAATGATGGCTTTGGCCCGTTCGGAAACACCGTATGTTTCAAGCGAGGGTAGCGCCCTCAGGTGGGGGAAGTGCATATTCATCACATCATCAAAACCCAGGCGTCGTTCCATGCTGTCGCGCGACTGCATACTTTCGGCCACTACCATGATGGCCCCAGATGGTGCATGGATGAAGCGCCCCAGAAGTGTGGCCGCCGTCGCACCAGCCGCGCGGTTGTCGATGCCGACCCAGTTTTCGTCCATCATCGTCTGATTTGAGATAAAGGGCAGAGCGGCCACACCGCGTTCTTGCAGTCGGTTTATCGCATCGCGCACTTGCGGTGTCTCGGGCGCCATGATCGCGACACCCGTCACGCTATCGGGATTTAGCGTTGCCAGATACGCCGAAATACTATGCGGATCGTTTTCGTCGATATGATGCACTTCGCACGAGATATGATCGACCGAGAATATCGTCTCTGCCTCGCTGATGTGCCGCACAATCTGTTCCAGAAACTGATCGCCCGATTTGGGTAGCGCAAACACGAAGCGATAGCTTTTTGACCGGGCCAGATTTGCCGCCGAAAGATTGCGAACGAATCCCAGCTCTTTGATCGCCGAATTGACGCGATCAACGGTCTTTTGCTTGACCCCTTCGCGCCCATTCAGAACACGATCGACCGTCGCGCGGCTGACTCCAGCCGCCTTGGCAAGATCTTTTGTTGTCGGTCGAGGCATCTGTTTTTGCGTCGGCATCTGTTACGTTTCTTTCTTATTATCAATCCCTTGCGCAACTGCAACCGCACAGCTTGGTTGTGGATTCATGAGATGTATATCTAAAAATGATGCACGTGTCTCAGAAATAACTTGTTTTGAGGCACGTGTCTCATTTACAAGTATCGAACGATGATGTCGCGGCGAGGGGGCTGCGGCTAAGAAAATAATCTTCGGGAGGAGAGATTCGATGAAATCCAATTTGATGATGACAGCTGCGGCGGGCGCAATGCTCGCCACTGGGCTGTCCACAGCCGTTTTGGCCGAGAGCCATGCCACGGAACTGACCCTATGCTGGGCGGCCTGGGACCCAGCCAATGCGCTGGTCGAACTAAGCCGCGACTTTGAAGAACAATCCGGCCACAGCATGAATTTTGAATTTGTGCCGTGGACCAGTTTTGCCGACCGCATGCTGAACGAGCTAAACTCTGGTGGGCAGCTGTGTGATCTCATGATCGGCGACAGCCAATGGATCGGAGGCGGCGCGGAAAGCGGCCATTATCTGCAACTGAATGAATTCTTTGATGCAAACGGCATCAGCATGGACGATTTCATCCCCGCTACCGTGACCGGTTACGCTGAGTGGCCCAAGAACACACCGAATTACTATGCCCTGCCCGCTTTTGGCGATGTCGTAGGCTGGACCTATCGCAAAGACTGGTTCGAGCGGCCCGAGCTTCAGGCCGAATTCAGCGAAGCCTACGGCCGTGATTTGGGTGTGCCCGCTTCACTGGAAGAGCTACGCGATATTGCCGAATTCTTTCAGGGTCGCGATATTGACGGCACAACAGTTTACGGTGCCGCCATTTACACAGAGCGGGGTTCCGAAGGGATCACCATGGGTGTGACCAACGCGCTCTACAACTACGGCTTCCAGTACGAAAACCCTGAGCAACCTTATGATCTGGAAGGCTTTGTGAACTCGGACGGTGCTGTCGCTGGTCTGGAATTCTACAAGTCGCTTTATGACGTCGGCACACCGCCGGGTTCGTCCAACTGGTACATGGGCGAGAATATTGATGCTTACCGTTCTGGTCAGGTCGCCATGCAGATGAACTTTGCTTTCATCTGGCCAGGTGTTGAAGCGGACGAGAATGTTGGGGGCGGTCGTTCTGGCTATTTCCCGAACCCAGCGGGCCCGGCGGGTCAGTTTGCGCAGCTTGGCGGTCAGGGCATTTCTGTTGTGGCCTATTCGGATAAGCAGGACGCGGCATTGGAATACATCCAGTGGTTTGCGCAGCCGGAAGTTCAGGCGCAATGGTGGGAATTGGGCGGCTATTCCGCACTAAAGGCCGTGGTTGAAGATCCCGGCTTTGCGACCAGCCAACCTTATGCTCAGACGTTCCTAGACTCTATGGCCATCGTGAAAGACTTCTGGGCAGAGCCTGCGTATGCCGATCTTCTGCTGGCTATGCAGTCCCGGGTCCACAACTACGTCATTGCTGGCGATGGGACGGCACAAAACGCGCTGGATGGCTTGGTGCGTGATTGGACCGAAGTCTTTGAAGACGAAGGCAAGCTTTGATGCATCTCCCCGTCGGGCATCTTTTGCAGGTGTCTGACAATGTTTCTCCGGTCGGGTCTCAAACCGGCTGGAGGACATCCGCAACCCGGTAGCAGTTAAGATCCAATGCGGATGGCGGCCAGCCTCTGCTGTGAAGGATATGAAGACATGAAAAACTCACCCATAGACAAGGCGGCAGCGGCGACGCCCGACGGGGTGGCCCGGCGCATACGCGGCCTGTCAGATCGCACGATCGCCTGGATCTTTGTAGCACCCACGATATTTCTGCTTTTGGCGGTGAATATCTTTCCACTGATCTGGACCATCCGCCTGAGTTTCACCAACTTCCGGGTCAACCGTCCCAACAACGATGTCGAATGGGTGGGGCTGCGCAACTATCAACGCATCCTGTCGGACCCCGACATCTGGGATACAATGCAGGCGACAGCGCATTTTCTGATCTGGACCATTCTATTGCAGGTTCTGATTGGCTTTACGCTGGCCTATCTGATCAACAAGAAGTTCAAGGGCAACGATATGTGGACGACGATCATCGTCTTTCCGATGATGCTGTCCCCCGCTGTTGTAGGAAATTTCTGGACGTTTCTATATCAGCCGCAGATCGGTTTGTTTAACTACGTCGTTGCCTTTTTTACTGGTGCCGATCCTGCAAGTTTCTCCATGATTGGCGATGTACATCTGGCCCCCTGGGCCATCGTGATCGCTGACACCTGGATGTGGACGCCATTTGTGATGCTGATCTGTCTGGCGGGCCTGCGATCAATCCCTGACAGCATCTATGAGGCCGCTGAATGTGACCGGGCGAGCAAGTGGCGGCAATTCTGGACGATCACAATTCCGATGGCGCTTCCGTTCGTGATGCTGGCCGTTTTGTTTCGGGGGATCGAGAACTTCAAGATGTTCGACCTCGTGGTTCAACTGACTGGTGGCGGCCCCGGCAATACGACGACATTGACCTCAATTGATCTCAAGCGTGAAGCGTTTGAAAAATGGCGCACGGGCTATTCCTCCGCCTATGCAGTGATCCTTTTCGTTACCGTGTTCGGCCTTGCGTCGATCTATGTCAAAGCCCTGAACAAGGTGAAAGAAAGATGAGCTTTTCCGTCACAGAACCATCCAAGCGGGCAAAGTGGTTTGCCGGTGTCCTTGTGGTTGGCTATGCCATTATCACGCTTGTTCCGCTCTTGTGGATCATTGCCACCGGCTTCAAATCCCCGACAGATTCCATCGCCTATCCGCCGGTTGTTGTGTTTGAGCCGACGTTAGAAGGCTACGTAAACCTGTTCACCGAACGAACGCGTGCAACGTCGCAAATGCTGGAAACGGCCGGTCCGCCAACGACATGGTACGAAGAAATTGCCCGCAATCGTGGCACGGTCATCTCTGGTCCGTCGCGTTATGGTGAACGTTTCCTGAACTCGGTCATCATCGGATTCGGCTCGACAGCCTTGTGCATGATCCTTGGAACTGCGGCAGCCTATGCGTTCAGCCGGTTCCGGGTGCCCTTGAAGGACGATCTATTGTTCTTCATCTTGTCGACCCGGATGATGCCGCCCATCGCCGTCGCGATCCCGATTTTCCTGATGTTCCGCAATCTGGGTCTGAACGACACGCATCTTGGGATGATCCTGCTTTATACAGCTGTGAACTTGTCACTTTCGGTTTGGCTGCTGAAAGGGTTTATCGACGAAATCCCGGTTGAATACGAAGAAGCTGCCTTGATCGACGGCTACACCAGGTTTCAGGCGTTCTACAAAGTCGTCCTGCCGCAGGCCGCAACAGGCATCGCATCGACAGCCATCTTCTGCCTGATTTTTGCGTGGAACGAATACGCCTTTGCGGTTCTGCTGACGTCTGGCACCGCCCAGACCGCACCGCCATTCATCCCCACCATCATCGGGACAAGCGGCAAAGACTGGCCCGCAGTGGCCGCAGGTGCCACGATCTTCCTCGTCCCCGTCATGGTCTTCACCATTCTGTTGCGTAAGCACCTGTTGCGCGGAATCACATTCGGAGCGGTTCGCAAATGACAAACTTTATCAACGGTCTTTTGCGGATGCGCCGCGGTCCATGGGAAATGTTGGCGACTATCCTTATCGCACTTGGGGTGATCATGCTGATGCAGCCATTTGCCCTTGGGATATACACGTATTCCTTTGTCGTAACCCTTGTCGGCACGGTGATGTTCATCATCGTCAGCCACTTCCCGGAGTAGCCCAATGGCACAGATACGAATTGAAAACGTGCGCAAGGATTTCGGGGCATTCAACGCGGTCAAATCCTCAACCTTTACCATCGAGGACGGCGAATTCTTTATGCTGCTTGGCCCGTCTGGTTGCGGCAAGACAACCACATTGCGCATGATGGCTGGGTTGGAACTGCCCACATCGGGCGAGATTTATATCGACGGCGAAGAGGTCGGCATGAAGCCGGCCAGCCAGCGCGACATTGCTTTCGTGTTCCAGATGTTCGCACTGTACCCGCATATGAACGTGCGCAAGAATATCAGCTATCCGTTGATCAGTCAGGGGATGCCCAAGGCGCAGGTGAAACAAAAGGTTGCCGAAATCGCCGAAATACTTGGCATTACGGACATTCTGAACAGGCCGGTGGGTGGCCTCCCGGGCGGTGACCGGCAGAGGGTGGCCCTTGGTCGGGCGATTGTTCGCGATCCCAAGGCGTTTTTTATGGACGAACCGCTAGGCGCGCTTGATGCAGAGTTCCGCGAACACATGTCCGAAGAATTGCGTGCCTTGCACGACCGTATGGGAGCCACCACTGTTTACGTGACCCATGATCAGCTTGAGGCGATGCAGATGGGCGACAAGATCGTGGTGATGAACCACGGCGTGGTCGAGCAGTTCGGCGTTCCCCAAGATATCTATGACTGGCCCGCGACAAAATTTGTGGCTGAGTTCATTGGTTCACCGCCGATGAATTTCCTGGACTTTCAGGGGATGGTCGGCACCGGCGAGGAAAGCGTCACCCTGAGCGACGTCGCTTTGCAGATGCCTCAACTACGAGAGGGTGCGAACGGCAACCTGAGTTTCGGCATCCGACCAGAACATATCCAACTCGATGATGCGGCACCTTACCGGGGAACGGTTTTGGCAACAGAATACCTTGGCACCACCCAGATTATCACACTCGACACACCGAACGGACAGATCAAGGTGCGAACGGCATCGCTGGACAACGTGCAGGTTGGCACAAAGACCGGCCTGCGATTTGATCCGCGGACAGTGACGATATTTGACGGTGTGACGGGCCATGCTCTGCTGAGCCAGGCCAATGAAGGAGTAGTCAATCATGGCTGAAGTGACACTTAGCGGTATCTCGAAATCTTTCGGCGCGGAGGTAGCACTGGACGATATGACGATGACGATCCCGGACGGGTCATTTGTTGTGCTGCTTGGCCCAACTGGGGCCGGAAAAACGACGACACTCCGCATGGTTTCCGGCCTTGATAAGCCAGATGCTGGCCGCGTGCAGATCGGCGGACGCGACATGGCGGGTCTGACCCCGGCGCAGCGCGATGTGGCAATGGTGTTTCAGCAATACTCGCTCTATCCGCACCTAACCGTGCGGCAAAACCTGGAGTTTCCACTCAGATCACCCATCCTGAAAACACCGCAGGCCGAGATTGACAGAAAAGTCGGCGAAGTGGCCGAAATTTTACAGATCAGCCATAAGCTGGAAAACAAGGCGACTGCCCTGTCGGGCGGTGAAATGCAGCGCGTCTCGATCGGTCGGGCGCTGGTGCGCAACCCGTCCGTTTACCTCATGGATGAACCGCTCAGCTCTTTGGATGCCAAACTGCGATCTGACTTGCGGATTGAGCTTAAGGGCATTCAGGCCAATTCCGGCGCCACGCTGCTTTATGTCACGCATGATCAGATTGAAGCGATGACAATGGCCACGCATGTTGGTGTGCTGGATCACGGCAGGCTGGTACAATTCGGCAGTCCGCGCGAAATTTATGAAGACCCGGTCAGCGTTTATGCGGCTGGCCGTTTGGGCCAGCCCCGCATCAACGTACTGCCCGCTGATGTGTTTGGTCCTGCACCTGCGATGGCCACCCATATCGGGTTACGGCCCGAACAGATCGTGCAGGGCGATGGGCAAGACAGCTTTGTGCAGCGGGTTGAGCATTTGGGCGATCAGACCCGTTTGCATCTGACTTTCAAGGACCATGATCTGATTACGGTCACGAATGCGCATACGACACTCAAAGGGGGCGATATCGTCAAAATTCGCCCGGAAAAGCCATTCTACTTCGACGCTGCCGGTGCGCGCGTCGCTTAAGGGGACAAAACCATGAAACAGTTCATCAACGAAAAAGAAGACATGGTGACCGAAGCCATCGACGGCATCATCGCAACGTCTGGCGGCGCGCTGACGCGATTGGATGGCTATCCACATATTCGCGTCGTCGTTCGGTCGGATTGGGACAAATCCAAAGTGGCACTCGTCTCGGGCGGTGGTTCGGGCCATGAACCTGCACATGCCGGCTTTGTCGGTGCAGGAATGTTGACGGCAGCGGTATGCGGCGACGTCTTTGCCTCACCATCTGTGGACGCGGTATTGGCCGGTATTCTGGCGGTCACTGGTCCTGCTGGTTGTCTTTTGATTGTGAAGAATTACACCGGTGACCGGCTGAATTTCGGGCTGGCTGCCGAACGCGCCCGCGCCTTTGGGCACAAGGTCAGCATGGTCATTGTAGATGATGATGTAGCCCTGCCTGATCTACCCCAGGCGCGCGGCCTTGCTGGTACGTTGTTCGTTCACAAGATCGCAGGTGCAATGGCCGAAAACGGTGCGGACCTTGAAGCATGTGCGGCAGCGGCCAAGCGGGTGATCAAAGGCAGTCGGAGTATCGGCATGTCGCTGGATACCTGCACCGTTCCCGGCTCTCCCAAGGAAAACCGCATACCACATGGCATGGCAGAACTGGGCCTTGGTATCCATGGTGAGGCGGGCGTTGAGCAGGTGATCTCTGGCGGGGCCAAGGACGCGGTGGCCAAAGTGACGGAAAAGCTGGCGGCGGCGATCCCAGACACGCCGCATGTGGCTTTGGTGAACAACCTTGGTGGTGCCTCTGTGTTGGAGATGTCGATCCTGACACACGGTTTCCTCGCGTCCCCGATCGGTGATCGGATAAAGATGATCGTGGGACCCGACGCGATGATGACAGCGCTTGATATGCACGGGTTCTCAATTTCTGTGATGGAGTTGTCACCGGGCGATGATGAATTACTTGCCCAACCCGTCACAGTGCCTGGCTGGCCGGGCTGCAAACCCATGGCGGCGTTGAAGACATTGCCACTGCCTGATGGTTTGTCCCCGGTGCGTGCGCCAGCATCACCTCATGAGCCAACAAAGGCGTTTTTGACGACCTGTTGCCAAGTCCTGATAGAATCCGAGGCGGACCTGAACACGCTTGATGCGAAATCCGGGGACGGCGACACCGGTTCGACCCTCGCTACGGCGGCCCGCGCGCTGATTGACGCGATGGATACTCTGCCCCTCGCCGACCATACACAGCTCTATCGCGCCATTGGGCTAGAGCTGAGCCAAACCATGGGTGGTTCGTCCGGTGTGCTGCTCGCAATCTTTTTTGCTGCTGCAGGTGATGCATCATCATCCGGCATGCCGATGCGCGAAGCCTTGCAAATCGGACTGGATCGCATGCGACAAATCGGCGGGGCCAACCCGGGAGACCGAACAATGGTGGACGCGCTAATGCCAGCACTCGACGCATTGGATGCTGGGCTGAGCCAAGCTGCATCCGCGGCCCGCACCGGTGCAGACTATACCGCCACACTGACCACAGCAAAGGCAGGCCGAGCCACCTACATCAATGCCGAACAGCTTGAAGGACATACCGATCCTGGCGCAGAAGCCGTCGCGCGCTTGTTTGAGCATCTTGCATCTTGAGGGGCTGTCTTCGGCGGTCACCGGCAAAAAGCTTTTGTTGTATCTGACTGTTTTGGTGGTTGGGTACAGATACCAGGCGATCCTTTCGATGCTTTAATTGTTTCAAAAATAGCAATACGATGACGCCGGCATGAGCCTTGAGATTTTCCGTTTCGCTGATGTCACCGCGAGGAAACCTGTTGGTCAACACGGGCAATGCCATCGGAAATGATCCGTCATAGTTGATCATAAAGAAGATCGTTCGCTGTGACACGTCAACAATTGCTCCTTCCGATTCAGCGCCTGCATAAGTTACTCCATCACCTTACAAAACAGGCTCATCAAACGCTCAGCAATGCAATGCCCTCGATGCCCCGATCGCTTCGGTCAAATGCAATAGTCCGGCTTAGTTGCGGCCACCAGGCGGACATATCGACAAACCACCGAAGGACGGCCTTCATCATTTTGTCCTTTGAGCCAAAACCTGCGCGCACCTGCATATGGTTCTATACCCGTTATCGGGCGCTACGCAGCACTGCGATTTCTGCATGTATTGTGGATCAATTTAGTACGTCTTTAGTGCGAAACTTTAGAAACCAGCAACACAAGTCGGCAGTGGGCGCGACCGTCACAGCCTGATTGCTCAACATTGCAAATCACCCTCAGATTGATCTTTGCAGCCTGCAGTCCTAACTTCTGCACATGTCGTAATGACGGAGGTTCCGCCTATTAAAGATCGAAGATTCTAGCCAGTTGATACATTTTCGCGATCAAGCTGAATTTTGCCGATAATCCCGAGGAGTAGAGTTTACGTTGAATTTTGGAAATAAATCCAAAGAATTGAATCTGTGGGCAAATAACAGACATATAAAAATACCACATCATCATTTTTGAAGGTGACGAGTTTTACAGTCAGCACATGCGCTGCAAATTCAGAATTTGCGGTGCCAATCTGTATAGCAACAACCACCCAAGGTTGTCCTTTAGGGAGTCCCGAAGATGCCATCCAAAAATAAACTAGTGACCAATGGTGGGTTAACGACCAGACGCCGGATAACTCATATGGCGGGAGCGCCGATTACGGGGCTTGTCTCAATTACTTGGGAGCCTTGAACCACAGCTTGACGCCAGAGATCGCGGCGGAACCGCTGGTGATCAATAGAGCGTCTGAACGTCACTCCTCCTGCCAGGCAAATTGAACTTACGCCTCCGGCATCTTCAAAAAAAGGTAATCTGAACATGTGCATGATGTGTGAACTGGGGTATGGCCCCGAGCAAGCGACTGCTTTTGAAAAGGTCGGTTTTGAAAAGACCGGGCTTCAAGCGGACCTGGATGAATCAATAACTCTTCAAGAGACGATACCTGATCTGGCGGCTCTCGGCGAAGATGTCCCGGACCCTATCGTGTCGGGCAGCTTTACCGAGACTACAGAGGCCACCGACACTCCCGAAGCGACTGAAGCGACGCTTTCGCTTACAGATGATGAGGCACTTCAAGCGTCGACCGGCGCGCAGGTCGATACCGACGACGCCAGCGCCCAGTGGTGGATCAACGACCAGACCCCGGACAACCCCTATGGCAAGAGCGATGACTACGAGGCTTATCTTGACTACCTCGGCGCGCTGGATCGTAGCCTGACACCGGAGATCGCTGCCGAACCGCTGGTGATCAATGTCTCGGAGCTTAGCGATCATCCCGAATACCAGGAAGCGGCGATAGGCGCCTTGCAGACATGGGCCGCCGTTACCCCGCTCGAGTTCGAGATCGTTGATGACGCGCCTTATGACGAGGAAACGGACTGGATGGAGGTTGTCAGCCCTGAACTGGGCGAGGACTACGACGGCAGCGCCTTTTCAAGCGACCGTTACGTTAGCGTCGGGCAGCGCTTCCACGACACCGAGCCGGACCTGACGGATATCGGCGGCTATGTATTCGAAACTTTCATCCATGAATTCGGTCATGAGTTCGGCCTGAACCATCCCGGCCTTTACAATTATAGCGGTCCGGAAGGCACACAAATCAACTATCTGAACAACGCCACCTGGATCTATGACCGCCAGCAATACACGGTCATGTCCTATTTCGATGGAAACGACGTTGGTGAAGAGACCCGTTGGTCGGCATCCACACCGCTGATGGCAGATATTGAAGCGGTTATTCGCACCTATTTCTCGACGGTCGACGACGACGGCGTGCGGACGTATGAGACAATCGACCTTAATACGGGCGACAACGTCTATGGCTTCAACAGCACCGAATATGGCTATGAACTTACCTCATCCGGTCTGCAGCATGATATTGGTTTTGTGATCCATGACACCGGCGGAACCGATACTGTTGATTTCTCAGGTTCAACGGCGGGCACGATCCTTGATTTGCGCGCCGGGCAGTTTTCCAGCGTAAACGGGCACAACAATAATGTGTCTATCTTTGCCGGACACAACGATGATGAGACCGAATATTACATCGAAAACGGCATCGGCAGCGTATACGAGGACATTCTGATTGGGAATGACGGAGACAACGTTCTGGATGGTCGCGGTGGCGGCGACAGCATGGCCGGTTATGGCGGTGACGATACCTACTTTGTCTACTCCCTCGACGACATCGTCCGAGAAGAAGCTGACGGCGGGAACGACACCGTTATCCTGATGTCCGCCGATCTCGAAATTGACGAAATCGCCAATGTCGAGAACATTATTTATGCCGATAGCACGATCCTCGACCAACAAGATGATGACGACGAAGAAGAATCCGTCAGTGCTGGCGACAACACACTGACCAGCATCATCTTTGGCAGCGAGGACAATGAAACAATTGATGGCGGCTCTGGTGACGATACGATCTTTGGTCAGGGCGGCGATGATATCCTCATTGGCGGCACCGATTCACTTGCCAGTCGCGACATCAACAACACGATCGACGTCGCAGACCTCGAAGATCAAACCGAGAGCGACGACGGCAATGATACGCTCTACGGCGGCGATGGCGACGACACCCTTTTCGGCGGGCAAGGCAACGATATTCTTGACGGCGGCAATGGCGACGACACGATGAGCGGTCAGGACGGCGTCGACATATTCCGCGGCGGCGCGGGCGTCGATACCGTGGATTATAGCAACGAAAGCCCCTTCCAACTGATCGTCAACCTGGAAACGAACTTTGCCAGTGGCGGAACCGCTTCGGGTGATACTTTCTACAGCATCGAGAACTTGATTGGCTCGGATGATCGTATCGACCGCTTTATTGGCACAGCCGCGGCAAACCATTTCTGGGGCCAAGGCGGTGGCGACTATTTCAACGGCGGTGACGGCGATGACATATTGGACGGCGGCGCCGACGGAGACATCATATACGGAGAAAGCGGCGACGACACACTGATCGGTGGCACCGGGCAGGACTATCTGGATGGCGGCGACGGCACCGATACAGTCGTCTACTCAAGCAGTTCCAGCGGCGTGACGGTCGACCTCGTCAACGGTACAGCGAGCGGCGGCGATGCCAACGGGGAAGTCCAGATCGTTGGGCGCGGTACAACTATCGACTATGACATACTGGTCGATCTCGAAAATGTGGTTGGTTCATTCTACGACGACTATCTTATCGGCGACGACGGGATCAATGAACTTACTGGCGGTTCGGGTGATGATACGCTGATGGGTGGCGACGGTGCCGACATCTTGAATGGTGGCGCTGGAAGTGACACCGCAGACTACGCCGACGCCACCAGCGGGGTCATGCTCAACCTGAAAAGCGGCAGATTTGAGGGCGACACCTATAGCTCGATCGAAAACCTCTCCGGTTCGGGCTTCGATGATCGGCTGATAGGCGACGACGCTGCCAATGTGCTGACCGGCCAAGGCGGTGATGATACACTCCGCGGTGGGGGTGGCGATGATACCCTGCTTGGCGATTTCGCTTATGAAGGCGATGCCTTGCCAAGTCCGGGTCTTGGCGAAGGCTACACAACGCTTGATGCCGATGCGACGAACAACTCAATAGCGGACGCGTTCGACATCTCGGACAATTTCACTTTGGAAGAAGACCCGAACATCTTTGATTCAACAACGGTCCTTCACACGACCGTCAACGCCACCGGGAACGGGTTGGGTGGATATTACAGCATCGATCTGGCAGAGGGGGCGGTCATTTCGATCGACATCGACGGCATTGCTGATCCCGATGTTCATGACAGCTGGGTTAGGCTACTGGACAGCGATGGAAACATCGTCGCCGAGAACGACGATGGGGGTGATGATCCGGGCTCGGAAAGCAGCCGGGATTCAAGCACCGTCTACATCGCAGAGGAAACTGGAACCTACTACATACTGGAAGGCAGTTGGTCAGAGACGTCGGATGAAGATGGCTGGCTGGAGGCCGTGCCTGAGGGTTCGACATATGAATTGAACGTATCGGTGGAATTCCCGACCGAACCGGAACAGCCTGGCGATGCGGGCGCAGACAATCTGCGTGGTGGCGATGGTAGCGACCTGCTGGATGGTGGGCTGGCTGCAGACATTCTGAACGGCGGCGCGGGCGCGGACTCCTTCCGGTTCTCGACAGAGCTGGGGGATGACAATGTCGACGAGATCACCGACTTCGATGTTACCGAAGACCTGATCCTTCTCGACAACCTCATTTTTGAAGACATAGGCGATGACGGCGCTCTGACTTTCGGTGCCCTTTATCAGGGTGCGGCGGCAGCTAGCTACGACGATGACCACCGCCTCCTTTACGACACCGATAATGGAGCCTTGTCATACGACGCCGATGGCTCTGGAGAAGTTGAAGCAATCCAGTTCGCGCAACTGGATGCAGATCTGGATCTTTCAGAAGACAACTTCTTTATCATTTAAAACGGTAAGGGAGGGGTGCTTTCAAACACTCCTCCTATTACAACACTAGCCATTCCGTGCATCCAGGCTGCCATGGGTCATGCAACAAAAGGGGAGTGTGTAATGAAACGCTCAGCCAATCGCCGTAGGGTATTGTTGGCCGCAGGAGCGGCAGCCGTGGCCGCCGTTACCGACAAGGCCGCCGCGCAATCGCCAGATATTCGTGGCGAAGTCACATTCGCAGGCGGCGGGGCGATTCCGAAAGGTCAGATAGAGATTTACCTTGATGACCCTGCCATTCAGGATAGTGCCCGGCGCGGCGCGACGGAAGCGCGTTTCAAAAGCGATGGTGCATCAAGGATGTTAGCTTTTTCCCTCGCACAGCCCGAAAGTTTGCCGGCTTCGCCAACACGGCAGATCGTCGCGCTTCTGGAACGAGAAGATGGCTGGCTGCTCGCGCGGGGCAGCGCAAAATTCGATGCCGGATCTGCGGTCTACATCACTCTCAATAGAGCGATGTATTGAGGGAAGGCTATCACATCAATCCGAGCAAAAACGCGAGTTTCTCTGGACTGTCGTAAGAAGGGGATCAACCCGGCGACGTTGGTTGGCGGATTTTGTTGAAAAACTCTTCCTTGATTGGTGCATGAACTACTGATTCAATTCTTTCTGTAGGGAGGGATTGG
>CANMDE010000010.1 GCA_947496535.1 uncultured Paracoccaceae bacterium | reverse complement strand
CGCCTTCAGCTTCTTCGCGTCCGACACTTCCATCCCACCATACTTCGACCGCCATTTATAAAACGTCGCATCGCTGACACCGTGCTTACGGCAAAGCTCCTTCGCACCAAGCCCAGCCTGATGCTCTTTCAATATCCCAATAATCTGTTCTTCGCTGAAACGGCTTCTCTTCATCGTCCGTCTCCTTATTGGAGAACAGGCTAACTCAAAACACCGGACGTTTCAGGCGAGCAGGTCAGTACCACCAACGGATGACCCTCTAAAGCAAGAAAAACCAGAACAATCTCGTTCTGAAAGAGAATATTTGCAGGTTCTCTGCCCGCCGCGATTTCACGGAAAATGCATGACATAAGTATATCTACAAGAAATGGCGGCATCGAACTAGGCCGATACGTTGGAGTAGATCGGTGAGCAGACGTTCATGGATACCGCAGCATCGTGCAGTTTGGGCTCTCGTCGGCGCGACAGATACCGCACCGAGGATTGATCAACTCGTAAAGCATCACACGCCCGTCGTTGGCTCACTCCACGCGCTTCGGGCCCGTAAAACGGAGCAGTCAGACGGCCATCAACGCAGTCCCCCGGAAAAAGTTTGTCCCGTTTTCAGTTATTGGGTTTGAAAACACCTGTGACACGCCCATTGCGGACAGGAGCGTCAACCCCGGTAACAGAAATGGAAACACAACGGCGACCAATGGGAGCCTTCCGATGTGCTGCTGGTCTGGGCCTCTGCTAATGCAAAGATTAGCGCAGCCATTGACGCGAGCGCTGCGACTGCAAAACCAAAACTAGCTGGTCCCAAATAAGCCGTCCCCACAACGAGAAGTACTTATGTGGTTCCAAAAAGAAAATTGGGTTCTGTCGATAGGCCAATAGTGTCCATTTTGTCTCCTCCTGTTGATCGACATATGAACACGTTTGCGAGGATTTAAGATCATGCGATACCGAGAGAGGGGCCTCGTCGGCCCATTCTTCGCACCGGCTCGATGCAAAAAAAGCAATGGTTATAATGTTCGCAGATCGCCATGTTACGAAAGTCTTGGAGAATATTTATGGAAAATGACAAAGGCCCCAAAGGCTATCACGACGTGGGTGGCGATCCTGCGGGTGACATTCCAATGGCCGATCTCCCGTGGCTTCATTGGGAAAAGCAAGTCGAGGCAATTCGTGGTCTTCTTGGTGACGGCACACGCCGGATCGTCTCGCTTGACGAGGTCCGGCGCGGGTTTGAGAGCTTTGGTGTGGAGAAGTATAACACCCTGTCGTTCTACAGACGCCGGTTGGAAGCAATGACCGATATTTTGATTGAAAAAGGGATTGTCTCGCGCGCTGAACTGGATGAAGCGATTGAGGCTGGGAAGTTGCGCTGGACGGACGTTGATACACCTTCATGAAACGGTTCGCGGCGGGTGACATTGTTCAGGTTCTGGCGCTTGGCAAGACGGGTCATGTCCGTATCCCGCATTACATCCGTAACCAGATCGGGCGCGTGACTGAGTATTGCGGGACCTATCTGAACCCAGAGGACCTGGCGGTGGGCAATACCGCTGGTCGCGCGGTTGACCTTTATCGGGTGGCATTTTCGCAAAGGCAGCTTTGGCCGGACGATGTGATCCCGCAACACGACACACTTGTCATTGAAATTTACGATCACTGGCTAGCCCCGGCCAAGGAGACCCCAAATGCCCCATGACCAAGGCGAACATGAGGCGCTTGTCATCGAGGATGAGGCCGGAAACATTGAGGCCCAGATCGTTGTGGATGCTTTGCAAGAGGTGCTGATTGGCAAAGGCCTGCTAACAGCGCTTGAAGTCACCAGCGCCATCGCCAAACTGGAAAGCCCCGGCATTCACCTTGGCGCGCAGGTTGTGGTCAAAGCGTGGACTGATCCGGACTATCGCGCCCGGCTTCGGTCTGATGGCCGCGCGGCCGTCCAAGAGCTAAAGATTCCGGTGACAGAGGCACGGATCATCGTGGTTGAGAATACGCCAGAGCTTCACAATCTGATCACCTGTACCCTGTGTTCCTGTTATCCAAGGTCCATTCTGGGCCAACCGCCCTCGTGGTATATTTCCAAAGCTTATCGCGCGCGGTCGGTCCGTGAACCACGTCGCGTTTTGGCTGAGTTTGGGTTGGATTTGTCCGAAAATATTCAATTGGTCGTGCATGATAGCAACGCCGATATGCGGTATCTGGTCTTGCCAGAGCCGCCAGAGGACCTCGAGAGGTTTTCGTTGCATGAGTTAGAAGCGCTGATTTCCCGGGACCACCTTATTGGCGTGGCGCGAGAGGTCGCTTGAAAGAGCGCGACCACAAAGGCGATACTCACGTGCTGCAAAACTTGATGCAGTGGGACAAGCACATCTATGCGTTTGTTAGCCTTTGTAAGGTTGAAGCTCCTGAAGGTGGCCCACTTACCGACCTGACCGTCGGAGTGAAGGATATCATCGATGTCACCGGAGTTCCGACCCGTAATGGTAGCGAGGCATACAAGGATGCCGAACCTGCTTTGCAAGATGCCCCCGTCGTTGCAGCGCTGCGTGATGCGGGAGCATCGATCGTCGGTAAGACCACGACAACTGAATTTGCATTCACTGATCCGACGCCCTGCCGCAACCCGCATGACCTGACCCGCAGCCCCGGTGGGTCAAGCAGTGGATCGGGGGCCGCGGTTGCGGCTGGTGTCGTTGACATTGCGCTTGGTACGCAGACCGCGGGGTCGCTATGTCGGCCTGCAGCTTATTGTGGGGTCGTTGGTTTTAAGCCGTCCTACGGCCTGTTGCCGACGACAGGTGTCACGCCGCTTGCCGCCAGTTTTGATACAGTCGGCATCATCGCCTCCTCCGTTGCATTGGTGCAAAAGTCCTTTGCAGCAATCGTACCCGCCGACGTTAGGTTGTCAGAGCCTTCGTCCCTAAAGGCCGTCACCGGGCTTTGGCAGACCGATAACTATGTGGATCAAGATACGTTGGCTGGCTTACAACATGCAGCCGCCACCCTTGCCGACCTTGGCCTGCACATCAATAACGCGCCACTCAGAACCGACGTTGATGCCATCGTAAAAGCACATCGAATTGTGATGACTTACGAGGCCGCAACGGCCCATCGCGCAATGTTGCAAGACGCCCGGGTTGATGTGCTGAAGCCAAAGTTTTTGGCCGGGCTCAAAGCGGGGGCGAAGATAGCGCCGGATGAAGCCGAACAAGCTGCTGGTTTTCTGGCTGACGCGAGGCAGAGTTTTTGGGATGGCATTGCTGGCACCGATACCGTGCTGACCTTACCAGTCCCTGACGGCGCTCCGTTGATCGATGGCACCACAGGGTATCAGGATTGGCTGACGCCTTGGACCGTCTTTGGCGGACCGCTCGTCTGTTTGCCTTGGGGCCCAGATCGCTTGGGCCGACCCAGATCAGTGATGCTGGCCGCGCATCCCGGACAAGACGCCCAGATTTTGGAAACGGCCGCGGGTCTGGAGCAACGAAGTCCTCATTTGCCAAGGCCACAATTGCCTGCTTAGTCCTCTAACTTTACAATCGCATCCACTTCGACCGAAGCATTGCCGGGCAGACCAGATACACCCACTGCAGTTCGGGCGTGCCAGCCATCATCCCCAAACAGCGCGATGAACACTTCTGTAGCGCCATTGATCACTGCGGGACTGCTAGGGAAGCCGGACTGACAATTCACGAACCCGCCCAGACGCAGGATTACATCAACCCGGTCAAGATCACCGTCGCAAGCTTCTCGCAGACGGTAGATGAGGTTCAGCGCACAGATTTTGGCTGCCTCGCGCGCCGCCGCGATCCCCTCGGTGGTGTCCACAACCGGGCCCATGTGGGTCACCTCGCCGGCCCATTCACATATCTGCCCGGACAAATAAACGAGCGCCCCATCTTTACGAAACGGCAGGAATTGACCGCGCGGGGTCCAATCGGGTGGCAATTCAAGACCCAAGGAAGCGAGACGTTTTTCAACCTGCGATGTCATGCCAGTGCTGCCTGTTGCGCCAAAAAGGCCCGCCAATCGCCAAGTTGGGTGATATCCGTGGCCCCTTTCACGCCATTCGCTTCGCAGATGAACCCTTTCACCGATGAGCCATCCGATAGGGTGATTGTGCCGATCCCCAATGGCGCAGGGATGCCAGCCATGAAGGTCCCGAAACCCGCCTTGGGCAAGGACCAAACCTCGACCGCGACAGCACCAGTATCCGGCCCGTCCGCGCGCACCAGACCTGGCCTTGCCGGAGACCCGCCGGCCAAAGCGTAGAACTTATAGTCTGGAGCCGTTAGCGCCTTGCGGACAAACGTCGCCCCCAGATCGGTCAACTGCCAATTCAGCGGCAAGCCAGTCATATGCGCTCCGCATACAGCCAATTCAATCTGATCCGAGGGCTTATCCGGTAGGGCGGCGGGTGTTGGAATTGAATGTGTGGTTGCGCCCATATTGCGCGTACAATTGGCCTCAAACCCACGCGCGACAGCTGCGACGAGAGCATCCTGACTCGCTCCCGCCAAGAGCGTCACGCTCCCCGGTCTGCCATCGCTACGCGGCGCTGTGGGCACCGCGATGCCACACATATCCAGCAGGTTCACAAAATTCGTATAGGTGCCATTGTTTGAATTGGGGGTAACAGGATCAGCATCCAGATCAGCCACGGAATAGAAGGTCGGAATTGTTGGCACGCAGAGTAGATCAAGACCTTCCAACATCGGCCCTGCCGCGCGTTTCAGTTCAGCCAAACGGTACATTCCGCGAAATGCATCTGCCGCTGACATGCTTTCCGCATGAGTGATAATTTTTCGGGTCACCGGATGGATTGCGTCGGGGTCAGCCTTCAACAAATCTTCGATGACTGTGTAGCGTTCAGCCACCCATGCGCCTTCATATAGCATGCGCGCAATCGCATAGAGCGGTTCGAAGTTGATGTATGCGATGTCTGCACCACCCGCCTTCAAAAGCGCTACGTCCCGATCAAAGGCCGCCTGTTGGACTGTGTCGCCAAAGAATTCGATGGTTGCGGCATCCGGCACGCCGATCCGCAACGATTCGGTTGGTGCCGTCAGCGCCTCATGCACAAGGGGTTTCGAATAGGCATCCGCAGGATCAAAGCCGCGTGCGACCTCGAAAGCTGCATAGGCATCGTCGACGGTCAGAGCAAAGATTGACACTGTTTCGGTCGAGCGGCAGGCGGGCACAACGCCGCTGGCGGATAAGGCCCCCAATGTGGGCTTGAGACCGACAATGTTGTTCAACGCGGCAGGCACCCTGCCAGACCCGGCGGTGTCCGTGCCGAGCGAGAACGTCACAATGCCGTGGCCGACGATCACACCCGAACCACCCGAGGAACCGCCCGGCACGATCTCTGGATCAACCGCATTCAATGGCGCTCCGTAAGGTGTGCGGACGCCAACAAGCCCGGTTGCGAATTGGTCAAGGTTGGTTTTACCGATGATTAAGGCCCCTGCGGCGCGTAAGTTGGCAATGACAAACGCATCCTTGTTGGGCGTGTAAGCGTAGGCTGCACAGGCTGCCGTTGTCTCAATCCCCGCGACATCAATGTTGTCTTTGGCCGCAAAAGGAATGCCCCAAAGCGGCATGTCAGGGTTGTAAGCCCCGAGGGCTGTCGCCTCTGCACGCAGGCCTTCGCGATCGCGTAGATGAATAAAGATGCCCGGATCATTCACTGCATCCAGCCGTGCAAAAATTTCATCAATGACGTCAACGGGGCTGGTGCCCGTAGCATAGGCCTTGCGCAAGGCGTTCAGTGTAAACGGAAGATGGCTAGGCATGGTATTCTCCGGGTCTTGGTATTTAACTTATATTGCGGCGCTGGGGTGGCTTCGGGGCCGCTGCGAGCAAGGCCTTGGTGTAGTCACTTTGGGGGTTGGACATCACCGTCTCTGCTGCACCTTGTTCGACGATTTCACCGTCTTTCATGACGATCACATGATCGCAGAGCAGCCGCACGACATGCAGATCGTGGCTGACGAAAAGATAGCTAAGACCCAGTTTGGCACGCAAATCGACCAACAGATTCAGAACGACCGCTTGGATCGACACATCAAGCGCTGCTGTCGGTTCATCCAAAATCAGAAATTTGGGATCAAGTGCTATGGCACGCGCGATGCCCACCCGCGCCTTTTGGCCACCTGATAACTGATGGGGGAACCGATCAAGTAACGGCAAAGGTAGCCCCACAAGCACTGCCAGTTCTTCGATCCGCGCGGCAAGCTTCGCACCACGCATCCGCGCCAGCCGCCGCAGCGGTTCCGAGATTGTCTGACGCGCTGTGTGACGTGGGTTTAAACTGTCGGTGGCGTCCTGAAATACCATCTGGATATCGGCACGCCTAGTATCTTTTGCAAAGCTCCGCGCTGGGACGCGCGCGATGTCATCTCCGTCAAAAATGACCTGCCCGCTGGTCGCGTCCATCAAGCGGACCAAAATCTCTGATGTGGTGGACTTGCCGCAGCCGCTTTCGCCCACAAGCCCGACGCATTGGCCTTGGTTGATCGTGAATGAAATGCCCTTCACCGCATGCACGGGCCCGGATTTTCCGGCATAGGTCTTGGTCAGGTCGCGGACCTCTAAGATAGGTTGATCGCTGACCTTTGGGGTCAATTCATCTCCACGCTCATCGGGTGGCAGCAAGCTGCGCACGGTTTCACCTGCGCGTGGCGTCGCATCCACCAGCTTACGGCTGTAGGGGTGTTGCGGGTCGCTGAATATCTGAACGGGGTCGCCTTGTTCAACGATCACCCCGTCCTTCATTACCAAAATCCGGTCGCAATATTGCGCGGCAAGGCCAAGATCGTGGGTGATGAGGATACTGCTCATCTCACGTTCACGGATCAGGTCGCGGACAAGGTCCATGACGGCCTTTTGGGTTGTGATATCAAGCCCCGTTGTCGGTTCGTCGGCTATCAACAAGCGTGGATCGCAGGCCAGTGCGATGGCGCAGACGATGCGTTGGCACATGCCGCCCGATAGTTCGAACGGATACGCATCATAGCGTGCTTCGGCATCGTTGATCTTAACTGCCTCTAAGGCGGCAATCGCCTTAGCGCGCGCATCGTAGCGGGTCGCACGGGCGTGATGCCGCAGGACGTCTTCAATTTGGTGGCCCACTTTGCGGATCGGGTTTAACGCCGCGCGGGGGTTTTGGAAAATCATTGAAATTTCGCGGCCACGGATGTCGCGCATATCGCGTTCTGCAGCCCGGCGCAGGTCGATGCCGGAATAGGTTGCCTCGCCCGCTTTGATCACCCCGCCCGCATCAAGGATGCGCATCAACGCATAGGAGGTCACAGATTTTCCAGAGCCGCTTTCCCCGACAATCCCCAGGATTTCACCCTTGGCCACTTCAAAGCTTATGCCGCGCACGGCATCAACTTCGCCCCGGCGGGTCTGGAACGAGACGGCAAGGTCTTTAACGGATAGCATCGTGTTCATGTCCGTTTCCGCGGATCGACAATGTCGCGCAATCCGTCCCCAAGCAGATTGAAGGTGAAGACCGTAATCATCAGCCAAAGGCCCGGGAAGACCGCCAGCCACCATTCGCCTGAGACGATAAAGTTCGCCCCCTCCGCCACCATGATCCCCCACTCTGCGGTGGGCGGACTGACGCCCAACCCGATAAACGATAGCCCGGCCGCATTCAGGATCGCCCAACCAAGGTTCAGTGACACCTGCACCATCATTGGCGGCAAGGCGTTCGGAAAAATGTGCATGGCAAGAACGCGGATATCTGAATTGCCAGCGAGCTTGGCCGCCCGGGCAAAACCGGAATCGCGGCGAATATTTACCTCGGCCCGCACAAGTCGCGCATAGAATGGCATGTTAATAATCGCGGTGGCGTAAATGATGTTTTCAATCGTATTCCCAAGTGCTGCGACGATACCCATCGCCAGCACAAACAACGGGAAGGCCATGATCGTATCGAGCAAACGATTCAGAATGATATCCGGCCAGCCGCCCCAGTAGCCCGCGATACATCCCAAGATGGACCCTACAACAAAGGACAACGCGACAGCCGCAACAGAGATCGACAGATCCAATCGTGTGGCCACGATCACGCGACTGAACACGTCACGGCCCACATTGTCAGTCCCAAACCAATGCGTGGCCGAGGGCGGTTGGAGCGCATTGGCGGCGTTGGTCGCCAGCGGGTCATAGGGTACCAAAGAGGGCCCAAAGACTGCCGAGAAAATCAACAACGCGAACAGGCCAAATGCTATCAACGTGACAGGGTTCGCCCGCAGGACGTATAGAATATGATCAAAGTTGCCCCGCGTCTTGGGCGCAAGCTGGTGCGATACTTCAGTCATTTGGAGGAAAATCCGATCCGTGGGTCAATGGCCGTGTAAAGCAGGTCAATCACAAGGTTGAGCGCCACAAACAAAAGGGCCATGGCGAGTACAAACCCCTGCACGGCTGCGTAGTCGGACACGACCAAAGCCTCGACCGCGTAAGATCCGATCCCCGGCCAGGCAAAGACCTTTTCCACCAAAACATTCGCCCCCAGCGCAAAGGAAAACACCATGCCAAGGGTTGTCACGACGGGCAGCAATGCATTGCGAAAGGCGTAGCAGTAGAGGATTGTCCGGTTGGACAACCCCGCAGCCCGCGCGGTGCGGATGAAGTCAGACGACAGCGCCGTCAGCATCGCCGCCCGCGTCATCCGCGCTATGGGGGCCAGCGTGAACAGCGCAAGAGTGGTGGCAGGCAAGATCAATTGTTTGGCCGCCCCGCGCCATGTTTCCCAATCGCCCATCAAGGCAGCATCAATTAAGTAGAACCCCGTGAAATGATCGGGATCGAGATAGACGAAATCCAACCTACCCAGCGGCGAAGGCGCGATCCCGAGGACGTAATAAAAGATGTAGATCAGCAGAATACCCGTGAAAAAGGTGGGTAATGACACACCCGCCGTCACGACGACACGGCAAAGGTGGTCCACCCATGTGCCCGGACGCGTTGCCGCCAAAACGCCTAACGGTACGGCAATCAAAATGGCGAGAATAAGTGCTGACAAAGTCAATTCCAACGAGGCCGGCAAACGCTTTGCCAGATCAGCGGCGACAGGTCGCCCGCTTGAAAGCGATTGACCAAGATCACCGCGCGACAGATCTCCCACATAGATGAAGAACTGCTGTAGCAGTGGCTTGTCCAAACCCATAGCGACGCGGGTTTGTTCAATCGATGCGGTATCAGCCGCCACCCCTGCAAAATACACCGCCGGATCGCCCGGTAGCGCGCGCGTCAGCAAAAAGCTGATGATCACGACGCCGATGACGACGGGGATGGATTGGGCCACACGCAACAGGGTCGCGCGCAGCCGAGGAGAGGAGGCAAGCATCACTTATGCGCGCGTGATTGGACGAACGTCCAACTGACGGTGGAACCAGAACTCATAGCCTTCTGCCCCATTCATCGCGACGTTCAGCGCCGGTTGGTACAGCGGAATACGTGGCAACTCATCCAGCACAATCTCGAACATGCGCATGATCTTTGGCGCGTATTCTGGATCGTCCATTGGCATGTGCAACGTGGCATTCGTCAGCTCTTCGACTTCCTCGTTGCGGTAGTTGGATGAATTGAAGAGGTGACCGTCTTGATAGGCCCAGAAGAAATAGTAATCGGGTGTGTTTAGCCAGCCGCCGAAGTTTTCAAGGTGTAATGGCAGGCGTTTTTCGACCAGAACAGCCGTCCGCCAGTTCGCACCCGGGATCTTTTCGATGGTAACGTTGATCCCAATCTCGCCAAGGGCCTCTTGTACGAGCAGCGCGGTTGGCTCCATCCAAGACGCAAGGTCCAGACTGATCGACAATGGCACGTCGAACCCATCCGCATAGCCAGAGGCGGCCATAAGTTCCTTCGCCTTTTCGATATCGGTATAATACTGTGTCTTGCGCGGCCACGCGATGTCGGTGATCTCTTCTTCGCCACCCCACATCGGCAAGCCGCGACCATATGCTGCGGCCTGAAAGATATCTTCATAGGGGATCGCGTATGCAATGGCTTTGCGAACATTTGAGTCTTGGAACGGCTCGAAAGCAAAGTTCGGGTTCAGGCAGTGGATACAGTTTTCGACGGGGGTCGAGAAGACATCAAGCGTATCGGTAAGCTCTGCAGCGTCCTTGTCGGGGATGTCGAATGCGACCTGCACATCGCCACGTTCTACCAACGCACGGCGGGTCGCTGGACTTGGCACTTCGCGGATCACAACACGTTGTAGGGCTGGCAACGGACCACCAACCCAATCGTCATTACGCTCATAGACAAGCTGTTCGCCAGGGGTCCAGCGTGCCACCTTGTACGCACCCGATCCAGCTGGTGTCGTGTGAAGGTACTCCGTCGCCCAGGGATCGTCTTCAGTTGCGTTGGCCAATGCCTCGACCGAGTTCATGATGTAGGGCACCGGCACGGCCAGATCCGGGATCGTCAGCTTGGAGGCGCGATCAAGCTTGATCACAAAAGTCTCTTCATCGACAGCTTCGAACTGGTCTGGACGTTCCAACCCGCCCGCCTTCATCTGAACGGTTGGGAAGCCACCAACCGACACGGCGCGATCAAATGACCATTTGACGTCTTGCGCCGTAACCTTGCGCCCGTCCCAGAACGTCGCGTTTGATTTCAGCTTGAAAGTCAGCGTCAGGCCGTCTTCAGATTCACTCCAGCTTTCGGCAAGCTCGGGTTCGATCACCTGATAGTCATACGAAAACCCACCATCGGGGGTTTGCTTTGTCCCAAAGGACAGCAAGCGATCATAGCAATTGATCCCAACCTGATAAGACGCACGGCTTGTCCCGGACCGGTGCAGATCAAGGCTGTTGATCGTTGCGCCCGTCACAACGACCAACGTGTCTGAACCTTGGGCCGCCGCTGGCATCGCGCGCAGGAATGGTAGAACTGAAGCGCCCGCAGCGCCCATCTTCAGGAAATTACGTCGGGAGGTTGTATCGGTCATGTTTCTCTCTCGCTGTTGTCTGTTTTTTTTGGGAATCGGCAGTTGGAAAGAGGTTGCGATGGATTACCGTGCACTTCTAATGCTATAAAATCATATATACGTTGCATTTTTTGCATCGATGTGTGAAAAGGTACATGATTTGAAATACTTAAAGACCTTTGAACTGATCGAAGCCGTGGTTCGTGCTGGATCAATTCGAAAGGCCGCCGAAGACACCAACTTGACAGCCTCTGCGCTGAACAGGCGGATCCAAAACTTCGAACAGGAATTTGGCTGGCCGATATTCGAACGCCTGCCGCGAGGGATGAGGCTGAACCCTGCTGGAGAGTTGTTAATGCAGCATATCCGCTTGCAGCGGACCGACCTGGCCCGTGTCCAATCGCAGGTGGCTGATTTGTCAGGGCAAAGACGTGGGCATGTCTCTATTGCGTGCTCGCAAGCCCTGCTTCCGTATTTTATCCCCGAGCAAATCGCGATTTACCGTGCCGCACATCCCGGTGTCAGTTTTACGGTCAACGTGCGGGACCGGGCGCAAGCAGAACAAGACCTCGCATCGTTCAGCAGCGACATTGCCCTTGTTTTTGAACCCATCCACCTTGTGGATTTCGAAGTTCTCTATGCACTTCCACAACCGGTTCACGCCGTTTTCAGAAGCGACAGCTCATTGGCACAGAAAACAGAATTGCGTCTGCGGGACTGCTTAACCCAGCAACTGGTTTTGCCCTCCGCCGCTTACGGTGTGCGCCACCTGCTCGACAACGCCGCGGCCCGAAAAGGGCATAGCTTACCCCCAATCGTCGAAACCGAGTCATTTGAATTGATCCGCCATTACGTTACCCGTGAGAACGCTGTTGGCTTCCAGATTCCCATCGGATTGAGCACCGAAAAGCAGCCGGAGATCATGCATTTGCCGTTGTCGGAAAGAGACATCCCCGCGGGGCGTCTCTTGTTAGGTCAAATGAAGGGTCGCGCGCTCCCCTTGGCATCGTTCAAGTTTGGCCAACAACTTGTTGCGGCGCTAGCGCATTGGGCTGAGTAGCCTCGCACCCTGTTGGCAGAACCCAAGCCGCCGGCAGCATCAGTTACAAACCCTTTAGCGAGTGATGCAAAATTTGCACCGTTATGTTGCGATCTTAGCAGACGACAGCATCGCTCTAATGCGTTCATGATTAGCTAGATGGAATTGGGGCGCACGATGAGTGCGCCCAATCGGATGTCGCCACGCTAAAGGAGCTTTGCCAATGTTAATCAAATCGTTCTCCCGCCGGGGTTTCCTCAAGAGCACCGCTGCTGTTGCGGGTGCAACCGCACTCCCACAATTTGTGAGCGCTGATGGCCATTCGCCTTTGACGGTTGGCTTTATCTATGTCGGCCCAAAAGACGACTTCGGCTATAACCAAGCCCATGCCGAAGGCGCTGCCGCTGTAAAGGCCATGGAAGGTGTTGTTGTCGTCGAGGAAGAAAACGTCGCCGAAACCACCGATGTCCAGAATTCGATGGAATCAATGATCAATTTTGACAGCGCCAAGCTGCTGTTCCCTACCTCATTTGGATATTTCAACCCGCATGTTCTCGAAACCGCCCCTAAGCATCCTGATGTCCGGTTCCAACACGCCGCTGGCCTGTGGACAGATGGCATGCCCACAAACGTCGGATCTTATTTTGGGTATATCGGCATGGGGCAGTATCTGAACGGGATCACAGCAGGGCATGCCACGACCACCAAGAAGATTGGTTTTGTTGCGGCTAAACCTATTCCGCAGGTTCTGCTGAACATCAATTCGTTCCTTCTAGGTGCCCGTCAGGTCGACCCGGAAATTACATGCCAAGTCATCTTCACCGGGGAATGGTCGCTGGCAGTCAAAGAGGCCGAAGCCACCAATGCTTTGGCCGACGCGGGTTGCGACGTGATCACCTGCCACGTGGACGGGCCCAAGGTTGTGATGGAAACCGCGGCAGGGCGCGATTGCTTTGTTTGCGGCTACCACGCCAACCAGGCCCCCCTTGCGCCAGAAAAATATCTGACCGGAGCCGAATGGAACTGGGCCGGTGTCTATACAGGCATGGTTCAGACCGTTTTGGACGGTGGCACCATAGACAACTTCGTGCGTGGTGGTTTGGCTGATGGGTTCATCAAGATGTCGCCTTTGGGTCCAGCTGTTTCTGACGCCTCACGCGCTCAGTTTGAAGCGGTGAAAGCCGAGATCATGGCCGGTGGCTTTGCCGCGATCAAAGGTCCTCTGAACGACAATGCTGGCAATACACTGCTGACCGCAGATGACGCGCTCGTTGAGACAGACATCGCCTTGGAAAGCATGGATTATTTGGTTGAAGGTGTCATCGGCTCAACGTCCTAATTCTGGGATCAAGGGGCAGCCATGACGGACCAAACAGCATCGAATCCGCTTGCCACACCATCGCCCAATGGGTTTTTGGGGACGCTCGCGCGTCGGTCTGAGGCTGTCATCCTGCCCCTTTCTGCATTGTTGGTCGGCTTTGCGGCGTTCAGCATCTTCTTGTCGCTGCAAGGTAAATCACCGACCGAGTTCTTTTCTCTGACCTACCGCGCGGGCTTTGGAACCGCGTTTTCATGGCAAAATACCCTGTCCCGCACCGCCCCGTTGTTGTTTGCCGCCCTTTGTGTCGCCTTGCCTGCCCGTCTTGGCCTTGTGGTCATTGGCGGTGAGGGCGCCATCGTTTTGGGCGGCGTCGCAGCCGGGGCTATGGGTGTCATTTTCACAAATAGTTCTGGTCTGATCGCTGTACCAATGATGGTGGCCAGCGCGATAATTTTTGGCGCTCTGTGGATCGGAAGCGTTGGAGCCCTGCGCCATTATCGCGGGGTGAATGAAACTATCGCCAGCTTGCTCATGGCCTATATCGCGATTGCCTTGATGAACCACCTTGTTGAAGGTCCGCTGCGTGACCCGGCAAGCCTAAACAAACCTTCAACAGCACCTCTCGCTGAAAATTTACGCGTGGGTGATATCCCCGGCTGGGAGGTCCACTGGGGTCTCGCATTCGGGATGCTCTCCTGTGTGTTGGCTTGGGTCTTGATCGACAAAACGACATGGGGTTTTGCCGCAAGGATCGTAGGCGGCAATATGCGGGCCGCACAGGTGCAGGGCTTGCCAGTGGGTCGTTTGATCGTCGGCTTCACAGCACTTGGTGGCGCGCTTGCAGGACTAGCCGGATTTTTTGAAGTCACCGCTGTACACGGCGCGGCCAATGCGAGTTTGGCAACGGGATACGGCTACACGGGCATCCTGATCGCCTTTCTTGCGCGTCATAACCCGCTTGCTATTATCCCTTTGGCTATCCTGCTGGCCGGGTTTGAGGCATCATCAGGCCTGATCCAACGACGCATGGACCTGCCGGATGCCACAACCCTGGTCCTGCAAGGCTTTGTCTTCATCTCCATCCTGATGAGCGACACGCTCTATGGCCGGTTCAAAATCTTTGCACCTGAACGCTGGAGATCCACGTAATGGAAGATCTGGGCCTATGGGTCATCCCCCTGGCGATCTTGGGTGGTGCGATCCGCGTCTCGACCCCGTTTTTGTTTGTTAGTCTGGGCGAAGTTCTGACGGAACGGTCCGGCCGTATTAACCTCGGGCTGGAAGGCACGTTGGTCTTTGGGGCGATGTCCGCCTACGCCATCGCATATCTCACCGGATCGCCCTGGCTCGGTGTCTTGGCAGCCGCTGCAGGTGGGGCACTGTTCGGACTGGTCCATGGGCTGATCTGTTCCCTGCCTCGCGTGAATGACATCGCCGTGGGGATTGCGATGATGATCCTTGGCATGGGCCTCGCCTTCTATTTCGGCAAACCCTACGTGCAGCCGGTGGCACCTGACTTACCGTCGATCAGTTTTGGCTGGTGGTCTGATATCCCGCAGGTGAAAGCAGCCTTGCGAGTGAATGTGCTGTTCCTGATCGGGGCAGTGCTGGCTTTTGCCATGTGGTGGATGTTTCGCGCAACGAAAGTTGGACTGATCATTCGCGTGGTTGGCGATAGCACCGATGCCGCCCGTGCGATGGGTCTACAACCCGCACTGATCCGTACGTCGGCCACAGCTGCCGGTGGGGCTTTTGCGGGTGTCGGCGGCGCGTATCTGTCGCTGTTCTATCCGGGCAGTTGGAACGAGGGCATCTCATCTGGTCAAGGTCTGATGGCAGTGGCCCTCGTCATCTTTGCCCGCTGGAATCCCATCGCCTGTTTCGGGGCTGCGCTCCTTTTTGGCGGTGCAGGAGCGCTCGGACCAACGCTGCAATCAGTCGGTGTCTCTGAGGGCTATTACCTGTTTTTCGCCGCCCCCTACGTCCTGACACTGGGCGTTCTGATCGTAACCTCCTCGCCCACCCGCGCCATGACCGGCGCTCCGGGCGAGTTGAGCATAACCAAATAGGAGAGTGACATGAATGGTCTTGGAGGTCTGAACAAATCCCCCAATGGCGTGGTCATCGGTCTGGTGCAACTCAAACTGCCCACCGTCGTCACACCCGATGATCTGGCCGCCCAAACGGCCCGCATCGTTGAGGTGACAGCAAAGGCGCGTCGCAACATGGGGACGATGGATCTGGTCGTGTTTCCTGAATACGCGCTGCATGGGCTGTCGATGGACATCAATCCTGACATCATGTGCACGATGGACGGGCCAGAGGTCGCAGCGTTTCAGCAAGCCTGCATCGATAACGATATCTGGGGCTGCTTTTCAATCATGGAAAAGAACCCGGGCGGCATGCCCTGGAACACCGGGCTGATTATCGACAACACGGGCGAGGTCAAACTCTACTATCGCAAGATGCACCCGTGGGTTCCAGTCGAACCCTGGGCCCCCGGCGATGGCGGTATTCCGGTGATCGACGGACCAAAGGGCTGCAAGCTTTCGCTAATTATCTGCCATGACGGCATGTTCCCTGAAATGGCGCGCGAGGCGGCCTATATAGGGGCCGAGATTATGCTGCGCACCGCTGGCTATACGGCCCCCATCCGCGACAGTTGGAGATTTACAAATCAATCCAACGCGTTTTGTAATCTGATGGTCACAGCAAATGTCTGCATGTGCGGTTCTGACGGCACCTTTGACAGCATGGGCGAAGGAATGATTTGCAATTTCGACGGCAGCATCATTGCCCATGGTACATCCGGTCGGGCGGACGAGATCATCACCGCCGAGGTGCGCCCCGATCTGGTCCGTGAAGCTCGGATCAACTGGGGGGTCGAAAACAACATCTACCAGTTCGGCCATCGCGGCTATGTGGCCGTCAAGGGCGGCGCGCAGGATTGTCCTTACACCTACATGACCGATCTGGCTGCTGGCCAATACCGCCTACCGTGGGAGGACGAAGTCAAAACCACCGACGGCACCGATTTCGGCTTCCCCGCGCCAACGGCCCTTTTCGATACAACGCCTGAGGCTGCAGAATGAGTATTCAAGCAGACCCCTATGTCTGGCCCTATAACGGCGATCTGCGCCCAGAGAACACGGCGCTGATCATCATCGACATGCAAACCGACTTTTGCGGTGCTGGTGGCTACGTGGACAAAATGGGTTACGACCTGTCCATGACCCAAGCCCCAATTCAGCCAATTAAGGCGGTTCTCGCAGCCATGCGGTCCAAAGGCTACCACATCATCCACACGCGCGAGGGCCACCGCACCGATCTGGCCGATCTTCCGGCCAATAAGCGCTGGCGCAGCCAACAGATTGGCGCAGGTATCGGCGACCCCGGACCTTGCGGCAAAATCCTTGTGCGGGGCGAGCCCGGCTGGGATATTATTCCAGAACTTTACCCGACTGACGGCGAACCGATCATCGATAAACCCGGCAAGGGCAGCTTCTACGCGACCGATCTGGAAATGATCCTGCGCACGCGCGGGATCGAGAACCTCATCCTGACCGGGATCACCACAGATGTCTGCGTATCGACCACCATGCGCGAAGGCAACGACCGCGGGTTTGAATGCCTTGTGCTGTCTGATTGCTGCGGGGCGACCGACAAAGGCAACCATGATGCCGCGCTTAAGATGGTCACCATGCAAGGCGGCGTCTTCGGGGCCGTCAGCGATAGCGAAACGCTGTTGAGCCAACTGCCATGACCCAAGGCGCAATCGGTGTTGAAACCCTACATATGACGATGACGTTTGGGGCTTTCACGGCACTGGACGATTGTTCGATCCATATCAAACCCGGCAGTTTTCACGGTTTACTTGGTGAAAATGGCGCGGGTAAATCCACGCTCGTCAAATGTATGATGGGGTTCTACCACGCAACATCAGGCGAAATGCTCGTGGACCGCAAAGAGGCCCGCATCGACGATCCCAAAGCCGCCCACGCGCTTGGCCTCGGAATGGTCTATCAGCATTTCACATTGGTGCCTTCGCTGACCGTTGCGGAAAATCTGGTAATCAGTCGTGAAGACGCGCCACGTGTGATTGATTGGCGGACGGAACGTGCGGCGCTGAAGGTTTTTATGATGCAAATGCCGTTTCAGGTGCCGTTGGATCGGCCTGTGCGCGCCTTGGCAGCTGGGGAAAAGCAAAAGCTGGAAATCCTCAAACAGCTTTACCTTGGACGGCGTTTTCTGATCCTCGATGAGCCGACCTCGGTTCTGACGCCAGACGAAGCAGATGAAGTGCTGGGCCATGTACGCAAGCTTTGCGCGGATGGCGCGATCTCGGTCCTGATGATCACCCATAAATTCCGCGAAGTGACGGCCTATGCGGACGAGGTCTCGGTCCTGCGCCGAGGCAAGCTGGTGGGCAGTGGCAAGGTGAGTGATCTTAGTCACACCGATATGGCCGCGATGATGATGGGCGATGCAACCTTGGCCAAAGCCGCCGAACGCAAAGGCGACGCAGGCGCGCCGATATTGCAGCTGCAAAACGCGCGCGCGAAAGATCGGTCCGGCCTGAAAGGCATCGAAATTACGGATCTAACTGTGCATGCAGGCGAGATTGTCGGAATTGCGGGCATATCTGGCAATGGTCAGATGGAGCTGATGGAAATCCTGACCGGGCAGCGGCCGCTGGAAGGTGGTACAATCCGCGTCAAAGGCGCGCCATACAGCGCCACCCGGCAAGAGGCACAAGCGCTCCGCGTCCGCTATCTGCCTGAAGAGCCTTTGCAAAACGCCTGTGCACCGCGCATGTCCTTAGCCGAAAACATCGCCTTTCGCAGTTTCGATGGCGCGGGCTTTTGGCTGTCGCCGCGCAAAATGCGCGACCACGCGACGGATCTTGTGGCCGCTTTCAAAGTCAAAACAGCCTCGATCAATAGCCCCATGCAATCCTTATCCGGGGGCAATGTGCAACGCGCGGTTCTGGCGCGGGAATTATCGGGCGCGGTTAATCTACTAATCATCTCAAACCCCTGCTTTGGCCTTGATTTTTCAGCCGTCAGCGAAATCCGTGCGCGCATCATGACCGCACGCAACAGCAACACAGCTGTGTTGCTTATGTCCGAAGACCTTGATGAAATCATGGAACTGGCGGACCGGGTGTTGGTCATGTCCGAAGCGCGTATCGCCTATGACGCGCCGATTGCGCAGGCCGACATCGCCACCATCGGCCATCATATGGGGGGGCATGCCTGATGGTGCAGATTACAACCGCCCTGCCCTTTGCGTTCGATTTTGATCCCACGACAACCACACTCATCGTGATTGACATGCAACGGGACTTTATCGAGCCGGGTGGCTTCGGGGAAACGCTTGGAAACGATGTATCGTTGCTGCAAGCGATTGTGCCCACGACAGCCAAGTTGTTGGCGTTGTGCCGCGCCCAAGGCCTGCATGTTGTTCACACCCGCGAATGCCACAAACCCGACCTGTCCGACCTGCCCGATGCCAAGCGTGACCGGGGCAAACCCAGCCTGCGCATCGGTGATCCGGGGCCGATGGGCCGCATCTTGGTCGCTGGCGAAGACGGTGCCGATATCATTCCGCAGGTCTATCCGATTGCAGGTGAACTGGTGATCGACAAACCCGGCAAAGGTGCGTTCTACGCGACAGACCTTGCCGATCATCTGACACAACGCGGAGTAAAGACCCTGATTTTTGCTGGGGTCACAACCGAAGTCTGCGTGCAAACCACGATGCGCGAGGCCAATGATCGCGGCTTTGAGTGCCTGCTGATTGAGGACGCCACCGAAAGCTATTTTCCCGCCTTCAAGGCCGCGACGCTCGATATGATCCGCGCGCAAGGCGTCATTGTGGGCTGGACAGCAACCTACGCAGAGCTAGAGGGAGCATTTAATGATTGACCCCTTAGTCATCAGCGATGTGATCAATACGTGGCAGCACCTGCCTTTTGTCCCCTTCCGCGAAGGCGTCGAGGTGCATTACATTAAAGAAGGGTCGCCAGCTTTAGCCATCTTGCGGTATGCGCCGGGTGCCAAGGTTCCACTGCACTTGCACACGGGGCTGGAAACGATCCTTGTTCTGGAAGGAAGCCAATCGGATGAACGTGGCGACTATCCGAAAGGTACGTTGGTTCTGAACCCCGAAGGCACGTCACATTCGGTCTGGTCCAAGACAGGCTGTGCCGTATTGATCCAGTGGGAACGGCCTGTCAAAATTCTGGAATGATAGGCAGTTAGGCGCGCCAGATCGCCTCATACTCCGCGATAATCTCATGCATACGCTCTGATCCAAAGCTTGGGTCATGCCCACCATGCACCATGGAAACGTCTAACGCCTTTAGCTTTTCAAAAGTCTTTAAATAGTCAGGAACGCTCATCCCCGGGCCTTCATAAATGAGGGGGCCATCATAGATGGCGTCGGCACCAAACAGCACGCCGGATGACGCTTCAAAAAGCCCAATGCCGCCCGGAGAATGGCCCGGAAGATGCAACACAGAATACTGATGATTGCCCAAATCGACCACATCACCTTCGTTGAGCAAGCCGCTCGCGGGCGCACCGTGCAAAACATAGGATTTCGGATCGTATCCGGCAAAAGGCAATGCGTCGATCAGCAGCTCGTCAATCGGCGGGTAGCCTGCATCTAGGAATGTCTTCAAAAGCGACGCGGGGATATCGTCACGATAGAGCGATGACAGCCCGGATGGGTTTGCCATCTCATCAGCTTCGGCCGGATGGACAAGTCGGGTCTCAAACTCATGTACGCAGCCGATGTGATCAATATGGGTATGCGATGACACGCAGATGATGTCTTTGTCTGGGTTGGATCTCAGCGTATCCAGGTAGGGTTTCAAGGAGACAATTCCCATGCCAGTGTCGAGGATCATATCACGTTCGCCGCCTTCAACCAAAAACATGTTGGCCTGTTCGAGCACGTGCACATGCGGCTCCAAAATCAGCGTCGTATCATCGTCGATTTTCTTAGAAGTGTACCACTGCGTGGCAATAGGAAGTGTCATCTTCTTTCTCCGCTCCTTGCGCTTTTCCTGTGCCGCTTGTGACCCCAAATTCGGACTTAAATGATATCTTGGGGCGCAACACATGCCTCTGCCAGCGCTTTGAGCATTTGGGCGACGACCCAAGAAAATAACACGACAAATCAGGCACTAAGTTCAAAATTTAGGCATCCTTGGCACCCATCTCGCACGTCTGACGCGTCGTTTTACTGTGCAAGCTCTATTTTCGTCGACCGACAGTGGAACTGGTCCAAGTTTTAGTCTCAGATCGGCATGAGAAACGTAAGATCCTCTGGCTATCACTGGAAAGGACGGTGCATTGGAATTCAAATCGCCCGCGACGCCGAACCAACTGGCACCTAGATTCACCGAAATTGCCACGTTTATGCGGGTGCCGATCGCACAGACTTTAGAAGAAGCCGACATAGGCATGTTAGGCGTGCCCTATGACGGCGCGCTAACAAACCGCGCAGGCACACGTCACGGACCGCGCGAAGTGCGTAATCAATCCAGCCTGATGCGGGCCGTCAACCACGCCACCCGGATCAACCCTTTTCAACTGGCGAAGATCAGGGATATGGGCGATGTGCCCTTCACCCGCCTGTTTGAGGTTGAGGCGAGCCATAACGAGATTGAGGCCTTTGCCAATATGCTGCTCGGGGCAGAGGTACTGCCTTTTGCGATTGGTGGGGATCATTCGATCAGTCTGCCGCTGCTGCGCGCCATTGCAAAAGAACCCGTTGCTTTGATCCATGTTGATGCGCACGCAGATACAACCGACAGCTTTCAGGGCTCCAAGTTCAACCATGGTGCCCCATTTCGCCGGGCGGTGGAGGAAGGGCTGATTGATCCGACAAAGACCATCCAGATCGGCATTCGCGGCACGCAAAATACATCGGATGGTTGGGATTTTTCAGCGGCTTCAGGCATGCGTGTCGTGTTCTGCGAAGAGTTCCATGAAAAAGGACCCGCCGCGATTACAGCAGAGGCGAAAGCGCTGGTTGGCGATATGCCTGTATATCTGACCTATGACATCGACAGCCTTGATCCGGTTTATGCGCCGGGGACGGGTACGCCCGAGATTGGAGGCATGACCACACATCAGGCGCAGGTCCTGCTACGCGGCTTGCGCGATCTGAACTATGTTGGTGCAGATCTTGTCGAAGTATCGCCGCCCTTTGACGTTGGGGATGTAACGTCGCTTGCTGGGGCCGCACTTGCCTATGAAATACTGTGCCTGCTCGCGGAAGTTCACAACAAGAGGGCATCTAAATGACGCATGCGAAGGTATGAAAAACCTCACACGGGATGACCTGCTTGATATTTTGATGGGCTGCACGATCCTTGGTACCGGCGGCGGTGGCGACATCGCCGAAGGGATCGGGCTGATCGACGATGCCTTGGCTAAGGGCAAGACATTCGACATGGTCACCGTGGATGACGCGCCGCCGAACGCACTGATCTGCACGCCCTACATGCTGGGGGCGATATCGGCACTGCCACCCGCGGAAGAAGCTGCTTATGCCCGCCTACCACGGATCGACGGGCCCGCGATCCTTTTGGCCTATGCGCGGTTTCAGGAATATCTGGACCAAGAGTTCTACGGAACAGTGTGCTGCGAGCTGGGAGGGTCGAACACAGCTTTGGCCTTCTATGCGGCCGCCATGTCCGGGCATATGATCATCGACGCTGACCCCGCAGGACGGGCCGTGCCAGAGATCACCCATTCCACCTATTATATCAATGGCCTGCCCGCCGCACCCATCGTGCTCGCCAATGAATTTGGTGAGGTGATGCTGCTGGAAAACGTCCACGATGACCTGCGCGCCGAGGCTATCGTCCGAGCCCTTTCCGTTGTCAGCCGCAACGATATTGCAGCCATCGACCATGCCCTGCCGGTTCGGGATATCCGTGATGCGCTTATCCCCGGTACCATCACGCTGGCTCAAACCATGGGGCGTGCGCATCGCAAGGCGCGCGCGGAGGGCCAAGACACGGCAGAGGCCGTGGCCCAGACGGGCCGTGGCGCCGTGATGTTTCGCGGTCAGATCAGCGATTGCGACTGGCGGACAGAAGGTGGATTTACCTTGGGGTCTATCACGATCGTTGGCAGTCATGAATATCTGGGCAAGACCTACCGCATCAGCCTAAAGAACGAAAATATGATTGGCTGGCTGAACGGTGCAGTGCACGCCACCATTCCCGATCTGATTTGCTTGATGGATACGCAGACAGACATGCCTATTTCAAACCCCGACTACGCGACGGGTATGCGAGTGGCCGTTGTGATTCTTCCGGCCCCCAGTCAGTTCACCACAGCGCGCGGGTTGGCAACCTTTGGTCCGGCTTACGTGGGGCTTGATCAGCCGTTTCGGTCACCTCTGACACCGGCGGACTAGTCCCCATTGACCTCAAGTCGCTTCGCGCTTTGTGCCCCGTCAAAGCCCAGGCTGTGCCATAGCAGATCATCGTCACGCTCTAGCACCACCCGCTTCTCCTGAAACGGGTTGGTTGATAGCATCGCGATCCCCGATGCCCCGTCCCACGTCCCCAGCACATATTCGCCCGCGAAATGCTGTTGCAATGCTGGGAGCTCTGCTGTGCCGCTGTCCAGCTTCGCGATCAAATCATCGGTCGTTCCAATCGGGTTTGGACCAATGCCTAGCAAGAAGATTTCTTCATTTTCGATCAGCACGCCGGTCATTGCATCGCTGCTGACCTGCGCCCCGCGCAAAGGCGTTTGGCTGGCGCATTGCCAAAGCTCGCGGTACTCTGCCAGTACACCGTCTTCGATCAACCCACCGGTCTCATCAAATGACATCAACCCGATGTCGGCCTGCCCCGGAACCCCATGCCAGTTGATCTGGCGGTGCCATGTGCACTGGCTGTCGGCGACGGTGATGTGGCCCGCAAATCCTTCGGCATTCATCAGACTGCGCAGAGCTGATTGATCCAAATCGGCCAGACAGGACAGACCTGTCAGATCCGGCCGTTCCAACGGAATTCGCAGATCCGCAAACAACGCTCCGGCCTGCAACCAATGGACGCGGGTTGTGGCATCCTTGAACCCAGGCGCCTTGATCCAGTCTCGTTTCCAATGGCCTTGCAGGTGGTCTTTTGTGATCAAGCAGCGTCCTGCTTGTGGCCAAGCATCCCCGCGATCAAGTCAGCGCTTGGCAAAACAGCGCCCGTTTGCAGATATTCCATGGCATTGAGTGCCGCGTCATGGGCCGCTTGGGACGAGCCCGCGACGCAGTCTTTGGCGACCCGGCAATAGTAGTCACTTTGGTGCCCGTCGACGAAGGTATAGTGCACACAAACATCTGTTAGCCCGCCCACCAAGATCAAAGTATCCGCTTTCAGACCTTTGAGCAGGATCTCAAGCTCAGTCCCAAAAAAACACGAATACCGGCGCTTGTGGATGAAGTAATCGGTGTCGCGCATGTCCATTTCTTCCGCTGCAACGGGGGTGCCGGGACGGCCTTCAAGGCAATGGATGTCTTCGTCCCCATCCAGCTCGCGGCCATAATCGATCAGGTCTTTGCGGTGAATCTCTTGAAAGAAAATGATGGGAATTTCGGCCTCATGGGCGGCGTCCACCATGCTGCGGGCACGCTCCAAATTGTCATAGTAATTGGGCATGCGCGGGATGCCGTTGTCATAGTCGCGCATGAAGGCAGATTTCTGAATATCAACGACAATCAACACAGGGTTTCCGACGATCATGGGTTGCTTGGGCATGGTTTCAGGGTCCTTCGAACTAATTTTTGGATTGATCCGCGCCCATCAGGCGCGGCAAGTCGCCCCAGCGGGCGACCGCGGCAAAGACAAGGATAGAGACCGCCAGGAATGTGATCGCGGCCACGGCCATCGTGGGCGTATATCCATTGCGCAAAGAGTTGAAGATTTGCAGGGTGACCGTCGCATAAGAAGACGCCGAAACAAAGAAGATGACAATGAATTCGTTGAACGACAGCACAAGCACAAAGAAGAAGCCTGAAATCGTATAGGGCACTGTTTGGGGAAGGACGACCGTCCGAAAGGCGATTTGTTCAGTCGCGCCCATGGTCGCCGCAGCGTCCATATGCGACCGGTCAATTGACTGCAACCCGATCGAGATCGTCACCAAAGGCAGTGCCATCAGCAGGATTGCATGGCTGATCACCCCCGACCAGACATGTCCCAAACCGCCGGTGAATGCCCAAAAGAACCCAAGCCCCACACCAATCACGATCGGTGGTACCGCAAAAGGCAAAGAACCAAGACCTGCCAGTGCCTTGGACAATTTCGAACCCGAGGACCACAGCAGGTAGGCAACAGGCCACGCGATTAAGACGGCCAGTGTCGCGGCCCCAACGGCGACGATGATCGAATTGGCCAGCGCATTGGTCCAGACCGGCTCTGAGACGAAGAATTCGCCGAAGCGCGCCAATGTCGGATCTTGCGGCGGGAAGAACATGCTGCGCCCCCCATTCAGCGCGGCACCGCACACCACGACAATGGGCATGGCGAGTACAAGCGCGGAAAGCGCCATGAAGATATGCCCACCGACCCGCATCAGCGCGCCTCTGCCTTGCGGTTCAACAGGTGACCGAAGTACAGGCAGATGCTCGCCGAAATCAGCAAAATCACCGCCTGCGCCGACCCAAAAGGTGCGTTCAGGTTTGATCCACGAATGTTGGAATAGATCGCCACTGCTGTGGTCTGTTTGTCCGGCGTCGCGAAGACGCTGATGGTGACATAGCTTCCCAGTAAAAAGACGAATAGCAGCAAAGTTGTTCCCATCAACGGCAGGCGGATCGAGGGAAGTGTCACGGTCCGGGTGACCGTCCAGCGGCTTGCGCCCATGGTGCGCGCGGCCTCTGACAGCGATGGGTCAAGTCGGGACAAAGCGGGGTACAGCAGGATAACCGCATAGGGCCAGACAAGATAGCTCATCGTGAGGATCGTTGCGAATTCAGAGGGTTTAAACTTTACGTTGCGCGGGTTAGCCAGACCGATATCACGCAGGGTTTGGAACCATCCCACATCCTTCAGCCATTGGGTCAGTCCAGTGACCTGAAACAGCCTTGGCAGGCCGGAATTGTTCGACAACAGAATGTCCCAGCCCATGACGATAAACACCTCTGACATCGACAACGACGACAGAATGAAAACCAACCAGATCGCTTGGGCGCTGCGTTTGAGCCGGGTAAGCAGCAAAGTAAATGGCAAAGCCGTCAGCACAGCAAGCAACGAAGCGATGATTGCGAAGTAAAACGAATATCCCAGTTGCTGCAGGTAGAGAAAGGTCACTTCATCCGGCCAAAGAACCCCGACGAAAAACCTCTGATAGTTCTCAAAGGTAAAGTCCCAAACCCAAGCGGCCCCCTCCACTTTGCGGCCGAACGAAATCACGATCACCAAGATAAACGGGACGACGCAGAAGACGACCATCAATGCACTAAGCACTCCGTAAAGTGCGCCTTTTCGGATTAGCCGAGGCGTGGCTTCCGCAGGGCTGTCTGCTGCGACGTCAATGTCATCGGCCACGGTCATGCCGCTGTGCGCGGATAAACCCGCAACGCATCGGGGGGTAGGTGCACCAATGTCTTGTCACCGGCGGTCAGTTTCTGTTCGTCGGACCCAGCAGCATATTCAACGATGATCGGGCCAATATCAGTGGTCAGATGGTATTCCCGCACGGGGCCAAGATCGCGCACAAATCCGACTACAGCGGGAATGCGGTTTGGTCCGAGTTCCGTCGCAAGACAGGCGCTTTCAGGTCGAATTGCAAGTCGCACGGGGCTTTCGGGCGCAAAATTCGCAGGCACCTCTAGGGCTTGCGACCCAATCATGACGCCCCCTGACTGATATAAGCCATCAAAGAAATTCGCCTTACCGATAAAATCCGCGACAAAGACATTGGCCGGTCGGTGGTAAATGTCTTGTGGCGGTGCGACCTGTTCAACACGCCCATTTGACATGACAACAATAGTGTCGGCCATCGTCATCGCTTCGCGCTGATCATGGGTGACGACGATGGTTGTGATCCCAAGGCGTTGCTGCAGAAGGCGCAGTTCGACCTGCATATCTTCGCGCAATTTAGCATCCAAAGCGGACATCGGCTCGTCCAGCAGGAACACCTGCGGTTCTTGCGCCAAAGCCCGGGCAATCGCCACGCGCTGACGCTGACCGCCTGACAGTTCACCAACGCGGCGATCCCCAAAACCATTCAGTTGTACAGTGGCAAGCAAGCTCTCCGCTTTTTCCAGTGCCGTTGGTTTCGACATCCCGCCGATGATCAACGAGTAAGCAACATTTTCGCGCACAGTATAGTGAGGAAACAGGGCAAAGCTCTGGAACACCATGCCGAATTTACGCTTATGGGCGGGCAGGTCCGTGATGTCGTCATCGCCCAGCTTAATCTGGCCGCGGGTCGGGTTTTCCAATCCGGCAATCATACGCAAAAGCGTTGTTTTCCCGCACCCTGACGGCCCAAGCAGGGCCGTCAACTGCCCTTTGGCAAAGGTCAGATCAGTGGGTTCAACTGCACGCGTGTTTCCGAACGTCTTGGAAACACCCGACAGGATCAAGTCAGTCATGGGCGCCTAGGATTCCGCCAACATCTTGTCCCAGCTTTCCTTGATGAAGGTCTCATTATCAAGATAGGCCTCATAGGCGGGCTTGATCGATGGCGAGCCAGAGACAAAAGCGAACTCTTCGTCCGTCAGGTCGGTCATGGCTTGATCCACCAAGGGCGCCGTCCCGATATTGCGGCTCATCAACGCCTGCGTCGCCGGATCGCAAGAGAAGTTCATGAACTCTGCCGCTTCTTCGGATTTTTCCGAACCCTCAGACAAGCACCAAGATCCGTAATCCTGCAGATTACCTTCCTTCGGGAAGGTCGGCTGAATGGGGAAGCCGTCAGAGGCCATCAAGTTGGCCACGTCAAGATAGTACTGACCACCGATCACATCGCCGTTCTTCATACCCTGTTCCATCTGGCTTTCAGCATTCCACCAAAGCGTTACATTCGGCTTGATCTCACGGACTTTGTCGATGATCGCCAAAATCCCTTCGTTCGACATCATCGTCTCTTCACCGTCGAAGAAGGTGGCAGAGGTGATATCCAGCAGACCCGAAGAATTAACGTTACTCAAGCCAAGAGAAGCTTCGAACTTATCCGTGTCCCAGAAGTCAGCCCAACTTGCGGGGGTATCTACTTCGTTGGGGTTGAACACCATCGCGGTGAACCAAGACATCGCGCCGACGCCCTGCGGGCCATCGGGACCTTCGAAGACAAAATAGCCATCCAGATTACTGGCATTTGCGATCGCAGACACGTTCAGCGGCGCAATCAAACCGCCGATGCGGCTGGCCTTGATCATCTGTTGGCGCCCATACAAAGAGATATCGGTAGGCACTGTGCCAGCAGAGGCGGCCTGCTGCATTGTCACCAGCCAATCGGCAGAGTTGGGCTGCGTTACACTTTCAACTTCGATGCCCGTGGCTGCCGTGAATTCTGGGTAAACGAATGACTTGAAGCTATCCTCGAAATAGCCACCATACGAACCAACTTTCAGGCTACGGCTTTGCGCGATCAACGGTGTCGCCAAGCTCGACGCTGCGACGCTGGCTACACCTGATTTCAGAAGTGTACGTCTGTTAATTTTCAACATTGGTTTCCCTTTCGGCGCTTTAAGTCGCCTTCCCATTAAACTTGCCCCGTCCCGAGGCACCCACTAGGCACGATTGCGCCGGCAGAGCGGATTTTGGTCAATGGAAGTGATCGAAATCGATCAAAAGGCGGTGGCAGCTGATTAAAATTAGGGCATTCAAGCAGTTTGGATATCTTTTCTTAGTCGAAAGGGAGTCGTCTTAACCAAGTGTTAACGCATGCTGTTTTCTGACGCAGAATTAGGAAAATCATGCCGGACACTCAGGAGCTCAGAGCGCTAACCGTAGACGAAGCCACGCTACCGGTCATCGATTTGTCGGGGCTTTTCTCTGACAACCCGGACCACAAGGCGGAGGTGGCCCGCGCCCTTGGCGTTGCTGCTCGCACGTCTGGGTTCTTCTATATTACAGGGCACGGTGTTCCGCAGACGCTCATGGATGCTGCCTTTGCAGCCTCTAAGCAGTTTCACGAAATGCCACGCAGCTTCAAAATGAAGTACTGGTCCGGTTTTACCACGAACCATCGGGGCTACGTACCGTTTGAGGAAAATGGAACAAAGTTCCCTAAGATCATTAACTTCAATGAAGCCTGGGACATGTCTTTTGATGCACCTGCTGATCACCCCGACTATATTGCCGGCTGGCGGATGACCGGCCCGAATGTCTGGCCCGATCTGCCCGGATGGAAGGACACCATCTCTGGGTATTATGATGGCATCTTCAATCTTGGATTGCGGATGCTCGACGCCTTGGCGCTAGAGCTTGGCGTTCCTGCAGAAGATCTCACACGTCATATCACATGCCCAACATCTCAACTCCGCCTTCTGAGATATATCGAAAACGATATGCCCCAGACGAAGGATGTGACAGGAATCTCGGCTCACTCGGATTTCGAATGTTTCACTATCCTAATGCAGGGCGCGCCCGGTCTTCAGGTGATGAACGCGGACGACGTCTGGATCGAGGCCCCGCCCATACCGGGCACTTTCATCGTCAATATTGGCGACATCTTTGAGACATGGTCAGGTGGCCAGTTTAAGTCGACACAGCATCGGGTCGTGAATACAGGCAAAGAGCGTTATTCGATGCCGCTGTTCTTTGGACTGGACTATGATGCGGTCGTTGAACCACTGGAAAAGTTCCGCACGCCGGAAACTATCGCCAAATACCCGCCTATGAAGGCTGGCGAACATCTGATGCGCATGTCGGTGAACACATTCCGTTACATGGCAGATGCAAAGGCCAACGGCGTTTTCACGCCAGACTATGAGGTGCTGGAAGAAAGCCCCTTCGCACGCGAAGCCAAAGAGCCAACAACATAGCATGCTACCGCATCCTGACTTCGAAGCTTTGGATGTGCCAACATCCGTAACGTTGGGTGCCTATCAGCTTGATGTGCTGACAGCAGCGGATGTCGAGATGGATTTCGAGGCGGTCACCCGGTCTCAATCCGTGCTGCGGGGCCTATTCGGCCCGACTTGGCCCGAGGGGCTTACCTTTGAGGACAACTTGATTGACCTACACTGGCATCACCGCGAATTCACCGCCAAACGCTCTTACGCTTGGGTGATCCGCGATCGCACGGGGACCTACTTGGGCTGCGCCTATCTCTTTCCTAAGATTGGGGCACGCGGCAGTGGCGACGTGGCCTATTGGATGGCTGATGCACCTGAACGATTATCGCATCTCGCAGCCTTTGGCCCCCTGTACGAGGCATGGTTGACCAAGCTACTGCCTGAGCCGTTTTTAATCAGCTTCAATAGCAACGCGCATCTTTGAGGCTCGCAGAGATTTGTCTAATCATTCCAACGGACACGATACGCCGATCAGAAAGCCGCGGTTGACATTTGTCGCAAATGACACGGGCTTTTCTGCACTTCCTGACCCACATTTCTAGTAACTTGCCAGATTTCGCCAACCGAGCGGCACGCTCAACACGTCTTTAGTCAAATCCTTGCGTCGAAAAATCCGACTGCAGTTCTTAGGTAAGTCCATTGGGAAAATCCCATTTTTGGCCAGACGCCGATTTGCCGCAAATGGCTGCAAGCAAAGCGCTTTGGCACATATCCGGAATGAACAGCTGCTCTTCAATCAAATTGAGGCTAGTTCAAAGGCAGAAAATGGCCGCAATACCCGGTGTGTTTGTTTCCAAATTCCAAAAGCGGGCTTTAGCCCCGCTGCAGAAAATTGGTGAGTTTGGGCTCTTTCCGGTCATTCGCCGCGAACCGCGCCAACGGCAGCTTCGCGGCACGTCCGAAAATGAGGTCGGTGTTGTGACACAAAGTTCAAAGTCATCTGATAGCCCGCCCCTGTGCACTCACGCACCAAGCCTGCGCCCTCATCCCCCTTTGTTCATCCATGTGATTGAGCTAACTCCTGTCCGAGTAAATGAAGGAGTAGCCCGATGGGCCAACTGGTTGACGGCAACTGGCACGACGTTTGGTACGACACAAAGACCACCGGCGGGGCGTTCAAACGCACGACCGCCAAGTTCCGCAACTGGATTACTGCCGATGGGTCCGCCGGGCCGTCGGGGACGGATGGCTTCAAAGCTGAAAGCGGGCGCTATCATCTTTATGTCTCCTATGCCTGCCCATGGGCTCACCGAACGCTGGTCTTCCGCGCGATCAAGGGGCTGTCGGATCATATCAGCATTTCCGCCGTGCATCCCGACATGCTGTCTGAGGGCTGGACCTTCGAGACAGATGATCATGGCGCCACTGGCGACACGCTTTACGGGCTGGCCTATGCACGTGATATCTATCTCAAGGCCGATCCCAAAATCTCGGGCCGGGTGACCGTGCCGATCCTTTGGGACAAAGAACGGCAGACTATTGTCTCAAACGAATCCTCTGAAATCATCCGTATGTTCAATACGGCCTTCAATGGGATCACCGGAAACACAGATGACTACTGGCCCGAAGAGCTGCGCGACGCCATCGCGCCTGTGAACGACCGCATCTACGACACGGTCAACAACGGGGTCTACAAATCCGGTTTCGCCACCACGCAAGAGGCCTATGACGCCGCCGTCCACCCGCTGTTCGAAACCCTCGACTGGTTGGAAGACCGGCTCAGCGGAAACCGATACCTGATGGGCGACCGGATGACCGAGGCAGATTGGCGGCTTTGGACGACCCTGATCCGTTTTGACATGGTCTATCACCAGCATTTCAAATGTAACCGCAAGCGGATCATCGACTACCCCAATCTGATGGGGTTCACGCGCGAGCTATATCAGTGGCCGGGCGTGGCCGAGACGGTGAATATGAATCATATCGTGCGGCACTATCACTACAGCCATGACAGCATCAATCCGCATAGGATCATCCCGATCAATCCGCAGATCGATTGGGACGCTAAGCACGTGCGGGATGCTGTGTCCCATAGTGGTGAACAATCGCGGCCAGGTCCTGCGGTGGGGTGTGCGATTCGATAAACGCACGGGCATTGGCGCTGTGCGAAAAGATCGACCCATCGGAAAAGAAGGTCGTATCAGTCACAAAGACAATATTCGCGTCCGGCTGACGGAATTGGGCCAGATCGGCGACGGTCAATGCGCTGCCTTCGCTCAGAACCAGATCAAGTACGATGACGTCGAAGCGGTGCTCTTCCAGTTCTATCAAGGCTTGCGCCCCGGTTTCGACATGAATGACTTCTGCATTCAGTCGATCAAGATGACGCTTCCACAAACCACCAAGATTGGTGTTGCTCTGAACAATTAGGACACGCATGTTGTCTCCATATCTTCTAACTCGGATAATCGTGAACAAAAGGTAAATCGAACTCGTATGACCACCTGTCTGCTCAAATTCCTAACGAAGTGTTAACGCAGAACTTCACCTTTCTAAAAGGACAGGATACTGCTCAACCTTCCTGTCAAACCGGCAATAATCCGCCTGAAAAAGCGATCCAAAATGAGGCATACGAGATGACAACCTGGATAACCATCTGTGATACCTGCAAGCGCGAAGGCTGGGATCAAAGCGAAATGGAGCAAACAGATGGCGAAGAGTTTGCGGCCCTGATTGAGGCGACTGCCACAGGGTTGTCCGGGGTCAAAACCCGCCGTGTGTCCTGCCTGATGGGCTGCCAGAATTCCTGCAATGTCGCCGTTCAGGCAGACGGGAAACTGGCCTACACGATTGGATCGTTCGAGCCCACGCAAGATGCGGCCGCTGGTATCGTGGCCTACGCCATGGCCCATAACCAAAGTGAAACGGGCCAGGTGCCATATCGGGAATGGCCGCAAGCCATCAAAGGCCATTTCGTCACGCGGCACCCGCCTCTTCCCAAAGATACATGATTCCTGCACGCGACCATGGCGGCGGTCTGGATGCCGCAATTGCAAGATACGGCGGGTCGCGACCCGACTGGCTTGACCTATCCACCGGAATCAACCCGGTCCCCTACCCGATGCCCACGCTGCCTGCAGACGCCTGGACCGCACTCCCTGATAAAAATGCATTCGACAGGCTGCTATCCCGCGCACGCAACTTCTGGAATGTCCCGGATGAGGCGCAGATCATCGCGGCCACCGGCGCGTCCGCCCTTATCGCGGCTCTGCCCCGCGTCAGGGCAACCGGTCAAGTCTGCATCCCCGGCCCAACATATAATGAGCACGGCGCAGCCTTTCAGGCAGCCGGTTGGACAATGACAGATAAGCCCGCCGACGCCATTGTCGCTGTCCATCCCAACAATCCCGATGGGCTGATCTGGACCGAGGATCAACTGACCGCCCCGCTGACCATCATCGATGAGAGCTTTTGTGACGTCGCCCCCGAGATATCACTGGTCCATCTGGCCAGCCGACCGGGCACAATCATCCTCAAGAGTTTTGGCAAGTTCTGGGGGCTGGCCGGTCTGCGCCTTGGCTTTGCGATTGGTGATCCCGCGATCATCGCCCAGCTGACTGACATGGTAGGGCCTTGGCAGGTGTCTGGCCCCGCGCTGTCTATCGGTGCCGAAGCATTGGCCGATCCGCATTGGGCCGATGAAACACGCGCCCGGCTGCAAGACGACACCAAACAGCTCGACCAGTTGATGACCGATAAAGGAGCCGAGGTCGTGGGGGGGACAATCCTGTTTCGCCTATACGAAGTACGCCACGCCAAAGACGTCCAGCATCAACTGGCGCAAGGCCACGTCTGGTCGCGCGTTTTCCCATACGCCCCGGACTGGCTGCGTCTGGGCCTGCCGCATCCCGACCGGTGGGATCAGCTAAAGGCGGCCCTGTGATCCTGTCGGCTGCCATGGCGCTGGATGCAGCGTTCGGAGAGCCGAAATGGCTGTGGAACCGCGTCCAACACCCCGCAGTCCTGATGGGACGACTGATTGGGTGGTGCGACAAGCATTTCAATGAAGGCGACCAGCGGCGGGCCAAGGGTGCTTTGCTGATGATCGCGCTGTGCCTCGGCGCGTGGGTCGCTGGGTGGATCGCCCAAGCCTTTCCCGGCCCGGTCATCGATGTCATTATCCTCGCCATACTGCTCGCGCAAAAATCGCTGGTCCAGCATGTAGGCGCTGTTGCCGACGCATTGCGCCTGTCCCTGGGTGACGGGAAACGCAGCGTGGCAATGATCGTGGGGCGTGACACACGGGATATGGACGCTGCCGCGGTCGCCCGCTCCGCCATAGAAAGTGCCGCCGAAAACCTGTCCGACGGGGTCATCGCGCCGATTTTCTGGTTCGTGGTCGCGGGACTGCCAGGGCTTTTGATCTACAAGATCACCAACACCGCAGACAGCATGATCGGTTACAAGACACCACGGCACGCAGAATTCGGTTGGGCCGCGGCACGCTTTGACGACCTGCTCAACCTGCTGCCCGCGCGGATCACTGCCGCGCTGATCTGGGCAGTGACGCCACACCGGGCCAGTTTCCGCACCATCAAGCAAGACGCGGTGCGACACCGATCCCCAAATGCAGGCTGGCCAGAGGCGGCTATGGCGCACGGCCTTAACATCGCACTTAGCGGTCCGCGCAGCTATGACGGGCAGATGCAGGAATTTCCGTTCGTGAATACGGGCGGGAAACGGAATGTCAGCGCAGAGGATATCGACAACACCGTTCAAGTGCTGTGGAAAGTCTGGGGGACCGTCTTTGCATTCGCATTGATTTTTGCGATCTTCGGGGCGTAAGCGACAAAGATGGATCTGGGCCTGCTCTACATCCACGCGCTCCCCCTCGATGGATCGATGTGGAAAGGGCAGATGGGCGGCTGATTCTTTCTCCAAGGGCGCGATATCAGCCGACTAAGCACCTGTTTTCGTTTCATTTCACTCACAGACCCGCGAAGGTTTGAAAACATTCGTTGATCACGGTTTTGGGTATGCTTGAAACCTGTGAACGGTTGAAAAGAAAATCGGGCCAAATCAGCAACCACTCGCGCAGTGATGCAAAATTCATTGCGCGCTAGTGCACAGAACTGCGGAAATGCCCTGATTTACCGCGGGTCAATACACAATCGACATCACGCATTTCACGTTTTTCGTGATCGGGCCGGGCCTACCGCCAGACGGTTTTTAGGCCGATCTTCATCTCATCGAAACACGGCAAACCCGCCGAACTACAACACAAACCTGAAAGGTAAATATCATGTCTATCAAAGCAATCGTACTCGCCGCCGCCACTGTCGCAGTCACCGCATCAGCAGCTTCCGCCGACAGCTACTTCATGTTCAGCGACCGTCTGGATGATAGCTCAATCGCTGAACTCGGCACAGTCCGCGCAGAAGGTGCCGGCGTTGTTGAAATTTACGATTACACCCGCGGCGAAGCTGGCGCACTTCTGGGTGCCAAATCCGTAAATGCCGGTGCGAACTCAAATGTCCGCATCAACCTTGGCAAGCCACCATCGCAGGACGTGATCGCGATTCTGAAAGTTGACGGTCAAGTCGTCGCAGAGCGACAGTACGAAGTCGACCGCTTCTAATCCACTCCCCCGCAGATTTGGCCGGTCTTCGAACAAAGGCCGGCCAAATTTCGTTGCAACAGATAAAGCAATGGTAAATCTTTCGCGCGACCGTGCCCGACGTTTTGCCGACGCTTGTCCGACCGTTTCAGGCCACCAGCGACTCGGCCCTTTTGAGGTCCACAGACACCAATTGCGACACACCCTGTTCACCCATCGTGACACCAAAAAGCCTGTCCATTCGGCTCATCGTGACGGCATGGTGCGTGATGATTAGGAACCGCGTTTCCGTCCGCCGCGTCATCTCATCCAGCAGGTCGCAAAAGCGGGTCACGTTGGCATCATCCAGCGGCGCATCGACCTCATCCAGCACACAGATCGGCGCCGGATTCGCCAAGAAAACAGCGAAAATCAGGGCCAAGGCAGTCAGCGTCTGCTCACCCCCGGACAACAGCGATAGCGTGCTCAGCTTCTTGCCCGGTGGCTGGCACATGATCTCCAAACCAGCCTCCAGCGGATCGTCCGACTCCACCAGAACCAGCTTTGCCTCACCCCCGCCGAACAGATGCGTAAAGAGCAGCCCGAAGTTTTCATTTACCTGCTCAAAAGCGGTCAAAAGCCGCTCGCGCCCTTCTTTATTCAGGCTGGCAATGCCCGACCGCAAAGCCGCAATCGCGGCTTCAAGATCTGCCTTTTCAGAGACCAGACTGTCGTGCTCGACCTGAACCTCCTTGGCATCTTCCTCGGCCCGCAAATTGACCGCGCCAAGCGAATCCCGTTGGCGTTTCAAGGCATTCACCTGCCCCTCGATCACATCGGATGCGGGCATCTTGTCCACCTCAACATCCAGCGTTTCCAAGAGCTTATCCGGCGTCACCTCTTGCGCTTCCATGATCCGCTCGGCCGCATAGGCCACGGTCTCACGCGCTGCATCTGATCGCGCCTCTGACCGTGCACGCGCCTCGCGAGCCTCCGACGCCAGACGCTCGGCGTCCCGCTCTACATGGCCTGCGTCGCGCAGGACATTTTCGGCCTCGGCCAGTTTATCGGCAGAGGCTTTGCGCCGCGTTTCAGCTTCATCAATGGCTTCGGCAAGTTCGGCCCGCTTGGCCGCGATTTCCTCTGGCGCCGCAGTCGCCTCGGCAAGCTCAACCTCAGACTGTTCCTTGCGTTCGGCCAATTCCGCCGTGCGTTTGTTGGCAGTTTCCAAGCGGTGCTTCCAGCCCGAGATTTCCTTGGTGATTTCCTGACTGCGTTTCAGCCGCTGCTCACCTTCGCGCCGCACCTCGTCATGGGCGGACCGGCGCGACATCATGGTAATCCGCGCAGCCTCAACCGTCATCTTGACGTCCTCGACCGAAGCACGCGCCGTATCCAGATCGCCCAGGTCGCGCGCGGCCTTTTCAGCCTCTGTTAACGCCTTTCTGGCATTCATGGCCTCCTCTTCGTGGCGCTTCACCGCCAGCCCAAGGCTTTCGAGCTTGCCGTTCGACAAATTGCGGTCTGCTTCTGCCCGGCTCGCCGCACGGTTGGCATCGGCCACCGCACGATCCGCTTCACGGCGGGCGTTACGGGCTGCGTGATCGGCTTCGGTCTGCTCTTTCAAAAGCGCGGTCAGCGTCTCATGCGCCTGCGCCGCACCAACTGCGGTTGCTGACGCCTCTTCCAGATCCCGCTTAAGCTCTGTCAGCCTGTTCAACTGCTGCAAACGCAAAGCGGCAGCCGATGGCGCGTCCTCAGCCCCTGCGCGGAACCCGTCCCAGCGCCACAGATCGCCTTCAACCGAAACCAGCCGTTGCCCCGGCTTCAGATCCGCCTGCAAGCGCGGCCCATCGGCAGCATCCACAAGACCAACTTGGGACATCCGCCGCGCCAGAACCTCCGGCACGGTCACGTAATTCGTCAGCGCCATGACCCCATCGGGCAAGGTCTGTGGTGCCGCATATCCGGGCAGCAACGCCCAACCGGACTTTGCGTCGGCAGCCACCTCTGGCGCACGCAAATCATCCGCCAGAGCCGCACCCAGCGCCTTTTCATAACCGCCCTGGACGCGCAATAAATCAAGGACTTGACCGCCTTCGGCTGTGTCTCGTTCGACCAGTTTCGCGAGAGCGGCCACCTCAGCCCGTAGCGCGTTTGCCTCGCCTTCGGCCTCGGACCGCCGGCCACGTGCGTCGCTTTCCCGCGCCTGCGTTTCAGCACGCGCTGCCTCGGCCGCCACAAGCGCTGCATCCGCCGCTTCAGCGGCTGCAACCGCAGCCTTTTCGGCATCACCAGCCGCAGCAAAATCAGCCTCGGCTTTCGCCAAAGCGGCCCCAGCCTCGGCGACTGCCGCCTTCGCGCGTGTCGCTTCGCCCTCACTTTTTTCCAAGGTCGTACGGTTATCATCCAACAGCCGCTGCGCCGATTGATGCCGCGCGGCCAACCGCGCCACGTCTTCGGTCAACTGCGCCAGATCGGCCTCGCGTTCCTGCAAGACGCCCGCAGCCTCACGCGCTGCGATCTGCGCCTCTTCCAACCGCTTTTCATGGCCTTCGCCAGCCTTGCCGATTTCGCGGGCTTCCCATTCGAGACGCTCAATCGTCTCGCCAGCGTCCTTGTTCAGCCCGCTTTCGCGTTCCATATCGCGACTTAACTGATCAATCCGGGCGCGGAGCGTCTCAATCATCTCAAGCGCACGTTCTTCCTGATCCTTCAATGTGTCGCGTTGCACCTGCAACCGCTGCAAAACAGCGGCGGCAATCGCCTCTTCCTCGCGCAATGATGGCAAAGCTTCTTCGGCACCCTGACGCCCTTTCGATGCCTCACGCGCGGCCTTCTCTGCCTGCGCAGCCGCCGTTGTCCGTTCGCGTAACTGTTCAGCCGCCGCCAAAAGCGCCTCATCCGCCTCTTTCCAGCGACGGAAGAGCAGCATGCCTTCGGCTTTACGCAGCTTCTCACCAATTTCACGATACCGCGCCGCTTGCTTGGCCTGCCGGGCCAGTTGGCCCAACTGCGCGGCCAACTGTTCAACCACATCATCGACACGCGTCAGATTGGTTTCGGCACCTTTCAGCTTCAGCTCTGCTTCGTGACGGCGCTGGTAGAGGCCGGAAATACCCGCAGCCTCTTCCAGAATACGACGGCGGGCTTTGGGTTTGGCGTTGATCAGTTCTGAAATCTGCCCCTGCCTGACAAGAGCAGGTGAATGCGCACCGGTCGAGGCATCGGCAAACAGCATCTGCACGTCGCGGGCGCGGACATCCTTGCTCCCAACCTTGTACGCAGACCCAGCATCCCGCGTGATACGCCGGATGATTTCCAGATTATCATTGTCGTTAAAGGCGGCGGGCGCCAGTCGTTCGCCATTATCAATAACCAGCGACACTTCGGCAAAATTGCGGGCGGGGCGGGTTGACGCACCAGCAAAGATCACATCTTCCATGCTGCCGCCGCGCATCGCCTTGTGGCGGTTTTCACCCATCACCCAGCGCAAAGCTTCCAGCAGATTGGACTTGCCACAGCCATTTGGCCCCACAACACCCGTCAAACCATCGGCGATGATCAGATCGGTGGGGTCGACAAAGCTTTTGAAGCCGTTCAGTCGCAGTTTGCTAAAGCGCAATGATTCTTGCCTGTCTGATTCCTCAATTACATAAAGCATCACCCCACGGCACCAATTGAGTCAACGCCCCAAACCCCGCATCTGCCATGATCCGCCACGTTATCCACAAGATATTGCGTCAGCTAAGCGTGTTTTATCCATAAATGCTCCTGCTGGAGGCTCCTTACCGGGCAAATGACGCCGCGCTGCGGTCCGCAAACGTCGCATTCCATCTTGACGCACCCCGCGACAAAGGCGCACAACAAGTCTTGTATGGTTCCCCAACGATGCCAAGCATCAGGGGATGAAATGGGAATGTGGACGGGCTGATCCAAATCAGAGGCCCAAGCCGCAGCCGCCCCCGCGACTGTATGCGGAGAGCGCTTTGTGACAACGCCACTGGGGCAACCTGGGAAGGCAACAAGGTGCATCGACCCGTGAGCCAGGAGACCAGCCATGCACCGGGGCTTCACGCGCCGGACAACATCAACGGACGGGGTGTTCCGTGGGGGTTTTGGCCTAGGCTCTGCCGCGGTCACTCCATGAAATCCCCCCTTTATGACGATCCGAAGGGGACAACATGAAACGTATTCTTACCGCCGCTGGCCTTATTACAGCCGCATCACCCGCATTCGCACACCACCCGCTGGGCGGCCTGCCGATGGAGACATTCACGCATGGGCTCGCATCCGGCGTGGGCCACCCGGTTCTGGGCTTTGACCACCTGTTTTTCGTGGTCGCCATGGGGATTGCTGCACTCTTCACCGGGCGCAAGCTTCTGACGCCTGCCGCCTATATCGGTGCCATGCTGGCAGGTTGCGCGTTGATGTATGCAGGTGTCGCCATGCCGATTGCGGAAACCGTTATCGTCCTGTCACTGATTGTTCTGGGCGGCATCGTCCTGTCAGGCAAAGCGCTGAACACGACGACTGCGTTGCTGGTGTTCGCCACCTTCGGCCTTTTCCACGGCTCTGCCTTCGGCGGTTCAATCGCCGGTCAAGAAGGCGGTGTCGGCGGCGCAGTTCTGCTGGGCTATCTGATTGGCCTTGGCGTTATCCAATACGCTATCGCAGTTGCCGCGGGCTGGACCGTTCAGAAGCTGGGCGCAACTGACGCGACAGCCATTAACGCACGTCTTGGCGGAGCGATGGTCGCCGGTGTTGGCGTGTTCCTCGCCCTCGAAATCGTCGAAGGTCCATTGGTCGCAATGCTCGCCGCCTGATCGGCCCCCACCATATGAACCAAGGGGGCCGCATCTGTGGTCCCCTTTTGCGTTGCCCCTGATCAAAGGCTCTTGCCATGCCCGCCAAAATCCCCGCTACCGTTGTCACCGGCTTTCTCGGGGCCGGAAAAACAACCCTCATTCGCCATATGCTGCAAAACGCCAATGGCAAAAAAATCGCCCTGATCATCAACGAATTTGGTGATCTTGGTGTCGATGGTGACATCCTCAAAGGTTGCGGAGACGAGGTTTGCACCGAAGACGACATCGTCGAGCTGTCCAATGGCTGCATCTGCTGCACCGTGGCTGATGACTTCATCCCCACGATGGAGCAGCTTTTGGCGCGCGAAGACAAACCCGACCATATCGTCATCGAAACCTCCGGCCTCGCCCTACCGCAGCCCTTGTTGCGCGCCTTCAACTGGCCGGGTATTTCCACGAAAGTTACCGTCGACGGGGTTGTCACCGTTGTTGATGGACGCGCCGTCCATGACGGCCAATTTGCCCACAACGTCGCCGCCGTCGATGCCCAGCGCGCCCAAGACGAAAACCTTGATCACGAAACGCCGCTTTCCGAGCTTTTCGAAGATCAGGTGGCCTGCGCCGACATGATCGTTGTCAACAAGACCGATCTGTTGGAAACGAGCGAGGCGGAAACGCTGACATCCCGCCTCAAGACAGAATCCCGCGATGGGGTGCAGGTGGTTAAGGCGTCTATGGGCGCACTCCCTGTCGATGTGCTGCTCGGTCAGGGCATTGGTGCGGAATCCGACCTCGCCGCCCGTCACGAAGTGCACCACCATCATCACCATGATGATGACGAGGACGATCACCACGATCATGAACATGCACACGGCCATGACGAATTCGAAAGTTTCATCGTCACCCGGGGTGAAATCGGTGATGCCAACGCCTTTGCTGAACAGGTCGCCGAGACGATCCGGTCCAACAATATCCTGCGTCTCAAGGGTTTCGTTGCGATCGAAGGCAAGCCCATGCGCCTGACGCTGCAAGCTGTGGGCCCACGGGTGGACACCTATTTCGATCAGCCCTTCGGCGACACAAACCGTGAAACGCGCCTTGTCGTGATCGGCGAAGCAGGTCTCGATCAGGCCGCCATCACGGCCGCTTTGATGCAATGATCATTGTCGAAAAAACAGACCCGCATCATCCCGGTGCCGTGGCTTTGCTCAAACAAAGTCACGCGTTGATGCAGGAACTTTTCCCGCCCGAGGACAATTTCTACCTCGAAGTCGACGACCTTGTTGCCGATCACATCCACTTCTTCACAGCAAGGGAAGGCGATCAGATCCTCGGCACCGGCGCATTGAAGGCGTACGACAGCTATGGCGAAATCAAATCGATGTTCGTGTCCGAGGCTGCGCGGGGCAAAGGCATCGCTGATGCACTCATGCGGCAACTCGAAGATCAGGCGCGAGAGCTCAAACTACCACTGATCAAGCTCGAAACGGGCAATGTCCTGCACGCCGCCCATAGACTTTACGCACGTCACGGCTTCACAGAATGCGGCCCGTTCGGCGGCTACTCTGACGCCAAAAGCTCTATCTTTATGGAAAAGAAACTGTGACCTCAGGCCTTCTTTGCCTCAGCCGCTTTTTTCATCCGGGCCAACAATGCGGCCTTGTCTTCGCGCTGGCCGAACGGCTTCTTTTGCGATCCATGGGCGTTATGCTCCTCATGTTTCGGTCCCTTTTTACCCATTTTTGGCGCTCCTGCAGCTTTGTAATCCATAACTTGACCCTCTTTTTCATGCGGCATCTAGCACGAGGCCATACCTAATGCACCTGCTCGCCGCCACGCCCGGCGCAATCAGCGATGGCACCGAACCGGTCGACCTTGGCCAGACACCCGCCGACGTGGTGATCATCTCAGCTGCGGACACCGAACTGGCAGCCCTGTCGGATGCCCGGGCGGAGATGGAAAACCCGCCTACCTTGCGTCTGGCGAACATGATGCACCTGACGCATCCAATGTCGGTCGATCTGCATCTGGACAATTGCGCCACCAAATCCCGCCTTGTCATCGCCCGTATTCTTGGCGGCGCGGGCTACTGGAAATATGGCCTGACCCAATATGCAGCACGTCTGCACGAGGCAGGCATCCCTTTTGCGGCTCTTCCCGGCGACGACAAACCCGACCCCGAACTGCGTGACCTCTCCACCGTCACCGCAGAGGACTACGACACGCTCTGGTCCTATCTGGTCGAAGGTGGACCGCAAAACAGCACCAACCTGCTGAATTATGCCAAAGCGATGCTCGACGGTGGCGAAAAGCCCAGCCGACCAGCACCGCTTTTGCGGGCAGGCGTCTACTGGCCCGGTGCGGGCATCACAGACCTTGCCGCCGCACAAGTGTGCTGGACCGATGGCGCTCCGATCATCCCGATCATCTTTTACCGCGCCCTGGTACAAGGCGGCGGGCTCAACCCCATAAACCGGCTCACCCGCAGTTTAGCGCGCGCTGGGCTGAACCCCCTCCCGATCTTTGTTGCCAGCCTCAAGGACCCGGTCAGCACAGCCACACTGAACACGCTTTTCAATGCGGCGGCACCTGACGTCATCCTTAACTGCACCGCTTTCGCAGTAGGCTCCCCGCATGATGGCGATAACAGCCCCAGAAACCCACTGCTCGCCAACAATGCGCCGATTTTCCAGGTCATACTGTCAGGCGCTGCAGAAGCAACATGGGCCGAGGGGCTACACGGTCTCACCGCCCGCGACATCGCCATGAACGTTGCCCTACCCGAGGTGGACGGCCGTATCCTGTCTCGCGCGGTCAGTTTCAAGGGCGAGGCGTTCTTTGACGACGCTACAGAATGCCCCATCGCGACATATCAGGCACGCGGCGACAGGATTGATTTCGTCAGCCAACTGACAAAAAGCTGGGCCAACCTCCGCCGTACCCCCACGAAAGACAAGAAAACCGCCCTTATTCTTGCCAATTATCCCAACAAGGACGGTCGGCTGGCCAATGGCGTGGGCCTCGACACGCCCGCGGCCACGATCCACGTCCTAAAACTGCTCAAATCTAATGGGTACACCGCCACCCCACCCAAAGACAGCGCCACTTTGATGCAGCAAATCATGGACGGCCCAACCAACTGGCTGACCGACAGAGCAGACAAAGAAGGCGGCGAGTTCCTCCCCCTCGATATCTACAAAAGACATTTCGATGCCCTGCCATGGGATATCAAAGACCAAATCACCACCCGCTGGGGCCAACCCGACCAGGACCCCTTCATCTTGGGAAAAAAACTCCCGCCGGAGGCCTCAGACTGCGCAACGATCTCAGGTTTCGCCCTTAGTATTCATCGCTTCGGCAACGCCATCGTCGGCCTGCAACCCGCCCGCGGCTATAATATCGACCCGACCGACACATACCATTCCCCCGACCTCGTTCCGCCCCACAACTACCTCGCCTTCTATTTCTGGCTGCGGCACCATTGGGGCGCGGATGCAATCGTGCATATGGGCAAACACGGAAATCTCGAATGGTTGCCCGGCAAGGCGGTCGCTCTCTCCGAGACCTGCTGGCCCGAGGCCGTCTTTGGCCCCACACCTCATATCTACCCATTCATCGTCAACGACCCTGGTGAAGGCACACAAGCCAAACGGCGCACATCAGCTGTTATCATCGACCATTTGACGCCACCGCTGACGCGCGCTGAAAGCTACGGGCCACTGCGCGATCTGGAAGCACTGGTGGATGAATATTATGAAGCCGCAGGCGTCGACCCCCGCCGCATCGACCACCTTCGCCGCGAAATTCTGTCACTGTCAGAGGTAACAGGGCTGGCCAAGGATGCAGGCTTTACCGGCGACAATGACAGTGACCTCGGAAAGCTCGACGCCTATCTCTGCGAGCTGAAAGAGGCACAGATCCGAGATGGGCTGCATATTTTTGGGCAATCACCGACGGGCGACAAGGAACGCGATCTTGCCATCGCGCTCGCCCGTGTTCCGCGTGGCGATGGAAAGGGGGCAAACGCATCCTTGCTGCGCGGCCTTGCGGAAGACCTCGATCTGGATATCGACCCTCTGGATTGCGATCTTGCAGCCCCCGCCGCAAGAAAGCCAGCCAACCTTACCGGAACAGCTAAATGGCGCACCAATGGCGACACCGTCGAACGGCTCGAAAACCTCTCCCAGCGTCTCCTGGATAACGAAGAGAGCCCGCCAGGGCCGATGAGCGCCGCCGTTCTGCAAGAAATTAAAACCCGCATCCGTCCAGCCATAACCGCTTGCGGACCTGACGAGGGCGCAGGCCTCCTTACCGCGCTTTCTGGGCAGTTCGTCCCGCCCGGACCATCCGGCGCGCCCACTCGTGGACGGCTCGACACCCTGCCCACGGGCCGCAACTTCTTTAGCGTCGACAGCCGCGCGGTTCCTACGCCAACGGCATGGGCACTGGGGTGGAAATCCGCCAACTTGCTGATCGAAAAACACCTGCAGGACCACGGCGACTGGCCCCGCACCATGCTGATCAATGCATGGGGCACAGCCAATATGCGCACCGGTGGCGATGACATCGCGCAAGCGCTAGCACTCATGGGCGTCAAACCCACATGGGATAGCGCCAACAGACGCGTGACAGGCTTCGAAGTCCTGCCCCAAACAGTCCTCGGACGTCCCCGCGTTGATGTCACCTTGCGCATCTCCGGCTTCTTCCGCGACGCGTTCCCGCAACTCATCGCATTGGTCGATAGTGCCGCCCGCGCCGTTCAAGACCTTGATGAACCCGCAGACATCAACCCCGCCGCTGCCCGCACAAAACAAGGTGAAGACCAAACCCGCGTCTTCGGCTCCAAACCCGGCGCTTATGGGGCCGGTCTACAAGCACTCATCGACGAACGCATCTGGTCCGATAAGTCAGACTTCGCTGAGGCCTATCTGGAATGGGGAAGCTACGCCTATGGCGCAGGCGCAGAGGGCCGCAAGGCCCGCAAAGCCATGGAACAGCGCCTGTCCCAGACCGAAGCCATCGTTCAGAATCAGGATAACCGCGAACACGATGTCCTCGACAGCGATGATTACTATCAGTTCGAAGGCGGCGCCGCTGCGGCGATCAGCACGTTACAGGGGCAAGATCGTCCCATCTACCACAACGACCACTCCCGCCCCGAACGGCCCGTAATCCGCACGCTGGACGACGAAATTGGGCGGGTCGTGCGGTCTCGTGTGGTGAACCCCAAATGGATCGATGGCATCAAACGGCACGGATACAAAGGTGCGTTCGAAATCGCGGCGACCGTCGATTACCTATTCGCCTTCGCAGCCACGACCGGCGCCGTGCAAAACCATCATTTCGATCTGGTGGAAGAGGCCTTCATCAAGGATGACGCGACCCGCGATTTCATCGCTGACGCCAACGCCCCGGCCCTCAAAGAAATTGCTGAGCGATTGCAGGAAGCGATCGACCGCAACCTTTGGCAGCCGCGTTCAAACTCCGCCCGCGCAAGGATTGCTGGGCTGCTCTGAGTTTCAGGTCAACCCGGCTGTTCAGATACCGGCCGCAAGTGCGGCCACGCCAAAATAACCGAAAAACAAGACCAGACAAAAATACTTCATGTTCCACCACTCCTGACAAAGCAACGCGGCTTCTAGAGAAACCTACAGGAAAAGCTATGGGTAAATCTGCCTAGATTTCCCTCTCAGACACATAGTGAGTCAAATTTGTCTCATTTCCGCCAGGTCAAGACGTCCAGACTGTCGAAACGGCTTCAGCCAAACAACCGTTCTTGCCAGCATCTGACATTCCGTCTGAAGGATACCATGTTCATGTCGCGTTGCCCGCGACTGTTGCAAGGCTTCCTGCAAACTTGCGGTCTTTCGGGCAAATGACTACGAGTGAGTGGCACGCCCACGCCTTTTCCATCCCCTTTCTATTGCTCTCACCAGATGTGGCGCACCTATATGAAACACCTCCGCTACGCTGAACTGCAAAAGCAGAATCAGAAAACGGCCTTGACCGATATCGTGAGGACATGCACCCCGCTGATGCACGCTTTCCAACAGGCCCGAGCGCTGCACCTGCCCGACTGGTGGATTGTCTCTGGCGCGATCTACAATCAGGTCTGGAATCATCTGACCGACAAACCGGACCTTTACGGCGTCAAGGATATCGACCTGTTCTATTTCGACGCTGACACCAGCTATGCCGCCGAAGATCATGCGATCCGCCGGGCGGCGGACCACTTCACAGGGCCAATACCTGTCGAAGTCCGAAATCAAGCCCGGGTTCATCTTTGGTACAAAGACCACTTCGGCCAAGACTACGACCCACTTCGTAAAACCACCGATGGGATCGATAACTTCGCGTGCAAAACTCACGCGGTTGGCATGCGGCTAAAGGCGGATGACAGCTTTGACATCTATGCACCATTCGGTCTGAACGACATTTTCAGCTTTCGCCTGGTACCGCATACCCAGCGAAACAACCGTGCTACGCATGAGGCAAAGGCAAAGCGACAGATGGCGCTTTGGCCGGAACTGAACTTCGTGCCTTGGCCTGATTGAACCCGCTCGCCGCACCAGATACGCTCTGCCCCAAAGGGAGCCGATACATGACAGAAGACACCGACCGCCACGCGATGAAGATGGCCAAGAAAAAGGCTGCTCGCGACAAAATCATGGCGACCAAGACTGACAAAAAGGGGTTGGTGATCGTCCATACAGGCAAAGGCAAAGGCAAGTCCTCTGCCGCCTTTGGCATGATCTTCCGCTGCATTGCCCATGATATGAAATGCGCCGTTGTGCAGTTCATCAAAGGCGGTATGTCCACTGGCGAACGCGATCTGATCCTGTCGAGATTCACCGACACCTGCGCCTTTCACACCATGGGCGAAGGCTTCACCTGGGAAACTCAGGACAAATCGCGGGATACCGAAATGGCTCAGGCCGCCTGGGCCAAAGCGAAAGAGCTGATCCTTGACGAAAGCAACCACATGGTTCTTTTGGACGAGATCAATATCGCGATCCGCTACGACTATGTCGCGATTGCCGAGGTGGTCGATTTCCTCAAAAATCATAAACCCGAAATGACGCATGTGGTTCTGACCGGTCGAAATGCGCATGAAGACCTGATCGAGCTGGCGGATCTGGTGACCGAAATGGAACTGGTCAAGCACCCGTTCCGATCCGGGATAAAGGCACAGATCGGGGTAGAATACTAAGGTTTTCCACCTGCGGCTGTGTCATCACATATACTAGATAAACATCACATTTTGCTTGAACCAAACGGTTCATTTCATATGTAACACTCTTATGACAAATGTGGTGCAGCTTGATCCTTCGTTTTACATCGCCAGCGGTGCTGAGCGGCATGTGTACCTGCACCCGTCTGATGACAGGAAGCTGTTGAAGGTGATGCGCCCGCAGGAAGATCAAGGGCGCCGGTTTACCTTTCGCGACATAACCACAAATTGGTTGCCGTCGGTGCGTTTGCGTCTGATCCGAAAAGAATACGACGAATATCTTCGGGTTCAGCTAAACCATTCTGCTTCTGATCTGCGTCTTCCCATTACGCATATGTATGGCCTTGAACAAACAAATCTTGGCCTCGCTTGCGTGGCTGAACGGGTGGCGGGAACAAATAACCCTGTTGGCGAAACGTTGCGTGACAAGATCAGGAACAAGACCTTTACTGAAAAGCACCTGAATGCGCTCAACGACCTCGTTACGCGATTTTATCGTTTTGGCATCCGCGCAGGGGACATCAAACCGCATAATCTGGTATTTGGGCACCGCGACGCGGGGTACGAATGTGTGCTGGTCGACGGTTTCGGCGATATCCATGCCGTACCGGTGCGATCTTTGGGCCGGTGGGCCAATGCACTGGGGTTGAACGATTCATTCAAACAAGTGGCACTCCGCACCGGGCTGATATGGGACAAGGGCCAACGCCAGTTTTCGTTCCCGAGCGCACCGGCCGTTGCGGCTGAGGTTTCGACATCTGCTTGAAGTATCGCGATGTGGCTGTACGGTCTGCGACGTAATGGTCATCTACTGAGATAAACAAACCTAAATGGTCAATTCCGTCGAAACACTCCCCACACGCCCCGTTCTGACGTTCCCCGATGAGGTGGCGACATGGGTACGCCAGCACTACGCAGAAAGCGAAACGATACTCGAATACGGGACGGGTGGCTCAACCGTGATGGCATCGGAAATGCCGGGCAAGTCGATCTTTGCTGTAGAAAGTGACAAAGACTGGGCCGCCAATCTTGAAAGTTATATTTCCACATCTGATCAAACACGCTCCCCAGTCCAAATGCACTGGGTCGATGTTGGCCCAACCAAGCGTTGGGGCATTCCGCAAACAACCCGGTTCTGGAAAAACTACTGGCACTACCCAATCTCGGTCTGGTCCCGAGAGGATTTCGTCCAACCCGACGTCATTCTGGCGGATGGTATCTTTCGCTCGGCCTGTGTGCTGACGGCAATGATGATGACCCAAAAGCCAGTGACCCTTCTTTTTGATGATTACATGAACCCGCGCCAAAATCACGAAACCGTCCGCCCCCGTCACGCCGGGATTGAAAAGCTGATCCAGCCCGTCGAAATCAAACAGCGGATGGCGAAATTCGTTATCACACCGGGTCAGTATGAAAGACCAATGTTCCCAGATATTGTGAGTTGCTTCTTCAGGCACTACTGAACCAACAAACGGGGGAATAAGACATGCCCAAACACCGCGTCTTGACCGAATTCGGCATGGGCACCAGCCTGCGACGTCAGGATTATACCCAGGCGGCACGCAGGGGTCTGCAGGATGCACTTTGGCACAACTCGATCAACATGGCAGAGCTTTTCGGTTTTCCCAAAGAGGCGATGCTGATTGACGTAGAAATTGGCGTACAGGAACCGGAAAAGGTCGATGTAAAGGCGCTTTTGGACATCTTCCCTTATGGTCAGCCGTCTATCATCGTCACGCAGGGCGGACTTGATGTGCCGCGCCTCGATGGCCCGCCAACTGTCATTGCTAATGTGGCCATCAATGTATCGTTCCAGATGGTGATGGCATGACCGATCAGCGCATCATCATCGAAATGGGCATGGGCAACGATCTGCATGGGATGGATTACCAAAAGGCAGCGGCCCGCGCGATCGAAGACGCAATCCGGCATTCAACCCTGCCCATTTTCCAAAGCATCGATCTGCCCAGCGACCAGATGCGCGTAAAAGTGACCGTTGCTGTACAGGAACCGGACCAGATTGATACCGATGCCCTTACGGCGGGACTTCCCCGTGGCCGTGCGAGCGTTCATGCCGTGGAGGGTGGTTTGAATGTCGCCAATCCGGAGACGGGCGACACTGTCGTCATCGCTACGGCGGCGGTCGAGGCGTTTCTGCCCTCGCAAGCCGACCGCTGGGCGCTTGAATAAATGGAACTGACCCAAGCACATCGGGACGCCTTGCACGAGGTGTTGCAATGGCGTCGGGATGTGCGGCATTTCCAGACTGACCCGATCCCAACTGAGGTATTGGAACGTCTGAGGTCCGCCATGGACATGGCACCGTCAGTTGGCAACGCACGGCCATGGCGCGTATTGCAGGTCGATAACCCCGATCTGCGGGCTGCGATCATCGCCAATTTCGAGGCGGCGAATGACAAGGCTACCATGATCTACGATGATGAAAAACGCGATGACTATATGGCCCTGAAGCTCGCCGGGTTACGCGATGCGCCGGTGCATCTGGCGGTGTTTACTGTACACGACCCGCAAGAAGGGCAAGGGCTGGGGCGGCAAACCATGCCAGAAATGCTGGCCTATTCCACTGTCGCCGCAATCCACACGCTATGGCTGGCGGCGCGTGCGGAAAACTTTGGCCTGGGCTGGGTGTCGATCCTTGATCCGGACGCCGTGGCGCGAACATTGGACGCGCCACCGGGCTGGTCACTGACCGGCTATCTCTGCCTTGGTAAAGCGGCCTTTGACGATGACACACCGCTTTTGCATCGCAAAGACTGGCAAGAAAACACTGCTACGGTTTGGGAAAAGATCTGAGCCGGGCAGCTAAGCCCACCGGATAAAGCGCGATACCGTCACGTTCCAGCTGCTCCGGATCCCACCAGCGAGCGGTGCAGTCCGTGCCACCATCTTCCTGAAAATGGATCACGTCTTGCGCTTCAAAGGCCCGGTCCGGAAAGACCACGGGCGCGGCAAAGACAACCTCGTGCCCTTGTTGTCCCTCGTGCGAGTAGATGTTCTCCATCACCAGCGGATCACCTGTGATCTTTACTGTGATTTCCAACTCTTCGGCAAACTCGCGCATCAACGTATCCCGCCAACTCTCGCCGAACTCCACGCCGCCGCCCAAGGGGCGGACTCCTTTGACCCGACCGGTATCGTCGGTCACTTCCGCCGCAAGAAGACGCCGGTCGCGCCAATGCAAGCCGATAGCGATAACGCGGATCGCTTGTCGTGGTCGCCAGATTGTCATCTGCGCAAATCACTGAGCGTCGCAGTAGTCGAAACCGCTTCCTCATCCACCCGGCACTCGATTACGGCCAAAGTTCCCGCCGCTTGTGCGCGGGCAAATGCATCGGGGAAGTCTTCGCTGCGCGTTACCTGTTCCCCGTGCCCGCCATAGGCGCGGGCAAGGGAAGCGTAATCTGGGTTACTCAGTTCCGTCCCCGATACGCGGCCCGGATAAATCTTCTCCTGATGCATCCGGATTGTGCCATAACGCCCGTTGTTCATCACGATGACAATCGGTTTTGCGCCATGTTGGATTGCGGTGGACATTTCATTTAGCGTCATCTGAAAACAACCATCCCCGGCCAAGCAAACAACGGTTCTTTCGGGGTATTCGAGAGAGGCCGAAATCGCTGCGGGAAAGCCATAGCCCATCGAACCAGAGGTCGGGGCCAGTTGGGTGCCGTGCTGCTTGTAAACGAAATAGCGATGTAACCACGCGGCGTAATTGCCTGCCCCATTTGTGATGATCGCATCGTCGGGCAGGTTGTCAGACAGCCACTTGATCACCTGTTCCTGTTTGAGATCACCGGGGCTTTCGTCCGGGACCAGCCACGCCTCATAATCGGCGCGGGCTTCGGCAGTCCAATCGGCCCAGTTGCCAACCGGCTCTGCATCGGCCAGATCGCGCAGGACGGCAGGCGCCGTCGCAACGACCGCAACATCGGGCGTATATACCTGCCCGATCTCGTTCGGATCGGGGTGAACGTGAACGATTACCTTTTGCGGATCAGCCGGATCAACCAGCGTATAACCTTGGGTTTCGATATCCCCCAAACGAGTGCCGAGCAGGATCAGTGTATCCGCCACGCGCAAACGCGCCGCAAGTCGGGGGTTCACCCCTACATTTAAGTCGCCCGCATAGTGTGAGTGATGATTATCCATGTAATGCTGCCGTCGAAAACCCGTTGCTACGGGCACTTCCTGGCGTTCGGCGAAAGCCTGCAAATCCACCTGCGCCTGCCGGCTCCAATGTGGGCCGCCAACGATGACCAAGGGCTTATGTGCCTGCCCCAACGCATGCATGATCGCCCTCGTTGCCCCTGCGGGCGGAGCGCTGACATGCTCTGTCAGGCGGAGATCGGCAACCTCTGCGGAGGCGCTTAGCATGTTTTCGGGCAAGGCCAGAACAACGGGGCCGGGCCGACCACTGGTCGCAACAGCAAAGGCGCGGGCGATGTATTCGGGCAAACGCTCGGTCTGGTCAACCTGCGCCACCCATTTGGCGAGGCCGCCAAACATAGCGCGATAATCAACCTCCTGAAACGCTTCACGATCCGTCAGGCTATTGTCGATCTGGCCCACGAACAAGACCATCGGCGTGCTGTCCTGAAGGGCGATATGGACGCCGGCACTTGCATTTGTGGCCCCCGGCCCGCGCGTGACAAAGCAAACGCCGGGCTGGCCGGTCATCTTGCCATAAGCGTCGGCCATCATGGCAGCCCCGCCTTCGTGACGGCAGACAATGTTTGGGATCCCGCTGTCGTAAAGACCGTCCAAAGCCGCAAGAAAGCTCTCTCCCGGAACAGAAAATACCCGGCGCACACCCAGCCTTTGCAGTTGATCGCTGAGTATCTTGCCACCATGCCGGACCATGACCGCCCCTCCCGTGCTGCTTTGCACATATCATGTGCCACGACACCGGGTTGCGCAATCAGGCAATCGGTTTAGGTGTCTCGGCAACCATGGAAAGGATATCTCAATGACGACTTTGATTGGCATCTCAGGCTCGCTCCGCGCCGCATCAACGAACACCAAATTGCTTCGATACGCCGCCGAAGTGTTTGACGCAGACACTTTCATCGAAGGCGATATCAACTTCCCGCTTTATAACGGAGATGTAGAGGAAGCATCGGGCATTCCGTCACAGGTACAAACCTTGTCGGATCAGATCGCTTCTGCGGATGCCGTGATCATCTCGACACCGGAATACAACAAGGCGATTTCGGGTGCGTTGAAAAATGCGTTGGATTGGGTGAGCCGTACGAAAGGCGGCACTTGGAACAACAAGCCTTTGGCCATCATGTCCGCTGCTGCAGGCCGTGCCGGGGGTGAAAGAACGCAATTTTCCTTGCGTCTGGCGATGATGGCGTTTCGGCCGCGCATTCTGCAGGGGCCAGAGGTGCTGGTCGCCGATAGCGGCAATGCGTTCGATGAGAACGGGAAGCTCAAGGGCGAGTTATACAATAAACTGCTCACCGAATTGATGAGCGATCTCAAGGCCTTGACCTAAACCCGGTTTGACACCTCAATCAGGTTCCCGTCCGGGTCACGCACATAAAGCGATTTGATCGCCCCAGTGGCGCCGGTTCGGGCGATGGGCCCTTCTTCGATCTCAACGCCATTTTGTTCAAAATGGCTTGCCCATTCGTCCAAAGGTGTGTCGGATAGAAAACACAGGTCCGCAGATCCCGGCATAGCAACGTGCGCCTTCGGCTCAAAAGGCTTGGCTGCGGGATGCAGGTTGATCTTCTGATCTCCGAATTTCAGCGCCCAACGTACCGTTCCATCTGCCGGATGGAACAGTTCTGTCACCATCCCGAGCACATCGCGATAAAAAGCGGCTGTGCTGTCTACGTTTGCAACAGTCAACACCAGATGATCCAGACGTTCCACATGCGGCATCTGCCGTCCCCTTCTGTTCTAGCTGATATCCGCCCAGATCGGTAAATGATCCGAGGCTTTGCGCGCGGGACCATCCTGAACAACCCCCGCATCATGAACGCTCAGGTCGCGCGAAACCGCGATCCGGTCGAGTGCGGCGACAGGCCGGGCAGCGTGAAAGCTGTGGCCGGGGGCGTGCACCTCAAAATCCCCCAAAACCTCCATCCCCTTTCGTGGGGACCACTCGTTGAAATCACCCACCACGACAACACGGGTGCTGTCGGCGACCGCATTGGCAATCGACCGCAGTTGGCCCTTTCGGTGTCGGCGCATCAGCCCTAGATGGGTCGCGACAAGGCTGAAGTTCGGCAAATCCACCCGTACTGCGCCGCGCGGCTCCAGCCCCGGCAGGTTGATATGCGTGACATCGCCATGGGAGGTGCCCTTGCGGACCAGAACCGCGTTACCATGCCACCCAAGGCTAACGTGATTGCGCGCGACAGGAACGACATCGAAATCCGTCTCTGCCGCGATCATGTTGCGGCAAAGCGCCGAGGGGCGCGAGCCGAGCCGCAAATCGGCCTCTTGCAAGGCGACAACATCAGCGGCCAGCCCGTTCAACACATCCAAAATCCGCTTTGGATCACGGCGACGATCCAGCCCCTTTGCTTTGCGGATATTGTAACTGGCCACACGGAGGCTTTTATCAGGATGAGACATACATCTAAACATGGGGACGAGATGCGCTAATGCAAAGAGAGGAACCATAAAAGGCATGCGCTTTTTGCGTCAAAACCTCATTATGGCGGTCCTGTGGGGGTTGCTGTTGCTGGCTGCAGTGACGGCGCTCGTCCTTGGGTTCTGGCCGTTGGGTTTCGTGGCGTTGGCGACTTTTGCCTTGGCCATCACCCCAGCGATCCTTGCCAAGCGGCTTGATATAACCTTGCCGCTTCCATTTCTTGTCGCAACCACGCTTTTCATCTTTGCCAGCGTGTTCATGGGCGAGGCCTTCAATTTTTATGAGCGCGTCTGGTGGTGGGATATTGCGCTGCACGGGGCGTCGGCGATTGGCTTTGGTCTGATTGGATTCCTGTTCGTTTTCATGCTGTTTGAGGGCGACCGCTATGCCGCACCGCCGGCGGCATTGGCATTCATCGCCTTTTGCGTGGGTGTTACCGTCGGGACCATGTGGGAGATTTTTGAATTCCTGATGGATCATTGGTTTGGGCTGAATATGCAAAAATCCGGTCTTGATGACACAATGAGTGACTTGATGATTGACGGCTGCGGGGCGCTCATCGGGGCCTTTTCGGGATATGTGTATCTAACGGATCGGAGTGCCGGCTTTCTGACCGTGCTGATCCAGCAGTTCATCGGCCTCAACAAGCGGTTCTATCAAAAATCCAAGGATCGGTTGCGCCGGACCGGGCGTGACTAAACGGGCCGCTTGAAATCATCCGGGATGGCATCTCTTCCATCCAAGACAAGATCTGCCATGACCTCGCCCACCTTGGGCGCCATGCCGAACCCGATCTTAAAGCCGCCATTGGCGATGAATTCCCCTGCGCGCGCCGGGTGATGGCCTAATAGCGGTGCCCTGCTCCTGCTACGCGGGCGGACCCCGGCCCAGCGTTCAATGACCCGCGCATCGCGCAAGACCGGGAATGCGGCTACTGCCCGCGCCAATATGTCATCAAGCTGGCCATCGGTGCTGGCCGGATCATCAAAATCCCGCTCGGATGTTGACCCAACCGCCACCGTTCCATCCCCATGCGGGATGATGTGCAGCGCGTCTGCAAACAGTTGGGGTTGCCCCGCTGCGTCATGGTGCAAAAGAGCCGCCTGCCCTTTCACGCCAGTTCCGCCAACCTCTGTCAGACCATTCCAGCCAGTCGCCCAAACGACCTGCCCCACGGGTCTGTCATCTGTCACGACCTCCCCGCCCAGCTTGATCACGGCGGCGGCCAAAGCCTGTGTCGCCCTGCGAGGATGGATCAGAGCGGACAACGTATCATACACCACAAGGCCGGTGGGCGACCGCGGCATCCACGCAGCATCGCCTGCCGGAACCACCTGCCAGACGGCCTTGCCTTGCCATAGTTCCCGTGCGGTTTCAGCCCGTGAGTGCGCCAGTTCAACCGCCCGATCATCGGGCAAAGGCTGCAAACGCCCGGACCTTGCGTAGCCAACATCCGCATCGGTCAATTTCTCAACATCAGCCCAGAAACCTTCAGCCATGATCAGACTTTCAAACTGAAATGCCTTCTTGGCATTCCAGTTCTCCGGCACATGCGGGGCAAGGGCCCCAACGATGCCACCGCTCGCCCCTGATGCCACGCCGCCTGGGTCGATCACCTGAACCTTTGCGCCTCGGCGCGCGCAAGCGTAGGCAACCGACAGGCCGAAAATGCCTGCCCCCATTACCGTCACATCCACCATTGCCATTCCGCGCCCGTCCACTCAAAGATGGTTCATACCTAGGGCATGGGCGGATGGCAGACCAGACAGCAAAACTTGACTGGCGTGACGGGCGCGTGCCGATCTCGACACAGTTCGACGATCCCTATTATTCGCTGGATAACGGGCTGGCCGAAACACGGCATGTTTTTCTGGACGGCAACGACCTGCCCGCACGGTTCGGGGGTGATTTCCACATTGCCGAACTCGGCTTTGGCACAGGGCTGAACCTATTGGTAACATGGGCCGCTTGGGACAAGGCCGGACAACCCGGCGCGTTGCAGTTCACGTCATTCGAGGCCTATCCGATGGCTTTGTCCGATATTTCAAAATCGCTGACCCACTTCCCTGAACTCAATGAATACAAAGACATTTTCCTTGACGAATGGGCAGCGGGCGATGGACCAACAAAGTTCTCAAACGGCCCCGCACTCAACGTGATCATCGGAGACGCCCGCCAGACACTCCCCGCTTGGGACGGCAGAGCCGATGCGTGGTTCCTCGATGGGTTTTCGCCCGCCAAAAACCCTGAACTGTGGCAGCCCGATCTTCTGAAATCCGTAGGTCAGCACACCAAACCCGGCGGTACGGCAGCGACTTACAGCGCGGCAGGCCATGTCCGCAGCGCACTGACCGACGCAGGTTTCGACGTCACCCGCACCCCCGGTTTCGGGCGCAAACGACACATGACCCGCGCGAGGATGGGGCATGCAGAATAACCCCCGGCTTGGTATCCTGTTGATGACGGCTACAACCTTTGTCTTTGCGGTGCAGGACGGCATCTCGACCCATCTGGCAGGCCAGTACAACGTGCTGATGATCGTAATGATCCGCTATTGGTTCTTCGCGGCTTTCGTCATCACCATTGCCGCGCGTAAAGAAGGTTCCATCCGCGCCGCTGCCGCCACCAGACAGCCGCTTTTGCAGATCACTCGCGGAGCGCTACTGGCCACGGAAATCTGTGTGATGGTGGCCGCTTTTGTTTATCTTGGGTTGGTGGAAAGCCACGCCATCTTCGCGTGCTACCCGCTTTTGATCGCCGCCCTTTCCGGGCCAATCCTTGGAGAAAAGGTCGGCTGGCGACGCTGGGCCGCTATCGGTGTCGGCTTCATCGGTGTGCTGGTGATCCTGCAACCAGGTGTGACCGTTTTCGCGCCCGCGGCCCTTATCGCTGTGACCTCAGCGCTTCTGTTTGCGCTTTATGGCTTGCTCACGCGCTATGCTGCCAGACAGGATAGTGCTGCGACTTCCTTTTTCTGGACAGGCACAATCGGGGCCGTCGTGATGACGATTATCGGCATCTGGTATTGGGAACCGATGACACCCGGAGACTGGCGCTGGATGGCGATCCTGTGCGTCACCGGGGCGTCGGGGCACTGGCTGTTGATCAAGACCTATGAGGTGGCCGAGGCGAGCGCGGTGCAGCCCTTTGCCTATCTGCAACTAGTCTTCGCGAGCACTATCGGTTTGCTGGTTTTCGGAGAGACCCTACGGCCCAACGTGGCCCTCGGTGCGGCTATCGTCGTGGGGGCCGGGATGTTCACATTATGGCGGTCACGAGCCAGAGGGTAAGCAACGTACGGTGGGTGCGCGCACGATTTTCCGCCCGCGGCGTTAACACTTGTGCGAATCGTCAGTAAAAGCTGGCAACAAACCGGTCGGCCGCACGTCGGGCATCCGTCGGGCTTTTGCCCGACTTTGACATGGTTAACGATACGAGCGGTGGAAGTGTGAATGAGGCGTTAAGGATTTCGGCGATCATCGGCCGGCTATCAATATCCTGATCAGCCCAGCGCGAACGCCCGCCCCAGAGGTTTTGTGACCCTCTAACCCGTCTTCCCTCTGGAATAGGATGAAAGCGTTGCATCAATCTGTGACCATTCGACCTTTGACTGGCACCAACTCTGATGCGTCGGTCGGACGAGCGATTGATCGTCGAGCACCCCCGCCTTGACGTAGACCAAGCCCGGATGTTGTGGGGATGTCCCGAAGAGCGGAGACCCGCAATCGAGGCAAAAATTACGTGTCAGTTCATTTCCGCTGTCGGCATGTTTGGTGAACGAACCGATCCGACCCTTGACCACACGAAACTGGTCGTCCCTGAAGGGGATCGCGACGCTGAACGCGCTACCAGTGGATTTTCGGCAGTCCTCGCAATGGCAATAGCTTCCCGTCCCGACGGGCTCGCCGCATGACAGCTGGACCTGACCGCAAAGACAAGACGCGAAGATTTCCTTAGGCATTGGTTCGGTCCATCCCCTTTTGTGATCTGTCAGACTGCTCAGTATTGGCTTAAACGCATACATCAACTGCAGTTACAGGATCACGTCAAAAATGTCCCGGCGGACGGTTGGTGGTTGTTCCTTTTTGGCTTTTCCGATGCGGATCAGGATCTGGGGAAACCCAGCAATCTGCGCAGTTTTTCTGAGTTTTGGCCGCTGCCGCAAATGCCACTTGACGTTGCGCAAACAGGGCAATCAAGGACACATAGTTTACAACCCTGTGTCCAGCGTAGCGTGATCAACAGCGACACCACACTCTGCGAGGGCTTCTGGAAAGTTGCGACATGAAACGCCATCGCACTGATATAGTTGACGGCACGCGATGCAACGTATTTTCAGGAACTGCGCACCTTTCAAAAGTGATATTGTCCTACACTTGCTGTTCATGATCCACTAACAGAGCTTTTCATCTGGATCACGTGATATTTCGACATGACATCCTTGTCACAGAGGCAAAATTGCAAATACCAGATTGTTAAGGTAGCCATCCCCAAGAAATGCTGATGCAATGCCAAATTCAGCGCAATGGTGCTGTCATTACCGTCCGTTTAAGGCATACGCACATCTAAGCCCTCCTGAGAGATGTCTAGACACATGTATAAGGCCGATATTGGTCCACTCAGTGCCCCCACCGTGCCAACAGCCGGAACCAGCCGGCTTGGGAGTCTCGAGCACTCACAGATGAACTCGGGGCATGTTGCCCAAATCTCCGGAGCACATGGTGCACAGTTTATGTTCAAAGGCGGTTACGATAAGGTCGACCAGACATCGTTGATTGGCAAACGCGGCATAGGCATGGATGAAGACCTCAAGGTCATGTAAGCTATCAAAGAAACCAATGGATGAGCCGTATCCAGAGATGATCAAAAAACGATGTCGGCTATTGAGGTTTGAATGTCATTCAATCAAACAACAGACAATCTCTTGGGCTGTATGGGACCGCCTGCCAAAAGAAATGCGTACATTTATGTTCTTTACTTTTCACGTTTTCCCTTTGGAGGAGTAAGCAAATGAAAATTTCATTCATAGTCCCATGGATTACACAGAGTCGCGGCGGCACTGAGAACGTGGGGCACCTCATGGCTAACTCAATGGCGAGGAGGGGTCATGAGGTTAATGTATACACGTTTGATGACGCTCATCGCCCATCGGTTTGGCCCTTAGATCATGATGTAAAACTGCGTTATCTTCCCGAAGGGAACAACCATAAATCGAACTATCAGATGGCAGTGGCCTTAGCAGAAGCAAGCCCGGATTTGATTGTTGGGCTTCACCTGAACCGCATGCTACTGCAATATGTGGTTGCGGCACACAAAATTGGCGTCCCCATAGTTCTATCAGAGCATATCGATCCTCACTTTCCAGTTCGGGTTGGTACTTTTACCGATGGCGAACGGCAGGCCGCGCTCGTCGGGGCTACGCGTATTCATCTATTAACGTCTAAATTCAAGGACACTATTCCAGGTTACTTGAGGGATAGAGTCGACGTTATACCAAATACAGTAATGACGGCAAGAAAGCCGAGTGATCCGAAGGGAGGCGTGCGCAAGTATCTCATTGCGGTAGCAGGACTTGTTCCACGGAAGAATATTGCCCAGTTGATAGGTGAGTTTTCCCTGATTGCTAGCAAACATAAGGATTGGACCTTACAAATTCTCGGCGATGGCCCCCTCAAAGATGAATTACGTAAACTCTCTAAGGTTAAGGGTATTGCACGCCAAGTAGAGTTTTTAGGCCGTTCTACAGATCCCTATTCCAAGCTGGAAAAAGCTCAGCTATTTGTAATGCCATCCCTTTTTGAGGGGTTTCCCATGGCATCACTCGAGGCTATGACCCACGGGATGCCGCTTGTTGGCTACGCCGCTTGTAATGGTATCAACGAACAGATTGTTGATGGAGTAAATGGACGCCTCGCAGCTAGCAACTTAGAAACTGGCTGCCTCGCATCTTGTCTTGATGAGTTGATGAGTGACGAGGATGCTCGGGTTCGGATGGGTGCAGAGGCCAAACAGAGATTTGATGCATTGTACTCCAATTCAATCGTATTCGATGCCTGGGAAAAGGTATTCAATGCAGCGGTGCGTGCCGGTCCTGCTGTTATTGCAACAAGTAGCGAAACCCGCGCCTTACACACTCTCGACCAACTGATTGATGGCTGACCAAGACTTGACATACCCACGTAGAGAAACGGGACTTGCATGACTGAAGAAAACCGCATCGCGTTCGAAAAGTTTGACGACCACCTGCAGTTGCGAAAAAAAGAAGGTGTTCTGGATGCCAAATTTGATATCCGAGAGTGGGTTCTCAGCAACCGTTATGCGGCTTGGAATGTTGGCTATCTTGGCTCCAATATGTCGAAAAAATATGGCGCAAATCTCCGAAAGCTGTTTCCAAATGCATTAAGCCTTGATGATAAAGGGCACGGAAACAGCCAGCACTACATGCTTTTGGGTACAATTTATCAAGACTCTCAGAAGAGTCATGGTGGGGGAGTCCGAGCGCTGCAGTCATATCAACCAGGAGACACTCTATTATTCTTCGAACAGGGTTTTTTGGCAACGTCACATAGCTGGTCAGAAGCCTTTAAGGAAAATGACCCCACGCTGGCCTGCCTAGGGTATGTTTACGATGATATTTCGAACTACTTCATGTCGGATTTTCCTAACCGGCTGATAAATCGTTTGAATAGTTCTGATGAACCTTCCGAAAAGGAATTGCTACGGTCCAGAAAAGCTATTGACCGGCTTGTCGAACAAAAAGTATCTAAATACAACTCACAACCCATTATAGATCCTGTTATGTCAGGCTCCTACGAGCGTCGGGTTTTAGTTTGCGATCAAGCTTTTGCTGATGCGTCAACTATTTACGGAAAACTAACTGAAAACGATTTTCAAAAAATGCTTTTAGCAGCGATCCAAGAAAACCCGGACGCGCAAATAATAGTTAAAACACACCCCGACACACACTGGGGAAAAGGCAAGCGTACTGGTTATTTTAGTCATCTGGAAGACGTCGGCCGTGTAGTTATGATGCGTGATCCCATTAATCCGTACTGCATATTTCCATATGTCGATAAAGTCTATGTTGGGTCATCGCAGATTGGTTTAGAGGCGCTTTTTGCTGGTAAGGAGGTTGTCTGTTTTGGCGCTGCTTTTTATTCAGGTTGGGGCCTGACCGATGATCGTCAGGAAATTCCTCACCGTGGAAGGAAGCGGTCTCTGGAAGAGATATTCTACTACTTCTACATTTGGTACACGATCTACCATGTCCCTAACTGCCCAGTTCCCAGTGAAGTTGAAGATGCAATTGATTACATCGTTGAGCATAGACCAGTCAGAGATAACAGCAAGGCTCTTACCTTGCCAGCCAACCCAAAAATTTCTGTAATTGTACCAGTCTACGATGTTTCTCAATACTTAGAGGAATGCCTGAAGTCAATTCAGAGACAAACTTTCACAGATATAGAGATAATAGTTATTAATGATGCGTCACCTGATAATAGCGCTCATATCACGGATTTAGTCGCACAAGACGACAATCGCATCAACCATATTGTTTTGGATAATAATATCGGACTAGGACCAGCCAGAAACCTTGGTATTCAGGCGGCGAAGGGTGATTTTGTATTTTTTATTGATTCCGATGACCTCTTTTTGAGTTCCGATGTTTTGGAGCGGGCATATGATGCTGCTATAGAAAACAAAGCGGAAATGGTTCGTGTCCAAAAATGGAGCTTCAAGGATGGACACTCTCCTAAAACTGCGAAACCTGATGGTAAAGAAAAGTACTTTAGGCTGGATCGTAGCTACTTAAACGCTAGTATTGATCCAGAAATACTGCAAAGCTGGCATTGCTGGCAGTTTTTGTATTCAGCTGAATTCCTCAAGGAAAATGATATTCTGTTTCTGACACGAAAGTGGGAAGAACGCGCTTTTGTCTGTAAAGCACAAAGACTTGCAAATCATATCTATTCTTTACCCATACCAGGAATAGGATATAGGCAGCGCGTATCCAGCATCACCGGCCAAGAGCGAACAGATGCTGATATGGATATGTTTTTAGATAATATATATGAGGTTATTAATGAGTTAAAGGGAACGCCATCTGAAGCAGTCGCGACTTACCAGATGATGCATGCTTTGCTGATGGCAAAATGGCGAAATCTTCTGTATAAGATGGTTGAGATGCATGGCGATACCGCAGTCATCAATAAATTGCGGCATGCCTTTCATTTGGACAAAACTGATAATCTAGATGGTATCAAGCGATGTTCAATTAGCCAGTTTAGAGAGATTGCAGCCGAACAAAACCGTCTTTTCCTTGCCTTGGCGGCGCTGTGTGCGTTCCGTTGGGATATGTTTGAGATAGCTGCTCGGACGAAGTCGATTCTACAGGTGGACTACATTGCTGAAATGCTTCACGTCCCAAAGACAGAGGTCGAACAGCAATTGCAAGAAGCTTTGTCACTCTATGCTCGTAACGATCTAGTCACAACCAAAAGCGAGGATATCCCGAAAGGCCAGAACTTAGAAAAGAAGCCACGGTTGATAATTCATATTGGCTCAACAAAGACAGGGTCTACATTTATTCAACATTTTCTTGAGAAAAACCGGGCAGCGTTATTAAGAGGTGGATTGTATGTGCCTGAAGTAGGTCTGTTTTGGCAACAAACACGGCCGCACAAACAGGCAGGACATGCGGATTTCGTCGCTGAGGCGGTTCAGGGGAAGTCCAAACTGAAAGAACATGTCGATGCCGCCATTGCGCTAACGGAAAACCGAATACACACTGTTATTCTATCTTCTGAAGCGTATTTTCTCAATTCCAACGCTATAGAGCTCGCACGCCATTTTTCTGACTATGATGTTGAAATTGTAACTTATCTACGCCGGCAAGACGACTGGTCCAATTCGCAATACGCTGAATTTGTTGCTGGCGGTGCCGTTGGGCGTGTAGATACTCCGATAGAGGAGTGGTTAAAAACTGATCAAACACGTAACCGGCTGAATTATTACGGCCAGATGAAGCTTTGGGAGACCGTAGTAGATAAATCAAAAATACATATCGGTGTTTACGATAGAGCACGGTTAAAAGACGATGATATAATAAGTGACTTTCTGGAGCTAGCCCAACTGCAAGACTACACTGATCTGCCCCGGCCAGAGGCCGAGCAAGAGAATCGCTTTCCTTTTGGAACCGCGCACGTAAACTTGATCCGCAGGTTGAACAAGAATACTTGGCCTGATCGGAATGCATACTTCAACTTTATCGAAGATGCAGGTCAAAGAGTTTCCCAACTTCGTAAGCGCAATGGTTTGTCAAACTGCAAATTAAACCTCCTAACTAATATGCAGCGTCAATCAGTTCTTGATAGTGTCGCGCAAACCAATGCAAGCCTAGCAAAAGAATATTTAGGACGGGATGACGGGTTGCTCTTTGAACCACTTGTTTCTCGAGATGACGATATCTTAGACGTGATTAGCAGCGATGAATTTGATGCAATTATGCAGGCCTATGATACTTGGGCACCGAAAGGGGCCAAACGAAATCACCAACGAAAAGCCAAGCGACAGAAAAACAAAAACGCCAAATTTAGAAATGGGCTTATCACTGCTCCTAGAACGCAGGACAGCCTGTTTTATAAAACATTTTCAATGGTAAGTTATCCGTTTCTATCCACGCGAAAACGTAAAAAACTCAGTGAACAACCAAATCAGTTCTTTAAGGATAGCAATAAATCTTATGTCCAGTTGACGTACAAAGCTATTGATTGGGAAAAGTCTATACGGAGTGATCCAGGGTCGAACCATGTGTCTCTGCTTCCAACCGATAAGACTCTAGTGGCAAAAACTTTCACCTTGGCCGGTCAACGGATGGGGCCTAATAAACTTGCCAAATTAAAGAATAGTCCAGACATGTTTTTTCGAGATATGAATGGAAAAGGCGCAACTGCGGTTCGGAGAGTTCTGATGTTTGAACGCCGCTTACGTGGGTGAGATCAGGTGTGACAAGGTTTTTATTCTCGGCATCGTTTAGATGAGGTTTAGGGTGAGTCGATCTGATCATAATTTTCAGGTTTTTTGGACTTATTCTAAGGAATGAAGCCGTTTGCCACCTTTGCGAGTATCCATGCCTATACACCTGATGTTCGAAAACTCAGCGGACGAACCATTGGCCTACGTCATCGGCGGCTTGGCGGCTATTCCGCTGGCATTCGGGCTGTGGCGGTTGAACAATGCGTGGTTCAAGCCGTTGGATTTGGTCGGTGCACGGTAGCATGGTCGGGTGGGTGAAACCCGCCATTTTGCCGCGCGTGGGTTTCACCCACCCTACGTGAGCCTTGCGACGTGACTTGCCTGAAAGGTAAGGTGATGGCACCAGACGAGAGGACAATGATGTCGGTGATTTCCTATTTCAAACAGGTGGTGAAAGACGGTGACCTGTGGCCGCATCCGATTGTGACCAAGCTGGTGGGTTTGGCGGGTGCACGGTAGGATTTAGTCGGGATGGGTGACGTCAGGCATCCTAAGATAGCTGAACAATGGGGTTAGCTGAGCGCCACCATCATATTGCCGCGTCACTCACTCTCTTCTTCCATTGGCAGGCCTTCTCGGAGGTATTCGAATACTTTAGGGTCATCCAAGCTGGACCATTTTCCGTTTGCTAAATGTCTCAGCAACGGCACCACCAAACTTAGCCGACCATAATCACGCCGCTTTTCTGCACGAAGTTGCAAACGTCGAGCTTCAATAAAGCCAGAGACTACTCTTGCTTCTTCGGGTACGAAATCTTTATCATCTTTTACGCGATCAAAGATCGCTCGTATCTCTGGTGATCGGTGCATCTGCCTAGCAAGTGCCAGCACTTCTTCCGGAGAGACATATTTATATTTCTTTGCCATCAGCGTTGCCTTATTTAATCACGCGGCGCGTGATCTACCGTGTGGCTTGCCCGGCGAATATTCCGCAATAAGCTGCTTGAAGACGATTAAACATCGCCATCCGTGCGCAAGCCGGAAAAAGAAGGGTAAAATGATCCGTCCCATGCGTGGGTGACCGCATCCAACTAATTCAACAACCCCGCATGCACCATCGCGTGCCGCATCTTGTCTTTTGTCGCGTCAGTCAGCCCTGTCAGCGGGGAACGCACCTCGTCGCTGCATAGACCCAACAAGGACATTCCGTATTTCGCCCCGCACAGCCCCGGTTCGGTGAAAACCGCCTCGTGCAACGGCATCAGCCGGTCGAGTTGGCTGAGAGCGGTTTCGTAGTCCCCTTGCAGTGTGCTTTCCTGAAACTCTGCACACAGCCGCGGGGCGATGTTGGCGGTGACAGAGATGCATCCCCGCCCGCCATGGGCGTTGAACCCAAGTGCTGTCGCGTCCTCGCCTGACAGCTGGATAAACTCCGGCCCGCAGCGCATCCGTGTGGCGGGTACGCGGGACAGGTCGGCGGTGGCGTCTTTGACGCCCACGATCATCTCAAGTTCGGCCAGCTCCGCCATCGTGTCGGGGGTCATGTCGATGACCGACCGGGGCGGGATGTTGTAGATGATAATTGGCAGGCCGCACTCTGCCGCAGCGGTAAAGTGGGCGATCAGGCCGCGTTGGGTAGGCTTGTTGTAATAGGGGGTGACGACAAGGGCGGCATCCGCACCGGCAGCCTTGGCCGCTGTGACAAGCCGCACCGTTTCGGCCGTGTTGTTCGACCCGGCCCCCGCAATCACGGGAATACGCCCGGCGGCCTCTTGCACCACTGTTTCGACGACCAGATCATGTTCTTCATGGGTCAGGGTCGGGCTTTCGCCGGTCGTGCCCACAGGAACCAACCCATTGCTTCCCTGATCAACGTGCCAATTCACAAGCTTTTTCAGCGCGTCCACGTCAACCTGGCCGTTCGCAAACGGCGTGACGAGGGCGGGGAGAGATCCCTGAAACATGACACGCTTCCTTTTTGTGGTTGGCCGTCTGAGTCGGCCCATTCAAACGCGGCGGACACTAGACGCCTTTGACAAGATTGCCAAGTTTGTGAGTTGTCATTGCACCCGCTTGCGTTACCCTTCGGGTGCGGTATCGGTCCATGAGGATAATATGCGATTTTTCAGCTTTGCCTTTGCCCTGCTTTGTGCCGGTCCGCTGTCCGGGCAAGAGGTGTCCGATACCAGTATCGAGGCGATTGAAGCCGCCGAGGAAGGTTGGGACACTGCCTATGCCATTGCCACTGATGAGGTCACAACCGACCTGATCACGTGGATGCGTCTGCGCGAAGGGGATGGGACTTTCACCAATTATCGCCAATTCCTTGCTGATCACCCCGACTGGCCTGACCGTGACCGTCTTCGTGCCCGGGCTGAACGCAACATCGACAAAAGCGAAGACCCGGTTGTTGTTATATCTTTCTTCGCCAATGATGCCCCCCAAACGGGTCAGGGCGCGCTTCGTCTGGCCGAAGCGTTAACCAAGACCGCCCATTTGAAAGAAGCAGAGGCAGCATTACGCACCGCTTGGCTGACGCTGGGCCTTTCCGAAAGCGAACATGACGCGTTCGTTGATGCCTTTGGTGACAAACTTGAGCCGTTTCATCTGGGCCGCACCGACGCGATGCTGTGGCGATCCCGCACATCGGACGCGGAACGCATGTTGCCGCTTCTCGACGATGACCAGCAGGCTCTGACCGAGGCGCGCATTGCCTTCATACGCGCATCAGCGGACCGCATGAAGCTTTACAATGCGCTCCCCGCTGGACTGAAGCTGGACGCAGGGCTGGCCTATGCCCGTTATGACTGGCTGGCGGATCGGGGCAACTACACCGAGGCTATCGAAATCCTGGTGGACCGGTCTACCAGTGGTGCGGCCTTGGGTGATCCGTTTCGCTGGTCGGGGTGGCGGCGGTCGCTGGGGCGCTGGGCCATGCGCGAAGGTGAGGCAGAGCAGGCCTATATGATCGCCTCGCGCCATTACCTGACAGGCGGAGAGGCCTATGCTGATCTGGAGTGGCTGTCAGGCTATCTGTCACTGACTTATCTGGATATCCCTGCCCAGGCATTGGAACATTTCGAGAAGGCGGCCAGCAGCGTCAGTAGCCCGATTTCGGTGGGTCGGATGCAATACTGGATCGGTCGGGCGCAAGAGGCGCAGGGTGACACCGAAGCTGCTACCGCCGCCTATACCGCTGCAGCCACCTATCAAACCGGGTTCTACGGGCTTTTGGCGGCAGAAAGGCTCGACCAGCCGCTCAACCCAGCTTTTGCAGCGCGAGAGGCGAACTGGCAGGACGCAGCCGTGTTTGACCTCGACCTGACCAAAGCGGCGTTGATCCTGCTGAACGCGAGCGAGCGTGGCCATGCCGTCACCTTCTTTGCGGCACTGGGGCGGACATTGGACGACCAGGCGCTTGCGCAGCTCGGCGCGTATTTGAGCGCAGAGGATGAACACTATTACACCCTCCTGTTGGGCAAATCCGCTGCCGCAAGAGGGCTGATCGTCCCGTCCATCTACTTCCCAGTTCACGATCTTGCCGAAACCAACTGGCCCACCTCAACAGCGCTGGCCCTGTCCGTCGCGCGGCGGGAAAGTGAATTCAACGCTGGCATCGGCAGCCCTGTGGGCGCGCTGGGCCTGATGCAGTTGATGCCCGGTACAGCTCAGGAGGTCGCAGGCGAACTGGGCCTGTCATATTCCCGCATCCGCCTGACCTCTGACTGGAGATACAACGCGGCATTGGGGACGAAATACCTGGCCATGTTGCAAGAGGAATTCGGCAATTCCCCTGTGATGATCGCAGCAGCCTATAATGCGGGTCCAAGCAGACCCAATATCTGGATGGATGAACGGGGCGACCCGCGTTTGGGCGAAATGGACGTGATAGACTGGATCGAACATATCCCCTTCACCGAGACGCGGAACTACGTCATGCGCGTGACCGAGATGATCCCGCTTTATCAGGCGCGGCTGGCCGGGGCGGCGGGGGCGATTACGTTCACCGACCTTCTGGTGGGTAACAAGCCACTCCTGCGGCCGAGGCTGCGGCCCGACCGTACGGCGGTTGAACCGGACGTGCGACCCATCGCGCGACCCAGCAGAGGATAGGCCACGGGCGATTTGATCCTGTGCGGTTTGGCGGGAATTTTTGTGATTTGCAAATCGTCAGAGGTATTTGGCGCGGCGGCAAGGATATCGTACGCCAATGGCGTCTCTCAATTTCGCCCGATCAGTTCCTTTATGGCCGCTTGCTGCCGCGCAGGAATTGTCTCAGAAAGCCGATACTCAGACCGAACGGCTTTAGCTATGGTTAAGCCTTTCTCTTTCGAGCGACCCAATTCTGAATGAGGAATATCCAGTGTCAGATCAAACACCAAACCGTGGGATAATTCGTCACGTCGTCTTCTTTTCCAGCAAGCATCCAGACAACATCGACCGCATTGTCGAAGGGCTTTCGATGTTGGCAGATATTCCCTCAGTCAGCCACTTCGAGGTGGCGCGGAATCGGAACCAAGACCGGTATTCCAACGAAGTTGACGTCGTGGTTTATGCCGAGTTTGCGGATGAAGCGGCATTGAGCGCCTACCGCGCCCACCCGATTTATCAGGATTGTATCGAGATAGTTCGCCCACTTCGCGAGCTTCGGATAGCGGCCGATTTCTAAATGCAACGAAGTTCAGCACGGATGTTGGTCCTGTTTGACAGCGGACCGCTCAGGACGGGGTCGCTTTTTCAAAAACCCGAGGCTGTGATCGAGGCCTGGGAACCACACGAAGTCGCGGGCGCCCTGCTTGCGTTGGAGACGGCGCAGTCCAACGGCAAATGGCTTGCTGGCAGCGCGTCATACGAGTTGGGATATGTGCTCACACCAAAGATCGCCCCCAGATTGCCCGAAGGCCGCAAGGAACCCCTGCTGTGAGACAAGTTGTTTAAAGATCGCAAAGACATCGTCTTTTCTAATGACGCTTGTCCGATAACACCTTGTCCATAAGGTGTCTTTGATGCTGATTTTGGTGCCGGTATAGTTGTCGCCGGGGTCATCGGTGTTGAGAGTTCAAGGCAACATTCTAGAACAATGCCATCCATATTCCGGCAAACATCAGTGACCCGCCTAGATTGACCCAGCCGTGCCAAATTGCATACCGAAAGGGCATGGATTTACGGGCGTAAAAGGTTGTTCCGACAACATATGAAGACGCGCCACCCATAATGCACCAAAGAGTAGTGGAAGGAACGTTTGTGAGGTCAGGCAGAGCGCACAGACCAATACCTCCTAAACCAAGATAAGACGCAGTCGACCACTTCGACTTTACGTTTTCACCAAAGACTTTCAGCCAGATCGCCAGCACGGTGAGGCCCCAGCACAGCCAAAGCAGTGTAAAGGTCCACGTGGTCGCTGCCTGAACGAAAAACGGTGTGAACGTGCCGGAAATGCTTAGGTAAATGGCTGAGTGGTCCATCCGTCGTAATAGCGTGCGTCGGTCGTGCCATCCGGAAAAGTGGTAAGCCCATGACGCCAAATTGGATATCAATACGCACAGAACATAGATGAAGACCGCAACAACCAGCTGATACTCAAGACCATCCAATGCGTTAAATATCAGCAAGCTTCCCGCAGTTACGACGAAGACCAAGCCGACAAAATGGACAAACAGATCCGCGCGACGATGTGACGGATATTGGCTGGGATAGTTGGGTTCAATCATTACGACACTCGGACATGACTTCGCCTTAACGCAAGGCTGCCAATACTTACAGCTTAGAAGGTGACCTTACGAGGGATACTGATATTGAAGATGCTGGCGATTTTACCCGAAAGGGCCGAACAATTTCGACGCCTTTCATTCGTTGACCTCAGGGTTTGGGATCACCGGCACAAGCAGATACGCATCATAGTCCCCACCCGTGTGTATCAAATGCGATCCTTTGTTCACTGTTGCGTCATGCGCCAGTGTCGGGTGGATAAATTGATCGTGGCCCTGCACCGATACTTCGAGCGTTTCGCCCGGTGCAAAGCGCGTGCTGCTGGGCAGGATCTCGATCTCGACGGGCACGATCTCACCGCGATCCAGAGGCATGCTTCGTTCGTGCGCCAAGACTGGCTGCTCAGGTGTGGACCTTTCCGCGTTCAGTTCGCGTTGCGAGACGCGCAGCCAGCCTAATGCCGCAGGCGTCTGATTGAAGCCCGTCTTGCCATAGAACGTGACCTCCTCGCCTGCCGCGTCGTATTTCCGTATCGCAACGAAAAGGTCCATGTCGCGCGCGCCGTCTGCTCCTACCCATAGACGCAGCTTCATATTGCCTGTCAGCTCGGTTTCTTGATCGAAAGTTGTGCGAAATGCGACCTCGCCGGTTTGCGCGTCATAGCTTGCCACACTTTCGTCCGCAGGCATGTCTGCGCGCAATGCCCCGTTGGATGCGTCAAGATAGAGAGGCGTGTAGACCGTTGACGGCAGTGGCCAGTCCTCCGCGTCGCGAACACTGTGTCCTCTCAGACTATCGCGCACCTCCAGCCGGACGGGGGGACGTTGGTCAAATCCGTTGTCTTCGCCCTTCAGGAAATGATCGAAAAAGGCTGTCTGCACCTCGCGCGCTTCATCGCTGTAGTAGAGTTCCCATTTCGGGCGCCCATGGATAAATAGCCATTTTTGTTCCGACGCGATCCGCTTGAAACCCTCAAACGATCCACGGGTATGTAACCCCTGATCGGACCAGGTTGCGGCGACAAGGGCCGGGACGGTAATCTCTTCAAGCGCAATGCCGGACGGCGGTTGCAGGTTGTCCTGTAGCCATCGCATCAGCATTGGGCGCGTCCCCGCGAAACTGATTATGGATGTGGGGGGCAGGCTGGATTCGTTGGCCATTTCCTTGACCCGGTTCACCCAGAAGGCGGTGAACGCGGTTTCGGGTATGCCGCCGTGAAACAAGACTTCGCGGTAGTTATCGGTCTGTCCTTCCCATGGCATGATTGCCTTGAGGTATTCGGGCGGCGCGCCGCTGGCCGCGACCCATTGGGCAATGGCCAAATAGGAAACGCCCGTCAAACCAACACTTCCCGCGCTCCAGTCCTGTGTACCGGCCCATGTGATTGCATCGTGAAAATCGTCGCGATCCTGTTCGGTGAGGACGCTAGAGACACCCTCGGACTTGCCATAACCGCGACTGTCGACCGTGACGACCGCATAGCCCTGCTGCACCCAATAGGCTGGGTCCGGCCCTTCCCAAGGCGTCCATGGACTGACCCGGATCGGACCTATGTCAAAGTCTGCCTGTGCATTGAGGCGCATGATGTCGGGATATTGCTGCGGGCCCTCATCCTTGTGGTAGGCGGTAAACATCATGATCACTGGAACGGTCTCTGCATCCTTTGGGCGGAACACGTTGGCCGAAAGACGGGTGCCATCGCGTGTCATCACCGCCAAATCGCGCTCAATGATTACGTCATCCTCAAGCTCAAAGATATCTGTCAGGACAAGCGGGTTCTCGGGTGTCGCGAACAGATCCGACAAGTCCGACGGCACATAGACAGCAGGATCATCCGATAAAAACCAATACCCACCAAATACGGCGCAGCCTGCGGCAAGGACAAATCCAATAATGGCGTTCCTCATGCGGGTTCTCCGTGGGTTGTTTTATTCTCTTTATAGGCGGATGCGATGATCCAGACCCAAGATATCAAGACGAACAAAAGTAGAGTGATCGGGCCAAACACCTCGAAGCTGGCGAATAATGCACCACCCGCTGCGAAGAACGCCCAAAGTTGCAAGGGGCTTGCAACACCGTCACGCAATGCGGCCCTTAGGATCAATACGTTCACCGGCACGTAAACTAAAAGTGCCGTGATAAGGCCTGGGCTGAAATCTTGAAAAACCAAGGTGCCGCCGAGATGAAAAACCGTGTTGACGACCTGCGACGCCATCAGAAAAATGATCATGACCCATCCCGCGGCACGGGTGCGCAGCGTTGTCGCCATCAAGATGTAAATCAGCGTTATCGCCGTCAGCAGGACAAAGACGGCTTCGGTGCTGAGCGCGTTATTGTCGGCGAAATAGCGCAGCCGCCACACGCGAAAGTCGAAGATCAAGTTCTCTTCCGTGTGGTGAATGGCATAGGCCAATGGCGCGAGCAGTAGGGTTGTATGAAAGGGCCAATTTAACATCAGAACATCCTTATATGGTTGCTTTAGGAGTAAACTGGCTCTAATTGACTATCTAGTCATTTAGGGGTGTGAGGTTCTGCTGAACGTGAAAGACCAACCAGGATACCGTGGGCTGCGACGCACAACCAACCGCGAAGCCCTTCTTGGCGCCGCATCAGAGCTGATCGGCGCACTTGGCTTTTCAGATGTTTCCATCGACGAGATCGTGCATCGCGCCGGGGTGGCCAAGGGTACGTTCTATAATCATTTCAAGAACAAACATGACATTGCCCATCACGTGGCTCTTGGTGTCAGGCAAGATATCCGGGATCAGATTGCAAAGTTCAGGAGCATCACATCTGATCCTGCGTTGCGCCTGTCCATTGCACTAACCCTTTTCTTGGATCTCGCGGTTCATAGCCCGCAAAAGGCGCAAATCTTGGTGACAATGCTCACAGGTGTGTCCGATGTCGGCGCGCCGATGAACGCACGCGTTCGGGCAACATTGGAGGTGGGTCATTCAACGGGCCGCTTCTCTTTCCGCTCACTGGACTCCGCCTTCGTTTTTGTCGTCGGAATTGTAGTCGGTGGGATCAAGGCAATTGTCGAACGCAACAGTCCCGAAGGGGCATCTGATTTGATAGCCGACCTCGTTGTTCAAGGACTTCTTGGTCTTGGGCTAACACGAAAGGAGGCACAGGCAGTGTCCGTTTCAACACAAAGTCAATTGTGTCCACTTCCTACAACCGGCTGATAGGTAAACGTCGAAACTGGAGACGTATTGGCTAGTGATGCGAAAGTACTCCGTGGTCGCCAACGCAATCATCTCGTTAGCCTCGTGGGAGCCTGACGGTGACGCCCCGGCACAGTCCTGTCCTCTCGGATCGATGAAAAGGCGGTCGGAGAGATAAGGACAAAGCTCAAAATATTACGCAGTTATCGTCGGCATCGATGCGCACAAAGCCACACATGTATCGCGGTCATCATTGATACCGAGGGCACACGCTCTTACAGTGCATAGCTATCGCGATCCCTACTTGCCGAAGGTTACAATGTCATCGAAGTCACCCGAACTGTATTCGCAGGATAAGATAGACAATTTGGATGCTGATGGGACTGCGCGATCTGTTCAATCAGGGCAAGCAATAGCCCAAGTCGAGAACAAGTCGTATCATCAGAAATGATCCAACAACTTAAGGCCCCACGCAACACCACCGTCAAGTCGCGTTCTCAAGCAATAGTAACGCTGAAAACACTGATTATGAACGCACCAGTCGAGCTGTACGGCACACTAGACCAGAACAGGGGCAAGGCGGATTTGATCCGTCACATTGCAACCTTCAGCCCCGGCCACATCGACAACACACTAACCTCGGCAAAGGCATCCATGCGTGCATAGGCGCGCCAGACTTGATATGGCATTCTATGATACTGCAACGCTGACAGGTCCGTATATGTTTGTCATGATTAGAAACAATCCGACACCAAAAGTCGCTAACAAAGTGTGCTTTCGCTAGTTGGTTATTAAGCAAGACAGCGCAAACGGAAAGGACACGTATATAGGACAACTATTGGCATCTCTATCAATAGCCTCAAGAAACCTGTACGAAGTGCTGGTACTTGAGGCGTAGGTCATCAACAATGTGGAGTCACTCAAGTGTACTCAATAACGAAAAACATTTTCCAAAAACTCCGTGGTAGAGGGGGTAAGATTGACCACCTATACCTTCACATAGGTGCGCCCAAAACTGGGACTACTAGTATTCAGAACGCACTTTTTCAATCTCGGGAGCATTTGGCAAAAGAAGATATTTTGTACCCAGCCATGATGCCAAATCACCTATTTGTTGCTTCACGCTTTCATCAAAACCCAATTAAATTTCCCTCCAATTTCTCTTCCGGCCGAAATACTGCGACACTCATTGACGCATATCACAAAAAGCACTTCAAGAACTTCGACGCTCAATTGAAAAAGCGGAATTGGAAGAAAGCCATTGTGAGTTGTGAATCCTTTACAATGTACAACTTGGATGCGGCAACCGACTTAAGGCGTTATCTACAGTCGATTGCTGAAAGGGTTCAGGTCATATGCTATGTTAGGCATCCTCTGGATGCGGCCCGCAGTTCAGCACAGCAAAACATAAAAATAGGCGAAATTGTTTGGAGCGATCTGATCGAAAAAGATCGCTTTCCTAAACAACTCCGCTTTTTCAGGCCAGAGCGGACGCTGAAATCATTTATAGAAGCGTTTGGGCAAGAAAATGTAGTTGTTCGTCAATTCTCTCGGCAATCATTGATCGGACAAAGCTCTGTAGTCGATATTCTAAATGTTGTCGGTGCTTCAAAAAAATGCATCGATAGCGTTAACGACGTAAGTGACAACACAAGCCTAACACAAGAAGGGGCTATTGTTGCAGATGCCTTAAGTCGCGTTTATCCTAGGTTTGTTAATGGGGTATTTAACAGTAATCGTCCTCCTTACGGTTTCACAACCAATATTCCAGGAAGGCCTTTCGCGCTTCCAAGACAGGCAAATCAATGGGTATCGGAAGAAGCCGGGAATACATTAGATTTTGTTTCCAACGTTTTTAGCCTCAGGTTGGAGGCTGGTAAACCGACGCAATATGTAGAAATGCAGCATGACAGTGCGTTGCATGAATTTGCGTTGAATCTTTTTCAAAATGGCAAAGGCTTTAGGCGTCAACCCTTTGTCAACTTTCTGAAAAAAAACACATAGAATTATGACGAAAGGAAAAGACCTGGTGCATCGTTGGCATCGTGTTGCAATCCTTCGCTAGTAATTGTGACCTGCTCCCCATTTAGTCCGCTAATTTTGGTTAGCTCTGTTCAGGTTTTGGTCCTTTTGTGACCGATTAGCATA
>CANMDE010000009.1 GCA_947496535.1 uncultured Paracoccaceae bacterium | reverse complement strand
TGGCTGTACATTTCAGTGGCTTCTACGCATGGGTTAAAGAACCGTTAAGCCTGCGTGCACAAGAAGATGCGCGCCTGACAGAGCTGATCCAACGGGCGTGGACCGATAGTGGCAAGGTCTATGGATATCGCAAGTTGACCGATGACCTGCGCGATGCTGGCGAGACCTGCTCAGAGAACCGTGTCGCACGTTTGGCCAGTCTTGCAGGCATCACGGCACAAATCGGTTATAAGCGCCGCCCTGGTCGCTATGGTGGCAAGCCAGCGGTCGTCGCTGACAACACCTTAGATCGCCAGTTTGAAGTGAATGCGCCTGATCGCGTCTGGGTGACAGATATCACGTACATCAGAACCCATGAAGGATGGTCGTATCTCGCTGTGGTCATCGATCTGTTCTCGCGGCGTGTCGTTGGCTGGTCGATGCAGTCACGCATGACGACAGATCTCGCTTTGCAAGCACTGTTAGCTGCTGTTTGGAGACGCAAACCAAAGCAGAAAGTATTGATCCATTCAGATCAAGGCTCCCAGTTCACCAGCACAGAGTGGCAATCGTTTCTCAGCAAACACAACCTAGATGCCAGCATGAGCCGCCGTGGGAATTGTCATGACAATGCTGTCGCGGAAAGCTTCTTTCAATTGTTGAAACGAGAACGGATCAGGCGGCAGACCTACCTCACACGCGATGCTGCAAGGCAGGACGTGTTCGAATACATTTAGATGTTCTACAATCCCACTCGCAAGCACACCAACAACGGCATGCTGTCACCAATTGACTATGAAACAAAACAGAAGAAACTGAACCAGGCAGGCGTCTAGGAAACTAGGGGCACCTCATATTGAGCTAAATAGTGATCGGTTCAAGCCGACGTGTCGCGGCCGTGCTTACCTTGCACGGTCACATGTCTTGCGGTATCAAGCGATTGGTCATCAGTTCACCAAGGCATCGCCGACCGTAGCCCGGTCACGCTAAACCTGACATTGGCATAACCGCAGCTGACTTTCACCTCAGCCGGACGACAAGGGCGATCATCAGACCTGACCACAGGTTTCCGGCAGCGACGTGAAAGGCCACGCCATGCCCCGCACCACAGTTCAAATCAAGATCTCGGACCTTTCCGACTTCACCAAAACGCTCAGACGCAGCATCAAAGACCGCGAGACGTTCCCCAGCCACGCCACCATGTTGTCTTTGGTGGCTAAGGCCGCCGGATATGGCAACTATCAGCATCTCAAGGCGGCAAAGACAGAAAGCACCGCCAAAACCGGTTATCAGTTGACCCGCGCACAGCGTGTTTTTGACCACCTAGGGATCATGCACCGCTGGCCAAAGCAAAGATCGGTGCAGGGGTTGTGCCTTTGGGTGTTCTGGGCGGATTTACCAGCAAGAACCGACATTCCGGAAAAGGAAGTGAACGCGGTCATGAACGCGCGTCACAGTTTCGGTGATCACGCATTACTGCGCAGATCACTGATCGATCATCGGATGATAACACGCACGACTGATGGCAAAATCTACCGCCGGATTGAGCGAGAGCCACCCGAAGAGGCCCTGACACTCATACGATCTTTGGGTCAGCGACCTTCGTAACGGGCAGCGCGCTTTTCAAGGAAGGCGACGACGCCTTCCTGAAAATCGCGGGTCTTGCCGCATTTGCCTTGTAGCTTGGCCTCCAGCGCCAATTGCTCATCCAGGGAATTGTCAAATGACCCGCGAATGGCTGCCTTCAAATGACGGTAGGCTTCGGTCGGGCCCTGCGCCAGATGTGCAGCGCGGGATTGCACATGGCTCAGGAACGTCTCTGCCGGGGCCGTTTCATAGATCATCCCCCAGTCAGCCGCTTGCTGTGCAGTGATCTTGTCCCCAAACAAGGCAGCACCCATCGCCTTGGCGGCACCCATCTGACGGGGCAGCCAGTAGGTACCACCGGCGTCTGGGATCAGGCCAATCCGGGTGAACGCCTGAATGAAGTAAGCCGCCTCAGACGCGATCACCACATCGGCAGCAAGTGCAAGATTGGCCCCGGCCCCCGCCGCAGGGCCGTTCACCGCCGAGATGGTTGGCACACGGCAGTCGAAAATGGCTTTCAACATCGGCACATACTCGTCGCGCAATGTGCGCTCCAAGTCCATCGCGGCAGCACTGCCACCATCGCCTAAATCCTGCCCTGAACAAAAGGACGAACCCGCCCCCGTCATGATCAAAACGCGGGCATCCCGTTCCGCGGCTTTTACCGCATGTGTGATCTCTGCCCGCATCTGCGTATTGAGCGCATTCATCACCTTGGGGCGATTCAACGTGATTACACCAACCCCGTTTTTGACTACAAAAGTAATGGCTTGATAATCCATGCGCCTGCTTCCCTATGTTCGAGCGTTGGCGACAACTTACTGAACTCAACAGTTCAGGAAAGCCCTACCGGGCGTCATGAACGCAATATTTCGTCTAATTCGGCTTTTTCGTCGGCCGTTAACGTGTCTGATGTTGGTTTCTTTGACCGAATGGCACTCCATCCAATCAATAAGGCGACAAGAAGCATGGCTGGGGCAGCAGCCCACAAGATAAGGTTCACCCCTCGGGTGTCCGGGCGCAGAAGCACAAATTCACCGTATCTGGCGACCATGAAATCAACGGCTTCCTGATCAGTGTCGCCATCTACCAACCGCTCGCGAAGCAGTATTCTCAGCTCTTTGGCGAGTGCCGCATTCGATTCATCGATGCTTTCGTTACGGCAGACGGGGCAACGCAACCCTTGGGACAGTGTGCGCGCCCGTTCTTCCAGCGCCGGATCGTCCAGAACCTCGTCTGGCTCCACTGCCCAAAGTGGTCCGGCCAACAAAAGGAAAATCAGCGCAAAACGTTTCATTCCGCAGGAACCGCATCGCTCGACCGCGGTGGTTTGACTGCCACAGCACCGACCCGCAACCGCCTGTCGGACAAAGAAAAGCAGCCACCAAAAGCCATCAGGATTGCACCACCCCAGATCCAGTTCGCAAATGGCTTAAGATAGACACGCACCGCCCAGCCGCCCGCATCCTGCGGATCACCAATCACCACATAGAGGTCACGCAATATCCCATTGCGGATGGCGGCCTCTGTCGTTGGCATGTTGGCAACCGGGTAAAACCGTTTTTCGGGATTGAGCAAGGCAATCTGCCGATCCCCGCGCCAGACAGTCATGTCCGCCATCGTGGTCACATAGTTGGGCCCCTGCACCTGTCTGACATCATCCAAGGCAAACTCGAACTGACCCACGGCCCAGCGATCCCCGATATCCGCGATGCGAATATCTTCTTGTTCCCAAGCCATCATCGCAGCGACACCAAAAATCATGACGCCAAAACCAATATGCCCCAGCGCCTTGCCCCAATCACCTCGCGGCAATCGACCCAATCGACCGATACGCTCTGCCACCGAGCCGCGACCAGAACGAAGCCACAAGTCAAGCAGCGCACCACCTACGACCCACACCGCAAGTCCCACACCAATCGGGCCAAGGCTGGATCGCCCAGTTTGAACGGCATAGGCTAAAAGTCCGCTGGCGATTGCAAGCCCCAGCAGCGAAAGCAGCAGTGACTTGATCCGCGCGATAGACCCGCGCTTCCAAGCGATGACCGACCCGATCGGCAACGCAATGGCCAAAAGCACCATGAACGGTGTGAATGCCCATTCAAAAAACGCCGGACCAACAGAGAGGGTCCGCTCAAACAAAAGCTCTGCCACCAGCGGCCAAATCGTGCCCAGGAACACAACAAACGCACTCACGGCCAGCAGAATATTATTCAAAACCAGAGCACTTTCGCGGCTGAAGGTCGAAAACACCCCCTTCGCCTCCATCGCACCGGCGCGAGCCGCAAACAACGTCAAAGCACCGCCAAGGAAAATAGCCAAGATGATAAGGATAAGCATGCCACGCTCAGGATCGTTTGCGAATGCATGGACCGATGTTAGTACGCCCGAACGAACAATAAACGCACCCAGCAGCGAAAAGCCAAACGCCAGAATTGCCAGAAGAATGGTCCAGCTCTTCAATGCCTCACGCTTCTCAACCACGATGGCCGAGTGCAGCAGGGCAGCCGCGATAAGCCACGGCATGAATGAAGCATTTTCCACAGGGTCCCAGAACCAGAAACCGCCCCACCCCAATTCGTAGTAGGCCCACCAGGACCCAAGAGCGATCCCGATGGTCAAAAACATCCATGCGGCCAGCGTCCATGGACGCACCCAACGCCCCCAAGCTGCATCTACCTTGCCCTCGATCAGCGCGGCGACGGCAAAGGAAAACGACATGCTCAAGCCGACGTAACCCAAGTAAAGAAAGGGCGGGTGAAAGGCCAAACCAGGGTCCTGAAGAAGAGGGTTCAAGTCGCGACCATTCAGCGGTGGCACTTCAAGTCGCAAGAACGGGTTCGAAGTGAAAAGTATGAAGGCAAAAAATGCCACGGCGATTGAAGCCTGAACCGCTAACACACGCGCTTTCAGCCTTACCGGCAGTCCGTCACCAAACCAAGCGGCGCAGGCACCAAACAAGGTCAGAATGAGCATCCAAAGCAGCATGGATCCTTCATGGTTTCCCCAAACACCGCTAATCTTGTAGATCATTGGTTTGTCTGTGTGCGAATTGGCAAAAACCAACTGCAATGAAAAATCTGAGGTCACGAAAGCCCAGGTCACCACCGCAAACGAGAAGGCGACCAACAGGAACTGAACGGTCGCAGCAGGCTCGGCCAAAGCCATCCAGGACGCATTTCCACGATGCGCACCGATCATCGGTACGATCATCTGTACAATGGCAATCCCAAAGGCCAAAACCAGCGCAAAATGTCCAAGTTCGATTAACATGGTTTAATCATAACGCAAAAGAAAACCAGACAACAGATTGGCCGGATCACTTCATTGATACATTTTGCCGCTACCGGCAGCAGGATTGACGTCTGACTAACAAGCCACAAACTCAACGCGACTTTGTCACCGCATAAACCCGCCTTGCACGGCATAGGTCAGACCGGCCATCAGCAACCCACCAATGACAAGACGTACCAGCCACTTCAGAGTATCCTCGATCGCGCCCAGCCGGTCTGACACATTCTGCCGGTGCACTTCGTCAACGGCATTGCGGGTCTCAATCGCAGCCAAACGCCGGTCGACCTTTGTCGTCCAATCATTGTCCATAGCCAGCCTGCCAATCCGCTAGAGCGGCATTTGAACCAGACGGTTGGGCCGGTTTAGGAACGGGCGTTTCTGGCGATTTCACATGCTGGGCAAGCAACAGGCTTTGCGCGACAGACCGTTGAAATTCCTGCCCCTTTGCCTGATGGCGCGCACCAAAATAGAAGCTGACAATCGCCCCCATCAACCACCAAAGCGGCTCTGGCACCACTGCAATACCGCGCATCCCCGCCTCGAACTGTTCGGGCTGGCGCATCGCGAGGACAAACAACCAGATGGTCCCCAGCGCAAGCATTGGACGCGGCAGGCGGTTCAATCCATCAATGAACCTGTCGAACAGGCCACGCCGTGGATGGATGAATTCCGCGGCAAACTGGTTCAGACTGGCCGCGCGCGACTCTGCTGCCCGTTCCGCCCCTTTTTCTGCGTTTTCACGAAAAACTTCCGCCGTCTCAACGACGACATTCCGACCCTCGCCAAAGAGAAAAGCCATCAGGCCAGACATCAACCCCATTGTGACGTCCTTTCGAGATGCTGCGCACTTGTCAGATGATACCGCGACGAGATGAACTCCTCCGCCCGCGTGATCCAACCACCTTTGCCACCATCGCGACGACGCGCGTATTTGCGACTCTTTGCCCGGCGATCAGCCAAACCATAGTAATAGTTGCGACGAGCAATTCCGTAAGCATCAACAAAATGGTTCGGGGCCGCCTCCATCGCTCGAACAGTGGCGGCAACCGTTTGCGGCCCGATGACACCATCCACGACAACCGAAATGCGCATGTCGCCCAGCAAGCGCTGAAGAATTTTCACCGCATTGGCCCCGGCGTTCACATACATATCAAAAACGGTCGGGTGTAGCGGTTCCGGCAACTGGTCGATCTTGGGGCGATGAAAGTAGTGCTCAACAAAGATGGACACGGCATGGGCCCTCGTTAGCATGCGCACATCCGCTTGCGTCACCTGATCATCCCCAGTCAGATCAAGGCCCAGACGGCGCATCGTATGAATCGTCACACCATACTTGGTGGCACCGCCAGGGTCATCCGGGTCATTCACATAGCCACCCTCACGGGCAACAATCTCGGTCGCTATTTCGGTAACGGTTTGCATCGGCAGCCCTCGTGTCGGTCAGACACAAAGGCTGCGATCAAATGATTAATTCGTCACAGCGGCACCGTCCGGTGCCTGATAAATACCCTGATCCTTGAGCACATCAATCACTTCGGCGGGCATGTAGGTCTCATCATGTTTTGCAAGTATTTCAACGGCTTCAAAGCGTCCGTCAATGTAATTCCCCTGCGCAACCATGCCCTGACCCTCGTCAAAAAGATCAGGCAAGATACCGGTGTAAACCACCGGGATAGACGCCGCACCATCAGTTACCGCAAAACTGATCTGCTCACCCTGCCCGCGTAGCAGGCTTCCTTGCGCGACCAACCCGCCGATCCGAAAACGTTCTGTCGGCAAAGGGGGCGTCTGCGTTACTTCGCTAGGCGAGCGAAAAAACTGAAAGCTGTCATCCGGAACAAACCATAGGGCAACCAGAACAAGCGCCAGAGAAATCCCTGCGATCCAGATAACCTGAACGCGGCGGCGTTTTTTCAGTGACTTCAACCCACTCATGGAAACACCGGCGCCAGCATCAGCCCTTCCGTTTCGGGAAGGCCCAACATCAGGTTGGCATTCTGCAGCGCCTGCCCAGACGATCCTTTAGTCAGGTTATCCAACGCGGCAATGATTATCGCACGGCCCGGTGCGCGGTCGGACACAACTCCAACGTGGCAGAAATTAGAGCCACGAATATGTTTCATTGACGGACTCTCTCCCATTGGCAAAACCTCAATAAACGGTTCGGCCGCGTAAGCCGCAGCCAATGTATTATATATAACCTGCGGGTCGCCCTGCACATAGGTCGTCGCCAAAATGCCGCGGTTCGCAGGGATCAGATGCGGTGTGAATTGGATTTGCACAGGCCGCCCGGCGACCAGCGAAAACTCCTGATCAAACTCACCCAAATGCCGGTGGGTCCCGCCCACAGCATAGCCGTGCGCCCCTTCTGAAAGCTCAGCGTGCAACAGGTTCTCCTTCAACGACCGACCTGCCCCCGATACTGCCGCTTTGAGGTCGATGATGATCTGATCCAGATCAATCACACCCGCTGCAATCAAAGGACGCAACGCATACTGCCCCGTTGCGGCATTACAACCTGTGCCCGCCACAAGCCGGGCATCCTTGATCTGTTCGCGGTAAAACTCTGTCAGACCGTAAACAGCCTCTTTCTGCAACTGAGGCGCACCATGCGGTTTACCATACCATTTCTCATAGTCCGCAGGATCGCGCAGCCGGAAATCGGCAGACATATCAATAACGCGGACATGATCCGGCAGCGTCGCAATCACTGCCTGAGACGTAGCATGCGGCAACCCGCAAAATACGATCTCAACATCATCAAATGACATCTCCTCAATCGTGGTCAGGTGCGGCAGGTCCAGATGACGCAAGTGTGGAAAGACCTCAGCCATGGCCTTCCCAGCCTTGGAGTTCCCTGAAAGGCCAACAATCCGCAGGCTTGGGTGGGTTGCAATCAACCGAACGAGTTCAGCACCGGTGTAACCAGAAGCGCCAAGAATGGCGACGTTATGGGTCATGATAAAATCCCCTTTGGGATGAATTTTTGGAAAAGATCAGGCGGCTTCAAATGTGATCTTTCGTCGCAAAAACTGTGTCGCGCGCGACGACACCTTTTTGGGGTCACCCGTCGTCAGAAATGCTGACTCCTCGCCGGGCCCTACCATCGTGGGATGCCGTTCAAGGTAGTCCGCTAGGCTCTCAGCCACGAGGTTGGCCTGTGAAAACACCTTCACATCCGGACCAAGCCCGTCCTGAAAGACGTCCGCGACCAACGGATAATGTGTGCACCCCAGCACCGCAGCGTCCGGCTCCGGCATCTTGCGAAGTAATGCATCGACGTGACTACGCACCAAAGCATCCGCCAGAATCATATCGCCGTCTTCTATGGCATCAACAACACCGCCGCATGCCTGACCCTCAACATCAACACCGATTGCCCGAAACGCCAGTTCCCGCTGAAACGCGCGGCTTGAAACAGTCGCAGGGGTGGCAAATAGCGCCACATGTTTTGCATCAACTTCACGCGGGGGCGAATTGTCGCCCCACTGCCGCTCTGTCAACGCCTCTATCAAAGGTACAAACACACCAAGCACCCGCTTGTCAGTGGGTATCCAACCTTCCTGCATCCGCCGCAAAGCAGCGGCAGAGGCCGTGTTGCAAGCCAGAATGACAAGATCACAGCCAGCATCAAACAACCGCTGCGTCGCACTAGTGGTCAGGTTGTAAATATCATCAGGTGTCCGCACGCCGTACGGGGCGTTTGCGCTGTCGCCAAGATATACCAGCGGCAGATCAGGCAGGCGTTTTGCGACGGCATCCAGCACCGTCAAACCACCCAAACCGCTATCGAATATGCCCACGGCCATCGCGCACCTTATGCTTCGCCTCGAATTCGTGACCAAGACGGGTCGCGTCAATTGGCCTTGGGCTTAGGTCATACGTCGCTTGTCGCAGGAAATCCATGCATGCCGTGGGATCTTTTTTGTATAGGGCAAGCTGATCCGCCGCGATCGGGTCACCGATGACGACCGGAACCGGTTTGTTGATCTTGGTCTTGAACTCGCGGATCAACATACCAACGCGCAACGTGCTGTGAATACGACTGGCAAGTTGGAACAGACGGCTGTTGCCCCCTTCAAAAAAGATGGGGACGACGGTCGCATCGGTCTTTGAAATCATTTTGGCGGTAAACGTCCGCCAGCTTGGGTCCATCGGGCGGTCAAATGGGCGCGCAGCGGTCGACACGGTACCACCGGGAAAGATACCTACAGCGCCACCATCATTAAGATAACGCATAGCCGTCGCGCGGGTTTGCAGGTTCAGCTTTGCAGCCTCTTTCGTTTCCTCGAAAGAAACCGGGAGGATCACTTCTTCCAGGTCCTTCGCCCGCTTGAATACATCGTTCGCCAGAACCCGGAACCCGCCCTGCCGCCGGGCAGACAGGATATACCCCATCATCAGCCCATCCAAAATGCCATAGGGATGATTGGAAACTACAATGAGCGGGCCTTGGGTCGGAATATTGTCAAGCGAGCCGCGGACCACATCCAACTGCAAGCCATACCGCTCCACCATTACCTCCCAGAAGTCACGGCCAGCGGCGACATCCTCGGCATAACCGCGGGCCCTGCGGATCAGCCCCAACCGGCCAGTGGTATTTTCCATCACCCGTACTACAGCGCGACCAGAACGCGCCTGCACAGAGCTGGCGTAGGTAATATCGCGGACAGCATGACGGTTTTTCATAAGGTTCGTACCTGATTAACTGACGTGGCCAATAAATTAACGATAGGTTCCGACATTATTATGACAGATGATGGTCTGGTTCGATAAGTCAAACCAATTGTCGCCCCTACTCTGCGGCTTGTTGCATGGGTGCTGCACGTAGCACAGCGAGCAATTCTTCTCTGCGTTTCGCTACCTTCGCTGCATTCGTTTCCTTCACCGGTCCGAACCCGCGGATATCAAGCGGTAACTTTGCCAGCGCGACGGCGGCCTCCTTTGTATCAGGCCGCAACAACTGCAACACCTCAACCATATCCGTTTCATATTGTTTAATAAGAGCGCGTTCCATACGACGCTCTGCTGTGCGACCGAATGGATCAAACGGAGTTTCGCGCAAAAATTTCAGTTTTGCCAATTTTGGGAATGCCCAACTCATTCGGGCACCAAATTCCTTTTTGACAGGTCGCCCGTCAGAACCGGACTTTGAAATGAGCGGCGGCGCGAGGTGATAGGTCAACGTCAAATCGCCCTCAAACTCCTGCTCGGCCTTTGCCTTGGTCTGTGTCAGCAAACGCGCCACTTCGTATTCGTCCTTGTATGACAGCAGCTTGTGGTATCCTAAAGCAACCGCCTCTTTCAAAGGTTCATCCTGAAACTGATCAATCAGCCTGCGGTATCTCCTTGCCCGTCGCTTACCCTGATACTGCACCAGATGATCCGCCCGATACGCAATGACGCCATCCAATGATTTCGGCATTTGCACAACATTGGGGGCAAGCAACGCATTGGCATCCTCGGGAAACAGATAAGCCCAACGCCCCAGCTCAAAAGCCCGAAGATTGCGCTCAACAGCCGCGCCGTTCAACGTGATCGCCTGAACAATCGCGTCCTGCGACAAAGGGATCGCACACATCTGCCAGGTCGCGCCAAAGATCATCATGTTAGAATAGATGCTATCCCCCAACAGTGCCTTGGCCAGATCGGTTGCGTCAAACATCGCCAGCCCATCACCAAGCCGCGCTTCGAGCGACATTCGCAACCGCTCACTGGGCAACGTGAATTCTGTGTCGCGTGTAAAGTCGCCCGTCATGATCTCATGAGAGTTGACAGCGCCCTTGGTCCTTCCCGTTTTCATCAGGCCAATCGTTTTGGCCCCAGCGCTCACAACCAGATCACCGCCGATCAGCGCATCACACTCCCCCGTGGCCACACGGATCGCGCTGACATCTTCCGGCCTTTCGGCAATCCGGCAATGGATGTGAACCGCACCACCTTTTTGAGCCAATCCGGCCATTTCCATCATGCCGGCACCTTTGCCATCGATATGGGCCGCCATCGCCATCACCGCACCAATGGTTACAACGCCAGTGCCACCGACACCCGTGACCACAACATTATGCGTGCCCTTGATTTGCGGAAGGTCGGGATCGGGCAAATCAGGAATATCAACGCTGGCTGTAGCTTCTTTACGGATTTTGGCACCCTGAACTGTCACAAAGGACGGACAGAACCCATTCACGCAAGAATAATCCTTGTTGCAAGAGGATTGATCAATCGCCCGCTTGCGACCAAGTTCGGTTTCGACCGGCACAATCGACACGCAGTTGGATTGCACACCACAATCACCGCAACCTTCGCAGACGTCGGTATTTATGAACACACGCTTGTCAGGGTCTGGAAACTGCCCGCGCTTCCTGCGCCGACGCTTTTCGGCCGCACAGGTCTGCACATAAACAATGGCCGACACACCTATATATTTACTGAATTTTTCCTGAACAGCGGGCAGTTCCTTCCGCTCATGCATCTGTAGACCCTTGGGAAAGGCCCCCAGATCAACATCTTCCTTTTCATCATAAACAACAGCAACGTTTCTCACGCCCATCGCCAGCAATTCACGGCAAATCTGATCAGCAGTCAGATCACCATCGTTACCCTGCCCACCGGTCATTGCCACAGCGTCGTTGTATAGAATTTTGTAGGTAATACTTGTTCCGGCCATAAGGGCAAAACGGATCGCCTGCACGCCGGAATGATTGTACGTGCCATCCCCAAGGTTCTGAAACACGTGATCGCGGGTCGAGAACGGAGCTTCCCCGACCCAGTTTGCGCCTTCACCACCCATTTGGGTAAAGCCGACCGTGTCGCGATCCATCCATTGTACCATGTAATGGCAACCAATCCCCGCATAAGCGCGGCTCCCCTCCGGCACCTTGGTGGATGAGTTATGCGGACAGCCAGAGCAGAAATAGGGAAGACGGGCGGCAATCTCGGGCGCATTATCCGCACGGCGTGCCTCACTCAGTGTGGCCAGACCTGCCTCAACCCCAGAGGAGCCACAGCCTTCTTCCAGCAAAATCCCACCCAGTTTTTCGGCGATCACAATCGGGTTCAGATCAGCCTTGGTTTGAAAGACCTCCTCGCGACGACCCTCTGAGTGCTCGTCACCTTTATGCCAGCCATAGACACGACGCCCTTTGCGGTCATCGAAAATGGCCTCTTTGACCTGCACCTCGATCAGCTTGCGCTTTTCTTCAACGACGACGATCAAATCGAGCCCCTCGGCCCACTCATGAAACGACATCATGTCAAGCGGCCAAACTTGCCCCACTTTGTAGGTGGTGATCCCAAGCCGCTCGGCCTCAGCTTCGTCAATATTCAGAAGCGACAGGGCATGCTGCAAATCCAGCCAGTTCTTGCCCGCAGCGACAAACCCGATCTTTGCCCCCGGCTTACCCCATTTGCGCTGGTCCATATTGTTGGCCCGGCTAAATGCCTCCGCTGCAAAGCGTTTGTGGTCGATCATCCGCGCTTCTTGAATTTGGGGCGTATCGACCAGCCGTATGTTCAAACCACCCTCTGGCAATTCCAACTCTGGAGTGACGAATGACAAACGATGCGGATCACCATCGACAACCGAAGTGACCTCAATCGTATCTTTCATAGTTTTCAAACCGACCCAAACACCGGCAAAGCGAGACAATTCATAAGCATAAAGCCCGTAGTCCAAAATTTCCTGCACACCTGCAGGGGACACAATCGGCATATATGCATCAACCATCGCCCAGTCGGATTGGTGCAATGTGGTAGAACTTTCACCGGTGTGATCGTCGCCCATCGCCATGATCACCCCCCCAAAGGGGCTAGTCCCGGCCATATTCGCATGGCGCATCACATCACCGGACCGATCAACACCCGGCCCTTTACCGTACCAAAGCCCGAAAACGCCGTCATATTTACCTTCGCCACGCAGTTCGGCTTGTTGAGAGCCCCACAAGGCCGTCGCAGCAAGGTCTTCGTTCAGTCCCGGCTGGAAGGTGATCTGCGCTGGCTCCAGCACATTTTTCGCACGCGTCATCTGCATATCAACAGCGCCCAACGGCGATCCACGATACCCCGTCACATAACCGGCGGTGTTCAGACCTGCCCGTTCATCTCGGGCGTTTTGCATCAACATCAGTCGGACAAGTGCCTGCGTGCCATTCAACAGCACAGACGTCCTTTCCAGATCGTACCGGTCGTTCAACGAAATCTCATGTTGGCTCATCAAATGCCCTCCCAACGCACCTTCAGCTTAGGTCAAACTCACTGACCTACAAAGAAGAAAATTGTCGCTCACAAGTATTTGCACCACATCGGGTATTTCGCGTAATGATCTAATTATGTGAGCGGTAACAACGATGGCAGAGCGGCAAAATGGACTGGGACAAACTAAGAATATTTCACGCCGTAGCCGACGCCGGGTCGCTGACTCATGCTGGAGACACTCTACACTTGTCCCAATCAGCCGTAAGCCGGCAAATCCGCGCGCTTGAGGAATCACTCAACACCACCCTTTTCCACCGCCATGCACGCGGTCTGATTCTAACGGAACAGGGCGAATTGCTATTTGACGCCACCAAAAGCATGAACAAGCGGCTCGAGGCCGCGTCTGCCCGCATCCGCGACAGCGAAGAGGAAGTCTTTGGCGAACTTCGCGTCACCACGACGACCGGCTTTGGAACGCTCTGGTTGGCCCCACGACTTCCAAAACTTTACGAACAATATCCCGATCTCAAAATAGACCTGATGCTGGAAGAGCGAGTGCTTGATCTGCCCATGCGAGAGGCCGACGTCGCCATCCGTATGAAAGAACCATCTCAGGCGGACCTGATCCGCAAAAGACTGATGTCGGTGCGTATGCGGCTCTACGCCACTCGAAACTATGTTGCTGAATACGGAATGATCGAAAGGATCGAGGACATTTCAAAACACAGGCTGATCTGCCAAAGTCCTAACTCCACGCAGGTTGCTGCCGGTGCGACCCTCGTTCAACATCTGATGACACATGAAGTACCCAGCCTCTTTACCGTCAATAACTATTTTGGCGTGCTACAAGGGGTACTCAACAATCTGGGAATAGGTGTTCTACCAGACTATTTGACAGAGGATTTTCCCGACCTTGTCCGAGTCCTCCCAGATCTGGAGTCAGGCGAAGTACCCGTATTTCTTGCCTATCCCGAAGAGCTGCGCCAGTCCAAACGGATCAGTGCTTTCCGGGATTTCGTGCAAGAGGAAATCTTTGCCCACCGGCGCAAGATCAGGGAAGCGGTGGATCATAGCCCGGTAGATTAAATTCGGGATCGTCGCGATGCCGTTCTTTGAAAGCATCCCAAACGCGCCTGTCGCTCCAGTATCCCTGATGCCCGCCGACTGGTAAGGGGCTGTGGTTCCATAACAAATCGTCATAGTCGTTGACATATGTGCCAACATAATCGTCGCAACGGAAGATATTCAACCAGGCTTTGATCTTATCTGCCATCGGCGTCGACGCGCAGAATTCTTGATCGAAGTAATGGCAATAGATGTGGGCCAAGGGCGATCCCATCGTAACCAGTGTGGGCTTTGGCTCCAAAACCGGACCGCGGCGCAAGCCGCGTGACGCAATCACCGTTCCCTGCGAATGCGAAACCACCGCAATACTGTCCCACGCACCCGGCGTCGCAAAGGCATCAACAACAGCGGCAAACCGGGCTTCGATACGTTCACGAAACACGTACCGGCTGCCTCTGCGGGTGCCTGTTATGGTTTCGTCAGGGGCCGCAGCACGCGACCGTGTGGAGTAGACAGCAATGTCCCGGGCCACACCCAAACCTGCGCCAATGATATCCGAATACCGCATCATGATAACAGTCAGCACGCCGACAATCACAAGCGCCCAATTGGTAATCCGATCAATCGGACCATGAATCCAATCAAGACGGTTTCGGATATCTGACAAAGCGTCATAAAGCGGCCCGGCGGGCAAATCAGTATGATCCAGCGCCCAGGTTGCACCAGCGTAAACCGCACCCACAGCGATGAAAGCAACAAAGACTGGCAAACCGATAGTCAGCAGGCAATTAGCAATCAAACGGTCATAATTGGCCTCAAACCGCCCCGCGCGGGTTTGCTGCTTGGCCTTCCAGAACCGCCGGGCGACCAGAACGACAGCAACGACGACAAACCAAAGGGCAGCCACAAAGATATAGCCGAATGTCAAAGTCGCCAATCCAAAGTGCCGCTCAAAAACTTGCCCCAAAAGTATCGGCGCATCACCCTCCAGGCGATCAACCATATCTTCGAACGCGACCCAGAAACCAATGATAAAAAACGTCGCCAAAACCATCAGAGCCGCACAGGCGGCCAGATATATCGACCGTTTCCTCGTGAAGTCCTGAAAGAAGGCTTGTCTGCGGCCAGTCCACCACGCATTCACCGACACAATTACCGAAGCAGTGGTCAGCCCCAGCAAAAGCAGAACACCAATCAGCCCAAAGACATTCAGCCAAAAAACGCCGGCCCCAACATAGCAACTCAGGATATTATTGCCTTCCAGAGTGGCCAGATTGGCCTCGCGATCCAGTGGGGCCACCACCGCGCAAATTGTGCGCAACATCGCGGGCCCGATTGAATTGCCTGGCAGCGACGCCATAACCCCGATCACAACACTCAACCAACCAAAAAAACACAAGCCGAACCGAATGGATCGGGTCAGATAAGTATTGACGCGCTGACGCATCAACCACGCGCCAGCCGCTGCAAAAAGGCCAACACCTATGATGATAGTTGCACCAGGCACACCGTCCGGGCCAATTTCAATGACATAAGGGTCAGCCAAAAGTGCCAATGCACCAATGAAAAGGATCGCATTGATCGGCGCGATCATCGTATAAAATAGCCACACGAAAGCATGAACACCGCTTGCTATCCAAGGGTGTCGAAATGCGCTGTTCTTCTCGACATTGTCCAAAGCAATGTAGCCCAACCCGAAAATGACATGCATCAGATCAACGGCTGTCTGAATGGCACCTCTTGGTGCGCGGGACAAATCGGCCCAAAACACCTCGGCAAACTGCACCTCATCACCGGCTTTGGTGGCGACGCGGCGGGTATGACATGGAAACAAGCGCATCCTTTGCCGCGGTTTCGGGGCCGTCTGATCCGTGGGCCTGTGCGTGTCCAATTCTGAAAGAAGAACCTTCCCGCTATCGACAGGCAGAACCACGTCCAGTTCAGAACAGGCCGCACCAACAAACTCATCAACTGTATCGCCCGGATGCTGTTCGCCAATACCATGCACCATCAAAACAAGGTGTCGTGCCATATCAAAAATTCCTCGACAAAATACGTCGCAAAAAGCCCTCAAAAAACCGGGCAACAATCAGAATTGATAGCGCAAAAAAAGCGCCGTTGCTCAAATCTATAGGGGTGAGAGTATCACAATCATGGAAAACCGGCTAGCTACACCAAGGACGGGTTTTCCTGACTATGAAATATCAAAATGGCCCAATTCAGGCGTCAGCAGGCCAAACCGTCTGCGTTTTCCCTTCAGCACGTCGCTTGGCACTTTCAGCCAAAAACTGGTCAGCAATGCCATTGTAATCTGTGGGGTCATATCTGGCGAATATCTCGGCCGGCAAGTTGGGCAACTTGCGCCACTGCGACAGTCCTAAGTCACGCATCAGAATGTCCAAATGCTGCTGATACCGGGTACTGACGGCCATATTGCGCGTCGGCTCATAAGAGCAGTGTTCGTCTTTCCAAGCAGTAACCCGTCTGGCAGAGATCGACATCTCCGCTTCGGTCGGCAATGTCAGATCGCCCCGGTGGGCCGCTATCTGCCATAAACTACCGACCTCGCACAAAGCGATATGTAGGAAGCCGTGGTTATAGCCGGCAAAACCGACATCCGGAACCCGAGGATCGATCAGGTGGCGATAAAGAACCGGCCCCCCGTCCTGAGAAGACAGACATGAACGATAAGGCTCTGGCAAATAATCGAAAACAGGCGTTTCGCTACCACAGCAGACCATAACTAGATCAGCAGCGACCGTTTCACCATTGGCCAACACAACGCCGTCCTCGTTAAAGGATGCAACAGCTTCCTGTTTTGGTGTAATCCGCCCATGGGCAACATGCTCATAATATCTCCCCGGGGCTAGCGCGGTAGCACTACGCAGATCGGGAACAAACTGCGGTTTCGGCGGCATCACCGGGTCCAGCACCGACGCATCAATTGAACCCAGCTTGGCATTGCGACGATGCTGATATTGAAAGAGCGTTGCGATGAAAGACCAAAACCCACGGACAACGCCGCTCAACCGGTTATGCAGAAACGCCTGCGGCTTTGAACTATAACACCATGATGGCATCATATCGCTGCCAAAACGCGCAAAGAAGGCGCGGGTGAAGTCTATTCCAAGCAGATGGTCTGGAATTGTCCAACGCGGCGTACGGAAAACATGGGTGGTCGAAGCGGCCCGCTCAGCGCTCCAAGAAGTAAAATCAAGCGCCGTCTTTCCAAATCCAATGACGGCAACGTCGTGACCATCAAACTCATCAAGCGAGCCAATCGACGTTTTCACCTTGCCCTTATATTGATCCATCCCCGCAAAATTTGGGATCAGCTTTTGCCCGCCCGCCGGATATTGCCCGGTCGCAATGACAACATACGCGCACTCGATGCTTTCGCGGTCGGCAAAAACGAGATGCCAACCATCAGCCAACCGCTCCATCTGGGACAAAGTGTGGTTATAGCGAATATCAAGGTCATAATGCGCCACCGCCATATCGAGGTATCGCATGATCTGCTCACCAGTTGGATGTCGGTCCGGTTTGAACGGCCATGGGTAATCGCTGAACTGATACTGCGGCGCAGTATTTTGCAAAGTCACACCCGGATATGCTTGGGCCCAATGCCCACCCGGCGCGTCAGACGCCTCATATACAGTGACGCGATAACCACATTGCTTCCACGTCTTGGCAGCCGCAATTCCGGATACGCCGGCCCCAATAATCGCAATATGCTGCTCGTTAACATCGACTTTCATATCTAGGACCTCAAATGCAATCATCAAAATACCATCGCTCTGGCCAACCATGCATGAGAACACATCAAATCCAAGTCGGCGGTAAATCCGACCTGCACTTGCGCGCAAATCGGCCAATCAGCAATCAGCGCAGCCAAAGGCGTATAGAAATGGCCGCCAAAAACCATAGAGCGAGTGGTATGCCATCAGCGCATATCAGCCATGCGTCGAGATATCAGCGTTTCCCCTTGAAAGCGCCAATACTGCATCCTATTTCGACCATTGAATGAAAGACGCATAGTTTGCGTCCTTTGTTCACCTCCCTGTTGGACTTCGCCGGGCCTCGCGCCCGGCATTTTTTTATCTCCCGTCCGTCCTTTCAAGGCGACATCGCCGTAAACGCCATCCCACACAGTCTATATCGGTTCTTTTGCGCCTTTTCCCCCGACAAAGCATCGCGTAAAGACAGCCCAACCACGGCGGGGACACCAGACGCGATGCAAGAACCACAGATCACAGAAGAACTGATAGCGGCCCACGGGCTCAAGCCCGATGAATATGACCGCATCCTCCAGATCATCGGTCGTGAACCGTCCTTCACCGAACTCGGCATCTTTTCGGCGATGTGGAACGAACACTGCTCCTACAAGTCTTCCAAGAAATGGCTGCGCACCCTGCCGACGAAAGGCCCCCAAGTTATCTGCGGCCCAGGCGAAAATGCAGGTGTCGTGGACATCGGTGATGGGCAGGCCGTGGTCTTCAAGATGGAAAGCCACAACCACCCCAGCTACATCGAACCTTATCAAGGTGCCGCCACCGGTGTTGGCGGCATCCTGCGGGACGTCTTCACTATGGGTGCCCGGCCTATCGCCGCCATGAACTCGCTCAGCTTCGGCGAAACAGACCATCCAAAAACCAAACAGCTAGTAAACGGCGTCGTTGAAGGGATCGGTGGCTACGGCAACTGCTTCGGCGTACCCACTATTGGCGGCGAAGTCCGCTTTGATCCGGCGTATAACGGCAATTGCCTGGTGAATGCTTTCGCCGCTGGCCTCGCCGACACAGACAAGATCTTCTACTCTGCCGCTTCAGGCATCGGCATGCCTGTCGTGTATCTCGGGGCCAAAACCGGGCGCGATGGCGTCGGCGGGGCCACCATGGCCAGCGCCGAATTCGATGACACGATTGAGGAAAAACGCCCCACAGTACAGGTGGGCGACCCGTTTACCGAAAAGCGCCTGATGGAAGCCACGCTGGAACTCATGGCCACAGGTGCCGTGATCTCCATTCAGGACATGGGCGCCGCGGGCCTCACCTGCTCAGCGGTCGAAATGGGCGACAAGGGCGGGCTGGGCGTCAAACTGAACCTCAACGCCGTCCCCCAACGCGAAGATAACATGACCGCCTACGAAATGATGCTGTCGGAATCCCAAGAACGCATGCTCATGGTCCTCAAACCAGAGCTTGAGGCCGAAGCCCGCGCCGTGTTCGAAAAATGGGACCTCGACTTCGCCATCGTGGGCCAGACAATCGCCGAAGATCGCTTCCTCGTCGAACATAACGGCGAGATCAAAGCAGACCTGCCGCTGGCCACTCTATCGGGCTCAGCACCCGAATACGACCGGCCATGGGAACCCACGCCAGTTCCCGAACTATTGGGCGACGTGCCAGGCGTCCACCCTATCGACGGGCTGAAAGCACTGATCAGCAGCCCGAATTATGCTGGCAAGCAATGGGTCTATGAACAATACGACCAGCAGGTCATGGGCGACACAGCACGCACGCCAGGCGCTGGCTCCGGCATCATTCGGGTGCACGGCACCCAAAAGTCTCTCGCATTCACCAGCGACGTGACACCCCGCTACGTCAAGGCCAACCCCGTCGAAGGCGGTAAACAGGCCGTAGCCGAAGCCTACCGCAACCTGACCGCCGTCGGCGCAACACCCCTGGCAACAACCGACAACATGAACTTCGGCAACCCCGAAAAGCCAGAAATCATGGGGCAATTCGTGGGCGCAATCCAGGGCATCGGCGAAGCCGTCCAGGCACTGGACATGCCCATCGTCTCCGGCAACGTGTCACTTTACAACGAAACCGACGGCAAAGGCATCCTTCCCACGCCGACAATCGGGGCAGTCGGGATCATTCAGCAGCCCGACCACATGATCACCGGCGACATTCGCGAGGGTCACGTCCTCCTGCTACTTGGTGAAACAGCAGGCCATCTCGGCCAATCTGCCCTCTTGGCCGAGGTATATGGACGCAACGAAGGCGACGCGCCCCCCGTCGACCTCAACACCGAAAAAGAAAACGGCGAATTCATCCGGGCTAACCACACTTACATCAAAGCCTGCACAGACCTCAGCGACGGAGGTCTCGGTCTCGCGGCATTCGAACTCGCCGAACAGGCCTGCGTCGGCATCACCCTGGATGTCGAAGACACACCGACCCTCTTTGGCGAAGATCAAGCCCGCTACCTCATCGCGTGCAACTTTGATCAGGCCGAAGCCCTCATGATCGCCGCCAACAAAAGCGGCGTCACTCTCGCCACCGTAGGCAAAGTAGGTGGAGATCAGATCACATTCGGAAGTCAAAGCGCACCACTTGCCGACCTCGCCGCGATTTTCCGCAGTAGCTTTGAGAACGCTATCTCCTGACTTCATCTTGGCCCAAAAACTCCCGCCGGAGGCTCCAGACTTGTCCACACGGCACCTCGCGCCTAGATTAAGTACAAAAGGACCATAAATGCCCATTTCCGCCCACGACATCGAAGCCATGCTCCGCGAAAGTTTCCCCGACGCCCAAATCACCGTGCAGGGTGACGACGGAGCGCATTTCGCAGCCGAGGTGATCGACGAAAGCTTCCGCGGCAAAAACCGTGTGCAGCAGCAACGCGCGGTCTATGCGGCTCTCAAAGGCAAGATGGACGGCAACAACGGCGAGCTGCATGCCTTGGGTCTGACCACAAAGGCCCCCGAATGAGCACGAAGCTCCTACTTGCTGGCGGCTTAGTGGTTTTGGCATTTGGCGCATATCTTTACGGGACCTTTTTCACAAAGAAACAGCACCGCCCTCTGTCAGCCGCGCGTCCAACGCGCCAGAAACCTCGCAAGCGGCCGCTGGGCACCGAGGCGGTGAACACTGAAGTCATCGATGAGGTCGTGCGCGAAAATGATAGAATTGAACGTCTAAATCACGCGATCAGCCACGGATCACGAAATATTTGGCGAAAAAAGTTATGACCGGAGATCTACAATGACAGCCGAAACCCAAATCAAAGAAACCGTCACAGCCAATGACGTCGTCCTTTTCATGAAAGGCACCAAAACCATGCCGCAATGCGGGTTTTCGTCCCGCGTGGCTGGCGTGCTGAACTTCATGGGCGTCGATTTCGCCGACATCAACGTCCTGGCGGACGATGAGATCCGACAGGGGATAAAGGACTACTCCGACTGGCCGACGATCCCCCAGCTTTACGTCAAAGGCGAATTTGTCGGCGGCTGTGATATCATCACCGAAATGACGCTGTCGGGCGAACTGGACACCCTGTTCGCAGAGAACGGTGTGACCTTCGACAAGGACGCCGCTGACAAAATTCGGGAAGCCAACGCATAAAACAGGGGCCGATCGCTTAGCTGGTCGACCCCGAAACCTGCTCCGCCAGCGCCTCGGCGCGTGCGGCGATCTCTGCCAGCGCATCAGTCACCGTCGCGGGAACAACCGGAACCTCGACCCTCTCCGGCTGCGGCGCAGGCTGGCTCTCCAGCGTATCTATCCGGGCCTGCAACTGTGCCATCCGGCCTTCGGTTTCGCTGACCTTGTCTTCCAGTCCAGCGGTCTTGTCCGCCAGCATCAATCCGGCCATCAGCAACATTCGTGCCTCGGGCATCCGACCAACCTGCTCGGCTAGGTGCGCCGCCTCGATGTCGAGCATCGCGGCAGCAGAAGTCAGGAAAGGTTCCTCACCATCTTGGCAGGCTATTTCGAACGTACGGCCACCTATGGAAATCTCAACCTGCGGCATGACCAGCCTCCTCTACCAATGGCTTCAGTGCGGCTAGCACTGCCTCGACCTCAGCGGCCTCGGCCGCACGTTGGGCAGCCATGGCCTCAATCTCCGCCGCAACTGCCTGATCAAGCAATTCGGGCGCCAGTCCGCTGGTCATTGCGGCCCTTAACTCTGTATTGATTTCTCGCATCTGGGCATTGGACTGACGCAAGCGCTGCAACTCCGCATCCAGCTTGGCGATCTGCACCTGCTGCGATGCAACTTGCTCTGCCAAATTTGATCCGCTGTCGGCCTGCTGCCCTTCCAAAGCACGCAACGCCGCAGCTAATTCTGCATTCTCAGCGCGTGCCGCGACCAAAGCTGTGGCCGAAGTATTATCCTGCGCTGTTTTTTCTATTCCTTGCCTGATCCGATCCAACGCCGCCGTTATCCGGCTTTCATACGTGGCAATATCACTCATACGCCTGTCCTTTCTTGGCCCCCACCAAAGGCCATGTGACATGCCAAATCGGCATGCCGTCACTATCGTCCACAGCGGTTGGATTGCGTGTGCGGCATCCTTTCCCGCCGAATCGTACCCCTGTGCTGACAGCCTAAGACATGCACTCGCCCGCATCAAATCGACAGGTGATAATAAAATGAATGACTTAGGGATCATGCTTGATCTGACCTTTCGACCTGCTTGATCTCGGGCGGCAGCCTGCCTATCAGGCCATAACGCCTTTAATGACAGGATAAAGCACCTTGGATATTGCAGCCCTTCGCAAAGCACACCCCGATCACTGGATGAAAGCCGCCGCCATCAGGACATTGACCCTGGATGCGGTCGCTGCTGCTAATTCAGGCCATTCAGGCATGCCAATGGGTATGGCGGATGTGGCGACAGTTCTTTTCGAAAAGCATCTGAATTTCGATCCAAAGACACCAGAATGGCCAGATCGCGACAGGTTCATCCTGTCTGCGGGCCACGGTTCCATGCTGCTTTACGCACTGATGTATCTGACCGGCTACGAAGATATGCCCCTGGATCAGATCAAGGATTTCCGCCAATGGGGCGCTCGCACGGCTGGCCACCCGGAATTCGGTCATGCACGAGGGATCGAAACCACAACAGGCCCGCTCGGCCAGGGCATCGCCAATTCGGTCGGCTTTGCGATCGCCGAAGAAATCCAGCGGGCCACCTGGGGCAAAAAAATCGTTGATCACCATACTTACGTCATCGCTGGCGACGGCTGCCTGATGGAAGGCGTCAGCCACGAAGCGATTGGCCTTGCTGGCATGCAAAAGCTGGGCCACCTGATTGCCTTCTTTGACAACAACAACATCACGATCGACGGCACGGTTGATATGGCCGACATTACGGATCAACCGGCTCGGTTCACCGCCGCAGGCTGGCATGTCCAGTCCATCGACGGACACGACCCCGAGGCGATTGATGCAGCCATCACGGCAGCCAAAGCTGATCCGCGCCCGTCAATGATCGCGTGCAAAACCCATATCGCACTTGGTCACGCCGCACAGGATACGTCAAAAGGGCACGGTGCGCTGACCGATCAGGAACAACTGGAAGCGGCCAAAAAAGCCTATGGATGGAACTACGGCCCCTTCGAAGTCCCAGCAGACGTCAAAAATCAATGGGAAGCCATTGGCGCGCGCGGGCAAGAAACCCGCAAGGACTGGGAAGCACGGTTCGCAACCCTGTCCGCCAGCAGACAAGCTGAATTCAACCGGATTTACGCAGGCGAAGCTCCCAAGAAGCTCTCAGCCACCATTCGGGCGCTGAAAAAGCAAATCAGCGAAGGCGCGCCCAAAGTCGCAACACGCAAATCATCGGAGATGACGCTCGAAGTCATCAACCCGATCATGCACGAAACGATCGGCGGTTCTGCCGATCTCACCGGCTCCAACAATACAAAAACCGCCGATCTCGGGGTGTTCAACCCCGACAACCGCAAAGGGCGCTACATCTACTACGGTGTACGCGAACACGGCATGGCAGCTGCCATGAACGGTATGGCACTACACGGCGGGGCGCGGCCTTACGGCGGCACTTTCATGTGCTTCACAGACTATGCACGCGGGGCAATGCGGCTCTCTGCGCTTATGGGGATCCCCACAACTTATGTGATGACCCATGACAGTATCGGTCTCGGCGAAGACGGACCAACGCACCAGCCCGTCGAACACCTCGCCATGCTGCGCGCAACACCCAACACTCATGTCTTCCGGCCAGCTGACACCGTCGAAACGGCAGAGGCATGGGAATGCGCACTGACATCACAAAAGACGCCAAGCGTGCTGGCACTGTCCCGTCAGGGTCTGCCGACGGTACGGACAGAACACAAGACAAAGAACCTTACGGCCCAGGGCGCTTACGTTCTTGCCGATGCCGATGGCAAACGCCAAGCCATTATCATGGCATCAGGGTCCGAGGTCGAAGTCGCCCTCGCCGCCCGTGATCTGCTGCAAGCCGAAGGGATCGGCACCCGTGTTGTCTCAATGCCATGCTGGGAGTTGTTCGAAGATCAAGACGAATCCTATCGCAAGCGCGTGTTGCCCGCTGGCCCGGTCCGGGTCGCGGTCGAAGCAGGCGTGCAGTTTGGTTGGGACAAATGGCTGCTCGGCGAACGGGGTAACGCAAAGAAAGCAGGCTTTGTCGGAATGGAAGGCTTCGGTGCATCCGCACCTGCCCCACGACTGTTCGAGGAATTTGGCATCACGGCCAAGGATACCGCCGCCAAAGTCAGATCCCTGCTCAAGTAACGGCGTCTCCCGTCCTGAACAACTAAAGGACGGGACCGCCCGCGTGGTACTAAATGACAAACAGGCTCGCCCTTATCCTCGCCGTGCTCCTAATCGGCTTCGTTGCCCTCGATCAGTTCGTATTGGGCTGGGGTGCCGCGCAATTTTTGGTTCAAAAATTGACCGATCTCATTACCTACATTGCCTTCTGGCGTTAACCTGCCAAGCATGGTTGACCTTTCGTCATAAATTGCAATGTTGTCAGCAATATAACCCCTCAGGAGGACGTAACTATGGCCGTCAAAGTAGCTATCAACGGATTTGGCCGGATCGGCCGCAACGTGTTGCGAGCGATCATCGAAAGCGGACGCACCGATATCGAAGTTGTGGCCATAAACGACCTTGGACCAGTGGAAACGAATGCGCATTTGCTGCGGTTCGATAGCGTCCACGGCCGTTTTCCGGCAACTGTGACAACCACAGACACCACCATCGATGTTGGACGCGGGCCGATGGAAGTGACAGCCATGCGCAACCCCGCTGACCTACCATGGTCTAACGTCGATGTCGTATTGGAATGCACGGGCATCTTCACCAGCAAAGAAGCGTGCCAGGCGCATCTTGAAAACGGATCATCGCGTGTGCTGATCTCTGCACCGGGGAAAGAGGCCGATAAAACAATCGTGTACGGCGTAAACCACGACACACTGACAAGCGACGACATCGTTGTCTCGAACGCATCATGCACAACCAACTGCCTGTCACCAGTGGCCAAGGTGCTTAACGATGCGGTGGGAATTACCAAAGGGTTCATGACCACAATCCACAGCTACACCGGCGACCAGCCAACGCTCGACACAATGCACAAGGATCTCTACCGCGCCCGCGCGGCGGCCCTGTCAATGATCCCGACATCCACCGGCGCAGCCAAGGCCGTGGGGCTAGTCCTGCCAGAGCTGAACGGAAAGCTTGACGGTGTTGCGATCCGGGTGCCTACACCGAACGTATCCGTCGTAGACCTGACATTCGAAGCCTCCAAGGCGACCAATGTGGAAGAGATCAACGCGGCGATCAAAACCGCCGCTGACGGCCCGCTCAAAGGCGTCTTGGGCTACACCGACCTGCCGATGGTCAGCTCGGATTTCAACCATGACCCACATTCGTCGATCTTCCATATGGATCAGACCAAGGTGTTGGACGGAAACATGGTTCGTATCCTGTCTTGGTACGACAACGAATGGGGCTTCTCCAACCGTATGGCAGATACTGCCGTGGCGATGGGAAAGCTCATCTAAACCCAGTAAACGATATTGTTTCAGAGGTCGGCCCCGAAACGGGCCGGCCTTTTTTATGTGCGACCGGCTTATTCTGCCATGCATTTTCGGAATGGCGGGTAGATCAGCATGTCAGTTGTGCTGCAGCGCAGCATGATTAGATTGGTGTCAACAGATGACAACCGATACTTAAAAGGAAACGACAATGACCGTCCTGACAAACTTACGTGCCGCCATGCTGAAACGCGCTGAATACACACGTACAAAATACGAAATCAGCAACATGCCATACGAAGTCGCCGTTGACCTTGGCATCTTCCCCGAAGACGCACCAAAAATCGCCTCAAAGGCAGTTTACGGCTAAGCCACTGACGCAAAACAATAAGACCGCGCCCATCAGCGCGGTTTTATTTATCAAGCACATCGCTAAGAAACGCATCGATCCGCTCTGCGTAACCCGGCGTCCCCGCCAGATTATTGTGCGTCGCACCCGGAATGGTATGGAACGTGGCATCCAAACTGGCCTTGCGCATCAACCCGACCAGCCTTTCGCCAACGGTAGCAGGGATCAACTGATCCGCCGCACCATGCTGCACTAGCACGGTTGCCTTTAGCTTCGGGACAAGCGCTGCTGAATTCCATTTTTGCACTCCCGGCAAAATGCAGGCCGGCAAAAAAGCGCGGCGCGTCATTAATTCACACATTTTGACAAACGGCGCGTCCAGAACAATGGCGGCAACGTCCCGTTCTGCGGCCACGTATTGGGCAAGTCCGCTACCCATCGAATAGCCATGCACAACAATCGGGCCATCATGACGCGCGGCGAGCCAGTCGTAAGCCGCCAGCGCATCAGCCTTCAGCCCCTTCTCCGAAGGCGTACCCGGAATTCCTCCACCACCCGGATACTCCATCGCAACAATTGTACGACCAGCATTCACATGCGCATCCAATGTGTAGGTGAAATATGCCAGCGCCCCACCATTGCCCATAAAGAACAATACTGCAGGCCCCTCACCTTCACGGACGGCCAAAGCGACATCGCGCTCAGGGATCACAACTTGTTCAAATCGGGGATCATCAAACGCATCAGGACCAAACGGATAGATCAACCGTGGATGCAGCCAGATCATTACAATGGCATAAGCACCATACAGGCCCAGCAAAAAGGCCAAGTGCCTCACCGCCCCAGACGGTCCATCAAAGCGGTGTTGACCGCCGGTGGCACAAAGCTGGACACATCCCCGCCAAGCCGTGCGATCTCTTTTACCAGCTTCGACGCAATCGCCCGTTTCTTTGCATCCGCCATTAGAAAAACAGTTTCAATTGTGTCGTCCATTGCGCGGTTCATTTCGACCATCTGAAATTCATACTCAAAATCGGCAACAGCACGGAGCCCCCGAATGATCACGCTTGCTCCCACATCGTGGGCGCAGTCGATCAGCAGATTTTCAAACGGATGAACAACAATCTCACAGCCTATATCTGACCCCAACGGCACACATTCCGTTTTAACCATAGCCACACGCTCTTCGAGCGAAAACAGCGGGCCCTTGTCACGATTGATCGCCACACCGATGACAAGCCGGTCCACTAACCCGCAGGCCCTGCGGACAATATCGATATGCCCATGCGTGACCGGATCAAATGTACCGGGGTAAAGTCCTACACGCATCGCGCTACCTCATCGTCTTTAGAATTCGGGCGCACGCAACAATATTTCGTGCAGGAATGCAAGGCGACTTACGCTAGTGCCCCATGATCATGCCTTCAAGGGCATCTTTTTCCATGGAAAGTTCGGCCAAACGGGCCTTGACCACATCTCCGATAGAGATCAGCCCAATCATGTCGCCCCCGTCCATCACCGGCAGATGGCGAAAGCGCCCGTTGGTCATCATCTCTAAAACGGCATCCGCACTGTCAGCCGGCGTGCATGTGACAAGTCGGGACGTCATCAAATTCTTGACGGGCTCATCAAGGCAGGCAGTGCCGCGCTTTCCCATTTCGCGGACGATATCACGCTCTGACAAAATCCCGTCGAGGGCAGTACCATCCGACGAAACCACCACAGTCCCGATGCGCTTTTGCGACAAAAGTTCTACCGCATCTGCAACCGGCGCATCCGGTTTTACAGAGATGACCCCCACATTGGCCTTTGTCTTTAGGATTTGCGAAACGATCATGGAATGGCCTCCCTTTTCTGCAACCTCAAGAAATATGGTCTCAAATAGAAGGCCCACCTGTCAAGCGTGCTAAATTTTCCAGCCTCACAACCTCTGCCTGCAATCCTGCCATCAAGGACGCGGCAAAGCGAGTCAGCCGATCGGATTGCCGGTCAGATGTATGACGCACCAGATAGAATGAACGGGTCAAAGAAACCGCGTCGGTCAGCACCCGCTGAAGCTCCGGCGCGAATGGCAACGCAAAATCATGAACTATCCCCACGCCCCCCTGCCGGATCATCTGTAGCTGCACGGCAACCGAGTTTGAGGCCATCTGCACCCTATCGACCTCGGCAACGTCCAAGTAATCCAATTCCTTGTCAAAGATCATATCGGGGATGTAGCCAACAATCGGATGTCGCCGCAGATCGGACAGGCCTTCAACGACAGGACCATCGGCGCGCATTGCCAGATGCAAATGATAATCTATGACCTTCTGCACGCTCAAACGGCCAGCCGCCGGTGGACTCACGGCAATCGCCATATCCGCCTCGCGCCGGGACAGGTTCACCACACGGGGCAAGGCCAGGATCTGCACTTCAAGGTCAGGGTTCTCGGCACGAATTGCGGCACAGACCTGCGGCAACAGGAAATTGGCCGCGCCATCCGGGGCGCCAATCCGTATCTGTCCTGTCAGGGCCGAAGACACGCCCTGCCCTTCATCCACGGCAAGCGCCAGATGCGCCTCAGCCTCCATCGCATGATCGCGCATCCGCTCACCCAAATCGGTCAAGGCGTAACCCTGCGGTGATTTCACAAACAGCGTCGCACCCAGCGAACGCTCTAACCGGGCAACACGACGGCTCAGCGTAGCGGGGTCCATTTTCAGCACTGGCGCGGCCCCCGAAAGGCTTTCCGCACGCGCCACCGCCAAAAACACCCGTATATCATCCCAATTTTGCATCTTATCCTTGCATTTTTGCAAAACGATTTTGGAACATTGGCTCTTCTTGGCCAAAAAATGCAAGCCTATAGTGGGACCAAGCAATCTGGAGGGCGCTATGCAAGAACTCACCCACTATATCGGCGGAAAGCACGTCAAGGGAACATCCGGTCGGTTCGCCGATGTCTACAACCCTGCGACAGGCGAAATACAGGCGCGTGCGCCCCTCGCTAACGCGGATGAATTAGGCCAAGCGGTCAAGATCGCAGCCAAAGCGCAAACAGCGTGGGCCGCCGTCAACCCGCAGCGGCGGGCGCGGGTCATGATGGCATTCGTCGGCTTGTTACAGCGCGACATGGACAAACTGGCCGAGGCGTTGTCGCGCGAACACGGCAAAACTATCCCTGATGCAAAAGGCGACGTACAGCGCGGACTCGAGGTCGTCGAATACTGCGTCGGCGCACCTGAAATGCTGAAAGGCGATTACACTGACAGCGCTGGCCCCGGCATTGATATGTATTCGATGAAACAACCTCTGGGCGTCACCGCCGGCATCACGCCTTTCAACTTCCCTGCCATGATTCCGATGTGGATGTTCGCGCCCGCCATTGCATGCGGCAACGCCTTCATCCTCAAACCATCCGAACGCGATCCTTCCGTGCCGCTCATGCTGGCTGAATTGATGGAAGAAGCCGGGGCACCCAAGGGCATTCTGCAAGTCGTGAATGGCGACAAAGAGGCCGTCGATGCGATCCTCGATCACGATGTCATTCAGTCCATCGGTTTCGTCGGCTCGACCCCCATCGCGGAATACATCTACAGCCGTGGCTGCGCGAACGGAAAACGCGTGCAGTGCTTTGGCGGCGCAAAAAACCACATGATCGTGATGCCCGACGCCGACATGGATCAAGCCGCCGATGCATTGGTAGGTGCCGGATACGGGGCCGCAGGCGAACGCTGCATGGCGATTTCGGTCGCAGTACCGGTTGGGGATGAGACAGCCGACCGACTGATCGAAAAGCTGGTTCCCCGCATCGAGAAACTGAAAGTCGGTCCGTATACATCTGGTGATGACGTGGACTACGGGCCCGTTGTCACGGCGGCAGCCAAAGCAAATATCGAAAGACTGGTGCAATCCGGCGTCGATCAGGGCGCAAAACTCGTGGTCGATGGGCGTAACTTCGGGCTGCAGGGCTACGAAGACGGCTTTTTCGTCGGCCCGCACCTGTTCGATAACGTCACCAAAGACATGGACATCTACAAAACCGAAATCTTCGGGCCGGTTCTATCCACCGTGCGCGCGCAAACCTATGAAGAGGCGATCGGCCTTGCCATGGATCACGAGTACGGCAACGGCACGGCGATCTTCACGCGCGACGGGGACACAGCCCGCGACTTTGCGAACCGCATCAATATCGGCATGGTCGGGATTAACGTCCCGATACCCGTACCGTTGGCATACCACACCTTCGGAGGCTGGAAAAAATCCGTTTTCGGCGATCTGAACCAACACGGGCCAGATGCATTCAAATTCTACACGCGGACCAAAACCATCACATCCCGATGGCCTTCGGGCATCAAGGAAGGCGGCGAGTTCTCGATTCCGGTAATGGAGTAAAGAGGGTGGCCTGACATCACACCACCCTTCGCTTTAGCATCGCTGTGATGTCAGGCGACAGTAATGCTACCTTTCATCCGAGGGTGAATGGCGCAGAAATAGGTGAAGGTCGCTGCCGACGAAAACTGGAGCGACGTGGATTGGCCGCTGCTCAAGTTGCCCGTGTCAAACGCACCGTTGTCGGCTGTGGCCGTATGCGGTGCGCCATCTGCATTAACAAATTGAACAGTATCGCCGGCGTTGATTGTCAAATTGGCGGGCCCAAATGCGAAATTCGTGATTGTCACAGTATGGGTCGTAGCGTGACCATCAGCATGAGCCATTTTCATGGCCAGTGGCGCTGCGGCTGCAGTTGCAGCCAGACGAAGGGCAGTGCGACGTGTAATTTTTGACATTGATATTTCCTCACATTTCAAAACAATTCGTCACCTCCCCAACCACACCTGACGTGTCGCGAGCGAGGCGGCAGATGCAATACTTTACCGACAAAACCACATCCTTTTGTGATGATAGCATGATGGCTCAATAAGGCACCTATCTTGCTTACGCGCGGCACTACGACTTTATTCCGAAGCAAATGAAAAAAAATGCGGCCAGCATATTGGCCATGCGGAACCCTTGGTTGTTGCCAAAAGCTTGCCAAGTCGTAGCGATAAGCGCAAGAATATGAACAAGCGTTCAATTCATACCGGAGCGGCCAGATGGACTTTGCCCTAACCGAGGAACAATCAGCCATATTCGACATGGCGCAGGCCTTCGGTGCCGAACATATCGCACCTCACGCGCGCCAGTGGGAGGCTGACGGCACCATTCCCAAAACGCTCTGGCCCAAGCTCGCCGAGCTGGGTTTCGGCGGGCTTTATGTGACCGAAGACATGGGCGGCGCGGGCCTTTCGCACCTCGACGCAACCCTTGTTTTCGAAGCGCTTTCGCAGTCCTGTGCGTCAGTCTCTGCCTTCTTGTCCATCCACAATATGTGCGCACGGATGGTGGATGCCTATGGGTCCGACGCGCTGCGCAATCGGGTTCTGCCCAAAGCATTGGCGATGGAAACAATCCTAAGCTATTGCCTGACCGAGCCCGGCTCAGGGTCCGACGCAGCCGCCCTCCAGACAAAGGCGATCCGGACAAACGAAGGATACGAACTGACAGGCACCAAGGCATTCATTTCCGGCGGTGGCTACTCTGATGCCTATATTGTCATGGCCCGCACAGGCGAAGACGGCCCAAAAGGGGTCAGCGCGATACTTCTCGAAGATGGCGTAGAGGGCCTGTCCTACGGCGGGCTTGAGGACAAGATGGGCTGGCGCTCACAACCGACACGGCAAGTACAGATGGATAGCTGCAAAGCCCCCGCAGACAATTTGCTTGGTGAAGAAGGCCAGGGGTTCAAATATGCCATGACTGGACTTGACGGCGGGCGGCTGAACATCGCCGCGTGTTCGCTTGGCGCTGCACAATCCGCACTTAATCAAACGCTAGCCTACATGTCGGAACGCAAAGCTTTCGGACAATCCATCGATCAGTTCCAGGGCCTGCAATTCCGGCTTGCTGATATGGAAATTGAACTGCAATCAGCCCGCACCTTCCTGCGCCAAGCCGCATGGAAACTCGATACAGGCGCACCCGACGCCACCAAATTCTGCGCCATGGCCAAAAAACAGGTAACCGAGGTCGGAAGCCGCGTCGCAGACCAGTGCCTGCAATTGCACGGCGGCTACGGCTACCTTGCGGATTACGGGATCGAAAAAATCGTACGCGACCTGCGGGTTCACCAGATCCTCGAAGGCACCAACGAAATCATGCGGCTGATCACGGCGCGGCATATGATCGGATAAATGACCCCGTCCCGGAAATGAACCGGGACCTCCACCTTGGACCGCAGAATGACCGACATGATCATCCGCAAGGACGGCAAAGCTGGCCACATCACCCTAAACCGCCCCAAGGCGTTGAACGCGCTGACATGGGATATGTGCCTTGCAATTGAGGCCGCGCTCGATGATTGGCGGAATGATCCGGATGTCGCCTTAGTCATCATAGACGGCGCAGGCGACCGCGCCTTTTGCTCGGGCGGGGACATCGCCGAGATGTACGCCAGCGGCCAGCGCGGCGACTTTGATTACGGGCGACGGTTCTGGCGCGACGAATACCGGCTGAACGCCAAGATATTCAACTATTCCAAACCCATCGTCACCTTCCTGCAAGGCTTTACCATGGGCGGAGGCGTTGGCGTCGGGTGCCACGGCTCACACCGGATCGTCTGCGAGAGCAGCCAAATCGCAATGCCGGAATGTACGATCGGCCTTGTCCCTGATATCGGCGGTTCTCTCATCCTCGCCCGCGCACCGGGGCATTGTGGCGAATTTCTTGGTTTGACGGGAGACCGCATGGACGCTGGCGATGCCATCTACGCAGGCTTCGCAGATCAGTATATTCCGGAACAGGATTGGCATACGCTCAAAGACACACTGATCACCACGGGCGACACCGGCACCATAATGACCATTGCCCATCCCGCCCCGGAAAGCCGGCTGATGGGGTGGCAGGACGAAATAAACGCCGTATTCGCTGGCGAAACCCTCTCAGATATCTACCGCGCAATGTCGGACAACCCTAACCCGGCTATCACCCATGCCAAAAAGCTCATGGACTGCAACGCCCCCCTCGCCATGGCCGTCGCCACCCAGATCATCCACAGCGTTCGGCAGGCACCCAACATCAAAAAAGCACTCGATCATGAATTCCGCTACACCTATCGCTGCGTCGAACAGGACGACTTCATCGAAGGCATTCGGGCGGCCATCATTGACCGGGACAGAAACCCGCAATGGAAACATAAAAACTGGCAAGACGTGCCAGAATCCGAGGTCGAACGCATGACCACGCCATTGGGCAAAGATGCGCTGAAATGGGAGGAAAAATCATGAAAATCGGCTTTATCGGGCTTGGCAACATGGGCGGACCGATGGCAAGAAATCTTGCCAAAAGTCACAACGTGACCGGTTTTGACACTCTCACCAAACCCGAAAATATCCCACTGGCGCAAAGCGCCGCTGCCGCCGCCAAGGACGCGGATGTCGTGATCACAATGCTGCCCAACGGTGACATCTTGCGCAGTGTCGCCGCTGAAATCCACCCGGCCATGAAAGCAGCAGCCATACATCTCGATTGCTCGACGGTTGACGTCGAGAGCGCCCGCGCGGTCGCAACACAGGCAGAGACACACGGGCTACAGGCCATCGACGCCCCCGTCTCCGGTGGCATCGGCGGTGCAACAAACGGCACCCTCACATTCATGGCAGGCGGCGCAAAAACAGCCTTTGAAACCGTCCAACCACTTTTTGACATCATGGGACAAAAGGCGGTGCATTGCGGCGCTTCGGGCAACGGTCAGGCCGCAAAGATCTGTAACAACATGATTCTCGGCGTGACGATGATCGCCACCTGCGAAGCCTTCGTTCTTGCAGACAAACTCGGGCTGGACCGACAAGCCATGTTCGATGTGGTCAGCACGTCATCCGGTTACTCATGGACGATGAACGCCTACTGTCCTGCCCCCGGGATCGGCCCCGAAAGCCCGGCCGACAATGACTACCAGCCCGGTTTCGCGGCGGAATTGATGCTCAAAGACCTCAACCTCAGCCAGATCGCAGCCAAGGCGGCAGATGCTGACACCCCCATGGGGCAAGCGGCAGCAGCGCTCTACAAGGAATTCGTGGAAAACGAAGGTGGGGCTGGGAAAGACTTTTCAGCGATGCTGCCCCGGTTTGAGAGGCGCAACAGGGGTTAACCTACGATCCTTCATGCTCGTCCACGACAACCGCATTCGGCGACAACATCACATCAGCGTCGTTTTCATTGACCACAACACTCGCGCAGTCCAGTCCACTGGCATCGATCACCGCGCCACGGGCACGAATGGTCAGCGTTTCGCAAGTACCTGTGGCAACGATTGCGCCGTCGCGATTACCAACAAGCGTCAATTGCTTGGCCGTCACATCATTGAGTGTCACCACACCGCGATCCGCCGCTTCGGCGAATAGCCGTTCGCCAGCATCGCCGGTAAAGGTCGCGGTCGCAGAATCCAACGCCTTCAGCCCGTTCATTTCCGGCGTGTTGACACGCATCGTATAGGCATCCCGGCGCCAATTGGGAAAGATGAACCAGCGTGTATGGCGGTCAACAGCCAGCCAAGGCAAGAATTCACGAACGCGAAAATGGGTAAAATCGCCGTCTGCAGCCTCTACGCTGACCTCATACTCATCGGCCATCTGCACCTCGAGCGACACACCCTCTCTCACCTCAATGGCCCGAAAACCGGTATGATCCAGCGATTGCTGTTCAGCAATACACGCCTGGCCCAGCAGCATCAGCGCGGCCGCACCTATCCACATATCCCTTATCATCGGCTTTCCTTTGCTTCGCGACCATTATTCAGCACCCACTATCCTAGGCCCAACCCAGAATGTCCAAGGCTCAGCCCACCGCCCCTGTTACTCTTGGCAGAAAAGAAAACCAAACACGGATCGGCGCTTTTCCGCATGCTGTAAAAATAGCATATAATCCGGGACGAAAAACGTGACTACAATTTGACTAAACACTCAAGGCGCAAGAATATGTCTACAAAAACACTCATCAATGTCATCGCTATTGCCACGATCACCATGTTGCCCGCTTTGGTGCAGGCACAGGGAAAAGGCAACGGCCGCGCGGCCAATCCCCTCAATTGCCCTCCGGGCCTCGCCAAAAAGAACCCACCCTGCGTCCCACCCGGGCTGGCACGCCAAGGCGTCACCACGCAGGAATATCTCAACTACGATGACGAGGAATGGGAACAGATCATCGACGAAAACGATGATATCCTGACTGATGTCGAAATAGACGACACGCTGTTTGACACGCTAACGGACGAAGAAATCGCAGATATTTTCGATCTGGACCCGCCATCGGATGGCAATAGATATGCTGTGATTGACGGTCAGGTGGTTGAGCTGAAACCAGAAAATCAACTGATACTCGACCAGATTCGAACACTGTCAACGCCGGTTGGAACAGGTATCAATCTGCCCGTCGAACCAACCGTGTCACTTTCTCAGGACGAGCTGATCGCAATATACGACCTGCCGGAACCGGACGACGGAAGGAACTACACGGTGATTGACGGCCAGGTAGTCTCGGTCTCAGACGCCACGTATAACCTGCTGCAAGTCATTCGCATCGCCACAGCGATCTGACGAAATCAGAAAACAACTATTCAGCGGCCACGGTGCGAACTTTGAGCATCTCTTTGAGATAGCGCCCGGTGTGGCTTTCTGCGGCATCGGCCACCTGCTCTGGTGTACCTGTGGCCACGATCCGACCGCCGCCATCTCCGCCTTCGGGGCCAATATCAATGAGATGATCGGCGGTCTTGATGACATCAAGGTTATGCTCAATCACAATGACCGAATTGCCCTGATCAACCAGCTCATGAAGCACTTCCAGCAGCTTGCGCACGTCTTCAAAATGTAACCCCGTCGTGGGCTCATCCAGAATATAAAGCGTCCGCCCGGTGGAACGCCTGGCAAGCTCCTTTGAAAGTTTAACCCGCTGTGCCTCACCCCCCGAAAGGGTCGTCGCCTGCTGGCCCACCTTGATATAGCCAAGACCAACACGCATCAGCGCATCCATCTTTTCGCGGATCGACGGAACGGCGCTAAAGAACTGCTGTGCATCTTCCACAGTCATATCAAGGACATCCGCGATGGACTTACCCTTGAACTTGATCTCCAACGTCTCGCGATTGTATCGCGCACCCTTGCAGGTCTCACAGGTGACATAGACGTCCGGCAGAAAGTGCATCTCGATCTTGATGACACCATCGCCCTGGCAGGCCTCACACCGCCCGCCCTTGACGTTAAAGCTGAACCGACCCGGCTTATAGCCGCGCGCCTTGGATTCGGGCATGCCGGCAAACCAGTCACGGATCGGGGTAAAGGCTCCGGTATAGGTCGCCGGGTTCGACCGTGGAGTACGGCCAATCGGGCGCTGGTCGATGTCGATCACCTTGTCCAGATGCTCAAACCCCTTGATCGTCTCGCAAGGCCCCGGCGTCTGACGCGCTCCATTCAACTTGACCGACGCGTTCTTGAACAAGGTCTCAACCGTCAGCGTGGACTTGCCGCCACCTGAAACACCGGTCACACAGGTAAATACACCCAACGGAAAATCAACGGTCACGTTTTGCAGATTGTTTCCCGTCGCTTTCACCACGGTCAGTTTTTTCTTGTTGCCCTTCCGACGCTTGGCAGGAACTTCAATCTCCCTTGCGCCCACCAGATACTGCCCGGTGACAGAGCCGTCGTTGGCCATAATCTCTTGTGGTGTGCCCTTCGCAACGATCTCACCGCCATGGACACCTGCACCCGGCCCAATATCAAAGACATAATCCGCCTCGCGAATAGCCTCCTCATCATGCTCCACGACGATCACAGTATTACCCTGATCGCGCAGGTTTTTCAGGGTCGTCAGTAGCCGGTCATTGTCACGCTGATGCAGACCAATCGACGGTTCATCCAGCACATACAGCACCCCTTGCAAGCCAGAGCCGATTTGCGATGCCAGCCTGATCCGCTGGCTTTCACCACCGGACAAAGTCCCTGAATTCCGGGAAAGGGTCAGATACTCAAGCCCCACATTATTGAGAAAACCCAACCGCTCGCTAATTTCCTTCAAAATCGCATGTGCAATCTCGTTTTTCTGCTTGGTCAACGCCTCGGGCACCGACTGGCACCAATCATAAGCTTCCTTGATCGACATCTGCACAACCTGACCAACGTGCAGACCACCGATTTTTACGGCCAGCGCCTCTTGCCGCAAACGATAGCCACCGCAAGTCCCGCAATTTCTGTTGTTCTGGTAGTTCTCAAACTCTTCCCGAATCCAGTTGCTATCTGTCTCGCGATAGCGCCGCTCCATATTCGGTATCACGCCCTCAAACGCACGCTCCACCTGATAAACCCGGCCACCTTCATCATAGCGAAACTTGATCTCTTCCTTACCGGAACCACGCAGGAACACGTTCTGTATCTTCGGATCAAGATCCTTCCATCGGGCGTTCTTGTTAAACCCATAATGCTTCGCAATCGCCTCGATAGTTTGCAAAAAATACGGCGACTTCCCCTTACGCCATGGCGCCAGCGCCCCATCGGCAATCTTCAACGTCACATCGGGAACCACGAGTTGCTCATCAAAGAATAACTCGACCCCTAACCCATCACAGGATGGACAGGCCCCAAAAGGCGCATTGAACGAAAACAGGCGCGGCTCAATCTCAGGAATGGTAAAGCCTGACACCGGACAAGCAAAATTCTCAGAAAACGTAATACGCTCCGGATCACCCTCTGCCGGGGCCGTCTCCAACACGGTAATGCCATCCGCCAAATCCAGCGCCGTACGGAAACTGTCGGCGAGCCGCGTCTCCAGCCCCTCACGCACAACGATCCGATCCACGACCACATCAATGTCATGGCGAAACTTCTTGTCGAGCGTCGGCGGCTCATCCAGCTCGTAGAACTCACCATCCACCTTCACCCGCTGAAACCCTTGCTTGCGCAGTTCCAGAAACTCTTTGCGATACTCACCCTTCCTGTCGCGAACGATAGGAGCAAGCAGATAGCCCCGCGTCCCCTCCTCCATCGCCATCACGCGATCCACCATATCCTGCACTTGCTGCGCCTCAATCGGCAAACCAGTTGTGGGTGAATATGGCGTCCCAGCACGAGCAAATAGCAGACGCAGATAATCATAAATCTCGGTAATGGTACCCACGGTAGATCGAGGGTTCTTCGATGTCGTCTTCTGCTCAATCGAAATCGCGGGGGAAAGACCGGAAATGTGATCCACATCCGGCTTTTCCATCATATCGAGGAACTGGCGGGCATAGGCCGATAGCGACTCAACATACCGCCGCTGCCCTTCGGCATAGATCGTATCAAAGGCGAGCGAAGACTTCCCCGACCCCGACAGCCCGGTAATCACCACAAGCTGATCCCGGGGAATATCCACGTCGATATTCTTCAGATTATGCTCACGCGCACCACGCACTTCGATGTTTTTCAGCTCAGCCATTCTGACCCCCAGGGCAACTGAATCAACAGATAGCAGCGATCACCATTTCCGCCACCCCACTTATGGAACAATTCATGAACATAGAAAAGGTTTTTATCCCGCATTCACTGAATCGGTAAGGAAACCGGGTCTAGGAATGATTATGTAAAACCCGGCCAATGAAATTCATCAAAAGCTGCGCAGCCAATATTGATGTCCCCCCGGTTGGATCATAGTCCGGGGCAACCTCAACCAGATCAATCCCGACCACTTGCCCACGCTTGGTCAGTCCGTCAAGAAACTCCAGCGCCTCGTAATATAGAAAGCCGCCATGGCTGGGCGTGCCTGTTCCCGGGGCTATCGACGGATCAAATGCGTCGATATCAATCGTCACATAATATCGCTCACCTGCCGGAACCCGCTCCAACATCGCATCAACACCCAGCTTACGAAACTGGCGCACGGACTGGATATCCGATCCCATACGGCGGGCATCATCATACCCATCCTTGGCGGTAGAGGACACATTGCGGATGCCAAACTGGCTCAACCCAGTCACGTAGGATTTCTCAGCCGCACGCCGCATCGGATTGCCATGACCATACCGGACGCCATGGCGTTCATCCACAAAATCCAGATGCGCATCGATTTGCACAACATGCAGCGGACCGTGTCCCTCAAACGCGTCGATACAGGGGATATTAATCGAATGATCGCCGCCCATGACAACCGGTAAGGCCCCAGCTTCAAGCATCTTGCGGACACCAAAGGCGATATTTGCATGGCTTTGCACGGTATCGGTATGCACGATGTCGGCATCACCGATATCGACTATCGTGACCTTCGCCGGGTCCAGATAAGTCACATCATCTTCATGGTCATAAGCGCCGGCATGACCAAAGGAAAACAAGGTCGAGGCTTCCCTGATCCCTCGTGGACCCATCCGCGCACCAGCGCGCCACTGCGTGCCAAAATCTAGCGGTGCGCCCATGACCGCAACATCAGCTTCAATTGCGTCCCAATCAGCCACATAAGGGTATTTGCCAAAGGTGCAGATGCCGACAAACGGCAGATTCAATCGCCCTGTCTCATAGCCATGATCTGTCATCGAAACCGCCGCCCTAACCCGACTTAAGCCTAAAAATGAATGGCTCGCCCATACGCGTCCAGCACGCTTTCATGCATCATCTCTGATAATGTCGGATGCGGGAATACAGCATGCATCAGGTCTTCCTCGGTGGTTTCCAGTTGGCGACCGACCACATAACCCTGGATCAACTCAGTCACCTCTGCCCCAACCATATGAGCCCCCAGAAGTTCGCCAGTTTTGGCGTCAAACACCGTCTTTACCATACCTTCCGGTTCGCCCAATGCGATGGCCTTGCCGTTGCCAATAAAGGGAAAACGACCAACCTTGATGTCATATCCAAGCTCTTTTGCTTTGGCTTCGGAATAGCCAACCGATGCCACCTGCGGATTGCAATAGGTGCAGCCTGCGATGCTTTCCGGCTTAACCGGATGAGCATGTTTGCCAGCAATAAGTTCAGCGACCATTACACCTTCATGACTAGCCTTATGCGCAAGCCAGGGGGCACCCGCGATGTCACCAATCGCATAAAGGCCTTCGATACCCGTGCGGCAATACTCATCCGTCACCACATGGGTCCGGTCCACCTTCACGCCCAGCGCTTCTAGGCCCAGCCCCTCGACGTTTCCGACAATCCCGACCGCGCTGATGACCGTGTCAAATTCCTGTTTTTCAACCTTACCGCCCGTCTCGATATGGGCCGTCACTTTACCCTTGGCACGATCCAATTTCTTGACCATGGATTTCTCCATGATCTTCATGCCCTGCTTGACGAATTGCTTCTTGGCAAAAGCCGAAATCTCAGCGTCTTCGACTGGCAGCACACGGTCCATGACCTCCACAACGGTCGTCTCGGAACCCAAAGTGTTGTAGAAACTAGCAAACTCGATGCCAATCGCGCCCGAACCGATGACCAGCAGCTTTTTCGGCATCCGCGGGGGATTGAGCGCGTGCTTATAAGTCCAAACCAAATCGCCATCCGCTTCAAGCCCTGGCAATTCCCGCGCACGGGCACCTGTGGCAAGAATGATGTTCTTGGCGGTCAGTTCTTCTGCCCCTTTATCACCCTTCACGCTGACCTTGCCCTTGGCGGTGACCGTCGCCTCACCCATGATCACGGTCACTTTGTTTTTCTTCAGCAGGTGGCCCACACCGCCGGAAAGCTGACCGGCCACATCGCGGCTGCGCTTGACGACAGCACCAAGATCATAGTCGACGTCGCTCGCCTTCAGACCAAAGTCTTTGGCCCGGTGCATCAGATGGAAAACCTCGGATGATCGCAGCATCGCCTTGGTCGGAATGCAGCCCCAGTTCAGGCAGATGCCACCCAGATGCTCACGCTCAACCACCACGACATTCATACCGAGCTGCGCAGCCCGGATCGCAGCCACATAACCACCTGGTCCCGCACCAATAACGATCAAGTCAAAGTTCTTCGCAGCCATGCAGCAGCCCTCCAGATTCAATTTAGTTGAACACTAAACTATTTTCATAGCGACCTCTAGGGGGCCACTGGCATAGCAGCTATCCGTTAAGCGCAAGAACCGCTATTGCGACTTTTCCATTTGCCGACGGTAAGCTGCTCCATAACCACCTTCATCAAGAAATGCTTGCTCAGCTTCCATCGTCTTTCGACCCAAAGCCTTGTTTCTATATGGAAACCGCCCAAACTCCCGAATAACCGCCCGATGGGCGCAAGCATGTCCCTTGTTATTCCCACCATGCTCGGGCATCCGCGCATGGATCAAACGCACCGCGCGGTCCTGATCGACCAGATTTTCGGAATGCATCAGCGGCAAATAGAAAAACTGCCGGGCCGGTTCATCAATCTTCATGTCCCAGTCACGTTCGATCGCCATCTTTGCAGCGGCCAGCGCCGGTTTATCAGTGGCGAACGCGCGAGCATCATCGCGGAACATATTTCGGGAAAACTGATCGGTCAGGATAATATAAGCCAGCGTACCAGAAGGATAGGTCAACCAAAGACCATAGGCCCCGTCGATTGCTTCCTGCCAGGCAGCCCCAAACCGCTTGCGGATCTCATCGTCCAGAGCCGGGTCGGCCTTATACCAGCCGTCTGGGCCGATCTCATCCAGCCAAAACGCCAAAACTTCTTCCGGGCTGATCACACCGCTTACTCCTCAACGCGCCTCCCCCAGGGTCAGCCAAGCAGAGAAGCATTAGCGTGACAAGAGTTAAGACGCTTCAGCGGCGTTTTCCGCCTCAACTGCTTCCTCTTCGGCCTCGATGTAAACCTCTTGGGCCACCTCCGCCAAAACAGGTGTCGACGATGCCGAGACCGCAGCATAAGGCACAGCATCTGTGTCAATATCACTGCGGCTCCGCTGGGTCGTACGGTAGGTGCCATACAGAGCGACAGCGAACATCAACACCGCCGTGAATAACCAGAACCCGTTGTTGCCGATCAGGTCCATCATCGAGCCCACGATCAGCGGACCCAGAATGGCACCAAGGCCATTGATAAACAGCAACCCGCCAGAGGCGGCAGCCATGTCTTCCCTTTCGAGATAGTCATTGGCGTAGGCAAGCAGCAGCGCGTAAAGCGGGTTCGACATACCACCAACCACGGCACCGCTGAAAACGATCAAGGCAAAGTGACCGGGGATCAGAAATGCAATCAACGATCCAGCCCCACCAATAAGCGAAATCCAGATGATCAAAACGCGGCGGTCCATGCGGTCCGACAACCAGCCAATAGGCCACTGCAGCACAAGGGCAGAAACATAGATAGCCGAGATGAAGAATGAAATCTCACCAACCGTCAGACCGACGCGATTGCCGTAAACAGCCGACATCCCAAACTGCGCCGCAAACACGCCACCCAACATGAACATACCAACACAGGCCAGCGGCGACGCCTCGATCACTTCTTTGATCTTCATTGGCTTGGTGGTTTCAAATGCCGGCATCGGCCGAACCGCCAACAGGATGGGTGCAAAGGCAAGCGATACAAGGATCGACGGGATAATGAACAAGATGTAACCGGATACATCGCCCTGGCTGACAATCCACTGGGCAAACACGATGCCTGCCATCTGCACGATCATATATAATGACAGAGACTTGCCGCGTGTCTCATTGGACGACGCATCGTTCAGCCAGCTTTCGGCAGTCACGTAAACCCCGCAAAAGCAAAACCCGATAATAACTCGGCCAATGGACCAGGCCCATGGCTCAACCAGAACCGGATAGCTGATCAGCACCGCAGAAATCAGTGACCCAAGGGCGGCAAACACACGAATATGTCCGACACGGCGGATCAATTCCGGCGTGATACGAGAACTGATCAAAAACCCCACAAAATAGGCCGACATAACAACTGAAAGGGCAAACGTGCTGAACCCTTCCAGATCGCCCCTCAGTCCCAACAACGTGCCTTGCAGGCCGTTGCCGACCATCAACAAAAACATACCTAGGAAAAGCGCCCAAGAGCCGGTGAAAACCTGTATCATGGTGATGACCTTCTGACTGGTGGAAACTTGGTAGAATGGATGGTTTGGCTTGTCTGCTCCCTTTGCGACAGAGCGGGTCGCGAAAGCCGTCCGTTTACGCGCCCTTTGGTAGCAAAAGCGACGCGTCACCATAAGAAAAGAAACGATACTCGGATCGAATGGCGTGTTCATAAATCTCGCGCATCCGACCGACCCCCATAAACGCGGACACAAGCATCATCAGCGTCGATTTGGGCAGATGAAAATTGGTCATCAGCCCATCAGCGATCTGAAACTCAAACCCCGGCGCGATGAAGATGTCGGTCGGTCCAGTCCACGAATGCAAATCGCCGCCTCTGGCCGCGCTTTCAATCAGGCGAAGTGCGGTTGTCCCCACCGGGATCACGCGACCGCCCTGCGCTTTGGTGGCGTTAATCTCTGCGGCTGCCTCCGGGGTGACCTCACCCCATTCAGCATGCATCTTGTGCTTGCTGATATCTTCGACCTTCACCGGCAAAAACGTCCCCGCCCCCACATGCAGCGTCACATGTGTCAAGCTGACACCAGACGCAGCCAGCGTTTCCAACAAGGGACCATCAAAATGCAATGATGCAGTCGGGGCTGCCACGGCGCCCGGAAAACGCGCCCAATGTGTCTGATAATCGTTCTTGTCGGCATCGTCAGCCGGGCGCTTTGCGGCAATGTAGGGTGGCAAAGGCATAGCACCGACCTCAGCCAGTGCGGCATCAAAATCATCACCACCAATGTTGAACTTCAATACTGCCTGCCCATCAATCCGCGCGACAACCGTCGCCGACAGCTCTTCGGAAAAAACGATAACCTCGCCATCGCGCACTTTCTTCAGTGGCTTCACGAGGGCAGACCAAGCCCCATCCGGCTGCGGCTCTAATAACGTCACTTCGATCCGGGCAGCCGTCTCTCCTGCCTCACCCGTCCGATGGCGCAGCCCGGACAGCCGGGCCGGAATAACCTTGGTGTCATTCAAAACCAGCCTGTCACCGGGGCGCAGTATATCAGGCAAATCCGACACGATCCGATCAGCAATGCCGCCCTGTTCAGCCAATAGCAGCCGGGCAGACGACCGGGGTCGCGCAGGGCGCACCGCAATCAGATGCTCCGGCAACTCAAAATCGAAATCGCTCAGCTTCATTGGCTCACCTCTGGCGCGGGCCTGCGGAAAATATCGCGGAACATTCCCGGCGTGAAAACGGACAGCGGATTGACACCCACGCGCGGATTATTCACCGGCCCGACCAAGGTGAAATTGAAACCGATCAACCCCTCGCCCCTGCGGGTCAGGACCGATCCGATACTGTTGACCAGATAAAACGGGGACACGACGCCTTGGAAATCCATTTGCTTACTGGCCAGCGTGTAAATCCCATCCAGCGAAATGCCAAGACCGGGACCAACCGCGCTGGCCTCCGTCACAGTCACCTGCGTCGGATCAAGACGAAACCGCGCATCCACCCCATCAAAGGACAACCCCTGCCCGTCCAACTGCTGCAAAAGCCCCACAACGCTGATCGCGTCCAACAGGGATGCAATCGCGGGCGCGTCACGGACACGCAAGGATCGCATGGCCAGTATACCATCAAACGTCCCCTCACCGCCTGCGGGCAACAAGGTCAGATCAAAAGATCCGCCAAAAGCGTTGCGCAGGAATCCGGCGGCACGCATCACGCCCCCCGCATCATCACTGACGATCCGCACGGCAGAGCGTCCATTGCGAGGTGCCACCGTGCCGCGCACAGCTGTCTCACCATTGACCTGCGCCTGAAACTGGCCGGAAAAGCCTCCCGCTCCGTTAAAGTCACCACGGAACCCTGTCAGACTGATCCCTTCGGTCACTTGCAACCGGTCAAGCGCGATCGTGACTGGCCCCCCCTCGCCATCTGAAGCGCCAAAACTGGCCTGTCGCAGATCAATCTTGCCGCCATCAATCTCAACACCGACGGTCTGACCAGAGCCACGCCCCCGCAAGGTAATCGGCGCATCCAACCAGTTCCCCAAACGGACCCGACTAAACTGTGCGGCATCCAAACGGCCCCCGTCAAAAGTAATCCTACCTTGCGCTGACAAGCCGCCGCCGCTGATGGATAGCTCACTGATTTCTGGCGCAGCCCCCAACCGGCCCACGACCCGCAACTCCCCCTGCGTCCGCGCCGCTTTTGACCATCCGACAGCAGGAAGCACCAAACGGGCACCACGCAAATCAGATGTCAGCCTAAATGTCGGTGCGCGGTCCTGTACCAGCGCCATCTGCAATTGCCCAACAGTCTCACCCGCGACGGTGCCGGACGGCAAAGCAATACCGAACTCGTCCAGAAAGTCCTGCGATAGCCTGACATCAGCGCGCAGTTCGCTGCTACCGGCAAATTCAGCACCGAACTTCTTTTCCCAAATCGCATCCATTGGCACCGCACCAACGCGCACCGGTCCCGCAATTGTCAGACCAGCGCGGTCAGCCCGCACCGACATCCGTGACGCTGCTATGGTCCGGCCAGAGATCAAAGTCTCACTTCGTACCGACCGAACATCCGCTCCCACATCGAAAAATAACTCATCAGGCGTCATCCCGCCCTTGAGCGGGAACCGCAACTCGCCTGAAACCGCCGCACGTCCATCCGCCAGCGTGACCGGACGACCGGCCTTGTCGAGAAACTCAAACGGCGGTTGGTTCAACATCGACAAAACCGCTGTCACGGTGCCGTCCGCCGCCAGATCAAGCTCCGCTGGGGCGTCCCGAACACGGATATCCGGGATCGAGAACACGCTACCGCCAATGTCCAGCTGACCACCCTGTGCGGCCGAGACAACGCCACCGTCCGCACTGATAACCATTTCATTGTCGATCAGGGAAAATATGCCACGCCCCCCGCTGATCGGAGGCATCCGGCGCATAAAGCGAACACCTGCATTTTCAAACTCAAATCCAACGGCGACCTTACGAGGAGTGTCATGGGCAATACGCAAACCTGCTGTAATATCGAAAAGGCGCCCCGCGGTGATGTTGTTTTCCACCCACCGGCGGGAGCCCGGCTTAAAGGATGGCGGCCAGAAACCCAAAACCTTCGCCGGGCTGATCTCGTCCGCGCTCGCATCAATCGCGACACGCCAACCTTCTGGCGTGGCCTGTACATCGCCAGAGGCGGACAGTTGCGTAGCCCCGTCGGTCATGACGACCTGACCAATATCGATGGCAAAAGGGTCAAGGCGCAGACGCAAATCCACAGCCGCCTGCGGTATAGACAGCGGCGCGGGGTATAGCTCCGCCGGGTTCAAGCTGACGTTACTAAACCTCAACTGTCCCAACATGCTTTGGGGTAAACCGTTGGCGAACTGGCGTAAATACGCCTCACCAGCAGCCTCAACATGCCCCCACTCACCGTCAACTTCCACATTCGTAAACGCAATTCGGTGCCGTGCGGGCTGATAGGTCAGCAAGGCTTTCACCCCATCAAAACTTACCGGCCTGGTGGCTGGGTTGGGTTGCAACGCACCCGCACCAATATCAAGCGAGGCATCCAGCGGACCCAATGCGCCCGCCTCATCCAACTCTGTCCGCAGTGCAATAGATACCGGCGCATCAACCTCGGCAAGCCAGCTGAGCGCCGGTGACTGTGATGCCACGTCACTGGCAATCGCATCATTCAGGTTCACATTGATCGTCGACGCACGACTGCCGCGCGGGCTGGCATAAAACAAACCAACGGTGGTGACACCGGCACGACCCGACAGCAGGGAAAAATCCCCCTGCAAGACAGTCTGGTTTTCCCGCAGATCAAGGTCCAGAACACCCCCATCGACGATCCAGCTACGGCCAGCGCGCGCATCGTCGAAATTCACAATCAAACCATCCGCATGAATGGTTTCCAGCGCCTCAAGTGCCGGACGTTCGAACACCTGATCCGCCTGATCTAACAATTCCGGCAATGATCCGGCCTGTCCCACCTCCCCGGCACCAGACCCAAAGGCTAGCGAGACTGACCCATCACCGGCACGGCGTAGATTGATCTGCGCACCGCTCAATGCGACCTCCTGGAACAACATCTCGCGCTTAAAGATGATGCCGCGCGGGGACACCAAGCCATCAACCGACGGAATGCGGGCTATCGTTAGACCGCTCTCGTCATAAAGCTGCGTGTCAACCAAACGAATACGGGGATGAAGATCAGACCCGATGCGGATAAAAATCTCGCCAAACTGCAGACGACCGCCGTTCAAAACAGTCTGTGCACGTTCCTCAATCCGCGACACAACCCAACTGGGCGCGGTGATATCGCGGTCAATGATCATGATGGCAGCGGCGATCAGAAAAATCAGCGGCACCATGAAAATCAGCCAAGCGGCGCGCAAATGAAACCACACATGGCGCCGGGTCTTGCCCCGGACCCGCTGTTGCGGCTTCCCTTTGGTTTGCGGCTTGGTGGCCTGCTGAGGTGCTTTTCGATTTGTTTTTGTCATGACCCGTCAAAGGCAAAAGGTTTGCCGCCAAAGAAGCGCCTTTATCTTCGCGCGTGTCGCACTAAAACAAAACCACGAATTGCAGACAGCGAAAAGGAAAGCCCATGACCAGCCCCAATCTCGGCGACCCCGCACCAGATGTCAGCCTGCCGCGCGACGGCGGTGACACCGTCAGCCTGTCCGACTTTAAAGGCAAAAATGTCGTCCTCTATTTCTACCCACGCGATGACACCTCCGGCTGCACGAAAGAGGCGCTGGGTTTCACCGAAACCATTGGAGCATTCGAAGATCTCAATACCGTCGTTCTGGGCGTCTCAAAAGATCCGGTCAAAAAACACGACAAATTCGTGGCCAAGCACGATCTCAAAATAGCGCTGCTGTCGGATGAAGAAGGCGATGTCTGCGAGCGTTACGGTGTCTGGGTCGAGAAAGCCATGTATGGCAAGAAATATATGGGGATCGAACGCACGACCTTCCTGATCGATAGCAACGGTAAAATTGCCCAGATATGGCGCAAGGTGAAAGTTCCCGGCCATGTTGAAGCCGTGCTTGATGCGGTACGCAGCCTGTGACGCTTTCAGAAATGGCGGTGGCGGTGCTGAACACTGCCGACGGTCGGGAAAAAACCGCACTATCACGAAAATTCGCAGCCGAATGGCAAAATGCCCGTGCGGCAGGAACTCAGCCGGACATTGGCAAAGCAACGCCACCGCTACGCCCCGCACGTCCGGACAAACCTGAGCTTCTGAACCCACGCGACGTACCCCACCGCAAACCGGGGACCGAGGCGGGGCGGATCGCGTTGCTCCATGCCGTCGCCCATATCGAATTGAACGCGGTCGATCTGCATTGGGATATCATCGCCCGCTTCACGGATACCAAGCTGCCGATGGGGTTTTACGACGATTGGGTCAAATCAGCGGACGAGGAATCCAAACACTTCAACCTGATGTGCGATTGTCTGGAAGACCTCGGAAGCTACTACGGTGCATTGCCCGCCCACGCCGGAATGTGGCGGGCGGCAGAGGACACTGTGGACGATCTCATGGGGCGCTTGGCCGTCGTGCCCATGGTGCTTGAGGCGCGCGGCCTTGATGTCACCCCCGGCATGATCAAGGTTTTCAAACAGGCCAAAATGACCAAGGCCATCGAAGCGCTGGAAGTGATCTACGCCGAAGAGGTGCATCACGTGGCCTACGGCTCCAAATGGTTCCACTTTCTATGCGGACGGCATGACCTTGACCCGACAGGCGTGTTTCATGACTTGGTGCGACGCTACTTCCACGGCGCACTCAAACCGCCATTCAACGAGGAAAAACGAGCAGAGGCAGGTATACCACCTGATTTTTACTGGCCATTGGCCGATCAGATTCGGAAATGACAGGCATGGGTCGGCGGATTTCCGCCCACACCCCCCAAATTGCCGGAAATCCGCGCGTAATAAATTAGATGGGTTGCGGCAGCGCCACAGTCTGTCTAACAAATTGGCTCAGAACTGGTTGGGGGGCCAGCATTGACTTTGGGACGGGACGGACCTCACATCTTGCGATCACCACTTATATCGAAACTGCATCTTGCGCTCGAGCGGCTGTTCCCGGAAAAGCGCCTTTTTCTGCGGTCAGACACTGAAACGCGGTTCATCCGGCTCAAATCGGAAACCCAGCTTGTTGCGTGGACGGGCAGCACCATCGTCGTGGCCTGGACGATCATAGCGACAGCGATCCTGCTTATGGACAGCATTGGCGCGGGCAACTTCCGCGCGCAGGCGCAGCGCGATCAACTGACCTATGAACAACGGCTGAACGCGATGTCAGCGGAACGCGATATGCGGGCGACCGAAGCAATTGCGGCACAAGACCGCTTCAAATCGGCGCTGCAGCAGATTTCTATCATGCAAACCGAACTTCTGGCCAACGAAGAAAAGCGGCGCGAACTGGAAACCGGGCTGGAAGTCGTCCAAGCCACGCTACGCGACACGATGAAGGCACGCGAAGCTGCACGGTCCGAACTCGCGGCAATCGCAGAAGAATCCGAAAACGGCAATGCAGCCCAGCTCAGCGAAGATGCTATCGGCACCGTTGATATGCTGGCGGCAGTCTTAGCCGAAACAGCAGCAGAACGGGACACAGTGGCAGCAGACGCCACCTTCGCCCTTGATCATGCAGCCGAAATGGAACTGGAATTGCGCCTGCTTCAGGAACGCAACGACGAAATCTTCCGGCAGCTGGAAGAGGCGATGCTAGTCTCGGTCGAACCGCTCGACGATATGTTCCGGGCTGCGGGCATGGACCCCGACAACCTCATTTCACAAGTCCGCCGTGGCTACTCCGGCACCGGCGGGCCGCTGACACCAATCCAGTTCTCGACGCGCGGTGGCCCGGTCGATCCCGACGCAGAACGGGCCAATTCGATCCTCGCCTCCATGGACCGGATCAACCTCTACCGTATCGCCGCGGAAAAAGCCCCATTCGATATTCCGGTCAAAGCGAATTTCCGTTTCACATCCGGCTTTGGTCAACGTTGGGGGCGGCTGCACGCCGGAACCGACTTTGCCGGACCTGTCGGAACTCCTATCTATTCCACAGCTGATGGGGTCGTGACCCATGCTGGCTGGACATCCGGCTACGGTCGTCTCATCAAGATTCGACATGACTTCGGAATTGAGACACGATACGCACACTTGAACGCAATGAGCGTGTCAGTTGGCCAAAGGGTCTCGCGTGGCGAGCGAATAGGTGATATGGGAAATTCTGGTCGGTCAACTGGCCCACACCTTCACTACGAGGTCCGCGTCGGTGGCGCGCCCGTTAACCCCATGATCTATATAAGAGCTGGACAAGATGTTTTCTAAATCCAAAATCAACGAACCGGGCCCAAAATCGGGCGATTCGGCAAAGAAGCCTGCCGCAGCCGATGCGGGTAAAACCGCAGGTGCAAACCCGGACTTCAAGTCAAACACGGCACCAAAGACAAAACCGCCGGCATCTGTCTTGTCAGCTGATCTGCTGATTACCGGCAACATCAAGACAACCGGTGACATCAATGTCGAAGGTCAAGTCGAAGGCGACGTACGCGCGCACCTGCTGACAGTCGGCGAAGGCGCTACCGTCAAGGGCGAAGTCGTCGCCGATGATGTTGTGGTCAACGGTCGCGTCGTCGGGCGCGTACGCGGACTTAAGGTTCGCCTGACCTCCACCGCCCGTGTCGAGGGTGACATCATTCACAAAACAATCGCCATAGAGAGCGGTGCGCATTTCGAAGGTTCCGTACAGCGTCAGGACGATCCGCTTGCCACTGGTGCAGCAACCAAAATGCCAACAGCGGCCGCCGCTGAAAAAAGCTAAATCGGCCATAAAATATGGTTTGAAGAAAGAGCGCTCCGGCGCTCTTTTTTATTGACGTAACGTCATATGCAAATAATCCGATAAACACAAAAAAGCCAGATTTCCGCCCCTCAAACACGTGAACCATTTCCTAAGAACGTGTTTGTTGACTTGGTGGTCAATCACAAACTTTCACTAACGCCGCCACTTGGCGTTGCTGGTTGAAACCAAGAAGAACCGCCGTCGTTCGCAAAACAACACTCACGAACAAGGGCGTCCGATGTGACGCCCTTTTTACTGTGTGCGAAACCACGCCCAGGCATCTGCGGCAATCACGGGCCCGGCTTCATAAAACCAATGGGTGTGGTTGGGAATGATATGCAGATCGACATCATGCCCCTTCTCCGTCATGGCACGGGCGACCAAGGCGGCCTGATCAGGCAGAAAAATATGCTCGCGTGATCCGATATAGTAGCGGATCGGTTTGGCATCCGCTGGAGTGATCGCCAAGGCGGGATCAGAAAAACCTGCGTGCAGCGCCGCGGCCCGCCAAGGCCCATCCGCCAGATTGATCATCAACTGCGCGTATTTCGCGCCATTCGAATGACCGAACAAAAATATCTTGGCAGGATCAATGCGGGCCTGCCCTTCGACTTCGGCCAGTATGGCATGCAATATCGAAGGTGCCACACGATCCGCAGGCCAATTCTGACCAACGCCATCCAGTGCAATCAGAAATAACCGCTCACGGTCCGCGACATCTTTCCACATATCAATCATCGACAAACCGCTGCGCCCTGCCCCATGAAACAATATCACGACCCTGTAGCGGCCAAGACCGTTTTCAGAGGCGTAAGAATACCAGCGTCGGCCATCAGTCTCATGAGTTTGGGCTACCTCGGCAATGGCAGTCGGCACCGAATACTCAGCGGCTCCCCCCACCGGCACATAAAGATCAGGGCGCTCTTTTTCATCCAGAAAACCCGCCCGCGCCGGCCCCTCATGCGCGGCCATCCGAAATGCGTCATCAACGACCTCTGCACCGGGTGTCTCCGCCAGATACAAATACCCCACACCAACAGTAATGAAGATCAAAAGCAGCAATCGCGTCATGGAACGGCTCTCCTATAAAGATGCCAAGTCGCATGGCCGAAGACTGGCAACGCCATGAATAACCCCAGAAACCAGGGGATCAACGCAATAAACGTCACCACTGCAATCATCGCTGCCCATAGCAGCATGACGGACAGATTGGCCCGCACCATTTGCACGCTGGTCACCATCGCCGTCACAAAATCAACCTCGCGATCCATGACCATCGGCAGGCTCACGACAGTCAAAGCAAAAAGCACGAAAGCCAGCACACCACCCACAACCAGTTCCGCCACGATCATCATCAACCCGTTCACGGTCAGCAGAACCTCCCAACTGTCCGAGATATGGGTCATCGTGGAGAGCCCCAGAAACAGTGCAAAAATCATGTGGGCCAGAAACGTCCAGAAAAGGAAGTAAATGACAATGATGGCACCCAGCCACGGCAGTTGACGGGTCCGCTCACGCCAAACCACCCCCAACACCGCAAGCCACTCAGGCCGCTCGCCACGTTCCAATCGTCTGCTGACCTCATAAAGACCAGCGGCGGCAAATGGGGCGATCAGGGGAAATCCGAGCGACGTGACCAGAACCCAACTCACAGTTCCGGCACCCAGCCAGGTCAGGAAAAAGCCACCCACAACGTATACAGCGCTGAAAAACAGACCAAACTGCGGGGCGCGGCGAAAATCGCGCCAGCCTGCAACCAGTACCGCCAGCAAGTCCGAGCGATGCAAAATGATCGTCTGCGGTTCATCTGCGGCGGTCATGCGGCATTCTCACTTCTACCCGCAATTATCATCGCTGCACGGGAACAAGCTGGCAAGGGGGTCAGTCGACCGCGTTCGCCTCTGCCCGGCTTTTCCCCGAGACATCCATCGCAAGTGTGGCCGCCATCAAACCATCCAGATCGCCATCCAGCACGCCCTTGGTGTCAGAGGTCTCATAGTTGGTCCGCAGGTCCTTCACCATTTGATAAGGCTGCAAAACGTAAGAGCGGATCTGATTGCCCCAGCCCGCATCGCCCGCATTCTCATGCGCCTCGTTCACAAGCGCCGACCGCTTGTCCAACTCGATCTGATATAGCCGCGACTTCAGTGCCTTCATGGCGATATCGCGGTTCTGGTGCTGCGATTTCTCGGAACTCGTAACCACAATCCCCGTGGGATTGTGTGTGATCCGCACAGCTGAGTCAGTCGTGTTGACGTGCTGCCCACCAGCACCGGATGACCGGTAGGTATCAATGCGGATATCGGCCGGGTTCACTTCAATTTCGATATTGTCGTCCACCACCGGATAAACCTTGACCGACGTGAACGAGGTATGCCGCTTCGCCGCGCTATCAAAAGGCGAAATACGGACCAGCCGATGCACGCCGCTTTCCGATTTCAGCCACCCATAGGCATTGTGACCGCTGACCTTGTAAGAGGCGGACTTGATCCCGGCTTCATCCCCCGCCTGCTCGGATTGCAATTCGACCTTGTAGCCCTTCTTTTCAGCCCAGCGGATATACATCCGCGCCAGCATATTGGCCCAATCGCAGCTTTCAGTGCCACCTGCCCCGGCATTAATCTCAAGAAACGTATCGTTGCCGTCCGCCTCGCCGTCCAGCAACGCCTCCAGTTCTTTCTGGGCTGCTTTCTCGCGCAGGACAGTCAGCGCCGCCTCAGCCTCGGTCACGACGGCCTCATCGTCTTCCATCTCGCCAAGCTCGATCAGTTCGACATTGTCGGACAGCTCTTGCTTGATACTGTCATAACCTGCCATGGCATCGACCAGCATTTGCCGGTCGCGCATCAGCTTCTGTGCGGCTTCCGGATCATCCCACAAAGTCGGGTCTTCAACGCGCGCATTGAATTCTTCAAGCCGATGCGGGGCCGTTTCGTGATCCATTCGCTGGGCCAATAGGTTCAGCGATTTTTCAATCGCTTCCACGGCGGTTTGGGTTTCTGCGCGCATCGGTGCACCTTTGGGAAGTCATGTGTCAGAGGGTCTTACAGCGCGGTCAACCGCGCAGCAAGCCGTGGTCAGTAAAGACCACCTGATGACAGCGTACCAAAGGTCGCTTTTGGCCCCACAGTGGCCGTCCCCCCGGTAGAGGTGGTCACAGTCTGGCCCGTCCGTGGCACCCCATCGAATAGCGGCAGATCAGAAGCCATCGCGAAACCACCGTCAAACGTAACACCAAAAACCGGGTCCTCACCTTGGCGGAAGCATTCGGCAATCACGTTATCGCCTGACGCACCAGGCCCGAGCCGGGCGCCAGTGAGACGATCAATTTTTATGAATTGGCACTCAGACGGCACGTAGAACGGCTCACCACCATGTTTTTCAATCGCTGAACGCATGAAGCTGTTGAACACCGGACCACAAATGCCGCCACCCGAAGCACCCCGCCCCAAAGACCGGGGCGTGTCGTAGCCAATATAACAACCCGCCACAATGTTGGATGAAAAGCCAACAAACCAGACATCCTTTGCATCGTTCGTCGTGCCCGTCTTACCGGCAATCGGCACCGGCAGATTAATCGCGCTGGAAGCCGTTCCGCGATCAACAACGCCCTTCAGCATCGAAGTCAGCTGATAAGCCGTGATCTCATTCATCACCCGCTCGCGGTTTGATGTGATGTTGGGGCTCTCGCCACCATTCCAAGACGGATCAGCGCAATTTTCACAAACACGCTGATCATGGCGGAACACGGTATTGCCAAAACGGTCCTGCACACGGTCAACCAGTGTCGGCTCGACTCGCTCACCACCATTGGCAAACATCGCATAAGCGGCGACCATCTTGAACAAGGTGGTCTCATCCGAACCCAATGCCGTCGCCAGCACACGATTCATGTTCTCGTAAACACCAAACTTCTCGGCATAGCGACCAACCGTATCAATCCCGATTTCCTGCGCCAACCGGATCGTCATCAGGTTCCGCGATCGCTCAATCCCCGTGCGCAATGGCGTCGGACCATAGTAACGGTTCGAGGCATTCTGCGGACGCCAGACGCCCTGCGGCGTGTTGATCTCAATTGGCGCGTCAACAACGATCGTTGCCGGAGTATACCCGCTATCCAGTGCGGAGGCATAGACAAATGGCTTGAACGCAGACCCAGGCTGTCGCTGCGCCTGTGTTGCGCGGTTAAAGACCGAATCCTGATAGCTGAAGCCACCCTGCATCGCCAACACACGGCCCGTGTTCACATCCATCGCCATAAAGGCACCCTGAACTTCCGGCACCTGCCGCAAGGTCCATCTGACAAACGATCCATCACCATCCGTCATCCGGCGAACATGCACCACATCGCCACGGGTGAAGTTCTCGAAGAAGTCGCCCTTCATCCACTGGATATCTTCACGAGGCACCTCGAAAGGCTCTGCGTCGGTCTCATCGACACCTTCGATCCCGATACGCAGGGTGTTTTCCTCGACCTCCAGAATAACAGCGGGGAACCAGCGGGAATTCAGGCTGATATCACGGGCTACACTGGTCGCACGCAGCGCCACACGCCAAGTCTCTTCGTTCACCAACGCCTGTTCAGGCAGCGTTTCACCCGTACCACGCCAAATGCTTGTGCTGCGGTCATATTGCTCAAGTGCTGCCTGAAGCGAGGTGGCGGCTTTGACTTGCAAATCGGGCTCAACCGTCGCCCGGATCGAAAACCCGGCGGATGAAAACTCTTCTGTCCCGAAGCTCCGGCTCAGCTGACGGCGAATTTCATCGGTAAAGTAATCACGCGGTGGCAGCGTTTCGCGGAAACTTCCGTAATCACCATTCTGCACCGAAAAAAGCGGCGCATCGCGCTCGGCCTCATAAGTCGCCTGTTCTATATAGCCGTTCTCATACATCTCGCGCAGCGTATTGTTGCGCCAAAACGTGGCAGCGTCCACATCCCGCACCGGGTGACGGTTGCTGGGGGATTTGGGCAGTGCTGCAAGATACGCAGCTTCCCCTGCCGACAATCGGCTCAGCGGCTTATTGAAATAAGTGAGCGCCGCAGCGGTAACGCCAAAACTGTTCTGGCCCAGAAAAATTTCATTCAGGTACAACTCAAGAATACGCTCTTTCGGCATGGCACCCTCGATCCGGGTCGCCAGAATGATTTCCTTGATTTTTCGTTCCGCCGAACGCGAGCCGTCCAGCAAGAAGTTCTTCATCACCTGCTGCGTAATCGTCGACGCACCGCGCACGTTTTCACCGCGCGACGCCACCGCATCATAAAATGCGGACGCCATACCGACGGGATCAAAGCCGCCATGCTCATAGAAATTCTTGTCCTCGGCGGACACAAACGCCTGCTTGACGATATCAGGAATCTCTTCGGCAGGCGTGAACAACCGTCGTTCGGTGGCGAATTCATCGATGATTCGACCTTCGTCCGAATAAATCCGGCTGATCGTCTTGGGCGTATATTGGGACAAGACCTCAACACTGGGTAAGTCACGGCCATACAAATAAACAACGCCGCCCACCCCAATGGCAGCCAGAACGGCGCCAAGGGTCAGCATCGTGAAAATGCCGCCGAGAAAAGACAGAACAAAGCGCAACATCAGTGCGATACCCCAACAAATTATGGGCGACTTATACGCCGCGTGGCCCGGATCGTCAAAACGACAATGATCACATTTCGCGAGGCTCTAAAACGGTCTAACCGTCCACCGCGCCCCAGATCAAAACCGCTTCCACAATTGCTTTAACAAAAGCCAATCGGCCCTCGGTACGCAGCAGCGTGGCGCGGTCTTCGTCATTGGACAGGAACCCGGCTTCAACCAATACACTTGCGAAATCCGCAGCGCTCAACACCACTAGCTGCGCCGCACGGCGCGGGCGCGAATTCATACGCACGCCATTTGCCTCCATCCTGCTCACCAACGTATCGGCAAATTCACCGGCCTCAGCCCCGGTGTTGCGCCGGGCCATATCCATCAAAACACTTGCCACACCGTCCGTGTTTTCACGCAAATCGACACCGGCGAGCAGATCCCCGCGCTGATGCCGTTCCACCATCAACCGGGTCGCCGCATCCCCACCATCGGGGGACAGCGTGTAAACCGAAGCCCCCTGCGCCTGATCTTCTTCCAATGCATCAGCGTGAAGCGATATCATCAGATCGGCGCCCACTGCACGTGCTTTGCTCAGTCTTTGATGCAACGGCACGAAAACGTCCGTCTCGCGGGTAAGAATCGCCTGCACGTGCTCCAGCGAATTCAAAGCCGCAGCCACCTCGCGCCCCAATTGCAACATCAAGGCAGATTCCTTGATGCCACCCCTGTCCGCACCCGGATCGATCCCGCCATGGCCGGGATCGATGACCACGACCAGACGGCCACCATCTTGCGGGGCGATGCGGTTTTGAGGGTCAACATCACCCAAAGCGTCCCATCCCGGCGCAGGCGGTGCACCAACCGCAGCGGCAAAGGCATCCTCGGAGACAGGTTCAAGCACCACCAACAGACGCGCGCCACCTTCGCCGGTCTTCAGCCCGGCTTCGGTCACACGCAACGGCTCGGCCAAATCCACGACCATCCGCGACCAACCGGGGCGCAACGGACCAACACGCACCCCACTCGCACGGTCAGCATCCAAAAGCGCATCGGGGTCAACATCCGACCAATCAAGATCAGCGAAATCCAACACCAGACGGCGGGGCGCATCCAGCGTGAAAACCCGATAAGGAACAACCTCCGACAGCTGCAATTCGACCAGCAGTTTACCCCAGCCATCGCGCACGACACTATCGCGCGGATCAACTCTTGCCATTTCGGCAGACGAAATTCCCGCCCAAAGGCAAATAAACACACAAAAAAGAAATCTCATGACTGACCCGCTTTCATAAACGCCGCCAACCGATCCAACCCCTCACGAATGGCAGCGGTAGATTGCGCATAGGAAAACCGCAGCCAATGGTGCCCCCGCCGCGCATCAAAATCGAGGCCAGGTGTCACGGCCACACCTGCCCCATCCAGAATTTCAGCCGCAAAGGCACGGGCGTCATCGGTATGGGCCGAAACATCAACATAAATGTAGAACGCGCCATCCGGCGGGGCAAAGCGGTCAAACCCGGCAGCCCGCAACCCATCCATCATCAAACCGCGGTTGGTCGTGTAAACAGCCTTGTTGACCTCCAACTCATCCGTGCAATCCATCGCATGCAGCGCAACCAGTTGGGCAGCATGCGGGGCACAAATGAACATATTCTGGGCCAGACGCTCTACCCGGCGCACATGATCCTCTGGTACGATCATCCACCCGACCCGCCAACCGGTCATCGAAAAATACTTCGAAAAGGAATTGACGACATAGACGTCATCCGTGACCTGCAACGCGGTGACAGAGGGCTGGTCATACTCAAGCCCGTGGTAAATTTCGTCAGAAATCAGGGCCGCATCCCGATCTGCACAGGCATCTGCCAACGCAGCCAGCCCAGCATGATCCAGCATCGTACCCGTCGGATTGGCCGGAGAGGCCACAATCAACCCGGCCAGATCATGCGCTGCAATATCAGACGGAAGCGGCTGAAACCGCCGCTCCAAAGACGTCTCGATATCTATCGGCGCAAGACCCACGGCTTTCAGAATTTGCCGGTAAGACGGATAGCATGGCGCGCCCAATCCAACGCGCTCGCCATTATCGAACAGGGATGAAAACGCCAGCAGGAAAGCCCCCGAGGCACCGCTTGTGATGACCACCCGTGCAGGATCAAGATCCTGATCATACCAATCGCCATAATGCCGGGCGATGCGCCCCCGCAGTTCCGGCAAGCCAAGACCCACCGTATAACCCAGCGGCTGATCCAAAGCCTCTGCCAGCTTAGCGCGCGCCGCAGCCGGTGCGCCCGTCGCAGGTTGGCCCACTTCCATGTGAATGATGTCACGGCCCGCAGCTTCGGCCTGCCGGGCAGCCTCCATTACGTCCATCACAATAAAGGGATCAACCTCGCCCCGGCTTGAAAACCGCATCGCCTGCCTCATTATCATTTGTGCTTATCTGCCTGCTGGTGTGGCAAAAGGTCAATGCACCTTGGCAACTCTTTGCGGATGTGGTTTCACGGTTTCAACCGCCAATGGAAGTTCCGATATGATCAAGCGCCTCACATTTTCTGCCATCCTGTCGCTGACAGCCTCTCTCGCCACCGCGCAAGGGCTGGAAGACATGACAGATTCGGAACGCTCAGCCTTCCGGGAAGAGGTGCGGGCCTACCTGCTTGAAAACCCTGAAGTGCTGCAAGAGGCCATCACCGTCCTGCAGCAACGTCAGGACAACGCGCAGGTTGAAAACGATATCGCCATGGTTCAGGCCAACGCGGAAGCACTGTTCAATGACGGACATTCCTTTGTTGGCGGCAATCCCGAAGGGGATATCACCGTCATCGAATTCATGGATTACCGCTGCGGCTTCTGCAAACGCGCCTTCCCCGAGGTGAAAGAGCTGATCGGGTCCGACGCCAACATCCGTTACGTGGTCAAAGAGTTTCCCATATTGGGCGAAGAGTCAGTCCTCGCCGCTCAATTCGCAATTGCGACACAGCTGACCCAAGGCGATGAGACATACGAACTGGTCCACAACACGCTGATGGAATTTCAGGGCAGTATCACCGAAACCAGCCTGCAAAGGCTGGGCGAAACGCTGGAAATCGACACTGATGCCATCTTTGCCGAGATGGACAGTGACGAAGTGACCCAAATCATCACTGAAAACAGGGCCTTGGCCCAAAAGATGCAAATCACCGGCACACCGACTTTCGTTTTTGAAGACCAGATGGTGCGGGGCTACGTGCCGTTAGCGCAAATGCAGTCGTTGGTGGATTCAGCGCGGGCTGATCTCTAAAACCTGCAGGATAATATAGCTCTACTCAGCAGCTACATTCCCTGCGGCGTCCAGTTCAGCCGCCTTCTTCTCGACCTGCTCCACGATATGCTCGATCATATCCGCATTTGACTGCTTGTGGCTCTGCTTGCCGGCCAGATAGACCATGCCCGACCCGGCCCCGCCGCCGGTAAAGCCCACATCCGTCATCAACGCCTCACCCGGGCCATTCACCACACAACCAATAATCGACAGCGACATCGGTGTTTTGATGTGCTCGAGCCGCTTTTCCAACTCTTCGACCGTCTTGATCACGTCAAACCCTTGTCGGGCGCAGGACGGGCAGGAAATGATATTCACGCCACGATGACGCAAGCCAAGGGATTTCAATATCTCGAACCCCATCTTGACCTCTTCGACCGGGTCAGCCGACAGAGAAACGCGGATCGTATCACCAATCCCCATCCACAGCAGATTGCCCATACCGATGGCCGATTTGACCGTCCCGCTGATCAGCCCGCCAGCTTCCGTGATCCCCAGATGGATCGGCGCATCCGTCGCCTCTGCCAATTGCTGATAGGCAGCGGCAGCCATGAATACATCCGACGCCTTGCAGGAAATCTTGAACTCGTGAAAGTCGTTATCCTGCAGGATCTTGATGTGATCCAATCCACTTTCCACCATCGCATCTGGGCACGGCTCGCCATATTTGTCCAAAAGATGCTTTTCCAGCGACCCGGCATTCACGCCAATACGAATGGAACAGTTGTGATCGCGGGCAGCCTTAATGACTTCCTTGACCCGTTTCTCATCCCCGATATTGCCGGGGTTTATCCGCAGACAGGCAGCACCCGCCTCTGCCGCCTCAATCCCGCGGCGGTAGTGAAAATGGATATCCGCCACAATCGGCACCGCAACTTCGGGCACAATCTGCTTCAGCGCCGCGCTTGAGGCTTCGTCGGGAACCGATATCCGTACGATATCCGCCCCAGCTTCAGCGGCGGCGTTGACCTGCGCGATCGTCGCTTTCACATCTGTCGTCAGCGTATTGGTCATCGTCTGGACGCTGATTGGTGCGTCGCCGCCAACCGGCACATCGCCGACCATGATCTGACGGGATTCGCGGCGATAGATATTACGCCAGGGACGCACATGATTGATCGACATGGGATGCCCTTCCACCCGTCTGGGAACACAGCACCAATTTAAGCGGCAGCGGCGCGCTCAGCAACAGGGTGTGACGATATTTACTGGGTGGTACGCACTTCTGCGACATTGACGATCTCTGCCAGATCATCGTCGGCAGTCATATCGGCAACTTCATATGCCTGCTTAAGGCTGTTCGCGGACAGTTCAACATCGGATGTAACAACGCCGCTTGGGCCTACCGGGCCATAATGCGTGCCATTCACGGCAAAATACATCGCACCGCTTTCGCCCACGCGAAGCGATGCAGGTTCCTCGGTGGATGGAACCACGAAATTCTCACCGGGCGCCATCACGCCTTCGAACAGCACTGTGCCATCAGCCCCGCTGACACGCACCCAGGCCGGACGAACAGCGACAAGCTGAACTTCGGGCACTGGTGGTTCAACCACTTGCACGGCGGGTGGGCCGAATTGCTCCACTTCGGGTTCGACCTCAGCAACCAGTGCTGCGGCAAGCGGCGGATCAACCTCTGGCGGGATGACTGCGCCAATCCGGGCAGGATCAAGCGTTGAAATCGGGGCGTCGCGCGCAACAAGAACCGGCACATCCAACGCCTGCGGGCGATAAAGGCGATCAAGCGCATCGCGTGTCGGCGGCACGTAATTATCAAGCGGGTCGCTGACTTGCCCAGCCTGCTGAACGCCAGCCAGCGGATCAAGATCTGACACCACAACCGGGGTCTGCTCTACCGGAGCCAACTGTACTTTTTGCACTTCCTGCAAAACGGTCCAGCCGCCATATCCAAGCCCGGCAACCATCGCCATGAGCACAAGAATCGATCCAATGGCACGCGGCTCAACCTGCGAAAGCACCGCCTCACCTGCCGGAATGAACGGCGTAGCCGAGGACGAGAATATATCTTTGCCCAGCGGGCTAACCATCTCGTCGGAGGAGTTCTTGGATTGCACGGATGAGGCTGCCGCAGACATACCATGCGCCGTCTGAAAACCACTTTCCTCGCAGAACGTGGCAAAGGCCCAGTCCGAATCCATGTTCAGATATTTGGCATAGGACCGAACATATCCTGCAATGAATCCGGGTGTATCGAACGCTGACGGATCGGCATTTTCGATCGCGGCAATATAGGCTGCTTTGATTTTCAATTCGCGCTGCACGTCCAACAGGCTCTTGCCCATTGTCGCGCGCTCACCACGCATCATGTCACCCAGACATACGTCATAGTCATCGAACCCTTTGGATTCGATACCCTCAGATGCACCATTGCCTGGGATGCTCTTCCCGATCATCGACTGTCCCGTCGCCTACTGCCCCTGTAGGCACCATAGCATAACCGAATCGGAAATGCACCAATACCTTTTAGATCAATAACATGAACACAAAATGCATGCACAGGCTCAAAAATCTTTAACCGGCCAGCTCGGCACGATTCAGTGCACAATGCGACCACAAACTATCCAAAGCGCTCACCAATGCATCCATTTCGCGCGGGCCGTGAACCGGCGACGGCGTAAAGCGCAAACGCTCGGTCCCGCGGGGAACAGTAGGAAAGTTGATGGGCTGCACGTAGATACCAAAATCGGTCAACAGCATATCTGACAACTGTTTGGTATGGACAGGATCGCCGACAATCAGCGGAACGATATGGCTGCCATGATCAATGATCGGAAGGCCCATTCCTTTCAGGCGCAACTTCAAGATTTTGGCTTGAGTCTGATGTTCATCGCGCAAGGATTGGTCGGTTTTCAGATGTGCGACCGACGCAGCGGCCCCGGCAGCAACGGCTGGTGGCAATGAGGTCGTAAAGATGAAACCCGGCGCATAAGACCTTATCGCATCGCACATTTTTTCGGATGCGGCGATATAGCCCCCCATCACACCATAGGCTTTGGCCAAGGTGCCGTTGATGATATCAATCCGGCCCATCAGCCCGTCCCGCTCGGCCACGCCGGCGCCGCGGGGGCCATACATACCTACTGCGTGAACCTCATCAAGATAGGTCAGCGCGCCAAATTCATTGGCCAGATCGCAGATTTGCTCAATCGGGGCAAAGTCGCCATCCATCGAATAAATCGATTCGAACGCGATCAATTTCGGGGCTGCAGGATCGTCGGCGGCCAGCAACTCACGCAAATGATCCAGATCGTTATGACGGAAAATCCGCTTCGCGCCACCATTGCGGCGGATGCCTTCGATCATCGACGCATGGTTCAAATCATCCGAATAAATAATAAATCCCGGGAATAGCTTAGGCAGCGTACTTAATGTTGCATCATTTGCGATATAGGCGCTGGTGAACAAAAGCGCCGCTTCTTTGCGGTGCAAATCAGCGAGCTCTGCCTCGAGTGTCTTGTGATACACTGTCGTACCCGAAATATTCCGTGTACCGCCCGATCCGGCACCTGTCGCTTCGATGGCCTCATGCATGGCCGCGAGAACAACCGGATGCTGGCCCATCCCCAGATAGTCATTCCCGCACCAGACCGTGACCGGGGTCTTTGTGCCATCAGGTTTGCACCATGTCGCATGGGGAAACTGGCCGCGCTGGCGCTCAATATCAATAAAGGTCCGATAACGGCCTTCTTCGTGCAAACGATCTAACGCGGCATCCAGCTGGGCAATGTAGTCCACCGGGCATCCCTTCTTGTTATGTGACCAAAACCTGGGGTTTTGAACAATTCTAAATGTCATATAGGGCCAATACGGTCTGAGCAATACGCTACAATCTGTCGCCCCTGCACATCACAAATAACGGACCGAACGTAACAGCGCCCTGATCTGGATCAAGTCAGGGATAACTGACCTGACATACCAGAAACGGGTCAGGTCAGCTCACACGTGCCAGTTATTCTTCTTCCTCCGCATTGGGATCAGCATACATCGTCAGACTGCGCAAAAATGCGATGATCTTTTGCTGCTCTACCGGGCCTAACGCGGCATAGGCTTGCTGGCTCAGATAGGCCTCGCCACCATGTTGCATGATCGCGTCATGCAGCGTTGTGGCCCTGCCGTCATGCAACCATGGACCCGTGACAGCAGTTCCAGCCAACGATCTTGTCAAGAACATCGATGCGCCAAGACCAAGCGGGTCAGCCGGATCAGCCAGCGCCTGCCCCATATCGTGGCGTTTGAAATCGGTGTACCAACGGGCAACCGCCAAGCCAGCGGGTGTTTTCTCCAACGCTCCCAAATGGAACTCATCCCCGTTTTTCGTGGTGATGATATTGTTGGGCTGGTCACCCGCCAGATCAAAACGAACGGCGGTCTGCATCGACAACCCATGCTCTGCCGGGTCGGACCCATCAGGGAACGACACATCATAGAAACCTGGTACGGTGCTTGGCTCTGAAAAGGTGGGATCATCCAACACCATCTCCGGTGTATGGCACGATGCGCACCCGATCTGTCCGAAATGCACCTCGCCCGTGCCAATCATGATCCGCTCTTCAGACGTCATCTCTATCAGCCCCAGATCAGCTAGCTCGATCGTGCTGACCGGACGCTCGAGGCCAGCCATGTAAATACTCAGCGCCGTCATGTCGCCGACGGTCAGCTCATTGATCACGCCGTCAAAGTCGCCATCGGCATCGCCAACCAGCTCCACGGCCTGCATCCCCAATTCATTATGGGCGGCATTCCGGGTGAATTCGCGGATGGTTGAATGGTTCCCCTTCCAGCCAAAGGCACGGACAACCAGATCGTCATCAATCCCGGCCACACCAGACGTATCCACATTCACCTTGCACGGCTCGGCCTCAATGCGGCTAACGGACAAGGTGCCATATGACACGCCCTTAGCATAAAGCGCGACCTCCGCCATCCCATCCTGGCAAGCCTGCTCCTCGGCCTGTTCGCGCTGCTCATACAAGGTCTGACTAATTTCCTCGGCCAACCGCTGCGTCACGCCCAGCGCAAAGAGCGGCAGCGTGTTCCTTTCGAGATACTGCGTAGGGTCGCCAGTATGTCCGGGATCCACCACCACATTCAGCGCAACACCACCGGCACCATTCGCAAACGGTGCGTTATGGCACGAAATACACGAGATCGCATTTGCGCCACCCTCGCGTTGCGGAAAGTGATTGGCCCATTCAGTGGGGCCTTTCAGATCAGCCCGCGGAAATCGGCTAAAAATGCGACCTTCGCCAATATTTGCGCCCACACCCTGATCTGCGGTGAACTGAACTTCGGTCAGCTCATCCCCGGCTTCAAAGGTTGCTTCAAACGCAGCCGCAGCCAAACCTTGCGTGATCATCTCATTCAGTGCGGCCTGATCTACAGGGGCGATCTCGCTCTCAGTAGCCGCTCCCCCAGCCCAAAATACCAGAAAAAAACGCAATTCGATTGATAGAAATGTTCATTAGTAAAGCCCCCCGGCATTGTCTCACAGACCCGCCGCATGACGACAATTGCGTCGCGACGATTGAGACATCGAGCATAAAAAATTATCCACAATCGCGTGTGATCTTTCTCAGCACTTCGGCTAGATGTTGCGTCATGCAACTCACGGACAGCGAAATATTGCCGAAATCGAATGAATGCGCTGGCGACTTGACGCCACGGAAACGATTGAATTTTCAACAAAATGACCAGTTTGCGGCCAATTGCAGCGCCCAAAGGCGAGCAAATCAGCACCTACACAGCCATCGCGCGAACCAGCAAAATATCTGTTATCGGCCACCCGATAATTTGGCAAAAACTGTGTGAGGTTCCCTTAGAAAAGAGGCACCTATTTTGAGACTCAAATCGGGATAGTACGGACCCACCACCTCAGCCCGTCCTGCACAAAACTGCTATTGAAAACGCGCCGGGTGACTGTAGGCAGTGTGAGACAAAGCCATCATTCGAGTTCAACAGACAAATGGCAGCTTTGTGAATTTTAGTTTATCTCAGATCAGCCATCATCACCCGGAGGGGCCTGATCGCGGCGTCCACCCAGGAAATCGTCCGACACCGTTCCTTTGAAACAGCGCGGGAAGAACGGGAAGGTATCGGTTGCGTAATAAACGTACTGGCCATCAACCATTGCGCCATTGCATTCATCCAGATCACCGGACCCTTCAACATATTCGTAATCCTGCACATAGGTACCATCGTGTGCGCCACCCGGACCGGACTCGCGCTCTCCGCTTTTCAACTGCCACGACGATTGTGCTTGGTCGCCCGCATAAAGGATTGCGAACCCGTCCCCCGCATAGCCAAATAGCGTCCCATCAAGGTCGCCAGTCACCGCTGAGGAAATGCCGTGATAGTGATAAAGCCCATCGCCATCTACGTGGCCGTTCTGAGCATCCATGATCAGGCCGCCAATGCCCTCTACATTCCATCCAGAAGAGGAATCGCGCGAATACCCCTTATCGGAGGTCGCATCATAGTATTCCGCAGTCCCCGGGCGCAGTGGAATTCCGGTCATAGTGATGCCCGAAACGAGCACCCTGTCGGAGATGGTGTCTGTCAACTCTGGCGTGGCGGTCATACAAAACTCGTGGTCCTGCTCTTCCACCGTGGCCCCTTCCCGCCATGGGCCGGTCTCGTGTTCTGGCACGCCATTTGACGTGATACAGCGCTGACCGTCTTCCACGGTCATGGTCACGTGCGCATGAGCCGCGCCTGCGATCAAAAGCGTCAGAGCGAGCGTGGTGCCTAATGTCTTCATAATTGCCTCCAGATGTTTGGATAAAAGTATAACGGGCGCGAACGGTGTTTCCGTCGTTCTTTGTTTTGGAATATATGGACTTACCAAAGCAGCCTTTCATCGCAACCGCCTTTGTTCGTTCAGGCTCGATTCCGACTTTAGCCGCACATATTGCATCAATATCAGTTTTCGGCCTGCAGGTCTTCTCTGCCCCGGTCTCATTAATCGAAAACAATGCTCATTGACTTCATTTCCATCCCAGTCTCGAATTACCGTGATCTGACAAACCGCGTCTCGATTGCCGCCCCAAGTAACTAAGGGGCCCAAGGATACGCACCCTCAAAATACCGGTTCGCCACGTGAAGCAGCCTGTCAGCACCGCCGCGCTGCTTCATGAACGCGCCAAATTCGTCGTAGCTGGGCAAATACGGGTTGTCTCGGGCATCCTCCAACGACATCCCGCCAGCCACCAGCGTCTGCACCAGCTCATGCCGTTTCCGCGCGATCAACATTGCGCGTCTCAACGTTTCTCCGTAATCCGCGACACCAATCCGTTCCATGGCGCGCTGCAACTCATGGCTGCTGTATGGCATCTCGCCTGCAAACGTATCCAGATGGGGCAGCCCCGGATCACCGAATACCTTATACGCGAACCGAACCGGCCCTTCAGCAAGAGCCTCAAAATCGTTCAGCGGTTCAGTCGCGTTTCGCTTTTCATCGGCAAAGCGGCAGAGCGTTTCAAAGTAGGTGCCATCGGCCGGTCGGCTCGCCAACCGCAAGGGCGGCAGGGGCATATGCACCGCCGCATTACTACGGCGTCTAAGCTCCGCCCCCGCCAGATCTTCGATTTCTTCGTTGGTCGCGCCAATCGGTGCGCCAGAAGCCACCTCTGCATATAGTGTTTGATGGCTCCGGCGCGTTCTTCGCTGATCCCGAAGGCCAATGTACCAGCCAAAAAACCTTTTGGTGAACAAGTATATGACAACACCTGCAAAAGTTACGAAAATAGCTGCCAGAAATACGGTCTGGTCAGTCGCGGACATCTCTCCATTGAAAAACTGTCGCCAGGTCTGATGAAACCACGTGTCACGAAAATGATCGTCGAATAGATATCGCATGCGCTTAGAACCCATAGGTTGCGTCGTGAAGGTATTACAACAAACTCCGGTTAAACTTCGACTCTGGACGTGGACTTCATCAGAAATCCTGTTTGTCGTCTCGGTCGGGGCAAAGTCCCCCCATTGACCTCCCCGTCAATCCTGCCACCTTGCCACCAAACCTCAAATCAAAGGCTGCGCACATGACCCTCGATCCCGTCCTCGCCCGCATCGACAAAGACCTGCCCCAAGCCACCGACCGGCTGCTGGAACTGCTCCGCATCCAATCCATTTCCACCGATCCGGTCTATGCAACCCATTGCGAAACGGCGGCAGACTGGCTCGTGGCCGATCTACAATCTATAGGGTTCGAGGCATCCAAGCGCCCCACACCCGGCCATCCCATGGTTGTGGCCCATACGGGCGGCGAAGGCCCGCATGTCCTGTTCTATGGCCACTACGACGTGCAACCCGTCGATCCGCTGGAACTTTGGGACCGCGACCCGTTCGATCCGCAAGTCGAAGACACCGCTAATGGCAAAGTCATCCGCGGTCGTGGCTCCTCTGACGACAAAGGCCAATTGATGACCTTCGTCGAAGCCTGCCGTGCGTGGAAAGCCGTCCACGGCACGCTGCCCGCCAACATTTCGATCTTCTTCGAAGGTGAGGAGGAATCAGGCTCCCCTTCCCTGACTCCGTTTATGGAAGAAAACAAAGACGAGTTGACCGCCGACATCGCCCTGATCTGCGACACCGGCCTCTACGGGGACAGCACCCCGGCCATCATCACACAGCTACGCGGCCTCTTGGGCGAAGAAATCACCATCACAGGCCCGAACAAAGACCTGCATTCCGGCATGTATGGCGGCCTTGCGATGAACCCTGCCCGCGTACTGGCCAAAATCATCGCGGCCTTGCACGATGACACCGGGCGGATCACTGTGCCGGATTTCTACGAAGGCGTCCCCGAACTTTCCAACGAACTCGCCGCCGCATGGGACGACCTGAAATTCGACGAAAAGCATTTTCTGGGTGAAGTCGGCCTGTCCGAACCCGCTGGCGAACAAGGCCGCCGCCCGCTCGAAATGATCTGGTCCCGCCCCACATGCGAAGTCAACGGCATGATCTCAGGCTATACAGGCGACGGCTTCAAGACTGTCCTGCCATCCCAAGCCAGCGCCAAAATCAGCTTCCGCCTCGTCGGCACGCAAGACCCTCTCAAAATCCGCGATAACTTCCGCAAGTTGGTCAACGACATGCTACCCCCTGATTGCAGCGTGGAATTCAGCGATCACGGGGCTGGCCCTGCAAGTCAGATGACCACCACCCACCCGGCATTCGACCAGGCCCGCAAGGCACTGTCGGACGAATGGCCCAACGCTGCTGCTTATGTCGGTTGCGGCGGTTCCATCCCAATCGCCGGTCATTTCAAAGACATCCTCGACATGGATGCGATGCTTATCGGCTTTGGCAAAGACGACGACCAGATCCATTCGCCCAACGAAAAGTACGACCTGTCGTCCTTTCATAAGGGAATCAGATCATGGGCGCGCATCCTGCATGAAATGACCGCGTAAATGGGCACCGCCCGCTACCTCAGCCACCCGCAAGTGGTGATGGACCCGGACATTCCCGTCCCGCAATGGGGCCTGAACGAGGTTGGCAAGGCCCGCATTGCCGCCCTTGCAGCCTCCCGTGCGCTGAATGGCACAACGGCCATCCACTCCAGCAGCGAAACCAAGGCTGTGGAAACAGCAACGCCACTGGCCAAGGCCCTCGATTGTCGGCTCGACCAGCATGCCGAAATGGGTGAAAACGACCGCAGCGCAACCGGCTTCCTCAAAGCTACGGAATTTGAAGCTGCCGCCAGCCAGTTCTTCGCAAATCCTGACCAAAGCATAAACGGCTGGGAAACCGCCCGCGCCGCGCAAACCCGGATCCTCACGGCCATCACCCACGCGCTGGACCACCGCACTGGCGGAGACATCCTCTTCGTCGGCCATGGTGCCGTCGGCACGCTTCTCTATTGCGCCCTCATGGACTTGCCCATCAGCCGCAAATATGACCAACCCCATGGCGGCGGCAATATCTACAGCTTCGACGTAACCTTGCGCGAACCAGACAGTCATTGGCAGCCGCTTGAGACGCTTTTCAGTTAGATTATTACATGAAATTCGCAAAATATATATTTGTTTTTATTGTATTTACTATCATATCCATGGCAATTTCTTGGCTCATCTCAAAACCCCGATCCGACATCCGGGGAACATGGGCAACGGAAGGATACGGGCTGCATCTCGACATCGGCCATGCGGTCATCGACGTCTACGAAGTCACTGACATCAGCTGCCACAGATCGATGCGCATCCCCGCCCATCAATGGCTGATCAAAGCGATCGAGGGGGTGACATTCGATCTTCGCGACAACCGGCTACACCTCAACGCAAACGGGACGCTCAATCCGATCATGGCCGACCGGACAGAAACACTGCCCACCAATTGCCCCCAAACACCTGCCCGCCCCGGAACGGCACAGGAAAACTTCGACGTGCTCTGGCAAGCTATGAACGAACACTACGCATTCTTCGATCTGCACGGGGTCGATTGGGACAACCGGCGCAACGAACTGCGGCCCACCGCCGACGCGGTATTGAACGACGCCGACCTCTTCGCCCTGTTCCAAGAAACCCTGGAAGGTCTGGACGATGGCCATCTCTACATCGCCACATCAGATGGTCAGGTCCATTCACCATCTGTCCCACCCGCATGGGACACAGACCGGCACATGGTCAGGGACAACACGCTGGCGCAATTCGACAACCTGACCGCAGTTGCGGGCACAGGACTGCGATACGGCTGGGCCACGCCAAAGATCGGATATGTCTACCTGACCCATATGGACGTAGACGCAGGCTTCAACGCAACACCAGCCAATGTCGCACAAGCAGGCTTTGCCGAAATCGCCACAGCTCTCAAGGACACCAAGGGGATCATCCTCGACCTGCGCTACAATCCCGGCGGCAGCGACGACATCGCTCTGGCCTACGCGAGCTATTTCACGGCCCAACCAATCCCGGCACTCTCGAAAACCACGCGTACCGAAACGGGATACACCGCCCCGTTCAAAGTCACACTCGAACCCAACGGCACCCATCACCTCGACCAGCCAACCGTTCTGCTGACCTCGCGCTACACCGGCAGCGCGGCCGAGATTTTCACCATGGCGATGCGCGAGTTACCACAAGTCACCGTCATGGGCACAAACACCTCGGGCGGACTGTCCGATATCGGCAACTTCACCCTTCCCAATGGATGGGAACTTGGCCTGTCACATCAAAAATACCTATCCACCAAGGGCGCACTGTTCGAAGGACAAGGGATTCCGCCGGATATCAAGGTCGAGATTGACGTTGAGGCAGCACAAGACGGAACCGACAATGTGCTGATGGCCGCCACCAAATACCTACAGCGCGACGCTGCGGAAATTAAATAAATTGCCATAAAGGACAGGTACATCAACGCATGCTCCAATGTTACGAGGGGCAAACAAAACCGCGTTCGGATATACTACCATGGCAACAAACATCATCGTCAACGGCTCGTTCGATATCGATCAGGGTCAGTCTGGCTACGGCTGGACAGGCAATGACCTTGAAACCCAGTACAGTGAAAACACGTACCAGGGGAACGGCTCTACAGACAGCGTCGCCGAGGTTAATGGCAGCTCTAACCAGATAACGGTGATGGAGCAGACCTTCACCATCGATAACCCTCTGATCACGGAACTGACATTCGAAGCAGCCATTCGGGACAACTTCCGGGCCGTCGCTGGCGAAGACGGCTATACCGTCGTGATCACCGATGCCAGTGGCACCGAAATTCTCAACCAGACGATCTATCCCGACAACACGACATTTACCCAACTCAGCTTCCCGGTCGATTTCCCGGCCGCTGGCGACTACACCCTGACAATCACCGAAGTGACGGTCGACAACAATTCCTATGGCGCATTGATTGATGACATATCGATTCTTGTCTGTCTGACCAAAGGGACGCTCATCTCAACACCATCCGGCGAACAGATGATCGAAACGCTTAGACCCGGCGATCTCATCTTGACCCAAAACGGGCCAAAACCCCTGCGCTGGATTGGGGCTAAAACCATCACAGCAGCCGACCTCGCTACAAACGAAAAACTGCGCCCCGTCCGCATCAATGCAGGGGCTATGGGTCGAGGCCTACCGCACAAAGACATGCTGGTATCGCGGCAACACCGGATGCAGGTCTCTTCGCGCATTGCAGAACGGATGTTTGCCTCATCTAACGTGCTGATCAGCGCTATCAAACTCACCGCCCTGCCCGACATCGACATTGATACGCAGGCCGAGCATGTGACCTATTTCCACCTGCTCTTCGATGCGCACGAGGTCATCTTCGCAAACGGCGCACCAACCGAAAGCCTGTTCACAGGGCCCGAGGCGCTGCGCAGCGTCTCAGCCGAGGCGCGAGAAGAGATTTTGACGCTGTTCCCCGAACTTGCAGATAACGACCACAACAATTCTATCCCCGCCTGCCTGATCCCGGACGGCAAACAGCAAAAACGCCTGCTCTCCAGGCATTTGAAAAACGCCAAGCCACTTCTGATGAGCTGAACCTTCGCGCGACAATTGATCATCTCAACCAACTCTGTCACTCGATTTAGATCGGAGCAGTTGTGGAAATGAGCAAAAGGCGGGGATGAGCCCATGAAAAGAACAGTGCTGATCAGCGGCGGTTCACGTGGTATTGGCCGCGCCACCGCGCTCTTGATGGCTCAAGACGGCTGGAATGTCGCGCTGACCTATAACTCAGATTCAGGGATGGCGGACAAGACGGTGAGTGACATCCAGCAATTAGGGAGCGACGCAATCGCTCTTCAGGGCGATGTTGCCAGCGAAACAGACGTTCTTCGGAACTTCGACGAAACACTCGCCCGATTTTCCCAAATCAATGCCGTCGTCGTTAACGCAGGCATCGTCGGACAAAAGGCCCCCCTTGCCGACATCAGCGCGGAACGCCTTCGCAAAATCATCGACATCAACATTCTGGGCGCCTTCTTCTTTGCCCGTGAAGCCTCAAGCCGCCTGTCACCCGCTGAAGATTGCGAAACGGCAGCCTTGGTTTTTGTGTCATCAGCCGCCGCGCGATTGGGCTCACCCAACGAGTATGTCGATTATGCCGCCAGCAAAGGGGCGATAGACACCCTGACCATTGGCCTGTCCAAAGAACTGGCACCAAAGAAAATTCGCGTAAACGCCGTGCGTCCCGGCTTAATCGACACAGAGATACACGCCAGCGGCGGCCAACCCGACAGAGCGGAGCGCCTAGGCAAAACCGTTCCCATGGAAAGGCCCGGATCGGCGAACGAAGTCGGACGTGCCATCGCATGGCTCTGCAGTGAAGATGCAGCCTATACTACAGGCGCACTGCTGGACGTCGCCGGCGGTCGTTAAACCGCACCATGGCGGGTTCTGTTTTCGTGGATTGAGTCCCTATACCCTGTATTCCTCAAAAAATAACGTCTCGAAATTCAACGGGCAGAGCATTGTTCTTTTGTTTGATGAAGGACATCCATCACCAAATTGATTGACGTACCTCAAAGTCGTTTCTAAAGTCAGATTCGCTTGAGGGGGGACGAATGAGCGGACCGACGGTATATGACGTGGCAACGGCCGCTCAGGTTAGCTTGGCTACTGTTGACCGTGTTTTGAACAATCGTGGCGGCGTGTCTCCGACGGCGGTCGCAAAGGTTAAGGCGGCTGTCGCTCAAACCGGGTATGTGCGTAATCTTGCTGCTGCGAACCTGTCGCGGCGGAGGGTATACCGGTTCTCTTTTGTGGTCCCGTCTGGTGATACTGGCTTTGTCGCCCTGCTGTTGAACGCGCTTGAACGCGAGCGCCTGGCCCTGCTCGAAGAGCAAATATTGATCCAGGTCATACCAACGCGCGCTTTTGATGTGGCCAATCAGGTTGCCGCCCTGCGCAGCTTGAATTGTGATGCGGTCGCCGTCATGGCGAGCGAAGCCCCAGAAATCCAAGAAGAAGTGACCCGTCTGCGCGCCGAGGGTGTACGCGTTGTCACGCTTGTCGCTGACCTGCCCCACTCAGACCGCGAAGCCTATGTCGGGCTTGATAATGTCGCTGCGGGACGCACCGCTGCTGAATTCACAGGCCGGTTTATCCGTGGGTCCGGTACGGTCTTGATGATCGCTGGCTCACTATCTTCGCGCGATCACATCGAACGCCTGATGGGGTTTCGTCGGGTTATGAAAGAACGGTTTGCTCATCTGACGCTTTTGCCCGCTGTTGAGGGCGACGATGACGCGGAAACCGTAGAACGCCTTGTCACCAGCGCGACTGCAGATCAGCCGCTCAAGGGCATTTACGCGATCGGGGCCGGAAACCGTGGTTTGGTACGGGCCGTGAGCGCGCTCGACCCCAAGCCAGTTACGATTGTTCATGAACTTACCCCAACATCACGCGAGGGTTTGCGTGACGGAACCATCGATCTGGTTCTGGATCAGGACACGTCTGCGGCGGTTGTCGCCGCCGTTCGGATCATGCGCAATCTGACTGAGATGCGCGACCTACCCGTCGACACCGGAAAAATCCGATTAAACATTTACAGCCGAGAGAACATCTAATGAGCAAGTACTTCGCCGACATTGAACCCATTGCATTTGGCGGACTGGACAGCACCGACCCGATGGCGTTCAAACACTATAACCCTGACGAGAAATTGGGCGCTAAGACCGTGGCGGAACATCTGCGTTTTGCCGTGTGTTACTGGCACAATTTCGTCTGGGACGGAAATGACCCGTTTGGCGGGCAGACATTTGACCGTCCATGGTTCCCTGCTGACACGATGGCGCTGGCCAAGCAAAAGGCTGACGATGCTTTTGATATGTTTCGCATTCTGGGCGTGCCGTACTTTTGCTTTCACGATCATGACGTGCGTCCCGAAGGCGACAGCCTGCAGGAAAGCCACCATCGTCTGAACGAGATGGCCGACTACTTTGAAGAAAAGATGGCGAATGGCGGTCCAAAGCTGCTGTGGGGCACTGCCAATATGTTCTCAAACCGGCGCTACATGTCTGGAGCCGCGACCAATCCTGACCCTGATGTGTTCGCTTATTGTGCCTCGACCGTGAAAGCCTGCATGGACGTGACCCAAAGGCTTGATGGCGAGAATTACGTGCTCTGGGGTGGCCGCGAAGGGTATGAAACGCTGCTCAACACCGATCTGGATCGTGAGCTTGAACAGATGGGCCGCTTTTTAAGCATGGTTGTCGAGTACAAGCACAAGATTGGCTTCAAAGGCGCGATCCTGATCGAGCCGAAGCCGCAGGAACCCACGAAACATCAATACGATTACGACGTGGCCACGGTCTACGGCTTCCTCAAACGCTTTGGGCTGGAAAACGAGGTGAAGGTCAATATCGAGCAAGGCCATGCGATCCTTGCAGGCCACTCGTTTGAACATGAGCTTGCGACGGCACGCACGTTGGGGATTTTCGGCTCCATTGATATGAACCGCAATGACTATCAGTCCGGTTGGGATACGGATCAATTCCCGAACTCCCCCTCCGAAGCGGCATTGGCGTATTACGAGGTGCTGAAAGCCGGCGGTTTCACGACAGGCGGCACAAACTTTGATGCCAAACTGCGCCGTCAATCTCTGGACGCGAGCGATTTGATCGCTGCCCATGTCGGTGGGATGGATGTCTGCGCACGCGGCCTGAAATCGGCGCACGCGATGATCACTGACGACGTGTTGGAGGCGCCACGCCGCGCACGTTACGCCGGTTGGGAAACCGATACGGCGCAGGCGATGCTGGCCGAGGGGGCAACACTGGATGGCATCGCAGCCGTTGCCGAAGCAGCCGACCTGAAACCGCAACCCGTTTCCGGGCAACAGGAAAAACTTGAGAATATCGTTAACCGCTACGTGTGACGAAAGGGAGGAAAGTGTATGAAAACGATCAAAGGTCCGGCGCTGTTTCTGGCGCAATTTGCAGGCGACGACGCGCCCTTCAATTCGTGGGATTCCATCACCAAATGGGCGGCCGACTGTGGCTACAAAGGCGTGCAGGTCCCCAGCTGGGACGCACGTATGATCGATCTGGATAAGGCTGCAACCTCAAAAGGATATTGCGACGACTGGTCAGGTCAGGCGAAGGCGAACGGCGTCGAAGTCACCGAACTTTCGACACATCTGCAAGGTCAGCTTGTCGCTGTGCATCCTGCCTATGACGACGCCTTTGACGGTTTTGCCGCCCCCGAAGTGCGTGGCAATCCCAAAGCCCGGCAGGAATGGGCGGTCGATCAAGTGAAAAAGGCACTTTCCGCATCGACAAACCTTGGGATAAGCGCGCATGCGACTTTCTCTGGCGCATTGGCATGGCCCTATGTCTATCCATGGCCACAACGCCCTGCTGGCTTGGTCGAACAGGCGTTTGATGAATTGGCCAAGCGCTGGCTGCCCATTCTGGATCATGCCGAGGATTGCGGCGTCGATGTTTGCTATGAAATTCACCCCGGTGAAGATCTGCATGACGGCATCACCTACGAGATGTTCCTGGAGCGTACAGGCAACCACGCCCGCGCCAACATGCTATATGACCCTTCGCATTACGTTCTGCAGTGTCTGGATTACCTCGACAATATCGACATCTACAAAGACCGCATTCGGATGTTCCACGTCAAAGACGCCGAGTTCAATCCAACCGGTCGCCAAGGCGTTTATGGCGGATATCAGTCATGGGTTGATCGCGCGGGCCGCTTCCGGTCTTTGGGCGATGGGCAGGTCGATTTCGGGGCTGTTTTCTCGAAAATGGCGGCCAATGATTTTGATGGCTGGGCCGTGGTTGAATGGGAATGTGCAATCAAGCACCCCGAAGACGGCGCACGCGAAGGTGCGCAATTTGTCAAAGATCATATCATCCGCGTGACCGAGCGTGCCTTTGACGACTTTGCGGATGGCGGGGCCGATAAGGCGCTGAACGCCAAGATGATGGGGATTTCGTGATGGCACCTATTCGTCTGGGCATGGTTGGCGGCGGCAACGACGCCTTTATCGGCGGGGTCCACCGCATTGCATCACGTATCGACGGGCGGTTTGAACTGGTTGCAGGGGCCCTGTCCTCGACGGCTGAGAAATCCAAAGCCTCGGGTGCTGCATTGGGTCTGGATGCAGACCGCTGCTACGGTGACTTCACGGAAATGGCCAAACGCGAAGCGCGTTTGAAAAACGGGGTTGAGGCGGTTGCAATCGTGACCCCAAACCACGTGCACTACCCCGCCGCGCGCGAATTTCTGAAACGTGGCATCCACGTCATCTGTGACAAACCCCTGACCTCGACACTCGCCGACGCCAAAAAGCTGGTTGCAGCGGCGGAAAAGTCTGACGCACATTTCATTCTGACCCACAACTACACTGGCTATCCGATGGTGCGGCAGGCGCGCGCCATGGTGGCCGAAGGCGCACTTGGCAAAATTCGCGTTGTGCAGGCGGAATACCCACAGGATTGGCTAACCACGCCGTTAGAGGATGAGGGGCTGAAGCAAGCTGAATGGCGCACCGATCCTGCACGGTCTGGCGCGGGCGGTTGCGTCGGTGATATCGGCACGCACGCCTATAATCTTGCAGGCTTTGTGACGGGTCTGAAACTGGACAGCCTCGCCGCGGATCTCACAAGCTTTGTTGAGGGCCGCAGGCTTGATGACAACGTGCATGTGATGTTGCGCTACGAGGGCGGTGCAAAGGGGATGCTCTGGTCGTCTCAAGTGGCGCCGGGGAATGAGAATGCCCTGAAGCTGCGGGTTTACGGCGAAAAAGGCGGCTTGGAATGGTCGCAGGAAGATCCCAACTACCTCTGGTTCACGCCCCATGGTGAGCCCAAACGCCTTTTGACGCGCAATGGCGCCGGTGCAAATGATGCCAACCTCAGCACCTCTCGCATCCCGCCGGGCCATCCCGAAGGATATCTTGAGGGATTTGCCAATATCTATAACGAGGCGGCGGACTTGATCGTGGCGGCCCGTGACGGTGCCGCGCCAGATCATATATTGCCAACGGTTCAGGATGGACTTGATGGCGTGACCTTCATCGACGCCTGTGTACGGTCCTCAGCGCGCAACGCGGCATGGATCAAAGTATGACCGAAACGCTTGCCCTGACCCTCACCAAGATTTGTCGCAGCTTTGGACCTGTCCAAGTGCTGCACGATGTGGATATCACGCTGATCCCGGGTGAGGTCCATGCGCTGATTGGTGAAAACGGGGCGGGCAAATCGACGACGATGAAAATCATGTCGGGCTATCTATCCCCGACCGAGGGCACTGTGACGTTGAATGGCGCGCCGGTGTCATTTGCCAATTCGCAAGCCGCTGAAGCGCAGGGCGTGGTTCTGATCCATCAGGAATTCAACCTCGCTGACCAGCTAAGCGTGGAACAGAATATCTTCCTCGGACATGAAAAAAGGCGTGGCTTGTTTCTGGACAAAACGACGATGCAGGCTGAAACACGTGCGCTGCTTCAGCGTTTGAACTGTCAGGTCGATCCGTCTGCACGTGTTCGGGATATTGCCAATGCCGATAAACAGATGGTGGAGATCGCCAAGGCACTGTCACGCAACGCCAAAGTGCTGATTATGGATGAACCCACGGCCGTTTTGACAGAACGCGAGGCCGAGGTGCTTTTCGAACAGGTGGAACGCTTGAAGGCAGAGGGCGTGGCGATCTTGTTCACGTCTCATAAGCTGGATGAGGTGAAACGGATCGCCGATCAGATCACCATATTGCGGGATGGGCATATGGTGTCCCACGGCCCCGCCAGCAATTATGACGAAGATCAAATGGCCGAAGCGATGGTGGGCCGCGATGTCTCGTCGCTCTATCCCGTACGTGCGGGTTCGGTCGGCACCGAGGCCGCGCTCGAGGTCACGGGCCTTTCGGTCCCGGGATTTGCACAGGACGTCTCGTTTACCCTCAACAAGGGAGAGATACTGGGCATTTCAGGCCTTATCGGTTCCGGTCGCACCGAAATGATGGAAGGACTGGTTGGGCTGCGTTCTGCCACCGGCAAAGTGCGCATAAATGGCGCTCCGGTCACGATCAAATCCCCACGCCAAGCACAGGCCGCAGGTCTTTGTTATCTGACCGAAGATCGCAAAAGCCGTGGCCTTTTGCTGAATAAGGGCATGCGCGAAAACCTGACATTGCAGTGTCTGCCTGACTTTACCAATTGGCTGGTCGATCAAAAATCCGAAGAAAAAGCGCTGACAAAGGCAATTGAGGACTTCGATATTCGTGCTCCAACGCGTCACGTCGCGGTGGGCAATCTGTCAGGTGGCAACCAGCAAAAACTGCTGATCGCCAAGGTCATGCTGGCCGATCCGAATATCGTCATCATCGATGAACCCACGCGCGGGATCGATATCGGCACCAAACAACAAATCTACGAATTCATTCATGCGCTATCTGCGCAGGGCAAATCCATCATCGTCATCAGCTCCGAGATGCAGGAGGTAATCGGCCTCGCTGATCGGACCCTCGTCATGCGCACAGGTCGTATAGCGGGTGAAGTATCTGGTGCTGACATGACAGAAGACAAAATCGTACGGCTCGCCATGGGCCTGGATGCGCAAAAAGAAGAGACAGTTTAATGGCCACGGCAAACGCAAAAAAGAAAAGCAGCATATTCTTTGACCTCAAGGTCATGGGGCCAATCCTTGCGCTTGTTGTGCTGGTCATCGTGGGGGCCGCGCTAAACGGGAATTTCCTCAGCGCGGGTAATATCAGCAATGTTTTGTCGCGCTCTGCCTTTATCGGCATCATTGCCGTTGGCATGACATTTGTGATCACTGCAGGTGGGTTGGATCTATCAGTGGGGTCAATGGCTGCCTTCATTGCCGGTCTGATGATCCTCGTGATGAACGGGCTGTTACCGTCTATGGGGCCGGGATGGCCGCTTGTTATGGTCGGGATGCTGACGGCGATTGTCGCAGGCACGACGGCCGGTTTCATAAATGGCTTTCTCATAACAAATATGCGGATCGAGGCGTTTATCGTCACATTGGGCACGATGGGAATTTACCGCAGCCTTGTCACTTGGCTGGCCGATGGTGGCACCTTGTCGCTTGATTTTGGGATGCGCTCCGTCATTCGACCAATCTATTTTGACGGTATTCTTGGCATCAGCTGGCCCATCATCGTTTTCGCTATTGTCGCGATCACCGGTGAATTGGTGATGCGGCGCGCAGCCTTCGGACGTCATGTTGCGGCAGTGGGGTCCAATGATCAGGTGGCGCGCTATTCATCTGTGAACGTGAACCGCGTGCGCATGATGACCTATGTGTTTCTGGGTATTTTGGTTGGGATCGCGACCATCATGTATGTGCCGCGTCTTGGGTCTGCATCATCCAGCACAGGTGTACTTTGGGAACTGGAGGCCATCGCCGCAGTGATTATCGGCGGCACAATGCTGAAAGGTGGATTTGGCCGCGTATGGGGAACCGTGATCGGCGTCCTGATCCTGTCCCTGATCGGCAATATTTTGAATTTGACCGATGGCGTTTCGCCATATCTGAACGGTGCCGTTCAGGGGGTCATCATTATTCTCGCTGTTATTTTGCAGCGTGACAAAAAGGCGGAAGGGTAAGAGGTCCGTCACAATTAGAAATGGTCAATAGGAGGAAAAGCCATGAAATTCACTAAATTTACGGGTGCTTTCGCACTTGCAGCAACACTGGCGACGCCAGTTCTTGCACAAGACACAAAGGTCGTCGGAGTATCCATCCCCGCAGCGACCCACGGCTGGGCAGGTGGCATGAATTTCCACGCTCAAGAAGCAGTCGATCGCCTCGAAGCCGTTTATCCAGAGCTGGATTTTGTGCTGGCAACAGCGTCTGACGCCGCCAAGCAAGTCAACGACATCGAAGATATGATGGCCACGCGCAACATCGACGCGCTGGTGGTTTTGCCTTTCGAATCCGAACCCCTGACAAGCCCGGTTCAGGCCGTCGCTGATAGCGGTGCGTGGGTTACCGTAGTGGACCGTGGTTTGGCGGCTGAAGGGATCGAAGACCTCTACGTTGCCGGCGACAACACAGGCTTCGGAAGGGTCTCGGGTGAATATATGGCCTCTGCAATGCCGGACGGTGGCAAGATCGTCGCGTTCCGCGGTATCCCTACCACCATCGACAATGAGCGTGTTGCCGGTTTCGAGGCAGCGATCGAAGGGGCCGGCATCGAGATCATCGATATGGAACACGGCAACTGGAACCGTGACGACAGCTTTACGGTCATGGAGGATTTCTTGTCCAAACACGCTGAAATCAATGCGGTTTGGGCGTCGGATGACGACATGGCAATCGGTGTTCTCGCCGCAATCGAAGCCGCAGGACGCGACGACATCCAGTTCGTTCTGGGTGGTGCTGGCATGAAAGAAATGATTGCGCGGACACGCGACGGCGACGAAATGATCCCAGCCAACGTAACATATCCGCCATCAATGATCGCAACAGCGATCGAATTGACGGCTGTAGGTCTGACATCGACAGCGCCGGTATCTGGCACATTCGTCATCGGATCTGTCTTGATCACGCAAGACAACGCGGCTGACTTCTACTACCCAGACAGCCCATTCTAAGAAAAAAAGAAGCGAAGGGTCACGCGATCCTTCGCTTCGTTTCTCTGAAATGACACGTCTGCTTTTGGCCCCCAAGACAGAAGCCAATAAAGCGATGACTAACTAAGCCAAAACCGGATCAATATCCACCGACCAGAGCTCTACATCGGCCACATCCATCAGCCGAACCGTCATCACGCGGGTATCCGCCGCAATATCGACCTTGCCGAAAAACTGCAGCCCATCTGACGGCGGCAGGTTCGCCTGCCCTTCCTCGGGATGCTTGGCAAAGCGGACCTCTGGCCCAAACGTGTTGTCATACTCGCTGGGTCCGAACGTGCCTGCATGTAGTGGACCAGAGACAAACTCCCAAAACGGCTCAAAATCCTGAAATTGTGCCCGATCCGGCGAATAATGATGGGCGGCCGTGTAATGCACATCCGCCGTCAGCCATACCGTATTGGTGATGCCAGCGGCCTTGATGAACGACAGCACCGCCGCGATGTCATGCTCCCGGCCCAAAACAGGCCCGTCGCCGTTTGACCCGTTCTCCATCGCCTCGTCACCATCCGTGACCACCATCCCAATCGGCATATCAGAGGCGATCACCTTCCAGGTTGCCTGCGAGTTCAGCATTTCGCGCTTCAACCATGCCAGTTGATCGGCCCCCAGAAACGGCGTCGCCTCATCTTCGGTATTCGCAGTATTCTCCCCCCGATAGGTCCGCAAATCGATCACAAAAATATCCAGCAAAGGCCCGTAAGCGACCTTGCGATAAACCCGGTTGGGCTCTTCCATGACCTGACGCGTCGGCATCATCTCGTGAAAAGCACGGGCCGCATTCGCGGACAAAACACCCAGCGATTTCTCGGTATAGCCCGCATAATCCTCATTATCCGGCAGCACCTCTGACGGATACCAGTTATTTGTGACTTCATGGTCATCCCACTGGGCAATCATTGGCACAGCGGCATTGAACGCCCGCACATTCGCATCCATCAGATTATACAGATACTGCCCCCGAAACTCTGGCAATGTCTCGGCCACTTTTGATTTTTCCTCGGTCATGACATTCTTCCAGACCGAGCCATCCTCCAAAGCGACCTCCTCCTCCAGTGGCCCATCGGCGTAGACCGTGTCACCTGAATGCAGGAAAAAATCCGGACTATGACCAAGCATGGTGGCATAGGTCTGCATACCGCCGCGATCCTCATCAATTCCCCAACCCTGCCCAGCAGTATCGCCCGACCAGACAAAGCTGATATCACGCAAAGCAGCGGGAGCAGTACGGAACTGCCCCACCAGCGGCTCCGACGGTGTGTTATCCGCCAGATCAGTCATCACCACGCGGTAGAAAATGTCCTGATCAGACGGCAACCCAGTCAACGCCATCTTGCCAGTAAAATCCGTGGGCTCACCAACGGCCAATGCAGGAACGGCACGAACATCCCAGAAACTCTCGGTCGTGGCCCATTCCACCGTCATCCGGGCGCCACGATCAGCACGGGCCCATATGACCGCGCCATCATGGGTCATGTCACCCGATTGCAAACCATGGGTCAAAACCGGGCGGGACTGGGCACGGCTTAATGAAGGGGCAAATAAACTGGTAGTCAGGGCTGCGGAACCCAGCAGCGTCTGACGACGGTTGAGCGTGATACGTGGCATCTTGTGACCTTCTTCAATTTCAGAATGAAAGTCAGATTGTCCCGCAAACATGACGAGGCATTAGACGTTAGGTAAATGTGAAGTGATGGTTTTGTGACAATCGGGCGCATGATGGCCTGCGTTCTCGGAGGCCGACGACGGTTTATTGTCCGGACATAGGTCCGACAGTTGCACATGAAGTGATCAGATAAAGTGGCGCGGTTGACGGGGCTCGAACCCGCGACCCCCGGCGTGACAGGCCGGTACTCTAACCAGCTGAGCTACAACC
>CANMDE010000008.1 GCA_947496535.1 uncultured Paracoccaceae bacterium | reverse complement strand
ATCACGCCCCAAGGCGCGGCACCAACTGGCCGACTTTTGCTCCGCCCCGCTGGCAGGTTGTTACGCCGCCGTTGACACCTAGAGTGTCATTTCGTTCCGCATCGCAAACGACCCCGCACTCACCAACATTCCTGCTGGATCCGATACTTAGGCAAGCTGCTTGGTCATGAAAACACACTCAGGGTCGTCAGTGTAGTCACCGAATGGTCGACAATAGTCAAAACCAAGTTTTTCATAGAGCTTCCGCGCGGCAGCGGAGGCATCACGACTGCCAGTCTCCAGTGAAAGACGTCTATGGCCTCGTTTCGACGCCTCTTCGATCACCGCATCAATGAGGCGAGATCCCACGCCGTATCCGCGGGCCTGTTCAAGCACATGCATTGACTTTAGTTCGCCGTGATCGTCAGTAAGCGATTTCAATCCAGCAATCCCAACGCATTCTATGTCTTTCCAGGCACCAAGAAGAACAACGCCACTTTCGTCATACTCCTCTAAGTAGACGTGCGAATTGCTTTCACTGGGATAATGCGCATCCCCATATGCAGTATGGACCTTAATGAGGTCGGCAATCTGCGGGTCCTTTGGGTCTGCTTCGGCTATTTCTATCATGAGACTCTACCCTTCTTTCCGACCCTTACTCGAGCACTCTTAGGACTCAAGCCAAATAATCTTGGAAGCTGCTGTTTGAAGCCACCGCCCTCCTCTGGTGGCGTTTTTCCAGCATGGTTGTTTAACATCCGTGCATCACCTCGGCCCCGTTGGGCATCACAAAACGCTCTTTGGGGATTTCCGCAGTGCCGTTGATTTCAACAAGCAACAGAGGATCGTAAAGCGAGACGACCTGAAGGGTTGTTGTCACGGGAAAAGGCGCTTTGAACGCTTCTTGCCGGATGGCACCACACCGCATGAACGCCTCGATGTCGGTGGTGAACTGGTTCAATGAGACGATGTCAGACATTCGCCCGCCCAAAGCCGCGAGAACATCCGATATGTTGTGGAGAACCTGCCGAACCTGAAGCTCCATGCTTCCTTCACCGACAATTTGTCCGTCCTTGTCCAACGCAACCTGCCCTTTGAGAGATACACAGCGTCCGCTGCCGGCAATGACCGCGTGCGAGAATGCACCGAAAGGTTTCCAAACGTCGGGTGGATTAAAACTATGGGCCATATGTCCTCCGAGTAAAGTTCCTAAATGGTATCGCTTTAGGGGTCACCATAAAGCTGTTCTGCAAGGGCATCGCAGTCCTGAAATACAGACGAATCCTGAGCTATATCGCCGGGCTGACGGACCCCGCAGGCGCGCACCAAGTGGTGGTGATCAAAGCCAAGCGCAGTGAAACTTGCCGAAAAACTGTCCATCAATCCGGCATATCTGTTTTCAGCCTCACCCTGTGTCTGCAAAAACACGAGGTGTCGCGCTGATGTGAGTCTGCTCTTTTGCTGAGCCGTCGGATAGTCCGGCACGAAGAATGAAAAAAAGCGGTCGATTGCAAGCTTCAGTGGTCCTGACACACTGGTAAAGTAGACCGGTGTTGCCAAGACCAGCACCTGCGCAGTCGATATGGTGTTAAGGACTTGGGTGAGGTCATCGACCTGCCCGCAATGCTCAGCCCCATCTTTGCAGTGAAACAGGTTTTTGCAGCCGTTGTAGTTCAATTCAGACAAGGAAAATGTTTGTGGGGCTGCTCCGAACGATTTTGCCTGCTGCACAAACCGCTGTGCCAATGCATCGCTGTTCCCACCCCGCCGCGGGCTGCCAAGAAGACATACAGTTTCGATTTTCTGTGATGACATTGACTGTCCTTACTTACGATTTGAAGTGTTGCATTGTGTGTCGGTCATAAATTCGGTTAACACCGTGCTGGCATGACGCAGATGAGTGCTCAGCACTGATGTTGCATCGTCTAGCGCCCCTGCCCTGCAAGCCTGTAACAAATCCCAATGATGCTGTGACGACTCTTTCTCATAAGCGGCGGCGCGGTCTGGCCGTTCACGAATGAACCGCATCCACGATGGTGTAATGCCCCCAAAACAGCGCCCGATGAGGTCAATAGTGAGCGTCGGCCCGCCAGCAGAATAAAACACTTCGTGAAAAGCGCGGTTTGACGACCCGATAAAGGAATAGACCTCTTTGCGTTCTGATCGCTCCAGAAGCTTTTGAGCTTTGAGGAAGTCCTTTTCTTTCAAGCGCTCAAAACTCTTGCTCAACGCCATGCCTTCAAGGAATTCACGCAAAACGTACACTTCGGCAACCTGCTCAACAGTGATTTCCCTGACGAACATTCCTCGGTTTTGGACGCTTGTTAGAAGCCCTTCGGCTTCCAAAGAACGAAACGCTTCTCGTACGGTCGCTTGGCTCACGCCGAATTTCTTACTTACTTCGTCTTGCCTCAGCTGGGCGCCTGGCACTGTGGTGCCGCCAAGTATCTCGGCGCGAAGGCGGTCCGCAGTTTGAACATGCGCAGGTTCTCGAACAAGGAGAGTGTTCTTATTGGCCAATAATCATCCCGCTTTCTGTAAGTTACTCATTGCTTGACGATAGGTTTTATTAACGATTAACGTTAATATGACTTGCGATTTAGCAGAGCGCAACCTTAAAGGGATCATGGCCATGTTAACCGCCAAGATGATTGAAACAATCGAACAGCAGCGATTGGGGTTCGTCGCGACAGTAGATAAAAACGGCGCACCGAGGGTGTCACCCAAAGGTACATTCGTCGTCATCGACCAAAAGACGATTGCCTACGGTGACATCAGTTCCCCTGGATCCACGCGCCGTCTAAAAATGGATCCAAGAGTTGAGGTCAACTTCGTTAACCCCTTAACCCGTGAAGGGTTGCGGGCACGCGGTAAGGTCACGCTGATTGGGTCAGAGGCCCCAGAGTTCATCGAAAATCTCGCTAGGTTTTCCCAATGGGGCCCCCTCGCCACACGGATAAATACTATCGTCAAGATTGATCTAGTTGCCGCAAGCTCGGTACGCACTCCCGCCTATGATGATGGTGTCCAGCAAGCAGATCTTGTTGAAACATGGATCAGGAAATTGGTCGGATGATGCGCAAAAAACTGGAAGTACATTGAACCAAGAGATCCGATGTGATTGACGCGATAGGCTTAGCCACTGTCGGGGTTGCTTTCGGGGTGATGGTTGCCTCGCCCGGGCCCGCGACTGTGGCTGTGATGGCGACCTCCATGAGCGTGGGTCGAAAAGTTGGAATGCGTTTTGGATTGGGCCTTTCAGTAGGGCACATTTTTTGGGGATGTGTTGCAGCAACTGGATTAGGGGCAGTGCTCCAAGCAGCGAGCCAAGTGCTTTTCTTGCTCAAGCTGATTGGTGGAGGATATCTGTGCTGGCTTGCGTATTGCTCTTTCCGGTCAGCGGCGCGCAAATCTGTGGTCCCGATCAATGCAGATGCACGGCAGAACTGGTTCTTACGCGGTCTGATGTTAAACCTGACCAATCCTAAAGTTGTGGTGGCGTGGATAGCCACGCTGTCTTTGGGTGTCACAGATGGTGAAAATCCGCATTTTATCTACACAGCGACAATTTTGTGTATTGGATTGGCCTTCCTCACCAACGCCACTTACGCGTTAGTTTTTTCAACAAGTGTTGCTATGGAGTTTTATTCGCGGTTCCGCAGGCGGATCGAGGTTGTCGTTGCGGGTCTCTATGCTTTTGTTGGTTTGAGCCTAATTCGTTCGGCCTTATCAAAGTAGAGCAGCGCTTATCAACAGATGCAAACATTCAAACGATGGAAGCTAATGACCGTTTGGGCTCGTACACCAGACCTTCATCGGACGATAGCGCAACTATCGAAACCTTTCTAAGAGCGGTGATTTCTGAGAGACGTTCAAGACAGAGCTATGTTTGATTTAACCCCTATCACTTTCTTTGTTCCAGAACCTGAAATGTCTTTCGCAAAACGTCCGCGTGACCGCGCGCGTCATCAAGGCTGTGATGCTGACCTGCTCCCCATTGAGTCCGCTAATTTGGGTTAGCTCTGTTCAGGTTTTGGTCCTTCATTGACCGGTTAGCATATTCCGCCGGCGTCAGGCCAGCGAGGCTTGTGTGTGGGCGGCGGTGGTTGAAGTCGGTCTGCCACGCAGCGATCAACTGGCGGGCATGATGCAAGTTGTCGAACAGGTGCTCATTCAAACATTCATCTCTCATCCTGCCATTGAAGCTCTCCACAAACCCGTTCTGCATTGGTTTACCCGGCGCGATATAGTGCCAGTCAACCTTCCGATCCTCCTGCCATTTCAGGATGGCGTTTGAAGTTAGTTCGGTTCCGTTGTCGCTGACGACCATGCAGGGATATCCGCGCATCTCAGCAATCCGATCCAGCTCACGGGCAACCCTCTCGCCTGAGAGGGACGTATCAACCACGGCTGCCAGACATTCGCGGCTGAAGTCGTCGATTACATTCAGAATGCGGAATCTGCGACCACACGATAAGCTGTCTGACACGAAGTCCAGGCTCCACCGCTGGTTCGGCCCTTGCGGGATTGCCATTGGCGTTCTGGTACCCACTGCACGCTTGCGTCCGCCACGTTTACGGACTGTTATCCTTCTTCGCGGTAGATGCGGTAGAGCTTCTTCCAGTTCACCGCCCAGCCTTCACGCTTGAGCAAGATATGCAGTCGCCGATATCCGAAGCGTCGCCGCTCAGAAGACAACTCTTTCAACCGATCCCGCAGATCAGTATCCGCTGGTCGCTTGGACTTGCGGCGATAAACACGCGGATCGATCCCAGCCAAAGCACAGGCCCGCTTCTGATTGTACCGCTTCTCCTTCATGGCCCAGGCCGCAGCATTGCGTCGCGATCCAGGCCTCAAAAGTTTTTTCCCAGCATTTCCTTGAGGGTCGAGACATCCATCATCTGTTCAGCCAGCAGCTTCTTAAGTTTGGCATTCTCGGCCTCAAGCGCCTTCAGCTTCTTGGCGTCAGACACTTCCATGCCGCCATACTTGGATCGCCATTTGTAAAATGTCGCATCACTGACGCCATGCTTGCGACACAACTCCTTAGCGCCAAGCCCAGCCTGATGCTCCTTCAATATCCCAATGATCTGTTCTTCACTGAAACGGCTTCTCTTCATCGTCTGTCTCCTTCTTGGAGAACAGGCTAACCAAAAATGCCGGACATTTCAGGGGAGCAGGTCAATGCGTATGGGGCAGTTGGGTAGCCACCTCTGGGGGGTATCTACCATGGCGGCAAAGCGCATAGTCGATATGGAGAGCCCCGGCCACAAATGATGGCAAGTCAATACCAGCCCCAAAGAAGAGTGGGTCTTGAGTGCCATGAAAAGCCATCAAGCTCTGCCCGATGAACGTCTCCATGTAATGGGAAATCCAAAGACCGTCGAACGCCAATGGATGACCAACAAGAATTCGCTGCCCTTCAAACCTACGAACGAATGTCTCAAAATTTTTGATTGCGTCCTTTGCAGGCAGCGGATCAGTCGTGATTTTTGTCCAAACTTCCGCGTTGTGCTCTTGCCACCATATCAGCGTGTCTGGGTCAGCGTTACTGCCTTCAATAGGCAATATGTTCGCTGAAAAAATGTTAAGTTCTTTGCCGCCTCATCTATCACTACAGCTGAGAGGTTCCGCATGGCATGGCGCGACGGAACAGGCCCATCTGTTTCGATGTCGACTACGATATATACCGACGGGGTTTCCATGACTTGTGCCTAAGTTTATTCCAATTTCTGAGTGTCCTAAAGTATCGGCTTTACTCGCTCAACTGCCGTACGAGTTTGTTCGAAAAACCCTCCTTTTTGGCACATGCCCAAACCACCTCGGTTGACGCTGCCAAAACTCCGTTCAAAACCTATGTTATTCTGGAACGGTTTTATATGCATACTGTTAGCAGACTTTGATGCGTAGCGCAGAATCGGCCACATTGGGCTCCCTTGAGGCCTTAGTTGCACTAGTCACAATTGGTCGGTTTGGGAAACAGCGCCATTCGTAGATTCATGCACGAACTGGCAAGATACGGGTCAAACCAAACCTTTATTATAAATAGCAGCCATTACTGACAGATAACTGTATCGCAGATGCAGCAATTTCCATTGGTGCAGCGCGCTGAACGTTAACATTCACCGGCGCGGGCCACTTTGAGAGAGTAGAGACATCAGCATTCCTAAATATGCAGACCGATTGACGCTAGGCCCATATTCAGGATATATTCCATATATGGGAATCTCTCACATATCTGATAGCGAAAAGCTGGCCCGTCACCTCCGCGACTTGCGCGAAGCACATGAGTTGACGCTTGCTTCTCTGGCGCACCGCAGCGGGTTGAGCAGGGCAACGCTTTCTCGGATAGAAAATGCAGACGTAAGCCCCACTGCTGAGACTCTCGGGCAGCTTGCTGCGGCGTACGCGCTTCCAATATCTCAATTGTTGGCACCGCTCGAAAAGGGGTTTCAACCCGTGGTAAGGCTCGAAGCGCAAAGCGTTTGGCGCGATCCTAGCCATGAGTTCGTACGCCGAAGTGTTTCGCCCTCTAACGGTCAACTCTCCATCGAATTGATAGAAGGTAAGTTGGGCCATAAGCAATCGATCACTTATGCTGCCCCTGCGATCCCCGGTCAGGAACATCATGTTTACGTGCTGTCTGGTCAGATGCGCATTACCGTTGAAGGCAAGCCGTATGATTTGAACAGAGGCGATTGTCTTCGCTACATCCTCTTTGGTGAAACCGTCTTCAAAACCCTCGAAACCCCCTGCAAGTATGTGATTGCCCTCTCATGACCGATATCCGTGAACTCAACGCAACTGCATTGGAAAGCCACTTGGGCGAACTGTGCCGTATTCTAATCGATAGTGTTTCAGACGGTGCAGCCATAAGCTTTATGGCACCCCTCGCCCAACATGAGGCTGAACACTTTTGGATGAACGAGGTAAGACCCTCTATAGAGCGGGGAGGCCGGCAGTTATTTGGTGCATTTGTCGATGATAAACTGATTGGAACCGTCCAATTGGTGATCGCTTTGCCTCCAAATCAGCCACATCGCGCCGAAATTTCAAAAATGGTGGTGCATCCCGATGGTCGACGCCACGGTCTCGGAAAAGCGCTCATGAGTGCGGCGCTTGATGCGGCCAAACACGCTGGAAAGGCGCTTGTCACGCTTGATACCCGCACTGGCGATGTCTCAGAGAATCTCTATCGCGGAGTTGGCTTCGAACAAGCAGGCATAATCCCAGACTTTGCCTTTGATCCTGACGGCGCGGCGCGTCATGCGACGACTTATATGTATCGGTACCTGTAAGCGATGTCCGCAACGCTCATACTGTTCGGGGTCTTAGCATTCTTTGGCGGGATGCTTGTTGCAGCCCAAGGTCCTATTTATGCCCGATTGTCAGACGGCCTCGGAAGAGATTATCTGCTCGCCGTCTTCCTCGCATTCTCAACCGCTGCATGCGTCACTGGCCTTATGGCCCTAGCCTCAGGGAGCTTTCGCAACCTGACGATCGCAACCCTGAGTACATTGCCACGTTGGGTTTGGCTTGGTGGCATGTTCGGCGCAGTTCATGTCGTTATCTCCATGCAGACCATTCCCATGCTCGGAGTGACCCTCTTTCTGGTTATCGTGGTGACGGGCAATCTTGCTGGCGCAGCAATCTACGATCACATGGGTGCCATGGGTTTAATCGAACGCCCGTTTTCTTTGGCAAAGACGACTGGCCTCTTGATCGTAATCTTGGGCGTTGGGATTGTCGCAAGAGCTTAGTCGTCTTTAGTAAAAGCCTTGCGAAGAGTGAACCACCACAGCGCGAAAGCACCCATGGCCCCCACGACCATCGCCGGCTCAAGAAGCGGCAATCCACCCACTCTAAAAATCCCAGTAACGAGTAAGCCAGCCACTGCAAAGGGCAGGTAAATTAGCGGCAGAAACACGGCCATTGACCGACCGAAAGACGCATGCGGAATGTGGCGATTTCGCTCGATGATCACCTCTACATCGAGGGTGTTCCGGATGGATAGGCTGATGCAGACCGCGACAATGAAGATATAGAAGCTATTGGTAAGGAACGCCGCGACCAGGCTGGCGGAGAAGCAGGCCATGGTGAATGTCAGCCTTGGACCTCGCGCGATCAAAGAAGCTATGTTGGGATAGGTGCGAAGCACGCACCACGAACCTACATGGAGCGCTGCAAAAATGCTCGCCGCGGCAGTCGCATCACGGCCAAAACCGTCCACAGCAATCACGGGTAATGCGCTAAAGACCATCCCTTGCAAGAGATTGAGCATCCAAAGAAGAACGATCAGCCGACAGATCGTCGCGTTGCCGAACAATGCCCACAGCGTCTGCCGGATCGTCGTTCGTTCTGTCCCATCGGGCATCCCGTGAAAGCGCAGAATGCCTGACCGAGCCTGAAACCAATGGGCGGCGATCAGCACTGCTACCGCGATCAGAACCAACAGTGTTTCATTTTCCGTTGAGAGGAGACTTCCACTGACGATGTGTAGATATGTACGGACTCTCGGGACACTTCCTGTAAATTCCCTGATTTGGGATGGAGGAAGTTTTCATGACGAACGAAGAACGCGACATCCAACGTAAGCTTAGAGTCCTTCAACATGCCGAGAAGATCGGCAATGCCCGCAAAACCTGCCGGTATTTTGGTGTCGGCAGGTCTAGCTTTTATAGATGGCGGGATGCGTATCAAAAATACGGTGAAGCTGGGTTGAAGAATGCCAAATCAATTCCGAAGAATCCGGCCAATCAAACACCAACTGAGATCGTCGAGAAGGTGCTGTATTTGCGGCGCAAGTATCACCTCGGGCCAATTAGGATTGTCTGGTATTTGGCGCGTTATCATGGCGTGAGCATCTCAGATGCAGGGGTTTACCGCATCCTTAAGCGCAACGGTCTCAATCGACTGCCCAGAGGCACACGGATGCGTAAATTACACACCAAACGCTATCAAAAGCAGGTTCCGGGTCATCATATCCAAGTGGATGTTAAGTTTCTGACATTCAAAGGAAAAAGCGGCGAAAAGATCCGTCGGTTCCAGTATACTGCGATCGACGACGCGACCAGGGTTCGCGCCCTCAAGGTTTATGAGAAGCACACGCAGGCAAACGCCATCGACTTCATTGACTACATCATCGAAAAGTTTCCGTTCCGCATTCGCGAAGTGCGTACGGATAATGGCCACGAGTTCCAGGCCAAGTTCCATTGGCACGTCGAAGACCTCGGGATCAGGCACGCTTACATAAAGCGCGGAACGCCTCAGTTAAATGGCAAAGTCGAGCGGTCCCACCGTTCCGATCAGCAGGAATTCTACCAACTGCTCAGTTACAAAGGCGACGTTGATCTCGAAGCTAAACTCGACGAATGGGAACGGTTCTACAACTTCGCCAGACCGCACGGCGCACACAACGGCCAGACCCCTTACGAAGCTCTCAGAGACAAGCTACAGTAGGACCACAAGTGTCCCGCGGGTCCGTCTAGGCTACAGATTTGATTTTGCAGTGCGGTAAGACTCCGAAAGAGCGCGGACTTGTGGGGTATTTCGATCCGACAGAACATGAAGATGACCTGTTGGCGAAGTTTTGAAGAAACGCAATTCAAGCGCGACCAAAACGTCACCGGCCCCGTGCATTCCCACTGCCCCACTCTGCCAACGCCTTCAATCGCTCGGACAGTTCTGGCCATGCACCGGTGCGATTGGGTGAAGCCGTTACCAACACCAAAAGGGCGGGTTTGGCGACGCCGCCAGATCTTCTGGCACATACTTCGCCGTTTGGATCGACACACATCCCGCTTACGGGTATATTGCAGACTAGATGGACGGTGCTCTAAGGGAACAAACTCAGCCATCAAGCATTCTACGCATCATGTGCCGCATATGGTCTTGTCCACCGAAGAAAAAAGCCAAGATGCGGACGCTCTGTCGTTCCTCGTCAAGCTGGAACCAGATGATCGCTTTATTGATCGTGATATTGCGAAGGTTCTTGCCCATCTCCTCACGCAGGGTTCCTCGATATGGGTTTTTGGCGAGGCCCAAAACACTGTCTTGGATACCCGTGACACGTGCGGCCGCCCGTTCAAACGCCACATCATCTGGCTCACCCAAATCCATATAGTTTTTGAGCAGGTGGTCAAAAATCAGCGATAGGTCGTTGACGGCGTCGGCGGCAATCTCAACCGTCCAAGCCAAGGTCTTGCCTTTTCTCGGCTAGCAGGACGGCAGTGTTCCGGTTGAAAATCTGAGGCGACACGAACGGTCCGCCCATACGTTCTTCAAGCAAAATTTTCAGCGCGGCGGCTTCCAAAAGTTCGGCTTCATCCTGTTTGCGCAACAAATCGAGGCCCTGCTGCACAACCGCACTTACACTCGAAAAACGCCCCTGATCTACCAGATCACGCACGTAAGCGTCCTGTTGCTCGGATATTGATACGGATGCTTTGACTGACATGTCGGACCTCCTCTCACCAAGATACTACTGAGTAGTATCTTTGTCAAAGATGACGATCATACCGTAAGCGGTGCCTTGATCCGCGCGGCACGCGGGGATCTCCACCGAGACCAAGCGCAACGCCTTCCGTGGAACAAGGAAAAGGAGTGTCCGTCGTCAGGGTTTTTGGAACCAAGACCTACGATGCCAAGAGGTTGCGCAAGCAATCAACCGCAACAAGCGCCCGTGTCGCACCGAAGACGATCAGCAGCTTTCAATGTTTACAAACACTTAAAGAGGAGGTGCACAATGACCAGCCGTTCGCTATCGGCCGCATCGCGCGTTCGGCTGCGTTATTATCCAATTCAAGATGACCGTGATCGAGGTATCCGCGCGCTTTGGGCATTCGGCCAAGGGCATAGCGGATCGCCTGCGCCAGTGGCGACTTGCCAGATATCTTCGGCAGCTGTGCATGTAGCCATGCCTCAAGATCATCGAAGACGGATTTGGCTTTTGTCTGCCGCAGCGCCACGCGCTCATCAGGCGATTTGCCACGCACCTCTTTCTCAACGGCGTAAAGCAACGCGATGCGTTTAATGGCCTCTTCAGCAATTGATGAGCCTTGCGACGCAAAGACATCCACGAACTTGCGCCTGACATGCGCCATGCAGGCCATCTCACTTGCTTTGTGGTCAGCGAAGATACCGTTGAACCCAGCATAGCCATCCGCATGCACCCAGCCCTGATAGCCGGAAAGGTGGCTGACTGGATGTTCGCCTTTGCGATCTATTGTGAACTTGTACCAAGCGCAGGGCGGTGACTGGCCCGACCATGGCCGTTCGTCGCGCACATATGCCCAGACCCGTGCTGTCTTTGTCTTCTTTTGCCCCCCTCTCAGGGATTGCCCTGCAATCCCCTGCCGGGCAGTGGGCGCTTGCATCTTGACCGGCGTGTCATCTGCAAACAGCGCTGGTCCCTGCCCGACAATGTGCCCGATGGCGTCAGCCAGCCGTTCCAGCAGTGCCGTTGATCGCCCCACCCAGTCGGTCAGGGTCGAGCGCTCGATCTCAACACCGTCACGTGCATAGATTTGGCTTGGCGATACAGCGGCAAGTGGTCGGCATGCTTTGAGACCAGCACATGCGCCAGCAATCCTGGCCCCGGCCTGCCACGCTCAATCGGGCGGGACGGCAGCGGCGCTTGGACAAAAGTCTCGCAGCAGGCACATGCCATGCGCGGACGGATGAACCGGTTCACGACAAACCGGCCCGGCACGTATTCCAGTTCTTCAGTGATGTCTTCGCCCAGCTTTTTGAGCTTCCCGCCGCAATGGTCGCAGTCGTCCCCGGGTGACAGCACCTTATCATGGCTTTGTAGATGGTCAGGCAGAGGTTTGCGGCTGTGTTGACGCGGTGGCTTGTTATCTTCCACCGGCGCGGTTGGTAACGCCTGTTCGTCGGCAGCATCAGCAATGGCTTCGTCTTCCGCAAAGATCAGATTGAGCTGATCAAGGCTTTCTGAACTTGACCCAAACCTATGTCGGTTGTGACCGGCAAGTTGATGCTTCAGCTTCTCAATCAAAAGCGCCTGTGACTTCACCTCACCCGCCAAAAGACGGTTCATGGCCCGCAGTTCGGCGTGGTCTTCGGAGGTGGTATCAAGGCCTTCTAGCATGGCCGATCTCATACAAGATCAGCGTATCAAGATGAATCCCAAAACGACGCCAAAACCCCTGTTTGTTAGATCATCCAACCGACAGTGGACGCCATGTCTTCTGCGGCATCCGCCAGTCGATCCCCTCAAGCAACATCGACAACTGCGCACCTGAGACGTTGATCTTACCATCCTTCGCGGCAGGCCACACGAACCGGCCTTTCTCAAGTCGCTTGCTGAACAAGCACGCACCCTGACTATCCCACCAGATGATCTTGAGCAGATCACCGCGACGCCCACGAAAGACAAACAGATGTCCGGAATACGGATCTTCAGCTAAAACCTTCTCGGCCTGCGCGGCCAGCGTGTTGAACCCGCGCCGCATGTCCGTCACACCCGCCGCCAGCCAAACACGTGTGTTGCTGGGAACGGGGATCAAACCGACAATCCCTGCACCAGACCAACAACGGCCAGAAGCGATGTGGGACCTTCGATCAGAATACGGCGACCATCTGAAAGTGCGATATCGACACGCGTGGCCAATAGCAGATCAACGTGAGGTGGCCCGGTGACATCAACGGCAACCGGCAAATCCGGCGACGGCATCGCGACCTCAATGAAAGCTGCGTCTTCAACCGCATCTTTAGGTGAACCCACCAATGGCGCAAAGCGCGGATCCTTCAGCTAAGTGTAGATCATGTTGGCGTTCATGGCATAACGCCGGGCAACCTGCGCAACAGACACACCCGACGGCATCGTCTGCTGGCCAATCTCCCGCTTCTCATCATCCGACCAGCTACGACGCTTCTTCATAACATGCCCCTAGGTGTCCACTTATCTAAATGGACACTTAGATCACTCAACAAACCATCGTTAGGGCGGGTTCAACGGACGGTTACTGTTGAACAATCCTTGTGCTTGCTGATTCTGTCTGTTTAAGAAAAGACCTGTCATATTTTGGGCCGCTCTTTTTAGCAAAGATGGAAAATGGTGGTGTTTTCCAGATCAAGCGGCTGCGAAACACGATCGAATGTAAGCGTCCTACCTCGCTGCTCTGACGGTTCATTGAAAGTACCTACAATTGATAGTGAACATCTTGAAGGCGGGTAAAACACTTCAGAAGCAGCGGATCCGCTCGGATGCGGAGAAGGCTAACCAACCCATAGGGCGGTTAGCCCGGACGCTTGCGTCCGCATTCATATCGGATGCCGCAGCATGACACTGATTTGGGGCAGTGTCATCGACATCAGCCGGCATCTATGTCCAAGCTTTAGGTTTCGTTTCCTCCCATGTTTCCTTGGTCGTTTCCGCTTCTTCCTTTTTAGCTTTGGCCTTGTGCTGCTCTCGTAGGGCTGCGGCGCGCTCTCGCGAGGTGAAGTTCTCCGGATTTGCAAGCATATAAGCGTATTGACCACCGTAATATTCGGCAGCACCTTCGTGCATGGCAATGTCTAAGACAAGAAAGTCTTCCATCGCCTCATTATAGTCATCTTCCATTTCAGGTGTGATCTCCCCGCCGTCGCGTTGTGCCTCTCTTATCACGATCTCTGCTTGAAGCACGGCTTTCCGCGCCACTGCGCGATCTTTCATTTGACTAGCCAGATTTTTTTGCGCGGTTGTTGCATTGGGATCCGCAAGGACTGCATCTGCCTGTGCGATGACTTGGTTCTGTGCTTCGATTTCATGGTTCATAGCGTTGATATGATCGTTGAAGAACTGCTCATCTACAAAGGCAGGACCCATCGCCAGTTCGATCTGATCATCAAGCGCGCCACCAGCGGCTCCAACTGCGGCTTGTGCCTGATCTGCCGCGACTTGTGCCCCGTTAATGTTATCCAACACGCCGGCGCCCGGTGCTGGCGTGCCTACTGGTGCGACCGGATCTTGGATAATAAGTGTTTCGGACTCGGATGCATCGCGAAAATACGATTCCATGATCCTGTGGCCACTTTGTCCTAAGCATCGGTTGCGTAAGTATTTTGCCATCCCGTAGACTCCGAGAGCACCTATTCCCAAACCTGCGGTCACCTCATTCCTTCCGGTTTTATCAAGGTACCCTTCGGCTAGACCGATCGCTGGGGAAATTGATACGATCGATCCCACTACAGAAACCATCCACCCATCTGGGGTCTGCATTCTAGCTTCGAATTCTGCGGCGGCCGCTTTCACCGCTTTGCCCTCTTCTGTATCTAACCGAGCATGCCCGGAATGGACGACGTCATTTTCATCGGTGTACTCGTAGTAGACCCAGTCTACGCTATTACCAGGGTTTTCAGGGTCCGTTGTTGTGTAGTAAAAGGCTTTCATTTCTGGTGAAAGGGACGAGCTTGTATAAGTGCCCCCTCTGGCTTCGATTTCGGGCATGGCGTTTTCGATTATATGGTTGGGGTTCCAAATCACCAATCCACGTTCATTTGGACCGCTGTCTTCGACGGCGTCTTCATAGGCGGTGTCCATTTCATCTATTGTCACCTCGCCGATAACGGCCCCTGTTGAATCGTAATAGGTCACGCCTACGGCCGGGTCACTTTTACTGGCCTCCAAGACGTAACCGTATGTGTCAGATGCCGGGTCTGCATCAATCACGACGGTATAGACGACGCCGGGTTCACTCTCACGTTCATACGTTATGACAACCAAATCACCGTTATTTGCGTCGCCTTCGAGGCTGGTCCCATAGCCCGGGATGTATGTCTGGCTCCCGATCGTCGCATCTTCCGGGATGCCGTAAGCAGAGTAACCGGTGCCGATTTCACCGCTCGACGACTGCGTTGGTTCAAATAGCCAACCATTGCGGATGCGGTCTGGTGCGGCCATAACGGCGGCGTCAAACTCAAGCTCACTTTCGTCCGCCTGTGTTTCGGCCGCAGTCGCCTCCTGTTCGGCGGCATATGCGTCGGCGTCGGCTTCGGTTGCTTTTTGACGTGCCGCAGCTGCCCCCGGGTCGCCTGCGGCTTCAAGGCGCGTGGCCTCTTGATCCCAATAGGTGGCCTCGTTTCTGGCGGTTGTGGCATTGCTGCGCAGAAGCGTTGCCTGATAGCGATCTGCTTCTTTTTTGGTGTAAGCAAGCATGACGACGTCAGACTCTGCATAGTATGCCATGCTATCGGCCTGGGTCCGCGCCTCTTCGGCGTCCGTCGCTTTTTGACCCGCATTCCAAATTTGCCAATCTGTTGCACCTGGCTCTGCTGCGATCGCCGCTGTCCGATCGGCCTCGCGCTCGGCTTTCAGGGCATCTATTTCGGCATCATAGGAAAAAGAATTGCTTTCGGCCGCGCCTAGCAGGGCGACGGCTGAGTTATAACGTGCCGATGCCGCAAGGACGCGTGGGTCTTCAAGAAATTCTTCACGGGTCCCCCCGACGGCTGCGGCCTCTGCCAATAATACTGCGCTCTCTGCCGCAGCCACGGCATCGTTGCCCATATCAATAGCAAGCTGGTTGTCCTCTTCAGCAATAGCCTCTAACGCATCAGCGTTTGCTTCGGCATCGTCGGCATTGGCCTGTAGAACTGCATTATCAGGGTTCTCCTCTGCCAAGGCACGTCTTTCGTTGGCAATGGCGCGTGCATCTTCGGCGTCTTGGCTTGATTGTTGTGCAACAGCCAGTTGGGCCTCGGCCTCCTCTTGTTTGCGGTCCGCCTCGGCCAGTGCTTCATCCGCTGCGATCTGTTCGGGTGTCAGGTCGACAGGATCATCCGCAACAGTCGCTGTGGTATCATCAGGCGGGGTGACGATGTCGTCACTTGTGGCGGCAAAGTGCCCGGTCAAAGTGGGCGAATCTGTACCGACTTCGCCGTTAATGAGCGCGTTCATTTGTGCATCGCCCTCTAGCATGGACCCGTATCGAAAGCCCTCGACGAGGCCAAAGCCTCCGACAACTATCAAAGACCCGACAATAGGCCCCAGAATGGTAACGAGGCCGGCAGCAACCCCTTCGCCAACGCCGATCAGTGACGCCCATGCAGCACCTGCACCGGCAAAGACACCGACACCAACGGCGCCAGCCACAAGCACGCCGCCGCCGTAAGCGTCTTTGTATTGGTAAATTGCATTCGCGACGGCATTCCCTTCGGCGGTTCCTGCGACAACGGTGCCGCCATAGACCTCGCCGGATTCTTCATCGACCCAACGGTAAGTGGTTTTGTAGTGGCCCGCTTCTCTGTCATAATACGTGACCCAGGCCATCGGCCCTTTTATTCCGGATTCAACCACATCTTCGGGAGGGATACCTTGTGCATTAAGTTGTAAATTCAACTCTTCCATCGTCGATTGCTGGAACACGGTCGTATGACCGGGAAGAAGCACGACGCTGTCCATATCCGCTGCCGATGTTGTTGTAGCAGCAGTGCTAGCCCCTGCTGTCTGCCCGTCGGGATAAACGCCCAAATCTTCTGGTTCTGTCTGAAGTTCGGCGATCTCGGCGGCGGTCATTTCCTTAATGACGGCGCCGCTGGTATCATAGAATACCATGTTGCCATCCGCATCGGTGACCGATGCTGCGAGGACATAACCGTATGTTTCGGATCCTTCGCCAACATCGACAGCTGCTGTCACGGTTTCGCCGGTCTCAGCATCAACATAGGTGACCATCTGAACCTCGTGATCGCCGTATGGTCCTGTGCCAGCGGGCACAGTTACAACTGACACGATTTCGGCATCTTGTGGAATACCGTAGGTGGAATGGTCGTTCCCATATCCGGTTTCGGTTCCGTAGGGTCCGATGTATCCGCTGGCGGGGTCCTTTGTGACAATCCCGCCGGTCGAGGGGTCAATCTCGATCTGAAACATGTTGTGTTCTGAATGGGGGGCGAGGTCAGGAAGACTTGAAAACAGCAAGTTCAGGAAATCAAGCGTTGGATCGACATCTTCAATAATGATGGGATCAAACATATCAACTTGCCCGACATCGGGATCGTCGATGGTTCCGGTCAGTGTCAGTGTCGGTTCGCCATCCACGCCTGTGCCGGGGGTCAGCGTAATCGTAAAGGCGGCCCCATCAGCGGTCGTACCGGTGATGGTCATGTTTCCTTCTGCATCAATGACGATATCATCGACAGTGCCATTGCCCACATATTGCGCGATCAGCTGTAGCGTATCAGTGATCACGGCGTCAGATGTACCTGTTGACGCGCCAGCGTCCGCAGTCACTTCGAATGTCATCGTGTCAGAATAGGTGACGTCGTCAATGGTGACCCCGCCAGAATATTCGACGGAGTCAATGGTGATCTGCCAGTCGAGGGTAGTCTCACCCTCGGTCAGCGCATCAGAGTCTACGACAACCACTTGGCCACGGTCATTAAGGCCGAAAGCCCCACTTCCGTCTGTCAGGCTGATATCAAACTTCGCCCGAACTTCCGCGGGAAGGCTGGAATACGCCACCCTTTCCCCGTCCACGGTCACGTAGATTTCGCCAACAACGGTGCCGTTTTCGGTATCTTCGTCTACGTAGTAGGTGGTTTGCTCGTAGTCAGCGTAGCCATAGACCGTATCGTCATCGACCGCTATCAGAGACTGCTTTTCTTCGCTCCACATTTTTGTCTTGAAAGAGGTGGGATACAGTTCACCCATCTTTGTGTTGAACAGATCAAGCCCTGCCATAAAATCATCATCATTGCCCATAATCGTGGCTGAGTTAAACAACTGTTCGGTGATCGGTTCGCCGTCTGCATCGACGCCAACCTCAATTTCGCCGGTGATACGCATATTGCGATTGCCGTTGTCACTTTGCCAGACTTCGATGGTGACGGTCCAAGTTTGCCCGTCTTTTTCGCCGGTCATGACATAATTGCCGTTCGCGTCGATCGACCCTGTGACATTTTCTGACTCGTCAATCAGTGTATCAACCTCGTCCATCGTTCCGGCAAATGCCGCAAGACCATTGAGGTCCGCTGAAAACCCGCCAGTGTCGTAGAAAAAATTGATAGGGTCCGTAAAGTTCGGGTCATTCGCCGCAAGGTAGGTATTGATCCCAGCCACAAATTGATCACTGGAACCTTCTTCATTAAGGTAAACGCGTGTTGCGGTATCCCCATTGGCTGCAGACATCTTGGCGCCTGTGGTGACGTTCCCGTCGGCATCTGTGTAAGTGTAAGACACGTCGACATAGTTGTCGCCGTTACCATCTTTGCCCGGCACATAATTCACAACATATGTGCTGCCGTCTGAATTGGTGTAGGTAACACTAAAACTGCCGTCGGAATTATAGGTCGTTACAGGTGGTCCTGCGTCATCGAACAAGCCTTCTTCGGCCGCAACTGCGGACCAGTCCAAAACCTCGGCCGCATCGGCTTCGGGGCCGGTTACCGGGGTAAAGTAAAAGTCAACCGGCATTTCCCCATGGCCCGTCAAGTCGCCATTCAGGTCATCCAGCAACGCGTTCACGTTCGCTTCCCCCACAACTGTGGTCGTCGGCCATGCCTCAAGCACGCGGCCATCGGCGGTTGTATAGGTGGCCGTCACGGTGACGACCTGTTCGCCGTTTGCGTCTATGCTGGTGCTGTACGTCGTGGTATAATAGCCGCCGTCGGCGCGGTTGGTCGTGACAACAACGTTGCCGTCTTCATCAACCACTGTTTCGGTTGAATCGGGCCAAATTCCCATTATGTTGCTGTGCCATGCCACAATATCAGAGGCATCACCCGACAATTGCGTGAAAAACCCTGTCGTTAAATCCGCGCCAACCTCAATAAATCCATTTTCACCCAGAGCCGTACTGGTCTGACTAATGAAAGACAAAACACTGCCTTCGCCGGATATCTCGTAGTTTTCCACGTCAGGGGTGGCTGTCCCATCAGCGGCAATGTCCCATGTGCTCACCGACATGCTGACCGTGCCGTCATCTGCGACAGTGATCGTCATTTCTATTTTAAACTGGGTGCCATCTGCGTTGGTGCCAATGATGATCAGACCGCCGTCATCTGCGCGACTGACTTCCACGCTTTCAGCGCCAGCAATGGCCGTATCTATCCAGGTCAGTATGTTTGCATGGGCGGTCGGCTCAGCGATAAACGTACCCGTGACCGGGTCGAAAATAATACGCCGAAGTCCGACGCCGTTCAGGATGTCGCTGATATCTGTCACGATGGCATTGATATTGTCCTCGCCTGTAACAACAAACGTGTCTTGATACACGTAGGCGACACCATTTTCGTCATAGACCGTACCAGTAACCGTCATGATGGCGTTGCCGTTTGCGTCCTGTCCGGGGGTCAGCGCGTATTCGAAGAGTTCACCATCGGCATTCGTCCCCGTTATAAGGACGGTGCCATCCGCTAGGATTTCGTAACTGCGGCCGGTGGCTCCTTCCAGGTTTGTTTCCATCTCGGTGAGCGCTTCATCGCCATCGGGGTCGGATGTATCGCGGGCCTTGGCCTCGAATGTATGTTTCTTTCCGTCAATCATGACTGTCACAGTCGTGGTGTTGCTGGCGGTGTCCGCGAACAGTTCGGGTGTTTCATCTCGCGATATGGTTTTGCCCTGTCCAACAAGGACAAGACGATTGCCCACATCACCCTCAGCAACATTAAGCCCCAGATCTTCGGCGCGCGCTGCAAAGGCTTCACCGAGTTCTTCGCGCATGGCCACGCGACGTTCTTCCTTGGTCAATCCCTCGGCGATGTAGATGGTGCCCGGCTCGCCGTTCTCTCCATGCACGTAAGCACCATGCACTCCTTCTTCCATAGAGACGTCGCCGCCTTCTTCGACAACTTTGACGTCAAATAATCCCAGCGACATTTCAAGAATGATACGGTCAATAATTTCTTTTTCTGCGGGCGAAAGTTCGGAATAATTCTTACCCGTGAGCGCCATTGATACCTGATCTTGGGCATCATCCTGACTGGCAAGATCTTTATAATAGCTAGACTCGCCACCGGTCTCGTCAGCCTTGTCTGGTTGTTCGACAGCAGCAACAAAATCAGGATGTTTGCGAAAACGGACCCGGGTTGGGGGTTCAGTCCGGTCGATGTCCTCCAATGCTACGTCTGCCATGTTTTTCTCCTGATTGAATCGTGGACCTATTCTTTAGAAACCATGCAGATTTTATTCATCTATCAGAGCGCAAAAGAGACTTCTGAGTTATAGTCTCTTTTCACTCACCATCTGCGTGGGATTGTCTGCGGCATGGATACGACATCACAAAAATAAAAAAACCGACGGAAATTACCTAAGGGTTTTCCGTATATGCATGCGAAAGCGTCAACCATAAGAACCACAAAGCTGCCGTTATATTGGTGTTTATTGACTTACTTTGATGAATAAGTTGCAAATACGGTTTATAAACGCAGGCAATATCCCTCGCAGGGAAAACCACGTAAGGGTTCCCCACAATTTCGTGCCATTTCCTGTTCGTGCACAAAACATCATCGAGGCTAAGCATCTCTGCGCCTCTGATCGTCACTATTCCAAGGCAATCGCTTTGGAAACAAACCGCAGATGTTTGTCTGCTATATTATTGGAGAACTAAAATGTCCGATGGAACCGAGACCGAAACTCCCACAAGCGAAATCGATACGTCCGCACTTGACCAGTCACTTGCCAACCTTCAGGCAATGTCGGCCGCCAATGCTGAATTTCAAGTTGGCGTTGCGAACGAGTCTATCAAAATGAACGCCTACAATAAAGTAGGTCAGAAGTCTGGCGAAGTCGGGAAGTAGACCAAACAACATGCGAAAGGCCCAATTCTTCAGGGCCTTTCGTTTCTCAGCTTTCAAAGCACAGTCTACCTGGACCTCACATCATGCATCGTATTTTCAAAACTCTCCCTTTTTTGGGACTATTCGTCGTCTTGCAGACGGTTTTGGCCGTTGCGCAGAATACACCAGCGCCGAACCGGGCCCACATCGTAGATATGCCACTCGCCGATGTTATCTCTTGGTTTGAGCAACAAAACGACGTGATCGTCCGAGTAGATGATGTGCCCACACACACTGCGGTGCGCGCAACCACTGTTGATTTTGGTAATCCAGAGTTTCTAATTTGGTTGCGACAAAAATTCGATGTTGAATATTATCAGCATGGCAGAACAATTTATCTTAATTCTGGAAAAGAAAATACAAATCGCGTCGTCTATCTTGAGTATTTGACTGTCGAAGATGTGAGAACACTTTTGACAGGATATGAAATTCATTCGTCTACGCCAATATCCGGTCAAAATTCACTGGACGGCAAAAACGAAGAAGTTGTCATTCTAACCGGTCCAGATTCTTATATTGAAATTTCTGAAGCGTTGATCGCAAGGGCCGAAAGGGAACGTGCTGTTCCCCCGATCCGCGTCAGCGTGATGCGGGCCGGGATTCGGACTGGCGAAACGCGCATAAATCAAAATATCGAACCGGAACAAGCAGAAGCATCACAAATAAATGCGGAGGAAGAATAAATGGTCGATGAAGCAGAAGAGACGGAGTATGCCTCTGGGACCGAATATTATGAGGCCGAAGTCCTGCCTGCGATTGAGCAGATGATATTTTCAGAAGCTGTCAGCATGTACAAAGTGAACCAGCAGGTTTCCGGCTGGATCAAACAGATGGAAGATGAAGAGGCAAAGAACTAATGACCGAACCTGTCGCCGGCGTCACCGCAAGCATTTCTTTGTCGGAACTTAGCGGACCAAACGCGCCGCAAAATTTGCAAACGGACATTGTTACCAAGTTGGAAGACATCCGGCAGGGCTCTCATGCGACGAGTGAGTTTTTGCAACGTGGTCCGGTAGCGGTGTCCGCCGATGTTAAGGTGGGCCCGGCAGAACTGGCGGGACCGGCATCTAGCTCCGCCAATACAAATGCCGGACCGGCAACTGATCTGATGGCCCCCCACGCCGAGACACTGCGGTCGATGTCGGAAATCTCTTGGCGGATGATTTCATTTGAGATGAGCAATGCCGCGCTTCAGAAAACCGACAAATCAATCAAGATGTTTGTGCAGGGGCAGTAGAATGTTTTTAAATCTCTCGCGCACGGGCTTTTGTCTTGTTTTCGTATTGTCATTGGCGGCCTGTAAGGAAACCCTGCACCGCGATTTGACAGAACGTGAAGCGAACGAAATATTTTCCGTTCTGGATATCAGCGGCATCCCCACGTCCAGAAAATATGATACAGCCAATGGTACCTATGATGTTTTGGTCGATAAGGACCATATCTCTCGCGCCGTTAATGTATTAGACGCGCGCAATTTGCCCCGCGAAAATTTCATGACCATGGGCGAAGTATTTGCCGGTGATGGTTTCGTATCCACCCCTTTCGAGGAAAAAGCCCGTTATATCTTTGCCCTCAACCAAGAGCTTGCCCAAAGTCTGACGTTTATTGAAGGCGTCGCCCAAGCGCGGGTGCATGTGGTGTTGCCTGAACCAAACCGCATCACCCAGCAAACCGAAGATGCGGGCGCATCGGTTTTCATTTTTTATCACAGCGGTTTTGATCTGCAGACAGCAACAGCGCAGATCAAAACGGCAATCGCGTCAAGCGTTGATGGCCTGAGTTACGAAAACGTATCTATTGCAGCCTTTGCGCAACCTACTTTTGAAACGAACGCTGCAACACTGACGGTTGCCCAAAAATGACCCAAACAACCAACAACGAACAGGTCCCAGACATCAACATGCAATGGCACCGCAATCTTTGGGCCGGTGATCTGGATGATGATGTCATCATGCAGATGATCAAGGACCCGCGCATTGCCGCGCGTCTACAAGAGATCTGCCACGACGAAACGGGCGCTTGTGTTGATGATATCGACGATGAAATTTGGGGTCTGATCGGCCTTTTGCAGAAAAGATCGTCATTGTTGCTGATTGGTGCAGTGCGCTATGCCCATCAATTGGCAAATGCGGCGTTCAGCGGGGCCGCGGATGATGGGCTTGCAGCTCTCGCGCCCGATGTTTTGCGCGATGCGCTGGAGATCTCGCACGATGTGGCAGGCCTTGACGCCATTAAATTGTCCGGTGCCATACAATGTGAAAACGATCTTGTCAGCGCGGGCGCCGCGGTAGTGGCTGCGTGGATCAACGCGATGACGGCGAAACAATCTGCCGCGATCAAGATGCGATTTGACCCCACCGGCGCAGTTCTGAACGCCGATGACACGTTAGATCCGCAATCATCGATGGCGCTTTTGCAGGCCTGTTGGCAAAGGCAGCAAAATGGAAATTAGGCAGTTTCACAAAGCTCTGCTGATCGATCCGGCGATTGTTCCTGTCTTGTTTGATACGATTGAACGCTGCGATGCCTTGCGCAATGAAGCCATGCAAATCGTATCGGACACGGCAGCCAAACAAAAAGAAGGGCATAAGAAAGCGCAGGACAAGGCGCAGCGTCTTGTTGATGGTGCAAAACGAAAGATAGCCAAGCGTGAGGCCGAACTGGACGCACTACGCGATGACATCGTTGCAAATACGGCAGACGAGCGTATGGCGGCGCTGACGACGGCAATCGCCGAGATTGAAGCGTCAGTCGCTGAGTTGGTTGTTCAGTCCTTGCGCCAGTTATTTGACGCGATTGGCCCCACAGATGTGATCGTCGCAACCGTGCGCCGGGCCATCAAACAACACCAGAGCTTTGATGGGCTGATGGTGCAGTTAAATCCCGACGAACGCGATGCCATCAAACAGGCACTGGGGCCTGAATACGCCGATTGCGTGGTTGCGGACGCTGCGTTAGCGCCCGGTGAGGTACAGCTGGTGTCACCAAGTGGCACGGTTGATTTATCGCCAAAGGCCCAGCTGGATAGCCTTGCGGCGGTGTTGCAGCAGGGCACGGATGACAGCACGTGACCTTGCACTACGCACAAAGCACTATGGCGCTACGCCACCGGATCGCCGCGTTTGATGGGCCGCAGCCCTATGGTAGGTTGGTCCGTTTGATCGGTCCTGTCGCCCGCACAAATCTGACGGATTTGCGGGTCGGTGATCTTGTCCGCATCGAACAGGAAACGCGTGATCCGCTTTTGGCAGAAGTGGCAGGGTTTGATAGCAACGAATGTTTGTTGAACATCTTGGGCTCGACCGACGGGATTGATCTGAAGGTGCGCGTCGTCTCAACAGGTGGGCCGCATAGTGTCCCTGTAGGCGCGGGGCTATGTGGCCGGGTGATTGATGCATTAGGCAAACCCGTTGACGGGCAAGGCCCTATTTTGGCGTCCAAAACAATGCCCGCGCGCGGGATGCCACCCGCGGCAATGTCGCGCCCTTTGGTTGATCAGGTCATGTCGACAGGATTGCGCAGCATCGATGGGTTGCTGACACTGGGTGCTGGCCAGCGGGTTGGCGTGTTCGGCAGCCCGGGTGCAGGCAAATCAACGCTTTTGGCGCAGATTGCGACCCAGACGAACGCGGATGTTTGCGTCCTGTGTCTGGTCGGTGAACGTGGCCGCGAGGTGCGCGAATTTTTAGACCGCGCCTTGCCCAAAAAGTTGCGGGCAAAAACAGTTGTTGTCGTTGAAACATCTGACAAACCTGCTGGGCTGCGTATGATGGCTGGTCATACAGCGATGGCGGTAGCCGAATATTTTCGCGATCAGGGCCAGAATGTCCTGTTTATGTTCGACAGCGTGACCCGCTTTGCCCGCGCACTGCGCGAAGTTGGCACAGCACTCGGCCTGCCACCGACCCGTGGTGGGTTTACTGCCAATGTTTTTGAAGAACTGCCAAGACTATTTGAACGCGCCGGACGAACCGAGGCGGGAACAATCACCGGCATCTTCACAACCCTCAGTGAGGGCGACGGCACCGACGACCCCATCGTAGAAGAGGTCCAGTCACTGCTTGACGGCCACATCCACCTGTCCGAGGCATTGGCGAGCAGTGGACACTATCCCGCGATTGATATTTTGCGGTCCAAAAGCCGCTTGATGAATGAGCTGGTGCCTGACGCGCAAATCGGATCGGCCAACGCAATGCGCACAGCGCTTGCCAGCCTTGAAGAGGTATCATTCCTGCTCAAGGTTGGTGAATACGTCGCGGGATCTGATGCTCAGGTTGATGCGGCCCTTGCCGCAAAGGACGCGATCAACGCATTTTTGCGTCAGGCCCCTGATGACGTTAGCACAATGGATCAAACGCAATCCAAACTGGGTGGGTTGTTATGACACCCGATATGCAAATGAAGATGCTGGCGCTGGTCCGTGCGCAGCGTGAACACCGCTTAGCGCAGGCGCTTGCTGAATGCGAACGCCAGTGCCAGGTGGCGCAATCCCAGATCGAAGAACAAACGCGCGTGCACGCGGCGGCGGTGGGCGAACGAAATACGCAGATTGCCGCACTTTCAAAACAATACGGCAAACCACAACATATTTGGGCCTACACACGCGCCTGCGATCAACATGCGGAACAATCGGCCCTTGAAGAACAAGATCAACGCGACAGTCAAGCCGCGCTGGCCGACCTGAACGGGCAGCGCGAACAGGCGCGGCAGGCGCAGGTCGCGGCACAACGCAAGTCCGCCAAAATGGCCGAACTGCAGAAATACTGACGGCACGTAGGCGGGATGGGCATGTTTGATACTTTGGTTGCACCAGATAAGACGTCACTATCTTTGCAAGGCTGGCTCCCGGTTTTGCAGCACAACGGTTTTGCGGCGTGGGCCCAAACGCTACCCGCACCTTTGTCCGTCAACACACGGTTGGGTGAGCGGTTTTTACAAGCCGATCCAATCGGCCCCGCGCCATCGGGTTATTACCTGCATTTAGCCGTCGACACGACATTGGGAGCAGCGGATATTTTCCTGCCTCTCGACCTATTCGAAACCCTTTCGCCGCCTTGGTCAGGCCTGACCAATCCGGCGCATTTTGCGAAATCAAAATTTAATGTGAACGCCAATGTCGTCCCGCTTGTGATGGAATTTATCCTTGCCGAGGCACTAGATAGGTTCGACCTTGGCATCCGTTCCGCAAAGGGGGCGGTCGTGAACGCGGACGCCGTGTTTGGCGCGACACTGCGATGGTCTCGGGTCGATCGGCCGAAATCGCACACGATTTATGTCGGATTAGACGACCCCTTTGCGCAGCATTTGGTGGCGGCGGCACCACAATCCAATAATCTCTACGATGCCGTTCCAATGGACCTGTCGCTTTGTACTTTGGGTCTTTGGATCTTGCCGCAGCAACTGCGTAATTTAGGCCGTGGTGATACAATGTGCTGTGGCAGCGCCGCCGCGCCCGACCTTTTTGTGCACGTGGGTGGCGGCATTTTTGACGTCAAAACAGTCCGCAGAAAGTGGCAGCCATGCGGGGCTCATACGCCATTGGTCTACCCCGTCAACCCAAAGGATAGCGCTATGAAAGACACTGCTGAAACCGACACATTAAACGTGCTGCTGACCTTTGAGGTGGACCGGCGCACAGTATCGATCAAAGATTTGCGGGACCTGAACGCAGGGTCCAGCTTTCCTGTTTGCAAACTAGATGACGCAAAAATCACAGTGCGCGCAAACGGGTCTGCGATCGGGACGGGCCGACTGGTGCAGTTTGATGACCAGCTTGCCATCCAGATATTAGAGATCGACGGTTGTGTTTGAACAAGGCGACTTTTTCCCGTTTCTGGCGATTTTCGCGGGGGTGATGACGCTGCCATATCTGGTGTTGGTGGCATCATCATTCGTCAAAATTGCCATTGTGACGATGATCTTGCGCAACGCACTTGGGATTCAGCAAACGCCTCCGAACATTGTGGTTTACACCATCGCCCTTTCGCTGACGATTTTCATCATGCAGCCCGTGGCGGTGGCGGCTTTTCAGGCGGTCGAGGCTCTTGGCCTGACTTATGATGTGCTTGATGACTTTATCTTGACGGCGCAGGTCGCGGCCGAGCCTTTGGTCGGGTTTCTTGGCCGCAACACAGGCCCTGAAAACATTGCATTCTTCGAAGAAATCCAACGTAACATCGCAGGCGAGGACGCGACAACCGCGCCGTCACGCGACAGTCTGACCTTGCTCGCCCCTGCCTTTCTTTTGACGGAACTGACGCATGCTTTTGAAATGGGTTTCATGCTGTACTTGCCGTTTTTGGCAATCGATCTGGTTCTGACAGCGATCTTGATGGCTATGGGCATGAACATGGTGTCACCGGCTGTTGTGGCTGTCCCTTTCAAGCTGTTGTTGTTTGTCGCACTCGATGGGTGGCCGAAACTGATCCAGGGTCTGGTGCTCAGCTATGTGCAATAAAGGAGACATCAAATGATCCATGTTTTGCAGGATTTCTTCATGTCTGTTGTGGTGCTGGCAGGGATCCCGCTGTTGATTGCCACGGCTCTTGGCCTGATTGTGGCCCTGGTCCAAGCCGTCACGCAGGTTCAGGATCAGACATTGCCCCAATTGGTCAAAGTCGCCGCTGTTGGTGGCTGTTTACTGCTTGCGGGCCGGTCAATTTCCGCGCCGCTCATGCTCGCGTCAGCTGAAGTTTTTGATACCTTCTGGCAAATGCGTTGATCCGGGGCAGCCGGATATGGACGCCAGCCTTTTATCAGATTTATTCGCGTACCTGCGTACGCCCTTCACCTGCCTGTTGCTGGCCTACGGTCGTTGGTTTGTGTTTGCGTCGGTCTTTGCCGCATTTTCATGGGCCAAGATCAACACCGGACCAATCCGGTCGGGGATCGCATTCATCCTCGCCATTCCGCTGGCCGCGCATCTGTTGGAAACCCAAGGTACAGCGCTCAGGGAATTGCCGATGGGGCAATTGGCCCTGTTGGTGTTCAAAGAAGCGATCATTGGCTTCATGATGGGTGTTTTGGCATCGCTGCCGATTTGGGTTGCGGATATCTGCGGTGGGATATTGGCGGGCATCCGGCAAGAATCGTCGGACGAGGACAAGTTCGGCAGCAGCACTTTTGGCAGTGCATTCGTCCTGATGGCCATCGGCATTCTGGTCTATGACGATGGTTTCCTCCATGTGTTCAGCGCGGTCTATGCCAGTTACGAAGTGTGGCCGGTGACGGCTGCGATGCCATTGTTTTCTGCCAATGCGGCCGCGGCATTTTTGTCTTTGCTGGACGTGACATTTGGGGCGGCGTTGTCAATCGCGGCCCCGTTTATTTTGGCATGGCTCTTGATTGATATATGGCTTGGAATTCTGGGGCGTTCTGCCAGCAGGGTGGACACCGGAAACACCAACGAACTGATCAAGGCGGCGCTGACAGTGGTGATGCTGTATCTGTTGTTGCAACCGATCATCGCCAGCCTTGGGTCTACTACACATGACATGGCCGATCTGATCGGGCTTTTCTACTCACTTGTCGGGGGCGTCCAATGACCGAAACATCAGAGGAAAAAACCGAAACCGCCAGCCGAAAAAAACTGCGCGAGGGCCGCAAGCGCGGTCAGGTCGTGACAGTATCTGACGCTGTCGTCTGTGCAACGGTGGCTGCGACACTGCTTTACATCTGTGCCAGTTTTGGCGGGTATATTGACCGTGCGGCGTCCTTTTTCGACGAGGCCATGTTTCACGTCGGCACGACAAGTGCGGACGAAAAGCTGCGCGTTGTCGGGTTGTTTGCTGATCTTGTGGCGCGTAGTTTTGTTTCAGTTTTGGGAATGGCAGCCCTGATTGCCGTCCTTTGTACCGTGACATCGCAGGGTGGTTTGGTGTTTACCTTCGAAACCATTAAGCCAGATTTCAAACGGCTTAATCCGGTGGAAGGTTTCTTGCGCCTGTTTCAAAAGCGCGCCCTTGTCACATTGGTTGTGAATTTGGCGCGGATGGCCATTTGGACCGCGATAGCCTTGATTGTATTTCTAACAGTTTTCGATGGGCTTTTTGATATGGTCGAAGTAGATTTGAACGCCGCCGGGTCGCTGGGCCTGCGCTTTATCGTAATACTAATCGTTTGTGGTTTCGTTTATTTGTTGCTGGTTGTGGCATCAGATATCCTTGTGCAGAACCGATTGTTTGCCGATCAGATGCGCATGACGAAATCCGAACTGAAACAAGAACGCAAACAGTCCTTTGGTGACCCTGCCATCGCGCGCGCACGTAAGGCCGCAATGCGAAAAGACGCAGAAAGCGCCACCGGCGTTACCGGCTCCAGCTTTATCGCAAAGGGTAAGAAGGGGCTAGTTGGCATATACTATGAACATATGGTGACGCCGGCACCGATTATGACGCTGAGGGTGCCCCCTGCGCGGATGCGCGACTATATCGCCAAGGCGCGCAAGCACGATGTGCCTTTGGTTGATGCGGATGATCTGGTTGAGATTCTGCAGCGCGGGCTGGCAGCCGGGGATCAATTGTCCGACAGCGCCGCAGTGCAGCCATTTGTGCGGGCCTACGCCCGATATGCAGAGGGTGAACATATTTAGTCTTGTGGCACGCGCGCTGCTATCGCAAGCTTTCGGCAGCAAGGTGACCAGATGGCATCGCCCAGCCACAGATCTCCATATCCAACTGACACGCCAACCCGCCATTCGTACTGCAAACCTTTGGAAGATGACGGCCACGATGAGATGTTCATCAGAAAGGCTCTTGGAGTTTCACTGGGGGACGGAGATCGATGAATTTAGTGCGTTCTTTGAGGACCATCCCGAAGCAAGAATGCGGCACATAGCAGTGCTGGATAGAATACAACCAACTAGGACAGACTATTCATTTGCCTTGAAGCTGAGCAGGATTCTCGGAATTAGCAAGGCCAAAGAATGGATCGCGCAGTTCCAAAAAAACCGCAACGCCAGCCAGCGCGGCGATATGTGAGTGTCAGGTTTCGCTACGTAAAACTTTTGCTGAAATTTCTACGTTGCGAAATCGGGGACACTGCCGAACGGCATTTGCATGGGTCGACTGCCGCCAACCATGATCAGCTTGCCCTTGAACGCAGCTTTGCAACACCCAAGGGGCGATAGTCGAATTCGGTGCAAAGTTCCTGCTGCGCGATGACCGGTAAGACGATGTTGTTGCGCATTAGGAATTTTTGCAAGAACCGGCGCACGTCGTTGGCGGCGATAATCGCGGGTCGGTCGGGCCGGCCGGTGGCATTGGCCTGGATACGCGAAAAGACTTCGACGATTGACGACGATTCCGCCGCATTCAACGCCAGATAACCGCCAACAGCCGTGGCCTGAACGGCCTCGCGTACAGCTTTGTCCATTTCAGGATCAACCAGATACGTGGCAATTTGGTTTTGACCAGACGCGATGGCATGCGCGATCTGTCGACGCAGGCCTTGGCGGACATATTCGGTCAGCAGGATCGGGTCGGTTTCACGCTTTGACCAATCCAGTAGTGTTTCAATCATCACATAAGACGGCAAGAGCGGTACGGCTTCGGACATGAGGCGATGAACCACATCATGCAGTGTTTCGTCCGACAGGGTCTCTGCGACCTCATCCCAGCCGTGTTTTTCGGTCTGCGACAGGGTGTCGACATAATCGGGGACGGCCCGTTGCGGCAAAAGTTCTGACAGGTTAGCGCGCATTGTTTGATGGGTCAGACGGAAAAGAGTTTCTTCAACTGAAAAATGTGTCACGTCGGCATCAACCAACGCGCTGGTGCGGGTTGATGACATCCAATAGCCTGGCCCATAAACATCGTCAGCTTCCTCTGGCTCTTGGGTGCCTGAGGCCATGCGCAATACGGCGTTATCCCCGTAACAAATAACCGTTTCTGGCCGTGCTTTGACAAAGACAATCGGCACACTGTCAAGTGTGATCTGAACCTGACCAGGGGCTACTTTGGGATCGGCTTCAACACCAACCCACGGGATCATGTAACCCGATCGCGCCGCGAACTCATTTAATGTCGCAGCACGGGCCGCGACAAATGCGGTCCAATCATATGCGTCAAAGTCTTCTGCGCTGACCTGAAGAACCATCCGATCGCCAGCTTGCTTGTAACAATCCTCGGATACGACATTAGGCATTTGTTCGGGTGGATTGGCATCACGTTGCCGTTCGCGATGTGCAGGGATCATCGCGATCAACGCAAGGCCCAGTGTCAGCGCCGCGAAAATGAAGGTTGGAAATCCCGGCAAAAAACCGATGATCAACACGATGCCCGCCGCAGCCAACAGCCCTTTTCTGTTGGCCGTCAGCTGGCCAATAATATCGGTCCCAAGATCGTTGGATTTTTCTGAATTGACCCGCGTGACAACCATACCTGCACAAAGAGCCACAAAAAGCGCTGGGATCTGCGCAACAAGCCCATCGCCGACAGTCAACAGCGAATAAAGCTGGATCGCCTCAAAGAAGGACATACCATTTTGTGCCACCCCGATGGATATCCCGCCAATCAGGTTGATGATGATGATAATCAGGCCCGCGATTGCGTCGCCCTTCACAAATTTCATTGCACCGTCCATGGCGCCAAAGAACTGGCTTTCCTTGCCAAGAATATCGCGCTTTTCACGTCCCGCTTCGCGGCTCAAATCACCGCTGCGGATGTCTGCTTCAATGCTCATTTGCTTTCCGGGCATGGCGTCCAATGTAAAACGTGCGGATACTTCCGCGATCCGTTCGGCGCCTTTTGTCACGACAAGAAATTGCACGGTGGTGATGATCAAAAAGATAACCATGCCAACAACGACGTTGCCTTGCACGACAAAATTACCAAACGTTTCGATAATGTCGCCCGCATCGGCATCTAGCAAAATAAGCCGTGTGCTTGCCACCGATAAAGCGATGCGAAACGCCGTGAAAAGCAGAATAATTGTTGGAAATGTGGAAAATTCCAAGGGCTTGCGCAAATAGACGGCGACCATCAGAACACAAACCGCCAAAGTCAGATTTGTCGCCAAAAGCGCATCCAACACAACGGTCGGAAGCGGCAAGATCATGACGCATAAAATGGCAAGCAGCAGCCCGATCAGGCATAAATCATAGCGCTGCCACGTACCTGTGCGCCGGCCAAACAACCCTGACATCATTTTTGTATTCCAAACATCAGTTTCTTAGCCGTACTTTGACTCGCCAATGTTTTTTCAAAACGTTGCCTGCCTTGCTCAAAATTGCCGCGCAACAGATCGATCACAGCGCGCAAACGTTCTTGCCAGACACTTTCTGACACAGGCGGTTCGGCAGCCATCAACCGTTCAAGTTCGTCAGTTTTCGAAAAATAGCTGTAGCACCAGCCCAAGGTCGCCACAGAATTTGCGGGCAATGCATCCAACCTTTGCAGCAGTTCCAAAAGGTACATCGCGCGCTCGGTCTCGCCGTGTGCCATGTAAAACTGGGCAAGCGCGTCAACGGCCTCATAGGCGCGAGCATGTTCAGGGATCGTCATTCGCGCACCAAACCGCGTTTCAATCCGTCAATGACGGCAACGGCCTGACAGTGTTCATACAACACCGCCACGCCCGGCATCGCCATAAGATCGGGTGAGACGTCTGCAGTGCCTTCCAATAGGTCAAGAAACGATTTGATCGCAAAGACATCGGGGTGTGACGCGGTCAGCATCGCACGGCTTAATGGGGACCCAAGCACCGGATCAGTTGGCGCGCTGTCTGGGGTTTCGGTCAGCGTGCCCTGATGATCGGGCTTTGGTTCGACTTGTGTGGTCGGCCAATTTGCGGGTGGTGCGGGCGGGCCGACAAGATCACCTACCGGGATGCGGTCCGCCGTGGCAACGTCAAAGGGTTTCATTCACTGGCCTCTTGCGTGTCATCTTTTAGGTCAACCAATTCGACCACTTGGGTGTGACCAAACCGCGTGAGCGTAAAGCTCTGGGGTGAGATATCCATCACTTGCCACCCATCGGCAAAGCGGTCGCCCACACCCAAGGCATTGCCTTGTCCATCGATGATGGCCAGTTCAGGTTGGATTTGAACCATTCGGATCTGCGGCAGCGAATATGTTTCCTGGGCACTGACCGCGACTTCGGACCGCAGCGGGGGGGCTGCTTGGATTTGGTCATAGTGTATCAAAAACGACCGGTAGCGCTGCATCTCGGCATCGCTTAGTCCGCCCTTTGTGACGACGGCAAGGGGGCGGCCTTCATGCGCAGTCAATTCAAATTGCACGATTTCCGTCAGATCAAAGAACGCCAGCTCTGACGTAATTTTTTCCGCCAACATGGTTTCCGAAAGCGGCTGTGCTGGTGGTGGGACTTGGACATCCTGTGCCGTTTGCACGACCGGCTTAGGGGCCGTGGCCGCGCTAAGTGTCGGACTTAGAAATGTCCCCGCGCCAAGTGCTACAACGGCTGCTAATGATACCCCCAGCGATAGTTTGCGCCATGCAACAAGTCCAATCCGGTCAAGCGATGCGTCAATCGCGCCGATGCGCAATTCAATGCTCTGGCGACCAAACCACCACAAGTAGACCGGGGTTTTGCACGGCGATCCATCAACCGAAATCGTCCCGTCAACGGGCGAAATATACGCGCCCCAAAACCCCAGGCGGATGCCAGCGGTGTGCCCGTCCGCTTGCCGATCAAGCAGACGAACATCGCTTTTTTGGTCTGATCCAACCTGTACCGCGCCCGAGATTTGGGTCGTCATGCCAGCATGCAACCCGTTTTGGGCAGTTAGCTTCGCTTTTCGAGCAATTCGAAAAAGATGCATGGGATTGCTCCTGCGGCATTTATTTAGGTCTCATATCTGCCCAACACGCGGCAATACGGCAATTGCGGATTACACCTACGGGTTCTGTCGCAAATTTTGTCGGACTTCAAAGTGAACTTGTTACCTGGACGGACTTATCCAGCGAGCTCAGCGAACTGGCCAAAACCACATTTCAGCGGGCCGAGCTGCACCTTGCGGATCATGTGTGCGACTTCGACCCCGGCGAGTGTTGCCGCCGCTGACGCGAAGCTTTTGAACCCCAGCATCGGTCTTGTCAGCCGTTTGATGAAGCGGTGATCTTGCTCAATGATATTGTTGAGATACTTCGGTTGGACAGTGTCGATTTTGACCGTCGTTCCCAGCCGCCTAAAAATCTTATTCATCTCGTTGATTCCGGCTGCATTGCTCCGGCTTTTGTCGATCGTGATCCGTTTTGGGATGCCCTCGCTGCATAATTGTGTCCACAGAATACGGTGCCTCAAGCGCAAAAAAATTTGCGACAGAACCAGAACCAACGGCAGAGTGAGGATTATCCAAATACGGCCCGTCTGATCCCGTCCTGCATCGCACGTGTTTTTTGATCACCAAAAACACCACTAGTGCGGGATGACGTCAGCTTGAATCGAAAGGGGATTCACACGGTGTAGTTTTGCTGATTCATTGTTGCCAACCACAAGATGGAGGAAGCGCAGTGGGTAAAGCACTTTCGATGGACCTTAGAGAGAGGGCAATGTCTCGTTTGTCTGCGGGTGAGAGCGTGCGGCAGGTTGCATTGGCGCTTGATGTAGCGCCGTCCAGCGTTGTGAAATGGTCCCAGCGACTTCGCGAGACCGGGAGTTGCGCTCCGGCGGGAACGGGCGGCCACCCGCCGCGCAAGATTGTGGGCTCTCATGAAGTGTGGCTTCTGGAACGGATCAAAGAACCGTTCACGCTGCGCGGATTAGTGGTGGAGCTGGCAGAGCGTGGTCTGAAGGTAGACTACCGCACGGTCTGGACCTTCGTGCACCGCACCGGGTATTCGTTCAAAAAAAACCCAACTCGCCGCGGAGCAGAACCGCCCCGACGTGAGCCGCCGCCGTGCACGCTGGAAACGGCATCAGGACCGGATCGACCCGCGCAGGCTGGTCTTTATTGACGAGACATGGGCCAAGACCAACATGGCCCGCTGCGCGGCTGGGCACCCCAAGGCGAACGCCTTATAGGACGCGCACCACATGGTCACTGGCGCACCATGACCTTCATCGCAGCCTTGCGCCATGATCGGATCGATGCCCCTTTCGTGCTGGACGGTCCCGTCAACAGCGAAGCTTTCCGCGCATATGTCGAGCAGATCCTCGTCCCAACCCTGCGCCCGGGCGATGTGGTGGTCATGGACAATCTCGGCAGCCACAAAGGACAGGCGGTGCGCCGGGCGATCCGGTCGGCCAAAGCGCATCTGCTATTCCTGCCGCCTTACAGCCCGGACCTAAACCCAATTGAGCAGGTCTTCTCGAAACTCAAACATATGCTCCGAGACGCCGCCGAACGCACAATGGAGGCAACATGGCGCAGGATCGGTAAACTGCTCGACAGCTTCACCCCGAAGGAGTGTGCAAACTATCTCACTAATGCCGGTTACGCTTCAACCTAATCTCATCCCGCTCTAGGCCTAACGCCTGCCGGATGGGCTGTGGCTGGAACAAGTGTGGTGGTTGCTTCAACTCTCGGTTTCTACTTCACCCGCAAAACAATGTGGCGGATCAACGAAGAGCGTGAAAAAGGCGGCCTAGGGCCTATCTCCATGTCCCAGATCGTGAAGGAAGTGCGTCTTCTCGAAACAGAATCGTTGGAAGCCATACTGAAACGTTCAACATCACAAACGATGCGGTTCATCGTAGTCACAAGTGTTGAAAAATTTAGCGTATTCACATCACCGACGACGTAAAAGAATCGGAAAGCACGGTAAAACCGCCGGTCAATACCCGGTCAATACGCAGTGTTTTGCGCACTACCAGCTCGATAGCGCCTCCGGAACATTTCCTATTGCGGATGAGGTATCAATGTATCGTGTTTATGGCAGGACTGCCACATTCTGCCTTTGCAAACCGCATTTGTCCGCAGGAGAAGATATGATGACATCGATTTTAATCGCCGAAGAACAGCCCTTGGTTCGCAGTGGCATTCGACGCATTGTCGAAGGCTTGGGTATTGACCAGATACAAGAGTGCGAAAATGGCAGCACAGCGTGGCGCAATATTTCGAAGTTCCGACCGAACATCACGATCATTTCGTCCGATATCAAACAGATGGGTATTCTTGAAATCGCCAGCCGCCTTGTTAATGAAAAACGCGAAACGCGGATGATCGCCGTGGTGAAAAGCAAAGATATCGTTGCCTCAAAAACGTTTTTGGATTTCGGGATGTCTTGCCTGATCGGCCACGACATCACTGCCAAGGAAATGTCGACTGCCATTGAAAAAGTGCATTCCGGCCTGACATTCATGTGTGAAAGCTACAAAGACGCGCTGAGCGTCAAGATGAAGGCGGTCAGTATGCTTGATACCGATTTCAATCTGTCAGCCCGAGAACTGGATGTGCTTGAATGCGTCGCCCAAGGCAATCCCAACAAAGAGATTTCGTTCATATTGGATATTTCGATCCGCACAGTCGAAGCGCACCGGCGTCAAATCCGGCTAAAGACAGGTGCAAAATCCGTGGCTGATATGACTCTGCTGGCCCTGAAATTAAATCTGGTTACCGAATGGGACATCGTCGCGAATCCACGTGCCCCGCGTGGCGTACCCAAGTTGGGCATCCATGCGGGTGGTCCGTCTCATACGGTGATATAATCAATGTGTGAACTCAAGTGGTTCTGTCGCAAAGTTTTATCAATTCCGGCCTAAACGTGGGACGATGACAGACCGAGCGACATTCGAGCAAAACGCAGCATCCGGTAACAAGGGGCTCTCCCGACACTTTCGCCGCTGTAGATATGTACGGACTCTCGGGACACTTCCTGTAAATTCCCTGATTTGGGATGGAGGAAGTTTTCATGACGAACGAAGAACGCGACATCCAACGTAAGCTTAGAGTCCTTCAACATGCCGAGAAGATCGGCAATGCCCGCAAAACCTGCCGGTATTTTGGTGTCGGCAGGTCTAGCTTTTATAGATGGCGGGATGCGTATCAAAAATACGGTGAAGCTGGGTTGAAGAATGCCAAATCAATTCCGAAGAATCCGGCCAATCAAACACCAACTGAGATCGTCGAGAAGGTGCTGTATTTGCGGCGCAAGTATCACCTCGGGCCAATTAGGATTGTCTGGTATTTGGCGCGTTATCATGGCGTGAGCATCTCAGATGCAGGGGTTTACCGCATCCTTAAGCGCAACGGTCTCAATCGACTGCCCAGAGGCACACGGATGCGTAAATTACACACCAAACGCTATCAAAAGCAGGTTCCGGGTCATCATATCCAAGTGGATGTTAAGTTTCTGACATTCAAAGGAAAAAGCGGCGAAAAGATCCGTCGGTTCCAGTATACTGCGATCGACGACGCGACCAGGGTTCGCGCCCTCAAGGTTTATGAGAAGCACACGCAGGCAAACGCCATCGACTTCATTGACTACATCATCGAAAAGTTTCCGTTCCGCATTCGCGAAGTGCGTACGGATAATGGCCACGAGTTCCAGGCCAAGTTCCATTGGCACGTCGAAGACCTCGGGATCAGGCACGCTTACATAAAGCGCGGAACGCCTCAGTTAAATGGCAAAGTCGAGCGGTCCCACCGTTCCGATCAGCAGGAATTCTACCAACTGCTCAGTTACAAAGGCGACGTTGATCTCGAAGCTAAACTCGACGAATGGGAACGGTTCTACAACTTCGCCAGACCGCACGGCGCACACAACGGCCAGACCCCTTACGAAGCTCTCAGAGACAAGCTACAGTAGGACCACAAGTGTCCCGCGGGTCCGTCTAGGCTACAGTTTCGACGATACTGCGTAGATCGGGCCAAGCACGGTTCCTTGAAATCGTCGCTCTTCTTGAACGCGGTGGATCGCCGGCTCCGATCGCAAACCTTTCGGAAACGGCTACGGGTGCTGTCGCATCGCTTAGGGATCGCGCCTCATCTGACTCCGCACCGGTTCCGGCATTCTGCGGCAACGCTGCTGATCGAAGAGGGTATAGATATACGGATGGTTCAGGCTCTACTCGGGCATGCCAAACTCAAGACGACCGAGATCTACGTGAGGGTTTCGAACCATGCACTGCGACGCGCGTTGGAGCGGGCAGACATTCTGCGATCGCTAGAATAGCCGCTGCCTATGGCTCAGTTTTTTTGAACCTGTTCAGGCTCCAATTAAATAGGAGTGCATAAGTGCCAGTCACGCCGCATTTCTCCCCAAACAGCGGGTCAGAGAGCCTTAATGGAGAGAAATATTGCAAAATTTGGCAGCAAAAATTTCGGCTTTTTCGCTCTATTGGAACATAGTTTGCAGATACGTCATGAATTTCATGGCATTTATTGACTCTATGACTTGCAGTAGCTATCTGAAATTCAACGCAATGAGTGAAAGATTTGGTGAACATATGCCTCAAAGCAATGATAAACGAGAGAAGTTCATACGCTTGGCTGAAGGGCGCACGCAGTCTGCACTCGATGCTATTCGGAAACTTGGAAATCTGTCGAACGGCAGGGCATATGAATATGACGATGCCGATGTGAAGAAAATCATCAAAGCTCTTCGAGATGCGATTAGCGACGTCGAAAGAAAATTTGGCTCGTCTTCGGGTGATGGTGCCAACAAGTTTAAACTGTAAGGGGCTAAATCTATGAAAGCCGAACCACTTAACATTCATGACAAGCGCTTTTTGATCAACCGACTGATCGAACAGGCCCCAGTAGACACCTTGGTGCGGGAGTTCTTTAAGAACGCCGACGAGAGCGCGTGCAGTGCAAGTGCTGACAATCGCCGCATCGAGATTTATCCCACGATGATTGATGACGTACGTAAGCTAACCTTTTGGAACACCGGCGTTGGCATGGACGACAAAGAGCTGAAGCAGGCAACCGATCTATCTTCATCCGTTAACAAGGAGATGGCGTTGGATGGCAATTTCGGGATCGGAGCAAAAGTCTCTGGCTTGACTATGTCGCGCGAAGGTATCCGCTACCGCTCGTGTAAGGATGGCTTCGTGAACGAAGTTGTAATCGGCTATGACCCAGATGAGGGCACTTACGTTCGGTTTCCAGCAGAGCTGCCAGACGGCAGTTTCGACACGGTTTATGATGTTTCAGATGTTGCGAGAGAAGACGGGCAAGCCACGAATTTCGATTGGACCGAAGTAGTGTTGCTCGGCCAATGCGAAGATCACGACACCGTCGCTGAACCGTTGGGCAAAGGGAAAAGCTTAGATCGTAGCTATATTCCATCGGCCATCTTCCGACGGTTTGCGCGGTTTGGAGAGGGCGTGGAAGTCCGAGTTGATGTTGCAATGACAAAGGGCGGCGGCAAAGGAGAAACTGGCCGCACACGGCGGTTGAAGACACTCGAAGAAGTAATCGGTGACTTGCCCAATCACGAACGGATCGAAGCTCCCGGAGGAGAGATAACGGTCCACTACATTCATGATCCCAAACATGAGCGCCACAGCCACACACTGAGCGCACTTGCCAACCCAGCGACGAGCTCCACTACCTTTTGTGCGCTTGTCCACAAGGGAGAGCGGTACGACATCAAATCGAAGAAGGCATGGTCTGCTGCTGCGCCGAATTTCGGCATCCCCTTCGGCTCCAAAGTCCTCACGGTTGAAATTGAACTCATCGACAGTTTGGCATTGCCGAACCAGTATCGGGATGGACTTACTTGGCCAGATGATCGGTCCGCGATGCGTGCCGAAGACTTTGATGCCTATGTCCGCGAACTCATGCCCGACTGGGTCAAAGACGTGATACGGTCTGAATCGCCAACATCTGATGATAATTTGGACGATCTGCAAAGCGACCTTCAGAAATTGCTGGATGAGTTTCGTGTCCCCACTGCGACCTTGAGTCCTTCGCGGCGCAAGTCGGCTTTGGTGACTGAGGGCGCAGCTGAAGGCAGCGACACGTCGGACCCTGTCGATTTGGATACAGATTTCCCCGAGACTGGCGAGGATCACGGCGAAAACCACACTGGCCTCGACCCAAGCAAAAGTCAGCGTGCTAAACATAAGAAGGTGCGCAAGGCTCCCGAAGGGTCAAAGCTCTCTCGCTCAGCAAAGTCGCTGGAACGTGTGCCAGAGATCAAGATTCTGACTGATGCGGAAGAGATCGCCGAAAAGAACCTGAGAGGCCGTGCTGGGCGGTTTTATAAGGACGCCCAAACTCTGTTCGTAAATGGCCTTTATTCAGCCTCTGAGCGAATGGCCGTTGAGCTGGACGCGGAGCTGCGGACATTGGGCGAGCCCGAAGTCGTGCGTTCCGCCATCCTAAAAGCCTCTCGAAAGTTTATGGCTTTCCGTGTTGGCAAGGCTACTTGCTACGCCATTAGCAAACGTCTTTCAGACGATTGGTCCAGTGATGATCTGGATCGCGCTACATCGCCTGAGTCTCTGTCGCTTGCTGCCGATGATTATAAGCAGAGCATCTCTCAAGCGAAGCGCTATGCCAAGGAACTGATTAAGACCGCGGATGTCCCGGAAGAAAGTGCCGCTTAGATTAGCCTGCAAAAGAAAGCCCCTTAATCTTTTTCGCGTCGCTTGATCTCTGTAGGCTCTTGAGAAAGGGCTTGTTAGATCAGAATTCCATCAATGTTGAACGATGCCCTTGTAGAGACCTAATTATTGCGTGATGCGTTCGAAAACTGGGAAATATTGCACTTTCGGTTTCTCGGCGGATGCCTGACCAATCTACGTGGCAAGCAAGCCGATAAGCGCAAGTACCAATCCCAGGACCGCTAATAAGATCATGCTGATGTCGATCAACGGTTCATAAGCGTAGTGAAGCTTCTCCCATCCAAAGCGATAGGCCCAACTGCGTGCCTCGTCCGGATCAACATCTTGAAATTGAGCACGGAACGCCTCAACGCCCTGCTCGCTATTTGTCTTTGTGTAAGACTGCGCGACCATCCAAGACGCAAGTTTGGGCGGTTCGGCCTGTTCTACAAGAACAGAGTTGGTTTTTGTTATTTTGGTCATCGTAAATCTCCTTGAAATTTACCCTGAAATAGGCGGATTTAGGTGACCTGCAAAATCTATTGATTCATTAATACCGTTGTCTGAACCATCGGAATATAGAGTGTATACAGACGCTTAGTACAGACTCGTTCTCTATCCAAATTGTATAGAAGCGGAGATGCATCGATCCGTGCTAGACTGCGAAAAGCTGTACCTATCAGCGGGAGTAAAAACATGAGGCAAGAGAACGAAGCATTGGGAGCCGAGACGGCGCATAAAATCGTATCAGCGCAATCTCAGGAAACCGCGTTGGCGCTTGCCTCATCGGATGTTCTCTTCCGAATGATTAGGCCATATCTGTTCCTTCTCGACACCGATATTTTTCCCCATCCCATCAGCAAAATTTCCGAAGATAGAAAAACCATCAAGGCCGCAAAGTCCAAGCTTGCCAGCCTCGCGGCCCTTGAAGCTCTCACGGTTGTTTGGAAAGAGTCCCAGTTTGTCGACGACGATGCTCTCCTGATCGCTGGAATGACACGCTCATTTATCGAAATCCCACTTACAAAACATAGCCTTTCAAAGGCCTGTTGCGACAATGCCGGCGTAACGGACCCTGCAAAGGTTCATTCGGCGCAATCTGACATAAACAGAATATTTAAAGCCGCTGAACTCTTCGGTCTTATCGCGCGCAAAGACAAGATCGGGAATCGTGTCCCGATAGAAGGCACGGAATTGCTCAACAAACTAATGCATGAATTTCATGGCCGTAATGCTCTGCAGATCCATGAACTTTACCGCGAAACCTGTCCTGAATTCGGAACCCCAGGAGATGCAGCATGAACCATGATGCACTCAGCAACACGCCTGTCGCATTGTTCGACGAGGACCAGGACATGGTTCTCGACGTCCTGTGTAAGGATGGCTTCGGCCCACTGCTTAGAGGCAATACCGGGAAAACCGCGGTGGACACCGGTGGTTGGGCGCGGATGTTTCATGCTGTCCACTCACCGCCTGCTGCTGCACCGGACTCGATAACGCCGGGCGTCGTCAAGTCTGCTAGCGGTCAGTCTGTTCATTGTGATGCAGTTTCGACCGACAATGATGATGAGGCCGACGGTTCAGCGTCGGCCGACTGGTCAGGTTCAACGACCGATCGGGTTCTCAAAGCAACCGTGCGCGCGGTTGCGCCTGACGTTGTGGCTGCTAATTCCATCGCCGACCACAATAAGCTCGCGGTGCCGGCGCGCGGCGAGCATGCCTTCAAGTTTTATGGCGGCGGCGAAGCGCATGATCTTGGCACGTTCCCACGTGATCTGCAGCTCGACTTGCATGACGATCAATTGGCAATCCTGTTGGCCGGACGGTGGAGTGCTGATGTCATTCATGGCGGTGGCGGTGATGACGCATTGCTTGGCAATCGCTTGTTCGCCGGCAGTGGCGACGATCAAGTTCGTGCTGGCGCAGATGCATCCGACCCGCAAACCGGTCACGGTACTAATTTTGGCGTGGGCGGGCACATCGTCTGGATCGCCTGTGTCGATGGTGTGAGCGATCACCAGCGCGGCGGTGACGGTTCTGATCGGGCTTCCTTCTATGATGCGGTCAACGACTTTATGTTGGTTGGCGATGATCGAGTGCGCGCGAACAACAGCGGCACCGACGTCCTTCATGGTGGTAGCGGTTATGACGCGCTCGTGGGTGAAAACCTGTCGGTTAGGCTCATGGGTGAGCAGACCCGTGACATGTTTATTCTCGCATGCAAATCAATGCACGATACGGTTGAGGATTTCGCGGACTTGGCAGATGCCTCGGGCCGGTCCGCTGATGACAACTGGGTGCCGGCTGTGTTCTTGTTAGATTTAGACATGGGTCTGGACGAGTTGCAGGGCAGCGTTCCGCGCGGCTGCGTTCTTCACTGGTATGATGCAGCTTCGCATCATGTCGACCTGCACCTTACTTGCAATCTGATGCCCTTATTGGATCACAACAGAAGTGTTTCAAACCGGGCTGTTCATGACGGTTGGACAATCATTGGCGCGCCGCATCATGCTCTTGAGAAAACCGGTCACTCGTATCCGGCGTCAGCGCGGCATCTCGCGGACATTATGCGTGCAACGCAGGTTCATGGCGCGACAGGGCGCGGTAAATCGGCTCTGCTTAACCAAGTGATATTACAATGGGTACGCCGCGTTGCTGCTGCGCAGTCCGATTTCACACGTTCTGACGCAGATACTGAGCACAGCAATGTCATACGCGACGTCACCAACGACAATGCCGTAGACCTAATGTCGGTCTTGCGCAGCGTCATGCATGCTGCAAAGTCTCACAACTAGTCTTGCTGAGAGCCGCAAGACAATAAACGGGATCGGCCGCTGTAATTCACGCAGCGGTCTCTTCGTGTTCAAAAGCAGACTGCATGATCTTTACTTCAGAAGCAGGCGCACCGCGCGCATGGGCAAAGTCGCGCCACTTACACACGACCGCCCGACACTCGTCGATGATCTGATCGGCGTCATTTTTCGAAACGAAATATTCAGCGACTGAGGCCAGCAATCCAATGGATGCAGATGCGTCATCAAAATCAATCCGCGTCGACAAAATGCGCGCACTGTTGGCAACCGGGTTCAAATCGTAAGCCGGGCTCAGCCGCCAACCCTTTTTGCCGCTCCATAAAAACCCGTGGTTTCTGAAGTGATCATCCGTATTTGAAATCAAGATCGTGAAAGCCATCCGGCGGAATAATTCGGCCCGGTCTCGCTCTGGCTCGGATCCGCGCTCGTTAATCGCATCCACAATCTCAAGATAACTGCATGTATCATCACCATCATCATGCTCGGTAACAGCCATGGCGGACATGAAAGGTATGCGGTGATCATCATAATCATGATGATGAATTCGATCAAACCTGCGCGACAGAAATATCGTGTGCCCATCCGCCTGTACGAGCTGATGATCAGCAACCTCGAGACCAGCCGCTTTCGCCATATCCATGGCTATCGCTTCCCACCGCTCCACCGCATAGTCATCGCTCTGCTTTGGAAACTTGGCAATCGACAGATTTCCATGCTGGTCGAATACAGATGCTTTGGGACGCGCACCACCCAGAGACGAGCCCGGCGCGAAGATCATCATTAGATCTTCATCGGTTTCTTCACCGCGCTCGATGCGCTGTGCTGCCTGCAGCAGATCGCCAAGCGCGACCGTTGAGGGAACGCCCTTTGCTTGGGGAGATTGAAACACCCCGTCTTCGCAAAATCGGATACCGCCCAGCCGTGTCTCATCTGAGACGCCTAAGAGATAATCTGTTTCTTGGAGCGTGCGGGCTTGTCTGCCTTCTAGCTCCGCCTCCCGCCGCTCGCGCCTGCGCATAAGACTGCGTCCCCATGTATCAGGAGCGCTATCGCCCAGGGTGCCGAACATGGCTTTATTGGCGCCTGGATGCAGGGTTCCGGCGCGCAGCGGTAGTGTTGGGTCAAACTGAAATGCATCCGGCGACTTCAACCAGTCAGCATCATGCTCATAGGTCACACGCTCGCGGCCTGCGCCGGCATGCCGACGCAATATGCCTGCCTTACGGTTTTCACCGTAGGCATTGATGTAAACGTCGATTGTCATGATGCATCTTTCGGTGCGCGCTTGCGTAATTGTTCGTCAGCCAGTTCGTCTCCAAGGCTGTCGGCAATATTGCCCCACCCCTCCAACAAGCCAAGTGCCTGCAAAACCATGGCATAAGCACCCGCGCTCACGCCCGCGTCGCCTTTCTCGATCCTGCCCACCGTTTGAACGCTTACCGAAGCCCGTTCCGCCACGAGGCTTTGGGACAATTCACGGCGCAACCGTGCTTCTCTGATGCGCGCCCCAAGGGTTCGCAGCTCTCTTTTGGTACCTGGACTGACTTTGATCTTTGTCTTCATAACTCTGCTTTAATGGTGCACTACGCCATATTACATACCATTAAAGCAGAGTTATTCAAGTATTTAGTTGGCAATAAACTCGAGACATCTGTCTTGGCTGCTTTGGATTGCAACAGCGAAATAAGCATCTGAAGGCCCTGCGCACCTACACTGAAAACCAACCAGGCTCTATCAGAGACCAAACGGCCCCTAACGCGAACGTCGCATCCGACGACGCAATGCCCGATTGCCTTCAGATTCAGGCTCATCACCGGGATGGCGCCCCCCACCCTTCCAATCATCACTGGCAAGCCATTCTTCGAAATAGACAAGCCAGAGATGGGTCCAAGGGACAATGGTTTGATCAAGTCGCTTGGATACTTCCCATTGCCCGGTGCCAGGAAGATACAAACAGAGACGATCCGGGTTGTGGTAGATGTGGGGTAAGTCGCGCCCGTTTGAAAGCAACCGAAGGTCAGGGTCAACAATCCTGACATCAGGCGTGTCACCAGATTCAAGAACGAGATCTACCCGGTACAGCCGCGACAAAGGTGTTGGTTGGGCATCGAAGCACCAATCAAGGCGACGGGGGTGCAAAACGCCTTTACCACCAACTGTCTTTGATGATTTCAAAAAAAGAAACTGCTGTGGAAGCGTGAGCTCTTTCTTGTCAGAAGCAAGCATCATCAACCTCAATCTCCAAAGAAGTCGTTCTTCGGAACCGGCGTGCTCGCGGCTGCCTTCTGTGTGGTCAGACCAATTCCGGCGCCCAGAACAAGCGACCCAGATTTGCGGCTTTCGCCAAGTGTTTCCATGCGCCGGTTCATCGTGCGGGTGACAAGCTTATCTCCAAGGCTGTCCTTCATGGTCCCAACAATTGTATCCAGTCCAATCAGATCCCGCAGGGCTTCAAAATCGGCAAGCGCCTTGGCGTGCCATTCATAGAAGGCAGTGACACGGGCCGGCTCATCATTCCAGCGTTCGGCAAAATTTTCGCCTTGTGTTGTCTCATTCCAGACGGCGTAAATCTGGCGACCATCCACAAGTGGCCGCTCAATGAACAGGGGCATCAGACGGATCGTATCGACGAGGACTTCGAGCTCATCTGCGAAGACATGGCGTTGAACGCACATTTCATAGGACTTCATCGCGAGCGTCGTGATGATCACTGAAATCGGTGCGACCTCTTCGGCAATCTCCAGAAAATGTTGGTCGCGATGCCGCTTCAAGAGTTGAACCGTCCGCCGCAGGGTGCCCTTCACGGATTGCCGTATCGGGAACGGCTCGGCTGAAGCGGAGTCCTTCTGAAGAGCCATGATCGACTGTGTCATCCGCGGCACCAATTCGGCGCGCTTGTCAAAGAGGGCGCGGTAGGCGCGCGGGTTCGTCGCGTGCCAGCTCCGCATCTTACGATCTGGGACGAGTTCACCGCCGTTGAAGCAATGCGGGTTGGCAATTGTTGGTGATATATCGAGATGGAACTCGCCCGCATAATCCAGACGCCAGCACCGCTTTTTCTCGTCCAAGATCGACGCGTAATATTCATGCTCGCGCAGGCGCGCACCGACCGCCGCCTTCAGACGACCAGGCGCAATTTCGGGGCCGAACCCGGAAATGAAGCTGATGAGGTCGACATCAAACTCATCGCGTCCGATGGGCTTGATCGATGTGCCCAAGGCTCCGGACCCATGCAGATAGACGTGCAAAGATGCCAGCAACGGATCGCTAGACCCTGCGAGCCAATCGGCGACCGCCTCGTAGCTCGTACGCGCGCGCTCAAACTGGGACTGTGTCCATTCGAGATCCTGACAGATTTCTTCCAGAATGGTGAAGACTTGCGCACGGCGCTGGATGGCCGTTTCGTTGAGAGTTGTGCGAAAAACCTGGTTCATGCCGCGCTCCGTTCTGTGTGATGCACGGCCACGAATGGCTCGGCTGGATGTTGAAAGAAAATCGGGGAAAGTGTCGGAGTCGCATGGCGCGCGCTGGACGCGCCGAGACCTTTGAGCCTTTGAATCTTACTTGTATCGTCGAGACCAAAGAAGTCCGCTGGGACCGTTGGTGAATATCGATGTACGGCGCTGCGCGTATGAGGATCGCCGGTCAGCTGACGCGCGATGCCAAGCGCGCCACGCGACTGTCCATCCATGAACAGACTGAGCGCTTTGACACCGAGACTCGCCTTGCCAGGCGCCTCGGGCATCATATAGACCTCATCCACACAACCAAGACTTAGGATGTTGAGCTCATCTGGACTCCAGCCCAGCATTGAGATCGCTTCAACGGTGGCGACGCCGACGGGGTTGTTGCACCAGGTCCCACCATCCAGCAATCCGATGTCATCAACCGTCTTGTGGGACGCAAAATATGTCGGAGCTGCTGATGTCGCCAGTGCGGCATCGAGCGCAGGTTTGCGATGATCGGTTGTCAAACGCGGATGATGGGCCGTTTTGTAAATGTAGACGCTGCGCTGATCGGCATCCCAAGCAGGTACCATAAGCCGTGTTTGCGCGTCGCCAATGAGCCGGTCACCCAGAACGGTGTAGAGCTCGTCGCGCAAAACAGACAGTTCGTGTTTGGGTTTCACCCAATGGCGCATGGCCGCGCGTGCATCGCGTGATTTACGGTGCAACCAACCTTTGTCCCCGGCTTGGCCGAAAATTGTTGGTCCGCGTGTCTCATAAAGAGTGAGGAGGGATTTTGCGCTGATCCCCATAGCGAGCCCGATGGCGAGGATGCCGCCTGTCGATGTGCCTGCGATCAGATCAAAATAACGCCCAATCGGTTGATCGAGGTCTTCTTCAAGCTGTGCGAGGAATGCTACAGGCTGTGTGCCTTTGATGCCCCCGCCGTCAATGCTCAGGATACGTTTCATAGTGCTCTTAGCCTTCTGGTGGATACGGATCTTTGCCGTATGTGTTGCGTTCACGAATGCGCCCGTTGGTGCCATGGATCAGCATTTCAGACTGCTGGTTGCGTGCGATGCCGCGTGCTTCGCTTATTGCGGATCGTTGTGTCGAGTGGACAGACGTTGCTTTTCCATTTCCAGCGCCTTTGACAGCCCAACCCTTTGAATGTGGCACAACATGCTGATTTTTATTGCTCATATCGGTCTCCAAAGTTCCTTTTTCCTTGACTGATTTGTCAATTCATGGTTTAAATTTATACCATAAACCGTCGCTTATCAACCGACGGTTTTTTACCGGAGGATAAGCATGTTTGGACAAAGATTGCGATTGGCCCGCAAGAAGGCCGGCCTATCGATGCAAGGCCTGGCCGACCGCACGTCACCGAAGGTCACTGCGCAGGCCATCAGCAAATACGAAGCCGAAAAAATGAACCCTTCGTCGGCCGTTCTCGTCGGGTTGAGCAAAGCGCTTGGCGTTTCACTCGACTTTTTGATGGGTGGTCAGGTTGAGGCGCTTGTCGGGGTCGAGTTTCGAAAGCACTCGAGCACCTCAGCGAAGGATCGCGCCCATGCTGAGGCAATTGTCATTGAGAAGCTCGAGGACTATTTGGCGATTGAGGATATCCTTGAGATCGCCTTGCCAGACGAACCATTCGGCAAGCTTGTGACTGACCGGATTGATGCATGGGATGATCTAGACAAGAAGGCCCGTGCGCTCAGAAGGCATTGGAAGCTTGGGAACGACCCAATTCCCAGCATGTCGCGGTTGTTGGAAGACAAGGGGATCAAGGTGATTGAGGCGGATTTTGCCAAGCGCTTTGACGGCTTGGCTTGCGAGGTTGAGCGCAGTGGTGATCTTCCAAACACGGAGGTGGTGGTCGTGTCGAGCCGCACCAACGTGGAGCGTAAACGTTTCAACCTGGCCCACGAGTTGGCCCATCGTGTCATTAGGCAAACTGGCAACGCAACGATCAAGCTTGAGAAAGCGATGAATCGTTTTGCCGGGGCGTTCTTGATCCCAACTGACCATTTGATTGATGAAGCGGGACAGGCGCGAAGTGGCATGACCCACATGGAGCTCATGCGCCTCAAACGGCTCTACGGTGTGTCTGCTGCCGCTATGCTGATGCGTCTTGGCCAGGTGGGTATTCTGCCGCAATCCAGCATTGACTATGCGTTTCGGACCTATGCGAGGAAATGGCGTAGCAGCGAACCGGATCCGATCCGTGATGACGAAGGATTTGGCGCGTTCGAACATCCACAACGGTTTGAACGACTTGTTTGGCGCGCACTTGGAGAGGAGCTGATTTCACCCGTCAGAGCCGCGCAGATGCTTCGCTTGTCTCTGGCGACTGTTGAAGAGAATATCAGAGGGTAGCAGCGTTCGTGGAACGAGTGATCATCAACGATGCAAGCTGCCTGATTGATCTGCGCAAAGGTCGCCTGCTGCATGTCCTGTGCAGGCTTCCTGTCGAAGTGGTCGTCCCGCTGCCTATCCGGGAAAGCGAGCTTCTTGATTTCACACCGCAAGAATGGGCGATGTTGGACGGCGATGGTATGGTCACCTACGACGTCCCCCCCGACGAAGTTGGCGAGGCGTTTGCGATCAAGCAAGAACAAGGGCGATTGTCGGCAAACGATTGCTTCTGCATTGTTACGACCAATCACTTCGATGATGCCATCTTACTGACGGGTGATCGGCTTTTGACGCGTGTTGCGCGCGAACGTGCGCTTCAGGTGCATGGGATCCTCTGGGTCACTGATCAGCTGCGACAGCTCAAACTGTGCGATCATAACTTGCTGGTAGTGGCGCTGAACATTTGGCGAGATGACAGATCGGTATTTGTGCCGAACACGCTCATAGACGCACAATTGAAATTGTTAGCGTAGCCTCGCCATCGTTTCGCCGGAATTCGGTGCCGATCACATATCATATTCATCCACCGGCGATCCAACCTCCAAGGCATTGATGGCAACACTTTGCACTTTCATCTCAACAACGGATTTTGGAACGACTTGAAGTCCGGCCAGTTCAGGTTTGGGCCTTGAACGTGATTTTGCTTCTGTCTCAACAAGCCCTGCTGGCCCAAACAAGACGACATTCTTGCCTCCTAGCTTCTGCGCTGATTGAAAGATGAGACCGTCCAAATGGCGCTCTTGGCCTGAAACTTTAAAGAGATGCTCGTGGACGAGATACTCTGCAACGACCTGGGTTGGAACATAGTCCAGGTGTTCGTCGTCTGGCAGGCATGGCATCGAGATTTCAGACATGAATTCAGCCATAAATCCCCAAAGACTCAACCGCTCGTTATGCGACTTTGCGAAGATGTTTGGTTGCTTTGGCGGTGTTGCGAACAAGGTGGTATCCAGGACGACAACCGGGCGCGTCAGTTGGAAGCGTGCGGCCATGACAGTCTCACCAACGGCAGGTCGAAGTTCCGCCAAACACGTCTCGATATCCTGAGCGCCATAGAACACAGGGATACCTGATGGATTCATCCGACCTGCACCACGCAGTTTCTCTGGCGGCGGGCCAAGTTGCTTTTCCGGTGCGTCTCTAATGCTTGATTGCGCATCGAAGCTGTTCGCTCTTCTGCCTCGGTAAAGCGAAACCTCGTTCGGCTTGAGCGTTCGCACGGCGCGTATATTGCGTTTGTTGCGAAGCAAGTGCAGCCCATCGAACAATTCTGAGAGCAATTCTCGGGCACGACGGCTGAAAAACCGCTGCCCACTCATGATTTCACTTCGGAACTCTTGCCAACTTGCCGAATGGGTATCGTCGAAGAACTGCTGAATACGTGTGTAACCAGTATCATCGGCAAAAAAGGGGTCGCCGCCATCGGGAGGCCACCAATCATCGAGATTGATCAGTTCGCTTTGGAGTTCTTCTGCAACTTCAAAATTATCTGGTCTTACAAGGTCCTCTATGAGCGGCAGAAGGAGTTCGCCTTTTGGCTCCCCGTCATATCCATAACCCGAAAGATGGTAGTTGTTCTCGATAACATCCTTCAGGATTTCCGCGACCGCGACGACGGGCACGCCCTTTTTCGTTTCGTGGTAGTCACATTTTCCTTCGTCGAACTGAGGCCTTATATCTTCAATGCGCGCCTTAAGACCTTTGTCTTTGAAGCAATCTGGGCAAACTAGCAACGAGCGAACTCCTGTTGTAAAATCATAGTTTTCGGGCAAATCATCTCCGCTCAATGCAAGACTGTCTTTACGTACCATAGACGTCGATCACCCTGTGTTGGCGAATATATCGAACATCTATCCAACAGCATCGGTGTCGGCGCTCAGACCAGCATCCTCCAACTGCTCTCGATCCAGCAGATCCTGGAGTGTGTCCAAATCGAAGGCCACGAGGAATTGCTCAGTCGTAACATAGGTATAAGGTGCGCCGCGCCGAGGTGATCTTGGTCCGGTCCCAATCAAGCGGCGCGCATGAAGCCGTCCGATCAGGTCGCGGCTGATCTCCTTGCCAAAAATGTCCTTCAACCCGTCCCGCGTGATCGGCTGGTGGTACGCAATGGCAGCGAGCACTGCGACATCGTATTCGCGCAGATCAAGGTCTTGTTCCCCGACGTCGGCCGCCACCCGGATCGCGGGCGCATAGGCGGATCGGGTGCGCAACATCCAAGCGTCCGCGACTTGGGCCATCTCGAAGGACCTCCCTTCTAGATCGGCGGTGAGGTCCTGAATCAGCAACTCAATCGAAGCCCCCCGCCCCACCACACGGGCTAGGTCATCGCGCGGTACGGGCGATGCGGAGGCGAACAACACCGCCTCGATCCGGCGCATCCATTCGCGCCACCTGAGGTCGGCAGGCAGATCCTCTAGCTCACGATCGAGCGTCTCGTCCGTATGATCCTTGGCCATCGCTCAGATCCCGTAGAGCCGGAAGGTGTCGCGCCCGGTCAACTCGCGCACGGCCCCCAACTCGACCAACCGGTCACAGAACCGCCGCGCAGCGCGATCCGACCGAAGCGACGTCAGCGCCGTCGGAGCCACAGCGTCCCTGTTCAGGAACACCGCCACTGCCTCGTCAGATCCCTTCGCCCGGAGCTTCGGCGCGACGTCTTTCAAACGCGCCGCACGTCGGGCAAGATCAGTGGCCTCACGGGTTGCCTCGGTCGCTGCTGCCGCGATCGCCCCATGGCAGGCCATCCGCAACTCCTCGCCTGTCTTCCGGTGATCGGTGCGCTTCAGACCAAGCGCCAAAAGTGGCGGCACATATGACCATCCGAGCGCCTGCGCCAGAGCCGTGTCGGCAAGGACTAGAGCGGCGGTCTGGTCGCGGGGTCGGTCTGCGAGAGCGGTCTGCAGCACGCCTGCCGCCCGCGAGATCGGCGCCCCCTGCCCCGCGTCAAGCCAGATCGCAATCTGCTCCGGTTCCAGATCAGGCAACGCGCGGTGAAGCGCATTGACTGACACAGGTCTTTCGATGGCCCGTCGCCAAGACAGGTAAACCTCCCCAGCAGGGCCCGGGCTGTCACCGGGCTGCAGGAATGCCACGGCATCCCGCAGATCCGACGCCCGTTCCGGACGCCCCTGATGTTTCACACTCGCCTCTGCTGCGCGCAGCGCCAACCGCGTGCGGAGCAAGGTCTGGGGTACATCCGCGCGACTCACCACAAGATGAAGATGGCTGAGTGCTGCGCCTGACAAAAACGCCACATCTTCAGGGGTTTCCGCCCGGGTGGAGGTGACCCAAGCCGGAAGTTTGGGTAACGTATCGAAGCTGTCAGCGGCATAGGTCATCCTACAAGACTATCGCAGCACGGCGCTTTTGCCTACCATATACTGCACAAACCGCCCCACCCTGCGGTTCTTTTCTACGTCCAATAAGCTTGCCTTATCGGACATAGAAAAGTGAGTTGGGAAACGCTCCGAGGGTTCAGTCGCAAAGTTGGAGCCCCTGGCAAGCTCGGCGCAGTTCAATGCGAAACACACCTGCAAATGGATACAACACGATTCTACGATTTCACAAAGTAAGCTACCCTTTGCCTTACGTTAGTCTCCGGTTGCGACATTAATCTGCGTGACACTGGGATCAATGCTGGTCACAGCGGCCAATAAACGACCGGCCAAGTGGGTCCGCACGTAACTTCCAACAAAACGCGAAGGTGCCGCCAGTACCAAACAGCCTCCGTCACTTGAAATCTCAACAAGCTGTGCAATCCAAGCACCATGCAATGTAGGGTCACTCTCAAAAATCAGCAAAGATGCCGCCGACCAAAGCGACCCGTCCGGCACCGGCGGCTGACACGCTACTCCACGAAATGGCACAACCTTCTGATCTGGCAATTGCTCATTAGGCCCCTGCCCCATCCGCGCGACAAAATCTGGCCCCACTGCAGGCCAACACTCTCGCGTGGCATCCAATACTATCGCTAGCTGAACCCGATGCTCCGTAACCCTACCCCGGGTTGGAGCCCGCTGCACCGTGATCCACCGCCGCGCCCGCATCAGTGCTAGTTCTCGCTTTGCAGTTCGCTCGGTCACCGACCACAACCGTGCAATCTCTCGGATACCAACACTAAATGTTTCGGTCCGCCAACTTAGCCGGGCAGTGATCAACAACGCGAGGCGTTGCGCCAACCGTCCATCAACGCCTTTGTCACGCAATCCGAGTGACAATAATGCCGTCAGAATGTCATACTTCAACGCAGCCGCGCGGGGCCCCGTCGCCTTCAACTGTTGCATCCCTGCTCTCCAAGATGAACCAATCGTTCACCGCAACACATCGTAAAATCAGCTGGGCTATTCGCCCTATTTTGGATTTTACAACGCTTTTCGTAGCCTCAAGCGGATTAGCGTTGAGTTTTCGAAATTTGTCAAGGATTCGTGTTCAGGATCAAAGTTGCTCTCAAAAGAATTGAAAGAAAACAGGTATTACTTTGGTATTAGGGGACGCACAGGATGTCACCCCATAAGCAGCAGATGTCACCCCAACAGGTGGTATTGTTTTAATCATGTCACCCCAAAATACGGCCACTCAATCAACAGCTTGCAGGGTTAGGGTCCTGCGGCGCGAATCGGATCCGCAATCCCCCTAACACCTCAACCCAACAACAAATTCTTCCCCGCGGGGAAGATTCAATTACACAATACTTACACTAGACAAAAACTGCAAATTGGGCGTAATTAGGAAAAACAACAGAATTAGCGTCCGAGGATAGGCATGTTTACCCACGACGATCTGCGCGACCTGCAAACCCGCTCACTGAAAATGCAGGGCTGGATTCGCGAACAGACCTTCTCACCCGAGAGTGAGAAGATCCTGCGTCGCTTCTCCTCGTGGGAGGTGTCAGAACTCATCCTTGGTATGAACCAGTCCACGTTCCGGGGACGTTTGGCCGCTGATCCAACCTTCCCCACGGGGAAGGTTGAACCTGACGGACGGCAACGTTGGTTCTCCTTGGAAGAGGTCAACACCCTGCGTCGCAAGATCAAGGTCAAGGGCAAGACGCTCCAACCTGAACGCCCTAAGGGCCGAGCATTCCGCACGGCGATCGCAAACTTCAAGGGCGGCGCGGGCAAATCAACCGTAGCACTCCATTTCGCTCATGCCGCCGCGCTTGATGGTTACCGCGTTCTGGTGGTCGACTTTGATCCGCAGGCGACGCTGTCACACTCAATGGGCCTAACCGACATCAGCGAGGAGCAAACGGTCTGGGGTATCATGGCCCGCGATCTGGTCAACGAGACTGAGCGGATGAATGCAGCGCCCGTCGCCGCCGAAAGCGGCACCGCCCTACCCCGCCGCACCCTGCCCGCTTCAATTCGCGATTTGGGTTTACAGGACCTGCGCATCGGCGACTTCATCCGTCCGACCAACTGGCCAACCATCGATATCATACCAAGTTGCGCCAATGCAGCCTTCGTTGAATTCGCCAGCGCCCAGTACCGACATTTGAACCCGGAGTGGTCGTTTTTCGCCGCTGTCTCACGCTATCTCGATGCCTTGCCGGATGACGAATGGGACCTGATCTTCTTTGATTGTCCCCCGGCCATCGGCTATCAATCCATGAACGCTGTCTTTGCTGCCGACATGCTATGTATCCCATCTGGCCCAGGCTATTGGGAATACGACAGCACCACATCTTTCATCGGGCAATTGGCCGAAGCACTCGAAGATCTAGCACATGGTTTCGGCGGAACCTTCCCCGCGGGGAAGGTCGGTCTTCCCAAAGCTTTCCGTGATGTGCGCTTCCTGCTCACGCGCTACGAACATGGTAACGATCTGCATCGCGCGATGTTCGAGGCGTTTGGTAAGGTTTTCGGCGACAGGCTGGCGCAACATCCCATCGAGGCAACACGGGCGGTTGAACAATCCAATCGCTTCCTCAGCTCCGTCTACGAGATCGACTACCGCGAGATGACGCGTGAAACGTGGCGGCGCGCACGGGCGACGTTTGATCAGGCTTGGGGTGAATATCACAGTGCCATGCTGCCCGCGTGGCAAGCGATGGCCGCTGAAGACGCAATTAAAAACCTTCCCCGTGGGGAAGGTCTGACCGGATAAGGGGGCAAGATGAGCCGCAAGAAACGCATTTTCGATATCGACATGCCCGATGCGCCCGAGGTGGAAGCTCCGAAGGTCAGCACGTCTGACGGTACGGCAAAGCGGCGGGGGCCGATGGCAAGTGCCATTGCCGAAAACGCCGGGGCGCTAAGTGAGCGGGCCAATGCAGAAGCACGTATCAGGCAAGAGAACGATGCGCTGGCACATGAATTCGTGGCGCTCAAGCGGGCAGGGCTGGTGGTAAAGATGATCCCGCTCGACGCCATTGTGAGTGAGGCGTTGGTGCGAGACCGCAAGTCGGGCGATGACTTGGAACTGCCAGAGCTGGTGGCGTCACTGCGGGACGTGGGTTTGTCCAATCCGATCCGTGTCGAAGAACGCGACGATGGTAGATATGAACTTGTCCAAGGCTACCGCCGTCTGTCGGCTTACCGCGCTTTGCGTACAGAGGAGGGTGACGCATGGGCGCAAATTCCGGCCGGACTTCTTCCCCGCGGGGAAGGTCAGTCAACGCTCTACCGCCGCATGGTCGACGAAAACCTGATCCGCAAGAACATTTCTTTCGCTGAGATGGCGCTGACCGCGCAGGCCTATGCTGCCGATCCAAATACCAAACCAGTAGATGTGGAATCTGCAGTGGCTGAGGTGTTTAAGTCCGCAAATTATCAACGTCGAAGCTATATCCGGGCCTTTGCGCGGATGCTTGACCTCATTGGTCCACTGCTCAAATATCCTGAGGAAATCTCGCGCAATCTGGGACTCGCTGTGATCAAGCAAATCGAGGCCGATCCAAGTGTTATTCGTGCGTTGAAAGAACGGTTAAAGGACTGGGATAACCGGTCTGCCGCCGACGAACTCAGCATATTACGGGCCGTAGCTGCTGCAGATCCTTTGGATGAAGTGGTGCCGGTCAAGCAGGCTAAAACAAGCGATGTGGGGGCAGGAGCGGCGGGCCGCCGTCCGCGCACCACCTTTGAGGTTGGTAAAGGCCGTAACCGTGTACGGTGTGTTGCGGGCGTGGGTCAATTGGTATTGAAGCTGGACCGCGATATGACGGCGGTTGAGCGGTCAAAGCTCGAAAAGGGCATAGCACGGCTGCTTGATGCTCTCAATTAGACCTTCCCCGCGGGGAAGGTGTTACCCCAACAGATCCGTTGCTGGATTCTCGGTGATCTCCACATCATCGTAGTATTTCTGCGCCTGTGCCAAAGACCGATGGAGTGACAGCCGCATGGCGGCCTGGATCGGCGCGCCGTCCAGCGCGGCTTGGGTGAGGAAGCCGGAGCGCAGCCCGTGCGGTGTGGCAAAGCCTTGCGGGAAGCCAGCCTGTGCCATGCGTTTTTGTACAATCTGATAGATGCCATCAGCGGACAACTTGCGCTCCAGCGGATCATCGTTCTGGGTAATCGGCCGGAACAGGGGGCCATCGTCAATCCCGGCCATCTCAATCCACAGCGCCAGGGCTGTGGCGGCGCGCCCCTTCAGGACCAGCTTGGGCGTCTTGCCCATCTCGGTGGTCTTGGTGGCAACCAGATGGATCCAGATCAGCCCATCTTTGGCGTAGTCCTTCAGATCCACATCCGCGCGCTGCAATCCGGCAATTTCGGACCGGCGGCGGCCGCCTGAGGCCCAGCCCAGCATCAGGATGGCCCGGTCCCGGAGCCCGCGCAGGGAGTGATCGCAGCTCTCCAGCACCGCCTCCAGCACGTCCCGCGTGATGGGATTGGCGGATTTGGGCGCGCGCGTGCGGGCGGCGGCCCGGCGCGCCTTGGCACGGGCCTGGCGGAGCAGGGGGGCCTCAAAGGGGGAGGCGAGGTTTTTCATGCGATGGAAAGCGCGCCAGCTGGCAATCCGCCGGTCCAGCGTGGACGGGGCCGGGCAGGCGAGAGATTTACGCAGGCCTTGCGTGATGAGTTTTTCAGCCACGATGCGGGCAGGATCATTTTCAGGCACGTCTCGCAAATCACGCGCGTGATCGAGAATGAAGCGCAGGGCCACGTCCTCGCGTTCTGGCCAGGCGAGAGGTGCGGCCAAAGTCGCCAGTTTCCAAGCGGTGATGGTGTTCAGATCGCGCTCATAGGCGCGCAGCGTGTTGGGCGGCGTGCCGCGGATGTAGAGATCCGTGAGGGCGTCCTGGTCTGCGGCAGAGAGCGCCGGGAGAGACGAGCTGGGAGAGGACAGAAGCGGGGCCATGGGCCAGATTCTGGGCGATTTCGCCGCGAAACACAAGAGACGTGATAACTGTAGCTTATCACGTGTACTTGGGTCGATTCAAAATCATTGAGGTGGTCTGCAAAAAGGCTCTATAATGCACATTATGGAGAAAAAACATCATAATAATGGGCCAGATCACGATCCGACCACAGACCCCGATGGCGTCCTCGCGGCTGATCGCGGCTTTTACGATCCCGAACCATTAGATGAGAAGGATCTCTGGTTTCTGCCGGGCGCCGACATCGGCGCCGATCGGGCCCAGATGCCCGGGCCGCAGGCGGATCAAACGCCGTTGGTGGATGTGGCCAGCTGGACCGCTGCGGAAGCGGCGCTGGCCCGGCCTCTGGCCGATCTCGCGGGGCAGGTTGGACAGCTGACAGCGCGGATCGCGGCGGGGCCGGCCGGGTGGCGGCAGCGATTGGCGCTGCAGGAAGCGGCCGATCTCAGCTGGCTGGCCGGGGACCGGGTGCCACCGGACCGTTTGGCGCTGTGGCAGGTGCTGCGGCTGCAAGGTGATGCGGATGACAGCCAGGCCTTGCTGCGGGCAGGCTGGGCCGTGCGCCGGCTGACGGCCCCGCAAGGCCCCGGGGACGATTTGGGCGTTTTTTTGGGGCGGAAAGATCCCGGTGATGCACGGCAGTTGCAGGATCAGATCGCGGATTGGCACGAAATCATGGGGCAGGGCAGGGGGTTGCATCCGCTGACCCAAGCGGCCCTGTCGTTTCATGGCTGGCCGCTGACCGGGCTGTCCGCAGGGCATGTCTTGGGCGGGGCGGCCCCTTTGCCGTTGATGGAGGCGGCGGTCGTGGCGGCGCGGCTTGCGATGGGCCACACGCCGGAGACGGGTGTCCTCTTCCTCCCACTGGCTTTGGGCGGCGCGGCGGGGCTGCGCGCCACTGGCTCTGCCGAACATCGCCTCGCGCGGTGGTTGGCGGGGGCCGGGCAGGGGGTGCGGGCGGCGTTGCGGCAGCTCGATCAGCTGGCGGCGTGGGACGCGCGGGCGCAGCAGGCCTGCGCCGGATTGTCGGGGCGGACACCGCCGCAGCTGATCACTTTGCTGCGGGACTGGCCGCTGGTCTCGGCCCGGATGGCCGAGGCGGAGTCCGATGCCAGCCGGGCCGCCATCCAACGCAACCTCAACCGCCTGGTGGATCTCGGCGTCGCTCGCGAGGTCACAGGGCAGGGGCGCTACAGGTTTTGGGCCGCGGCGCTTTGAGGGCAGAGCGATTTGGCGCGAATATCAGTCTGTCAGTGCAATACTCACCTTTTTGGTTAGCGTGGATTTTGATCCTTTTGGTCGTCATTTGTTTCCAGCGGGAAAACAAACGCACGAAATGAACACTATTGGCCTCAGGCATGTCGATTTATGGAATACAACCATAGATTTTCGTTCACAGATGTGTGAATAGGTGGTTAATCGCCTATTGGTTGCTGCTGTTTTTTGTGGAGACGATATGAATACCGGTCATTTTGTGCGCGCTATTGTGACGGCGCTTTTTGCTTTTACGTCCAGTTTTGTCTTCGCCGATCAAATAACGCCGCAACCGATTCGGACGGATATTGGCACGTCCGTGCAGTTGGACCCTACGGATGGGTTTAACGCATCCGGGTCTGATTCATTGAGTGTCACATGGAGCTGGGAGGCTCGTCCGGCCACCAGCGTTTCTGATTTTAGCGATGCGAACATCCTGCGGCCAATCGTGACGCCAGACGTGGCAGGGACATACTTGGCCCGCGCTGATTTCAACTCCGTAGCAACCGGCGAAACCTTATATTCGGTGATCATCGAAATCGGGACCGACAATGTTGCGCCAGTCGCGCAGATCAACGCGGTTGGTGCGCCGCAAAGTGCCACGCCTTTGCGGCTCGATGGGTCTCAAAGCTTTGATATTGATGGCGACAATCTGACCTATGTATGGTCGGTGGTGTCTCAACCGGCTGGTGCGACAGCGATCTTCTCCGACGAAACAGCGCCTTCCACTGATGTTTCGGTGAACGTGACAGGCGACTACGTCGTTGGTCTGGTTGTCCAAGATGGCGTTGGGCGGACCTCGCCGCAGACGCTCTTTGAGCTCGCCTATGATGACCAATCCGGGATCGTTCAGGTGGCGCCCGTCGCCTCAACCCGGTTTGATCACATCACCGCTGACATCGGTCAGGCGCCAATCATCGAGCCTTATGCCAGCACAGATATCAATGGTGATGTGCTGACATACGACATGGCGATCATCTACGCGCCCAATGGCACATTGGCGACACTCAATGTTGATGATGAGGGTACCTATAGCTTCACGGCCGATCAGGCTGGTGACTACCTTGTCTCGCTTAACACGGCAGACGGTCAATTTGTCTCCAGCGATCAGATGTTGATTTCTGTTGGTGAGGTAAATCTCCGCCCGGTTGCAAGGATCGAGCAATCGAACGAGGTGTCTGTGGGCGTGACAGCAACCCTTGATGGAACGCAAAGCTACGATCTTGACGGTGATCTGTTGAGTTATTCGTGGTCTGTTTTGTCGGTGCCGGACGGCAGCGCTGTGGCTGGATTTATTGGCTCGGATCCGCAGGCGAACATAACACCAGATCTTGCCGGTACCTATGTCGTCCAGCTAGTGGCCGATGATGGTCAATCAGCGTCTGTACCAGCCACAACGGTTTTGACAACCGATCTGACAACCCCAATTGCGGTTGCGGGTCCTGATCAGGTTTATGTTGGTGCCGGTGATTATCTTTTAGATGGCGGCCTGTCGTCTGTGGAGCCGAGCGATCTCAGCTATAATTGGAGCGTGATTGGTGGGCAGGGTCTTGAGCGCGCCAATTTGTCGGGTACTTTGGCGGAGGCCATCGATACACTAACGGTGACCTCTCAAACCAGTGGCGAGATCGACACGGCCGAATTCCGTGACGTGCTGAAGACGCAAAACGTCTATCACGACTGGGACTACAATGATCAGTGGATCAATCAAACCCGTCCTGCCGATGGTAACTTGTGCCGGTTTGGCTTGTGGCAGCGGTTTGACACGAGCGTCGAAGATGTTGTCGTGGCAGATGGTCCCCTCGATCAGTCGCAAGGCGACGTGCCGCCGAACTTCAACTCCGAAGGCTATGTAACAGACGATGATGGAACGCGGTACGTCATCTGGCGCGTTCAGCAGCAGCGCAATGCCGCGCGGAATATTCGTATTGAACTGAGCGATGGAAGCTGGTCGACGGAGTTTGTCATTCTGCCAGGCACGGATGCTTACATCCGGGCACCATATTCCAACGCGACAGCGTATTTGTTTGTGAATGGCGACCAGTGGCGCCAGAGCTCACCCAATCTCAACCCGTTTCAACGCACGGAACCGGTCTGCTTGAACGATGGCCAAGAAGAGCCGTTCTCGGCCGTAGCCCAGTTGATCGTGGGTGATGCGGGCGGATTCTCCGCCCCAGACACGCTGTTTATTGGAACGGGCAACCTGCGTCCGGTTGTTGGAGCAGGTGCTGCCCTTGAAGCCGTAGCTGGTGAAGCCATAACATTGGCCGCGACCGACTATGTTTTTGATGCAAACGGCGATGCCTTGTCCTACGACTGGTCATTGATCAACCGTCCCGCAGGTAGCGCGGTTGAGCTCGATGAGGCATCCAGCGATACCCTTGACTTCACCCCAGATCGCTCCGGGGTCTATCTGGTGCAGCTGATTGCCTCTGATGAATCCATGGATTCCCTGCCCGCGGTTTTGGTTGTTAGCGTCGAGAACGCAGCACCGGAAGCGGCGGCAACGATAACATCACCCGTCTTCGTCGGCGAAGTTGCCACACTGAGTGGGGCAGGCTCCTTTGATCCAGACGGTAATGCGCTGAGCTATCTCTGGACTATCACATCACATCCTGACGGCAGCGTTGCTGTGATTGCAGATCCAACGGCTGTGACAACGAGCTTTGTGCCGGACCGCCGTGGAACCTACGAATTTGCGCTCACTGTTTCCGACTTTGAATTGATATCTGAGCCCGCGACGGTGCAACTGATTGTACCCAACCAGGAACCCATAGCGGTCACACTGGAAGGCCCAACACAGATAGAACTGAACGAACAGGCCGTGTTCAACGCATCTGGTTCGTCCGACCCGGACGGCGACCCTATTACCTTTACTTTAGAGGTGATTACAGCCCCCGCAGGTGCTGAGCCCGTGATTGTGGAAATCTCTGACGGTCAATTTGGCTTAACGGTAGAAACGGCGGGTGACTATGTTCTGGAGCTAACCGTATCCGATGGGATCACCTCATCCACGTCAACACTTGCGGTGAGCGCAACGGCCAGCAACGCAGCACCCGTGCTCGGCGATATCCGTGATCTCTACACGGTAGAACTGGGGCTTGAGTTTGCGCTGGACCTGACGGGTTTTGATCCTGATGGGGATGCGACAACATTCTATGCGACGCCACTGCCGTTGGCTGATGGGATCACCATTGATGGCACGACCGGCGCAATTCGGTTCCGGCCCGAGACGGGCCAGACCGGCACTTACAGTTTCACGGTTGGTATCTCTGATGGGACGCTTACAGATGAAACCATTTTGGTGGTTGAGGTCGTGCCAGGCACGGCTGATGACACATCGGTTTATGGTCGGGTCCTTGATGCGGCAGACTTCGCTGCGGGCATTGAAACCGCCCTCGCAGGCATGCCGGTTCGGCTTGATGGCGCAGCCCTCCAAACAGTGACGGATGTAAACGGTGACTTCAGTTTCGGCAGCCTGACAGCGGGCGGCGATACCATGATCATCGATCCCAATGCGGATGGTGGGCCGGGTGGATATCTGGCGACCCAGCGAGATGTACAGATAACAGAAAACCAAAACCGTGATTTGTCGCCGGAATTCCTGCTAACACCGCTGAACGAAGGGTGTGCGGCTGTACTTGCTGGTCAGGACACCGTGCTGACGGGCGCATCAACCGGTGTTGCGATCACAATTGCGGCAGATACGATCCTCAATGGGGACGGATCGCTCTTTGAAGGGGACGTTTGCCTTGGCGCATTGCCCGAGCAATCGCAGCAAAGTGGTTTCCCCGCAGACACATTGGCCTGCCAGATCTATGGGCTGAGCGCGCCGGGCGCATCTTTTAGTGCTGGCGTCAGCATCACAGCACCCAACCACGACAACCTGCCAGAGGCTACCCGTCTGGTCCTGTGGCAGAACAACGAAAGCGGTCAGTTCCGCCCCAGCGCCGACGCCTTTGTTGATCCCGGTGCCATCACCGTAACCAGTGCAGGGGCCTCGGTTGGCTCAGATGGCCTGTTTACCTTTCTGCCACAGGCACCCTCGACCGTCGCCTCTGCTGATCAGCCAACCGGCAATCGCCAACTCAGCGTCTTCAATGGAGACATCAACGAAGTCTACACCCTGCCGGGTTACTTTGCCTTCAATCAGCAGCAGAATGTCGGCCTGAGCTATCACTCCGCGGCCGCTGATCCGACCGTGATTGTGGCAGGTGATGTCACGATCAATGACGACGCATCGCTACCCGTCGATCTCGCGACACGCATCGAAATTGGTGGTTTGTCGTTGATCTCTGACGTGACCTGGACCCCGCGCGAAGCCGCCGATGGTACTACACCGGCATTGATCGGCGAGGAAGTCACCCTGCGGCAATCCATGCCGGTCGATGCCAGTGGTCTGCCGTCCGGTCGCTACAGCTATGATTTCTACGCCAAGGCAAATTACGATTGCTCGACTGTCTCGGCGGATCATCAGGCAGAAGTCTATGTTCAGAATGAAACCGACAGCCCCTATGGTGTCGGCTGGTCCATCGACGGGCTGCAGAAACTGACACAGTCCCCCGACGGCAAGGTGGCCATCATCGATGATGACGGCATTGCAACCTTCGATCCGAAGCCGACACTGACCGAGTTTGAAGATGAGCCGATCGTCTTCCCAACCATCGGGACTCAGGGGATACGCGCAGCGGACATCGACAACGATGGCGATCTGGACGTTGTGTATGGAGAGACCGGCACAGGTGGGATCGGCGTCATTACAAATCTGGGTGAGGGTGAGCTCAGTCAGGAACCAGTATACGTTGTTGCAGATCCGACAGAGGTTCCCGAAACGGGTCTTCAAACGCCAAATCTTTTGGCGATCGCGGTTGGTCAGCTGGACGACAATAGTTCTGATGATGTGGCCTATGCAGTTCAGCTCCAAGACGGTTTTGGTTACATTGTAAACGACGGCTTTGGCGGATTTTCTGATGGCTATGAACTGCTGGAAACCGACATAAAGCCGGCGGACATTGCTGTCATAGATCTCAATACAGACACTTATGAAGACATCGTCTACATTGCGTCTGCAGGAAGTGGCTCGAATAACCAGAACCAAGTCTGGGTCAGCTACGGGGGAGAAACCACACGCGAGCAGGTACTCATTTCAAATCGCTTTGGCGGAAGTAGTAGTAATCCAATACAGCTGGAAGTTGGCGATATTGATGGTAATGGCTTCGAAGATATTATTTACAGAAATCAATATGGTATCGACTTTGTTTTTAATGAAGGATCAAAAAACTATACACTTTCAGCTCAGCTGATCGACGAAGACAGCGAATTTTTTCTTGGCGAGTATTTCAAACTGGCGGATTTCAATTCTGATGGCCGTTTGGACGTAGCGTATAGCACCGAAACAAAACTCGAGGTTTATCTCAATACGACCGGCCGAGAATTTGCAGATCCAATTGAATTGGCACGCCCGCCAAGTGCGACATACTCAACTAACATTCAGGTCGCTGATGCAAATGGTGACGGTGCAATCGACATCGTATCTTCGGTGAATGGTGAAGTCGCAGTCTATATCAACAATGGCGATGGATCGTTTCAGCCATTTGAAAGCGGCTTTTTGGACTATGGCTTTGGCAGTGTCGAACTTGCTGATGTGAATGGTGACGGGAGCCTGGACTTCGTTTCGACACGTCGCTTCTTCGTGACTATTCACTACTCTAAACCTACCGCCAGCGGTGAATTCAATTCTGGAAATGGTGAATTCTCGACGCTGACAAAGCTCGATGATGGTACTTGGGAACGCCGCTACAAAGATGGTATGGTGGTGCTCTTTGATCAAAATGGCCTGCAGACCGCCGAAGTGGACCCGCAAGGCAACCGGCGTGAATACAGCTATGGGGATGACGGACGGCTCACCACGATCACTGATCAGGTTGGTGGCCAAACCACCTTTACCTATGATGCGCTGGGTCGGCTCGCATCAACGACCTACCCGGATGGTCGTACAACATCCTTTGAGTACGATGATGAAAAAGGAACCCTGGACGAAATCACCGAGCCAGAGGGAAGCACTGTCAGCTTCGAATATGACGATGATGGGCGACTGGTGTCGACGACCAACCAGAACGGCAACAGCACCGGCTATAACTACGATCCGACAGGTAACTTTAAAGATGGTACCTTGCCAGACGGTTCAAGCATAGCGGCAAGCATTGCCGAAAGCCTCGGTCTTGCGGACGGTCTCGGGAACAGCGGAACCTTCTTTTATGTGGCCCCGGAAGATCGCGTCACAACAGTCACCGACCGCAAGGGCGAAATCACTGAGGTGATCGTCAACGAATTTGGCTCTCCGATCCAGATCACTGACCCGCTCGGGCGGGTGACAACGATCACACGCGATCCTGGCAACCTTGTCACACGGATCGAACGTCCATCCGACGCAACACCGGACGGCGTCCGTATCGACGAGATCGACTACGACAACTTCGGCAACGTACGCAGCATGACGGAGTCCGTCGGGACACCTGAAGAACGCACCACCCAATACGAATACGAACCCGAGTTCAACAAAGTCATCGCGATGACCGATGCCGAAGGCTATGTCACGCGTTACGAATACGATGAATTCGGCGAAAACACCAAAACCATCAATGCCGAGGGCGGCGAGCGCTCGATGACCTACAGTGATGAGGGCAAGGTCACCTCCCGCACCGACGAAAACGGCAATACGACGACCTACCTCTATGACGACGACCAAAACGTCACCCAGATCACTTACGCGGACGGCTCCATCACCACGATGGTCTACGACGCGTCCGGGAACAGGACGGCAATCAATGAGGCGGTCGGGACCCCGATCGAACGCCAAGTACAGCGGACATTCGACAGGCTGAACCGGGTCCTGACGGTCGAGGTCACGGGATCAGACGGCGCCCAGATTGACGGGATCACCAGCTACACCTACGAACCGGCCGGTAACCTGGCCACAGTGACGGACGAAACCGGGCTGGTCACCACCATGACCTATGATGAGCTTGAACGGCTCGTCACACTCGACGATCCCGCCGAAGGATTGATCCAGCGGACCTATAACGAGGCCGGCGAAGTCACACAGCATATCAATGGGGACGGGGAGACCCACACCTACGGCTACGATGACATCAGCCGGTTGACCGAAGTGACCGACCCCAAAGGTTATGTCAAAACCTTCGGCTATGACAGCCGCAACAATGTGACCTCTGTCACCGATGGGCGCAGCGGCGTGACCACCTTTGGCTTTGACCCGCTGGACCGGATGATCACCCGGACCAACCCTCTGAGCCTGACCATGACGCGCGAATACGACACGCGCGATAACCTCAAGACGCTGACGCGCGAAGACGGGCTGATCGAAACCGCCTTCTATGATGGGCTGAGCAGACGGACACGGGTCGAAACCCCCGACAACGTCCTTGAATATGCTTATGATCCGCGCAGCAACCTGACCGAGGCTGCTGACAACGACAGCCGCGTGACCTTCACCTATGACGAACGCAACCGGCTCGCCAGCACCACGACGGATGGCACAGTCGGGCCGCAGCCGGAGGTGACGATCAGCTACACATACGATGAGCTCGACCGGCGGACATCAATGTCAGACAGCCTGGGCGGGACAACCACCTACGTCTATGATGTCGAGGATCGGCTGACCAAGCTCACTGCCCCTTGGGGGACAGAGTATGACTTTGGCTATGATGGCGAGGGGCGGCGCACATCGCTGACCTCCACCTCTGGGCGGAACACGTCTTACAGCTATACCAACGGTCTTCTCTCGGCGCTCAGCCACGCCCAATCCGGCGTTGCACTGACCGACTTGAGCTATACCTACGACGTGGACGGGCAGTTGTCAGAGATCATCGATAATCTCGACCCCACAAAGTCGCGGACCATCAATTACGACGATCTGAACCGCCTGATCCAGGTGGATGAAGGCATCCCCGCATCACAAGGCGGCGTCCCGATCCCTATCGAAGATTACGCCTATGACGAAGAAGGCAACCGCCTCGCCTCGCATCTGTCGTCGCTCTACGACTCCAACGACCACAATCAGTTGGAAGAGGATGACAGCTATACCTACAACTATGACGACCGGGGCAACCGCGTCTCGCGGACGTCCAAGCTGGACAGCGCGGTCGAGACCTACAGCTACGACAGCCAGAACCGGCTGGTGGGGTATGCGTCTGAGGTAACAACGGCGGCCTATGCGTATGACGCCATGGGCCGGCGGATCGCGAAGGATGTGGACGGAGCGGTTGAGGCGTTTGTCTATGATCCATGGAACCAATATCGAACTACTTCGAATGACGTTCTGCTGGATTTCTCAGATGGCAGTTTGGCCAAGCGCTGGCTTCACGGGTCCCGCGTAGATGAACCACTGGCGTTTGAGGTCTATGAGGGCATGACCACCGGTGGGGCCGGGGCATTGCAAGAGTTTTATGCCGACAGGCTGGGCTCTATCACCAAGGTGGTCGATGTTGTCACCGGCTCTGTCAGCGCAGATTATACCTACAACAGCTTTGGTCAGCGGACCCAGACGGGTACGCTCAACCAACGCTACGGTTTCACCGGCCGCGAGGTCGACACGGAAACCGGCTTGATGTATTTTCGCGCTCGGCATTATGATCCGTTGTTGGGACAGTTCATCCAGCGCGACCCAATCGGCTTTGCCGCAGGGGATCTTAACCTCTATGCTTACACATGGAACGATCCATACAATTGGACTGACCCTAGTGGGCTTAATTCGCTGGCGTTTACTGGTGTAACCGGGCGTCAGGTTGCAACGGCCACCGCCGTGGCAACGACTGTTGCAGGTGCAGTAGTTTGCGTCATTGACGAACCGTGCAACAATGCCTTGGCGACGGCACCAAGTCGTGGCGGTATACTTGGTCTGGCGCAAGCTATTTCGTTTTGGCTGAGCAACATCTTCAATAATACTGGTGATGGGGGTGAAACCAACCAAGAAGGTGATGGTGGGAATGAGAGCACAGAGGAAGCGGAAGAAGAAGCCCCCGATTACTCTGGAGACTTTCCTGATCCCGCTGCAGTAGATAAAAGCCGGTCTGGGCGGCGAAATGATATGGGTGCGGAATCAAACGACCCAGATAGTCAACCTTCTCAAGAAGCCGTCGATAGCTACTTTAACGATGTCGGTGGTCCATTCGACCCGGTCAACGATAACAAACCAGGTCGGCAACAAGGCACGACAGCCGATGGTAGTAGGCCACGACAAGATACAAGCAGCCCACACTCGGACGGTTTTGGCTCTAACCCGAGCCGGAGGTGATCTCAATGTATAATACTGATGATAAAACACTGATGGAGGTAGTAGCTCTGAACGGTTATAAGTCTTTTGTCATTAAAAAGGGCCTCGGCAATCATTTTCTTTTTCGAATAATGGATGACCTAACAAGAATTGTTCCAGAGCAATCTAGAGTCAAATTGTCAAAAAAATTAATCGTCAAAGACATAGCTGAGCTCAATACATTCCTTACGGAGGTAAAGGACTTTTCTTCATGTTTTCCAAGTGGTCCTTTCCGCCAATCCCAAGAAATTTACTGGAATGAAGGGAAACTATCATTATCATTTTCGCGATCTGAGACTACCATTGGTGCAGCGTTGGGCGCTGCTGATATGAACATTTCATGGGTGCTAGGTGATCGCATGAACATTATGACTGGAATGCGTGTTTCAGAAAGTTCTTTTTGTTTCGCGAAATCTATCCGATAAGTTACAATGTTGAATTAGATATTTAATTACAGCAAGCGTGGGATATACTTTCACTCATCTTTAGCTGAGCCCAAGCCCAATCTAACGCTTAAGTGCCCCGTCAAAAGTCCCTAAGACTTTCTGACCTCACAGCGCGGTATTTTAAGCTGCCACTTGGCATACAATTCAAACGCCGGGTGCGAATTTATGCGCACCATTGACCAAGCCAAACGCAGGCATTCACTCCCCACGCATTGACAAACTCTGAACCCACAAAACGTTGGGGTCCGACGTTTTGCCGACACAAGTCCGACCGCTTTCGGTCTCCAAAATCCGCGGCGTGAAGGCCAACTCTGGACAATCACCCACAGCCCGATCCCGGTCGAGGATTACAGCCGCCACAAAAAATACGTCATCGGATTTCCAAGATTCGAGACTGCTCGGAACTCTCAAAAATGCTGATCACTCCGACGCGCCGCTCACCGTCAGAACTTATCTCATACACTGCAAAATTGCTGTTCGACGGTGGCGAAATGAACGCATCCGGTATTGTCCCGCTGCTCCCCGTGATGATGGAAACAACGTTGGATGGTGTGTGATCGGGCGAAACCCCCCTCCGCCCGGAGAACACGGTCGCCACATGCAGCAAATCTGGCCCAATCGCAGGATCTGTACCCGTAATCCTGATCAGGTCGTCCACGCGGGTCAGCCGCTGCCCCTCGCGCCGCCATTGCCGGTAACGAGCGGCCGCGTCGGCCGGAAATTCAAGCGTTTCGAACAGTTTAGCGAGCAGTTCCGGCGAGGCCGTATTGAGGTCAATTAGCCCTCCGACATCTTGAACCCGGATAATCATATCGTCGAAGGGGGCGGGGAGAGACAGCGGACCGGCGGAGATCGTTGTCGGACCCATATGAACGATAAGACGAAGTATCTCAGTATTTTCAATGTGTCGCGTAATAATCGTTCGTTCGGCCGTTTGGGTTTGCAGATGGCTCATGCTGCGCTGACTGGCGATGGCAAACACCGTCGTCAGGATAAGAAGCGACGAGAGAACAACAATAATCGCAAAGCCGCTCTGACGTTGGGTCGGCGACGGTTGTTTTTGTGGCGTGGTCACAGTATCGGCGCTCTCATGGTTTGGCTTTCGTCACAGTGGGCGGCGTTGTTCGCTTTGCATATCACATTCTATGTCGGCTTTGCCGTGTTCCGAAACAGCTATGTGGCGGTGCCAATTTTTGAGGCGGTTGTTCTGTGTTTACTTCTGGTCTGGATCAGCATGGTGGATCTGGATCGGTTTGAAATCCCTGATCTTGCCGCAGGGCTTTTGGCCGCGTCCGGGATTGCGTTTATTTGGGGCTCGGACCCGACCATTCTGATACGTCAGATGCTTGCAGGTATCATCTGGTCCGGGCTGTTCTGGGCGGTTGGCATCGCTTATCTGCGCTGGCGCGGCTGGCATGGTCTTGGCTTTGGCGACGTTAAACTCATGTTCGGGATTGCGGTCTGGGTCGGTTTTACCGGAGCAACAATAGTGGTCTTTGCCGCAGCCATGGCGGGGATCGTGTCAATCATTGCGTTGAAGTGGAAGAACAGCCAATCATTTGATGATCTTGGCACGACAGGTGTTGCCTTTGGCCCTTACCTTTGTCTTTCTACATGGGTTGTATGGTTATTTCGAGGAAGCATGTGAAGCACACAAAAGATATCCGTTGGTCGCGCAAGTCTGGGGTCACTATTCTGGAAGTGTTGGTCGTTTTGTCGATCATCGCGCTGATAGCAGCTGTCGTTGGTCCGCGTTTGATCGGGTATCTGGGACGCGCCAAGACCGAGACAGCTGCCTTGCAGGTGGATCAATTGCGGCAGGCGGTTCAGCTTTTCTATATCGATGTGGGCCGTTATCCGTCGGACAGCGAAGGGTTGAGCGTTCTGGTCACGGCCCCTGCCGGAGAAGCCGCTTGGTCTGGTCCCTACATGGATACTGATGAGGCAATCGTTGACCCTTGGGGTCGTGATTACATTTACGCAGCCCCGGAGAATGCAGATAACTTCAGTATCCTGTCCTATGGCCGTGACGGCACCAGTGGAGGTACTGGTGAAGATGCAGATGTTGGTCAGTAATTCGTCTGACCAAGTGCCAGCTTTACCGTAAATTCGGGCCAATCTGGCGTGCTGCCAGGGTCAGCTGTGATCCTGACCATGCTTGGCAGCCGGGACGTGTCGGCCCATGATCCACGCCAGCCGGGCGTTTCCGGATCATTTGCATAATATGAGATTGAGACCTGGCTTGCATCTGTAGCCAGCACTCTTTCATGTGTTATGATAATCTCACCCTGATCGTTCAACTCATCCAACTGCATCGCTAGATCAGCACCCGAAGCACCGACAGTGATCCGCAAGGCTGCACTATCCGGTGCAAAAGGCGCAGGTGCCAGTGTGGTGAAGGTGAATCCGGTTTCTGATCCCACGAAATCGGTAGGAAACCGCGCCAACCGCGTGGGCGGTGTTGCCGTCCCAAGCCATGTTCGCAACCGGAAGCGCAAAGCGATTTCTGCGTTGTCCTCTTGCAAACTTTGCGTCCGATCCAGTAATCGCACCCCGAATTGCGTGCTGGTTGCCAGTGCCCCGGTTATCGCAGCCAGGAGTGCTAGCGCGATGAGAAGCTCCATCAGGCTTAGCCCAAGCCGGTCGCGCCAATTCATGGGCTCACCCGCACGGTCTCGACAGCAGCAAGCAGCATGCCTTGCCCATTTCGGACCGTAATATCGATTTGGTAGGTTGCTGTCTCTGAGAGCGGACGTCCAGCCGTAATGTTTGTGTTCACTGACCAGTCTCGATAGGTTTCATCAGAGGTCCTGACGGTGAGTGGTTTTTCCAGATCGAGCAGGGCTAAGCGCGACAAGGCGTAGTCTTGCGCCAACATCCTTTCCTCTTGTGCAATGGCCCTTCCCAAGAGGCGGGCCTGACCGGGGATCAAGGCCGACAAAATCAGTGTCATGATCACGAAAGCGATCAGCACCTCGAAAAGTGAATAGCCTGATCGCCTGCTCACGGCCCCTCCATCAGCGCCAATTGCCCCGTCACCGGATCAAGATAGAGCCCGATCTCTTGATCAGTCGCGGCAAGGCAGATGGTGGCTTCTTGCGCGGTTCCGTTTGCAAAAAAGATCAGCGCCTTATCGCTATCCGCACAAAAAGGTCCTTCGAGATCAAGAGTTTGTTGGCGCCCCGTTTGCACGGCTGCATTGCGCGTTTGACTAGCCTGCGCGACCAGATCGCTTGTCCTTGCCTGAAGTTTCAGCCCATCCGACGGGCCGGGCCGTGATGTGGCGAAAACGGCCAGCGTCAGTGACAAGATGGCCAGCACCACAAGGACTTCTGTTAGGGATATGCCCGCTTTTGGACCCATATCAGAAGACAACATCATTCAAATCCATAATGGCCGAGATTGTCGATAAGATGATACCGCCCACGGCCAGACCGATAACCAGTGTCAGTATCGGAGTCAGCAGTTTTACAGCTTGCGATAATGTCTGTGCGGTTTGCGATTGAAGCGTGGCGATAGCGGGGCCAAGCACTTCGACTAGCTGGTCGCTTTCCTCGCCCGTGATCAGGATCGTCCGTGCCATCGGATCGATAAGAGGATTTTGCAAGAGCGAGGTCGACATCGTCGCTCCCGCTTCGATATCCCGGTGCGCCTCGGTCAGCATCGTGCGCCATGCCGGTTGGGTGGTCGTTTCGGCGGCCGTTTTCAACGCATTAGCCAACTGATCGCCGCTGGTAAGCATTAGATACAAGGTCTGACAAAATCTGAGAGTTTCGCGCTTTGCCAGGTACCGTCGTGTGACGGGAAACAGGTTCAGCCCACGTTGGGCAGCGACTTTCCAGATTGGCTTGGCCGCATAGCTCAGAGCCCCGACGATCAGGATACCCAGCAAGGCGATCGGCCAATCCGTTACCACGGCCCGCTGAACGTGGATCATTGCCCTGATGATTAGTGGCGGTGATGCATCTGCAGACACAAAGACCGGGGCGAGTGTTGGAGCGAGATAGAATATCAAAATCCCCAAAACAAACATCGACATTCCCAACAAGATCAGGGGATATATCAATGCCTGCTGGACTTCGCGACGCATCCGCGCTTCGGTTTCCAACATTGCGGCGGCCCGGCTGACAACAGCGGGAAGGCTGTTGGAAGCTTCACCAAGTGCTATCATATTGATCAGCCGCGGGGGAAACTCTGCAGTGCTTTTGGAAAGTGCATCGGCAAGTGGCATCCCATCCTCGACAGCAGCAATCGCATCGCCAAGCATGGACCTCATTACTTTGTCAGATGTCAGATCGGCGCAGAAGCGCAACGCCCGTGGTAACGGAGTTTGCGCATTCAACATGGCTGCGAGGGCGGAAAAGAAACCCTCGATCTCTTGGGGTTTCAGTTGGCTTGTACCAAAAAGCGCGATGTCGCGGTTCCACCAAGGCTCTGATCCGCGCCCTTCTTGGATATCCAGCGGCGTCAGCCCTTTGGCAACCACTTGATCGAGTGCGGCGACCTTGTCACCGGCGCTGATCTCACCGGTTGTTCGACTTCCATCGGGATTAAGTGCGCTGTATGCAAATGTCGGCATCGACCGAACCTAGTTGACGATCCGGTGGCCCACCGCGGGCGTGGCAATGCCGTTGTTGATCAGCCCATCCGCCCCACCAATGCGTTGCCGCAATTCATCTGTGACAGAGCGTGATTCCTGCCCGTTTCGGATGACGCGCGGTGTGATCAGGATCAGCAATTCGGTTTTCGCAGCGATGTCAGAGCGGTTGCGGAATAGCGCCCCAAGAACCGGGACGTCTCCGGCGCCGGGGACTTGGGCATTGGTCCGGTTGTTGCTTTCCTGAATCAAGCCACCCAAGGCGATGGTTTGCCCGTCCGACACAATGACAGAGGTCTCAATCCGACGCTGTGAAATCGTTGGGCTGTCAATGCCGGAGGTCGTGGTATTGGACACGCTGCTGACTTCCTGTTCGATTTCAAGGATCACTTGCCCACCGCTGGAAACGCGCGGTTTGACGTTCAGCAGGATACCCGTGTCACGAAAGGAGATCGTGTTGACGACTGGCGCATCGAGCGTTGATGTATCAACAACCTGCTGCGTTGCGATGGGAACCTCATCACCGATTTGCAACGACGCTTCCTGATTATCGAGAACCACCAGACTGGGTGATGATACGACGTTGACGGTTGTGATCGAGTTTAACGCATTGATGGCCGCAGCAGGTGATGCACCATTAAAGATCAGGGACAGGCCAGGGAAATTGGCCGAGACTGATCCGGTGTCTGTATCACTGAAGGTTCCGGCCACATTGGCGTTCTCAAAGAACCAGCGTAGCCCGAATTCCAATTCATCATTCAAAGACACTTCAGCAATGGTGGCTTCCAGCAAGACCTGAACAGGTGTGCTGTCGAGTGAGCTGATCAAGCGCGCCAGCGTTTCCTGTTCGGTATCGTTGCCCCAAACGATCACTGCGTTTTTGGTATCATCCGCAACGATGCGTGCAGTGCCTTCGACAAGCTGAGATTCCTCGGACGATACCTCTTGTAACATATCGGTCAGGATGGGCGCCAGATCAGCGGCGCTTCGGTGTTGAAGGCTGTAGACGACGGGCCTGCGCTGCGCACCACCCGCGGTGCGGTCGAGATCGCGGATCCAGCGTTCGGCTTCGGCTAGATATTGCGACCGTGATGTCACCACAAGAACCGCCCCAAGCCGGGTGGATGGCACAAAAGTAATGACGTTTTGCAAGCTACCACCTTCGCGTGTCTCGAAGATAACGTTTAGCTCTTCGACAACAGCTTCAGGCTCTGCGGCCCGGAGCCGGAACAGACCAACCGATTTGCCTTTCAAGACATCCACATCGAAGAGGTTCACGGCCTCGATCGCGGCGTTGATTTCGTCACGCGTGCCAGCGATCAACAGAATGTTCCGCTGTGGAATTGACTGTAGCCGAACTGAATCCCCCACGATTGGGTCGAGCAGCCGGACCATTTCGGCCGTGCCGATAAATTCAAGCGGGACCGCGACAACGCGCGCGCCGAGCAATTGCGCATCCGCGCCTTGCGCGATCCGTTGAGTTGCACCTGCCGAGGGAACAATGCTGATCAGCGTGTCGCTGATCTGCATGACGGCACCGTTGAGCTCGAGGATGGTTTGGAAGGTTTCCAGTAACGCCCTTTCAGAGAGCGGTCGGGTCGTTTGCAGGGTCACGGTTCCTGTGACGTTTTCCTGCACAGTATAGTTGCGGCCAAGTGCTTCGCCCAGCACGGCGCTGGCGGCTTGCTGGATCGGCACATTCACAAGATTGAGGGTGTATTCTCCATTATTCGAAGCCTCGACAAGATTCTGCCCCGCTTCGCGTGTATCTGACAGAAACTCATCACTGCCGAGAACCCGGCGCTCGGGATTGGGGCCGTTGAGCGTTGACTGAAAGCGTTCAATCGCGCTGCCCGACCCACCTGGGGCATTGTTTTGGCTGGCCAGCAGAGATGACCTTTGCTGGCCTTGGGGAACATCGCTACAGCCTAACAAAAACGTCACGAGTGCCAAACCGACGAGGCGTGGTCCAAAGTAAATCATTCAAATAACTCCAAGCGGTACGTCTGGTCACCGGACGAAAGGACGACCCAACTGACCCCTATTTCTGAAACGATCCAGCCCGCAATTTCATCTTCTTCCCGGACCCATTCAGCGGCTGTGTCACCGTGTCCCAAAAGGGCCGACAGATTGTCAGACCCACCCAAGATTCCAGAAAGGGTAACGTCGTCGGGTGCAGACAAAATGGTCGTGGTCTCGGTGACGACTTCGATAATGTCTGGTTCGGGTTCGATCTCTGGCGCGCTCGTCACAGGCCTGCGTTTTGGCGCAAACAAAGGTCTATCAAGAATGGCTGCATAAAATATATCGGGCCGGGGGGCAGGGAGGACAGGGCTAGCCAGCCGTTCTTCACGCTCCGTTAATTCCGGGTCGGGCAATGATTGCGCGGTTGTCATGGGTTCGGTCGGTTGTGTACGTGCCAGCCATGTAAGCAGCAGCCCCAGAATGCTTGCCAGTATCAACGTACCAATCGCGGGTATCAGGTTTAATATGTTCATCCGCCTGAACCATCGGATATTGAGATCGGTGCAGCTATGTCGAGTTGGACAAAAAGCTCGGGCTGTAAGCTTGCTTGGCCGGGCCTGACCAGACGTCGCGTATTTGCGCGTGTCACAACCAAGGCGGGTTGACCGAATTCAATGGTTTTCAAAAAGCTGACAAGTTGATCCAAGCTGGCTTCGAACTCAAGACGAAAGCTAATCGCATTGGGAATGCCGATGTCGACATTGTTTGTCGGCGCAATGGATCGCATTAAGATCCCGTTGTCGCGTGCGATATCATTGATTGCTGACTGTACTTTGGCGGTTGCTTCGGCTTGCTGCTCGCCCTCCCAAATCAAGCCCTCTAAATCATCGCTCACAAATGATTGCTTTTCCGCCTCAAGCTGAGCGACACGACCCTCCAGTTGTTCCCGGTCGTTTACAAGGTCGATTTGCCTATCGAGAGTTGACTGCCGCCAGTTGCCCAGTGGCAAAAGGATCAGGAAATAAGTAGCTGTGAATAAACAGGCGCCCAAAGCGGCGACGGTGAAATACGATGTTAAGGGTCGACCGATCATGGTGCGCGCCGCTTCGGTTCAAAAACCAGGCTGAACCGCTCGCTTCCCCCGCTTGTCCGTGAGACTGGACCGGCGAGGGCAGGGATATAGGCCAAATCACCTTGGGTCAGCGTTAGAACCAGATTAGCTGCAGAGGCACTGGTTTCGCCGTTTATTGTGATCCGATCATCGGACAGTAGCATATCGGACAGCCAAACTTCGTCCGGCAACGCAACCGTCAAATTTCGTAAAGCATCGACCATCCGTGGGCGTCGCATAACCGTGTCAACAAACGCTGTGCGTTCGCTGTCAATCTGATTGAGCTCTTGAATTTCAGAGCGCAGCCGCAAGGCTTCTGTTTGGAGCCGATTGACGATTATTGTGTCGCGCAAAATAGCTTCACGCGCATCCCATGCTGGCCTGAGCCAAATGGCGAACGCGCAAGCAATAATTCCCAATCCGATCACGGTATTTAGACGCCGCCAAAGCTTGGCTCGTGGGGCGATCTCGTTAGTGAAATCGGAAAGAACGGCCTGGACGCCGTCTTGCTCCGTTAAAATCTTGCGAACCCGATATCCGTGAAGCTGTAGCGCTTTGCGAAATCGCTCCACTTCCGTTCTTTTGGCTACCCATTGGATGAGCTCTGCTGACTTTGAGTCGCGATCGGGGTTTAGCGCCCAATAGACGTCGGTGGCCGCGAACGGTGTACGGCGCAAAAGATCGAGCTCAGCAATCGACGCATGCCCGGACACCGCAGAGGGCGGTATGTGTATCCTGCGCAGTAGAATCTGTTCGTTTGGGATGACCGCATCCACTGTTTTGTTGTGTGTTTTCGATATCTCTGTCGAGAGCAAGGCCGATGCTGGCATATTGATTGCGTCTTTTCCGTCTCCATCAATACGCAATAGTCGCGCATTAGGAGTGGCCCAGAACAACACACGCACCCATCCGGGAAAAACGTCCCGAATACTGTCGCGGAGCATATCGCTCGGGCGTGAAAGAAGACTTCTTGTCATGTGTTGCCTATTGGGGCGTTTGTTGCCAATTTCTTTGTAGTTTATGATACAACCTGTAGTATGAATAGCATCGAATTGATGCAGATGTATGGTAAAATGAGATGTCAGATAAACCGCGACCTTTTTGCGACGCTACGTTTCTGACGTTTCTGGTTCAGCAAAACCACCTGACCGAGCAAACTGCGCGCCGGGTTGCGCTCGCCGCCAAAGAGACAGCAACAGGTGTTGAGCGAGTCGTTCTCGAACTTGGCTTGATGGAGGAGGACAAGACCTATTATGCCCTCGCGGAGTTTCTCGAACTGCCATACGTGACAATGGAGATGATTGACCATGGATTGATCAAATCGGACCTGCTCAAGTCAGACTTCATGAAGCGGGCTATGACCATACCTGTTGCGCAAACGGACGACGGCTACACATTGGCAACCGCGACAACAGATATGGATGATCTGATCTCGGCTGTGGAGTTTTTGTTGGAGGTTGCCGTTCATCCGGTCATCGCTTCGCCCAGTACAATCAATGCAGCGCTCAATCTGGCTTCCACCCCAAAGGAGACGCAGGCTGACGCAGCCACTACCAGTGATGTGGCGCGGCTGCAGGCTTTGGCCAATGATGGTCCAGTCATCAACCTGGTCAATGATATCATCGGCAGGGCAGTCACTTTGGGCGCCTCGGACGTTCATATCGAAACGCAGCAAAACGGGGCGCGGGTCAGGTGCCGCATCAACGGTCTTTTGCAGGTTGATCGGATGATCCCGGACGATATCCGTAGTTCGGTAATGTCCCGCCTGAAGATTATGGCCAATCTAAATATCTCGGAGCGCCGCCGTCCGCAGGATGGCCGGGCAGATGTGGTGGTGCGCGGGCGCAGCATTGATATCCGTGTTTCAACGCTTCCGACCCAATATGGTGAAAGCATCGTTCTGCGTTTGCTGGACCGCAATCGGGTTCAACTGGATTGGACTTCTTTGAAATTCCCATCGGACCTTGTGAGCCAGATCGAAAAGATGATGGCAAATCCCAATGGCATTTTTCTGGTAGCTGGCCCGACGGGCAGCGGCAAGACAACGACGCTTTATACCGCGCTCAAAGGCATCAATTCGGATGACCGTAAAATTCTGACTGTAGAAGACCCAATCGAATATGCCCTTGACGGAGCCAATCAGGTGCAGGTGGACACTGCTATTGATATGTCATTTGCGAAAGCTCTGCGCGCGATCTTGCGCCAGGACCCAAATGTCGTGATGGTGGGTGAGATAAGGGATGAGGAAACAGCCGAAGTTGCCGTTCGGGCAGCCTTGATCGGTCGCCTTGTTCTGTCAACGATCCACACCAACGACTCTGTCAGCGCGGTGGACCGCCTGCTTGATCTGGGTGTAGCACCCTATCTGGTTGGTGCGACTCTACGAGGTGTGCTGTCGCAACGGCTTGTCCGGGCAAATTGCAAGGCCTGCCACGCCGAAGGATGTAATGCATGCGATGGAACGGGCTATGTCGGTCGTATGGCCGTGGCAGAGTTGTTGACGATCTCTCCCAATTTGTCTGACGCGATCACCCAAGGAGCGCGCGGTGCCACCCTACGTGATATCGCGATAGAGGAGGGATTTGTTTCGATGACAGAAGAGGCCGAGTCATTGGTGACCCGTGGTTTTGTGTCCAAATCAGAAACATATCGTGCTTTTGGATTTCAATAAGTCAAAAAGAGAAACAGTGGCGCGAGGCAGATTTGGCAAGCGCGGTTTTTCGCCATCTTTATTGCCCTGCGGCAAAGGTATTAGACAATCATTATGCACTGATACTTGCAGCACAAAAGTCTAGTATCTATGAGACTAAAGAGGGCGGAGTAGCGTTCGCGGCAACGACTGCATATCCTTTTACTGTTAAATTTTGGAAGAAACTTAGGCATCACCTATGCCTCTGATATTAAGCCACATTTTGGCCATTTTTCAATTCTAGCAAACTAAACGCATACTAGAATTGGAGATATGCAAGTGGGATCGGTATTTTCTCGTTTATTAGGCTTTTCTTGTTTTCTTACACTCTCAGCTTACACATCAGCCTTTGCGCAAGATAATTCGGTTTCAGCCGAAAGTATCGCGACCCCATTGGCCGCTGACGTGGGTCAAACTCTGGTTCTTGATCCCACTGACGGGTTCGATCTGACGCGAAACGGCATTGTCACACCCAGATGGAGTTGGATCACAAGGCCCGATATCAGCGTCGCAGATTTCAGTGATCCATCTTTGCTTCGTCCCACGTTTACCGTTGACGTCGCTGGCCGTTATGTCGCGCAGTTGGAGCTGTTTGCCGAAGGTGTAGAGGCATCCGTCGCCACCGCATATGTTGAGATCAGCACAGAGAACACGGCTCCTGTTGCGCGCATCACCCCGCGCGCGACTGCCGATATGGCAGATGGGATCTGGCTGGATGGGTCAGCCAGTTATGATGTCGAGGGCGACGCGCTGACCTACCAATGGTCGGTGATCCCGGTGTCGGGCGATGGGACCGCCAGAATTGATGCGCCCGATGCTCCGCTCACTGCAGTTTCGGTGCAAAGTGATGGGATCTATGAATTCCGTCTTGACGTCCAAGACAGCAACGGCGCGTTTGCCAGAACCCAAACACTGCGCGTCATGATTGATACTGATCAGCCAAATGGACGCGCCATCGCACCGGTGGCTGATCTTGGGTTCGACCAGATCACTATTTCTGTCGGCGATGCTCTGTCGCTTGACGCTTTAGGCAGCTCTGATGTCGACGGTGATCTGCTGTCAGCGGATATCACCTTGATCACCGCACCAGACCTGTCATCTGCTTTGACACAGGATGAAGATGCTCGGATGTCTTTGACCGCAAGCATTGCAGGTGACTATCTGGTGTCTGCCCGCGTCACAGACGGTGGTTTCGAGGGGTATGACCAACTTCTCGTCACGACGGGCAATGCGCGTCCCGTTGCAAAAATTGCGCCTGTCACCCTGGCTGAAATCGGGATCGAAATCACTGTGGATGGCAGCCAAAGCTATGACCTGAACGGCGACGCATTGCAGTATCAATGGTCAGTGCTGCACGCACCAACCGATGTTGCGCTCAACAATGCCAACACGCCAGGACCCTCGTTCATTCCGGACGCTACCGGCGTTTATGTCCTGCAATTGAGCGTGTCTGATGGTATCACATCATCCGTCCCGCAAACGGTTTTGATCTCGACAAGTCTTTCCACACCATTTGCAAATGCTGACGCATACGACCTGCCGACCGATTTCGTCGACGATTTGTCTGCTTTCGGTAATGAAGTTGAGCATTGGGCGCTTGTGCAAACCCTCGAAAGCAATACCGTTTCAAGTTTGCGTGCCATGCAGTTGACGGTTGCGGGTGAAGACTTGGTGTCTTTGCCCGACACTGCCATCATTGGAGCGGGCAATCTGGCCCCAGCTGCTGCGCCTGTCGATATGGACACAATTGTGTCCGGCGAGACTGTTCGCCTCATGTCGTCAGCGATTGATCCGAATGGCGATGCTGTCAATACTCACTGGTCGCTTCTATCAAAACCCGATCAGAGCGCATTGAGCATTGCCATCGCAGACCAGAGCGCGCCGCTTCTGGATATTACTCCCGATGTACCAGGCGAGTACCTTGTTCAGCTTGCCGCCGATGATGGGACATTGCTGGCAGAACCGGTGGTGTACCGCCTAAGTGTCATAAACTCTGCTCCGCAAGCGGGTATTGCGGCGATCAATGACCACTTTGTTGGCGATGGCATCGCGCTGGACGGACGTTCATCGTTTGACCGCGACGGTGATCCCCTGCGTTACGAATGGGCAGTTGTCGCGGCTCCGGACACAAGCGTTGCGAAGATTGTGGACGCGGGTCAGGTGCTGGCCAGCTTTGCGCCCGACCAGCAGGGTGATTATCAGCTGCGACTGACTGTCTCTGATCATCTGCAATCTGCGTCCGAGGTCGTCAGCTTCACTGTCTTGAATCAGGCACCAGAGGCGCTTCTCGACGGTCCATCGCTTAGCATTGCTGGCGAAAGCGTGACGTTTACCGGAACAGGAAGCACCGACCCTGATGGTGATGCGTTGACCTATGCATTTGAGATCATTGATCCGGATGGACAGATCATGGGCGCTGTCACGGATGGGGCGGACATGACCTTTGCCCCTGAACCTTTGGGGACCTATCAAGTCGCGCTCACCGTCACCGATGGCACGGCGACCGCCCAAACATCTATGGGGCTTGTGGTTGAAGGCCTCAACAACAGCCCGCAATTGGACCCGATCCAGGAGAATTACACTGTTGAAATGGGGCTAGAGCTTGCCTTGGACATTGGCGCAAGCGATGCAGATGGTGACACGATCACATACTTCGCATCACCTTTGCCGACGGGCACGACCTTGGATGCGCAAACTGGCGCATTGCGGTTTCGACCCGCCGTCGGTCAGATCGGTGAGTATGGTATAGTTATTGGTGCTTCAGACGGGCGCGACACCAGTGAAACGGCCATGACTGTGAGCGTCGTCGCCGGTAGCGCGGATGACACCGGACTTCATGGACGTGTTGTGGATGCGTCAGAAATCAATCGCGGTTTGTCCAATGTGCCGGTGCGACTTGAGAATGCGGGCCTGCAAACGTTGACTGATGCGACCGGAGCATTTTCTTTTGGCAGCCTGAAGGCCGGGGCCGATACGATCATCGTCAACGCGGATGACGTCAGCGCCGACGCGGATTTCATGTCGCAAAGTCGCAGTGTTCAGATCGTGTTGAACCAGAATATCGACGTAGCACCGACGATTTATCTCGTACCCCTGAATGATGGATGCCAGGCCGTTGTGGCGGGACGCGACACGGTTCTCACGGGTGCATCAGGACTCAAGGTTTCGGTGCCTGCCAACACGATCCGCGCAGTTGGCGGCGGACTCTATGAAGGCGACCTTTGCCTTGGCGTTTTGCCGCAGAACTTTGATCACCCCGCACTCCCGGTGACGGTTGATGCCTGCCACATCTATGGGGTGCAGGCCCCTGGCGCTGTCTTTTCAAGCGGCTTTGAAGTGACGGCACCAAATGTAGATGGGTTGCCGGAGGGTGCGCGCCTGCACGTCTATCAAATGGCCATGAACGGTACCGGCTTCGGGATTGCGGGCGAGGCTGTCGTGCAGCCGGGTGGGTCAGGAGTGAGCACAACCCTTTACGGTGAAACGCTGTTCAGCTTTGTTCCTCAAGCCCCGACCGTCGTGCAGTCGCAGGTTATGCCCTACGGCAATTGGATTCCAGATGCGGCCACAGGGGACCTGCTCCACAACTATGCTTTGCCAACTTACTTGTCCTCAAACACTGTCCAGGAACTCGGGTTGCGGTACCTTGCAAGTGGCGCCAATCCGGTATCAATCATCTCGGGTGATGTGACTATATCGGACATGGCTGCTCTGCCTCTCAGCCTTGATACATTTCTTGACCTGGGCGGGGTGCAGATCGACGGTGGGACCCAGTGGAACCCACGGACCGGGCGCAACGGCCAAAAGCCAAAACAAATTGGTGAGGCGGTGTCTCTCCGCCAAGCCATGTCGGTGGATATGTCGGGGATGGCCAGTGGCCGTCATCCGTACATATTCACCACTCAAGCAAACTATGCTTGTTCATCCGTGTCTGCTCAATATGACGGGGCCGTTTTGGTTCATAACGATATGGACAGTCCCTTTGGTCGTGGTTGGTCCATGACTGGCATGCCACGGCTTTACCAGACTGCAACTGGCGATGTCGCCATCATAGAGGATGACCGCATCGCGACCTTTGCGCCAAAGCAAGCAATCACGAGTTTTGAGGATGCACCGATCACAGTTCCCGTCGCCGGGGCGATCGGCATCGACAGTGGTGATTTCGATGGGAACGGGACCATTGATGTAGCGGTGTTGCTTAGCGATGGCAGCGCGCGCGTGGTGTCAAACAACGGCGGACGCGATTTTGAGGTGCTGACAGATAACAGTGACACGCAGTTGTCCGATACCAGCGTCAACCCAAAGGCAATGCAGGCCATTGGCGGTTACGGATATCTTGATAAAGACGGTAGTCCGCTCGCCAATAGCCTGAGCACCGGGACAGCACCATTCGATCTTTTGGTCGCAGACATCAATGATGATGGCAAAACGGATGTTGTTTTTGGTCGCGATAATACACTGCCAAGCGGTATCGATCTGGGCATTGATGGCGGCCAGTTCCACTATATCGGACGTGGCGACGGGACGCTGAATATGTTTCATAGTGATGCGTCTGCGTATCCTTACAGTGCCCTTGATCTGGCGGATATTGACGGTGATGGCAGCGTTGATTTGATCAGCGTGTCTGACGGCGCGGTTCGCATCCGCTTTTCGTCTACGCAAGGTCTGGGCTTGTTTGACGCTGGCGCGGGGGAGTTTTCGCGGCTGACCCGTCTGGCCGATGGCAGCTGGTCGCGTGTCGCTAATGATGGCACAACGACCAACTTTGACAACAATGGTCGTGTAACGACTCAGGTCACTGCTACCGGTCAGCTGCGCCGGTTTTCATATGATGCCAATGATCAACTGATTAGCCTTGCCGACACAGCTGGGCGCGAGACGACATTCGCCTATGCCGGAGATCACATCTCGACGATTACAACACCCGACGGTCGTCAAACGCAGCTAAGCCACAACGGTGCGACTGGCACCTTGACCGAAATCGTTGATCCGACAGATGCGCGTGTTACCTACCAGTACGATACTGACGGTCACATGATCGCAGCCACAAATGCTGATGGGTATACTACCCGCTACCGTTATGATGAATTTGGGCGGCTGGGGCAGACCCGTTTCGCGGATGGATCAACCACGAAGGTCGCAGCGGCGGCAACTGATGGGTTGTCCGGCACAGGCATTCTCCCCTTTTTGGACGCTGGCGATTACCGATCAGTATTGACAGATCAGGCGGGTCATATGTCTCACGTGTCTTTGAACGCATTTGGATCTGTCGTTCTTGTCGAAGATTCAACGGGCCGTCAAACGACTACGACGCGCGACGCGGACAATCTGGCCATTAGCGTTACGAGCCCATCCTCCGTCATCGCAGGCGGGGCGCGTGTCGATGTCTTTGAATACGATGGATCGGGCCGTTTCGTGAACGAGACGCAAGCCCATCGTACCGATGCGCAGCGCAGTCGCAGCTGGCGCTACGACGAGAAGGGCTATTTGGTTAGCCACTCGGACTGGGACGGATTGCAGACTGTATATGAATATGATGACGCGGGTCACCTCATGCGGGTCAGTGATGGGCTGGGTGATATCGCTGTCTACAGCCGCACGCCGCAGGGGCTGATCGCCGAAGAGGTCGATGCTAACGGCAACACCACGGCTTATGACCATGACGACGCACTCAATACAGTACGGATCACAAACGCTGCCGGTTCCGTAACCGAGATCACCCGTGATGGTGCCGGAAATCCCATCGGCACGCGGGAGGCGGTTGGTAAAGACGTTTCTCGCCTTACCACGCAATTGTTTGATGGCCAAAACCGTTTGGGGCAGGAAATCATAGCGGGTGCTGACGGTCAGATAGTTGCCAGCCGCAGCATTTCCTATTCACCGTCAGGTCTGCCGGTCTCCAAAACAAGATTGGACGGCGTGACAAGGGATTGGTCCTATGACGGTCTTGGCCGGATCTTATCGGATGGCACGGCGGCTCTTGTTTATGACCCTCGCGGTTTGGCATTGTCCAAGGCTTCTGCGCGCGGTGCCATGACGACCTTCGACTATGATGCCGCCGGGCGTCTTATTGGCGAAACCAACGGACGCGGCCAGCGGACGACGTATGAATATGATCTGCGTGACAATGTAGTGCGTGTAAGGGTTAACGGTGCGATCCGCGAACAGGTTGTATTTGACGTGTTAGATCGCCAAATCGCACGAACCGATGCATTAGGTCGGCAGACGTCCTGGTCGCTTGATGGAGCTGGACGCGTTGTCAAACAGATAGCGGCTGATGGCACGGTGCAGACGACAAGACACGATGCGCGGGGCAGACCGGTTGCAGTAGCGACGGACGATAATCAGATCCGCTATACTTATGATCTGATGAACAACCTAACATCAGCGGCTGATAAAGACAGTAAACTGTCCATGACCTATGATGCGCTGAACCTCTTGCAGTCGGTGACAACAGACGGGTTTGTCGGACCGCAGCCAGCGGCAACGCTGACTTATGATCGTGACGCTTTGGGACGGATCGCGACCAATACCGATAGTATGGGTGGGGTGACCCAGCACAGCTATAACGCTGCTGATCAGATGGTGCGGCAGATCGCACCCTGGGGAACGACCTATAACTGGACCTTTGACGATGCGGGACGTCCGGTCGCGTTGATGGCGAGCACCGAGCGCAGTGCCGCGCTGACCTATGATGCTAATCAATTAGATCGAATGATGCATAGCCAGTCAGGTGTTGTTCTGGCCGATTGGACCTTTGCATTCGATCAATACGGTGCAATCAGCGCGATTTCTGACGCCGTGAATCCTGATTTATCAAAGCATTTCATGCGTGACGCGCAGGGCGCGATCATTCAGGTGACACAAGGGGCGCAGGCCATTCCCGTGCAGGATTACGCCTACGATGGTAGCGGTGCCTTGATTGCTTCGCATGATAGTACGGCATATGTCTATGACGCAGCTGGCCAACTGATGTCGGATGACAAATATAGTTATGCCTACGACGCGCGTGGCAACATGGTGTCGCGCAGCCGCAAAGACGACGATTTCGCTGAAAGCTATAGCTACGATGTGCAGAACCGGTTGGTGGGCTATGCGTCACCTGACCAATCAATCGGCTACGCCTATGACGCGTTGGGACACCTGATCGCGCGGACCGAAGTTGGGACGGAGACCTCCTATATACCAGACCTAACCTGTCCCGGCGGCTGTGTTGCACTCACCTTTGACAGCGAGACCGCACCCAAGCTGTCGCAACGCTGGATCCATGATGCAACGGGCACACCTCTGTCATTTGAGACATACGCGAAAGGGCCAATCGCGGGGACAGGGAGCGCGCATGAGATGCTCTTTGACAATGCGGGACAGAACCTTTTGGTAATCGATCCGACCAGCGGCAATGAAGTGGCTAGCGTTCAGTATGATAGTAATGGTGTCTTGCTCTCGCACCAGGGGTTAGAAGGCGCTCTGCTGTCCCATCTTTTGGATTTGTCCGCCGGTCTGCGTTTCAGTTCCCAAGCCGTATATGACCTCGACAATGGTCGCTCCTTACAGGCGGTGCAGTAAGTCATGAACCACAAAAACAAGCCTCGCACAGATGAAGACGGAGCGAACACGATGAGATCGATGGTATTGACGGCCTGCGCAGCACTGTTGTTGCTAAGCGCATGCAAAAGCGATGGCTCTAGCGATGCATCTGCTGGAGGCGGCGGTGACACGCCAAACGAGGAGGAGCAACCGACAGCACCGGAGAACACAGCAACTGCACCATGTGACTTTGCGATCGAAGATATCAGCGCCGGTGGATCGCCTAGCTTTGATTGTATACTGGATCTGGCGGGTGGTTCTTACGAGCTTCCACCGAATGTCGATCTGGAATTTGCGACGGGCGATATCATCAATGGCAGTCTGAACTTTGATGGGGGCACTATCGACGGGCGTCTGATGAACGCGAGTCTGACAATTACCGGTGACGTCGACTTGGCCAGCGATACATTCGACTTTTATCCCAGCCGGTGGGATCTGCGCGAAGGCACGGTCAGTGATGCGCAAGCCCTTGATAACCGTGATATCCTCGAGGTGACAATCACCCAGGTTCGCAGCATGGGGGCGACCAAGCTGCGTATGAATCAGATGGATGCCTATTTCAACGTGACTCCCGTGCCGGATGACTTGAATTTCGAACCACAAGTCGAGGCTATCAACATCCCCTCCGGTTTTGAGCTGAAGATGACGGACAATACGCACCTGCGAGTGCAACCCAACAGTCACACGACCTATGCATTAATTGCAGGGAACGCTACAAATTCCATCTGGTTGACTGGCGGCAATCTCCATGGGGACCGCTACACCCACAACTATACAGGCGGGTCGACACATGAATGGGGCTATCTGGTTCTTATCTACGGTGGTCGCGGTGTGAATATCTGGGAGGCGAATTTTCAAGACGCCACGGGCGATGCCATCAAAGTTCAGGACATCAACTATATCGACGATGAAGACCATCGTGGCAGCGGCTTTGTAACTATTGCAGAGAATAGTTTTGATGGTAACCGACGTAATCATATCTCAGTCACAGGCGTTTATATCGCAAGTATTCGCGAGAATGTTTTTGAAAACGCGAGTTCCGGCGGATCGGGAAGCACGGCAGGTGTCGGCGGCGGCTATGCGGTCGAGGTAAACGCGGCAAGAGACGTCGATAGCAGCGGTAACATCACATATCTCGAAAAGACAGAGCGACTGGATATTTTGCGCAACGTTGAAAGGGGCAGCAGAGGCGGCAGCTTTGCCGTCACCAGCGGTGACGATGTCACGATTAATGACAACAACGTTGAAAGCATGATCCGCTATGGTGACGCCAGCGAGATCGAGATTACAGAAAATCGTATTATCGGTGATGGGCCCGTTGGTATCCAGATTGGTCAGGCTGAATTTGATGATGCGACTGTCGTCAATAACAAAGTCTTGGACAATACAATTACTGGGTTCAGCACCGGTATGCGGGTTACAGGCCATAACGCTGAGGTTTCAAGTAACCGGGTCAACGATGCCGATGACGGAATTGTACTGGAAGCACTGTATAATGCGTCCGTGATTGGCAACGTCGTCATCAGCACACAGGGTGGCTCTCGCGGGATTGTTGCAGCCGACACGATCCTCAGCGGCGTTGATGTTGAGGGTAACACCGCGTCAGTCACCGCCAATCCGATGTATATGTCAGAAGTGAATGTCGGTGCCTCTGATAATGAACTTGTGCTGAGTGCAAACGTATTACGCTCTGAAGGCGTGACCGTTTTCGACGAGATTGATGGGCTAGAGTTTGATAGCAACATTCTGGACGATGGGGTTCAGGTGATTAACGTGAACGACTCTGACTTTACCGGCAATACCGTCAATGCCGCGAATGATGATGGTTTCCATTTTCAGCAAACAAACACGAATATCCTTGTTCAGGACAACCGAATTACAGTTGTGGATCTAAATGAATGTGTCGTGATTGATGCAGGAACGAACGCCGCAGAGATCACGCAGCAATCGAACGTCTGTACTCAGACTGTCCCCTTGGGTGATCCAGGCGTTCCGATCACCGAAATTCCATACGACGCCATCCCGAGCACGAGCTATACGCTCGATCTAGACGAATGGGATATTCCATCCGATCGAAGTGACGCCGTGAAGACAACTCAGAACATGCAGGCTGCTTTTGATTGGGCGTCAGAAAATGGATTTGGTATAGTTAGAATTCCGGCCGGGCACTACCTCATCGGTGAATACGGCAATGACATCTACTATGCAGGCTTATCTTTGCATGGCAACACTGCGTATTTGTTCGATGAAAATGCGACGATGGAAATGGTTGCCAACGATAAATGGAACTACTGTCTCATAGAGATCTGGAACAAAGATAATGTCGTCGTCTCTGGTGGGACACTGCTGGGAGACAAGAACGAACACGTCTTTGCCACGCGTAGTGACGGCGCCACTGCCCATGACGAAGGGCATTTGATTTGCCCATGGTACGACACGGATAATGTAACGATTCACAGCATGATCATGCGCAATGCGACTGGCGATGGCGTTCTGCTAGTGGGGGGTGGGGATGGTCGCCCGACCGTCAACAATGTCCACATCATCAATAATGATATCGGATATAATCGCCGCCAAGGCATTTCCGTCGTTGGTGCGACGAACCTTTTGATTGAGAACAACGAAATACATCATATCGAGGGAACGTCCCCTCAGTTCGGAATTGATTTTGAAGGCGGTAGCCGATTGAACCGAGACGCCATTATCCGCAACAACTATTTCCACCATAATCGTGGCGGGGACATCGTAAATACTGATGGTGAAAATGTCCTGATCGAGAATAACGTTCTCGAACAAGGTGCTGGCAGCAGCTATATTGACGGCCCTCTGGTGTATTGGAAGGCCGGTGATATGACTGTGCGCTACAATGATATCACGATGACGTCTGTTTCAGTGAATAACTGGAATGGAATCATTATGTATTCAAACGATTCTGCAAAGGTAAATCCGGCCACAACATATATTTACGAAAACGTTTGTAACGGTTGTGGGTTCTATATGTATTATGGAGCCGACTTGGTGATCCGCGACAATTTGATGTATAACGGTCACATCGCGATCCGTGATTTCAGCAATATCACTGTTACAAATAATCGCATTATTGGGAGCCGTGGCTACTGCTGGCCTTACCGCTTCCTGCGGGTATTTGGGCAGGCCTCTGGCAATACGCTGGACGGAGAAGTTTACGATATACCCCTATCAGATAATACTGAATATTCAGGGTGTTGGATCTAGGGTCAGGACCCATTGATTTTCTTAGTGCGGCGTGATTCACGGATCGAAAATCGAGCGGTGATATGAGCGACCTATACTGGCTGAATGACGCGCAGATGGCGCGTCTGTCCCCCTACTTTCCCAAGTCCCATGGCAAGCCCCGTGTGGATGATCGGCGTGTGCTCAGTGGTATTATCTTCATCAATCGCAATGGCTTACGCTGGCGGGATGCGCCCAAGGAGTATGGTCCGCACAAGACGCTGTACAACCGCTGGAAGCGGTGGAGCGACAAGGGGATCTTTGCCCAGATCATGATCGGTCTGGCCGCCGAGCATGGCGAGGAAAAGACCATCATGATTGACGCCACCTATTTGAAGGCACACCGCACTGCGACCAGTATGGGCGTGAAAAAGGGGGGCGTGGACGCCTGATCGGTCGGACCAAGGGCGGTATGAACACCAAACTTCATGCCGTCTGTGACAGCCAAGGACGCCCCCTCAACCTCTTCGTCACCGCCGGGCAGGTCAGTGACTACATCGGCGCACGGGCAATGTTGAGCAGCTTACCGAACGTTGATTGGCTGCTCGGAGATCGCGGCTATGATGCTGACTGGTTCAGAGAAGCCCTGCAAGACAAGGGCATACGGCCATGCATCCCGGGTCGAAAGTCACGCTCCAAAACTGTGCGATACGATAAACGCAGATACAAACGCCGCAATCGCATTGAGATCATGTTCGGCAGACTGAAAGATTGGCGACGGGTCGCAACCCGCTATGACAGATGTCCCAAGGTCTTCCTATCCGCAATAGCACTCGCCGCAACCGTCATCTATTGGTTATGAGATGCTGTAACGGGGCCTGCGCCACGCTCTACCATTGCTACTTGTCAGACCTGCGCTGCACTGGCGCTATTCCCGTATTGAAACCGCATGGAGGATTACGGAATGAGACTCTTTATTGGATTGGATGTGTCGCTATCGAAGACTGCAATCTGCGTGGTCAGCGAACACGGCAAGATCATCAAAGAGGCTGAGACAGCGAGCGAACCCGAGATGTTGGTGCGCTGGTTGGTCAATCTGGACGGAAGTATTGCCGTGGTTGCAGGAATGATCAAATACAAACCGAAGCAGGACGCCCTCGTTCCAGGATTTTGGGAAGAGCGGGTCTCAGAACAGTCACCCTTTATGGAAATGATGGGGGGGGTCAGAGGATGGCTATGTTGGGCGCGAGTGCTCTGCGCTGACGTCGTCTGATCAAATTATCGCAAGCATCGAAGATTCTGTACTACCTGGGGAAGACTGTACGCTCTCAAACGTCCTTTCAACATTCAGAAAATATGACGCCGACTTTGTTTGCGCCATGCAGCATGGCATGAGCTCAAATGGTCATATTGGGTATGTGTTTGAAACAGAAAAGGTTGTGCTGACCCTGACAGCGACGATCAACGTAGGTGGTCAACCATTTAATCACAGAAGCATAATTACCGGGACTTACATTGAGGATTGCTGAACGAAAAGCTTCTAGCCGACTGGCGACTCACGACCCCATGCTGGTGAGCGTGGTCCGCTGAACGGTTGGAGATCCACACACAAACGGTAAACCAGTTCATCATCCTCCTCATACACCAGATGCTTAGTCGCGAAGACGAGGTACCGGACTGGATCAGTTCCGGAACCGACTTTACCGACGCCCTCAAGGCGGTCCCAGCCGTGGTCATCGAACCGTTCGCCAACTTGCAGCGGCATGAAAGGACGTTCTGACCTGAAAATCGCGACCGGTTTATGCGCGCCAGATATGTCGCAAATTACTAGCTCATAGGTATCAGGCATTCAAAACTCTCTTAGCAAATTTAACTATTTGGACCCATAGGCGCTGACGTCAGACAGCTAAATCTTTGCGACAGAACCGCCCCAAGTGCTGGTTTAGCCATGCAAAGCGGTCTTCCGGAAAACCGGTAGAACCGCAGTCACATTTCTTCGATAACGTCAAGTATCACGACTTCATCTGCGATTGCGGCAACGTCTGGATCATGAGTGATCAACAGCGTGATGCACCCTTGCGAAACAGCCTTTATGATTTCAAGAACATCGTCGCGGGTCGTTCCATCCAGAGCCGAGGTTACTTCATCAAGCAAAAGGACTTGTGGCTGGCGGTAGAAAATACGCGCAAGACCAATCCGCTGCCGTTCTCCGCCAGAAACCTTCACGCCACGTTCTCCGATTTCGGTCAATGGACCTTCTGGAAGTCGCCCAAGCAGATCGCTCAATTGCGCCTTCCTTATCGCTTCCGAAAGATGCGCGGGATCGAAATCCTCCGATAGTGTGATGTTAAAGGCCAGTGTGTCTCGAAAAAGAATTGGATCCTGCGGCACGATCGCACAGTGTCGGCGTAAATCGTTAGCTGCTACGTCTCGCAACTCGACGCCCCCAACCCAAATTTCACCCTTCGAGATCGGATAGAGTTTTAGCAATAATCGTACCAGAGTCGACTTGCCGCTCCCCGAGGGACCAAGAAGTGCAACAATGCGCCCCTTCTCCAAGCTCAGCGAGATTGGCATCAGACCCGTCCGCCCGTCCGGATACTGGAAGCTGACATTACGAATATCGATTCGACTGATGATATCCGACAATCCGACCTTACCGACATCCTCCTCACGCGGCTCTGATAAAAGTTCAACAAAACGTGAAACCGACGAAATTGCCTGACGGGAATCGCGATACGAAAAGCTGAATCCTTCGATTGAGCGAAACAGTTGCAAGAGCAGAGCATTAACTAAAACCAGCTGACCGATGGACAGTGTGCCGGCTAACACGCCAAAAAAAGCCACCGAGAGTGTAATACCGAAACCCGTGATCAAAACAGTCCCAAGAGCGATACCAAATACTCCCCTTGCATAGTAGAAAACTAAGTAATGGCTGTACATGGTTGCAATGGCACTACCGTATCGCGCTGCGATCATAGTTTCTAACGCCATCGCCTTGATCCCTTCAGCGTTCAGGATGGCATCTCCTGCTCGACCCTGCGCAGAGATACTACTGTCCAGCGCTGCACTGAAGCGAATGCTAAGCCGCTCGGCTCCGAAAATCAGAAGGACGATGTATAGCCCGATTGTCACACATACTATGAACGCTAATTCAAAGGAGAGCACCGTCGAAAATGCGACCAAAACCACGATAATCTCGAAGGCTACAGGGGCGAATTGGGTAAATAATGCGCTCAGTAGGCTGCGTAGCCCACTTATCCCCTGCCCCACGATCGTCTCGAGCTTGCCAATTGAACGGTCAGCGTGAAACTGCGCTGACAGTGCCAGAATATGACTGAGGTAGTGCTCGCGAACTGCGGCAAGAAATCGATTCTCGGCAGGCTGGTAGACGAGCCAACGTGCTTCGATTAGCAGCTTTGCCGAACCCCAAGCTGCAACGGTCGCGAAGAGCAGGAAAATTGCATCCCCCGAGGCTTTGCCATTTAGAGCATCGATAGCTCTGGAAAAGGCGATCGGCGACAAAGCGGCACAAATCGAGACAAAAAGCGTCATCAGGACGGTCGTAGCGAAACGCAATCTGGTCGTGGCCGGTACACCACGCAAAAACACTTCCCGCAGCGCAAAAACGCCGTGCCGATAAGGGTATGTGGCATTCGGCTGAGAGGAAGATGAAGGTGCGGCAGCTGGATTCCGAGCCACTCCCCCCGGGTCTTTGGTGTTCAAACTATCATTTCCTCCAGTACATCGACGATCGTATCACGAGTCTGTGCGCTGGCCTCTACGACTCGCGACAGCGTGGCCGCGTGATGCCCAAGGCTTTTTCGCAGACTTTCATCCGTAAGAACCATCCGTACGACACCTGCAAGCATCTGTCGATCTTCAGGATCTGGAACAATCGCGACGTTTGCACCGGACACCAATTGATCGCGGAAAAACACCTTATCAAAGATTTCTCCACTCAGAATCAGCGGCCGTCCGCAGGCCAGCACCTCACGCGGCACCTGTGGCCCATGAATCTCAATCGGAAAACGGTTTTCGAGAAAGGCAACCACATCACAGCTGCGGATGAAGGCAGGAATGCTCCAGGGTGGAACCGGCGGCAGGATCAAGACGCGGCCCTTTAGCCTTTTGCGTGCCAGTAGATAACGTAGAGCATGTGCAAAGCGATCCGGTGTAGCGCTCCATATAGCGTTGTAGCGGAAAGGAACATCTTCTTTAGCCAAAATATCTAATGCATCGATTAGCTGATAGGTCCCCTTCACCTCACCAATCTTGCCATAGGTGCCAAGTATCGGGTCATTATTGTCAAGCGCTGCGGTGTTCCAATCTCGAAGCATCTCGCGTAGTTCTTGTGAAAGACCATAGTTGTCAAAAACGTCCTCGGCCTCCTTTACAGCCGCACCGAGATCCAAGCGGTTCTGCATAAAAAACTCTGGCGTCAACTGCCGTCCGCGAGTGGGACATAAGCCGGTTTCTTGCGCGCCTGCCTCTTTCAAGAGTTCTGCCGCGTCGGATTTGAGTGAATTAGTGAGGACACATTTCGCCTTCGCCAGCATATGACGATAGGCTTCCCCTAGATCCTTATGCAGGGCCAGCCGGCCAATGTCGCTGCCAGCATGGCGCAATATCACCGGCTTGTCCAAACGTTCACCTAGAATGCTAGCCACAAGACCGTAGGGCTCAAAGTACCAACCGATAATAACATCTGGAGCTCGCTCCGAACTGACGCGCAAGCCCACACCAAGAAGCTGGCTAACGAAGGGCTCGCTCCACGGGATGTAACTAAAGGATTCAACCTTTTGGGTCATATGGCATCGCAGGCTCGGGTGCTCGCTCATACGCGCCCGGTCCACCTTTCCCATCATCTGACGAAATCCGGGCGGCATAGCCTCAGCGTTCGAGACCACATCTACGTTGTGACCGACTTCGGCAAGATCAATAGCGGCCTGCCATGTGGCTTTTGACACGCCGCCTTGGATCGGCGGCACCTTTCCAAACATCAGAACATTCATTCGGGGACCTTTCGACAAAAAAATGCACGACGGGGTAACAATCCCCGCCGGGCGTATCGGGCTAATGAACCGTGCAGCTCATTCCAGTACAACTATTGCAACCCGAGCATTCTGTCGTAGCATCTTGGGCCGAGATTACAGGGCGTGGCCAATAGGCCGAGGGAGCGGGTTCTCCATAAATCCTCTCATAGTCATCAAGGAAGGCGAGGTACTGATCAAGTGTCGCATCCGACAACCTACCACGTCCCTCTACCTCAGGCACATGGTGCAGGAAGCGTCCCGCGACATCGTCGCAGAAGCGTGCATACTCTCGAGTGAATATCACGAAAGTGTGCCAGAGCTCGTCAATAGCACCCATCATCCCGTAGAATTTTCCGGCATTGATGCCGGTCGCGCAGACAGAGAGAAAACGGTTCAGCTCACGATGATGATCGGCGACGACGGCTCTGGAAAAGCCTTGCTCGCGTTGATAACGAGCAAGGATATCGCTCATATCAAAGGCTTCAGCTCGTGCAGTACGCTCCAAGGCATCGGCGATGTATGACTCTGATTTGGCAAAACCTGCGACTTCACGTTTAGCTGGGCTTTCTGGGGCTCCAAGTGGGGTTGATAATTGATCTGACACAAAGTCCGGTTCGATCACAGGATCAGGTGGAGATGTGGTATGATCCCTCTTTGCTGAGGGTGTTGATGTCTGGATTGTAGCTTCGGTCATGGAAGATTTCCTCCGATTTAGAATTGCGCTAGTGAACTGTGCAGGTGGCGTTCCCGCAGCCAGAGCAGGCCGCGCACCCCACTTCGTCGGATTGGGCCGAGATTACAGGGCGTGGCCAATAGGCCGAGGGAGCGGGTTCTCCATAAATCCTCTCATAGTCATCAAGGAAGGCGAGGTACTGATCAAGTGTCGCATCCGACAACCTACCACGTCCCTCTACCTCAGGCACATGGTGCAGGAAGCGTCCCGCGACATCGTCGCAGAAGCGTGCATACTCTCGAGTGAATATCACGAAAGTGTGCCAGAGCTCGTCAATAGCACCCATCATCCCGTAGAATTTTCCGGCATTGATGCCGGTCGCGCAGACAGAGAGAAAACGGTTCAGCTCACGATGATGATCGGCGACGACGGCTCTGGAAAAGCCTTGCTCGCGTTGATAACGAGCAAGGATATCGCTCATATCAAAGGCTTCAGCTCGTGCAGTACGCTCCAAGGCATCGGCGATGTATGACTCTGATTTGGCAAAACCTGCGACTTCACGTTTAGCTGGGCTTTCTGGGGCTCCAAGTGGGGTTGATAATTGATCTGACACAAAGTCCGGTTCGATCACAGGATCAGGTGGAGATGTGGTATGATCCCTCTTTGCTGAGGGTGTTGATGTCTGGATTGTAGCTTCGGTCATGGAAGATTTCCTCCGATTTAGAATTGCGCTAGTGAACTGTGCAGGTGGCGTTCCCGCAGCCAGAGCAGGCCGCGCACCCCACTTCGTCGAATTGGGCCGAGACCGCAATTCACGCATCTACACTACCGCGCAAACTACAAACTAACAAAAATATTGCATATATTTTAATAATATATAGTGAGTATATGATCCGATAATAGGGACTCATCTGGCAACGGGCGCTTCCGATGACATAACGGCCAAGTTGAACAAACGAATCTTTTCATTTAGAAAAATTGGCACCTGTATTTTTCATAAATTGCGGGTAGGCAATTCTGCCTTTCTTGGAAATAAGCTACGACCGAGGCTCGGGCGTCGTCAAATGCACTGGCTTCGAGATGCTCTAGAAATGTCGACAGATGTTTTAGGATGTCGGGTTCTAAGTTCGGATTGTCGTAGCAACTCCAGCGCAAAGGCCTCGTGATTAAAAGTGATCTCTCATATATCGCGTACGCCGTTGTATTCATTATAAACTTTCCCAAGACCACTAAACGATCCTCCTTATAATCCGGGCAAGATTTTTTGGAAACATCTGGTACAATTAGGCGAGATTTGTACTGTTCAATTCTCTGTCTAATGTACGTTTGGGGCATTGACTGCAAGTTTTCAATGGAATCCAGAAAAAGTAGGCGGAAAATTCGATAGTGGTTTTCGACCTCTTTGCATCCGATCTTTCGAATCTGAAAGCCACGACCTGGAACAAGCTCCGCAATATCTTCTGCGGTCAGGCGGATCAGTGCCTCCCGAACTGGAACCGAACTATAGATATACTGTTTGGCCAGAGCCCCGATATTTAGGGTACTTTCGGGAGCCAAACGCCCAGTCTCATAGTCCCGCCGGATAGCGTAATAGACAGGGTGATCGGATTGAAATCCCATACTGATTCCACTTTGGTCCAAAGCCATTAAACCATGTGTATAAATATTGAGTTATAGCTCTTCTGTCGGGCAATCAAGGTGATTTCATAACGTACCTTCGGGTGGCGAGAAATCGCCTTCTGATAGAATACTGGCTTTTGAAGAAGGTCACAAATTTGAATGGCATGGCCAAGTTTTAAACGGCGACATGACGAGGTTTAACTGCATTGTTTGATCAAACGCTCAATGAAAACGTTTAGTGTACCTTGAAAATAAATTTACACTAATACAAAATTACGATAATAACATCCTGCAAAGCCAGCCGATTTCTTTGATGAGATAGCTGCATAAGCAAGCCGTTTTACGGAAGTAAGAAGCTTTCTACTAATGGCCGGATCCATAGAGAAAACCTATTGATGAGTTTACAGTTAATGGCGGGCCTTATCTTTCTTTTTTGGGGCGTTGAACATGTGAATTCGTTTTTTGAAAATATCGATAACTTAATGGACACTTACGATGGCTAGCAGAAAATGTTGATGGCAGTGAGGGCTGGAGGCACAAATATGAACATCATTGCTGACCAAGTTGGTCTCCTTCCTTGTCAGCCGAAAAGGTTGTACTGCCTGTCTAAGGTAGAAGTTATTACGTCTTCGACCATATTAGTCAGATGGCCTGAGCTTGGACCGCAATGTGCGGAATAGCTGGTATCGTTGGCCCGACCAATCGGATGTCGATCCGAATGATGTGCGATGCGATTGGACATCGCGGGCCGGATGCGTCAGACATATTTGAAGACGACAAAGTCAATCTAGCAATGACCCGCCTGTCTATCGTCGGGGGCGATGCTCCCGTAATCCTTAAGGACGGCCCGTGCATCGTCTTCAACGGTGAGATTTACAACTACAAAGAATTACGCCTTAACTTGGAACGTGAAGGCTACGTGTTTCAGACCAAAACAGATACGGAAGTTGTTCTACAACTGTACAAGCGGGACGGTGTCAGTTGTTTTAAGCAGCTTAAGGGTATGTTCGCGCTCGCCATTTGCGATACTGATGCGATTGTTCTTGCGAGAGACCGATTGGGCATAAAGCCGCTATATGTTGCACGCACGCCTAACGGTTTTATTTTTGCTTCTGAAATTAAAGCGATCCTGCTATCTGGACTGATCGAGCCTGAACTTGACGAAACTGCAATGGCAGATCAATTTCTTTTACGAATGGTGGCCGGACACCGGACGTTCTTCAAGGGTATCTCGCTATTTCCCGAAGGTCATTTCCAGAAGATCAACGTCATGGGTGCATTGACTATGGATGAAGCAAAACCATATTTTGTCCGGTTCGCTGAGCGGCGAGAGCAAACTTTCGCAAAGTCTGTCGACGTCCTGATCAGCAGGCTTGAAGATGCGGTAAAGACGCATATGGCTGCCGATACTGAAATCGGATTAGCGCTGTCCGGGGGCGTAGATTCATCCCTGCTGGCGGGTCTTGCTCGGCATCATTTGGGCGGCCAGTTGAGAACATTTGCGGTAGCAGACAGCGCAAAAAATCCGGATTTTATACAAGCTCGAGAGGTTGCGCGACATCTTGGGACGAAGCATCGCGAGCAGATTATTGATTTTGATACCTATTTGGCTACTGTTTCCGAGGTCGTTGCGACGGAGGAGCGTCCCTCCAGTTTATTTATTCTGCCTGTGCTAATGCTGTCACGGCTAGTATCAAGCAGCGTCAAAGCCTGTTTGCATGGCGAAGGAGCGGACGAAGTTTTTGGAGGATACCGCGAATACGTTGACCGACGCAATCGTTTAGTAGGGTATAACGAACGGCTCGAAAGGGCGCGTCAGTTGAACCTACCGGTTTCGATCGAAGCCCTGACAACTATCCGCCGCCAAACACAGACGCAACCGGTCGAGGACTACCTTGAAGGCATCTTTGATCTGAACCTACGGGACCAGCTGCAGGAACGCCACCTATTGCCGGTTGATAAATGCGGGATGGCTTGCGGAGTCGAATATCGAGTACCCTATCTGGATGATGAATTTTTCGCCGAGGCTTCTACGTTACCTCTTGATCATCTCGTACGCTACGACCTGGGTTTGGGAAAACGGGTTCTCAAACATGCGTTTCTGAAGATTTTGGGCCCTCAACTTCTAGACACTGTAATCCGCGCCAAACTGGGAGCCCCGTCTGCCGGAACCCAGTCGATCCGTAGGTTCGACCAGCTGTGTAGCGAGGTACTGCCAGACCACTTCCCTAAGCATCTAGAATACGCACATCATTTTTCTCAACCGCGGGACGCGTTGATGTTTGAAATGTTTTATGATCAGTTCATCGAACACAAAGGAGCCCCATCCGAACGCAAACCGGTGTTGGAACACCTTCGGGAACACGCCCAAGATAGATACTCGCGAATGCGACTTTCAGAGATGACAGCATCGATTGTCTGACGTGGCATGGGTTCTGTCACAAAATTTTTCGAGGTGATGTTGAATAGCCCCTAGTATTGTAGACGCTTTCTTCCCTAACTTTGAGGCAAGGAGGCCGTTATGGGGAAGCCAAATTTCAGTGAAGATTTCAAGCGTGATGCTGTGCATCAAATCACGGTTCTCGGTACGTTCGTTGTGTGGTGGCTCCAGCAAGAGATCAGCTCAATCAACGCGTCCGCGTGGCCCATTGCGATCGGCAGCTTCTTCATTGCGCTAGTTCTCTTCTTCCCCAGGGGACCAGTCGCGTTGCGTGCTCGCGATGATGGACTGGGGCAGATTCCTGTTTTTGTCTATGAACGTTTCCCGATTTTGCATGACAGACGAGGTCAACTCGCAGGGACACTCTCTGGTGGGCAAAAGCAACAGCTTGCAATATCCCGCGCGCTCTGTGGAGACCCGGCCGTGTACCAAAACGTGACAGGTCTAGTAATCAACTCTCGATCAATAGCGGAACGAACAAGTTGAATAACTCTGCTTGCGAAGAGATTTTACACTTCTTGTAGATTTGGCGCCGGAAGACTTTCACCGTCTGGTAGGCCCACGACAAAGCAGCAGTGTGAAGAGCCGACATTGGCGCAACCGCAGCGAATTCACACTAGGTCCGCACTGCGTCATCCAACACATTCATGAGTTCGTTGATCCCGACTGAAACCATCAGATGACCGGTTTGAGCCCTTGCTGACTGTAAAAATCGGTAAAATCATTCAGAAAGTTTGTCACGGCGGCTCGGTTTGACGGGATCGCAAATTGAGCTGAAATTTTATCCGGCGATAGCTTCATGAACTCGAACCTCATAAATACATCTTGCGAGAACCGCTGGCTGACCGTGGAAAGCACCAGCCTGAGTTGCGTCAACATGTCGTCGCCACGGTGGGAGGCATGCATCAGCGCGATTGGCTTATCAACGATCTCGTCACGCGACACCAGCCAGTCAATCGCGTTCTTCAACCCGCCGGGAATTGCTCTGATATATTCGGGGCTTGATATGATGAGGCAATCACTTTCACTGATCAAATCAAAGAAGCCCTGAACCGCGATGGGAAGAGGTTCTTCTTCAAGGTCGGGTGAAAAGACTGGCAGATTCGCCACACCGGCAAAAACGGTTATGTCATGTTCGGGTTGGGCGATCTCGACTACGGCTCGCAGCATCGCCGTATTTGTCGAGCTTACCCGCCCGCTGCCGGAGATTGCGAGGATTTTCATCTGCGTTTGCTACCGTGTCGGTCCTTGAACATCAACGGCATCAATGTCCGGAGGCTGTGTGAAAACTATATGCGTGCGGAAATTCTCACCAAAAACGTATGATACGGGTGTTCTCTCATCTCGCTGAATGGTCTTTTTCTCAAGCGTCAAAAACGAGCGCGACGAGAGAGGACCACGGCCTGAGTTTTCACACACCCTCTCCGCTTGGAGCCCGAAGCGGTCACTACAGGCTCTCAAATAGTTTGTTTACATCGTCCCAACTGCCCACGCGCCGGTACCTATCTTCTTGAAGATTCTTAGGCGCAGAGAAAACGATACCTTCTCCGCGCAAACGTTCGAAATGACGGGGCGTGTCATCGACCAGAAAGTCGACATCGGCGACATATTTCTCACCACAGAACACGATATTAAGAGGGTTGAAAAACGGTAAGTACTCGCTGATCCACCGAAACTTGTGAGACATGCACGCCGGGTGTTCCATCGCGGCGGTAACGATGAAGACGTCATATTTACTGTTCAACTTATCAAGCACTTGGATCGCGTCTTGCAGCGGATCAAGATTGCGAAAAAACGAACCCTCGTTGAGCATTTCGGTCATTTGTTTTGCTTGAGATCCGGTCAACAGATCATGGATCGGTTGATCTCTCCTGTCAGTCAGACTGAGATCAAAAGCGGTTTCTGCCCAGTGAATTAAGGCCCCGTGAGTGTCACAGATAACATCATCCATATCAAAGCCAATTCTTATTGATTGTGCTCTCTGCATTTCAAAGTCCTATCAGTCAGGGGCAAACATGATGCAGCTAGCAAATATCGAATTAAGGTAGAAGCCTGATTTTCTGCATGTCGGCTTTGTCCCGCAGACTGTCAGTTCACCTACGCTGCGATTTTGCAATCGCAGCGAATGGCTGGTTCGACGGGCCGCACTGCAGCATCCAGATCGGCAGGTGTTCCGCGCGCGCGCAGACGATCCAGTGCGAGAGGTTGAAATCGGCGGCAGTATCCTCATCTCGAACGCCCTGGCGCTGCGCGATGCCGCGCGGGCGGGCATGGGGGCGGCGCTCCTGGCCGACTGGCTGATTGACCGCGACCTCGAAGACGGAAAACTCGTCGATCTCTTGCCTGCATGGGACTGCACCGCAACCGAGTTCGACACCAGCGCCTTCATTCTCTATCCAAGCCGCACGTATCTTCCACAAAAGACGCGCGTGATGATCGACTTCTTGAAAGAGCGGCTAAAATAAAATCCGCCGAATATGTGGGACGTTATCAACGGCTTCCACCAGAACGACCGTTGTATTGGCCATGTTCCTCAAAGCGGATGAGGTGGGTGGCTCCTGCTCCACCGGCATCGAATGTGCCAAAGTGCAGTTATCAATGACTGCTAGGAAAGGAGCCACCCAATGACAGTTAAAACAGTAGGCCTCGATTTGGCCAAGGATGTATTTCAAGTACATGGCATTTCGGAGAATGGCCGGGTCATCTTCAATAGGGCCATAAAACGCGCGAAGCTGCTTGCCTTCTTTGAGAAGCTTCCACCCTGTGTTGTCGGCATGGAGGCTTGTGGATCGTCCCACCATTGGGGCCGCCAGCTGCGCAAGCTTGGCCATGACGTGAAGCTCATGCCTGCCAGCTACGTCAAACCCTACGTGAAGCGCGGGAAGAGCGATGCCGTTGATGCTGAAGCCATTTGTGAGGCCGTCAGACGCCCGACCATGCGGTTTGTTGAGATTAAGACTGAAGATCAACGGCTATATTGTCGATCCATCGCACCCGGGATTTGGCAGTCCGGCAACGCACCAAGTTGGCCAACATGATCCGTAGCCTGTTACGCGAGTTTGGGCATATTTTACCGATTGGGATCGAAGCAGTTACGGCTTTTGCCAAGCGTCACCATGATGGTGATCACCCGGACATGCCCGACATCGCGAACGGCATGCTCGGCATCCAGTGTTACCAATTCATCGGCCTGAACGAACGCATCTCTGGCTATTCCAAGATGATCAAGCAACACGCAATGCTGAACGCAGATGCACGTCGATTAATGCGCATGCCTGGAATTGGGCCGGTCACGGCATCGGCGATTGTCGCCACAATCGGTGACGCGCATCAGTTTCGGACAGGGCGCGATCTGGCGGCATGGCTGGGGTTGACCCCTCTCAATAAATCCAGTGGCGGCAAGGAACGTCTTGGAAAGATCACGAAGCAGGGTGACCGCTACATTCGCAAGTTGTTGGTTGTGGGCATGACATCGCGCGCTGTGATGGCGAAACGTTCGCCAGAGAAGGTCGATCTCTGGACAGCCAAGATCATTGCCGACAAACCGTTCCGGCTGGCAACAGTCGCCATGGCCAACAAGGCGGCGCGGGCCATCTGGGCGATGCTCACGAAGAAACAAGAATATCGGCAGCCAGCGTTCTAACGACGCCAACTGCCCACGAGATGCAAGACGTTGAAGTGATGATGCGGAATTAAGTCAACCAAGAGCAAGGACACTCCGGGAATGGCAGCGGCCCTCTGAGGTCGATAAGCCGATTGGAACCTCGCTCGCGGAATTCATCAGGGCCGGTGGAGGCAATGCCAAAACATAAACAGGCCGGACAGACGACGGTACTGACAAAATAACCGCGAATATCACCAAAAAACCTCTTGCAATGCAGGAGCCACCCACAGAGGCCATTGGCGCAGCCGCAGCGAATTGGCACTTTGTCCGCTTGTTGGACCTCTAAATCCTTTAGATCCGATGACGGCTTTGGCGCTGAGAGGGGGGCGTGCTATAAGCGAGTGCCCCAGAATTGAGTCTCAAAATAGGAGTCCCATTTTTAAGGGACATTAACAACCCAAAAAATGGAATCTCAAGACACGTTGCGACAGTGTCCGCTATCTCAGTTTCATAAGTTCTTCCCTGAATGCTTCCATCGGCGTGCGCCATCCAAGACACTTTCGAGGCGTGCCGTTCAAGCGGTCACAAATCGACTTCATATCTCGATTTGAGAGCGCGGCCACGGGCGCATCTCTTGGCAGATAGCGCCTTGCACGCTTGTTCAGGTTCTCGACGGAACCCTTTTGCCATGGTGCCTGCGGATCGCAAAACCAAGCCTCTGTGCCGATCCCTGGTTTGAGCTTGCGCCAATCGCGGAACTCGATTCCACGGTCAAAGGTGATCGATTTGCGTGCCGGTTGGGGCAGGGGTTCCATGACTCCCATTAGCCGGTTCATCAGATGCGTTGTGCTGCGGTCGTTGTTGCGGAACAGAACAGCAAAGCGGGTCTTGCGCTCGACCAA
>CANMDE010000007.1 GCA_947496535.1 uncultured Paracoccaceae bacterium | reverse complement strand
GGCGCGGTTGACGGGGCTCGAACCCGCGACCCCCGGCGTGACAGGCCGGTACTCTAACCAGCTGAGCTACAACCGCGCATCGGATCGGATCATCGGATCAAGGCAGTGGCGCGGTTGACGGGGCTCGAACCCGCGACCCCCGGCGTGACAGGCCGGTACTCTAACCAGCTGAGCTACAACCGCGTATCTGCTTGACGATCAATGACCGAACGTGGACCGCTTCTAAGTGGGCACAAGCAGCCCGTCAAGCGGTCTTCGATGGAAAAACAACGTCTTTGAAACCTGCGCCAGATAAACCTCGCGATCCGGCAGCGGAATGCACTGATCTTGGTCATCAGTCCCCGGATATGTCGCTCTCAGCGCGGCATCGCTGCAGCCGGGACCGCCACCCACGCTCAATTTCTATGCAATGGGCTGGGCAGCCACGTCACCAAAACATTCAGTTTTAGAGAAATCATCCGTCCCGATACCAAAAACACCTTATTTTGTGGCGAATCTCACTGACAACAAACACATCCGGCGCAATCCCAAAAGTACGCTCTCATGTCAAAGCCTCAAAGAATGTTGCGCCCGTCCACAATCCAACCCAAAGCACGGCAATCGGTACCGTAAAAACCCGCTTAACTTGCCGGGCTCCGTCGTCAATTTAGAGGGAAATGGTGGGTGATGAGAGGCTCGAACTCCCGACATCTTCGGTGTAAACGAAGCGCTCTACCAACTGAGCTAATCACCCGTTCTGCGCCATTTAGGACATATTGAGAGACGATGCAAGCGTCAGCGTAACTCTGTTTGCGTCTTATCTTTCAGATGAAACACATTGCCCTGTCCGCCAGGCAAATTGCCCAACTCGGACCGGTCCAAACCCAGCAAAACTGTCCGCAACATCCGCGACGTAATCCCGTGGGTAACCAGTACCGCTGGCCCTTCCAGATCCGCCAGAAAACCACGGCACCGGGCCTCTAGCGCATCAAACCCTTCGCCGCCCGGCGCATGTTCATACATCGCAATCGGGCCGTCAGGCGTATCTTCAATCGGTTGATTCCATAGCCCGTCCCGAACACGGCCTTGCCATTCGCCGACACCGATCTCGCGCAGGCGGTCATCAGTGCAAATCGGCGACATATGACGCGCCACAGCAATCGCAGCCGTCTCAAAAGCCCGCCCCTGCGGACTGGACAAGGCCACAAACCCCGACAAGTCCCGCGCCCCCAACAACTCTGCCTGGCGCGCCGCCTGCGCCCTGCCCTTTTCCGTCAGCGGCGAATTCAGTTGCCCCTGCATCCGGTTCTCGGCATTCCACACCGTTTCACCGTGACGCAGGATAAGAAGTTCGGGATATTCGCGTTTTTCAATCATGGCTTCACTCACATCAAAGCAGCCGGAAATGCAAGCGTTGCCAGTGTAATACGCGAACCAAAGACGGGGTGCGTGTTTATCGGGCCATCGCATGGCGCGCGCCGATCAGATGGGCGGCAGTCTTGACATTTCACAACCGAAAACGACCCTAAGTCATGATCAAAAGCCAGGAAAAACTCATGCGCCTTCCTCTGTCTCTCGCCCTGATCGGCCTGCCGTTGATCAGCACGGCCGAAACCGTCGACGACACACCACGAATCGCGCTCATGTCAGCCTTTCCGCCCGAATGGGTCGCCCTGCAAGAAGGGCTCACCGACACGGCAGAGCATCAGATCAACGGCGCGACCTTCATCACCGGCCAGATGGGCGGCAAACCTGTTGTGATCTTTCTGTCGGGCGTATCGATGGTCAATGCGGCAATGACAACGCAACTGGCGCTCGATCATTTTGACATCACAGCCATTGCGTTTTCCGGCATCGCTGGCGGCGTGGACCCGAACCTGTCCATCGGCGATGTGGTTGTACCCGCGCAATGGGGCAAATATCTCGAAGGTGTGATGGCGCGCGAAACTGATGGAGAATTCTCGATCCCGCCGTGGATGAATAGCGAGCATGAAACCCTCGGCATGATCGCGACCGTCCCGATGGGCGTCACCAGCGTGGCCAGTCCAGAGGTCGACAACCGCTTCTGGTTCGAAACAGATCCCGACCTGCTGGCGACAGCCGAAAAAGTGGCCACCGGGATGACCCTCGCCGATTGCAACGCCGAAAATGAGTGCCTCAGCGATCCGCCGCAAATCGTGCTTGGCGGGAACGGCGTGTCAGGGTCGTTCTTCGTCGATAATGCCGAACTGCGCGACTGGGCCTATTCCAGTTTCCAAGCGCAGGTGCTGGACATGGAAAGCGCAGCAGTCGCACATGTGGCCTTTGCAAACGACGTGCCGTTCATTGCGTTCCGATCCCTGTCAGATCTGGCGGGCGGTGGTGACGGTGCAAACGAAATGAACACCTTCATGTCGCTTGCCGCAAGCAACGCCGCCGACGTCATGCGGGCTTTCGTGGCCGAATTGGAATGACACCTTATACAGCGCTGAAATGGTGGGTGATAAGAGATTTGAACTCCTGACATCTTCGATGTGAACGAAGCGCTCTACCACCGAGCTAACCACCCAACGCAGGGCGCGTTTAGTTCTCTTTGACGCCCCCGCAAGCCGCAAGACAGCCGAATATCAAGCGCGTTGCGGCTTAATTTCAACCTCGACAAAGGCCATCGGTGATGTGCCGGAATTGATCACATTGTGTGATACACCCGCGTCGCGACGATATGCATCGCCTGCGGCAACGCGCACGTTCCGGCTCGCCCCACCTGGTTCCTGCAAACCCAACTCACAATCCGTCACAGCCGTAATGACGTAGTCATATTCATGCACATGCCAGCCCGTCTCCGCCCCGGGTGCAAAGTCAAAGCGCGTCACCCTGACCAGATCATCGTCAACAAGCCGGGTAGCGATCGCATCAAGTGCGCTTGCGGTATCGTCAGACATAATGACCTCCTATCAAATAAATCACTGCATCCTAGACCAGCACTTCAAAACGAAAAAGGCGCGCTCACTGGGCACGCCTTCTCTTTCAAATCAAAACAGGATCAATGCGCGCGGGCTCCGTCACCTTCAGCGCCGACATTCAGCGCGGCAGCCGCAGCCGCCGCTTCTTCAGCCGCCTCATCCCATTCAATCGGCTCCGGCTCGCTGACAAGGGCATGTTCCAGCACCTCGGACACATGTGTTACCGGAATGATCGTCAGCCCCTCCTTCACGTTATCGGGGATTTCCGGCAAGTCCTTGGCGTTGTCCTGAGGTATCAGCACCGTGGTAATTCCGCCGCGTAATGCAGCAAGCAGCTTCTCTTTCAAACCGCCAATTGGCATCGCATTCCCGCGCAAAGACACCTCGCCGGTCATGGCGATGTCTTTCCGAACAGGTATCCCAGTCAGGACTGACACAATGGACGTGACCATAGCCAGACCGGCACTTGGTCCATCCTTCGGCGTCGCCCCGTCAGGCACGTGGACGTGAATATCAATCGCGTCAAACTTCGGCGGCTTCACCCCGATCTCAGGCGCAATCGAACGCACATAGGAAGAGGCCGCATCAATCGACTCTTTCATCACGTCGCCCAGCTTACCGGTTGTCTTCATCCGACCCTTACCCGGCAGGCGCAGCGCCTCGATATTCAGAAGCTCACCGCCAACGCTGGTCCAGGCCAGACCGGTGACAACACCCACCTGATCCTCTTCTTCGGCCAGACCAAAGCGGTGCTTTTCGACGCCAAGGAATTCGTTGAGATTGGCCGCCGTGACTGCGATCACATCCGCCTCTTTCTTCACGATCTTGGTGACAGCCTTGCGGGCAATCTTGGCCAACTCACGTTCCATGTTCCGCACACCCGCCTCACGGGTGTAGACACGGACCATCGCTGTCAGCGCATCATCCGACACGCTGAATTCCTTGTCCTTCAGCCCATGGTTCTTCATCACCTTCGGCAACAGATGCTGACGCGCAATCTCGCGTTTTTCATCCTCGGTGTAACCGGCCAGCGAAATGATCTCCATCCGATCAAGCAAGGGCCCCGGCATGTTGTAAGAGTTCGCAGTGGTCAGGAACATCACGTTCGAAAGGTCATATTCGACCTCCAGATAGTGATCGACAAAGGTCGAGTTCTGTTCGGGATCAAGCACTTCCAACATGGCAGAGGCCGGATCACCACGAAAATCCTGACCCATCTTGTCGATCTCATCGAGAAGGATCAGCGGGTTGGTGGTTTTCGCCTTTTTCAGCGCCTGAATGATCTTGCCGGGCATCGACCCGATATAGGTCCGGCGGTGGCCGCGAATTTCGCTCTCATCACGAACGCCACCAAGGGAAATGCGAATAAACTCACGCCCCGTGGCCTTGGCAACTGATTTCCCAAGCGAGGTTTTACCCACACCCGGAGGGCCAACAAGGCACATGATCGGACCTTTCAGCTTGGCCGAACGCTGTTGCACGGCAAGGTATTCAACGATCCGCTCTTTGACCTTCTCAAGGCCATAGTGGTCGTTGTCCAAAACCTTCTGCGCGTTTCCAAGGTTCTTTTTGGTGCGTGATTTCACGCCCCATGGCACAGCCAAGATCCAGTCCAGATAGTTGCGCACAACCGTCGCCTCTGCAGACATCGGCGACATGTTCTTCAGCTTCTTGAGCTCCGCATCTACCTTTTCCTTGGCCTCTTTGGACAGCTTGGTTTCGGCGATCTTGGCCTCAAGCTCGGCGACCTCATTCTGGCCTTCGTCACCATCACCCAACTCCTTCTGAATGGCTTTCATCTGCTCATTCAGATAGTACTCGCGCTGCGTGCGCTCCATCTGGGTCTTCACGCGGGTCTTGATCTTCTTTTCGACCTGCAAGACGGACATTTCGCCCTGCATCAGGCCAAAGACCTTTTCCAGCCGCTCTGTCACCGATAGCGTTTCCAAAAGCGCTTGCTTCTTGTCCACCTCGATACCCAGATGCCCGGCAACCAGATCGGCCAGCTTCGCCGCTTCAGCGGCTTCACCCACGGCGGCCATCGCCTCTTCGGGGATATTCTTCTTGATCTTCGCATAACGCTCGAACTCAGCCGAGACATTGCGCACCAGCGCCTCAACCTCGGTGGGTTCACCGGGCATTTCAGTCAGATATTCGGCAGATGCCTCGAAGAAGCTGTCATTTGGAATAAATTTCGTAATCCGCACGCGGTCGCGGCCTTCCACAAGCACTTTGACAGTGCCATCGGGCAGTTTCAGCAGTTGCAGCACATTGGCCAAAACACCGGCCTTGTAGATACCCTCTTGATCCGGGTCATCTTCACCGGGGTCAATCTGGCTGGACAGCAAAATCTGCTTGTCGTCCTGCATCACGTCTTCAAGGGCGCGAACAGATTTGTCGCGGCCTACAAAAAGCGGCACGATCATGTGGGGAAAGACCACAATATCGCGCAATGGCAAGACGGGGTAGGATGAACTCAATGGTTCTTGCATGCTCTGTTTTTCCTCTTTTTGGCAAGACGCGCCGGCCCCGCTATGCGGCGACATGGGGCGTCTCCTCTTAGCATCAATATTTGGGGTCCGGGTTGCGACTTTTCAACCGGACATTCGCCAAGGCTCGGGGCAAACTGCCCGTCCTCGCAGGGTACTGCAAGGATTCGGAGCAAAAAAGATTGCCGAAACTACTTAAAAATAACCTTTTTGGGCAGTTTAGCGTGGCGTGATCACAGCCTGAACGGATCAGGCGAGCTTCCGGACGCATGGCGGCACAAAACCGATTGCGTACCGCACGTTATCCCAGCCAAACCGGGGCTGCCATCGCAGCCCCGGCCAGCACTATGACTAAAAATATATAATGCTGTTAGAACATAAAACCACCCACTCGTAATACGAAGACTATGAGCGGCAATTGACGTAATGTCAGGTAAGGGTTTCATGACCCTACAACGGCTCGATATCCCCCAACGCGCGTTCCGCGTGAAAATCCGCCTCCCACGCCTGGAAAGCCCCCGCTGCAATCGCATCCCGCATCCCGGCCATGATTTCCTGAAAATAATGCAGGTTATGCCAGGTCAGCAGCATGCCCGAGATCATCTCCTGCGCCCGAAACACATGGTGCAGATAAGCGCGGGAATATTGCGAACAGGCAGGGCAGGTACATTTTTCATCCAGTGGCCGCGGATCGTCGGCGTGGCGAGCATTCTTGATGTTCACCACACCGCGCCGTGTAAAGACCTGCCCCGTCCGGCCAGAGCGTGACGGCAGAACACAATCCATCATATCGACGCCACGCTTGACGGCACCGACAATATCATCGGGCTTGCCGACGCCCATCAGATACCGGGGCTTATCGACGGGCAACTGATCCGGCGCATAGTCCAGCGTACCAAACATCGCCTCCTGCCCCTCGCCCACGGCCAGACCGCCAATGGCATAACCGTCAAACTCGATCCCCCGCAGCGCCTTTGCACTCTGCTCGCGCAGATCCTCTTCCAAACCACCTTGCTGAATACCAAACAGGGCATAGCCCGGCCGATCCCCGAACGCCTCACGCGACCGTGCGGCCCAGCGCATCGACAATTCCATGCTTTCTTTGATGCGTTTGCGATCTGCGGGCAAAGCAGGACATTCATCAAACGCCATCACAATATCGGAATCCAGCAAGCGCTGAATTTCCATCGACCGCTCCGGCGTCAGATGATGCTTCGATCCATCAATATGCGAGCGGAACGTCACCCCCTCTTCGGTCATCTTGCGAAGATCAGCGAGCGACATAACCTGAAACCCGCCACTATCGGTCAGGATCGGCTTGTCCCAGTTCATGAACCTGTGCAGGCCACCCAAGCGATCAATCCGCTCAGCTGTCGGGCGCAGCATCAGATGATAGGTATTACCCAGCAGAATATCAGCCCCGGTCGCAGCCACACTTTCGGGCAGCATGGCTTTCACCGTGGCGGCAGTGCCGACCGGCATAAAAGCAGGCGTGCGAATATCCCCACCCGGCGTACTGATCACACCGGTCCGGGCCTTGCCATCAGTGGCGTTCAAAGCAAAAGAAAATCGTTGTGTCATCCCCCCTCTTCCCCGATCCCACCGGAATTGCCAAGAGGGGCCGTAGGGTGGGGTTCAACCCCACCATAGCGCACCCGCGCCCGGTGGCTCCAATTCTCTTACTTTTAGCTCTGCGTCAGCCTTGCGGAAAAAATGTGAATTCGCCGCAGCTGCGATGTCTCGGGACAGGCAACAAGACGGCTTAGACTTCACCCCAGGTGGAGATCGGCTTGAACCCCGTCAATCTAGCCGCCTTCAGATCCGCCCATAACGCATCAGACACCCAGATCGGCATGCTCAGATCGGTGCCATAGCGGAAATCTGACCACACCGCCGCGTCACCAACAGCAGATTTGAAAATCCAGCGCTTTTGCGGACCCTCTTCCAATTGCTGCTTTGATTGAAGGACAATTCGGTTCCAACAGTGGTTTCCTAAACTGAGATCGACGTCGACAACGGTGCCAACCGCCCCGGCCGGGTCAATCGCATCCACCCGCCGATAGACATCCCAAAAAACATAGTCTTCCGAAAATACCGACCCGTCCGGCAAAACGACTGTTGCCGGATGAAACTGAAACCCGGTTCCGGCCGGCTCGCGCCGTTCAATCACGGCCCGCATTTTTCGCGACACCATCGGGCCGCCTTTTTGATACCCAACCTCAACAAAATCAGGCAAGGATTTGCCGTCTTTCAAAACCATCTTCTCTGGAAAATGTTCAGGTTGTCTGGGAAACACAACTTCGTTGTTCGGGATGCCAACAGACGCCTTACCAACCTTGCCGCCGTCCTTGTAGACTTGGACCCTAGCGTAAAATAGTTCATTCGCGATCGCTTCGCGGTCTTCGACAGCTTTCCGCGCGCGCGTCAAATTCTCGTCTCCATCGGGCTCAACCCACAGATCGCCTTCCACTGCATATCGATCTAACTCAATCACCACAGGCATCAGCTACTCCCCTTCTCGCCAGACATCTGCGTCGCGCCCATCTTCTCCAACGTCTCCGTATCCACGAGCTTAGTCACAATCGGAAACAACCGCAGATCGCCATCCTTCACCACCTGTCTGAAGTTCGAAATCACCGTTCACACTCTAAGGATGCACTCACGACGCTGACATTGGTCGTATTGCAAAACATGGTCAACATGGGTTCCCAAGCGGACCACTCGGCAAACGCCCTTCAGGGTCCGACATAAGCCGACATATGCCCGACTAAAAACCGGGCCAGTCTCCGGCGGCCCTTTACGGCCCCTGCCCCAAACCCTATATGTTTGCTCAGGAATTAGGGAAAAACCTCATGACCGACACCAGCACCCAACTCGAAGGCGCCCCGATGATCGCGCCCTCCACCACGGACCATCCGCTCTACGAGGATATCGTGCAGGCGTGCCGGTCGGTCTACGATCCCGAAATTCCGGTGAACATCTACGACCTCGGCCTGATTTACACCATCGATGTCAAAGACGATAACGCCGTGAGCATTATAATGACACTCACAGCGCCCGGCTGTCCGGTGGCCGGTGAAATGCCCGGCTGGGTCGCAGATGCGGTCGAACCTCTGCCAGGTGTGAAACACGTCGATGTGGAAATGACCTTCGAACCCCAATGGGGCATGGAGATGATGTCCGACGAGGCACGTCTGGAACTGGGCTTTATGTAACCGGGCCGGTGACTTCCCCCACCCAAAAACAACGCATGATCAACGGCGATCTCTACCACCCCGGAGATCCGGAACTGGTCGCAGATCGCAAGCGCGCCCAACAACTGATGCGAGACTACAACGCCACCGTCTACGGCGAGGATGACGCGCGCAAAGCAATTCTGGCAAATCTGCTTGGCACCAACAAAGGCGCCGTCGTCAGACCGCCGTTTTATGTGGACTACGGCAGTAACATCCACCTCGCTAAGGATGTTTTTCTTAACTATGGCTGTGTGTTACTGGATGTCTGCCCCATCACCATCGGCCCCAACACACAAATCGGGCCGGGCACACAGGTTTTGACCGCTGACCACCCTCGCGACCCTGAACCTCGGGCCAAGGGGCTGGAAATGGGGCAACCCATCAGCATAGGCGCCAATGTCTGGATCGGCGGTGGCGCGCTATTGCTCCCCGGTGTCAATGTGGGTGATGATGCCATTATCGGAGCCGGCGCAGTTGTAACGCGCGATGTGGCTGCTGGCATGACAGTCGTCGGGAACCCGGCAAAACCTTTGCCAAACGCCTGACCTTTTGAAATTTGCCAGCGTCGTTTCGTGCTATCGTCACGAAACTGTAGACCCCACGTTACAAACACGCGCCATTCCCGCTCCAGTCAACAGATGGAGTATTTTATGACGCGCTTTTCCCTCACACTCATGGCCGCCCTGGCAGGCACAACAGCCATCGCCGAAACCGCGCTGACCTATGGCCCGCGTCCGGCCTACCTGATCAGCCAGATGGACGACAGCCCGTTGAAAACACAGCTGGAATCCTGCGCGGCGCAGATGCCGACCCGGTCGGATTTCTCCATAGGGCACCGTGGCGCGCCATTGATGTTCCCCGAACACACCGTTGAAAGCAACGTGGCCGCCGCCCAAATGGGTGCGGGCATTCTGGAATGTGACGTCACCTTTACATCCGATCACGAACTGGTCTGCCGCCACGCACAAAACGATCTGCACACGACAACCAATATCCTCGTGAGCGATCTGGCCGAAAACTGCACCGCCCCGTTTTCGCCCGCTGCCGGTGAGGAAGAAGCCACAGCCGAGTGCCGCACATCGGATTTGACATTATCCGAATTTCAAACCCTGTCGCCAAAGATGGATGACGCAAACGTAGCAGCAACCACGGTTGAGGATTATGTCGGCAGCACCAACACTTGGCGCACCGATCTGTATTCCACGAACGCCACGTTGATGACGCACGCAGAGTCGATTGAGCTGTTCCGCGATCTGGGTGCGAAATTCACGCCGGAACTGAAATCCCCCTCGGTCGAGATGCCACATGACGGTTTCAGCCAAGAAGACTATGCGCAACAGATGATCGACGAATACAAGGCCGCAGGCGTGCCTGCATCGGATGTCTGGGCGCAGTCCTTCAACCTTGATGACGTGCTCTACTGGATTGAAAACGAACCGGAATTCGGTGCGCAAGCAGTCTATCTGATGGATGAGTATGAGGACGAGTCCTATTCCCCCATGGACCCGGCCACATGGCCAAACACCATGGAAGAGCTAAAAGCCATGGGCGTCAACTACATCGCCCCGCCGCTCTGGATGCTGATCACACTCGAAGACGGCCAGATGGTGCCATCGCCCCTCGCCACTGCAGCGAATGAGGCGGATCTGAGCATCATCACATGGACACTCGAACGCTCCGGCCCGCTGAACGAAGGCGGCGGGTGGTACTACGAATCCGTGACGGATGCGATTAACACCGATGGGGACTACTTCGAAGTCCTCGATGTACTGGCACAAGACGTAGGCATCGTCGGCATGTTCAGCGACTGGCCAGCAACCACGACCTACTACGCCAACTGCATGGGGCTATAGGTCCACGAAAAAAGCCGCGCCCAACAAGGCGCGGCTTTCAAATCAATGGGATAAGAGGCGCTAAGCCGCCGCCCGGCTCACCAGAACGGAATCAATCTCAGCCGCCGCCGCGTTCTCATCATTGCCTGCCACAGCGGCAATCTCACGGGTCAGACGCTCCAACGCAGCTTCATAAAGCTGACGCTCGGAATAGCTCTGCTCGCGCTGATCATCCTGACGGTGCAGATCGCGCACGACTTCGGCAATCGCAATCAAATCGCCAGAGTTGATCTTTTGCTCATATTCCTGCGCCCGGCGTGACCACATGGCCTTCTTGACCTTGGCCTTGCCTCTGAGCGTCTTCATCGCGTGGCTCACCACATCCGGGGTGGCCAAGGCACGCATACCAACCTCTGTCGCCTTGTGGGTCGGCACGCGAAGGGTCATCTTGTCCTTTTCAAAGGCAATCACAAACATTTCCAGCTCAAACCCGGCAACTTCCTGAGTTTCAACCGAAACGATCTTGCCAACCCCATGGGCGGGATAAACGACAAACTGCTCTGGGCTAAATTCACTTTTCTTCTTGCTCATAACGGTCCTTTCCTCACGACCAGATAACCGCGACAAAAAACCGGCGGTAACATCACGTTACCGTCGGCGCATCGGTTATCGTTCTCAGTCAACTTTCTTGCAGCATTGTGGGCACTATAACACAAAATCGGCTCTGCCGAAAGTGCTGCGACGCAGCGTCGAAGACCCCTTCAAAACAAGGGAAAAACTGCGCCTTTCAAGCGCGAATCAACCACCCTCGCCCGCCGCTTCGGAAAACAGCTCCATCTTGCCTTCCTTGCCGTCCATCTCTTCGGCATTGGGCAGTGGGTCTTTCTTGGTGATGATGACCGGCCACATCTCGGAATACTTGCGATTGAACTCGACCCATTTCTCCATGTCCGGCTCCGTATCCGGACGGATCGCATCGGCAGGGCATTCAGGTTCGCAGACACCACAATCGATGCATTCATCGGGGTGGATCACCAGCATGTTCTCACCCTCGTAGAAACAATCCACAGGGCAGACTTCGACACAATCGGTGTATTTGCAGGCGATGCAACTGTCGTTGACGATATAGGTCATAAGGGCTTCCGGATAACTGTCACTGGATTAGCTATGCCAGACGCCCCAGACGTTCAAGATCGAAAGGAGTGTTAACGCTGCGATGCGTCACCATATCCCAACGAACGCGATTGGACCGAACGAAGTGTCCTGTCGTGGTTGGAACCGGTAGAACAGGGTTCTGGAGTTCTCAGAACAATTCATGACCGCCGGCCGTTCGGAGATTTCAGCTACGCGCTGAAAACGCTCAACGCACCGAAAGGTAATCGGCCGAGACATAACCCGAGATCCGCGGCGCATCCGTGAGCGAGACCCGGCACCAGAGCTGACCTAATTCAGTCACGCAGTTACCACGGTTGAGCGTGGTTCCATCAGGCAGGCCTAGGATAACCTTATATCCAAGCCCCGGACCCGCCCGTAACTTCAGCAATTCATCCGGCCCGGTGCCCTCAACAATAGTGCGGCCAGCGGTGACGTCGCTACAGCTGGCGACAAGCATGAAGGCTAGTATAACCGAAAAGATACGGCGGTGCATGATCTGACCTCGTTGTTTTTCCAATCAATAGGCCGACATCAGGCAAAGCGCCAGTCTGCTACTGCAGACGATCGCAGGGATTTGTGTGGATGGTGGCTTGGGGGGACAAAGGGTGCATTCGCTGCGGCTGCGCCAATGTCCGCGTAACAATGTAACCTGAAATCGGTATTCAAGTTCACGCTATGGCCATATTGATGTCAAACTCAACGTAGATATCGAGTTGAAACAAAGGGCTTTGCTTGATGAAACTGACCACTTCGACTACTGGTGAAACGGCTCTGTTGATCCGCCCCCTGCCACGAGCGATGGTGACGGGCGATGAACCTATATGTTTTGGGGGGAAGCCAAGGTTGCCACCGCATATGGCGTGGCCCGGCGAAGACTACCATTGCCCTGAACATTTCGTCGCAGAAGTTGATTTTTCGAAACTATCCAAGAAAGTCGCTAACTGTACCGTCCCCAACTTTCCAAAACAAGGAACGCTTTTTGTCTTTTTGCCGTTGTTTAGTGATGGCGTTTATGACGGCGAAAAGAAAGCGAATGTCCTTTATACGTCTGAGGATATTCGAAATTCCCCTGAAAGAGAGCCGCCGGAAGATTTGCCTGATTTGCGCGAGTCTGACTTTACCCATGTGCACCCCGATGGAACCCAGAACGATGGGCAGATATTGGTGCGACAAGCCGCCGAAGTGATCCCGTATTTATCACAAGGTGCCACTAACCCTTTGCGTATCAACATGATGAAATCAGGAGGCCAGAACGTGTCGCCCTGGGAACAGGCAAATAAGCAGCATGAGAAAACATTAGAGCTTGCTCTGAAATCTGCTCGCAAAATGCCCGTCATGGACAATGACGCCAGCCGCATCGAAAAACTGGCTCAGGCAATACCCAAGGACATGATTAGGTTTAACTATGATTTTGCGCCGCATCATCTGGATTGGGAGTTCATTTTCGACTGGGCCAAGGAATTCTATCGGCTTTGCTACTGCCTAACTCTGCAACATATTGGGGAAATGAAAGCAGCTGGTGATCGGCATTTCTTGCTGAAACCCACAATGAAAAGGCTGAAAAAGAAACGGAATGCGTTATCGTCCCGTAAATTTGGCGAAGGGCGCAGACCCATTTTCTGGACGTTCGACGCTCCGCGGCCCGTTAAGGACGACTTCGACTGGCAGGCAGAGCGCTGGCTATCCCTGTCGCAATTTGAAACAGGCAGGCCATCGCTAGAGACGCTTGCAGCTTTCATCGATATGTTGGCCGAAACCTTACGGCATTATAAGAGAACCGACGACGAAGGTTACAATCTCGGGCCCCGTATCGGCATGCTCGACAACAGAATAGCAGGCCACGACAAGCATGCCGGGAACACCTTCGCTGACGCAGGGGATGCCTTCAAAGTGGCCGCCAAGAATGCTGTCAAACGCCAAAGTTCCGCCTTTGACGCCTTGTCTCAGCTCGATCGCTGGGACCGGAGGGTCATTGATGCAAACACACCATCGCCAAGTTCGCCGAACTTCCAGTTTAAGATGGGCACCATGCCACCGCAAATGTTTGGACATGGCTTCGATATTCAGACAACCGTTGCCGATCATGCGGACGATGTCTTGCTCTTACAGTTGGGCGATAGTTTTGGTTTACCAATCCAATTTGGCCCATCCGTCATCCTTCATTTGTGGATCGCGCCAGACGATCTTGCCAACGGCCGTTTCGATAACGTGAGACAAACGTTGGATATGGATTGACGCCAAGCGGATATTCAGATGCAGCGCGGCATCCGTCAAAACGAGCACCCAACTGCCATTGACCTCACTCAAACGCCAAAAAAACCCTAATCCAACCCCATATCCCGCCGGTCTTTTTTCGTTGGCCGACCACCCTTTTCATATTTCGGGTTGGCACCCCGCGCCTCAACCGGGCGGGCAGCGGGTGCTGGCGTCAGATCTTCGTAAAGCGCCTGCGCCTCGGGGGCCGGTCCCCTGCGTTCGCCGCAGGCTACAATCCTGACGACCCGTGTTTCTTGCGCCTGCACAAAGGTCAGCACATCACCCGGCCCCACGGACCGTGAAGTTTTGCTGACCGGTTGGCTATCCACCCGCACCTTGCCCGCGCTGACCACTCCGGCGGCGAGGCTGCGCGATTTGAAAAACCGCGCATGCCACAGCCATTTATCCAGCCGAATGGTCTGCCGGGCGGGCTCGGTCAATCCTTCTTGAACCCGGCCAAGGCAGCGGCAAACGGGTTATCCGGATCGATCTGTTTTTCACGCTTGGGCTTGGACTGATAGCTTTGTGGCTTGTTGCTCCCGCCTTGCGGTTTGCCCTTACCCTTCGGCTTGGGTTTGCCACGGGGCTTGTGCGTCTGCGGGCGCCCGCCCTGACGGACCGCACGACCACCCCAGGTAAAGGTATAGAACACCTCAACCTCCGGGCCGGTATCAACAACCTCCAGCGTCACGTCCTGAGGCACTTCGTCGGTCGGTGCAGGAACCTCCGGCGGTGTTTCTGTCGGCGTCTCAACCGGCACCTCTACGGGCGTCTCCTGCGGTGTTTCCACGGGCGTTTCCGTCGGTGTATTACCGGGTACTTCGGATGGTGGGATCTCCGGCACCGGATCGCCCTGCGCCACAACTTCCGTGGCAACGGCCTTCACCTTTTCGCGCTCACCCTTTTCAGCCTTGTACCCAAGGCCGCCCATCAGATCAGCGAACTGGTCCAATGTCATGCCCGTGATCGAAAGCATATCCGGGTTCGCCTCGAACCCGCCCCGGCTGTCCTTATCGCGCAGCATGTCCGCCAGACGTTCCAGCATATCGATACGGATCGCGCGTTCACCAGCGGCACGATAGCCAGCCATGGCGTAATATCCTGGTGCGGCATCCTTGGACGCTGGCACCGTCACCAATCCGGGTGGCGGGCTTTCGGGAAACTCCTGCAAACCCTTGGCCAATGACCACAGAACCAGACGTAACCGGGTCGGTGCGGGTTTCAACAGCAGGGGCTGAAAGATCGTGAACTGACCGAACCGCACACCATGCTTGCGCAACGCACCGCGTGCATCCTGATCCAGCGCCTTGACCTCATCGGCCACTTCACCGCGCGGGATAATCCCGAAACCCTCGGCCATACGAAAAGCAAATCCCTTGGCACCACCCGTCAGCGTTTCGTCATTCTTGAGCGCCAAAAGCCCCTCAAACCCAGTGGCAATCTTGCGGTCGATGAAATGCTGCAAGCGGCGCTGAACCTTGGCGATCACATCCGGCCCGGCCTCATCATCAACAAAGGCTTCGATGCCCGGCTTATAAGGATCAGCCCCGGCAACCAGCTTGCCGACCGCATGGTCGCCCCACATCAACCCGCCCTGTTCGGTGAAATCAATCTCGGGATCAGGGGCGTTGTAAAACCTGTCGGCGCGCAAATGAAACTGCGGCACCAGCGCCTGCACGCTTGCCTGGCGCAAGGTCTTCGCCTCATCCGGGCTGCCCGCCTTGTCCATGCGAAAGCGGAACCCTTCCAGCCGTCCGACGAATTCGCCCTCAACCGTTACTTCACCCTTGTCGTTCACGTCAGCCACAAGGCTCTCCTTTTGCTTGAGCCGGCGAAGCAAAATGCTGGTCCGCCGGTCCACAAATCTTTGTGTCAATGCGCCATGCAGCGCATCTGATAGTCGGTCTTCTACCGCGCGGGTTTCCTCACGCCAATGAGATTCGTCAACCAGCCAACCCTTTCGTTGAGCGACATATGTCCATGTACGGATATAGGCGAGCCTCTTTGACAACGTGTCGATATCCCCATCAGAGCGGTCAATCCGACGCACTTGCAAACCGAACCAATTCGAGGACACGTGACCAAGCTGGTGCAAGTCGTTGAATATTTGCGTCAGCAGACCGGCGTGTTCACCCGCAGAAATTCCGCGAAAATCTGGCACCCGGCAGACATCCCACAAAAGCCTGACCGAAGGCCCATCCGTCGCCCGCGCGGCCACTTCCTGATCGGCCGCCAGCGCCTTCAAAGCCCGCAAATCATCGCTCTCACGAACGCGGGTCAACCACGGATCATCTGTGCGCTCTTCGAGATTGGCAACCAGACGCTTGATCGATCCAAACTGCAGATCGCTGTTGCGCCATTGCAGTCTTTTGACCGGCTGAAACCGGTGTTCGCAGATCGCCTCTGCCACCGCCTCTTCCAGCGGCGGGGCTTCACCGGTGACACCAAATGTGCCGTTCTCCACATGCCGCCCGGCACGGCCCGCGATCTGGGCCAGCTCCTCTGGCATCAGATACCGCATCCGCCGCCCGTCAAACTTGCTCAGCGACGAAAAGGCCACGTGACTGATATCAAGGTTCAGCCCCATCCCGATGGCGTCCGTGGCAACCAGATAATCCACATCGCCGTTTTGATACATCTCGACCTGCGCATTGCGGGTTCGGGGGGAAAGTGCGCCCATAACGACCGCTGCACCACCTTTGGTGCGGCGCAACAGCTCAGCAATCGCATAGACATTTTCAACCGAAAACCCGACAATTGCGGACCTGGAGGGCATCCGGCTTATCTTTTTCGAACCTGTATAGGATAATTGGGACATCCGCTCACGACGCATGAACTGCACTTCGGGAACCATCGCAGCAATCGCCCCGCGCACCGTCTCTGCACCCAAAAACAACGTCTCGTGCAAGCCGCGCGCGTTCAGCAACCGGTCGGTAAACACATGGCCCCGCTCAAGATCGGCACATAACTGTATTTCATCGATAGCCAGAAAATCACAGCCCATTCCCTCCGGCATCGCCTCAACGGTACAGACCCAATAGGCGGCGCGGGGCGGAACAATCCGCTCCTCGCCCGTCACCAAGGCCACAACCGACGGACCACGAACAGCAACAATCCGGTCATAAACTTCGCGGGCCAAAAGACGCAGTGGCAGGCCAATAATCCCGGTCCGATACGACAGCATCCGTTCAATCGCATAATGCGTCTTGCCGGTATTGGTCGGGCCCAAGACAGCCGTAATCCGCGACGGGGTCATTCTGTGTTCCTGAACATCGGGGATCAGGCGATTACAGCGCCTGACCCTCCAGCTGGACTTCTAGGCGTTTGATGGCATTCGATGCGCGCTCGGATAACGGGTTCAGCTTTTGCACCCGACGATAGGTCTCAACGGCGTCTTCCGGACGGTCCAGCGTTTCCATCACCGTTGCAACAGCATTCATCGCCTCAAAATGACGGGGGTTCAGCACCAGCACCTCACGCAAATCATCCAGTGCCTGCCCCACCATGTCGAGGTTAAAATAGGCAGTGGCCCGACCATAATACCCTTCCGTGAATTCAGGTGCATGATCAACAAGGGCCGAGAAATGATCCAGCGCTGCTTGCAGATCCCCCTCATCCAGCGCGTCCTGACCACGACGCAGCAGCAAATCCATCGAGGCAGAGCCGCTTCGCTCCCACTGAGCGACAATCCGCTCCTCAATTCGTTCGTGATTGTTTTCATCCGCTTCAAGAAGCTCATTATAAAGCTCATCCAGCGTCGTTTGTTGCGCACTCGCAGGTAAGGAAAACCCCACTCCCAGAACAAGTGCCGCAACGATACATTTGAAGCGATGTGTTTGCGTAACCATAACCCCAATGTAGCGTACTGTACGCCCAACACCAGAGGGGCTGCAGTCACATCATCGAAAGAGGACAAAAAATTATGAGCGACGTCGTAAACGAGGCAGTAACCGCCCTGAACGCCAAAATGGATGGGGCCGGTTTTGACGGTTCAGCGAAGTTTGTTATCGAAGACGAAGGTGCCATTATCATCGACGGCGACGGCGCGCGTGCGGGCGACGACGATACAGACGTGACGCTCACAGCTTCAGCCGAAGTGTTCAAGGCCATTCTGGACGGCGAACAGAACCCGACCACAGCATTCATGACCGGCAAGCTGAAAGTGGACGGCGACATGGGTCAGGCAATGAAACTCTCCGGCGTGCTGTCGTAATTGATGGAAGCTGCACCTTTTTATGACGCCATCGCAAATGGCCCCGAAACAGGTGCAGCGCATTGGCTGAAAACCTCAGATGGCCTACGCATTCGTGTAGGCCACTGGACACGACCGGACGCGAAAGGCACCGTGCTGATCTTTCCGGGCCGGACGGAATATGTCGAAAAATATGGGGCAACCGCGCAAGCGCTAGCTGACCGCGGCTATGCGAGCGTCGCCATTGACTGGCGCGGTCAAGGCATCGCCGACCGCATGACGCCGAACCGGGCCGTGGGCCATGTCGGCACGTTCACCGATTACCAAAAAGACGTAGCAGCCGTGATGGCCCACGTCGCCGAGTTGAACCTGCCCAAGCCCTATTTCCTGATCGCCCACTCCATGGGCGGCTGCATCGGTTTGCGGTCCCTGATCGAAGGACTGGATGTAAAGGCCGCGATGTTTTCCGCCCCCATGTGGGGCATCCAGATGTCAATCGCTCTGCGGCCTGTGGCATGGGGGCTGTCATCGCTCAGCATGCCGCTAGGTTTTGATAAAAACCTGGCACCGGGTCAGGTGGAAGAAACCTACGTCCTGCGCACAAGTTTCGAAGAGAACACCCTGACAAGGGATCGCGAGACGTTCGATATGCTGCGCCATCAGCTCACCAGCCAACCGGACCTCGCCCTTGGCGGACCGTCTCTGCGCTGGCTGAATGCGTCCTTGCGCGAAATGCACCGGCTAAGCCTGCTACCCTCCCCCGACCTTCCGACACTGACTTTCCTCGGCAGCGACGAAGCCATCGTCGACCCCACCCGCATCCACAAGCGCATGGGCAACTGGCCCAGCGGCAACCTGCGGGTTCTGGAAGGCGGGCGTCACGAAATGATGATGGACAATGCCGACCGGCGAAAGCTGATCTTTGACGAAACAGCCAAGCTGTTCGATCAGTCGTAGGGTGGGTGCAACCCACCAACTCCTATCCAAACCCTTTCTTCACAATCACCACCGCACGCCCCATTAACCTAACAAAACCTTAACATTCCCACACGACGGGGTCCGACGTTTTGCCGACACATGGCCGACCGGTTTCGGGCGCCGTTTTAACCAATAAACACTGGCGTTAACCATCGTTTCGTTAACAAACTTGCAGACCGACTAACACAACACCACCGAACGTTGCGTGACCCTCTCGGCCACTGCCCTATAATCACTGCCATGGCTGACGTTCTGACATTCACCGACCGCGGCATCTACTGCCCCGCTGGCGACTTCTACATCGATCCGTGGAAACCTGTGGACCGTGCGCTGATCACCCACGGGCACAGCGATCATGCGCGGCCCGGTATGGGGTCCTATCTGGCCACCAAAGCCGCCGCACCGGTCATTCGCTACAGGCTCGGCGATGTTCAGATCGACACGGTAAACTATTCAGAACAAATACAAATCGGCGATGCCACTGTGTCCTACCATCCGGCAGGCCACGTCCCCGGCTCGGCCCAGATCAGGGTCGAGGTCAAGGGCCAGGTTTGGGTCGTCTCTGGCGACTACAAGACCATCGCCGACGGTCTCTCCGAACCGTTTGAACCCGTCAAATGCCACGCCTTCATCACCGAATGCACCTTTGGCCTGCCTATCTTCAAATGGACACCTCAAGACATCCTCAAGGACCAGATCAACAGCTGGTGGGCCGCCAACGCCGCGGCAGGTCGTGCCTCGATCCTCGGTGCCTACGCCCTCGGCAAAGCACAGCGCCTGATGACATATCTCGACACCGACATCGGCCCGATCCTCACCCATGGCGCCATCGAAAACACCAACGAAGTTCTGCGAAAACAGGGGCTTACCCTCCCGAACACGATCCATGTGACGCCCGAGACAAATCCCAAGGACCACCCCGGCGCATTGATCCTGGCCACACCCAGCGCGCTCGGCACACCATGGGCGCGCCGCTTCGGCCCAGCCTCTACCGCCTTTGCGAGCGGTTGGATGGCCCTGCGCGGGGTCCGCCGCCGCAGGGCCGCCGACCGGGGCTTCATCGTCTCCGACCACGCAGATTGGGCCGGGCTGAACGACGCGATCAAGGCAACCGGCGCCACCAAAATATTCGCCACCCATGGCTACACCTCGGCCTTTCAACACTGGCTGTCTGACCAGGGTTACGACGCCCATATCGTCAGCACCGAATACGAAGGCGAAGCGCTTGATAACACCGAGGAAACAGCGGCATGAAAGACTTCGCCGCCCTCTTCACCCGCATCGATGAGACCACAAAAACAACCGTGAAAACCACGGCCCTCGCCGAATACTTCCAGACCGCCGCGCCAGAAGATCGGCTCTGGACTATCGCGCTTTTTACCGGTCGCCGCCCCAAACGCACCATCACGGCAACCCGCCTGCGCGAATGGGCGGCCGAGGTCGCGGGGCTGCCAGACTGGCTGTTTGAGGAAAGCTACAGCATCGTCGGCGATCTGGCCGAAACGATTGCACTGGTCTTGCCGCCCGCGCTGCGGACCAGCAACCAGTCCTTAACCTATTGGATAGATTATATCAAAACGCTCTCAACGCTTGAGGATGATCAGCGCAAAACAGGCATCTTGCAAGCATGGGACAGTCTGCCAACAACACAACGGTTTCTTTTTACCAAGCTGTTAACAGGCGGTTTTCGGATCGGCGTCAGCGCCAAACTCATCACGCGTGCGCTCGCACAATCCACCGGCCAGCCGGAACCGGAACTAACCCACAAACTGATGGGCAATTGGACGCCCGACACAGCAACATGGGACAGTCTGATCGAGGCGGACGACCCAACCGCCGACTTGTCCCGCCCCTACCCGTTCTATCTGGCCTATCAGATGGAAAGCACCGACGATCTGGGCGAACCATCAGACTGGAACGCAGAGCGTAAATGGGACGGTATTCGCGGGCAATTGATACTACGCGGCGGCGAACATCACCTTTGGTCACGCGGCGAAGACCTGATGACCGACCGCTTCCCAGAACTGGCGCAGCTACGCGACTACTTGCCCGACGGTACTGTGATTGATGGTGAAATCCTCGCATTTTCGGACGAAAAACCGCTATCATTCAATGCATTACAAAAACGCATCGGCCGCAAGACCGTTCCCAAGAAACTGCTGACAGAGGCCCCAGTCATCATCATGGCCTACGACCTTTTGGAGCATGACGGCAAAGACATCCGCGACCAACCACTCGCCGCACGCCGCAAAATGCTCACATCACTCGTCGCAAAGGCACCGGAAACCGCCCCGATCCGGCTGTCCGCATCTGTCCCGTTCGCCACATGGAATGATCTTGCCAAGGCTAGGGAAAACTCACGCGAGATCGGCGCCGAAGGTTTGATGCTCAAGCGCCTGAACAGCCCCTATCTCTCGGGCCGCAAGAAAGGCGATTGGTGGAAATGGAAGATCGACCCACTGACCATCGACGCGGTGATGATCTACGCCCAAGCGGGTCACGGGCGCCGCGCGAACCTTTTCACCGATTACACATTCGCGGTTCGTGACGGCGAAGGCCTAGTCCCATTCACAAAGGCCTACTCTGGCCTCACCGACGAAGAATTCCGCAAGATCACGGCTTGGGTCCGCAAGAACACCCTGCAACGCTTCGGCCCCGTCCGGCAGGTCCCGCCCCAGCACGTATTCGAAATCGCCTTCGAAGGCATTCAGGCCAGCCCCCGCCACAAATCCGGCGTCGCCTTGCGCTTTCCGCGAATGTCCCGCTGGCGGCAAGACAAACCCGTGGAAGAGGCGAACACCATCGAAGACCTGCGCGAAATGCTCGCAACTTACGGCTAGCGCCTTTCCACTGACCGGCAGCGCGCCTATGTAAGACCAAACAATTCACAAGAGGTCCGTCATGCAACTTCCCAAGCCTGTTTTCGACGCCAACACCAGCGGAGGTAAAGACCTCGGCAACCTGCCCGAATGGGACCTGACAGACCTCTACCCCGCCACAGACAGCGCCGAACTCACGCGCGATATGGAGTGGCTGGAAACAGAATGCGCCGATTTCGCAAAGGCTTACGAAGGCAAACTCGCCGATCTTGATGCGAGCGGATTGCTGGAAGCCGTCCAACGCTACGAGCAGATCGACGTCATCGCGGGCCGCATAATGTCCTTCGCTGGCCTGCGCTATTACCAGATCACAACCGACAGCGACCGCACCAAATTCATGGCCGATTGTCAGGATCAAATCACCACATTCACGACGCCTCTCGTCTTTTACGGCCTTGAATTCAACCGGCTAGAGGATGACCACCTTGCCGGACTTCTTGCCAAAAATGCCGACCTCGCCCGTTACAAACCCGTGTTTGATCGGATGCGGGCGATGAAGCCGCACCAGTTGTCGGATGAGTTGGAAAAATTCCTGCACGACCAATCCACTGTCGGATCCGCCGCGTGGAACCGGTTGTTCGACGAAACCATGGCCGGGTTGGAGTTTGAGATCGATAGCGAAACCCTCAGCCTTGAGGCGACGCTGAACCTTCTGACAGAACAGGACCGCACCAAGCGTGAGGCAGCGACCCGCGCCTTGGCCAAAGTCTTTCAAGACAACATCAAACTCTTCGCCCGCGTTCACAATACGCTAGCCAAGGAAAAAGAAATCGAAGACCGCTGGCGCAAGATGCCCACACCGCAAACCGGCAGGCACCTCGCCAACCATGTCGAACCCGAAGTGGTCGAGGCCCTGCGCAACGCCGTTGTTGCGGCCTACCCACGCTTGTCGCACCGTTACTATGCGTTGAAAGCCAAATGGTTGGGACTGGACAGGATGCAGGTCTGGGATCGCAACGCGCCCCTACCGCTGGAAAGCACACGTATCGTGGACTGGGAAGATGCGCAGGACACCGTGTTAACGGCGTATTCAGAGTTTGATCCCAAGATGGCCGAAATCGCGAAGCCGTTTTTCACCGATGGTTGGATCGACGCTGCCGTTAAACCCGGCAAAGCACCGGGCGCCTTTGCCCATCCGACCGTGACACCTGTGCATCCCTACGTGATGCTCAACTACCTCGGCAAACCTCGCGATGTGATGACATTGGCGCATGAACTTGGCCACGGCGTCCATCAGGTTCTGGCTGCCGAACAAGGCGAATTGCTCAGCTCCACACCGCTGACGCTGGCCGAAACGGCGTCGGTTTTCGGCGAAATGTTAACATTCCGTAAAATGCTGGACGGGGCGGAAACCAAAGACGAACGCAAAGTGTTGCTGGCCAACAAGGTCGAGGACATGATCAACACCGTCGTCCGCCAGATCGCGTTCTACGATTTCGAATGCAAACTCCACGCCGCCCGCGCCGAGGGCGAACTGACACCAGAAGACATCAACGCGCTCTGGATGTCCGTTCAGGCAGAAAGCCTTGGCCCGGTCTTTGATTTCGCGGACGGGTATGAAACCTTCTGGTCCTACATCCCCCACTTCATCCATTCGCCCTTTTACGTATACGCCTACGCGTTCGGTGATGGTCTCGTGAATGCGCTTTATGCGGTCTATGAAGAAGGCGACCCTGACTTCCGCACAAAGTATTTCGACATGCTGCGGGCGGGCGGATCAAAGCACCACAAAGAACTGCTGGCCCCCTTCGGCCTCGACGCCTCCGACCCAAAATTCTGGGACAAAGGCCTGTCCATGATCGAAGGGTTCATTGATGAACTGGAAGCGATGGAGTGGTGATCATCCTATCGCGGACCACGTCCAGCACAGGCTGATCAGTCTAGCTCCGTCCAAGGCCAGGGCTTCACCTCGCTTGCCGCCGTTTGGTAGCGCGCGGCCTTGGCCATCCAGACGCCCATTGTGGTGCCGAACTCAGCAAGGTTTTCGTTCGGCTCACGATTGTTGAACAACATGATCAAAAACTGCGCGATCGTCATGATGCCCAGCAATGTGCTGGCCATGCTCATCAGAACCGCGATGATCACCATGTTGAGCAACCGCATCCAGATCGAATCAAAATCCGAATTTACATCTTGAGTTTCTTGATCTTTTGCCATCACCAACTCCTACGCCGCAGGCTTTCCTGCAGCAAAGACCATATCCATCATTCTCTGCGTCCCGCGCGAAAACTCCAACGGGCACGGGTATGATGCCCCATTTTGCACAGAATTGCAGAAATTTTCGACCTGCAATACGTATTGGTTCAAACCGGGCCAGCGCTCAACCGTCATGCTGTGCTGATCATTCTGCAGCGTTAGTTCGGCCACATCAGAAGCATTGGCCGTGTAAGGGCATGTCAAACGCAACACGCCCTTGTCTCCGTGAAAGGTCATTTGCTGTCGATTGAAAAGACGCATCGAAACGACGGCTGAATAGCTGAAGCTCGGGAAATCGGCGGCCACGTGGGCAAAAACATCCACGTCATTTTCGTAGCGCAGCTTTGCATAAGGAATGGCGTCGGGCTCTTCCCCTGTCACAAACCGGGCGGAGCCGAATGTGTAGACCCCGATATCGGGTAATCCGCCGCCACCCTTGCTGGCTTGATTGCGGATATTGCCCTCATCGGCGTTGTAATAGCTAAAGGTCGCATCCACATAACCTACCTTGCCAATAGCACCGCCCTGTACCAACTCGCGGGCGCGGATGAATTGCGGATGGTGGACGATCATAAAGGCCTCTGCCGCCAATCTACCTGACCGGTCACGTGCTGCGATTAGCTCGTCGAACTCGGTCTCTCGCAGCGCAACAGGTTTTTCGCACAGCACGTGTTTGCCAGCCTCCAACGCCTTGAGCGTCCATTCCACATGCAGGTGGTTCGGCAGCGGAACATAGACAACATCAATCGACGGGTCAGCAATCAGCGCATCGTAGCCGTCATAAACGGTGATATGTGGTGCAAAGGCCTGAAAAGGCGCGGCTTTAGCTGGATCGGAGGTCGCCAGCGCCACCAACTCTGCGCCCTTTGCAGCGTGGATCGCGGGCGCCATCCGTTCACGCGCAAATTTCGCCGCACCAAGAATACCCCAGCGGAGTGATGACATGTCGCGTTCCCCCCTTTCCCACTAAGCTAGCGTCAACCTTAACCGAAGTGAAACCTACAGACGCCTTCGACAAGAAAAATCCCCGCCGAAAGCTTCAACGGGGATAGATTTCTCATCATCAGTGATGGATCAAGCCGTCGCCAGCATACCTTTCTGGCGTGCAAGCTCCTGCATCTTCTTTTGCAGTTTCTCGAACGCACGCACCTCGATCTGGCGGATGCGCTCGCGGCTGACATGGTATTGACCGCTGAGGTCTTCCAACGTCACGGTTTCCTCGGACAAGCGGCGCTGCGCCAAAATGTCCTTTTCGCGATCGTTCAGCACATCCATGGCTTCGGACAACAGTTCGCGGCGTGCGTCCAGTTCGTCGTGCTTTTCGTAATCGCCAGCGGTGTTGGCACTTTCGTCTTCCAGCCAATCCTGCCACTGCATCGACCCTTCGCCATCAGAGCCGACTTGCGCGTTTAACGACGCATCACCCCCCGACAAGCGACGATTCATCGAGATGACTTCATCCTCGGTCACGCCCAGATCGGTTGCGATCCGCTTGACGTTTTCGGGGCGCAGATCGCCGTCTTCTAACGCACCAATACGCGATTTGGCCTTGCGCAGGTTGAAGAACAGCTTCTTCTGCGCAGATGTCGTGCCAAGCTTGACCAGCGACCATGACCGCAGGATGTATTCCTGGATCGAGGCCCGAATCCACCACATGGCGTATGTGGCCAACCGAAAGCCCTTTTCAGGGTCGAACCGTTTGACGGCCTGCATCAGACCGACATTGGCTTCGGAAATGACCTCGGCCTGCGGCAAACCGTAGCCGCGATAGCCCATGGCGATTTTCGCGGCCAGACGCAGGTGCGATGTGACCATTTTATGCGCCGCTTCGGTGTCCTCATGGTCCACCCAGCGCTTGGCCAGCATGTATTCTTCTTCTGGTTCCAACATCGGAAACTTGCGGATTTCCTGCATGTACCGATTGAGTCCCTGCTCCGGCGATGGTGCAGGCAAATTCTGATAGTTACTCACTGTCGTGCCCTCCTAATGTTTAAAGGCTTAACATGGATATGGTGACGTTGACGTGACGTTTCAAGACTAAATGTTCATTTTTCGTAAACCCAAGGTGAACTAATCCGTTCAGTTTGAAAAGGCACATTTCCGTGCACTCACGCACATGGGACTGATTATTTCAGCCCTTTGACCCAAGTTCGCGCAATAACTCGCGCATATCGGCGGGAACCTCCGCCGCAAACTGTAACACTTCGCCCGACACCGGGTGTTCAAAGCCTAAGGTGGCGGCATGCAACGCTTGCCGAGAGAATCCAGTTGCTGCGGCACACCCTGCTTCTCCAAACGTTTTTGCCGACAATTTCCGTCGCCCTCCATAGACCGGATCACCAATGAGTGAATGGCCGCAATGGGCCAGATGCACCCTGATCTGATGGGTTCGTCCGGTTTCCAGCCAGCATTCGACCAGCGCGGCGGCAACGGGATTGCCCAGAGGTTCCACAATACGCACCCGCGTCACCGCGTGCCGTCCCCCGCTGAAAGATACAGCCTGCCGTTGCCGGTCAGTTTTATGGCGCCCAAGGAAGGTCTGTATCTTGAGGATATTGCCCGGCTCAAATGATGTCCCCTTGATCCCCCTCAATCGCGGGTCGTTTGCATCCGGCACACCGTAACAAACCGCCAGATATCGCCGTTCGACAGTATGCGCTGCAAATTGGTCAGCCAGATGATGATGCGCCCGGTCGGATTTGGCCGCGACAAGCAAGCCGGATGTTTCCTTATCGATACGATGTACGATGCCAGGGCGTTTGAGACCGCCGACGCCCGACAGACTATCACCGCAATAGTGAATCAAAGCATTCACGAGCGTCCCGCCCGGCGTGCCGGGCGCGGGATGTACGACCATGCCCGCAGGTTTGTTGACAACAATCAGGTCGTCGTCTTCGAACACGACATCAAGTGGAATGTCTTCGCCGCCGATATGGCTTTCTTCAGCCGCCGCGACAGTCACAACCACCGTGGCACCCTCTGAAATGCGATGGCGTGGGTCTGTCACGACGACGCCGTCTACACTCACGGCACCTTCCGCAATCAGCTTCGCCAGACGCGATCGGCTGAGTGCTGCATCTTCGGGCACGTCACGACCTAGCGCCTTGTCCAATCGCGGTGGAGGGTTCGGGCCGATTTGGAACTCTATGAGAGAAGTCATAAACGGCCCTGCATTGTCATCGCGCGCGGTGTGGCTGCAATTGGCTTCGCCAATCGCCTATCCACACTCTTTCAAAATTCCAGAATTTTGAAAGTGGTACCACCTCCTGGTCTCGAACCAGGGACCTCTTGATCCACAATCAAGCGCTCTAACCAACTGAGCTAAGGCGGCACTGCGGGAGGATTTAGACCTGTCGGCCTTTGAATGCAATACCTTCAAAAGGCAATCTGCCATGTCTCTTCCACCAGATCGACCCCGAACGAATGGGTCGGTTTGGCGGCGGTTCTTGTAAAGCCGTTGCGCTTGTAAATCCGTCCGGCGGCGGCGTGGCTTTCATGAGTCCACAGGGTCAATCCCTGATATGCCTTGGCCCTGGCAACACTTAGACATTGGTCCAGTAGTGCTTGTGCTACACCACTGCCTCGCGCGGCCTCCACCACATAAAAGAGGCGGAGCTTCGCAGTTGTCGCATCGGATCTGACACAGAATATGCTGCCCAGACGTTCGGCACCGTTATGGGCAATCCAGCCCGCCTCTGATTGCGGATCATGATTTTTCAGGAAATCGGCGATGATGTCGGCAACAAGCGGGCCAAATGTCTCGTCGAACCCTTCTGCTTGCGCATAGTGGTCGGCATGTTCGGCCACCAACCAATCGGTATCGGCCGCCTCGAAGGGACGCAGTGCATAATTCATGATGGCAGCTTGCCCGCCACGCCCTTGCCAATCAAGCTGTTCGCGCTGTAGGGAAGGCAGCGAAATTCAAAAGGAACGGCCATGGGTATCAACAACGAACGCGATATTGAGGCAAATATGCAGATCGGGCCAACCGATCAGGGCATGGTGCGGATATTCATTGATGCGGACGGCGTTGAAATTCCGATGGATTTTGAACCCAGCGAGGCCGACGAAATCGCGGAAGAGATCAAGGCAGCGGCGATTGCAGCAAGGGCAATAAAAACCCGCTAAACTCGCTCTTTCTCGTGCGAAGGACGTTCCATAAGAACAGTCCCAATGTTCCTAACAGCGCTTCATCAAGACATTGATCACGAGTTGTATTCTGGCCGCGATTTGGTGGGCCGCCTACAATTGTCTAATATATCTGTTCCGGGCAATGCCCCGGATCACGTGCGGCCTGTGCCCGAACTGCGGCGTGGCGGGCGAATTTTTGAACCATGACCTTGCGCCGGGCCGGGGGTAGTTTTTCCTCCGGTCCCATGCGGATGATCTCGGCATCATAGCCGTCGGCGATGATCAGGCCGGTATCATCGGGGAGAAGGTCGGTCGGAAAGTCGTTGTCGACGGCCCAGAAGAAACGGTCACACCATTCCAGATAGCCGTGCCATTTGTGATCGGATTGAAAATCGGCCCGACTGGATTTGCATTCAACAACCCATATTTCGCCTTTTGGACCCAATGCCATCACGTCCACGCGAAGCCCCGGTGCCGGGATCAGTTCTTCAACGCTCACAAAGTCATGACCGCGTAAATGGCGACCGACGCCGCGCGCCAGAAGTTGGCCGGGCATCAATACAGGGCGGATGATATCATCTGGCATGGCGCAAATATGAACAAAACGGAAACATCGGTCAAGATAGCGATATTAATGCCTTGTTAACTGCAACGTGCGCAGAGTTAACCGGCATTCGAGAATCGGCCGCCCTCGGCAGAAATGCAATTGAGGCAGCCAATTCGAGCTTCGGCCCGCCAGTGTGTCAATCTCTGGCTATTTGTCCCCGTTTTGGCAACAGCGCCCCTAGTTTGTGACGCGATTGCGGCGCTTTACGTAGGGTAAAGCGGTGCAAAATCACAATCGGGTCACGTTTTGACCGGCTTTGAAGCGCATAAAGATGGAAATCGAATGCACCAGGAGACGGCAAATGGCCTTGTTTACTGAAATCACATTTTTGGAAGTTAGCATGGCGCTTCTTACCCTCGGTTTGATCGAGCGCGCGTTGCTTCGCTTTGCACCAGACGAGATGGTTGGCCCCGATGGCTGGCTGCTTCAAACCGACGAAGCCGAATAATCTCCTTCCCCACCTTGCCGATTAGTTCGGCACAGCTTACCTGTTGGGACGGCGGGCTTCTGCGCTTTTCGTTACCACAAGGTACAAATCCAGTGGCCTTAAGCAAATCCGAGGGAGCTGGCTCTGTTCTGATCCTGGTCTGATTACCCGGCGCCCACCTGTATATACAGGTCCTCGGGATTAGTTACCTTAACGTCTGCCGCGGTTCCCGCCACCTTACATCCGGCCCTTCTTAGGCCAACCTAGCCAAGGCCATAAAGGCAATTCCCGACATCAGAAAATTCAGCCCCAAGAGCAATCCGATGGCCCATAGGGCTGTGCCGGGCAGTCCTGCGATCAGCAAAAAACCCAAGATCAGTGTGACTGCCCCGTTCAGGGCAAGCCAACCCCACCCTGTTTGGGGACGGTGCTGAACCGCGATCAAGCCCTCAAACACGCCCTGTACGATGAAGACGAGGCCCAGCAGGAATGTCAGGCCAACGAGGCCGGTGAGTGCAAAAAATCCAAGGTAGACGCCCAAAGCCAAGTGCAGGACGGCAATCAAACCGCTCCATAGTGCCGATTGCCAGCTCCGAACGTGGAACGCATGATACAACATGACACCGCCGGTCAGCAGAAAGACCCAGCCAAGGAAAACCTTGGCGGCTATGCTAAAGATCAGCGGGAATAAAACGGCTAAAACACCCAAAACAATTAATGCAATCCCGACATTGCGGAATTGGCTACGGTACTCACGCACAACGTCCATGATATCTTCGGTGTTGGGTGTTGGATCGGTCATTGCTGTATCCTTTGCCGGCGAAACAGCATCATATCGGTGGCGCAAAACGCATCATCGCCTGCTTAACTTCATCACAAAAATGGGGTGCAGCAACAACCTGCGCAACCTTCCGAACCAAAAACCTTGCCATTTTGCGCCGATCCGGCAGGCTGAAGCCATTCAAATCAGGGAGCCGAGATTATGTGTGATGTTTGTTTGATGAACTCTGTGAAGTCCAAGATGCTATCGCGCCGCCAATTCTTTCAGGGCGCTGCCACTAGCGGAGCGGCGCTCACAGTGACCGGAACCGCCCCACCCGCGATGGCGGCAGGCCACGGGACGGTCACGGACATGACCCATACCCTGCATCCCGGATTTCCAACCTATTTCGGAGAGCCGCAGTTTGAAATCGAAACGCTCGCTACATTTGCCGATAGCGGATTCAACAATCAGCGGATCATGGTTGTCGAACACACTGGTACCCATATCGATGCGCCGCTGCATTTTTCGGAGGATGGTATGGGTGTGGATGAACTGCCCGTGGAAAGCCTGTTCGCCCCGCTTTGCGTTGTCGATATCGCGGCACGCGCGGCTGAGGACGCTGATACACGTGTCACGCCGGACGATCTGACTGCGTGGATTGCCGCCAATGGTGAAATTCCCGACAACGCCTGCGTGGCCATGCATTCGGGCTGGGCCAGCAAGGTGGATACCGATGAGTTCCGCAATTTTGATGGCGAAGCGCAACATTATCCCGGCTTTCATCCAGAGGCCGCGACGATGCTGATGGAGGAAACCGGAGCAGCATCGATTGCAGTAGATACATTATCGCTTGATCACGGGATTTCTGCTGATTTTGCAACGCATTATGCATGGTTGCCAAGTGGTCGTTTCGGGATCGAATGCCTTGCCAATCTTGACCAGATGCCCGCAGCGGGCGCGACACTGGTCATTGGCGCACCGAAGCATCGCGGCGGCACTGGTGGCCCTGCCCGCATTTTCGCGATGGTCTAGCGTGGTCGGTTGGCGGGAACCGTTACAGGGATGGCCGTGCCACCGCCACGGTCACCGTCTTCCTTTTCGGCGTTGAGCATAATGCTGACCGCAAATTGCACACTTCCAAAGATCGTGCCGTGAAAGAACCAAAGCAGAAAAACAGCGAGCCAGCCAATGTCCGAGCCCATCACAAGCGATCCGATACGTGCGATGTCAAACCACATGATCATTGCGACAAAAACGGCTGATAGAGCAAAACCCACTGCGCAATGCCGCAGATACAGGCGCATCAAGTGGGGCTCATTTGCAGGTTTCATGGCTGATCCCTCCGAGACCAAGGATAACGGCATATCCCAATCAGGCAAGGTGTGTCGCGAACTGGCCGATGGACGCAAAGGCGCTACGTTTGTCAGTATGATGCCAAAAGTGATCGCCACTGGTCTTTGCACCCTTGTCGGCTGGCCCGCGCTAGCTGAGGGGGTTGTGGTGTCGATACGCGACCTTAGTCCCTATGATATAATCACCTTGCAAAATACCGGTTGCGCCTTGACGGGTGCCGTCATCAACATCGACCTTCAGAGCTCGGCTGGCCAGATCGTTATCGACACTGAGTATGGCGGGATCGGATCGCAAAACCCAAAGCCCGTGGAAGTACAACGCGGCGACATTAGTGTTTCCGACATTCAAGATGGCGCACAAGCCGTTGAAATAACAATAAATCACCTTGGTAAAGATGAAAGTGCCATCGTTACTTTTGACATGGATGACAGTGTGCAGCCGTTGAACGCTGGCCGTGTGACGGCCTCATCCGCAGAGCTGGCGGGAACGACCATTCGTATCATGCGGGGGGCCGCTATGGCCGAGGCGACCCTTGATTACAATGCCACTGCCACCATCCCTTTTGAGGAGGCTTGCCAGCCACTTTCTATGTCGTGAATGCCTCTGGCTGGACCTCGCGCGCCATGTGGTCAAGCACGGCGTTCACGAATTTTGGCTCCTTGCCGTCTTGTGAAAAGGCTTCTGCAACACCCACGAATTCGCTGATCACCACTTTGGGCGGCGTATCCTTCACCATTAGTTCAGCGCCTGCAGCACGAAAGAGCGCACGCCAAGTCGGGTCAATCCGCGCGATGGGCCATTTCGCGACCAGCGCCCGGTCTGTCATTTGGTCTATAGGCGCCTGATTATCAACGGCTTTTTCCATCAAAAGGCGGAATGTATCCACGTCACCTTCGGCCATCTCACCTTCTTCATAGGTGGCGCCGAAACGGTGATCTTCGAATTCGCGGATCACGGCATCGACGGTTTGGCTTGCCGCTTCCATTTGAAACAGCGCCTGCACGGTATAAAGCCGCGCGGCGGATTTCATTTTGCGGCGTTGATTATTCGAAATGGTCATGCTGTTGTTTTGCCGCCGGTATCGCCCGCCAGCAGGATTTCCCGTGTGAAGCCTATGCCCTTATCGGCTTTGCCCCACTTACGGGCCAGCGCGATCAGGTGCAAGGCCGCTGCTGCAGCGCCGCCGCCCTTGTTCATTTCGTTGGGATCAGCACGAACTGCCGCCTGTTCGTAATTCTCGACTGTTAAGATGCCGTTACCTATGCACGCGCCCTGCAGCCCGAGCAGTTGAATCGCGCGGCTGCTATCGTTGCAGACGATATCATAATGGGTTGTTTCGCCCCGGATCACGCAGCCCAGTGCCACGTAGCCGTCGAAATTGGACATGCGTTCTGCGATGCCGATGGCTGTGGGGATTTCCAGCGCGCCGGGTACTTCGACAACTTCCCAAGTGGCCCCGGCCTTCTCGATTTCGGCCTTGGCCCCCGCGATCTGGTGGTCCGAAATGTCTTTATAATAGGGCGACGCCACGATCAGGATTTTCACCGGTTTTTCGAATTCCGGCAACGGCATGATGTAATGCGACGGTCCGGCCATTATCCGATCTCCGAGATTTTGCGCGTACCGGTGATTTCAAGGCCGTAGGCATCAAGACCGACGACTTTCGGTTGGGGCGAATTGGTCAAAAGTTCGATATGATGCAGCCCAAGCGAGCTGAGGATTTGCGCGCCGAGGCCATATTGCCGGAGCGTTTGAGGCGAGGTTTCTTCGTCCGTTTCCAGCTTCATATGCAGGTCGCGGAGGAGGACGAGGACGCCCCTGCCTTCATCAGCAATCAATTGCATTGCGTCGCCGAATTCGTTGCGCCGCCCTGTGGGACCGACGCCCACAACATCCAGCATCGGGTCCAGTGCGTGCATCCGCACCAGCACCGGATCTGGCGTGGAAATATCGCCTTTTATCAATGCGATATGTTCTGCGCCTTGGGTCTCATCGGTGTAAATCCGCAGTTCCCACTCGCCGCCAAATTCTGAAGTGATTGTGCTGGTTTCACGTACGCGAACGAGATTGTCGTGCCGACGCCGATAGGCGATGAGGTCGCTGATCGTGCCGATTTTCAGGCCGTGCAGCTGGGCAAAAGCGATAAGGTCCGGCAGGCGGGCCATTTCGCCGTCTTCCTTCATGATCTCGCAGATCACGCCAGATGCGTTGAGGCCGGCAAGACGGCTGATATCGGTGGCCGCTTCGGTATGCCCGGCCCGGACCAGCACGCCACCTTCGCGGGCCCGCAGGGGAAAGACATGGCCCGGCGTCGCGATGTCGGCGCCGGTCTTTGACGCATCGATGGCTGTCGCCACGGTCAGCGCCCGGTCAGCGGCAGAGATACCGGTGGACACCCCGTCGCGGGCTTCGATGCTGACGGTAAAGGCCGTTTCGTGCCGGGATGAGTTATGCGACGCCATCAGCGGCAGGCCCAGCGCGTCAATGCGTTCGCCGGGAAGTGTTAAGCAAATCAAGCCTCTACCATGGGTCGCCATGAAGTTTATGGCGTCGGGTGTAGCCATTTGGGCGGGGATAACCAGATCGCCTTCGTTCTCGCGGTCTTCGTGGTCAACAAGGATAAACATCCTGCCGTTGCGGGCGTCTTCGATGATCTCTTCTATCTTGCTGATCGCGTCGGACCAATCGCGTTCCACCGGTCCTGGGGTTTCGAAATTGACGGTCATGCACATCCCCGTTGATTTGCTATATGGCAGATAGCCCAGCGCCCAAGATTTGGAAAGGGTTGCCAGTGCGCGCACCGGGGGCGACGCAACGTTCGGTGGTGTTGCGCGGACCATTGGAGCGGAGTGAACGGCGAATCGCACGTTAATGCTGGTTTTGTTGGGCAGAGAGCCAGTCGGCAAGGCGTCGGACACGCGTCGGCAAAACGTCGGGCATCACCGCACGGTGGCGTCGGGTTAACGCAACGAACGGTGCAAAGGTGAATGCGCTGTTAAGGTTCGTGAAGGGATATTAAGGCGCGAAATATTGAGGTGCGGTTAAGTATCCGGCCATGGCTGCAGCCTCGGACCAGTCCCGTTCAAAGGCCGTATCGCCGATCATGACAAACCGGTCAGCGGGCTGGCGTGTGTCGCGGATGATCGCTGCCATGTGATCCCGCATGACTGACCAGCTTTGTGCGAATTGGGGCGCGGCATAGGCTGCATCTATCACTGAAAGCGATCGGATATGCGTCGGCGATATCGCGGCGTGCGCGATGCCAATCTTTTTAGTTTTTATTAAGCTGTGCAGTTTATCCATACGATCAGACGGAAGCGGCTGACCATCGCGAATGATTTGGAGGGCGTTTGACGAAAAAAGGAACCCGACCAGATCGTGGCCCGTGCTCGCCCTGATCCCGGCATAGGTTTTGTAAGGCAACCCAAGCTGCGCGGCCCGTTTTACCCGGATGCGCACGACCTCCAGCGGGAGTGTCGGCAGGAGTTCCTTGCGGGCTTTGGTCCAGACATGCTTGCGCCAGCTATGGCCAGGTTCGACGACGCGACCTGAGTTGTGGCCGATGGTTGCTGTCATTCTTTCATCCATCCAATTTCCCTAGCCGCAGCTTGGCGTGCTGCTGCGACGCTGTCAAAGGTTGGGCTTGCCCCATTTGAAAGATAACGCCAGCCACGGCCGTCTTCGGGGTCGCGTCTGCACTCTTGATATTTGAAGCGCCCATCTGCTTGTTGAGTGATGTCAACGCAGCGGTTGCCGTTGTCATATTCGATTGAGGCGACAACGTATGGCTTCATTCATACTCCCGCAGCCGTGCCACGTAACGTGCCATGGTATCGATCTCGAGGTTGATACGGTCTCCGACCTGTGTATCGCCCCAAGTCGTGGCCGTCTTGGTGTGAGGAATGAAATTGATGCCGAAATCTGTGCCGTTGACCTCGTTCACTGTCAGCGACGTGCCATTCAACGCGACTGATCCTTTGGGCGCAATGAACCGCGCGAGATCGTCAGGTGCGCGGAAGGTAACGCGAGTGCTATCGCCCTCGTCTGTCATGCCCACAACCTCGGCCACGCCATCAACATGGCCAGAGACGATATGCCCGCCCAGCTCATCCCCCACTTTCAGGGCTCGTTCGAGGTTAAGCCGTTTGCCAGTCTGCCATTTGTCGGCATTCGTGGCCCCGACCGTTTCAGCCGAGATTTCCACGTCGAACCAGTTTTGCGGCTCTGCCCCCAGCGCGATGACCGTCAGGCACACACCGTCGCAGGCGATGGACGCGCCGATGTCGATGCTACCTATGTCATAGCCTGTCCCGACACGCGCACGCAGGTCGCCGCGCTGTTCCAGCTCCAGCACGTGGCCGATATCTGTAATGATCCCTGTGAACATGGCGGTATCCCCTTGTTTGCCGTCTTGGGTTAGCTGCTTGCCTGTCGGCTGGCAAGCATGGGGCTTTTCCCAAATGCTGCAAATGATGTAAGCTGCGCGAATGTCATAACGTATGAGACTGACTTGGCCGCCAAACGTTTTCTTTTCCTGCAAGGCCCACATGGCCCTTTTTTTGCCAAGCTTGCTGCGGCTTTGCGAAAGGCAGGTGCGCCAACATGGCGCGTAGGGTTCAACGCAGGCGATGAGGCGTTCTGGCTGGGTGGTCCGAATTACATTCCGTTTGAGGGCAAGCCCGCCGCGTGGCCTGATGCCTGTGCTGCGATTATCGCGCGCCACAAAATCACGGACATTGTGATTTATGGCGACACCCGCCCGATCCATGCCGAGGCCGTCAGACAGGCCAAAGCCGCCGGGCTGCGTGTGCATGTGTTCGAGGAAGGTTATATGCGCCCGTATTGGGTCACTTATGAGCGCGACGGAAGCAATGGCCATTCCCGCCTGATGTCGCTGAGTGTGCCAGATATGCAGACAGCTTTACGCGACGCGCCACATGATATGGCCACGCCCCCCGCCCATTGGGGAGATATGCGCCAGCACATATTCTATGGCGCGTTTTATCACTGGTTTGTCATGTTTCGGAATCGGCGCTACCGCCATTTCACGCCACATCGTACCTTGTCGGTCGGAAATGAGGCGCGGCTTTATACCCGCCGCCTGCTATCGATGCCCGTTATTGCAATGCAACGGTTTATCGCCACAAGCCGCATTCGCGGCGGGGCGTTCCCGTATCATCTGGTTCTGCTACAATTGGAACACGATGCGAGCTTTCGCGCCCATTGTCCTTTTGAGGCGATGCCGGACTTCATCCAGACGGTGATTGACGGGTTTGCCAAGGGTGCGCGCCCGCATCATCATTTGGTGTTCAAGGCCCATCCACTGGAAAGCGGTCAGTATCCGATGCGTCAGATCATCCATGATCGCGCGAAGGCCGCCGGGATCAGTGATCGCGTGCACTATGTGCATGGTGGGAAGCTCGCTCTTTTGCTGGATCAGGCCCGCAGTGCTGTGACGGCCAATTCCACTGCCGCCCAGCAAGCGTTGTGGCGTGGGCTGCCGCTGAAATCATTTGGCGCGGCCGTGTATGACAAACCCGAGTTTGTCTCACCCCAGCCTTTGCCCGCCTTTTTCGCACGCCCGGCCCGGCCAGACGCCGCAGCCTATCGCGATTATCGCGCGTTCCTGTTGCAAACCAGTCAGGTGCCGGGGGGATTTTACTCTCACCGGGGCCGCCGACAGTTGTTGCGTCATCTCGTGGATGCGATGCTTGCTGATGGCGATCCTTACGAGGCACTGATGGGGCGCGACGCCGCTACCCAGCCGCTTTTGAAAATCGTTCCTTGATTGGTGGTCATTGAACGGCGTCTCGCATAGGTTTCAGCGAAATTTCGGGGGAACGGTGTGACCGAGGGCAAGCGGCAAAATCTTTATGTCTACAGCGGTGGGTTTTTGACCCAGTCCCGTGTGCGTCGGATCGTTTCGCTTGCGGGCTATGACATCAAGCTGGGCAAGCCGGGGCCGGATGATCTGGTGGGCGTGTGGGGCCAAAGCCCCAAGGCTCCACGCGGTGAGGCTGTTGCGGCCCACACCGAAAGCCCAATTGTGCGGATCGAGGATGCCTTTTTGCGGTCCGTCCTGACCGGTCGTGATGGCGACCCGGCCATCGGCCTGCATATCGACCGCAGCGGCGTGCATTTTGACCCCAGCGTCCCGTCTGATCTGGAACAGATCCTGCTGGAAAACCCGCTTGATGATACGGTCTTGCTGAACCGTGCCAGAGCCGGGATTGACGCCATGAAGGCGGCGCATCTTTCGAAATACAACGCCTTTGATCCAGCAACCCCTGCCCCCGAACCGGGCTATGTTGTGGTCATTGATCAGACGCGCAAGGATGCGTCCGTCAAGGCAAGCGGCGCGGATATGAATACGTTTCGCGAGATGCTTTTTTTCGCCCAGACTGAGCATCCCGGTGCCCGGATAATTATCAAGACCCACCCCGAAACGCAGGCGGGACATCGCGGCGGCTATTTTGATGCCAGCAACGAGGATGAGCGGACAACGCTGTTTGATGCACCCATCTCGCCCTGGGTGTTGTTTGAGGGGGCGATTGCGGTTTACGCGGTCACTTCGCAAATGGGGTTTGAGGCGATTTTGGCAGGGCATAAGCCCGTGGTCTTTGGTCAGCCTTTTTACATGGGCTGGGGCCTGACCGATGATCGCAAGCCGCTTGCCCGCCGACAGCGGAATTTGACGCGCGCTCAGCTATTTGCGGCGGCGATGATTTTGTATCCCGTGTGGTATGATCCTTATCATGATAGGCAGTGCAGTTTTGAAGAGGTGGTCGCGACGATGGCCGCGCTGACACGGGCGTGGCGCGAGGATCACAAGGGCTGGGTGGCAGCCGGTATGCGCCCGTGGAAGTGGCGCATCATGAACCAGATGTTTGGCCAGTATGAGCGTACCCTGTTCAGGTCCGAGGCCAATGCCCCGGCCACGGCCAAGGCAAAGGACCGCCCGATGATGGCTTGGGCCAGCCGCCGTCATGATCTGCCCGAGGACGATGAGAAGCCAATCCTGATCGAGGATGGATTTCTGCGCTCGCGCGGTTTGGGGGCGGATCTTGTTGTGCCGCTCAGCCTCGTTTGTGATGATGTGGGCATCTACTATGATGCGACGGGGCCCAGCCGATTGGAGCATCTGATCAATGCAAGTGAGGGGCTGACCGACGGCGCCCGCGCCCGTGCCAACAATCTGATTGCCCGCGTGACGGATGCCCGGTTGTCGAAATACAATGTGGGTCAGGGCGATGTCTTTCCCGATCTGCCGAAAGGTCGCCGTATTCTGGTGCCCGGACAGGTGGAGGATGACGCCTCGATCCGCATGGGCACGACCGATATATCGGATAATCGGTCATTGCTGCAGGCCGCTCGCGATGCGAACCCCGCGGCCGTGATCATCTACAAACCACACCCGGATGTGGAGGCGCTGCTTCGCAAGGGTCATGTTGCAGACGCTGATCAGATCGCCGATGTTGTTCTCCGCGATGCCGACCCGATTGCCGCACTTGATCACGTAGATGAAGTCTGGACGATGACCTCGCTTTTGGGTTTTGAGGCTTTGTTGCGCGGCAAGAAAGTGACCTGTCTGGGCAACCCGTTTTATGCCGGATGGGGTCTGACCGATGATCGGGCAATGCCGATTGCACGCCGCACCGCGCGGCCTGATCTGGCCGCGTTGGTTCATGCGACATTGATCGCTTATCCGCGCTATTTTGATCCCGTCACCCGGATGCCCTGCCCCGTCGAAGTGGTCGTAGACCGGCTTGAGAACGGTGATTTGCCCGCACCCAGTTGGGCAAACCGCGCGTTGGCACGGGCGCATCGGCGTCGGACCAAGTGGCGGCTTAAGCAAGGTTAGGTACTGCGCACCCAGCGGTGCATAATGTCGGCCCCTACCTGTTGTACTTGGTCCAGATTGAACCGTGGCGCGCTCTCCAGCCTGTCGATCCCCATTGCGGCCAGAGCGGGTGTGCCCTCTGCACCGATGGCCATGCCAGCAGTGAAAACAACAAGCTCATCGACCAGATCAGCCGCCAGAAAGGACGACGCGAGCATACCGCCACCTTCGCAGAAGACCCGCGTGATCCCCTGTTCCGCCAATGTTTGTAGAACCGCATCGGGGTCGATCTGGCTATGGCTAATGGCGCAAGGTAGGCCTTTGACCCCTTGATCTGTCCAGGCGGATGCGTTGGCGTTTGGTCCGTGGCAGAGCCATGTTGGTGTGATCGTGGCGGTGCGGGCAAGCTGCGCGTCAGCTGGCAAACTTGCATGGCGAGAGACAACAACGCGCACCGGTTGTTGCGTGATCCCCAAGCCCCGTACGGTCAGCGACGGATCATCAGCGCGGACCGTTCCAGCCCCAACCATCACCGCATCGTGCCGTGCGCGCATCATATGGACCGCACGGCGTGCCTCTGGCCCTGTGATCCACTGGCTTTCGCCCGAGGCGGTTGCGATCCGACCGTCCAGGGTTCCCGCGAGTTTCAGGGTAACGAAGGGCCGGTTCTTTTTGACGCGCAGCAGGAAACCCGCATGGTCGCGCTGCGCCTGTTCGGCAAGCACACCATCATCCACAACAATCCCGGCATCGCGGAGCCGAGCCGTCCCCTTACCTGCAACGCGCGGGTCCGGATCACCCGTTGCAATCACCACGCGGGCGACACCGGCGGCAACCAATGCATCAGCGCAGGGTGGTGTCTCTCCATGATGGGCGCAGGGTTCCAAAGTGACGTAGGCGGTCGCATCTCGTGCAGAGGCGCCTGCTTGCGCCAGAGCCGCTGTTTCCGCATGTGGTCGCCCGCCATCGGCGGTTCGTCCGCGACCGACGATCTGCCCATCTTTGACAATCACGCAACCCACGGCCGGGTTTGGCCAGACGCGCCCCATCCCGCGCCGCCCCAGTGTCAGGGCGAGGCCCATGAACCGGACATCGGCTGCGGCGGTCACTCGTCTTCTAAGGGAGCGTCGGGCCGCAATTCGCTGACGAATTTATCGAAATCATCTGCGGCCTGGAAGTTCTTGTAAACACTGGCAAATCGCACATATGCAACGGTGTCAATCCTTGCCAGACTTTCCATTACGATCTCGCCTATTGTGCCGGATGGAATGTCGGTTTCGCCCATGCTTTCCAAACGGCGCACTATACCGCTGATCATCTGATCCATCCGTTCGGGTTCAACCGGGCGCTTCTGCAAGGCGATGCGAATGGAGCGTTCCAGCTTGGGTCGGTCGAAATCCTCACGTCGTCCGTTGGATTTGATCACTACCAGATCGCGCAGCTGCACCCGTTCATATGTCGTGAAGCGCCCCCCGCAGGCTGGGCAAAAGCGGCGGCGGCGGATCGCGACGTGATCCTCTGCCGGGCGGGAATCCTTAACTTGGGTATCAACACTTCCGCAAAAGGGGCAACGCATGTCCTGTCCTATTCTCTACCGCTGGGGTCTTCGCCCCATTTATCCACAGGCACTATAGGAATGCGAATAGGTTTTGGGTAGGCCCCATTTTGGGCCGCTAGATGCTGGGCGGCAAAGCGTTGCTGTTGGGACTCGGTTCAGGCCAGATGGGTGGCCACATTGCAGTGATGCGGCCTGTCCCGGTGTTCGAATAAATAGATGCCCTGCCATGTCCCAAGGGCCAGCTGCCCGTCAGCGACCGGAATGCTCAGATGGGTGGGAAGCAGTGCCGCTTTGATATGGGCAGGCATATCGTCCGGACCTTCGTAAGTGTGGGTCAGATAAGCCATGGACGGGTCGGTCGTGGGTGGGACAAGCCGTGCGAAGTAGTTTTGCAGATCGGTTTGCACCTCAGGATCAGCGTTTTCCTGAATGACCAGACTGGCCGATGTGTGCTGGATGAATAGGGTCAAAAGCCCCGTACCCTGCACCCACCCTGCCACTTGGTTGGTGAATTCATATAGGCCGGGGCCGTTGGTTGCGATGTTGAAAATGGTCTGCATGGGCGGACCATGCGGGGTTCTAGCGGTCGTTGCAAGCCAGTGCGCTGCGGCCCAATTCGCCGGTTTCGCGCCAGTCTTCGGGCAGCCCAAGGGCTTCAGCCAGGACATCATCGATTTTCATGATGCACAGTCCGTCCTCTTGCGCGATCTCTTCATCAGCTGCGTATGGCATGCTCATGAGCGGCGGACGCTCCAACTCAAGTTCAACCGGATAGGCTTGGGTCGCTGATGTGGCGAGCCCTAGAATGATAGCTGTTGCTGTAATGAACTTGGTCATGGCGGGCCTCTTTCCGTACTACCCAGATGGGAGTATCACGCGCCGGTTCAAGATTTCCGGCGCGTGATCACGGGATTGGGAACAATGGGATCGTAGTGCGTTGTCGAGACGCCGCTTATTGATCCAGGAAAGACCTTAGTTTCCGCGACCTGCTCGGATGCTTCAGCTTCCGCAATGCTTTCGCCTCGATCTGGCGGATACGTTCGCGGGTTACGCTGAACTGCTGGCCTACTTCTTCAAGCGTGTGGTCGGTGTTCATGCCTATGCCGAAACGCATGCGCAGAACACGTTCTTCGCGTGGCGTGAGCGACGCCAGAACCCGCGTCGTGGTTTCCTTGAGGTTTTCCTGAATGGCGGAATCCAAGGGCAGGATCGCGTTTTTGTCTTCGATGAAATCGCCGAGCTGGCTGTCTTCTTCGTCGCCGATTGGCGTCTCCAGTGAAATCGGCTCCTTCGCGATTTTCATCACCTTGCGGACCTTTTCCAAAGGCATTTGCAGCTTTTCTGCCAATTCCTCTGGTGTTGGCTCGCGTCCAATTTCGTGCAACATCTGGCGGCCGGTGCGGACCAGTTTGTTGATCGTTTCGATCATGTGGACCGGGATACGGATCGTGCGCGCCTGATCAGCGATCGAACGGGTGATCGCCTGACGAATCCACCACGTTGCGTAGGTGCTGAATTTGTAGCCGCGGCGGTATTCGAATTTATCGACCGCTTTCATGAGGCCGATGTTACCTTCCTGAATAAGGTCAAGGAATTGCAGGCCACGGTTCGTGTATTTCTTGGCGATAGAGATTACCAGACGCAGGTTGGCTTCGACCATTTCTTTCTTGGCCTGCCGCGCTTCTTTTTCGCCCTTCTGGACCTGCTGGACGATGCGGCGGAATTCGGTGATGTCGACGCCGACATATTGACCGACCTGAGCCATATCACCACGCAGTTCTTCAATCTTGGCGGTCGATTTTTCGATCATCATCTGCCAGCCGCGGCCGGACTTTTCTGACATCTCTTCCAGCCAGTTGGGATCCAATTCGCGACCACGGTAAGCCTCGATGAATTCGCGGCGGTTAATGCGGGCCTGATCGGCGAGCTTGACCATGGCGCTGTCGATGGACATGATCCGGCGGTTGATGCCGTAAAGCTGGTCGATCAGCGCTTCGATCCGGTTGTTATGCAGGTGAAGCGAATTCACCAGTTCCACGATTTCGGAACGCAGTTGCTGATATTTGCCTTCCTGCTTTTCCGAGAACGATGAATCTTCATTCAGGGTCGCCGACATCCGCGCGTCCTGCATATCGGACAGATCGGCAAAATCGCGGGCGATGATCTCAAGTGTTTCCAGAACACGCGGTTTGAGCGCTGCCTCCATTGCGGCGAGCGACATGTTGGCCTGATCATCGTCGTCATCATCGTCGTCTTTGGCAATCGGGTTGCCATCGGCGTCGAGTTCCTGGGTCTCTTCCTTCTCAGCCGCAGGCGCCCCCGGAACGGCGGCGGGTGCCGCAACAACGGTTTCTTCCTCACCATCTTCGCCAAGCTGGTTGCCGAAGGTGGTTTCGAGATCGATGACATCACGCAGAAGAATGTCTTCTGATAGCAATTCGTCGCGCCAGATGGTGATCGCCTGGAAGGTCAGCGGGCTTTCACAAAGCCCGAGGATCATCGTGTTGCGCCCGGCCTCGATCCGTTTGGCGATGGCGATTTCGCCTTCGCGGGAGAGCAGTTCGACCGAACCCATTTCGCGAAGATACATGCGAACCGGGTCATCAGTGCGGTCAAGTTTTTCAGCTTCGGCACCGCCGAGGGTTACTTCACGCGAGCCGCTGACTGTTGCGACTTCGGTGCCGCCTTGAGGTTCTTCGCTTTCCTCGGTTTCTTCTTCCTCGGTCACCTGAATGCCCATTTCAGAGAGCATCGACATGACGTCTTCGATCTGGTCGGACGAGACCTGATCCGGCGGCAGCACCGCGTTCAACTGGTCATAGGTGATGTAGCCGCGTTCACGCGCATCGGCGATCATTTTCTTGACCGCGGTCTGGCTCATATCCAAGCTGATATCGCCGTCCTGGTCCGCATCTTTACGATCGTCGGTGTCTTTCGCTGCCATTCGGAAAGGCCCTTTCAAACTCATCTTTTCGTCGTCGAATCAACATAGATGCGATTCGACCGATTCGGTTAGGATCGAATCAACCCTGCATTAGGGTGATTCGCAAGCAATTCATACCTTGTTTTCAAAGTGTGTTGTCCAAATCGCTACTTAGGTCGGGCATTGGATTTGGCAAAGCTGATTTGATCAATAAGTTGGTCGAATGCATCGCGCTCATCCTTTTTCATACGCGCCCCATTCTCACCCAAGTCATATTCAGCCCGGTCCTCGTTGTCACCGCGCCCCGCCTTGTCCAGAGCCGCGGATGCTTGCGCAAGCCGCCACGTCAGGCCTTCATCGGCGACGCCGCTTAGGTCTTCTACTGCATCTTCGATTTCTCGCGCATGTCCCAAGCGGGCCGTCAGCTTTGCAAATTCTTCTGCCAGACAAAGCCGTGCCACATCTTCATCACCCTTACGGCGGACCGCAGGGCTAATTGCTACATGGCTTTGCCCCATCAGCTTTTCAAGGGGAGCGTCGCCAAGCTCGCGGATAACCTCTGTTGCCAGATCATCCACGCCGAGATGCCGCAGCAGGCAGGCGTGGATATCGCGGTGGACGGGATCGCGGCAGTCGATTTGTTCCAGCGCGCTTTCGAATTCGAGGGCGACAGCCGGTGTTGCAATCAGTGTCGCCAAGATCACAGCCTCTCGCAGAAGATCCTCGTTGGTCGCCCCCGTGCCAAGTGCAGAGTTTCTGCTGGTCGCGACCGGGCTGATCTCGCGCTTCCACGGGTCTTGATTTCGCGACCACGCCTTCTGCGTCCCCCGCCGAGCCGCCGGTTTGCGCGTCCGAAAGAGCGCCCACCGCATTTCCTTGATCGCCTCACCGTAGTGGTTGCGTATGGAAGGGTCCTGGATCAGCTTGATCTTCTCGCGCAGTGCTTTGTCCAACGCAGCTTTTCGTTCCGGGCTATCAAAGGTTTTACCTTCGGTTTCCCGTTGCCAAAGCAGCTGCACCATGGAGATCGCCTGATTGAGCAGCTTTTGCATCGCCCCTGCCCCTTGCGCCTTGAGCAAATCGTCGGGGTCCATCCCTTCCGGCATCAGCGCAAAGCGCAATGATTGCCCGGCTTCCAGCATGGGAAGCGCGATATCAATGACCCGCATGGCCGCCCGCAGACCGGCGGTATCCCCGTCCAGCGCGATAATCGGTTCGGGTGCGATGCGCCAAAGCAAACGCAGTTGATCTTCGGTAATGGCGGTGCCCAGCGGGGCGACGGTGGCCGTGAACCCTGCTTCGGAAAGGGCGATGACGTCCATATACCCTTCGGCGACGATCAGCGGCTGACCTTTGCCTGCCGCCTCGCGCGCGGGGCCGTGGTTATAAAGACTGCGCCCCTTATCGAATAGCGGGGTTTCCGGGGAATTGAGGTATTTGGCCCGCGCGTTGGGGTCCATCGCACGACCGCCAAGGCCAATCGCCCGCCCCCGCGCATCACGGATAGGAAAGATAATGCGCCCGCGGAACCTGTCATATGGATCGCCGCCACGGTCACTTTCGGCGGCGATACCGGCCTCAATGACCAGTTTCTGGTCCACGCCCTTTCCCGTTAGCTGCGCCAAGGCCCCACCATTTGAGGGCGCGAAACCGATCTCCCATCGCGTTTGTGCTTCGGGGGAAAGGCCCCGGCGCGCCAGATAATCGCGGGCGTCAGCGGCGGCCCCGGTTTGCAATTGCAGCCGGTGGTATTGAACGACCTGCTCCATCACATCTGTCAGAAGCGCACGTTTGTCCGCCTTCTGCTGGGCCTGCGGATCGCGCTCGGGCATGGGCATCCCCGCCTCACCGGCGAGGATTTTGATGGCTTCCATAAAATCTACATTCTCGGTCTCGCGCACGAAACTGATGGCGTCGCCTTTGGCGTGGCAGCCGAAACAGTAGTAAAACCCCTTGCGGTCATCAACGTGGAAGCTGGCTGTCTTTTCCTGATGAAACGGGCATGGTGCCCAAAGGTCGCCCTTGCCCTGGTTGGACTTGCGGGTGTCCCACATGACCTTTCGCCCAACGACTTGCCCGAGTGACAGGCGCGAGCGTAGTTCATCAAGGAATCCGGGGGGCAAGCTCATGGTGTAATGTTATCGCTTGCTGCGCTCGTCGAGGCAAGGCGTACGACTGATGATATCCCAACAATTGTTATGGAAGCAAAGGGCGTGATCTGCCGGGGTTGCTAGCCATTCTGAGGATGTATTGACGTCGCCTGGCTGCAATCGGGATAGCCCGACTTGATCGTCGCCGGACTGATGGCCGGGCTGTTCCTGTCATCCGCCCGCAGCATCCTGCGACAGGCCTGGAGCCAGTTGCGCCAGGCCTTCGCCGTGGTGGGTTAAAGTCCCTTTGCTCTGTAGCTGGAAGCTACCTTGTCGATCGACACCAGATAGGCCGCGGTGCGCAAATCGTGCACATCATCCCTGCCATGCCAGACCTCGCGCATCGATTGGTAAGCCGCCCGCATCGTATCGTCGAGACCGGAGCGAACAAGTTCGAGTTCACCCGCGCCGCGCAGGTAATTGCGTTTAAAGTCCGGCGACATTGTCCAGCCCAACCCTTTATCGCCTGACAGTCTTTCCAGTTCATCCACCAACAGTTGATGCCGCGCCTCTTCCGCCCGGCGCTGCATCCGGCCAAAACGTATGTGAGACAGGTTCTTGACCCACTCAAAGTAGCTGACGGTCACACCGCCCGCATTCGCATACATATCGGGAATGATAACGCAGCCCCGCTCCCGCAGGATATCGTCAGCGCCCGCAGTGACCGGACCATTCGCCGCTTCAATGATAAGCGGCGCCTTTATGTTGTTGGCGTTTGATAGGTTGATCACACCTTCAAGAGCCGCAGGAATAAGAATGTCGCAATCCACCTCAAGAAGTGCTGCGCCGTCCGTGTGATGGTTTGCGTCGGGAAAACCAGCGACGCCGCCGTGCTTGACGATCCAGGCGCGCACCGCCTCGACGTCAAGGCCAGCCTCATTATGCAGGGCCCCGTCCCGTTCGATGATGCCGGTGATAACCGCCCCATCTTCACCAGATAGAAATTTGGCCGCGTGATAGCCCACATTGCCCAAGCCCTGCACAACAACGCGCTTGCCATCGAGCGAGCCGCTGAGGCCTGCTGCTTTTATGTCCTCGGGGTGCCGGAAAAATTCGCGCAAGGAATATTGTACGCCCCTGCCCGTCGCCTCTACCCGACCAGCAATACCGCCGGCATTGGGTGGTTTACCAGTCACGCAGGCCGCGCCGTTGATGTCGGTGGTGTTCATACGTTTGTACTGGTCGGCAATCCACGCCATTTCGCGTTCGCCGGTGCCCATATCGGGAGCAGGTACGTTTTGCGCAGGGTTGATGAGGTCGCGCTTGACCAACTCGTAAGCAAAGCGACGCGTGATCTGTTCCAGTTCATGCTCATCCCATTCGCGGGGATCAATGCAAAGCCCCCCCTTGGAGCCGCCAAACGGCGCTTCAACTAGCGCACATTTATAGGTCATCAGCGCCGCAAGCGCCTCAACCTCGTCCTGATGGACGGTCGGGGCAAAACGGATGCCACCCTTGACCGGTTCCATATGTTCGGAATGGACGGATCGGTATCCGGTGAATGTGTGTATGGCACCCCGAAGCCGCACCCCAAACCGCACAGTATATGTCGCGTTACAAACACGGATCTTTTCTTCCAGGCCGGGACTAAGGTCCATCAAGGCCACCGCCCGATTGAACATGATGTCCACAGATTCGCGAAAGCTGGGTTCGTTAAGGGTTTGATGCGAGGTATCCATGCAGATTTCCTTGGTAAAACAGCGGGTTTAGCTCCCGCAGCCCACCATAGGCCCGATTCGCAAACAAAATAGCTAAATTGCACAAAATTGACGCAAAAAACCCGCATTTCAGCACCAATTCAAAGTCACACGCGGCGGAATTCCGGCTGCTTTGTTTCTGATTTATTGACAGTTTTTGATTTATCAGGCCAGTGTGCCGCAGTTTTGGCAAGTGGCACTCTAAGTCGACACCACGCGCCTAATTTCCGCCATAAGACGGTGCCAAATAGTCTGTAGTACGATATGATGAACGCCCATAATGTCTTGATTGGGAAACGTATTTCTAAGGATGTCATTGATGAAGTCCGCAAAAGAATTGAGGAATTACTCCGATTTCCCGGGTTTTGATGGGCTGGGCTTTGGTATTGTTTCTTTGAAGACAAGTGAGCCGGGCGCTGTTGCCTACGCAAATTTGAACTGTAACCCCGATGAAAACATATCGATTGAGGCTTTCAAAGAGATCGCACAACAAATGGATGGGTTGAGATCGCAGCTATGACATTTCTACAAAATCGATTTTCACGGACGATCGCAGAGTTCTGCAAAGATGACGCTGGTGTTGTTTCTGTGGAGTTTGTTCTCATTTTTCCAACTTTTTTTGCATTGTTCTTGATGACAATTGAAAGCGGGTTGATCTCGCTCAATCAGGTTATGTTGGACCGCGGCGTAGACTTGGCAGTGCGCGATGTACGTCTCGGTACGATTGCTGCGGCCTCAGATGATGCTGATGATTTGGAAACCTTCCAGGACAGAATAAAGGAGCGTATCTGCCAAGATGCTTTCACCATCCTGAACTGTGCAGGGCAGCTACAAATCGAGATGGTTTCTCGTGATTTGAGGGCTTGGACCGATATTCCGGGCGAAGTGACTTGTGTTGATCGGAGCTTGGCTGACCAGCCAGTATCCGGCATAGTCAGCACTGCAAACAACCAACTCGTGTTTCTAAAAGTCTGCGTGCGCATCGATCCTTGGTTGATCGCCAGCGGTCTCGGACGAGAAATCGTAGCTAAAAACACTGATGATGCGTCTGGCCACTCTTATGCATTGGTATCACGGGCAGCATTTGTAGTAGAACCATTTGTTTCTACTGGAAGCGGCACATGAACCGGAACTACAGGAGGATGAAAATGCTGCCTAAGGTAAAGGGATTGCTGGAGCGCTTTTTCAAAGATGACGAAGGCGTTATAGCGATTGAGCTGCTCCTCGTGTCGCCAATTATCGCTTGGGCATTGCTTTCTACTGTTATGTATCTTGACGTTTATCGCGACAAAGCAAGTGCATATAGGGCATCCTTAGTGCTAGCTGATATGATTAGTCGCGAAACAGTTCCCATCACTGAGGACTACCTCGATAGCACAATCGAATTGCTTTATGAGCTAGTAAGCACTCCTGAAGCGTCTTTGCGAGTGACGGCTTACTACTTCGACGATGGCGACAGCGAATATAAGCGGGTTTGGTCCAAAATTCGCGTCGGCACATCCGGCCAAGATTTCACGGAGGGCGAACTTACCACAGCCGTACTCAACAGTGTTGACGTTCTGTTGCCTGACTTGGCAGATCAAGATTCTTCATATGCGATAGAAATCATTGCGACTCACAGACCGGTCTTTTTTCCGGGTATGGCAGCTTGGGCGTTACAAGATGATATGGGCAATGTGACATTTCAGACTTTTACGGTGACCCGTCCTCGTTTCTCCAACGGTGTCGTTTGTTTCGAGAACGGTGATGGCAGTGAAGACTGCGGTCCTTGGGTTTCGACATCATCGTAGCCATAATACCGCAGCCGCTGCTGGCGAAATGAAGCGAACGTGCAGTCTCTATGTTCGGTCGAAAGCCTGATCGTTATGTTTAACTCATCCAAAAAACATTGCGGCAAGCTGTACTCACCTACCCAATCGAAACGCTATCTGCTCTGCCATGAACTTTGCTTGACCTGCTGATGTGACGCCGCCGACGCCGACGCGGCGGCCCAGTCTCCACCAGAGCCCCGGCGCCCAGGCCCGGGGCTTTTTGTTTTTCAGGATCAGGGTGAAGCCGTTGGAAGGCTTGAGCGCGAAAACGCCGCGCTCAACCCCCTTTATGTCCTCCATGACAGCCAGGGTGGTGCCGGTGTTGTCGCGCAGTTCGGTTTCGGTCAACTCGATGCTGAGCCGGGTTGCTCGTCGTAAACGCTCTGCCAGCGTCAGCACGGCCACTCCCAACCCCAGCATCAAGACTAGCCAGATCAAAGCAGGCGGCTGGGCCAGCGGGGTGTAGATCAGCAATCCCCCCAGACACAGTAGAACCCCGTAGGCCAGAAGCCGTCGCCCCTGAGAGGCTTGGACACGCGCGTAGACGCCGTGTTCGTCTGGTTCAAACATAGTTATTCCCCTGCCCCATTGTCTGCCGGATATTCTTGCGTGGTGTATTTTCGCCCCGCTTGATGGTCGTCCCTAGATAGAAACCGCTTTACGCACAAGATCCCAGTAGATCGTTTCAATGCGCGCAATTTCAAGCTGCCCCTCTTCGCGGTACCAGTGGCTAAGCCCTGTCAGCATCGCGATCAGCGCGCGAGCGGCAACGCGGGTATCGGAGACCGCAAACGCGCCTTCGGTCTCACCCTGTTGCAGAATATCGGCCAGTGCGTCTTCATAGCTGCGCCGCATTACTCCAATCTTGGCAAAATTGGCCGGGTCCAGATTGCGCAGTTCCATGTAGGCAATGAAGACCTGATCGGGTCGGGGTAGATGAAAACGGATGTGAAACCGTGTGAACGCCTCAAGCCGGGTCAAGGCATCGCCGTTGATGTTTTCAGCTTTAAGGGCTGATAACAGCGTGTCCATATGATTATGCATCATGTCGAAAAGCAGGCTTTGCTTGTCCGGCGTGTAGTTATAAAGCGCCCCGACCTGCACACCGACCTCTGTCGCGATCTGGCGCATCGACACCGCCGCATAGCCGTGCCGCGCGATCAATTGCGCCGCGGCTTCCTCGATCCGCGGACCTGTTATATCTGAGTGCGACCCTTGTTTGCGTGCCATTCCACATGATTATCTGAACGCCTGTTCATTTCAAAGTCCAAACCGAACGGGCTGTTCTTTCCAAGCGCGCGTGGTTACATAAAAAGCAATCAGTGGAGCGACTATGCGTTTGACCCGTATGATCTTTGTAGTTGCCTTGTCGGCATGCGGCAGTTTTCCGGTGTTGGACGAAAACATCAGCGATAGCGCGCGAAAGGCGCCCTACCCTGCGCTTACCCCGGTTGGCCCGCTCTTGGCGAAATCTTCGCAGACAACCAGCTTGGACGACGAGGGCTTCGGTCCGCGCGTGGCCGACCTCAACGCTCGTGCGGACGCGCTGCGCGATCCCGTGATTGACGGCAACACCCGGTCCACTTTGCAGGCAGGCATTGACAGCACCGCGTTGCAGTAACCTGTCCTATTCGCTAGTACCCGTTCAGACGTCTAGCAATATGGAATGAGCCCGATGACTGAACCACTTCGCCTTGGAATTGCGGGCTTGGGCACTGTGGGTGTGGGCGTTGTCCGCATCGTGCAAAAACATCGCGAATTGCTTGAGCGGCGCACCGGACGCCCTGTTGTGATTGCGGTCGTTTCAGCCCGGTCCAAAAGCAAGGATCGCGGGGTCGATCTGTCCGATTATGCCTGGGAGGATGATCCCGTCGTGCTCGCCGCCCGCGCTGATGTGGACGTGTTTGTTGAACTGATGGGCGGGTCGGACGGACCGGCCAAGGCTGCAACGGAAGCTGCCATTGCAGCGGGCAAGGATGTGGTCACAGCCAACAAGGCGATGCTGGCGGTCCATGGTCAGGCCCTTGCTGAACAGGCCGAGGCTGCGGAACAGGTCATCAGGTTTGAAGCTGCTGTCGCTGGCGGCATCCCTGTTGTGAAAGCACTGACCGAAGGGCTTGCTGGTAACGAGATCACGCGCGTCATGGGTGTGATGAATGGCAGCTGTAACTATATTCTGACCCGGATGCAGGACGCAGGTCTTAGCTACGAAGCAGTCTTCGATGAGGCCAATGCCCTGGGATATCTGGAGGCTGATCCCGAGCTGGATGTGGGCGGGATCGATGCGGGCCACAAGCTGGCGCTTTTGGCGTCGATCGCCTTTGGGACGCAGGTTGATTTTGATGCTGTGGAACTGGAAGGGATCGGGTCGGTCACGATTGAGGATATCGATCAGGCCGCCGATATGGGCTACAAGATCAAGCTTTTGGGTGTGGCCCAAATCTCTGGCCGTGGGCTGGAACAGCGCATGTCGCCCTGCCTTGTTCCTGCGACGTCGCCGCTTGGTCAGCTTGAGGGTGGCACCAATATGGTGGTGCTCGAAGGCGATGCGGTCAATCAGATTGTATTGCGCGGCCCCGGCGCGGGCGAAGGCCCCACGGCCAGTGCTGTGATGGGTGACGTGATCGACATTGCGCGTGGGTTGCGTATTGCCACCTTCGGCCAGCCCGCAAATACACTGCGCAAGGCCCGACCGGCGCAATCGGCGGTCCCTGCCCCCTACTACCTGCGCCTGCAGCTTCTGGACAAGCCGGGTGCATTGGCGAAGATTGCGCAGGCATTGGGGGAGGCTGGCGTTTCCATCGACCGGATGCGCCAATACGGGCATGACGACGCTGCTGCACCTGTATTAATCGTGACCCATAAGACAACACGGACCGCCTTGAACGAAGCCTTGGCGGCGTTTCCGGCGACAGGTGTAGTGTCAGGCAAGCCCGTGGCGATCAGAATTGAGGCTGTTTAGCCATCAGCCCAAAAATTCGCAAATTTTTTAGGATGCTGAATTTTCGCGAAAATTCAGTTGCTAACATTTAGCGCAAACAGTCTTGTACCCCCCTGGTCAACAGGCTTTAGGGGCAGAAAGCCACTGAAAGGATTATTCATGCCTGCCACAATCGACTTCAATGATCGCGCCCTATCGCTTGGTCTTGCCCGCGTCTCGGAAGCTGCCGCCATCGCCTGCACCGCCCTGATTGGACGCGGTGATGAAAAGGCCGCGGATCAGGCTGCAGTGGATGCCATGCGCACCCAGCTTAACAAGCTCGACATCGCCGGTGTTGTAGTGATCGGAGAAGGCGAGCGGGACGAAGCCCCGATGCTTTACATCGGTGAAGAGGTGGGCACCGGTACTGGTCCCGGCGTTGATATCGCCCTTGATCCACTGGAAGGCACGACGCTGACTGCAAAAGACATGCCCAATGCGCTTGCTGTCATCGCGATGGGTCCACGCGGGTCGATGTTGCATGCGCCTGATGTCTACATGGATAAGTTGGCCATTGGCCCCGGCTTCCGCGACGGCGTGGTGACGCTTGATATGTCGCCATCCGAACGGGTCTCTGCCCTTGCTGCGGCAAAGGGCTGTTCGACCAAGGATATTACCGTGTGCGTTCTGGAACGCCCCCGGCACGATGACATGATCGAAGAGATCCGCGGTACGGATGCGGCCATTCGTCTTATCACTGATGGCGATGTCGCTGGCGTGATGCATTGCGCAGAGCCTGACCTGACAGGTATCGATATGTATATGGGGTCCGGTGGCGCACCCGAAGGTGTCCTGGCCGCTGCTGCGCTGAAATGCATGGGCGGTCAGATTTTCGGGCGACTGATATTCCGCAATGATGATGAGAAAGGGCGCGCCAAAACGGCGGGTATCACCAATTTTGACAGGGTTTACACGCTTGATGATATGGTGACCGGCGACGTGATATTCGCGGCCACCGGTGTTACGGACGGGTCACTGGTACCGGGCATCAAGCGCGAGGTCGGGTTTGTTACTGCTGAGACGATTTTGATGCGGTCCAAGACCGGGTCAATCCGGCGGATGATTTACCGCAATCCGATCTAAAGCCCCGCCGCAACCCGTTGCACGGTCCGCACACGGTCTGCGTTTGCGGGGTGCGTGCCGAGGAACTTGTTTCCCGGATCAGGGATGCGGAAGAAGAATTCAGCCCCCTTCAGTGGATCATAGCCGGCAGCGGCTGTGATCCTTGTGCCGAGCGCGTCGGCCTCAAGCTCAAAATCTTTGGAATAACTGCGCGCGCCTATGCTCGCACCGACTTGCTGTGCGTTTTCGATGGCGCTGGCGCTATCGTTGCCCAGCGCTGCGGCGACGCTGCCAAAGACCACAGCGCCCAAGGTGGCATTGCGTTGCTGGCGCTCAAGATGCCCGCGGATATGATGGGCAGCCTCGTGCGCCATGACAAAGGCAAGCTCGTCCTGATTACGCGCTTCGGCGATCAAGCCCAGATTGAAGGCAATGATGGGTCGCCCGGTCTGATCGACTGTCTGGAATGCATTGGGTGCCTGATTGGGCCGTTCGTCCACTACGATGCGGAAATCGCAGTTATAGCTGGGAGCCTGCTGACGACAAAATTGCTCTGCCACCGGTTCGACGCGGCGTGTGACTGCTGTGAAATTATTCACTGCCGTGCGTTCTGACAAGGGCGCTGTCGTCGTCGTTGACTGCGGGATTACTGCTGTGTCTGCCCCGGTGCTGGTCGTTGTGGTTTCGCATCCCATCATGGCTAGGATCAGGACAAAAACAGGTAGACGCATTCAACTCTCCGACAAATCACCGACGTAGATTACCATCTCTTGCGGATGGGTCCAGAGATCAAGGTTGCATCGGCCCATCCAGCCACTACGCTATACACCATGTTTACCATCGAACACGAATATGACGCCACGGTCGTTACACTGGTGGACGAGGGCAAAGCCCCGCTTTTGGACGACGTTATTATCAACGCTTTCGAGGATTGCGTGACCCTGACCCAGCTTGATCCCCGCACGGATGAGCCGGTGCAGATCACATTTTCGATGCATCAATTACGCGATCTCCGCGCTGCTCTGGATCTGCCCGAAGGTATTTATCAGTTAGCCCCAACCGGCAAAGGGTAGACGCCCATGGCCGCCGGATTTTTCTGGGATGAACGCTGTTTCTGGCATAGTGGTGGAAACTATGCAGGCACGCTGCCGTTGGGCGGGTTGGTGCAGCCGTTGGATGGCGGGTTGCCGGAAAGCCCCGAGAGCAAGCGCCGGCTGAAGAACCTGATCGAGGTCACTGGCCTCGCCGGTGATTTGCATATGACTGGTGCGGCCCCGGCCACCCAGGACGACCTGCAGCGCGTTCACCCGGCAAGCTATCTTGATCAGTTCAAAGAATTGTCTGACGCGGATGGTGGCGAGCTGGGCCTACGCGCGCCTTTCGGCCCCGGAGGGTTCGAGATTGCAGCGCAGTCTGCGGGCCTCGCGCAAGCCGCACTGCAGGATGTCCTCAGAGGCAGCTTGGACAACGCCTATGCTCTTTCCCGTCCACCCGGACATCATTGCCTGCCGGATTTTCCCAACGGGTTTTGCCTGCTCAACAACATCGGCATTGCAATTGAGTCGGCGACGGCCGCCGGGTTGGCACAGCGTTTTGCGGTGCTGGATTGGGACGTGCATCACGGCAATGGAACAGAGGCAGTGTTCTATGATCGCGCCGATGTGCTGACCGTCTCGATCCATCAAGATCGAAACTATCCGATGGACACAGGCGCCTTTGCGGACCGGGGAGTGGGGGCCGGAGCCGGATATAACCTGAACATTCCCCTCCCCCCCGGCACCGGGCATAACGGCTATCTGAGCGCAATGGAGCGGCTCGCCCTACCGGCAATCCGCGCGTACTCACCTGACGTGTTGATCATCGCCTGCGGTTTTGATGCGGGCGCCAATGACCCGTTGGGTCGGATGCTGGCCACTGCCGAAACCTTCTCGATGATGACAGCGCAGGTCATGGCGCTTGCCTCGGATATCTGCGACGGCAAACTGGTCATGGTGCATGAGGGGGGGTATTCGGAAACCTATGTTCCGTTCTGCGGCCATGCTGTTCTGCAAACCTTGTCAGGCAGCAAGATCACAGCGCCGGACCCTTTGGGCGAAACCTTTAGGCTGCGCCAACCTGATGCCAAATTTGATGCATATCTCGACGGATTGATCGCTGATATGGCAGCCGCGCTTTAGCGCAAATCGAAAGGGGCGCCCCCAAGCAAAGGGACGCCCCAAATTTCTTATTCGCAATCGCCAATCACAGCACAGATCCGTTCGCGATAGAGGTTATTTGCATCAGGTTCAGCTACCGCTTCGACCGGCGCGATTGGCTCGCAAGTCGATACGTAATCTGGTGCCAGCCCCTGATTCACACATTCGCCGACTTTCCAACCGGGAGGGATCGCGGTGAGATCAACGCTTTGCCACTTTGGATGCCCGGTTTCTTTGAGTTCGTTGAAATTCGTGAAAATTTGATGCGCGAATTCCGACACTGCCTCGCAGCTCAGCCGATGATAGCTGTTCAGGGTGGGTTTGTAGTCAAAGGTCATCAGAACCGCCTTGACCGACATCACATCCACCGCATTGGGCTGAAACGAGTATGTCTTGGCCGGCAAAGTTGTTGGCGCATAGTTCTCCAGCAGCGCCTCATCCTTGAGCGGCAGAATGCGATAATCCGTTGGGCTCAGATCGGCCTCTGCCAGTAGTGTCGTGGGTGCACCGGCAACATAGAAGAACGCATCGATTTCGTCAGCTAGAAGTGCCGCGAGCGAGTCGGTCGCATTCATGTTCATCGTCTCACCTGGTACGATTCCTGTCAGCCCCAGCACCTGTGTTGATGTCAGAAATGTGCCGCTGTTTTCAACGCCGACAGATACCCGCTTGCCTTCCAGATCGCTGAGCGTTGCAAGCACGCTTTTGGCGACAATCTGGATTTCCTCGTTGTAAAGTGGTGCCGCGATGACGACATCGTTGGTGATCCGCTGCAAAGCCGCATCATCGGCTGCATAGGTTTTTAGGTAGTTCAAAAGATCGCTCTGAACGATTCCGAATTGGGTGTATCGTCTGTCACGCACCGCGATGATGTTTTCGAGAGATCCGGCACTTTCATTTACATTCAGTGTCTGCCCACAGGATGTGCCAAGTGCAGCGATGTCATTTCCAAATTGGATGTAGGTACCCGACGGGCCGCCCGTCATTATATTTTTTTCAAATTCTTCTTGTGCTTCTGTGGTGGATGCGCTGAAAAACGCAAGCGTGATTGAAAGCCCCCACAAATAAATGTGCTTCATAACATATTTCCCTTGTTAACACTTCGACTGATTTGGCTGGTCGTGGCAAAAAAACTGCGCCGGTTCGCAACCAAACATGACGTTAATATATCTACATTAAGATGAATTGATAAGCGGAAAATCGCGCATATACGTATAATTTTCTCAAATTTGGAAAATACACTGTTTCCAACACAGGTTGCACCCACACTATCGGCCACATATTTGCTGATTAAACAATCTGGATCAGTTCATGCCTACACCCAATAAAGCGGCCCTTGATTTTCTTCTCTCCCGCCGATCACGCCCTGCCAAGACGCTGACGATGCCAATTCCGGATCGAGCCGCCTTGGAATTGCTATTGACCGCGGCGGCGCGCAGCCCTGATCATGGCAAACTGGAGCCTTGGCGCTTTATAGTCCTGACTAAGCCTGCGCTTTCGCGGCTGGCAGTTCTGATCTCCGGGCGTGGTCAAGCCTTGGGGATTGATCCTGAGAAAATTACCAAGGCAAAGGCACAGTTTGCCGATGCGGATCTGGCTGTCGCGGTAATCAGTAGCCCCAAGCCATCCGAAAAAATTCCACAGATTGAACAGGTATATTCGGCCGGTGCTGTTTGTCTGGCATTGCTGAATGCCGCTTTGGCAGCCGGTTGGGGGGCGAATTGGCTTTCGGGCTGGACCAGCCACGACCGCGCCTTTGTCCGCGATGGTTTGGATTTGGAGGATCATGAAACGGTCGCCGGTTTCATCCATATCGGAACGGAAACCGCCGCGCCACCAGAACGCCCCCGCCCCGACATGACCGCCATTACAAGCTGGGTCGACGCGTGATTTTTACATCTTTTGCCTTGGCGCTGGCGCAATTGCCCGACGCGCGGTTTCGCAAGGTTCTATGGACCGGAATCGGTTTGACCATTGCATTGCTGGTGCTGATCTACGCCGCAGTCTTGTGGCTGATCGATATATTCGCAAGCGGTGACGTCACCATACCCTTTGTGGGTGAAGTGACCTGGCTGGGCAGTCTGCTTAGCTGGGGCTCATTGGGTCTGATGCTTTTTTTGTCGATCTTCCTGATGATCCCGGTCGCCTCGGCTATTACTTCGCTCTTTCTGGATGATGTAGCGCATGCAGTTGAGGACAAGCATTATCCGACCCTGCCCCCGATCCCACGAACCCCGTTCTGGGATGGGTTGCGCGACACGGTTAACTTTCTGGGTGTACTGGTCGGTGCCAATATTGCGGCTATCGTTCTTTATGTCCTGTTTGCCCCTGCCGCGCTGTTCATCTTCTGGGGACTGAATGGCTATCTTTTGGGGCGGGAGTACTTTCAACTGGCCGCCATGCGCCGTGAGGGCCGTGAAGCGGCCATCGCCTTGCGCAAGCAGCATTCAGGAAGGATCTGGATGGCAGGCTGTCTGATGGCCGTGCCACTCTCAATTCCGCTGGTGAATCTGATTATTCCGATCCTGGGCGCGGCAACCTTTGTTCACATTTATCATCGGCTTAGAGACTGACCTCTGGTGTGGACATGCGGTTGAACCAGTCGATATCCCGCACGGTGATCCAGCCCGACAGAATCGTGACAGCCAATACCGCCCAAATCGCAAAAGCCCAGATCGTGGTGATCTTCGCCTTACGCTTTAGCTGCGGATCGGCCGGAGCCGATGAGTGAGTGCCGGGAACAACCTCGCCCGCCTCGCCCTGCGTCGTCAGACGCAGGGGCAACACGACGAAAAACACCATCGACCAAACGACGGCAAAAAGCACGATACCGGATACTGGCCCCATCGATGATCTCCTTCTTTGCCGTCAAGATACGCCGATCATGGCATACGGCAAGGGTCAGACTTGCTCCAGCTCAACCAGACAGCCGTTGAAGTCTTTTGGGTGCAGGAAAAGGACTGGTTTGCCATGGGCGCCGATCTTTGGATCACCGCCGCCCAGAACGCGGGCGCCTTCTGCCAGCAAGTGATTGCGGGCTTGCAGGATGTCATCAACTTCGTAGCAGACATGGTGGATGCCGCCCGCGGGGTTTTTGTCCAAGAACCCCTGGATCGGGGACCCGTCGCCTAGTGGATAGAGCAGCTCAATCTTTGTGTTGGGCAGATTGATGAAAACCACCGTCACCCCATGATCAGGCTCGTCCTGTGGAGCGCCGACATCGGCCCCCAACATGGTGCGGTATTGGGCGCTTGCTGCCTCCAGATCAGGGACAGCAATGGCAACGTGATTAAGACGACCGATCATATGTTTTCTCCTCGCCGCGCTATATGTCCCAGCGCGGCAGAGGGTGCAACGGCTCTTCGCCGTTAATCATCCATTCACCTTGTGCTGCTTTCAATGATGCATGCACAGACTGGGGAAGAATCGTGATGGATGAATTTATGATGACGCGCCCGCCGACTGCGCGGAAGCCGCTGCTGGGGCTGACTGTTTTGGTGGTCGAGGATAGCCATTTCGCGTGCGAGGCGATGCGACTTTTATGTTTGCGATCCGGTGCCCGTATCAGGCGCGCTGATAGTCTGGAAAGTGCGGGTCGGCATCTTTCGGTCTATCGACCATCGGTGATGATTGTGGATGTGGGCCTACCGGACGGGTCTGGGTTGCCCCTGATTGAGACGCTTGCACAAGCCACGCCCCGGATTGATGTGTTGCTGGGGACCAGCGGTGATCCCGACCTAGAACAGGCAGTGCTGGACGCAGGCGCAGATGATTTTATCGCCAAACCGATCGCCAGTCTGGCCGCGTTTCAGGGGATCGTGCTGCGGCACTTGCCCGCGGACCGACAACCGCCCGGCCCACGCCTGTTATCAGACGAAGAAGTGAACCCGGACCTGATCGCCTATCAGGATGATCTGAACTTTGCCGCACAAGCCCTGAAAGAGGGCGAAGAACTGGATTACGTGACGCAATTCCTGGGCGGTGTGGCCCGTAGCGCGAATGATCGCGATCTTGATCGGGCGGTCAAGGCGTTGGCAGATCAGCGCACAGCTGGTGGGAGCGTGAAGTCGGGCGTTGCCGCACTGTCCGAGATGGTCCAATCGCGGATCGCAGCGGGCGCACGGATTTAGCGCCTTATGCGGACGCGGGTTTTTGGTGCCACCTCGCTGACCAATCGTCAGCTTTCAGGTGGCAGCACTCGCAACCGCAACTCGCGAAGCTGTTCGTTCAGCGGCTCGGATGGCGCATCCATCATCAGGTCTTCCGCACGCTGGTTCATCGGGAACATGATAACTTCGCGGATGTTGGCCTCGTCGGCCAGCAACATCACGATCCGGTCGATCCCAGCAGCGCAGCCGCCGTGGGGTGGCGCGCCATATTGGAATGCATTGACCATGCCGCCAAAGCGTTTCTTGACCTCGTCCTCGCCATAACCCGCGATTTCAAATGCCTTGAACATGATCTCTGGCTGGTGGTTTCGGATGGCACCCGACACCAACTCGTACCCGTTACAGGCAAGGTCATACTGATACCCAAGAACCTCAAGCGGATCGCCGTCCAACGCTTCCATACCGCCCTGCGGCATCGAGAATGGGTTATGTTCAAAGTCGATCTTGCCGGTCTCGTCGTCTTTTTCGTAGATCGGGAAATCCACGATCCATGCAAACGCAAAGCGGTTGAGGTCGGTCAGGCCCAGCTCATCACCAATAACCGTCCGGGCCTTGCCAGCAACGCCTTCAAACGCCTTTGGCTTGCCACCAAGGAAAAACGCCGCGTCACCAAGGCCAAGGCCAAGTTGCTGACGGATCGCTTCGGTGCGTTCAGGTCCGATATTCTTGGCGAGCGGGCCGGCGGCTTCCATTCCACCTTCAACCTCACCTGATTTCATCTTGGCTTGCGCCTCTTTCACAGAAATTCCCAATTCCTGAGCGACCGCATCAGCAGTCTTTTCACGCCAGAAGATGTAGCCCATCCCAGGCAGCCCTTCTTTCTGGGCAAACGCATTCATCCGATCGCAGAACTTGCGGCCCACAGGCTCCCCACCCTTCTTGCGCGGCGCGGGAATTGCGCGGACTTCAGTGCCTTCCTGTTCCAGCAGTTTTGCAAAGATCGCAAAGCCGGAACCGCGGAAATGTTCGCTGACGTCCTGCATCTTGATCGGGTTGCGCAGATCCGGCTTGTCGGTGCCATACCAAAGGGCTGCGTCACGATAGGAAATCTGTGGCCAGACTTTATCCACCGTACGGCCATTGCCGAACTCTTCAAATACCCCTGCGATCACGGGCTGGATCGTATCGAACACATCCTGCTGCTCGACAAAGGACATCTCCATATCCAGCTGATAGAAATCAGTGGGCGACCGGTCCGCACGCGGGTCTTCATCCCTAAAGCAGGGCGCAATCTGGAAATACTTGTCGTAGCCCGACACCATGATCAGCTGTTTGAACTGCTGGGGGGCCTGCGGCAGCGCGTAGAACTTGCCGGGATGCAGACGGGACGGCACCAGAAAGTCGCGCGCGCCTTCGGGGGACGAGGCCGTGATGATCGGCGTCTGATACTCCCGAAACTCACTATCCCACATCCGCTTGCGCATCGATGCCACAACATCTGACCGCAGCTTCATGTTCTCTTGCATCACCTCGCGGCGCAGGTCGAGATAGCGGTATTTCAGGCGGGTTTCTTCGGGATACTCCTGATCGCCGAAAACCATCAGGGGCAGCTCTTTCGCAGCGCCCAGAACCTCAACCTCGCGGATGAACACCTCCACCTCGCCGGTGGGCAGCTTGGTGTTCACCAGTTCTGGGTCGCGTGCCTTCACCTCACCATCGATGCGGATGCACCATTCGGAGCGCACCTTTTCCACATCGGCAAACGCAGCCGAGTCGGGGTCACACAGGACCTGCGTCATCCCATAGTGGTCGCGCAGGTCGATAAAAAGAATGCCGCCGTGATCGCGCACCCGATTGACCCAGCCCGACAGGCGGACGGTTTGCCCCACATCGGCGGCGGTCAGTTCGGCACAGGAATGGCTGCGATAGGCATGCATGATGATGTCCCTCAAGGCGATCTAATGGTCGGCCCGATACACCCCTTTGTGTTGGTGGAGTCAACCGCTCGCGGCATGCATCGCGGAATATGCCGGGCGGAGATGCGAATTTTCCTGAAAATTCGCACGACGCCGCTTGCAACCGGGGTCGCCATCCCTATAACCCACGACAATTTGCAAAAACGGGGGCCATGCCATGCCAAAACGTACCGACATCCAGTCGATCATGATTATTGGCGCTGGTCCTATCATCATCGGCCAAGCCTGCGAGTTCGACTATTCCGGTGCGCAAGCCTGCAAAGCGCTGCGCGAAGAAGGCTACCGGGTCATTCTGGTGAACTCCAACCCCGCGACGATCATGACCGATCCGGGGCTGGCGGATGCGACCTATATCGAACCGATCACCCCCGAGGTCGTCGCCAAGATCATTGAGAAAGAGCGGCCCGACGCATTGCTGCCCACCATGGGCGGTCAGACCGGCCTTAACACGTCGCTCGCCCTCGCCGACATGGGCGTGCTGGAAAAATTCAACGTGGAAATGATCGGCGCCAAGCGCGAGGCCATCGAAATGGCCGAAGATCGCAAGCTGTTCCGCGAGGCAATGGACCGGCTTGGCATCGAAAACCCCAAGGCCACAATCGTCACAGCCCCCGATGGTGACCTTGATGCCGGTGTCAAAATCGCTCTCGACGCGCTCGAAGAGATCGGCCTGCCCGCTATCATCCGCCCTGCCTTCACACTCGGCGGCACTGGCGGCGGCGTGGCCTATAACCGGGAAGAATATGAACATTTCTGCCGCAGCGGCATGGATGCCTCTCCCGTCGGGCAGATTCTCGTCGACCAGTCCCTGCTCGGCTGGAAAGAATTCGAGATGGAAGTCGTCCGCGACAAGGCCGATAACGCCATCATTGTCTGTGCCATCGAAAACGTGGACCCGATGGGCGTTCATACGGGCGACAGTATCACCGTCGCCCCTGCCCTGACGCTGACGGACAAAGAATACCAGATCATGCGGACGCACAGCATCAACGTGCTGCGCGAAATCGGCGTCGAGACCGGCGGGTCCAATGTGCAATGGGCCGTGAACCCTGCCGACGGGCGCATGGTTGTGATCGAGATGAACCCGCGTGTGTCGCGGTCGTCAGCGCTAGCGTCCAAAGCGACAGGTTTCCCGATTGCAAAGATCGCCGCAAAGCTGGCGGTGGGTTACACGCTGGATGAACTCGACAACGACATCACAGGCGTCACACCTGCGTCGTTTGAGCCGACAATCGACTACGTCGTCACCAAAATCCCGCGCTTCGCCTTTGAAAAATTCGCAGGGTCTGAGCCGTACCTGACCACGGCGATGAAATCGGTGGGAGAGGCCATGGCTATTGGCCGCACCATCCACGAGTCACTGCAAAAGGCGCTGGCGTCGATGGAAACCGGTCTGACCGGATTTGACGACATCGACATCCCCGGCGCGCCTGACACTGCCGCCATCACCAAGGCACTCGCCAAACAAACCCCGGACCGGTTGCGGGTGATTGCACAAGCCATGCGGCATGGGCTGTCGAATGACGACATCCACGCCGTCACCGCATACGACCCATGGTTCCTTTCCCGTATTCGCGAGATCATCGAGATGGAGGCGGAAATCGGCCAGAATGGCCTGCCCGTGACTGAGGATGGTTTGCGGCATATCAAGATGATGGGCTTCACCGATGCGCGTCTGGCAAAGCTGACCGGGCGGGATGAAGATCAGATCCGCCGCGCCCGCCACAACCTTGGTGTCACGGCCGTCTTTAAGCGGATTGATACCTGTGGGGCCGAATTCGAAGCGCAGACGCCTTATATGTACTCCACCTACGAAAACCCTGTTATGGGCGAGGTTGAATGCGAAGCGCGGCCGTCGGATCGCAAAAAAGTGGTTATCCTTGGCGGCGGCCCCAACCGGATCGGGCAAGGGATCGAGTTCGATTATTGCTGCTGTCACGCCTGTTTCGCCCTGACTGATCAGGACTATGAAACGATCATGATCAACTGCAACCCCGAGACGGTTAGCACCGATTATGACACCTCTGACCGGCTTTATTTCGAACCGCTGACCTATGAACACGTCATGGAAATTCTGCGGGCCGAGCAGGAAAACGGTACGCTGCACGGTGTCATCGTCCAGTTCGGCGGGCAGACACCGCTGAAGCTCGCCAATGCGCTGAACGATGCGGGCATTCCCATTCTTGGGACGACGCCTGACGCCATTGATCTGGCCGAGGATCGTGAGCGGTTTCAGGACCTTGTGAACCGGCTTGATCTTAAGCAGCCGGTCAACGGGATTGCGCATACGGACGCAGAAGCCTTTGAAATCGCCGCAGATATCGGGTTTCCACTGGTTATCCGCCCCTCTTACGTTTTGGGTGGACGCGCCATGGAGATCGTGCGCGATCAGGCGCAGCTGGAGCGGTATATCTCTGAGGCTGTCGTCGTGTCCGGTGACAGCCCCGTGCTGCTCGACAGCTATCTTAGTGGCGCGGTTGAGGTGGATGTGGATTGCCTGTCTGACGGCAAAAACACTCATGTCGCTGGCATCATGCAACATATTGAAGAGGCTGGCGTACATTCCGGCGATAGTGCGTGTTCCTTGCCGCCGCATTCACTGTCGGACGCAATGATTGCCGAGATCAGAAAACAGACCGAGGCGTTGGCCAGGGCGTTGGGCGTTGTGGGCCTGATGAACGTGCAGTTCGCCGTCAAGGACGAGACTGTCTATCTGATCGAGGTGAACCCGCGTGCATCCCGCACCGTGCCGTTTGTGGCCAAGGCGACGGATTCCGCTATCGCTTCGATTGCCGCGCGGTTGATGGCTGGCGAACCGCTGTCGAACTTCCCACTGCGCGACCCGTATCCAGAGATGGACGACCCAATGCAGGCGCTGCCGCAAGCGGACCCGTTCACCCTGGCCGATCCGCAGACACCGTGGTTCAGCGTGAAAGAGGCCGTGCTGCCCTTCGCCCGCTTCCCCGGTGTTGATACGATCCTTGGCCCCGAAATGCGGTCTACTGGCGAAGTCATGGGCTGGGATCGGTCCTTCCCGCGCGCGTTCCTCAAGGCGCAGATGGGTGCGGGCACGCAATTGCCCAGCGAAGGGACGGTGTTCATTTCGATCAAGGATGCCGACAAGACCGCGGATATGATCGAGGCCTCCAAAACGCTTTTGCAACTTGGGTTCGATATTGTGGCCACACGGGGCACCGCCGCCTGGCTATCCTCGCATGACGTGGCTTGCGAAACGGTCAACAAGGTCTATGAGGGCGGGCTGACCATCGTTGACCGGCTCAAGGACGGGCATATCGGGTTGGTTTTCAACACGACTGAAAGCGCGCAGGCGGTCGAGGACAGCCGAGACATCCGCGCCGTCGCCCTCTACGGCAAAATCCCATATTTCACGACCGCCGCCGCGTCACATGCCGCGGTGCTGGCGATGCAGGCACGGGAAGAAGGGGATGTTGGGGTGAGGTCGTTACAGGGGTGATGGTAAGTTTTTACCGGACCCGCAAATGCAGTGGCGGAATTTGAGCCCATTTTGTTAGAGGGCAAGTACCTCAAAAGGATGGTTAGAGAAGCTCATTCATCGATTAGGCAACCATTGCTGTCAAAGAAAAACCTTACGCCAGGCTCTTTTACGAAATTGAGTTGCGGTTCCATGAAGACTCTCAAAGTTTCTGCATATTCATCTGGCGCAAATGAGCGATAGACCGGCTGTCGCGCATCTTCATAGTCCCAGTTTCGTTCCACCGCTAATTGAATAAGTGTTTCTTTCGTCAAACAATTTCGGGCAGCAGCATCTCTCATGAAGTAACCGAACGAGCGTCCAGAATCTCTTACATTTCGGACATCCCAAGCAATCAATGTTTGATATGCCAGTAAGCCCAACAAAATCAAAAACGAAACAACTATCATGGCTTTTTTCATGCTGTTAAACCTATGTGCAATTTCGTCAGAAGCAAGCGCAGTTCGTTCCGCCATCCGCTTCGCCAAGGGCAACAATGTCCGCGCAGCCGACAGACGCTGTTATTGGACGTAGTGCAAATCACAGTGCCCTTATCGCGAACCTTTTGCCCCACAAAACAGTTTGTTCGTCTTTTAAATTCCACAAGGTCAGCGCCCGGATCTCGGGGTGGGTGCGAAAGCGCCCTCCCCATGGGGGAGGTCCGGGCGCTGCCCGGCTTTGCCGGGCGGGAGGGTGGATAGCTTGGTGCTCTGAAATCAAACCGTTTCCACCACTAAACTGCTTTCCGTAAGGTCAAATTTGCCCACACGTCGCGGCTGTGGACACGCCCTTTGCTTCACCCTAATGTGCTCCGACGGCAAAGGAGCAGTGCATGGTTGGTGTGTCGATTACCGGGACGGGTGTTTTCACTCCGTCGCAGTCCATTTCGAATGATGAGCTGGTGGCCGCCTTTAACACCTATGTCGATCTGTGGAACGCGGAAAACGCGAGGGCAATCGAGTCAGGGCTGGCCGAGGCCAAGCAATATTCATCAACCGAATTCATCGTCTCGGCCTCTGGTATCGAAAGCCGGTATGTGCTGGACAAGGCCGGTGTGCTGGACCCCTCGCGGATGTATCCTAACCTGCCCGCCCGCGCCGATGATGAACCGGGTTACATGGCTGAAATCGGCCTGGACGCCGCGCAAAAGGCGCTTTCGGACGCGGGCCGCTCTGCGTCGGATGTGGATGCGGTTATCTGTGCTGCGTCGAACCTTGAGCGGGCCTATCCGGCGGTGGCTGTGGAAATTCAGCAACTTTTGGGTGCCGGTGGATTTGCATTCGACATGAATGTCGCCTGTTCCAGTGCGACATTTGGCATTCAGGCGGCTGCGGATATGATCCGTGCGGGCTCCATCCGCTCTGCTTTGGTCATCAACCCCGAGATTTGCAGCGCCCATCTGGAGTGGCGCGACCGCGATTGCCATTTTATTTTTGGTGATGTCGCAACTGCCACCCTGCTGGAGCGGGATGAAGGCTTGAACGGCTCGCATTACAAGGTGTTGTCTACCCGTTGCGCCACACTGTTCAGCAACAACATCCGTAACAATGACGGCTTTTTGCGCCGGACCCATGACAAGATGGGCGACCACCGTGACATGCAGTTCATGCAAAACGGGCGCAAGGTGTTCAAGGAAGTGTTGCCCTTGGTCAGCGCCCATATCGCCGACCATCTGGCGGATGAGGGCGTCGCGGCAACTGACCTGCGCCGGTTGTGGCTGCATCAGGCCAACAAGACGATGAATGACTATATCGGGAAAAAGGTGCTGGGCCGCCAGCCTGAGCCGATGGAGCAGCCCAATATTCTGCAGGACTACGCCAATACCTCATCGGCCGGGTCGATGATCGCGTTCTCGAAGTACTCGGATGATTTGACGCCCGGCGACAAAGGGCTGATCTGCTCTTTCGGTGCAGGTTATTCCGTCGGATCGGTCATTGTGGAACGGGGCTGAACCAGTTATTCGGCAAAAAAAACACAAAAGAGCAGGATACCCCAATGACGATCGTTTTTGCCATTTCCGCGTTCGCGCTGTTGACTGCCTGCGGCGTGCCTTTGGTGCCGCTGGTCTAAAACGCAAAACGCTTTAGCCACTGACCCGCTGATGCACGTCTTCAAGGCTTTCCACCCGCTCTGAATATCGGTCGGTCAACCCAGCCGACCGGCCCCGCGTCATCGCGGTAAAGCGCGCCAGTTCCTCCATCACATCGACGATCCGATTGTAGAGAGAGGACGGCTTCATGCGCCCGTTTTCGAATTGCTTCCACGCCATCGGGACCGAGGATTGGTTCGGGATCGTGATCAGCCGCATCCAGCGTCCCAATATGCGCAACTGGTTGACCGTGTTGAACGATTGCGACCCGCCAGACACCTGCATCACCGCCAGCGTTTTGCCCTGCGTGGGGCGCATCCCCCCGATGGGTGACAGCGGCAACCAGTCGATCTGCGATTTCATGACACCGGTCATCGCCCCATGCCGTTCGGGGCTGGACCAGACCATACCTTCGGACCACAAAACCAGCTCGCGCAGCTCGGCCACCTTGGGGTGGGTTTCGTCCGCGTTGTCATCAACCAGCGGCAGGCCGGACGGGTCAAAAAATCTTGTCTCGCATCCAAGCGCCCGCAAAACACGCGCGCCTTCCTCGGCACATAGGCGCGAATAGCTGACTTCGCGCAAAGAGCCATAAAGCAGCAGAATACGTGGGGGATGCGTTGGGTGCCCGTCGGCTGCCAACGCTTCGAAATCGATCGGTTGCAATGCACCCGGAACGATATTTGGCATGTCGGAAAGATCGGTTGTTTTGTCAGCCATTTTCTTCAAGATGCAGTTTCATATCGATCAGCACCTTCTGCAATTCCGAGGTCTCCTTCAAGAGCCGTTTGGCCTCGTTCGTGGTAATAATGCCGTCTTCGATTGCCAGGTTGTATTCCCCCATCAAGACCGCAAAACGCTGGCTCAGCGCGATAACGTCCGTATTGATGCCGCCCGATCCGGGTTCGCTGGATTTGTCATCGGACAGCGCGCTGCCGCGCAGCTCTGCCAAGGCCCCTGTCACATGCGGGTAGGACGCACCGGCTTCTAACGCCGCTACGGCATCAACCGGCATAAACCGATCCATATGTTCCTCTGCCGATGAATAATACCGCCCCAAAGTGGCTTTCGATCGTCCGGTCAACTCGCACGCGGCCTCGATACCGACGTCCTTGACCAACGCTTCGGTGTGTTTTTTCAGATATCCCCCAAATCCAGCCATCAGCTATCCCCCTGTGCTGCACCCTTGTTGCTGCCCTCGAGTATGAACCTCAGCATGCACAAATCAATATTATTATCAGTGATTTGCGCCCAAAATCTCGCGAAATGGGTGTTTTGCGGACAACCATATCGCATTGTGCTGGTCTGGCGTGCGGGCAGTACCGCTACAAATGCTTGCAAAAGACCGTCATGCGGCGCTAATCACATCATATGGCAAAGCTTTATTTTAATTATTCAACGATGAACGCCGGCAAGTCGACTATTCTGTTGCAAGCCGCGCATAATTACAAAGAACGCGGCATGGATACTTATATGCTGACCGCACAGCTGGACAATCGCGCCGGTGATGGCCGCATCGGAAGCCGGATTGGAATTGGCGCCGATGCTGACACATTCACGGCGGGCGACGATCTTTTTGAAAAGATCAAGACAAGGCTGGAAAGTGGCTCATGCGCCTGCGTTTTTGTGGACGAGGCCCAGTTTCTTGAGCGTCAGCAAGTATGGCAACTGGCGCAGGCGGTAGATGATCTCGAAGTGCCGGTCATGACTTATGGGTTACGTGTTGATTTCCTTGGTAAACTCTTCCCCGGTTCTGCGGCCCTACTGGCGCTGGCAGATGAAATGCGCGAAGTGCGCACGATCTGTCATTGCGGCAGCAAGGCGACCATGGTGGTTCGCAAAGATGAGTACGGGCAGGTATTGACGTCAGGAGATCAAGTCGTGGTTGGTGGCAATGACCGCTACGTTTCTCTTTGCCGCCAGCACTGGCGCGAAGAAATGGGCGAAAAGGTCAGTTCATAACCATTTCGTGCCAATGACTTTCAGACCATCTTAGTAAAAGCTCTGCGGGTCGATATCGATTGAAAGCCGCAAATTGCTGGGCAGCCGAAACTGCCCGGCCCATTGCGCCAAGGCCTGTTGCAGCGGGGCGGATTTATCGGCTTTTACAAGCAAGCGCACCCGGTGCCGCCCGCGGACCCGCGCTATCGGTGCTGGAGCGGGCCCGAACACTTGTGCCCCAATCCGCCGCAGCGGCTGATCCCGGCGGGCCATTTCACCACCCAGATCAAATACCTCCTGCACGTTCGGACTGCTTAGAATGATCCCCGCCATCCGACCATAGGGTGGCACTCCGGCTGCTTTACGCTCTGCGGCCTCGGCCGCCCAAAAGCTCTCTTCATCGCCGGCCAGGATCGCCCGGATCACCGGATGCTCTGGCTGATAGGTCTGCAGCAATGCCTCGCCGGGGGTTTCTGCCCTCCCGGCCCTGCCCGCCACCTGTCGCATCAATTGAAAGGTGCGCTCTGCCGCCCGCAAATCGGATCCCTGCAAGCCAAGATCGGCATCGATGACACCGACCAATGTAAGCAGCGGAAAGTTGTGCCCCTTGGCCACCAGTTGCGTGCCGATGATGATATCGGTTCCACCTTCGGCGATCTCTTCTATGTGCGCCTTCATCGCACGGGCGGAGCCATAAAGATCGGATGACAGCACCGCGATCCGTGCGTCGGGAAACAGCCCTTCGATTTCCTCGCCCATCCGTTCCACGCCGGGGCCAACGGCGCTCAGCCGATCCTCGGCATCACAGGATGGACAGCGCGTTGGCATCGGTTTTGTCTCGCCGCATTGGTGGCACATCAGCCGTTTGAGGAACCGGTGTTCCACCATGCGGGCATCACAATGATCACAGCCGATCTGGTGACCGCAGGCACGGCAAAGCGTGATAGGCGCATAGCCCCGCCGATTGAGAAAAACCAGCGATTGTTCGCCTTTTTCAAGCCGCACCTGAATGGCAGCCCGTAGGGTGGGTGAAACCCACCGCCCTCCCGGCAGATCCTCAACCCGCATATCAATTGCGGCCATTTTCGGCATCACTGCAGGCCCGAAGCGCGAGGTCAATTCCAACCTCTTGTACTTGCCCGCCTCCACGTTTGACCAGCTTTCAAGCGAAGGCGTTGCCGATGCCAGTACAACCTGCGCCCCATTGATCGCGGCCCGCAAAACGGCCATGTCGCGCGCGTTATAAAGCACGCCATCTTCCTGCTTGTAGGAGGTGTCATGTTCTTCATCGACGACGATCAGGCCGAGGTTCTGATAGGGCAGAAACAAAGCTGACCGCGCGCCCACAACAAGCTGCGCCGCCCCCTGCCCGACCATGCGCCAGCAACGGCGGCGTTCGGTCATGGTCACGCCGGAATGCCATTCGGCGGGCTTCATCCCGAACCGTGCCTCGACCCGATTGATGAACTCACCTGACAAGGCGATTTCCGGCAAAAGAACCAGCGCCTGACGGCCCATCCGCAATGCTTCTGCCACCGCTTCGAGATAAACCTCGGTCTTGCCTGAACCGGTCACTCCCTTGAGCAGGGTCGTTCCATATGCGTCAGTTCGCAAGGCCGCCCGCAATGCATCGGCACCAGCCGCCTGATCGGAGCTGAGGGTCTTGCTACCATAATCCGGATCAAGCCGCGGATAGGGTTGATCACGGGGGGCCTCTTCCTCACGTACGGCGCCCTGTTTGACCAAACCTTTGACAACAGAGGTGCCCACATCGGCCATTTCGGCCAGCTCTCGCAGCGTGAATGAAAGGCCGCCATAGTCGCGCAATACGCCCAGCACTTTCTCTCGGGCGCCTGTCATGCGCTCGGGGTCTTTGTTACCTAACCGGTAGATTTTCCTCATCGACGGCGGATCCCCAAGACCCGGCGCTCGTGTGCCAAGGCGCAACATGGCGGGCATGGGGGTCAATGTATAGTCGGCGGCCCGCGACAGGAATTCCCGCATTTCATCGCGCATTGGTGCGACATCAAGCACCCTTATGATGGAACGGATTTTGGAACGATCGTAGTCGCCCTTACCCGGCCCCCAAACCACGCCCAGCACCTTGCGTGGGCCAAGTGGAACCTCAACAAACGCACCTACATGGCAACCTCCTTCCGGGGCTTTGTAGTCCAGCAGACGATCCAGAGGCTGGGTCGTCAGAACACCGACAAGATCGCCTTCGTGGAAGTAGTCTTCCATCAGGCCTCGCGGCGCAGGGTCGCTGTCAGTGCGCCCATGGTGATCAGGGCGCCTCCGCCTGCGCGGGTCATCCAGGTCAGTACCGAAGGCTTACGGATCGTGGAACGCAGACGGTCCGCGAGAAACGCATAGGCGAAGGCGTTGATCGCCGCCAAGATCACAAAGGTCACAATCAAAATGGCAAATTGTGGCATGAGCGGGATTTCAGGCCGGATGAACTGCGGCACGAAAGCAATGAAGAAGATAATCGATTTGGGGTTCAGCGCCGTTACAATGGTAGCATTCTGAAAGATACGGATCGCAGGCAAAACAGGGGCGTCCAGAATGCTGAGCCGCGTTGGCTTGCCCGCCGCGCGGATCATTCCGATCCCCATCCAGACAAGATAAATCGCCCCGATCCATTTAATGACAGTGAACATGGTGGCGGAGGCCAGTATCAACGCGCCCAAACCAGCCAGCGACGCTGTCATGGCAATCAGATCACCCAATGCCACCCCAGCCGCCGAGGCCACAGCCACCTTTCGACCCTGGCTCAGCGCGTAACTCAGCACCAGAATCACCGTAGGCCCAGGGATCAAAAGCAAAGCTATTGAGGCCGAAACGAACGCGATCCAAAGCTGAAAATCCATTGCAGGCCCTCTCATCCCTTCTGTGGGGCTTTCCCCCCAGTCACCCATGAGGTAAACGAGCCTCGATCAAACGCCAACCCCTTCCCCAGGAGACCGTGATGAAGTTTTTCGTAGACACCGCCGAGATCGACCAGATCAAAGAACTCAATGACCTTGGGATGGTGGATGGGGTCACGACAAACCCTTCGCTCATCGCCAAGTCCGGGCGGGATATTCTGGAAGTCACGAAAGAGATTTGTGACATCGTTGCTGGGCCCGTTTCGGCCGAAGTTGTCGCAACTGAAGCTGATGCAATGCTTGTCGAGGGCCGGAAGCTCGCCAAAATCGCTGACAATATCGCGGTGAAGGTGCCACTGACCTGGGCGGGGCTGAAAACCTGCAAGACACTGTCGGATGAAGGAACAATGGTGAATGTAACCCTGTGTTTCTCGGCCAATCAGGCACTTCTGGCCGCTAAAGCCGGTGCGACCTTCATCAGCCCATTCATCGGGCGTTTGGATGATCTGAACATGGACGGGCTGGAGCTGATCGAAGACATCCGCACAATCTACGACAACTATGGATACGAAACGCAAATTCTCGCCGCGTCGATCCGGTCGGCCAACCACATGAGCGAATGCGCCAAGATCGGCGCGGACGTAGCAACGGCGCCAGCCAGCGTGATCAAGGCGATGGCCAACCATGTGTTGACCGACAAAGGGCTGGCCGCGTTCTTGGCGGATGCTGACAAGGCGGGAATCAAGATAGTCTAGCTTGGGTGAAATGGACGCGCTGAGGTCAACCACACTTGCCCTTGTCGTCGGTGCCTGCGGGGCGCTCATCGGATACTACTTGTCCCTCCCCGCGTACCCTCTTCTGGGCCCTGCCCTGCTGATCAGTGCCGTCAGCCTGACTGGGCTGCATCTTCATATCACTGAACCCGTCCGAAACGCAGGATTCGCTCTGGCCGGGGTCAGCGTCGGGTCCGGGTTTGATACCAATGCGTTGCAATCGTTCTTGCGCTGGCCCATTGCCTTTGTGGCCCTTGCCATCATGCTGGTTGTGGCGATGCTGATTTGCATGACGATCCTCCGCCGTGGCTTCGGATTTGACCGCCGCAGTGCTGTTCTTGCGACAACGCCCGGACATCTGAGCTTTGTCATGGCGCTTAGCACCTCGCTTGATCTTGACAGCACGCGCATCATTGTTGTGCAGGCCATTCGCTTGTTGTCCCTGACGTTGCTTGTGCCGTTTGTTGCTTTGGCAATGGGCGTCGATATGGGAGAGGCCATTCTGCCAAATGGGGTCCCCATGCCCGTTTGGCAGATTGTCGGCCTTGTTGCTGCCGGTCTTGCATTGGCATTTGCCTTTTCGAAATGGCGCATACCCGCCCCATTTTTCCTTGCACCGCTGATCGTCTCTGCTTGCGGCCATGTGACCGAGATAACACCGGGCGTAATGCCGCATAATATCGCGCTGGCCAGTCTGGTTATCATCGGCACCCTGATCGGGACCCGTTTTTCGGGCATATCGTTGCAGCAATTGCGGGCGAATGTATTGGCGGGGGTCACCATCACGCTCATCATGATGGTGCTGGTAACCGTTGTCGCGGTTCCAATTGCAATGCTACTGCCAATGCCCCCTGCGCATGTCATCGTCGCTTTTGCACCGGGCGGGCTGGAAACCATGGTTGCGATGGGGGCTGTCTTGGGGGCCAATCCCGGATTTGTCGTAGCATGCCATATCGGACGGCTGTTCTGGTTGAGTTTTCTGGTACCAGTCCTGATCGGCCGCGCGAAATCCTTTTGATGTCTGAATTTTTTCGCCACACTTGTCGGCTTTTTTTCACCGGGCGGGAAATTTCCACACCCGGCCCGCTCCAAGCCTGCTAAGTTCCAAAAAAAACAAAAGCAGAAGAGCAGGCTAATGAGCGAAAATGCGATGGAAAACCACGTCCGCGAAAAAATCATCGCGGACCCTAATGTCCTTTTGGAAGACGCAGATATCATGCGCGCCCTTGTGGCCGCCAATGCTGAAAGCAGGGGCGGCAATGTGATTGACCTGCGCGGCATCGCAATGGAACGGCTCGAGGCCCGGCTTGATCGGCTTGAAGATACCCATCGCAATGTGATCGCTGCTGCTTACGACAATCTGGCCAGCACAAATCAGGTGCAGCGCGCAATTTTGCGCATGATGGATGCGACGGAATTTGACGTATTCCTGAACGACCTTTCCAGCGATGTCGCCAACATACTCCGCGTTGATGCTATCCGTCTGGTTTTGGAAACAGAACATGCAACCGGTGACGTTGAACAGGGCACTGGTGTCCTGTCTGTACCGGCGGGCTTCATTGATGCGTATATTAACGAAGGTCGGCAGAACGGTACCCGCCAAGTCACGCTTCGTCCTCACAACCCAAATGCAAACAGCATCTACAGCCCAGCAGCCGAAGGGATCAGATCAGAGGCTTGTCTGCGGCTTGATCTTGGCGAAGGTTGCCTGCCTGGCATGCTTGTGATCGGTTCCAACGACCCAGAGCAATTCTCTTCGCTTCAGGGCACCGATCTTTTGTCTTTCTTCACCGGCGTATTTGAACGGGTTATGCGCCGCTGGTTGGACTAATCCCATGATCTCACCCGCCCTGACCCACGCGCTGGACGATTGGCTAAGCCATCAAAAGGCACTGGCCGGGGCGGCTGACAATACGATCAAGGCCTATCAGACCGATGTGTTGGGCTTTCTTGCCTTCATGTCGGACTATAAGGGCGGGCCGCAGGGCCTTGATCCAATTGCAAAAATAGAAACACGTGACATGCGATCATGGATGGCGCATGAGCGCGGGCGCGGGGTCGGCGCCCGGTCATTGGCCCGGTCATTGTCGGCGGTGAAGTCGTTCTATCGCTGGCTGGCCAGCCGTGAAGATTTCGAACCAACAGCTGTACTTTCCACCCGCTCGCCTAAGTTTCAGAAGAAGCTCCCCCGCCCTTTGGCCGAAGATACCGCGAGCGCAGTCATCGAGACGGTCGAGTTGCAGGGACGCGAACCCTGGGTGGCCGCCCGCGACAGTGCAGTCATTACCCTGCTATACGGATGCGGGCTACGGATATCAGAGGCACTGGGCCTAACCGGCGCAGACGTCCCATTGCCCACCACATTGCGGATCGTCGGTAAGGGCGGCAAGGAGCGGATCGTGCCGGTCATCGACGCCGCCCAGCAAGCGGTGGCGCAGTACCTAGAGCTTTGCCCCCACCACATGGAACCCAGCGCGCCACTTTTTCGTGGCGTGCGCGGTGGCCCCCTGAACCCCCGCCTTGTGCAAAAGGTGATGGAGCAGGCGCGTATGCAACTGGGCCTGCCCGCCACAGCCACGCCCCATGCGATGCGTCATTCCTTTGCCACTCATCTGCTGACTGCAGGCGGTGATCTACGGGCGATACAGGAATTGCTGGGCCACGCATCACTTTCCACGACACAAGCCTATACCGCCGTAGACGCGGCCCGCCTGATGGAAGTCTACGACAAGGCCCACCCGAAAGCGGGATAGTAACGGCACGTCATCGCAATATTTAAACCAACATCGGTTATGCACCACAAATCCGCCTAAATGTTAGGCAATACGCTAACGCTATGCTTGATCCAAGACACCCATTGCCTACGTCCCCTTTTTCCGCGAAGAAGCTACGATGACCCTGAAAGCCAAAGCACTTTTCGTCCATCTGTTCACTGCGACGGGTGCGGTCTTTGCCATGCTGGCTATGCTGGCAGCAGTCGAGCAAAAATGGGACTTGATGTTCCTCTGGCTTGTGATTGCCTTTTTCGTTGACGGGATCGATGGCCCGCTTGCCCGACGCTATGAGGTCAAACGGAATGCACCGATCTTTGACGGTGTTCTGCTGGATTTGATCATCGACTATCTGACATATGTCTTTGTCCCGGCCTACGCCTTGTTCAAATCAGGGCTACTACCCGGCTGGACGGGGTGGTGCGCGATCATCATCATCACCTTCACCTCGGCTTTGTATTTCGCTGACACCCGTATGAAAACAAGGGACAATTCCTTTTCCGGTTTTCCCGGGTGCTGGAACATGGTCGTGTTGGTTCTTTTTGCCGTGAACCCGAATTTCTGGGTCAGCCTGGCTGTCGTTGCGGTGCTGGCCATCACCATGTTCGTCCCAGTCAAATTCGTTCATCCCGTCCGCACACATCGCTGGCGCATGATCACCTTGCCTGCAGCGCTGGCATGGACCTTCTTTGCCGGCTGGGCCGCATGGGTGAATTTTGATCAGTCAAGCTGGGCGCATTACGGTTTGATGATCAGTTCAATCTACTTGCTGACGGCCGGGGCATTCCAGCAAGTGATCTACGGCGGCGACGGCTAAATCAACAGCCCTGCAGCACCTTCGTGACGCAGCAAGGCCACTTTCGCCTCGACCCCGCCAGCCCCTGAAAAACCGCCCAGACCGTTTGCCGCCAGAACCCGGTGACACGGGATGATGATCGGGATGGGATTGGCGCCACAGGCCTGTCCGATGGCTTGGGCAGGTACATCCATATCCTTCGCCAAATCGCCATAGGTGCGGGTGTGGCCGAAGGGAATAGCACAGAGAGCCTGACCGAAAGAGGCCTGAAAAGTGCTGACATTCGGTGCGAGAGGCAGATCAAAAACCTCAAGTTTTCGATCAAAATAGGCCCGCAACTGCCTGACCGCTTCCAAAGCAACGGGATGATCCGATTGCTGATCTGATTGCTCCCATTCCAGCGCAATAAGATGCTCGTGCTGGACCACCACGCTTAGCGGTCCAACAGGGCTTTGCAAACTGGCCTTGTGCATGAAACCGCCTTAGCAGCCCAACGGAATCATTGTGACACCCATATCACCCATGATCTGATTGTCAGCAGGTCGCGCGCCGATGACGCTGCAACCCGTCGCCTGCTCAACCGCTGGAATGACATCACGGTTGAAATTCAGCCAGCCCGCCATGGTTGGTACGGGCTCCTCATAAGTGAGCTTCGCTGTGCCAGCTGCGTTGGCGGTGTCGTACAGCACACGCACATTCGCCCCGTTGATCGGAACGATTATCGCCCGCTCAGTTGCCAGAGTGGCAGCTGGCGGGGTGGTTGAACCGCCACCGCAAGCGGATAAAAGAACGGTTGCGGCGATAGCGGCGTAACGAATAGTCATTGAGACTTCCCTTCAAACAGTTTCGTTCAAGGCGCTTTCGCAACGACCACATACACCCGAATGCGTATGCGTGCCAACGTCAGGCAGGATTTTCCAACAGCGCTGGCATTTCTCGCCCTCGGCCCGCTGGAAAACAACGCCAACATCTGTCACGTCATCCAGACGGAATGCATCCGAAGGTGCCTTCTCAGTCGTCACGGCAATGCCCGACGTGATGCAAAGATCATCAAAGGCGACCGTTTCCAGCACCTTTGCTGTTTCAGCGGTCACATACACTGTCGGAGCAGCCTCCAACGACGCACCGATGACTTTTGCGGTCCGCTCCACTTCCAAGGCGCCCGTGACGACCCGGCGAACCTTGCGCACTTCGGCCCATTTCGCAGCCAACGCCTCATCCCGCCATGCAGCCGGAGTCTCTGCAAAATCCTCCAAATGGATAGAGCTGTCGTCACCGGGGAACCGCTCCAGCCAGACCTCTTCCATAGTGAAGGTCAGCATCGGGGCCAGCCATTTAGTGATCCGGTGATAAAGGATATCCAGCACGGTCCGCGCTGCACGCCGCCGTTCCGTATCGCCGTCGCAATAAAGCGCGTCCTTGCGGATATCGAAATAGAATGCGGACAATTCCAGCGTGGCAAAGGTAAAGACCGCCTGAAACACGCCCTGAAAATCGTATTTTTCATAGCCTTCGCGCACTTGCTCGTCCAGTTCCGCCAGACGGTGCAAGACCCAGCGTTCAAGTTCCGGCATGTCTGCCGGTTCCACCCTGTCCGCTTCGGTAAAGTCTGCCAGCGATCCTAACATGAACCGGATCGTATTGCGCAATCGGCGATAGCTGTCGGCTACACCTTTCAGGATTTCATCCCCGATCCGGTGGTCATGCTTGTAGTCTGTCGTGGCCACCCAAAGACGCAAGATGTCGGCGCCGTACTGCTTGACGACCTGCTCGGGCACGATCGTGTTGCCAAGCGATTTGGACATCTTCTCGCCCTTGGCATCCAGCGTGAACGCGTGGGTCACGACTGCGCGATAAGGGGCATGGCCCATGGTTCCGCAAGCCTGCAGCATTGACGAATGGAACCAGCCGCGGTGCTGGTCAGTGCCTTCCAGATAGACATCGGCCATGCCGTCCTCGGACCCGTCCGGGCGGTCGCGCAGAACGAATGCATGGGTCGAACCGCTGTCAAACCAGACGTCCAATATGTCGAAGACCTGATCATAGTCGTCATGGTTTACGTCATTGCCCAGGAACCGGGCCTTGGCCCCGTCCTTGTACCAGGCATCCGCACCTTCGGCCTCGAAAGCCTCCAGCACACGGGCATTCACAGCCTCATTGCGCAGCAGGTAGTCCGGGTCGGTCGGCATGACACCTTTCTTGGTGAAACAAGTCAGCGGGACACCCCATGCGCGCTGGCGCGACAGCACCCAATCGGGACGCGCCTCGATCATGGAATAGAGGCGATTGCGGCCGGTCTTTGGTGTCCACGTCACCAGTTCATCGATTGACCGCAAAGCGCGCTCGCGGATCGTCGTGCCGTAAGTGTCATTGCCATCGCCCACCGGACGATCCACAGCCGCAAACCACTGCGGCGTGTTGCGATACACCACCGGCGCTTTGGAGCGCCAGGAATGCGGGTAGCTGTGCTTGATAATGCCACGCGCGAACAGCCCGCCAACCTCGGTCAGTTTAGACATGACGGCTGTGTTGGCATCGCCTTCCCACGGGTTGGTCTTGTTTTTCTTGTTCGGCTTCTCGCGCATGATCTTGGCACCACCAAAGAACGGCAGATCAGCGCGGAACGACCCATCTTCCATCACGTTATAGGTGATGACCTGCTCCAACATGCCCAGATCGCGATACAGCTCAAATTCCTCCATCCCATGGGACGGTGCGCAGTGGACAAAACCGGTGCCTTCATCATCCGTGACAAAATCGGCGGCGCGGAAATCTCGCGGGTCATCCCATTCGCCTTCAGAGCCTTCTGTTTCGGCAAGTGGATGCGTTAGCTGTAGTTGACTAAGTTCCCCAGAACTTACACCTCTAAGCCGCCGATACATACTCTCTTCAAGGCGGGCGCGCTTAAATACGTTGTCCGCGAGTTTGTCGGCAATAAGATAACGATCTCCGATATCCACCCAACACTCTTCCGGACGCCCTGTTACTTCGTACACCCCGTATGAAATGTCATCGCCAAAAACCACAGCCTTATTAGATGGTATCGTCCACGGTGTAGTGGTCCAAATGACGACGTAGGCCCCATTCAATTGTTGAACCATTTCTTTGTAGCTAGGCTTGTCTGGATCATCTGAACCCGGCGTCACCACCGGCCCAACGACATTTTCGTTCGGCAGTTGGGCACGGAACTTCACCCAAACGGTAAAGCTCTCCTTTTCATGATACTCAACTTCCGCCTCGGCCAGCGCGGTCTTTTCCACCGGCGACCACATCACCGGCTTCGAGCCCTGATAAAGCGTGCCGTTCATCAGGAACTTCTGGAATTCCTCCGCGATCACGCGCTCTGCATGGAAGTTCATCGTGAGGTACGGGTCATCCCAGTTGCCGGTCACACCCAATCGCTTGAATTCCTCGCGCTGGATATCCACCCAGCCTTCGGCGAATTTTCGGCATTCTTGACGGAAATCAACGACATCCACATCGTCTTTGTCACGCCCCTTCGAACGATATTGTTCCTCGATCTTCCACTCGATGGGCAGACCGTGACAATCCCAACCGGGGATGTAGCGGGCATCGCGGCCCATCATCTGTTGGGATCGCACCACCATATCCTTGAGGATCTTGTTCAGCGCGTGGCCGATATGCAGATGGCCATTCGCATAAGGCGGGCCGTCGTGAAGGGTGAACGGCTTACGGCGACCGGCCTTCTCTCTCAGCTTCTCGTAGACCCCGATCTGCGCCCACCGCGCCAACCAATCAGGTTCGCGTTTGGGCAATCCGGCACGCATCGGAAAATCCGTGCGAGGCAGGTTCAGGGTGTCTTTATAGTCGGGTGTTTCGGCGCACATTGATGGCGTCCTTCAGGCAATCAGAATACATGTGGGTGAGGAGCGGTGCGCAGGCGCAGACACCTTTTCCCGGCTGGCCAGCAACTCAGGCCGCCGGGCCGATAATGCGTATGATCATCAGGCTCAACATAGGCGGCTTATAGGCCCAGCGCCCGCAGGGGTAAAGCCTCCACTTTCAGCTTCATCTTGGCCCAAAAACTCCCGCCGGAGGCAAACCCGCCATCGCACCACATCCCAAACCCTGGAGGTGGCAAAGTTCCCCTCGCCACACAAAGGCTAGCGGCAATATGCGCCACTGCGGTATCGAGCCGTATCGAAGTGGAAATGGTCCAGATGAAACCGGTTCGCGTTCGGTCCCAACACGGTGCCGAAAGGGCCGCAGGCCATGCGCCACATTTCTCGCAATTGCGCCCCGTCATCGGCGCTGTTCCAGCCCGTCAACACAGTGATTTCCCCGCCGTTTCGCAAGCGAATGCCCGCGATATCGATGGCGCGGCCATTTGCATGCTCAGACAAGCGCCCGCCCGCCTGATTGTTCCGGTTTCTGCACGCATAGTGCGACACGACCCGTAAGGATGCCGCGCCCCCGCCCTCGCTGCCGACCACCGGTATCAGACCGGTTTCGACCCATCGGTTCAGCGCTTGCGCGGTGGTGCAATCCATCACCGCGCGCGGCGACAGGCTGATACCGGCCACTGATTTCACGCGAACGGCGCCAGACACACCGCAAGCCCCCGGTCCTTCGACACGGCCTATCGCCTCGCCCTGTATCGATGCATCACCGCAGACCTGACCGCGCAGACGGGCCAGACGTGCCTCTTCGGCGGCTGCCTCGATGGCGGCGGGCCGGCGGGCGGGTCTTTGCGACAAAGCGACGGCATTGGGGCTGAAGGCAAACATGCCGCGTTCCGCCCGGTATATGGATCGGGTCTGCACGCCGTAGGCCAGGTCAGGTCGTTCATAAGGGCGTAACTGCGGTCGCAGATCAGGCTGCGGGGCCAGTGATGCAAGCGACGGCAGGATGAGGCTTTCGGCTGGCCCGCCGCCATACATGCCGGCTTCGGCACGGTAGATCGGCAGGGTGCGCCAAATGCTTGATAACTCGTATTGATTGGCGGACCGCGGCAGAGGTCTGACCGATGGTTCTGGCATGGGCCGTACTGTTGGGCGCAATGACCCGTCAAGCGATTGAGCCGCCGAGGGTCCGGCTAGAACAGCCAGTAAAAAGATGATTTTACGGATCAATCTTCGCGCGACTTCGTGCGGCCAAAATCGGGTGCGTCGGTATCCTGTCCTGCTTCGATAATGGAGCGGCGAATGGATCGAGTGCGGGTGAAATACTCGTGCAGATGGTCCCCGTCACCTTGTCGGATGGCACGCTGCAGCGCAAAAAGCTCTTCGGTGAACCGGCCAAGGATTTCAAGCGTGGCGTCTTTGTTGCTCAGGAATACATCGCGCCACATCACCGGATCAGAAGCTGCGATGCGGGTGAAATCCCGGAACCCGGCGGCGGAATATTTGATGACCTCGCTATCGGTCACACGGCGCAGATCGTCGGCCACGCCCACCATTGTATAGGCAATCAGGTGCGGCGTGTGGCTCGTCACCGCGAGGACAAGATCGTGGTGGTCCGCCTCCATCTCATCGACCTCGGCCCCCATGCCGCGCCAGAGCTTTTCCAACTGCTCCACCGCGTCCCTGTCGGTGTCTTCAATCGGGACAAGGATGCAAAAACGATTGTCGAAAAGTTCGGCGAAACCAGAGCGCGGACCAGAATGTTCGGTGCCCGCCAACGGGTGTGCCGGAATGAAGTTAACATTTTCTGGCAGATGCGGGCTGACCGCCTCGATCACGGTTCGCTTGACCGAACCCACGTCGCTGACCGTGCAACCGGGTTTCAGAACCGGACCAATCTCGGCTGCGACGGCGGACATGGCCCCGACGGGCACGCAAAGCACGACCAGATCGGCATCACTAACGGCTTCTGCGGCACTGTCGCAGACCTTATCACACAGGCCGATTTCGCGGGCGATATCCCGAGTGGCGGCGGATTTCGCGTAGCCCGAAATCTGCCTCGCCAGTCCTGACCGGCGCATAGCGTGGCACATGGACGAAGCGATCAGGCCCAGACCAATCAGAGCCACTTTTTCATATATTACACTCATTTGGTGGCACTCTTGAATGATGCGATGGCGGCAACAACCTGGCGGCAGGCGTTTTCATCTCCGACGCTGATCCGCAGGCAGTGGGGCAGATTGTACCCGCCCACTTGGCGGACGATTATGCCGTGCGATTTGAGGTGGTCGTCGCAGGCCTGCGCCTCTGCCGCGTTAGCAAGCCGCGCGAGGATAAAGTTAGCGGTTGAGGTGTCGGATGGTACGCCAAGCTCGGCAAGGGATGTCGCCAGCCAGTCGCGCCATTTCGCGTTCTCTATCCGGCACATTTCCGTATAATCAGTATCGCGCATCGCGGCCTCAGCTCCGGCCAATGCGGCGCTCGATAGGTTGAACGGTCCACGCAAACGGTAAAGCACATCAATGATTGCTTGCGGGCCGTAACCCCAGCCAATGCGAAGCCCACCAAGCCCGTAGATTTTGGAAAAGGTGCGGGTCATCACCACGTTTTCGCGCGCTTCAACGAGTGCCTTTCCCCCATCATAGCCTTCGACGAATTCGGCATAAGCCCCGTCGAGGATGAGGAGCGTCTGAGGTGAAATCCCTTCGGCCAGGCGTGCCAGTTCGGCATTGCTGACCATGGTGCCCGTCGGGTTTGCAGGGTTGGCCAGATAGACCAGTTTTGTTTTTTCGTTACAGACGTTTAGGATTGCATCTATATCTACAACCCGGTCCCGTTCTGGCACCACGACAGGGGTCGCCCCGCAGGAATGGGCGTATATCGGGTACATGGAAAACCCGTGTTCGGTAAAAATGATCTCATCACCTGAACCGGCGAAACCTTCGCCCAGCAACTTCAGAATCTCACCAGACCCCGCACCGCAGATCACCCGCGCCGGATCGACGCCCCAGACATCGCCAATGGCGGTGCGCAAAGCCATATGGTCAGTTGATGGGTAGAGGTTCAGGGCCGCACCAGCTTGGGCAAACGCCTCTTTCGCCGCTGGGCTGGGGCCGAGCGGGTTTTCGTTTGAGGACAGTTTGATCACATTGCTGATGCCGTCCAGATGCGACGCACCGCCCTGATAAAGCGAGATGTTCATGATCCCCGGTTGGGGTTGGATGCCGTCGGCCATGGCGGTGACTCTTTCATCGTTTCGGAGTGCTTTTATCTGCACCTCACCATGCTGGCTAGGGGGAGCAATAGCCGGACGGCATCAATCCGTTAACGCGGCGGTCGCACTCTGCGGCTTGCGCAACGTGGAATCATGGTTAATGGGCCTTGAGGCGTAGATTTACAGACACTTTTTTCTGTCGGCGAGGCGTCGGCAAAACGTCGGCCCTTTGGCGAACTTTTGAGGGGTTTGGTGGCCGTTAACAAAGCGTGCCGTCATTTTCATTAAGAGTTGTTAACGACCTGACGGAGGCGGCACAAAAAAGAACGGCCCGGACACAAGTGCCCGGGCCGTCTTTGCGCCTAAAATTTGACGCCAGGGAGGTTCGTGAGAGGTGGTGGATTTATGCGACGGCGAGTTCGTCTGCGATAGAGAAGGTGAAAGTCTCACTAGCCAGGACATCTCCTGAGCCGCCGTTTTCAGAATATGCCGTGAGATCGACAGTGTGTTCGCCAACATCCAGCGTCGTTCCACCACTAAGATCGCCACTGCTGTCGCCATAGAGTGCGTAGGGTTCATAGCTTTCAATCTGAGCTTCAGACCCGTCGAGCGCGATTGAGATGCTCTCAACGTCGGTCTCGCTGCTTTCGATCACCAAAGTTGAACTGCTGCTTTCGGAAAATTCGAATTCCAGCTCGTCGCCATTCTGGATTTCGGCCAATATCTCGTCGGTCTCGGCATCGGCCAGATAAACAGTGAACGACGACGTAGTATCTTCATTCTCGGTGCCGCCGTCGGCCACACCGTCGAGGATATCATCAGCGTCAATCAACTGGAAAGAATAAAGCTGGTTTGTACCATCGGCGCTATCGGTCAGACCGAATGAAAGGGTTTCACCAAACACATCAATGCCCGTGCCAATGTCTATGGTGAATTCGTTCTGCATGGTTTCTTCTGAGTAGATATAATTGCCATCCTCGTCGCGTGGCCCATCATCTGCATGTATTTCAATTTCGTACACGTTGTCGTTTTCGCCCAGTTCGCTGCCGATTGTGAGCGCATCGATGTGCCGTGCATTTGCAAAGTCACCTTCCTCGGAAAGAAGCGCATCCCAAGAAAAAGTCAGTTCTAACAAACCCGTGTCGGGATCATATAGCGCTGATTCAACGGGGTTGTTTGCGTTGGGATAAAGTTCAAGCATCCAGAAAATCCATTTGAATTTGTTTCGCACCCCGAACCCTAGGCTGCTACTTCTGGTGCGCCAGCCATGCTGGGTAAAAGTAAAATGCTGCGCAGTTTGGCGCTGAGCGGCATCACGCTACCGCTGCGTCAACGTCCAAGACGAAAACCCAAAACCGCTTTTGCCAACAATGGGTTGAACTGTGTCAACAGCGCCGCATACGACGCGCTTTTTGACCGCATGACACCGCCGACGCACCTGTTTGATATGAAGGGCAGCCAAGACAAAAAAGGCCGCACCCGATGGCGCGGCCTTGTGTTCGAGAACCCGAAGCGGGTCCGAGGCGATTTTCGCAAGAAGCGAAAATCAGTTTTTGGCGTAGAATTCCACGACGAGGTTCGGTTCCATCGCAACCGGATATGGTACGTCGCCCAAGGATGGCGTCCGCACAAATGTTGCGGTCATCTTGCTGTGGTCAACTTCCATGTAATCCGGCACGTCCCGCTCTGGCAGTTGGGCTGCAACCAGAACAATTTCCAGCTGGCGAGATTTATCACGCACAGCAACCACATCGCCTTCTTTGACGCGGTAGGACGGGATGTTTACCTTCTTGCCGTTCACTGTCACGTGGCCGTGGTTCACGAACTGACGTGCCGCGAAAACGGTTGGGACGAACTTGGCGCGGTACACAACAGCGTCAAGACGACGCTCCAGAAGACCGATGAGGTTTTCACCGGTGTCACCTTTTACACGCTCTGCCTCGGCATAGATGCGGCGGAATTGTTTTTCGGTCAGATCGCCGTAGTAGCCTTTGAGCTTCTGCTTGGCGCGCAGCTGAATGCCGAAATCGGACAGTTTACCCTTGCGGCGCTGACCGTGCTGGCCGGGGCCGTATTCGCGGCGATTGACGGGTGATTTGGGACGACCCCAGATGTTTTCGCCCATGCGGCGATCGATTTTGTATTTGGCAGCAGTTCTTTTTGTCATCTGCTGGACTCCTTCTTGCGGTTTCAGAAGGGCGTTGTCCTCTCCGTGGATTTTGCCACGACGACAGGGTTCCCCTTGCGGGGTCCACCAACACCAATGAATGAGCGGCTTATAGACAGGTTTCGGGGCCTGTCAACCGTGCCTTACAAGTGGCCCAGGAAAGGACATTTTCTGTCAAAGTATGACCACGAGAAAGCGCGAAGACTGTCCCAACAGCTAATGAAACGTAAAGGACGGATGATGATTTGGGTTATGAGTGCTTTGTGTTTAGCTGTTTTGATGGGTTTCGCCGGGCTCCGCTTTGTTTTGTATCGCCGCTTGCAGGCATTGAAGGCCGGTTTGCCGAAAGCCTATACTGAGGCGACCCAGCGTTGCCCGATTGGCCCGCAGGTCCTTCCGGGCATGGTCACTCCCCGTTGTCTGATGCCACTTTGTGTTGATCTGATGCGCAGGACCCAAGGCACCGTTGCATTTGAAAATCTGACCTCGGCAGAGCGTCGGTCGGTATTGCATGCCTACGCCGTCGAAGAAATGCCGGGCTGGATGGTGCGTCTTTTGTTGATGACACTGCGCGGGTCGGATCATGTTTTGATCACCCAGCTTTATGGTATCACCACCTCTGCCCCGGCCGAGCGCAGCAACCCGATGCTGGACCGCGCCCTGTTGCCTTCCTAATCAAAACGCAGCACTCAGGAGGCTATGCCCAATAGCCGCTCTGCCCCTTCCATATTCCATTTCGCTATTGCTTTTGGCACCGGCGGGCTATTGACGCTCATGATCCTGTTCAACGGCACGCTGGCTGTATATGGGTCGCTATTCTTTGCGTCATGGGTTCCCCATCTGATGGGGACTTTTGCGGCACTACTTTTCCTCGCAATCCTCCGCCCGAAACGCGCGATGGCAAAGCGCCCGCCCCTATGGGCCTATCTGGGTGGCGTGTCTGGTGGCGTCACGGTGATACTGACCTCGGCCACGGTGAATACGGCGCTGGCTTTGTCGGGGACCATTGCGTTGGGCCTTGCCGGACAGATGATTTTCAGCCTGATCGCCGATGCAAAAGGCCTGTTCGGTCTGCCACAACGGATGCCGAGCGCCCGCGATCTCTGCGCTTTAGCGTTGATCATGAGCGGCAGCCTGATCCTGATCTTCTTTGGAGGCGGGCTATGATCTGGTTTGCCACCCTCGCCCTGCTCGCCGGTGTGCTGGTGTCGCTATCGCGCCAGATCAACGGGCGGCTGGCGCTGTCGACATCAGCCATGGAGTCATCCTTCTGGAACCATCTGGTGGGGCTGATCTTTGTGACGCTGCTGGCGCTCGCGGTCGGTGGGCTTTTCGCCGGTGAGCCAACAGAGGCCCCATGGTGGGCCTTTGTCGGCGGGCCCGTGGGCGTGGTCTTCATCGCGGCAGGCAGCTGGCTGATCCCACGGATCGGAGCAGCGCAGACCGCAATGCTGATTATCGCAGGGCAGATGGTGTCGGGCGTGGTGCTGGACGTCGCGATGAGCGCACCGGGGGAGCCATGGGTCCGGGTCATCGGCGTGGCGTTGATATTGGCGGGGATGTGGGTGGCAAGGTCGGGCGATTAGGTGATTGCATTGCAGGATCGTGAACAACACCCCAGACTGAATGCCGCCTGCCACAGAGCGACCTTCATCCCGGCGGCGCGCCCAAACCGCCCGCTTCGCCGATCAGACGCACGGACAATTCCCGGATCAATTTGCGTCGCATGGCCGCTTCATAGTCGGAAAACCCTTCCGCTGACTCCACAAATGCCCCCGCACCCCGGATAACCTGATCGCGATAATAAGGTACAAGATCGGTGGCGTTTCCAGCCCCTTCGACCTCGACCACCAGACCGTTGACCACTATGCCGTCGAACGGGAAGGCAGCATAGGCTTGGGCTGGTGCGAAACCATCATTATTGGCCCCATCGCCAGCCACGTCGATGGTATTGGCCAGACATTCCGGCGCTCTGCGAAACTGGTCCGCCGCGAAACCAAGAGCATAGCCCATGGCGGTAGGAAAATCATCGTGGCTACGTCGGCTTTTTGATACTTTACCTGAAATAGATATCAGATCATGTGGCTCGTTGATGTTTGTCCAATCTACGATAACCGCCTGATTGTACCGCCCACTCCATTCAAAGATGAGCAGAGCCACCGGCTCAGGGCTGGCAAAGAACGCCGCCTGCACGTCAGGGGCTATCAGTGCGGCAGCCAACCCGCCGCGCTGCAAAGCATCTTCGGTCGCATCAACGGAAGAAGAAACATCGACCGCCAATACCAACGCCAAACGACAGGCCGCAGCGGGCTGCGCCAATGCGATGGCGCAAATGGCAGCAGCCAATCTTACCAATGGCCGGTATTTTCCATGCTGGCCCAAGGCTCTGCCGCAGGCAGTGCGTCGCCCTCCTGCAAAAGCTCAATCGAAATGTTGTCCGGGGATCGCACAAACGCCATATGCCCATCGCGCGGCGGGCGGTTGATGGTCACACCATTGTCCATAAGATGTTGACAAGTCTCGTATATATTCGGAACCCGATAGGCCAAATGGCCAAAATGACGGCTGTCAGAGGGCAGCGCGTCATCCCCGTCCCAGTTATAGGTCAACTCAACAGGGCATTCCTCCTGGCCGGGGGGTGCCATGAAAACAAGCGAGAAGCGCCCGCCTTCGTGATCAATACGCCGCGTCTCTTCAAGCCCCAACAATCGATAAAAAGCCATCGACGCCTCAAGGTCTTTGACCCGCACCATCGTATGAAGATATTTGAGCGCCATCGGACTTTCCTTTTCTCTGATTTCGTCAAATTTAGCTTGTACGAGGCAAGAGTAAAGCAAACTGACTGTGAAGAAAGAGGGAGGGGATCGCGCCGCGGTATGGTGGCGACGTCTGGAATGGAATTTAAGATAGGTGGCGGAGACGAAGGGATTCGAACCCTCGAGACCCTTCCGGGCCTACTCCCTTAGCAGGGGAGCGCCTTCGACCACTCGGCCACGTCTCCGCTGACCCGTTTATCCATGCGGCTCCACCGGGGCAAGAGGCGAAATGATAAAGAGTTCCGAAATGCAGATCTTGTAGCGTGACATTATGGGCCGGGACAAAATCATGTTGAATAACGGGGCGTGGTCGCCAGCCGCCGGCAAACGTCAGCACTCAGCATGGCAACAATTTATGCAGACTAATTTCTTCTTCTTGCCCTTACTCCAAAGAGAACATAACATGAACGAATGGCTCAACTCGACCTTTCAGAAAAACTTGCGATCCTGAGTGACGCGGCCCGATATGACGCCTCTTGCGCGTCCAGTGGCACGGCCCGACGGGACAGCCGGGATGGCAAGGGGCTGGGATCAACCGAAGGGTCCGGGATTTGTCATTCATATGCACCGGATGGGCGCTGCATCAGCCTGCTCAAGATTCTGATGACGAATTTTTGCATCTACGATTGCGCTTATTGCATCAATCGAGTGTCATCGAATGTCCGCCGTGCCCGGTTCAGCGTGGACGAGGTGGTGCAGCTGACCATCGAATTCTACCGGCGCAACTACATCGAAGGGCTGTTTTTGTCGTCCGGGATCATCCGATCACCTGATGCCACCATGTCCGATATGGTGCGGATCGCCAAGCGGCTGCGCGAGGATGAGGCGTTTCGTGGATATATCCACCTCAAGACAATCCCGGACGCCGCGCCAGAACTGGTTGAACAGGCAGGGCTTTATGCTGACCGGCTATCGATCAATGTGGAATTGCCAACCGAACGCGGTATTCAGGCCTATGCGCCGGAAAAGAACCCGGCGACAATTCGCAAGGCGATGGGTGATGTAAAGGCCCACAAGGCCGTAGCAAATGATCGCAGCTTTCGCGGCAAGCGACCCAAACGTTTCGCCCCGGCAGGCCAGTCCACGCAGATGATCGTGGGCGCTGACGGGTCCAGCGACGCCACGATCCTTGGACAATCGACGCAGCTTTATGGGGATTACGGGCTGCGGCGTGTTTATTATTCTGCCTTCTCGCCCATTCCGGATGCGTCTGCCAACCTGCCGCTGATCAAGCCACCATTGATCCGGGAACATCGCCTTTATCAGGCCGACTGGCTGTTGCGGTTCTATGGGTTTGATGTTGGCGAAATCACTGCCGGGCGTAGCGACGGCAACCTTGATCTCGATATGGACCCCAAACTGGCCTGGGCCCTGCAGAACCGGGCGGTGTTCCCGATCAACGTCAATCGAGCTAGCAAGGAACTACTGCTTCGCGTCCCGGGGTTTGGCACTCGCACCGTCGGCCGCATCCTGCAGACCCGCCGGCACAGAACACTACGCTACGAGGATCTGACGCGCATGGGGGCGTCGCTGAAAAAGGCCCGTGCTTTCATTACCGCGCAAGGCTGGACACCCGGTGCGTTGACCGACAGTGCCGATCTGCGCGCGAGATTTGCACCACCACCAGAACAGTTGAGCCTTTTTTGATGTATACCATCCCCCTGCCCCAGATCGGAACCGATGTTGCATGGCGCGATGCTGCCAAACGGCTGATCGGTGCTGGCGTGTCGCCCAATGACGTGTTGTGGGATCATGGCGGCAACATGGGGGAGTTGTTTGCGACCGGAACTCCCCTGCCCCCGCCGACGCGACGGATCAAAGCCCCGCAAAGCTTTGTCCAAATGGCCGAAACCGTGGTGTGGCACAAGGATCCGCAACGGTTTGCCCGGCTCTATGGTTTGTTATGGCGGCTCCGTCACGAAAACGGGCTGATGCAGGACCGGGCCGATCCCGATCTCGCCCGCCTGCGCCAGATGGAAAAAGCCGTACGGCGCTGCCAACACAAGATGAAGGCCTTCGTGCGGTTTCGGGATTTGCGTCAGGGTGGCGAGCGGCGCAGCTTTGCCGCCTGGTTTGAACCCACCCATCACACAGTCGAACCGACAGCGCCGTTCTTTGCCCGCCGCTTTGCAGATATGGATTGGATGATTGCGACACCGGACGTAACCGTCCAATTCGTCGATGGCAACTTGTCGTTTCATCCCGGCCAGCCCAAACCCGACCTGCCGGAAGACAGTGCCGAGGCGCTATGGGGCACCTATTTCTGCAATATCTTCAATCCGGCCCGGCTGAAGGTGCAGGCAATGACATCTGAAATGCCCAAGAAATACTGGAAGAACCTGCCAGAGGCCCAGCATATCCAGAGCCTGATCGCTGGCGCAGAAGAAAAAGTGCAGCAAATGCGCGAGGCCGGGCCGACAATCCCGCCAGATCGGGCACAGCGGATCCTTGATCGGCTTCACCAAAAAGACCCCGACGTCGATGAATAGATCACGCAGGTTTCAGCCTGTTGCCGTCAGCCGCTATGCAGAAAATGCATCACATCGCCATCCTTGACGATGTAGCCCTTGCCTTCCGCCCGCATCTTGCCTGCTTCCTTGGCCGGCTGTTCACCGCCCAACGAAACGAAGTCGTCATAGGCGATGGTTTCTGCCCGGATGAAGCCGCGCTCGAAATCGCCATGGATCACACCGGCGGCCTGTGGGGCGGATGTGCCCTGCTTGATAGTCCAGGCACGGGCCTCCTTCGGGCCGACGGTAAAGTAGGTCTGTAGATGCAGCAGCTCGTATCCGGCGCGGATCAGACGATCCAGACCTGGCTCTTCCAGCCCCATCTCACTCAGAAACATCTCTGCCTCGTCAGCCTCAAGCTGGCTGATCTCTTCCTCGATCCGGGCAGAGATGACCACGTGAGAATTGCCCTGCGATGCCGCCATTTCGGCCACGCGGGCGGACTGGCCGTTGCCCGTGCCAGCGCTGTCTTCTTCAACATTGCAGACGTAAAGCACCGGTTTGGTCGTGAGAAGCTGCAGCATCTTCCATGCCTTCGCATCGTCTTCGTCAACCTTTACCGTTCGAGCGGGCTGGCCATTCTCAAGCACCTCTTGCGCCGCTTTCAGAAGGCGCTCTTGCACGACCGCTTCCTTGTCTCCGCCGCGTACTTTGCGGACGATGTTCTGCAACCGCTTTTCGATGCTTTCCAGATCTGACAGCATCAGTTCGGTTTCAATCACATCAGCGTCGGTGACCGGGTCTACGCGGCCATCGACATGAGTGATGTCGTCGTCTTCGAAACAACGAAGCACATGGGCAATCGCATCGCATTCCCGGATATTGGCGAGGAACTGGTTGCCAAGGCCCTCACCCTGTGACGCGCCCTTCACCAGTCCGGCAATGTCCACGAATGTCATCCGTGTGGGAATGATCTGCTTGGATTGCGCAATCGCGGCCAGCTTATCAAGCCGGGCGTCGGGCACCGCCACTTCGCCCACATTGGGTTCGATGGTGCAAAACGGGAAGTTCGCTGCCTGCGCGGCGGCGGTTTTGGTCAGCGCGTTGAACAGGGTCGATTTGCCCACATTCGGCAGACCGACGATACCCATTTTGAAACCCATGGTGGCTCTCCTATTTGTCCACGCGCTTCTAGGCAGCAACGCCGTGGGCCGCAAGAGTGGGCTGCGGTCTTTGCAATATTGCTGGATGCAGCATCGCCGGGCGGCAGGTAGGCCTCGCCCCCCACATCCCCCATTGATTTTCCCCGCCCCATCGCGCAAACGGTTGCCACGCTGATAACGGGGACGGTGATGAGCAGAATCGACGCTAAATTCGCGCAGCTGCGCACTGACGGCAAAAAGGCTTTCGTCGCCTATGTGATGGCGGGCGATCCTGACTATGACAAAGGGTTGCAGATCGTCAAAGGCCTGCCCGGCGCTGGTGTCGATATCATCGAACTGGGGATGCCATTCACCGACCCAATGGCTGACGGCACCACAATCCAACTGGCTGGCCAGCGGGCACTTGAGGCCGGTCAGGACCTCGAAAAGACGCTGGAATATGCGCGCGAGCTGCGCAAGGTGGATGATGTTACCCCCATCGTGATGATGGGGTACTACAACCCGATCTACTCTCGCGGCGTGGACGCTTTTCTGGCCGATGCCAAGGCCGCCGGGATCGATGGGCTGATCATCGTTGATCTGCCCCCAGAGGAAGACGAAGAACTCTGCATCCCGGCGCAGGCCGTAGACATAAACTTCATCCGACTGGCGACACCTACGACCGATGATAAACGGCTGCCCAAGGTTCTCGAAAATACTTCTGGTTTTGTCTACTACGTCTCTGTGACCGGGATCACCGGCGCAGCCGAAGCGCAGGCGGGCGACGTGGCCCCCGAAGTGGCGCGGATCAAAGCAAAAACGGATTTGCCGGTCATTGTTGGTTTCGGGATCAAGACGCCGGACGCGGCCGAAGCGATTGCACAGATCGCGGATGGGGCCGTTGTCGGGTCCGCCATTGTCGAAAAAATCGGCGCTGGCGAGAGCGTGGATGATGTGCTGGGCTTTGTGAAGTCTTTGGCTGATGGCACGCATCGGGCCTAACCCTTCCGAGGTCATGCGCCTTATTTGGCCGTTTTCCTTTACAACGTCCGTGGCGCTTGCAACCGCCACCCAAGTAATGCGTTCTTTACGATAGCCTCAACTTGGTGCGGAAGGAACTCTGCCCATATGACCGACGACATTGCCTTTCCTGAACTCGAAAACGACGCCCAGGCCATCGCGGCCTTTCTCAAAAGAGAAGTTCACCGGACCGAAGACGCTTTGTGCGATGCCCGTTTTGATGCCGACGTGACCAAGATTGCCGAAATCATGGAAGACCCGGACAATATCGGCGGCGTGGTTCGGCGCGGGAATTGGATCTATAACTGGCACCGCGATGCGGATCATCCACGTGGGTTATGGCGGCGAGTACCGGACGGGACCGAGTTAAGCGCGGACGCAGATTGGCAGACGGTGTTCGATCTGGATGCATTTTGTGAACAGGACGGGGAAGATTGGCACTGGCGGGGTGCGGTGACGCTTTGGTCTGATCCAGATCGGGTGATCATGTACCTCTCTTATCAGGGTTCCGACCAGGTGCGACTTCTGGAATGGGACTGCGGCACCGGCAAACCGGTCTCGGATGGGTTTGATTTGCCGTCAGCAAAATACACACTGGCTTGGCCTGACAAAGATACTCTGCTGCTCGGCGATCCAGAACGACCCGGGGCCGCGACCCGCGCGGGCCGCCCGCGCGAGGTTGTTGAAATTAAGCGTGGCGATGCCGACAAAATAGCTCCAATCGTTTTTGTCGTTGGTGAGGATGATATAGCTGCTGGCGCATATACCTATCCCTTGTCGAATGGCGGACGAGGTGTCGGATGGCTCCGCGCGAGAACCATTGGTGATTTCGTCGTCCAATTAGAAAAAAACGGGCAACGCATCACCCTTGAAGCACCTCGCGGAACAATGCCGTCCCACAATGATCGATACTACGCCTACCTTGCGGCAGATGATGGATCTGACCCGGCAGGTACATTGGTATTACGTGAAGTCGGCGGCACTGATCGCCGCATCCTGTTCGAACCCGGCCCGCGGCGCTCTGTCCAATCAGATTCGGTCCAGTTCAGTCGGGACTATCTGTTTTGGATTGAAGTTGACACGCTCACCCCGAACCTCAGACGTCTCGATCTAACCGACCCAAAGGCTGAGCCTGTCACGCTGCAACTGCCAATCGAAGTGCAGGCCATATCAATCAGCAGTCACGACTCGGTCGGAACGGGCATAGGTCCCATCCAGCTCCGCACTGCAGGGTTTCTCACCCCAGCGCAGACATGGCTTTTTGATCCTGACACAGACGCAGAAAAACCTGTCTTCACTCTCCTTCTGACCAACACCCAATCCTTTGATAGCACGGGTATGGAAGTTCGGCTTCATATGGCCACCTCTGACGACGGAACAGAGGTACCTTACCACCTCGTGCTACCAAAGGACCATGAGACAGAAATGGGCAATCTGCCTGTTCTGCAATACGGTTATGGTGGTTTCAACATCAGTAAAACACCAACATATCTACGCCTCCGCGGTCCTGTCTGGCTGACACGCGGCGGCGCATATGTGCAGGCCTATATCCGGGGCGGTGGCGAGTTTGGCAAAGCCTGGCACTTGGCGGGCAAAGCTGAACATCGTCCGCGCGCGTTTGAAGATTTCGCAGCAGTCGCGGCTGATCTTGTCAAACGCGGTTATTCTCGCCCTGAACGTATCGCCTGCAACGGCGGCAGTAATGGCGGGCTGCTTTGTGGTGTGATGCTGACCCGTTATCCCGAACGCTTTGGCGCGGTGTGGGCCAGTGTTGGCGTCCACGATATGCTGCGCTTTCATCTTTTCACCGCCGGTCCGGCATGGATTGATGAATATGGCGACCCTGACGACCCAGAGGCCCGCAAATGGCTGCAAGATTACTCACCAATGCACAATGTCGTCCCGCATGCCGACCGCCCCTATCCCTTTGCCCTGATTGATACCAATGACAGTGATGACCGCGTAGACCCGTCGCATTCGCGCCGTTTCGCAGCTGCCTTGCGGGAGGCAGGCCAGCCTACCTATTTCCACAGCCGCACCGGTGGTCATGGCGGCGGTGGACGGACGACCGCCATCGCCCGCGAGCAGGCGCTTGGGTATGCGTTCCTGCGTATGAGTTTGTCGCTGTAAATCTGCCAAAAGCCGGGTTGCGCCGGAGCTCCGGTCAGCCCAGCAGCTCGCCCTTGAGCGAGTTGGGGCTGTCTTGCACCACCTTTACCCGTCGGACCTGACCCACCACATCCGTCGGGGCCTCAGCATAGACCGCGTGCAGATACTCGGATTTGCCGATCATCTGGCCATCCTCCCGTCCCGGTTTTTCAAACAGAACGTTCACCTCGCGTCCCACCATGGAGGCCTGTGTTGTCTGCTGCTGCGTCTTCAGCAAAGCCTGCAATTTCTGCAGCCGTTCATTCATCACCTCTTCGGGAAGCTGCGGCTTTTCGGCAGCGGGTGTACCGGGACGGGTCGAGTATTTGAACGAATACGCCTGCCCGTAATGGACATCGCGCACCAACTGCATCGTATCTTCGAAGTCTTGATCCGTCTCACCCGGGAACCCGACGATGAAGTCACCTGACAGCAAAAGATCAGGACGGGCGGCCCTGATGCGTTCGATAAGCCGAAGATAGCTTTCCGCTGTGTGTTTCCTGTTCATCGCCTTCAGAATGCGATCTGATCCTGATTGGACGGGCAGATGCAGATAAGGCATCAGCTTTTCGCACGTGCCATGCGCATCGATCAGGGCATCGTCCATGTCGTTGGGATGGGATGTCGTGAACCTGATCCTTTCCAGCCCATCAATCTTGTCCAACTGCCAGATCAAACCGGCAAGCCCTTCTGGATGGCCGTGATAAGCGTTGACGTTCTGACCCAGCAGGGTGATTTCACGCACACCCTGTTCGACCAATTCCTGCGCCTCGCACAGCACACGATCAGCGGGGCGCGATACCTCTGCCCCGCGCGTGTATGGCACCACGCAGAAGGCGCAAAACTTGTCGCAGCCTTCCTGCACCGTCAGGAAAGCGGTAGGCCCACGTTTCGTCTTGGCCCGTTTCTTGAGCGTCTCGAACTTGTCATCATCGGGGAAGTCGGTATCGAGGGCCTTGACCCCTGTCTGGATGGCGTCATCCATGGCTGGCAGGCGGTGATAGCTTTGCGGGCCGACCACAAGGTCGACCAGCGGCTGGCGGCGCATGATTTCTTCGCCTTCGGCCTGCGCCACGCAACCAGCCACGCCGATTTTCAGATCAGGCTTTTCGGCCTTCAACCCCTTGAAGCGACCCAATTCGGAATACACCTTTTCCGCCGCCTTTTCGCGGATGTGGCAGGTGTTGAGCAGTATCATGTCTGCATCATCTGGGGATTGCGTTTCGACATATCCCTTGCCGCCCAGCGCCTCTGCCATGCGTTCGCTGTCATAGACGTTCATCTGACAGCCATAAGTCTTGATATAAAGCTTCTTGGGCGCGGACATGGCGAAAGCCTTGGGTTATTGGGAAACTGGGCGCGTTCTAACGACATGGCAGACAGCTTGCAATGCGGCGCGAAACGCGAAACTGTTGCAAGACCACATTCGTTACCTGGTTCGCTTATGCACTACCCTACCATCTCTGCCCTGATCGCCGACCGTAAGCGGAGCCTGGCGAAGGGACCTGTCGCACTGATCCTCGTGGAAGATGCGGTCGAGGTGGACAGCACCATTGCCCATCATCAGAAGATCGGGTTCGGTTCTCTCATCGTGTTTTGCGCGAGTGACCTTACCCTGCCCGACGGAGTGACACGGGTAGATCATGACGTTTCAACCGATGATGCACTGCCCACCATCGTCAATGCGGTCATCAAGGCAACACCTGATCAGTGGATCTATTGGGGTTACAACGCCGAATATCTTTACTATCCGTTCTGCGAAAGCCGCAGCGTGGGCGAGATGGTCGCCTTTAACATGTCAGAACGCCGCGACGCGGTGCTGACATATGTGGTCGATCTTTATGCCAGCGACCTGCACACCTATCCCAATGCCGTTGCGCATGACGATGCGCAGTTGGACAAATCAGGCTACTACGCACTGGCCCGCAAGGATGAGGCCGGGGAAGCACTGGATCGCCAGATGGATTTCTTTGGCGGGCTGCGTTGGCGGTTTGAAGAACACATCCCCTATACAAGGCGCCGTATCGATCGGGTGGCGCTGTTTCGGGCGCAGCCCGGCCTGCAGATGCGGCCCAACCGGACCTTCAACATCGCCGAATACAACACCTATGCCTGCCCCTGGCATCATAACATGACGGCGACGGTGTGTTCTTTCCGCACGGCCAAGGCACTAAGAACCAATCCCGGTAGCCGAAATGCCATTGATGATTTTCAGTGGCACAACTCGGTGCCCTTTAAATGGCAGTCGAAGCAACTGCTCGATCTGGGGCTGATGGAGCCCGGTCAGTGGTTCTAGCTGCGGATTGATCTGAAACCAAATTACGCCTGAACAGGGATGAATGCGGCCAATCGCGCGCCCGCTTCACCAATCCGGCGTGGATCGGGGCCGACGCGATCACATGCATATGCCGATCATGATCGTCCTGATCCCGGATCACATGTTCCCAGAAACCGCGCTGCCAGATACCCTTTTCACCCCGCTTTGCCCGGCTTGGCGGGACGTAGTTCGGCATCGGACAATGGCGCGAAAACGTCGATTTGATCATCCGCCACCGGGCTGCATAAGCCTCATCATCTGGCGGCAAGGTCCAGATCATATGCACGGTGCTGGGCAAAACGACCGCAGCGTCAATCCGAAACGGTCGCCGTTTCATGCAAAGGCGGGTCGCATCGCGCAGCAGACTAATCCGGCTGACCAGCAGGTCCGACATCGGATCCTGCAAGCGAACGGTAAAGAAATACGTGCGTCCAGGCACAAAACGCGGGGCATTATCCAACATGGGCCGAACATGCGCCTGGCATGGTTAAGACACCGTAAACGGCCGCGCTAAGCCCCGGTCTCGTCCTCAAGCAAGAAACCAACCTTGGCAGCGATTTTCAAATCAGCCTTGCCTTTGACCAGCCAAGACAGGCCAAAGGCCCAGATGCCCACCGCCTCAAACCAGAAAACCAGATTATTCTGGACGACAAAGCTGTAGTAAGGTTCCGCCCCGCTGATCTTTGCACAAGATGCCGCAGCGATGCCAATCAGCATCAGGACAATCACATACCCGCAAAACCGATAGATCGGGCGGCGACCTACGGTATCTGTTCGCACGAACTTCGAAAGGCAAAATCCTGCCAGACAAGTGAAAAACACCAATGCAGAGACGTAGTGAAACACCGGGCTGACGCCTATCCCCACAACGCTTTGCGTCATCGTTGCAATCTGCTGTGTCGGGCTTTCATTGGGGAAAAGCGCTACACCGAAAGCCGCGGTACCGGCGGTCGTGCCCAGCCAATCGTCGCTGACCCAGTCAGAACCGTCCTGACTGCGTGGGTGGCCACGATAGGTTAAAAGAAAAACGCCAATCGCAAACAGCGTCCCGACAAAAATGTCACGGTAGGTTGTGTGGTAAAAATCACTGATCGACGGCTCGATCCGTTGAAAATCACGCAAACCACCGACAATCAGGACCACTGGTAAGGCCATCCCCAATAGTCCCAAAGCTGAACGGACCCGGTGATAGGATTGCACCATTTCCGCGCTTTTCTTCGCTGCAGCCATGACAACACCCCGGATGCGACACCATTTGCCAAATCATGCGGGGATGCGCGGATCGGCGCAAGGTAAGCAAAACCAGACGTCGGTGGGGTGAGGTTTATGTGCGACGCAGCCGGATCACGACATCAACGGATGCGATCTCTGCGCCTTCGGGGACATCTGGCAAGCGGCTGATCTGCAACTCTTCGGCGGGTGCGTCGCTCAGGCTGGCGGTGTCTTCCCAGTAAAAATGGGGGTGATCCGTCATATTGGTATCAAAATAGCTTTTGGACCCGTCGACGGTAATCTCGCGCATCAACCCAGCTTCGCAAAATGCGCGTAGCGTGTTGTAAACAGTGGCTAAAGAGACCTTTTCACCGGCGCTGGAAGCCGCCTCAAACAGGCTTTCCGCTGTGACATGACGATCCTGACCGTCACCGACCAGCAAGGTCGCAAGGGACATGCGCTGCCGTGTGGGACGCAGGCCCGCCCCTGCAAGCCACGTTGCCCCGCGTTCTGTTTGTGCCATCATCGTCATGTTTGCCTGCCATATCGTTGTTACCCTTAATATGGGATGTGCACCCCCCAGATCAAACAAAAACAACCGACTAGCCCTAGACTTGCCCTTTCGAAGGTCGGGGTGATAGAGGTCATGGGACGCAGTAGATAACAAATTGAGACCAGCAATATGGCCGAATATCCAAGCAGTTTTGACAAAGACGATCTGCTAAGATGCTCCCGAGGCGAGCTTTTTGGGCCCGGCAATGCCCAACTCCCCGCTCCTCCGATGCTAATGATGGATCGGATTACCGACATCTCTGGCGATGGTGGCGCGCATGGAAAGGGGCATGTTGTCGCAGAGTTCGATATCACACCGGACCTGTGGTTCTTTGAGTGTCATTTCCCGGGAAACCCGATCATGCCGGGCTGTCTGGGTCTTGATGGTCTTTGGCAGCTGACCGGTTTCAATCTGGGTTGGCGCGGCTGGCAGGGGCGCGGTTATGCGCTGGGTGTGGGCGAGGTCAAATTGACCGGTATGGTCCGCCCCGATCGTAAGATGCTGACTTATCACATTGATTTTACAAAGGCGGTGCAAACACGTCGCCTGACGATGGGTGTGGCTGACGGCCGGGTCGAAGCCGACGGTGATGTCATCTATCAGGTCAAAGATATGAAAGTTGCGCTCTCGGAGAGCTAATGAATTAAAGTAAGGAGTGCGCCCATGCGCCGCGTTGTCGTCACCGGTCTTGGTATCGTCTCACCCATTGGGAACAATGCATCAGAAGTCACCACCGCGCTCAAAGCGGGGCAATCTGGTATCGAATCCTCACCCGAGATGGTCGAACACGGGTTCCGCAGCCAGATTGCAGGCACGCTCAACATCGACGTGGCCGCGCATGTGGACAAGCGCACACTGCGTTTCATGGGTCCGGGGGCAGCCTACGCCCATATTGCCATGCAGCAGGCTATTGCCGATGCGGGGCTGGATGATGCCGTCATTTCAAACCCGCGCACCGGTTTGGTCGCCGGATCAGGTGGCCCATCGACCTCGGCCATGTTGGTCGCACACAACGTGGTGCGTGAAACAGGTGCGACCAAGCGCATTGGCCCGTTTGCGGTGCCAAAATGCATGTCCTCAACCATCTCGGCCAACCTTTCCACGGCCTTCAAGATCAAGGGGATCAACTACTCGATCACGTCGGCCTGTTCGACCAGTCTGCATTGCATCGGCAACGCGGCAGAACAGATCATGCTGGGCAAACAGGACGTGATGTTTGCAGGCGGCGGGGAAGAGCTGGATTGGACACTGTCCTGCCTTTTCGATGCAATGGGCGCAATGTCGTCAAAATATAACGACACGCCCGAAAAGGCATCCCGGGCGTTCGACGCGGACCGCGATGGCTTTGTCATCGCTGGCGGCGGCGGTATTGTCGTGCTGGAAAGTCTCGAACACGCACAAGCTCGCGGGGCGAAGATTTACGCCGAAGTGACCGGCTACGCCGCGACATCGGATGGGCATGACATGGTAGCACCTTCTGGCGAGGGCGGCGAGCGGGCCATGCGGCTTGCACTGGAAACACTGCCCGAGGGGCGCAAGGTCAGCTACATCAACGCCCACGGCACATCGACCCCCGTTGGTGATGTGGGCGAGGTTGAGGCGGTGCGCCGTGTCTTTGGCCAAGGGTCCACACCGCCCATCAGTTCCACCAAATCGATGACGGGCCACTCCCAAGGGGCGACAGGCGCACAAGAGGCGATCTACTGCTTGCTGATGTTGGAGAACGATTTCATCGCGCCGTCAATCAATGTCGAAACGCTTGATCCCGCATTGGACCCTGCCGAGATTGCGACAGACCGCGTAGACAATGCGGGGCTTGATACGGTCATGACCAACTCTTTCGGGTTCGGTGGGACCAACGGATCAATGCTCTTGTCCAAATTCCAAGGCTGATAACATGACAATTTCAATGCAAGGCAAACGCGGCCTGATTATGGGCGTGGCCAATGACCGTTCCATCGCATGGGGGATCGCAAAAGCCATGCACGAGGCGGGTGCAGAGCTGGCATTCACCTATCAGGGCGAGGCGTTTGGCAAGCGGTTGGAGCCGTTGGCGGCCTCCATCGGTTCGGACATCACCGTTGACGTGGACGTCACAGATGACGCCAGCATGGATAATGCCTTTGCCACTCTGAAAGACCGCTGGGGCACGCTCGATTTCGTGGTGCATGCCATCGCCTATTCGGACAAGACGGAACTAACAGGGCGGTTCATCAACACCAGCCGCGAAAACTTCAAGAACTCGCTGTCAATTTCGTGCTACTCGCTCATCGATGTTGCCCGGCGGGCGGCAGAGCTGATGCCAGAAGAAGGCGGCACGATCCTGACGCTCACCTATCAAGGCAGCAATCAGGTGACGCCTTTCTACAACGTCATGGGTGTGGCCAAAGCCGCCCTAGAATCGGCGGTCCGGTATCTGGCCAACGATCTGGGCCCACAGGGTGTCCGCGTGAACGCCATAAGCCCCGGCCCGATGAAGACACTTGCCGGTGCGGCAATCGGCGGGGCGCGCAAGACCTTCCGGTACACCGAAGCAAACGCGCCAACGCGAAGCAACGCGACGCTAGAGGCCGTGGGCGGCACAGCAGTCTATCTGGCGTCTGACGCAGGCGCCTGCACAACGGGAGAGATCATCCGGGTTGATGGCGGCTTCCACGTTTTGGGTATGCCACAGCCGGAAAATCTAGCTTAGCGGCCACGTAAACACTTTCAGAAGCTCAGCGCCGATGTGTCGGACGCCGGATGACTTTGGCAGTTACGTCAGGACATTGACCCGAAAGTGAGAAGACCGGCAAAGCTGTGCTTCATGAGGACCGCAGCGAAGGTCTCGAAAGAGCCCACTTTGACCAATGCTGCATGATGCACGGACGGCCGGTTTGGCGATGATCGCTTCAAGCTGTCCTAAATCACTTTCACGGCTAATGGTTCTATGCCTTTTTGTCGACAGGCGCTTGACCGGCTAGCCAATCACTTGGGCTCTTGCCTAAAACACGCAGGAATTCGCGGTTAAAGTTTGATTTGGTGTTAAAGCCCGACGACAACATCGCGCTGGTAATACTTTCCCCTGCCAAAAGACAGTCTTGGGCCGCTTTGATTCGCGCCGCGTTGATGTAGCGCGAGACATTGTCGCCCGTTGTCCGGTTGATTGCGGCGGACAATTGTTTGGCGGGGACAAGCAATCTGCGTGACAGCAGAGACAGCGTCAGGTCAGGGTTTAAGTAAAGCCTCTGGGTCGCCATCAACGCATCAAGCTTACCGACGATCTCTACATCCTGATCCGAAACAGGCGGCTCTGGGGCCTCGTCAACTTCGGTCGTATCAGCCTCAAGCGCGGAGGACAGGCTGAGCCCGCCCACGATCAAAAGCATCACGCTGGAATAGATACTGATGATCCATGGTCGTAGGTATGCCGCCCCCATCATTTGCGCCGCGAAAATGATCACATCGGTGAATGCGGCAGCGATCAACGCAGCCCCGATGGTTTGCCAGATATAGCTGGGAAGATCACCGGCGCCCAAGCGCATGCGCGGCATAGCATCCGTCCCTTGGAGGCTGACCCATAGGATTGCGATGCCATAACCCACAGACAATGCAGGGATCAACGTATCGAGAAAGTCCGGCGCGACGATAAGGCTGACCAAGGCGCAAAGCGGGCCTAACAGGTGAAGGTAGTCTGATTTCATGAAATGCCGCACCGCCGTCGTTTGGAACGCGACCCACGCCATGGGGGAGACCAATGTTGCGGTTATAGGCTGGACCACCATGAACCCCGGAACACGGTAATGCTGTGCCAGCGAGATGATCACGCCCTGTATGGCACACACACCCAGCAGCAGGACTAAGGGTCCGTGTCGGCGGTCTATGAACCAGATGCGCACCAGCAATACCCCTAAGAAAAGAGAGCTGATCATCGGAATGGGAAGGCTTGGCATAATCGTGGTCCTGCAAACGGAAGGTTCACCCAAGTCTAAGTCCTAAGATGCGATCTTGGCGACCTCAAACCGGTTTTAGGACGCGCGGTCTGTGGGTTCCGCGCCAAAAGGACCCATCGCAACCTTTTTGGAGTAGAACCAATGAAAACGACAGTTAGCTCAGCAGCAGCATTTTGCCTCGTAGCATCAACCGCCATCGCAGAACCGGCGGGCTACACCCCCTTTGGCGTCGATGCCCTGCACCACGGACGCGGCATGATTGGTGCCATCTGGTATCCCTCAATGGGCGATGGGCGCGCATTTGACTTTGCCGATAGCCCGGTATTCCATGGCGTGAAAGTCGTGGAAGAAGCGACGTTGCAGGACGGTACCCACCCCGTTGTCTTGCTCAGCCACGGGATGGGTGGAAACATCAGATCGCTGACATGGTTGGCCACAGATTTGGCCGAACAGGGCGCGATTGTTGTTGCTGTGAACCACCCAAACTCGACTTGGGGGGATTTTGATATGGCCCTCGGATTGCAACACTGGACACGTGCCCAAGATCTAAGCCTTGCGCTGGACACATTGCTAAGTGATCCCAAATTCGCAGGACATATCGATGACACACGGATCATGGCCGCGGGGTTTTCATATGGTGGCTGGACAGCGCTTTCGCTTGGCGGGCTATTGGCGGATCATGCGGGTTATGTTGACCATTGCGCGCAGTATGGCGAAACATCGAGCCATTGTAATGATCTGATCGGGGCTGATGTGGCGATCTCAGACATTGGTGCAGCCGATTGGAATGCATCTTATGCCGACCCGCGCATAACCCATGTCACCGCAATTGATCCGGGTCTGATTTGGGGGCTTGATCCGGCGAACGTCACAGATTTGGTCAAGAACGTTCGCCTGATCGGATTGGGACAGGGCGATGATCGTCTATTGGCAACGGATTTCGATAGCAGTGGGTTGGCGGGGCTTTTGCCAGACGCGCAAATCAACAACATCGTCCCGGCAATGCATTTTACGGCGCTGCCACTTTGCAAACCAATGGCCGAAGCGATCCTGATCGAAGAACAGGACGATCCAGTTTGTACGGATCCGGAAGGAACAAACCGGGAAGCCGTGCATGCTAACATCGTCGCGTATATCATGGCTGATCTTGAATTATAAAAAATGGCTTTCCTGCTTCGGCGTCTGCGCAAGCAGACGTTGGACAAGGTACCCTGAAAGCACACTTCTCTAATCGGGCGTTTGGGTCAAGTTCATTTCATCGTTTTGTTTCCGTGCTTTGGGATCATTGTCCTTCATCCGGGTCACACTTCTCTTCGCAGGCATTGATGACCCGGTTCGGTTGGGCCGCTGCATGCATGTGTCGGATTGGACGTGGAGCGCCCCACTTTGTCTCGCGCTTCAAGTTGCGCAGTGAGCTTTTTCGGCGTCATCCACGGACCTCGTCCGGTGAGGGACGATCCCGTCTCTGATCTTGTGAAGGCGTCAGGTCATAGGGTGGCCTCCAAAGGTCTTTGACGGAATTCGGTGTTGTCGGCCCACATGCGATGCATGATGACGGCTAGCTTTCTTGCAACGGCGACAAGGGCACGACGGCGGCCTTTGCGACGCATCAGACGCAATCCCCAGCTCTTGATCTCAGAGCTGGCAACAGATCGCATCATCATCGCGTTCGCGGCTGCGTAGAGAGTGGCACGCACATCGCTATCGCCGGCCTTGGAGATGCGGCCAGGATTATCCGTTTCGCCGGATTGATATCGTCGAGGTGTCAGCCCGAAGTGTGCAGCGACTGTCCGGGAACTGGTGAACCGTTTCGGATCATCGACTGCTGCACGGAACGTCAGAGCCGCGATCGGTCCTACGCCGGGGATCGCCATGAAGCGCATGCATATCGCGTCATGGCTGGCGGCTTGCTTCACACGGCGATCCAACTCACGATAGGTCTTATAGAGCATCACCCGCGCATCCAGCAGTGGCAGAAGTGCGCGAGACAGGTCAGGGTCTGCTTCAACCAGCGGCCGAACCTGCTCGTCGAAAGACCCTTGATCCACGCGGGGTGGCAGGCGCAACCCAAAGATCCGGAATAACCCTCGCACCTCGTTGGCCAGATCGATACACTTCTTCTGAACCGCCTTACGGCTGCTGAGCAGCGCCCGGTGGGCATGCGCTTCTCGGCTTTTGATGAACACCTCACTGAACCATCCGGACCGCAGCACTTGCGCGATCCCTCGGGCGTCCGTTTTATCTGTTTTATTTCGCATTGCGGACAGCGCGGCGTTCACCTGGCGCGCCTCCATGCACACCACATCAAAGCCAGCGGCCCGGAGCCCGAAATAGAGATGCTGGCTCATCGCGCCAGACTCGAAACCGATCCGGCAATGCCCTCGTGACAGATCACGGAGGCACGTCAATATATCCTCAATCTCGCAGGCAACAGCGCGTTCCAAGACATGCTTGCCATCGGCATCAATCACGCAGACGGCCAAAGACCGCAGCGACACATCCAAACCAACATAGTAATCCATTTCGTCCTCCTCAGATTGCAGCAACTGCAGCAACTCTATCGAGAACCCGACCCATCCTTCAGATCAGCCCGATTACTCATGCTATGTCTCGTGTCTTGATGTTTCGTGCGTAATGCGACGAAAGGTTGGCTTGAAATCCACCGAGGTTGGACGCGTCAAGCGGCTGCTTCGACGACACGGGCCGCATCGCAGTATTGAATTTTCCGCAACTGCGAGGAAATGCTGCGTCAGCAATAGCTCCATCTACACAAGTCTGGTTTGCCGTGCCGTTGCGGCAACACCGTTGCGGGGGCTGGTGAGGTGGGGTGACAATGTTGGCGGTCTCCGGTAGGGCGGGGTCAAAATCCAAACTGGTATCCCAGAAATGAGGGCAAATGGATAGTAAACGCAAATGCCGCAACGGCACCCGCGTTGACCAAGCTGCAACGGCTGGCGGGAAATCGCCGTATCGCGTAGTTGCTTAGGTGGATGTCTTTGCTAGATACAAGCAAGCAAAGCAGGCAGGGACCAGAGACCGTTTTGAAACACTTCAACACATTGGGTCATAACTCGTCTGACGTTCACCTCTGATCAGGATCACGCATTTGGAACTTCCCCATTACGATCTTTTTGTGCTCTCCGCCGGGGCCATACTTTTTGGCCTGTTCCTTTTGATAAAGGGAGGGGACTGGACCATTGATGCGGCCGTTTTCATTGCAGAACGAACGGGGCTATCGCCACTGTTTATTGGCGCAACTATCATATCCTTCGGGACATCCGTGCCAGAGTTGTTCACATCCGTTAACGCCAACCTTCAAGGCTTTCCCGGCATTTCGCTCGGGAACGTTCTAGGTTCGAACATCGCAAATATATTGCTGGTGCTGGGGGCAACGGCGTTTGTGTTTCAGATCGAAGGCAAAGCCAAAGACCTGTTCAAAGACCTGATGATGATGCTGTTTGCGACGGCCATCCTTGTCTTTGGAATGATGAGCGGCACGTTTTCGCACCTGCTTGGCCTGATCATGTTCGGTATCTTGGTCGCCTTTATCTCATATCAATACGCCACTGACGGCCTTGATCTGGAAGAGGACGAAGACGCAGAGGGCGGCGGGATCGAAACCATGGGGGCGGCGCTGCTGATCCTGCTCGGTGGTCTTGTCGGTTTGGCGGTCGGGTCTGAAATGCTGGTCAAAGGCGCCGTTGTAACCGGTACGATCATCGGCGTGCCAGAGGCGATCATCGGTTTGACAGTCGTCGCGTTTGGAACGTCCCTGCCTGAACTATCCACCTGTGTTGCGGCTGCGCGCAAGCAATCGGTCGGGCTTATTCTGGGCAACATTGTCGGATCGAACACCTTTAACATTCTGTCAATCATTGGCCTGACGGCGATCATAAAGCCGCTCGACGTTGTGCCGGTTCTGATGGGCTTTCAGATGTGGGCAACAGTTTTCGTTTCTGTAGCGTTCACTGCATGGATGCTCACGGTCGGCCAGATCACCAAAACCATGGGGATACTTATGGTGATAGCCTATGTTGCCTTTGTGGCAGCACAGTATGTATTCCCATAGGGATATGACCTCTCCAAAATAAGGATGATCCCGATGAGCAAAGCAGAAATTGGCCTGATCGGCCTGGGGACTATGGGCGCGGCGCTTGCTTTGAACATTGCGGATAACGGGTTTGATATCGCGGTCTGGAACCGGACCACATCCACGACGAAGAAATTTTTCGATGGCGCCGGTGATCTGGCGCCACGGATCACACCGACCGAGACTCTGCGGGAACTGGTTGAGGCTATTGCAGAGCCGCGTGCCATCATCCTCATGGTGCCCGCCGGTCAGGCCGTTGACGACCAGATCAAAGCGCTCCGCCCTCTTCTGGGACCGAATGATCTACTGATTGACGCAGGAAACGCCAATTTCCACGACACCAACAGGCGGGCACGAGAAGCCGATGATTTGCCGTTTTTGGGTATTGGTGTATCGGGTGGCGAAGAAGGCGCAAGGTTCGGTCCGTCAATCATGGGCGGCGGCAAACGCGAATACTGGGACCGTGTCGCGCATATCCTGACCGCCATTTCCGCCAAGCATAACGAGACCCCATGCGCCACATGGATGGGCGAAGAAGGTGCCGGACATTTCGTCAAGGCGGTCCATAACGGCATCGAATACGCCGACATGCAGATGATCGCAGAAGTCTACGGCATCATGCGAGACGGGCTTGGCCACGACAACGCGGCAATGGCAGAGATTTTCGCCCGTTGGGACAGAGGTCCGCTGCAATCTTACCTGATCGAAATCTCGGGCAAGGTGGCAGGCGCTGTCGACCCCAAGACGGGTCAACCCATGCTTGATCTGATCGTCGACGCCGCTGGCCAGAAAGGGACAGGCCGGTGGACAGCGATCGAGGCGCAGCATTTGGCGGCCCCGATACCGGCTATTGAGGCTGCCGTTGTGGCGCGCAACCTGTCCTCGCAAAGGGATATGCGGCAGCTTGGTGAGGATGTCTTCGGGACAGCACCACAGCTCATCGCCGATGGTGTTCTTGATATCGAAACGCTCGAAAAGGCACTGATTGCCGGTAAGATTCTTTGCTATGCGCAAGGGTTCGGGATGATTTCAAAAGCGTCGGACGAATTTGGCTGGTCCCTGCCCTTGCCCGACATTGCCAAGGTCTGGCGTGCGGGCTGCATCATCCGATCATCAATGCTGGACGATATGGCCACAGCGCTGGAGGCAAACGCCACGCAAAACCTGATGTTCGCCCCATTCTTTTCGGAGCTTCTCAAAGAAAACCAAACGGCACTACGCCAGGTGGTTTCGCTCTCGGCAACGCATGGGCTACCCGCCCCAGCTTTATCGTCGGCGCTGGCCTATTTCGACACGATGCGAACATCACGCGGAACGGCCAACATGATCCAGGGCCAGCGGGATTTCTTTGGTGCTCATGGGTTTGAGCGGACCGACGATGGCAGCAGTGATCAGCATGGGCCTTGGGCGATGAACGCTTAGTTCAGCGCCCGCAGACGTCTGATCAGCGACGAGGTATCCCAACGCCCGCCACCAAGGTTCTGCACGTCCTTGTAGAACTGATCGACCAGTGCTGTGACCGGCAAACTGGCCCCGTTTTCGTCAGCTGTTTGCAGGCAGATGCTCAGATCCTTACGCATCCAGTCCACGGCAAACCCGTGGTCGAATTCGTCAGCCAACATCGTCTCAAACCGGTTGGACATCTGCCAACTGCCTGCCGCACCCTGACTGATCACTTCGACAACCGCCTTGCCGTCAAGGCCAGCCTTGTCAGCGAAATGCAGTGCCTCTGACAGGCCCTGAACCAGACCTGCAATTGCGATCTGGTTGCACATCTTGGTCATTTGCCCAGCGCCGCTGGGGCCGATCAAACGGCAGATGCGGGCATAGGCACCGATGATGGGCTCGGCCTTGTCATAGTCAGCCTGAGAGCCACCGCACATGACCGACAGAACACCGTTTTCGGCCCCAGCCTGCCCGCCTGAAACTGGCGCATCAATGAACCCTACGCCCTGCTCAGCCGCCGCATCATGTAGTTCCTTGGTCACTGCCGCCGAAACGGTTGTGTGGTCGACAAACAAGCTGCCTGATTTCATGCCCGCAAAGGCACCGTTATCGCCGGTACAGACTGACCGCAGATCGTCGTCATTACCAACACAGGCCATAACAAAATCAGCATCTGCAGCAGCTTCGGCGGGGGATGATTGCATCGCCCCGCCATGCTGTTTGACCCAGGCTTCTGCCTTGGCAGAGGTACGGTTGTAGACGACCACGTCATGGCCAGCGGCCTGTAGATGTCCCGCCATGGGATATCCCATCACGCCCAGACCTAAAAACGCGACCCGTCCCATGCATTACCTCCTTGAGATATCAGTCAGTCAATTCCCAAGGTATGGTATAGCTGCCCAACGCCTTTTTGACATCCTCTTTCGCGTCCTGTTCGGCTTTGACATGTGCGACCAGCCCGCGTTTCTTGTCTTCGGTCACTTCGACGATCTCTGCACCGATATCGTCTAGGGCAGAATTGTATATCCGGGCAATAGCCAATTTACGCAGATCCGGCTTGAAAATCTTGCCAACCGCCGTTTTTGGCAATTCGTCCAGTATTTCCATATGCTTGGGATAGGCAGCCCGCTCGTGAATATGCTCTTTCGCAAATTCCAGCAGCTCTTCTTCGGTGATCGTCGCTCCGTCGACCAGCTCCACATAGGCGCAAGGTATTTCACCGGCATGGGCATCGGGCTGACCAATGGCACCAGCGAAAGCGACGGCTTCATGTCCGGCAAGGGCTTCTTCAATCTCGGCAGGATCAATGTTGTGACCACCCCGAATAATCAGATCCTTGGCGCGGCCCGTGATCCACAGATACCCGTCAGGGTCCTTACGGCCCAAATCACCGGTCCTTAGATATTGGGCATTGGATTGATCACCGGGATAAAAAAGCCCGTCATTCTTGGCCGCTTCCGTATAGGTCTTGCCGCCATAAACACCAGGGTTTGAGATGCAAATCTCACCGATTTCATCAGCCGCGCATTCCATTCCGGTCGCAGGTGAGATGATTTTGACATCCGTATAGGGAAACGGCAGGCCGATGGACCCAACACGTTTTTCGCCTTCGGGCGGGTTGATCGCGACAAGGCATGTCGCCTCGGTCAGACCGTAGCCTTCGCAGATGGTAACACCGGCAGCGGCCTCGAACCGTTTATAAAGCTCAAGCGGCAGCGGTGCAGAACCACAGAACGCCAGACGCAAGGTCGAGATATCCGCATCCACCTTGCGCTGCATCAACGCAGACATCGCCGTCGGGACCGTGATCATGAAAGTCACTTTATGCTTCTCGATCAGCTTCCAGAAATTGTCGAATACGCCGTCGCCCCGGTAGCCTTGCGGCGTCGGAAAGACGATTTCCGCCCCCGACCCCAGTGAGGCACCCAATGATACGATCGTGGCAAACACGTGAAACAGCGGTAGCGGGCAAATCTGCACGTCCTGTTCGGTGAACAGCAGCCGGTCACCAAGCCAGGCGTTGTAGACAATGCCCGAATAGCGGTGCTGCACCACTTTCGGCATGCCCGTTGTCCCGCCAGTATGGAAATAGGCCGCAACGCGGTCCTCGGGGCTATCTTCAAATGCCAGCGTGGTTGGTTGCTTTTTCAGTTCGGTATTGAAGTCAAGAATGCGCGCGTCATGATCCGTTGGGTTCTTAGGACGGATCAATGGAACGATCAGCTTTTTCAGGCCCGTCAGATAGCGAAGCAGATCAACCTCAAGCACCGTTTTGACATTCGGGGCAAAACGAACTGCCTCGGCTGCTTTCTGGGCGACATCTGTCTTGGGAAAGGCTTTAAGGGTGACAAGCACCTTTGCGTTCGTTTCCCGCAGAATGGCCGAGATTTGTTCGGAATCCAGTAGCGGATTGATGGGATTAACGATCCCGGCCACCTGCCCGCCCAGATAGGTCAGGATCGTTTCTGTCGCATTGGGCAAAAGGAAAGCAACGACGTCATCCTCTCCCACACCCAAGGAGCGGAACAAATTTGCGGTCTGAGTTGTTTTATCCTTGAGCTGCGACCAGCTCAGCGTTTCGCATTTTGCCTTTGGGTCAGACAGCAAACTATAAGTCACCGCGTTGCGGGGTCCATGTTTGGCGGCCGTTTCACTTAAAAGCGCATAAGTCGTTGTGGGCAGCACGCGGGCATTCCACGGCATCTCCTCTTCGATCGCATTGCGATCATCCATATTGGCATAGGCCATATCGGTCTCCTCCCCGCTGGCGTAAACTGCTTCTCTGGGCAGCTTTCCTTAGCAACATACTGTGGAAACAGAACTGGACAAGCGCAAGACTGACGCTACGAAAAACCCCGGCTCCTATTCTGCGGCAAGACCTGCTGTGAATTGCAGGCGAGCCAGACGGGCATAAAGCCCGCCTTGCGCGACAAGGCTGTCATGTGTGCCTTCGGCGACGATCTGTCCATCCTCGAAAACCACGATACGATCCGCCTTTTTGACGGTCGCCAACCGGTGGGCAACAATCAGGGTTGTACGGGTCTTGGCAAGATCCTCGACCGCGCGCTGCACTGCATTCTCGCTTTCGGCGTCAAGGGCGCTGGTGGCTTCGTCCAGCAGCAGGATCGGGGCGTCGCGCAGAATGGCCCGGGCAATCGCGATCCGCTGCTTTTGACCGCCCGACAACATAACACCCCGTTCGCCCACGTAGCTGTCATAGCCATCCGGCAGCGCCATCAGGAAATCATGGGCCGCAGCGGCCTTTGCGGCGGCTTCAACATCTGCATCTGTGGCGTCAGGTCTGCCAAAGCGGATATTCTCGCGGGCTGTATCAGCAAAAATCACAGGGTCTTGCGGCACCAGTGCGACATGCTTGCGAAAATCGGCGCGTTTGAGGTCACGCAGATCGACACCATCCAACCGGACGTGACCCGCCTGAGGGTCATAGAACCGCAGCACCATCTGGATAATCGTCGTCTTGCCAGCACCCGACGGGCCGACAAGTGCAACCGTCTCGCCCGGTTTGATATGGAGACTGACGTGATCAAGCGCCGAAATCGCAGGGCGTGAGGGGTAGCTGAAGCGCACATCTTCAAATGTGATCTCGCCTTTCACATGGTCGGGAAGCAACTGGACCTCCTCCGGGTCGGCCACGCTGTCTTCTGCCGTCAGCAATTCGATCAGCCGCTCAGTGGCCCCGGCAGCACGTTGCAACTCGCCCCAAATCTCGGTCAATGCGGCAAGCGCGCCAGCAACCATGATCGTATAAATCATGAACTGAACTAGCTCGCCTTCGGTCAAATTACCGGAGCGGACGTCATTCGCCCCCATCCACAGAAAGCCCACGATGGCAGAAAAAGCGATAAAAATGACAATGGCAGTCAGGATGGCCCGCGTCGTGATCCGCCGTCTTGCGGCGATAAAACTACGCTCGGTGACGTCACTGAATTTGATCCGGCTCAGCACCTCATGCGAAAACGCCTGCACGGTCTGGGCCGACAGCAGTTGTTCTGAGGCATCCCCACTGGATTGAGCAATCAGGTCCTGATTTTCCTTCGACAGATTGCGCACACGCCGCCCCAGCAGAATGATGGGCAGCACGACCACTGGAATCGGCCACAGAACCATGACCGACATCTTGACCGACGTGATCAGCATCAGGGCAATCCCGCCGATAAAGATCAGCACATTGCGCAGCGCAACCGAAACCGAACTGCCGATAACCGACAAAATCAGCGTTGTGTCTGTGGTGATGCGGCTGAGCACCTCACCCGTCATGATTTTCTCGTAAAAGGCCGGGCTCATCCCGATCATACGGTCAAAAACCGCAACCCGGATATCAGCCACAACCCGTTCGCCAAGCCGCGTGACAAGGTAATAGCGCATGGCGGTTCCAACAGCCAAAAGTGCCGCGATACCAAGGGCCGCCAGGAAATAGCTTTGCAGAATTTCCCCTTCACCCACATCGAAATTGTCGATCACCCGACGCACGGCCAGCGGCAAAACAAGCGAGACGAGCGCGGTCAGAACCAACGCGCCGAGGGCCGATGCGATCATCGGGCGATACGGTCGCATGAAAGGCCAAAGTGCGGTCAAAGCACCAATGCGCTTGGATGCCGCGCGGTCTTCTTTTGTTTGCTTGGGTCCGTCGGCCATTATCATTCCACCGTTGAGTTGGCGCTGACATAAATCTGCGGACGCCGATTAACAAGGCGACGAAATGTTCACCACATATGTAAAAATGAAAAGAGAGGATGGAGCGGGCGACGGGAATCGAACCCGTATCATCAGCTTGGAAAGCTATGCTTCAGATCACGTTTAATATTTAAAAAACAATGATTTAACAACTTCAGTGATAGGTTTTTGTAGGTCAAATGTCGGAAATTACTTTTTGGAGCGGGCGGCGGGAATCGAACCCGCATCTTCAGTTTGGAAAACTGAGGTCTTAACCATTACACAACGCCCGCAACCATGTTGATCACTATTTCACCTGCGATAAGAGGTCAAGAAGTACGTTCCTAGTCATTTAATTCTATAGCTGAGAGCCGCAGGTTCGGCTTATTTCGTTGAAAACTCGGCTTGATCGAAGGGGCTGTCGCTGATTCAATTCTCATAGTTGGTGGGAGGATTGATGATGGTGGGACCGAAGGCACCAGCCTTCCCCCCTGCTCAATGCTGTGCAGCATGTAAACCCAGTGAGCCATCGCCACAAATGTGGATAGTCAAGGCTCTATGCACCGTTCAGTCTCATCCGACATATTAGATGCGTTTGTAACGTTAGAGCGTCAGAAACAGCCGTAGATCAGCTTCAGTGAATTGTTCGCCCGTCAGGAATGGGCGGCCGTCGGGCAAAAGGCCGTCAAGCTTTCCGAGTGTGTCGAAATAGGCGTCAAGGGCTGCCGCATAGATCGTTTGGTCAAATGAAAATCCCACCTTGTACGCGCCGTTGTTGATTGTCGTGTAAATCAGATCATTTAAGTCCTGGTTATTCGCGTTTTATAATGCCCGCAATGCGAATGCCGCCCCCGGGTCCGCGACCTCATGCCTCCAAGTAGTGATATCGTGTCTAATGAAATAAGGACAACTGATCAGGCGTGCAGATTTGCACTGTGCAACAGGATAGCTGGAAGAAGTTCCCGAGGCTTTCAACAGATGAAGGCCCAAAGCCACTTAAAATTTTCTTAGGTCTGCAGTCGCTATCCGCAGGAAAGTTTCTCCCAACGGTGACAATGGTCTATGCGATGGCAGCAAAACTCGGAATGAAAATTCGATCTCGGGCAAGAAGGGCCGAATTTCGATCAATCCGCGGTCGCGCAAACAACTGGCAGTCACGAGATCAATGATTGATATGCCTGCGCCTGCCGAAACTAGGTTCCCGACAGCCATAGATAGCTGGGATTCGATCTTCATTCTGCGATCGACATTGTGCGCGAGAAATATCGCGTCAATCTTTCGACGCGACATATAGTCTAATCCGAGGGAAATATAATTTTGATCCGCGAAATCGATAGGTCCTAGAACCGACTTCTCAAGCAATTTGTGCCCCTTGGGTAAAATGGCAACGAGCGGCGCGGCATGCAGAATACTCGAAGTAACCGAAGGATGTTTGACGTCAGTTTCAGCAAATCCAATGTCAAACTGCTGGGACGCAACGCACTGCAAGACACGCGGAGAACTGTGAATCTTGAGACTTACTGAAATGTCCGGCCTATCGTCGCAGAATTGCGCGATGACCCTCGGTAGAAAATCGAGTGCCAATGCTGGCAAACCCGCAATATGAAGCGCGCCACGTCTAAAGCTGCCAATATCTCGTGCCGCCTCTGCGATCGTTTCAAGACCGATGAACGACCTCTCAACTTCTTCATAAAGCGCAATTGCTTCGGGTGTCGGTAGCAGCCTCTTCTTTTGACGCAAGAACAAGGCGTAGCCGATCGTCTTCTCCAAGTCGGCAATTAACCGACTGGCTGCCGGTTGTGTCACATGTAAGCGGTTTGCAGTCTCTGTGACGCTGCCTGTATCGATCAAGGCGCAAAATGCTTCCAGTTGTCGATGGTTCAACCGCATTTTCACAGACTTTCCATCGCCCTAAACTCATAACATTTTTGCATGAAAACATGATTACATACAATTTGCTATATGAATTTCAATCTGGAAAAATCTGCGAATAACAACAACAGGGAGAAAAAAATGCAAAAATTGTTCGTAACGGCCAGTGTTATTGCGATGTCCGTAGTTACTGCGTCGGCACAGGAACAGACACTTTACTTGGGAGCCTACGGCGGCTCGACCGAGACATTGATGAACGAAACAATCATTCCAATGTGGGAGGAACGGACGGGCGCAACGGTCGTTTACGTTGCAGGGAATTCGACTGACACTCTAGCAAAATTACGTGCTCAAGAAAGCGCTCAAGACCTTGATGTTGTGTTCATCGACGATGGCCCCATGAGCCAAGCAATTGGTTTCGGATATTGCGACACCGTAAATGAAGAGACGTTCTCTGATCTGTACGAAGCTGCGCGTATGCCGGAAAATAAGGCTGTTGGTGTTGGCATCATTGCAACGGGTTTCGCGTACAATACGGAGGTCTTCGCCGCAAATGGCTGGGACGCACCATCTTCTTGGAAGGATCTCGCCGATCCAAAGTATCAAGGCGTTTTGGCGGTCCCTCCAATTACAAATGGCTATGGCCTCCATGCACTGATCGCGACGGCCATGGTAAACGGCGGCGGGGTGAATGACATTGAGCCCGGCTTCGCTGCATTTGAAGATGCCATTGACGACAATGTTCTGGTCTACGAACCCTCATCGGGGAAGATGTCCGAGCTTTTCCAGAACGGTGAGATTGCTCTTTCCATTTGGGGCAGCGGTCGCCTTAAAGCGCTTGCTGACTCCGGCTTCCCTGGTGCTTTCGCGTACCCTGAAGAGGGTGGCATAAAGCTGCTGGTTACGGCTTGTCCCGTTGTAGGTTCGGATGTTCCCGAACTCGCACAAGACTTCTTGCAGTTTGTCACGTCATCAGAAGCCCAACGACTGTTTGCCGTCACGAATGGCTGGGCCCCAGTGAATGCGACAGTGGCGTTAACCGCAGAAGAAAGCAGTGCCCTGCCGGTTGGGACCGAGATAGTCGATAATCTCATTACCGTTGACTATTCGATCGTAAATCCTGCGCGGGGTGATTGGACACAACAATGGACCCGCCGGATCGAAAACTAAACGTTGATCTGACAAAACGGGCGCGTACCAAATTGGTGCGCGCCCCACACTATTAAAGAGGGGCTACGTGGTGTCATTTCTTAAATTTGAATCGCTAAAAAAAGAATTCGGTAACTTTGTCGCTGTCAGTGACATGAGTCTTGGTGTGGAGCGCGGTGAATTCATTTCACTGCTTGGCCCGTCTGGTTGCGGGAAAACCACGACGCTTCAGATGGTTGCCGGTTTGCTGACGCCAACTTCTGGCAGAATCATGTTGGACGGCAAGGATATTACCAATACCGCCCCAAACAAACGCGGGCTTGGCATTGTGTTTCAAAGCTACGCCCTGTTCCCGCACATGACCGCCACCGAGAATGTAGCCTTTGGTCTGGAAATGCGCGGCGTCGGCAAAGCGGACAGGCTCGCGCGCGCGAATGCTGCGCTTGAACAAGTTCGACTGGCACAGTTTGCAGAGCGCTATCCCAAGGATATGTCGGGTGGGCAGCGACAACGTGTGGCTTTGGCCCGCGCTCTGGTGATTGAACCGCCCGTCCTTTTGCTCGATGAACCACTGTCAAATCTGGATGCGAAGCTGCGTGAAGAAATGCGGATCGAATTGCGGCTTCTTCAGCAAGACATCGGCGTGACAACGATCCTCGTTACCCATGATCAGGAAGAAGCCTTGTCGATGAGCGACCGGATTGTTGTGATGCAACGCGGTGAGGTATCGCAAATCGCAGCACCACTTGATCTATATGAACGTCCCACGAACACCTTCGTGTCTGACTTTGTTGGTAAAACAAACCTTCTGAGCGGGCACGTCAGCGCGCCAAACAAAGTTTCGGTAAACGGCACGGCCATTGACGTCGATACCGCCTCCGCTGGCGTTGGTAGTCAGGTCACCTTGTCGGTTCGACCAGAAAAACTGCGCCTTTCCGACGACGCTACCAGTCAAGAAGTCCGCATCGACGCTGCGATTTTCCTTGGCTCAAGCTGGCTCTACCGCGTGACGGGCGAGATGGGTGAACTGTTCATCACACAGCCCAACACGGGCTCTGCGGGGTATTCAAACGGCGACATTGCACACCTGAGCTGGCCCGCTGGATCAATCACTCTGTTTGAGGATGCAGTGTCATGAGCGCTGCGAGCCCCAGAACAACCCCCTACCTGCTAACAGCTCCCGGCGTGCTGTTTTTCGTCGCTCTGTTGGGTTTTCCGATGGTGATGACGTTTGTTTTGAGTCTGCATTCTTATGACTTCAACACCGGAATTCAGTCGGATTGGACACTCGCGAACTACGCCGACGTCCTTGGCGACAGCTACTTTCACAAGATCTTTGGACGAACCTTCGGTCTTGGCCTCTTAGTGACGCTCATCTGTGTTCTGATCGGGGTGCCAGAAGCCTACGTTCTGTCACGCTTGAGCAGCGGATGGCGGTCCGTTTTCTTGCTGGTTGTGCTGGGGCCCCTGCTCATTTCTGTGGTTGTGCGCACGTTGGGTTGGGCCTTGTTTTTCGGGGGCAACGGTATTCTTACTATGACCGCTCAGGCACTGGGTTTCGGCGATGAGCCGGTCAGCTTGATGTTCACGTTTGCTGGCATGACCATTGCTCTGGTCCATGTGCTTGTCCCGTTTATGGTCATTTCGGTCTGGGCATCGTTACAGAAAATCGACCCCCAAAGCGAAGATGCGGGACTTAGCCTCGGGGCCTCAAAATTTACCGTTCTGCGCCGCATTACGTTACCTCAAGCCATGCCCGGCATCCTGTCAGGTAGCATCATAGTGTTTGCGTTGACTGCAAGTGCCTTTGCAACCCCCGCAATCATTGGCGGTCGACGGATGAAGGTCGTGGCCACGGCCGCCTATGACGAATATCTCAGCACGTTGAATTGGCCACTGGGCGCGACGATCGCTGTCCTGCTTTTATTGGCAAATATCGTCATCATCCTGAGCTTCAACAAAGTCATCGAACAGCGCTACGCCAAAGTATTCGAGTAGGAAAAATCATGAGACGTCTTGGTCCAGTTGCCCTCATCTTTCACGCCGTATTTGTTATCTTTATCCTTGCCCCTTTGGTGATGGTGATCGCGGTATCGTTCACCGACAAAGGATATCTCTCCCTGCCGACGGACGGGCCGTCGTTGCGCTGGTTCTACGCAATCTTGGATAATCCTTCGTTCATTGATGCCTTTTGGATGTCGGTCTGGCTTGGCCTCATATCTGCATCAGTCGCTGTCATTATTGCCATTCCTGCGGCGCTCGCGATTGCACGGCACAAGTTTCCGGGTCGGGACTTTATCGCAGCGTTTCTGCTTTCTCCTTTGATGATCCCGCATCTCGTATTGGGCGTCGCATTCCTTCAGTTTTATTCACAAATTGGGTTAGGCGGTTCGTTCTACGGACTGGCGGCGGCGCATGTCGTTCTGGTGACGCCCTATGCACTCCGGCTCGCACTTTCAGCCGCGACTGGCCTGTCAATTGAGGCTGAACAGGCAGCGCTGACACTTGGAGCCAGTAAATTTGCAGTTCTTCGCAAAGTCACGTTGCCGTTAATCTTGCCCGGTGTCGCCGGTGGCTGGTTGTTGTCCTTCATCACAAGCTTCGATGAACTTACCATGAGTGTGTTCGTGGCCTCGCCCGCGACCCAAACCTTACCAGTGAAAATGTATCACCACATCACTCAGACCATCGATCCATTGATTGCATCAGTGTCTACGGTTTTGATCGTTCTCACATTTCTCCTGATGCTGGTCCTGGACCGGTTTTACGGCTTGGACAAAGTCTTCGTCGGGAAAGGCTGACCGATGGCCCATATCATCATAGGAGGCGGGGTCGTCGGTCTGTCCATCGCCTACGGATTATTGAAAAAGGGGAAAAACGTTGTCGTTCTGGATGGTGCTGACGATGATTTTCGGGCGTCGCGCGGAAATTTTGGGCTCATTTGGATACAAGGCAAAGGAGAGAAAGCACCACATTACGCGATGTGGTCACGTCAGTCTGCCAATCTTTGGAGCGCGTTCGCAAAAGATCTGCTTGCTGAGACCGGAGTCGACGTCGCTTATCAGAATGCAGGTGGCGTTGACTACTTCACAGATGACAACGTGTTAGAAACGCGAGCTCTATCCCTTGCTAATTTGGCGGAACAACTTGATGACGATTATCCTTTCGAAATTTTAGACCACAGCAGACTGAAGGCTATCGTCCCAGAAATAGGTCCCAAAGTTGTTGGCGGCATCTATTCCCCTATGGATGGCCATGTGAATCCGCTTTTTCTGCTGCGCGCACTATCGATTGCGGTGCGTAACGCCGGTGGAAAAATCAAGACAAGTGCGCGGGTTGTGAGCGTTACTGCTTGCGACAGGGACTTCTCAGCGCTGTTGGCGGACGGAACCAGGATAGAAGGTGACGCACTTGTTCTCGCGGCAGGTCTGGGCTCCGTTGAGTTGGCGGAAACACTTGGTTTTGACGCCCCTATCAGACCTCAACAGGGCCAGGTGCTGATCACGGAAAAGCTCCCTCATTTTTTGAAATACCCGTCAGGAACTATTCGACAGGTCAATGAGGGCGGCGTGCAAATTGGCGCATCCAAACGCGAAGCAGGGGCGAACGATAGCGAAGACATCGCAACAAGCGCCTCTCTCGCGCAACACGCAATCGACATTTTCCCGCATCTGGAACAGGTGAAACTGGTCCGAAGCTGGGCGGCGTTGCGAATTATGTCACCGGACGGTTATCCGATTTACCAACGGTCCCAGTCCGCGCGGGGTGCAAGTTTCGTGACCTGTCACAGCGGCATAACACTTGCTGCGGCGCATGCACGCTTGATGCCCGACTGGATTCTGGAACGAAACAGCGCACCGGACATATCCCAATTTAGCGAAAGCAGGTTCCATGTTTAAACTTATGGAGGGCGAGGATGCGCAGGGCAGCTTCACGTTCTTGTTCGAAGGTCAGCCAATCAGTGCCACCCCGGGCATGAGCGTCGCAGCCGCGCTACTGGCCGCCGATGTCTCAATTTTCCGCCAAACACCGGTCAGTCAATCGGCTCGTGGCCCCTTTTGCATGATGGGCGCGTGCTATGACTGCCTCGTTTATGTGGACGGGATGAATGTGCAGGCCTGCATGACCAAAGCGCGTGACGGTATGAAAGTGACGCGCGTCCCGGTCATCAATGAGGACATTGAAACATGAATGATCAGTTCGACATTATCGTCATTGGTGCTGGCCCTGCCGGCATTTCCGCAGCGTTAGAGGCGGATCATCATGGGGCATCAGTTTGTTTGCTGGACGAACAGGCCAGTGCGGGCGGCCAAATTTATCGCAACGTGTCCCAATCCACACCTGCACGAACCAAAGTCCTCGGATCCGATTACCTTAAAGGTGAGCAGTTGGTGCGTGACCTGCGAAATTCAGGGGTCGTTCACCGCACTGGCGTTACCGTTTGGAAAGTGGGCCAAGATGGGACAATCGCTTACAGCAAGGAGGAATTCGCGACCCAGATCAAAGGTCGCCACGTTATCATTGCGAACGGCGCAACAGAACGTTCCACTCCTCTTCCCGGATGGACAAAGCCTGGCGCAATGACCGTCGGGGCTGCTCAGATCTTGATGAAATCCGCAGGGATCGTGCCGACAAACGCCGTCCTGATCGGGTCTGGTCCATTGTTGTATCTCGTTGCGCAGCAACTGGTGACCGCCGGGGCACCACCCAAAGCCTTGGTTGAAACGCAGACCAAAACGGATCTGTTGCGGGCGACCCGCCACCTTGTTCCCGCACTCAAAGGCTGGAAACAACTGGCCAAAGGTTTGCAGCTGATCGCCGCTATACGGATGGCTGGCGTCCCTCGTTTTACAGGGGCCACCAACATCGCGATACACGGCGATGAAAAAGTCGATCGAGTCAGTTTTGAGGCGAATGGGAAAAACCATTCAATCCAGGTAACAAGCGCGTTGTTGCATCAAGGCGTCGTTCCCAACACCCAGATCACGCGTTCGATAGGCCTGAAACATATCTACAGCGGCCAGCAGCACTGCTTTCATCCGGTGACGGATCTGTTTGGGCAATCCTCAAACATCGTGTTTTCGATTGCCGGAGATGGCGCAGGGATCGGAGGTGCAAAAGTTGCAGCGCTATCTGGTAAAATCAGTGCCTTAAACGCGGTTTGTCAGATCGGCAAGATACCAAAGTCCAAGTGTGAAACGCTTGCGGCTCCAATACTCAAGAAGCGGTCTGCCGAACTTGCCATTCGCCCTTTTCTTGATGCGGCTTATCCACCGCCAGCAGACGTTCTTCGGCCCGCGGACGAGACAATTATTTGCCGTTGTGAAGAAGTCACCGCTGGCAACATCCGCCGCTTCGCCAGCCTTGGCTGCAAGGGGCCAAACCAAGCCAAATCCTTTGGACGACCCGGAATGGGTCCATGCCAAGGGCGTTATTGCGGTCTGACAGTGACCCAAATCCTCGCCCAGGAAACGAAGCAGTCCCATGACGTTGTGGGGGCCTACCGCATTCGCGCACCGCTCAAACCGATTACTTTGAAAGAGCTCGCCAGCCTTGAGACCCCAAAAGAACCGGAGACCGTGAAATGATTCAAAGACTCCATACAACCGAACGCTTGAGTAAGATCGTAAAGCACAACGGAGTGGCCTATTTTTGCGGGCAAGTCGGGGACGGCGATACTGTCACGGCGCAAACCACTGACTGCCTTGGGCGTATCGATGCGCTTTTGACCGAGGCCGGTTCAAACCGTGAAAGCATCTTGCAGGCGATCATTTGGGTCGCAGATATCACGGATGTCGTGGAGATGAACGAGGTCTGGAATGCATGGATACCGCCAGGCCACGCACCGGCACGGGCCTGCGGCGAAGCAAAACTTGGGCGCGCCGAATTGAAAGTTGAGATCATTGTCACAGCTGCCTGCCCCTAACAGCAGGCGTGCCCGAACCCGACAACGACACCAACTTTAGATCACCCCCACACATCTTGGCGGTCACCGCATACGAGGCAAGAAAATGAACCCTGAATCCAGTTCGACAACAGCTGAAACGGTCATCATCGGGGGCGGTCTCCATGGTCTTTCGACCGCCCTGCATCTGGCCATGCGCGGGATGAAAGTCGTGGTTCTTGAAAAGGACCGTGTGGGGCGTCACGCCTCGAGCGCGAATGCAGGTGGCGTGCGTCGGCTTGGGCGGGCATTGCCCGAAGTTCCTTTGTCGGTCGCATCCGCCAAAATCTGGCAAGATATCAGTGACCTCCTCGACGATGACTGCGGTTTTGTGTCCTCGTATCAGGTGAAACTGGCCGATACAGATATCCATTTGGACCAACTGCGGGACCGTGCGAAACAGGTCCGCGCAATCGGGTTTGAGCATGAAGAGATGATCGACCAGCAGACCCTGCGCGATCTTGTGCCAGCTGTGTCAAAGGAATGCATCGGGGCATTGGCCGTCAAAGGTGACGGCTTCGCGAATCCCTTCCAGACGGTGCGGGCCTTCTACACAAAATGTGTCGATTTGGGCGTCGTCTTTCATCAGGGCCACGGCGTTGAAACCATCACGCGCTTTGCAGATGACTGGGTGGTTCGAACCGCGAAACACACAGTCACGGCGCGAAACCTCGTAAATTGTTCTGGCGCTTGGGGTGGAAAAATCGCCGCCATGTTGGGGGATCACCTCCCGATCGAAGTACGGGCACCGATGCTGATGATCACGGAAAAGATGCCGCATTTCATGGACGGCGTCGCCGGCGCGCAAGGCATCCCCCTGTCGTTCAAACAATTCCCGAACGGAACCGTTTTGATCGGCGGCGGAAATGTCGGCCAAGCCTATCCAGAGACCAATGAAACCGCCCTCGACTATCAGGGGTTGGCATTATCGGCGGCAACTGCGTGGCGGTATTTTCCAATCATGGAAAACGCGAAAATCGTCAGGTGCTGGGCCGGCCTCGAAGGATTTATGCCCGACAACATTCCGGTTATCGGCAAAGGTTACCAAGACAACGTATTCCACAGTTTTGGCTATTCTGCACATGGGTACCAGATGGCCCCGATATGCGGGAAAATTCTTAGCGAATTGATCATCGATCAAGAGGCAAGCTTGCCCATTGATGCGTTCGATCCGGCAAGGTTTCGTAAAAACTCTCGCGAAAATGGTTCGGAGACACTTGAGAAATTTGCGTCTTAGCGGCGAACAAGACACCTTGCAATTCGGGTCAGACATATTTCGAGATGAGACATACTGAACCGCCCGCGAATTTACAAATGGTCAAATTCGACCGGCAGTTCTAAACCAGCGTTTAAAAGAACTGAGAGCAGCGGGTTTTGTCCACAAAACTTCCAATGCCTACACTTTGACTGATCTAGGAAGACGAACCCAAGGCGCTCTGGTGCCGCTTATGCAGGTCACGCAAGACTGATTCAAGTAACTGTATATCCAAAGCTGACATTAATCCAGGCCGCAGCATTGGTCAATTTGGGCTCACAGCCGACCTCGGATGCATCGCAGCATTTGCTCAATTTTGACTTTTGCTGGCGAAAAGAGCGGCTCTTCGGTAGCCTTCGCCGCAGAAACCATGAACGGCCCGTTCGAAAAACATCTTCTTTCGCTGGGCCGCGCAAGAACTGGTAACATGCAGGACAGAGCGGTCATTCAACCTTCAGAATCGAACGGCGGCTTTTCAACGGCCCGCTAAACTGCATTGGAAACCACTACACGTTGCCAAGCATTAGGTTGCAAAGTGCTGGAGGCGAGCCAAAGCTTGAAATCTCCACCTCCAAAAGAGAGATCCGGCAGATCAAAACACTGAAACACCAACGTCTTGTTGCGGTGCAAATCTGACTCAAACTGAATACTTTCACCGTACCCCAGCAATTGCCCCACCGTTTCGCCGGTTTGGGGCGGGCCTATTGCCTTGACCGTTGGATCATATAGGCGCTCCACAGCATGAAGTCGTCTACCAGACGCGTCTCTTATCAACTTCCGCCGCTCACGATACTTTACTGGAAGAAGTCGGTAGAAGAAGTTTCTTAATCTGTAGTAGGACTTTGTAGCGCGTGGTGGATCAAACCATCCCGGACGAGATGCTTCGAAACACCTTGTGTAGGTGGATTGACACCATTCTATGTAGCTTTCCTTGTCTTGTTCAGACAGATCAGATTCACCTTTTTTCGTTGCCCACTGAACCCAATCTTTCGCCTCTTCTGTTATCTCTCGCGCGAACTCATCTACGTCGTTGTCACGTTCGGGAGAAAAATCGCCGCCAGAAAACGCTACCTGTTTGGCGTGTTCGAAGACTACAGCTGGCGTATGCGGCCAATCCTCGAAAAAGGGATGTAGTGGTACGTTTGTCTTATCATAGACATATGAGCGCCCCCACCATGTTGACCTAAGCTTGAAACCCGGATCGATGTGTTCGAAGCCGCCGTTAAATGGTGGTTCAGGCAGCGCTTCGGTGACACCTTTTCGGTTTTTGCGGGAATAGTCGTGCACGAAATCAGCGATCTCTGTTGGCGCGGCCTTAACTTTTTTCAGGCTCAGCCGCTCCTGAGACGTTAACAACAACCGCTTTCTCCGATCCTCAATAACACCGGGATAATTTTGATCAGTAAAGACGGCAAAATCCCATCCCGACTGTGGCAAAGCATCCTTTCCCGAGGAGACTGGACCCGGACGGTCGGCTATGTACCAAAAGTAACGCCCCGCAGAGATTGGGTTCGCAGGTTTCCGGAGCTCAAGTTCCTGATCAGCCGTAGCGTAGTAGAGGAATGGCTCTGATGTCGGCTTGTCGTTGCACTCTTCAAGCGCCGCATTCAAAAATACGTACATTATGCCAGTTGCTTCGCATCCGTCAGGTCTGACTGGCAGGTCTGCTAGGTCAACCTGAGCGAGGAAGATGCATTCATTGCCGTTTGGGTCTCGCGGCCAATCCAGCGACTTGGGTAAAAGCGGATAACCACCACTATACGATCTATCAGTAGCGACTGCCCGGCGCCTAGTTATTGCAATCGCATCTCTGGCGTTGATTTTTAGGAACTCAGAAATCTGCCGCTTTGTCACAGCCATTTTGGTCGCCGTTTCACTCTCAATTGGGGGCAGGTTCGTTGTCATCATCACCTTTCCTGCCATTCGCTACAATGCAGAAATTTGGAAGTATGGGCTCTTTTCAGACATTTGCTGCTCGGCGCACCAACGTCCGTTTCTCAATGAGACTGAACTGACAGTTGGATGAAAACATGCTGGTGCCGACGTCTAGTCGAGTGGGTGCCGAAGGGTCATGCAATTAACTGCTGAATGTTAGTGCGATCAGATGCCGAAAGTAGTGAGAGTATGCACATAGACCGCTTCGTGGATGCTTAGCAACATCCGTGCGCACCTGACGGATTTCTACAGTCTCACTGGCCGTCCATCGGTTGATCCCGAACTGCTGATCCGGATGCTGTTGGTTGGGTATTGCTTCGGTAATGGGCGGATTTTGTTGAAAAACTCGGCACTCGAACGACAGGGAACAATTTGAAGGAACGTTGCCCCGCCAAATGGCACCATCGCAAACAAAATTTGCCAAATGGCCCCCTAGAAGAACAACGTTCCAAATTTTTGCAACGTTTTTCTGATTGAACAGTTTTTCAACAAAATCGGGCGGAAACCGGACATTAGCTGCACTTGCGCGGTCCTTCGCCTGATCAGTGAAAGCGGCCATTCAATAGCTACAAGAGCGACGGCGCTGACTACAGTTACGTGACCTGTTTGAAGGCGCAACACTTGAGGCGTCAAGGTCGGCTGCGAGCCCTTAGTGAATAAGATGAAACACCACACGGCAACTCAGGTTGGTACTACCTGGTTGAATTCAGCAAGGATGGCAACCATGTGAAGAACATGGAAAATGTTGTGCCATCCGGTCTATTTATACTTTTCGTTGTATTTGCCATTCGCGCACTTTTCAGTTGGCTTTTCAAAGGAATGCCTATGTAATCGGCGGAGCAATACTCGGCCACGGTAGCGGCGTCGTTGTGATGTCGCGGGCGGCGTAAAAGTCGTCCACTT
>CANMDE010000006.1 GCA_947496535.1 uncultured Paracoccaceae bacterium | reverse complement strand
CTGTCACCAATTGACTATGAAACAAAACAGAAGAAACTGAACCAGGCAGGCGTCTAGGAAACTAGGGGCACCTCAATCGTCCGACCAGTGATCGGAAGCAGTGGTCATGGGTTTCAATTCCCCAGCGCATTCAGAATTGCGTCGAGCTTTGCCTCGATTTCCACAAGATTGTTTGTACCGTCGGGCGCGGTTGCGGGCTGACCGCTCGCGGCACCTTCGATCAAACTGACAAGCGTGGCGCGTTCGGCTTTCGCCTGATTATTCGCGGCAGCCAACCGGGCAAAGGCCTGGTCGGCCAGTGCCATCTGCTGCTGCAACCGCGCGATATCTGCGGCGGCTGTGTCCAGTGCATCCATTCTGTCGGAAAGCTCATTAATCCGGCGGGTCAGGTTGGCAAGACCACGGCTGGCCAGATCCAGCTCTGCGCGGACCCGTGATGACGGGATTGGATTGCCACCTTCATCGACCACGCCTTCGAGAGATGCTTTCAGGCGCGACACCCGTCCTGTCTGATTGCCCAATCCGCGCGTCAGAAGGTCAATCTCCTGGCGTAGCCGCGCGTTTGACGCGTTTTCTGGAATGTCCGTTGCCGGGTTCAAATCAGTCGCACCGGCTTCAAGAGCAGCCAGCCGTTCCTCCAACACGGTGACGTCGGCGACATCCGTTGCCACTTCACGATCATTCGATTGCAGCACCGGAACCAGCCCGATGATCGTCACCACGACAAGCGCCGCAACGGAAATACCAATTGGCAAGCGGTTGTCTTTCAACAGATTTGACATCTTGGCGTCCTTTCGTGCGGTGGCAAGATCTTCAGACAGATTGCCGCTCAAGCTTCATTGCAATCAAGGTGATACCAGGGTGAAGACCCAGAAAAGCAGATGATTGGCAACGCGATGATCCCTTCTGGCATTCTCTGTCTTGGCCACTCTGAAACACGCTAAGGGGGTTGGATTTTGAGCCCTTGTCCCAATTTCCATGATTGAGGGAGAGCAGTTTTTGTCGTTCATTATCGACGCCATTTTTATCGGAGTGTTGCAGGCATCACCGCTCATTCTTGCGGCGATGGGTTTCACACTGATTTATTATCTGAACGGGTTCATTAACTTCGGCTATGGCGAAGGGATCACCTATGGTGCTTACTTTGCGTCCTTGCTGAACCTAACATTTGGGTTCAGTTTTTATGTGTCAATTTTACCCGCTGCTCTAATGACTGGCGGGTTAAGTGTTTTAACTTATCTTTACGTCTTTAGACCTGCGATCCAGCGTGGGGTCAAACCATCCGAGTTGATCATTCTGTCAGTCGGCCTGTCCTTTGTCCTCCGCTATGGGTTGATCCTTGTTGTTGGTGCGGAAAACGTCTTTCTTGACGAACCGCCCATAGCCTTTTTCACCTTTGCGGGAACGGGCGCGACAAGCCTGCAGTTCATCGCGCTGATTCTTGTCTTTACTTTTGCCTTCAACCTGTACTGGGTGATCTACCACACAGGATTTGGTGAAAAGGTGCGCGGCCTTGCCGACAACCCTGATTTGGCACAGGTCAGCGGGATCAACCCGCATCGGGTGTCCATTTACGTGTGGTTCATAGCAGGCAGTGCCGCAGGTCTTGCTGGTATTTTCCAGGGTGTGTTTGCCTTGGTGAACCCGTTGATGGGCTGGAACCTCATTCTGATCACCGTGATGGTGTCTATCATCGGCGGGGTTGGCAGCGTGCGAGGGGCCCTTTTCGCCGCTGTTGTCGCGGGCATTCTGACGGCGGCCATCACCCTGATCACAAAACCGCTTTACGCCGAAGTCGCCCTGTTAGCCGCCTTTATCGTGATCCTGTGGCGGCGCGGACCGAAGGTGGTATAGCATGGCTTATTTCATATTCTCTTTATCGCTGCTGCTGATCTATCTGGGCCTCGCGCTGGCCTTGCACGTGCAATTCGGCATGTTGGGCGTCGCGAATTTTGGCGTCGTGGGCTTTTGGGGGCTGGGCATGTATGCCATGGCCGTTTTCCAAGTGCAGCTAGATCTGTCCTTTGTTGACGCCTTTGTCCTGGTCACTGTTCTTTCGCTGGCCATCTCTTGGTTGATTGGGTGGCTCGTCTTGCGATTAGACCCGCAAGCGACGCTTTGCGCGACGATTGCGTTCGCTGCGATCGTTGCACTGCTGATCGTCACCGAGAAGTGGATGACAATGGGTGTCGTTGGCATTGGCACTATTCGCTATCCACTTCGCATAGGTGACGGGACAGAGTATCTTTACTTTGCAGTTCTCGTCGCTTTGGTCGTGGGCTTGCAGATGCTGGTGTTGCGCCTGCACAAATCCCCCACAGGGCGGCTGCTTCAGGCTATCCGCGACAATGAAGAGCTTTGCGCATCTCTCGGCAAGGACACAATTCGCGTCAAGATGTTCTGGTTTGTCGGAGCGTCAGTCGCGATGTGTTTGCTGGGGGCCCTTTCTGCGCCTCTCAACCAATTCCTGACACCTAATATGATTGTACCATCGGTAACCTTTGCGGTCTGGATTGCGTTGGTTTTGGGCGGAAAGGAACACGCACTGGGCGCCACAGTCGGTGTCTTTGTGACCTTCGGTGTATTTGACATCCTGATCGAGACTTACGCACCGGTCTCGCCAGAGCTTGCCGTTGTCGTGCCAAACCTCAAACTATTCCTTTATGGTCTGTTGCTGATGGCGGTACTGGTATATCGCCCCACTGGATTTTTGGCACCAACCACCCCTCCTGAAGAGGTCTGGTCTAGGATCAAAAGCGGGGCCATCACCTCTTTTGCGGCAGCGCAGAGCGGCGTGAAGACATTGCAGGCCACGGTCAACCCCAAGCCTAAATCAAGTCAGGATGACAAACCGGACACAACCCCTTCAGAGCCGGGGGATGACAAGACATGAAGCTTTCGGCGACAGGTCTGACAAAATCTTACACGGGGCATACTGTCCTCGACATCGCCAACGCGAGCTTTGGCGGGCATGGGGTTGAAGGGCTCATCGGACCCAATGGCGCTGGCAAATCGACATTGCTCGGGTGCCTGACCCGGCGGATCGAGGCAACCACTGGCGATGTTTGTGTCGATGATGAAGATGTGTCCCAATCTTTGATGAGCATGCAATCATTTGAGGTAGCACGACTTGGCGTGATCAAAACCAATCAACGCATTCAAAACTTTGACAGCCTGACCATCCGCGACAGCCTACGGATGGCAGCCACCCCGCCAGAGAGGCAGGATTGGCGCAGCGTTTGGCGAGCGCCGCCCGTCGATGAAGAACTGGAAACCGAGATTGACGCATTGCTTTCTCGTTTTCCTTTCAGTGATCCAAAAGGCTATGCCAATTCCGGCGGCGAGAAAAAGCTTCTCGATATTCTGCGCTGCATCATCGTGAAGCCCAAACTGCTGCTGATGGATGAACCAACAGCGGGTCTGCCCGACGAGATCACTCAGGACGTCATGAAGTTGGTCCAGGAAAAGGTTGATGCGGGCGATATGACCGTTGTCATCATCGAACATGATCTGGACCTGATCTGGTCAAACTGTTCCTACGTCCATTTCCTGTCAGAGGGGGCGATCCTGTTTGAGGGCACACCTGACGCGGTAAAAAAGAACCGCGTTGTTGCAGAAAAATATATGGGGGTCTGACGATGTTTGATGTTCAGAAACTCGGCAGCGGCTACGGTGAAATTCAGGTATTGTCAGAGCTGACTTTCGAAGTCGGCAACGAAATTCTTGCAGTGCTGGGGGCCAATGGAGCAGGCAAAACCACGCTCCTAAAGACTTTGGCGAAGGTCTTGCCCATCACCCATGGGTCCGTGAGCTGGGAAGGTCAGGACGTCACGCACACCCCCGCTTATGATCTGTCGACCCGTGGGATTGCCTATGTCCCGCAAGAAGGGAATGTCTTTCCGAACCTGTCCGTTGCCGAAAATCTGTCATTGGGTGCATTGGTTGGCACCCGTCCAAAAGACGAACGGCTGGACGAAGTCTATACCCTGTTCCCGCGCCTTGCTGAACGCAAAGACCAGCGCGCCGGCAGCCTGTCTGGTGGCGAAGGCCAGATGCTCGCAGTTGGGCGTGCCCTGATGCAGGACCCAAAGCTGCTTTTGCTCGATGAACCATCGGCGGGGTTGTCGCCGCTTTATGTGGACACCTTGTTTCGGACGATCGCCGAGGCCCGCAAATCGCGGGGCATGGCGATCATTCTCGCTGAACAAAATGCCAAGAAAACAATGGAGATTGCCGACCGTGTGCTCGTTCTGAGCCTTGGCCGGATGCACCTGCTTGAGAAAACAAAATCCTTGAGCATGAAAAAGCTGATGCAGGCCTATCACATCTGACATCAGCGTAACGTCTGCCGTGCATTCTGCGCGGTGTTAGGGAGGAAAAAATGATTAAGAGGGCTTTTTGGACAACGACAGCTGCCGTCGCCTTGGCTGCAACCGGGGCCATGGCGCAGGATATTAAGGTCGGGCACCTGACCTATCATACGGGAGAGTATGGTGGATTTGGGGAATTCTTTGACGCAGTCACTGATTTCGCACTTGATGTTATCAATGAGGACCCGCCGCTTGGCCGGGCGTTGACACCGATCCATCAGGATATCGGCACCATTGGTGAGGCGCGTGCCGCGCGTAAGCTTGTCGATAGCGAGAATATCGACATCCTTTTGAACGCTGCACACAATTACATGTCTTACCGCGACTATATCCTTGGCAAGATTGGCGATGGAGGCGGCCCGCTATTGCCGTCAGTGCACGGTGGCGCGATTGAGGCAGAGTTTGGCGGCAGCGGTGATGAGCCTTTGTTCCGTGGCTCTCCCATGGATAGCGCACAGGGTGCCGCTGCTATTCTGCATGCATCCAATGCTGGCAAGAAAAGCATTGTGATCGTGGCAACAGAAGTGGCCGGATCACAATTGCAGAAAAATGCCGGTGCCATTGCTGCAGAAAAGCTTGGGCTTGAAGTTCTTGCTTCAATCGATATCCAGCCCAACCAACCCAATTACCGCAGCGTGGTCAGCCGGATTTCCGGTCTTGAACCGGACGCCGTGATTGTATTCTCGGCCCCCGCTGACGGCGGCGCATTCGTCAAGAACGCTGCGGAAGCAGGAAACAGCTGGTTCATCGTTGGCACACAGGAATGGCAAGAGCCTGGCTTTATCCAGACCCTGACGGCTGAAGCGGCTGCCAAGCACGAAGAGGTTGTTCTGGCGGCTTATTCGAACTCGGGAAGCCCTGCGTGGGAATTCTATGAGCCCGCAGTCAATGCGTCGTCCTATGCTGATAAAATTGGCGATGCCGGTAATTCCTATGCGATGCAATATTATGATCTGCTGATCTCCACCGCGCTCGCCATAGAAAAGGCTGGAACAGTCGAGTCGGAAGCATGGACCCAAGCCATGTATGATGTAACGGGCGGTGACGGCACTGTTGTGTACACTTATGCCGATGGTCTGGCTGCAATTCGCTCAGGTGAAGACATCAACTATGACGGCGTGACCGGGTCGATGGAATACACCGAAACAGGTGTCCCTGCCGGCATCTTCGGCATTTTCAAATGGGAAGGCGAAGAGGCGCTTGAACAAGTCGCACTGGTCGACGGAGACGCGGTTCTCGATCTCGACCAATAAAACCGTCAAACGCATTCGGTGTCGCCTTGGTCAACCAAGGTGACATCACAAACAGGACGGGTACGGACGGGGGCTATTTCACCTAGCTTGATACAAAAAAGAAGACCTATCGCAATGTCTGCGCACGCCTTGTGATCCCCAAGTCCCGATGTACCGGTCTTCAATAGAAACCAGCCTATGCAGAAAGAACTGTATGGTATTTTGGGAGGATCAAATGAAACGATCATTGAAAACAGGTGCATCTGTGATCGCACTGAGCCTTGTCGCCGGTGCGGCCATGGCGGGCGGCCACGATGGGCCGTTGAAAGTCGGTGTTTTGGCGACATTGGAAGGCACATACACCGCCTTGGGTGAAGACGGCGTGCGTGGTATACGCACCGCATTGGCACAGGCAGGCGATGTCGCTGGCGGACGCGAGATTGAGCTGATCATTCAGTCAACCGACACAAGTCCGGACAGCGCCGTCCGGGGCGCGCGTAAGCTGGTAGAACAGGATGGTGTTGACATCGTTCTTGGCCCGCTGTCCGGGTCCGAAGGCATCGCAATCCGCGACTATTCAAAAACCCAGCCTGGTGTGACGTTCATCAACGGGATTTCCGGTGCGATGGAAACGACATATGTTGAACCATCCGAGAATTTCTTCCGCTTCAATACTGATGGCGCACAATGGTCCGCTGGTCTGGGCGACTACATCTACAACGAAAAAGGGTATGAAACGATCGCGACTGTGGGCGAAGATTACTCTTTCGTTTACACGCAAGTCTTCGGGCTGGTGACAGAATTCTGTGCCGCTGGTGGCGAAGTGACAGAGCGTCTTTGGGTTCCACTGGGCACAAAGGATTTCGGTTCGATCATTGCGGCCTTGCCTGATGATGTGGACGCCATCTATGTGGGTCTTGGCGGCGGTGACGCTGTGAACTTCCTGAACCAGTATCAGCAGGCTGGCGGTGACGCGAACCTGATCGGTGGGTCCATCATGGTCGACGGGACAGTTCTAAACTCAAAAGGTGATGCGAAGAACGCCTTGATCGGCACGCCGTCATCTGGTCCACAGGCCGATACATGGGATGATCCGGGCTGGCAGGAATATGTCAAAGCCTATCAGGACACCTTCCCGCCCGAAGAGCGTTTTCCAAGCCCATCGCTTCTGGCCACAGGCTATTATAACGCCACATCGGCGATGCTGCAGTGCATGGATACGGTCGGTGGCGACTTGACCGATGGTCAGGTTGGATTCCGCGATTGTCTTACCAACCTGACACTGGATGCGCCAAACGGCACCATCACGCTTGACGGAAACCGTCAGGCGATTGGGACCAACTTTGTCTCAGAAGTGGTCGAGGACGACAATGGCAACCTTGTGACGCAGCTTGTGGCGATGAAAGAAAACGTCAACCAGACGCTTGGTATAGACCCCGACGCATTTGCCGCGATTGGTTTGCCGTCGCGTGACACACCTGCGTGTCAAAGCTCTTACTAAGATTGGCATAACAACCTATCTGCGGCGCAATCTCGCGCCGCAGACATCCGCCCCGGCATTAAACGGGATTTCTCCATTCCACTTGGCGCATTGGCGATGACCCTGATCACATTTCAGTCTCGGATCCATTTTGCGAGCGACGTGCTCGAAGAAGCTTTGCGTGCAGAACTGGAAGAGGGTGCGCATCAGCGCGTTCTAACTATCGCCGACCGAGACAAAGAAGACTATCTGATGCTGCACCGCGTTCAGATGGGGCTGCCGGATGGTATCAGTCGCGATATAATCTGGATCGAGGAGAAACAGACAAAATACGAAACATCAGCAGGTTTGCTTGTCTCTTCGCAGGCGTTGGAATGTGACGCGATTATTGGTTGCGGGTCCGCCCGCGCCATCGCACATGCACGCAAATGCCGTCAGGCCGTGGCTCAGGCCCGCCATGCCAATCTGCCAGAACAAGACCGTCGCGGGAAGAGTGCGCGAACGTTGATGCCGAATTTCTTCGCGATCCCCGGCATTGATGGCTTGCCAGATCCCTGTATCGGAAGCGGCGCGACCGCAGTTGAAAAGACAATGCCACCAAATGTCATTATCTGTGATCCGTCGTTGCTGGCAGATTCGTCTCATACCGATATCGCCAACGCCTTTGCGACGACACTGGGGCGCTGTTTGGCAACATTTGCAGGGTCCAGTTTCAACCCGCTGGCCGATGGCATGGCGGTAGAAGGGTTGCGCCGATTGGCGATGCTGACCCCGCTTTCCTATGATCAGCTGCGAGATCGTGACAGAAGCCGCGACCTGATGGCGGCGTCTTTGAACGGTGCGATATCCCAACAAAAAGGGCCCGGTTTGGTGCAGGCCATCGCGAACGCACTGACCATGCTCACCAATAGCGAAGTCGACAGCGGTTCGCTGCAACGCATTCTACTGCCGCATTTGCTGCGCGATCTTGATCTGATATCGGCATCCGACGAAGCCTTGGTCATGCGGGTCTTGGACTTAAGCGATAAAGCCCCGCTTTCTGACAGTGTCGAACGCATGCTGGACCCATTGCCACTCACCCGCAGCCTGCGCGATCTGGGATATGCATTGGCTGACTGGCAACGTGCTGTCACCGAAGCACAGGCCCATGTCCATGTCCCGGAACGCGCGGCACATCGTCTGCAGAATATCGTCGAAACCGTCTATTAGGAGCTGCATGCATGAAGCCTCTATTGATCAACGGGCAGTGGATCGAAACCAGCCACGCCGTGCCCAATATCAATCCGTCTGACACCAATGATGTGATCGACAGCTATGCCGAAGCCGGCATGGCCGAGGCAGAGCTTGCGATCGCAGCAGCACAGAATGCATTCGATGACTGGGCGCATTCTCCCGTTCAGCAACGTCATGACGTGCTGAAATTCATCGGTGACGAGCTGATGCAGCGCAAGGACGAGATCGGTCGCCTTTTGGCCCGCGAAGAAGGCAAAATACTGCCCGAAGCCATCGGTGAGGCGGAACGTGCGGCACGGATTTTTGATTTCTTTGCAGGTGAAGCGCTTCGTTTGGGCGGACAAGTACTACCATCAACCCGCCCCGGCGTTGGCGTGGAACTGACCCGCGAACCTGTTGGGCCAGTGGGTATTATTACCCCTTGGAACTTCCCAATTGCCATTCCGGCTTGGAAGGTTGCGCCAGCGCTTTGCTATGGAAACAGCGTGATCCTGAAGCCCGCTGAACTTGTCCCAGGCTGCGCCTGGGTTATGGCCGAGATCATCAGCAGATCAGGTCTGCCCGATGGTGTCTTCAACCTTTTGACCGGACCGGGCCGCGTTGCCGGGGCGGCCATGCTGGACGCACCAGCGATTCGCGCGCTCAGCTTCACGGGATCGGTCGGCACCGGCAAGGTCGTGGCCGAGGCCTGCCTGCGGCACAATCGCAAGATGCAGCTTGAAATGGGCGGCAAGAACCCTTTGGTTATTCTCAATGATGCCGATCTTGAGACGGCGACCGATGCAGCACTCAACGGGGCCTTCTTTTCAACGGGACAGCGGTGCACCGCGTCATCGCGCCTGATTGTAGAAGAGGGCATTCATAATCGCTTTGTTGAAATGTTGACGGAAAAAACGCGGGCGTTGCGCGTTGGACCGGCACTGGACCCGCAAACCCAAATGGGTCCGGTAGTAGACCAAACCCAACTTGATCAGGATGTCGGATTCATCGAAAGCGCACGCAAAGATGGCGCCAATCTACGGGCAGGAGGAAACCTCAAGAGATGCGATACGCCGGGCTTCTTTCTGGAGCCAACCTTGTTCACTGACACCGCTTCTGACATGCGGATCAATCGCGAAGAGGTTTTCGGGCCGGTTGCCACCACGATCAGGGCAAGTGACTATGACCACGCCTTGGCTTTGGCAAACGATACTGAATTTGGCCTCACCGCCGGCATTTGTACGATATCCTTGAAACACGCGACTCATTTCAAACGTCATGCGCAGGCCGGAATGGTTATGGTCAACCTGCCCACAGCGGGTGTCGATTATCATGTTCCATTCGGCGGCACCAAGGCATCAAGCTATGGCCCACGCGAGCAAGGCAGCTATGCGGCGGAGTTTTTCACGACCGTGAAGACGGCATACATTCAGTCATAGGCCACAGATGATCATGTGCCAGAGGTACCAAACGGCCCGATTTCATACCGAATCGTCTGTTTTTCGAGCAAATTAGTTGATTCGAATCGCGTAACTCCCACCATGTTTAAACCCGCTGTCTGTGCGGCGGGCAACTTGGGGAGGAAAACCATGAGTTCAGCACTCGCTGTTGCGCATGGCTATTTTGGCCGTGCGGCTCTTTATGAACTCGACCGGTCTATCACCACACATGCCCATAGGGAGGGGCATCTGATTTTTATGCTGGGCGAAAACAGCGCTACGATTACTGTTGGTGATAAGATGTTTGAATGTAACCAGACAACCGCAGCTGCGATCAGCCCTTGGGCGCAGCATTCATTCACTCCAAAACCAAATGAAAGTACGCTGTGTCTGGTGCTCTACATCAAGCCAATGTGGTTCTTGGAAAATACCGGTTCGTCTGATTTTGCACTGAGCTTTGGGCGTAGCAAACTGAAGATTTCGCCCGAGACGTCTGATTTGCTGCATCGACTTATACGGCTGATGATGTCTGAAAGCCTTGAATTAAACGTTGAAGATTTGCTGATCGACCTGACCAGCCGCTGCTACAGTGCCTCATGGGCTGGTCGCACGCGTCCGACAGATCTGCAATCTGTGCGAAATTTCAGCGACTTTCGGGTACGTCGGTCGCAACAATTGATGAAGAGCTACCTTTGCGATCACAATGGCCTTGATGCACTCGCCTGTGAGGTCGGATTGTCGCGACCGCATTTCTTTAAGCTGTTCAAACGGCAAACGGGCGTCACGCCCAATGTCTATTTCAATACGCTGCGGTCAGAGCGGGCGATTGACGACCTGCTTTCAACGGACAAGACCGTTACCGATATCGCCCATGATCTGGGCTTTGCGAGCCAGGCGTCTTTCACACGCTTCTTCTCGTTGAACGTGGGGATTTCGCCCACGGATTATCGGCGTGTTGCACGGGTCAGCTAGCGGCGAATTTAGCGACAGTCTGGAAATGGTGAATACTTCTGGATACGGCCCTGATGGTTATGGTCTTTTAGTCTAATCCCGAGACGCGCCAAACGAATGGTGCGCCACGGGAGGAGACAAGGATGCCACGGCAGGCTATGGCCGCTGCCCTCAGGGATGTGGGGGGGCCTCACACGTGAGAGAGTTTTCCAGACGCCATCCCGTTTGGGCGGGGGTTGTTGCACTTGCCGTATTGATCCTGCTCTATCTCATTTTTGCGATCTGGCCTGAATGGCTCAGCGATGCCATTGGCTCCAAAAAGATTTTCCTGAACGCATTGTTCAACGGGATCACGCTAGGGGGGCTGTATTTTCTGGTTGCGTCAGGATTTACGTTGATTTTTGGGCTGATGCGCAACGTGAACCTTGCCCATGGGTCGCTGTATCTTCTTGGCGGCTATATCGGGTTTTTTGTCGCCGATTGGACCGGGTTTTGGCTTTTGGCGTTTCCGGTCTCCTTCATTATCGTCGGACTGCTTGGTGTGCTGATGCAGATCTTTGTTTTCCGCCGCATGGAAGGTCAGGATCTGCGGCAAACCCTGGTGACCATCGGCATATCAATCGTTGTGGCCGACCTGATGCTCTGGGGTTTTGGAGGCGACTTCTACAACATCTCGCCACCGTCCTGGCTGTCCGGTCCGATGGAAACCAATCTGATCACCAGTCAGCGGGTCAGAAACTCTGGTGAGGTCGTCACCACTTATCTGAAATATCCGATGGTTCGGATCGTAATTTTTGCGGCCTCCGTTGCCATTGGTGTTGCGATGTGGCTGGTGCTGAACCGCACGCGCATCGGCATGTTGGTGCGGGCCGGCGTGGATGATCGCGATATGTTGAGTGCCACGGGTGCGCGCATCCAACTGGTGTTTGTTGGCGTATTCTTCTTTGGTGCAGGGCTCGCGGGTCTGGCAGGTGTGGTGGGCGCCACATTCCAATCTGCCGCGCCGGGCGAAGACGTGCGGTTTTTGTTGGCCTCTTTGGTGGTGGTGATCGTGGGCGGTATGGGGTCGATCCCCGGTGCCGCCCTTGGCGCATTGCTGATCGGCTTGGCCGAGCAATTCGGATCGGTCTATTTCCCGACTTACGCGGTCGTCCTGACCTTCTTGATCATGGTGGTGGTGCTGGCCTTCCGCCCCCAAGGCCTGTTGGGGAGGTAAGCAACCATGACGATGGAGGACTTCACCCGAAAGATCGACGCCAGCATCGCCAGCCGCCAAGGCAAGAAGATGTGGATCGAGCGTATTCCCGCAGGCTATTGGATCGTCGGGTTCATCCTGTTGATCATGCCGTCCTTTGCCTCTGACTTTGTGCTTTTCCAAATCTTTGGCTGGACCTTCATTCTGGGCATGATCGCGACGTCGCTGATGTTTTTGGCCGGTTATGGCGGAATGGTTAGCCTGGCCCAGATGACCTTTGCCGGCGTTGCAGGCTATATGGTTGCAATCTTTGGTGACAGCGCGATTGACACAATCAGTCAAGGCTGGCCGTGGTGGGTTGTTGTGCCGCTCGCCTTGCTGATCACAATCCTTTTTGCCACGGCCATTGGATGGCTCGCAGTGCGGACCGAGGGTATCTACACGATCATGATTACGCTCGCCATTGCGGCAGCCTTCTTCTATTTCACGCGACAGAACTACGATATCTTCAATGGATTTCAGGGCTTTAACTCTGTCTTCCCACCGCGATTGTTTGGCGTCAATTGGCGGCAACCGCTCCCATTTTATTACATGACGCTAATGTGGGCGGTGATCACCTTCCTTGTGGCGCTTTACCTCTCACGCGCACCGTTTGGACTGGCGCTACAAGGCGTCCGCGACAACCCGCGCAGGATGGCAGCACTCGGTTTCAATGTCACAGCGCATCGCGTGGCAGCTTATGCGTTTTCGGCCATTCCCGCAGGGTTAGGTGGCATCATGCTGACATGGCAATCCGCACAGATCAGCCCCGGCACCGTGTCGATCCAGCCTGCGATTGATATCCTGATCATCGCAGTCGTTGGAGGGCTGCGGCACCCGGTTGGGGCATTCGTTGGGGCATTCCTTTATGTCTTGCTCAAGACCTTTGCAGTGGATGTACTGATCGCGTTGGGCCTTTCAGGCGATCGCTTCCAACTGCTGATCGGGCTTGGTTTCTTGATTGTTGTCTATATTTCTGACGACGGTCTGCTTGGCATTTGGGAAAAACTGCGCGCCTCCCGCAACCGCGATCCTTTGACAGGGGAGAGACGCGGATGAACGGCGCAAATGAATCCGCAAACGCACTTGAGTTGCATGGACTGTCCAAACGGTTTGGTGCCCTGTCAGCCCTGTCGGATATCAAACTGTCGGTGGGTCCAGGCGAACGGCGCGCAGTTCTGGGATCAAATGGTGCAGGCAAGACCACGCTATTTAACTGCATCACCGGTGATTTCCCCCCAAGCGAGGGATCCATCCGGTTCTTTGGTGAAGATATCACCAAGTTTCCGCCCCATGAGCGGATCCGTCGCGGCTTGCGCCGGACCTACCAGATTTCACTACTCTTCACCGGGCTAAGCGTGATCGACAATGTCTACTTGTCTTGTCTCGGCGTCAGTCGCGGCCGTTTTTCATTCATCCGACCGCGTCGCAGTGATGCGCTGGTCGCAACGGCAGAGGAACTGACCGAGCGTGTGAACCTATGGGATGTACGTGACACCATTGTCAGCGATCTGTCCTACGGACAGCAACGGCAGCTAGAGATTGCCATGGCGCTGTCCGGTGCGCCGCGTTTCATCCTGTTCGACGAACCCGCCGCAGGTTTGTCCCCCACAGAACGGCGCGAATTGGTGGATATTCTGACCAATCTGCCAAGCCATATGGGCTATATCATTATTGAGCATGACATGGATGTGGCGCTGCGCGTGTCTGACTATGTCACCATGATGCATAACGGGCGCATCTTCAAAGAAGGCAAACCCGCAGAGATCGAAGAAGACCCTGAAGTGCAAGCCCTCTACCTTGGGGGGGATGATCATTGAGTATTCTTGAGATCCGCGATCTGAACGTCTTTTATGGACAATCCCATGCCTTGCAAGGTGTCGACCTGATTTTGGGCGGTGGCGTTCTGTCGGTTGTCGGGCGCAATGGGATGGGTAAGACCACGCTTTGCAAGGCGATCATGGGGCTTGTCCCTGTCGCCGGCGGCTCAATCGCGTTCGCAGGGCAGGATATCGGCGGCTTGGGCCCGTCAGAAACAGCACGGATGGGGATTGGATATGTGCCACAGGGGCGGCGGCTCTGGCCATCGCTGACCGTCGATGAACACTTGAAGCTGGTCGCCAGAAAAGGCGGACCATGGACGGTTGAACGGGTCTATGGTGTCTTCCCGCGCCTCGCAGAGCGCAAGACAAATGGCGGTGCCCAATTGTCAGGCGGCGAGCAACAGATGCTGGCCATCGGACGGGCCTTGCTGTTGAACCCCCGTCTGCTGGTGATGGATGAGCCGACCGAAGGCCTCGCTCCGGTGATCGTCAATCAGGTGACCGAGATGCTGATCCGACTTGGACAAGAGGGCGATATCGACGTTCTGGTGATTGAACAGAATATCGGCGTGGCTTGTTCGGTGGCCTCTGAAGTTGCGATCATGGTCAACGGTCAGATCAACCGGGTGATGGATAGCAGCATTCTTGCCAGTGACCGCGACTTGCAACAGGCCCTATTGGGCGTCGGACGGCATGCGCATGACGAAACCGACCAAGAAACGCAGCAAGCGTTACAGCAATCTGAACAGACACGACAGACCGTATCCCGCATCTACATATCCAATCCCGTGGCACCCACCCGGTGGACGCAGCCCGTGCCGGTCCAGGTATTGGAAAGAGAGGCGCGAACGGCGACCGATGTCGGATCGACCTCTGATACCGGGACAGTGGTTCCTTTCAGCACAGAGCAAAGCGATGTGGGCAAAGGCGGGCGTGGCATCGTCTATATCTGCGGCACCCTGGACACAAAGTCTAAAGAACTCACCTACATGGCGGACGTTGTACGTAGCATGGGTCTGCCGGTGCAGATGGTCGACCTGTCGACCTCTGGAAAGCCTAGTCACGCTGATGTTCCGCCGCATGTCGTGGCCAGTGCACATCCGCGCGGTGCCAGTGCTGTCTTCACCGGTGATCGCGGTACAGCGGTCGCGGGCATGACCCAAGCGTTTGAACGCTGGATGATAAACCGAAGCGATGTGGCGGGTGTTCTGGCTGCGGGCGGTTCAGGCGGGACAGCACTCGTTGCCCCTGCCTTCCGCGTGCTGCCGGTGGGCGTGCCAAAATTGATCGTGTCGACGGTCGCCAGTGGCAATACGGAACAATATGTCGGACCGTCTGACATCACGATGATGTATTCCGTCGCTGATGTGCAGGGGATCAATACCATCACCCGCGATGTTCTGGCCAACGGAGCCAGTGCACTTGGTGGCATGGTTCAGGCCCGACAACAGCGCAAACCGGTTATCGGCGATGACAAGCCAACCGTGGGTATCACCATGTTTGGCGTCACCACACCTTGCGTGCAAATGATCACGAAAGAACTGGAAGACACCTATGATTGCCTGGTCTTCCACGCCACGGGTGTAGGTGGGCGGTCCATGGAAAAACTGATGGATAGCGGCAAGCTGTCGGCGATCCTTGATCTGACCACCACAGAGGTCTGTGACCTTGTCGCTGGCGGTGTCTTTGCAGCGGACGAGACCCGCTTTGATGCGTCTATCCGTGCTGGTCTGCCGTACATCGGCGCATGTGGGGCGCTGGACATGGTGAATTTCAACGCCCCCGACACAGTGCCCGAGCGTTACAAGGGACGCCTTTTCTACGAACATAATCCGCAGATCACGCTGATGCGCACAACACCGGAAGAGAATGCCGAGATGGGGCGCTTTATCGGGGGCAAGCTGAACCAGATGACCGGTCCTGTGCGGTTCTTCCTGCCTGAAGGCGGGGTCAGCCTTTTGGATGCTCCGGACATGGCGTTCTGGAACCCGGAAGCCAATCGCGCCTTGTTTCAAGCCCTTGAGCAGACCGTCAATGCCACCGCGAACCGTCAATTGGTGCGTGTGCCTCACAACATAAACGATCCCGAATTCGCTGATCTGATCGTCCGGACCTTCCGGTCGTTCCACGGACAGCCCCGCCAAGCCAAAGGAGCATGATTCATGTTTGACCGTTCAGTACTGATGAAGAAATTCCGCGCCATGCGCGATGCGGGCGAACCGATCATCGGTGGTGGCGCAGGGACTGGCCTTTCAGCCAAATGCGAAGAGGCCGGCGGCATTGATCTGATCGTGATCTACAACTCTGGCCGCTACCGGATGGCCGGGCGTGGGTCGCTGGCCGGGTTGATGCCCTATGGCGATGCCAACGGCGTTGTGATGGAGATGGCGGGAGAGGTGCTGCCGGTGGTCGAAAAGACACCGGTGCTGGCCGGGGTCTGTGCGACTGATCCGTTCCGACTGATGCCCAAATTCCTGGATGACATAAAATCGGCTGGCTTTTCGGGGGTGCAGAACTTCCCGACAGTGGGCCTGATAGACGGTCATTTTCGGACAAATCTTGAGGAAACAGGCATGGGTTACACCCATGAGGTCAATATGATCCGGCTCGCGCATGAACGCGACATGCTGACCACGCCTTATGTGTTTTCTGAAGACGACGCGACAGCGATGGCCGAAGCAGGCGCTGATATTATCGTGGTACATCTGGGGCTGACGACTGGCGGGGCCGTCGGGGCCGACACGGCCGTCACGTTGGAACAGGCGCCCGCACTGACAGATGCATGGGCTGCGGCCGCCTTGAAGGTCAATCCCGACGCCATCGTCCTCGTCCATGGTGGTCCTGTTGCCATGCCGGAAGACGCGAACTTTGTTCTGAAGAATACCAAGAATTGCCACGGCTTTTATGGCGCTTCCTCAATGGAGCGTCTGCCCACTGAAATCGCGCTGCGCGACCAAACCGCCGCGTTCAAGAAAATCGGACGCTGAGGAGACAACTCATGACCGGACAACTTATCGGACAACTCATTCTCTGGCTGATCATGGCCGTCATTGTCGTATTCATCCTGTATTGGGTGATGAACTGGCTTTACCGACGGTCGACAAAGGAAATCGCATTCGTCAGGACCGGTTTTCTGGGTGAACGGGTCGTCATTGATGGCGGTGCCTTCGTATGGCCGATCATTCACGACATTACACCGGTCAATATGAACTCTCTTGATCTCGCGATTACGCGGGAGAAGGAAGAAGCCTTGATTACCGCTGACAATTTGCGTGTGGATGTGGATGCAGAGTTCTACGTCCGTGTGCGCGGCACGCCTGACGCTGTCAGCCTTGCCGCTGCCACCATGGGCCACCGAACGCTTGAACCAGAGCGGCTGAACCGCTTGCTTTCGGGTAAGTTTATCAGCGCATTGCGCACCGTTGCTGCAGAAATGACATTGACCGAACTTCACATGAAGCGGTCAGAAGTGACCGCGCGTGTCGCAGAGCTGGCGCAGGAAGGTTTGGACAAAAACGGTTTGGAACTCGAAAGCGTTGCGATCACTGACATCGATCAGACGGACATTCAGTATTTTAACCCGTCCAACCAGTTTGATGCCATCGGTCTGACAAGCGTGATCGAGTCCGTCGAAGCTCGTCGCAAGATGCGCAACGACATCGAACAAGACACGATGATCAAAATCCGCGAACGGAATTTGCAGGCCGAGAAAGAGACGCTCGCCATTGAACGGGAATCGGAAGAAGCCCGTTTGGAACAAGAACGCGATGTAGAATTCCGTCGCGCACAACAACGCGCCGAACTCGCCAAAGAACGCTCTGAGCGTGAAAAGGAAGGCGAAGAGGCGACGCTGACAAACAAGGAAGCAATCGAAAAGGCACGCATCGCCAATGAGGAAATGATCGCCGAAGCCCGGATCGCGTCAGAGCGCAAAATCCGCCAGCAGGAAATCGAGCGTCAAAAAACCATCGATGAGGCAGAAGTCGCAGCCCATGAAACGGTTGAGAGGGCACGCATCACGCAGGAAAAGAGCCTCGCTGAAACCCGAATCAAAACCGATAAAGATACGCAAGCCGCCGATATCGCGGCCAAAGAGGCAATTGAAAAAGCCCGCATTGCGCAAGAAAAGAACCTGACCGAGGCGCGTATCGCAAAGGATCAAGACACCCAATCCAAAGAGATTGAACGACAGCGGTTTGTGGATGAAGCGGAAATTTCGGCCCGTGAAGTGATCGAAAAGGCGCGTATCGCGCAAGAGCGTGAAATAACGCAAGCCCGGATATCATTAGAGCGCTCAACCCGCGAGCAGGAGATCGCCCGCAACCTCGCGATTGATGAGGCGACGATCAGTGCTCAGGAAGCCGCCGAAAAACTGCGGATTGCTCAGGAGCGTGTTGTGAATGCCGAACGGATCAGCAGTGATCAGGCGACCCGTGAACTTGAAATCGCACGGCAGAAAGCACTTGAAGAAGCCGAGATTGCAAGCCAGCAGGCGACAGAGGCCGCCCGGATTGCGCGCGAGAAAGCATTGGCGGCTGAACGTATCAGCGCCGAGCAGGACACCCGCGCCAAAGAGATCGAACGTCAGCGCGTGCTGGACGTGCAGCAGATCGAAGCCTCGGAAGCGACGTCAAAAGAGCGTATCGCCCAAGAAGAGCGCATCCGCAGTCTGGAAATTGCCCGCAATCAGGCAATTGACGAGGCCGAGATCGCCTCGAAAGAAGCCGTTGAAGCCCAGCGCATCGCGCAGGAAGCAACCATCTCTGTCCACCGCATCGAAAGCGAGGAAGCTACCAAAGAGCGTGACCTTGCCCGTGACAAGGCCATCGAGGCCCTGGAGATTGCCAAGTCTGAAGCAACAGAAGCCGCCACTATCGCCAAGCAGAAAAAGCTGGCTGCTGAGCAGATCGCGTTTGAGAAAGCGACCCGCGAGCTTGAGATCGCCCGCAATCAGGCGTTGGATGAGGCCGAAGTGGCATCGCGTGAAGCCGTCGAAGCCGCCCGGATTGCACAAGATGCCCGCCTAACCGTCAAACGGATCGAAAGCGAAGAGACCACAACAGGGCGCGATCTGGAGAAATCCAAAGCGATCGAAGCGATGGAGATCGCGAAATCCGAGGCTGTCGAGGCTGCCCGCATCGCGAAAGAGAAAAAGGTTGCGGCTGAGCGTATCGCCTACGAGCAAGACCTGCGCGAACGCGAAATCGCCCGCAACCGTGCCATCGATGTGGCGAATGTCGCTGCGACCGAAGAAGTTGCACAGGCCCGGATCGAGGAAGAGAAACGCACGCGTGCTGCTGAAATCTCGAAGGACGCCGAAATTCGATCTCGTGAGATTGAAAAGCAGGAATCTATTGAGGCTGCTGAAATCTCGTCTCGCCGGTTGGTCGAACAGCAACGCATCGAGAAAGAGGCCGAAACAACTGTTGAAAAGATCGACCGCGACCAACGTATTCGAGAGCTTGAAATCGCGCGCAACAAAGCAATGGATGCAGCGCAAATTGCCGCTGATGAAGCTATAGAAGCCGCCCGCGTGGCCAAGGCGAAGACCGTCGACGCCGAACGCATCCTAGCCGAGCAAGAGATCGACGCCAAGAAACTTGCGCGCAAGAAAGCGATTGAGCAGTTGGAGATTGGCCGCGTTCAAGCACTGCGCGAGGCAGAAATCGCCAGTCAGGAAGAGGTCGAACGGGCCAAGATCGCCAGCGAACGCGGTCTGGACGACGCCCGCATCGGTCATCAGACCGAACGCCGCAAGCTAGAAATCGCCCGCGAAAAGGCCGTCGAAGAAGCCGGCATGGAAAAGGCCATTGCCCTTTATCAAAAGTCGCTGGATGAAAGTGCGGCCGCTGTAGAGGCCGAGAATGCCAAGGCCCGCGCGATGGAAGCTGCCGAAAAGGCCAAGACAGCAGCCGAAACCGAAAGCGTCACTCGCGAGAAGTCGCTGGATATCCTGCGCGCAGAAAAAGAAGCAGAGCGCATGCGCTTGATGGCTGACGCAGACAAAGTTCGCCAAGCAGTCGAGGCCGAGGCCCAGCGCCTTATTAACGAGGCCGAGAATGTCCTCACCGACGACGCGCGTCACGCTGTCTTCCGTCGCAAGATGCTGGAACATGTCGAAGGTATTATCGCAGCCAGCGCCAAGCCGCTCGAGAATGTCAGCGACATCAAGATCATGCAGCTTGGCGGTTCCGGGACGCAAGGCCTCGAATGGGCCAATGGCGGTGGGGCCGGGTCCGGCGGCTCGGGCGGTGGAGATGGTCCAAGTCCCACCGACGAGGTCATGAATTCTGCCCTGCGGTATCGGGTGCAGGCCCCGTTTGTCGACAGCTTGATGAAGGATATCGGGATCGACGCCAAGGACATGGGAAAATCGGACATCTTCCGCAATGCCTCTGACATGACCCGCGCAAATTCCGAGATCGCGCGGACCAAGGCCCAGCAAGACAAATCCAAAGGGGATAAGTCCTGATGGCCCGCGTCTTTGTATCAAGCGTGATCAACGCATCGACTAACCGGGTCTGGGAACGGATTCGCGATTTCAACGGATTGCCCAAGTGGCACCCGCGGATCAGGGACAGTCGTATCGAGGATGCGTTGCCGTCTGACAAGGTTGGCTGCATTCGCAACTTCAATCTGCAAAATGGCGACAACCTGCGTGAGCAGCTCTTGGGTCTGTCGGATTACGACATGTTTTGCACCTATGGCATCCTCGAAAGCCCCATGCCGCTGACCGAATATATCGCCACGCTGCGCATTACGCCGATCACGGATGGCGAACGCACCTTTGCAGAATGGTCAGCCGAATTCAGTTGTGCGCCAGAAGACGAAACCGACTTGGTTTCGGGGATTGGCACCAACGTATTTCAGGGCGGTTTTGATGCTTTGAAACGCCACTTTGGGGGCTGATCCCAGAGAATTAGAGAGGGAGATAGAAACGTGAAGAAATTTTTGACCACCATCGCAGCGCTGGCTTTGGCCGGACCGGCACTTGCCGACGCTCACGCGACAGCAATGCCAGCCTATGTGCTGCAACCAAATGCCGAGATGGTCACGTTTGAGCATATTGACGCGCTCAATGCATGCGATTGGGATCGGCTGATGGCGCAGTATCCAGAAGAAGTGCTGTTCATTTTGCCTAATGGTGTTTGGGTCGAAGGCCGCGCCGCGATTGGCGATGTGTTTGCCGGTTTCTGCACCCCGCGCGAGGATGGCGGATTCTTGGGTGCGACGTTTATTGCTGAGAAGGTCAAAACCATCGGCGACACTGTGAACGTGTCGTGGCGGGTCGAGGCCGACTGGCTTGCAGAGCCTTACAAGGGCGCTGATGCCTACGTCACCCGTGACGGCATGATGTATGTGCAGGTCACGACATTTGACCCCGCCGATATGAAGTTTGCCGAATAGGCAAACCCCGAAAAGGAGCCACCTGTCGTGCCCAAAGTCTATCGCAGTACAATTATTGAAGCACCGGTTGAAGCGGTGTGGGAGATATTGCGCGACTTCAACGGGCATGACCGGTGGCATCCCACAATAGCGGAAAGCCAGATCGAACGCGGTCATCCGGCCGACAAGGTCGGCTGCATCCGCAAGTTCCAAATCAGTGCCGGCGGCACCCTGCGCGAGCAGCTACTTACCCTGTCCGACATGGAAATGGCGCTGAGTTATTGCCTGCTTGAAACGCCGATCCCGCTACTGAACTACGTGGCTCATCTGCGACTTTCGCCGGTGACGGACACCGATGCCACCTTCTGGGAATGGGAAAGCCGTTTTGACACACCCAAAGGCCGCGAGGCTGAGCTGTCAGAGTTAGTGGGAGAGAATATTTACATGTCCGGTTTCGATGCGATCCGGACGCATATGGGTCTGGAGGACGCATGACAGAAGTGCAAACCATCGAACAGCTTGGCGCGGCAGCGCAGGCTCAGGGCCATGTTCTGGGCGGTGGCACATTGCTGATGCGGCAGGTGAATTACACCCCTCACCAGGTTCCAAACATCCTGCGCATTACCGATCCGGCCTTTCGTCAGATCACCCGTGCAGGCCGGCAGATATCAATCGGTGCCGGAGTCAGCATGGCACAGATTATCGCCTCCTCTGATCTGGATTTTCTGGCCCCGGCCGCACGAGCCATCGGGGGCCCGGCCATTCGCAGCATGGCGACGGTGGGCGGCAACCTTTTTGCCCCGCACCCGTACGGTGATTTCGCCGTCGCGTTGCTGGCGCTTGGTGCCCAAGTGCAGTGGGCTGACGGGCGCACCGAAGATATCGAGGCTTTCCTTGCCTCGCGCGAGACGTCCAAAGGTGTCGTCGCCGCTGTTCTGATAGAACCACCGCAGATGGACGCGCTGCGCTTTGGCAAAGTCACGCGGACAAAGCCAAAAGGCGTGTCGGTGATGTCAATTGCTGTCCTCATCACGGGCGTGGGGCGCAGTGTTCAACAAGCGCGAGTCGCTTTCGGGGCGATGGGCCCGGCGCCGATGCGTTCGAAGGCAGCCGAACACGCTCTGGCTGGTGCGACCCTTGATGCGACGGGCGTTGCAGCCGCGTGTGCTGCCTGCGTCAGTGATCTTGCGCCAGTGAATGATGCACTGGCCAGCGCCTGGTACCGCCGCGAGGTCGCCCCCATTCATCTACGCCGTCTATTGCTGGGAGAAAACTGATGCCCAAGACACCAGTCACCTTCACCTTAAACGGGGCCGAGACCGGCATCTTCGTTGATCCTGGTCTTAATCTTCTGGAAGCATTACGGCGCGAGGCGGGTGATCTGTCGCCAAAATTCGGCTGTGGGCAAGGCACTTGCGGTGCCTGCACGATCCTGATCAATGGCGAGCCGCATTTGTCCTGTCTGACATTGGCCGTCGCCGCTCAGGACGCTGATATTTCAACAACCGGTGGTTTGGCCCCCGGTGCCGATCTGCATCCATTACAACAAGCGTTCGCTGACGGGTTTGCCGCCCAGTGCGGGTTCTGCACAAGTGGGATGCTTATGGCGGCCAAGGCGCTTCTGGATCGCAATCCACGCCCAACACGGGACGAGGTCGTCGAAGCGATTAGCGGAAATCTGTGCCGGTGTACCGGCTATGACCCGATTGTTGATGCGATCCTTGATGCCGCGGCCCGCGTGCAGGGGAGGGTCACAGCATGAGCATCGAATTTCGCAAAGACCTGTTTGCCGATGAACGCGACGACAACCTCAATGAGATCGGAAAACCAAAGCAACGGCAGGATATCGGCGGGCATGTGCGTGGGCGCACGGCCTATTATGATGACCATCTATTTGACGGGCTGCTGCATATGCGTTGCTTGCGCTCACCGCATCATCATGCCCGTATCCGCTCTGTTGACAGCGGCGCAGCGGAACGAATGCCCGGCGTCCGCCGCGTTGTGCACCCCTCTGATGTGCCAAATAATCTGAACACGTTGTTGTCGCTGATCGGCTTTGGCAAGGATGATGAACAATTGCTGTCTGATCAGGTCGTCCGATATATGGGCGAGCCTATCCTCGCGATTATAGCGGATACCGAAGCGCAGGCCCGCGCCGCCTGTGCTGCAGTGCGTGTGGATTGGGAAGTTCTGCCGCATGTTCTTGATGTGGAAGAGGCCATCGCGCCCGCCGCGCCATCGGTGAATCCGGCCTATGCCAACAACACGTTTGATTATGGCCCCTACGACCATGTGAAGCTTCGGTTCGGTGATGCGCAGGCGGCTTTTGCACAGGCTGACCATATCGTGGAAGCCGAATATGAGATGTCCCCGATCGAGCAAGCCCCGATTGAGACATGCGGCGCGATAGCCGCCCCTGAAACGGCGGATCGGTTCGTGTGTCATACGGGCACGCAGGCGCTGTTCTTCTCGCTTGGGACGGCCGCAAAATTGCTGAATATCGCGTCCTCAAGGCTGCATTTTATTGGCGGCACCGTTGGTGGCGGTTTTGGGGGCAAGGTCGACAGCATTACAGAACCCATGGCGGTTCTGGGCGCGATATTGACGGGCAAGCCGGTCAAATTTCAGTGGGACCGCGAAGAAGAAATGCAGGTCGGTGCGCCGCGCGGTGCGGAACGCTGGCGCATCAAAGACGGTGTGATGGCGGATGGCACGATCATCGCCCGCGAGTTAACAGGCTTTTTCGACGCTGGCGCTTATACACGCCTGAGTTCCTACGCAGGCACAAAGTGTACAGGCCACTTGCCTGGGCCGTATTCTATTCCGAACGTCGCTGCCAATACCTTCTGCGTCTACACGAACAGAACACCCGCCACCGCGATGCGCGGCTTTGGGATCACAGGCGTCGACTTCGCCATTGAGTGCCATATGGACCGGGTGGCTGAGGTCGCTGGGATCGACCCGATCAGCCTACGCATCAAGAATGCCTACCGCGATGGCGACATGAAGGCACATCGCCGCGTGGCAAAAAACTGTGCACTGGTCGAAAGCTGTCAGGTCGCTGCCGGCAAGGCAGGTTGGATCCTTGGCACCGAAGACATGGCCGCGTCGTCTATGGCCGGATCAACGCCAGAGCGGGCATCGATACCCCAGACGGCATTGGACGAAGATGGCAAGATCAATGAGCGCCGGGCCGGACGCACCGCCACTACAAGCCCTGTAAAAGGAACAAAGCAATTGCCAGCGGGCACGCATGGGCGCAGCCATGTCGCAGTGCCGGTGCAGCGGCCCGATATGCAGATTGCGCCCGAACGCGTCGGCCATGACGACCCCGCAGCGCGTGGTGCGGCACACGCTCCTGCACCCGTCGCGCCACCAGTGGCTGCACCGCTGCAACCCGCTGCTGCTGCACTGCCTGCCGCAGCCGCAACGCCAACCCCGCCACGGGCGCAACCAGCCGCTGCGTCACAACCAACGCCTCCTGCCAGTGCGGCTACACCGCCAGCGGCCCAAGCGCCGCAACTGCAGGCAAAACCTTACAAACCAGATGAACCGTTCCAGCGCGGCGTGAACCGCCCCGGTGCGTCCCGGTTCCTGTCCGGCGCGAGGAGACGCTGATGACCATTCACACTGGACGCGGGTTTGCCTGCATCAACTATCCTATTGGCATGAACCTTGGCGGTGATCCCAGTCAGGCGCTCGTGCACTCCACACCCGACGGCAAATTCATGGTGACGTTGTCGGCAATTGATCTGGGGCAGGGGATGAAATCCGTCTGCCGCCAAATCGCGGCGGAGGCCTTGGGCGTGCCTATCGAGGATGTCTATGTCGACACTGCCGACAGTGACACCGGCCCGCACGATATGGGCAGTTTTGCCTCGCGCGGGACCCACCGGATGGGAAATGCCGTGATCCGGGCGTCATCCGAGGCCCGCGCGCAGATGATGGAGGCCGCCGCCGAAGAGCTTGAGGTTAGTGCCGCTGATCTTGATACGGACGGGCGCGGCAATATTCAGGTCAAGGGGGCTCCCTCCAAAATGATCACCGTGGCCGACACCGCCATCGCCGCCCAGTTCAAACAAGGGCGCACCTTATCGGGTCGCGGCATCTTCTTGATCGAACCTTCTGGCGTGGATTGGGACACTGGCGAGATGAGCCCCGTCACAACCTATGCCCATGCCGCTTTGGTGATTGATTTAACGGTGGATGATGAAACAGGCGAGGTCGAGGTCAAGCATATCAACTCTGCCTATGAAGTCGGTCGCGCTCTGAATCCTAAGCTGGTTGAACAACAACTGATCGGAGGTGCGTGGATGGGCGTCAGCCATGCACTTTATGAAACGACTGAACCTTATTATCCGGCGCGGGATCATCTCCCGCAGGACTTCAACACCTATCTGATGCCCGGTCCGGGCGAGACCGTCCCACATGACATCGCCGTTCTGGAGAGACCCGCAGCAGATGCCCCTTATGGCGGTAAGGGTCCCGGCGAAATGTGCGCGAACCCAGTTCTGCCCGCGATCGCGAATGCCGTTTACAACGCGGTTGGCGTCCGGGTCGACAAACTGCCCATCACACCCGAGAAGATATTGCGCGGGCTGCAAGCCAATGGCGGGGCAAAGCCTGGCCCGCGTCAGCCGGGAACGCCTCAGTAATGGTAGTGAACGCTAATATTGCCGGGCTAGACAGCCCCTACGCATTGGTTAATGCACTGACCTCGGCTCAATATGTGGCGTCGACCGAATTGGGCACCTCTGCCTATCTGGCGCTGGCCTTGTCCAAACCTTTATTGCTGGAAGGCGCGCCCGGTGTTGGAAAGACCGAGGCTGCAAAAGCCCTTGGTGGTGTCTTGGGTCGCACCGTGATCCGCTTGCAATGCTATGAAGGCATTGATGCCGCAGCGGCCCTTTACGAGTGGAACTACCCGCGTCAGATGCTGGCCTTGCGGCAATCCGACAATGCGGAACTCAACCTCTACGGCCCGGAATTCTTGCTGGAACGCGCCTTGCTGACCGCCCTGCGCAACCCGGCTACCACTTTGCTGTTGATCGACGAGATTGACCGCGCGGATCAGGAGTTTGAGGCCTTCCTTCTGGAATTCCTGTCAGATTTCACGATCTCGATCCCCGAAACTGGAACAGAACGGGCGACCCGACCGCCTGTTGTTGTCCTGACCTCAAACCGGACACGCGACTTACATGAAGCGCTTCGGCGTCGGTGCGTCTATCACTGGATAGACTACCCCGATCCCGCACTTGAGGCGCGGATTGTCCTGACCCGCGCCCCAGCGGTGGCCGATGCGACTGCACAGGCGGTGGTTGCCTCTGTTAGTTTGATGCGGACCGAACCGCTGGTCAAACCGCCGGGTGTCGCTGAAACAATCGAATGGGCCGAAGCCGCAACACTGCTCAACACACAAGGGGCTGCATGGCCCGAGGCATTCGCGCGTGCCATTGGCGTGGCGATTAAGGATCACGATGATCTGGCCTATCTTGCCCCCAAGCTCGATCAAATTCTGCCGGGACAGGCTGCATGAGACAGGTCCTGGAACCCTTCTTTGCGCTTGCTACTGCGCTTCGGCAGGCCGGCTTTGCCGTATCGCCGGACCAGACGATCGGGTTCATCGAAGCTATTGGCGTTCTGGGACCGCGCGGGATTGACGATGTGTATCACAGTGCACTGGCCCTTTTTGCAATCCCACCAGAACGGCGAGCGGAGTTTGACGCGATTTTCCGGGCTATCTTTGCTGGGCAACTGGTTCAGGCCGATGCTGACAGCGAAGACGATGAAACCGATGCGTTTGAGCCAACTGACGAGACGGTCCAAATCGAAGTCGAAGAAGCCACTGATCCAACCGGAGAGGACGCCGCCCAAGCAGAGCGTCTGGCGCAACGACCTATTGTTGAAAACGTTGATGGCGCATTGTCGCGGTTTGAGACCCGAGCACCGCAGCGGCTGCCGCGGCGCTTGTCATATCGCAGGGCTCGGGCCAAGCGCGGTGATCGTATTGATCTGCGGCGCGCCCTGAAGGCTGCGGCTCGGACCGACGGTGATCTGCTGGTCCTCCCGCAATCGCGGCGCAAGCTGCGCCAGCGCCGCGTAGTTTGCCTGATTGATGTCTCTGGCTCAATGAAAGATCGGTCGGATGCGTTGCTAAGCTTTGCGCATAGCCTTGTGCAAGCCGCAGACCGGGTCGAGGTATTTACTTTGGGAACGCGACTCACCCGGATCACGACAGGATTGCGATTGGCCGATCGGTCCGCCGCCCTGACCCGTGTCGCGCAATCGGTCAGTGATCTTGATGGCGGGACCCGCATCGGCGAGGGCCTGCACGCATTTCTATCCGTGCCGCGCTATGCGGGCTTTGCCCGTGGTGCCTTGGTTATTGTGCTTTCAGATGGTCTGGAACGCGATGATCCGGGCGCCATGATCGCAGCCAGCGCGCGGCTCAGCCGACTGGCCTGGCGCTTGCATTGGTTGACCCCCCTGGCCGCTGATCCGGACTTCGAACCCAAGACAGCGGCGCTTTCCGGCATTCTGCCGTGGCTGGATGATCTGGCAGACGGGTCCAGTGTCAACGGCATCTGTTCGCATGTTCTCAATATCGCGAGGGCGGCATGATTGACGCGCATCATCATATCTGGCGGCAGGCTGACCTGCCGTGGCTTTTGGGCCCAGAACAACCGCGCATCTTCGGACCATATGAGTCGATCAAGCGCGATTACATGATCGAGGAATATCGCAAAGATCTCAAAGGAACAGGCATCACCGGTTCCGTTTATGTGCAAGCCAACTGGGCACCAAATTGGGCGCTGGATGAGGCCCGATGGGTGCAGGCCGAAGCGGATCGGACCGGGTGGCCCATGGCCACTGTGGCCTTTGCGGACATGACCCGCCGCGACTGTGCGCAAAAGCTGAAAGCATTGTCCGATATTTCCGGCGTTGTCGGCATAAGGCACCAGTTCCACTGGCATGAAAACCCGCTTTACCGCTTCGCCCCGCATCCTGATTTGTGCACAGATACTACGGTGCAAGCCAATGTCGCCAGTCTGGCCGATTACGGGTTCAGCTTTGATTTGCAGGTCTTTGCGGGCCAGATGAAGGGTGCCGTCGCGTTGGCCAAGGCCTGCCAAGAGGTCACATTCATTCTGCAACATGCAGGGATGCTGGAAGACCGCAGCAAAAAGGGTCGGGCTGCGTGGATGGCAGGAATGAAAGCTCTCGCAGAGTGCCCCAACGTGGTTTGCAAGCTGTCTGGTCTGGGGACCTTCATCCACAAAAACGATCCCAAACATATCAAGGATCAGGTGGATGTCGCATTGAAACTTTTCGGAGCGGAACGCTGCCTTTTTGGTTCCAACTATCCAATTGAAAAGCTTTGGACCTCATACGCGAAACTCTTTTCGGCACATCAGGATGCCGTGCCGAAGAAGCATCATTCAACCGTCTTCAACGAAACCGCAGCCCGGGTTTACCGGCTGAGATTTTAACTTAAGGGAGTAACTTCAATGGCACTTCAAATTCATGTGCTGGATTACGGCGATATCGAACTGGAAACATCGTTTCTGGTTCTGGGACATGAATGCGGGCGAACCCGGCGTGTTCCGGTGTACGGCTTTCTGATCACGGGTGGTCAATACCCTGTGCTGGTGGATACCGGTTATCGGGACAACGCCATCATGGAAAGCCTTGGTATGCGCGGCCTTCAGTTCCACGACAACATGATCGAGAACCAGCTTGCCAAACATGGGCTGAAGTTGGGTGATATCCGCTATATTCTGCATACTCACCTGCATATTGACCACGCAGGCAAGGACGATCTGTTCCCCATGAATACAACGGTCTGTCTAAACCGCCGCGAGATGGAGTTCTCGGTCTCTGGTATCATGTATCCGCAATACCCAAAACCGGACATCAAGCACCTTGTTGACCGGATTTACGAACCAGAAGCGATCCGTTTTCTTGATCTTGATATCACCGGCGCGGAAGAGATTATTCCGGGCGTTTGGTGCGAGGCAGCGGGTGCACATACCGAAGGATCAATGAATGTGGTCGTGGAAACGGCCGAAGGCCTCGCCTGTATTTGCGGCGACGTGATCTATGACTTCAATGACCAGATCGTAAACCATGTCATGACCAATAACTGGATGGAGCCGCGCGTGACTGGCAACCACAGCCAGACCAAGCGGGAAGAAAAAGGCGCTATCAAGAAGCTGTTGCAGAACTATAGTTTCCTTCTGCCAATTCATGACAAACCGGCAAAGATTGAACATGCGCAGGTTGTAGGGCGTCTGGGAATGCAGGTGCCCGGTCCGATGACCGAGACGCTTCCGAAACGGGAATGGTTCCCGCTTTAGGGGCCTTTTCCACACGGCGCCTTGCCCTTGTCTCCCGGAGGGCAAGGCGGTCATCACTGAACAACAATGGGTGGACTTTCTGATGGGCCATGTTGCAACTGATCCCAGCTTTCAAACGCTGATCGAAGAATTTGAACCGGTGCGCCAGATCGGTACCGGATATATCTTTACCGAGGGGCCGTTGTGGCACCCTGTTGATCAGACCCTGATCTTCTCGGACATGCCCGGCGATACGCGACGCAAGTTCGTGCCCGGAAAAGGCGTCAGCGAGATTGCCAAGCCGTCCAACAAAGGCAACGGCATGACGTATGATGCTGATCTAAACCTCTTGATTTGCGAACACAGCACCTCATCGGTGGTCCGCATCAGGCGGGATGGAACCCGCGAGGTTCTTGCCACCCATTTTGAGGGCAGAGAACTGAATTCTCCCAACGATATCATCGTTCGCCGCGATGGTGCGATCTTTTTTACTGATCCCACCTATGGCCGTCTGGAAGGCTTTGGCGTGCCGCGCCCCACACAGATGGGTTTTCAGGGTGTTTACATGCTTCCACCCGGCCACCAACCCGGTCAAGAGCCGGTCCTGGTCTCGGATCGTTACATGTTTACCCAGCCCAATGGACTTTGCCTCAGCCCATGCGAAAAGTTCATGTGGGTGAACGACACCGAACAGGCCAATATCCGTATGTTTGATGTGGGTGATGACGGAATGCTGCGCAATGCCCGTGTGTTTGCTAGCGGAATCAAAGAACCGCTGCGCAAGGGTGTGCCGGACGGCATGAAATCTGATGAGCACGGCAATATCTATGTGACCGCCCCCGGCGGCATTTGGATTTATGACTTCCACGGCATGAAGCTGGGCGAGATCATCCTTCCTGAAATGGCCGCAAACCTGCATTGGGGCGACAAGGATTGGGGGACGCTTTATATCTGCGCAGAGACCTCTGTCTATTCCGTGCGCACAAAGACCCGGGGCAGATCAGAGGCTTTCATGACCCCCAAGGCATCAGCCGCAGAGCCGATGGCGGCCCCAAAGCCGATCGCCGCACCAGCGCATATTTTGCAAATCACCGAGCGTATCGGGCGAATTGACGGTGCCCGAACGGCCTTGATCCTTCAGGATTTGCAGAACGATGTCATGATCGACGGCGGCGCCTTTGCGGAAACCGGTAGCCCGCTGCACGCGCGAACCCAGAATGTGGTGGCCAATGCCAAGCGGCTCGCAACCGCAGCCCGCGCCAAAGGGGTGATGGTTATCCATGTCTGGATGGTCTGCGAACCGGGCCACCCACATCTTGCCCAACATGCGGCTTTGATGCAGGGCCTGAAAAACGAAAATGCCCTCGTGCGGGGCACCTGGGGCGTTGAGCCCGCTGCGGGACTGGAGCCACAAGGTGAGGATCTAATCGTCGAAAAGATGTCGATGAGCGCATGGGAAACCTCGCGTCTGGAATCTTATCTCCACCACGGCAGACGCGATACGATCATCAATTGCGGGTCATGGACGAATATGAGTGTCGAACACACCGCCCGCACGGGTGCCGACAAGGGCTTTCATATGATCGTCCCCGAAGATAGCTGTTCGACCATGAATGATGATTGGCATCGCGCCTCAATCAATTTTGCAATGCAGAACGTGGCGACGGTTACAAACACGGACGCCGTTATTGCGGCACTTGGTTGATGGAGCACGTAGCAGTTATCACAGGTGGCGCGCGCGGTATTGGATTGGCCTGCGCCCAGCACCTGGCGGCTTTGGGAAGCAAGGTGGCACTTTGGGACACTGACCCTGAAGCACTTGACGCTGCAAGGGCGGACTTGGGGTCAGCGACCTTTACGACGGTCGTCGATATTGCGGATTGGGACAGTGTCGAAAAGGCGGTCACCGCCACCGAAAATGCATTAGGACCGATAAGCCAAGTCGTGAACTCCGCGGGAATTGCAGGGCCAAATGCGGTGATTGAAGATTACCCGCTGGAGAACTGGAACCAGATCCTGAACGTGAATATGACAGGGTCCTTTCACGTTTTGCGGGCTGTTTTGCCGGGGATGAAAGCGCGCGGTTTTGGACGGATTGTCCTGATCGCATCGGTGGCCGGCAAGGAAGGTAACCCAAATGCCAGCGCCTATTCGGCCTCAAAGGCCGGGGTGATTGGGTTAACTAAATCTGCGGGCAAGGAATGCGCACATATGGATATCTCGATCAACTGCGTGACGCCTGCTGCCGCAAAAACCCGCATCTTCGACCAGATGAGCCAAGAGCATATCGACTACATGCTGTCCAAAATTCCACGCGGTCGTTTTCTTCAAGTCGATGAAGCAGCCAAAATGATTGGCTGGCTTTGTTCGACCGACAACAGCTTTACCACTGGAGCCGCCTTTGACTTGTCCGGCGGTCGCGCAACTTACTAAAGGATAACAAAGTGCCTTACCTGAATTTTTTCTTCAGCCAGTTTATATCGCCGCATGTCGGCGATATGACCTTGACCGGGGCGCCTTCTCGGACATGGCGAGGTCAAAGCCCTCAAGCCTTTATTGAACCACGCGATGTGATCACAGGGGTTGGTCAACAGCAACAAAAAATGGTGGCGGGACAATGGGACGTTTAGACGGAAATATCGCGGTTGTCACCGCAGCGGGTCAGGGTATCGGCAAGGCAATCGCCGACCAATTCGTTGCCGAAGGGGCAACAGTCTTTGCCAGTGATCTGAAAGCAGACCTGCTGACAAATCCCGGCTTCGCCGACGTACGCGCACTTGATGTAACGGATGGTGCGGCGGTCGAAACCTATGCGGCCGACGTTGGACGCATTGATACGCTTTGCAATATCGCCGGATTTGTTCATCACGGCACTGTGCTTGAGACATCGGACGAGGATTGGGATTTTTCCTTTGATCTTAACGTGAAATCCATGCACCGGATGATCCGTTCCTTTCTACCCGGCATGCGCGGGCGACGGGTTGAGATTGATCAACCCGGGGCCAGCATCATCAACATGTCGTCAGGCGCCTCGTCTTTGAAAGGTGCGCCCAATCGCTATGTCTATGGTGCAACGAAGGCCGCTGTGATCGGGCTAACCAAGGCTGTTGCTGCCGATTTTGCCGCTGAAGGCGTCAGATGCAATGCAATATGCCCAGGCACCGTCGAAAGCCCATCATGGCGCGATCGGGTTGAGGCATTGGGCAAAGACATGGGCAGCTTTGAAGCCGCCCACGAGGCCTTCGTCGCGCGTCAGCCTATGGGCCGGGTCGCGCGGGCAGATGAGATCGGCGCCTTGGCCGCCTACCTCGCATCGGACGAGTCAGCTTTCGTAACAGGTGCCGAGTTGAAAATTGACGGGGGCTGGACGCTTTAAGTGACAGGCTGCCCTGTGTGGTACAGGCGTTCACCGCTACCTCGGGATGTTGAGTTCAGAGCGTTCTTTCTGTTTTTCGGCTCTGAAAGGGCGAACCTCAGTCCCACTTTCGCCACATGTCCCGTAGCCGGGGCTGACGCGCGAACGAAAAGAAAGTCGATCAGTCCCATTAATTCAGTCCCACTATTAACGAGTTCCGACATATGCTGTCGGAGTTCTTTAATGTTGAGACTGTGGTTGTAGCGAAATCAAAGACTTAGCATTTTCAATTAATGAGCCTCTGAGTTCGACAAGTTTTTCCATGCCGTGTTCAAAAGCCCACCTTCAGAATGGGGCGATCGATGTCGGCTGTGCTGGACCAAGCACCATTTCGTTGCGTTCAGCTCGAACGGCTGCTTCGAGAATGCCTACGCATGTTTAAATATTACTATTCCGAGGCCGATTGCGTTATCGGCCGCACGTAAAGCTGTTCATCGGCGAAATCTATGAGCACGGCATAGTTTGCCAGGAAGTCACCACCGAGAAGGCCAGCGAAGGCATCATCGAAGTCTCTCCCCTGAAATGGGTCTTCTTCGAGCATGTATGCATAAACGGTTTGATATTTACCTTCATACTTAGTCGTAACCGGGATCAGCCGACAATCCTCTGGTCCCAGTCCATCAGGGAAAATGGCTTCACACGGCAGAGCGGCGCTTTGGTCTGTAATGCGTGCTGCTATTACCATGGAAAGAGTAGCGCCGCTGTCGAGGGACATGTGATGTGATTCACCAGCAATCTCTACGTCAAGAATGGGCCCATCGTCGGTCACATTGAAGGGTAATTCCACCCATCCCTCTTCTGGGCTTGGGTCAAGGTAACGATTCTGATCAAAAATGGTCAGCGTCCTCGCTGCGTAGTCGATCAGAATTCTTTCACCCTTAAAGAATCCGAGACCGAGCACTTGAGACGTTGGCAGGCTGGAACCGTCACGAACGCTGACTCCCCAAGGAGAAAACTCGATGCCGCCGATGTTTTGGAAAGCCCGTCCGCTGACCGACAGTTCATCAATGACAAAGCGGGCATTTTCGCGAACCTCACCAGCTAAATCGATGGATCGGATGGTCCCGCCCGTGAAGCGTATTTCCGGTATCCGGCTGAGCGTTTCCTTGGTTAAATGTAACCCCTCTGCCGATCCAGTATCGAGCCTCAGTGTGTATGTCGTTCCGCTCAGATCAAGCTCGACCATTGGAGTTTGGTGCCTGTCAAAAGAAAAGGGAAGGACAAGATCGTCGGCCATTGACGGGGATGCTATGAAGGCGATGGCGATAGGAAAGATGGAACGAAGAAAACGCATGCTTGTAGTCTCCTAAGATATCCACACACAAAGCCAGGCCACGAAAACAAAGTGCTTTCCATTCTGGAAAGCTCATCAGCAACAGAGGTTGGGGTCGTGTGTGGATACCCCATTTTTGCAAGGGTTTTATGAACGTTTCCGGCAGAAAGAATATACCCGGTTTCGTTCCATTTTCCAAGACACCGGAAGCTCGATGCATTGCAGCATTTTGTCGATTTGGGCTCGCTACGGTCATTAGATCGACCGCAGCATGTCGCCCGACTGATCCGTCCGTCCATTTCACGGACGGCCCTTAAGAGACATTCACCACCTATCTAAGATGCTGCGGTCGCAGCCTGCATTGCCGACTTTCGCCGCAAGCGCGAACTTTGGGGTTGGGCGAATTCACACAGTGCGGAGAGGTTGTGTGAAAACTCACCGCCGGTGAAACTTGGGCGAACGTAGTTCGCGCTAGCAGGGTTTGCAAGAACGCTATTCTAATGTCGCGAAGCCAAGTAGTTACAACCAGAATATTTTTCTTAGGCCTGCGCTGGATTTTGAGTTTTCACACAGCCTCCGGACAAACCAGACATGTGCAGGTGCAGCAATTGCTACTATGGAAAACATTCGCATTTGTAGCGCCAATCATTTTGCAGTGCGGCAAATTTCATCAAACCGGTTGTTCAAACGGTCCGATCTTGGCGGATCTCAAACTAACCCTTCGTTGCGGTGCGCTCCAAACAGCGAGACGTGAACATAGCTGTTGTTGCGGATGATCCGTTGAATAGCTGATTTCAACACGACGCGACCGTAGTGAATATACCTATGGTCAGAAGCCAGCAACATATCTATTCGAGGCCGTCTGTAATTATTTCGTCAAACGTCGCTCCAGATATTTGCGTAGGCTTTCGCTTTGATCGGTCTGGATCGCACGGACACCCGCATCCAGAAGCGCACCCCAGACAAGTTCGGGATCGCTCATCGCGTTGCTGTCAGAAAGGTTGAGGCTATGAACGGGGTCTAATGTGTTGGTCCATATTTGCGTGCCGCTGGCCGCCATCTGCGCACTCAATGCCTCCAAATCCTCAAGAGTTTGAAACTGGACCTCCACAATTGGAGATTTGAGTGTTCCAACCACGCGACTTGCGATTTGCGCCAGCTGCCCACGCGGCGCATCAAGGATGACTGGCATGAAGGGCACCTTACCAAACCAAGAACAGTTCAGAAACTCCGACCCGTCTGCACTTGGGTTAATAAGCATCTTCATAAGGACTTGATCTTCCATTTTTAGATCAACAACGAGGTCGCAGGCGTCATCAAGCTCTTCGCGGAGCTTTGTATCGAGATTGATCATGCACTTTCCCCGCAGCTCTTCCAGCATTTCAGCTAGGCGCGGCAGACGGATGTCTGTGAGCGAACTGTCGCGTTCGCCGTCGGATGCACGCAAGCGCGTCTGCGCCAACTCAGTGGCTGTCAAATCTTTTACAGGACCGCGCGCATTTGTAGTCCGGTCGAGCGTATCATCGTGAATGACGACCAAGGTGTTGTCGGCGATGCACTGTACATCGATTTCAACCATATCAGCACCTATCTGGAATGCGTGCAGGGCTGCTTCGATAGAATTTTCGGGTAAACTGTGCCACTCACCGCGGTGAGAAACCACCCACGGCACGTCATGCATTTTTGCTATCGCGTCAGAAACACTTGGATCAATAGTTAAGGTGCTATCCAAAAAATCAGCCTCTTGATGTTGCCATTTGCGCGGCATGTGGAAATCATAATTGCGGAGAGGGCCAATCGGTGGCCCTCTCCGCGAGACGCTGGAACACTGGGGAGGCAGCGCGCCAGCTACTGGGTTCTAGCGCTGAAAGACGTTTTCGATAACCGCGGGAACAACGTCTGTATCCGGAAGCGGATCGCCCCAAACAGTTTTGTTGGCCCGATCTTCGTCAGGAACCAACGCTGCCGAACTGTCAGCTTGACCGTTAGCGGTCGATGTGCCGAAGTCCGTGTTGAACATCGTCTGTGTCTCTGCAGATGTTAACCAAGATGCAAGCACCAACGCAGCGGCAGGGTTTGCAGCATTCTTTGCGACACCAACGACGTTTCCGCCGCCGTTCAGGCCGAATTCCGGAACATAGCACTCAAAGCGGTCTGACACCTCACCACGGTTGATATTGCCGGCAATGAAGTCTTCCCACGTGGCGATCATGATGAATTCGCCCGAGTTGAAGCGCGACAAGCTATCGGCATTTGATGCTGTCAGAATGTAGTTATCCTCGTTCTCAATGAACCAATCATAGACTGGCTGGAGATCCGGCGTTTCGGCCAAAGTATCGGCTTGCGCAACGCCAAGGATGCCGCGCGCAATATTGTGGATCAGCGACGGTCCAGAGCCCCCGTTTTCAAAGTTAAAACCAAGCTGACCAGGGTTTTCTGCAATCCATGCTTCGAATTCCACAAAAGTATCAGGCAAATCATCGGCAGAAAGGCGGTCAGGATCATAAGCCAGACAAGTCTGGTTACCCCAGAACTGAACCGCATATTCTTCCCAATCGGCACCTTCGACGAAGGTCTCAAGGCTTTCGCCTTCGGGCAGGATTGGTTGGATCGGCCCCGTCAACAGATCAGAAGGTGTCAGGCGCAAACCAGAAGAGCCATTAAAGGACATCAAATCGATATCGCCGGTCTCAAGGTCTTGCTCTGCCATCATCTTGTTGATTGCATCATCGACCGAGCTGACGTCGGGGATGGACACTTCGATACCGTACTCGGCCTCGAATGCTTCGACAACAACCCGGAATTCCGGTTCGAAATACCATTGATACCAAGTGACGCTACCTTCTTCTTTGGCCTGTGCGACGATGTCCTCCCATGACATTGAAAGCAGTACATCATCGGCAAGCACCGCAGAACTGGTCAGCCCTAAAAGAGCGGTCGACATAATAAGTTTACGCAACATTGTATCCTCCTATTAATTGCGAAAAGTCATCAACCTTTCCCAGAAACATTGGCGGGATTGGCGGATTGCATTAGTCGCTCCAAGACGATCAGCAAGAGCACGTTGGGAACGACAAGAACGATGGCGACAACAGCGGCATTGGGCCGGATAAAGTCGTAGCCGAGATAAGAATAAAGAATGGTCGGAACCGTGGTGAAAGTCGGAGACCCGATCACAAACGCCAAGGCGAATTCTTCGATTGATAGAATGAAAACAATAAGGTACGCCGCGAACAGCCCGGGCTTTATTGCTGGCCAGTATGCCGCCCGAAATACACCAAAAGGTGATGCGCCTAGATCACGGGCTGCGTTGACGACCTCATTATTCACTTGTGAAAATGACACTGACAGAATGCGCACTGCATAGGGCATAAACAAAACAACATGGCCCAGCAGAATGGCGAAATAACGCGAATGGAATCCCAGCGACACAAGGATTGAGGCGAAAAAGACCGCTGTCACAAACCCGGGCAGGACGATCGGGGTCAGCATTAAAATTTGCGCGATGCCTTTGCCAGGAAACGTTAGCCTGCCGAACGCGTATGCGGTTGGGGCACCAAGAATGATGGCAATCATGCCCGCAACGGGTGCCAGCGAATAGGAATTGAACATCGCAGTCTTGAGCGACGAGGTTTCCCACATGATCCGCCAACGCTCGAACGACAAGGCAGGCGGCAGGATGTCTGGATAGCTCCATGACGTGCCGGGATCGACCATTGACCACATCAACGCCATCGCAAACGGAATCACAATCCAAAGCACCAGCGTCGTGATCAAACATGTGGCAAGGATTGTATTGAGGCGCGGCAGGGACATCATACGCGCTCCATCAATTTGGCTACGATCTGGACCAAAGCCGCGAAAACAATCGACCCCAGAAGCGATAAAACCATCAACGTGACACCGATAACTGCAGCTCCGTTCCAATCGGAATAGCTCGCGCCCTGATAGGTCACCATCAAGGTCGCGAGCGAGTTTTCGCGGGTCGGCCCTGCGACTGCCTGAAATGTGAAATCGCCCGCAGCTCCGATGAAAATCAAAATGAGAGAGGCCTGCATCGCGGTCACTGTCATCGGCAAAACCACCTTGCGGAACCTGTCCCAAGTCCCAGCTCCAAGGTCCTGAGCTGCATGCAAAACATTGTCTGGGATTGCGGCGACCGCGCCCGACAACAGGAGGAACGCAAGCGGAAGCTGCTTCCAGACCTGAAGTCCTATGATCGCGTAGCCGTTTTTGTCATTTTGCATCCGCACTGGCTGATCCCAGACGCCGATCCAGATCAGGAATTCGTTAACAAAACCGTGGTAAGAAATCACGTTGATCAAAAGGAAAGCCGCGACCAAACCCGGCACGAAGTAAGGGGCCTTGATTAGTGCGGACAACAAGAAAGACCCTTTGAACGGCCGCCTGAGCCAAATTACTAACGGATAGGCGACCGCAACTGCCAATGTTGCCGAAACCACCGCGATGTAGCCCGACCATTCCAGCGCATTCCAATAACGGCGATTTTGGAACATGCCTTGCCAATGGGATAAGGTCAGCAGGTCATCACCATTGAAATTATAAAGTCCGAACGACTGGGCAAACGCGCGGTACAGCACCCAGATCATGAGGGTCATCACCAAGCCAAGCCCCGGTGTGAGCAGCAGTATAATGCGAAGCCCGTTAGGCATTTGCCTGCCCCGTGTCTGTGTCCTCAATGATCACAACCCGGTCACGTGGGACACCAAATGAAACAGTCTGACCGACTTCCAGATGTTGATCGCCTGAAATCTGTAAGCGGATTGTTTCGCCGTCTTTTGTTAGGAAAACATCCAGATAGCTGCCTTGGAATGCTGCGGACGACACAACACCGCTAAGTGGTCCTCCCAAAGCTGCGGATTCGGGCCTCCAGCACACCGTAGACATAGATAAATTGGGGCTATCGACCGACAACGGCCCAAACGGTGTGGTCATCGCGCCGGAATTGATCGGGCCGCTATGAAGATTTGCTGCGCCAATAAAGTCGGCGACGAACCGGGTTTTAGGTTTGAAGTAGATGTCGCGGGGTTTGCCTGATTGCACAATACGCCCGCCATTCAGCAAGAATACCTCATCAGACATGGCAAGCGCTTCAGCTTGATCATGGGTTACATAAACAGCGGTGAATCCCAGCTCTCTTTGCAGGCTGCGGATTTCGCTGCGCACCTGATCCCGCAACTTTGCATCAAGGTTGGACAAAGGCTCATCAAATAGCACTAAGCCTGGTTCGACCGCCAAAGCACGTGCGAGTGCCACGCGTTGCTGTTGCCCGCCCGACAGTGCGTTTGGAAGTTTCGTGGAATGAAGGTCCAGCCCCATCTGGGACAGAAGGGTCGACACCCTGCTTTGTGTCTCTGCGCGCGCAACCCGCTTTTGCCTTGGGCCAAAAGCAACATTGTCATGTACATTGAGATGCGGAAACAGGGCGTAGGATTGAAAACACATCGCCGTATCGCGATTTTCTGGCCGCAAAGACGTTACACCTTTCCCGTTGATCAGAACGCTGCCCTGCGTCGGGTGCAAGAAACCTGCGATGATGTTGAGTAAAGTGGTTTTGCCACAGCCCGAAGGGCCCAAGAGGGTAATGAACTTACCCGAAGAAACCGACAGACTCACATCACTCAAAGCACAAAAACCGCCAAATCGCATTTCTACGTTCCGGATATCCAGATCAGGCATTTCCCCCCCATCTGCAGTAATGAAACTACAGCTTCGTATTTATACACCTTGTGTGTATTTGATTAAACACTTAATGTGTAATAATTATGACGGCAAGTGTTTTCTCGGGCGCAGATCAGAGAGCGGCTCGCAAACAGACCCTTAAAGCTATAAAATGAAGGAAAATCATCAATGGTCAGTTTAAGTGAAAACCAAAGAACCATTCTTGATATTGTAAGGCGAAGCACGCAGACAACACGGTCAGCGATCACCGATCAAGTCAACCTGACCCAGCAATCTGTCCACCGCCTCGTGGATCAGCTTATTGATCAAAACCTACTTGTCCTCTCAGCAGCCCCCCGAAAGGGTCCAGGCAAACCTAGCCCTCTGATCGGGCTTAACCCTGCTGGTGCCTATGGTCTTGGCATACTTGCGAATACCGACTCTATCGTACTTTGCATCACCGACCTCAGTTGCAGGACGATGCTCGAACGCAGGCTTACGCTGGACATGAGTGAACGTCGTGCGGCGCTCTCGCTGATCCGCCACGAACTGGCTTTATTGCTTAAGGATGTGGACCTAACCATATCTGACCTGTCAGGCCTCGGTTTCACGATGCCCGGATTTTTCGTTGGATCGAACAGAGCATTCAATGCCCCTGAACCCCTCGAAGACTGGTCGCTGATTGATCTGCGGCCAGAGTTGACCTCCACCTTCGGTCTTGAAACCCAAGTCGAAAACAGTGCAACGGCAGGCGCTGTTGGTGAGGCGCTGGACGGCATTGGCAAGAAATTCTTAAACTTTGCCTATCTCGGTTTCGACTATGGATTTGGCGGTGGTCTTGTCCTGAACGGCTCTCCTTTCACCGGCTCACACGGCAACGCCGGCGAATTTTCAGCGATCTACACCACACGCGAAGAGGCGTTAAGCCGACCGGCGCTGCAATACCTTATCAACGACCTTCGCGCGCATGGCGTCACTGTCGACGGCGTAGAAGAACTGCGCACGACGTTCGACCCCAACTGGCCGGGCGTTCAGGACTGGATTGATAGGGTCTTACCCCAGCTCAGTCGGATCGTAATCGGGTTGCACGGCATCATTGATCCCGAGGCAATCGTCTTTGGCGGCCAAATCCCACCCGCACTTGCCGACCTTCTTATAGCACGGATTTCGATCCCTGAAGCCGCGCGCTATGACCGCTCGATGCCCAAACCAAGCCTTGTCAAAGGTATGGCAACCGGTGAACCCGCTGCAAAAGGCGCCGCCCTTTTGCCCTTAAAGAAGCAGTATTTCCTATGACACTCGATCTATCAAAAACTTTGACTGAGGCATTTCGCGAACAGATTGAAACTTGCGTCAAAGAAATAGGGGGGACCGCACTGGTGCGGTTTCGCGCACAAGACTTTGTAACCGAAACGAAGGGCGCGCAGGATTTCGTGTCCGAGGTTGATCGCGAGACCGAACTGGCCTTGATCGACGCTCTTGGCACATTGGTGCCCAAGGCGGGATTTTTGGGGGAAGAGTTCGGCGGCAGCGCGAAGGGTTTGTCTTGGGTGATCGACCCGATCGATGGTACAAGTAATTTTGTGCGCGGCATTCCTTTGTGGTGTCTTTCGGTGGCTCTTGTTCTTGATGGTCGCCCTTTAGCAGGTGTGATTTACGATCCGAATGCTCAAGAGATGTATTCTGCCGTCCTCGGCTTGGGAACACTGCTGAATGGCGTGCCAGTAAGCGTCGCGCAGACCAGCCAGATTGATCAGGCGCTCTTGGGAGTCAGCTTTAGCTTTCGTTCTGAAACGCAAACCCATGTCGATGTCTTGCAAAAACTGATGACAGCCCGTGGCCTTTACCGGTTTTTGGGATCGGGGGCTTTGGGTCTCGCGTATTGTTCTGTTGGCAGGGTTGATGGCTTTTGGGAGGATTGGATGATGCCGTGGGATGTCGCAGCGGGCCTGATCCTTGTCACAGAAGCGGGCGGCACCGTGTCAGATTTTGGAAGTAACAACGGGTGGGTAGACGGCAACCATATTATTGTCGCAGCACCGGGCGTGGCCCAGGCGTTCGCTGAACTGACCAACATCGCATTTGGAGCTTCTCACCGAGCTGCATATCGCAAATTATGATACACTTCAGTCTATTCAACTTTATCCTGTCGCTTGCGGCGGCAGCTGCCCTGTTGGTCTGGGCTGTTCGACTTGTTCGCACGGGGGTCGAACGGGCGTTCGGCAGGCAGTTGCGGACTTGGATGATAGGGTCGGCCAAATCGCGATGGCTGGCCGCAACGTCCGGTATTTTCGCGGCTCTTTTATTGCAAAGCGCGACCGCCGTTCTGGCGCTTATCGCAGGGTTTTCAGGATCGCATGCATTTTCGGCCACGGTCGGAACGGCCGTTTTGCTTGGTGCTGACCTCGGCTCGGCTCTCGTGGTCAAGCTGATTACATTGAATACGTCTGCACTAATGCCGCTTTTTCTGCTGTCCGGCGTTGTCCTCTTTTTGCGCGGTGCGGTTGCCGAAATTCGGCAGATTGGGCGCATTCTTATCGGGTTGGCACTTATCTTCGTATCGCTTCAAATGATTCAGGATGCGGCGCGCCCATTGGTCGGTAACACAAATGTAGAACTTGCTTTGGGATATCTCGGGACTGATCTCATATCCGCTTTCATGATAGGCACATTGCTGGCGTGGGCGGTCCATTCTAGCGTGGCGACCGTTCTCATTGTCGTCTCGCTTGCAGCGCAGGGGTTATTGCAGATCGATGCAGTCGCCGCACTCGTACTTGGTGCCAATTTAGGAAGTTGTTTCATTGCCTTAGGTCTTACACTAAACAGCCCGCCGACTGCCAAGATCATTGTTTATGGTAATTGTCTGGCCCGCGGAGGCAGTGCAATTTTTGCTCTTGTGTTGATCAAATTGGAAATTCTGTCTGCGTCGTGGTTTGGGGCCGACGTTGCCATGGCCGCCTTGAACCTGCATGTCGTTTTCAACATATCGCTTCTTATCCTGTTCCTCCCCAAGGCCTTCTGGCTGACCAAAACTGGGGAAAAACTGATGGGTGTGTTTGCAAGTGCGCCGCATAACCCGCTTGATCGGCTTCCTGACCCGGTCAGTTTTATGGACAAACCGGAACAAGCGACACCACGTATCCGGCGTGAATTGACCCAGTTGGGCCAGTTGGTCGATAGGATGCTCGCTGAAACGATCTCACTCCTCTTTCAATGGCAATCTACGCGTGCGACTTCTGTACTGGATGCCGCAGAGAAAGTGCAACACCGCCACAATGACATTAAACTCTTCATCGCGGCGATTCGCCGTCACGACACTGGCGGCGACACCAACCAAGACCTGACCGATCTGATTGGGATAGGATCCGGGCTTGAAGCTGCGGCAACAACGATCACCGGCGATTTACTGGTTGCGGCCCAGACGCTTGGCACCCAAGGCCTCTCTTTTTCGCCAACTGGCCAGCAAGAGATCATGGAAATCGCAGACTATGTTTCAGGCAACATTGAAGCGGCCCTATCGGTCCTCGAAGGTCAGGATTTCGGCGCCGCGATTGATCTGATCGAGCGCAAGGCACGCATCCGCGAACTTGAGGAGCTACTTCAGCAAAAGCATTTCCAACGACTGTCGGATGGCGTTGAAGAAAGTGTGGCAACCAGCAATCAGCATCAGGGCGTCTTACGTAGTCTCAAACAAATTAATTCATGCTTTGCCCAAATCCCAACCACCTTGTTGAATAGGAACGGACAACTTTCCCATACACGCTTGAATAAGCTTTAACAGGTAATCAGCATTGGCCATTACTGAACAAACGACAGCAATGTCCCGCAACATGTTTGTCTGCGGGTCTGGTGTCGCGGTAACTTTTCTAAATGGCCGGTTTTGCCACCGCATAGCAGCGTGGTTGCTCGTGCAACTGCCGAAATCTCCATATTTCATGCACGCGCAGCGAGAAAATCTAATTCACACAATGGGCTCTTCGCGGCCATTAGATCGGCCGCAGCATGTTCGCTCGTGGGGTTACTCGCCTCTGACATGGACGGCCCAAAGCCGCCGTCCGCCGAAGATACCAGATGCTGCGGCGCAGCCCGTAGAACCAGCCATTCGCTGCAAGTGCATAATCGAACCGTTGGGAAACGGGTAATGTGCGGGACATGTCCGTCATTCGCGAGTTCTCCGACAATGGCAGAAGCCGGCCAAAAGAAAATATTGGATGAGTCTATTGACCACCATCTGCGTTGCCGGCCAGCGTCTGCATGAAAGGTAATGATTGCCGAGATGATTGGTAACAGCGACCTAGTGCGCCTCGCATGACTGTCGAAAGACCGGGCTGCCTTTCTCAGGTGTCGCTCTCACCAACCCATTCTTGAACGAAGGCTTTCTCCCTCCCAGTTGGTCGTCCAACGGATGGCAATCGTTTCGCGGCTGGGGCTGTCATCGAAAAAATCTGCATTGGACATACTATCGTAGGTGATCGTCAGGTTACTGCCGTTGTCAAACGTATAGCCAATACCAAGTCCTGCTCGAAATTGCAGAACTCCGTCAAGATCAGCGCCATCACCTTGCCTGTAAAAACCAGGCATCAGCGAGGTTTCGATGAACAATGGGGTGTCGTAAACGTATTGGCTGCTCCATTTCCCGCCGATCCCGAACCATGCAGCCCCATCGCTTGTGAGCGAAAGACCATAAGTCGGGCGAAAGGGGCCGCGTCGACGGTGGCTGTCGTAGCCAAGGTAGAACTCATTTGCGCTCTGAAATTCATCAGATTGCAGTTGTCCCAACTGATAAAATATCTGTGGGTCTTGCCTTTCGGTATCAAGGCAACCGTTGGGGCAATCATTCAACGTCATATCTGTGACACTCGTCAGCCACCAGATTAGTCCAAGTGTACTGTTCATAATGTCATCCTATTTTGTGTGGCCCGGTGGAGCCTTCCGAAAGATATAATGGGGCGAGATAAAACTAAGGCGCATATCTGTCTGCGAAAGCGCAGCGAAACAAAATGCCTTGAGCAAGCTCCCCAAGAAACGGCTTTTGAACGATCAGCTTAAATCTTGTGTGACCGCAACATAAAGGCAGGGTACAGGGCGTCAGTTGTCGCCACAACGGGCATTTTACTCGTGGTTGATGTATGCAGTGCCGCAAGGCTGACGACGCCGGGGCAGCCGGGGCGGATTGAAATCTACCACACACGATAGCTCCCCATCGACATGCTGAGAGAGGGTCGAGGGTCAGCAATTCTAGCCACTGGCACAACACCGGATCAGCCTTATCACTGAGAACACTAGACAGTCCGAACGGTATAGACTGATCCGAGTTTGCAATTTGCAGTGTCCGCATTTAGCGCGCCGCTGCCGTTCAGGTACCACGCAGCATTCAGCACTCTGGGCTCATGGCCAACCTTAGCTGCGCTGGTCACGAATGGCCGATTTTGGAAAAGTCGCCGTTCGCTGCGTTCCGTACGAACTGGTGAAATGCGGACAACGCGCTAATTTCTTGCGAATGCGCCGAGTACCGCTTTTGGGCGATATTGCAACTAAATAGAGATAGCATTGGTTGTGCAAAGCCGGACTGTCACTACGGAGCGCGTGGGAGCACAGCTTACAGGGGCCAAGACCTCAAAGTTAATATCACAGTGCTGGCTCGCTGTGAAGGTGACGGGATCCTCCCGCTTGCCATAAGCTCGTCGCTAAGGTGCCGATTTTCTGAGCAACTGATTGAAATGCCGAAGATCGTAAGAACAGTTCGCTTGCTTATCTCCGAAGGTTCTTTAGCCTCAGAGCATTATAGGAGGCTGCATGCACTTCAACGAAATGCGCCATGAGCAGAAAACTCGCGCATGCTACGATATTTATCGGCGTTGGTTCGAAACACAGGACAGTGACCGCCTTGCGCAGAAATCGCGCGAGGCTGAGGCGTTTTTCAGACGGACCGGAATCACGTTTAACGTCTATGGCCAGTCAGATGCAGAAGAACGACTGATCCCCTTTGATATCGTGCCGCGTATTCTGTCGGCAAGAGAATGGACAAAGCTGTCGCACGGGGTCGAGCAGCGGGTGAGGGCGATCAACGCATTTTTGCACGATATCTATAACCGGCAGGAGATTTTGCGCGCGGGTATCCTGCCCATTGATCTGATTGCGAAAAACGAAGCGTTCATTCCACAGATGATGGATTTCACCCCGGCGGGCGGCGTTTATACCCATATCGTCGGGACCGACATCGTGCGCACTGGCGAGGACGAGTTTTTCGTTCTTGAAGACAATGCGCGCACGCCGTCCGGTGTCAGTTATATGCTGGAAAACCGCGAAACCATGCTGCAGATGTTCCCTGAGCTTTTCAGCAAGATCAAAGTGCAGCGGGTTAGTGATTACCCGAAGAACCTGCGCGCTTCGCTTGAGGCATCCGCACCGCCGGGCTGTCGGGGTAAGCCAAGCGTGGCCGTGTTAACTCCGGGCATTCATAACTCGGCTTATTATGAACACAGCTTTCTGGCCGATCAGATGGGTGTGGAACTGGTCGAAGGGCACGATCTGCGTATTGTTGACGGACGGATCGCGATGCGGACAACGCGCGGGCACAAGGTAATTGATGTACTCTATCGCCGGGTGGATGACGAATTTCTTGATCCGATGACGTTCAACCCGGACTCAATGCTGGGCGTGCCGGGGATTATGGATGTCTACCGAGCGGGCAACATAACGATCGCCAATGCGCCCGGAACGGGCGTCGCCGACGACAAGGCGATCTACAGCTATATGCCTGATATCGTGAAGTTCTATACCGGTGAAAAACCGATTTTGCAGAATGTGCAGACGCATCGCTGTGCGGAAAAAGAAAGCCTGCAATACGTGCTGGATAATCTGGGGGATTTGGTGGTCAAAGAGGTCCACGGCTCTGGCGGATACGGCATGCTGGTCGGACCCGCCGCGACCAAGGCCGAAATCTCCGAATTTGCCGACAAGCTGAAGGCCAAGCCGGGCGGCTATATCGCCCAACCAACGCTGTCATTGTCAACCGTGCCGATCTTTACCGAGGCTGGGCTTGCCCCGCGCCATGTGGATTTGCGGCCCTTCGCGCTTGTCTCGCCCAATGAGATCAATATCGTGCCTGGTGGTCTGACCCGCGTGGCCCTTACCGAAGGCAGTCTGGTCGTCAATTCCAGCCAGGGAGGCGGCACCAAGGATACTTGGGTGCTGGAGGACTGATATGCTGGGCAAGACCGCAGGTGGACTTTATTGGATGTTTCGCGGGTTGGAGCGGGCTGAGAATACTGCGCGGCTGATCGAGGCGGGATTTCGCATCGCGCTGACGCGCTCTGTCGACCCGGAAGCGGAGTGGCAATCGATCATCATCACATCCGCGCAGCAACAGGCGTACGAGACGAAGTACGACACCTACAACAGCGCCACGGTGACAGATTTTCTGTTACGCGATCTGGAAAATCCCAGCTCTGTCAGAGCAATCATCAAGGCTGCGCGCGACAACGCGCGGCTGGTACGCACCGCCCTCACCTCAGAGGTCTGGGGCGCAGTAAATGAAACCTGGATGGTCCTTGAGGCGCGACTGGCCATGCCCGTGGAAGAAACCGAATTGCCAGAGGTTCTTTCATCTATCCGGCAGCAGTCAGCGGTGGTGCAGGGTGCGCTTTACAATACTATGCTGCGGAATGACATCTTCGACTTTTGTCGTCTGGGCACGTTCATCGAACGAGCCGACAGCACGGCGCGGATTATTGATGTGAAATATCACACCTTGCTGCCATCGACCGCCTATGTCGGTAGCCGGATGGACAATGTGCAATGGGAGATGATCCTGCGGTCCGTCTCGGCGCACCGGTCGTTCCGTTGGGCAGAGGACGGGGATTACAATGCAATCAACATAGCGCGTTTCCTGATCCTCGACCGTCGTTTGCCGCGATCATTGGCGTTTTGCACAAAGATGATTGCTGAAAACCTGACCTATCTGGCTGATGAGTATGGTGAGATATCGCCGAGTCTGGAATTGGTCAAAACTCTGGATGCGACGTTAAAGGACCGCGATATCGAAAGCATTTTTGATGAAGGACTGCACGAGTTCCTCGTTCAGGCAATTGATCAGGCGGCCCGTGTTGGACAGCAGGTCGAGCAAGATTTCAGGTTTAACATCACATGATCCGCAAAATCAGTCATAAGACGGAATATCATTTTGACACACCTGTCCATTACGCCTTGCAGCGGTTGCGCTTGCGACCGCAATCAGGGCCGTTGCAAAATGTAACGTCTTGGGATGTCCTGATCGACGGCGGCATAATTGAGACAAGTTACAATGATCACTACGGCAACAGCGTAGATCTGGTCAGCGCGGCGCCGGGTACCGAAAAGCTGATGATCACAGCGCGGGGTGAAGTCGATGTGAAAGATCAAGGTGGCGTTTTTGGCAAAAGCTATGGCCGTGCGCCTTTGTGGCACTTTTTGCAGACCACGCCGCTAACCGAACGGTCGGAGAGTATCGTCACACTCGCCGACAAGATTGTGACCGGCAACGACATGCTGGCCGATCTGCATGCCTTATCCGCTGCCATCCTTGAGGTCGTACCTTACAAAGGTGGATATACCGACACGACCACTACCGCAGACGACGCGATGAGGGTTGGCAAGGGCGTCTGTCAGGATCATAGCCATATCTTTATCACGGCCGCGCGCCATTTGGGCGTACCAGCCCGCTACGTAAGTGGCTATCTTTACATGTCCGATCGCGAGGATCAGGACGCGAGCCACGGCTGGGCAGAGGCGCATATCGATGGCCTTGGTTGGGTCGGGTTCGACGTATCAAACGGGATCAGCCCAGATGCCAACTACATCCGCATCGCCATCGGACGCGACGCACAAGACGCAACCCCAGTGACAGGATTACGTATGGGCAGCGGACAAGCGCGGATGGTTGTGTCTTTGCAGGTGCAGCAGTAAGTCCATATCGGGGCGCTGAGGAAAGAACGACGAAAATGACCTATTGCGTGGGCATGCGCCTGAATCATGGCCTTGTATTCATGTCCGACACGCGGACCAATGCAGGCATCGATAATTTCGCAACAACCCGCAAGATGTTTACCTGGACGATTCCGGGAGAGCGGGCGATCACGATCATGACCGCTGGTAATCTGGCCACGACGCAGGCGATGGTCGGCCTGTTGCAGGAACGCTCACAAGCCGTGGAAGACCGCGACCCTAGCATCTTGCACCAATCTAGCATGTTTCAGGTCGCGCGACTTGTCGGTGCAACGCTGAAAGAGGTGATTGCCTATTCAGCACCATCAGGTGGGGCCATGAAGGCCGATCAATTCAGCGCTTCAGTCATTGTCGGTGGTCAGATCAAAGATGGGCGGCCCACTGTGTTTTTGGTCTATCCCGAAGGTAACTTTATTGAGGTTACCGATGATGCGTCATTCTTTCAGATCGGTGAAGCAAAATACGGCAAGCCAATTCTGGTTCGGGCTTTCGATCCGGATATGCCGTTCGAAGATGCCGTCCGGCTCTTGCTGGTATCGTTCGATTCTACGGTAAAGTCGAACCTATCTGTTGGCCTGCCATTTGACCTACAGATCTACGAGAACGACAGCTTTTCTGAAGAGCGCACTTTGCGTATTGAAGCAGGAGACTCTATCTACGACTCTATCTCTAATGGTTGGGGCGATGCGCTAAAGCTGGCCCTTGCTGGTCTTCCGCCATACGTGATTTAAAGACCCATTGGCTGGCTTTGATCGATTCCGGCAGTCTGAAAGGGATATAGATTTGGTCCTTCTACTCCATTTTCCGCAATCGTCTAACGACATTTGCCCCTGTCAATCACCCTCACTGTCTTAAACTGCCTCAGCACTCTCCAGTACTCTTGATTGGACAAACCACTAAGTCTGTCTGGTGGGCGCTGACATCAGACATCTTGACAGATCGTATCTAGCAGTAGCCAACTGTTTCTCCATGGCGGCGTCCGAGCCGTCATTCGCGACGCTGCAAAAATCAGTCAATAAGGACTCTGTGCGAACCTCGGATGCTACGTAGCACCTACTAAATTGGCTTCTGTTGGCGACACTACGGCCCAAAGCGGTCACTCGATCAGGTGCTCGCATGCTGCGGTGCGGTCCATCGAACCAGCCGTTCGCTGCAACTGCGAAATCAGGGGATTGGCGAATTCACAGTTCCGGCCGTCCACACCACCAAGTGTGCTGCGCTGCAGCTTTCGTATTGTTGCCTTTCATGCGCCGTGCAGCATTTTCAGATAGTAAATTACGGCAGCGCTGCACTTTCTACCGTTCGCTTCCTTGAGCCTGAACCAACAGTATGTGGGACAACTCCGCAGTTCGCCTAATGTCAGGTTTTAGGCTCTCGCAGAAATCTGTTCAATGCAGCCAACGCTTCCTCTGGGGCTTCCTCTGGAATGAAATGTCCGCTTGGCATTGGGGCAAGTTTCAAGTCGGCGCACCATGCCTCCCAGATGCGTCGGACATCAAAGTGTTTCCCGACTACGCCGCGTTCGCCCCACATCACCAGCGTAGGGCAAGCGATTTTATGCCCTGTTGCCCGATCGGCTGCGTCATGAACCTGATCAATGTGATACCCTGCGCGGAAGCACTCACACATTGCCACAGCTGCCTCATCGGTGGCATTCGCGGCCAGATAGGCTTTAAGAGCCAGCGGATCATAAGTTATCGTTTTATCCGATAAGCCCTGCAGGATAAGATGCAGGAACGCCTCCGGATCCGCTTGAACCAACCGATCTGGGATCGGGTGATCTTGTGTCAGGAACGAAAAATAGAAGTAGTCTTGGGCAATCTTGGCGTTGTAGTGCTCATAGAGATCCAACGCTGGGACGATGTCCATCACGACAAGCTGCGCAACAGCTTCGGGATAATCTAAGGTCAAGCGCCTGGCCACGCGCGCGCCTCTGTCATGCCCAACGAGTGAAAACCTCTCATTGCCAAGCGCACGCATCACGGCGACTTGCTCGGTGGCCATTTCTCGTTTGGAATAGGCATTTTTTCCTTCGGCAAAGCCGGGCTTGTGACTTTCTCCGCGTCCGCGAATGTCAGTCAGCACAACGGTAAATCGGTCTACCAGCCTGGGGGCTAAGTGATGCCAACACAGATGTGTCTCGGGATCACCGTGCAGCATGAGTAAGGCCGGCCCACGACCCGCGCTTAGCGTCATGATCTGCGATCCATCAATCATGACAGGCTGTCGTACAAAATCCGGGAGAAGTGCGCGATCGGCCTCCTCGAAGATACTGTAATGCTCCAACATCATACTGCTCTGATATTGAGTGACCCTCTTAGCCACTCAGAATACTCAGCGAGAGCGCTCTCATCGCGGGAGCAATAGGTCCATTTCTGCTGCCGCTTTGCGACTAGGAAACCAGCACGTTTGAGTAGCTCGAGGTGACGGCTCATTGTCGGTTGGCTGACGCCAAACTTGCTTGCGAGCAGATGCACACAGACACCCAATTCTACCGGGTCGGCTGATACCTGATGGCTGAAATGTTCGCCCGGGTCGTCAAGCACACGCAGAATTTCCATGCGCAACTCGCTTGCCAATGCCTTGATTTGATCTTCACGGTTCGTCATAAACATAGTTGTATCGCAAATATGCTATTTGTCAACTTGTATGGGGATCATGATGCTGACGCTGGACAAGAGCTTTTCGTTTAATGGCCAATCGGTTGCATGGGGCGCGCTTGGCGAAGGGGACCCGATCGTCCTCATTCACGGCTTTCCGTGGTCCGCCCAAGCTTGGCGCAAGATCGCGCCGTGGCTGGCCCAGACTCACAAGGTGTATTTCTTTGACATGCTGGGCACTGGTCTTTCTGAAAGGGCCGAAGGTCAGAATGTGTCTGAGAATGTGCAAAGCGACCTGCTGCAAGCGCTGATCACACATTGGCGTCTTGAACGCCCGCAGATCGTTGGTCATGATTTTGGTGGCCTCTGTGCGCTTCGCGGCCATTTCGTGAACGGTATCGAGTATGGAAAGCTGCATTTGATCAACGCGGTCGCTGTCTTGCCATCTGGTTCGCCATTCTACGCACATGTTGCCAAGCATGAGGCTGCCTTTGCCGGATTGCCGGACTATGCGCATGAGGCCCTGTTCCGTGCTTATATACAGGCGGCAACTCACTATCCGTTGCGCGAGGAGTCTATCCAGCACTATTTCAAGCCATGGTCGGATGAGGTCGGCAAAGCTGCTTTCTACCGGCAAATCGCCCAGGCAAACCTTTACAACATTGAAGAGGCGCAGAAGCTATACACGAAAACTGATTTCGAAGTTCACCTGATATGGGGCATGAAGGATACTTTCATCCCCAGTTCTCGTGGCAGGGAACTGGCAGCACTGATCGAGGCAAAGAGCTTCACGCCAATTGAATCAGCTTCACACATCGTTCAGGAAGATGCGCCCGAGGCGGTGGTGGGGGCATTAATCGCCAACCTTTGATTTCCGCTAGTTGCTCAACAGCTTGCGGCCGATATTGTTGAAAAACTCGAAAATCTGACAGCTGCGTTTTTCTGCCAGAATCCGTTGCGACGGCCAAATTGAAGCCGACTGCCCGGTGGAGCCTCTGAGAGCGCCGGACATTGCCAACGTTGGTCTTGGGCCGACCCCCTCGACGAATTTTCGGAGAAGCCCTCTATGGGTAAGTTTTTCACCCATTTTCACGAAAACCGGAGTTTTTCAACAATATCGGCCCAAAGGCGACCTTGGCTGACCATCTGGATGCTGCGTCGCGGCCCGTCGAAGCGGACGTTGCGCTGGTGATTGCCGCAGCTGAACGTTGGGCAGCTTTCAATTGCGTGCAACACAGACGAGACCTCCGCCGCACACGCAAGGGTTGACTGACAGACCGAGTTTCTGCTCAACTCTAATCCATTGTTAGTATGCAAGGATTTTTCAATGGGAAGCGAACAGCTGCCTGACTACTTGAAGCAGGGTGAGGCAGCTCGCCTGTTCCCTGTTCTGTCTACCACCTCAAAGGAAGGACGAACCACTTCGATCGTTCTGGCTTGTCTGTGCAAGATTGATGAATTTGGTGCTCGGCTCTTGTCATCTGTAGGCCAGCGTGTCGGTGCTCGCGCAACCGTCGACACGTACACCGAAGTGGTATTTCACAAACAGAGTGCAGGGATCAAAGATCGCCCCGACGGATTGATTGTCGTGCGGATCGGTAGCCGCGAATGGCGGGCACTGGTCGAGGCTAAAGTTGGCAACAGTGAACTGGATGCCGACCAAATCGAGCGCTATCGGGCCTTGGCCAAGGAGAACGGCATCGATTGCGTGATCACCCTTTCAAACCAATTTGCGACGTCCCCCGACAGCCACCCGGTCGAGCATGTCCGCAAAAGCCGCTCAAGGGTGCCTGTCTATCATTGGTCTTGGATGCATATCCTCACCACAGCGGACTTGCTGATCTCGGGCGAGCAGGTCGCCGACGTCGACCAGCTTGTTTTACTCAATGAATTGCGTCGTTTTCTGACACACGAGAGTGCAGGCGTAAAAGGCTTTGACCGAATGCCCAAAGAATGGACCGAGCTCAATAAGCTCGTCTCTTCCGGAGGTGCAATCCCAGCCAAGTCATTGCCTGCGCAGATTGTTCTTGAAGCTTGGCACCAAGAAACCCGTGACCTGTCGATGATCCTTAGCCGCATGACGGGCAATGTCGTGACGGAGAAATTGCCGCGCAAGCACGTTGGCGACCCAGCGCGACGCCAGAAGGATGAGCTGGCGCAGCTACGGGAGAGCCAGTGTATATCGTGCACCTTGTTGGTCCCGGACGCCGCTGCGCCCATCAGTGTATCAGCAGACCTAGCACGACGCTCACTGGACGTCGGAATGACGCTCAAAGCGCCTGAAGACAAGAAGTCGACGAAGGCTCGAGTCAACTGGCTTTTACGTCAGTTGAAAGGAGAAAACGTTGACGGGCTATTCATCCGCCTACTCTGGCCCGGGGCGAGCGAACCAACCCAGTATCCGGTTGCGGATTTGAGGATCGATCCAGATCTAGCGACCGACGGCAAAGAGCATCTGACTCCGCATGGCTTTCATATCTTCTTGTCAGAACGGCTCGGAGGGAAGTTCACCCAGCAGACCAACTTTGTCTCTGAACTCGAGCGGATCGTCCCAAAGTTCTACGGCGAAACAGGGGCTCAACTGGCCGCATGGGTCAAGAATGCGCCACAGATCAAGTCTGATCGGGCAAGTGGTCAGGATGTGTCCCCAAGCGCACTGTCTGAGGATGCAGAAGAATTTGGAAACTGAACGGCGGCTTGCCTGACTTGAGCAACGCAAAGGCACTCGGCACTTTGTTTCTCAGCCATCAATTGTCTCTCAAATCAAGGCAAGATTGCTATCCAATTCTTTGCCGCCTCAATCAAAGCCTGAAATTTACTTGGATTTAGCACGAAGTAACCTCCGGCTGCTGGGATGCCCCACTTGATCGTTGTATCGACCGCTAAGTCAGCCTTTTGTCCGGCCCAAACGATACAGGTTCGTAAAGCAGCATCCAGCTTCTCCAATGCTGCCTGCAGAAGCGACTTGTCGGGTACCTCTGCTTCGGCTTGCTGCGCAATCTCATCCACCGCCGCCCAAATGATTGTATGGCTACTCTGCACCGCAGCTGGTAACTCAAACTCCAACGGTGGATTATTGCCGCCAATCCCATGACGATTTTCTGCAATCACCGCGGCACGGTCATTGGCCAAATCAGACAACGACTGCCGAACAGAGAATAGAGCCTCGACCTTCTTAACCTCCTGAGCAACGTGCTCAGCACCCGACTGCCAGTCTTGATCGGACAACGCTAGAGCAATCAAACGGCTCAATTCCCATGGCAAGGGCTTGCCGTCGTGAATTGCCGAGAACCACCTCGACCAGAACCCCCATACACTTGGATCCGAGTCAAAGAATTCTTCGAGGTTTGAGTAGTCTTCTACGATACTTGAAGGATGCCCCTCAGAGCCCCACAGCGGTAACCACTCGTTCGGAAAGATGCGTCCGAATACTACTCAGATCGACGAAGCGATCAATCGAGCGCAACAGGTGATCTTGGGGAACATGGTCTTCCAGCGAAAACTCGTAGAACAGCGCTGCTTGCGCCTCTTGCCTCGGTCCCAACATCGCCAATCCCTCCCTACAGAAAGAATTGAATCAGTAGTTCATGCACCAATCAAGGAAGAGTTTTTCAACAAAATCAGCCCAATTAGACAGGTTGATGACTCGCATGTCCTATGAAAATACTGAGAATATTAAGAATAACTGAATGCGTTGGGAACATCTTATGGAATGCCTGAATGCCACATCTTGGCCAGTGGTTTTGTTTTGGTGTCTCGCAATTGTGACGACGTATGTTGTTGCAAAGCATAATTAATTTGACATCAAGGATGCTCTTCGTGCTGCGGTTGGGATTAAAAAGTCCAAGAAAAACTTGATAATTCAGCTCCTCACAGCAGCGACGATACTGTTACCGTTGACTTCAATGTATTGGATCATAACATCGTGTGGAACCTGACAGGCTAAGCGACGCTTGGTCCGCGATGCAGTAGTCCAGCATGCGAAAATTCTGCGTTCATTGGTCAATGTCTGCTTCGGGGAAGCTGCGATGCAGCGACGGTGGGCACGATGAATGGCTGGTAAGGGCCGTGAGTGACGGGGCAGGGACCTCAATAGTTCGAAGCAGACATTGACGCAAAACGTGGCTAATGACCGGTTTGAGCCAACTTTGCCGGATGCTGCACGAGGCACGAAAGTCAGCTATTACCTGCGCAACCTTTCTTTTTTCCAGCAAAAGGTCTTAAGGTCCAAAAAATACATTTGTTCGTTGTCGCGATAGCCAAGATCAATCTTGCCACCTGTCAGAATAATTTTGTCTGCATCCAAAACAGCCCGATGCCTGCTTATCCATCCGGGAGCGTCACCTGATGTCTCGACAGGATGAATTGAGAAATCGGATAGGTCTAATTTCAGAACCTGTGTCAAACCTTCTTGACGCAGTTCTGGATAGCTCAGAGAGCCGATCAGCCAAATTTGATCACCATGCAGGGTTGCGGTGTGGAAGTCCGTTGGTGGGAAGACGTCATCGGGATAAATAAAATGATCTACGCCTCCCTTGCCGTCGAGGACGGTAACATCAGCATAGATACAAAAATCAGGATCGTAATGATCTTCGTGTTCTCCCCCGATCAACAACAGTCGCCCATCGGGAAGAGGTGTTACGCTGCGTCCGAACCGATTGAACGACCAAACTGGTTCGGCACGATCTTTCTCGTGTTCAATATCCTTCGGCGCTGAATAACGTCCTGTTCTCATTTGCTCGTACCAGAATTTCGGGAGAAACCGTTCAGGGTTTGTCTGTCCGGCCCGTCTGCTCCGGCTTGAGTCAAATTCTTCGCGTGTTAGCACTTTTTCAGGCAAGAATGACAGCCGCACACCCTCTGGGTTTATGTCATATTCAAACTTCGCTGGGTAGACACCAAAACGAACGAACAGGGCGCGCATCTGTTCTGAAACCGCTTTTTCTACGGGCGATGTGTATTCCTTTTCAGGAAATCCGAACGGGTCGGCACCGGCAGCAAGCAAGACTTCTGCTGTTCCTATGTCCTCGTTGTCAACAGCTCGTTCAAGCGCACCCCAATTGATGTCATCGACTGCATTGGGGTCAAAGCCTTCCTCTAAAAGCCATGCCACAATATCTGTGGCCCGCGCAGTCACTGCTTCAGTGACGGCCTCCGGGTGTTTATGATGGCTAGCATCGGAATTCGGATAATACATGCGCGCCGCTTCCAAGTTGTCGACACGACAGGCAAAGAGAAACGGATCAGCTTTTCCTGTCTCTGGTGAAGACGGCACTTCGCCCAACGCAATAGAAATCTGATCGGCTGTCCATTTTGTCTTCGCCCCGACACCTAATAGGATGCGCATAGCGTCCAGTTTTCCGTCGCCGAAACATCTTTGAATTGGAGTAACGCCGAAGTGTTCAGGCGTCGCATCAAGATATTCACCGGCAGCCAAGCGTTCTCGGAGAGCATTCTTCAGCGCTTCACCTGAAAGAGAACACACATCTCGCAGTATTGGCGGAAATTCCTCCAGGCGCTTGCGATCAAAGCGAGTGTGGGACGGATTAGCTTCAAGTAGACCGTGTTCCAAGAGCGCCCTTTGTACAGCGCGTTCTTCCGCCTGAAACAAGGCGTGCAGTTCTAAAGTGTTCATGAAAGTTGCCGGTATCGGCGAAATCTATTGGTATGATTGACTGATACATCTCGGGTATAAACCGGTCAACCTAAGAGATGTGGAACCGAAAGCAGTCATCTGCGCAGCCACAGCGAATTCACACTTTGTCCTGCACCGTACCGGTTCGCGCATGGAGCAGCGAACGGTGGTGTTTCCCGAACCAGCCACTGGTGACGAGCGCGGCGAAGGCGTCAGGAGAGCCCGAAGTAACGGATGCTGCGCTGTGTATGAAAGTCCGCTATTGCAATTAAGCAAATTCGGTAAACATCATTGTGATGCCCTAACAATGATGTAGCCATACTTGGTTTTATGTGTCTGAATTCCTACCTTTTGAGAACAGCTTCGAAGCATGACAGGAGACAAGCATGAGTCTGGTCGCTCGCCATGTAATGATTTGGGTGCTGATGGTATGTGTGACGTTGTCGACCCAAACAGCCTTTGCTCAAGATACACAGCCTCGTCAGTCAAGTGCACAAGCAATTTCGCCAGCCGCCGATCTGCGCTTTCACGCTGATGATATCGAAGCTTGGCTGAACGGCTCCATTCCTCTTGCCATAACGCAAGCTAGCATTGCAGGTGCCGTTGTGGTGGTCGTTGATCGCGATGGTATTGTTTTCCAGCAGGGTTATGGGCTTTCGGACATGGCCGCCGGTCGCCTGGTTTCTCCATCGGAGACTCTGTTTCGTCCGGGCTCAATTTCAAAGCTGTTCACGTGGACAGCTGTGATGCAGCAGGTCGAGCGGGGGAACCTCAATCTGGACACGGACATTAACACCTATCTCGATTTCGAGGTTCCGCCGTATCGCGGCCAACCGATCACGCTGCGCCAGATCATGACTCATACGGCCGGGTTTGAAGAGTCGATACGCTACCTCTTTACCGCCGATCTCATGCCGTTGGATGACTACGTCAAGCAGTCGCTTCCCGCGCGCGTTTTTGCGCCGGGTACAACACCTGCCTACTCGAATTACGCATCGGCGCTCGCTGGGTACATCGTCGAACGCGTCAGCGGAACACCGTTTAACGACCACGTGGCCAACAATATCTTTGCCCCACTAGACATGAATAACGCCACTTTCGCGCAACCCTTGCCAGACGCATTGGCGGACCAGATGGCGCCAGGGTACCAAAACGCGCAAACGCCGCCACGCAGTTTTGAGATCATATCAGCCGCGCCCGCTGGGTCCCTATCCGCCACGGGGACGGATATGGGACGGTTTATGGTGGCGCATCTCAACAACGGACTTGGCCTTTTGCGGCCCGAGACAGCTCAGATGATGCACGACTACCGCGCGCCGGGAATTGATGGCCTGAACCGCATGGCACTTGGGTTCACCGAAAGATGGATGAACGGCCGCCGGGGCATTGGTCATGGCGGTGACACGCAAGGCTTTCACAGCGACCTGACAATTTTCCCAGAAGAGGGCGTTGGCCTTTACATCTCGCTCAACAGCACTGGTAAAGGCGGGGAGAGCTTTGCGATACGCCAGTTGCTGCTCGAAGGCTTCGCAGACCGCTATTTACCAGAAGCCAACCCCGTTGAGATCAAGCCGGGTGTGGATGCAGAAACGGCCCGCGCGCACATCGAGATTGTTTCGGGAAACTACATTTCCAGTCGCGGGTCCTTCACGAATTTCCTGAGTTTTGCAGGCCTGCTGGGTCAGATTCCAGTCGGCATGACGCCAGAAAGCAAGCTGTCATTTCCGATGTTCGAGAGCATTGGCATTGGGGCGTTTGATTGGGTCGAGGTCGCACCTTTCGTTTGGCAAGACAGGTATTCCAGTCAAACCATCGCAGCTGATGTGGTTGATGGGCGCGTTGTCCGGATCAGCACGGATATCTTTTCGCCGTTCATGGTGCTGACGCCCGCCCCTGCGGCCAAAAATGGCGCCGTTTTGTTGCCGCTTCTGGGCCTTGCCGCGTTCGTGATCATGTTACAGGCTATTCTGTGGCCGACCCGCATGGTCGTGCGTCGGAAATTCGGCGCGGCCCTCGCTTTGGAGAGAGGGCATCTGCTGGTCTACCGCTCGACCGGATTGTTCGCGTGGGGTGTGGTGCTGTCGATCATTGGATGGGTCGCCTTTGCAGTAATGGCCTCTGCGGATGTCACACTGCTAGGTGGCGCGCTGGACGGGTTGATCAATGGGCTACGGGTCGTGTTCCCGTTCGCTGCGGTTGCGCTCTTCCTTGCGTCGGGCATTCATCAAGTGCTGTCATTCGGGAAAGGGCGGTCGTGGCTGTTACATATTGGCCGAATGCTGTTGTTGCTATCCTCGCTCTTGGTCCTTTGGGTCATTTTCACTTTCAACCTCTATGGCTTTGGGCTCGTGTTTTGATTGCAGCAGCATTCTCTTGTGATGTTCCGAAGATTGAATTGAAAGATGCGTGCATAATCCCAGGCTACTAACGACGTATTCCCAATAGCACTGCCGCGCAGTCTTATTGGGATTGCCGTTTTGAGCTGCCATGCGGTCGCGACATAAGAAGGCGAGAAGCGCGAAGACCTCAGTTATCGCAGCGGTTCTCGCCTTCGGGAACTAGCGCCATCAGCTGCGTACAGCTTAAATTGGCAAGTTGCGGACAAAGAACTAACCTGCTGCGGATCCACCGATGCCTGCTTTTGTGGCGACGGTCATGAAGTTGGACACCTCCGGTCAAATGGCTGGACAGCACCGCTGGTCTCGTTCACCAACCGGAACCAGCCGTTAGTCGGAGATGCAGCAAAAGCTGAAAATGAGCCCATTTTACCTGATGCTGCCCGATGTATGAATGACCGCTAACCTGAGTTTGAGAACTGCGGTGATCCTGGCGCAAGTTGAAGGGCCTCGATTATAGCTTCCAGATGGATACGCATTTCGGCCTCTGCTGCTTTGGGGTCTTGGCGTTCAATTGCATCAACGATGCGCTGATGTTGGTCACTGTGCTGCCCCTTGAACTCTTCGATGCCAACGTGCCGATACGTGCGATCCCATTGTGACTGCCATGACGATCGACGCCTCGCTTCTGAAAGAAAGGCCAGGATCGAAGACAGGATCGGATTTCTTGCGACCGCTGCGATGGTCTGGTGAAAGATGTCATCTGCTTTCTGACATTCGAACCTGTCTGGGCCGTCACGCCCTACTGCGATACACTCATCCAACTTGGCAATATCAAGCGCGGTCGCTCTGCGGGCGGCTTCCGCTGCCACCACTGGCTCGATCAGGTATCGCGCCTGCACCAACTCCTGAACGGATGTGGCCTGAACCGTTAGGCTTTCCCTCAGCGGTGCTGTGGCGGGCCTTGGGCCATAGAATGTTCCTTGGCCCACATGACGCCAAATCTCGTTCTCTTGCTCCAAAACAAGGATCGCACGCCGCAAGGTCTCACGGCTGCATGAGAACTGCTGCGCCAAGACCCGTTCAGGCGGTAACCTGTCACCGACGGCCAACTCGCCGGTCCTCACAAATTCCCTAAGTTTGGCGAGCACTGTTGCCGCTTTTGTATACTGCATGACAAATCCAGACCAATTTTGAGACCAATGTAACAGGCTGATAGAGGCTTTCGAAAGGGATCGAAGGAATTGATTTGGTCGAGCTAGTTGTCATCGTTTCTGCCGGGTTTCTGTGTGGTGCATTGAACGCCATTGCGGGCGGTGGAACCTTCGTTACGTTGCCTGTTCTGATATGGATTGGGATACCGCCGGTTGTCGCAAATGCGACCGCAACAACGATGGCTGTGCCGGGTTACATCGCAAGTGTTTGGGCCTATCGCCGTGATATTCGCGTCGAAGGCGTCCTGCGCCTTGGAACGATTATCATGTTAGCAGCAATCGGCGGCATTTTGGGTGCAGTCCTTCTTATCGTGACATCGCCTGATGCGTTTCTAGTGCTTATTCCATGGCTATTGCTGATAGCGACGCTCTTGTTTGCATTTGCCCCCCGGCTTCAAAAGCTGTCTGAGGGCGGCACCATCGGAACGCGCTCAACAGCTATGGCCGTCGCCGTGCTTGTGTTGGTCACGACATATGGGGGCTATTTCAACGGCGGGTTGGGCATCATCATGCTCGCCGCACTTGCGCTACAGGGCTACCGCAACCTTCATGGGATGAATGGTCTAAAGAACCTGCTCGCGTCCATTCTATCCACGCTATCCGTTGTCACATTCATGACCGCCGACCTCATTGCATGGGAGGCAGCCATTCCCATGGCACTTGCCAACATATGCGGGGCATATGTCACATCATGTTTTGCGCGCCAAATGACCCGGATGGACATTCTGCGCGGTGTCATCATTGCCATAGGAGCTGTGATGACAGTCATATTTTTCGTTGTGTGATCCATTCCGTACAACTTGAAAGACGCCTGATTACGAGGGCTTGCCTGACGTCACGGACGAAGAACCCAATCTAAGAGAGACCCACAAGAATGCCTGAAACACTCCTACCCGAATTTGGACCGTGGATGATCTGCGCTGTCACGGTCTTCTTTGGCACCCTTGTTCAGCGTCTATCGGGGGCGGGATACGGCATGTTCGCGGCCCCCGTCATGGCACTTGTTGCGCCAGAATGGGTGCCAGGGACGGTGCTTCTCGTCGGGTTTGTGATTGGGTCAGGCGCTATGCTGAACACGCGCGGCTCGGTGCAGTGGAAAGACCTGCCGCCGGGCTTTGCGGGGCGCAGTCTGGGGGCAGGTATTGCCGCCTACATCGCCACGGCTGTTGTTGGCACAGACGCCTTGGCGATCATTGTGGGATTCATTGTTCTGTTCGCCGTTGGATTAACGCTGCTCGGGCTTTCGTTTCCGATCACCACCGGCTCCCTGTTTGTTGCGGGTGCGGTGGGTGGCATTATGGGCACTCTGACAGGCATCGGTGCGCCCCCAATGGCAATACTGTACTCCAAAGTTGAAACGCGCAGATCGGCGGCAACGCAAAATGCATTCTACGGGTTTGGAACGCTTGTTGCGATCATCGCGCTTTCGATTGCTGGGGTTCTCACGCTTGCACAAGTCGCATTTGCGGCCACTCTCGCGCCACTCGTACCAGTCGCGCTTTGGGCGTCAAGACCACTGGCCGTTCGGTTTGAACGCGGCGCAATCCGGCCTTGGGCGCTCGGTCTAGCGACATGCTCGGCTCTGGCTTTGCTTTGGCGCAGCTTCTAAAGCAGCCATTGGTGCTTGCGCGGCGAAGGTTCAAAAAGTCCCGCCGATTACCCGTTCGCCAACGTTTCGATTATGCACTCGTAGCGAATGGCGGCAATGTGGGCTGCGACCGCAGCATCGCAGATAGCGGCTGGATGTCTTCTTTGGGCGGCGATTGCAGGCGCGGTTCGATATCGCGACCAGAAATGCTACACTGCTTCCGATGGCGGCATTGAGCCCATTTCGACCGATGCTGCGCAATGCACCAATGTCCGCTATCGCTGGGCAGACAAATCACTTTACCGATGGATTTGATTTTGATGAAGGTTTGTGGCAGCGGCAATACAGAAGAGTTGCTGGTCAATCAGAAAACGAGGGTTATTTAGCCACCCCGTGAGACTTCAGCACTGCTTTATGCTAAGGTCCCGGCGACCATCACAATTTCAAACTTTGAGTCATCGGGTTAATGGAGAGCGAACATAATTTGGACGAAGCATCGAAGAAACAGTTATTGCTACATGTGGCTGGTGCGACGGTGAGGCATAAGCATCCCTTCGAGAGCATGGCATCCTACAGAAACGACTCTGATTGCGACGCACAATTCATAAAAAAATGGGTTGTTCCGGTATATCTTGGGGGGGTGAGCACCAAAGAAGAAACACTTGCAGCGTATAAATCTCTCTTCCCACAGTTGACGCACGAGATACTTTTGAAAATGTTGGGAGAATTCGGCTGGCGTCAACGGATTGCAGGAGCCTATTTTGCCGCCATTTCCAAGCACCAAGAAGTTGAAGATATCATTGGGACTCATCTACTTAAAAGTGAGGTTTGCTACGCCGGTACGGGTTATTGTTTAGCTTTGGCCTCTTTTGAGACTGCAACAGCCCAAAAGTACTTGATCCGGTATCTGGAGTATTATTTGCAACGGGTCGATTTGGACTTTGACCAATCTTCCGCACTAGGTGCGTTGGCCTTTTTGGACCCGTTGCTCGGAAGTTCTCACCTCTCCGAACTCAGACCTGCCTACGATGTTTGGCAGGCACAACGACCGCATAGGGGCAAAGCAGAAAATGTGATCGTGAATTTTCGTGAACTTATGGCGCGTATCGCCGTCATTCGTGAAGCAGTGGGCTTGCGGCTTGCATAGCGCCCCCCCCATCATGATGGGTTCGCAATACCGGGCATTGAAGCAGGTGCGATGAAAGTCTGTAATGTCCCGCGACGCAGTCATCCAACAGCCAGATGATTGTGCAGTCGCGGCGAAGGTCCGGTCTGACGGGCCGCAGCGCAGCATCCGAGGTCACTGGCGGACGGCGGCTTTGGGCCGTCCTCTACTTCGCAAGCCAGCCTAGAAGCCCACATGCTGCATTGGCTCCGACGGCCGCGAAGAGCCCATTCGGTGAATTCGAATTTCGTGCTGCGCGCGCTCGCAGCACGAACAACTCTGCAAAGGCCCAATTTCCGGTACGGCTGCGCAGTATGAAAACCAGCCATTCATTTAACGCGGACAACCTCAACAAGGCATCATAGAAAAACGTCACTGACCTTCTGACAGGCGTTCAATATCAAATATCGTGATTTGGTGGCGTGAAATGTCCAGCACGCCTTCCTTTTGTAGTTTATCAAGCGATTGTGTTACCCATTGCCGCGACGCCCCAACAATGGAAGCGACCTGTTCATAGGTGATTGACCGGTCAATCACTATTGCATCGCCATCATGGCGACCATGGGTGCTGGCCAGAATAACCAAGAGTTGTTCCAGCCGCTCGGATACAGTTCTGGTACCCAACATTTGGATCAAGGCTGAATAACAATTTCCCTTGGCCACAAGCCCGTCGATAATCTTCAACGCAACTGCGGGGATTTCGCCAACCAAATCGCGTAACGCCATGCCCGACAGGAAGAGTAATTCGCTGTCCTCAAGCGCATCGCCAGACCAAACGTGTCGACCACGGCCAAAGACTTCGGGGCCACCGACAAAATGGCCGGGTGTCCAATATGCAAGCGTCAATTCGCGGCCCGATGGTGCCGTATAGAAAGAGCGCATCCGCCCTTTTTCCACGATCCAAATTCCGGTGTGGGGATCGCCTTGAAAGAAAAGGCCTTCGCCCTTTTTAATCAATCTTCTTGAGCCGGCTTTGCGGACCTTTGCTTGATCAAAGTCATTCAAACCACTTAAGAATCCTGCGCCAGAGTTTAGATCAAGAAGATATTCAGACAAGAAGATCGCACTTTGATCATCATGGTTGTCAGATTTTTCAACGATTTTCATTGGCTCTCTCGCGCCGTTGCGGCAAGATAGGCCGCCAGTTCTGCTATTTGGGCATCGGATACCTGCGTCATCGCGGCGCCCATCATTCCACCGAGATCATTGCTGCGATCACCTTCGCGAAAATCGATCATCTGTTTTTCCAGATAGGCGGCATGCTGTGCAGTCAGATGTGGTGTCAGATCGTTGGCGCGGTCAGCACTGTGGCAGCTGGCGCATCCCAAGTCTTCGAATGCCGCCATACCTTCGGTAACATCACCAGCCTCGTCAGGGGCGGGTGCCGTTTGGTTTGCAAACCATTGCGCAACGGCAGGAAAGTCATCGGGGGTAATTTCTGTCACGATGGCCGCCATTTGCCCGCCATCATTGCTGCGCCGGCCTTCGAGGAAGTCGTGTAGCTGCTTTTCGATATAAGGGGCTGGTTGCCCGGCGAGCTTGGGGAACTTCGCCATCCGCGACACGCCATCCAGCGAATGACACAACGCACAAATTTCGTAAGGAGCATCGTGCTCTGCACCTATCGAATTGGCCGCGGCGGCACTTGACCAAAGCAAGAGCGTGGCAAAGGCGACCTTAGCTTTCGGCATCACGTGCTTTCACAGGTGCGTCCACTGTCACGGTTTCGTCGTTGGCGAATGTCAGTGACAAAGTAATCAAATCTCCCTCGGCAATTGGCGCTTCAGGCCGCATCAACATGATATGTAGGCCGCCGGTTTTCATCATCAAAATGCTACCGGGTGGAATTTCGATTTGGTGCAGCATCGTCATGGTCGCGACACCTTCGGTTTCGCGACTTTCGTGCAAATGCGACATGGCATAACCATCTGCATTGACACCCGTCAAAACACGCGGCTCTGTGCCGTCATTTTGCAGCGTTATATATGCGACATGCGCCATCGCTGTCGGAGGTGCCATCGGCACCCAGGCATCAACAACGGTCACGCTTTCAGCGAGGGCCGGCAGCGGTATAAGCATCGCAGCACAGACAATAGGTCTGAACATCATGATTTTTCCCTTCTGTATGCAATTTGGAGACGCGCCAGAAATTCTGCGGTCAGCCCCGCGTCAAAGGGCGGTTGCAGCTTTGCGCGAAGGTTACCCTCGGGATCGATGACACTGACGGCTGAGGAATGCTGGACCTCGTAATACCCGTTACTGTCGGGCGGCATGAGACGATAGAAACTGTCTGTTGCCTCGACCAGCGTATCAATCTGGTCACGCGCGCCTGTGACGCCCAGGAATTCAGGATGAAAATACAAGGCATAGTCGCTGACAACCTCTGCATCCCGGTCGGGATCAACCGAAACAAAGACCACATTTGGCACATTGTCTGGCCGCACACGCATCGCCGTCTCAGAGATCGCGTGTTCCAGGTTTCCAAGCGTGAAAGGACAGACATCCGGACAGGAGTTAAACCCGAACATGATCACCGTCCAATTTCCTTCTAGGTCGTCGGGGGTAAACGTTTGCCCATCTTGGTCCGAGAGCGAAAATTCCGGGATTGGCTCTGGGGTATCAAGTTCTACGCCTTGCACTTGGGCTGCCACCGCCAAGCTGCTGGCAACCCAAACACCAATTGCGATCACCACCGCCCTCATTGGTTCTGCAGCTCAAATGCGCGCAGACTTTCAGCGCGGATGAATTGCAGGCATTCTTTCTTGGCCGCAATATAGACCGGATCAACCACCATTTCTGGGTCGCGCGGACGTGGTAGATCAATTCTCAGGTCCCGTATGATACGGCCCGGTGCGGCACTCATCACCAGAACGCGGTCCGCCAGAAACACCGCCTCGTCCACGTCATGTGTCACGAATAAAACCGTGGTGCCGAATTTCTTCCAGATGGTCAGCAGGTTTTCCTGCATCATCAGCCGCGTTTGTGCATCCAATGCACCAAACGGTTCATCCATCAAAAGAACAGAAGGATAGTTTGCCAATGCCCGCGCAATACCAACCCTTTGCTGCATGCCACCTGACAATTCCGCAGGATAACGATCGCCAAACTTGCTCAGTCCAACCATGTTCAGGAAAGTATTCGCGATTGACCCAGCTTCAGTGCGGGAACGGCCGGCCATCATTGGGCCAAAGGCGACGTTCTCGTATACGGTTTTCCATGGCATCAATGAATATTGCTGGAACACCATGCCCCGGTCCTGCCCTGGTTTTGTGATAAGTTCACCATCGACGCGCACCTCGCCTTCTGTTGGCGTCACGTAGCCCGCCACGGCATTCATCAACGTCGATTTCCCGCAGCCGGACGGGCCAAGGACGCAAACAAATTCACCCGGCTCTATTGTGATTGTTGTTGTCTCAACCGCGCGGTGGGCCTCTACGCCTTTGCCAAAGGTTATTCCCACATCCTTGATTTCGATCCGGCCTTTGCCTTGCGAACTTGGGGCGTCGTCGGGGCGTTGGTATTTCAAGACATCAAGCATGTGAGGCGACTCCGTTCATGCGCAAGCCGCGCGATTTCGTCCAAGACAGGTACAGGGCAAGGGTGCCGAGGACAGCAAAACCTGATCCCGAGATGAGTGGTCCGAGGTCTTGAATGGCCAATGAGGTGCTGACCCCAAGACCAAGCATCGCAAGCCCAACAACCCATGATGGCGCGGCGCAGCATACGACCCAGCTCATCGTGGCGTTCGTCATTGAAACAAGTACCGTGCCGACACCCGTCGCGGCGGTCAACCCGCGTCTTTCCTCAAGCGAACAGGTGTTGGAACGCGCCAATGTCCGGCACAACCCGACAAGCGCGCCAAGACCAAACAAGACAACCATCCGGGATGGAATGACATTCAGGCTCCATTCGGAAATGCCCATGCCATAATCGTAATTCATAAAGCCAATTTCGATCAGCCATTCTTCGGCGATGATCGGGGGGATGTCGCCCCAAGATGGGGTGGACTGTATGATCCAGAACACGTTGCCAAACCAATCATAGAATTCAACGTAGTTCGGGACGTCCTGAAATCGGACCATCAGCGCGATCATCATCAGAACCTGGGCAAGGATTGCAAAGCTAAGCCCCCAAAGTGCCAGCGCACGCCAGTCGGTGCGCATGGTTTGCCAAAGAGTGCTAAGTGTCCGGTTCATCGCGTTTTCCTTTGCCATTTGAGCAAAGGTGCCGTCAGCATCCGCACCGCTGCGGTGGATCCCGTGCCCAATAGGCCAATCACCAGCATGCCAACAACGATGTCGTCGTAGTTGATCAGGCTATAAGCGTTCCAGGTGAAGTACCCGATCCCGTATTGACCCGAGATAATCTCGCCCGCCAAAAGCGAAAACCATGACACGCCCATCCCGATGGCAAGACCTGCTGTGATAGAAGGCAAGGCTGCAGGCAGGACCACGTGCCAGAAAATCGCCATGCGTGACGCGCCAAGCGACTGAGCGGCGCGCACAAGCACTTCTGGAGTTTGTTCAACGCCATGTAAAGTGTTCAGAACAATGGGAAATAAAGCGCCCAAGAAGGTGATATAGATGATCGAGCTTTCCTCAGTCGGCCACATGAGGATCGCCAGTGGAATCCATGCGACAGCGGGAATAGGGCGGATCACTTCGATATACGGAATAAGGAAAGATCGGGCGAACTTCGACCGACCCATGATCACGCCAAGGGCGATGCCCAAGACGGCCGCGATCGTATAGCTGAGTAGAATGCGGCGCATTGAAACGCCAATATGGATAAAGAAAATTTCCGTCTGAATATGCCCGATAAACGAGGTCAAAACCGTGGCGGGCGACGGCACGTTCATGAAACTGATGTAGAATTCAAGGCTTGCCGCGACCGCTAAATGCCACAGCAATACCCCTACGGCCAGGGACGAGACCCCGATCCCAAGCTTTTTAAGAAAGTCAGGTGAAAGACCTGCCTTTTTTTTAGGTTTAGGTTTGATCTGATCAACAGCCGGCCCTTTTGTCAAAGGCGGCTCGTCTGTCTCTTCAATGATGGCAGCGTTTTGTCGCAAAGCGATGATCCCTTGTCTGACCAAACTCCTTTGGTGCCGCATCACTGGGACGCGGCACCATTTTTCCGTCAGGCGCGTTAGCCTTCGGTTGGCATGAAGCCTAAGATCGCATCTTCGAATTCAATCAACGTACCGCCATTCGCCGCCGCGAATTCTTCGGCCTCGCCTTTGCGCAGGAAGGTCGTGAAATCATCACCCGACTGGACCCAAAACGCGGTCTTTCCAAACAATTTGAGACCTGTATCAACATCGTAGACATAGGTGGCGTTGACTTTGGATGCCTCCATCTGGATTTCAGCCATGGCCGCAAGGAACGATGGCGCGTCGTCAAAGGTCAGAATACCCTCGCGTGCATGCCAAATTTCCAACGGTAGCCCAGCATTTGCGACCGCAGGGTCAACTGCGATGGCCTTTTCGGCCTCATAGTCTTCGCCCAACGCCTCATAGGCCGCTTTGACATAGTCTTCGGTGATCCAAGCATCGAAATCGAGCGGCGGGACAGAGACTTCTTGCACCAGAACGCCATGATTGAATTTCAACGCTTCGGTCCATTCCGGCTTAATCGTCGGATCAAGCGTCAGGTGACCACCGACCGAGAAATAGAGGTACAACACTTCTTTTTCGACGCCGGTCCAGCCTTCCATCATGGTGACGGCGCGCATCGGGTCTTCGCGGATCCAATCGCCTGCTTCATAGACAGCCATGACAAAGGCTGTCACGACCTCGGGGTACTCTTGTGCAAAGTCTTCGCGCACCACAACGCCATGCAAGTAAGGGACGCCCGTTTCGGAGCCGTCATAGATTTTGCGACCCGTTTCACGGAATTCCATGATTTCAGACCAAGGGCAGAAATCGGAATGCGCGTCGATCTTGCCCGCTGCAATGTTGGCCGCGCCAACCGCGGGGCTTTGGTTCTTGAGGACATATTGGTCTGTTGCAATACCGTTGTCCGCCATCGCCTTGAGCAACATACCCCAGGCCGCAGACCCAACCGGTGTGGACACTTCCATGCCTTCAAGTTCAGTGATCGAATAGATGTCGCTGTCGACGGGCACGACAATCGCGTTGCCGGACCCTTTCAGATTATACCCGGTGCCGGCCACATAAAGCGTGCGCAGGCTTTCAGTTTCCTGGAACTTCGCGCCGTTGACGATCAGCGGATAGTCCCCCATCACGCCAAAGTTCAGCTTGTTGGCCAACATCTGGTTGGTGATCGGCCCGCCAGAGCTGTAATCGGCCCAGCTGATGTCATACTCAACATCGGCATAGTCACCATCGGTCGGCAGATACTTTTCCAGCAGACCCAGTTCTTTGATCACGATGCCCGCCGTGTACGTATCGGTACACATGGACTGATGGCCTATCGCAATAGGAATGGTTTCAGCTGAAACGCTTGCAGCCAGCGAGGTTAGGCCAAGCGCCAGTATGGGCAGGCCGAATTTTGGGATCATCGTCATATCTGTCTCCATCTGTCGGTTTTTGTCTTCTTATTACCAACAGTATCGAGAGCAGGACGCGTTCAAGCTACGCTGCGGCGGGGCAGAATAGGCATTGTGATCGTCAATCACCACTCTGCGCAAAAATTCCGCACCTTTGGGGTTTGATTGTTAATAATTCACCGCAGCAAAATCAGAAAATATCGAGATGACCGATTCTTAAACTCTAATTTAATTGTTTTATTTCAATATCTTAAGTAACTTTTCGGACGCGAAAGAAGTCACCAAGCAAAGCTCGGCAACTGATCCACTTGAATTGTCCTTTTGGCGCGTTAGGCCACGTTTTTTGCGATTTTATTCAGGGCCCAACGCACGTTCTTGCGCACATCTGGATCTGCGTCATCGCGGTAGTCTTGAAGAAAGATGACACTGCCAGGATCAGCCAGTTCACCCAGCACCGCCGCACATTCCTTGCGCAGGTTCGGGATGTCTAACGTCATCATCGGTCCAATTTTTGGGGCCGCAGCCGTCAGGCCAAGTTTGCCCAGTGATCGCACCGCCTTTAGCCGTACCTGCCAATATTCGTCGTCCAAAGCCACCATCAGGTCACCTTGCACAGCGCTCGATCCAGCTTTGGCCAATGTCTCGGCCCCGGCTTCGCGGACTTGCCAATTTTCATCACCAAGCGCCTTGATCAAAGCTGCTTCTGCATGGGGCCCAGAGGTAAACCCAAAAGTAGCCACTGCCGTCCGGCGCACGTTTGCGTCTGCATCTTGGGCGGCGGCCATCATTGCTGGCAACGCGGTTTCATCCTGCAGCCACCCGATCACTTGAACCGCTGCAGCCCGGACAACTGGCGACGCGTCTTGCAACGCTTCAATCGCGGGGGCCAGCGCATCCGGACGGCGCAATTCCTTAAGCCCGCCCAAAACTGCCACCTTTACGAATTCGTTGGTGGACGCGATGCAAGACAAAAGCGGTGTGCCTGCTTCTGGGTCTTTCAATTCTGTCAGGCTGATTGCCGCGGCTTTGCGCACCTCTTCGTCTACATCCGTTAATGCAATCACCAATGCAGCCGAAGTTTCAGGCCCGTCAAAATCTGTCAGTACGGTTGCAGCCCGCAGACGCACGCCCGCATCCTCGTCTGTAATCGCGCTTGCGATATAGGGAATTGCCCCAGGATCCGCGCTATCGGCCAATTCCATGACCGCCATGATACGCGCGCCGGGGGACGGATCATTCAGATCCTCTGCCAGATCGTCGATATCACTAAATGCATCAAAGATTGCGCTCATATCCGGCTACCTCAGCAGAAAGGGAAGGTTCACGGTGACAGCGCCCGTGGGGCAGTCTGTCTCGCAGGGCATGCAGTACCAGCATTCGTCGTACTTCATGTAAGCGGTTTTGGTGCCATCATCCTGAACGGCAATGCGCAAAACATCCAAAGGGCAGACATCAACACAGACGGTACAGCCTTTGTCCGCAATGCAAAGCGCATCATCGACAACAACAGGGACAGCGGTAGAGGTTTGAGCGAGAGGCATAGTGTTGCGTCCTTATTCTGCAGCTACAGTGTCAGCGGTGACACGTTGGTTGGCGTAGGCGACCTTGTCGGCCTCATCGAGAGGGACGATGTAATCTTCCACATCCCGTTTGGTGCTAGAGGGTTTACCATCGGACCCTTTGGTCATGACCGTGTGGCAGAACCAATCTTCGTCGTTTTGCGCGTATTCGACCCGGTTATGGTAAAGACCCCAGCGGCTTTCTGTGCGGTAAAGCGAGGCTGAGGCGGCCATATCGGCACAATCCATCACCGATGATGCCTCTAGCGCGCGCATCAATTCGTGGCTGTCCTTGACGACCATTTCAGTTTCCATCGCGTGGCGCACTTCTTCAAAGCGGGCCTGTGCGGTCAGCATCTTGGCTGTGACTTTTGGTGGTTGCAGGTAGTCGTTCACAAGACGACGCGTCTTATATTCGATCTGGTTGGGCGGGATGCCATCGTCGCGCTTTGTCGGGGCCAGCACGCGTTCCCGCTCGCGATCAACTTCACCCATGTCGAAGCTCGCAAAATCAACATCCTTAATGAAATCAACAGATTCCGTGCCCGCAATCGCACCATTGGTAAACGCGCCCAGCATGTAGTTATGCGGCACATTCGCCATGTCACCAGCGGCATATAGCCCCTTCAATGTCGTCTCGGCGTTGCGATCAACAAACACGCCAGACGCCGAATGACCCGAGCAGAAACCAATTTCCGAGATATGCATCTCAATCATCTGCTTGCGGTAATCTGTACCGCGCCCTTCATGGAAATGGCCGCGCGTTGGGCGTTCGACGATGTGCAAAACACGTTCAATCTCGGACACGGTCTCTTCAGCAAGGTGATTCAGTTTGAGATAAACGGGCCCCTTACCGCCCTGCAATTCGTCGTAGAACTCCTGCATCATCTGTCCGGACCAGTAGTCGCATTCGATAAAACGGTCGCCTTGGGCATTGGCCGTATATCCGCCCAATGGACCCGCAACATAGGCGCAAGCTGGGCCGTTATAATCCTTTATCAACGGGTTGATCTGGTAGCATTCAAGGTTCGCCAGACCCGCGCCCGCGTGATAGGCCATGGAATAGCCCTCGCCCGAATTGGTGGGATTCTCGTAGGTGCCATAAAGATAACCCGATGTCGGCAAGCCCAAACGACCAGCGGCACCCAGGCACATGATCACGGCCTTGGCGCGGATCACCAAAAACTCGGCCGAGCGGGTATTCACACAAATTGCACCAGCAACACGACCTTCACCTGTCAGTAAACGGGTCGCCATAAAGCGGTTTGATATATTAATGCGCGCCTTGCGCAACTGGCGGTACAGCGCTTTCTTCACCGTATCGCCATTTGGCATTGGCAAAACATAGGTGCCGATATGGTGGACCTTCTTAACGTCATACTCGCCATTCTGGTCTTTCTGAAAGCGGATCCCAAACTGATCCAACTCCTGAATGATGCCATAGCATTCTTCGGCGTAACGATAGATCGGCGCCTGATCGACGATGCCGTCATTGGCGATTGTGATCTCTTTTGTGTATTGCTCTGGCGTCGCATAGCCGGGAATGACCGAATTGTTTAGCCCGTCCATACCCATCGAAATCGCACCTGAGCGTTTAACATGGGCTTTTTCAAGCAGGACAACATTGGCCTCTGGATTCTTGCGCTTGGCTTTCAGTGCAGCCATCGGGCCCGCCGTCCCACCCCCGATGACAAGAATATCGCAGTCGATTTGGTCAATGCCATCAAGGATGTCGTCCATGAATGTCTCCATAAAGGTTTTGTTAAGCATACGCCGCAGCGCAGCGGGCCAATGTCAGTTAGTTGTCAAACCGCTCGCTTAATTCGCGTAGATAGACGAAGGGGTAGATCGCGCGGTCATGGCCATCCGAGAAGTGGATATTAACGCCAGCCGGGCCGACTTGATTAAGGGCCATAATCTGCAAATCTTGCGCCACAGCAAAGCTACCATGGTCAAAACGCGCCCGCACCGATGCGGCATCGCGCGCTTCCTGACGCAAAACCTGTGCGGGCAGCACATTTGCACTGCCGTCGGTCCAGGTCATTTCCAGGCGCGTCAGGTCATCTGACACTTGTAAAGATTCGAGCATTTCGTCCCCCAATGTGAAGTCAATTTCACCATGCCGCGCCGCAGAAACCGCAAATAGCAATTAGTTGACGGACAGGGGTTTTGGTTTGCGCGCAAGTGAGGGCAACTGACGCGAAAGAACCGATATGACCTATGCCGTGACCGACAATTGCATTGCCTGCAAATACACCGACTGTGTCGATGTTTGCCCCGTTGACTGTTTTTACGAAGGCGAAAACATGCTGGTGATCGACCCCGAAGAATGCATCGATTGCGGTGTCTGTGTTCCCGAATGCCCTGCCGATGCGATCATCGCGGACACTGACCCGGGTGCTGAAAAATGGGTTGCGATGAACACAAAATACGCAGCCCTATGGCCGGTGATCCTGAGTTCGAAAGAGCCATTGCCCGATGCGGAAACCCATGAAGGGACGCCGGGAAAATTTGAAACCATGTTCTCGGAAGCGCCCGCCGAACAGGCTTAATGCCACGAAAGATATTATGAATTTACAAGTTGTAAAAACACCGACCCTTCCTGATGCGCAATCTGTAACGTCCGTGACCCATTGGACAGACACACTCTTTTCGTTTCGGGTGACGCGTCCGCAATCACTGCGGTTCCGCTCAGGTGAATTTGTGATGATTGGTCTGCTCAAAGACGACGGCAAACCGCTGTTGCGGGCCTATTCAATCGCATCCCCGTCTTGGGATGAAGAGCTTGAATTCTATTCAATCAAAGTCCCCGACGGCCCGCTGACATCACGCCTGCAAAAGATCAAAAAAGGTGACGAAATCATCCTACGGCCCAAACCGGTTGGCACATTGGTTTTAGATGCGCTGCTACCCGGCAAACGCCTGTGGATGATCTGCACAGGCACTGGCGTCGCACCATTCGCATCTTTGCTGCGCGATCCCGAAACCTATGAGGCTTACGACCAAGTCATCCTTGCACACACTTGCCGCATGAAGGCGGAATTGGCTTATGGTGCCGAACTGACTGCGGCGCTACCCAACGATCCGTTGATTGGCGAATTGGTCGGTGACAAGCTGCATTATTATCCGACGACAACGCGCGAACCATCCCAGAACGAAGGCCGGATCACTGACCACATTCGATCTGGCCAAGTGTTCGAGACACTGGGTCTGCCGCAGTGGACGCCTACGGAAGACCGCGTGATGATTTGCGGGTCAATAGCTCTGAACAAGGACATTATGGCACTTTGCGAAGCCCAAGGTCTCACCGAAGGCGCCAATAGCAAGCCCGCCGAATTTGTCGTTGAAAAAGCCTTTGTAGACTAAGCGGCCTCTGCCATGGCGGTCAGTATCTCTGGCGTGACGGCCCCCATATGTATCATCACAGGCGTTGCAAATGTTGGCGTCCCGATCACGTTCAATGCGATGGCAATATTGCGGTGCTGGTCAATCACCGCGCTGATGTCGTCGTCCTGCATCCGGTCCATGAATATTGCAGGATCAAGGGCCATATCACGCGCATAACCTTCCAACCGCACAAGGTTCAGTGGCCCCATCTGGCCGTAGATCACATCGTGCAGTTCTGCGTAAACTTCTGTGCCGTATACTTTGCGCGCAGCAAGCACAAAACGCACGGCCCGCTCTGACCCCGGCGATAATATCGGCAAGTGTTTCTTGACGAAAGCAACGTCAGGGTTTGCAGTGACAAAGGCCTGCATAGCAGGCACATTGGCTTTGCAGACTGCACAGTTATAGTCAAAAAACTCCACGATGATGCGTGACGCATCCGGCGACCCAATGCGTAAATCCATCTGTGTCTCAAATAGGGTCGGCACATGTGGGGTTAACAATTCACGAGTTACGCGCGCGTCTTGTTGCGCAGCCAATATATCCATGACCTCTAAGATCACTTCGGGGTTTTCCAATAGATACGCGCGGACCTTTTCGCCAAATTCCGCATCCGTTTCTGCGGGGTTTGCAAAAGCAGCGGAACAGCTCAGCAGCATTGCTACTCTGGATAGCGCACCAAGCCCCAAAAATCGCGTCCACACATGATGCACGTTGACCATCAGCCACCAAAAACCGGTAACAGTCGGCCAACCCGATCCATCGGATATTTGAATCGAATATGATCGCGGAAAACTGCATCAAAGTCATCTGTTTGCATTAATTTTTTATAAAGTACTTTGGGAACACCGGATGCCTCACAGACCCAGCCACTAAAATACTCGACTTGCAAAGTATGCGATGCCTGCTTGTATCCCACAGAGACGATCGACGAAGACCGGACCAACATGCGATCTAAATTCCTGTCAGACGGGATACTTGGGGACATGTTTTGCCATGTTGCTGTGATCATCTGATAGATGCTTCGTCTTTTTGGATTGGGTCGAACCTGAGACATTGAACACGCTTCCAAATTTCAAAATAACGCCAAGGGCAGTGAACCGCGACGACTTAGGCGATCTTGGTCATTTAGAGTGTCGGTAGGCGGCGTTGCGCTGCGCAAGGAAAGTCAACAAACGACACTCAAGTTTCGCCGTCGTCAACGAAGTCCGCGTGGGAAATGGCAATTTTGATCAATTTTAAAGCAGCTTGAAAAAGGCAAAGCATATGTAATTGGTTCCCAAGTGGTGTCGTAACAAAATGGGTGCCGACCCGCACCCTCCGCCGAGGCTGGCCACTTACGCGCGATGAATAGTCAGACCCGTTGCCCAAGACCTATTGACGCGTTGGGATCTACCGAGATCTGTCCGTTTGAACGACCGGTTCGGTGAAATGTGCTGCGCTGCAAAATGATTGACGCTGCAAATGCGAAGAAATACTGCTTGAGCGCTAGCTGCACCAGCACAAGTCCGGTTTGTCCGCTCTGCAGTCATCGGTGCGGGTTGCGGCGAATGACCAGATGGAGCCCTCAGAGCACATTTTCAAACTTGCGCAGATACTGCAAATACACGAAATTCTGCCGATATTTTGAGGAGACATGAGAAATGATTAAGATTTGGGGGCGCGCATCTTCATCAAATGTCCAAGCGTTGATGTGGACGATAGGGGAATTGAAACTACCTCATCAAAGGCAAGATGTCGGTTTCATTTATGGGGGCAACGACACGCCTGACTTTTTGGCGATGAACCCAAATGGCACTGTTCCTGTTCTGCAAGACGGCGAGAATGTACCGCTTTGGGAAACAGGCGCAATTCTTCGCTATGTGGCTGCAAAGTATGCTGATGATGCCTTCTGGCCTAAGGGCATAGAGGCGCGAGCTGAGGTAGATAAATGGGCTGAATGGGCCAAAATCAACGTCGCGCTCAAATTCACGGCCCCAATTTTTTGGCGCGTTGTTCGCACTGCACCGTCAAAGCAAGACCCTCATGCTATCAAGCAGGCGATCTCCGCTTTGAATGGTTCCCTCGCCGTTGCAGAGGTGCAGCTTGGAAAGCAGGCTTTTCTAGCTTCGCCTGAGCTATCGCTCGCGGACATTCAGTTTGGACATCTCCTCTATCGATATTTTGACATAGAGATCGACAGGACGAGCTTTCCAAATATCGAGGACTACTATCGTCGCTTAAGTGAGCGTGAGGCGTTCCAAGAGCATGTTGCCATCTCATATGGCGAACTACGTGTGGTGGATTAACCAAGGTCTGCAAAGTCCCTTCCGCATCTTGCTAGTTCACGCACCGTGCAGCGAACGGCGCTGTCTCCCAAACCGGTCACTCATGCTTAGTGCGGCGAATGATACCGGAGAGCCGATATTGTTGAAAAACTCTTCAATCCAAAAATAGCCTCGGAAATTTGGGATATCGTTCTTACAGGGAGCCCTTTAGCAAATTTTGTTTGAAATATGCGCATTTAGCGGGACGGTATTCTCCTGATTTGGTCGCCACCGCTCGAATACAGAGTTTTTCAACACAATCAGCCCATAGCGGAAGTTCTAAATTTATGCTGCGCGCGTACGCAGCGTACGAAATGCTGCATGATCGTAAAATCCGGTGCTGCCGCGCGACGGATAAACCGGCCATTCGTGCAAACCCACGAAGAGTGAGTGGTCGAATTCACAGTTTGCGGGAGTGATTTCAACTGGTTGACGCAACACTTTAACCTCTTTGTTTAGTTGAAAAGCCTAGAGTACTGGCGCGAAAGAATTGGCGGTTCTTAATAGCTCCAAATCGGCCCCAGGGCGGCCTACAAAGCACAGGCTTGATGGTAATCCATCATCACGCTTCGCACCCGGAACCGCAATAGCAGACAACCCAAGTGGGTTTGCAAAATAGGTATATGTTCCCATGATGGTATTGCGCGGCATCGGGTCTGCAAGCATCTCTGCCACCGTAAATAGGCGCGGGATGGTTGGCACGAGCAGCGCATCGACCTCCGCGAAGACCGCATTGCATGCCAGCTTTAGCTCCGCCACGCGATGCAACACTTCAAAGGCATCTTGCGCAGAAAACGCGCGCCCTGCGTTGATGGCCTGCGCGACGGGGCCAACAACTTTATCAGGATGGCTTTCGATGAAGTCGCCGTAGTCGATCAAACGTTCGGCTACGAGGGCCGACTGAAACACAAGATCACCTGCCTCTTTGAACGGGGCAAAATCAATCTTTGTGAACGAGGCACCTGCTTTCTCCAGCTGCGACAGGTTTTTCTGATGAGCCGCCAGTGCCGCGAGGTCGCCGAAATGGTCAAGGCTGTCTGGGATTGCAAAGTGTTTCCCAGCAGCATCAGGCGCTGTTTGCAACGTGCCATTATAAGCAAATGGGTCAAGAGGATCGGCCCCGCCGACCACGTCAAAAACCATGGCCACATCATCGATTGTTTTTGCGAAGATCGGGATCACGTCAAAACTGCGATTGCAATACACCATTCCGCGTGCCGAAATCAGACCCGGCGTGGGCTTGAACCCTACAATCCCGTTCGCTGCGGCAGGCACACGACCTGAGCCACCCGTGTCGCTGCCATAGGAAAAATCGCAGATGCCAGCGGCCACGGCCACAGCCGACCCAGAAGAAGAGCCGCCAGGGATGATCGCCGGATCAATGGCGTTGCGGCAAATCGGGTCAGGTGACCGCGTGCCGTTAAGCCCTGTCGCGAATTGGTCCATTGTGTTCTTGCCGATCAGAATCGCGCCTGCATCCAGGGCCATTTGAACTGCCGGTGCGGTTTCCACGGCGACGTCACCATAACCCGGACAGTTTCCGGATGAGACATGACCGGCCACATCGATGTTATCCTTGACGCAGAATGTTAGGCCAGCAAGTGGTAGATTTTCGCCAGTCGCAATGCCCGCCTCGACTTTGGCGGCTTGTGTGGCTACGTCGTTGGCAGAACAAACACTTACGAAACAATCAGGGCGACTTTCAGCGACGCCCTGCGCGGCCAAGGCGATGTTAGCAATGCTGTGCCCGTCGCGGCGACGTTGCGCGTTCAATGCAAATGTTTGGGTGTTCATTCATTTTGCCTTTCAAAGGCTTTGAGACTTTCGACGCGAATGACCTCAAGACAGGCTGCGCGCAGGGCCACAAATTCAGCTGATGCGACAGTTTCTGGACCGCGCGGACGCGGAAGAGTGACACTAACCTCTTTGATAATTTCGCCCGGTCCCGCGCTCATGATCAGGACGCGATCAGCGAGGAACACAGCTTCATCCACGTCATGGGTCACAAAAAGAACCGTCGTGCCGAACTCCCGCCAGATACTGACGAGGTTTTCTTGCATCATTGCCCGCGTCTGACTGTCGAGTGCGCCGAAGGGTTCGTCCATCAGCAAAACGCTTGGATAGTTCGCAAGGGCGCGGGCGATACCGACGCGTTGCTGCATCCCTCCGGATAACTCCTTAGGATAGCTGTTTGCGTATTTGCTGAGACCAATCATCTCGAGGAAAGCCCGCGCTTCTTGCATCGGAATACCATCGCTACGCCCAGAAACACGCGGACCAAAGGCAATATTTTGGAGCACCGTCTTCCAAGGAAACAGCGAATGCTGCTGGAAAACCATTCCGCGGTCAGGGCCGGGTTCTTCAATGATTTCACCGTCGATACTCACTTGGCCGTTTGTTGGGGGAATGAAACCCGCAACGGCATTCAGCAATGTCGACTTGCCGGACCCAGATGGGCCCAATAGGCAGACAAACTCGCCGGGTTTGATTTCTGCACTGGTCGCCTTGACGGCCACAGTTTCGCTATTACGCCCAGGAAACACGATGGACACGTCGTCAATGACGACGTGTCCTCTGGTTGGGGTGTTTCGGTTCACGTGTGGTTTCGTTGGTTCTGTCATCACGTGATCCTTCAGTTGACCAGCTTACTCTGCCAACACCGCTTCAAGGTAAGATGGCACAAGAAATTCTTCATATTCCGCGCGAGTCAGCTGCTTTGGCAATCGGTCCTGCCCGACGAGGAATTCCGAAGTCGCGACAAGCGTATCCGCAAATTGGCCGATGTCGCCGGTCGAACCGATGTATTCGGCGGTCAACTGTTCGTCGCATGGCACCATGCCAGTACCGCCCATCATGCGGGTCGCATCCGCGAGGGACAGCTCCAGCTCTTCTGCGATGATTGCTGCCGTTTCTGCCGGGTTGTTGATCCAGTAGTTGATGCCTTCGCATTCAGCCTTCAAGAAGGCTTCGACCAGATGCGGATAACTTTCGGCAAAGTCGTTCATCACAACGCCGACGTCCCATGTGGGATAGCCGCGGCTGGCCATTATCCCGCTGGTCATGAAGATATTGCCGCCGTCAGATACAGCCTTGTCGAGATTCGGTTCCCAATACCATGCGGCGTCGATGTCACCGCGTGACCATGCTACCGCAATATCGTTCGGGCGAAGATCAAGAATTTCCATCGACGCTGGATCGATGCCTTCATCGGCCAAAGCCTGTAGCAGCAGGTAGTGGGTGGTCGAGCCGAAGGGAGCTGCGAGCGTCTTACCCTCAAGATCGGCAAAGGACTTAATTCCGGCGTCTGTGCGCACGACCATCGCTTCCACGTAGTCGAGCATATTCAAAACCATGATCCCTTGGATCGGAAGCCCGCGCGTCACACCAATGGCTGTTGGAGGGTTTCCTAACCCTCCAAAATCTACCTGCTCAGCGGCAATCGCACGCAGCATATCGCCACCGCCACCGACCTTGATGTATTCAATCTCAACACCTGGCATATACTTTTGTACAAGGCCAAGGTTCTTGGTCACCAACTGCGCGTTGACGAGGTTTAGATAGCCCACGGTGACTTTCTCGGGCATCTCTTGCGCCACAGCGGAGGTGGTGATCCCAGCAGCAAGCAGGGTTGAGGTCAGTAACTTACGCATTTCCATCTTTGATCTCCATGTTGTTGGTTTGTTTGTATTTTTGGTCTTATCTTGTCCAAGGCATCAGAAATTGCCCCAGGTATCGCATGCCCATATCCAGCGCGACGCCGGTCAGACCAAGAACGATCAGTCCCATGATCACAACGTCTGACAGGAGGAATTTTGCGGCATCCCAAATCATCCATCCGATGCCAGCTGTGGCCGCTACAATCTCTGCTGCGACCAGCACGGTGTAGGTGAAGCCCAATGAAATCCGCATACCCGCCAAAATCATTGGTCCAGCGGCGGGCAAGTAAACCTCGCGCAGAATGGTGGATCGGTTCGCGCCAAGTGCTTTGGCGGCACGCACATAAACCGGGTCAATGCTGTGCACCGCTTGCACGGTAGTGATGATGATGCCCGGCAATGCTGCGAGAAACAAAAGGGCAAGCTTGGATTCCTCACCAATGCCAAGCCACATGACAAGCAAGGTATACAAACCCAAAGGGGGGAGCGGCCGGTAGAATTCTATAAAGGGGTTCAGGATCGACGCGGCGTCACGAGATGCGCCCATCAAGATACCCAAGGGAATGCCAATGATGCAGGCGATAGCAAAGGCCACGAGAATGCGCCAGAGGCTGACCCCGACGTGTTCAAGCAGGGTTGATCCCTGGTACCCCTTCGTGGCGGCCTTGATAAATGCATCCCAAATTGCCTGCGGTCCTGGCAGGAACAGTTCGTTCGCCCAACCAAATGAGGTCACAACGACCCACATTAACAGCATGAGCGCAACAGAGGCTGTCGAAAGCAGATAAGACCTGCGGTTTCTGCGAAATGCCTCGATCATTCAGAACTGACTTTCAGGATATCCATGATCGTCAACGCATAGACCTTTGCCGCAGCAACACTTTTGGTGATGGAAATCCACTCATTGTCCGCGGCCCAGCCGTCTTCCCCGGGGCCAAACGTCACCGCGTTCATGCCGAATTCGCGCAAGCGGATCGTGTCATTAAAGGCGTTCTTACGATTTGGGACAGGTGTCTGCCCCAACAGGCGCTCGGATGACCGGACAAGGGACACGCAGGGTTCTTGGTCCATCGGCACCGGATCAGTCGCCTCGACGAAAAGCGATCCGGGCACCTGCGTCACCGCAGCATTGATCCGGTTAGATCCTTCTGTAATAGACCGCGTCACATCGCTGATGTCAGACAGGATGGTTTCCATCGTCATACCTGGCACAATCCCAACGACAGCGAGCGTGATCGTGCAGGTGTCCGGCGAGAATTGCATCTCGCCCGGAAGTCCACCACGGATACGCACAACGGTTGTGCACGGCGGTGTGTGGCCTGGGAATGGATCAGCCTCGTGGGTGAAGCTCATCTGTTCGAGTAATGGAAGAAGTGTTGCGGCAGTGTTGATCGGGTTGACCACAACGTCGGGACGCCAGATGTGCCCCTTTTCGCCGGTGATGGCGATATCAATAAGACAGTGGCCCGAGTTGGCAACCGACAGGTTGATCCCCCACTCAGGCAACTTGCCTGCGGTATCGGGATTAACGGGACCACCCCAAGCTGTGGGCTCTGCGGTGATGGAATAATCTGCTCTGATCCCCAGCTCTTTGGTCAGATAGATGGAGCCGTGGGTACCATCGCGTTCTTCGTCGACACAAAAGCAGTACATCAGGTCGCCTTCAAAGGTGACACCCTCTTCGATCAAAGCCTGCGCTGCCAGAAGACAGGACGCCATGTTACCTCGCGTGTCTGAGGTGCCGCGCGCGTACAGCAAATCGCCGTGGCGTTTTGCCGCGTACGGCTTGCCTTCCGTCATCGTCCACTTTTCAGGCTCTACAACTGGGTAGGTGTCAAGGTGGTCATTCATCATCAGCGATGGGCCGTCACCAGTCCCTATCAGGGTAGCGACAACGTTAGGACGGCCGGGTACATTGGCAGGCGTTTGAACCTCCATTCCCAAGGTCGCCAACTTGCCAGCCGTCAGCATGGCAATCGCCTCTTCTTCACCGCCAGGCAAATCTGGATCAAGCGGGTTGCCAGACCGAGGTTGCCCGGTCTGGATTAGTTCAGCAGCAAGCGTCAGCCAACGTTCTTCGGTGATACGATCCAAAACGCGCTTTTCCAACGGTGACAATGTTCCGTCGTTCATTCGGTGACCCCCATGTCTCGATAACGAAAAGTTAACAGTGCAAGCTGGATCGATCTGCTGCTAAAAAGGATCTATAGCGACACGGAAAATGCAACACGCATGCGTAATCTATTGATTTATAAGTATATCGATACGACAGCTCGGGCTGGATCTGTACGCAAGGCCGCTGAGATTCTTGCGATTACCCCGTCTTCGTTGAACCGGCGCATCCAATCATTGGAGGAAGAGCTCGATACGCCACTCTTTGAAAGACACGCAAAAGGTGTCCGTTTGAACCCAGCGGGCGAACAGGCCCTGCATGCGTTCCGCAAACATCTAGCAGATATTGACGCACTCAAAGCACGCATCGAAGATTTGAAAGGGGCGCGTTGGGGGACAGTATCGATCGTGTGCTCACAATCGCTACTCCCGACGTTCTTGCCGGAGCAGATTCAGATTTACAGAGAACAGTTTCCGGGAGTCGAATTTAAGGTTCATATGGCGGACGGCGAAGCGGCCGAAAGCGCCTTGATGAACTACGATGCCGACTTGGCGATTGTCTTTTCGCCATTAGCACTGGAAAGTTTCGAGACGATCGCAACAACGCGGCAACGCATTTTTGCGATCATGCTGGAAAGTCACAACTTGGCAAAACGAAAGAGGTTAAAACTGAGCGATTGCCTCGATTATCCTTTGGCTTTGCCGCGCGGCCCTTACGCACTCCGCCTTCTCCTTGATATAGAGGCAAAGCGCCTCAACACGGTGCTCCGACCGGCGGTAGAAACAGAGAGCTACATTTTCCTGCGCAATTATATCGCCGGTGGCAATACGATTGGATTCGAGATCGAATTGGGTCTTCCAAATGCATCGGAGCAGGGCATTGCGTCACGTCCAGTCGACTTGCGGTCTAGCAGTGGTGGCTTGTTGCACATAGCGCAGCTCCGTGGCCGAACTTTGCCCGTAGGCGCTGCGAAATTCGCACAACAGATCGCTAACTGTTTTGAAGAGTCTTCCGGTTAATTTTCAATCACTTTGCAGTTCGACAAGGAAGTAGAATGAGGATTGTAAGCGCCTTCAGCGAAATTCTAATTCAACTGCCACACTCGGAAATAGCAGCGCCAAAGTTGAAGATAGTTCCACAACCCCGCAATTGAACCTGACTGCAGCGAACGAGCGAATTGATTCCGCCGGTTTGTAGACGTTTCAATGGCTGCTCTGGCGATAATAGCTGCGGCGCCGAACTTGCTATGCTGCGTGCGAAAGTGGTCTCTGCACTTGCATTAGAGACGTGTGCAAAAGTCGGCTTTGTCCCGATTAGCACTACTTCAGACCGTACCCATTGTCTGCGCCAGAAAGCCGCCTGATTGGCGGGCCCAGAGGCGGGCGTAGAGGCCATTTTGTGCCAACAGCATATCGTGCGTGCCTTGTTCGACGATGTGGCCAGCATCCATGACCACTATACGATCCATAGCTGCGATGGTGGACAGGCGGTGCGCGATGGCCAAGGTTGTTTTTCCAGCCATCAGCCGCTCCAGATTCTTTTGGATCGCGGCTTCCGCTTCACTATCAAGCGCGCTTGTGGCTTCGTCCAACACAAGGATCGGAGCGTCCTTAAGGAGTGCACGTGCTATAGTGACCCTTTGACGTTGACCACCGGAGAGTTTAACGCCCCGGTCACCGACAAATGCGTCAAGGCCCACGCGGCCCTTGTCATCATGCAGATCGTGAATGAAACCCATAGCTTGTGCGGCTTCGGCGGCGGCCTCGACCTCGGCGTCCGTGGCGTCGGGGCGGCCGTAGCGAATATTGTCACGGATTGACCGGTGCAGCAGACCGACATCCTGTGTCACCACACCGATCTGCCCTCGCAAGGAGGTCTGCGTAACTTCGCGGACGTCTTGACCGTCAACGGTAACACGGCCGGCATCAACATCGCGCAACCGCATCAAGAGGGACACGAGGGTCGATTTGCCTGCACCAGACAAACCGACCAGGGCGACTCTCTCTCCGGCGGCTATGGCGAGCGAGAGGTCACGCACGACTGCGTCCGCTTCTCCATATCTAAAAGTGACGTGATCGAACCGGATCTGCCCGGTGGTCAAGTTCAGGTCGGGTGCATTCGTCGCGTCCATCAGGGTTGGTGGTGTGGTCATAATTGGCATTGCGTCTGCAATCGTTCCATATGCGCGGCTAACCGACTGACCCAACCCAATGAACATTCCTGACGACGCCGACAGGGTACGCGCGATGGTGGCCCCCGCAACAAAATCACCCAAGCTGACAAAACCGGAGACCAAACCCCACAGACCCACTGCGAAGATAGACACAACCAGCGACACATTTAGCAGGTGCACCACGGCATCCGTCGAAACATATGCGCGGTTCTCACGGTGTTGGGTGTCGATGGTCTCGCTTATGACCTTTTGGATTGCACCTGCCTCGCTGTCCTCGGCGGCAAAGAGTTTGACCATCGCGATGTTGGAATAAACATCTGTCATGGCACCTGTGGCTTGGCTGGTGGCCGCCGCCACTTTGCGGGACCGCGCTGCGTAGATTGGGACCGCAAACCATGCCAAAATGATGTTAAGCGCGATCCAGACCACAACGGGCAAGGCCATCATTGGTGATAAAGCCGCCAGTAAGACTGCAGCGCCGCCAAAGGACACAACGATGCGTGGCACCATCTGCATGGCTATCATCATGGACCGCTGCACCGCGCCGGTGACCTGCCCGATGCGGCTGGCAACCTGACCCGCAAACACGTCTTCAAAGAACGCGACGTCCTGGCCTTCGACAGCTTTGTGGGCCTGCCACCGCATCGCTGCTGGCAATAAAACCTGCACCGTTTGGGCCATGAAGGCGCCGCGCACAAAGGTCACGACGGGGTCAACAACAGCGAACAGAAAGACCAAACCGGCCAAGGTCCATATTTCGGTCGCGACAAATGACGCTGCACCCTGCGCCGTGACGCCGTCGACCACAAAGGCCAGTGCCCAGACCACCGCCAGCCCGATCCCCGCCGAGATTACTGATAACCCTGCAACCGCAAGCAAAACGCCACGAAAGAGCTGCGCAAAATGCCAGACTAAACTCCAAACCCCTGTTGCGGGCAGGACGCGCAGGGGAAGGTCGAAAGGTTGGACAAGGTTCTCAAATGGGCGGAAGATGCGGTCCGATATTTTCATAGGATACCACATAGGGCTAGAGCCTAGACTCCAAAAGCAAACATTCATCCGCCAATCATGAACGGCAGGTTTGTCCGCACATTACCCGTTCCCCAACGGTTCGATTATGCACTTGCGGCGAATGGCTGGTTCTACGGGCCGCGCCGCAGCATCTGATATCTTCGGCGGACGGCGGCTTTGGGCCGAGATTGCATATAGAAAATGTATTTGGCACCTACGCGGCAGCTCGAAAGAGTAAGTTGAGATGGCTGTGAGCCCCCGCAACCATCTCAACTTGCGATGCCAGATCGCAAACGTCGGCGGCACTCACCGGATGTCCGTCATGCGTTCGCAAGTTGAGATTTGAGCGCCCTCCCGATTTGAACCTTGCAGAAGGCCTCAGCGAGCCTCAGCCAGAAATCTCATGTGTTCTTCTTGCGTGAGCTGCGGTTCCGACTGAAGCTGATGTAGGCTTTCTGGCTTGAGATGCGTGTAACGTCTTAGCATCTTCCAGTCCTTATGACCGGTGACGAGCGCGACCCTCTCAATTGTCAGACCCGCCTCGAACAAACGGCTGGTCGCTTCGTGCCGAAGGTCATGAAAGCGCAGATCTTCAATGCCAGTTGCTTGCCTTGCACGACGAAACGCAGTTCCTGCGGACTTATGATGATACGGGAAGACACGGCCTTTACCTCCCGTCAAAATCTTTTGTTCGAGCAGCAAGTGCCAGGCGTCATAGCCTGTCAGGTTGAGTAGGGGGACTTTCTGGTCGTTTCCATCTTTGGCCCGGGGATCCTTCCGATCCTTGACGACCACGATGCGCTTGGTGAAGTCGACGTCATCCCAGCTAATCTTGAAAATTTCCTCTAGACGCATCGCTGTGGCAATCGCAAATCGAATGACACGGCCCATTGGGATGATCATGTTGGTCTTTGTGTCGAAATACTTGAGCAATGCATCGATTTCATCGGGGCTTGGCCGCCTGTCGCGTTCCCTTGAGCGGCCAACTAAGCCAAGTCGTGACAGCGCTTTGCGTGCAAGCCGCAGGCACTCGGTATCCAGACTGACACCGTGGACTGCGGCTCCATGGGTCATCACAGTATGCAAGTAGGACAGATCAACCGACAGGGTGACCGGACCTGCCCCTTGTTTCGCCCGCATTTTTCCATAAGCGATCAAAGACGAGCGATCGAGGGCATTTATCCGCGTCGCACCTAGATCGCGCTTCAACGCCTCCAGTACGGCCCGTTTCGACCGGCGGATCGGTTTGCCCACCTCTTGGAGATCGGTAGTGTGCACATCAATCAGATCGGCGACGGTGCGCGCTTTTCTTGCCTTGCGGGATGTTGGCTCACCGCCTAGGTCGATCAGCCGTTCGGTTTCGGTCACCCATTCCGAGGCCAGCGTCTTTAATCGGAAGGTTCCGGACGCATATTTTCCTTTGCGTCGCACTTGCGCGCGCCACGTGCCTTGCTTGGTGCGCATGATCGTCGCCATCGCCGTGCACTCCTTTCAATCCGTGCAATTTCCGTGCACTAAGAGATCAAACAGGGTACAAAACCGTGCAATTTCGTCCAAAATAGTGCACGCTGTTCCCGATATGATCTCATTGAAGAGTAACATAAATTGTTGAAAAATAAAGGAAAAATACTCTCCGTCGCCCCGATGATGGATTGGACGGATCGGCATTGTCGTTATCTGCACCGGCTGATGTCGCGCCGTGCTTTGCTGTATACCGAGATGGTCACGGCCCCGGCCGTTATCCACGGGGACCGCGACCGGTTGTTGGGTTTTGATCCCGCTGAGCAGCCGGTGGCGCTGCAATTGGGGGGCTCTGATCCGGTGCAATTGGCCGAGGCCGCACGGGTTGCGGCGGAGTATGGCTATGTGGAGATCAATCTGAATTGTGGTTGTCCATCTGATCGCGTGCAGTCGGGATCGTTTGGTGCGGTGCTGATGGAAAGCCCCGGTTTGGTCGCCGACTGCGTGGCGGCGATGCGCGATGCGGTTGATGTGCCGGTGACGGTGAAATGTCGGATTGGAGTGGATGAGCAGGACCCGCACGTGGTGCTGCCCGATTTTCTGGCGCGGGTCAGCGCGGCCGGGGTGGATCGTTTTGCCATTCATGCCCGTAAAGCCTGGTTACAGGGCCTTTCGCCAAAGGAAAACAGGGATGTTCCGCCGCTTGACTATGATCTGGTTTATCAGATGAAGGGGCTGTTTCCGCATCTGCATCTGTCGGTGAATGGCGGTGTGGCCTCGTTGAATGAGGCAGAGGCTTTTCTGAACGCCGGTCTTGATGGTGTGATGATTGGTAGGGCGGCCTATCACACGCCAAGCGCTGTTTTACTGGATGCCGATGCCCGTATCTTTGGTGAAAGCGGTGGGCGGACGGCAGAGGAGGTGGTCGTATTGATGCTGCCTTACATTGAACTGCATCTGATAAATGGTGGCCGCCTGCATCAGGTTACGCGTCATATGTTGGGGCTGTTTCAGGGCCGTCCGGGCGCGCGGCATTGGAGGCGGTATCTGTCGGAGAACGCCCATGTTGAAGGCGCAGGGCCAGAGGTTGTAGAACAGGCGTTAGGCCAGCTTGCCGCGCAGGCGGCTTGAAGGAAAACTTATGGAAAACATGATGTTGCTATTTGCCATGGGGCTGATCCTGCTTGCCGTGGGTGCCTTTGCAGGCATTTTGGCCGGTCTGTTAGGAGTAGGTGGCGGCATTATCCTGGTGCCGGCTTTTTTCTATATTTTCAGTGCTTTGGGTTATGACAGCCCTCAGCTGATGCAGATTTGCCTGGGCACGTCACTGGCGACAATCATCGTGACCTCTATCCGGTCTGTGGTGGCGCATGATAGGAAGGGCGCTGTGGACTGGGCGATCCTGAAAGGCTGGGTGGTGGGTATTGCTGTGGGGGCACTCATCGGCGTTTTCACGGCCTCTTCGCTGCGGTCGGATGTGTTGCAGGCGATTTTCGGGGGGTTGGCGGCTGTCGTGGGTCTCTACATGATTGTTGATCAAAGTCATTGGCGGCTGGGCAACCGGATGCCGGTTGGTGTGACGCGGGCAGTGTTATCGCCAATGATGGGGTTTCTATCGGTTCTCATGGGGATCGGTGGCGGGACATTTGGCGTCCCGACGATGACCCTTTATAATGTGCCAATCCATCGGGCCGTCGCGACTGCCGCCGGGTTTGGCGTGATTATCGCGGTCCCGTCGGTCGCTGTTTTCCTGCTGATTGAAATTGAAAATGCGCCGCCGATGACTATCGGGGCCGTTAATCTGGTTGCTTTTGCTTTGGTGATCGCGATGACTTTGATTACCGCGCCTTATGGTGCTGTTTTGGCCCATCGGACCAATCCGCAGCCGTTGAAGAAAATCTTCGGGATATTTCTGACGCTTGTGGCGTTGAATATGCTTCGCCAGGTGATCTTTTAACGCTGATTGAAATCGCGGAGCGATTTGCCGGGTTCGTCCACGAAAAGGCTGGGAAGGATGCGCAGTTTTTTGATTTGATCGACGCGCAATGTGTCGAAGTCCTTTGTTTTTTCGCACCAGACAACGCATGTCCAGAGTCGCCCCCAATAGTCAAGTTGGAGAGGCCGCACGGTTCTGTCCGTGCCGTCCGTATCAACAGAGAGTTTTTGCCGTGTCCTGATTGCCTGACGTAGCCGGGGCAGGTGTTGAAAGCCGCGGGCTGCATCGGCAAAGGGATAGATGGCGAACCCGTAGCCGGCGGGTGCCCGGCTGCTTTGCTCTGGCAGTACCGCGTCGAGTTTGGAGGAAAGGGTGCGTGCGGCCTCGCACAGTTCAGCGTCCGCGCTTTGGCCGACGGCGCTGAGGCCGAGATGAAGCGCCTCGACCTCTGTCATGGTCAGGTTCAAGGGGGGCAGGGTGATCGCCGCCGTGACGCGGTAGCCGATGCCGCGTTCCCCCTCGATCGGCACACCAGACGCGGCGAGAGTTTCCATGTCGCGGTAGATCGTACGGAGGGACACATCGGTTGCGTTTGCCAGATCTTCAGCCCGGTGAAGTGTCCCGTCGCGGAGGATCTGGACCAGGTTCATCAATCTGTCGGCACGTCGCATGGGATTTCCTATCGATTCGAAGGTGTTTTGCCATTTTTCTGACAACTGACAATTTTATGTCACAACAATCAATTTTTCTTTGCAGAATTGCGCATCTGGGGACCGGAAATTGATGTTTTGAGGGTTCCCTTACCCCATGCGTGGGCCTATTTGTCAGATCAGTTTGATGCGGTGCATGAGGCGCCTTGCGCCAGACAGGAGAGTAACATGCTTAACAATATCGGTCTTCCCGGCCTTTTACTGATCGCAGTTGTCGTTCTGGTCCTTTTCGGGCGCGGCAAGATCTCAAGCCTTATGGGCGAAGTTGGTAAGGGGATCACTGCCTTCAAGCGCGGTGTCGATGACAGCAAGAAAGAGATCGACGACACCCTTGCTGATGCCCGCGACGTGACGCCGGAAGACGAAAAAGACAAGGTCTGATAGGGGCGCCCGCCGATGTTTGGCCTTGGCATGAGCGAAATGGTGGTGATCGGCATTGTGGCCCTGATCGTCATCGGACCAAAAGACCTGCCGGGCCTGTTTCGTACAATGGGCCAGTTCACCGGCAAGGCGCGCGCAATGGCGCGGGAATTTTCCCGCGCGATGGAAGCGGCAGCCGATGATGCTGGTGTAAAAGACGTTTCCAAGTCGCTGAAAGCGGCGGCCAATCCACAGAAATTCGGTGTCGATAAGCTGAAAGAGGCGACGGGTATGACCGAAGCTCCGGCGAAAGAACCACTATCGCCTGAACGCGCCGCCATGAAGGAAAAGATGAGCGATGCGATGGCCGATGCAGCCCGCGAACGTCAGGCCCGCGAGGCTGCAGCCAAGACCGTGGCAGAGGCCGCAGAACCGCCCAAGGGTGACACCACATGAGCGCCAGCGATGAGATTGAAGACAGCGCCGCGCCGTTGATCGAACATCTGGCAGAGCTGCGCACGCGGTTGATCTATTCGGTGTCCGCGTTTCTGGTCGCTATGGTGCTTTGCTTTTCGGTTGGTGGTCCGTTGCTGGACTTCCTGCTGCAACCAATTGAGCGGACGATGCGCAGCCTGGGCAATCCCAACCCGGTCATGCAGTACACTGCCCCGCAAGAGTATTTCTTTACCCTGATCCGGATTTCCGTTGTGGGGGGCCTCACGCTGGCCTTTCCTGTCATTGCCTACCAGCTGTGGCGCTTTGTGGCGCCGGGGCTTTATCGCAATGAAAAGAATGCGTTTTTGCCGTTTATCATCTCGTCGCCGATGTTGTTCATACTTGGTGCCGCCTTTGCCCATTTTGTTGTCGTGCCGCTGGCCATGTCGTTTTTTCTGGGCTTTGCTGATCTGCCGTCTTTCGTTTCGGCGATTATGACGGATGCGGTTCCGTTGCCGCCGGGACCAGAGCTTTTGCCGGGTGCAGGCGCGACCACGGAATTGCCGGATCGAGGCGTGGATATCGTGTTTAATGGTAAGGTGAACGAGACGCTGGATATCACGCTGAAGATGATCGTGGCATTTGGGGTCTGCTTTCAGCTTCCTGTGCTGCTGACGCTGATGGGGACCGCAGGGCTGGCCAGTTCCCGTGGTCTGCGTGGAACCCGGAAATACGCGATTGTGGGCATTCTGGTTGTGGCGGCCCTTGTGACGCCGCCGGATGTGGTCACACAGATCATCCTGTTTGTAGTGGTCTTTGGTCTTTACGAGATATCCATTCATCTGGTTGCGGCGGTAGAGCGCAAGAAAGATCGTCAGGCCCGTGCTGACGGTGTTATCGGTGAGGGCGAGAGCCTTTTTGATATCGATGACGACGACTTTGCCGATGTCGAAGAGGACCCCAAGGCGTGACCGAGGACGCCCTGCGCCGGATCGCTGACGCGATGGAGCGGATCAGCCCGCCGCCTGCGCCGATCCCTGATTTGTTGGTGGCTTCTGCCTATGTGTGGCAACCTGATCCGGACCGGCTTGTGCCGGTGGAGCGGGTCAATCGGGTGCCTGTCGATCTGCTGGTCGGGGTCGACCGGTCCCGCGATACGCTGATGGCGAATACGGAGCAGTTTGCCCGTGGATTGCCCGCAAATAACGCGCTTCTTTGGGGCGCACGTGGAATGGGAAAATCAAGCTTGGTCAAGGCAGTACACGGTGCAGTTTGTGCGAAGCATGAATCTTTGAAGATGGTCGAGGTGCAGCGCGAGGATCTGCCCAGCATTGGCCGGTGCCTGAACCTGCTGCGCGGAACCGAAGAGCGGTTTGTTCTGTTTTGCGATGATCTGTCCTTTGGTCAGGATGACGCGCATTACAAGTCATTGAAGGCCGTGCTGGATGGCGGGATTGAAGGGCGGCCGGAGAATGTGGTTCTTTATGCGACGTCGAACCGCCGTCATCTAATGCCACGGGATATGATCGAGAACGAACGCTCAACAGCGATTTCCCCGGCTGAGGCGGTGGAAGAGAAGGTTTCGTTGTCAGATCGGTTCGGGCTGTGGTTGGGCTTTCATCCGTGTGATCAGGATCAGTATTTGGAGATGATACGCGGATATTGCGATGCCTACGGGGTGGAGATCGACGACGCGACGCTGCGGGCCGAAGCGGTGGAGTGGCAGGCCACGCGCGGCAGCCGGTCTGGCCGGGTAGCGTGGCAGTATTTCACGGACCTCGCGGGGCGCAGGGGCGTGACGCTGGGGTAGGGGTGCGACGCACGGCGGGTGTTGTGTGGTCGGATTATCGGGTCACCCGCCAGATGTTTGACGAACACTACGGCAGATAGTTCGTTGGGTCGACGCTTGTGAGGCCCTGCCGGACTTCGAAGTGTAGGAAGGCGGGGTCGCCTGCGCGGACTTTGCCGATGGTTTCGCCGCGCCCGACGCTGTCCCCTTTTTCGACCGTCAGGCTTTCCATGTTCGTGTAGACGGTCAACAGCCCGTCGCCGTGTTTGATCACGACGATGGCCACGCCGCTGGTGTTGGTTGTCACTGCAGCCACATTCCCGCCGTCGGCAGCTTTGACATCTGTTCCAGCAGGGACGCCAATGTCGATCCCTTCGTTACGGCCGGGTGCGTAGGCCCGGATGATGTCGCCTTGGACAGGGTAGTCGAAGCGGGCGCTGCTGGACGCGGGCGCTGGGGCAGGGGTGCCGATATCGGGCGCTTCCGGGGTGGCCGTGGCTGGTAGCGGTGCGCTGGGCGTTTCGTCCGGCAATGGTGCTGCTGCACTTGGCGGCACCGGTGTTTCGGAGCCTGCGCCGGGTTGCGAGACGTCAGCGGGTGCTGCGGCTGGGGTTGCTGTGCTGCCGGGTGTCTGCGGGATCAGTAGGAATTGCCCTTCGCGCACCGTAAATTGCTCGTCGAGTCCGTTCCATTCAGCGATGTTGGTGACGGGCACATTGTATAGCCGCGCGATAGAGAACACCGTTTCGCCGCGTGCGACCTGGTGTCGTATTGGTTCCGCTCCGGTTTGCGCGGGTGTTTGTGTCGCTGGCGTCGGCGTCGCGGCGGCGGGTGCTGCCGGTGCTGCGGACGGTTGAACCGGATCAAGCGCTGTTGTGGTTACGCTATTCGCCTCGGCACGGTCGAGCGCGCCAGTGGCCACGGCCCCAACATCAAGCGGCTGGATTGGGCCAGTGCCGATGGCGCCAGTAGCGGGTGATGGTTCCGCCACGCGGTTGGGTAGGGCGATGATTTCGTCGCGACGCAGAACAGAGTCGGGTTCGATCCCATTATATTCAGCCAGTTCATTGGCATTCAGGCCAAGCCGGATTGCAATGGAACGGATCGTGTCATCCCGCCGGGCAACGACTACCTGATAGTTGGGGTATGAGATGATGCCCCGATCATCGGGGCGCGGTCTGTCAGGGAGTTCCTGTACTGCGCGGCTGGTGTCGAACCCGTCGCCCAGATTGTCCCGCAGGTCAAAATCAAAACCGTCTCCGCAGGCCCCGAGTGCCATCAGGGCTGCGCCTGCCATCAAGCCACCTCTTTTGGGTGTCCACTGCTGGGCCATTTTACCGCTCCTCTTATCAGGTCGCCCCTTGTTGCCGGGGTCGTACCATATGTTGTGGTCCTTTCTAGGGTTAGAAGCGATTTCAAACAAGCCCCCGCGTGGCGGATGGTCTCGCAATTGTCGATGGCAGACAGGTTTAGTCCTGCCCGAGGCCTTCCAGCAACGGAACGAACCGCACAGGTAGCAATTCGTCATAGTCGTAGCCGTCTTCTGTCCGTACGACCCTGATCAGGCTTTGCACCGTGTCTGACTGCCCTACCGGTAGCACCATGATCCCGCCGACCCGCAGTTGCGCAAGGAGTGGGCCGGGTGCGTCTTCGGCGGCGGCTGTCACCATGATCCGGTCAAAAGGTGCCTGGTCTGGCAGACCATAGCTGCCATCCGCCGTGAAGGTTGTGATGTTGGTTATGTCGTGGGCTTCAAAGATTGCGCGCGCTGCGGTCACAAGCCGTTTGTGCCGGTCAACCGTGTAGACCCGGCGTGCCAGTTTGGACAGGATCGCGGCCTGATAGCCGGAACCTGTTCCCACTTCTAACACTTTGTCGCGTGGCCCGACCTTGAGCGCTTGCGTCATCAGCCCGACAATGGATGGCTGGCTTATGGTCTGGCCGCAGGTGATCGGCAGCGGCATGTCTTCGTAGGCCCGATCAGAAAAGGTGCCTTTGACGTATTCTGAACGGTCAACCTGTTCCATTGCGGTCAACACGCGGGCATCGGTGACCCCTTTGCTGCGCAGCGCATAGAGGAACTGCATCTTGGTGTCCGGATCGTGGTTCATCCCAGCGCCTTTTGCAGTGGGTCTAGCATCGCGCGGTCGGTCAGGTCCGCCCGCATTGGCGTGATCGAGATATATCCGTCCAGATTGGCCGTCGCATCGGTGCCGAGGGCTGTACGTTCCTGTTGGGCGCAGCCGCGTATCCACAAGAACTGGCGACCCGTTGGGGATGTTTGTGCCTCTGCCGTGAATTTTGCGTTTTGCCGGTAGCCTTGCGTGGTGGCTTGCATCCCTTTGACATCTGCGGCTGGTACGGGTGGAAAGTTAACGTTGTAAAAGAGCCGGTAGTCTTCTTCGTCCCAGAGTGCCGGGTTGAGTAGAGATTTTATAGTTGCAGCCCCGTGGACAGCTGCGGCCTCGAACGGATTGTCGATTTTTCCGTTGAGCGGGCCGTAGAATTGCGAGAGGGCGATGGCGGGTATACCTTGCAATGCGGCCTCCATCGCGCCACCGACTGTTCCGGAGTAGAGCGTGTTTTCGGCAGCGTTGTTGCCCCGGTTCACGCCAGAGAGGATGAGGTCGGGCCGCGCGTCCGGCATGACGTGGTAGAGACCAGCGATGACGCAATCGGCTGGAGAGCCTTCGGCGGCGTAGCGCCGTTCATCCAGTTTGGCGATCATGGTGGGGTGGGTGTAGCTGATGCAGTGCCCAACGCCGGATTGTTCGAACGCAGGGGCTACTGTCCAGACTTCCCCGTCAGGTTCCGCGATTTCAGTCGCAATGTCATGCAGGACGGCAAGGCCGGGTGCGTTGATCCCGTCGTCATTGGTAATGAGAATGCGCATAATGACCCCTTGCCGCCCTACGTCTTTCCTTATGTCAGGCAGAGTCGTGCGACAAGCCGGGTTTGATCGGAAAATGGACGTTGTCAGATACCGTAGAGTGGCGGCAACGGTTGATACTCAATCGATAATCATCGGCAGGAGGCGGGTGGCCTCTGCGCTGGGGTCGGTCAGGGTGCTGCGATCCTCGCCGGGATAGAAACGCGCACGCGTTGCTGTGGGCATGGGCGAGGGGTTGAGGATTTTCACCTTTGGCCCGGTTTTGGCCGTTTCGGCCTGCCAACTGCGCGCAAGGGCGATTTGGGCTGCTTTGGTTGCGCCATAGCCACCAAAAAACTGCTGGCCACCGCGTTGGTCATCGAAGAACACAGCTTGTCCTTCGGTTCCAAGCAAGGGGCTGACATAGCTGATCAGGCGTGCTGTCGCCTCGATATTTACGGCGATTGATTTGGCCAGATCCTTGGGCCCGATATGCCCGGCAGGGGCGAGTGGGGCGGCATGGATCGCAGGGTGCAGCCAGAGGTCCAATTTGCCCCAGCGGTCGAAGATGCCCCGGCACAACTGCTGCATGGCATGGTCGATGGTGATGTCCATGGGGGCAAGGGTTGCTTGGCCGCCTGCTGCCTGAATAGCGTCGTCCAGTTCTTCGAGTGCGCCTGTGGTCTTGCCCACGGCGATAATGTGATGTGTGGGCGCAAGCGCCTTGGCCAAAGCGGCCCCGAGACCGCGCGATGCGCCCGTGATCAAAGCTGTTTTTGTCATGGGCGAGGTGTGTGCCGAACCCGCAGCAAGGTCAAGAGCTGAGCCGGTTGATTGGATAGAGACCCGGCTGTATCGGGGCGGCACCGAGCTTGTACCAAATCGTGACGCCACCAACGGCGACGACAAACAGGATCAGCCCATAGTAATGCTTTGGTGATGATTTCAGGTGGATATGCGCGTAGCGCAGAAAGCAGTATTTGGCGGCTGATGCTTCCGGGTCCGGATGGCCCAGGGCATCAAAAAAGACGGGTTTGGCTACGACAATCACGAAAATCAAAAACAGGATGATCCCGGCGCTGAAGCTGTCGGTGGGCCAGAGATAGGCCACATACGCGAACACGGTCAGGTAAAGACCAAAGCTAAGTTTGATCAGTGGCGGCATTTCCACAAAAAATTTTTGCAGGGACGATCTAACCAGAAACATAATACCAAATACGTCCTCTAATGCGTTGGAACCGCTAATCTGTATGTTGCCCCGCTGCGATTGGCCAGAAGGAGTTCGGTCTCACCAATGGCTGTTACCGTGTAGCCAAATGCTCGTTCGCCCGCCGTTACCTTCAAGATCCGTCCGCGTGGTGAACGCAAAAGTGCTGCGTAGCCATTCTGTCCGCCCATCAGGCCAATCAGTGTGATGCTACGCAAGTCGATGGCGTCCCGAAGGGTCGCCGTTTCGGCCACTTCGGCCGGTGTGTCTGTGGTCATGATTTTTTTGCCGCTCTGGTTTTTATTTTTGTGCGGTTATTGTGTCGCATATTTATGTTAAAAACTAGGCATTGAACGTGGCGTTATGCCACAAAATAAGGTATTTTTGCGGTATTTGAGCGGGCCGTCGCGAAAACGGTCTTTGCTACACGGCAGCGTCAGGCTGCAGGCAAGCCTTTTGTGAGCAGCGTGCCGTCTTCTTTGTAGACTGGTTCTGTCACCGGTATTTCCAAAAGTGGCAGCACAGCTTCGGACGGACGGCAGAGGGCGATGCCCTTGGGCGTGCAGACGATGGGGCGATTGACCAGGATCGGATGCGCGATCATTGCGTCAATCAGGACGTCATCGCTTATGGCGGGGTCGAGAAGACCAAGTTCTTCGGCAGGAGACTTGGATGTGCGCAGTGCTTGGTGCGGGGTCAGGTCGGCTGCGGCGAAAAGGGCAAGGAGTTGTGGACGGGTCCAGCCTGTCTTCAGATATTCGATAACGGTCGGTTCGGTTCCCGATGCAATGATGGTGGCCAAGACGTTGCGTGATGTGCCGCAATCGGGATTGTGGTGGATGACGGTTGTCATGGTGTTTCCTTGGCTTGTCGTATGGCGATAGCGCAGGGATATAACAGAATTGTTCGGCGGGCTTGGTTTTATTCAGCCGCAGTCTTTGCTTCGAACCCCTGTTCAATCATATCGGATGGTGCGATAGGGTATTCGCCAGAGAAACAGGCGTCACAATAGGCGGGTGCCTTTTTGTCGCGACCTTTCGCTTCGCCGACGGCCCGATAGAGCCCATCGAGCGAAATGAATTTCAGGCTATCGACGCCCAGATGGTCGCGCATTTCGTCTTCTGACATCGTAGCGGCGAGCAGTTTTTCACGTTGTGGTGTGTCCACACCGTAAAAGCACGGCCATGCAGTTGGGGGGCTGGCAATGCGGAAATGGACCTCTGCCGCGCCGGCATCGAGGATCATTTCCTTGATCTTACTGGTGGTGGTCCCGCGAACGACGCTGTCATCAACAAGGATAACGCGCTTACCCTTGATCAGTGCGCGGTTGACGTTGAGTTTAAGTCGCACACCCATGTTGCGGATCTGTTCAGTCGGCTCAATGAATGTCCGGCCCATATATTGATTGCGGATGATCCCCATTGCGTAAGGGATACCCGACTGCAAGGAATAGCCGATGGCTGCTGGTGTGCCGCTGTCGGGAACCGGGCAGACCAGATCAGCGTCCATCGGTGCCTCTTTTGCCAATTCACGACCGATGGCTTCGCGCGTCTCATAAACGGATCGGCCGCCGAGCGTGCTGTCGGGGCGGCTGAAATAGACGTGCTCGAATATGCAAAAGCGGGGTTTGGCAGGGCGGAAGGGGAAGTGGCTTTCAATGCCACGATTAGTGATGACGACCATCTCACCCGGTTTGATTTCACGGACGAATTCCGCGCCGATGATGTCGAGTGCACAGGTTTCAGATGCCAGCGCCCACCCGTCGCCGATCTTGCCAAGAACTAAGGGCCGCACGCCCAGCGGGTCTCGGCAGCCGAGCAGTTTTGTGCGGGTCATGGCGACGATGGAAAATGCGCCCTCGACCTTGCGCAGCGCCTCTTCCATGCGGTCGGGGATCGTGCGCCCCATGGAGCGGGCCATGAGGTGGACGATGCATTCGCTGTCGGATGTGGACTGAAAGATCGAGCCGCGCTCGATCAGTTCCCGGCGCAGTGACAGGGCATTGGTGATATTGCCGTTATGCGCAATCGCAGCGCCGCCCATGGCGAATTCGCCAAAGAATGGCTGTACGTCGCGGATGGCTGTCTGGCCTTTATCACCGGCGGTCGAATAGCGGACATGACCGATGCCGATGCTACCAGGTAGGCGGGCCATCATGTCGGGCGAGGTAAAGTTGTCGCGGACCAGCCCGAAACGCCGCGATTGGTTGAAACCAGTGTCGGGGTCATGCGTGACGATGCCGCCCGCCTCTTGCCCCCGATGTTGCAGAGCGTGCAGTCCGAGGGCCACAAAGTTTGATGCGTCGGCTACACCGACCACGCCAAAGACGCCGCATTCTTCCTTGAGTTTGTCATCGTCGAAGGGATTGGCGGGTGGCATCTGGGGGAGGGGCAAGGTGGACGGCTCCGAATCCGTGATAAGCAGGCTTAGTGGTGTCTTAGTCTCTTGGCGGCTGAGTGTCACGAAACGATCATGCTTGTATGCATGCAAAATGCCTTATGAGACAAAAAAAGGCCGCCGAATCTGCTCGGCGGCCTTTTTGTTCGATTGAGTTGCCCGATTATTCGGTGGCAGGTGCTGTTTCGCCTTCCGGCTCAACCACTGTTGGTGCTTGCTCTGTTGTGGGTTCGGTACCAGTTGTTGCGGCACCGTCCGGGGCGCCACAGCTGCCAACCAGTTGCTGGTACTGTTCGGTGATCCAACCAAGTGCTTGTTCGGGGTTTTGCTCTTCGATCTGGCCGGTCAACTGGGCGAACACCTGGGCTGAACGGCTTTGATCGACAACTTCGAACTGTTGGGTAGAAAAGACTGTGTCGTAGACAAAGAAGGCCACGGCCACCAGAAGGATGCCGCGTGCGACGCCGAAAAGGAAACCAAGCGCCTGATCAAGCCCACCAATGGCGGAGCGTTGCACAACGCTGGAAAAGAGCGGGGTAAAGATGGACACGACCACGAGAGCGACAGCAAAAACTGCTGCGAATGCCCCGATGATTGCCAGTTCACAGCTGTCACCGATGAAATCGCCCACGACGGGGATCTGGCGGATCAGTGGTTCGACCTGATCTGCAAAGATGAAAGCGACGATAGTGGCACCAATCCAGCCAAGAATTGCCATGGCTTCGCGCACAAACCCGCGACTGTAGGCCAAAACGCCCGACAAAAGTATGATGCCTGCGACGCCTGCGTCAACAAGTGTGAAATCCATTAGTTCTTCTCCTCGTTCAGCGCCCTAGCGTGCGCCAAAGACCTGTTCAATAAATGCGGCCAGATCTGTCGCCTGCTGCATTTGAATACCCGAAACCGCGGCACTTTTGGCCTGTTGCGGCATGATTACATTTGTAAAACCAAGTTTCTGGGCCTCTTTCAATCTATTTTCGGTTTGAACGACAGGACGTAACGCGCCGGACAAACTGATTTCTCCGAAAATTACGGCCTCTGATGGCACTGTGGCGTCTTCGCGCGCGGAAACGAGTGCCGCCGCCACGGCGAGGTCAGCGGCGGGTTCAGAAATGCGCAAACCCCCTGCTACATTGAGGTATACGTCCAATCCGGTGAATGGCACCCCGCAGCGTGATTCAAGCACAGCAAGGATCATCGCAAGCCTGCTGCCGTCCCATCCAACCACGGATCGTCGCGGTTGGCTGTGTGGCGAAGGTGCCACAAGTGCCTGGATCTCGCAAAGCATCGGTCGGGTGCCTTCGATACCCGCAAACACGACTGATCCGGGGGCAGGGGCCCCCCGTTCAGACAGGAACAGTGCGGAGGGATTCTTGACCTCTGCCAGCCCCTTGCCGGTCATTTCAAAGACGCCGATCTCGTCCGCTGGGCCGAAGCGGTTTTTGACGGCACGCAGGATGCGGAACTGGTGTCCGCGTTCGCCTTCGAAGTACAGCACGGTGTCGACCATGTGTTCTACCACACGGGGCCCCGCTATCGCCCCTTCTTTGGTCACGTGTCCAACCATGATGACGGCCATGCCGTTCCGCTTGGCAAATGTGGTGAGCTCATGGGCGGAGGATCGGACCTGGGACACGCTGCCGGGTGCGCTGTCTACGTTGTCCGCCCACATAGTCTGAATTGAGTCGATGATGGCGAGGTCGGGTTTTTCATTTTCGAGCGTGGTCAGGATATCACGCAAGTTGGTTTCCGAGGCGAGCATTACAGGGCTTTTTTCGAGGCCCAGGCGCCGCCCGCGCATCTGAATCTGAGCGTTGGATTCCTCGCCTGAGATATAGATGACTTTCAGGCCGTTGCGGGCAAATCTTGCTGCGGCCTGCAAAAGCAGGGTGGATTTGCCGATGCCGGGGTCGCCGCCCACCAAAAGCGCGGATGCTTTGACAAGGCCGCCGCCGAGGACGCGGTCAAGCTCATCCACGCCTGCTTTGGTTCGGGGCGGTTCCTGTTCCTGCGTGTCTAGGTCGGTCAACGGGATCGATTTGCCGCGTATCGCACCAAGCGTTTTGCCCTTTGGGCCAGAGGCGAGCGCCTTGTCCTCTGAAATCGTGTTCCATGCTTTGCAAGCGTCACATTGGCCTGACCATTTGCGGAAAGATGCGCCACATTCGTTGCAGGAGAAGGAGAGGTCTTTTGCCATTAATGGATGCCCGTTTCATGGTGGGTGCAAGCACCCATCCTAGGTCCGTTTTGCCGTGAGCGTCGAGATGATGATCGATGCAATGATGCAGGCCGTAAAGAGGTAGAGCCCCCACGCCGTTTCGACCTTGCCGATACCGATTCCCTTGATAACGACGATGTAGAGTGCCACGAGAAAGACGTCGGCCATGGCTAATTTTCCAAGCCATGACAGGATGGGGAGAACCTTTCGTCTCAACAGATTAAAATGGATCAGCGCGAGGCCGATGGTTTTGAGGTAGGGTGCGAAAAGGGCGAAGGCCGTGACAAGAAGTGCAAGTACGACGTCGTTTTCCCAAAGTGCCTGCATGCCCGAGATGACGCTGATCTCGTTGAGATCGAAGAGCGGCAGTATGCCAGCCCGCATCAGCGGGGCAAACCATGCGATAGGGAACAGGATCAAAAGCGAAAGATTGGCGACGCGCAGGATATTGAGCATGAAGGACCTATATAAACCTGCCGTTTAGGTGGACGTCAGCGCCAGCTGTTGCAAGCTTATTTGCCAAAAGTCTTGCGATTGTAGCGCCCACCGAGTTGCGTCAGAACCTCGTAACCGATTGTATTTGCTGATTTTGCGAGCTGATCGACGCCTTGTTGCGGGCCTATCAGGGTCAGTTTGTCGGGCGTGTCGCTCAGGTCTGTGATGTCGATGGTCAGCAGATCCATCGAGACGCGGCCGACGAGTTTACAGGGCTGATCAAGATGGTAGAGCGTGGCCTTGTCCGACAGGATGCGGAAAATGCCGTCAGCGTAGCCGCCTGATACTGTAGCTATTCTGCTGGGTCTGTCCGCCTGCCAGGTATTGCCGTAGCCCACCACCTCACCCTCTGCCAGATCACGGGTTTGGATCACTGGGAGGTCCAGTTCGACCACGGGCTGCGCATGGGCAAAGGGCTGGCCGCCATAAAGGCCGATGCCGGGGCGGGTGACGTCGAAATGGTAGTCAGGGCCGAGCAGGATGCCACCCGTCGCAGCGAGCGAACGGGGTACGTTGATGCCGTCGGTCAATTGTTTGAAGATACCCAATTGATGTGGGTTCATCGGGTGGTCAGGCTCGTCCGCGCAGGCCAGATGCGACATGACCAGCCGCGGGCCTTGCGAGAGCGCGAGTTCCGCCACAGCAGCCCATTCCTGCGGTTCCATGCCCAGCCGGTTCATGCCGGTATCCAGCTGGATGCCAAACGGATGGCCGGGCAAGGTTTCGAAATGGTGCGTCATCTGATCCACCGAATTAAGCATTGGCGTCAGGCCCAATTCGCGGATCAGATCGGTATCGCCTTTCATATGGCCGGAAAAGACATTGATTTCGGATTTATCGCCAAGCTCTTCGCGCAGTGCGACCGCCTCTTCTGCGATGGCGACAAAGAACTGTCGCACGCCTGCCTTGAACAGTGCCTTGGCCACGTTGGCAGCACCCAAGCCATAGCCATCCGCCTTTACCACGGCGGCGGTTTTGCAATTCGTCATATCATCCAATGCGCGCCAGTTGGCGACGACGGCATCAAGATCGATTGTTAAGCGTCCGGTACTCATAAACGTCTTTTGGCAGGGGCTGGCTTTGGCGGCAAGAGGTTAACGTCAAGGGTCTGGTTTCCCGCCATTTTGTTGTCGAATTTATGCGGTTAACGTCACCTGGAGGTAGAGAAGGGATCCGTTTTGCGTATTTTGAAGAAAGTCATCACGCAGTTGGAAACGCCGCGGGAAGAGCGCCCATTGGGTAGCGGCTGGTTGTCGGGCACGCTTGCGCTTCTCGCGTCGATTGCAGGGCTTCTGATCGTTTTGTTGCGCTGGTTTCCAGAGACGTTTTCCTATCCGGAGATTGCGTTCATTCAGGATAGCGGTGTGGTCACGGCGTTCTTACGTTTCACGCTATTGGCTGGATATGCGCTTTCATTGCTATCCTTGATCCTGAGCGCCCGAAAGTCATTGGGATGGACGGCTTTGGCGGTTTCGGTGATTGCTTCGCTGATGGCCACAACCCAGCCGCAGGTTGGGTCTGATGGACCGCAGGTGTTCTATTTCGGGCTCGATTACTTCATCATCAACGTACTGATTGTCGGCTTTCTGTTTGTTCCGCTGGAGCGGTTCTTTCCGGCCCGAGCCGAACAGACGGTGTTTCGGGATGAGTGGCAGGAAGATATGTTCTACTACCTCGTCAGTTCTATGCTGGTGCAGGTGCTGGGCTTTATCACGCTGGCCCCGTCGAACTATGTGAATGCGCAGGTCGAGCTGGATGGTGTGCGTGCATACATCGTGGCGCTGCCCTTCTTTGTGCAGGTTGTCATCATCATGATGGCCACGGATTTCGTGCAATATTGGGTGCATCGCGCGTTTCATACATTTCCGGTGCTGTGGCGGTTCCATGCCATCCACCATTCGACCAAGAAGATGGATTGGCTGGCCGGTGCGCGGATGCATTTCATTGAGATTGCGGTGCTGCGCAGCTTGACGGCGGTGCCGATGTTCACGCTGGGCTTCAGGCCGGAAGCCATTCAGGGCTACCTGCTGATCGTCTATTTCTATTCAAGCTTCATCCACGCCAATATCGGCTGGAAGTTCGGCTTTATCGAACGGTTCTTTGTGACCCCACGGTTCCATCACTGGCACCACGGGTCCGACCGGGCGGCGATTGATATCAACTATGCCTCGCACTTTCCGATCTACGACTGGCTTTTCGGTACGCATCATCTGCCCGAGCATGAGTGGCCGGAGAATTATGGAGTTGTGGGGGACACTGTGCCAAAGGGGTATTGGCGGCAGTTTGTGTATCCGTTCTTGAAGGAGAAGAAGGTGGAGCCAGCAGAGTAGGGTGGCGCTTTGTGGGACTTTGCTGCTGTCGGCTGGCGGGAGGACTTTTAAGTTTCAAGTGGCTTCATTGTAAATCTCTTCGATGAAAGGTCGTCGATTCTCGTTTGTGAAGTCGAGAATGAGTAGATTGAGAAGCGGTTCATTCGCATACGAAACAACGGCATCAAATTTTGCAAATCTTAGCACTTCTTCCAGACTGTCCGTTTCGTGCCAAGTTGTCATCACGAAGTGGTCAGCAGGAATGTCGTCGGGCTTGAATTTTTCAATATTTGCATAATCTACACTGTCATCCCAAAGAGAGCAGTCCTTGCCCCATGCTATGGCATAAAGGCACCCGTTCTGGACTAACAGGCGACTTACTTCATACCGAAACTCATCTCTGACTGGTCTCTCTATTAGCAATACGCATCTGTATTTTCCGAGATGTGAGGGGATAGAAATGAATTCTTCGGACTGAACGAGCTGGTAGGTTAGCATGCGAACAAACCAATCGATTTGACGCGACATGTCAATCTAAGAGCCTGGTAAGTTCTGGCTCATACCTATCCCTGTCCTCCCAGACACAATCTGCGGCCGTAGGCATGGCAAGAGGTCCCGGATCAAGTCCGGGACGGTGCTAGTGCGTTTTTTGAAAAATTAAAATCACTCGACGCTATCTTATATCAAAGATTTCAACGCGTTAAGTGATATGCGATGCTTTAGGTGTTCCAAAAACGCTTTAGAAAGTCGTTTCTTCACCCTGCTGCCATGGCTTGACCAGATTGCCGAAGCGCGTGAACTGGCCCTCGAAGCTGAGCTCGACCGTGCCGATGGGGCCGTGGCGTTGTTTGCCGATGACGACCTCGGCTTTGCCGTGCAGGCGTTCCATTTCCTCCTGCCACGCCGCCATCTTTTCCATCTCGTGATCGCCCGGTTTCTCGCGCTCTTTGTAATATTCTTCGCGGTAGACGAACATGACCACGTCGGCGTCCTGCTCGATTGAACCGGATTCGCGCAGGTCCGAGAGCTGGGGCCGTTTGTCTTCGCGGGACTCGACCTGACGCGACAACTGGGAAAGGGCTACGACAGGGATGTTGAGTTCCTTGGCGATGGCTTTGAGACCCATCGTGATCTCGCTGATTTCGTTCACCCGGTTTTCGCTGCGCCCAGAGCCACGCACCAGTTGCAGATAGTCCACCATCAGCACATCAAGCCCGTGCGTTCGTTTCAGCCGCCGGGCGCGGGCGGCGAGCTGTGCGATGGGCAGGGCGGGGGTGTCATCGATGAAAAGCGGGCACGCCTCCAGGCTTTTGGCGGCATCGACGAAGCGCCGGAACTCGGCCTCTGTCATATCGCCGCGCCGGATCTGTTCGCTGGGCACTTCGGATGCCTCTGACAAAATCCGGGCGGCGAGCTGCTCTGCGCTCATCTCGAGTGAATAGAAGCCAACCACGCCGCCATTGACGGCCCCTTCGTTGCCGTCAGGCAGTGTACCTTTCTGGTAGGCTTTGGCGATGTTGAAGGCGATGTTGGTGGCCAGTGAGGTTTTGCCCATGGACGGGCGACCGGCAAGAATCAGAAGGTCGGATTTGTGCAGCCCGCCGAGCTTTTTATCCATATCCACAAGGCCGGTAGAAACCCCGGCGAGGCCGCCGTCACGTTGATAGGCGGCGTTGGCCATATTAACCGCATCGGTCACCGCACGCAGGAAAGACTGGAAGCCTTGTTCTGACGTGCCCTGTTCGGCGAGGGCATAAAGCGCCTGTTCAGCCTCAACAATTTGTTCTTTGGGTTCGCTTTCGACATCGACCTTGGCTGCTTTGTCCGCAATGTCGCGACCGACGCTGATCAGTTCGCGTCTGACGGCGAGGTCATAGATCATCTGGGCATAGTCGCGTGCAGCGAAGGCAGAGATCGCAGCACCGGCGAGCCGTGCAAGATAGGCGGGACCGCCAAGTTCTTTCAGGCCTTCGTCATCTTCGAGGAAGGTTTTGAGCGTCACCGGGCTGGCCAGTGCGTTTTTCGAAATGCGGCTGGCGGCCGTTTCGAAAATGCGGGCGTGGACGGGGTCGTAGAAATGTTTTGGCCCAATGATCGAGGCAACCCGATCAAAGATGTCGTTGTTGGTGAGAATCGCGCCCAGAAGCTGCTGTTCAGCCTCGATGGAGTGCGGCATCAGGTCGGTGGCAGCCTCTTCGACACCGGTTGCGTTAAAAGTCGTTATTTCGTTCATGCCTGCCTCACTTGTCCCGACGTGTCCTTAACAGCCTGTCCGCGCGAGTGTCGATCTGGAAATGATCGTGGATGCTTGGCGGGATAAGCCTGTGGATAGTTTTTGTCGGTGCCAAAGCCTACCACGGATGGTAGGTTCGGTCCAAGGGAATACCATATCGTCGGCACTCGTCCGATTCTGAGGATGGTTTGTTCACAGACCTGTGGGAAAGTTTTTAGCCCGGTGTCCAACCGGCAGGATCGCGTAGGTAAGCTTCGACTGTGTCCAGTGTGGCCGTATCAAAGGCGTTGCGTGCCTTTGCTGCGGCCAGAACATCCCACCAGGTGCAGAGGTGGATAAGCTGGACGCCGTGATCTTCGAGGGTCTTTTCGACGCCATCGAAGATGCCGTAGTAGAATATAACCGCGGTCGCGTTGCAGGTGGCACCTGTGTCCCGGATCGCGTCAACGAAAGATAGTTTGGAGCCGCCGTCGGTCGTCAGGTCTTCGACCAATAGAACGCGCTGTCCTTCGGTCATCACGCCTTCGATCCGGGCGTTGCGCCCATAGCCTTTGGGCTTTTTGCGGACATAGGTCATGGGGAGGGCGAGCCGTTCGGCCACCATTGCGCTGAATGGGATGCCAGCCGTTTCGCCACCTGCGATGTTGTCATAAGCCTCAAAGCCTGCCTCGCGCATGATGGTGACCGCGAGGAAATCCATGAGCGTCGCCCGGATGCGCGGGTAGGAGATCAGTTTGCGGCAGTCCACATAAGTCGGTGCCTGTTTGCCGGAAGCGTGGGTGAAAAGTTCAGCTGCGTTGAAGTCGACCGCCCCGATTTCGAGGAGCATGCTGGCAGTCAGGCGTGCGATTTCTTCTTTGGCGGGAAAGGAGGTGGGGATCATCTGTGGAACCTGTATCGTGTTTTAGGTGACGACCCGCCAATGCAAGTCGAAGCCGGGGTCAAATACGGTGACGGGGCCATCACCTGTGGGGATGTGGCTTGGATAGCTGACAGGATCACCCTTTTCGAGGGTGATTGTGGCCTCATTTGCTGGCAACCCGTAGAATTTTGGGCCGTTAAGAGAGGTGAACGCTTCGAGCTTTTTCAGTTTGCCGGCGACGTCGAACACTTCTGCCAGACAGGACATGGTATTTGATGCGCTAAAGATACCGGCGCAGCCGCAGGTTTGCAGTTTGGCCGGGTCTGTGTGCGGCGCGCTGTCAGTGCCGAGGAAGAACCTTTCATCGCCTGAAATGGCCGCCTGGACGAGGGCGATCCTATGCGCTTCGCGTTTGGCCACTGGCAGACAGTAGTAATGTGGCTTAATCCCGCCGGCCAGGACATGGTTTCGATTGATGATCAGATGGTGTGTCGTGATCGTCGCGGCCATCCGTTTGTGGTTGTCGCGCACATAGTCGACCGCGTCCTTGGTGGTAACATGTTCCATCACCACCTTTAGGTCGGGGACCTTCTTGCGTATCGGCTTGAGCACTTTGTCGATGAACACTGCTTCGCGATCAAAGATGTCGATATCATCGTTTGTCACCTCACCATGTACGCAGAGCGGCATGCCGATATCTGCCATTTTTTCAAGCACCGGACGCACCTTGTCGAAGTCCTGCACACCGGAAGCGGAATTCGTCGTAGCCCCGGCGGGGTAGAGTTTGACGGCCGTGGCGACCCCATTCGCGTGTGCGTTTGCGACATCTGACGGGTCCGTATCCTCGGTCAGGTAGAGCGTCATCAGCGGCGTGAAATCCATATCGCGGGGCAGGGCGGACATGATCCGGTCGCGGTAGGCGGTGGCCTCTGCCGCAGTCACGACGGGTGGTACAAGATTGGGCATCACGATGGCCCGTCCAAAGTGCCGTGCAGTTTCCGGGAGGACTGCTTGCAGCATCGCGCCATCCCGAAGGTGTAGGTGCCAGTCGTCAGGTCTGCGGATGGTAAGGCGGGTGGTCTGATTTTCGCTCATGTTGCTCGATTACACGTTTGCGTTGGTACTGACCATAGCAGAGCGTAATTGCCCTTGCAGATCAGTCGTTTGATTCTGATATAAACGGGTAACTGACACCAATACGCCGGAGAAATTATCATGCTGGGCTTTATCATCGCCATTGGCGCCGGGTTTGCAACGCCACATATTCAAGAGCCAGTAGCTGAGCCGTTGGCCAAGGCGCTGGCGCCGCATATGACAATTGAGCCCACGGAAATGCGGGCCTTGGCGTTTATGATTGCGATGTTGATCGCGACAATTGTCATTGCATTTGTAGGTAGTGGATCACCTTTCTGGGTCATGCTGGGAGGCGTTTTGGGCTATTTTGGTACTCGTATTTTTGAGGCCGGAAAGAACGCATTTGATGGCAAGTCCGAGGATGCTGATGAGGAATAGTCATCCTCTCTAGGTGGAGTGACGGGCTTTAAGGCAGTCATTTGTCGCCCAAACGCATCGTTAATAATTCTTTTGACACAACTTGGCCAAAGCCATGCGCTTGCTGCAATGCCGCATTGCAGCATTGTGGCTGTTGGGTCAGCGACAATGACTTATATTCAGCGCTAATGACAACAGTCTTTCCGAACCAAAGGAACAGGTTATGAGCGTTTTGAATGAAACTATTGCCATAAGAGGCAGTTCATCGGTTTTCGGCAGCTTTGCCGAACGTTTTTTTGACGGTCTTGTACGCATTGCAGAGGCAAGCGGTCGGAGTGAGCAGATCAAGTATTTGCACAGCCTTAGCGATCAAGAACTGGCTGATCGTGATATGACGCGTGACGACATCACGCATCATGTATTTCGTGACGTTTACTACCTCTGATCCGATAAAACGGACAGCCGGATGTCGAGCCCAGATGGCTTGGCATCGCTGTGCCTCACGCGGCACCTAGTGCTGCTCGTTGCTCGTATTTCCCGTCGCGTGCAGCGCTTCGCTATTCCAGCATGACTTGACGCCGCCGTCTCGGGATGCAGCTATGCCTGAAGAGGGAGAGGCATATATGGCATTTGCGAGTATCGATGAGGTGCAAGAAGGGCTGGCAGGTCAGGACTACATTTGTGGTCGCGCGCTGGCGACAGTGGTCTTTCTTAGTTTGCGACTGGGCCGCCCGTTGTTTCTGGAAGGGGAAGCGGGGACCGGCAAGACCGAAATTGCCAAGGCTATCGCCGCAAGCCTTGGTCGCAGGTTGATCCGCTTGCAGTGCTATGAGGGGCTTGATGCCGCCTCTGCCGTCTATGAATGGAACTTTGCCGAACAGATGATCGCCATTCGCGCCGCAGAAGCCGCTGGTGGTGCTGACCGTGATGCTTTGAAGACAGAGTTGTTCACCGAGGACTATTTGATCGAGCGGCCCTTGTTGCAGGCCATGCGTTCGCAGTCAGGTGGTGCGCCGGTGTTGCTGATCGATGAGTTGGATCGGACAGATGCGCCGTTTGAGGCGTTTTTGCTGGAGGCGTTGTCTGACTTTCAGGTGACCATTCCGGAGCTTGGCACTGTGAAGGCACCCGAGCCGCCGATCGTCATCCTGACATCCAACCGCACGCGCGAAGTGCATGATGCGTTAAAGCGCCGTTGCCTTTATCATTGGGTGGATTACCCCGATTTTGATCGCGAAATAGAGATTTTGCAGGCCCGTGCTCCGGAGGCCGCGAAAGCGCTGTCGCGAGAGGTTGTCGCATTTGTGCAGAAGCTGCGGACCGAGGATTTATTCAAGAAACCCGGCGTGGCAGAGACGATTGATTGGGCAAAGTGCCTGCTGGCACTTGACGTGATCAACCTGTCGCCTGCGGTGATTGCCGATACGCTGGGTGCGATTTTGAAGTATCAGGACGATATTCAGAAGCTGGAAGGATCCGAGGCGAAACGGATATTGGATGAGGCGAAGGCGGAGTTGGTGACGGCCTGATGGTTGAACTGGCCGATCTGGAACTGCCGGACGATCCCAAGCTGGCCCAGAACATCACACATTTTGCGCGGGCTTTGCGCAAGGCTGGTTTACCAATCGGGCCGGGGCGGGTGATCGATGCCATCCGCGCGGTCGAGGCTGCAGGCTTCACCGAAAGGGCGGATTTCTATTGGACGCTTCATGCCTGTTTCGTGTCAAAGCCCGAAGAAAAGCAGGTCTTTGCACAGCTTTTCCGTCTTTATTGGCGCGACCCGCGGTATCTGGAGCAGATGATGTCGTTTCTGACGCCGATGGTGCGGGGTGTGCAGGACGAGCGCAAAGCACAAGCCGCCGAAAAGCGGGCGGCGGAGGCTTTGATTGATGGCCATGATCGTGACTTACCCGCCCCGGAGGATGCGGGCGAGGAGGTGGAGATTTCTATCGATGCCTCGCGCACGATTTCCACCGAGGAGCGGCTGCGGACGCTGGATTTTGAACAGATGACTGGGGCGGAAATGGCTGCGGCCAAAAGAATGCTTGCAACGCTGCGCTTGCCGGTGCCACCTATTTTGAGCCGGCGCACGCAAGCTCTTCCGGGTCATCTACCCGATTGGCGCGGCACCATGCGGTCCGCGATGCGGCGTGGCGGAGAGGTGACTGATTTTGCGACAAAGCGGCGGCGCATCCGCTATCCCAATCTGGTAGTGCTTTGCGACATTTCAGGGTCGATGTCGCAGTATTCGCGCGCTGTTTTGCATTTTTTGCATGCTGTCGCCAATCGTGAGGGGCAGGGCTGGGCGCAGGTCCATGCCTTCACCTTTGGCACTCGGTTGACGAATATAACCCGCCATTTGCGTACGCGCGATGTGGATGCAGCCCTTGCTGCGGCTGGTGCTGAGGCGCAGGATTGGGAAGGCGGTACGCGCATTGGCGCGTGCCTGCATGAGTTCAATCGCGACTGGTCCCGCCGCGTCACCGGGCAAGGCGCTGTTGTGCTGCTGATCACCGATGGGTTGGATAGGGACAAGGATGCTGATTTGGGGCGCGAGATGGAACGTCTCAACCTCACAACCCGGCAGTTAATCTGGTTGAACCCGCTGCTGCGCTGGGACGGGTTTGCGCCAAAGGCCAAGGGCATCATGCAAATGTTGCCACACTGTTCCAGTTTTCGGGCGGGGCACAATATTGCCTCGTTGGAGGGGCTGGCGCAGGCACTGTCGCGCCCTAATGATGTCGGACAGAAGGCACGGTTGATGGCGATGATAGAGAATTGAAGGGCTTGAGTACCCATCTTGCGGATGCGCAGCATTCGGGTCGATCGGTGGCAGTTTGGCGGCATAGCCTAGTGTCATATCAACTAAGGAAATCGATATGACACTGACTTATTTGCCTTATAACGCTGATGATGTGACTGCCTTGCGTGCTGGCGGCCCAGATGCCTATGGGAACCCGGCAGAGCGGTCGATATCGGACGGGGTGGCCAAGCCTTGTCGCTGTTGTTTGGATAACATCCCGGCAGGGACTGAGATGCTGATTTGTGCGGCTCGTCCTTTTGTCGGGTTGCATCCCTATGCCGAGACCGGGCCGATTTTCTTGTGTGCGCATGAGTGCACACCCTACCATGGGGCCAAAGTGCCGCCGGTTTTGGAGACATCGCCTGATTATCTGGTGAAGGCCTACGATGTGACGGATCGGATCATCTATGGCACTGGGCAAATCACGCCCAAAGATCAGATTGCCGGATATGCGGGGTCGCTTTTCGAACGCGACGGGGTGGCCTATGTTGATATACGCTCGGCCCGGAACAACTGTTTTTTGACGAGGATTGTACAAGCACCATGACCGACATTACCGATCTGCCACGGTTGGCTTTGAACTGGCACCGCGAAGGGCGCGGTGTCGCCGTTGCAACGGTGGTAGAGACATGGGGATCGGCGCCGCGTGCGGTTGGCTCTCATTTGGTGATTGATGCGGATGGAGCGATGGAAGGGTCAGTATCGGGCGGTTGCGTCGAAGGTGCCGTGATTGTTGAGGCACTAGAGGCGTTGGAGGACGGAAAGCCACGCCTGCTGGACTACGGCGTCAGCGATGATGAGGCCTTTGCTGTAGGTCTGGCCTGTGGCGGGACAATCCGGGTTTTGGTGGAACCTGTGGGGACGGCTTTGCCCGCAGACCTGCTTGAGAAACTCGTGGCCGCGCGGAGCCGGATTGAGCCAGTGGCATATGTGACTGATCTGGAGACAGGTGGAGCGAAGCTGGTGGGGGCCGATGCTTATCCTGATCGCTTTCGGTTGGATCGGTCCGGGGTAGAGGAGGACGGCCGGACTTTCGTTGCCATTCACAACCCGCCTCTTCGCATGATTGTTGTGGGCGCGGTGCATATTGCACAGGCGTTGGTGCCGATGGCGCGGGCCTGTGGGTATGCGCCGGTGATACTTGATCCACGTGCGGCATTTGGATCAGAAGCCCGGTTTCCGGGAGAAACCATTCTGGACGCCTGGCCTGATGAGGCGATGGCAGAGCTGAAGCCTGATACCCGCACGGCGGTTGTGACGCTGACCCATGATCCGAAGCTTGATGATCCGGCGATCATGGCGGCTTTGCGCTCCGACGTGTTTTACCTCGGCTGTCTGGGGTCCACCCGCACCCATGCCAAGCGGGTCGCCCGCTTGCACGAGGCAGGGTTTACCGAGGAAGATATTGCCCGGATACATGCCCCGGTGGGTCTTGATCTCGGCGGGCGTCAACCTGCAGAGATCGCTGTGAGCGTGATGGCTGAGGTCACGCAGAGTTTGCGGAAAGGGTCATGAAGTTTGGTCCCCTGCAAGTGGCGGAGGCGGAAGGCTGCATCCTTGCCCATTCGGTCCCACTGGCGAGGGGGCGTTTGCGCAAGGGGCTGACATTGCAGGCCAAGGACGTGGAAGTGCTCTTGGCCGAAGGGCACCAGGTGCTGACTTTTGCCCAGCCAGACCCGGACGACATGACTGAGGACGCCGCCGCTGAGGCCTTGGCGACAGCATTGATCGGGCAGGCGGAGGGGCTGCGCAGAAGCGCGGCAGCCACGGGACGGGTGAATATTCATGCGACAGGCGCCGGGATTGTCGTATTGGATGAAGCTGCATTGCACGCGTTCAACGCGATCAACCCCATGATCACCGTGGCGACCTTGCCGCAATTCATGCGCGTCGAGCCTGGCACAATGGTCGCGACCATCAAAATCATTTCATATGCTGTCCCTGATGCCGATGTTGCCCATGCCGCCGCTTTGGCGCATGGGGCGATTGTGCACCGCGCCCCGATTTGTCGGACGGCGACACTGATCGAGACCGTTTTGAGTGGTGCCGCGCCGTTGAAGGGGCGCGAGGCGATGTCGGCACGTTTGGCACGGCTCGGGATGACGCTGACCGACCGGATTGTGGTGTCGCATGATGCCGACAGTGTGGCGGTTGCGATTGCAAATGCGACGGGCGATGCGGTCTTCGTTCTGACGGCATCAGCGACCTCGGATGCGGCTGATGTCGGTCCAGCGGGGTTGGATCTCGCAGGCGGGACGCTGGTGCAGTTCGGGATGCCGGTTGATCCGGGCAACCTGCTGTTTCTGGGGCGTCTGGGGAAAAAGCCGGTGATCGGATTGCCGGGTTGCGCACGCTCGCCTGCGCTGAACGGAGCCGATTGGGTGTTGGAGCGTGTGCTGTGCGGTGTGGAATTGAGCCCGTCGGACTTTGCCGCGATGGGGGTGGGTGGTCTGCTGAAGGAAATCCCCACCCGGCCGAAGCCGCGTGGGGATATTGAGGATTAGGCGACCGATTGCGCCGTCATGGCGCTTTCCAACGCGGCAAGAATCGATGACCAGCCTTGCTTGTGATCGTCGCGTCTTTTTTCGTCGACAAAGCGGTCATGGGTGAGTCTGACAAGCGTGCCGCCATCGACCGGTGTGAAGGTTAGCGTAACTGTACTGTCCTCGGCTGGGGATGGGCCGTACCAAGTGAAGACCAGCCGGTCATGCGGACTGATTTCCTTGTAGTTGCCGTGATGCGGGATGTCGGTGTCACCTGCGCGCATGATGATACTGAATGTGCCGCCGGTTTTGGCTTCGGTTTTTGCCTCTGGTACGGACATGTCCGGGCCGGGGGTCATGAATTTCTTGAGCATTTCGGGGTCAAGCCAGGCGTCGAATACGGCCTTTTGTGTGGCGTTGATTTTACGCTCTACCGTCAGTGTCAGGTCAGTCATTTTTGGCAACTCCTTCTGCGATGATGTGATCAAGCGCTTCAAGCCGAAGCGCCCAAATTGAACGCAATGATTCAAACCAGTCATCCACAGCGCTGAGCGGGGTCATGTTTACCTCGATCATATGTTCCCGCCATTCGGTCCGCCGTTTTATCAACCCCGCACCTTCAAGCACTTTGATGTGTTTGGAGACGGAATTGAGGCTCATGTCGAACCGCGCGTGGATATCCGTTACCCGCAGGGGGCCTTCCTGAGCGAGCAGCGTCAGTATGGCCCGGCGGGTGGGGTCGCTGGCGGCTTTGAGAATGTCGCCGAGAGGATCGGTTTGTTTTCGTTCAACCATATGGGTGAATTAAGGGTTTTGCCTCTGTCAGTCAACCAAAAAGATGAATGATAAATCTGCGCCTTGCTGACGCAGGGTAAGTTAATTGTTCTCATGCGGGCGAAGCCGTGTTTAACTCAGGGCAACGAACGAACGAACGATAATGGGAGGATGATAATGACATCGGTGAGTATGACCGTGAACGGCAAATCCGTATCTGGCGAGGTCGAGGGCCGAACCTTGCTTGTGGATTTTCTGCGCAATGATCTGCGTATGACGGGAACGCATGTCGGCTGCGATACTTCACAATGCGGCGCATGTGTTGTGCATGTGGATGGTGAGGCCGTGAAAGCCTGCACGATGTTTGCCGTTGAGGCGGACGGCGCAGCGGTGGCCACGATTGAAGGCCAAGCCAACGCGGATGGATCGCTTTCGGTCGTCCAGCAGGCATTTCAGGATCATCACGGATTGCAATGCGGGTTCTGCACTCCGGGGATGGTGATGTCGGCGGCAGCGCTTTTGAAAGAGAACCCGAAGCCCACGGAAGGGGAGATCCGTGAGTATCTTGAAGGCAATATCTGCCGCTGCACGGGGTATCACAACATCGTCAAGGCCATCATGGCCGCGTCCGGACAGGATGTCGCGGCGATTGCGGCTGGATAGCCAAATTTTTGAAAAATTTGGAGGTGACAATTTTTCGCGAAAAATTGTGCCTCGATAGGGAGGAATGACATGCCAAAGGATAGTGGAATTGGCGCAAGTTCGAAGCGGCGCGAGGATATAAGGTTTCTGACTGGCGCTGGCAATTATACCGACGATATCAATATTCATGGGCAGGCTTACGTGCATTTTCTGCGCGCTGACGTGGCCCATGCGACGATCAACAGCGTTGATACCAGCGCGGCCTCGCAGATGCCGGGCGTACTACACATATTTACCGGCTCTGACTTTGAGCCGATTGGGGGGCTGCCATGTGGCTGGCAGGTGACTGACAAGCATGGCGAGCCGATGCAGGAGCCAAAACATCCGGTTTTGGCGCATGGCAAGATCCGTCATGTTGGTGAACCTATTGCGGCCGTTGTGGCCGAAACCTATGCGCAGGCCCGTGATGCGGCCGAGGAGATAGAGCTTAGTCTGACAGACCTACCAGCCGTTATGGATATGAAAAAAGCGGTGGCTGAGGGTGCTACAAAGGTTCATGACGATCTGACAAGTAACCTTTGTTATGATTGGGGTTTTGTTGAGGAAAACAAAGCTGCGACGGATGCCGCTTTTGAAAAAGCGGCTCATGTCACGACGCTTGAGCTGGTCAATAACCGGCTGGTGGCTAACCCGATGGAACCCCGTGTGGCCGTGGGAGATTACAGCGCTGCCGACGACATGCACACGCTTTATACCACCAGCCAGAACCCGCATGTGATCCGGTTGCTGATGGGGGCCTTCGTGCTGGGTATCCCCGAGCATAGGCTGAGAGTCGTTGCGCCGGATGTGGGTGGTGGTTTTGGTACCAAGATTTTCCACTATGCAGAGGAAGCATTTTGCACCTTTGCCGCCAAGCAACTGCGCCGTCCGGTGAAATGGACATCTTCCCGTTCAGAGGCGTTTTTGTCGGACGCTCATGGCCGTGATCATGTGACAAAGATCGAGTTGGCGCTGGACGCCGAGAATAATTTTACAGCGCTTCGGACTGAGACTTTTGCCAATATGGGGGCGTATCTGTCCACCTTTGCGCCGTCGGTGCCCACATGGTTGCACGGCACCCTGATGGCGGGGAACTACAAAACGCCGTTGATTTATGTGAATGTGAAAGCCGTGTTTACCAATACCATTCCGGTCGATGCTTATCGCGGCGCTGGGCGCCCGGAGGCCACGTTCCAGTTGGAACGCGTTGTTGATAAGGCCGCGCGGGAGTTGGGTGTGGACCCGATTGCATTGCGGAGGCAGAACTTTGTGACCGAGTTTCCTTATGCGACACCAGTGGCCGTTGAGTATGACACCGGTGATTATGAGGCCACGATGGCAAAGCTGGAGGAGATTGCTGATATCGGTGGCTTTGCTGCCCGTCGTGCTGAATCTGAGAAGAACGGTAAGATGCGCGGCCTGGGCGTGAATTGCTATATTGAGGCTTGTGGAATCGCCCCGTCGAACCTTGTGGGCCAGCTTGGGGCACGTGCGGGGCTCTATGATGCTGCCACGGTGCGCGTGAATGCCACCGGGTCGATCTCGGTCATGGTTGGTGCGCATAGCCATGGGCAGGGGCATGAGACATCGTTTCCGCAGGTGATTTCAGAGATGATCGGAATTCCCGAGGATCAGATTGATATCGTACACGGCGATACGTCGAAGATCCCGTTTGGGATGGGGACGTATGGGTCTCGGTCACTGGCTGTCTGCGGTTCTGCCATGGTTCGCGCGGCTGAGAAGGTGATCAACAAGGCCAAGAAAATTGCGGCACATCTTTTGGAAGCCTCGGATGCCGATATTGAGCTGAAGGATGGTCAATTTACTGTGGCTGGCACCGATAAGTCGGTCGCTTGGGGTGATGTGACACTGGCGGCCTATGTGCCGCACAATTATCCGCTAGAGGATATTGAGCCCGGCCTGGAGGAGACCGCGTTCTACGATCCAGCGAACTTCACTTATCCGGCTGGTGCCTATGCCTGCGAAGTGGAGGTTGATCCCGACACCGGTAAGGTCACCATTGAGCGGTTCAGTGCCGCTGACGATTTCGGCAATGTGATCAACCCTATGATTGTGTCCGGTCAGGTGCATGGGGGGATTGCACAAGGGATTGGGCAGGCTCTGCTGGAGAACTGCGCCTATGATGAGAATGGTCAGCTGATCAGCGCATCTTATATGGATTACGCCATGCCGCGGGCGGATGATCTGCCGTTTTATGAGGTGGACCATTCTTGTCAGACGCCCTGTACGCACAACCCGCTGGGTGTCAAAGGCTGTGGCGAGGCCGGGGCAATTGGATCGCCGCCGTCTGTCGTGAATGCGGTGATTGATGCATTGCAATCGGCAGGTAAGGACGTGACCCATATAGATATGCCGCTGACGCCTGCGCGCGTCTGGGATGCGATGCAGGGATGAGAGATCAGGACTGGATGGGCCAGCCCCTCCAGACCACCCCGAGGTATTTTTGAACAGAAGAAGGTGGAAGCGCTTTCGAATGTTCATCAGGAGGAACAAAAATGTACGCTTTTGAAATTGAACGACCCGGCACACTTGCGGATGCCGTGAATGCTTTGAAGGGTGAGGATGCGCAGGCGTTGGGCGGCGGGCAGACCCTGATCCCGACATTGAAGGCGCGGTTGGCTATGCCGGCCACTTTGGTCAGCCTGTCTGGGATTGGCGAGATGAAAGGGGTTTGTATCGGCGACGACGGTGCGGTTTGTATTGGTGGTGCCACTACCCATGCCGCTGTCGTGCGCGAGGCTGCCGCTCATTATCCTGCCCTTGCTGACCTGGCGAGCCATATTGGTGATCCGGCGGTGCGCAATCGCGGGACAATTGGCGGTTCGCTGGCCAATAACGATCCGTCGGCCTGTTATCCGTCAGCTGTTCTCGGCTCTGGTGCGACTATTATCACAAACGCGCGGGATATTGTGGCGGATGAATTCTTTGACGGAATGTTCGCAACAGCATTGGATGAGGGTGAAGTGATCACTGAGGTCCGTTTCCCGGTGCCGGAGAAGGCGAATTATCAGAAATTCGTCCAACCTGCGTCCCGCTTTGCGCTCGTGGGTGTTTTTGTCGCTAAATATTCCGATGGTGTGCGCGTGGCTGTGACGGGTGCTTCCGAGGACGGTGTTTTCCGCTGGTCAGAGGCGGAGGAAGCCCTTTCGAGAGATTTCTCGGCGGATGCTATCGGTGGGCTGGAGGTCAGCGCTGATGGGATGATTGCCGATTTGCACGGATCATCAGCGTATCGCGCGCATCTGGTTAAGGTGATGACCGGACGGGCGGTTGTGGCTGCGGCGTAATCATGTTGGCATAGGTTGCAGCCAGAGACATCAAAAGGGGGATGTAGCCTATGCCTGATCCGCTCTCTATCGCCTCAAAACAGGGGTATGACCCGGACTTTCTCGGCGTCAACTTGCCGCTGCCTGAGTTTGGGCCTGAGTTGATTGATTTTATCGTGTTGCGTGATCAGCTGCGCGACGGCGTTTTTGCCGACTACGTCAATTACACGGTCGCGACTCATGCGCAGCAGCGTACCCCGGTGTTTTCGGCTATCAATATTGATCAGGCCAAGCTGAAAGACGTCAGCCGGAGCAACAACTGGCGGATTGATACGCGGATTGGTTCGGAATTTCAGCTCAATAATGACTATTACCGCAGCAATCCATGGGATCGGGGGCATTTGGCGCGGCGTGCCTCAGCCGCCTGGGGCGAGACGAGCAGGCAGGCCAAACAGGCATCAGACGATACTTTTTTCTACGCGAACGCGTCTTTGCAGCATGCCAACTTCAATCAGGATGAGTGGCTGGCGCTGGAAGACTGGGTGTTGATGGATACACCCGATGAGACGGATCGTATTTCATCTATCTCGGGCCCGATTTTTGGTGATAATCCGCGGTCGATCACGCCTCAGGGGCGAGATACGGCATTGATTCCTTCTGCGTTTTTCAAGGTGGTGAGCTATATCCGTAACGGTGATCTGGAGGTTCGTGCGTTTATCATGCCACAAGATGCGGCAGCTATCCGGGATAGGGACGGGCGGCAGTTCTTCGATAATCAGCGCTATCAGGTTTCAGTAACAGAGATAGAAGAACAGACGGGGCTTATCTTTCCGTCGGTGATCCCTGATCAGAACCCACTTTTTTTCAACTTCGATGCCGAGGCGGCGGAGGCGCTGCGTATTTCCTCATTCCCTGAACGGATCGAGGTGGATGATCCGGCCCATATGGTGGCCATGGGGGATGTTCGGGACTTTGTGATGCCCGGCCCGTCGAGTGTCATGATAGCAGCGGCTATGGTTGATCCCACAGGACCGGATCGTAAGAATGAGTGGATCACCTTGTTCAATCTGTCCGGTCAGGACATTGATCTTGCCGGTTGGGAGCTGAGTGATAGCTTGCGCCCCGCCATGCCGCTGGACGGTGTTTTGGAAGCCGGGACCGCGCTGCGCATGGTGCCGGTCGAGCCGCTGCAGCTGGGCAATCAGGGTGGGACGTTGTGTCTGTACGATGCCGACCATTGCCGCGTTGATCGTGTAAGGTATCGTCAGGATGAGGTTCAGGAAGGCGTGCCGATCAATTTCTTTGATCGGTCACGCCCTGTTGCGCCTGATATTGTCGCACCGAAGGCGCTGAGTTGTTGAGGAAACAAACCGTCAATTCTTGATGGTTACGCCTGAACTCAGCACTTGTTCGCAAGTAGATGTGTCGACACTTACTTCGGAAGCGGCCCGATTAGCATCACCATTTGACGTCCTTCCATCTTGGGGAAGTTTTCGACGCGACCGGCTTCCTTGGTGTCTTCGGCGACCCGTTCCAGCAGTTGCCGTCCCAGTTCCTGGTGGGCCATCTCGCGGCCACGGAAGCGCAGGGTAATTTTGACCTTGTCACCGTTTTCCAAAAACTTGAAGACGTTGCGCATCTTCACATCGTAATCGTGGTTGTCCGTATTTGGGCGGAACTTGACCTCTTTGATCTCGATGGTTTTCTGCTTCTTACGGGCCTCAGCTTCTTTCTTCTGAGTCTCGTATTTGAACTTGCCATAATCCATGATCTTGCAGACTGGTGGCTTGGCATTGGGGGAAATTTCGACCAGATCTAGCCCGACTTCATCCGCCATCACCATGGCGCGTTCTGGTGTCACGACCCCAACGTTTTCACCTTCAGCGCCAATAAGGCGAATTTCGCTTTCGCGAATGCGGTCGTTGATCCGGGGGCCAGTGTCGCGCTGTGGTGGCGCGTTGTGGGGTCTGCGTCCTATGGTCTTTATCCTTAAATTATTACCGATTGGAGAGTCTTAGTTAAACGCCTCCCGACCCGGCTTCAAGCCGCAAAAGCGTGCGAGTTCTCGCCCATGGGAATGTTTTTAGCTGTTACTGCATCCACCTAATTCCTACATAACATGCTGCGCCCCGGGTGGGGCCTTGGAACAACAAGGATAGGAGGATGGGTCATGAGAGCGGTTATTATTATCGTTATTTTGGCAGTTATTGGCTTTTTTGGATACGAATACGCGGTCAATGGGCGCGATCCGATGACAGCAGTAGACGCGCTGACGGGGGAGGCTGACAGTGCCGCCGATACTGCAGCTGATGCTGTTTCAGATGCCGCAGACGGTGTTGCAGATGCGGTGGGTGAAGGGGCTGAGGCTGCAGCCGAGGCCGCAGATGACGTCTCTAATGCTGCGGAAGATGCCGTCGATGACGCTGCTGCGGCCACTGAAGAAGCTGCCGATGCCGCGACTGGCGCGGTTGATGATGCTGTAGAGGAGGTCACAGATGGTGCAGCTGACGCAACAGACGGTGCCCCAGATGCGACAGACGAAGCTGCGGATGCAACTGCTGCTGCGGACCCGGCCGAGCTGGAAACGCTGTTGACGCCCGAAGGGTTCGACGCTGAGCGCGTGAAGGCGTTGATTGCTGAGTCTGACTTGTCTGAGTTGGATCAGACCACATTGAATGGTGCGATCGACGCCGCACAGGACAATCCAGATTTGCTTGAAGCGGTGCTTGAGCGTGTGCAGCAGGTATTGCAGCCACAATAAATCGGAAAAAGGCCGCGCTCATGATGGGCGCGGCCTTTTTTGCGAAATCAGTTTGTTTTAGCCGACGAAGGCTTTTTCGATCACGAATTCGCCTGGCTCTGAATTTGCCCCTTCGTTCAAGCCCGCCTTTTCCAGTAGTGCCTTGATGTCGAGGTTGAAGGCCAGCGAACCACAGACCATCGCCCGGTCGGTCTCGGGGTTAAGGGGTGGGACGCCAAGATCGTCAAACAGTTCGCCGTTTTCGATCAGTTTGGTAATCCGACCCATCTTGGGGCTCTCTTCCCGTGTCGTGGTCGGGTAGTATTTGATTTTGTTTAGATTTTCCTCGCCAAGAAGTTCGAGCATCAGCTCGTCGTTCTTCAGGTTTTCGATCAGGTCGCGACCATAGGTCAGTTCATCAACATCCCGGCAGGTGTGGGTAATGATGACCTCATCGTAGTTTTCGTAAGTTTCAGGCTCGCGCAAGAGCGAGGCGAAAGGCGCAAAACCGGTGCCCGTGGCAAAGAAATAGAGCCGTTTTCCGGGCAGAAGGGCGTCGTGTACCAGCGTGCCAACAGGTTTAGGCCGCAGGATGATTTCATCGCCGGGCTGGATGTGCTGGAGTTTGGACGTCAGCGGGCCGTCCTGCACTTTGATCGAATAGAACTCCAATTCCTCGTCCCATGATGGCGATGCGATGGAATATGCGCGCAGCAACGGCTTTTGCTTGCCGGTCTCTGGGTGCGGATCACCCATCAGGCCGATCATCACGAACTCGCCTGACCGGAAGCGCAGTGATGCGGGCCGTGTCACCCGGAAGGAAAACAACCGGTCAGTGTAGTGTTTTACCGCGGTCACCGTTTGCGCGTCTGGCAGGGTGGGCACGGCTTTTGCAGTGTCGAGTGTCACGGGTGTCTGCTCTGTCATATGTGTCATGGCAGCCTCCTGGGGCCGCCCTCCGTCTTAGTCGTTGATCTGGATCAGGGGAAGAGGCGTTAACCGCGCAGGCGGGCCTGATAGTGATGGTTTTGCCAATTGGCCCGGAATTGCCATTGGTTCTCTGGTTGGCGGGTCGCAAGGTCTTGGCTGATTTCGACCTCATCAAAGCCCGACCGACGCGCCATGGCGTATTGGTCGGCCAGGACGTGGCCCTTTGCCCGGAGGCGTCCTTTGAAGCCCGCGTGGCGCAGCATGGCAGCAAGGGTAAAACCCCTTCCATCGGCAGATGATGGGAAGTCGATGCGGATCATCGGTGCGTTTGTCAGTTCTGCCAGCGCATCGGGCGCGGTGTCGGAGGGCAGGTCGATGCCATAGTCGCAGTCGTTGGCCGCCGCGTCGGTGAGTGGAACGAAACCGCATACCCAATCATCGGATGCGAAGCCTTGGTCATTGACAATCACGCTCATGCTGCTGCTCCTTGGCGGACGGCTTTGCCGTTTTCGAAATGAATGCCGCATTCGGTTTTTTCGCTGTCACGCCAGCGACCGGAACGCGGGTTTTCATGGTCGCCGACGCGGGTCGTGCAGGGCATGCAGCCGATAGACGGATACCCTTGGGCCACCAGCGGGTGGCGCGGTAGGTTATGTTCGGTCATGTAATCTTGCAGGTCCTGTGCCGACCAGTTTGTCAGCGGGTTGATCTTGATCTTGCGCTCGTCTTTTTCAAAAAGCGGCAGTTGCGCCCGTTGCCCGCCCTGAAATTGCTTACGCCCGGTGATCCAGCCGCCGAAGTCTTTCAAAGCATCGGCCAAAGGCCGGGTTTTGCGCAGGTCGCAGCAAGCATCGATATCAGCCTGATGCAGCAGTCCGTCCACGTCTTCGGTAAGCACATCGTTGCGGTTGGGGGTGATGACACGGACATCCGTCAGACCAAGCTGTTCGGAGAGCTCGCGTTGATAGGTCAGCGTTTCGGGAAACAGCATTTCTGTGTCGAGGAAGATAATGGGCGTTGCCTTGTCGATCTGCGCAATCATGTGCAGCAATACCACGCTTTCCGCCCCGAAGGACGACACAAGAGCCACGGGGCCGATTTCCATGTCGTCCAGCGCATGTTTCAACACCGTTTGCGCATCGCTTTTGCGATGCAGCAGGTTGCGGCGCTCGGTGAGTTCTTTAAGCGGCATTTGCTTTATCCTCGGATGGGTAAAGGATGGCTTTGAAGGGTTCCAAGCCCAGACGGCGGTAGGCTTGCAGGAAGGTTTCGTCTTCGTCGTCGCGCAGTTCCAGATAGCCGGTCAGCAGTCGTTCGACGGCAGGCACAATCTCGTCCGCGCTGAAACCGGGACCGGCGCGTTCACCGATGGTGGTTGTTTCGGTCCCGTCGCCGCCCAAGGTGATCTGGTAATTTTCGACGCCAGCACGGTCGAGGCCCAGAATGCCGATATGACCAACGTGGTGGTGGCCGCAGGCATTGATGCAGCCGGAAATCTTGATTTTAAGCTGACCGATGTCGTGTTCGATTTTCAGTTCATCGAACCGCGTAGCGATTTCCTGCGCGATGGGGATTGAACGAGCCGTAGCAAGCGCACAGTAATCCATGCCGGGGCAGGCGATGATATCCGAGACGAGACCGATATTGGCGGTCGCAAGGTCAGCTTCACGCAGCGCGGCATAGACTGCTGGCAGGTCAGATTTGTGAACATGCGGCAAGATCACATTCTGTTCGTGGCTGATACACAATTCGTTATGCCCATAGTTTTCGGCGATGTCGGCCATGGCGCGCATCTGGTCAGAACTTGCGTCGCCCGGTGTCGCCCCGTGCTTTTTGATACTGATGGAGACGATGGCATAACCGTCCGCCCTGTGGTCGGACAGGTTCGTGTCCGTCCATGATCGAAACGCCGGGTTGGCAAGGCGTGCGGCTTCGTAGCCGTCAGTTGATTTGGTCACAAAGACAGGTGGGGCGAAGGCAGCTTCGATATCCTTGAGCAGCTCTTGGTCGTGGCCGGTGAAACCTGCGCGGATGGCTTCGAAGCGCTCTTCGACCAGTTCTTGGATCTTCTCCAAACCGTTTTCATGCACGGTGATCTTGATCCGCGCTTTGTATTTGTTGTCGCGACGCCCGAGCAGGTTATAGACGCTGACGATGGCCTCGCAGTATGGCAGCAGATCGGCTTTTGGCAGGAAGTTACGGATAACTTTGCCGACCATAGGTGTGCGGCCAAGGCCACCGCCGACGATGACCTCAAAACCCGGCTCGCCTGCGTCATTACGGACCATGCGTAGGCCGATGTCGTGGGCTTTGGTTACGGCGCGGTCTTCTGCGGCACCTGTCACGGCGATCTTGAATTTGCGCGGCAGGAACTGGAACTCCGGGTGATCGGTGGACCATTGGCGCAGCAATTCGGCGATAGGGCGCGGGTCTTCGATTTCGTCTGCTGCGGCACCGGCGAAATGGTCGGCGGTCACGTTGCGGATCGTGTTGCCCGACGTCTGGATCGCGTGCATTTCAACATCGGCAAGCGCGTCGAGGATATCTGGCACATCCTGCAATTTGGGCCAGTTATATTGAATGTTCTGGCGTGTGGTGAAATGGCCGTACCCCTTGTCCCAGCGGTCGGCGATCATCGCAAGTTGACGCATCTGTCCGGAATTCAGTGTGCCATAGGGAATCGCCACCCGCAGCATATAGGCGTGCAGTTGTAGGTAGAGGCCGTTCATCAGGCGCAGGGGCTTGAATTCATCTTCGGTTAGCGAACCGTCGATACGCCGCTCGACCTGACCGCGGAACTGCGCGGTTCGGGAGCGGATGAAAGCCTCGTCGAAGTCGTTGTATTTATACATGATTAAAGCTCTACCTGTTTGCCATGGGCATAGTTTGAGGGGCCGCGCGTGCGAAACTCTTCCCGAAAGTGAGTGGGTTCAGGGCCGTTTGGTCCGGCTTTGGCATCCGCCAGATAGGCACCGGCGATTTCATCGACCCGCGCCTGAGCTTCCAACAGACGCAGGTCGCCATGGGCCTCGTCGGTGATCAATTCGGCTTCGTGGATGTCTCGGCTCCAGCGATTATCTTCGGTCAGCCAGATGGCATCCCCTTCAAGCAGGGCATTGGCGGTCACGACTTTGGGTGTGAAGGCGCGGGGCATTATGCGTACTCCTTGATCTGGTTGGCTTGGGCGGCGGCGTCGCGCGGGGCGAGGCCGTAGAAAGTGAGGGCAGGGCCGGTGAGACCCGTATTCGTGATCGCCGGTTCCATCTCGGCCAGTGTGGTGCTGATGATCCGCTGATCGATCCGGCTGACGTTTTCGATGATTGTCACTGGTGTCACGGGGTCGGCCCCGTGCATTAACAAGCGACCTTGAATAAATCGGGCAGATTTCTTGCCCATGTAAATGGCCGCCACTTCGCCGGGTTGGGCGAGGGCGTTCCAGTCGTGATCGGCGTAGCCTTTGGTGTCGTGTCCAGTGATCAGGCGGACCGACGAATTGCGATGCCGTTTGGTCAGGCTTTGCCCGATATTGGCAACCGCAGCAGAGGCGGCGGTGATGCCGGGGATGATACTGTAGGGGATGTTTGCAGCTTCGATCGCTTCGATTTCTTCGTCCAGACGCCCAAAGATCGTTGGGTCGCCAGCCTTAAGGCGCACCACATGATGGCCATCCTGCGCGTGTTTCACGATCAGCGCGTCGATGTCTTCCTGCTTGGTCGATTTACCAAACCCTTCCTTGCCCGCATCTATTATAACGGCCTCGCGGCGGGCGAGTTCGAGGATTTCGGGTGTGACCAGACGGTCGTGGATGACCACATCAGCTTTATCGAGCGCATTGCGGGCTTTGAGCGTGAGTAGCTCTGGATCGCCGGGGCCTGCGCCAACAAGGTCCACGTGGCCGGAGACGTGTGTGGCCATGATGTGTTGATCGAGAAGCGTGTCCAGTGCAGATGTCACGCCGCTTTCACCTTTTTCTTCAAGAGCTTTGGGGCCTGAATTGAAATAAAAAGATGACCAGAAATCGCGGCGTTTTCTCCCCATGGGCAGAACCTCAACGGCATGGCGGAAGGTTTTGCCGATGCGTGCAAGGACGCCCAGCGAGTGGGGCATACGCTCTTCAAGATCCGCCTTGATCGCGCGCGCCAGAACAGGTGCGGCTCCTTCTGTACCAATCGCAACCGTTACGGGGTCACGATCCACGATTGCTGGAGTAATAAATTGGCTGTCGCCAAGGTTATCAACGATATTGACCAGTGCACCTTCCGCATTGGCAATGGCTGCCACGCGGGCATCTTCGGCATCGTCTTCGTTGGCTGCGTAGAACAGAGAAGCGCAGAGGGCGTCACCCGGTTCCATTGCGCGGCGAATTACGCGAAGTTTTCCTTCAGCTGCCCATTTTTCGATTTCGGGCGTCACCACGGCGGCGATCACGGTCAGATGCGCCTCGGTCTTCATCAGCAGGCGCAGTTTGGACATGGCAGCATCAGCGCCGCCCGACAGGACAATGCGGCGGCCTTCTACGGCTAGGAAGATCGGAAAGTGCTTCATGACAAACCTACGATTTCTTACGCTCAACATAGAACATTGTTCTGTTATTTGCCTCCCCCAGCAGATAAGTAAGGACATGCGTTCCAGGTTGGCGTGAATTTAGACCGCCCGTCCTGCAAAATTGGAGAAATCAGAATGTCGGTACGGCTAGACACGACAGATCGGAAAATTTTAGCAGCCCTGCAGGCGGATGCGGCCCAGTCATTGGACGAAATTGCCAAGGAGGTTGGGTCGTCCAAGACGCCTGTTTGGAATCGCATAAAGAAGATGCGAGAGGCCGGAATCATTGGCCAACAGACCGTTCTGCTCGATGCTGAAGCGTTGGGTTTTGAGGCGTGTTTTTTCGTGCTGATCCGCACATCGGAGCACGACACAGAATGGCAGATGCGGTTCTTGCAAGCGCTGCAATCGCGGCCGGAGGTGCAGGAGGCGCATCGGCTGGCGGGTGATATCGATTATATCTTGAAAGTGCGAGTGCAGAATGCGCGGGCGTATGACACGTTTTATCAAGCGCTTATCGCTGAGGTGAAGGTCCATAACGTCACAGCTCTGTTATCGATGGAAGAGATCAAATCGACGGTGGCACTGCCGCTGTGAGGCCGGATTTGATCTATGGCGCTAGCCTTAGGTGAGATTGACGCCACAGTCCCACACAGATGTGAGCGCTAAGTTGGTCAACTCTCTTGTCTGGCGAGTGTTTTCCGCCTAGGCCTGCACCGGTGTTTTTACTGCGACTATGTGCGGAAAGGTCAGACTATGTTTAACAGACGTCATTTCATCATGTCGACGGCGGCGATGTTTTCGCCGCCAATTGCGGGTGTGGCAATGGCGCAGGAGGAGGCAGCGGCACGACCGCCAGTCTCGCCAAAGTCACAGTGGCCGACTTGGGATGCACGTGTGACACCGCAGAATTATGACCCTTTCACATCGAACCCGTGGGGCTTTCATCCGCGGTTTCTGCCGACACTTGTCGAGGCCAACGCCAACCTGAGGCCGGGTGATATCCATGTCGATGCGGTTGCGCGCTATCTTTATCACGTCCGTAACGATGGAACGGCCATGCGGTATGGCGTGGCTATTGCCGTGGGCAACCTTTACGAGCCGGGAACCTATACTATTCGTCGCAAGGTCCGGTGGCCGACCTGGAGGCCGACCGATGCGATGATCGAACGTGACCCAGCATCATTTGAGCGATTCAAAGATGGTGTTGATGGTGGCCCAAGCAATCCATTGGGATCGCGGGCGCTGTACCTCTATGTGGGCAATCGCGATACATATCTGCGGATACATGGCACCCCATCACCCCGATCGATTGGAGGGCGGGCGAGTTCTGGCTGTGTCCGGATGGTGATGGCCCATATCAATGGGCTTTACGATCAGGTTGCGACTGGATCGACTGCCGTTCTTTATCCGGCAGAGGAAGCGATTACAGCGCGCAGCTAAGCCGAAAGCAGGCCGCCGCCGCTATTGCTGCGGCGCGGCCTCTTCGGCTTTTTGGACACAGATCGGGCGTCCGTCTTTGGTGCGAAGCGGGAGCAGCGTTGTCTCCACTGGTCCTGCGTGGCTGTACCAGTAACAATTGTCTTCCGGCAGAAGAACAACAGCCTGCAGGTTCTGATATGGGGCTGCAATGGCAGTCACGCCCTCTGGCAGTTCCTTGATGAATCTCTGGTCTGTACCGGTGGTAGCGCCAGGCTCTACTTCGCACGCCCCAAGCGCAAGCAGAGCCAAGGGCAAGAGGCATTTATGGACCGTCATATCTATTCTCCATCGTCGCGGGCATGACCCAAAGCATTTCGTTGGCCTTTGCGCAACACAATGTATCATCAGGAACATATTTTTTGGGTGAGTGTCGCTTGATGTCCTGCACTGTGGGCGGCGCTTCAGTTTGTTTCGCCTGATATTTGTATCATCAGACGCTCCAAACCATGGAAGTGGTAAACGTCGGCGTATTTCGGCGGTTCGGGCAGTTGCAGTTGAGGGCAACGATTGAACAAGGTCTGCAACGCGATCCGCAGTTCCAGCCGTGCCAGTGGGGCACCGACGCAGAAATGGATGCCCCCGCCAAAGCTTGTGTTCTGCGGCCCCTTGCGGGTTGGATCGAAACTGTTTGGGTTGTCGTACGCGGTTGGGTCGCGGTTGGCAGCACCTAGCAGACAAGCAATCTGGTCACCCCGTTTGAAAGATTGGCCAAGTATTTCGGCGTCCTCGTAAACCCAGCGCGTAAACATATGCAGCGGTGGGTCAAAGCGAATGATCTCTTCGACGCAAGCCTCTGTTATTTCAAAAATATCATGTTCGATCAGCGTTTTGACCCCATTCCCGAGCGTATGCACCGTGGCTTCATGCCCGGCGTTCAGCAATAGGATGCAGGTTGTGATCAACTCGTCTTCCGTCAGCTTCTGTCCGTCTTCTTCGGCTGCTATCAAAGTCGAGATCAGATCATCAGTGGGAGTCTTCCGGCGTTCGGCGATATAGCCGCGCAGGAAGGCGGCGAACTCATTGGTGGCCGCGACTGCCGCAACCTCAATCTGGGGTGTTCGATTTGTCTGATACATGGCCACCATTGCGTTTGACCAGAATAGCAGATCGTCGGCTCGGTCCTCGGGGACGCCAAGCAGGCGGGCGATGACGATGACCGGCACCGGTTGGCAATAGGCTGTGAGCAAATCGAACGGTTCCGTTGGGAAGCGGTCAATCAGGTTGTGACAAAGCTGTGTGATCTGCGGCTCTAACGCTGCGATAGTTCGGCTGGTAAAGGCCCGCAGGACAAGCGCCCGCAGTCGGGTATGCCGCGGTGGTTCGAGTTCCAGCATGGAGTGTGCTTCGACATCGTAGAACGGCCGCAGGTGACTTGGGATATCCGGGGCCAGTTCGGGTGGGCATTCGCGCCCCATCCGTTTGTCCCGCAAGACGGTATGGACGGACTTGTGGCTGACTGCGCAGGCGATGTTCTGGTCCGTCCACCAGAAGAAATCCCCTGCTTCACGCGCCTTGTCGTAGAATGCATAGGGATTTTGGACGAAGGCGGGTTCTATTGGGGATTGGCTGAAAGTCTTCATAGTGTCTGATTGCCGCGTGGTTACCGAGAACGCAAGAATGCAAATATATTAGCCCCAAAACCGGAGTTCTGCCTTTGGCAGGCCATTGAATGTTTAATTGCACAGGGGTGCGACCTTCTGCCGCACAACTCTTGTTGCGACTATGCTGCGTTCTAAGACTCAGGAAGTCTCTAGTACGCGCATGTTTACTATATTGACCGGGGGATCAAAAAGGGGAGGAGCGTTCATGGCCAATGTGTCAGTGAACGAAGGAACATTTGACCGTTCCGAATACGAAAAGGCCGATCAACATTTCCGTTCAGCTGAAAAGGCACTTCCACGCGGAGCGATTGAAAGCATTGCGCAGGAAGTTGTGCGTCGCCTTGCCTTTCGAATGCCCCGATCTCTAAGTCACGAATATACTCCAACGACATGGGAACTCGATCAACTTTGTCATGCTTTGTTGTCCGATGACGATAAGGCGGCAGATAAGGTTATCTTGGCCGCCCGCCGAGACGGGGCCGCGATGGAGGCAATTTATCTGGGTTATGTTGCAGGTGCCGCCCGCCGACTTGGGGAGTTGTGGAATGAGGATCGGGTTTCTTTTGTAGATGTGACATTAGCATCCGCCCGTTTGTATCGCATCATTCGCGGTTTGCGGCACGTTGTCGCCCACAGTCTGATCCAGGGGCGCGACCAGCGGCCCGCTTTGTTTGCATTGGTTCCCGAGGAGACCCACACCTTAGGAATCGAGATCGCTGCCGATTTGTTCCGCCGTGAAGGTTGGGAAATCGACATGATGCTGGGTGCCGATCATGACGAGTTGATTGATCAAAGCGAAAGCCGCAGCTATCGCGTCATCGTATTGGTGGCGAATTCGAACGGCATGTTGGGACCGTTGACCAAATTGATCCTTGCGTTGCGGATTACTCAGCCGATGTCGCATATCGTATTGGCCGGAAATATTCTCGAAGAGATTCCTGAGGCAATTGATGTGGTCGGCGCGGATGCAGTGATGCCTGACATAGAGACAGCGGTTGCTACTCTACAGGCAATCGTTGATGATGCGTAACTTGAAGTTCGCGGATTAAGATATTGCTTTTGTGACAATTTAATTCATCTATATCCCGAGGTGATTCTAGGGGTATGTCGCGACTGCTGCATAATTTGACTTGCGACCCGGGACGTCTCAGGCTTTCATCACACAATAATCACAATAACAGCGCTTCAATTTCTGGGAGGAAATAAAATGATGCTACGCAACTTCGCAGCCGGGCTGGCTGCGCTTTCGGTTTTTGCGACTGGTGCAAGTGCCGATCCGGCTGGTTGCGATGACGGAGAGATCGTCGTCAAATTCAGCCACGTGACCAACACCGACCGTCACCCCAAAGGCATCGCTGCCACCCTTCTTGCTGAGAGGGTGAATGCCGAGATGGAAGGCACGATGTGTATGGAGGTGTTCCCGAATTCGACCCTCTATAAAGATGAACAGGTGATCGAAGCGATGTTGCGGGGCGATGTCCAGTTGGCTGCACCGTCTCTGTCGCTTTTTGAATCGATCACCAAAGCGTACCGCCTGTTCGACCTGCCGTTCATGTTTGAAGATATCGAGGCTGTGGATGCGTTTCAGTCCTCTGAAGCAGGGCAGGCTATGAAGGACGCCATGCAGCGCCGTGGTCTGCAGGGCCTGCAGTTCTGGCATAATGGCATGAAACAAATCAGTGCGAGTGTTCCCCTGATGGAACCATCTGACGCCAATGGTCTGAAGTTCCGCGTGCAGCCGTCTGACGTGCTGGTCGCACAGATGGAGGCATTGGGCGCGAGCCCGCAGCCAATGGCTTTTGCTGAGGTCTATGGTGCCTTGCAGACGGGTGTTGTGGATGGTCAGGAAAACACCTGGTCCAATATTTACGGCCAGAAATTCTTTGAGGTGCAGGACGGTATTACCGAAACCAATCACGGTATTATCGACTATCTTGTCGTTGCCTCCGTTGACTGGCTGGACGGTCTGGACGAACCGGTCCGCGATCAGTTCCTGACTATCCTTGATGAGGTCACTCAGACCCGCAACGGAGAGTCAACGCGTGTGAATGAAGAGGCCAAGCAGGCCATCATCGATGCGGGCGGAGAGGTTCGCCAGCTAACGCCGGAGCAACGTACAGCCTGGGTTGATACGATGAAACCTGTCTGGGAACAGTTTGCTGAAGAGGTTGGGCAGGAAAATATCGATGCTGCCCAAGCGATTAACGCATCCAACTGATGTTAATCTGTCAATGACATGATGTGACCCGGCCATTTTGTTGGCCGGGTTATCTTTTCTGCGTGGAAGGCGATGCGATGAACCCGCGATACAAACCCAAAGGTATGTTGGCTGAGGCGGTCGACAGTTTTGAAGAGACAGCAATCGCCGTGCTTTTGGGACTGATGACCATGCTGACCTTCATCAATGTGGTGCTGCGATATGGCTTCAATCTGTCGATTATCTGGAGCCTTGAAGTCGTACTGGTGATGTTTGCCTGGCTGGTTCTTTTGGGCATCTCTTATGGGTTCAAAGTGACCGCACATCTGGGTGTGGATGCGGTCACGAATTTGCTTCCACCCGGACCGCGAAAGACAGTGGCTTTGATTGCAGGAGCAGCTTGTATCGCATATGCGCTCCTTTTCCTTAAAGGTGCCTGGGACTACTGGGCGCCCTTTGCGGAGTTGCCGCCAACGACCGGAAGTTGGTTTCCCACCGGGCTGGATCTTGATGCGCGTGGTCGCAGTTATTTCGAAACTGATCAGATCCCGATGCCAGAGTTTCTGCGGTTTCTGGAAGACTGGATCAATTATGGAGAGCGGTATTCAAAAATGCCCCGCATGATCCCTTATACGATTTTGCCGATAGCGGCCGCGCTGATCCTGTTCCGCATTTGCCAAGCCGTATGGCGTATCTGGACTGGCGAGAGCGAGAGCCTGATCGTCAGCCACGAAGCCGAAGAAGCGGTCGAAGACGTCGCCGCCTTGAACAAGGCGGATTGATTACATGGAAGTTGTTCTGCTTTTCACCATGATCATCGGGCTTTTGCTGCTTGGTGTTCCGATTGCTGTGTCACTTGGGCTGTCATCGATCATTTTTCAGCTGGCGTTCTCGAATACGTCACTCGCCTCGGTCGCGCAGTCGATCTATCAGGCGATGGCGGGGCACTATACGCTGCTAGCTATTCCGTTCTTCATCCTCGCCTCGTCGTTTATGTCGACAGGTGGGGTGGCTAAGCGGATCATTCGATTTGCCATTGCTTGCGTGGGCCATCTGCAAGGCGGCCTTGCCATTGCCGGTGTGCTTGCTTGCATGATGTTTGCCGCCCTTTCGGGGTCGTCACCGGCAACGGTTGTTGCCATCGGTTCTATCGTCATCGCGGCGATGCGGCAGGTTGGCTACTCAAAAGACTTTGCCGCCGGGGTGATTTGTAATGCTGGTACGCTTGGTATTCTGATCCCGCCATCGATTGTGATGGTTGTTTATGCCTCGGCCACTGATGTCTCGGTTGGGCGCATGTTTTTGGCAGGTGTGTTTCCCGGCATTCTGGCAGGGCTGATGCTGATGGTGACGATCTATGTCATTGCCCGGTTCAAGAATATGCCCAAGGGTGAATGGCTGGGTTGGGGCGAGATATTCGAAAGCTTCAACGACGCGATCTGGGGGCTGTTGCTGATCCTGATCATCATGGGCGGTATTTATGGCCACCCGTGGTTTAATTTTAGTGGCGGTGACAGTTTCATTTACTGGAAGGGTGGCGCGTTCACCCCGACCGAGGCCGCTGCTGTGGCCGCTGTCTACGCCTTTATCGTTGCGAGCTTCATCTATAGGGATATGGGTCCGCTGGCGACGGGCGAGGGGAACAGGCCATTGTCGCTAATGCGCAAACCCTATGCGTTGGTGACTGCATTTTTCCACCCCGATACGCGCAAAACGCTTTTTGAGGCCGGTAAGCTGACGGTCACGCTGATGTTCATCATTGCGAATGCGCTGATCCTGAAGCATGTGCTGACGGATGAGCAAATCCCGCAGCATATTGCGGGCGCGATGCTAGAGGCTGGGCTAAGCCCGGTAATGTTCCTGATTGTCGTGAATGTGATCCTGTTGATCGGCGGGCAGTTCATGGAGCCGTCGGGTCTGATCGTTATCGTCGCGCCGCTGGTCTTTCCCATCGCGATAGAATTGGGGATTGATCCGATTCATTTGGGGATCATCATGGTCGTCAATATGGAAATCGGGATGATCACGCCGCCCGTGGGTTTGAACCTTTTCGTGACGTCCGGCGTGGCAGGAATGCCGATGATGCGCGTTGTCCGCGCCGCCCTGCCATTTCTGGCGGTACTCTTCGTGTTCCTGATCATGATCACCTATATTCCGGCAATTTCGACCTATCTGCCTACACAGATCATGGGGCCGGAAATTGTGATAAAGTGACGGGCCGGATCAGCTGTTTTCCAGTGCCGTGATGATGGGTGAAAAGTCATCGGCCTTCAGGCTGGCTCCTCCGACAAGCGCCCCATCCACATTGGCAACGGCAAAGATGTCTGCCGCGTTGCTGCCCTTGACCGATCCGCCGTAGAGCAGCCGGATATCCGCGCTGTCGGCGAAACGCTCTGACAGACGTGCGCGGATATGGCTGTGGACCTCGCCAATCTGATCGAGCGTTGGAACTTTGCCAGTGCCGATGGCCCAGACTGGTTCATAAGCTATGACAGTGTTTTGCGCAGTTGTTTGATCAGGGATAGAACCTGCCAGCTGGGTATCGATCACTTCCAAGGTTGCGCCGCTTTCACGTTCGTCCAGGGTTTCACCGATGCATATGACGGCAGTCAAACCGGCTTCATGCGCTGCGGTTGATTTGGCAGCGACGATGACGTCCGTCTCGCCGTGATCTGCCCGACGTTCCGAATGGCCGGTAATGACGTAGTTTGCACCGGCATCGGCCAGCATCTGCGCACTGATATCGCCGGTATGGGCGCCACCGGTTTCCGTATGGCAATCCTGACCGCCGATATCAAACAGGACACCGTTACAGGCGTGAATCAACGTGGTCGGCGGGCATATCAGGATATCCACCGACGCCTCGGCATGCCGTTCTGCAAGTGTATGTATCTCAGTCAGGTTGGCCCTTAAGCCGTTCATCTTCCAGTTTCCGGCAGCAAGTTTGCGTGGCATCAGGGCGTCCTTTTGTCTTGTGTCGCTTTTGGCTATCAAGTCGCCGACAGAAACGAAAGGCCCCCCATGACAAAGAGCATTATTCCACAGATCGACGCTGCCGCGCTGTTTGCTGGTGATTGTGATATGCGTGCAGCAACCGCCGAAGCTGCGGCGGGTGTGGGTTTTCTGACGGTGAAGAACACGCCGATCTCGGCGCAGGCCGTGGAAGATGTGATGGCAGCTTACCGGGCGTTTTTCAGTCTGCCCGCTGACATGAAAGCCTCTTGCGATATGGCCAAAACCGGGGCCAATCGGGGTTGGGGGGCGGCTGGGGCCGAGCAGGTTGATCCAGATGCCAACCCCGACTACAAGCAGTTCTTTGATTGTGGTTTGGAGCTGCCGCCAAATGATCCGCTGAGTGAGTTGCCATGCTATGCACCGAACCGCTGGCCACAAGCGCCAGCCGGTTTTGAGGCTGTTTTGAAGGACTATTATCGTCAGACGACGGCCTTCGCGCTTGATCTGCTCTGCGCTATTGTCGAGGCGACCGAGGTTGGTGATCCGGCCTATTTTCGGGACAAGTTCAACCGACCCATGGCGCTTTTACGTGGAAATTACTATCCTGAACGGCCCGATTGGGCAGGGGAAAAAGATTTTGGGATTGCGACACATACCGATTACGGATGTTTGACATTGCTGGCGACCGATGGCTCGCCCGGGCTGGAAGTGCGCAAGAGGGGTGGCGGTTGGATTCCCTTATCGGCTCCGCCGGGTGAGTTCGTGATCAATTTTGGTGAAATGCTGGAGATGTGGACCGGAGGGCAGATCAAGGCTACACCCCATCGCGTGCTTGGTCCAGATCACGAACGGATCTCGGTTCCGCTGTTTTTTAACCCCAATCATGATGCAAATGTCGCGCCAGAAGGGGAGCCGCCAATCCGAGCTGTCGATCATCTGAGCAAGCGGTTTGACGAGACTTACGTCCACCTGGCGAAGGCCTAGGGACTTTCCCGCAAGAAGTGCTGCGCCCAATCGCAAGCGATGCCGCTATCCTCAAGTGCGTGATCGGGCAGAGACCAATACGGCATATTGTGGAATTGCTCAGCGCCCTCCGCGGCAAGGGCCGTGGCTGTTTCAGCGGTCGTTTTAACGTAAATCCGACCCGCGCTGCTGACGACGGCGAAGATGGTACCGTTATGATAAACGCCCAACCCACCGAACATTTTTCTCGTCGTCAGTTGGCCAAGGTCAGAGAAAAGGTCAGTCGCAAATGCAATATCGGCGTTGGAGACGCTCATCCATTTGCTTCGATATTTTCGTCAAATTTGATCGACTCACCACAACCGCAGGCGTCGACCACGTTGGGGTTGCGAAACTTGAAGCCGGATTCCAGAAGCGAGACTTCGTAATCAATCTCGGTCCCGAACAGGAACATTTGCGCCATGGGTGCGATCATGACGCGGGCGCCGTCCAATTCTACGACCTCGTCATGGGGGTCCACCTCGGTCACATAGTCCATGGTGTATTCCATGCCCGCGCAGCCGCCTTTCTTGACGCCAATACGCAGCCCCTGATGGCCGTCCTTGGCCATGAGTTTGGCGATTTGGGTGGCGGCCTTTGGAGTGATGGTAACGGCCTGTTTGCCGGGAATGCCGAACATGAGCGTTCTCCTTTGTCCTCTATGTAAGGCAGGGGCGCTGCCCGCTCAAGGGAGGGTGGGAGCAATGCCGGTGATTGTGATCAATGTCATCGTGCCGTAGCTGACAACCAAAGCCCAGCCGAATGATGCCAGCGTGCCGATGATGACGTATTCGGCGGTTTTCTGGTTGCCTGCGGCCATGTCGAAACGCAACACGGATTTGGCGGCGATCAGAAAGCCGATGCCGGCAGGTTGCCCGGCCAAGACCATGAGGAATACCAGCGCACGTTCCAACATCCCGATCATGCGCCCGGCTTCTGGCAGGCCATCGCCGCGTGCATCCTGAAAGTCTTGCATGAGATAGCCGATAGCGGGGCCGCCAGCCCAGACCGAGACCAGTATTCCGCAGCCAAACGCCAGACTATACTGGATGATCGGCGTGGCCGAGGGCCAGAGCAGACCCAGTTCAGGCCAGAACCACAGCGCACCTGCAATGGTGGCCAGATGGGCCAGTTGATCGCCGAGATAGGTCCAGAGCTTTTCGGGGGCCAGATATGTTTTGATAAGGTCAATGCCGAGGTGGATACCGACGATCGCAAGCGTCGGGAGTAGTGTACCGCGCAACGCGATGAAGGTCAGAACAAAGACAATGGCGATGTGGATTGCCATGGCCTCTGGTCGCCTTTTGTTGGTGACGATCCAGTTGGTCTGAAGCGGGTAGTCGGCCAGCAGATGCGCCAGAACGAGAGCCAGGGCGGTGGTCAGCATGAGGATGTTTTTCTGATTGAGGTGAGGGTCGAATTACAGCTCTTTTCGGCTGTAACCTTGAGAAACAACCTAATTTGGTTGTAATTTTCAAATACAACTGATTTTGGTTGTAAATTATTTAGCATCAAGCGTCTCGCAGCTATCGATCAACGCTTCAATACCGGATGCATCGATGTGTTTTTGAATGCCTTGCTGGGACATCCCCAATTGCTCGGCCAGTGTTTCCTGAGTGGGGTTTGAAGGTGACAATGCATGAAATGCAACCTCGGCCTGTGCCTCGGTCCAGTGGCGGACGATTTCTTCGGCAAGCCGCAGGATAAGGGCGTGAGTGCCGTCATCGGGAACGGCGACCATGGTGCGCTTTCGCTTCATTTTTTCAAGGGCTTGGCCGGAATCAGTAAAGGCCGTACCAGCGGCATCGGCCAGCGTTTTGTCAGGGATGTCACCCTGCCCAATGGCGAGGGCAACGCGCGTGTCGAAGCGCTTGTCAGTCATCCGCACTGCTGCCCGGGTCAGGAAGACAGCGCGCAACGCAAAGCGGGGGGAGACGGCCATTTGCCAGCCATCACCGCGATTGCGGGTGAGATAGGCTGAAGATCCTTGCCACCCTGCGATGATGTCGGCTGCGCGTTCCAGATTTGCAAAAATCCGGTCCAGCCCGCCTTCCGGCAGATTGGATGATTTCACGATGTCGCCCGTCAGGACGGCGTAGTCAGTCATTCGGCCCCTCGCGTGTTTGCGCTATGCTGGCGCGGGGCGTGGATGAGTGCAAGAAATGATTGCGCGCTGGGCGGAGGCGGGCGCTCTGTTGTGTTTCGAATGGCGGGTCGCACCGAACGGTGGGTGTTGCGTGGCCCCCGGCGGCGCAAGATCGGCGACTCGATGGTTAACACCAGTTTTTATTGGTTAAATCGGTGCCAGAAACCGGTCGGTCATGCGTCGGCAAACCGTCGGGCACCACCGTGCGGTGGTGGTGATTTTGGCGCATTAACGCAACGCTCGGTGCGATGTATGAATGAAGGGTTAAGTTTTGGTGCCGTTATGCCCAGCGCTTTGGATCGATGGCGGCGCTGGTCTTCTGGTCAGCAGCCGAATGATCTCGCCTGATGTTTTAATGCCGAATCTAAAACGTCAGATGACTTTGACCTTCACGTCATCAACTGACCCAAATTCGTGAAAAACGAGCAAGCTGACCTTCGTGCGACAGGCCGCGAATGACCGGAACGAGCCCAATCTGACCGATGCTGCGGAATGAACGAACGTCGGGTCTAACGAACTCGACCAGCGCGTGCGGGGATTGCCAAGGGCCTTCAGTGACAGCAAGGTGGAGCCAATGTCCATTTCCTGAGTGTTTTCGCGATGATTAGAGCAACAAAACGAATAGTTTTTTCCCTCTGCATGATGGTGTCTGTTGCATCAGCTCAGTCAAACTCGTCAATCAATGTCTTTTTCGGCTTTGACTTCGTCTTGCATCCAATCGCTATCAAATGGGCGTGCGAGGGAGCACGCGATCAGGATTTGGCTGCTCTGGAAACGCTTATTGCTGCGTTTCCAGAAGATGCGAAGCGCGCCGAATTGCGAACTCACGTCGACGCTATGAAGAGAGTAGCAGACGGTGATGAAGGCTTGGCTCAAATCTTGGGCGGCGAACTTACAAGCGAACAAGCACAGCAATTATGTTCTGCTGCACGACCTCTAAACATCGCTTGGGTAACTCCACAGCAGTTAGTCAATGATGATGAAGACGGGATTTCTCCAGAACAAAGGGCTGCGTGGGAGGGATTTTGGGAAGTTGTTGAGAGCCTTCAGTGATTGCTCCGTCGAATACAACAAGCAGACATTGAAAGTAGGCAACTCAACGGCAGCAAGGGGGCCGCGGCACCGAACCTTCGTGCGCCGAGCATGAGGGTCCGGTCTGGGTCAGAAATGCTTGATGATTGGGGCAATGGTGCGTGACACGCGCCCCCGACAAGATTCAGAAAATTCTGTTGCATCGAGTCGAGGATGCGTGGCGTTCCATGCCGAAACGCTTCAAAGCGCTCGCCAGCCAATATCTGATCGGTAGAAGCCGCCCTCCCAGTCGATGCCTTGTGCCATTGCGTAGGCTTTCTCGTGGGCTTCGTGCAGGGTGGCTCCGCGCGCCGTGATGTTCAGGACCCGACCGCCGGTGGCCGTGATTTGCCCATCCTTTTCGGTGGTTCCGGCGTGGAATACCATGTGAAAGCTGTCTTCGGGTTGGGCCTCGAGCCCGTTGATGACGGTCCCCTTTTCATATGATCCGGGGTATCCGTTGGCGGCCATCACGATGGTCAGGGCGTGATCATCGGCCCAGTTGACCTTGATGTCATGCAGCCGTTTTTCGGCGCAGGCTTGCAGCAGGTCAAGCACCTGACCACCCAGCCGCATCATCAGGCACTGGCATTCAGGATCGCCAAAGCGCACGTTGTATTCAACCAGCCGTGGCTGGCCGTTCTGGATCATCAGACCGCAAAAGAGGATGCCTTGAAATGGCGTGCCGCGCTTTGCCATTTCATCCATTGTGGGCCTGATAATTTCATCAAGGGCCTTCTGTGTGATTTCATCGCTCATCACCGGGGCAGGTGAATAGGCACCCATGCCGCCGGTATTCGGCCCCTGATCGCCGTCAAAGGCGCGTTTGTGATCTTGTGCAGTGCCGATGGGCAAAATGGTTTTGCCGTCGCAGATCACGAAAAAGGACGCTTCTTCGCCGTCCATGAACTCTTCAATCACGACCTCGGCCCCGGCTTCACCGAAACTTCCGTCGAACATATCGTCGATGGCACCCAGCGCCTCGGCCTCGGTCATGGCCACGATGACGCCTTTTCCTGCTGCAAGCCCGTCGGCCTTGACCACGATGGGCGCGCCCTGATCGCGGATATAGGCGCGGGCCGTGTCTGCATCGGTGAAATGGCCGTAGGCCGCTGTCGGTGCTTGGGCTGCGTCGCAGATGGTTTTGGTGAAAGATTTCGACGCTTCGAGTTGGGCTGCCGCTTGTGACGGGCCAAAGACCAGCAGGCCAGCCGCGCGCAATCTATCGGCCACACCGGCAGCGAGTGGTGCCTCGGGGCCGATGATCACAAAATCGATGGCGTTTTCTTCGGCAAATGTGGCCACCGTGCCACCATCGAGAATGTTGATATCGGCGCAGTCGGCAATTGCACTGATGCCAGCGTTGCCAGGAGCCACAATCAGGCGGTCGCATTTTGGGTTTTGTTTTATTGCCCAAGCCAAGCTGTGTTCGCGTCCGCCGCTGCCCAGTATCAGAATATTCACTGCCAATTTTCCTCTGAAAAACAGTCCTTCGGGGCGTTGTACGTTTCAGGCAGATAGACCACAAGTCACCACAAGTTGTAGTTTTTAGATGTGCTTTTGGTTTTGTACTACTTGGCCTTCGGCTACGCGCAGCTTAAGGTAGTGGCAGACTAGTTGTGCACCACGGAAACATTAATGTACCGAACGAAAATCGACCGCAACATGTGGCATCGACTTGAGGGCTATAGCTTTCATGAGCGCCCGCTGGTCCGTTCCATTGTGGATAAACTTGCCGAGGAGACGGGGCACTCAACAGACGTGTGCTATATCTTGGTCGAGGAATATCGTCGCTTCATGTACCTGATGGGCATCTCGAAAGAGCCGCTGTCGGCGTCCCCCATCGTCAGTCTGGTTTGGCGTCTGCACGCCGAGGACGAAAACGCATATTACAACGATTTCTGCCGCCGCATCATCGGTCGTCGTATCCCCTATCAACAAGGGACGAATGATGTGCGCAATGATTCCAGCTACGAACGGGCCTTAAAGCTTTACGCACAAGAGTTTGGCCCGGCGGATGTTCAGTTCTGGCCTGATCCGGTTTTTGCAATGTATACGGTCGCGTTTGGCTGTGCTTTGGGTCTGGCGTCGTTTATCCTTGCCTTTATCTTTTGGTCGATACCGCTGGTCATTTTTGGTGTTCTGGGCGTCGTAGGCGGCTTTTTCTTCAAGTGGAAGTTTTCGTCGTTGCCTTTGCATAATGACGACCGCGAGGAGCGCGTTGTTGAGCGACCTGTTTGAAGACGAGCCAGGTGACAATACGCCTGAATTCTCCGTCTCAGAAATATCTGGCGCCGTAAAAAAAGCTATTGAGGGCGGTTTTTCCCATGTTCGGGTTCGGGGTGAGGTTGGCCGTGTATCGCGCCCGGCGTCCGGACATATCTATATGGATCTCAAAGATGACCGCGCGGTTCTAGCTGGCGTGATCTGGAAGGGTCGCGCCCAAGGGTTGGCGCATCAGCCTGAAGAGGGAATGGAAGTCATTGCCACGGGCAAGCTGACCACGTTCCCCGGCCAGTCAAAGTATCAGATGGTGATCGAAGATATCGCCCCCGCCGGTGCTGGTGCCCTTATGGCGATGCTGGAAAAGCGCAAGGCGGCTTTGGCAGCAGAAGGATTGTTTGCGCCCGAGCGTAAGAAGCCACTGCCGTTCCTGCCCGAGGTTATTGGCGTTGTTACGTCGCCCTCGGGTGCGGTGATCCGCGATATATTGCACCGCTTGCGTGATCGGTTTCCGCGAAAGGTGCTGGTCTGGCCGGTTGCCGTGCAGGGTCAGAAATGCGCGCCCGAGGTGGCAGCGGCAATTGAAGGGTTCAACGCCTTGACGGTGGGAGGGGCGTTGCCGCGTCCCGATCTTTTGATTGTGGCCCGTGGTGGCGGATCGCTTGAGGACCTTTGGGGCTTTAACGAAGAGATCGTGGCGCGGGCGGCGGCTGCATCTGACATTCCGCTGATTTCGGCGGTTGGGCATGAGACCGATACGACACTTATCGACTTCGTGTCTGACAAGCGTGCGCCAACGCCGACGGCTGCGGCCGAACTGGCTGTGCCTGTGCGGATGGAGTTGCTGGCTTGGGTGGATCAGCAGGGTGCACGGTTGAGCCGGGCGCTATCCGTCGGCGTGCAGCAACGTCAACAGCGTGTACGCGATTTGGGTCGTGCTTTGCCGCAGGTCGAGGCGTTGGTCGAAAGCCCGCGTCAGAGGTTGGACTATCTGGCAGAGCGGTTGCCCGCTGCGTTGACAGGTGCTGCGGCCAAGAAACGGTTGCAATTGTCCGAAGCTGCCCTGCGCCCCGGTGTATTGTCCCGCCGCGTGGCCGAGGATCGGCGGCGGCTGGATACGCTGGCAACGCGGCTTGTCCCTGCATTGCAGCGTCGGTCGCGTGATGCCTCAGTGGTTTTGGATCGGGCATCGCGCGGGCTTCGTCCTGAAATCTTGCAGGATCGTGTCGCCAGACAGGCGGATCGGTTGGAGGTTTCATTGCGGCGTTTGTCTGACCGGGCTACCCGTCAGCAAGCGGAACGTGTTGCCCGGTTGGAGGCGCTGGATCGGCTGCGGGAAACGCTTGGTTATGTGGAAACACTCAAGCGTGGCTATGCGGTGGTGCGTGGTGACGGGGACGTTGTTACGGGCAAGGTTGCTGCTGAAAGGGCGCAAGAGCTGGAAATCGAGTTCGCTGATGGCCGCATGACGGTGACGAAAGACCGGCAGGGGCGGTTGCTCTAGCCGTTATCTAGGATTTGCAGCATCATTGCTATGGTGCGTCTATCTGGCGTGTCTCCGAAATCACCGGTCCAGGCGAGCGACAGCGCAGCGCGTACTGCACCCCATTCCAGTAGCTGTCTTGAGGCGATGCCGGTGGCTTGCCCCCAAATCGCGGCCATTCGCTTTGCTCGCACCGGATCGCTGGTCAGGTGGTCGGCGCCTTCGGGGTTGCGAAATGTGTTGGCGAATTCATAGGCGCGTGGCCCACGTTCGCCCTTGGCGTCAAATGCGGTGTAGCCCCTTTGCCCCAGTTTGATGTTGTCGTGGTGAAGATCGCCGTGGATGCCAATGAGATCGTCCTGTTTTTCAATAAGTTCACGAGCAAGCTTCATGCAGCGGTGGAGGTTTTCCTTTAGGTCAGGGGCTATGCCATCTGGCGGGTCTAGGCTGAGAAGGTCGTGGAAGGTTTTTGTGACAGTGGGCAGGTCCAGGGTGACGGATCGCGATGCCGCGTGTATCTGGTTGGCCACTTTGGCAAGTTCTTGTGCCGCGGCTTCATCCTGTCCCGCGCGGCTGAGGTCGCCGAGGGATGGGCCGTCGAGCCACTCCATCAGTGCGACGCCATCTTCGTAGCGATGGAGCTGCACAACACCTGCGCCATTGAGTTCATTGATCAGGTCGAAGCCGGGCCATTCATTTTTGGAATCAAACCCGTTGTAAATTTTCAGCGCCGCATCCTTGCCCTCGTATTGGACTTTCCACACCTTTGCGATTCCGCTTTCGATTGCGAAAACCGCGTTGCTGAGGTTGAATTTGGTCAGGATGCCGGGTGGTGGCGTGGTCATGAGGACAGGTCGTTACAGATCAGCGGCGTGTCGCGATCAAGGTCTTCGATGATCGTGTTATGGGGCGGGGAGGTTGTGTAGGTTGCACGCATGCCGTCGGGACTGTCATAAACGGCCCAGCATTTATGCTGGGGGTCGCCGTCGTAGCGAAAACAAATGTCACCTTTGCTTTCAAACCAGATCCCATATTGGCATGTGCCATTGAAATCCGACCACATGACGCGCTGACCTTCCATATAACGTTCAACACCGTAGTCCTGACCCAGTTCGTTTAGGAAGGTGACAGTGCGTCCGGTTACATGTTCATCGAATTCCTTGGCCGTCATGGTGTCTTGGGCCAAAGCCGATGTGGTCAGCAAAAGGTAAATGACAAGGCTACGCATGCGTCCGCTCCTGGACCAATGGGTCCATGATCCGCCACCAGAGCGGTGGGATCAACGCGATACTGGCCATGACGGGTAGGGGCTTGGGCAGCATTGGTGCATCCTGTGGCAAGGTCAGGGCGGGATAGGGCCGCGCGGGGTGGCTGTGGTGGTCGGAATGGCGGGTGGCGTTCAGCATGAGTGCAGAAGAATAGTAGTGCGGGCTATTCCAGCTATGCTGCGTTCCTACCGGTTCCGGCTTGCCATTCCGGGTGACGCGGTTCAGCCCGTAATGTTGCACGTAGTCTGATAACAAAAGCTGGCTTTGGGCATGTCCGGCAAGCAGAAGATAGGCGATGACTGCTTTTGGGCCGCCCAGCCACGCGGTTGATGCAATGAATAGCACCGCGCCGCCGACGTAGATAAGATAGGGGTTGTGCCAAGCTGAACGGTTGATGCGGTGCAGACGGGCGGCCTCTGCTTTATATCCCGCGCGGAAAGAGCCGATCCAGGCGCGGACAAAGTAGCGGTAGAAGCTCTCGCCCTTGCGCGATGTGTTTGGGTCCGCATTGGTGGCCACATGCCGGTGATGGACAAGCACATGAGCAGAGGCGTGATGCCCGAACAAAAGGGTGATATAGACCCATACGCCGAGCCTGTTTAATAAGCGGGTGGAACGGTGGATCAGTTCATGGGCGTTGGCATTGCTGACTTGTCCAAAGAACAGGCCAGCGGCGAGGAACAGCCCCAGCTTTTCGATGATCGGCATCGGCCCTGCCAACGCAGCGACGATCAGAGGCAATAGCGCGAAATGGGCGAGCGCAATGACGATGGATAGGCCATCGCCTGACGGAAACTCGCTATCGGGGCTGATCTTGTGGATGAGCCGGTCCAGAACTGCGGTAAAAGCGGTGAGATAGATCAGCGCTGCCGCGACCCACAGGCCGCCTGCTGTTGCCCCAAAGGTGAGCAAGACAACAGGTGTGAGCGTGGCAATCGCAAAAAGGCGCATTTGGGACTTCATGTTTCGTATCATTATCATGGGTTTCTTCGTTGATAAGTCACAATCGAGAAAGAGCGCGTATCGGCATCATATCGTGTCGCTTTTGCGTGGTTTGCCAAAGGTCTCGCCGGTATGGTCACTGCAAGTAGGCTGAAGGATGGGCGCAATGGCACTCGACAACCGCGACGGTGTTTGGAAATCCGGTAAGGGTAAGGGACGGCATACGCCCAAGGGACGTCAGCTGGATGATACTGCATGGGATGAGATCAAGGCGCTTTTGGTAGGCAGGCCCCGCCGTCGCGATTTGCTGATCGAGTTTTTGCATCTGATTCAGGACACCTATGGCTGCCTATCCGCTGCCCATTTGCGTGCTCTGGCTGAAGAAATGCGGCTGTCGCAGGCGGAAGTCTATGAAGTTGCCACCTTTTACGCCCATTTCGACGTGGTGAAAGAAGGTGAACCAGTGCCACCGGCCCTCACGATCCGTGTCTGCGACTCGCTTTCGTGCGAATTGGCCGGGGCGCAGCAGCTGAAAGCGGCGTTGGAAGACGGGCTGGACCCATCGAAAGTGCGTGTTCTGCGTGCGCCATGTATGGGCCGTTGTGACACCGCGCCGGTGTTGGAATTGGGCCATAACCACATCGATCATGCGACCGTTGAAAGGGTCGAGGCGGCGATTGCGGCAGATGACACCCATGCGCATCTGCCTGACTATGAAGATCTGGCCGCTTATCAGGCGGCGGGCGGCTATTCCGCCCTTGCCTCGCTTCGTGCGGATGGTGATTGGGAAGCGGTGCAAGAGAGTGTTCTTGCGTCCGGTCTGCGCGGCCTTGGTGGTGCCGGTTTTCCCTCGGGTAAGAAATGGGGCTTTGTGCGGGCCAATCCCGGACCCCGTTATCTTGCCGTAAATGGGGATGAAGGCGAGCCGGGCACGTTCAAGGACCGGTACTATCTGGAGTGCACTCCGCATTTGTTTTTGGAAGGTATGTTGATTGCCGCATGGGCCGTCGAGGCGGACACCTGTTTTATCTATATGCGTGATGAATATCCGGCGGTGTTGGAGATTTTGCGCCGCGAGATCAAGGCATTGGAAGATGCAGGCGTTGTGACCGAAGGCTATATCGACCTGCGCCGTGGAGCGGGCGCCTATATCTGCGGCGAAGAAAGCGCGATGATCGAAAGCATCGAAGGCAAGCGTGGGATTCCGCGCCACAGGCCACCTTTTGTGGCGCAGGTCGGCATCTTTGATCGGCCAACGCTGGTGCACAACGTGGAGACATTGTTGTGGGTCGCCCGCGTCTGCCGGGAGGGGCCTGAGGTGCTGAGCGGGACTGAAAAGAACGGGCGCGTTGGCTTGCGGTCCTATTCGGTTTCCGGCCGCGTGGCCAAGCCGGGCGTGTATCTGCTGCCAGCGGGTTCGACGATTTTGGACATTATCGATGCCGCCGGCGGAATGGCCGAGGGTCATGTGTTCAAGGCCTATCAGCCGGGCGGTCCCTCGTCTGGCTTATTGCCGTCTTCGGTCGATGATGTGCCGTTGGACTTCGACACGTTGCAGCCGCTGGGGACATTTATTGGTTCCGCCGCTGTGGTCGTTCTGTCCGATCAGGACAAGGCCCGCGATGCGGCGTTGAATATGCTGCGGTTTTTCGAGGATGAGAGCTGCGGCCAATGCACCCCATGTCGGGTTGGCTGTGAAAAGGCGGTCAAGCTGATGCAGGCAGATACGTGGGATCAGCCGCTGTTGGATGATCTGTGCACCGCTATGGCTGATGCGTCGATCTGTGGATTGGGGCAGGCGGCCCCGAACCCGATCAAGCTGGTCATGCAGCATTTCAAGGATGAGATATGACCGTACACGGCAAGGTACACGATCACCGTCTGATCGATGGCGTCGCTGTGAAGAAACGGATCATTGCGGACGTGCGGGACTATACCGATGCGCAAACGCGCATGCCGCGTCTGGTGTCGGTCCTGATTGGCGATACGCCTGCGGCGGCTGTCTATGTCCGCAATCAGGCCAAGGCGGCGGAGCAGGCGGGATTGCCCTTCGATCAGCAGGTCTGGCCTGCCAACATCACGCAAGAGGACTGCAAGGCCCGTATCCTTGAGATGAATGATGACGGTGATGTGCTTGGCATCATTCTGCAACGCCCCGTGCCCGAGCATATCAATGTGCGCTCCCTGCAATCGGCGATCCATCCTCTCAAGGATGTGGAAGGGATGAACCCGGCCTCTATCGGCAATATCGTCTATTCGGATGTGGCACTGGCGCCCTGTACCGCTGCGGCCAGCGTGGCGTTGATCAAGGAAACGGGCCTGCCGCTGCCCGGGCTTGAGGTCGTCATGATCGGTCATTCCGAGATTGTGGGGAAACCCGCGGCAATGATGCTGATGGCCGAGGGTTGTACCGTGACCGTCTGTCATCACATGACCCGGTCCGTGGCCATGCATTCGCGACGGGCGGATGTTGTGGTTGTGGCGGTCGGCAAGGCGCATTTGATTGGGCCCGAGATGATCAAGCCGGGCGCCGCCGTGATCGACATCGGGATCAATCAGATCGAGACCCAAGATGGCGTGAGAATCGTGGGTGACGTTGATACCGATGCGGTGCGCGAGGTTGCCGGTTGGATCACGCCGGTGCCGGGCGGGGTTGGCCCTGTGACTGTCGCGATCCTGATGCGCAATGCCGTCGTTGCCCATCAACGGCAGATCGCGGTGGGGTGGCTCTGAACGCTTTGTAACGACCAGCCCTTTCATCTGCCTGCTTTGCCGATTAAATCGGGAACAGCAAAGATGGGGCGCGCATGTCGTTTTTTAAGAAACTCAAAGACCGGATGTTCAAATCGTCGTCAAAGATTGACGAGGGACTGGATGCTATCGTCAGCGATGGCGGTGACGTCGAAGAGGCCCCAGAAGCGGAACAGCTGGAAGAGCAACAGATTGCGCCCGAGCCGGTAGAGGAAGTGGCACCGGTCGCAGCAGAGCCGGTGGAAGAGGTGGATGTACAGCCTGTTCCGGCGCCCGAGCCGGAACCTTTGCCTGAAGCTGAGGTTGAGGTTCCGGATCAGGTTCCGGAAGAGATCGTGCCAGAAGCACCCGAACCTGTGCAATTCGATGTCGACCTTGCCAGCCCCTTGTCCGAAGAGCCTGCGGAAGAACCGAAGAAATCCGGTATTCTGGGCCGCCTGTTCGGTGGCGCAGAGGAAAAGACCGTTATCCGTCGGACATTGGACGACGATATGTTGGAGCAGCTGGAGGAGTTGTTGATCACTGCCGACATGGGCGTCGATACGGCCCTTCGCGTGACCGCGAACATGGCCGAAGGGCGTTTGGGCAAAAAACTGTCGGTGGATGAGATCAAACAGCTGATGGCACAGGAGGTCGCGCGGATTATGGATCCGGTGGCTAAGCCTTTACCACTATACGCAAAAACGCCGCAGGTCGTGCTGGTCGTGGGCGTTAATGGTGCCGGCAAGACAACAACGATTGGCAAGCTTGCTAGTCAGTTTCGGGCCGCGGGCAAGAAGGTTGTCATTGCGGCGGGCGATACGTTCCGGGCGGCGGCGGTCGAGCAATTGCAGATTTGGGGGGAGCGGGCAGGGGTGCCGGTTCTGACAGCCCCGGAAGGATCTGACCCGGCAAGCTTGGCCTTTGATGCGATGACACAGGCGCAGGCGGATGGCGCTGATCTTTTGATGATCGATACTGCCGGCCGTCTGCAAAACCGTGCTGATTTGATGGAAGAGTTGACAAAGATTGTCCGCGTGATCCGCAAGAAAGACCCCGATGCGCCGCATAACACGCTGCTGGTTCTGGATGCGACGACCGGGCAGAATGCATTGAACCAGGTGAAGGTGTTTCAGGAACTTGCGGATGTGTCCGGCCTTGTGATGACCAAGCTGGACGGCACGGCCAAGGGCGGTGTTCTGGTGGCGCTCGCCGATAAGTTCGGGTTGCCGATCCATGCGATTGGTGTGGGCGAGCAGATTGATGATCTGGCCCCGTTCGACCCAGAGGAATTCGCTGCGGCCCTTGTGGGGTTGGACGGATGATAGTTGCCCGTTTTGGGTGACTGGCTTGTTTCCATCGCCGGCACGCCCGAGGGTGCGCGGCTTGCGACCATACTGGCGCTGACCTCGGCATTGGCGCATGCGGCGTTCGGGGCTTTGCAGAAGGGCCGTTATGACCCGTGGATATCACGCGGCGCGATTGATGTGTGGTTGGTGGTGCTGTCTGCACCGGTGGCCCTGTTTCTTGTTCCCTGGCCCAATACAGCCACCGCGTTCTTTTTGGTTGGGGCCATTGTTGTACATTTTGCCTACAAGGTGACCATGGCGCTCGCCTATGAACGGGCGGCTTACACAGTCGTCTACCCAGTGGTGCGCGGGACCGGGCCATTGGTGACTGTGATCGCGGCATCACTGTTTTTTCACGAACATTTCACGGCAATGCAGTGGGTGGGCGTTGCCTGTTTGTCGGGTGGTATTTTGCTGCTTGCCCTGCGCAATCTGTCGGAAGAGGAGATTGATCCGCTCTCGCTCAAGATCGGGCTGGTTTGGGCGTTGATCTGTGGGCTTTTGGTGGCGCTCTATACGACCTATGACGCCTATGCGATCCGCCAATCGCCTGATCCGTTTACGTTTCTGGCCTGGTTTTTCTTTGTCACGGCGTTGGATTTTCCCTTGCTCGCCGCGTGGCGCTATCGCCGGATGGCGATGCCTGTCGTGTTTGGCCCGCTGATCTGGAAGGGCTTTGCCGGGGCCATTATCGCGTGGATCAGTTTTGGCGGTGTGATGCTGGCCACCCGGCTGGACAAGGTCGGCGAAGCGGCGGTCTTGCGTGAGACCTCGACCGTTTTTGCCGCATTGATCGGGTGGTTCATATTGGGCGAGAAAGTGGGCCCCCGCCGCTTGTTTCTGATGGCTTTGGTTGCACTTGGCGCCGTCATCGTTGAAATGGGAGGGTAAGGGAGACCGCAATGGCCGAAAAACAGATCAACCCAATCGTCAAACAGGTGCTGGAATTGGGGCCAACCCTGATTTTTTTCCTGCTCTATATCAGGATCAAAGACGATATGTTCCTGATTGCAGGGCGGGAATACACAGGGTTCATTGTCGCGGCGCTGGTTTTCGTCCCCATTCTGTTGGTTGCCATGGGCATCCTGTGGTGGCTGACCGGCAAGCTAAGTCGTATGCAGGTGTTTACGGCCTTTATGGTGATCTTCTTTGGTGGGTTGACGGCCTATTTCAATGATGAGCGCTTTTTCAAGATGAAAACATCGATCGTCTATGGCTGTATGGCCGGGTTGCTGGCTATCGGGCTGCTGCGCGGGCAGAGCTATCTGCAATATGTGATGGAAGAATTTCTGCCCATGGAGCGCGAGGGCTGGATGATTTTTACCCGGCGCATCACGGCGATGTTTGCCGCACTTGCCATCGCGAACGAGATCATCTGGCGCACGCAATCAACCGAATTGTGGGTGAAACTGGAGACTTTTGCCTTTCCAGCGATCTTGTTCTTCTTTCTGTGGGCGCAAATTGTGGCTTTGCAGAAGTACCTGATCGAGACCGATACGACCTCTGAAAGCTAGCGCATCTCCTGAAAGGCGAAGCCGACGGTGCTGTGCCGACCGACTTTGCGTGCATCGCGCCGGTATCGCAGCGTGTCAACCTGATCATCGGTGATCATGGGGCGGAATGTGATACCTATCCTGGCGCCGAAGGACCATTGAACTACCGCATTGATTTGATGTCCTAACAGGTCAAATTGGATCGGGTCGCCACGATGCAACCCCCGAACCGCATCCATGCGAGCGCCGTGGTTGTTGACGTCGAGAACCTTGCCCCGCTGCGGCCCGGCGGATGTTTTCAGATCGACGGGATACTCTGTCCGATAGCGATGTGACCGATACTGCATTTTCTGACCTCATACCGTTGTTCATCAACAGGATAGGGGGCAGAGGTTTAATTTCCGGTTACGTCGACTTTCGAAACAGCAGATCCTGGGCCTTTTTGTCCTTTTTGAAGTCACCGCGTTTTTCCGCCGCGACCGCCCGCCCGCGCTGTACGGCCGGGCGTGCCCACATCATATCAAGCCATCGCGCCATATGTGGTTTGTCATCCAACGTCTGTTGCTGACCTTCCCAGAGCGAGGCCCAGCCCCAAATCGATATGTCAGCGATGGAATAGAAATCGCCCGCTACATACTCATTGTGGGCCAATTGCCGGTCAAGCACACCATAAAGCCGGGCTGTTTCGTTGCGATATCTGTCTTTGGCGTAGGGCAGATCGTTGGGTGGGTCCATGGCGGGTGCATATTTGAGGAAGTGATGCGCTTGGCCTGCCATTGGTCCAAGCCCGCCCATTTGCCACATCAGCCATTGGTCAACGGCAATCCGTTCCCGCTCGGTTCTGCCGCAGAACTTGCCGGTCTTGCGCACCAGATATTGCAGGATAGCCCCGGATTCGAAGATCGAGATTGGCGCCCCGTCCGGCCCGTCGAGGTCGATAATGGCTGGCATCCGGTTGTTGGGGGAAATTTTGAGGAACTCAGGTTTGAACTGATCGCCCGCGCCGATATCGACCAGATGCAGGTTGTAAGGAAGTTCCAGTTCCTCAAGCGCGATGGTGATTTTCCAGCCGTTTGGCGTTGGCCAGAAATAGAGATCAATCGGGGTTGTCATGGATTATCCTTTGGCAGGTGGAAGCCTGAGAATGGCAGCCACTAGCGAAAGGACAAGCTTTTGGCTGCGACAGATACCGCATTGTGATCGCGGCGTTGCTCCAAGAGCGTTTGCAGGTAGGGCAGCGGTGTCGTTTCGGGCCGGTGCAAAAGGGCGCGGTAGAGCCCGCAGGCATCTTGCCGCAGATACCCCGACCAATGGCAGATGCGCGGCCCAGCCCCCAACAAGGGGTACCCGGCATCGGTGAGCGCTGTTTGAGTCTGTGGTTGATCAATTGCGATATGGAGCAGGTTTTGGCGTTCCAGTCGTCCGCAACCGACCGTGCGCCCCCAATGGGGCAAGGCCGCGCGCAGCATCAGGTCAAAGACCGTATTGGCGCGGCTGCGGATATTGATGACCTCGGTGCTTTGCCCGGCGGGCATGTTTAATGCGTTTTCCAGTTCATGCTCAAACGCGGCGGCGGCGATCAGAATGATGCGGTTCACGCTGCCTGTAGGCAAGCTGGCCAAGGTGGCCAAAGCGACTCGTGCTCCCATGGAATGGGCGACAACGTGAATGGGACGGTGGGGTGCGGTCTGTCTGATCCGGCTGATCAGGCGGGCGAGGTTTGGCGCGATAGCTGCGGCACGGGCATGCGCCGCCCAGATCGTGCCGCGTGCTTGCCAACCGAACCCGATGGCCAGCGCCTTATGCCCACGCAAGCCAAGCCGACGCGGCCAGGATGCCGGTCGTTTGCTGCCCTGGTTCGGATGAAGGGCAAAGATATGATCGTGCGGATTATGATCGATACTGGCCGGATCGTATTTGTAGCCGTGCAGCATGATTACCACCGGGGCGCTGTCGCTCAAACCATCCAGCGCCGTTGACAAACGGCGTTTTGAGGGAAGCCTGTCCTGCGTGACTGCGAAGTGAGCCATGGCGAGTTTTCCACGTTGTTTATGTGCTCGCTCGCATGGCCGGGACACGGTTCTGTGACAGGTGTTTGAAGGTTCTATGACAAGGCTGCGGGCTTGCTTGGCCGTTGATGCAGACCCATATAGTGCGGATGAGTATATTCACGCGCCTATATGCAGGCATCGCTGGGATTGGTTTGACGGCGGTCGCTTTGCCGAGTTTTGCAGACATGACACCGGCGGATTGGGTGGCGCATGCCTTGGCCAACACCAACGCTCCGGGTGTTGCCGCAGGGGTGATCAGTGATGGGGACGTGCGGATCGCGTCGGGCGGTTTGCGTGCTGCGCGGCAAGGTGCAGCGATCTCAGATGACGATCTTTGGCATATCGGATCAATCACCAAGTCTATGACTGCAACGCTGGTCGCACGCCTGGTTGAAGCTGAAGAGATCAGATGGGATGATACGGTTGGCGATATACTTGGTGATGCCATCGCAGACATAAATCCGGTATTTGCCGATCTGACTTATGTTGATCTGCTGACACATCGATCGGGGCTTGGCGCAAATATTCCAAGACTGTCTTCGTTGTCTTTTTCAGGTGCGCTTGCCGAACGCGACATGATGGCGGATCGGCTGCGTTACGCGGAAATTGTTTTGGGGGCGGAGCCAGAGGGAGAACGCGGCGCGTTTGCCTATTCCAACGCAGGTTATGTCGTTGCAGGGACGATGGCGCAGCAATCCACCGGGCAAACCTGGGAGGCGCTGATGCAGTCGCATGTGTTTGACGTGCTGGGTTTGGCCTCTGCCGGTTTTGGCGCGCCGGGATCAACGGAGGTCGTTGATCAACCGCGTGGACATCGCGGAAATCTGTGGGTACGGGCCGTGGCCCCCGGCCCGGCAGCAGACAATGTGCCAGCTATGGGACCCGGCGGGACGGTCCATATATCGGTTGATGATATGCTGACGTATCTGCGGGCTCATACGAGCCGTGATGAAGGTTTTTTGAGCGCTGACAGTTGGGGTCGTTTACATACCCCACCGGCGGGATCGGACTATGCGATGGGTTGGGCGATCAGCGACGAAGGTTGGTTGATCCATAATGGATCGAACACCTTGTGGTACGCGACGGCTGGTTTTGCGCCGGGGCAGGATCGGGTTGCGTTCTTTGCGACCAATTATGCTGGGGATCAAACGATTGGGCAGGCCATGTCGGACGCTTTGCAACAGGCTTTGGCTGACTGATCTGCCTTGACCTTGGCCCTGACCGGCACTATTGCAAGCCCCGTGGCGATTTGTCTTCCGGATTGCGGGCCACGTTAAACATGCCGCTAAAGAGGGTAAGGGTTTGATCCCCGATACCTTTGTCCGGTGTCGGGGTTTTTTATTGCGCTGATGCGCGAGGGATGATGATGAAAACGTGGAAAAAACGCACAAAAGCGGTGCATTCAGGGATCCGGCGCAGCCAATATAACGAGGTCAGCGAGGCTATTTTTCTCACGCAGGGCTTTGTTTATGACACGGCTGAACAGGCCGAAGCGCGGTTCATTCAAACGGGCGAGGATGAGTTTATTTACGCCCGTTATGGCAACCCGACCGTGGCGATGTTTGAGGAACGGATTGCAGCGCTTGAAGGGGCTGAAGACGGATTTGCGACGGCCTCTGGAATGGCGGCTGTGAATGGGGCGCTGACGTCGATGTTGCGGGCGGGGGATCACGTGGTTTCGGCGCGCGCATTGTTCGGATCGTGCCTTTATATTCTGGAAGAAGTGCTGACCCGCTATGGGGTCGATGTGACTTTTGTTGATGGCACCGATTTGGCGGCTTGGGAGGCTGCGATCCGGCCCGAGACGAAGGCGGTCTTCTTTGAAAGTATCTCAAACCCGACGCTGGAAGTTATTGATATTGCGTCGGTTTCTGATCTAGCCCGCGCGGTTGGGGCGACCGTGATTGTGGATAACGTGTTCTCTACGCCCGTATTTTCGAACGCCATCGCGCAAGGCGCAGATGTGGTTGTTTATTCGGCGACCAAACATATCGACGGGCAGGGGCGTGCCTTGGGTGGAATCATCCTTGGAAAACAGGACTTTATCCGTGGTGTGGTTGAGCCTTACATGAAGCATACCGGCGGGGCGATGTCGCCCTTTACAGCATGGTTGATGGTCAAAGGGCTTGAGACGATGGACCTGCGGGTGCGGGCGCAGGCGGCGTCGGCCCAAACCATCGCGCAGGCGTTGGAGGCGGATGGGGTGCTGGAACAGGTGGTCTATCCGGGGCTGGAAAGCCATCCGCAGCATGCCTTGACGCAATCGCAGTTAGGCGCAGGCGGGACCGTGTTGGCGATCGATGCGGGGTCACAGGAGGCCGCATTCAAGTTACTGAATGCGCTGGAGATTTTTGTGATTTCCAACAATCTAGGTGATGCCAAGTCCATCGCCACGCACCCGACGACAACGACTCATCAGCGGCTGACCGACGAGACGCGGGCGGCGTTGGGGATCACGCCGGGGCTGATCCGTCTGAGCATCGGTCTGGAGGACGCGGACGATCTGTTGGACGATTTGCGCACTGCGATTTCTGCCGTCTGAAACGGGGCCATTGGGTGTTGCGTGCCACCCCACCGAACGGTGGCAACGCCCGTTCTGCACGAATCGTAGTTAACGCGATATTTTGCTGGGAAATGGGCTGTCGGCGATGCATCGGCTTTGTGTCGGTAAAACGTATGGCATGGATAGGGCAAGCTGACAGATTGACCCGGCGTGCGGTGCGAAAAATCATGTAGTGTCGACAATATATTTCCAACCTAACTTTCCCGCCAAAGCCAAAAGGCCCGCAGCGCAACCGCTGCCATCACCAGTCCGCCCGCGACGAAGGCGGCACCAATTGACAGAACCGATGCGAGGAATGCCCCGATAAACGGGGCGGTCAGCAGGGCGGCTGTGTTGCTGGCCTCGCTCAGGGCTGTGACTTTGCCTATGGCTTTTTCGGACACATGAGTTTGCATGACGGTTCGAAACGGCACCATGGCGAGCGCAGTACACACGCCTATGATGCTGAAAGCGGCGACAAAAACCATGAACGAAATCGAAGTGCCGGCCATTTCCGCCGCTCCGATGCTGCTGATGACCAACGCGCTGATACCAAACCCGGCACCGATAAGGACGAAGGGATATTTGAAGTCTGGGGCCAGACTCATGACTGCCGACCCGAGAAGTCCGCCGGCGCCGACGGCGGCCAGTGACATTCCAAGCTGTGTTTGGGTGTAGCCGAGGTCGCGGGTCAGCGGTGCGATAAGCGTGTCGTAGAAAAACATCGCAAAAAAACCGGCCGCCATCATCGTGATTGCGGCATACAAGATGCGGCTGGCTTTGACCTCGTCCACGCCTTGCATCAACAGTTTGCGTATGCCCGGTTTCTCTTCGGTGCCGTCGTCATCAGATACGGGCAGGTCGCTGAGTTGCGTTAGCAGAAGCGCCGCGCTGGCCGATACTGCGACGTTCATCAGGAAAACCATTTGCGGGTCCATCCAAATCAAAAGCCCGCCGCCCAAAGCGGGGGCTGCGATTTTGGATGACTGATTGATGCCGTGGCTGAGCGCGTTGACCTGCGTTCTGCCGTCTTTTTGGGTGAGGGCCTGGATTGCCGATTGCTTGGCGGGTGTGAAGAAGCTGTCGACCGCTGATCGGGCGGCGATCAACCCCAAGAGAACCTGCCAATTTGGCGCAAAGATGAAAGATGCGGTGGCTGTAGCCCTGCCAATATTGGTCCAGATCAGAACTGTTTTGGTGTTCACACGGTCAACCACAATGCCCGCGAACGGGCCGAAAATCACATTAGCACTCCAATCGCAACTGCGAGGAGGGCGAATACGAAGGGTTCTGCGTTCCAGACGAAAGCAAGCAGGGCGCTGATGGCGACAAAATCCAGCCAATCGGCAAAATCCGCTGGGATTTGCGCGATGAGCAGCTTTCTGATTTCTGGCGATAGTCGCGGGATGATGGGCATGGGTAAACGCTACTTGGGCCTTTCGTCATTGACCATGCGGGTTGTGATGCAGTGGCAAAATCTGTCGCAGCTTGGGTGGCGCCTGCATAGGATACGGGCGATTGATCATGCAGAAGTCTTTGGAAATTTCAATTATTCCTGACAGTTGGCCGCCCTGTTCAAATTGTCATTGTAATACTGCCCATTCCTCCCTTATGTAGAAGAGACGGATTATCGTGCGTTGGTTGTGCGATGTATTCGATGAGAATTCTCTGTTTTGCATGGCTCAGGCACCACGCCCTTCATGTTGAGACAGCTGATTTGGCCGAAAGGTCAGTAGAACGCCATTGGCCGCACGTGTATTGTGCGGACCGGGCTCTGAATGGGCTCCGGATCAATTCCCGGGGTCGGAGAAGAAACGCGATGCAACGCGCGCAAGAGATAGGCAGGAACGCAGCGGCCCCGAGGGGCCCGGTTGCTGCCAGCGCGCGTATCGCCTTAATTAGACACATAACACGAACCACTGCGCCTCCGGGGAGGCGGGTTTTGTTATGTGCGAACGGACAACATGCCAAAGAAAATGCTAATAGATGCCACACACGCGGAAGAAACCCGCGTTGTTGTGGTCGACGGCAACAAAGTCGAAGAGTTTGATTTTGAAAGCCAATTCAAGCGCCAGCTTGCTGGAAATATCTACCTTGCCAAGGTAACCCGGGTCGAACCATCCCTACAGGCCGCTTTTGTGGACTATGGCGGTAATCGTCATGGCTTCCTGGCGTTCTCGGAAATCCATCCGGATTATTATCAGATCCCGGTCGCAGACCGTGAGGCCCTGATCGCCGAGGAAAGGGCCTATGCCGAAAGCCAGAAGGCGGAAGCGGAAGCCGAGGACGAAAAGCCCAAACCCAGACGCCGCCGCAGAGGTGCCAAACCGAAAGCAGCCGAGGCCAAGGGCAACGATGCCATCGCCACGGCCGAGGTTGACGATTCCGTTAACGGAATGGAAACCATCGATCTGGCGGACGATGACGAAGAGGGCACTTCACCAATGATGTTGGTGGATGAAACTCCGGTCGAGACCCCAGCCGCAGGTGAAGAGCCTGATGAAGACGAGGACACTGCCGCCGAATCTGAAGGCGACAACGATGATGATGCAATTGAAAGTGTCGCCGACGAGGACGACACCGACGACGTACGCCCTGTTCGCAAGCCGCGCCCAAAGCGGTACAAGATCCAAGAGGTCGTCAAGGTTCGCCAGATCCTGCTTGTGCAGGTTGTGAAGGAAGAGCGTGGCAATAAGGGCGCCGCACTGACAACCTATCTGTCGCTTGCTGGCCGTTATTGCGTTCTGATGCCAAATACCGCCCGTGGCGGTGGTATCAGCCGCAAGATCACCAATGCTGCCGACCGCAAGAAGCTCAAGGAAATCGCTGGGTCGATGACGGTTCCCGATGGTGCTGGTCTGATTATTCGTACCGCCGGGTCGCAACGTACCAAGGCCGAGATCAAGCGCGATTATGAATACCTGCAGCGCATGTGGGAACAGATCCGCGAGTTAACGCTGAAATCCATAGCGCCCGCCAAGATCTACGAAGAAGGTGATCTGATCAAACGTTCGATCCGCGATCTTTACTCCAAAGAGATCGATGAGGTTATCGTTGCAGGTGAGCAGGGGTACCGGACGGCCAAGGACTTCATGAAAATGATCATGCCGTCCCACGCCAAGAACGTGAAATACTATGCCGAACAGCTGCCGCTTTATGCCCGTTATCAGGTTGAGGGCTATCTGGGTGGCATGTTCAATCCAACGGTGCAGCTGCCATCTGGCGGTTACATCGTCATTGGCATCACCGAGGCTTTGGTCGCGATCGACGTGAACTCTGGTCGGGCAACCAAGGAAGGCTCGATTGAGCAGACGGCGACGAAGACGAACCTTGAGGCTGCCGACGAAGTGGCCCGTCAGTTGCGGTTGCGTGACCTTGCTGGTCTGATTGTCATCGACTTCATCGATATGGATGAGCGCAAGAATAACGCCGCCGTCGAGAAGCGCTTCAAGGAGAAGCTGAAAACTGATCGCGCCCGTATTCAGGTGGGGCGTATTTCGGGCTTTGGTCTGATGGAGATGTCCCGTCAGCGGTTGCGTCCGGGGATGTTGGAGGCAACAACGCAGATGTGCCCGCATTGTCATGGGACGGGTCTGCTGCGGTCGGATGACAATGTGTCGCTATCGATCTTGCGCGCTTTGGAAGAAGAGGGCGTGCGTGGCCGGTCGAAGGAAGTGCTGATCAAAGCGCCGATTTCGATTGCCAACTTCCTGATGAATGGCAAGCGCGAGAATATCGGCGATATCGAAGCCCGTTATGGGATGTCGGTGCGGATCGAATGTGATCCGACGCTTGTTTCACCCGACTTTGCGTTGGAGAAGTTCAAGACTGCAACGCGGATCGTACCTGATGCGGCACCTGTTGTGACGACAAGTGTCGTCATGGAAGACGATGACGTTGTGGTCGAAGATCCTGTCGAGGAAGCCGAAAATGTCGAGGCTGCTGATGCAGAGGATCGGCCCAAGCGCAAGCGCCGTCGTCGTCGCCGCCGTCGTGGCGGTGGTGGGGGCGGTGACGCCCAGCAGGCTGAAAATGGTGCTGATGTTGCCGCGCCCGAAACGGCTAATGCCGACGCGGTGGCGTCTGAAGAGGTTCCTGCGGCAGAGGCTGTAGCAGACCCTGCGCCAGCGGTCGCGGAACCGGTTGCTGAGACCGAGGAGAAGCCTAAAAAGCGTACGAGGTCCCGTGCGAAGAAGGCGGAGCCTGAAGCGGTTGAGGCTGATGCCCCGGCGACTGCAGAGGCGGAAGACGCCGAGAAACCAGCCCCGAAAAAGCGGACACGGACCCGGAAGAAGCCAGTGGTGGAGGCTGAAGCCACGGCGGAAGCAGCGCCGGAGGCGGAAGCCGTGGCCGAACCGGAAGCGGAAGAAAAGCCAAAACCGAAGCGTCGCAGTCGGGCGAAGCCAAAGAAGGACGAGGTAGCTGATGCGCCTCAACCTGCCCAAGAGGCTGAGACACCGGCGCCCAAGCCCAAGACGACACGGAAAAAACCTGTGGAGGCTGAACCGGTTGCAGAGGTGGCAGCGCCAGCCCCAGAGGCCGCTGCAGTCGAGGCCCCGGCAACAGAAAGCAAAGAGGCTGACAAGCCTAAACGCCGTGGTTGGTGGTCTTTGGGCCGCTAATACGGTGACAATTGCAAAAACGCGGCCGATTGGGGCCGCGTTTTTCTTTTGACCGGTCGTTTTTGCAGATGCCAAACGAAGCCTTCTGGCCAAATACTGGTATTTGCGACATGCTGTGCAACAAGATGCCCGACCTATAGTCACCAAATGCCTGGTAACATTCGAGAATTGGCCGATGCCGAAAGCTCCACCCCCTCCGACGATCACTGATCCAGCCCGCGAACTTTTGCGTATTTATGAAGAAATCGTTGGAAAGAACCTGGGCGAGCCCCATCTAAAGGGCTCGGACGACGCGAAGGGGGATAATGACATGAATATCCACACACCTGACATCGATCGTGAGCCTTCACGCGAGGAGGCGGAAGCGGCTCTGGCCTTGCTTCGCCGCTGGGCCAATGATGTGACGCCTGAGGAATTGGTGACGCTGGACCCGTTGGTGGCCCGACTTATTCCGGGGCAGGAGGTGTCCAATTATCCTGCGTTGGCGCGTGCTTACCCAGATGCGTTCGAAGTGGATGATGCCTACAAAGCCTCGATGCCTGATTTGCAGAATGGTCCGTCGAGCCTGATCCGGGGCGTGCAGCAGCAAATTCAGCATGTGGGCATATCCAACTTTCGGCTGCCTATTCGGTTCCACACCCGCGACAATGGTGATCTGACGCTTGAAACGAGCGTGACAGGGACTGTGTCGCTTGAGGCCGAAAAGAAGGGTATCAATATGTCCCGCATCATGCGGACATTCTACAAGCATGCCGAAGAGACATTCAGCTTTGAAGTGATCGAGCGTGCGCTTGATGCTTACAAGGCCGATCTGGACAGCTTTGATGCCCGTATCCAGATGCGTTTCAGTTTTCCCATGAAGGTTGAAAGCCTCCGCTCTGGACTTGAAGGGTATCAGTACTACGATATTGCATTGGAACTGGTTGAGCAGGATGGCGTTCGGAAGAAGATCGTACATCTCGATTATGTTTATTCGTCTACTTGTCCTTGTTCATTGGAACTGTCCGAGCATGCCCGCCAGTTCCGCGGGCAACTGGCCACACCGCATTCCCAGCGGTCAGTTGCCCGCATCTCTGTTCTTCTGGAGGAAGGGCAGGATGTATTGTGGTTCGAAGATCTGATCGACCGCGCCCGTGCCGCGGTTCCGACGGAAACGCAGGTGATGGTCAAGCGTGAAGACGAACAGGCGTTTGCCGAACTGAATGCGGCCAATCCGATTTTCGTTGAGGATGCCGCCCGTTTGTTTACCGAGCAGCTACATTTGGATGTGCGGATTTCCGACTTTCGCGTGATTGCGAGCCATCAGGAAAGCCTGCACAGCCACGATGCGGTTTCGGTTTTGACCGAAGGTGAGACTTTCGCCGCCGAAAGCCTTGATCCGCGCCTGTTTGCGACGCTGTTCCACGTGGGCTGAAGCGGCGCACGCTTTGTTAAAGTGATGAGAGTGGGCCGCTATGCGGCCTAAATACATTTTCAACTATCGTCATTGCGTGGCTTGATATCTGCTACCGAAGATACCTTCATTTGATACGCTTGACACTGCCGCATTGCCGGGCCAACGCTTTGCTATGATTGACTTACGCCCTGTGGGATATGTGATTGGGTTGCTGGTGGCAGCGCTTGGCTTTACGATGTTGGGGCCGTTGGTTGCCGATCTGATCGACGGAAATGACCACTGGCCGGTTTTTCTGGAAAGCGCGATTATCACGATGCTGACCGGTGCGTTGATGGCGATGACATGCGCGAATGGTGTCTCGGCTGGGCTTTCTCGGCGTCAGACCTTTTTGTTGACCTCGCTAGTGTGGGTTACATTGCCCTTTTTCGGGGCATTACCATTTATTTTTGGCGCGCCTAACGCCTCGTTCACTGACGCATTTTTTGAAGCGATGTCTGGTCTGACCACAACCGGCGCCACGACTTTTTCCGGTCTTGATGATCTGCCGGCCGGGATCAAGCTGTGGCGCGGTACGTTGCAATGGTTGGGCGGGATCGGGATCATTGTCGTGGCGATGGTGTTTCTGCCCGAGTTGCGGGTTGGAGGCATGCAAATCTTTCGCTCGGAAGCCTTTGATACGATGGGGAAAATCCTGCCGCGCGCCGGGACGATCGCCAGCCGGATTTCGATCATCTATCTGACGCTTACGGTGGCCTGTGCTATTGTCTATAACGCCTTGGGGATGACCGGTTTTGATGCGACCGTTCATGCCATGACCACAATATCGACGGGCGGTATGGCGAACACAGACGCCTCATTCGGTCGGTTTGGTGCTGGTATTCACTATGCTGCGGCCATTTTCATGTTTTTGGCCGCCCTGCCGTTTGTGCGTTACGTGCAACTGCTTGCTGGTTCCGCCCAGCCGTTGTGGCGGGACAGTCAGATACGCACGTTTTTCACCATTATCGGGATGTGCGTTTTGCTGATCACGTCATGGGTCTGGGGCCGTGACGGGATCATGACCGAGATCGCGTTTCGTGAAGCTTTGTTCAACGTCGTTTCGATCATCTCGGGCACTGGCTATTCGAGTGCGGATTACATGTCCTGGGGCACATTCCCGGTCGTCATGTTTTTCTTCATCGGATTGGTAGGCGGTTGTGCTGGATCGACTGCCTGTTCGGTCAAGGTGTTCCGCTATCAGTTGCTGTTTTCGTCCATTAAGGCGCAGATCCGGCAAATCCACTCACCGCATGGGATTTTCACCCCGCGCTATGACGGTCGCCCGATAGCCGAAGATGTGCTGAATTCGGTCATGGCGTTTTTTGTGGCCTTTCTGCTGTCTTTGGGATGTACTGCGGTGCTTCTTGGTCTGACGGGGCTTGATTTCATTACGTCCGTATCGGGCGCGGCCGCCGCGATTGCCAATATCGGCCCCGGCTTGGGAACCGAGATTGGCCCGGCGGGCAACTACGAGAACATCAATGACACCGCGAAGTGGATATTGTCAGTGGCCATGTTTGTCGGTCGGCTGGAGATCATGGTGGTCTTGACCATTCTGTCCGTGAAATTCTGGAGGAGTTGATGACCCAAAGACCGCTTGGTGCGCAAATCTCGCATATGCTGAAGGATCGTGGCGTAGATGTCATTTTTGGCATTCCCGGTGTGCATAATCAGGAAATGTATCGCGGGATCGAAGAGGCGGGGATTGCGCATGTGCTGGCCCGGCATGAGCAGGGCGCTGGGTTCATGGCCGATGGCTATGCCCGCGCGACGGGCAGGCCGGGTGTAGCCTACGTGATCACGGGGCCGGGGCTGTGCAACATCATGACGCCGATGGGGCAGGCCTATTCTGACAGTGTGCCGATGCTTGTGATCTCAAGCTGTCTAGATGAGACGGCGGCCAAGCGTGGGCAACTGCACCAGATGAAGGATCAGGAAGGGGCCGCACGGACGGTTTGTGACTGGTCAGAGACGGCGCGGACTGCGGAGGCGGCGTATGGGTTGATCGATCGTGCGTTCAAGGAGTGTCAAACAGGCAGGAAGCGCCCCAAATCGATCATCGCGCCTATTGCGTTGCTCGAAGCGCGCGCGCCAATTTTTCCTGTGCAAGCCGGTCGACCCGAACGCGTCAGTTCCTCGCTTGATGTGGAGGGCGAGGTGTTGTCCTGCCTTCAGAATGCGAAGAAGCCATTGTTCATCTTTGGCGGTGGGGCTGTTGGTGCCATGATGTTCTGTCGCGACGCCCTTACCAAATTGGGTGCAGCGAGTTTTACCACCTATGCGGCGCGCGGGTTGGTAGGGGCGGATTACCCTCTTGATTTTGGGTCATCCTTAGCCCGTCCTTCCAGCGCAGATGTTATTGCGCAAGCTGACGTCGTTGTGGCCGTGGGCAGCGAGTTGGCAGAGGTTGATTTATGGCGTGACGCGCTTGGTCATCGTTCGCAGTTGATCCGTGTCGATACCGACCCGGAGATGTTAAGCGACCGGCATGGCGCTGATATAGCTGTGTTCGCTGATGCATCAGATTTCATGCAGTCGCTGGGCGAGGCTTTGGTGGATTATCAACACTCTAGCGATTGGTCCTCAACGTCTGTAGCTGACCAGCGCGCCACATGGCGGGCAGAAATTGATACAGAGCGCCCTGGTATCGTTCCTGTAGCCGATGCGCTGAAAGAGGCACTTCCGCCCGACACCATGATCTATTCCGATATGACGCAGTTCGCCTATGCGGCGAAGGAATTCTATCCGATGGATCATCCCGGCCATTGGCACCATCCGTATGGGTTCGGCACATTGGGCTATGCGCTGCCTGCAGCAATTGGCGGGTGCATTGGGCGGAAACAGGGTGAGACCTACGCGCCAACCATCGCCATCGCGGGCGACTATGGTTTTCAATACACCATTCAGGAACTGGCTGTTGCGGTCGAACTGGAACTGCCGTTGCTCATCATTATCTGGGACAACGGTAAGCTGGGCGAGATCGAGGACAGCATGGTTCGTGCGCAGATCGCGCCTAATGCCGTCGTCCAGCGTAACCCCGATTTCTGCAAACTGGCAGAAGCCTATGGTGCCGCATCAGCCGCGCCGCGTGATCTGGCGGCGTTTCAGCTTGCTGTCAAAGATGCGCTGGCCGCCAAGGGGCCAACGATCATTCACGTTAAATCCGATATCGCGCTTACCAGCAGCTGACCAGAACAGTCATGTCCGATGCCAACCGGGTGAGGACGACGGGCGACAAAACCTCGCCGGTTTCGCTGATTTGCGGGTCGATCCCGTTTGTGGTCAGCAAAGTCACAAAATTGGCCGTGTCGCGGGCGTAGTTCACTTCCGGTGGCAGCACCTGATTGCTGTCATCTGCGCGCGGCAGGAGCATGCCAAGGACGTGTCCGGCATTGTCTAGAACCGGGCCGCCAGCGTCACCGTCTTGTGGCAAAATCTCCAGCCGGTGAATGCTATCGTCGCCCGTCAGGCTGCGGATATCCGCGACGGTCCCGAAGGTCAGGCTCGGAGCGCTGAGTGTGCCGTCGAAGGGATACCCGGCAACTGCGATCCGATCCTGCAGGCGTGGCACCTCGACCCGGAGTGTGGCTACTTTGCGCGGGACGAGCGGTTCATTGGGTGACAAGAGCACGATGCCGTTTTCCGGGTCGGTAGCCAAAACAGACGCGTCTACTTCACGGTCCAAGGTGAGCCGTTCGCAGCTGTCGATAACGTCTGTCGTGGTAATCACCGCCCCGTCGCCCGACACGAAAAAGCCGGAGCGCGACAGTTTGGGCTGTCGCACCGCGAGGCCCGCCATCATGTCAATCGCCTGATCTTCGCTTGGTGGCACGATATTCGGGTCCAGATTACCATCCAGCCGTTCAAAGCTGGACTGCATGATATCCAGAACCCGGACGCGCCTTTGGTTGTCGTCTTCTGGCCAGACAAGGGTGAAGCCTTTGATATCGCCATTTTGGAGCGTGACATTGGTGTAGGAGTGGACGCCGTTGCCGATGCCTTCGATCTCGAACGCGGTGGGGCCGAAACTGCGCGGCCCTTCTGGCGGAATGATCTCAAGCGTTTGCATGACTTCGTAAAGCCCGATCATCCGCCCCGGATCGCCGGTTTGAGAGATGAAAAGCACCTGCGCATCAACGTTGCCGGTTGGCCCGAAATGCACGAACGGTGGCTGGTACTCAGTGAATGCGACAATGCCGGTGGGGATGCGCATCTGAATGCCGGATGCATCGTCGCGCACCAGTCGGATGTCCAACCCGTCGAGAACGCTATTGTAGTCATCAAGCAGCATGATCCGTTGCTTGGTCGTCAGGATGCCGGTGGGTTCCTGATTGTTCGCCTCTTGCCAAGCTTGCATGGCATTACGTGTGCCACGACCGAACGAGCCATCAATAGCAGCGGAATAAAACCCGGCCCACTGCATCGCGCGTTGCAGCTCTTCCCGTTCTTCGCGGGTCAGGTCGCGTTCCGACGCGCGTGCCTCTTGAGGTGTTTCATCCGCCGGTTCGATGGGGCCGGGAGGGGCTACTTCGATTTGTGGAGGGGCCGAGATGCCGCCGCCGATCGGCCAGAATTGTTGTCTCAGGCCGCTATCGTCGGTCACGTAGCTATCCGATGGAATGGCGCGACCAGCCAGAAGGCGCGTCAGCTCCGTCCTTGCCTGGGCTTCGCCGAACGGCCCTATCATGATGCCGTACCAACCACTGCCCAGATAGAACCCGTGGATACCATCCAGTTGCGCCGCGTATTCACGGGCGCGGTCTTGCGCGTTGCTGAGCGTATTCTTCGCTTCGATCTGAACCCAATAGGTTTGCTGGGCCGCTGCGGGTACTGTCAGAACAAAAAATATAAAAGCAGCTGCGATAGCCTTGAGCATTTTTACCCCAAATTGAACGTGCCCCAGCCACGTGATTGACCGCTGGTTTTGTCTGACGCAAGAGCGTTGATATAAAAATCCCGCGAGGTGTTCGATTAAGTTAGCAGCCGTTGCCTAATTGACCCTTCCCGCCGCGCGGCCTATTGAGCCGGTGATTGCTTTAGAGGGTTGGCACATGGCGGAAAAACCGCGCAGTTTTCAGGAGATCATCCTGCGGCTTCAGACTTACTGGGCCGCAAAGGGATGCGCCATTTTGCAGCCCTATGATATGGAGGTCGGGGCGGGGACATTTCACCCGGCGACCACCTTGCGCGCCTTGGGCTCAAAACCGTGGGCTGCGGCTTATGTGCAGCCCTCGCGCCGCCCGACGGATGGCCGCTATGGTGAGAACCCGAACCGGCTGCAGCATTATTATCAGTATCAGGTGCTGATCAAACCGAGCCCGCCCGATCTGCAAGAGCTTTATCTGGGATCGCTTGAGGCGATTGGGATTGATGCGTCCATGCACGATATCCGCTTTGTCGAGGACGACTGGGAAAGCCCGACTCTGGGTGCCTGGGGTCTTGGCTGGGAGGTCTGGTGCGACGGGATGGAAGTCAGCCAGTTCACCTATTTTCAGCAGGTGGGTGGGTATGACTGCAAACCCGTTTCGGGTGAATTGACCTATGGGTTGGAGCGGCTGGCGATGTATGTGCTCGGCGTTGATCATGTGATGGAGATGCCCTTCAACGATCCGCAGACGCCGATTGCTTTGACCTATGGCGATGTCTTCAAGCAGACCGAGCAGGAATATTCCCGGTGGAACTTTGATCTGGCGGATACCGACGTGTTGCTCCAGCATTTCAAGGATGCCGAAGCCGAATGTCAGCGCATTCTGGACGCCCCGGCAGAGGACCCCAAAACCGGTCAGAAAATCATCATGGCGCATCCGGCCTATGACCAATGCATCAAGGCGTCCCACGTCTTTAATCTGCTTGACGCACGGGGCGTGATTTCTGTCACTGAGCGGCAGGCCTATATTGGCCGCGTGCGTGCGCTGGCGAAGATGTGCGCGGATGCGTTTGTGCAGACCGAAGCGGGCGGGGCGGCGGCCTGATGGCACGATTTATCATTGCGGGGATGCTTGTGATTGCAGCCATTGCGGGTGGGGCCCTTTATTATCTGCAGGTCTATGCCTTTTACGATGAGGTGCAGGCAGAGGCGCAAGATGTAGCGCTGACATCGCTGACGACGGGCCAGCCCGAACCGATTGCTTTTGACAATTTTCAGGGGATCGATGCGGGCAGCAGCCCGCTGCGCTACCGTGCCTGTTTTGACAGCGTGCTAAGCCAGGCCACTTTGAACGAGCAATATGTCATTGTCGAAAATGCGGAGCCGCGCGTCGCTCCGGGTTGGTTTGATTGCTTTGATGCTGACCAGATCGGGGCGGATCTGTCGGGCGAGGCGATTGCGTTTCTCGGCACTGAAAACATCGAATACGGCATCGACCGGATTGTTGCCGTTTACCCTGATGGTCGGGCCTATGCCTGGCACCAGATCAATGAATGCGGGGAGGTTGTGTTTGATGGCAACCCGGCCCCGCCAGAATGTCCTCCTGTTCCTGAAAGCCAGAACTGATGCCTGATCTTCTGATTGAACTCTTTTCCGAGGAAATTCCTGCGCGCATGCAGACCCGCGCGGCGGATGATCTGAAAAAGCTGGTGACGGACGGCTTGGTTGAGGCTGGGTTGACCTATGCCGGGGCAGCTGCGTTTTCGACGCCGCGCCGCTTGGCGTTGTCTGTCGAAGGGTTGACGGCCGAAAGCAAGGCGGTGCGCGAAGAGCGTCGCGGGCCGAAGGTTGGCGCGCCGGATCAGGCGATTGAGGGGTTCTTGCGCGGGGCAGGTGTTGCTCGCGAAGACCTCGAGGTGCGCGATGACAAGAAGGGGCAGGTCTACTTTGCCGTCATCGAAAAGCCGGGGCGGATGGCTGCGGATATTGTAGCCGAAGTGCTGGAAAAGACGATCCGCAACTTCCCTTGGCCCAAGTCGATGCGCTGGGGCGACGGGCCGCTGAAATGGGTGCGGCCTTTGCATTCGATCCTGTGCATTTTGCGCGATGACGAAGGCTCGGATGTCGTGGCTTTGGATGTGGATGGCATTGTGTCGGGCAATACCACGCGCGGGCATCGGTTTATGGCGCCGGATGTGTTTTCTGTTTCATTTTTAGATGATTACGAGGCGAAGTTGAAGCGCGCGCATGTTGTCTTGCGCGCCGAAGAACGGGCCGAGATGATCTGGCACGAGGCGACAAATCAGGCCTTTGCACTGGGTCTTGAGGTGGTTGAAGACCGCGGGTTGTTGGCCGAGGTTGCGGGGCTGGTTGAATGGCCCGTCGTGCTGCTTGGTCAGATTGATGATGACTTTTTGGAACTGCCGCCGGAGGTCTTGCAGACCTCGATGAAGGAGCACCAGAAGTTTTTTTCCGTGCGGAACCCCAAGACAGGGCGGATTGAGCGGTTTGTGACCGTGGCGAATATGGAAACGGTGGATCAGGGCGCGACCATTCTTGCGGGGAACCAGAAGGTGCTGGCCGCAAGGCTGTCGGACGCGAAGTTTTTTTGGGAGAATGATTTGCGCACGGTCAAGACCGTGGGTCTTGAGGGCATGGGTGCGCCGCTGACCGATGTGACGTTCCACAATAAGCTGGGGTCACAGGCGGAACGGATCAAACGGATCGAGGCGCGGGCGCGTGAGATTGCACCGAGTGTCGGGGCAAAGCCTGATCTGGCGGCCGAGGCCGCGCGTATCTGCAAGTCTGATCTGTCGTCAGAGATGGTTTATGAATTCCCGGAATTGCAGGGGTTGATGGGGCGTTACTATGCGCAGGCTGCTGGGCACGATGATGTGGTCGCAGCAGCATGCGAGGAGCACTATTCGCCGCTGGGGCCGTCGGATGATGTGCCGACTGCGCCGGTTTCGGTGGCTGTGGCTTTGGCCGACAAGATCGACACACTGACCGGGTTCTGGGCGATTGATGAGAAGCCGACGGGGAGCAAGGACCCGTTTGCGCTGCGGAGGGCGGCGCTGGGGGTTATTCGGTTGGTTTTGGAGAATCGGATAAGTATTGGGATATTTGAGAAATTATTCCTAGCATCGGCTTCGCACGTTGGACGAGTGTGGGGCGGGGAAGACTTCGGACAACTCAATGAGGCATTTGAGCTATTGCATGCGAATTTGCCATCAGAGTTGGTATCGCAGTTTGCTGAACAAGCCGAGAAAACAGTGATTTCCTCTCGCGGCTTGGACAAGCCAGCAAGCACAGAAAGAGAAGATGTCAAATTTGGTATGTCAAAGGCTAATGATTTGGTTTCATTCCTCCACGACCGCCTCAAGGTCTTCCTCAAAGACAAAGGCATTCGCCACGACATCATCGACGCGTGCATCGCGATGCCGGGGAATGATGATCTGACTTTGCTCGTGAAACGCGCGGAGGCTTTGGCTGCGACGCTTGCCACGGATGACGGGGAAAATCTGCTGCAGGGGTTCAAGCGGGCGAACAATATTTTGACCCAAGCCGAGGAAAAGGATGGGGTCGAATATTCCTATGGAGCGGACCCAAAATTTGCAGAAGAGCCTGCGGAGAAGGCGTTGTTTGCCGCGCTTGATGCTGCGGATGCGAAGATTGCGCCTGCCATGGAAGCGGAAGACTTCAACACTGCGATGACCGCTATGGCGGCACTTCGCGGGCCGATTGATGCATTTTTTGACGCTGTGCAAGTTAATGCCGACAGTCAGGTGCTTCGCCGCAACAGGCTTAACCTGTTGTCACAGATCAGGAAAACATGCCTGAGTGTCGCTGACCTGACAAAAATCGAGGGATAGTCATAAAACTTTAAAGTTTTTGGTGTTCAGGCCTAATTTATCGATTATGCTGCACCCACACAATAAGTGGTGCCGCAGTGCAGCAACAACCGCCATATCATCAGTTGACCCTGATCACGCCTACTGCAGCGATGTCGTCTTCGGTCCATGGTGGCCGGGCGAAGTGCTTGCAACGGTTGGTCCGTCTCGACATGCCGGTGCCGACCACGGTCGCGCTGTCGTTTGATACCGTGCGAAAGGCGGCCAAGGGGGAGTTGCCGGATATGGCGGCTGTGATGGCCCCGTTTGGTGATCAGCCGCTTTTGTCCGTGCGCCCGTCCAGTCAGGATTCTGATTGGGGTGGGCCGGGGGCCATTCTGAATATTGGCATGAATGATGCCCACTATGCCGCGATGAGGGCCGAAGCGGGCGAAGGCCCGGCCAGTGCGCTTTATCTGCGGTTTGTGCAGGCTTATGCGATCCATGTGGCCCGGCTGGACCCGGATGAGTTCTATCTGCCTGACGTCCCCAACGAGAAGAGCCTGCGGGCCATGCTCGACATTTACGAGACCGAAACGGATGAACCTTTTCCGCAGGACCCGGCGGTTCAGTTGGGTGCCGCGCTGCGTTCGATGGCACGCGCTTGGGATGGCACGACCGCACGTCTGCTGCGTCAGGCCAAGGGCGCGCCCGCTGATGCAGGTCTGGGTCTGGTCGTGCAGGCCATGGCGCTGGGTGTTGGCGCGGGCGAATGCGGATCGGGCATTATTCAATATGCCGACGGCGTGACCGGACAACCGCAGATCAAGGGCCGGTATCTTGGCCAGAGCCAGGGCCGGGAGGCCTTGGGGGATGCTGATCGTGCGATCTATCTGACGCGGGATGAGCGGGGGCCGTCGCTGGAAGAGCTGAACCCGGATGCCTTTGCCCAGCTTGTCGCCTTTGGAGATATTTGCCGCCTCAAACTGCGCGAAGAGATGGAGGTGGAGTTCACCATCAACGCTGATGGTCTGCATATTCTGGATGCCGTCCGCATTCAGCGGTCGTCGCGTGCCTCGGTGCGGATTGCCGTTGCTTTGGCCGAAGACGGGATCATCCCACGCGAAGAAGCCGTGATGCGGGTAGAGCCTGCTGCGTTGTCTGAATTGCTTCACCGTCAGGTTGATCCGTCCGCTGAACGTGATCTGATCGTCAGCGGGATTGCTGCCAGCCCCGGTGCTGCCTCGGGCCGTATCGTGCTGACGGCGAATGAGGCGCAGGCGAGTGCCTCGCGCAAGGAGCCTTGTGTGCTGGTCCGGCGCGAAACCACGCCAGAGGATATCCGCGGCATGCATGCAGCCCATGCTGTGCTGACCATGCGCGGTGGCGTGACCAGCCATGCTGCCGTGATCGGGCGGGGATTGGGTGTGCCTTGCGTTGTTGGTGCCTCTGATCTGGTGATTGATCAAAAGAAACGTCTTGTTATTGCCCCTGACGGACGCAAATTTGCGGCGGGCGACATCATTACAGTCGATGGCACGACCGGGCAGATACTGGCGGGTGAGCCGCCGATGCTGGAAGCTGCATTGGACAGCGCCTTTCAGACCTTGCTGGAATGGGCGGATGAGTTCCGCGACATTGGCGTGCGTGCCAATGCCGATACGACCGTGGACGCGCAAACGGCCCGCAATTTTGCGGCCGAGGGTATCGGCCTTTGCCGCACAGAGCATATGTTCTTTGAAAGCGACCGGCTTGGCGTCATGCGCGAGATGATATTTGCCGAAGGTGGGGACGACCGCCGTGCCGTCATCGACAGGCTGTTGCCGATGCAGCGGGCCGACTTTCAGGCCATGTTCAGCATTATGGATGGCAAGCCGGTTTGTGTGCGCTTGTTTGATCCGCCATTGCACGAATTCCTGCCTGCCGACAAAACCGGCCTGCGCGATCTGGCCGAGCAATTGGCCCTGCCATTGTCCGAAGTGACCGAGCGTGTGCAAGCCTTGACCGAATACAACCCGATGCTTGGGATGCGTGGCGTACGTCTTGGCATTGCGGTCCCTGAAATCTACGAGATGCAGGCCCGCGCGATTTTCGAAGCGCTTGTCGCCGCGCGCGGCAAAGGTGTTGATGTCGAAGTCGAGATCATGATCCCGCTGGTTAGCGCCATGCGCGAGGTTGAACTGGTCAAGGCGCGTGTCGATGCTGTTGCCAATGCGGTGCGCGCAAAGACCAAGACCGAGTTTGACTTTCGGCTGGGTGTTATGGTCGAAACCCCTCGTGCTGCGTTGCGGGCGCAGGACATCGCAGAACATGCAGCGTTTCTGTCGTTCGGCACCAATGATCTGACGCAGATGACTTATGGTTTGTCCCGCGACGATGCTGGCCGTTTCATGTCGGCTTATGTCCAGCAGGGTGTGTATCCCGAAGATCCGTTCCACACGATGGATATCGAAGGAGTGGGTGAATTGCTGGCCATGGGTGCGCAGCGTGGCCGGTTAGGCCGGTCAGATGTGATTCTGTCCCTATGCGGTGAGCATGGTGGCAGCCGGATCGCCATTGAGTTCTGTCGGACCCATGGGTTTGACTATGTATCGTGCTCTCCGTTCCGTGTTCCGGTTGCGCGACTTACCGCCGCGCAGAGCGCATTGCGTGACCGAACCATGTCCTAAATATGGTGTATTTGGGCTGTAATGTGTCAAAAATCGCTACATGTTGTAGTTTTGCAGCGCCTTGCCGCCTGAAAATTGGGTTTTGTCCACAGGTCTAGACGAACGTGAATCTTTTCCTTAATGAGCGCCGAGCCAGCGTGGGGCGACGCCACGTGTAATCCTGGGTGGGATAATGTTGTCTTTGTTTAGGGCGCCACGCGCCTTCTTGTTTTGTGCGGCCTTGTTTTCGGTCAATGCTTCTGTTGCCGCCGCTGACCAAATTCTTGAAACTCGTCTTGGCGCTTTGTTGGGCCAGGAACGTCAATCACTTTCAGTCATTCCCGATAGCCGGCTGACCGCGCTTACCGCGCTGCCCTCGGCGGATGCGCGTGATCTGGAAGTTCAAATGGGCGCGGTTAGCTATGATCGCGAATTCCTTGCTGCGCAACCGGCTGCCACCGGTGATGATCAGTGGGAATGTCTGGCGCAGGCGTTGTACTTCGAAGCGCGCGGCGAAACTGTCGAGGGCATGTTTGCCGTCGGCGAAGTGATTTTGAACCGCGTGGATAACCGGATTTATCCCAACACCCTTTGTGCTGTGATCAATCAGGGCACCGGACGAAAGTATGGTTGTCAGTTCACGTATACCTGTGACGGTATCGCCGAAAGGATTGCCGAGCCGCGGGCTTGGGAACGCGTCGGAAAAGTAGCCCGATTGCTGATGGATGGTGCAGTTCGGGATTTGACCGGCGGTGCGACGCACTATCACACCAGGGCGGTCAATCCGTCATGGGCGAGTGTCTATCCGCGTACCGCTTCCATCGGTTCGCATTACTTTTATCGTAAGCCAACGCAAACCGCGTCGAACTAGGACCGTTTTTGGTCGTTTTGGATGCTTGCCCCAGTGATGCATGAAGCGTATCGCTGGGGTCGAAATGTTCCTGACGCTGAGACGTCCATGACCGATGATATCCGCCTTGCCTTTGCGCATCCGAGTGAGCGGGCAGAAGCCAGCAGCCTGACACCTTGCGACCGTATCTCGCTGCGCGACTACGTGGTGGAGGTCGAGATTGGCGCGTTTCAACAGGAACGCGGGACGCTGCAGCGCGTTCGTTTCAATGTGGTGGTTGAGGTATCGCCGCTTACCGGTCCCATTGACGACGATGTGGACCGCATCTTGTCTTATGATCGGGTCACCGAGGCGATCGGGATTGAGCTGGAAGCGGAGCGTCTCAATCTGCTTGAAACATTGGCTGAGCGGGTCGCCGAGCGGATATTGCTTGAACCGCAAGCTGAGCGTGTCTTTGTTCGTATTGAAAAGCTGGATCGCGGGCCTTTTTCACTTGGCGTCGAGATAGTGCGTGCCCGCGATGGGTCTGCCTCTGCCGGGCAGGACCATCTGGAGGCGCCGCATCCGCGTGTGATGTATCTGTCGAATGCAGCCATTGCTTCTGATCACCTTAAGGGTTGGATCGACCAAGCCGAGGCGATGGAGGCCCCATTGATCATCGCTGTGGGTGCCGGTGATGCGATTGCCCCGCAAACCGGTCATGCCATGACCCAGCGGCGGATTGATTTACTGGTGATTGAACAAAATGCATGGGTTCTGGCCGCGAAAGATCATCGCTGCAAGGTCGTGCAGACCCGGACGGAACTCGATTGGGCCATGAAGAATGGCCAGATTTGTGTATGGGCACCGTCAAAGATTGTTTTGGATGCTGTGGACGGACCGTCGGCCAGCCCGCGCAATGCACTGGCGCTGGTCGCATGGTTTGCCGCCGAGATCCAGGCCAAGGAGCTGCTGGTCATTGGCGATGCCGCACCAGAAGCGCTTGTTCCTGTGCGGATGGTCAGTTCCGAGGCGGCATCAATCTGATGCCCTATTTCCGTCCAGTGCCTCGAAGTGGCGAGACACGTCCAGATGCGGCCCATGTCCTTGCAGGTGGGTGGTGCTGGTTTGATCAGGTTGAAGTGCTGGAGCGTGGTGCTTCTTCAATGGTCGTTCCGGCAGGGGAAGTTCCCGCTGATGTCTTGCAACGACTGACCGCGCCCCGCGCTCCCGTGGCCGGTTTGGCCATGGATGCCCCGCAGGTCATGGGTATTTTAAATGTGACCCCGGACAGTTTTTCCGATGGCGGGCAATTTGACGATGCCGGTGTCGCTGTCGATCATGCTTTGGCGATGGTTGCGGCAGGGGCATCGATCATTGATATCGGCGGCGAAAGTACGCGGCCTGGTGCTGTTGAGGTTTCTGTGGCCGATGAGATTACGCGAACAGCGCCGGTAATCGCTGCCATCAGGGCCACAAGTGATGTGGCCATATCAATCGATACGCGCAAGGCCAAGGTGGCTGAGGCTGCGATTGAGGCCGGGGCAACCCTGATCAATGACGTCTCGGCCTTTACATTTGATCCTGAACTGGCGGCTGTGACCGCAGCATCGGGGCTGCATGTTTGCCTGATGCATGCTCAGGGTGATCCGGCGACGATGCAGGATGATCCGCAATATGATGACGTGCTGCTGGATGTGTATGACTTTCTGGAGGAACGCATTGCGTTTGCGGAGACCGCCGGCATTGCCCGCGACCGCATCATCGTCGATCCCGGTATCGGGTTTGGCAAGACGTTGGAGCATAATCTGAAACTGCTTCGCGGGCTGTCGTTGTTTCACAGTCTTGGTTGCCCGATTTTGCTGGGGGCCTCGCGGAAACGCTTCATCGGCACACTGGGTGGTGGTGAGACGGCGCAGGATCGTTTGGGAGGCTCTGTCGCGGTTGCCTTGCATGCTGCAACGCAGGGGGTGCAAATTCTGCGGGTTCACGATACGTTTGAGATCAAGCAGGCATTGAACCTGCAACAAACCATAAACGAGCGGTGAGAGATGACACGCAAACTTTTCGGCACCGATGGGGTGCGCGGTAAGGCCAACACATATCCGATGACAGCGGAAATGGCGCTGCGCATGGGCGCGGCTGCCGGTCGATTTTTTCGCAGGGACGGCTCGAACGTTCATCGCGTGGTGATCGGCAAGGACACCCGGCTTTCGGGCTATATGTTTGAGAATGCGCTCACGGCGGGGCTGACCAGTACCGGTATGAATGTGCTTTTGCTGGGGCCGGTCCCGACCCCAGCGGTGGGATTGCTGACCACGTCAATGCGGGCCGATGTGGGGATCATGATTTCGGCCAGTCACAATCCGCACCACGATAATGGGATCAAGTTCTTTGGGCCAGACGGGTTCAAGCTGTCGGATGAGGCTGAAGAACAGATCGAGGCGTTGATTGAGGCTGGGGTGGAACCTGCCCAATCGCAGAATATCGGGCGCGCCAAGCGGATTGACGACGGCCGTTTTCGGTATGCCGAGCGGGTGAAATCGACATTCCCAGTCGGGATGCGTCTGGACGGGCTGAGGGTCGTTGTCGATTGCGCTAACGGTGCAGCCCATCGCGTGGCGCCAGAGGTCTTGTGGGAATTGGGTGCGACCGTGATCCCGATTGGCGTCAGCCCGAACGGTCTGAACATCAACGATGGCTGCGGGTCCACCGATACATCTGCTGCCGCGGCCAAGATCCTGCAGGAGGGGGCAGATGTTGGTATCTGCCTCGATGGTGATGCGGACCGCGTCATGATCCTTGATGAAAAGGGCGAGGTTGCCGATGGCGATCAGCTGATGGCGCTGATGGCCGGGCGTTGGGCCGATCAGGGGCGGTTGAATGGTGGCACGCTGGTTGCCACCGTGATGTCCAACCTGGGGCTGGAACGGTTTCTGGACGGGCGGGGCCTGCATCTGGAACGTACAGCCGTGGGCGACCGCTATGTGGTTGAGGCGATGCGGGCCGGTGGGTGGAACCTGGGCGGTGAGCAATCGGGCCATATCGTGATGACTGATTATGCCACCACCGGTGATGGTCTGCTTGCCGGTTTGCAGTTTTTGGCCGCAATGATCGAGACTGATAAAAAGGCCAGCGATCTTAGCAAAAGCTTTGAGACGGTTCCTCAACTGCTGCAGAATGTGCGTTACGCTGACGGGCAAGACCCGCTTGAGAGCGATGCCGTGCGCCGCTCCATTGCTGACGCTGAAGTGAAGCTTAAGGGCAAAGGCCGGCTGCTAATCCGCAAATCAGGGACAGAACCCCTAATCCGCGTCATGGCTGAGTGCGAGGATGATGATCTTCTCAGCCAAGTTGTGGGCAATATCGTTGCTGAGGTTGAGGGGGCTGCCTGAACGAGGGACGTCGCTGGTCTTTGACATGATGCAGCGGTTATCGGATGCCAGCTGGACTCGTGGCCTATGCAGTATGTCTTCAAGCAGCAAGCGTTTCTGAGGCCGACTGACTTTTCAATGCAACATCGCTGATTATCGCCAGCGTGAGATGAAGCTGCCACTTAATTCATTTCGACGGAGCCTTTTGATCGCCAAAGTTGGTGGCGCTTCAACGTCACGAAACCCGCAAATGAAAATTAGTGTAAGTTGGTCGCAGCGTTAACCGCATCCAGAAACGCGTCGATGGAGGTCACAAGATACATCAGTGAGACGACAACGTTCCGATTGTGATAGAAGTATTGCAGCCTAAGCCTTCGGAAGATGTTTCCTGTGAATTCACAAAGAAAAGGTTCTGTGACGTTTCCGTGCCAATTCGCGTAGATTTTTGAAGCCCAGAAAAAGAACGCTGCAAACAAAAGGTTACCCACAACGTTTACCATCCATTTCCCCTTAAAAGCTCTGTTTTGCGCCATTCGCAAAAACAATGAAAATTTGCCAATTCACATCCGTTGCAAAATCCAATTTTTGGTTCGTCTAAGATTTCCCGTGATAGGATCTCAATTTGTGCTCTTTCTGACAACTTCATCGCATCCTGCGCTGCCGTAGTTTCTTCAATATGACTAACCTTGGGACTGGCCTCTTGTGCGAAGACCAAAGCCATCTCAGGTTCCAGACCAACGGCGCCCATCCTTACCGTCTCAAACGCTATTAAGTTGTCCGGTTACTTCGGCCAGCAGTATTGCGACCTGTTGACCTGACATCTTCATGGCTTGTGCCAAGCCGCCCACAAAGACCTTTTCCTTGCCGTCAAGCCGACCATCGGCAGCCACAACCATCAGGACGCCGCGCATGATGTCCATGTTTTCTGCCGGGCTGCGACTTTTGACCAGACGCTTGAATCCGCTTTGGTCCAGCTTCGCCTCGGCGATGCTTGCCATGTGTGCCACTGTGTCGTTGGTAAAGGTTTCGCCTGTCATTTCCTCGGCGGCTTGTTTGATCTGGGCAATCTCGGACGGGGCGATGTGGCCGTCAGCCTTGGCCGCGTGACACATGGCGTCGATGATCGCCTGAGCAACCGGGGACGCGCCCGAGACAAAGCTCATACGTTCGTTCCGGCGGGCACGGATTTTGAATGCTTTGAATATGGCAAAACCGACCAATGCCGCGATCAGCCCAAGCCCCCAGGAACCGTTCATCACCTGCGCCATGCTCAGCTTTGGTGTGGCGGGTACATCTTTTGAGATCGCTCCGGCAAGCTGTGCGGCGGAGAGTTCTTCGGCGCTCAGGTCAAAATAAGCATCGGTCATGCACCCGTTATTGGCCAGGGCGTAACCTTCCAGTGTCCGCCACACATTGATGAAGATGATCGCGCGGGTTTTGACCAGATGACATACGGATAGCGGTCCCAGGTCATTTTCGATTTCAGTCGGGCTGACAAATAGTAGCTCTTGGTTGGTGGAGTATCCGCCGCCCCGTCGTGCCTCAGCCGTGGTGGCCATGGATGTCAGAACAAAGATGGCGAAAATGCCAGTGAAAATAGAACGCATAGGACACTCCGTGTTATTTGGTCCTAGATGCCTGCCCACAAAATACGGTAAAAGTGCGGCGCGTATGAATAATTCATCCCTGACGTGTGGTTAGCTTTTTCAGGCTGTTCCATTGGCTGATCGCCAAACCAAAAAGGATAAGGCCGAGTGCCGCGAAAAAGCGGAACGGCAATAATTCGTTCAGGATAACTGCGCCAAAGATCACTGACCAAAGCGGCACCTGATAATTGACCAGTGTCATAAAGACTGCACCTGCGGACCGGATTGTGGCCACCCGGATAAGGGCGGCCAGCGCTGTGGGCACGAGGCCAAGAAACAAGATGGCAAGGGTTGTGTCACGGCTGGCCGCACGTGGCACCCCTTCGAAAAGCAGCATGGCCGGGAGCAGGGCGCCGGCACCCACTGCCAGCAGCAGTGCGGCCATGGTGATTGGGTCGATGGGCGGGCAGCGCCGTGTCATGATGCTCGATATTGCATAAGAAAGGGCCGCGGCAAGGCAAGCGATCTGGCCGAGTGGTTCCATCCCTGTGCCAATCCGCAGCACGCCGGGGCCGATCAGGACAACTGCACCGATGAAACCAAGTACCACGCCCACAGCGTTGCGGGTGCTTAGCTTTTCATCCGTGAAGACATGCGCCAGGGGCAGCACAAAAAGCGGGAGTGCAGCCATGGAGATGCCCGCAAACGCCGAAGGGACGAATTGCTGTCCCCAGCTCAGCAGTGCAAAGGGGACTGCCGTGTTCAGAACACCGATGACCACCAGATATTTGATCATCTGACCCGTGAAGATGGGCAGAGGCCTTCGCATGGCGATCATCAGTGCAAGCAGGCTTACGGCACCCAGCGTCGTGCGTGCCGCCGCGACCGTGAGCGGGCCATAGCCACGCAAGGCGATGGCGACGACCATGAAAGTGCCACCCCAGATCAGGCCCAGTGCGGCGATGGACAGCCAATTGCTAAGGGTCGGGGAGTTGGTCATTCTGGTCCTGTCGATCCGCCGTGATGCAGCCTGCTGTCTTTGGGCGCTTGTGCCCGATCATGCAAGCCGTAGTCGCGTGAAACCGTGGCAATCCTCAGACGGTAGTCGGAAAATATACCAGACCGCCCCGCCGATTGTGTGTTGCGATGGCTTTGGGTGTTGCGCCAGCGGGCGATTGCGGCCTCATCCTCAAAGAATGACAGTGATAGAAGTTTGTTGGGGTCGGCCAAACTGCGAAATCGCTCCACTGAAATGAAACCGTCAACATCATCCAGTAGTGGCCGCAGGTGGGCTGCATGTTGCAGGTAGGTGTCCATTTCGCCCGGTGCCGGTTCGACTTCAAAGATGACAGCGATCATTGTTTTGGTCCGTGCGGGGCGGAGGCGAGCCGCAGAAAAGTTCGATCTTCGCGGAGGATGAATTTTTCTTTCTGGGCGAAGGCGTAATTTTCCTGACCCAGCGGATCGGCGGCAAGTTTGGCGCGGTATTCTTCGTATGCGGCCAGCGAGGGTATGTTATAGATGCCATAGGCGAGCGTGGTTGAGCCTTCATGCGGTGCGTAATAGCCGATCAGATCCGCGCCGTTACGTGGGATCGCCTTACCCCAGTTCCGCGCGTAGTCTTCGAACTGTGCCGTTTTGGTCGGATCGATATGATATTTGATGATACAGGTCAGCATAGGTTTCTCCGTGTTTGATTGACCCGATTTGTAGCGGATTGATTTACACATATGCTTCGGCTATGATCGAGGTATGAAGGAAGGGCCTGATATCTCTCGTATTGCAGCGCTGATCGGTGATCCGGCGCGGGCGAACATGCTGACCGCCTTGATGGCGGGCAAGGCGCTGACTGCGACAGAATTGGCGGCGGAGGCCGGTGTGACGGCCCAGACCGCAAGCGGGCATCTGGCAAAGCTGCGGGATGGTGGGTTGGTCCAGGTGCGCAAACAGGGGCGACATAAGTATTTCGCGCTGGCCCATGGAGATGTGGCTGCCACGCTTGAGGCACTGATGGGTTTGGCTGCCTCGGAGCTACGGACCAGAACAGGCCCAAAGGATGCCGCGATGCGTCAGGCGCGCGTTTGCTACAATCATCTAGCCGGACAGCGGGGTGTGCAGATGTTCAGTTGCATGCTCGGACGCGGCGATCTGCGCGAGGATGGGGAAGATGTTACGATCACACCGCAGGGCGCTGCATTTGCAGCTGATTTTGGTGTCGATCTAGAGGCTCTTTCGTCGGCGCGGGCACCGCTTTGCCGTGCCTGTCTGGACTGGAGTGAGCGTCGCACACATCTGGCCGGATCATTGGGTCGTGCCATGCTGACCCGGATGGAAGAGATGCGTTGGCTTCGCCGTGATCCAGACAGTCGGGTTATTGCCTTTCTGTCGACTGGCGAGATGGCGTTCCAACAGGCGTTTCCTCTGGATTGAAGTCTGCGGTCGCGCCGGGGAACCGCACTTTGGCAAAGGGCTTGCCTGACACAAACGGTTGTAGTGCGGGTAGCAATTCCTCGGACAGTTTCCACACCAGCCACGCGAATGCGAAGGCGAGCGGTAGGTTCATCAGGTAAACCAACGGGAAATATGGTGCCTCTGGATAGATGCCCATGCGCTCCCAAAAGACGCCATAGGCTCTTGTCACGATCAGGTGGCTACAGAAGACCACGTAGATATACTGCTCCTGCCGGGCGATGCCTGCGATCCAGGGGTGTTTCTTTTCGCGCAGGAACAGGAATTCACTGGTTTTCCAGAACAGCATACAGACCGCCAGACGTTTGATTACTTCGGTCGGTATCTCGGGCGCCAGTTGTCCGATATCTATCCCGATCTGAAGCAGCATTAGTCCGATTACCACGGCCCAAGGTAGGTGGGGCGGTTCTTTGAGATTACAGGCCATCATGAAGCCGATTGTGTAGAAGATGATGATCAGTTCGCGCTGGACCAGAGGCAGGCTTTCCGGCTGAACCATCACGACCCCGATGCAGCCCAGCATAAACAGCTGCCCTGCAAAGTTCTTGCGGTTTTCGAGAGTCATCGCGATGGCGGCAAGTATGCTGCAAACAAAGATGTCGCGCAGGAATGCCAGGGGGAAATTGGCTGGGGTATCCGTGAGGGCGAATAATTTGTTGGGCCAACTGTCAAAAATGTAGGCGAGGTCGGGTGGGCTAGCGGCCAAAATGTGATGGCGTATTACAAGAGTATCAATCAGCAGAAAATTCCAAAACAGGAGCGGCAACAGCAGACGTTGGAATTTGTTCCATGCGACCGATCGAATGGTTGATCCGCGCTGCATCGACATGACGAGCAAAGCGCCGGATATCACACTCAGAAGTGGCACGCTGGCACGGCCCAGCTCGGCCACCAATACCCAGTAAAACGCGCGGATTGCGTAGGGCACATCCAATTCGACAATTTTCGCGTCTGTCGGGTCTGCATGAACAAATATCATCAATGAAATGCAGATGACCCGCGCATAGCAGATTTGCCGTGACGCAGTTTGCGACAGTCGAAAGGCAGACATTTTTGTTTGGCCCCACAAAATACTCTTTAATTCAGAGCTCTTTAAATGGCGCTTTGTATCCTTTTAATTCTTAGTTTGCTGAATTCAGATTTGAGCGGGTATTGGCGGGTTTTGAAATGATGTCGGCGAAAATAGGCCAGCCCGCCTATGTCGCCACGGGTTAACGCGGTTAAGTGGCGGGTGGTTCGGATCAGCGACTACAGGAGACCTCAAAACCGCGCGGTTATCCGGTTTTCGCCAAAATCAACCGACAATTGCCGACCAAACGCCGCCAGCGCGTCGGGTAGCAGGGCGAACTGAACCTGTGCGGCAGAATGGGAATACGAGGCGTCAGAAGCCAGCAGGCTGCGCCAGAGCTTCTCATCCACATTGACGCGCCGCCCCTCGGCGGACAGCGTCCATCGGTCGCTGTTTTGTGAGATATGGATGCTGCCGCCCATTGGCAGAGCTGATTCAAGGCACTGCAACGTCAGAAAGACCGCCCGCACAATTTGGCGCGGTTGGTCTTCGTCAACCTGCCAAGAGTATGTGAAACGACCACTGCGGGCGATGGCGGCGAGGACCGATAGCACCTCGGCCCGGCTGACGAATTGATCGGCATTCGCGGCGCCATACGCAATGCGGAAATAGCGGATACGGGCATTGGCATTGGCGACACTTTCGCTGATCAGGTCCATCTCGGCGGCGGTGTCACCATCGGTTAGGGCCAACAGCTCGACCCCATTGCCGATTGCGCCGATAGGGCTGATAAGGTCATGACAGATACGAGAGCCAACAAGTTCGGAAAGATCGGGGCGCATCATGATGCCTCCATGTCAAAAAGGTGGGATATGTCAGACCTCAACGCGATACTTGAGCCCGGTATGCTGGTCCGGCATCCTGACCAACCCGACTGGGGCGTCGGGCAGGTCCAGTCGAATATTGGCGGGAAGATTACTGTCAATTTCAGGGAAGCGGGTAAGGTGGTCGTCGATGGCGCGAACGTCATGCTGATCCTTGTTGATCAAGGGTGAATTGTGCAACTTATGGTAGTGTTTCGCTAACCTGTGTCAACGTACCTGACCCAAGGTCATCTTGCGTTTGGTTGCCAACACGACACGACAATCCTAAAACGGCTTATCTTAGTTCGAACCGTCCAATCCATTGATGACGTATACAAAACCCTCTGCCTTTGTCAGTCACATCGCCCGAAACGAGGCTGACCTGAATGCGGCCTACCGGTTGCGGTACAAAGTATTTGTGGAGGAGTTGGCTGGTGACGGCCCCTTGGTGGATCACAAGCGCCGTTTGGAAAAGGACAGATTCGATGAGCATGCGGATCACCTGATCCTGCGCGACGAGGCCCGCGCGCCGGATGATCAGGTTATCGGTGTTTACCGTCTGATGACCCGGGACGCCGCAGACAAGGCTGGGGCGTTTTATTGTGAGGATGAATTCGACCTGAGCGTTCTGAAGCAAAGTGGCCGGACTTTGCTGGAACTCGGTCGTTCATGTTTGCACCCTGATTATCGTGGTGGGACTGCGATGATGCATCTTTGGGCTGGTCTGGCCGAATATGTGGCCGAGCATCAGATTGATGTGCTATTTGGCGTGGCCTCATTCCATGGAACCGATCTTCTCGCTTTGCGTGATCCGCTTAGTCTTTTGCACCATAAGCATCTGGCACCTTCGCATTTGCGGGTTGTGGCGTTGCCGTCGGCAGGTAGTAGTTTTTCTCCTTCACCTGCTGATCAGATTGACCGGGTTGCTGCCATGCGAGCCACTCCGGCGCTGATCAAGGCCTATCTGCGATTGGGTGGTTCCATCGGGGAAGGCGTCTTTGTCGACGAGGCCTTTAACACCACCGATGTCTGCATGATCGTCGAGGCCGCATCTGTCAGCAGTTTGCAGCGGTCGATTTACACCAAGGGGGCCACCCTTGGCTGAGCGATGGCAATCTGAACAGGGCGACCTGATTTTCGCCCGTATCGGCGCTGCCGGGTGGTTGAGGGCCATAGTTCGCGCCATACCGCTCATCGTGCTGGTATTTGGCGGCTTGTTGGTTCTGCTTGTTCTTCGCCTGATTGAGCGGCCGTTATACGGATTGAGGCGGCCATTGACCCCCGCGATTACGCAATTCGTCTGCCGAATGGCGTTCGTGCTACTTGGCTTGCGCTATCGCAGCATCGGTGCGCCGATGCGGGGGCCGGGGGCCGTCGTGGCCAATCATTCGTCGTGGCTGGATATCTTTGCGCTGAATGCACGCAAACGCATATACTTCGTTTCGAAATCCGAGGTGGCCGGCTGGCCGGGGATCGGTTGGCTGGCACGGGCCACCGGGACTGTCTTTATCAACCGCGACAGACGCGAGGCGGCAGAGCAGGTGCGCGTTTTCCGGGATCGGCTGGCTGCAGGGCACAAGCTGTTGTTCTTTCCCGAGGGCACGTCGACGGATGGGCAACAGGTGCTGCCCTTCAAACCTACGCTATTTGCTGCCTTTTTCGATCCGGACTTGCGGGATAGTCTACATATCCAGCCCGTGACGGTCCGATACGATGCGCCTGCGGGCGAAGACCCGCGATTTTATGGCTGGTGGGGGGACATGGCGTTCGGCCCACATCTGCTGCACACACTGGCCGCCCGTCAGCAAGGGGGCGTCACGGTGGTGTATCACGAGCCGGTCAGGTTGACGGATTTTGAGAACCGCAAATTGCTGGCAAAGGCGATGGAGGAGACGGTGCGGGGTGGGTTATCAGACCATCGCACTGCGGAAGTCAGCGAGAGCTGAAACAGGATCATCCGCACCCCAAATCTCGTCCCCGATACCGAAGAAATCGGTATGCGGTGCCAGTTTGCGGATCAGATCGGCATTCAGCGCGCCTTCGGCGACGACGGGAACTTCGATCATCAGCGACCACCATTCGAAGAGTTGCAGCTCGGCCTGGCGGCCATCGCCCAATGAAGTCTCACCAACCGGGCCGAAACTGACGTAGTCCGCGCCCAATTCGCCAGCTGTCATGCCGTCGTGACGTGAGTTGGCGCAGTAGCTGCCGACGATGGCGTCCTCGCCCAGATCCTTGCGCACCTTGCCCACCGAGCGCGCGCCATCGGTCAGATGCACGCCGTCCAGACCCAGCCGCTCGACCATCAGGATGTGACTGTCGATCACCAGGGCCACATCGCGGGCATGCGTCACTTCACGCAAGGCATCAGCGGCTTTGGCGATCCGGGCGTCATCGTTCGTGCCGAGTGCGAGCCGGACACATGCAATTTCGGTACTGTCCAGACAGGCGGCCAGCCTGTCAGGATAGGACGAAAGCTCAAATTCGCTGGGCGTGATGAGATAAATCTGCGGGGCTTCTGGGGCGTCCGACATGAGGGCGTTCCGGTATTATTCTTGCGTTCAAGGCGTTTTAGCGGTGTTTGGGCCGCTTGGCTATGCCTTGGGCGGCAACGACCGGGCGTAATCGAGTGCCATTTTCACGATCTGGGCGCGACGGCCATCATCGGCGAGCACGTCCTCGGACACATCGACCATCCCACCCATCTGGCGCCCGGTAAAGGAAAGCGGCGCGATGCCGTCGATTCTGAGCGCTTTGGCTTCTGCGTCTTTGCCCACACGCGCCATGCCGCCGCCGGTGTGAACGCCACAGATCATGTTCCCGTCTTTGAGGAAACACAGACCACCAAACATCTTCTTCTCGGATAAACCGGGCTCGTCTGCCAGCTCGGTCCGCATCAGCTCTGCGTGTCCATCATGATAGGCCATTGGTTCCCCCTCCTTGTCTTGATCTTCGGCGCAGCGTATCACGCGCCGCGATATCAAAGGAAGCCATATGCCCAGCCCAGATCCGCAACCTGCATTCGTTCTCATCCGACCCCAGATGGGTGAAAACATAGGTGCAGCGGCACGGGCGATGTGGAATTTCGGGCTGGACCGGATGCGAATCGTGGCACCAAGGGATGGCTGGCCGAACCAGAAGGCCGTGGCCATGGCCAGCGGGGCAGGGCGTCTGTTGGATGAGGCACAGCTTTTTGACGATACGCCGGGCGCGATTGGTGATTGTAGCTTTGTCTATGCGACGACCGCGCGGCCACGCGATCTGACCAAGCCGGTTTTCACGCCAGAGGCTGCGATGCAGGATGCCCGTGACCGGATTGCGGCGGGTGAGAAAGTAGCCGTGATGTTCGGACCAGAGCGGGCGGGCATGGAAAACGACGACATCGCACGCGCAAATGCGATCATCTCGGTTCCTGTGAACCCGGACTTTCCGTCACTGAACCTTGCCCAATGCGTGCTTCTGACCGGGTATGAATGGCGGCGTGTGGCGGTTCCGACAGAAGCGCAACGCGTTGGTGCGGTTGGTGATTGGGCCGAGCAGATTGAGATCGAAAAACTCAGCGCCCATTACGAGGAACGGCTGGAAGAGGCGGGGTTCTTTTTTCCCGATCACAAGGCGGCCAATATGAAGACGAATTTGCGCAACCTTTGGTCGCGGATGCCGCTGACGCGGGCCGACGTGCAAATGCTGCACGGGATCATACGGCAGATGGTGCGCTGGAAAGACCGCGGGTAGATTAAGGCCCGGCTTGATGCCGGGCCTTGGTGGTTTTAGTTCTTGGATTTGTCGACCATTTTGCCTTCGGAAATCCAGGGCATCATCGCACGCAGCTTGGCACCGACCTGTTCGATCTGGTGTTCGTCGTTGATCCGACGTGTGGCCTTGAAATAAGGCTGACCAACCGCGTTTTCGGTCATGAAATCACGCACGAATTTGCCGGTCTGGATGTCGGTCAGCACGTCTTTCATGCGCTGCTTGGTCTCTGCATAAGGGAGAACGCGCGGGCCGCTGACATATTCGCCGTATTCTGCAGTGTTCGAGATCGAGTAGTTCATGTTGGCGATACCGCCTTCATAGATCAAATCCACGATCAGCTTGGTTTCGTGCAGGCATTCGAAGTAAGCCATTTCAGGCTCGTAACCGGCCTCGACCAGCGTTTCAAAGCCCATGCGGATCAGTTCGACGATACCGCCGCACAACACGGCCTGCTCACCAAAGAGGTCGGTTTCGCATTCCTGACGGAAGTTTGTTTCGATGATGCCTGAACGACCACCGCCGATAGCGGAACAGTAGGACAGGCCGATTTCTTGTGCTTTGCCGGATGCGTCTGTGTCGACTGCGATCAGACAAGGCACACCGCCGCCTTTGGTGTATTCGCCGCGCACTGTGTGACCTGGGCCTTTTGGCGCCATCATGATCACGTCCACGCCTTCTTTAGGCTCGATCAAGCCGAAATGCACGTTCAGGCCGTGGGCGAAGGCAATTGCGGAGCCAGGCTTGATGTTGTCGTGGACATATTTCTTGTAGGTTTCGGCCTGCAGCTCATCAGGCATGGTGAACATGATGACGTCACACCATGCAGCGGCTTCGGCGATACCCATGACTTTCAGGCCTTCGCCTTCGGCTTTGGCCTGAGAAGGTGAGCCTTCGCGCAGAGCCACAACAAGGTTCTTTGCGCCGCTGTCGCGCAAGTTCAGCGCGTGGGCGTGGCCTTGGGAGCCGTAGCCCAGAATGGCGACTTTCTTGTCTTTGATCAGATTCACGTCGCAATCGCGGTCGTAGTAAACGCGCATGGGTTTATCCTTTGCTTGGGTTGTGTTTGGCGGCGTTATAGCGGCGTGAAGTCGGAAATGTGAGTGTTGATTTCCGGTTATTTTATAATCATAGACGATATTTATGCGCCAACTTATCATATTTCGGATTTTTTATGCTTGATGATACTGACCGCCGTCTGTTGCGCCTGCTGCAGGCCGACCCGGCAAGTGCGGTGCCTGACCTTGCTCGCGCGGTGGATGCCACGCCTGCGCGGGTGACACGACGGCTGGATCGGTTGCGGGATACCGGCGTGTTGAAAGGCAGCCAGATTGTGATCGACTGGGCGAGTTTGGGTTTTTCGGTATCGGTCAGCCTGCGCATTACATTGGATAAGACGGTGGCCCGCGCGTTTGACGAATTCACTGCCGCTGCCCGGAAGGTCCCTGAGGTGATCGAGATACAGACCTTTCTGGGCCGGGTTGATGTGCGTCTGTCCCTGATTGCGCGCGACTTGCCGGATTATCAGCGTATTTATCGAGAGGACATTCTGACATTACCGCATATCGCGGATATCGAGGCGCTGATGACCATTGCCCGCGTCAAGCGAGACGAGGTTCTGCCGTTATGACGCTGGACGAGATCGACTTTGCCCTGCTGCGGGCGCTTTCTGCCAATGCGGAACAATCGACAAGCCGTTTGGGCGAAAAGCTGGGGCTGAGCCAGCCTGCCACATGGCGGCGGATCAGACGGTTACAGAATGCCGGGGTTATTGCGGGCCGCCGGCTAGTGTTGGATGCCGAAAAGCTCGGTTTTGGTGTGACGGTTTTTCTGGGCGTGAAGCTGGCCACCAAGGGCCGGGTGAGCCTAGAGGATTTTGAACGGGCCGTTGGGGCCATTCCAGAGGTGCAAACGGTGGACCATGTTCTGGGCCTTTATGATTATCGCCTGCGTGTGGTCGCTCGCGATCTGGCCGATTTTGAGCGGGTCTTACGCCGTCGGATCATGGCGCTTCCCGGTGTGGGCGATGTTGAAGCGAACGTGCTGTTGAGTGAAGAACGCAGGCCGGGGCCGCTCTAGCTATTTGCGGGCACCTAGCCCCAGTTGCATGACCTGTCGCCGCAAGGGCGTGATGTCGTGCAGCGCCTGAATGCCCTGCTGTCGCAGTTCGTTCCAGAACGGTTGGCCCGATATAGAGGTCCGATTGAGCAGATTGATACCTGCGACGCGCATGGCGATATCGGGATGCCTGCGCCCCTGATAGGTGTCGAGCATGGAGTTATCGCCCAAGCCCTCGGGATTTGCCTCTGCCAGTTCGAGCAGGCAGGACAGGTCCTTGAGCGACATGTTCAGACCCTGCGCACCGATCGGGGGCATCACATGGGCTGCTTCTGCGACCAGTGCGGTGCGTTGGGCGGTCAGGCTGTGGGCAATCTGGCTGATGATTGGCCAGAGGGTGCGTTTGGTGACCAGTTTCAGCGGTCCGTAGGCCAGCGCGGAACGGTCATTGGCGGCGGCCTCGAATTCAGGGACCGGCAATTCAGCCAGCCGGAGTGCCTCGGCCCCGTGTTCCATCCATACCACAGCAGAGCAGGGTTGCCCGTCGTGATCAGGGAGCGGAACCAGCGTAAACGGGCCGCCGGAGCGGTGAATCTCGGTCGAGATGTTGTTGTGCGGTGCGTCATGGGTGACCGCAAAGGTGACGGCCTTCTGCCCGTAACGTGTTGTTTTCAAGTCGATGCCAACGGCCTGCCTGACCGCCGAGTTGCGTCCATCGGCCCCAATGACCAATTTGGCGCTGATCTGGGTTTTGTCAGTCAGAGTAACCAGTGCGGCGTCGGTTCGGGCCAGCATGGCGGCAAAGCCGATGCCTTGCCGGAAATCGACATTTGGTAGCTCCGCCAGTCGCGCGACCATTTCCCGCCGCAGCAGCCAGTTGGGCAGGTTCCATCCGAAAGGCTGATCGGAGATATCGGCGGCATCAAAATCACGGGTGACGGGTGGCGTAGCAGTCAGGTCTGTCATCCGCATGATCTGGAGCGGCGTCGCGTGCGGCGCGAGCCGTTCCCACAGGCCTGCCTTGTCCAGAAACTGCTGTGCAGGTTGCAGGAATGCGGTTGTCCGCAGGTCGGACCCTTCAGCGTCGGGGCTGGTGATCGGCGGGGTAGGTTCGAGGATCACAACGTCAAAGCCTGCAGCGCCAAAGGCCGCGGCGGCTGTCAGACCAGCGACCCCGCCACCGGCGATCAGGACATCTGTGGTTTTGCGTTCCATGGCTCTGACATAGGCTGCAGTGCAGTGCGGGGGAAGGGGGCTTAGCCGAGCTGCGACAAGAAGCCGGTCAGATCATCTGTGTGGTGATGGATGTGTTCGCCGGTTTCTGGTTCATCATGCACATGTACGGTTCGCATCCCAAGCGCGTGCGGGACGGCCAGATTCCGCGCTTCGTCTTCGAACATGGCGGCTTTGTCGGGGGTCATGCCGTCGGCCTCGAACACTTTGGCGAAGGCTGCGGCGGTGGGCTTGGGGAGCAGGCCAGCCTCTTGCACGCCGTAGACGGCATCGAAGGGTGTTGTCAGTCCACGTGCGGCCAGAACACGCTTGGCATAACTGGAGGTGCCGTTGGTGTAGACGATCTTGCGACCCGGAAGGGATGCGATCTGTTTTTCCAGTTGAGGATCGGGTCGTAAGTGGTTGATATCTATATTGTGGACGTGATCCAAGTAATCGTCCGGGTCCATGTCATGCTCGGCCATCAGTCCGGCGAGTGTTGATCCATGGGTTCGCCAATATTCATCCCGCAGGAAATCTGCCCGCTTTTCGTCCACCCCGGCAACCCGCATCACAAAGGCGGTCATCCGTGGGTTCATTCGCTCAAAAAGACCCGCTGACGGGTGATATAACGTGTTGTCTAGATCGAAGACCCATGTGTCCACATGGGCGAAGGATGCGCGGATCATGGTTTTGTTTTATGCTGTTCCCGCGTGCGCGACAATGGCTTTGGCTTGCTTGTCATGGACAGACAGCGCTAGAATCGCGAAACCAAAAAGAAAGGCACATCATGCACGATCCGCGTGGCAGCCATAAAGACGCCTACGACCTGATCCTGGAGGCGATTGACAGCCATGTCTACAAGCCGGGTGACCGGCTGGTGGAAAGTGAGCTGGCGGAGCGCTTTGGCGTGTCCCGCACGCCGATCCGTGAAGCGTTGCAGCGGCTTGAGACGCAGTCACTGTTGTCGCGAGATGGGCGGTCGCTGATCGTGGCATCGCTGGATCATACGCAGCTGTCAGAGCTTTATGTCGTCCGGGGCGAGTTGGAGGGGCTTGCCGCCCGGCTTGCCGCGCGTCACGCCACGCCGGAAGAAATCAAGGTGCTGCGCGATATGTTGAAAGAAGATCAGAAATTGATCGGCGATCCTGATGCGCTCAGCCGCGCAAACCGCCGGTTTCACAAGCAGATCCATCTTGCATCGCATAACCGGTTTCTGGTCAGGCAACTGGATCTGGTGCATCGATCCATGGCGTTGCTGGCAACCACGTCACTTTCCGCAGAGGGCCGGACGGAAGGCACGCTGAAGGAACATGCTGACATCGTGACCGCGATTGAGGCCGGTGATGGCGATGCGGCCTATGCTGCGCTGCGTGATCATATTTCCAATGCATTCGTCACGCGGCTGAAGCTGGATGCACAGGCTGTGGAGGCGGCAGAGTAGGGCTGTCTTCCCAACCGTCTGGAAGCAGCACACCATGGGCCGTTTTGTCCCAATAGAACGGCCTCGCGCCCAGCTCATAGAATGCCTTGTAAGCGGCCAGCGCCGCCATGGGAAAATAGAACTGCATGGTCACAGCCCATTTGATCAGCCATTTTTTGTTGGTCTTCCCGAGGGCTATGATGGCTACCACCAGCCCCACAATCTCGGAAGTGATGAATAGGCCGCCCAAGGCCCAGAAGAGTGCGGAAGGCAGTACGCCGCTTAGTGGATGGGTGATTCCGAAGGGTAAGAGCCAGAAGGTCCAAAGGACGGGTGCCAGCACGAATTGCGACAAGGTGCCAAGGAATAGAAGTTGCACGCCAAAAAATCGCCATGCCCCTAGATCGCGCCAGAGCTGGACAGGATCGCGCATATGGACGCGGTAGGTCACGGCATAACCTTTCAGCCAGCGCGAGCGTTGTTTGACCCATGGCCAGAACCTGCCATTCGCCTCTTCCTCGGTCACTGTATTGATCAGTTTTGTCCGGTAGCCGTGCCGGACCAGCCGCACGCCGAGATCTGCATCTTCGGTGACGTTATGAGCATCCCAACCACCGAGTTTTTCTAGCACGTGCCGCCGAAAAAAGAGGGTGGTGCCGCCCAAAGGAACGACCAGTCCCAGTTTTTCCATGCCCGGGAGGATGACCCGAAACCAGCTCGCGTATTCGATTGAAAAACAGCGGGTTAGCCAGTTTGATGCAGCATTGTAGTAATCCAATGCACCTTGCAGGCACGCCACCTCTGGCCCGCAATTGGCAAAGTGATGGGCCACTTTGTGCAATTGGTCAGGAGCCGGCGCGTCTTCTGCATCCCACACGCCAATGATGCTGCCCCGTGCAAAATTAAGCGCGTAATTCATGGCCCTTGGTTTGGTTTTCAACGTCCCCTTGGGTACGGTCACGGGGCGTATCCATGTTGGCAGGATCGTTTTGCCCAACATGGTGCGCGTCGTGAAATCATCGGCCTCAAGTACCAGACAAATATCAAGCAGCTCGCGCGGATAGTTCACCGCCTTGAGCCGTGCCAGAAGGTGATGGGCGATGGCCCTTTCGTTATAGAGCGGCACCATCATCGTGATCACCGGCAGACGCGTGGGGGTGCCCTGCTTATCCCGGCTTTTGTCCCGGTCGCGCCAAGTAACAAAGGCCGCCAAGGACTTTAGCCCTGTTTGCAGCACCAGAACGGTGATGGCCCATAGCGCGAGGACCGCGAAGGTGAGGGTGGGGGCGGTGGCGAAGCCGCCAGCCAGAATGCTGATGAAAAGAAGGCTGCCGATCAATGTCCAGCGGATGTTCCAATGGCGGCTGCTTTCGTCGTCGCTGACCCGGTTTTCGGCCTGATGTGTCAGGGTTCCGGCGCAGTATTGGGTGACGGCGCGGATAAGCTGGTCTTCTGTTGCGATGGCCATGCGGACCGATCCAAAGAGTGCGGCCAATTCGCCTAGGTGATCACTGAACTGGTCCGGACGCGCGGTGAGGATGATGGTATCGTCGCCCGTTCGTCGCCATGGCATCAGGCCTGTTTGCAGGCATTTGGGGGCCCCGAAGCGATGGACGAGTGACAATTGCGGGGGTTGTTCGCAGGGGTTGATCAACTGGGCATTCGCGATCTCGGCCACGACCTGATTGATTGAATATTGTGACAGACCGAAGTGACGGCAAAGCACGTCGGCCAGCCGCAGGTCCAGTTTTCGGGCGATGCTGTCGGCCTGTACGGCCTCTGCCGAGGTGATCAGTGATTGATCGACAAGTGCTGCGGCCAATGCTGATGGCTTGGGGTAGGTGGAAGAAACCTGTCCATCATATTGAGACTTATTGAGAATTTGCAACGCGACCTCCGCAACCAGCCGTCAGGCTGCGGAAAAGTGGTTAAAGTTTAGTTAAAGCGAACCTTAGCCGTTCACTTTTGCACGTTCGCTCATAGCGTTTGAGAATCTTTCGAACAGATAGTAGCTGTCTTGCGGTCCCGGGCTTGCCTCTGGGTGGTATTGCACACTGAAAATGGGCTTGTCGGCAACGCGGATGCCGCAATTGCTGCCATCAAAGAGCGAAACATGGGTTTCGACGACACCTTTCGGTAAAGTCTGGCTATCGACGGTGAAACCATGATTCATCGAGGTAATTTCCACCTTTCCGGTTTCGATATCCTTAACGGGGTGGTTCGCACCGTGATGGCCGTGGTTCATCTTGATCGTTTTGGCGCCCAGAGCCAGTGCCAATATCTGGTGCCCCAGACAAATACCGAAGACAGGAAGGTCTGTTTCCAGGATGCCATTGATCATTGGCACCGCGTATTCGCCCGTTGCAGCTGGATCGCCGGGGCCGTTGGAAAGGAACACACCATCAGGGTTGAGCGCCAATATATCTGCGGTCGTGGCGGTGGCGGGGAGCACCGTCACATCGCATCCGGCACTGGCCAGACAGCGCAGGATATTCCGCTTGGCCCCGAAATCGATCGCGACAACCTTGTGCCGAGGGGCAGTTTGGGTCGGGTATCCGTCGGGCCATGCCCACCGCATTTCGTTCCAATGGTAGGATTGGGCACAGGTCACATCCTTGGCGAGGTCCAGCCCCTCAAGCCCCTGGAAATCGCGGGCTTTTTGCACGAGCTTTTCGATGTCAAACTTGCCGTCGGGTTTATGTGCCAAGGCCACATGCGGTGCACCTTGCTGCCGAATTGCCCGGGTCAGTCGCCGTGTATCCACGCCGCCCATCCCGATCCGGTTGCGCTTGGCCAGCCATGTTGTGAGCTCATCCGTGGCCCGCCAGTTGGAGTGGGCGGTCGGGTCCCATTTGACGACCATTCCTTCGGCCACCGGATCAGCCGTTTCGTCGTCTTCGGGATTGACGCCTGTGTTGCCTATATGGGGGAAGGTGAAGGTGACGACCTGTCCCGCGTAGGACGGGTCGGTCATGATTTCCTGATAGCCGGTCATGGCGGTGTTGAAGCATAACTCCGCCATTGTTTCGCCGGTCGCTCCGAACCCGATACCATAAAAGAGTGTGCCATCCGCAAGGGCCAGACAGGCCGTGGGGTGCTGGGTCATGCGCTCTCTCCTAATGGTCAAATTGGGCCGGGTTTAAGGGGGCAGGCGGACAGGGTCAAGGCCGGATGACGCCCTTGCAAACAAGGCATGACGTCGCGCAACGTCGTCTTGTCACTCTGGCCGCTGTCGCCTATGATGATCTTTCGTTTCTGATCATGAACGGGAGTTTTCATGGACATGCGTGAACGGGTCGACGCGGCCCTGAAAGATGCGATGCGGTCGAAAGAGGCGGATCGCCTGTCGACTTTGCGTCTGATCAATGCGGCGATCAAGGACAAGGATATTGCCCTGCGCGGCACCGACGATGAAGACGCCGGTGTGAGCAATGGTGATGTGCTGGCAATTATGGGCCGTATGGTCAAACAGCGCCACGAGAGCGCGCGCGCCTATGAAGAAGGCGGGCGGCTGGAGCTGGCCGAGAAAGAACGTAGCGAAATCAAGGTGATAGAAGAGTTTTTGCCGAAGCAACTTAGCGAAGATGAGGCAACGAAAGCTGTCGATGACGCCATTGCCGAGGTGGGCGCTGACAGTATCCGTGACATGGGCAAGGTCATGGGCGCGCTGAAGGCGAAATACACCGGTCGCATGGACTTTGGCAAAGCCGGTCCGATGGTGAAGAGCCGCCTTGGTTAACGGCTGAGAATCCGAGGCTTTGGACCTGTCGGAACCGGTCGGACATGTGTCGGCAAAACGTCGGGCACGGGTGTTCGATACGTTAGTGGTTTGTTCAGTTAACCCACCGAACGCCCGGATGCTCTAATGCGACAGCGCCGGGTTTTTGAGAAGCGACATGGCGAAAATCCCCGGTGCCTCGGTGTTCGCGCTGATCCTGACCGCGTGCATATTTTCATCGCCCGGCACTTCGACCGCCATCAGATTGGGTGCGCCTTCGGGGAAGGGGCGTGACTGGCGGAAGACATGGCTGTCCCCGTAGATCAGCAGAACGGGTTTTTCGAAACGCGCGGCGGCTTCGATCAGGGCCGGGCCGAAACTTGCAAAACCGGAATGGCGCAGCCAGCTTTCGGGGTCCCACCATGGACCGAAGTCGAATTCGAACATATCGGCATGGATTGCCAGGACGAGCGCCTCGGCATCAGAGGCCGCAGCGAAGCTTTCGGTCAACCATTCCAGATTGGCTGCGTCACGGGCGAAGAATTCATCGACGGCGGCTTTGTCGCGGATCTCGAAATTGTTGTTTGAGCCGACGACATGCGTCGTCACGAACATGATGTCGTTGAGCATGACGCGCACATTTTCCGGATAGCCTGCATCGGCCTGACTGGTGATGGCCATGCCGGTGCCGAAAGCCTGTTCGGGTTCGGTGAAGTAGGTGGTGCGGATATAGTTCAACCGGTCAAGCGGATCAAAGCTGCCCGCCGCCTCGCGGTGGCAGTCCGTCCATTCGTTGTCGCCGGGTGTGTAGAGGACGGGTGCCGTGAAATCCTGCAGAAAGTCGAGCTGATCGGACAGCATCGTGTCGGAACAGGCTGTGCCGCCTGATTTGGTGTCGCCGATATGGATTACGAGGGCGGGGTCTGTGCCGTTGATTGTCTCGATCAGGGTTTCGAAGGGCGGGTAGACCTCTGCCGGGTCGCCATAGGGTGCGTCGCCCAAGGCAACAAAGGTGAATGGTTCGGCTATGGCGGCGGTGGTCAGGATGGCTGTGAAGGCGCAGGCGCGAAACAACATGGCGGTCTCCTATTCGGGTTGAACAGGCGCAGGATGCCGTTGGTTTATGGCGTGTCTGGGGTGGCCATGGTGGGTTTCACCCACCCTACGTGGTGGTCTATTGGCGCAGGGCGCGTTTGAGATCGTCGTAGAGTGCCAATCGTTCATCGGCGTCCAGAAATGCGCCGATTTCAACCTCTCGGTCGCCGCCCCGCAGAGTGATGTAGTTTTCGACCGGGCCGCCCTTTGGATGCAGGTGGACAGTGACCCAATAGCGGTTCGCCTCCCATTGCTGGCAATCCCCTTTGGGATTGTGACGGGTCAGCTGGGCCTTGGTGTCGTCAACCGTCAGTTCCTCAAGCACTTCGCCGCGTCTGTAGCTGACATGCAGCGCATACCAGACCCCGCCCAGCATCATCAGAAAGAACGGCAGAAGCGCCCAGAGGATCGGCGTGCCCAGAACCGTGAGCAGCGGCAGGGCCACAATGGTTGCAGTAGCCGCGATGAAAAGCACGAAATCCTTGCGCAGAAGCGACCGATAGGGCCAGAGGCTCAGCTGCCAATCCGGTTTGCGATGGGGTGGCTCTGGGGACCATTCATAGGGCATAGGAGGGATTTAGCGGATACTTATGCATGAGGGAATGTGTGGGTTTGTCGCGTTTCGTCTACCATTTCCAATATGGCGGTCGCTTTGCGTCGCCCATGCCAAAATCGTCATCGTAGTAGAAGTCAAAATCGACCTCCATGCGGTAGTAAGCGGCTGTTGTCATGTGGCCTGCGCTGAGCTGCAATTGGTCATCTTTGTTTTCAAACCATGCGACGATATTTACGTACGTTTTCCAGTGTTCCGGTCGCGAGATCAGCTTTTCCCGCATAGGCTCAATGCGACGCCACAGAGATCGTAGGTGTTTGTCGAGAGGTTCGCCGCGTTCAATGCCGCTTTCTAACTTCCAGCTGGACCAAGTGTAGTTGCCGTTACGCTGCCGACTCTTGAGGGCAAAGCGCGGGTCGCCATTGCTCCATGAGCGACCTTCGGACTTCCGGCCTAAGTGGTTTTCGATATCAACCAAGGCGTCTTCGGTCGTGATGTTGAGATACGCGTAGGGATAACGCGGAGGTTTCTTATTCAAAGGTATGATTTTCCGTTATTGGTTGGTGTGAAGGCTCACTGGGTGCTGTTTACCTCAATTTGCCAAATTATGTACGTCTTCGAGGAGTTGGTGTCTAACCTGTACCAACCAAGGTCGAATTTCATCATTGTACGGCGCAAATTTCCGGTCGGCTTGCCAAACTGCGCTGTGTTTTTCACGGAAAATTGGGCTTTTGACGAGCGCACTTGCATCCCGGCTGATTGCGCGGATGATGCCGCTGATCCTTTCAGGGAGGCGAATGTCATGCCGGATGTGGACAAACCAAAGGTCGTGATTATCGGTGCCGGTTTTGGTGGGCTGGCCGCTGCCAAGGCTTTGAAGCGTGCGCAGGTTGATATCGAGATTGTGGATCGTCGGAATTATCACCTATTTCAGCCGCTTTTGTATCAGGTGGCCACGGCGGATCTGTCTCCTGCTGATATTGCCTGGCCAATCCGAGGTATCTTTTCGCGGCAAGCGAATGTGTCGGTGGCGATGGCCGAGGTGACGGGTGTCGACCTTGCTGCAAAGCAGGTGCAGACGGCGGACCGTCGGATCGACTACGATTATCTGATCGTTGCGACAGGGGCGACCCATTCTTATTTCGGCAATCCGCAATGGGAGGCTCATGCGCCGGGGCTGAAACGCCTTGTCGATGCCACGGATATTCGCAGGCGCGTTTTGATGGCGTTTGAACGGGCCGAACTGACCGATGATCCTGATGAGCAGGCGCGGCAACTGACTTTTGTCGTTGTGGGCGCCGGGCCGACCGGGGTTGAGATGGCGGGGGCGATTGCAGAGCTGGCCCGTTTCACTCTGGCAAAGGACTTTCGGCGGATCAGGTCGCAGGATGCTCGTGTCATTCTGATCGAGGCGGGGGATCGTGTCCTTTCGCCATTTCTGCCGGATTTGTCGGCCAAGGCGCGCGCCTCGCTTGAAAAGCTGGGGGTTGAGGTTTGGACGGGTGTTCAGGTGCAGGACATTGTTGCCGATGGTGTGACAGCCAGTACCGGTTTCATTTCCGCTGCAACCGTCATTTGGGGGGCCGGGGTCGCGGTTGAGCATCTTGGTGGATGGTTGGGCGTGGAGACGGACCGAGCGGGCAGGGTGGCGGTTTCCCCTGATCTGACCGTGCCGGGTCACGGGGATGTTTTTGTGATTGGTGATGCGGCGAAGGTGGCGTGGAAGGATGGTGCGGACGTGCCGGGCATTGCGCCCGCCGCCAAGCAGGAAGGTGTGTTTGTGGCGAGTGTGATCGCTGACCGGGTTGCGGGGAAATCGTCTGACCGTCAGTTTTCCTATCGTCATGCAGGCAATCTGGCGACCATTGGCCGCCATTCGGCGGTGATTGATTTTGGCTGGGCGAAGCTGTCTGGCTTTGTTGCGTGGTGGCTATGGGGGATCGCCCATATCTATTTCCTGATAGGTGTGCGTCAGCCGGTGATCGTCGCGCTGAATTGGTTCTGGTCCTATCTGACCTATTCCAAGGGCGCGCGGTTGATTACGGGGGCGAGGAAGGATGCGGATACTGACGGGAAGGGGTAGTTTGGTTTTCGACCCTTCAGCTGTCGGTCAATTCCGGTATGTCGCAATCTTGTAGGCCGCGAAGCTGAAGAACAGGCCGAGGGCGCCTTCGATCCAGCGGCGCGAGCGCTGATAGAAATCAATAACTGGGCTAGCTGAGAATGTGACTGCATAAATGACGTGTACCAGTAGTGATAGAGTCGTCGCAGTAACGATAAGTGTCAAGCCGACCCATAGCGGTGCGTCATCGCCAAGCCCGAGGCCAACTATCGCGATCCATTGAAGTGCTGCTTTGGGGTTGGTGAGCTGTATTGCCATACCTTGTAGATATAGGTTCTTGCCTTGCGCCGAAGTTGGTTTTGTTTTGGCGTCAGGTATGGTGGCTGACCGAAAGGCCTTGTAGGCAAGCCATAACAAATATGCTGCCCCGAAAATCTTCAACAATGTAACCAGACCTGCATAGGCCGTGATAAGCGCTGTCAAACCGGCAACCGTCAGCGTTGCCCAAACCGCCGTTCCCGTCCCGACGCCGAGTGCGAGAAGCACGCCGTTGCCGCGGCCTCGTTCCATTGATGTTCCGATGATGGCCAGAATGTTGGGTCCGATACTCACGAAGCCGACCGAAAAGATACCCACGGCGAGAAGCAGGCTCGAAATCTCTGGGCTCATTTGTGCTCTCCTGATGTGCTTTGGTTTGAAGGTATCGCGGGTTATGCGGAAAGTAACGGGTTATTCTGACGGGTTGTTTGCCGCTTTGTTGAGATCGGAACATTCGCTTCAAATATAATTTCAATCTGACCCTTCATCGCCCATCAAGTTCCGTCATCACATTTGGTGTTGACGCGCGTTTATATTTCCATAATCGTCGATATATGGATAAGACCCAAGCCCTTAATGCCTTTGCTGCCCTCGGCCAGTCAACGCGGATCGATGTTTTTCGGCTGCTTGTACAGGCTGGTGAAGAGGGTATGTCTGCCGGTGATATCAGCGACACGCTGGGCGTGCGCCAGAATACGATGTCGGCCAATTTGGCCATCCTCACGCGATCCGGTCTTATCAGCAACAAGCGGCAAGGCCGCAGCATTCGATATTTTGCCGATATGGACGGAATGCGGGGCCTGTTGGCATTTCTGATGGAAGACTGCTGTGGCGGTCGCCCGGAGCTGTGCCAACCTGTCATCAATGAACTTGCATGCACCTATTAGGAGCCAGTCATGACCAAGGACATCTACAACGTATTGTTTCTTTGTACTGGAAATTCTGCCCGTTCCATCATCGCTGAAGCGATCATGAACCGAGAGGGCGCGGGGACGTTCCGGGCGTTTTCCGCCGGATCGAAGCCGGGCAAGGCGCCGCATCCCTATACGCTCGATCTGCTTGAGGGGGTGCATCACGATATTGGTTTTGCCCGGTCCAAGAGTTGGGATGAGTTTGCGGCGGCGAATGCGCCTCAGATGGATTTTGTGTTTACCGTTTGCGATAATGCTGCCGCCGAAGAATGCCCCTTGTGGCCGGGTCAGCCGATGACGGCCCATTGGGGCGTGCCGGACCCCGTCAAGGTCGAGGGCACAGAGGCGGTTCGACGTCAGGCCTTTGCCAAGACCTACCGGATGCTGCGCAGCCGTATCTCGATCTTTGTGAGCCTTCCTATCGGATCGCTGGATCGGTTGGCGTTGCAACGCGACCTTGATCGTATTGGCAAGGGCACTGTTGAGGCTGACTGAATTTTGGTTTGGTGGGCTGCTGGGGGCGCTGGACGACGGAAGCGAGATTGCCATCTGTTTGCCGTCACGCGACTGACTAACTGTCAGAAACGCGGATAAATCTGTCGTTGCTAGGTTGGGAAAGTGAACGAAACTGACCCACCCGAGGGCAGGCCAGCATCTGTTCTGGATGTTTAACTGAGAGACTTCCAGAAGACGACTTTGTCATCGCCTGCCGCCCAGAAATCCCTGATCCGGGCTTCTTCGGAATAGCCGTTCTTGCGGTAAAATTTGCGAGTCTGTGCGAAGTCTTCCGCTCCTGACGTGTCGGCTATCAAGATGCGTTGCCCGCGCTCCTTCAGCTCGGTCTCTAGCTGCTTGGTGATAGCACCGCCACAACCGCGGCCCTGCTTTGTTGGCAAAACTGCGATGGCCAGCATGTTCCATGCACCCTCTGCCAGCTCCTCTGGGACTGCATAGCAAAAGCCGACGGCCTTGCCGTCTGCTTCGCATGTCAGCCAAATATCAGAGCTTTCATCATCGGATAGAAAACCGCTCACCATGTCAGGAAGCATTTCACTTGGAAAAAGCTCTGTGCCGTTAAGCACCTCCTGCAAGGCGGCGATATCGTCGTACTTTGTTGGTCGAATTTTCATTGGTCATTCGTCTTTCTAATGTCGCCATGCGAGCAAAACCGCTCGATTTGGCAGGTGCATGGCCCGCATCTCTGTCACTGTTTCAGTGGTGTTCTTGAGTGTTTACGAGCCGAGCAATAAAGGGCCTGACGCGGTATGCGCAGGCACTATTTAGCTTGGCCGTCCTGCCGTTCAGGACTTAGCGGTTTCCCGCAATCGTAAACATAAAATCTCCATCGCCTGACTTTCTCGCCAAGCGTGGAAACGAGCTATCAGTTGAAACGATAGCAATCAAGTCTGACAGAATTGAACTCGGAATGGACCTTCACCCATAACGAAAAAGGCCCCCGCGTTGCGAGGGCCCCTTTGTTTATTATTCCGCTTAGTGCGCGTGCTGTTTGTCCCAGTCTTCCTGCTTTGGCAGGGTCTCGAACGTATGCTCGGGCGGTGGGCTGGGCAGGGTCCATTCCAGTGTGTCCGCATATTCGTTCCATGGGTTGTTCTCGGTCACTTTCGCGCCGCGTGTCAGCGTGTAGAACAACACCCCGATGAAGAACAGGAACGACGCGAAGGACAGGAAAGCACCCCAGCTTGAGACGAGGTTCCAGGGCGCAAATGCCTCTGGATAGTCGATGTAGCGGCGTGGCATGCCCTGACGGCCAAGGAAGTGCTGTGGGAAGAAGGTGATGTTTGCCCCGATGAACATCATCCAGAAGTGCAGTTTGCCCGCCCATTCAGGATACATCCGTCCCGACATTTTCGGCAGATAGAAGTAGATACCTGCGAAGATCGAGAAGACCGCACCCAGCGACATCACATAGTGGAAGTGCGCAACCACGTAGTAGGTGTCGTGGTAGACCCGGTCGACGCCTGCCTGCGACAGGACGATACCGGTCACACCACCTACGGTGAACAGGAACAGGAAGCCGAAGGCCCAGAGCATCGGTGTTTTGAACTCAACCGAGCCGCCCCACATTGTCGCGATCCATGAGAAGATTTTGACACCTGTCGGGACCGCGATGACCATTGTGGCCAGCATGAAGTAGGATTGCTGGGTCAGGGACATACCCACCGTATACATGTGGTGCGCCCAGACGACGAAGCCCAGCACACCGATGGCAACCATCGCATAGACCATGGGCAGGTAGCCGAAGATTGGCTTGCGGCTGAACGTGGCAATCACGTGGCTGATGATTCCGAAGCCGGGAATGACGATGATATAGACTTCCGGGTGTCCGAAGAACCACAGGATGTGCTGGTACAGGATCGGATCGCCACCACCTTCTGGTTGGAAGAACGTGGTGCCAAAGTTCCGGTCCGTCAGCAGCATCGTAATCGCGCCGGCCAGAACAGGTAGGGCAAGGAGGATCAGCCATGCGGTTACAAAGATCGACCATGCAAAAAGCGGCACCTTGTGCAGCGTCATGCCGGGTGCGCGCATGTTCAGGAATGTTGTGATCATGTTGATCGCGCCTAGGATCGATGATGCCCCGGAGAGGTGAACCGCGAAGATCGCAAGGTCCATGGACATGCCGCCTTCGGATGTGGATAGCGGTGGGTATAGCACCCAGCCCACACCAGACCCCATTTGGCCATTGCCACCCGGTGTCAGCATTGATGCTACACCAAGCGATGCACCGGCCACAAACATCCAGTAAGACAGGTTGTTCAGACGCGGAAACGCCATGTCAGGCGCGCCGATTTGCAGCGGCATGAAGTAGTTACCGAAGCCCCCGAAGAGCGCCGGAATAACCACAAAGAACATCATCAGCACACCGTGATAGGTGATCAATACGTTCCAGAGGTGCCCGTTCGGCGTGCAGGGGTCGGCCATGAACCCTTCGGCGCACATGTATTGAACGCCAGGGTGCATCAGTTCGAGCCGCATGTAGACCGTGAAGGCTACCGAGACGAAGCCAAGTACACCGGCGGTGAACAGGTATAAGATACCGATATCTTTGTGGTTTGTAGACATGAACCAGCGGGTGAAGAAACCCCGGTGATCTTCATGTGCATCGCCGTGGATGGCTGCATCTGCCATGTGGCTCTCCCTCGTATTGACTACTCGCGACCGAAACCGAGTCAGGATCGATCCATTTGAGGCGGTTCTAGTGGGTTGAACGTGAAGGGGCAATAAAGGAAGCGAAATTAGCCATGGGATATATTGGCGCAGGGGGCAAAGGGGGCGGTATAGGATGTAATTTACGCCGTTTGATGAGATTTTGGAGAAGACAGTGCGGGGGAGCGGCTAGGTCTTTGTTTGAGGAGAAGTGCTGATGTCGGAGCTGAGGCCAAAGGCACAAATGCCGCACCACGAACTAACCACCGCCTTTTGGGATACCCGCATGGGTTGAGGCTACAGGCTCCTGTCGATTTGCCGACTAGAGCGGATCGCGGCACGCGGCGCCTCAAAACATCAATAGCTATGTCTTGGTCTTGCCGGACCAATTATGTACGTTGGCTGATGTATTTTTGCGAGATCCTGGTATGACGGACGAACCTGATGATAGCTGCTTTGAAACCACTGAATTTACCGGGGAGGTATCATACGCTGATCATGTAGCGGACGTGACCTTTACGGCTCGAGCTGGGAAAAATTGTCGCCTTATCATTCACCCTATAGAGATCGAGGCGGAAACCTATGTTGCGTTGAAAAAGGCTATGGGACGACCAGGAAAACATGGTCATTCGATATCCCTGTCTGGAAAGAGCAAAGACGACAAGTGTTTTTCATCTGAAGACATGGACGTCAGCGGGATGCGGAATGGCACCGATGATTTTTTTGTCCAATTGAAGACTGGGAAAGCGTCTCTGACCCTAGCCCGCAAGGATGAAGGCAAAGATCGGGCTGCAGGTATCAAATTCTCTCTGCGCGGTTTCAAGAGTTTCCGACCAAACCCAGTGAAATGCAGTCTTGGTCACGTCGCTGTACGCGGAAATCACCAAATGGCTTCGCCGGATGAGGTTACCGGTCACATCATTGTTCAAAGCGATGAACAAGACCCGGAGGAGGCTTGGTTTCAACAAGCAGCGGACATGGCGGAGTTCGTCTGGAAAGGGTTGCAGTTTGGACATGGTGGTCGGCTGCATGTGCCGCTTGAACAGGTTTTTCGTAAGGAAAGTGTAACGGCGACCTTCTATCGTGGTGTCGGTCGGCAACGGCACTTACCGTCCATTCATTACCTGGACCAATCAGAGTTTGTAGCTGCTTTGGTGGCAAGATTTGAAAGCTCTGACCCATTTCCAGACGCGGTTTGGCAGGTGGTTGGCTGGCTCAACAGTGATTCATCCATTCGTGAAGTGCGATTTCTGACCTTGATGACGGCCATCGAGACTATAGTTGATAACTTGGTATCTGATGCGGAAACGACACTCATTCCCAAGAAACAATACCAACCGATCCGTGAAAAGCTCATTGCTGCGCTGTCCGAATGTGGGTTGGGCCGTGCGGAATTTCAGATCCTTTCGAACAAAATCGCGGGGCTTAACACCGCACCAATATCGCATAAAATGAAGGCTTTGATTAAAAAATTTGACCTTCCCACAGACATTTTCGACGCGGATTTGATGAAACGGTTGAACAAACAGCGGGTGTCGATCGTTCATAAGGGGGTTGCGCGGCCAGATGACGACCTGTGGGAGTGTCTGATTTATGCGCGGGAAATGGTTGCAATGATCATCTTTGCTGAGTTGAGGTATAACGGACAGTTTGAAAGCTATGCGCCGGACAAAAACTGACCGTTCTGGACATTCACCTACCAGATTTCAAATTACACTTCGTCCACACACCGGCCCTGCAAGGTCATCCCGTCTCCCGCAAATCGTTCGGTCGAGGAAAAATAGGAAACAGTTCCCCTTAAAAGGTCAGCATTGTTAACTTTTTAGAGCCGTCAAAAAAGTGTACAATTTTTAGGCAAATTTTTTGCGCAAGACCTCGTTTTTGAGAAAATCCATTTTGGAGGAAGATGTTATGAGTATGTCATCTCACGCGATGAGCTATATTTCCGTTCCACGTTCACAGCATTACAAAGGCCCATTTGGTCGCATGTTTCGCAGCGCGGATATTTGGAAACCGCAGGATGCTGATGAAGCTGCCGCACTGGCCGCGATCAGCGCGTTTGCCAGTGATGCAATGGCAGAACCGCCCGGGGCGCCGGAGCGTGATAATCCAAATTTACCCGCCGGTTACACGTATTTCGGCCAGTTCGTGGATCACGATGTCACCTTTGATCCGACGTCGTCGCTGCAAAGGGCCAATGACCCCAACAAGCTGCACAATTTCCGCACACCGCGGCTGGATCTGGATTGCGTGTATGGTGAAGGCCCTGCGGACGAACCGTTCATGTATGACAAGGATCGCGGCGGAATGTTCCTGATCGGTCGTGTGGGCGATACCAACGAGCCGGATTTGCCCCGCAACGTCAAAGGCACGGCCCTGATTGGCGATATGCGGAATGATGAAAACCGCATCGTGTCCCAGTTTCAGCTGTCGATCCTGCGTTTGCATAATGCCGTATACGGGCATCTGATAGGGCAGGACCCCGAAGACCTCGCTGCTGTTTTCCACATGGATAAGGAGGCGTTTGCCGAAGCACAGCGGATCGTGCGCTGGTTCTATCAGTATGTGGTCTGGAATGATTTTGTGAAACGTCTGGTCAAGAATGATATCTGGTCGAGCGTCCTGTCACTTGACGATGGCAAGATGGTCTATGGCGGGCGTTTCTACAAATGGGAACACCAGCCATTCATCCCGGTGGAGTTTGCCGTGTCGGCCTATCGCTTTGGTCATTCGCTGGTTCGGCCGGGTTATCAGGTCAATCTGAACACCGATGTCGGGCTGGGCTTTGGTGTGGAACTGCCGATCTTTGCGGATCCCGGCACAGGTGAGCAGGATCTTTCGGGCTTCCGGTTCATGCCACCGCGCGAGACTGTGCAGTGGGATTGGTTCTTTGAGATGAAATCATCGTCTGGGCCGTTTCCGCAGCCGTCCCGCCGGATCGACCCTGAGCTTTCGCCGGCGGTTGCACATATTCCGGATGATCAGGGCGGGACGAATCTGCTGGCGTTTCTGAACCTTGTGCGCAGTTGGCGGATGGAGATGCCGAAGGGCACGGCTGTTGCCCAGATGATGGGTTTCACGCCGCATGCTATCGGCGATCATCACGAAGACATCCTTTGGCATTATGTGTTGAAGGAATCCATCAATCTGCCTGGTGCCAACAAAGGCAAGATGATGGGCAATGTGGGGGGGACCATCGTGGCCGAAGTCTTTGGTGGTCTTTTGCACGGCGACCCCAGCGGGTACGTCAAGAACGCCCCATCCTGGACACCAGCCGACGAACCGGCGCTTGCCGCCTTACTGCCTGATGGCCCCGAGAATGGCGGTGATTGGGAGGTGGCTGACCTTCTACGCGCTGCTGGGGCACCCGCCAACGATACTGATGTCGCGAATACCATCAGCACCGGCCACAACTAAGACCTGTGAGGGGCCGTGCCTTGCATGGCCCCGTGCGCCTGTTTGTTTATCAGTTGGGCTGCATCACATCTGCGAATGTCTGTTGCAGCGCCACGTCCAGATCATTCATCGTTACCGGCAATCCCAGATCGACCAGCGATGTCACCCCGTGCTGACTGATCCCGCAGGGCACGATCCCGTCGAAATGGCTGAGATTGGGGTCCACGTTGATGGATATCCCGTGGAACGACACCCATTTGCGCAGCCGAATACCGAGGGCCGCGATTTTATCTTCCGCTGGTTGTCCGTCTGGTTGCAGCGGTTTCTCAGGACGCTGAACCCAGACGCCCACGCGGCCTTCGCGGATTTCGCCTTTAATATTGAAGGTTTCCAACGTGGCGATAATCCAGTTTTCGAGGTCCTGGACATATTTGCGCACGTCACGCCCCCGTTTGCCGACATCCAGCATCACGTAGACAACCCGCTGTCCCGGCCCGTGATAGGTGTATTCGCCGCCGCGCCGCGCCTCATAAACCGGAAACCGATCAGGGTCGATCAGGTCTTGGGGCTTGGCGGAAGTGCCAGCGGTGTAAACGGGCGGGTGTTCGAGCAGCCAGATCGCTTCGTCGGCCTGACCGGTGGCGATCGCATCGACCCGCGCTTCCATAAAGGCAAGCGCGTCTTCGTAGGTGGTAAGCCCGTCGGTGATAATCCATTCGACCATGTGGTTGAGGTAACCTTGCGTGGCGGCGATGAAAAGGGGCGCGATTCCCACTTGGCATCGCGCGGGGTGTCGTCTATATGCGCCCTCACTTAAGCTGCCTTGGACATGCGGTCGTGGCGGAATTGGTAGACGCGCAGCGTTGAGGTCGCTGTGAGGTAACACTCGTGGGGGTTCGAGTCCCCCCGACCGCACCAAACCTTTCCTTCTAATGGATTGATTTTCCTCGCGTTTCTGGCGCGTGGGATGGAAAGCTTACGCTTTTTCGGGCATTTTGCACTACAAATTGCACTACAACCGCACCCGAACCGGGGCAGGCGGACCCGATGAAACGCGAGACTTTTCGAGCGCCCGATCCAGTCAATCCCGACCGCCATCTCAAACTTCGCGGGCGGCGGTGGCATTATATCCGTCGGGTTCCAAAGCAGGTTGCTTGCTGGGATCAGCGCGGCCTGATCCAGTTGTCTTTGCAAACGACCTCCCTCGAAGTCGCGCGGCTAAAGCGCGACGCGATCGAAAAGGCGGATGATCTCTACTGGTCCGGTGTCGCGGACGGACAAAACGCACAAACTGCGATGCAAGTGTATCAGGCCGCCAAAACACGAGCCCGCGCACTGGGTTTTCAATACCTCACGGCGGACCGTATCGCGGCCCTTTTGCCGGTCGAAGAGATCCTCGAGCGGATCGAAACGGTGCAGGCAACGGGCCCGGTTGAGGCACCCGCGCTGCTTGGGGCGCATCCGGAACCGAAACTTTGCGTCCGCGAGGCGATGGAGTTCTATTTTGATACCATGGCGGTAGACGAAGCGCGCGGTATGAGCGCCCACCAGCGCGCATCATGGAAGAAGGTAAAGCGCTATGCGGCGAATAGCTTTATCACCGCCATCGACAACAAACCCCTTCTTGAGATTACGCGGGCGGATGCACAGCGCTATTATGCGCATTGGCAGGGCCGGATCGCTGGAAAGAATAACACCAAGGCGGTATCGGCAAACTTTGCCAATCGCAATTTCGGCAACATGCGCAAGTTGTTCAGAACCTACGTCAACTGGTTTGCGCTCGACTTGAAGAACCCATTCGATGGGTTGTCTTTTCGCAACCGCACATCGGAAAGCCGTGTTGTGCCGCCGTTTGAGACAGCCTGGATCATCACACGCATCCTCGCGCCGGGCGCGCTCGACCACTTGAATGCAGAGGCGCGTCTCATCTTTTTCGCCCTCATCGAAACGGGCTGCCGCCCTTCGGAGATCTGTAACCTGCAACCCGAGAACATCCGGTGCGATCATGCGGTGCCGCATCTTGCGATCCGCTTTCGCGCTGACCGCCTGATAAAGACTGAGGCAAGCGTTCGGGAGATCCCGTTGCTCGGCGTTTCCTTAGAGGCTATGAAACGCGCGCCAAACGGCTTTCCGCTGTCAACGGCGGCGTAACAACCTGCCAGCGGGGCGGAGCAAAAGTCGGCCAGTTGGTGCCGCGCCTTGGGGCGTGA
>CANMDE010000005.1 GCA_947496535.1 uncultured Paracoccaceae bacterium | reverse complement strand
CCTGATCAGAAAGGCGCTCGCGCTCCGTTTGATGCCGCACTTTCTGCGCTCGCAAACGTCTGTTTTTCCACAGAATCCGGACAAAGCGGGCATTCGCTGCACGTGGGTCAATGTCCGGTCGGCGTAAGTTCCGCATAGTCCTCATTTTGCAACGTTCAAAAATGTTCATCCGTGGCGCAGTCTTAAGATACCTGCGGGTCACTTAATCATTACATCCAGTATTTTACGGAGAGCGTGACAAGTACTAAGATTAGGATAAACAGGAGCAAAAGTGCTATGAAATTACGCGTAGCAACATCCTGCTTCTTTTGCTCTTCATTTTTACCCTTGCCATCAAAGATTTTGTCTTGAGCCGAAAACCCAAGGTCGACAAGAGATGCAATAATTATATATATAGTAAAAAAATCGACCCCATCAAACTCCCTATCCCTGGAAAGGTATAGGGAAACACCCGAGGCTATTATTATAACAATTGGCAGAGACCACCTTAATCCCTTAGCAAATTTCCAATTTTCAAAATTTGTGTGTATCCAACTGGTCTTGTCTGACATCTATTAAAATCCTCTGAGCATTCCGAAGTGATGTCCTTTTTTCGCATATCAATCAGGAGTTGTATAGCCATGAAAACCTACGAGGCTCCTGAAATTGATAGGTTAAATACTATCGCATAATTGCCTCGGTAAATCTCCGTTCAAAACCGAAGCCGCTGTTGAAGGGTTTTGCAATTAATGCGAAACCAGACATTCGTCTAATGCGTAGCATCGGTCGAAGAGGGCTGATACTGTTGAAAACTCAGTATTCGAGCGATGGCGACCAAATCAGGAGAATACCGTCCCGTTAAATGCGCATGTTTCAAAAAGGATTTGCTAAAAGGGTCCCTGCAAGAACGATATTCCAAATTTCCGAGGTTATTTTTGGATTGAAGAGTTTTTCAACAGTATGGGCTCAATCCCGACGTTCAAATCATCCGCCAAAGTGCCCCTTCAGTCACCCCAACTCCACCAACTACTCAGCCCCCAACCCGACCAGCCCGCCCGCCACGCCGTTTCGGCGCGGGCGCGTCCTCCAGCGCCGCTTGCAAGACAACCGTCATCGGGTGATCCGGCCCATGCTCGGCATATAGCGCGATCAGGTCGGTCACAGCGGCCCGCATCTCTGATCCCCCCGGCAGGTTCAGCGCCCAATCAAGAAAGATCGACCGACACTCGCCCGGCGTGATGCTTTCGATGCGGTAGGCTTCCTTGATGAGCCCCCTCGGATCAGACGGATGATCACCCTTCACTTTGCATTCCTTCGCTTAGATACGTCTCAATAATTCCAGATGCTTGCCCCGCGATCTTTTCGATATTCTCCAGCAACTCATCCATCGTCTCAAATCCCGTTTCCCGCAAAATAACCCTTCGACCTCCCACGCCAACAGCATCGGGGTCGAGCGTTTCTCCGGCCAGCAGATAGGTGGCGAAATGCACCTTCCAATACAGATCGACCGCATCCCGCAATATCGTCGCCGATTGCGGCGGGAGCTGCCCCATATCTATCTGACGGCGCGTCTCTAGCATCTCCGTACCCCGCTGCAGCGCAAGTGCCTGGCCGAAAAGCTCAATATCCTGAAGACGGCCCGGCCCGATCTTCATATCAAAATCGCCAGCAGTGGATTTCACATCTGCGATGCGTCGGCGCATATCTGCGACATCCGCCGCCACTGTTGGCCCCTGCCCCTTTTCCTTTATCAGGTCGCAGCGAAACGCCTCAATCTCCGTGCCCAAGTCAGCGGGTCCCGCAATCACGCGGGCGCGGGTCAGGGCCAGATGCTCCCAGGTCCATGCCTGATTGCGCTGATAATCGTAAAATGCATCCAGCGACGTCGCCACCGGTCCCTGACGGCCGGACGGGCGTAACCGCATGTCGGCCTCATAAAGCCGCCCTTCGGCCATTGGTGCCGCAAGTGCCGTGATCAGAGCTTGGGTCAACCGGGCGTAATAAGTCTTGGTCGCGAGCGGTCGTCGCCCATCGGACATATCCACCTTGCCGCCATCATAGATCATGATCAGATCAAGGTCCGATTTGGCGTGCAAGCGCCCTGCCCCAAGCGATCCCATTCCCAATACCACCGCGCCACGCCCCGGTGGTGATCCGTGGCGCGTGGCGAAATCATGCACGATCCGGGGCCAGAGCCCTGCCACCACAACCTCTGCCAGATCGGCATATTGCCGTCCGGCCTCATCGGCGTTGATCAGACCACGCAGGTAGTGCACGCCCACCCGGAAATGCCATTCCTTGGTCCAGCGGCGGGCGGCCAGCAGGCACCCCTCATAATCGGGGGCAAGTTCCAACGCCCGGTCAAGTCGCAACCGCAGACCATTCCGACCCGGCCAGTCATCAAAGAACGGACCTGCAATCACAGCATCCAGAACACCGGCGTTGGCTGACAGATATTGCGCCAAAGCGGGCGCTGTCGCGGCAATATCGACGATCAACTGGGTCAGCTGTGGATTGGCCTCAAACAATGAAAAAAGCTGTACCCCCGCAGGCAACCCGGCAAGGAAAGCATCAAACTGCGCCAATGCCTCGTCGGGTCGGGCAGCGTCCTGCAAACGCGCCATGATCTCCGGCGTGATGCGTTTGAAAATTTCGGTCGCCCGCGCAGAGCGAAGCGCGGGATAACTCGGCCAGCGTGCCGTGACCTCGTCACCCCATTCGACTGCTTGTAGCTTTGGCGAGCTGGGGGCAAAGAACCCCTCCGTCAGCTTATGAACCTCATCCAGCCGCGCAAGCAGTTCAGACCGCAACCCAGCAACATCCCGACCCATCAACGCCGCCAATCTGTCAAATCCTTCTGCATCGCCCGGCAATTCATGGGTCTGCGCGTCATTGATCATCTGCAACCGATGTTCGACCTCTCTGTGAAAGCGGTAGTGATCCAGAAGCCCATCCGCCACATCGCGGGATATCCAACCGGCGGCGGCCAGTCGGTCCAGCCCCTCGTCCGTCCGCCGCACCCGCAGCGACAGATCACGACCACCGGCAATCAACTGGCGGGTCTGGGTGAAGAACTCGATCTCGCGAATACCGCCGCGACCCAGCTTCATGTTGTGCCCTTCCAACGTGACACGCCCGTGCAATTGCTTGTGGTCCCGAATACGCAATCTCATGTCATGGGCGTCCTGAATCGCAGCAAAATCCAGATGCTTGCGCCAGACAAACGGGCGAAGCGCGTCAAGGAAGCTCTCGCCCGCCTTCAGATCACCAGCGCATGGCCGCGCCTTGATATAGGCCGCCCGCTCCCAGGTGCGGCCCACGCTTTCATAATACTGCTCGGCTGCTTCCATCGACAGACAGACCGGCGTGACCGAGGCATCGGGACGCAAACGCAAATCGGTGCGGAAGACATAACCGCCAGCCGAAACATCCGACAAAATCGCAGTCATCCGACGGGTCGCCCGAACAAACGCCGCGCGGGCATCATGATAATCGTCCGGTTCAAACTTCGTTTCGTCAAACAGCCAAATCAGGTCGATGTCGGACGAGTAATTCAACTCCCCCGCCCCCATCTTCCCCATGGCAAGCGCGACCATGCCCCCAGCGCAGTCAATATCAGGATCGCCTGGCAGTTTCCCTCGCGCGATTTCGGCACCAACCGTGGCACGCATGGCTGCAGCCACAGCGGCATCCGCAAAACTGGTCAGTGTGTCCGTAACAGTCTCCAACGGCCAGACCCCACCCAGATCAGCCAAGGCGGTCAGCAGCGCGACCCGCCTTTTCGCTCCGCGCAACCCGACAGACACCGCGTCGGGTGCCAACTCGGACAGATCGGCGATCAGTGTGCCGGTCGTTGCCTCGGGATCATCCAAAGCGCCGGGCAGCCACGCAGCTTCTGAGGCAATCAACCCCGCCAGATAAGGGCTGCTGCCCGCCGTTCCGTGGATCAAAGGCTGCAAGCCCGGGTCAATATCGGGCACCGCTTGCAACGCATCCGCCCCTCTATCGGGGTTGTGTGCATCAGGGCATCGGGTCAGGCGCGAAACAAAAGACATGGACCGCACGTTGCGGCCCACGCGGGCTCTGGTCAATCACGATCGACACGCTAACCTGCACAAAAAAGGACATGAAGATCATGAGCAAAAGCCTCAAACGTGTCATCGCCGCCCTGAACGACGCCGGGCTCGATATCACCCCACTGGAGATGGGCTCCGAAACGCGGACAGCACAACAGGCTGCGGATGCGGCCGGATGCATGCTGGATCAGATCGCAAAGTCCGTCATCTTTGCCGGGCGTAATTCGGGCAAGGCCATCCTGTTCGTCACCGCAGGCGGCAATCAGGTGGATGCGGACAAAGCCACCACAGCGGCGGGCGAACCATTAGGCAAGGCGGATGCTGCTCTGATACGTAGCCAGACCGGGTTTGCCATTGGCGGGGTCGCACCGGTCGGACATCTCAACCCGATCCGCGCATTCATTGATCCGCGCTTGCTTGAATTTGACCTGATCTATGCGGCTGCAGGCACACCACGGCACATATTTCCCATCGATCCAGACAGGTTAGTCGCGCTCACCGGCGGGCAAGTCACTGATTTCACGTCTTCTTTCAAATAAATGTAAAAAAGATTTACATTATCCCTTGAACCTTGGGGCGCCGGTTCCGATATCTCATAATGTGAAAGGCATTCACATAACCTCAATAACGGATAGGAGCCCAAAATGAACACCGCAACCACCCAATCCCCGATGGCATTTTCTGACCATCGCCCTGGGTTCTTCGCTCGCAGTGAAGCTTGGCTTGATGCGCGCGGCAAAGGCGCCTGGATCGCCGCAATGGTTCTGGGCTTCATCTTGTTCTGGCCAATTGGTCTGGCACTTCTGGCATATATGATCTGGGGAAAAGGCATGTTCAGCAAATCTTGCAAATCAATGAAACAGACCCGGCACATGACCCGGTCAAGCGGCAACAGCGCCTTTGACGCCTACAAGGCTGAAACGCTGCACCGTCTGCAGGAAGAGCAGGACAATTTCGAAGCATTCCTGCAGCGCCTTCGCGAAGCCAAGGACAAGGCAGAGTTCGACCAGTTCATGGAAGACCGCGCCAAGGCGAACCATCCAGACGAAAACAGCGAACCCGCTTAAGTAAACACAACCATCCTCGGCCCTGCATCCGCGGGGCCGTCGCATTTTGGACATGACGACAGGTCATCAGCAACAGCGTTAACCGACCATTAATTCGGGGGCTTGGCGGTCCCGGAATCGCTTGCTAAGCTGAAATCAGCCAAACGGATTGTCTCATGCGCCACACGCTTCCCATTGCGCCGCAGTTTTACGTCACTGCCCCGCAGCCGTGCCCTTATCTTGAGGGCCGGATGGAGCGGAAATTGTTCACCGCCCTGCAAGGCGACACAGCGACAAAATTGAACGATTCCCTTTCCAAACAGGGCTTTCGGCGGTCGCAAAATGTACTTTACCGTCCATCCTGCGCCGAATGCTCGGCCTGCATGTCCGCTCGTATTGATGTCAGCCTGTTCACACCACGCCGTAGCCAGCGACGTGTCGAACGAAGGGCTGGTCATCTGCGCCGCCGGGCAATGTCACCTTGGGCCACCGAAGAACAGTATTCATTGTTCCGGGAATATCTCGACGGTCGCCACGCCACCGGCGGTATGGCCGACATGGATATGTTCGAATTTGCGGCCATGGTCGAAGAGACCCCGATCAAATCACGCCTGATCGAATACACCGACAACGGCACGCTGAACGCCGTCTGCCTGACCGACATTCTCGATGACGGGTTGTCGATGGTCTATTCATTTTTCGACCCGGATCTGGAAAAGCTGTCGCTGGGGACATACGTCATATTAGACCACATCGCGATTGCGCGGGAATTGGGGCTTCCTTACGTCTACCTGGGCTACTGGGTGCCCGGCAGCCCCAAGATGGGCTACAAGGCAAAGTTCAAAGGCCTCGAAGTTTACCGCAACGGTGAATGGACGCCGGTCAGCAATCCATCGAGCTACGAGGCGGACCTGCACCCGCTTTCCACCGACCCGATCGCCGAACAGGTCGCCCAAATCAGCCTGCCCGACGGGCGTAGCTGACACTCAGTAGACCCGACACCGGGTTCATTAACACGTTCCATCCAGGTTTCCGCCCAATCGGCAAACGCAACCGCGTCTGCCGCCTCCAATAAGGAACGACCATGACCGACACACCCGAATCCAGATACGAACGCGGCCTGCGCAAACTGGCCGAGATCGACGGCGAAGCAGGCCAAAAGGTGATCGACGCGCTGCAGGACATCGCGCCCGACTTTGCGAAATACGTGATCGAATTCCCCTTCGGCGATATCTACGCCCGTGACGCCCTGAACGTCCGGGATCGCGAAATCGCAACCATCGCCGCTTTGACCGCACTGGGCCATCCACAACCCCAGCTGAAAGTGCATATCGAAGCCGGGTTAAATGTCGGCCTCACCCAAAAGGAAATCACAGAAGTCATCATGCAAATGGCCGTCTATGCCGGTTTTCCGGCAGCACTGAATGGATTATTCACCGCCAAGGAAGTCTTCGCCGACAACAAGTGATCCTCAGAAAGTTCAGTTGTACCACTGCGCCAGAAGACCTTGGTCCATTTCGGCCATGCATGACCTCTTTGGACAAGTTGCATGTGCAACATTTGGCCGAGCAGCAAAACTTGATGAATTGGGCAATAGACCTCTCGCCGTTGTTACCTATCTAGGCATTGCCGAAATCAGCAATCTGCTCGGCCCATCAACGAAAGGTACGCAACAATGAACCACTCACGTTTTATACTCTCAGGAGCGTTGCTAACTCTCATCGTCGGAACCCACTTGGCAGTTGCACAGGATAGTGCCACGCCCGATGACGTCATTGCCGAACAGCGGGCCGCCTTGGCAGCCGCCACACAAGGAAAAGGGTTTGGTCCCCAAGCACCCCGCGATCTCGCCAACACCGGCGGTGCCAATACACGCGTCTTTGGCACCGCCCCACCCTTCGCAGAAATGAACCTGTGCGATATCCATTTCCACGAAAACGCCGAACACAAGGGCGGCGAATTCACCACTTATGCAGGGAATGGTAACGGCGAAGGCGCTGGCACCGGCTATATCTATGACGGCGACCTGACGGATGCTGAACTCACACCAACCGATGAACCCATCGTCACGGGCGAAGCTGGCGATCTCGAACCCGGTGACACGATCGAAGTACACTACGTGTATACAACTGCCGAAGTAGAGCCGGGACCGACTTTGGGCTCGTGCTTCAATGATGCGACCGTGAACCCGCAACTCCGCGTCGAGGCGCAGGTGCTTGTGCTGGTGAATGACGAGAATGCGCTAAACTTTAACGAACTCTCTCAAATAGAAGACATCAACGGCCGACCCCAAGCCGTCAATATTCCGACCGATACCGGGACGCCGTTAACCTATGAAGGGTCCACCACCGGCCCGGCCTATAACGAAGAAGGATCACCCTATAAAGTGACGTGGAGTGTCCGGCCAGAGGTCGCCAAGGTCGATATTAATTCCGTCGGTGTTTGGCTGGGTGACAACGTCTTTGAAGAAGATCATGCCCACGGGGTCCGTAATCTTATTATTAACCCCGATTTGTTAGCACCAATGAACTAATTTGGGGCGGGGCAGCTGGCACTCGTTAGGCCAGCGCACGCTGTATTAAGCCCCAGTTGTTCCGCCAAAGTGCCATACGCTTTGCCGACGCCTGCCCGACGCTGCGCAGACGTCGCAAACACCCGCAATAATTGATATTAACCCGGATTCGCAGCCCTTTGGCCTTGCCACCCTACGGTGGGGACCAACGCAACGCTTCAGACCGCACGTGACAGGCTGCGAAACATTGCCTATAATTAAGATATAAGAGGCGACAACAGTCGCCCGACTGAGGCACAAGGCGGATCAAGAGATGAGTAATCTATCAAGGCGCAGTTTTGCGCTTGGCACACTGGCAGCAAGCACATTGGCGGCATGCGGAAACGGCATCGGCGGCGCAGGTGCTGCAACAATCGACGCACGCGTCGATAGCACGCTTGAGTTCATGTACCAGCAATACCCCGGCACACGAGACCTTTCGAACCGATCATCCGGCATGCTGGTCATGCCTCTGGTGACCGAAGCTGGATTGGGTCTAGGCGGCTCCTACGGGCGCGGCGCATTGCGGGTCGGCGGAGCGACGGTGGACTATTATTCCGCCACGTCGGGCAGCGCAGGGCTGCAAATCGGCGCACAGCAATACAGCCATGTGCTGTTTTTCATGACGCCGGACGCATTAATGGAGTTTCGTCAATCGCCCGGTTGGGCCGCTGGTGCAGACATCGAATACGCCATCAATAATCAGGGCGAAGTGCTGCGGGCCGAAACCACAACTTCACTTTCACCGGTGATCGCAGTCGTCTTCGGTCAAACCGGCCTGCGCCTTGGCGCATCGATCGAAGGCTCAAAATACACACGGATTATCCCTTAAATTCAATGGGTCATGCGCCCGTGATTCCGATACTGATCCTCGCTGCCGGCAGCTCCACACGGATGCGTGGCGCGGATAAACTGATGGAAGATGTCGGGGGCGAGCCTCTTATCAGGCTGCAAGTAAAACGGGCGACAGCATCAGGCCATCCGGTGTTTGTCGCCCTACCCCATCTTGACCATCCCAGAGCGGCAGCAATCAGCGATCTTGACGCTAGCCTGCTCATCGTGCCCGAAGCGGCAGAAGGTATGTCGGGCACCATGCGCGGGGCAGTCGCACAACTGCCCGGAGCAACCTTCATGATGATCCTCGGGGATCTGGTCGATCTGCAAACAAGCGATATCGATGCGATACTCGACGCACACCACCAGCACCCAAACCACCTCATCTGGCGTGGCGCAACGATGGACGGCCAACCGGGTCACCCCATCATCTTCGACGGCTCCCTGCGCCCCGAATTCAACAAACTTCATGGCGATGGCGGCGGCGAAACTCTGGTCAAACCTCTCCGCCATAAAACTCACCTGACCAAACTGCCCGGTCACCGCGCGCGGCTGGATCTGGACACGCCCGAGGACTGGGCCGCCTGGCGCAAGAACAATCCCCGCACCGGCGGGTAAGCATTCGGTAATTACATTGTTTCATTATTCGGAAATTTGGTGCCGATGGAGAGACTCGAACTCTCACGATGTTGCCATCGGGGGATTTTGAATCCCCTGCGTCTACCATTCCGCCACATCGGCCAGTGGGACTGCTCTAAACGGGGCCGCATGCGGCGTCAATCAGGTCGGCACGATTTTTCCACTCTTGGACGTTTGGTTCCCAAATCGTCAGAATGTTGCGCAGTCTCGCCGCATTGCGGCAACGACATGCCTTCAACCGCTTGACCCGCCCGCAATGCCATGGCCTAACCCCTGAAACTGTTGAGAGTTCATTGATGCTGCGAAGCCTTTACGACTGGACCATTTCCCTTGCCCGCACGCCATACGCCCTCTGGGCGCTGGCCGTGGTCGCATTTATCGAATCGTCCTTCTTCCCCATCCCACCCGATGTCCTGATGATCCCAATGATCATCGCGCGTCCATCACGGGCATTCGTGATCGCCGGGGTCGCAACCGTTGCATCGGTTCTGGGTGGCATGTTCGGATATTTCATCGGCTTCGCCTTGATGGAAAGCGTCGGCCAGCCGATCCTCGATTTCTACGGCAAAGCTGAATATTTCACAGAATTCGCAGAGACTTACAACGAATGGGGCGCATGGGCGGTCCTCGTCGCCGGGGTCACACCCTTCCCGTTCAAAGTCATCACCATCGCATCCGGGGTCACGCAATTATCGTTCCCCGTCTTCGTGGTGGCATCAATCATTGCGCGCGCTCTGAGGTTTTTCCTTGTCGCGGCTTTGCTCTGGAAATTTGGCGAACCAATTCGTGATTTCATCGAACGGCGCCTTGGGTTGGTCTTCGTTATCTTCTGTGTATTACTGCTTGGTGGCTTCGCAGTGTTGGGGGTCCTATGACACGCAACCTCATGATTATTCTGGCCACCGGTGGCTCCGTCGCTTTGCTGGGGGGCGCATTCATCTTTCAGATGCTGGGCTACCCCCCCTGTGAGATGTGCCTCTGGCAACGCTGGCCACATGCAGCAGCTATCGTCATTGGGCTGCTCGCCTTGAAAATCCCCGGTCGCGTCCTCCCCGCCCTCGGCGCGCTGGCGGCAGCAACAACAGCGGGCATCGGCATTTTCCACACAGGGGTCGAACGTGACTGGTGGGAAGGCCCGACAAGCTGCACAGGGACAGGCGGGCTGGAAGGCCTATCCGGCGCTGACCTGCTGGCAGCCGAAGGACCACGCGTCGTCATGTGCGACGTGGTATCGTGGGAGTTTCTGACCCTGTCGATGGCCAGTTGGAACGCGATCTTCTCGCTCGACCTCATGGTCGGCTGGATCGTGGCCGTTATGCTTAGCGCCGGGTCGACAGCAGCAAAGACGTCTCGGACCTTGTGACACCCTCCAGGCGGCGTATGGCGAACAGGATTTCGTCAAACTCTTCAAGCGTCGCAGCACCAACCTCCGCGATCAAATCCCACTTACCATTGGTCGAGTGCGCCGCACGCACCCCGGGCATCGCAGTCAGGCGCTGAAACGCACGCCCCGCTCCGGGACCGGATATCTCCAACATCATCAACCCGCGCACAGGATCGGCCTGTACATCGGCCTTGGTAAGAACGGTAAATCCCACGATCTCTCCACTCGTGCGTAACCGCTCCAACCGGGTGCGCACCGTACTGCGCGTAACGCCGAGCGTCGCGGCGAGATCCGATAACGACGCGCGGCCATCCTGTTTCAGCTCTGCCAGCAACTGAGCATCCAAATTGGTCATTGCGTTTGCCCGTATCGTTCAATTTGAAGCCATATTGCGCAATTTGATGCGTTATCACAGCCCCAAAATTGCGCAACAAAGGGCCATGACACAAAGAAAAATCATTCTCGTCGGCGTCCCACTTGACTGCGGTCAACGTATTCGAGGCTGCCTGATGGGGCCGGACGCATATCGCACCGCGGGCCTAACAGAGGCGCTTGGCGAGCTTGGTCATCACGTGACAGACATCGGCAACCTCTCCCCCGAAAAGGTGAGCGTAGCCCCCCCAGCCAACCCAAAAATCTACCGGCTGGACGAAAATGTCGGCTGGACGAAAACGCTCATGAACGCCGCGCAAAGTGCAGCCGCCAAAGGCATGCCCATCTTCATGGGCGGCGACCATGCCTTGGCCGCTGGCACGGTTGCAGGCATGGCAGCCTATGCGCAATCACAAGACCGGCCCTTCTTCGCGCTGTGGCTCGATGCCCATAGCGACACCCACACGCCGGATACCACCGGGTCCGGCAATCTGCACGGAACACCTGTTGGTTACGTCACAGGACGGCCCGGCTTCGACGCCTATCCAGACCTGCCCGCGAAGGTGGACCCGACCAATATCTGCATGATCGGCCTGCGCAGCGTCGATACGGCCGAACACGAAATCCTGCGTGAAAATGATGTCACCGTTGTTGATATGCGGATGATCGACGAAGGCGGCATCGCAGCCCCGCTTCAGGCATTTCTGGACCGGGTCGCAGCGGCAAACGGCATCCTGCACGTCTCACTCGACGTGGATTTTCTTGACCCGACCATCGCCCCGGCGGTCGGCACAACCGTCCCAGGCGGCGCCACAGTACGCGAGGCACATCTGGTCATGGAGATGCTCTGCGACAGCGGCTTGGTCAGCTCCCTCGATCTGGTGGAATTGAACCCATTTCTGGATGAACGGGGGCGCACTGCAACGCTCATGGTGGATCTTACAGCATCACTTATGGGCCGGCGCGTCTTTGATCGCCCAACAAGGAGAGAATTATGAAACTGGCCGCCTCACCCTTGGCCATGGTGCCATTTGTCAGCGTCGATCACATGATGCAGCTTGTGCACCATATCGGGATAGAAGCATTCATGATCGACCTGGCCGCCGAGATCGAAGCCGATTTTGCACGGTGGGAGCTGTTCGACAAAACGCCGCGCGTGGCGAGCCATTCCAATATCGGTGTGATCGAACTGATGCCAACTTCGGACCAGACCCAATACGGGTTCAAATACGTGAACGGCCACCCCAAAAACATGAAGGAAGGTCTGCAAACCGTGACCGCCTTTGGCGTTCTTGCCAATGTGGACACCGGCTACCCGGTGCTGTTTTCGGAAATGACCATGCTCACGGCTCTGCGGACGGCAGCGATGTCGGCGGTTGCCACCAAACATCTTGCCGGTCCCAATCCACGCAGCATGGCCATGATCGGCAACGGGGCCCAGTCCGAGTTTCAATGCATCGCGCAAAAGGCGGTTAACGGTATTGAAACCATCCGCCTCTATGATGTTGATTCTGCCGCCACTACAAAATGTGCAGCGAACCTCGCCGACAGCGGTCTTGAGCTGATCATCTGCGACACGCCAGAAGCGGCCATCGAAGGTGCGGGCATCATCACGACTGCGACCGCAGACAAGAACATGCAGACCATTCTGACCGACAACATGGTCGGCAGCGGCGTACACATAAACGCGATCGGCGGCGACTGCCCGGGCAAGACGGAACTGCACCGCGATATCGTTGCGCGGTCGTCGGTGTTTGTGGAATACCCACCACAAACCCGGATCGAAGGCGAGCTACAGCAAATGGACCCGGACCATCCCGCGACAGAGCTTTGGCAAGTCATCACAGGAAAGGCCAAGGGCCGCCAGAGCGCCAATGAAATAACGCTATTCGACGGCGTTGGCTTTGCTATCGAAGACTTCAGCGCCTTGCGCTATGTGCACCGAAAGATCCAGAATACACCCTACTACATCGACATCGACCTGATCGCCGACCCAGATGATCCACGCGATCTGTTTGGAATGTTAAAACGGGCGGGATGATGGCTGCGTTTTGACGAGTGTTGAGTTTGAGCCCAGATTGAACAGAGCCGCTTTCGCTATTCAACGGAAATACGGGATTTCCACCTGACATATTCAACCACGGTCAAAATGGTGAGTGCTGGTGCCAGAAGCAAAACCAAAAAGGCGTTGATGTACAAAATACCGGCGGCAGTATTGGCGAATTGATTCAACACGCTCGGTTGGCAGTTTATCCAACTCAATTTGAATCCGTCGCCTTCACATGCGTTGTCAATGACACTCAAGGATATGCTTAAAAACAGCATTATAGCGGGTATCCAAACTAATCTTCTTACTATGTAAATCGTCGAGAACCGCATGGCTAGGACTGTGCACGCCGGTATGCCAAACATTAAAAAAAGAAAAACTATCTGGAACACATGCCATCTCCGTAGAACCCTGGTCCGATGTACCAGCCTTCAGTCCGAGACACTATGTTGTCAAGAACAGGTTTATTTGCGAGGGGCTTTCTGAGTTTGGAAGAGCCGAATGGCAGCTCTGTCCACATAGCGGACGGAACGACATGGATGGCAGCAATACCACACAGCAGGATAACTCCACGATCCTTTAGCTATCTGTACACCATCCTTGAGCAAATGCGATATCTACCCCTTCCCCTCAGTGATAATGAAACTCCCCCGTTACATGTCGCCACTCACCTGCACCAATCATCTTGCGATGGACGAAGCGGACAGAATGAAGCGGTCCATCCAGTTCTTCCTGCCAAAAACCTATAAATTTCAACAGCCTGTCGTGATCGGGTGCAAGGTCATAGTCCTGCCAGACAAAGGTGTTCAAAACATGTGGGTGATCGGGCATGTGATAGAACATTTCCGCCGTGGTCAGCCCATATCCTTTCATCATCAATTCCGTCTCTGACTGCATGACTGCTCCTTTCAGGTATCATTATTACAAAAAATGATTGCGAAAGGGCAAACTTTGTCAACAAAAACAGTTCATTAGCAGCGTGATGTAGCGGCTGACAACAGGTGGTGGCATCTCCCATTGCGCCCAATATCAAGTGTCTGGTAATGTACTCACAACGAAATATAGCAGCTATAAAAACAGCAGGCGGACAACGTGAGCGACACCCCAGAATCTCCTGAAAACGAAGGTGAAATCCCGCCAGAACGTCCCGCCTATGACGGACCGTCGATCACCATCGAAAACGAGCTGAAGACCAGCTACCTTGATTACGCGATGAGCGTCATCGTCTCTCGCGCCATTCCCGATCTGCGCGACGGCCTGAAACCTGTGCATCGGCGCATACTTTACGGGATGAACGATAGCGGCAACACGCCTGACAAATCTTATCGCAAATCCGCCCGTCCCGTCGGTGACGTTATGGGGAAGTACCACCCCCACGGCGACAGTGCTATCTACGACGCGCTGGTGCGGATGGCACAGGATTTCTCGATGTCTCTGGTGCTACTCGATGGTCAGGGCAACTTTGGCTCCATGGATGGCGACCGGGCCGCGGCGATGCGTTACACCGAAGTGCGCATGGACAAACCGGCCAGCTATCTGCTGGCTGATATCGACAAAGACACCGTTGATTTTCAAGACAATTATGACGGCAAAGACCGTGAACCCACCGTCCTGCCAGCCCGCTTTCCCAATATGCTGGTCAACGGCGCGGGCGGCATCGCGGTCGGTATGGCCACCAACATTCCACCCCATAACCTAGGCGAAGTGATCGACGCTACGCTTGCATTGATCGACAACCCAGACCTGTCCTCCGAAGAACTGATCGAATACATTCCAGCGCCCGATTTCCCCACAGGCGGAATCATCCTTGGACGTGCCGGTGCACGTAAGGCGTATCTGGAGGGGCGCGGCTCGGTCGTGATCCGGGCCAGAACCCACACCGAAGAAATCCGCAAGGACCGTTACGCCATTGTCATCGACGAGATCCCCTATCAGGTAAACAAATCGGTCATGATCGACCGCATCGCTGAGGCGGCGCGCGACAAACGGATCGAAGGCATCTCCCATGTGCAGGACGAATCCGACAGGCACGGGGTCCGTGTGGTCGTGGAACTCAAACGCGATGCCACAGCAGAGGTTGTGCTGAACCAGCTTTTCCGCTTCACACCGATGCAAACCTATTTTGGCTGCAACATGCTGGCCCTGAACGGCGGCAGACCGGAACAACTTACATTGCGCGCTTTCCTCACGGCCTTTGTGGATTTCCGCGAAGAGGTCGTCGCCCGTCGTACCGCTTTCGAATTGCGCAAAGCCCGCGAACGCGCTCACGTTCTTTGCGGGCTCGCTGTGGCTGTCACCAATATCGATGAGGTCGTGGCCACCATCCGGTCATCCGCAGACGCCGCAACGGCCCGCGAAAAGCTGATGACACGAAAGTGGCCCGCACAAGACATTCTCGAATACATCAAGCTGATCGACGATCCGACCCATACAGCTAACGAAGATGGCACCTACAATCTGTCCGAAACCCAGGCCCGCGCCATACTTGAGCTCCGCCTGCAGCGCCTAACGCAGATCGGGGTCAAGGAAGTCACTGACGAGCTGCAAGAACTCGCTGGTAAGATACGGGAATACCTCGAAATTCTTGGCTCTCGAGACCGGATCATGCAGATTATCCGGGACGAACTTAATGAGGTCCGCGAACTCTTCGCCGTCCCCCGCCGCACCGAGATCATCGATTGGGCGGGCGATATGGACGACGAGGACCTGATCGAGAAAGAGGACATGGTCGTGACCGTCACCTCGGGCGGCTATATCAAGCGGACAGCACTCGCCGATTTCCGGGCACAGCGGCGCGGCGGCAAAGGTCTGTCGTCGATGGCGACCAAGGAAGAGGATGTGGTAACCACTCTCTTCGTCGCCAACACCCACACGCAACTATTGTTCTTCACGACCGATGGTATGGTCTACAAGCTGAAAACCTGGCGCCTGCCACTGGGCAGCCGGACAGCCAAAGGCAAGGCTATCGTGAACATTCTTCCTATCCCGACCGGTGTATCCATCGCGGCAATCATGCCCGTGGATCGGCCAGAAGATGAATGGGATGACCTGCAAGTGGTCTTCTCAACCTCTGCTGGAACTGTGCGTCGTAACAAGCTGTCAGACTTCACAAATGTCATGCGGAACGGTAAGATTGCCATGAAGTTTGAAGGCGAACACGAAGATACAATCCTGATCAATGCGCGCATCGCATCCAACGATGACGACGTGATGTTGGTCACGGATTCCGGTCGCGCTATCCGCTTTCCGGCCACAGACGTTCGCATCTTCAACTCGCGCAGCTCTGTCGGCGTACGCGGCATCAAATTGCAAGGCGACGACAAGGTCGTATCGATGTCGATCATCCGACACTTCCGCGCAGAAGCCGAAGAACGGGCCGCTTATCTCAAAATGCGCCGCGCCATGGCAGGTTTGACCGATGACGCAGAAAACGAGGACGAAGAAGCCGCCCCCGGTCAGATCAATCAGGAACGCTATGCCGAAATGTCGGCGGCAGAAAACCTGATCCTGACGATCACCGCAAAGGGTTCCGGCAAACTCTCGTCCAGTCATGACTACCCCGTGCGCGGACGCGGCGGTATGGGGGTCGCAGCGATGGACAAAGCCATGCGCGGCGGGCCGCTCGTGACCTCCTTTCCTGTTGATTTATCGGATCAAATCATGCTCGTTACCTCCACAGGTCAATCAATCCGGGTGCCGGTTGACGGCATTTCGTTCCGGTCACGCGGTGCAGGCGGCGTGAAAGTCTTTGACACCGGAAAAAACGAAACCGTGGTCAGCGTGGCATGGATCGCAGATCAAGGGGACACGGAAACAGAAGTAGAGGAATAAGCCCAACGCAGAAAACCTGGCCCCGTTGGGCAATCAAGGCCAATAAAAAACAGGCCGGGCAGTCAACGATAAAAGGCGGAAAAATGCTTTATAAAACAATTATGGCGGCGGGTATCGTCGCAGCAGGCACATCAATGGTTCAGGCCCAAGGTTTCTCGGGCGGAACACTTGGTATCGACTACGAAAACTACTCCGACAATGACCAGCTTGGCTCGGTTAATTACTTCGGCGGTCTCGAATACGCTATTACCAACAGCATCAGTTTCGGTGCGAATATTGCCACCTACAGCTTTGAAGATGTGGACGGCAATAACTGGAACTACACGCTGCACGGCATCTACGATGTCGGCAACGGGATCGTCGCTGGCGGCTATTTGGGCCAGGACCGGTACGACGATGGCGAACTGACCAACTACGGCGTTGAAGGCAAGATGGGCTTCGGCGCAGCCACGGCTGAGGCGTATCTGGGCCGCGGCGAAGATGATGACGACACCGCGACCTATTTTGGCGTGTCCGGCAACTATCCGATTGCTAGCGGTTTTGGGGTAATGGCTTCTTACGATCTTGTCTCGCTCGACGATGCCGATCTCGATACTTCCAAGATCGCGATTGGTGGCGAATACGTCCTGGACTCCGGGCCAAGTTTTTATGCAACGGTTGGTAGAGCATACTTCACCGCCGGTGACGTTGATACTGATGAAAACTTCATCGGCGTTGGTGCAAAAATCAACTTTGGCGCGGGTAATGGGACCACCTTCGGAACCCGCAGTCTGTACGACATCGTTCCAGGTGGCTAAGCTGCCTGAGCCTTTATAAACAAGACTTAAGGCCCTGCCCCAACGGCAGGGCTCCTTTAGCAAACTCACCGTGATCAAAATAGAACACCATAAATTTGCCACAATTCCCTCAATGGCCCGGTCGACCAATCAATCGTAAGGAGAGTTATCAAAACGTTAACGAGCAGGTTAAGAAAATGGGCTACAAAACGCTTATCGCGGTACTTCTGGCGACCGCAGCAACAACGCCAGTAAATGCGCAAAACATTCAGTTGAATGGAGTTTCTGCGGAATGGGGTTCCATCGCGATCGCCGAAGACGGTCGGGAACTTGGTCAGGGAACACTAAAAGGCACGGCGGAAGTCGGCATCACCGAGCAATTCGCTTTGGGCGCGAGCCTCGGATACTACGCAATTGTTGGTGATGATCTTGGCACTTCGGTGGAAGATATTACGAGTACCAGTATAACGGTACACGGTATGTACCTGCCGTCACCAAACACCGCAATTGGTGTATTTGCCGGCACAGAATCAACCGACGATATCGATGACAACGTAAATGTGGTTGGCTTGGAGTTTGGAGCACTCACGCAGTCCTCCAAATTTGATGTTTACTACGGCATAACAGATCTTGAGTTTGGGGACGAAGAATACACTTTCGGTGGCTTTAGCATCGAGTTTGGGCGTGGCCAAGGCTGGAATGGTGGTTTTTCCTACGACGCCTTTTCGCCAGTCAGTATTTTTGTCACCGATACCGGATCGTTTATCGAAGGACGCCGTACAAACTACGCGTTTCATGCCGGGTATGACTTCTCAAACGGTATCGGCCTGACTGGATCACTTGGTCGCCTCGGTCTTTCCGGTGAAGAAGGCGATACCGATATCGTTGCTGAAGACCCACAGACCTATGTCGGTTTCAGCCTCAACTATAACTTTGGTCCAAAAGGTGGCACATTTACCGATAACCGCACCCTACTGGGCATCTTCTGAATAAGACGCACCGATCGCGTTTACCCCAAAAGACCCGCAGCATTTGCTGCGGGTCTTTTCTTTTACGCCACCCCACATTACATCCGCCACATGGAAAACACCCTCAACATCATCGGCGGCGGCATGGCCGGGTCAGAGGCTGCATGGCAAGCCGCGAACGCTGGCCTGAAGGTCATCATCCACGAGATGCGCCCCAAGGTAGAAACCTTCGCCCATCGTACCGGGAACCTGGGTGAGATGGTGTGCTCCAATTCCTTCCGCTCTGATGATCATGAACAGAACGCTGTCGGTCTGCTGCATTGGGAAATGGTCCAAGCGGACGGGCTGATCATGCAGACTGCCTACAAACACCGCCTGCCCGCTGGCGGCGCGCTGGCCGTGGACCGTGACCCCTTCGCCGAAAGCGTCACCGCCGCGTTGAAAGCACACCCAAACATCACCGTCTCATACGATGAGATCACCACCCTACCCGACAATGGCCACTGGATTATCGCCACCGGTCCGTTGACTTCTGGCCCACTGGCCGAGGCCATCCAAAGTGAAACAGGCACCGAAGCACTCGCCTTTTTCGACGCCATCGCACCCATCGTCTATGCCGACAGCATCGACATGGACACCGCTTGGATGCAATCGCGCTACGACAAGGGCGAGACTGAGGAAGAGCGTACCGCGTATCTCAATTGCCCCATGACAAAGGACGAGTACGAAGCATTCATCGATGCCCTGCTGGCCGCGGAAAAGACCGAGTTCAAGGAAGGCGAAACCGCGGGCTACTTTGACGGCTGTCTTCCGATCGAAGTTATGGCAGAACGCGGCCGCGAAACCCTGCGTTTCGGACCGATGAAGCCTGTCGGCCTCACCAACTTACATGATCCGGGCAACAAACCCTACGCCGTTGTACAACTACGCAGAGACAACGCACTTGGGACGCTCTTTAACATCGTCGGCTTCCAGACCAAGATGAAATACGGCGCGCAGAAGTCTGTTTTCAAAATGATTCCTGGCCTTTCTGATGCCGATTTTGCCCGTTTGGGCGGCATCCACCGCAACACCTTCATCAACTCGCCAACGCTGCTGGACGACCAAATGCGGCTGCGCTCACGTCCCAACATCCGGTTCGCTGGGCAGATTACGGGGGTCGAGGGCTATGTCGAAAGTGCGGCCATGGGGCTTCTGGCCGGGCGTATGGCTACGGCTGAAATGACAGGCAAAACACTTGCACCAGTCCCCGAAACGACGGCCATGGGCGCCCTTGTAACCCATATCACCGGTGGGGCCGAGGCGAAGACATTCCAGCCCATGAACGTCAATTTCGGTCTGTTCCCCCCAATCGAGGGCGTCAAAGGCGGTCGGCGCGGACGCAAGGACCGGTACAAAGCATATACGGACCGGGCCAAGGCCAATTGGCAGGCTTGGCTCGGACATTCTGCAAAAGACGCCGCTTGATCACCCGTTTCGCACCGTCACCCACCGGGCCACTGCATCTTGGGCACGCCTATTCAGCGATCCTCGCGCACGAGCAGGCAATTGTAGCTGATGGAACCTTTTTACTGCGGATTGAAGATACCGACAGCACACGCGTCAGGCCCGAATATGAACAGGCCATATATGACGATCTGGCATGGCTCGGGATGAGCTGGGAACAACCGGTCAGACGACAGTCGGATCACTACGCCGACTATGACAAAGCCCTCAACAATCTGGCCAAGCGTGGACTGATCTATCCGTGTTCCTGCACAAGACGCATCATTCAAGATGCTGGGGCTGAAACGGGACATGATGGTTTCGTCTATCCCGGTATCTGTCGGCACAGGTCGATGGCCGACGCACAGCCCGGAGACGCCCTGCGGCTGAATATCGCGGCGGGCCTTACCCAGATTAAGACCAAACCATCATTCATTGAAAATGCAGGCTCGGACCAAACCACCCACTTCGTTTCGGCGGAAGACCTTGAGACCCGCACCGGTGATATCGTTCTGCGTCGCAAGGATACCGGCGATCCGGCCTATCATCTGGCTTGCGTCCACGATGACGGATTGCAGGGCATCACGCATATCATTCGCGGTCAGGATCTATGGCCGCTGACTCCGGTGCAGGTGCTGCTGCAACGTCTGCTCGACCTTCCAACCCCAACATACCACCACCACCGTCTGATCACCGACGACCGGGGCAGACGCCTTGCCAAAGTCGACCGGTCCAAGGCTCTCGCCAAATATAGGGCCGAAGGCGCAACACCCAATGATATCAGGCAGATGGTGGGCCTTCCTCAGACATAGGTTTTTCAATCTCCACCTCGTCCCCGTTCCGCACAGCCGTATAAAAACAGGTCCGCCGGCCGGTGTGGCAGGCTGGCCCGGTCTGGTTCACCTCGATCAACAGACAGTCCCTGTCGCAATCGACCCTGAAATCCACCAAGGATTGCGTGTTTCCACTGGTCGCTCCCTTGACCCAAAACTCCTGTCGGGAACGGGACCAGTACGTGACCTGCCCTGTTTCCAACGTCTTGGCCACGCTTTCCGCATTCATCCACGCCATCATCAGAACCTCCCCCGATGCGGCATCTTGTGCGATGGCGGGAATCAAACCCGCGTCATTATAGGTTAAACTGGCGGTATCGAAGGGCATCTGAAAAACCTTTGCAAGCGCGGCACTGCGCACTATCTACGAAGCAGGAAGCGAAAGGGCAAACCCCATGTCGGCAGAAACAGATATGATCAAGCTCTACTCCAGTCGAATTCTGGAGCTGACGACGAATATGCCCCGCACCGAGCGGTTGGAGAGCCCAACCGCGACAGCCAAGAAACGTTCCCCTCTGTGCGGCTCGACCGTCACCGTGGACATCATACTAAAAGATGGCGTGATCGCGGACTATGGACAGGAAGTAAAAGCCTGCGCCTTGGGTCAGGCTGCCGCAGCGGTCATTGGCGCGCAGATCGTCGGGTTGACCAGGGCGCAAGTTCAGCAAGGCCGGGATGAGCTTTATGCGATGCTGAAAGAGGACGGGCCTGTACCCAAAGAACCCTTTAACGAATTGGAAGTTCTATACCCAGCAAAGGACTACAAGAACCGGCATGCCTCTATCCTACTTACCTTCGACGCGACGCTTGATGCCTTAGAGGCCAAAAAAGCCACGGCATAAAAAAACCGCCGCACATCCGGGATGGGATGGCGGCGGCAGTGGCAGGCGATGGGTCCGGTCCGGCGTTCCAGTTGGGGAGGCAAAACCCCGTTATGGGACATCAGACAGGCAGGTCTTACGCATTGCGAGTTTGGGACAGGGCAATGTGATGGACCGGACCGCAACCGCCAGGGAGGTCAGATAAGGCCAGGCAAAGCCAATCCGACGAAAAGCATAACAACGAGTGCAGCAACACCAAGGGCATCTGCCAAAATCGTATCGCGAGACCGGTCGATAACGGATTTGATTTCCTGAGCCATGATGTTCTCCTAACGTTCTGTTGCCACTTTGTTCTCATATCGTTAACGCAGTGTAAAGAACTTTTTAAGAACATTTGCGAACATTCTGTTCCAACGGCACTTAACCGACTGAAATCAAACGGATTGCTTTGTCCTGCTCCATCAGCCAAAGCAGAACACGCGCGGCCTTTCCGCGTGGGCTTTCAAGGGTCGGATCGTCATGCAACAGCTTACGCGCATCCGATTGCGCCAGCGCCATCAGCGCCCCCTGCCTTTCCAGATCGGCAATCCGAAACCGCGGCAGACCTGATTGGGCGGTTCCGATCACATCACCGGCGCCCCGCATCGCCAAATCTTCCTCTGAAATGCGAAACCCGTCTTCGGTTTCACGCAAAATCTCCAACCGCCGCCGCCCACTTTCTGTTAACGGCGCCTGATACATCAGCAAAGAGGTCGAGGCCGCAGCGCCGCGTCCCACCCTGCCCCGCAACTGATGCAATTGGGCCAGACCGAAACTCTCTGCCCTTTCAATCACCATGATCGAGGCATTGGGCACATTGACGCCAACCTCGATCACTGTCGTTGCGACCAGAACCTTGGTCTCACCCGCGACGAACCGGGCCATCGCGGCATCCTTATCCGCCGACGGCATTTGACCATGGACTAGCCCAACAACGCCCTCTCCCAATGCTGTGCGCAAACGTTTGAACCGTTCTTCCGCCGCCGTCATATCGACGACCTCGCTCTCCTCGACCAATGGGCAGACCCAGTAAGCTTGGCATCCTTCAGCTACTGCATGGCGCAGTTTTTCCACGACCTCATCCATCCGCCCAGTCGACACCAAAGCAGTCTGCACCGGCGTTCTACCCGGTGGCTTTTCGTCCAGCACCGACACATCCATGTCGCCATATTGGGCCAGTGCAAGCGAGCGCGGGATCGGAGTCGCTGTCATCACCAGCACATCTACGGCATGCCCCTTCGCACCCAGCTCCATCCGCTGGGCCACACCGAAGCGGTGCTGTTCATCAATCACCGCCAAGCGAAGATCATGAAAATCCACGTCCTTTTGGAAAACTGCATGGGTCCCGACCAGAATATCAATCTCACCCGTTGCCAGCGCGGCCAGCTTGCGTGCGCGCTCGGCCCCTTTATCACGGCCAGTCAGAATCTCTAGCATGACACCCGCGCTTTCCGCCAAAGGCTGCAAGCCATCAAGATGCTGACGCGCCAAAATCTCGGTCGGGGCCATCATGACGCCCTGCCCGCCCGCCTCGACCACCGTCAGCAGCGCCATAAAGGCCACCAAGGTCTTGCCCGATCCAACATCCCCTTGCAGCAATCGGTTCATCCGCAGATCAGTGGCCAAATCCTCGACCATCTCTGAAACGGCGCGGGTCTGCGCACCCGTTGGCGCGTATGGCAAAGCGCCCAAAACCTTCTCACGCAAGGCCCCTGTCCCTCGCGATGGGGTTCCTTTCGCCCGCCGAACTACCGCACGCGCCAGGGCCAGGGTAATCTGATGCGCAAGCAATTCGTCATAGGCCAAACGCTGTCTCGCAAGATCATCCGGCGACAAATCCGTGTTCGCATTGGGCGTATGCACATTTTCCAATGCTGCCAACCAATCCGGCCAACCTTCGCGTTCTTTCAACGCGGGGTCGATCCATTCAGCCAGATCCGGGGCCATTTCCAGGGCGGACCGGGTCGCTTTCCACATCAGTTTTTGTGAAATCCCGGCATGCAGCGGATAGACCGGTTCAAACGCCGGAATATTATCGGCCTCGGCCAGCGGCAGAACATGATCGGGGTGCACCATCTGCGCAATCCCGTCGAACAGTTCAACCTTGCCGGACACCAACCGCTTTTGCCCCGTCGGCAAAAGCCGCTGCAAATAGTCCCCCTTGGCGTGAAAAAATACCAACTGAAACGATGTCTGCGTATCCGTCACCTGCACCCGATACGGGCGGCCGCGTGACTTTGGCGGATAATGCTGGCCAATCGTCACCTCGACAGTAGCGGTTGCGGGCGGCACAACATCGCGAACGCTTGCACGTCTTTGCCGGTCGATCCCGCTATGGGGCAAAGTCATCAGCACATCGCGCGGCTTTTCAACCCCCGCCTGTTCCAGCGTCTGTGCTGTTTTCGGCCCGATCCCGTCCAGTTTCGTAAGCGCCGCAAAGAGCGGAAACAGAACTTCGGGCCGGGTGCTCATGCGTCCCCGATCAGGGCCAGCCAAGCGTCTTCGTCAATCGTCTCGACACCCAAACTGGCCGCCTTGGTGGCCTTTGACCCCGCACCCGGCCCAGCGATAAGAATATCTGTTTTGGCACTGACCGAACCGGACACTTTCGCGCCAAGGCTCTCTGCACGCGCCTTTGCCTCCGCTCGCGTCATCTTTTCCAAAGTCCCGGTGAAAACGACCGTTTTGCCCGCGACCGGGCTGTCCGTCGCCACTGCCTCGGCATCCTGAACATCCAATTGTGCAACCAGACGATCTATTGACGCTCGCTCAGCGTCTTGCTGCATCGTGGTGATGACAGAGGTCGCCAAAATCGCGCCAACACCATCGATACCGATCAAATCGTCCCAGATATCGCCTTCACCTATTTCGGCATTGGTCATGGCATCCTCAAACGCGACCCATGACGTATAGTGATTGGCCAATGTGGTCGCAGCTGACTCTCCCACATGGCGAATGCCGAGCGAAAAAATCAGCCGATGCAGTGAGATTTTTCGTTTATTGTCAATGGCATCAAAGAGGTTATTCGCGCTCTTATCACCCCAACCCTCGCGGTTTTTGAGCTGCTGCATCCCCACCCCGAACCGTTCTTTCAAGGTAAAGATATCTGCAGGCGTTTCGATCCAGCCATCCGCGTAGAACTGTTCAACCTGCTTGGCACCCAAACCTTCAATATCAAAGGCGGCCCGTGATACGAAGTGCTTTAGCTTTTCAACAGCTTGCGCCGGACAAATGAGCCCCCCGGTACAGCGCCTAACAGCGTCCCCCTCTTCTCTAACGGCGTCCGACCCACATTGGGGACACGTATCGGGAAACTGATATGGCTTTGCATCCAAAGGCCGCCGTTTCAGATCCACATCCTTGATTTTCGGGATCACATCACCCGCGCGATACACCTGTACCCAATCACCAATACGAATGTCGCGCCCTTCGCGGATCGGTTGGCCATCACCGCCCAGGCCCACGATATAATCCTCATTGTGCAGCGTCGCGTTTGAGACGACCACCCCGCCAACCGTGACCGGCGTCAGCCGTGCGACAGGCGAAAGTGCCCCCGTCCGCCCAACCTGAATGTCGATGGCATCAAGCGTGGTCCAGGCCAATTCCGCAGGAAACTTATGAGCAATCGCCCATCGCGGCGTGGTGGACCGAAACCCCAAGCGCCGCTGCAGATCAAGATCATCAACCTTGTAAACGACACCGTCGATATCATAGCCCAGCGTCGCACGTCTTTTCTCAATCATCCCGTAACGGGCGACCATCTCAGCCGGACCTGCGCAGGTCGCGGTCAGTTCATTGGTCGTAAAGCCCAGCTCAGCAAGCCTTTGAATCGACCCTGATTGCGTATCCGCCAACGGCACCGAAAGCTGGCCCCAAGCATATGCAAAAAAACGCAGCGGGCGGGATTTGGTAATGCTTGCATCCAACTGCCTGAGCGATCCAGCAGCGGCATTTCGTGGATTGGCAAACGTCTTGCCACCAGCCGCCTCTTGCCGCTTGTTGAGATCCGCAAAATCATCATGGCTCATGTAAACCTCGCCACGCACCTCCAGAATATCCAGTTCGCCGTGCAAGGTTTCGGGAACGTCCGAAATCGTCTTGGCATTTGCGGTCACGTTTTCACCAACAGCCCCGTCACCACGGGTCGCGGCTTGCATCAGCACGCCGTTCTCATACCTAAGCGATAGTGAAAGTCCGTCAATCTTGGGTTCAGCCGTGTATTGCAACGGAGCATCATCAGCCAGCCCAAGGTATCTGCGGATACGCGCGTCGAAATCCACGATATCATCGTCGTCAAACGCATTGGACAGCGACAGCATCCGCACAGCGTGCCGGACCTTGCCAAACCCATCAGCAACCACAGCACCCACCTGATCCGTCGGGCTGTCGGCGCGCTTCAGGGCAGGAAATGCAGCTTCGACAGATGCGTTACGCCGTTTCAGCGTGTCGTATTCGGCATCGCTGATATCCGGTGCATCGTCACGGTGGTAGGCAATGTTGGCCTTGCCAATCTCAGCGGCCAGCCATCGCAGCTCTATTGCCGCATCCTCCGCCGAAAGCTGTTCGACGGGGGTGTCCATGGTCTTCGGGTAAACGATTTGCTGTTTGGTATTCACACCCGCGCCTCTTGAGCCTGTGGGCGTCGATTGACGCAGGTGTTATTCTTATGCACGCAAAATGCCGAGGTCCACTGTGTTTCGGCTTTGCACCCCCACAACCAGCAACACCTTGGCGCGCGAATGCGTAGATCAGACAGCCAACGACAACACATTGTCATCCTTGGCAACAACGGGCGGACCAACGCCCGCGCAAATTACTTTAGATGAATCTGATCACGCATTCACCGCGACCTTTTCTTCATCAATGGCCGGCTCAGGGTCTCTGAGGACATAACCACGCCCCCACACCGTCTCGATGTAGCTTTCACCATCGGTCGCCTCGCTGAGTTTTTTCCGCAATTTGCAGATAAACACGTCGATGATTTTCAACTCAGGCTCATCCATGCCGCCATAAAGATGGTTGAGGAACATTTCCTTTGTCAGAGTCGTTCCCTTACGCAGGCTCAACAACTCCAACATCTGATACTCCTTGCCTGTCAGGTGAACGGTGGTTCCACCTACATCGACAGTCTTTGCATCCAAATTGACAGCCACCCGGCCGGTTTTGATCACCGATTGCGCGTGACCTTTTGATCGGCGAATGATGGCATGAATACGCGCCACGAGTTCTTCGCGGTGGAAGGGCTTGGTCAAATAATCATCTGCGCCAAAGCCAAAGCCTTTTAGCTTGCTTTCTGTCCCATCGTCCCCTGAGAGGATCAATATAGGCGTATCAATTCGGCTAAGGCGCAACTGTCGCAGCACCTCGTGTCCATTCATATCCGGCAGATTCAGATCAAGCAGAATAAGATCGTAATCATAAAGCTTGGCCAAATCGATCCCTTCCTCCCCTAGATCCGTTGCATACACGTTCAGGTTGGCATGGGTCAGCATCAGTTCGATGCTTTTTGAGGTGGTAGGGTCGTCTTCGACTAGCAAGACACGCATTCGGTTTCTCCGATCTCTCTTCCGTGCCCCCAATTAGCCAGCTAATGGTTAATCACCCGTTACTAACTGGAAAGGTTATCAGGCATCTACCTAAGGTTGTCGATACTGCCGTAACGTCGTGACCTTCAAAGCGGCCTCTCCGTGTTCAGCCACCGCAGTCATCCATTCGCTGAATTCCTCGTCCGACAAAGCATAGCGTTCCAACGCTTCTTTCTGCGAAATAAGCCCCGCGGCGACGGCCCGCACCACTGCAGCCTTGCGTGATGCAACCCAACGTCGGGTTTCAGCTGGCGGTAGATCGGCACGGGTCATCGTCGTGCCATCCGGTAATAAAACCGACCGTGGCCCCTCAACTTTACGTAAGTACATTTTCACCCCTTTATTCGTTTCCCGCAGCTTTTATCGAGGTGATGACTTAACGCTTGGTATAACGCCCCCTTGAGAGTAGTTCGCATTTTCTTATATTTGCGCATGAACCCACAGCAACCGGATAACCCATGTCACTCGATTCGCCGCTCAACTCGCTCGGCTTCGCAAAACCACCTGCGCAAACCCGTGTGGTCGTTGCGATGTCTGGTGGCGTGGACAGTTCGGTTGTGGCCGCAAAATTGGCCGAGGAAGGCTACGATGTCGTGGGCGTCACCTTGCAATTGTACGATCACGGGGCGGCCCTAGCCAAAAAAGGTGCATGTTGCGCGGGCCGCGATATTCATGACGCACGCCGCGTCGCCGAGGAAATGGGCTTCCCCCACTACGTGCTCGACTACGAGAACGTATTTAAAGACGCCGTCATCGACGAATTCGCCGACAGCTATCTGGGCGGTGCAACCCCCGTCCCCTGTATTCGTTGCAATGAACGGGTGAAGTTCAAGGACCTGCTGGAAACTGCCAAAGACCTTGACGCGGACTGCATGGCAACCGGACACTATATACAACGCAAAATGGGTGCGGACCAAGCAGAGCTGCACACCGCCGCTGATGCGACCAAAGATCAAAGCTACTTCCTGTTTTCCACCACCCAAAAGCAGCTCGATTTCCTGCGCTTCCCGCTTGGCCATCTTGCCTCAAAAGAGGAAACACGAGCACTGGCCGGAAAATACGGACTGAGCGTTGCGGACAAGCCCGACAGTCAAGACATCTGCTTTGTGCCCAATGGCGATTACGCGGCGGTCATTGAAAAACTGCGGCCCGGCGCCGCAGAACCGGGCGAGATCGTCGATGTCGAAGGCAATATCCTTGGCACCCATCGGGGCGTGATCCACTACACCATAGGCCAAAGACGCGGCCTTGGGATCGGTGGGCTGGCAGACCCGTTATATGTGGTGAAACTCGATGTTCAAAACCGCCAGGTCATCGTCGGACCCCGCGAAATGCTGGCAACGCGGCGCGTGCCCGTGCGCGAAATCAACTGGATCGGTGACGGCAAACTGACAGATATGGCGGAACGGCAAGTCGCCGTTCGTGTCCGCTCAACCCGGCCTCCAACCGACGCGTTCCTGCGCCCGATCTCCGAGACCGAAGCAGAGGTCGAGCTAATGATCGCCGAACAAGGGGTGGCCCCAGGACAGGCATGCGTATTTTACGACCCCGACAGCACACGGGTTCTGGGCGGCGGCTGGATCTGGCGCGGGAAGTGATTGAGTGGTTTTGCGGCCAAAGACGACGCTAGCTTTAGGGTGGCCAAGCGGTTCCGATTAAGCGGCATATTTGGACACATTGGGTGCAGGAAAAGCGTCAAGCTTTGCCCAATATCCCTCCCCAGTTCGCCTCCCCGAGGATCCCCTGAAAATCCAAGCCTGATAAAGGTGGTGACCCCGATTGGATTCGAACCAATAACCTGCCCCTTAGGAGGGGGCTGCTCTATCCAGTTGAGCCACGGGGCCAGCAAAGCTGGTTATGCGGCAAGCCTGATCACTTGTCTACGGGTCAGGCTGCTGCTGATCTCTCTGCGTGACCTCCACCTACTCCTACAGATCACTACAAAATGGCGCGCAAGTTCCCCAGCGCGCCGTTCGTTGTTTTTATAGGTCGCAGATCACATCCGGCTTGCGACATTCTCCCAGTTGACCAGATTATCAAGGAAGTTAGTCAGATAGGCTGGGCGCTTATTGCGGAAGTCGATATAGTAGGAATGCTCCCACACATCACAGCCCAGCAGAGCCGTCTGGCCGAAACACAACGGGTTTACGCCATTCTCGGTCTTGGTCACTTTAAGGCTGCCATCAGTATCCTTGACTAGCCACGCCCAGCCAGAGCCGAACTGGCCAGCACCTGCGGCACTGAATTGCGACTTGAACTCATCAACGGAGCCAAAGCTGTCGGTGATCGCACTTTCCAACTCGCCCGGCATCTTGCTGCCACCGGGCCCCATCATTTCCCAGAACTGGTTATGGTTCCACAACTGGCTGATATTGTTGAAAATCCCGTTCTGGGCGACCGCGGATTTGTCGTAGGTGCCGACAATGATCTCTTCGAGGGACTTGCCATCCCACTCGGTGCCTTCAATCGCCTTGTTACCGTTAGTGACATAGGCGTTGTGGTGCAGGTCGTGGTGATATTCGAGCGTTTCTTTCGACATACCCTTATCGGCAAAGGCATCATGTGCATAGGGAAGGTCGGGGAGTGTAAAGGCCATTCTCATATCTTTCTGAGTTAAGGACTGGATACCCGATAAATGTCACATGAGGTCGCAAGGTCAAGATCATTGCGGGGGGCGTTTTTGGGCCACACGCCATTTCGGATAGCCTCACCCGGCAACAATTGGCCTCTAACGGGCTGACATCGATCCATCCATGGGATCGACAGCACTTATATCCTAAGCGTGAAAGTATCGAAACTGAGGGCTACCGGATGTCGGTCGTAGAAAACGGTGATTTCTCAGATGGGCTTAACGGCTGGTCTGTTTCTTCGGCTGGCGATACCGGCCCCACTTATGACGCAGATAACGGCTGGGTGGTCTTCGGGACTGGCAATAATGACGTGCAGGATGGCGACAGGCTGGAACAAACAGTCGGTTTGACAGCGGGCCAAGAGTACACGCTCAGTTTCACCATGACAGAACTTGGCAGCAGCTTCGGTGGCTTCGGTCTGAACGTCGAACTGATCGGGGACACAGGCACGCAGTTTCTCACCTTCGCGCAAGTCTCAAACGATGACACGACGACCGTCAATGTTAGCTTCACATCCGACTATGATGACCCGCTTTTGCGGATCAGGGGCGGTTTCGGGTTCGGCGGTGTTGATTCCTCGTTAATACTGGATGACTTTGTACTCATCTGCTTTGGTCGGGGCACATTGATTGAAACCGCAGATGGGTCCAAGCGGATCGAAAACATCTCGGTGGGTGATCTGGTACAAACCCGCGATGAAGGTCTGCAACCGGTACGCTGGACCGGCTCGCGGCATGTCAGCGCCCATGAATTGCGAATGAACCCGGCGCTCCGACCAGTGCGGATCAACCAGAACACCTTTGGTCATGGCCTACCGGCCTACGACCTGATCACCTCCAAAGCGCACCGTGTCATGCTAAAAGGCCTTTCGGTAGAACTGGTTCTGGATCAATCCGAATGCTTGGCCGCCGCAGCCGCGCTCGCACGGTGGTGCGAAGGGGTTAATGTTCAGAAAAATCCGGGCGACTGGCCCGATGGCGTTGAATATTTTCACCTGCTTTTCGACCGTCACCAGATCATTACATCCAATGGTCTACATACCGAAAGCTTCCATCCCGCAACGCGGACGATATCAACCTTCGATGCAAAGGCACGCGAAGAAATTTTGACCCTGTTTCCGGAACTAGAGATGGCACCGACCGCCACGGCCTTAGCACGCCCACAGCTAAGATCCTTCGAAATTCCGACAGCGCTTGGAATTAAGGCCCAATAGATCGGCGCAGATTGCGTTGCACCAGTCAGTTTTGCAGCAACGAATTCTCCCAATTGCGCAAAAAATTCGACCGCCTCAACTGGTCCAAAAACACCAAAAGCTCTGGCCCGAAACGGATCGGACGCAGCGCGGTGTTATTTTGAAGCAAAGTCGGATTCACCGCTGGTAGACCCGAAACCTCAACCAGATCGGGGCGCTGGTTCAATGCGGTCAGAAAATCAATCAAGCGCTGGGCGGCGCCCGCATTCTGCGAATTCGCCGGAATCAAAGCCGTGCGCAACATCACGTTCACATGGTCTTCGAATTCAACGATCTGAAAGCCCTTAATCTTGTCCTGCTGCAAAGCGGCGTAGCTGCCCAGAACATTATATGCCAATGCCAGTTCCCCGTCAGACACCGCACGGATCATTTCACCCGAGCAACAATAAAGCTTGGCATCCAAACGCCCCATAACCTCCATCAGTCGCCAAAAAACATCGCTGTTGCGGCTGTCCTGCGTCGCCATCAAATAGCCAAACCCCGACCGGCGCACATCATAAGTACCAATCCGCCCCGCGAACCGTTCAGGGTCTGCGCGCAAAAGTTCAATCAACTCCTCACGCGTGCGGGGCGCCGTTCCGGGCGAGAAATAGGCATCCGACACAAGCAGAACAGCTGGTTCCTGTGTGAAGGCAAAAATTTGATTGCGCCAACTGGCCCAGGCAGGCATCGCGCCGGTATCAGCGTCTTCATAAGTGCGTGCGAAGCCATCATTGGCAAGCCGCGTCTGCAGGTCCATGGCCGAAGAAATGGCAATATCAAAAACCGCGTTTTCGACATGGATAGCCTGCATAAGATCAGACGTACCGGCAATCGTGTAATCGACAGTCAGTCCGGGGTTTTCCGCCTGAAACGCAAGGATAATCGGTTCAAACACGTCCCGGTCTGCGGTCGAGATTACGCGCAAAACACCGCTTTCCGGCGTCGCGCGGTAAATCACATGATCCTCGACCTCAAAGCTGCGGGCCGCGCCCGACAGCATCGTCAGGATCAGCGTGGCAACAAAAGCGAAACGCATACCCCCTGCCCCTCTTTGTTATTGGCAATAGACAAGCGTCCGTCATGGGCGTTTGCCACGTCATTGGCGATGGTCAACCCCAAACCGGAGCCCACGACCTGACCCACATTTCCGCCTCGTTCGAACCGGCCAATCAGGCGCGACAGATCAGCATCCCCGAAACCCCTACCCTGATCAGTAACGGACAATCGCAACGCCTCACCAACTTCGACCGCTACGGTGATCTCGCTGTCTTCAGGCGAATACTTGATCGCATTGTCCAGAACATTCTGAAGTGCGGCCTGCAACAAAATCCCGTCCCCACGAAACGGCACTGGTTCAGACGGCAGATCTTGCCGAATGAAGATATCTTTCAACTCTGCCGTCGGGCCCAAACGCTCAACCGCTTCGGCCATCAGCGCCACCAGATCGACATCATCGCGGGCCAGACTGTCGGTGCGAAACGTCACCATGGCGTGGTCCAACATCTGCCCGGCCGACCGCGAGCACTCATCAATCGCGCGGATCATTTCACGGATCGCCTGTTTGTGTTCCGGCTTGTTCAGCTTGCGATGCGTCACCTCGGCCTGCGCCCGCACAGTGGCCAGCGGCGTCCGCACGCGGTGGGCGGCTTCGGTGATGAAATCCTCGGTGCGAAGCAACGAGGCCCGCAGCCGCGCCATGAAGTTATTCAGTGCCTCGACAAGCGGGACCAGTTCGGCGGGCGTATCGGCAGTGACAGGACGCAAGTCCTTAGGACCGCGGCGAAGCACCGACCCGGTGATGCGATCAAACGGCGTCAGGGCCGACCCTGCTGCCCAAAGGCTCAGCGCCGTGGCCAGAAGGAAAAACCCGACACCGACACCCGTCGCAACCCCCGTGATCTGCCGCGAAATAGCCTCAAGCCCCAACCGCGTCTGCGCGACGAGTACGACGACATCAGTAGCGGCACTGGCCGGACCAAGCGGGCGCAAGATCGCGACAACTCGGAAACTGTCACCGCGATAGTAGATCGTCTCAAACACTGGCTGGCCTCTTGTCGGAGCTGGATCAGGTACGGGCAGATCATCATAGCCGGTCAGCGTCTCACCCGCTGCGACCACGCGATAGAAAACCCGGTCCTGATGCACCGTTTGCAGCATCGAGAGCGCAGAATACGGCAGTTCCAGCGTCACCTGCCCGTCTTCGCTGCGCAGGCTGTCCGTAATCGCGGTGGCGCTCGCCGCCAGAATATCGTCCTGCGTACCTTCAGCCGCCCGTTCCGCCACGACACGCACAATCAGAAAAAAAGCCAACGACAAAATCGCCGCCACACCGGATAGCTGAAAGAACAGACGCCGTCTTATCGATCCGCGTGGTTTCACCGGGCAACCAACCGGTAGCCAAGCCCACGCACGGTTTCGATACGCGCGCTGGAGCCATCCAGCCGTTTGCGCAACCGCCCCACATAAACCTCAATGGCGTTTTCACTGGCCTCATCGGCAAATGAAAACAGCCGGTCCATTAAATGCCCTTTGGAAAACACCTGTCCGGGGGACTTGAACAAAACCTCCAGCAGACGCAATTCGCGATTGCGCAACGACACAGTCCGCCCATCGAACCGAAGCTCCCCAGCAGTGGGATCAAGGATCGTATCGGAATGTTCCAAAAGATTAGCAGCAGCCCCACCCAGGCGGCGCAGAACGGCACGGCAGCGGGCCTCCAGCTCCGAAAAGTCGAACGGTTTGGTGATGTAGTCATCCGCACCCAGATCCAGCAGGCTAACCCGGTCGGACACCGCGGATCGGGCAGTGATCACGATGACAGGCGTGCTTGTCGCCGCCCGACGCTGCTGTTGCAAAAAATCACGCCCGTCCCCGTCAGGGAGCATAATATCCAGCAAAATCAAATCGTAGTCAGCCACAGCAAGACAGGTTTCGGCAGCATCCAGGGTTTCTGCATGGTCCACCGCATGCCCGTCCAGTTGCAACCGCTCAACAACCGAACCGGCGAGCTTTGTGTTATCCTCGATCAACAGAAACCGCATGAGATGATTTTCCAAAAGGTGACAGGTTGGTGTCAGGTTTAAAGGTTTGCCTAAAACATGAGCGGAGTAATCCGCCAATGTCAAACGGGAGGAGACCATGACAAAACGTCTGTTCAAGGCGCTGTTAACCAGTGCCGTACTGGGCTTGGGTGCCACAGCGGCAAATGCTGCAGAATGCATCGCACCCGCCAACCCAGGTGGAGGTTGGGATTTCACCTGCCGCCAGATCGGCAAAATAATGTATGATATCGGCGCCGTGGAGCAGCCGGTTCAAGTGACGAATATGGCCGGGGCCGGTGGGGGACTGGCCTATGCCCATGTTGTCAACGAACGAAGCGATGACGCCGACCTTATGATTGCCGCCTCTTCGGCAACGACAACGCGTCTGGCGCAAAACGCTTTTGCAGGCATGACTGCAGATCAGGTGCGGTTCGTCGGTGCCATCGGCGCTGATCCGGGCGTGATCGTCGTAGCCGCCGACAGCGAATATCAGACGCTGGGCGATCTTGTAGATGCCATCAAAGCCAGCCCGGGCGAACTGGCCTTTGCCGGCGGTTCAGCGGTGGGCGGTTTTGACCACCTAAAACCCCTGATGGTGCTGCAACGGGCTGGCGTGTCCGATCTGACAGCCGTCAAATACATCGGCGTTGATGGCGGCGCGGACGCTATCACACAGACCGTAGGTGGCTTCACCGCCGCAATGTCCGGCGATATGTCCGAGGTTGTGGGCTTCCTGAAATCTGGTGACGTCCGGGTTCTGGCCGTTTTGACGGAAGAACGGGTGCCGGGCTTCGATGACATCCCGACAGCTCAGGAACAGGGTTTCGACGTGGTCGCCGTGAACTGGCGCGGTCTCTACATCCCAAAGGACGTCAGCGACGACACCTTTAATATGTGGGCCGAACGCCTGCAAATGGTGGCCGATAGCGACGAATGGCAAGAAGCGATGGCCGCAAATGGACTGGCCCCATTCACCAAGGTCGGTGGTGACTTCCAGTCTTATGTGGACGAAGTGGTCGCTGAAATCCGCACCATGTCGCAAGAGATCGGGGTAATTCAGTAATGGCCTCAGACCGCGTTTTTGGTGTGGTCGTGACAATGGTGGCGCTGGCTTACATAGCCAGCGCCACACAGATCCAGGCGAGCTTTCTGGCCGACCCAGTCGGCCCCAAAGCCTTTCCGATCCTGATCGGGGCGGTGGCCGCTATCAGTGGCATCATCGTGGCGCTTCGGCCCGACGAAGACCCCAAGTGGCCCGAATTGCGGACCTTCGGCGCACTTATCATCGCTATCGTGGTGCTGGTGGGATATGCCTACGCGCTCAAGCCCATGGGCTTTCTCATCCCGACAGCAATCACCGCGACGATCCTTTCGTGGCAGATCAACCCTCGCACTGGCCCGGCCATTGTCGCGGGTCTCGGCCTGTCGCTGGGCCTCTTTTTTGTTTTCAAATACGCGCTTGGCCTTGGCCTTGTCGCCCTACCCGCCGTCTTGCACGGCTAAGGGAATACCATGGACCTGTTTGCAAATCTCGCGACTGGATTCAGCATCGCACTTAGCCCCTATACGCTCATGCTGGCGGTGTTCGGATGTTTTATCGGTACGATTATCGGCGCTCTACCCGGTCTTGGCCCGTCAAACGGCGTGGCCATTCTGATCCCGCTGACTTTTTCGATGGGGCTTGATGCAACATCGGCGCTGGTTCTGATGACGGCCGTCTACTACGGCGCGATGTATGGGGGGCGGATTAGCTCAATTCTGCTGAACATCCCCGGCGATGAACCGGCCCTGATGACCACGCTGGACGGCTACCCAATGGCAAAACAAGGCCGGGCCGGTGACGCGTTGGTGATCTCCGGCGTGGCCTCTTTCACGGGGGCGTTCCTGTCAACGATAGGATTGATGCTGTTGGCACCTCTACTGGCACGGGTCGCTTTCCAATTTGGCCCAGCGGAGTATTTCGCGCTCTACCTTCTGGCCTTCGCCACGTTGGGTGGCATTGCGTCAAATAATCAGGCCAAGGCGGCCATTGCGTCCTGTATCGGGCTAGGCATCGCGATGATCGGAGTAGACAACAACTCCGGCATCCCGCGACTGACCGGTGGCAACATGCACCTTTTTGATGGGATCGATTTTCTTGTCGCCATCGTCGGCCTGTTCGCAATAGCAGAGGTATTCTTCTTTATCGAAAGCCACGGCAAGAACACCTCCATCGGTGTGAAACTGGACAAGGTAACGATCCCCGTTCGCGAAATTTGGTCAACCAGATGGACCCAACTCCGCGCATCACTGATCGGCTTTGCAGCCGGCATTCTACCCGGTGCGGGGGCATCGCTCGGATCATTCCTGGCCTATATGGGCGAGAAATCCATCGCAGGCGAAGAAGGCAAATTCGGCACCGGAGTCGCCAAAGGCGTCGCAGCCCCAGAGGCAGGCAACAACGCCGCCGCTGGCGGGGCCTTGGTCCCAATGCTGACACTCGGCGTGCCGGGGTCCGGCACAACTGCGGTGCTGCTGGCGCTTTTGATGACGCTGAACATCACACCCGGCCCCACGCTGTTCACCGAACGGCCAGAAGTGGTCTGGGGGCTTATCGCCTCACTTCTCATCGCCAACTTCGTATTGCTTTTGATGAACGTGCCGATGGTCAAGATATTCGTCAAAATCCTGTCCGTACCGCCATGGGTTCTGCTACCCGGCGTCACCATGATCAGCTTTGTCGGGATATACTCCCTATCAGGCAGCTATTTCGACCTGCTGCTAATGGTGGCCTTCGGTGTGCTGGGCTGGGTCCTGCGCAAGCTGGATGTGCCAACCGTACCAATCATTCTGGGCATCCTGCTGGGTGGGCACATGGAAGACAGCCTGCGCCGTGCGATGGTGCTGTCAGGCGGAGACTGGACCTATCTGTTCAGCTCCGGCGTTGCGATTGGGTTGTGGGTGGTAGCAATAGCTGGGTTCGTGGCTCCAATGTTCCTGCGCAATGTGCTGACGAAACCACAAAGGGTCACGGACTAATGACCAAGGTTCTGATCCCCTCAGGCGCGCTGGGGCTCGGCTACGACCGTGATGCACTTGCCAGAGGGATCGAACATCAACCGGACATCATCGCTATCGACGGAGGATCCACCGATAGCGGCCCCCACTATCTGGGAACGGGCACATCAAAATATTCGCGCAGCTCGACCAAGGCGGAATGGGCTGAACTGATCGATGCGCGCGCCAAAGCAGGCGTACCACTCCTGATTGGCACGGCAGGCACATGTGGGTCTGACGATGCGGTCGACTGGCTGGTGGACATCACACGCGAGATCGCAAGCGAACGGGGGGAACGCCTGACCATGGCGGTCCTGAAATCGGGTCAGGACAAAGTGTTAATGGCCGCCGCCTTCGACTGCGGACGCATCACGCCCCTGCCCGCCGCACCAAAGGTCAATGCCGACACGTTTCTGAGTTGCAGCAACATTGTTGCGCTGGCTGGGGTCGAACAGATACAAGCAGCACTCGATACCGGCGCGGATATCGTGATCGCCGGTCGGGCCACCGACACGGCGGTCATAGCAGCACTGCCCCTGAAACACGGCTGCCATGCGGGTGCAGCGTGGCACGGGGCAAAGGTCGGCGAATGCGGCGCGCTGGCCACCACAAACCCCAATTCAGGCACCATCCTGATCGCGTTCGACGACCAAGGCTTCACGATCACACCCATGGGCAAAGACGCCCACGCGACGCCCCAAACAGTTTCAGCACATATGCTTTACGAAAATTCAGACCCTTACATCCTTTATGAACCCGGTGGCCATCTCGACGTCACTGGTGCGACATATACTGCCCTCAACGACCGCAATGTGCGGGTTCAAGGCAGCAAATGGGTGCCCTCAGACCGCTACACAGTAAAGCTCGAAGGCGCACGGCCAGCAGGATACCAAACCATCTCCCTCGCCCTGATCCGGGATCCCCGATATGTCGAAAACATCCACACATGGCGCGACGACATCATAACCAAATGCACCGCCAAAGCCGAAGATCGCATCGGCGGCCACTTCACAATTGAAATACGGTTGATTGGCGTAGACGCCACCCTGGGCCCACTCGACGCCCACTCAAATGTCGGAAGCGAAGTTGGCGTGCTTGGCATTATTACAGCCGAAACCGAAGGTTTAAGCCGCGAGGTCGCTAAAATACTCAACCCATATCTGCTGCACCACCCACTCTTCGAAAACGAGGAAATGCCGACATTCGCCTTCCCCTTTTCACCACCGGAACTGCCGCGCGGCGTGGTCCATGAATTCTGCCTGCACCATGTGCTGGAACTGGAACATCCAATGGACGCCTTTCGTCTGACGACCGAAGAGATCGGGGCATGATCAGGCTCGGCGACATCGTCCCAAAGGTCCGGTCCAAGAATGCCGGGCCATTTTGGCTGACAATAGACATCTTCTGCGGGAACACGGCGACTTTTACACAAACCTCACGCCAGTTGAAAACAAGAGCGGTGGCAGAGGCATTGGACATGGATCAGTTCCAGATCAAACGCTTCGACATCGCCGATCTGAATGTGATCAAACTCAGCATGCCACGCCCCTCAACCCAGGGTGCCAGTACAGACCGGGACATGCACGGCGCATCATTCGGGCAGTTAATACAAGACCTTATGATCTGAACGGTATGCCTCGATAGTTTAGAACAATTAGTTGTCTGTACGGCTTTTCTGGCCGGAACGAAGCCGCCTATTCAGCCCCTCAACATCCGCCAGAAGCTAACAGCCATATCTGTGATGTCGGCCATACGGGCTGCGACGTGCTCTCCTGAAAGACCACTGCTTTGCCGCTGCTCAACTTCTAATCGGCGAAGCAAACGCAGCATACGGCGGCGGTGCGTACCGGTCAGCACCTGTAATGGGTCAGCGATAACCCCGGCAAAGGTCGTCACGACCGATGCAATCGTCGCGAGTACCACCCCGGTCAGCAGCACTTGCCAAGGCGCGAGACTCGTTGGGAACATGCCATAATATGCGCGCCCCAACCCCTGCCCAAGCGGGAACTGTTCGATGGCCGAAGCTTGCGCCTGCATCTCAGCCACAGGCCCCGCGAGCGAGATGACCCCCGGCGTGGCAGCCTGAAAAACCATGTACCCGCCGATGAGAACAAGGAGCGTCGTTGTCATTTCCGCCACAGCGTGACGCACCCCGGCATAGTCATCGACCGCGCGCTCGATATTTTCACGCGGCGCATTGACGCCAAGCCCCATAGCATCAAGATCAACAATGAATTTCGTCACACGCGCACCCACCTGCCGCGAAACGCTTGTCTCGAACAGAATTTTTCTACGCAGCAGCCAGCCTGCCACTTTACGAAACCTCAGCAACATGGCCAAGAGCGCCACAAGCCGCGTGATAAGGAAAATTGGCGCGAGAAAAACGTTGGCAGGAGCCCGCAGCAGATCAAGGCCAAAGGCCGCCCGATGAAGCCGTAATGCCCCCCCAAGACCAAAAGTCTTGCGAACAAAGGTCCGCACGGCCGCATTGCGGTTGATTTTGGTGGTCATGTCATCCACGAACGACGATCCCTATTCACGATCCGTCTTGAGCTTCTATGTGGCACATCCGGCAGCAATTGAAAGGGCATTCAAACCCATGAAGCCCAACAAACTGACCATGACAACGGTGGGATTGTTCCTCGGCGGTTCCGATGCGAAATCCTGCTCATCCAAAGCACGCCACTTTCACCATTTCATCATCATTACATGACTATGCTCAAACCTTAATGCATCCTCACCAAGGCGCGCGCCCGTGCCCGACAAAAGTCCGACACATGCCCGACGCGAAGCCGACCGACCTGCATACCGAATCCGTGCATGAAATCATCACCTTACACGGCTTGCCACGGAAACCGGAAAAACCACTGGCAGTTTCGGTAATGTCCCATTAACCAAACCAAATGATCTACAAATCCGCAGACCATTGGCGCGAAGCGCCACAGAAACGTGTTTTGCTCTTCGCCATGTCGGGGCTGGGTAAAACCTATCTGTCGAACATGCTGCGCCAGAACGGTGACTGGTTCCATTACTCGATCGATTATCGCATCGGCACGCGCTACATGGGTGAAAAGATCGCCGACAATGCCAAGCGTGAGGCGATGCAGGTGCCGTTCCTGCGCGACCTGCTGCAATCAAACAGCATCTATATCGGGTCCAACATCTCTTTTGATGACCTCAAACCAATGTCTTCCTACCTTGGCAAACCGGGCGATCCGGCCAAGGGCGGCTTGCCATGGGATGAATACACACGCCGTCAGGATCAGTTTCAGGCGGCAGAAGTCGCCGCCCTGCACGACACCGGATACTTTATTGAACGGGCGGTGGAACTCTACCAGTACCCGAATTTTGTTTGCGACACGGGCGGGTCCATCTGCGAATGGGTGGATATCGACGATCCAAACGACCCGATCATGACAGACCTCGCGGCCAAAACGCTGATGGTCTGGATCGAAGGGACGGATGAACACACAGCCGAGCTGATCCGCCGGTTCGATCGTGAACCCAAACCCATGTCATACGATCCAGTATTCCTGCTGGCGACATGGAATGCCTATCTGGCGGAATTCAACGTGGCCCCCGACAAAGTAGACCCCGATGATTTCATCCGCTGGGCCTTCGCCAAGGCGCTCGCCCACCGCCAGCCCCGGTACAAGGCGATGGCGGACAAGTGGGGCATCACCGTGCCGATGCAAGCCGTCGCAAAGGTCAAAGATACGGAGGGCTTTGTCAGCATGATCGCTGACGCACTTGAGATGCGCGGGTAGTGCGCCTATCTCTTGCCTCTTATCAGGAACTGACCCATGCCCATTAAACTACCCGCCGCCCTGCCCGCCTATGACGTCCTTTCTGAGGAAGGCGTGATGGTGCTGGATGAAGCCACTGCCGCCCGCCAGGACATTCGTCCGTTGCGGATCGCACTTCTGAACCTGATGCCCAAGAAAATTCAGACCGAGAACCAATTCGCCCGGTTGATCGGGGCCACGCCCCTTCAGATCGAACTGTCGCTGATCCGCATGTCTGAACATCGAACAAAAAATACGGCCGCAGCCCATATGGCAGAGTTCTATCGGCCCTTCGCGGATGTGCGTGATGAAAAATTCGATGGGCTGATCATTACCGGCGCTCCCATTGAACACCTGCCCTTCGAAGAGGTCACCTATTGGGACGAACTGACCGAGGTCTTCGACTGGACCCAGACCAATGTACATTCGACCTTTGGCGTCTGCTGGGGTGGCATGGCCATGATCAACTACTTTCACGGGGTCAAAAAGCACCTGCTGGATCAAAAGCTTTTCGGCTGCCTGCGGCACCAGAATACTGCTCCAAACTCGCCCTATCTGCGGGGTTTCTCCGATGATTGCGTGATCCCGGTCAGCCGCTGGACCGAAATGCGGCAGGACGAGATTGACGCAGCCCCGGCCCTCAAGACGCTCATCACCAGCGATGACGCAGGCCCTGCATTAATCGAAGACCCTACCCACCGGGCGCTCTACGTCTTCAACCATTTTGAGTATGACAGCGTCACGCTTAAGCAGGAGTATGACCGCGATATAGGCAACGGAACGCCTATAAATGTGCCAGCGAACTACTTTCCCAACGATGACCCAACGGAACAACCGCAAAACCGGTGGAGAAGTCACGCGCATCTTCTATATGGAAACTGGATCAACGAAATCTACCAGACTACCCATTTCGAGATGGATAAAATTGGCACGTAAGACATTGATGTATACAGCTTTCGCATTTGGATTGGGCGCACTTTTCACCACCGGCTGTGCGCAGTACCGAGCCAAACAGGCCGAGCAGACCTACCCGCCCGTCGGCCAGTTCGTCGACGTGGCTGGCAAGCGCGTGCATTACGTACAGGACGGCACCGGGCCACATCTGATCTTGCTGCACGGGGCCGGTGGGAACCTGCGCGAATTCACTTTTGACCTGATGGAACGACTGACAGATCGCTATACAGTCACCGCATTCGACCGCCCCGGTCTGGGCTATACAGACCGGGTACCCGGCATCGAAAACGGGCCTCTTTCTACAGAAGGTGCCAGCCCACAGTCACAAGCCACCATGCTGCGCGAAGCGTCAGAGGCGCTGGGCATCACTGATCCGATCATCGCCGGGCACAGCTTTGGCGGGATCGTCGCCTATGCCTGGGCGGTCGAAGATCTTGATCAGACCAGCCCCGCCAACGCCAAAGCCGTCGTTTCCCTCGCTGGCGTAACGATGCCCTGGCCCAACGGGCTGGGATCTTACTACACCATCAACGGAAGCGCCTTTGGCGGGGCCGTCACGATCCCTCTCATCTCCGCATTTGTGCCCGAAACAGTCGTACAAAGCCGGATCGAAGAAACATTCGCCCCACAGAACGCCCCCGAAGGCTATGCGGCACATATCGGGGCTGACTTGACCCTGAGGCCCGACACGTTTCGGGCGAATATCAGACAGGTCAACACGCTACGTCCACACGTTGTAGACCTGTCCGCGCGCTATGATGAACTGGAACTCCCCATCGAGATCGTACACGGCACCGCCGACACAACGGTTCCAATCAACATCCACGCCGAAGAGGTGATCAAAATCGTGCCGTCAGTCAATCTTGTCCGGCTCGACGGCATCGGCCACATGCCGCACCATACCAACCCCGACGAGACGATCGCGGCAATCGACCGGGCAGCCGAACGGGCCAGTTTGCGTTAAGCATTATGCTCGGACGGTTCCAAGTGTAAGAAAAGTCTTGGTCTGAAATGTGATCTGGCCATTCTCATCTGCATATGGCGACAACAACTCGCGCAGTTCCTGATCAAAGGCCTCACGGCTGTCGGCCAACCGTGAACAGGCAAAAGTCTCCCGCGAATGTTGGCAAAGAATAAAGTCCTCGACCGATTGACAAAACGGCAACCCATCAAATTCCATTTCCGCGTCGATATCAAGATATGGCCTATGCTTGTTCATCTTCCTCGTCCAACCTGGGCTGTCCAAAGAATCGCCGGTCAGTTCAGTAACCCATTTGCGTAGAAACGCACGCCAGTCATCCTCCCAAGGCGGGTCATATGGAGCATCACCCGATACGACTGCAAATAGGTGTTTGGGCCTCAAATAACGGTACAATTTTGGAAAGAAGACCCCACAATCGATCCAGTGGATACTGTTTGCAGCAACGACGACATCGTATGACATCGGGAATGCAATGCCCTCGACCGGAGCATTAACCCAGTGCAGGTTTTCGGCCTGACCGGATGGCAAAGACCGGCCCAATTCAATCATCTTGGCAGATGGATCGACGGCGGTAACTTGTGAAAACCTCGCGGTCAGTTCACGTGCAATTTTCCCCGGCCCACAACCAACATCAAGCACGGCATCATGTGCGGGTGCTCGTTCCGCAATCACGTCAAACAAACGCTGCGGATATGGCGGGCGGTATTTATACAGCCCGACAACATCAGCCTCCTGAAAAGTGGCACCGGGATGTTGCTGCATGGCTCTCCTTTCGTAGTGTCACTCAAACCAGCGTATGTCGCGAACAACCCGCGAACCAGTAATTACAAATGCCGACGCAGATCAGGCGGAAATTGTCACGGCAGACAATTCAAACGAAAGCCGAATTGCGCTGACGTGATGAAACCCCATATAAGAGGTTGAAGATCGGGAGAAAATTTATGGATTTACCCTTTGATGGCGGGATCAGCCGCTATTACAAAGAGGACGCGCCCAAGGATGTCCGCACGGCTATCAAAAATGCTGGTAAATCGAATATCCTGAATCCGACTTTTCCTTACAATCGACGTTGGGACAAGGATGAATACGAAGACGCGCTGCACGCTCTTCAACTCCAGCTTGTCCGTATGCAGGCCTGGGTCAAGGAAACGGGTAAACGTATCGCCATTGTCTTCGAAGGGCGCGATGCAGCAGGCAAAGGCGGTACCATCAAACGTATTCGCGAAAACCTTAACCCGCGTAACACGAAGGTCGTTGCCCTTTCAAAACCGACTGAAACGGAAGCGGACCAATGGTATTTCCAACGCTATATTGCACACTTACCGGCCAAAGGTGAGGTCGTTATCTTTGACCGTAGCTGGTACAACCGCGGCGTGGTCGAGCATGTGTTTGGTTTCTGCGAACCGGAACAACGGGAACGGTGGTTCAATCAAACACCAGAGTTCGAACAGATGCTGGTAGATGAAGGGATCACCCTTATAAAAATCTGGCTCAATGTAGGACGTGCGACGCAGCTCAAACGATTTCTCGACCGGGAAAAAGACCCTCTTAAACAATGGAAACTCAGCTGGATCGACGTCGAAGGGCTGGCCAAATGGGACGCCTACACAGACGCCATCGGCGAAACGCTCAACCGGACCCATACAGATGCGGCACCCTGGACGGTCGTACGATCCGATGACAAACGGCGTGCGCGCGTGCAAGTGATCAGGAGTATCCTGCAAAACCTTGATTTCGAGCATAAAAAAGCGAAAAAACCGGGCGAGATCGACCCCCAGATCGTAGGGGGCCCCGACCTCTGGCATGCCTAAACGTGGTTATCATCACGGCAATCTGCGCGAGGCACTGATCGACGGCTGTTTGCGGCTGATCGAAAAACGCGGCCCAACCGGCTTCACCTTGTCAGAAGCAGCACGAGAGGCCGGTGTGACTCCCGCTGCCGTCTATCGCCATTTTGAGGGCCGCGAGGACCTGATCGCCGCTGCGGCCCATCGCGGCTACGAAATGTTCGGCGACCTGATGGAACACGCCTACGGGGACGGCCAGCCCTCTGCCCTGTCAGCCTTTGAAGCGACTGGGCGCGCCTACCTGGCTTTTGCACGCAAATATCCGGGCTACTACATCGCGATGTTTGAATCAGGCATCTCGATCAACCGAACGCCGGAACTGAACGCCGTGGCGACCCGCGCGATGGGCGTTCTGGAAAAGGCCGCAGCAGAACTCAGCCAACACATCCCGGCTGAAAAACGGCCACCACCACAGATGTTCAGCGCTCACATCTGGGCGCTCAGTCACGGCGTCGTCGAACTCTTCGCCCGCTCCGACCCAGGAACGCAAAGCCCATTTCCGCCCGAGGATTTACTGGAATCCGGCATAGGGATTTACCTCCGCGGATTGGGCCTGATCCCTCAAGACAGATAAAGAAACAGAGGTTTTCATGGACGGCACCATTGCGGTCATTTTCTTTATCGTGAGCCTTACCGATATGGGGATCAACGAATGCCCCGATGGCTGCCTAACCCGGCAAGACGCCCCCGAGCGATTTTCAATCCAGGGCGGCGATGTCATCTTTCAGGAACGTGACATCGGTGCAGAGGCTTATTTTGGCTACGACAGGGACCACCGCTTCGGCCCGTTTCAACCCACATACGGCTTGTCTTTGACGGATGAAAACGCATTCTGGGTCGGGGGCGGCGCGAAGTGGACGACAAAGGGCTTCCACGATGGCCCCTTCTTTGCCGAGCTATCGTTTATGCCGGGGCTTTATGCCAAAGGCGACGGTCCCAAACTGGGTGGGCCGTTGCACTTCCGATCCGCAATCGGTGTTGGTTATGAATTCGACAACGGCGGCACACTCACAGCGCTTTTTGATCATCGATCAAACGGTGACGTGCTACCACGCAATCCAGGGCTCGAAACCTTGTCAATCCGCTACTCCATCGGCATCGAATAGTCCCTTACGTCACATGTTTCGCAAACCCGTGATCATCTTCTTTCCGCCCAAATAATTTCACACACGTAAACGCAGACATTGAATTTCAAGGGGTTAACGCCCTTTCACCAAGATTGCCTCGGCCACTATTGCGCAACAAAAAACACCAAATTGACCACATAGTAAAACATTGCAGCCTCTTTTCACCGGTACACCTATCCACGGATCGCGAGAGCGTGGTCTTGCGATCCGGCGCGGGAGGCATGGGCGAAATCACTGTGGTACTTAGCCACTGAGTTGACGATTGATTCTAGGTACACGTGAGAGGTGTTCTGGATGTAATCATTGCAGAACAGGTGAAATTGCCGTTCTCCTGCGCCACTTTGGGCCGATGCATTCAGCCCCGCTGGTGAAGTACCGAGGGCATTAACGTCCAGCCTCATACAACAACCAAATATCCGTCGCGCTACCTCAGCACACATCCGGACCTGCGTGGTTGATTACCACTGATCAATTTCACCACAAATCGGCCAAATTATGCGAAGCCCGGAAGCCAGACCAATGAAAGGACATTTCAACAAGCAAGACCGCTATATCGGCCGCATCGGACCTGAAAACATCAATGAGGACGTTATCGCAATGAAATGGATATCAACTCCACTCACCATTTTTACGATTAGTCTGAGTGCCACCGCAGCCACAGCCGCCACCTGGACGTTGAACCCTGACGTCTCGGTCTTGTCATTTGGATCGATCAAAAACGACTCCATCGGAGAGGCGCACACACTCCCAGGACTGTCAGGCGGCGTCGCAGATGATGGCAGCGTCGAGATTAACGTCGGTCTCGACACGGCAAACACAAATATCGAGATCAGGGACGAACGCATGCAAGAGCATGTCTTCTCCGCCGCTCCCACGGCTGAACTAAAGGCGCAGATAGACATGGATGCTTTGGAAAACTTGGAAAGCGGCGCAAGCGAAACCTTGGAGGTAGACGGAACTTTGACGTTTATGGGCAACGACATACCAGTCTATCTCGATGTCTTTCTTCTGCGGTTAAGCGATGATCAAGTGATGGTCAGCAGCAATACCGCGACTTATCTGAGCACGGATGAGTTGGGGATCGACCAAGGAATCGATGAATTGCAGAAGTTGGCCGAACTGGGCAGCATCACGCGTGTTACCCCGGTAACGTTCCGGTTCATGTTCCAACAGGAGTAAGCAAAAAAGGGCGGCCATTTTTGACCGCCCTTTCCCAATTTCTTTGATGCGGCGATTAGCGCTTGGAGAACTGGAAGCTCTTACGCGCTTTGGCCTTACCGTACTTCTTCCGCTCAACCACACGGCTGTCGCGGGTCAGGAAGCCAGCGGCTTTCAGTGCGCCGCGCAGTGATGGATCATAAAGCTGCAATGCTTTGGACACACCGTGCTTAACCGCACCAGCTTGGCCGGACAGACCGCCGCCCTTAACTGTTGCCACAACGTCAAACTGACCAGTGACACCAGCAACCGAAAAAGGCTGTGCGAGGATCATCTGCAGAACCGGACGCGCAAAGTATGTGTTCATGTCCTTCCCGTTAACGGTCACTTTACCAGAACCGGGCTTAATCCAGACACGCGCGATTGCGTCTTTACGCTTACCAGTCGCATAAGAACGACCCAACTCATCACGGACAGGCTCACGGGGGGTAGCAGTTTCAACCACAGGCGCATCAACGGTTTCAACACCTTCAGCGACTTGGCCCAGCTCTTCGAGCGAATTTACTTGTTCGGCCATTATGCGGTCCTCGTGTTCTTCTTGTTCATGGATGCAACATCCAGAACTTCAGGTTTTTGGGCTTCCATGCCGTGCTCTGCACCTGCAAAAACGCGCAGATGTGTCATTTGCTGACGGCTCAGCTTGCCGCCGGGCAACATCCGCTGGACAGCTTTCATGACGACGCGCTCAGGATGCGCACCTTCGAGGATTTCAGCTTTGGTCTTGGACTTGATCCCACCGGGGTGGCCGGTGTGCCAATAGTATTTTTCATCACGCTTTTTGCCGGTCATCTGGATCTTTTCAGCGTTGATTACGATCACGTTGTCGCCCATATCCATGTGCGGCGTGAAGGATGGCTTGTGCTTGCCACGCAGGCGCATAGCGATGATCGAAGCAAGACGGCCCAGAACAACGCCTTCTGCGTCGATCAGGATCCATTTCTTGTCGATATCCGCAGGGGTTGCGGTAAAGGTTTTCATATCTCACCAATTCGGTTGGGGTGGCGCGGGGGCCACGTCATTCAGATTGCCGTGTTATAGAGAGGGTGAATTTACAGTCAAGCGCCACACGGGTAATATTTTTATTTGAAAACAATAGGTTAAAAATATGGTATTATGTTACCCCACGTTCCGGCCCGATTGAGAAGTAATAACCACCGCAATTCACGTTGGGCGGATTTGGGGGCCTCCTCAATTCATTTTGGCAGATGGAGCTTTTGCCCGACTAAACAGCAATCCGCTCAGGCGGGTTGTCCAATAAGCTGCGCAAGGTATTCAATGCCTCATTCCAATATTCATGCGGCACAAGCCCATTTACTGCCACCCGCACGCAGTGAACCGACCGGCTATCGCGCAAGGCAAAATCCTCAGCCGATTTCACAAGAACGCCCGCCGCTTCCGCCGCCTGACAGAACTCTCCCACACGCCAGCCCACAGGAAGTTCAAGCCAAAAGAATGGCACATCCTCAGACCAGTTCATCTTGTAGCGCCCCAGCATGTTGACGGCCGCCCTGATGTCCAAACTGATCCTCGCCTTGACCTGATCAACGACATCATCAATTTCCGGCCGGTTCATGATGTGGGCGTAGACGTCTGTCACCATGCGACTGACACCGAAAGAACCATATGCAGCGGTTCGCACCAATGTACTGCCCCACCCTTGCGGAGCCATCGCAAAACCGATCCGCAGCGCCGCCGTGATCGATTTGGAGGGCGAGGTGACATACCAACCCAATTCCGGGAGCAAGGCCCGATAACTTGGGCCAGTGTATTCAGTCCGCATCAAACGATAACAGTCGTCGTCCACCACATGCACGCCATAGCGTTCTGCCACGCGGGCGATTTGTTGGCGGCGCAAGGTAGATGTCCCCAGAACGGTGGGGTTACAAACCTCGGCTGAGGTACAAAAAGCCTGAACACTTTTTTCCTTGATCGCCGCCTCAAACGCATCCGGGCGTGGCCCCTCGTCATCCCAGGGAATGCCGACCATACTGGCGCGGTTCAAAAGTGCCGCCGACCGAAAGCCGCCATAACTCAGCTCATCCACCGCGATAACCGGGTTTGGTCCGCGCAGCAGACTTTGCAAGATCATGATAATCCCGCTCTGACCACCGTGAGAGGTCACAATATCATCAAAGACAAAAGATCCGATTTGGTCCGCATCAATTGTCCGCGCAAAGGCCTCACGCGCTTGCAAATCAGTGTCTCGACTGGGGTAACGTAGTAACTGGTCCTGCTCCATACGATCGGCCAGATCGCGCATGGCGGCCCGGATCAGTTCCCCTTGCCCCACATCCGGCATTTTGGGGCTGAGCAGGTGCGCACGCGCATGCATATCAAAGACCGGATCATGCATGACCGGCGTACCAGGCACCACAGGCTGCGGAATATGCTGACTGCTGGCCACAAAAGTTCCACGCCCGACACCGGCGACAAGGCGGCCCTCATCCGTCAAAAGCTTATAAGCCCGCGCTACCGTGCCAGGCGTCATTTCCACCTTGTGAGCAAGCTCCCGCACCGGCGGCAACTGTTGCCCGGCAGGCATTTGCCCTGACACGATCCCCTCTCGGATCGCTCGCGCCAGCGCTTTGTACTTCGACTTCCCCGCACGTCTAAGGTCTTCCTCCCACTTTGTACCTGATACAATCAATTTGTAGACCCTAATTCAGCTAATTTGTATTTATACTGCATAGCATTTCGCTATATTGTGTCAATACAATACAAAGGAGTTATCCCATGTCACACGCGCTCCACCATGCGCAGATCAACCTGCTGAACGCCCAAGCCCGCCTGCCACTTGTGGCCGGTCTTGCCGTGAAGTTCGCGGTGGTCGTGACCAAATGGGACACCCGCCGCAAAACCCGCCGCGATCTGCGACTTCTTGAGCCGCATATGCTGCGCGACATCGGTCTGGACCACCCCACCGCTTCGGCGGAAGCGTCCAAACCGTTCTGGCGGGACTGACAAACCCGCCATCTTCCTGACTGGGCCGGATTTTTCCGGCCCCTTTTTATTGTGGAGGGATCGAATAGGTCAGCGACGCGCGCGCCACGGGGGCATCTTGCCCCTCGCTGTATAGAATAGCGTCCCCCACTGCCAAAACGCGGCCAAGCTTCAAAAGCCGTGTCTGGCATATCATGTCGGCCCCGGCCGCAGGTTTGCGCATAAAATCGATCGAACAATTGGTTGTCACAGCAAGCGCGACTGGCCCCAACCGCGCCAGAATGGCCAAATACATACCGACATCGGCCAGCGCGAACATCGATGGGCCAGACACCGTTCCACCGGGGCGCAAATGCCGCTCGCTTACTCTCAGGCGGATGGTGGCACCATCGCTCGTCAGTGCCTCAATCGCAAAATCGTCACCCAATTGCGGAAAATGGTCCGCCACAAAGCGTTCAAGCTGCGGAATGTCCATCTTTAGTTCCATCTTGCGCCTCGCTAACTTAACCTAACGTCAAATCAGCATGGGAGATCGACAATGACAATCGTGGAGCGCGATGACGCGGCGTCAGTTGCAACGCTGACCATGAACGCGCCAGATCGGCTGAATGCGCTGTCCGACGGGATGTTGGACGCGCTCCAGACCGCCCTTGATCAAATCGCGGATGACCCCGGTGTCAGGACTATTATTCTGGCGGGCCGCGGCAAAGCCTTCTGTGCCGGTCACGATCTCAAGGAAATGCAGGTGGGCCGAAACGCCAAAGACGGTGGCGCCACCTATTTCAAGGGTCTCTTTGATCGCTGCGGCACACTAATGCGACGCATACAGTCCCTGCCCCAGCCCGTCATTGCTCAGGTTCACGGGATCGCCACCGCCGCAGGCTGCCAACTCGTTGCCAGTTGCGACATGGCCGTTGCTGCTGATGACACACGGTTTGGCGTCAATGGCGTGAATATCGGCCTGTTTTGCTCGACACCCATGGTTGCTCTCACCCGCAATATCCAACGCAAGGCTGCGTTCGAAATGCTGACCACAGGCCGTTTCATCAATGCACGCGAGGCGCAGGATCTGGGCCTGATCAATCGGGCCGTCCATGCGGATGCGTTGGTGAAAGAAACAAGGGAAATGGCCGAAACGATCGCAAAGAAACTGCCCTCAGCCATCAAAATCGGCAAAGCCGCATTTTATCAGCAGGCACAAATGACAATGGCAGAGGCCTATCGCTATACCGGAGAGGTTATGCTCCAGAACATGCTAGACGCCGATACAGATGAGGGTATTTCAGCTTTCCTGGAAAAGCGCGTCCCGGACTGGTCCTGACTTCATCTTGGCCAAAAAACTCTCGCCGAAGGCCCAAATAATATCATGCGGCGCAGCCGCTCCGTTTCATCAAAGCCCGTAGATCCCGCTAAACTTCGCTTCAAGATATTCCAGCAAAGGCCCTTCCGTTGGCGCCACCCCAGCCGCGTGTGCAATTGTCTCGACAGGTGTCCGCAATCCGCCGTGCTGCTGCAAATTCTCCCGCAACCATCCCGTCGCCCGGGAGGTATCACCACGCGCGAGATCATCATCCAGACCGGGCACCGCCTTGCGCAATGCCTCATGCAGACATCCCGCATAAACATTGCCCAGTGTGTAGGTCGGGAAGTAACCAAACAGCCCTTCGGACCAATGCACATCCTGCAAGACGCCGTTTGATGGCTTATCGACCGCATAGCCAAAATCCGCCTTGAAACGGTCGTTCCAGGCCGTTTCCAGATCATTTACCGCCAGATCACCAGCTATCAGCGCCCGCTCCAGATCAAAGCGCAGAAGAACATGCAGGTTGTATTGGACTTCATCCGCCTCCGTCCGGATGAACCCATCATGGACCCGGTTGGCAGTGGCAAAGAACGCCTCCTCATCAGCAATGCCGAAATCGCCAAACGTGTCTCGCATCTGACCATAGAGCCATCCGGTAAACGCGCGGCTGCGGCCCAGTTGGTTTTCGTAAATCCGGCTTTGGCTTTCATGCACGCCCATGGAAACGCCCGCCCCCAATGGTGTCAGCAGATAGGCATCATGGATCCCCTGCTCATAGGTCGCGTGACCCACTTCATGCACGGTGGAATAAAAGCAATTGAACGGGTCTTGCAGGTTCGTCCGCGTCGTGATCCGCACATCCAGGCCAGAACCAGAAGAGAACGGATGGACTGCCTTGTCGATCCGGCCATGCTGAAGGTCATATCCGAACGCAAGTGCCAGCTTTTGTGACAATGCCAATTGTCCCGCCTCATCGAAACTGCCAGTCAGCGCCGCAGGTGCAGGCTTTTCCAGAATAGCAGCACGAAGTTCCACGAGGCGCGGTCGCAATGCATCAAACATCGCGGCAAGGCTTGCGCCCGTGGCACCCGGTTCATAATCGTCCAGCAGCGCATCATAAGGATTGGCATCTCCCGCAACTGCCGCAGCCTCTTCTTTGCGCAGATCCAACACTTTTTGCAGGATCGGCAGAAAAGATGCGACATCTTCCTCGGCCCGCGCTTTGGCCCATATACGGTGGGCAAGTGACGTTGTTTTTGCCAGTTCTGCTGCCAGTTCCGCCGGTACTTTCGCCGTGCGATCATAGCTGCGTTGGATGTGACGCAGATTGGCGGCGGCGACATCATCTGCCGCTTCAGCTTTCTCCAGCCATTCGCCCACACGCGGGTCGATACGCCGGGCGTGCAGGATATTGGCCATCGCCCCGTGCTCTTCGGCCCTTTGCGTCGTTGCACCTTCCGGCATCATCGTCTCTTGGTCCCAACCAAGGCGGCCTGCGATCATATCCAACGCTTCGGTCTCGCGTTGGAACGCCATCAGATCATCATATGCGGTCATCTCAAGCGCCTCTTACAGATTGTGCAATCGGGTATTGGGCCAGGAACCGCCCCCGCAGGATCATCGCCCAGAGTAGAACCGCCCCGAACTGATGAACAATCGCCACGTGCCACGGGGCAGAGTAGATGACGGTCACAATACCCAGCACGACCTGAATGAACATCATTGCCATGATCATGTTGAACGCGGCCTGCGTACGCCGGTTGGCAGACTTTCTGGCGCGCAGCCAGACAAAAACACCGAATAGAAACAAGACATAACCAGCCATCCTATGCATGAATTGCACCAACCCGGCATCCTCAAAAAAGTTGCGCCAGACCGGTGCCAAGCCGAAGGGTTCGGGTGGCAAGAAGCCCCCTGCCATCAGCGGCCAGTCGGGATAGGCACGCCCGGCGTCAATGCCGGCAACCAGCGCACCGATCAGAATTTGGACGAAAGCAAAGCCAACCAAGACGTTCGAAACATTAACCAGACCACCATCGCCGCTGCGCCGCGCCTGTAGTAGTTCCGCCTGCGTGCGCCCCAGACGATACACATACCAAACGATGAACCCCAGTATCACAAAGGCCAGCCCCAGATGCGTGGCCAACCGGTAGGACGCGACATCAAGCATTCCTTCTTCAAGTCCAGACGACACCATCCACCAGCCAATGGCCCCCTGCAAACCACCCAAAGCGCCAATGAACAACAACCGACCGGTCCAACCGGTAGGGATTTTCTTGGTGGCAAGAAAGAACACGAACCCGGCGGCCCAGACGAGCCCAATCACCCGGCCCAATTGTCGGTGTCCCCATTCCCACCAGTAGATGACCTTGAACTCTGCAAGGCTCATCCCCTTGTTTTGCAACTGGTATTCGGGAATGGCGCGGTATTTGTCGAACTCGACCGTCCACTCCACCTCTGACATTGGCGGCAGCGCTCCGGTGACAGGCTGCCATTCGGTGATGGACAGTCCGCTATCGGTCAATCGGGTCAGTCCACCAACAGCAATCATCAGAACCACAAGCGCAAAGAGAACCATTAGCCAAATGCGAATAGCGCCTCGCGCGCCCTGCCCGGCCCGGTCAATGACGCCGGGTGCTGCGGTTTGCTTTGGAGTGTCGCCGACCTCTTCAAAGATGTTGCGTTTTGTGGCCATGGAAGTCTCCGTCCTCAGTTGCGCGGAACGTAGGGGTGCCGGGACGCGGCTGCAAGCGTCAGCACGACGCATGTTGATGGTTTTTGGAAGCAGAAATTCAACGGAGAGGGGTACCGCAGCCGTCTTGCTACGGTCGCACAGCCCCGTCGCCTGTCACCAGATATTTGAAGCTAGTTAACTGCACGGCTCCGACAGGGCCCCGCGCATGCAGTTTGCCGGTGGCTATACCGATCTCGGCACCCATGCCGAACTCTCCCCCATCGGCGAACTGGGTTGATGCGTTGCGCATCAGGATCGCACTATCAAGATGGCGGAAAAAACGGTCGGCCACCGCGTCATCCTCGGTAATGATCGCGTCGGTGTGGTTAGATCCGTATTTTTTGATGTGGGCGATGGCCTCATCAACCCCATCCACTATTTTGGCAGCGATGATCATATCGAGGAACTCTTGACCGAAATCCTCAGCCTGCGCCTTTGTCGTGCCGGGAGTGTTGGCAAGTTGCCCTTCAGCCCGCACTTCGACGCCAGCCTTCAACAGATCAAGTGTCAGGACATCGCCGTGTTTGTCGAAAAACGCCTGATCGACCAGAACAGTCTCGGCAGATCCGCAAATACCAGTGCGCCGGGCCTTGGCATTTACAAGCACGGCACGGGCCTTGGCGACGTCGGCGGCGCCATCCACATAGACGTGGCAGATGCCTTCCAGATGTGCAAATACAGGAACACGAGCCTCGCGTTGAACAAGCCCAACAAGGCCCTTACCACCCCGAGGCACAATCACATCAATATGGTCCTGCGCTTGCAACATGGCGGTCACGGCAGCCCGATCACGGGTAGGAACCAACTGGATGGCCGTTTCAGGCAGGCCAGCCGATGCGAGGCCCTTGGCCAGACATGCATGAATAGCCCCAGAAGAATGAAAACTTTCGGATCCGCCGCGCAGGATCACGGCATTGCCGGATTTCAGGCAAAGCGCACCTGCATCTGCGGTCACGTTGGGGCGGCTTTCGTAGATCACACCGATCACGCCAATAGGCGTACGAACCCTTTGAATATGAAGACCGTTAGGTTGGGTCCATTCCTCGGTCACTTCGCCCACGGGATCGGTCTGCGCAGCTACCGCGCGAAGACCATCAACCATCCCCTGAATACGATCCTCATTCAGCATCAAGCGGTCCATCATCGCCGGCGACAGGCCCTTATCAGCCCCAAATGCGAGGTCTTTCTTGTTTGCAACAATGATGGCGTCGCGCTGATCCCAGACGGCATCGGCTGCATCGTTCAACGCCTGCGCCTTGGTCTCCGCGCTCGCAGTTGCCAAAACCGCCGCCGCGGCCTGCGCGTCCGCCCCGATTTGCGCCATCATGGGTCCGATCACATCATGGTCGTTCATCTGTCTTTCCTCACAGCACCATATCGTCGCGATGCACCAACGCAGCGCGCCCGTCATAACCCAAAACAGCAGCAATGTCAGCGCTGCGTTTGCCCATGATCTGGCGTGCTTCCGCACTTGTATAGCGGATCAGGCCTTGGCCAAGTTGCGCACCTTGCTGGTCTTCAATCGCAACCAACTCCCCCCTGCCAAAGCTGCCATGCACTTGCGTCACACCAGCAGGCAGCAGGCTTTTACCCCGTTGCAAGGCATCCTTTGCGCCATCGTCAATGGTCACAGTTCCCCGCGGCTTCATCGCCGCAATCCAGCGCTTGCGGGCGGCCTGCGGATCAGTTTGCGCAGCAAACCATGTCGCAGGGGCACCGTTTTCGAGCTTGCCTAGCGGATAAAGCGGCGAGCCAAGCGTGATCGCCATGGCGCATCCTGCCTCAGTGGCGATACGGCCAGCCATGATCTTGGTGATCATCCCACCCTTGGAGAGGCCAGAACCGGCATCGCCCGCCATCGCCTCAATCTCTGCTGTTATTTTCTCAACATAATCAATGCGCTTTGCATCTTTCTTGATCTTCGGACTCTCGGTGTAAAGCCCATCCACGTCGGATAACAGGATCAGTTGGTCAGCCCCAATTGTCACGGCAACCTGCGCCGCAAGCCGGTCATTATCGCCATAGCGGATTTCATCCGTAGCAATCGTGTCGTTTTCGTTGACAATGGGGACAACGCCAAGGCCCAGCATCGTTTCCATCGTTGATCGACTGTTAAGATAACGCCGCCGATCCTCGGAATCTTCCAGTGTCACAAGGACTTGGCCAGCAACGATGGCATGTGGTGCGAGCGCCTCTTCATAAGCGCGGGCTAGTTTAATCTGGCCCACCGCAGCGGCGGCTTGCGACTGCTCCAGCGTTAGTGATGTGTTGGGCATGTCCAGCACACCACGTCCCAGCGCGATAGAGCCGGAAGATACCAAAACAACATCCGTCCCCCGCGCCTTGATCCGGGCGACGTCACTAGCCAGAGAGGTCAACCAATCCTGACGCAAGGCACCGTTTTCGGCATCAACCAGCAGCGCCGAACCGATCTTGACGACTAGCCGTTTCGCGTCGGTTAGGGCTGCCATGATGCGTCCTCTTCTGCATCCTCCGCAGCCTTTTTCTGGCGCAGTCGGTTTTGGTCAATCTTGTCACGCAAGGCCCTCAATACATCCTGGGTACCTTCGCCGCTCACGCCTGACATCTGCATCACCGGGCCTTCGGCAACGGCGGCGACTTCATCAGTCAGAAACGCCCGCTCCTCTTCATCGAGTGCGTCAATCTTGTTCAGTACCGTAATGCGTGGCTTGTCGGCCAGTGCGCCGCCATATGCCTCCAACTCTTCGATAATCGTGGTCAAATCCCCCGCCGGATCGCCAGATGTGCCGTCGATCAGATGCAGCAACACAGCGCACCGTTCGACATGCCCAAGAAAAGTATCGCCCAGACCCCGCCCTTCTGACGCGCCTGCAATCAGACCGGGTATGTCGGCGACGACGAACTCGACATTGTCGATGCCAACGACCCCAAGATTGGGAATGAGGGTTGTGAAAGGATAATCCGCCACCTTTGGCCGTGCGTTGGATGTCGCAGCCAGAAACGTCGATTTCCCGGCATTTGGCATTCCCAGCAACCCAACATCGGCGATCAACTTCAGCCGCAGCCAGATTGTGCGTTCAATCGCCTCTTGGCCCGGATTGGAACGGCGGGGCGCTTGGTTTGTGGCGGTCTTGAATTGCAGATTGCCCCAACCGCCATTACCGCCTTTGGCGATGACGATCCGTTGCCCAACTTCGGTTAGATCAGCGATCAGCGTTTCCTGATCTTCATCAAGGATTTCGGTACCGACAGGAACGCGCAGGATCTTGTCTTCGCCATCCTTGCCCGTACGCTGGCTACCCATGCCGTGCTGGCCGTTGCCCGCAAAAAAATGCTGTTGATAGCGAAAATCGATCAGGGTGTTCAGTCCCTCGACCGCCTCGACAATCACGTCCCCACCATTGCCGCCATCACCGCCATCGGGGCCGCCGTATTCGATGAATTTTTCACGCCGGAACGAGATGCAGCCACCGCCACCGGCACCGGACCGGATATAGACCTTGGCAAGATCGAGGAATTTCATGGGTTACGCTTTCCGGGGTTGTTCAGCGGAGGCGATAATCTATTGCGCCGCGCTTCTCAAGCGCTGCCATGTTTCACGGGTGAGCTTGCGATGGTGGACCAGCACCGGAAAGCCACGCGCCTTGCTACGGACATAGCGGGTTTGCCAATGCACGAATCCCAGTTTCCCCAACACACGGGCTGAGGCGGGATTGTCGTACCAGGTTGAACCGGTGATTACATCGCGATCCTGCGTGGCATAGGCATGGGCGACCGCAGCCTCAGTGGCCTTGGTCGCAATACCTTTTCCGTGCACAACAGGGTTAAGCATGTAGCCAAGATCACCGCCGGTAACGCCAATGGTGCCATAAAGTTTGTCATCAATGCAGATAGCCCAGACAAACCCGTCGCCGTCATAAGGTTGGCACCGGGATTTGGTGAACTCCGGTTCAGGTGGCCATGGCCAGCCACCCAACTGACGAACAACCGACCAATCAGAAGCCACTTCGGTCAAATCAGTTAGATCGCCGGGGCGGATATCCCGATACTTCAGTTCAACCATTTTAGAGGCTATTCCAGCGTTCGCGCGACAGTTCCATACTGCGGCCGGGCACATCCTCGCCCCGGGCCACCGAATGATGCACATGCGCGCCGACATCGACAAAACAAAGCTTTGTCAGAACATTACGGGATGCATTGTTTTCAACAAAATAGCTGGATTTGATAAGATCATTGTCAGTCGTCGCAAAATGATGCGCAATCACTGCCCTGCAAGCCTCGGTCGCATAGCCCTTGCCCCAAGCGTCCTCAACCAGCCAGTAGCCAAGTTCATCATCCAGACCGACGGTCCCAATCAACACATCATTCTGCCAGATCAAATGGGCCCTGAACCGGCCCTTCAGGTTTTCGTTGATGAACCATTCCGCATCGGTGATTCCATACGGGAAAGGCACCACAGTCAGCCAACGGCTGATATTGATGTTGTTGATCGCTTTCGTGATGACCCGCGCGTCGCGCATTGTGGGCGCGCGCAGGCTCAGACGTTCGGTATATAGCGTGGGGACAGCTACTGCCCCATTTTCATCGTGTATGTCCATGTCGGCACCGTAGCATTGCGTGCCACCGAGAATGCCTCTGCATCGCCCAGATAGTCAAAGCCACAATTCGTGAGCACGCGGGCAGAGCCAGGATTGTCCTGAAACACCTCTGCAAAAATGCGGTCGGATCGATGCGGATCAGCGACGATCAGCTTGCGCAAAGCCTCTGTTGCAAAGCCCGTGTTCCAGAATGCTGGCGCGATCCAGAAAAACACTTCTGACTGGTCGCGATCCATCCGCTCCAGTGAAATCAGCCCCAAAGCCTCTGCATGGCCGTGCGCCGAACCATCGATGACCCAGACATCTTCCGTCCGGCTTGGCCTACTGGCGCGCTCGATCATGGCCTCAACCGTGCCAGGGGGAAGAGGATGAGGCATCGCGCGGGTACCACGGGCCACACGGTCGTCAGCAGCATACATCGCAATCAGACCAGCATCTGACTTGCGGCATGGACGCATAACGAACCGATCAGCGTAGATCGTGTCCTGCACGGTGATTTCCTCATGTCTCATTGCTTTCCTCCTCGAAAACAACACTCGTATTCCGCAGCCCTACCCCAACATGGTGGCGAAACTATGAATAAAAAAAGGGGATCGGTGTTCACCGATCCCCTCAAATACGTTACCTGAGTTTTTCGGCTTACTCCGCGGCCTCCGCCACTGGGAGAACCGAAATAAAGGTTCGGCCTTTAAGGCCTTTGTGGAATTTCACAGCGCCATTGATGGTGGCAAAGATCGTGTGATCTTTTCCCATGCCAACGCCTGTGCCTGGCCACATCTTTGTGCCACGCTGACGCATGATGATGTTGCCAGCGATCACGTCTTCGCCACCGAATTTTTTTACGCCAAGGCGGCGACCAGCTGAGTCGCGCCCGTTACGGGATGAACCGCCTGCTTTTTTATGTGCCATTTGGTCTCTCCTTAACCTTTAGCGAATTCTGCGGCTTGCTTGAGCCACTCATCGCGGTCGATGCGACCTTTGAAGTTTAGTTTCTCGTCCATAGCAGCCACATCCTCAGGCGTCCATGCGGCGATCTGAGCGAATGTTGTCACGCCAAGTGCATGCAGCTTCTTGACGATAACCGGACCAACGCCGCTGATCTTCGTCAGATCGTCTGCACCAGCTTCAGCTTTTTTCGGCGCTGCCTTTGGCTTTTCAGCCTTGGCTTCTTTCTTAGGAGCCTCAGCTTTCTTGGGGGCTTCAGCCTTCTTAGGTGCCGCTTTCTTGGCTGGCTTAGCCGCTGCAGGAGCAGCAACAACACCGGCGCCAGAAACAGCTGCCATAACACCGGACTTGTCAGCACCCTTTTCAAGGATGTCGGCAATACGTACCAGTGTCAGCTGCTGACGATGGCCCTTCTTGCGCTGACTGCCGTGTTTCCGGCGACGCTTGACGAAGTTGATCGTCTTTTCGCCCTTGATCTGATCGATCACTTCAGCCTGCACGCCAGCACCTTCAACCAAAGGTGTGCCGACTGTGCTGCCGATCATCAGAATATCATTGAATTGAACTTTGTCGCCAGCTTGTGCTGCCAGCTTTTCGACACGCAATACGTCGCCAGAGGCCACTTTATACTGCTTGCCGCCGGTTTTTAGAACCGCAAACATATGGTTTTCCTTCATTTACCGCGTCTCTGAGGCCCCCAGTGATCTGGGCGTTAAAGCCTTTGGACAGCGCGCCCAGTGGGCGAGTTTTCGCATAACCCTCGGCAAACACCTTGCCGGGATGGCGGCTTATCTGACCAATATGGTTTCAAGTCAAGTATTATTGGTGAAAATCCCTATGCGCTACATCTGGTTCAGCCTGCTTACCCTGCCCGCTTGTGCGGAAGACGTCTGGCTTCCCATTCCCGGCATCGCGACACCGGAAGAAACCACCGCTTACTCCGAAAACCGGGGCGCGGTAGAGTTGTTCGTCAAAACCAACTACGACGCCATTCTGACCCAAATCGATGCTGGCAATGGGCCGCAATTGAATGAAGCGTTCAACCTTGCAGACGTTCCAGAAAACGAACGACCAGCCAGAGTGCTGCAATTACAGTCTGATCTACCACTTTATAACGAGAACCCAGGTGCTTTGGTGACGGCGTTGACAGTCTATGGTGGTTAGAGCAACGCATTAAACGTTGAAGATGAAACCCTTACGGGGTAGTCTCGTCATAGTTTATTGTGAGGTTACATTGCCCCTATTTACGCTACAGTACGTTTATGACCCCTCGGATTTTGACACGACTGGCGACAATCAGGCAGTGCCAAATGAGGCAGGCGCGATAGCGCAAGGGACGCCAGACTTCAATTTACAGCTGAATACGGGCGCCGGTCCGCAGCAGATTGTCATCGACGATAACGACAGTAATTTTGAAGAAATTGGCGATACCGGTCAATTGCTTGATCAGGCCGTCACGATCAATGGTGTCACCTACCCCGCAGGCAGCACCGTGATCCTCAACTATGTCTTAACAACAGATGATGGCTTTGCGGGGTATTCGATCACCATCGGTGCTGGGAACGGTGGAAGCAATACGACAACCGCTTTCGTCACAAACGACCCAATGGTACCGGGTCAGCAATATGTGTTCACGAGCGAAACAAACATTGGGAACACCGACATCCCATACGACACCTTCGTTTGTTTCACGTCCGGTACATCAATCCGCACGCCGAATGGTGAACAACTCATAGACACCTTAATGCCTGGGGATCTGGTCTGCACTCTTGAACACGGTGCTCGGCCCATTCGTTGGATTGGGAAACGAACTGTCCCTGCCGTCGGAAAAGCGACGCCCATCCTTTTTGAGGCGGGAACTTTAGCGACCAGCCGGGATCTGTTAGTCTCACCCAACCATCGGATGCTTGTGACAGGCGCCATGCCACAACTTATGTTAGGGATGGACGAGACACTTGTGGCGGCAAAAGCGCTGGTCAATGATCGCAACGTCCGGCGACACAGCTGCGGTTTCGTGACTTATATCCACGTCATGTTCGACCAGCATGAATTGATATGGGCGAATGACTGCTTGTCAGAAAGTTTCTATTTGGCCAAGCAATCGATGGAGTGCCTTGATAACGCACAGGCCGCAGAAATCGCCGAGTTGTTCCCGGAGTTTCTGCCGGACCACGAAAAAACTCCAACCATGGCGAAAGCGGAAGCGCGCGGTTTCGAAGGACGACTATTCGCGCCCTTCATGTGATTTTTGGCTGCAGCTTTTCTATAGCTCCTGAGACATCAGAAACTGCGAAGCCGCCAAACCCAACTGGTGCGAAACATCATTGAACATATCGTCAAAAGCCATCAGCAGGGCAGCATTCAGGTCCTGCCCCGCTTCGGTCTTTGAGAAATCGATATAGGTCTGCAAGTCTTCATCCGACACAGGCTCATACGCCATCAATAAAAACCCATACAACCATTCGGTCGTATCTTGGCGGATTTGTGGTTCCTGGCTCTGCACTGACTGCAGTGCGGTTTCGGCCGTCATGCCATCAGCAACGGCACCACCATCCATAAGCCCCGTCATGAATGCGTAGTTTGAATTCAACGCGCCAACGACATTGGTTTCAACCAGATCATTGGCGTCAACAAAGTCTTTGACCATCAATGCGCGTGGCGTCTCATCCAACATCGCAATGGCAGCGCGATCTTTGCTGGCCTCTTCGGTTTTATCACTCAAAAGTGCTCGACGAGCCTCAAGCTCCAAGTTTACGATAGAAACACCAGGTTCCGTGGTGAAAAAATCAACCATCTCGCCAACATCTTCACCTTCCAGCGCAACCGCAAAGGAGGTCCGTACCTGATCTTCCATCTGATCCAAGTCATAGATGTCTGATACCATGCCGGGCCAGCTGGCGTTGGGTCCGCTTGGGAACATGTCGCTCGCTATGGTTTCCCCATGGCTGATCCCCTCGTCCCGCATGATCTGCAAAATCTCTGGTAAAGCCAAAGCATCAAACAAGGCGTCAGAGCCCTCGCCTTCGGCGGTCTGAGCAAAAACCGGTAAGGCCACGACATTCATGGCGGCGGCAAAAACAAGAGCAGGAACAGAGCGCATCGGATCATCCTTGGTCATATATCTGTTGAACTTGATATGGGGCCTCCGCGGCATTGTCCAAGGCAGCTGACGGAATTGTCAAAAACCAGCCGCTTTCTGACTTGCGCAACCGTTTTTTGCCGATTAGGACGGCAGAACCGCTCGGAGAGGTGCCGGAGTGGTCGAACGGGGCGGTCTCGAAAACCGTTGTGGGTGCAAGCCTACCCAGGGTTCGAATCCCTGTCTCTCCGCCACTAACTATTTGTAAAACATTACGAATACGCTTTTCTTCAGAAGTAGCTCTCACCACTCCCAAGGGTGATGACCACGCAAAAGGTGTCATACTATGGTACCTTCGGGGCCTTCCGCATGCACCGACTATGCCCTGGTATCAGATTCTATGCCCCAATTCGACAATGATAGACCCTGGCTTGGACGGCTTTTGCCATGAGGTATGGAAACCGGGCCTGTGCTGCGGGTGCAAATTTTGATGTTGCTCTTTTGAGAACAGACATTGGCAATAACCAATTAGACTTGGTACAAATGCTGAATTTGATGCCTAGCCCCAGGCGGCCTACGAAAACGAGTTTTCAGTAGCGCTCGTCCCAGGAACGCTACCCTTTGATTTGTTCCCAAGCGGGCAGAAGGAATTAATGCCCTTGAAAAGGAACACCCTAATCAAGGTCAAGTGTGCAGTATTCTATCCGCCGCGACAGCCGCCGAGGTTCGGTTGTCGACCCCCATTTTCTGGAAAACCTGCTCAAGATGCTTGTTCACTGTTCGTGGGCTAAGCCCCAAGATGGCGCTGATGTCCCTGTTTGTCTTGCCCATAGTCAACCAGTAAAGCACTTCGGCTTCCCGGCTGGTCAGTGACAATTCCCTTGTCAAAACCTGTTGGCCGGTTTCACTGCCCGTGCTCTTGAACTTGATCAAGATTTCTTCAGAATTTGAGATACCGACATAGGTGAACTCCAACCCATGCAGCTGCAGCGGCGACAACTGAGAAACTGGCTTGCGGATGCAGTCCATCATCCATTGCCGCAGCGTTGCTTCGTCCGATGCCGGAATATCAAACGCCGCCAGAGCCAATTTCGATCCCCAAACGAGGTCTCCATACTGACTGAACGCAAGTAAGGATCTGCCCGACACATCCAGCGCATCCCTTGCGCTTTGGATGAGTTTGGAGTTGACGATATGGACACCGATACGCGCGATCAATTCGTCCACAACGATCGGCTTGGTGACGTAGTCGACGCCACCTGCATTCAACCCGCGCAGGACGTCATCGGCTTCTGTCAGGCCGGTCATAAAAAGGATTGGCGCATTCGTTGCATTTGGCGCCCGTTTCAGCCGCCTGCAGGCTTCGAATCCGTCCATGTTGGGCATAATGGCGTCCATCAGAATTACATCGGGATCGACACGTCCAACCAGATCTATCGCCGTCTGGCCGTCGCGGGCCACAATGACCGACATCCCGTTTTCTTCCAACGCTGCCGACACCATTGTTAGCGAATTGGGGTCATCGTCCACAATCAACGCAATGCTTTGTTCCCTCGTGCGAAGATCACCCATGGTCTTCGCCTTCGAGCTGCCGCGCCATACCCTCAAGATCAAAGGCCGCAAGCTGATCTTTTAACTTGGCCAACAATGGTGCAGGACAGGCGTGATCGTCTTCCAGCTGCAGCAGTCTTTTCCTAATGGCACCCGCTTGGCCCGAAAGCGCAAGTTTAATCAACTCGGACGAATGCAGCGACGATAGCTTTGGTGCATCTACAGTTTCTTGGACAATGTCGCTTTCCAATTTGAGTTCCAGCCGGAGCAATTCGGCGACACGCATGATCAGATCGTCGAGGTTGTAGGGTTTGGAGATGAATGCATCATAGACGGCCAACTGCGGTACAGGCGTGTCCGCGTCTTTTGCATGGCCTGAAATCATAATGATCGGGATTCCGGCTAACTTACCGTCGCGCAATTGCTGGGCCAGTGACCAACCATCCTGACCCGGCATGTCGATATCCAGGACCAGCAAATCGGGTGTGACGTCCTCTAGCATTTCAAGGGCAAGCTCTGCGTTGGGCGCAATGAAAACAGTAAAGCCAATTGGTTCGAACACATGCGACACAAGTGTCAGGTGATGCAGGTCATCATCGACCACAAGGATCGACTTGCGTGCCCCACGATAGCCTATGACCGGCAAGGACCGTGCATCGTTCGCTATGCCGCTTTCATGAATGCTGTCATGTGAAATCGACGGCAACATCAACTTGATACGAAATGTACTGCCCTGACCAGGCGTGCTTTCTACATCAATTTCGCCGCCCAAAATTTCGACCAGCAGTTTGGTGATAGTCAAACCCAGACCAGACCCACGCACGCCGCCATTATGGTTGGCCCGCTCAAAAGGTCGCCAGATGCGCTGCAGGAATTCCGCGTCAATCCCGACGCCCGTGTCCGAAACCTCGATCACTGCGATTTCGTTGCGGTAGGAGACCATCAAACGCACTTCACCGCTCTCCGTGTATCGTAAAGCGTTTGACAGAAGATTGATCAGGATCTGGCGCAATCGTTTTTCGTCAAATCCGATCCAAGAGGGGATACTCCCTTTGGTTTCGACCACGAATGTGATGCCTTTGCTGCGCGCCTCCTCTTCGAAAATGGACGTCACCTGCCTGATGAACATGCGCAGATTGATCCGGTCCCGCATGATTTCCAGCCGTCCGGCCTCGATCCGCGAAATGTCCAGCAATCCCTCTATCAGTCCTGCCAAATGCTCGCTGCTGCGTCTGATGGTGGTTACGGATTCCTTGCGATGGGTCGGAATCTTTGGATCCTTTTCCAAGATCTGCGCAAAGCCGTAGATTGCGTTTAGGGGCGTGCGTAATTCGTGGCTCAGTCCCGTCATATAGCGAGTCTTGGCTAGATTGGCCGCCTCGGCTTTGTCTTTCGCATCCTGCAGCGCGATGTCGGTCCTTTCGTGGGCTCGAATTTCGCGCAATAGCCGGTCGGTCTGCCGGTTGGTTTCGGCCCGCGCATTCCGATGGCTTTCGTTGACCAAAAGAAACATCCACACCGAAATGCCCACGATGATCAGCACGATCCCAAAGATAACCGTGAGAACCGCCGCGAAGTTTTCAGAGCCTTCTACGGAACGGATCAAAAGCAACAGCCCGGCGAAACAGCCGCCAATCAGGCCGGTGTAGAATAGAAACCGGGAAGGACGGGAAAGCAAAAGGGTCGCGAATTTTGGAGGGAACAATCCATGGATCAGGTCCCCTACATTCGTTTCGAACCGTGCGTGCGGTTTGCAGCTGTCTTGGCAATTGCTGTCAAGAGTACAGCATAGCGAACAAATGGCACCCGAATGAAACGGGCAATGGGTCATATCTTCGGAATCAAACCGAAATTCGCAGATCGAACAGGTTTGCATTCCGGCAGGCGCATCCGGGCTTTCCGGGCGTGCCAGATAGTATTTACCACCCGTCGCATAAGCGATCGCAGGTGCGGCGACAAAGGCAGAACCAAGGGCGATAAACGTAGAAAACGCCTGCATTGTTGGCCCCGCGACGCCGGTTGCGGCGGCCAGTGACAGTACACAGGCCAACAGCATCGCGCCCATGCCAACAGGGTTGATATCGTAAAGATGCGCACGGCGAAATTCGATCCCTTTGGGGCTAAGGCCCAGTGGTTTGTTGATGACCAGATCGGCGACCAGCGCCCCGATCCACGCGACCGCCACGTGGGAATAAAGTCGCAAGACCTGCTCCAGCCCCTGAAAGACGCCCAATTCCATCAGCATTAGGGCGATAGCGACGTTAAAGACCAGCCAGACTACACGGCCCGGATGGCTATGGGTCAACCGGGAGAAGAAATTGGACCACGCTATGGAGCCCGCATAGGCGTTGGTCACGTTGATCTTGAGTTGGGAAAGGACGACGAAGATGCCAGTGAGCACTAGGACCAGAGCAGGTGATGCAAAAACCTGATCAAAGGCCGTGAAATACATATGCGTTGGATCGCCAGCATCCGCTAGCGGCACTGCCTCTCGTATTGCAAGGGTGACAAGGTAGGAGCCCGCGACCATCTTCAGCACCCCAAGCACCGACCAGCCGGGGCCTGCCGTTATTAGCGCGGCCCACCATCTTCTACGGTCCGGCTTAGTCTGGGGTTCAGGTAAGAAGCGCAGGAAATCCACCTGTTCCCCGATCTGTGCGACCAGCGAGAAAATTACTCCGGATGCCGCCCCAAACATCAATAGCGTTGACGTCTGCTTGCCTTGTTCGGAACCTTCGAAGCCGACCCAACTGTCGATGTCATAGCCGACAAAAGCCAGCAGGACGAACGGCAACAGATGCAGAATGATCCATGCAGGCTGTGTCCAGGTTTGAAAGGCGGAAATCTTTGAAAACCCGTTAATCACCAGCGGGATCACCACCAGCGCGCTCAGGATGTAGCCCAGAAAAATTGGCAGCCCAAACAGAAAATCGAGCGCGAGCGCGAGGATCGCTGCCTCAAGTGCGAAGAAGATAAACGTGAAAGAGGCATAGATAAGCGAGGTGATAGTAGAGCCGATATAGCCAAAGCCCGCACCGCGTGTCAGCAGGTCGATGTCAACGCCATAGCGCGCGGCGTAATAGCAGATTGGCAGGCCCGTCAGGAATAAAAGCGCTCCCACGATCATGATCGCAGCGATCGCTATATCGAAGCCATAGGTAATCGTGATTGCTGCACCTATTGCTTCTAAGGCAAGAAACGAGATCGAGCCGATGGCTGTGTTCGCAACCCGCGCATAGCTCCACCTGCGCGCTCGACGGGCTGTGAAACGCAACGCAAAGTCTTCCATCGTCTCGTTCGCGACCCAGCGATTGTATGTCCGCTTCTCGCTGGTCGCCTTTAGTGCAGTTGCCATAACGACATGTCCCAATCACAGAACCAAAAAGGTTGTTTGTCGCAGCTTGTGGCTGCGGCATCTTCAATCCTCCCTTCATGGTTTTTCACTCGGGACCGACAATAGGGGACAAAACGCGCAGGGCTATACGTCATTCGACGTATATCAGCGCCTGACTGTTCCGCTGATCATTAGGCAGAAGGCGAAAATTGGAATCGCTTAAACTCTCAGCATTCGAAAAGGAATGGATATGTCCGACACACCATCTTCGAAAGGTCCTGATGCACTAAGCCGCCGCGCCATGATGGCCAGCAGCGCCGCATTTGGTGCCGCATTATTTGCACCCAGTGGGCTGCTCGCCCAAGATTACCCAACCGCTGAAGTTAATACGACAGGACTAACCGTGACAGACGATGCTGTCACCATCGGCATCTTGCATTCCACTACAGGCACGATGGCGATTTCAGAAACAGGTTCGGTGCAGGCGGAAAAGCTGGCCATCGCACAGATCAATGAGATGGGTGGGGTGCTTGGTCGCCAGATTAGGGTGATACAGGAAGACGGCGCTTCGGATTGGCCCACCTTTGCCGAGAAAGCACGGAAGTTGTTGGTCAACGACAAGGTCGCGTCAGTCATGGGCTGTTGGACCTCTGCCAGCCGGAAGGCCGTTCTACCCGTCTTTGAACAGAATAATGGCTTTCTCTACTACCCGACATTTTACGAGGGTCTCGAACAGAGTCCGAACGTGATTTACACTGGGCAGGAGGCGACGCAACAGATCATCGCCGGGCTTGACTGGGTCAAAGAAACAAAAGGCGCAAACAGCTTTTACTTGCTGGGGTCTGATTATATCTGGCCTCGTACATCCAACAAAATTGCCCGTAAACATATCGAAAACTTCCTTGGTGGCGAAGTGGTGGGCGAAGACTATTACCCGTTGGGCCATACGCAGTTCAATTCTGTTATCAACAAAATCCGCCTGAGAAAGCCTGACGTGATCTATGCGATCGTTGTGGGTGGGTCGAACGTGGCGTTCTATAAACAACTCAAGGCGGCCGGTATCGACATGACAGCCGAAGATCCGGTGCTTTTGACGATTTCAGTAACCGAAGACGAAATCCTTGGCATCGGCGGTGAAAACATGGAAGGCGCCTATGCCTGCATGAAATACTTTCAGTCACTTGATAACCCCAACAACGTCGAGTTTGTCGCTGCCTTCAAGGAGATGTGGGGCGACGACATTGTCATCGGTGATGTGACCCAAGCCGCGTATCTGGGACCGTGGTTGTGGAAAGCCGCTGTTGAAAAGGCGGGTAGTTTTGACGTCGACAAGGTTCGCGAAGCCCAGATTGGGATTGAGCTAGAAAACGCGCCGGAAGGTTACGTAAAGGTGCATGAAAACCATCACCTGTGGTCGAAGACTCGTGTCGGGTTGGCCAAAACCGACGGGCAATATGAGGTCGTCTTTGAGACCGAAGAACTGGTGGAACCTAACCCCTTCCCCGAGGGCTACCAGTAAGCGGCAACCTCGCAGGTGACCCGACCGCCGTGGCGGGTCATCTCATTTTCTCGCTCCACTCTTCACCGAAGGAAATGTCATGTTTTCCGATTACTCAATGTCCGAACTGGGCGCGATTTTTGCCATGCAGGGGTTTGCTGGCCTGATTTTGTTTTCGGTGTTCGTCCTGATGGCATTGGGGTTGGCCATCATATTTGGCCAGATGGGGGTCATCAATATGGCCCATGGTGAATTCATGATCCTTGGGGCTTACGTCACCTATTTTGTATCGCAGTTCTTTTCCGCCTACATGCCTGCACTGTTCGGCAGCTACTTTTTCGTTGCGATGATCCTAGCCTTCTTTGCCTCGGGTGCATTGGGCCTTTTGGTGGAATGGTCAATCATCAGGCACCTGTATAAGCGACCACTGGACACGCTCTTGGCCACCTGGGGTCTCAGCCTCATCCTGCAACAAACCTACCGCAGCGTATTTGGTGCGCGCGAGGTTGGCGTGACAATCCCAAGCTGGATGATGGGCTCTATGCCCGTGACGGATTTAATCGAAATACCCGTCAACGGTATCTTTGTGATGGTCCTGGCGGTTGGCATTTCGATGGCCGTTTACATCATGATGTTCAGGTCAAATTGGGGCAAGCAGGTCCGGGCAATCAACCAGAACCGCGTGATGGCGGGGGCTGTTGGCATCAACACAGAATGGACCGACCGGCTGACCTTTGGCATTGGCTGCGGTGTGGCTGGCGTGGCTGGGTCCGCCTTTACGATGATTGGGTCGACCGGGCCGACATCCGGACAGCTCTATATTGTGGATACTTTCCTCGTGGTCGTCTTTGGCGGTGCGGGAAGCATTTTGGGCACGATCGCATCCGCATTTTCGATCAGTCAGGCGCAGTCCATCATGGAGTTTTTCCTGTCCGGTTCGATGGCCAAGGTTCTGACGCTGCTGATCGTGGTGGGCATCCTGATGATCCGGCCTCAAGGCCTCTTTTCCCTTAAATTGCGCAAGTAAGGATCAAAAGATATGACCTTCTCCAAGACGCCCCTGTTCTCTCGGTCCGAAATCATTGGCTTTGCCGTACTTGCCGTCTTGATCTTCCTGATCCTACCCACGTTTTTGGGTACCTTCCGGCTGAATCTGTTTGGCAAGTACCTGACCTATGCGTTCGTCGCAGTTGGGTTGGCGCTCTGCTGGGGCGCGGGTGGCATCCTGAGTCTGGGACAGGGGGTGTTCTTCGGGCTGGGTGGCTATTGCATGGCCATGTTTCTGAAGCTTGAGGCGTCGACGCCGGAGAACACATCGATCCAATCTACGCCGGGCATTCCGGATTTCATGGACTGGAACCAATTAACCGAACTACCGGCGTGGTGGATACCGTTTCACAGTCTGACCTTTTCGCTGATTGCGGTTGTACTCGTACCGGTGACCTTTGCGTTTTTCATTGGTGTGGCGATGTTCCGGCGGCGTGTGGGTGGCGTGTACTTCGCAATCATTACGCAAGCCTTTGCGGCCATTCTGACGATCCTGATCATTGGGCAGCAGGGTTATACCGGCGGTGTCAACGGGATCACCGATCTACGAACGCTCAACGGCTGGAACATTCGTACAGGAGAGGCCAAGGAGATCCTTTACTACGTCAACGGCGTACTGCTTTTTGCCGTGCTTTTTGTCGCGCATTTCGTTCGCAAATCCAAACTTGGGCGCATTTTGATCGCGATGCGCGATCAGGAAGACCGGGTCCGGTTTTCGGGCTATGATGTGGCCAGCTTCAAAATCTTCATCTTTTGCCTTGGCGCAGCATTTGCAGGCATCGGCGGTGCGATGTTCACCCTTCAAGTCGGCTTTATGTCTCCGACACTGGTCGGCATTGTGCCCTCAATCGAGATGGTGATCTTCTGTGCCGTCGGCGGTCGCCTGTCGATCCTTGGTGCCGTCTATGGGGCACTCTTGGTGAACTGGGCCAAGACCAGCTTTTCCGAAAGCTTTCCGGAACTTTGGTTATTTGGCTTGGGCGGCTTGTTTATCGCGGTGGTGATGCTGTTCCCCAACGGCCTTGCGGGCATCTGGACGGAACAGATCATGCCGCGGCTTTCCAAACTCTGGACAGCGCGTGCGCGCCGGGCACCGCAGACACATAATGCATCGACCGAAAAGCGGGGGGCCGTTTGATGACTTTTCAAGAGCGTTACCTACTGAAGGTCGAGGGGCTGACAGTCTCGTTCGATGGTTTCAAGGCTGTCGATGATCTGAGCTTTTATATTGAGCCAAACGAGTGTCGGGTGATCATTGGACCCAATGGGGCCGGCAAGACAACCGTGTTGGATCTGATCTGCGGTCGTACCCGGGCGACCGATGGGTCGGTGACCTTCAGAGACAACGAGTTGCTAAAAATGCGCGAGGACCAGATCGTTCACGCCGGGGTTGGACGGAAGTTCCAGACACCATCTGTCTACGAAGACCTAACCGTCTTTGAAAACCTCGAGATCAGCTATCCGTCAGGTTACAGTGTGTTCGGGGCCTTGGCATTCCGGCGCAACGAAAATGTGCAGCAGCGTATCAATGAAATTGCCGAGACAATCTTCCTTGAGGACATGCTATCCGAAAAGGCTGCTTTCCTCAGCCATGGGCAAAAGCAATGGCTGGAAATCGGGATGCTGCTGATCCAGGACCCGGAGCTTTTGATGCTGGACGAACCGGTCGCGGGCATGTCGGTCGCCGAACGCAAGAAAACCGCCGAATTGCTGAAGAGGATCATTCAGGACCGGTCGGTCATCGTGATCGAGCATGACATGGGCTTTGTCGAGGACATCGCGACCCGCGTGAACGTTTTGCACCAAGGCAAGATGCTGTCCGAAGGGTCAATGGCGCATGTCAAAGCCGACCCCAAAGTTATCGAAGTCTATCTGGGCCACTGAAGGAAAATCCCGATGCTAAATATAAGTGATTTGCGGGCCGCTTACGGTGAATCCGAAGTGCTTCATGGTTTGGACATGACGGTCGCACCGGGTGAGATTGTCGCCATCATGGGCCGAAATGGGATGGGCAAGACGACCCTCATGAAGACCCTGATGGGAATTGTTCCGGAAAAATCGGGCGCTGTGGATGTGGGAGGTGACCCGGTTACCGGACTGAAGTCGCATCATCGTGTGGCCAAGGGCATTGGCTATGTACCGCAAGGCCGGATGATTTTCTCCTCGATGACCGTGCAGGAAAATGTTGAAACGGGGCTGACCGTAACAGGCAAGTCGAAAGTGCCTGAAGATATCTACGAATTGTTTCCGGTTCTTCTAGAGATGAAGTCGCGGCGCGGCGGTAACTTGTCGGGTGGTCAGCAACAACAATTGGCCATTGCACGGGCGCTCGCGTCAGATCCCAAGGTATTGCTGCTGGATGAACCAACCGAGGGCATCCAGCCATCCATCATCCGTGAAATGGCGCGGACTTTGCGCAAAATCCGCGACCAAAAGGGCTTGTCAATTGTCGTGTCCGAACAGGTGCTTAGCTTTGCTTTGGATGTGGCCGACCGGGTGATGGTGATCGAGAACGGCAACTTCGTTCACGACAGCCCTCGCGACGGCATCGATGAGGCTCGCGTCTCAAAATTTCTCTCCGTTTGATTTCAAGCAAGAAAGGATCGCACCATGGCCGATACATTAATCACAGTAGACCTCAGTGAGAGCCCGCATACCAACGAGAATGTCCATAATCGGTGGCATCCTGACATCCCGATCAATGTCTGGGTGGAGCCGGGCGACGATTTCAGAATCGAAACCTACGATTGGACCGGCGGGCAGATCAAAAACGATGATGACGCAAGCGACGTGCGCGATGTGGAGCTGGAGCAGGTTCATTACCTGTCCGGCCCGATTGGCGTCAAAGGGGCCGAGCCGGGCGATCTGTTGGTTGTCGAGATCCTCGATATCGGTGCCAAGGAAGAGATGCTTTGGGGCTTCAACGGCTTCTTTTCCAAACAGAACGGTGGTGGGTTTCTGACCGAGCATTTCCCCGAGGCCCAGAAATCCATCTGGGACATTGACGGCATGTTCACCAAGTCCCGCCATGTGCCCGGCGTGAAATATGCGGGCCTGATTCACCCCGGCCTGATCGGCTGTCTACCCGACCGCAAGATGCTGGATATGTGGAACACCCGCGAGACGGCATTGTTCAACACCGACCCTGATCGCACCCCACCCCTCGCTGCCCTGCCCAACACACAAAGTGCGCATATGGGAGCCATGAAGGGAGAGGCACGCGAAGCAGCTGCGGCCGAGGGTGCACGGACCGTGCCGCCACGCGAACATGGCGGAAACTGTGACATCAAAGACCTCAGCCGCGGTTCCAAAATCTACTTCCCCGTCTATGTCGACGGCGCAGGCCTCTCGATGGGCGACTTGCACTTTAGCCAGGGTGACGGTGAGATCACCTTCTGTGGGGCAATTGAGATGGCCGGCTGGCTGCATCTGAAAGTATCATTGATCAAAGACGGGATGGCAAAATACGGGGTCAAGAACCCTATTTTCAAACCCTCGCCAATCACCCCGCATTACAACGACTATTTGATTTTCGAAGGGATCAGCGTCGATGAGCAGGGCGAGCAGCACTATCTGGATGTTCACATCGCCTATCGGCAGGCCTGTCTGAACGCGATCGAATACCTCAAGAAATTTGGCTATACCGGGGCGCAGGCCTACGCCATTTTGGGGACGGCCCCCGTGCAAGGCCATATCTCTGGGGTAGTGGATATCCCCAACGCCTGTGCCACGCTGTGGCTGCCCAACGACATCTTTGAATGGGACATGATGCCCAATGCCGACGGCCCGGCAAAGTATCTCGATGGCAGCGTAGATGTACCCTTGGCCCCCGACCTGTAACGCCTAAACCGGCCTTTGAAAAAGGCCGGTTGCTAACTTGACCTAAGGAAATTCCATGCCCGTTTATGAATACCAATGCACAGGCTGCGGTCCGTTTGAAGCGATCGAACGCATGAGCCGCTGCGCTGAACCGACCGATTGCCCAACCTGTGGATCACAGTCGCCTCGCGTGATGCTGACCGCACCCAATGTTTCTTTTGTCAGCCATAGTATCCGTGTTGGCCACTCAACCAACGAACGAAGCGCCGATAATCCCAAGCGCACCAGCACTCACGGCCCGGGCTGCGGTTGCTGTAGTGGAGGAGCCAAGAAAAAGAGCACCACACTGCATCGCCCTGACGGATCAAAAAGCTTTCCAACAAAACGGCCTTGGATGATCTCTCACTAGGTGCCCTATTTGGACCCATGGGTACTGACGTCAGACACATCAACTACATGCAAAATATGTCCTTTTGAGACATATTGAGATCCACTGTGACGAAGCTTTCAATTCAAAACAGCTCAACGCGACAACAGCGAAGCGCCAAGTGTGGCGGCCTGAACGCCGTCGATCACTTTCACATTTATTGTGGCCGCCGCCAGATTCCTCAGTCGGACCATCCCGCCGCAGCCAAGCACGACAGAGGAAATGCCATCTTCTTCCGCTGCAGTCTTGATTTCGTCCAAAATGGGACCCTCTGCACTCAATGACGCATCTTCCAGATCAAGCACCGGAACATTGCTGGCCCGCACTTTTGCTAACGCTCCCCCAAAACCATAGCGGTGGATATTGGCCTCAAGGATTGGCACCGACACATCCAGGGTTGTCACAACAGAAAAGCGCGGCCCACACATTGCAGCAAAATGATAAGCCGCCTGTCCGATACCGAGTACAGGGCAATTTGCGATACTGCGCGCCTCATCAAGGGCCGTATCGTCAAAGCACCCGATAATGATCGCCGATGCACCCTTGTCGGATGCGTCCTGGACCAGCTTCAATAACGGTCGTGTTGCTACAATTCCGTCATCGACGCCTTGTATCGCGGGCGGTCCATCCTTGGACGTCCATCCCTCGATATGCGCAGACGGCACCATTTCCATTGCTGTATTCAACATCGCATTGGTCATGGATGTGGTGCTGTTGGGGTTGATTAGAACAATCATATCATGCCCTTGCCAGCATCTGACCCAGCGCGCGCCTTTCGTCGCGCGCTAAGCCATGTGATGGATAGAAAGACGCCGATGATCAACAATGAAAAGAGCGTCGTAAGCGTGCCAAGGGCATAGAGTACAGGGCTAGTCACATTGGTTGTCATCCCAAAAATTTCCAGCGGCAGCGTGTTGTAGCTGCCCGCCGTCAACAAGGTCCGCGCAAATTCGTCATAGGACAGCGTAAAGCCGAACAACGCCACCCCGATCAGAGATGGTGCGATGATGGGAAGGACCACATGGCGGATCGTCTGCCATGGGCTAGCACCCAGATCTCGTGCTGCTTCCTCGTAGCTTTTGTCGAACCGATTAAAGACAGCAAACATGATCAAAAGGCCGAAGGGCAGCGTCCATGTCAGTTGCGACCCAAAACCGGAGGTGGACCAATGCACCTCCAACCCCGATTGCGAAAAAATCAGGCCTACGCCAAGTGAGATTAGGATCGAAGGGATCACCAGCGATGTAATGATCAGGTAGAACAGGACATTCGATCCTGGGAAACGATGCCTGAACGCCAGTCCACCCATGACGGAGACAACCACCGTCACCACCATAACCATCAGCCCAAGAACAAAACTGCGCCGGAAACTGCCCCATATATCACCAACCGCTTGCTGCTCGAACAAATCCCGAAACCAGTGCAGCGACAGGCCTTGCATTGGAAAGGTCAGGCCGCCACCGGGACCTTGGAACGACAGGATCGCAATGGTCACTGTCGGGCCGTAAAGAAAAAGCAAGAACAGCCCGAAAAACGCAGCGAGGACATAAAAGGATTTTCCGCGAGGCTCCATCATCACAGTTCCTTCCGGATATCAACGAAACGCAACAGGGTGGCGATGACAATCAGCACCGTACAAAGAAGGACGATGGCGGTGGCCGCGGCAGAGGGATAAGCCAGTAGTGCGATGTCATTGGAAATCAGACGTCCGACATTGGCGGACTGGCTGCCCGACATGAACCGCACTGTGATGAAATCACCCATCACCAGTGTGATGACAAAGATTGTGCCAATCATGATGCCTGGCTTGGTCAGCGGAACAATCACGTTCCACAAGATTTGTGCACCGTTGGCGCCAGCATCGCGGGCGGCCTCAATCAGTGATTTGTCGATCCGCATCATGGTGTTGAAAATCGGTACACCCATGAACAGCGTGTACAGATGTACAAAGGCGAGGATCACCGCGAAGTCACTGAACAACAGCCATTCCAAAGGCCGATCCGTGACGCCCCATGACATCAGTGCTGAATTGGCAATGCCGTTGCGACCCAAAAACGGAATCCAGGATATCATGCGAATGATATTCGACGTCCAGAACGGGATCGTGCACAGCAGAAACAGTGCAATTTGCCAACGCTGAGTTCTTACGTGAAAAGCCAGAAAGTAGGCAACGGTAAAGCCAATCAGCAATGTGAAGACCCATGTGACTACCGCATATTTGAAAGTGTTCATGAACACCCTGAACGTCACCGATGACCCAAACAGGAACTCGTAATTCTCAAACGAAAAGGCCGGGATGATGGAAAATTCTGTCGCCTGCCAGAAGCTGACGATCAGTATCATGCCGACCGGCAGGACCAAAAAAAACAAAAGGATCGCCATCAGGGGCGAGACCATCAAAAGCGACCAGAAGGATTGGTTGGATTTCACAAGCAGGCATTCATAATGTGTGACAGGAACGCCCGAAGGCGTCCCCAAATGGCCTTAGGCCGCGATGAACTCGTTCCACTTACGGACCATATACTGGTTTTCATCCATCACCGCGTTCCAGCAAGCGACAGCGCCCATACGTTCCTCGAATGACCCACCATCGCGGACCTCACCGGCTTGCGCCATCGCGTCGCCAAACGGGTTAGTGATGACATCCGTGGCTTCCTTGCCCTCGAACCAATAGCCCCATTCGTTTTCATCCATGTAATTCTTGGATGTCTCCGGCACGGCGGAATAATACCCCTGCCGCATCAAGAAGCCGCCTACCCAGCCGTCCAGATACCAGTTGATGTATTCATAGGCCGCGTCACGCTCCAACCCGTCCAGCGCTGCCGACAAGCCAATGCCGCCGCCCCAGCTGCGATAACCTTCTTCCAGTGGCTGGTAGACGCACGGAATACCGCGCGATTTAACCGCGGTGATCGCGGGCGACCACATCGACTGGATCACAACCTCGCCCGACGCCATTAGGTTCACGCTCTCATCGAATGACTTCCAGAAGGCGCGGAACTGGCCGTTTTGCTTGGCCTCGGTAAAGATACCGATGGTCAGGTCGATCTCTTCTTGGGTCATATTGCCTTTGTCTGGGTAGGTGTATTCCCCCATGGATTCCACGACCATAGCCATATCCATGATCCCAATAGAGGAAATGTCGAGGATCGACGCTTTGCCAGCAAATTCCGGGTTCAACAGTTCAGACCAATTGCTGATTGGTCGTCCGATAAGATCGGGGCGTATGCCCAGCGTATCGGCGTTGTAGATCGTGGGGATAAGGGTCATCCAGCCAGATTCTTCCTGCACGAAATCCGTACCATCGGCACCAGAGGTAAAGCCAACTGTATGCGGTGCCGTTCCCTGCGCGATCGTACTTTCCGGGGTCAGCTTGCCATCACGAAAGATGCCAACGATCTTGTCGTAATTGGCAATCTTTGAGGTATCCATTGCTTGCAGATTGCCCGTTGGCCAGACCTTTTTACAGATCCAGTATTCGATATCGGCGATGTCAAAGCTGTTCGGCTGGGTTGCGGCACGCTGGGTTACGCTGTCGGAATCGAGCGCCGTCATTTCCAGGGTGAAGCCCAGATCCTCTTTCACCTTTTGCGCCACCTCGTTGAGATTGGATACGCCCGTGCCGAATTGGCGCAAGGTGACGTCTTTGATATTTTGCGCCCATATCATTGGCGCACCCAATGTGGTGCTGGCGGCCGCCACGGCCGTCCCTTTCAGCATGTTGCGTCTGGTCAATTTTGTCATTTAGAGCTCTCCCGTTTTAAAGATTCAGGCTGACAATTTGTGCAGCTTGGTTTGATCCCAGGTCAGGCCAACAGCGTCGCCCGGGTTTTGCGGATTTTCGAAAAAGGTGGTGTCAGGGACCATCGCGACGACCTCTTGATCACCGGCAATGCGGGCCGCGATGGCCACGTGCATCCCTTGGTATTCTACTGACGTGATATTGCCCTGAAGCTCACCTGCGTCGCGCATCGTCAACCGGACGTCATCGGCACGGATGGCGAAATGCCCATCGGACAAAGCGATTACATTATGCCCGCCCATAAACTGTGCCACAAAGGCGGTTCTCGGCGCGTTGAAGACCTCACGCGCTGGTCCAGCCTGTTCGATCACCGCATTGTTCATAACGACAATTTCATCTGCCAGCGCCAACGCTTCGTCCTGCCCGTGAGTGACATGCAGAAAGCTGATACCCAATTCGCGCTGAAGTTTGCGGAGCTCGCCCCGCATGCGAATGCGCAGGAACGGATCGAGTGCGGAAAGAGGCTCATCCAGCAACAATACTTGCGGGCGCGTTATGAGTGCGCGCGCCAAAGCAACGCGTTGCTGCTGCCCCCCCGACAACTGGTCAGGCAACCGATCAGCCAACGCCGACAAATCTACCAATTCCAGCATCTCACCGGCCTTGGCCAATCGCTCAGCTTTGTCCACACCTTTCATCTTCAGGCTAAAGGCTACATTTTCGGAAACGCTCAGATGCGGAAACAGGGCGTAGTTTTGGAACATCATGGCTGTGCCGCGTTTGGCAGGTGACAGATGAGAGATATCTTTGCCACCCAGTACGACGGAGCCGTCGCTGACGCTTTCGTGGCCAGCGATCATTCGCAGCGTTGATGACTTACCGCAGCCGGATGGCCCAAGTAGGCACGCGTACCCACCCGGCTTGAAATGGTGGCTGATCGCATCCACGGCAACGGTATCGCCATAGCGCTTTGTGACCGAGACAAGCTCCAACTCTTTTTGCATGCGATTCCGTTGCCCCCAGCTTTGGGTTTAGCCTGCGTGAGCTTTCCTGCAGGGACCAAGAGATGCGGTAAGGAACGACGGCGCTGTCCATCAATTTGCTTAACCAAGATGCGGACGGCAGGCGTCGTGATTAATAATTGGACACATAATTGTATACAATCAATATACGTGTTGGGTACATCTACGTGATGCTTGAGCCTCATTTAACACGCTGGCAAACAGGGGTGACAAGGAATCCGCATGACAAAGCTCCCCACGCTCCCTGCCAAATCCCCGCAAGCTGCGACTGAAAAGGTGGCGGAGGCGATAGCACTCGCCATACACCAACATCGGATCGTGCCAGGCACCAAGCTGGGAGAAGACGAATTGGGCGAGATATATGGCGTCTCTCGCACGGTCGTCCGTGCCGCGTTACAAAGTCTGGCGCATATCAGGCTGGTCGAAATCAAACGCAATCGTGGCGCATTTGTAGCCCAGCCAACGCGTGCCGAGGCGCTTGAAATTTTCGAAGCGCGAGAGCTTTTGGAACCACGTACCGCCCGATCAGCAGCCGCCAATGCCACATTGGAAGACATCGCGCTACTGGAAAGCCACATTCGCGATGAACACAACGCCCTCGCCACTGCTGATCCGGGACGCGCGGTGCATCTGTCCGGCCTGTTCCACGTCGAAATTGCACGAATTGCCGGACAAGTAACCATTGCCGGGTTTGTCGAAACACTGATTGCCCGCTCATCCCTGATTATCGCGCTATATTGGCGGCGCGAAAGCGCGCTTTGCGAAAAACACGCCCATCACGCCCTCGTCAAAGCCATCGCGGACGGCGACGGGGACCGCGCCGCTGATCTTATGCGCAGCCATTTGGTTGATCTGCACACCGCCCTTGATCTGCGCGACCGCTCCGTACCCGCCCGATCGTTGAAAGAGGCATTGGGCGCATGAACATCCGACACATGACGCTGGATGATCTGCGTTTGGTTCTGGGCTGGGCCGCAGATGAAGGTTGGAATCCTGGCCTCGATGATGCCGAGGCGTTCTTTGCGGCCGATCCCCAAGGTTTTCTGGTCAAAACGGTCGACGCACAGCCCGTAGCGGCGGTGTCGGTCGTCAATCATACACCCGACTTCGCGTTTCTCGGGCTTTACATCTGCCACCCGGACTTCCGGGGGCAAGGACATGGCTGGGATGTCTGGCAGGCCGGGTTGGACCATGCCGGTGATCGCTGCGTCGGTTTGGACGGTGTACCGGACCAGCAAGACAACTATGCCCGGTGTGGCTTTGCCAAAACCGGGCGTACGGTGCGTTACGTCACCGATGCGCAACCTGCGGAATGGCCAATGCCAAGTGTGAATACCGAAAAGCTTGCCGCGGCGGATAAACAGGTTACCGGCTTAGACCGTGAACAATTTGCCACCGCTTGGTTCAAAACAACAACGCATCGACGGACGATCACACTTCCCGATACGGCTTCGCAAACTGCCTTTGCGACGTTTCGCAAATGCCGCGTCGGCGTGAAAATTGGCCCGCTTTATGCCCATGACTTGGACCAGGCAACCGCGCTTTTGGCCGCCAACCCATGGGGTGGGCCGACCTCTATCGACGTGCCGGATACAAGCGACGCACTGATAGAACTGGTCGAAACGCAAAACATGCAACCAGTATTCGAAACCGCACGCATGTATAAGGGCAAACCACCAGCGGGCAACGCGCCAGCCTATCACGCCGTAGCGACGCTAGAGCTTGGGTAAAGCCTCCGCCAGAAAATCCAACCGGTCCTGTCCAAAGAACCAATCATCACCCAACACGTATGTAGGTGAGCCGAATACCCCTTTTTCAATAGCCTTCTGCGTCTCAACCTCTGCACGCTCTTTGACCACATCCGTTTCGGCACTCTGAAAAAGAGGCTCCGGGTCAAGTCCCGCGCTTACGAGTGCGGTTGCGACGTCTTTCGGCACCGAAATGTTCAAATTTTGGACCCAGACCGCCGATAGGATCGCCCCGGTCACCTGTCCTTGATCCGCAGCATCTGCCGCCATAATAACCTCACACGCCAATTGCATCGGTGCGGGCCAGAATGCGGGTGTCTCGTTGAATGGTAGATCAAAAGCCGCCGCCCAACGCGCCATGTCAGCCTTGCGGTGTTTCTGGCGTATATCGGGATATTTTGCTGGCGGGAACGATCCCGCAGCGGCAAAGACACGCGCCATATCAAGCGGGTGATACCGAATGGATGTCCCTGTTTGCGATACCAAAGCGAGCAGTCGGGCATGACCCAGATAGGCGTAGCCCGACATCGGCGCAAAATAATAGTCGATGACCGGTTCAGGCGACAAATGGCAGCCCTTCATCGATGGGCAAGGACGGATCGCGCGACCATTCGTTCCACGAACCAAAATAGATCCGCACGTCTTTCACGCCAGCCTCTTTCAGCGCGAGGAAAGTGTTCGATGCCCGCGCGCCTTTGAAGCAATAGACATAGACGGGCGTGTCGGCGCTGATCCCGACACTTGCGCATTCGGCCAGAACTTCGTCCGCTGATTTGATCATCGGACCATCTGCTGTGGGTTTCATCATGCGGTACCATTCGATCCATTTGGCGCCCGGAATACGGCCCTTGCGCGGGCAGAAATCCTTGCCGTAAGGGGACGAGCTGTCAGCGATCCATTCATCCACGTCACGCACATCCAGCAGGGCAATGTCAGGCTGCATCAACGCGGCTTTCATATCGTCCAAGGTCAGCATCAATGCCGCAGCGTCAGGGTCAACGGTGAAGGTCGCTGGTGTCGGTGCGACGGTCGCGGTATCCGTAGGCATGCCCGTGGCCTCCCATGCTTGCAGGCCACCATGCAGCACTTTGATGTTGGGATAGCCCAGATAGCTGAGCAGGAAATACCCCCTGCAAGACTGGCCAAAGCCGGTGTCCATGGATTGTTCATAAAGAACGGCCGTCTTTGTTCCGTCGAGACCTGCCGCGCCAAAGGCATCGGCGAATTTCTGGGTGAGTTCTGCCATGCCATCGGGTGTAGACGTGGCCAGATAAGTGAAGATGTCATGCAGGTTCACAGCACCTGCGATATGGCCAGTCGCGAAAGCGTCCGGTGCGCGGGTATCGATGATTACGGTGTCAGCCATATCCATTTCGGCCAACTCGGCTGGTGAAATGAGAATACTTGTCATGCGTTATCCTTTCTGTGTCAGGCGGCCGGAAGATCGGCCAGCATTTTGCGAAGTTGTTTGGTGGCGGGGGTAACGACGGCAATGAAGTAACTTTCACGTAGGCGGCGTTGTGCGGCGCCTTTGCTGACAAAACCGCGCGCACCGCAATGCAGCATGGCAAAATGCGCAGCATCTGTTGACGCTTCGCCGCCACGCAAACGCGCCGTCACTACCCGCCGGAAGTACGAAACTGACGTGTCATAAGGCGTTTGGGCCAGTTCCATGATTTCGGCTTCAAGCTCGTCAAGCATCGCCTGGAAATCTTCGGGTTGCTTTTCGAGGTACTTATTCACATGCCCCAATTGTCCTCGCACCTGTTCCATCAGTTTGATGGAACTGCGGATCATGCCCAACGCCATGCCACATTGCATCAGTACAAAGCCCGGGCGGATTTTTTGCAGATAACCGTCAATCGGATCGGCCAGAACGAACAGGTCTTCAATCAATGCATCACGAAACTGGACTGATCTTGTGGCAGTGCCAGCCATCGACATAAAATCATGATCCAACACTGTTTTCACACCTTGCTGGTCGCCACGAGCCACTGCCATGACGTGTTTAACGCCCTCGCCTTCCCCGACCGAAAAGACGATCCCGAAATAGCCATCTTCACCTACATTCGACACCCACGGCAGCGCGCCTTTGACAGTGTAACCCTTGTCAGTGCGCGTTCCTTTCAAACGCATCGTCTCAATCCCGAAGAATGTCTTCATGGGGTTCGACAAACCGGTGCCGCCCAGCGCCTGCCCTTTGGCCACTTTGGGCAAGAGGGTCGAACGCAAAGCCGCATTATCGGATGAAGCGATGTACCAAGCGAGCGCGTTCTGGCACCACATGCAAAAGGCGGTTGAGATGCATTCTTCGCCCGCCCGCGCAATAGCCTGAATAGTCTGGCCCATATCCATTGCCGGTGCACTTACATGAACACCGTAAGCCCCCGCCTCGCCAAAGGCGCGCATGATGTCCTCGGGGTACAAGCCCGCATCGATTTCGCGCACTTTCGGCATCAGTTGGGCTGAAGCGACCGCATCGACGCGGGTCAGCATGGCTGCGGGATCAGCTATTCTTTCCTGTAATGTCATTGCGGTCTCCTCTCTGGTCAGACGCTCTCAGCCACCATGGTCACGGGGCGCGAGAAGGTGTTGAACACCGGCGACCATTGGGTCACATGTGCGATGAGTTCATCGATTGTGTCTTGCGGCGCATCTGCATCCATCGCGACCTTGATGCGTACATCGGTGAAACCGACCGGCTTGTCGCTCAGATCACCCGTGCCCCAGACACCAGTAATGTTCAGATCACCCTCCATCTCGACCTCAAGGCTGTTGATGGTGATGCCACGATGTACGGCGTTGGCATGCAGGCCCACCGCAATGCAACTACCCAAGGCGGCTAGAGATGCCTCGGACGGGTTCGGGGCGGTGTCGTCGCCAAGAAGCCCTGGGGGTTCATCCACGATATAAGGTTCCAGATCACGGATATAGTTGGCGTGGCGAAAGCGGCCTTCGGCGACGGTCTTGCATTTGAGGGTTTTGATCGCCTGCGGATTTGCTTTGCCGCTTTCGATCAGCGTATTCAGCCCGTCCTTATCAATCGGGGCAAGGCAGCCTGTAAGGGCGGTTGCAGGTTCTGACATTGTGGTCTCCTCTCTTGGTTTCAGTTAATTGCTACGCATCCAGTTCAGACGCGCGATGGCCTTTTGGCAAATCATGTCGAGCGCAAATCCAATCACACCGATCACGACGACCGTTGCTGACAAACGGTCATATTCCAGCGTGTCGCGGGCATCGTTGATCGCGTAGCCAAGCCCGGACGTGACGCCCAGATATTCGGCAGGCACCAGCACGACCCATGCCACCCCTAGGGCAAGGCGGATCCCCGTTAAGATATCTGTGGCTACGGCTGGCAGGATAACAGTTGTCAGCATGTGCCAGCGGCTTGCCCCAAGATTGCGTGCGACCTTGATCCAAGCGGGATCGATCCGGCGTACCCCAGCGGCTGTGGCAAACAGGATCGGCCAGATTGCCGCAACTGCAATCAGAAAAATGATGGCACCGTCCCATGTATCAAACGCCATCACAGCAATAGGCATCCAGCTAAGCGGGGAAATCATGCGCAGGAACTGAAACGGGATATTCGTGATTTCGCGCAGTTGCGCGATGCGACCAATCAGGATGCCCAATGGCACGCCGATCAGGACGGCAATCAGCATACCCAGTCCGACGCGGTAAAGCGATGGGATCGCCATATCCAGCACCTCGCCCGAGGTGATCATCACCCATAGCCGCGACATCGTCGGCGCGGGTGCAAAGTTGGAGAACGCAAAAAGGTCAGGGCTGGCCGCGACGGCCCGCCCCCCCAGCCACCACAGCAACATCAAAGCCCCCATGCCAATTCCGGCATTCATCAGCCCGCGATAGCGGCTGAATGATAACGGAAAGCGTGTTGGGGATATGTCGCTGGCGACAGTCATAGTTTCAGGATTTCCTCGCGCACGTAAGGATCACCGGGATTGACCGATGGGTCGTTGAGCCACTCTGGATTAGCCTCAAGCGCGGTTTTGACGAAATTGTAGTCTACCAAATCATCAACAACGAAATCGGGATCAAGATCGCTAAGGAACGTCGTTTCACCACTGACGACGGTATCGGACATCGCCTCGACGATCAGCTTGGTAGCCGATGGATAGGGCCACGGTTGAAAGTCGATCCGTCCGTTTTGGTATTCGACCTGATTTCGGATCGCGCCGCTGTCGATGTAATCTGCGTTATCTTCGTAAACGGTCATCGCTCGGGAAACGACCGGCGCGGGGGCTGGCAGATAACCTTCACCGTCTCGTGATAAAAGCTCTGCCACCTCTGCCTTGTTCTGGCTGGCATAGATCGCGCCTTTGACCACCGCGTTCATGACGCTTTGTGTCCATTCCGGTTTGGCTGTCGTGACCTGTTCGTTCATGCAGACAACGCAGCAGGGATGGTTTTTCCAGATATCCCCAGTAAAGCGCAGCATCCGTGCGCCTGCATTCAATTCACCCAGCGCGTTGAAAGGCTCGGCCACGATATAGGCGTCGATCTTGCGCGCGGCGAGCGCGGGCGGCATGTCAGGTGGTGGCAGGACTTGCAGGTTGCATTCATCAGGTGCCAGCTCCTCGCCCTGAGCCTTGATAACGGCCTTGATGCCTGCAGCGCGTAGCGCGTATTGCAGCACGATATTGTGCATTGAATACCAGAAGGGCACAGCAACCTGTTTGCCCCCTAGGCCAGCAAAATCGGTGATATCGGTACCGCCACCTACGACCAGGGCGGACCCGTTTGTATGTGCCCAGGCCATGATCTTGACCGGAAAGTCATTGTTATACCGCATCCAGACAGGGATCGGTTTCAGGAAATGAACCAGATTGAACTTGTTCGAGGTAAAACCCTCAATCAAAGGTGCCCAGCCGCGGATCAGCGTGGGCGGTTCTGCCTCGATCCCTTCCTCTTCGTAAAAACCCTTGGCATGAGCAACCAGCAGGGGCGTGGCATCCGTGATCGGCAGATAACCGATCCGCAGAATATCATCATCCTGCGCCCGCGCCATGCTTGGCAGGCTTAAACCACCCAGCATCGCGGCGAGACCACCGGCAGCCAGCATATCCAGTGTTTGCCGCTTTTCGTGGTCAACTCCGTCGTGGCCACAGCAAGCGGCGTGCAGATCATCGTTACCGTCTTTTCTCATCAAACTACCCTTCAGGTTTGCATCGCGGCATAAATCGCATTCAGCCGTGCCAGCTCGGCATGAAAATCGAGAGATTCAGTCGACCGTTCTGCCTCGTGCAGACCAATCTGCGTGTCCTCGGCAATGACGCCGGCACCGGATTTCAGGAACACAGCGCGGTCGGCCATCAGCACCGCTTCCGATACGTCATGTGTCACCAGGATCATTGTCAGGCCGAGCCGTTTGGCGATAGCGCGGACGTCCCTTTGCATGGACTGACGGGTGAACATATCAAGCGCTGAAAACGGTTCATCCAGCAGCAAAAGGTCAGGACTAGGAACAAGTGACCGGGCTAGCGCCACACGCTGCTGCTGCCCGCCTGACAGGTCCTGCACATTGCGATCCGCAAAGGCGGACAAATCCACCAGCGCCAGTATGTCGCGCACGCGCCCCGCATCGTTTTGGCCCGCATATCGCAGCCCAAGCGCCGCATTCTGCGCCACAGTCATCCACGGGAACAGTGATGGGGCTTGGAACATCATCACATGTAACGGCGACGGCCCGGTTACGTAGTTGCCACTGATGCGCACGCTGCCCTGTGAAGGTTTGATTAGTCCCGCAATGATGTGCAGCAAAGTTGACTTGCCCGAACCCGACCGCCCAATCAGTGCTGCAACAGAACCCGGCGCGATATTCAGGTCCACCCCGTTTAGTACCGGTCCATCTGCCGCCACATAGGTATGCGCAACACCAGACACCAAAACATCGGCTTTGGCGGTTGGTGCGACGGGGTCTGCCATATCAGGGGCGGGATAAGCGTGCTGCATCAGAACCTTACCAGGAATTGTATCCAAGATATTTGCCCGACATCTCGATCTTCACCCGATCACCCTTTGGGTTTTCGACGCGGGTGATCTGCATATCGAAGTCGATAGCCGACATAATGCCGTCGCCAAATTTTTCGTGAATCAAGGCCTTGATGGTTGGGCCATAGACGCCGACGATCTCGTACAAACGATAGATGCAGGGATCGGTAGGCACTGTCTGTTCCCACACCTTGGTGGGGCATTCCTCTAAGACTGCGGCGGCCTCTTGCGGCAGGCCCATAGTTTTGACCATTAGTTCAGCCTTGTCGGCAGGCATCGCATTCATGCCCATGGCGGCGGAATGCGTCCATACGGGGGACATACCGATCTTTTCGGCAATCCCCTCCCATGTCAGCCCGGCCTGCTTTTTGGCCGTCAAGATTTCAGCGGTCACGTCTTCTTTGGTCATCATGGCAGTCTCACTTTCCTTGGGTCTTGAATAAGGTCACACGGCGCGCAGATGCTCGCCCGGTTCGTCGCTGTCATCATCGGTAAGGTCGATATGCACGGTCTCGGGCCGCTGCATCTGTCCGTCTGATGGCTGTCCCGCCAATTCCTGCGACCGCTGGCCGAGGAAATGGACCAGATGGTTACGGATGGCGTAATAATTGGGATGCTCGACAATCGCAGTTCGGTTGCGCGGACGTGGGATTGTGATGTCAACGCTTTCAGCAACGCGGGCTAGCGGACCGTTGGTCATGAGCAGAATGCGGTCAGCTAGCAGGATTGCCTCGTCAATGTCATGGGTGATCATGAAAACGGTCTGGTTTGTCCCGCGCCACACCTTGAGCAGTTCGTCCTGAATTGTGCCGCGTGTGAGGGCATCAAGCGCTCCAAAGGGTTCATCCAGCAACAACAGCTTGGGCTCATTGGCAAAGGCACGCGCGATTGAAACCCGCTGGCGCATCCCCCCCGATAACTGGCTTGGCTTGCGATGGATCGCGTCGCCAGCCAGCCCAACCTTTTCCAGAAAGGCAACAGAATGCTCTGTCACCTTATCCCTGGACCAATCGGGAAAGCGGGCTGCGACCCCGAAGGTGACGTTCTTTAGTGCAGTCAACCAAGGCAACAAGGAATAGTTCTGGAACACAACGCCCCTGTCCAAGCTGGGACCAGAAATGGCTGTGCCGTCCATTTTGACAACACCGCTGGTTGGCTCATCCAGCCCAGCCAGAATGTTCATGATCGTCGATTTACCGCAGCCCGAATGGCCCAGAATGCAGACAAATTCGCCCTTCTCGACTCCGAAACTCGCGTCTTCGAAGACGGAAAAGCTGCCACCATTGCCGTCAGGGTAAACTTGCGTTAGCTTTTCGATGCTCAGAAATGAATGTGCCATGCGCCCTACCCCTCGTATGCGACGCTGCGCTGAAGCAGGCCAAACAGGGCGTCTAGTCCCATACCCACCACGCCGATCATCAGGATCGAGAAGATGACAGAAGTCAGGTCGAGGTTGTTCCACTCATTCCAGACGTAGTAGCCAATGCCAGTGCCCCCAACGAGCATCTCTGCTGCCACGATCACCAACCATGCAATACCGATTGAAATACGCATGCCGGTCACAATTGTCGGGGCAGCTGCAGGCAAAATGACCGTAAATGCGGTTCTTAACGCACCTAATTCATGGGTGCGGGCCACATTGACCCAATCTTCCCTGACACCGGCCACACCGAAGGCTGTATTTATCAGCATTGGCCAGATTGAGCAGATGAAGATAACGAAAATCGCGCTCGCTTCGCTGTCTTGAATAACAAACAAGGCCAGCGGCATCCATGCCAGCGGGCTGATCGGGCGCAGAACCTGAATGAACGGGTTGAGTGCCTTGTAAGCAACCGACGACATGCCAATCAGGAAGCCCAGCGGAATGGCGATTAGTGCGGCAAAGAAATACCCAGTCAGCACCCTGTAGATCGAATAACCAATCTGAATGCCGATGCCCTTGTCATTGGGACCCGCGTCATAAAAGGGGTTGGAAAGCTGTTCCCACGCCTTGGCAAACACCTGACTAGGCGGAGGCACCCCGGCCTTGGCCGAACCACCGCCAGTCAGACGCTCGTATTCGGTCAGTTCGCCGGCAGCTTGCTGCGCGGGGATCGAAAACTCCCAGATGAATAACCCTACCGCCAATAGCAGGACTGACAACAAGGCCGCGCGCTTATTCTCTGACAATGCACCCATCAGTCAGCTTTGATCGCAAAGCTGTCGACATATTCTTCTGGTGCATCCGCATCGAAAGTTTTGCCCATGATCGTATGAGAGGTGTAGGTGATGTCAGGTGCCTCATAACCAAGGTCTTCCATGACCTTCTTGGCGTCAGCGGCCAAATACACCTGCTCAGCCACGGCTTTGTAATCTACGTCGCCCTCAATATAGCCCCAGCGTTTCATCTGGGTCAGGATCCAGACACCCATGGAATGCCAAGGGAACGGATCGAAATCGATCCGGTCAGGGACTTGCTTCACTTCGCCAAGGCCATCAGCATAGGTGCCGGTCAAAACCTGTTGGATCACCTCGACTGGCTGGTTAAGATAGTTAGTTGGCGCGATAGCCTCGGATATTTCGATGCGATTGTCTGGATTGGATGCGTATTGCGTCGCGTCGATGATCGACTTGAGTAGCGCACCGTAGGTGTTGGGCAATTCAGTCGCAAAGGACAACGGCGCTGCGAAAGCACAGCACGGATGACCTTCCCAAATCTCTTTCGTCAGAATGTGGATGAAACCAATGTTTTCCCAGACAGCGCGTTGGTTAAACGGATCCGGCGAGAGGTATCCATCAAGATTCCCTGCTCGCAGGTTCGCCACCATCTCAGGTGGTGGTACAACGCGGATTTGAATATCAACGTCCGGGTCCAACCCAAACTCAGCCACATAATAACGCAGCAGGAAGTTATGCATCGAATATTCAAACGGCACTCCGAAAGTGAAACCCTTCCACTGGGTCGGATCGCGCTTATCAAGATGTTCATTGGACAGCACAATCGCCTGTCCATTGATGTTTTCAACGGCGGGCATGATATACGGTTCCGCCACTGAGCCTGCCCCCAAAGTCATCGCCAATGGCATCGGCGTCAGCATGTGGCTTGCGTCATATTCCCCTGATAATGACTTGTCGCGCGCAACGGCCCAACCGGCGGTTTTGATAACCTGTGCGTTTAAGCCATGGCGCTCGTAAAAGCCCAACGGCTGCGCCATGATGATCGGAGTGGCGCATGTGATAGGCACAAAGCCGATGCTGAGGTCAGTCTTTTCGGGCGGCCCAAGATTATCGAGAATGGCTGCCTTGGCTTGATCCATCGGAAACACCGACGCGAGCGCAGCGGCTGCGGTTGTCCCCCCGACCATCCCCATAAAGGACCTTCGTCCTATGTCGTTATGACCAAAAACAGACCGGACAATCGCGCTTTCTACAACCTGTTCCATCATGTCGTCGCTTGACATGTGCGTATGTGATGCAGAATCCGGTGTTCCGCTGCACGTGTCGCAGGTACAGCCCGCACCGTGGCGCAGATCAGATTTCTCAGAAAATGGATTGCCTAAACTTTTTACCGTCATGTCTCACCCCGTTTGACTGTTGCGATAACGGTGCCACGGCATTGGTCAGGCGGCACAGGGGCTTTGGCAACTGCCGCCTTTTTGCCAATCGGTTGAAACGAATGGTAATTTTTTTGGCAGTCCTTACGATATTTCGTAAATTACGATATTCCGTTGTTGCCACTATGAATTGCTTGCCGCTCACAATGGGACAATGAGACCCGATTCTGATCTAGACTACGCGCTGCGCCTCAACCCGCTTCCAGCTATCGTTTTGAACGCAACTGATGATGTCATACTTGCGCAGAACGACGCAGGCGGCACTTTGTTCGGCACCGCTATGACGGGGCAGAGCTTGCGCCGATTTCTAAAATCAGAGCCCAACCAACTCGCCGTCTTTCTGGAAGCGGTCACTCATTTCGGGTCTTATATCGATACGAACATCGGCTTTCAGGACACGACCAGTGCCCCATTGAAACTGCAGACGCACGGGACCTACGCTCCGGAACATGGCCCGGCGCATATCATGCTGACGTTTCTGAACCTGTCAGAACAAGACCGACGCAACAAGCTTGCCGAACAAGACGCGCACCAACGGGCAGGCCTTTTACAATGGCAGAACGTCTATGGCTTTTTTCAAGAAGTCGAACGTCAAAACCAACTCATTCTGGATGCGGCGGGCGAAGGCATTTACGGGATCAACGCGGAAGGCAAAGCCACTTTCGTCAACCGCGCCGCTCAGGAAATGCTGGGCTGGGATGCGGACGACCTGATCGGGCGTGAGCTACATTCAATCATTCACCACACCCATCTGAATGGTGATCATTTTCCCGCGCATAGTTGCCCGATCTACCACACTTTTCGCAAGGACAAGACCCAACGGGTCGAAAATGATGCGTTCTGGCGAAAGGATGGCAAACCAATTCTTGTAGAGTATGTTTCGACCCCGATCTACGATCAAAGCGTGCTGGCCGGTGCCGTGGTAATCTTTCGCGATGTAACGGAACGCAAGGAAAATGAACGCAAGCTGCGCAGCGCGATGGAGGAGGTAGAGCAGCTACGTACCCAGCTTGAACAGGAAAACGACTACCTGCTGACCGAAATCCGAACAGAGCGGTCGCATAGCGGTATCGTTGGCGTGTCGCCTGCCATCCGAAACCTCAATGCCCAGATTGATCTGGTCGCCGATACCAACACCAATGTTCTGATCACTGGTGAAAGCGGGACCGGAAAAAACCTGACTGTGTCAGCAATCCACGACGCGAGCCCCCGCAGCAAACGCCCGTTGATCAAGGTCAATTGCTCAGCCATCTCCATTGAAGATTTCGAGGCAGAATTTTTCGGCCATCGCAAAGGCGCGTTTCGGGGCGCCATGCGGGATCGTGTCGGCAGGCTGGGGCTTGCACAGAATGGGATACTGCATCTAGACGAAGTGTCCGAACTCCCCCTCGATTTTCAAGCCAAGCTCATGGCGGTCGTTCAGGATGGGCACTACCGCCGTATCGGCGACCAAACCGATATCCCGATCAACGCCACTATCATCTCGACGACCGGGCGCAACCTAGAGGCCGAGGTCAAAGCAGGCCGGTTCCGTCAGGACCTGTATTTTGCCCTGAGTGTCTTTCCAATTCGCTGTGACGCCTTGCGGGAGCGGCCCGATGACATCCCCTATCTTGCCAAACACTTTGTTGATCTGACAACCAGACGGCTGCGTTTGTCGGAAACCAGATTATCCAAAGCCAATATAGATCAGTTGTTGGCCTATGACTGGCCCGGTAATGTACGGGAATTACAGAATGTGATCGAGAGAGCCGTGATCCTGGCCCATGGCGGGCGGCTTCAATTTGATATTGGGGCGAGCGGTGGCAGTGCCACCGCTTCAAACGATGTTGTCATGTCAGAGGCCGAAATACGCACTCTGGAACGAGAAAACCTGATTGCCTGCATGCGCCGCGCGAAAGGCCGTGTTTCGGGAGCGGGCGGCGCAGCAAAGTTATTGGGCATCGCTCCGACAACAGTATATTCTCGTCTCAGCTCGCTTCAGCTGGACCGATCGGATTGGGAAAATGAATGAAGCCACCTTGGCATCTGGATCTAGACCATACTGTTTCACTCAAGAAATTCTGGCCAAAGAGTTTGAGATTCAGCATGATACGTGCGTTACCCCGGTCAAAATGTGGAACTTTGTTCCAATTGATTTATCGGCAACGCCCGACGCGCCCGTTTTTACCCGCTGCAAACGATTGCCGTCCACGAAACCGGCAGCAGGCCAAAAACCCTCAGCGCCGCCTTGGTGGCTTTGCGTTGCTCAATTGGGTCAACACCTTGATTGATGAGGTCACGAGCCTCGCGCCCGCTCACGGGCTGTCGCAAGGGCAACATCTGGATACCCACCCAATCCAACGTGACGCCGTTTAACACCCGCCATACAGCGTAGCAGCCATGATTTGGCACCGGTCGGTACGATCTAGAGCTGCAGCCCATCGACGCCGCCATTATTCTGTGCTGGCCAACCCCAAAGCACTCATTGCGCCCATTCCCCAATACTATGCCGGTACACGCTCACTTATATTGATGAGAAACTCTGCGCGCCGTTTGAACGTGGCTTCAAAAGAATGTTCCAACGCAAAGCTTCGGGCTGTATTGGCCGCCTCGACCAGCAGATCGCGATCCTTTGATAATGTCACAAGCTTATCTGCCAGCGCTTGTGGGTTGTTCATCGGTGTCAGAAAACCGCTACCGGATCGTTGGACAACACCGGCGAAGGCCTCGTTCTCAAAACCAACAATGGGTACGCCGCAAGACATCACTTCCGGATAGGTGCTCGATGGATCGCCCTGTGGGTGGCAGCATACAAAAAGATCAGCCTTTTCCATTAATGTTGGAATCCAGCCAGTGCGAAAATCCAACACACCGGGCAGACGCACACAGTCTTGAAGTCCCATCGCCGCAATGTCTGCCTTCAACTTGTCCTCCAGAGGCCCGCCCCCGTAGATATCCAAGGTAAATGGAACGCCCTGTTTGCGCAAAGCTGCCGCAACCTCGGGCAGATACTGCACGCCTTTCATCGGAATGAAGCGACCGCCAAAAACAAGGCGGAGCGGCTTGCCTTCCTTCAGCTCCGCACATTTCTTAGCAAGCATCTCTTGTCCGATCACACCATCGGCCCGCACGCGGTTGTCGAAAAAGACCAGAGCGTCGGGCTGAAGATCGCGATATTCGTCGTATGTCGGCGTGCCACTGCATTGCAGGCCATCGACCATTCTAAGAACCCTGCGGCACGATCGCTGCGCCTTCCAAAGCCAATGACGGCGTCGCAACCGCAAGATCGGGTTTGAGGTGCCCGCATCGATGATCTGCTTTTGGGTCTTCGTCGAGTACTCCGCTGTCACGACAATAGGCAGTCCAATTTCATGGCATATCTGCACGGTTGGTTCTTCAAATGTGGACAAAAAACCCAATGCTATCGCAGCGCCGTCCAGTCTCGCGGCCAGCCCATCCGGCGTCTCTGGGCGCATTTCAAGCCCCGTATCCGCGTCCCCGGGCAGGATTTCGACATGGTCCAGATCAGTTGTCGGATTGGGCGTGGTCTTGATCAGTGTAGTGACCGAGCCTGGCCAGGTACGAGCGAATTCGCTTGCCCCCTCCAGATACTTCTTTGTCAGAACCAACCCGCCATTTGCACCCTTGCTCGCCTTGAGTGACGGCAGCAGGATCAGTTCATTTTTGGCCATTCGTGGCTGTCCTCAGTACATCCAAGACACGGTCTTGTTCGGTGGTCGTCAGCTCCGGATGCAAAGGCAAGCATAGCACACGTCGTGCTATGTCCGCAGCGATGGGGAACTCGTCGCCCTGCCCGCGAGCGGGGTTCCGATACATCGGTAAATCAGAAAGAAGCGGATAGAAATAGCGCCGCGTAATAACATCTGCATCTGTGAACGACTGCTGTAGTGCATCGCGGTCGAGTGGAAATTCCTGATCAACCAAAACCGGGAACGCATAATAGTTATGCCCACCACCGCAATTCATCGGACAGACATTTGCGACGCCATCGATTGATTTCAATGCGCGGCAATAATACTGCGCCCGCTTTTTCCGCGCCGCCAACTCATCTCCGATCGACGGCATCTGGGTCAAACCCACTGCAGCGTGCAACTCGCTCATCTTCGCGTTGAAGCCAGCGATGGGAATATCGGTTTCAGTCTTAATCCCGTGATTGCCAAAAAGATCAATCGCCGCCTTGCTTTCCGCATCAGGGCAGATGACCGCTCCGCCTTCGAACGTATTGAACACCTTTGTTGCGTGAAAGCTCAGCACGGAAAAATCGCCATATGACGGAAGTGATTTGCCCTGGTGCTGCACTCCAAACGCATGTGCGGCATCATAGATCAGCGGCAGGTTATGTGCGTCTGCGACTTGCTGCAGCCCTTCAATGTCACAGGGAATACCAAAGGCATGTACTGCCAGGATCGCACAAGTGCGGTCAGTTATCGCGGCTTCTGCAGCCTTAGCCGACAGGCCCAGCGTGTGGGCATCCACATCAGCAAAGACAGGCTTGAACCCCGAAAGTTTAATGGAATTGGGTGTTGCCACAAAGGAAAATGGTGACGTCACAATTTCGTCTGCCACTTCGGATTTTTGACAATCCTTGAGAATGCGCATCACAGCAATCAGGCCAAGCGTCGCATTGCTGACCAAGGCGACGTGCGGTGTACCAAAGAAATCAGCGAGCTCACTTTCAAAACGCTGATGGATTGGGCCGAAATTCGTCAAATGGCGTGATTGCCAGATTTCCTCCAGCAAAACCTGAAAATCTGCAAGCGGCGGTAAACTTGGGCGAATAAGCCGGACGGGTTCCGGAACCTCGTTCAGGTTGGCAGCAGTATTAACCAGTTCTTGTGCCCGGGTCATGCTCGCCCTCCCCGGATCGCGCATGTCCAATCGTCATTCATTGTCATTATCAAAATCATTATCAAATACTCGTGCTACAATAATCTGCGTTAATCGCAAGACCTCGAAAGGTAAGTAAAACGGACAGACACACTCGAAATTTGATGGTGGTCCATCGCAAAAGTTGGTGCCAACCCACCGTGCAATACAATTTTGTAAAAGTACATGCATGTTGCTTTGAAAAATGCAGGTTTGTTGCGGTTTCATCCAAACACGCCTTGGGTGTATCGATCCCAAACCCCGCCGCTGAGCGAACGCATCTAATTGCGTCAGATGCCCGGTGGAAACTGCCCTCATGTATGTGTAAGCCTGCATAGCAGGCAAAGATCGGAGACATAATGGCGCGCGTTTTTCGTTGGCTGGTAAGGCTCGTCACGGTATTGATCGGGCTTGCCGTGGGGGCGGCGTTCCTCGTTTATTATTTCGCGTCCCGGTCACTGCCAGATTACAACAACGATGCCACTGTCGCTGGGATCGAAGCACCAGTTGAAATCGTACGCGACAACGCCAACGTCCCACACATTTTTGGGGCCGACGATGCAGATGTGTACTTCGCCTTGGGCTATGCCCATGCGCAGGACCGGCTTTGGCAAATGACCATGCTTCGTCGCACTGCTCAGGGACGTTTGTCAGAGCTGTTCGGCGAACGCACTGTGCCCATTGATGCAATCGTGCGGCGCTTTGATCTTTATGCGCTGGCCGTATCGTCGGTCAAACATCAGGACGACACAACGAAGACCGCGCTTGATGCTTACGCATCCGGGGTAAACGCTTGGATCGATCAGGTTAACACGGGCGCTCTGGGTCGTGGCGCGCCAGAGATGTGGCTATTCCAGCATCCGATTGCGCCCTGGCAACCGGCGGACTCTCTGGCGATCCTGAAACTGATGGCCCTGCAACTGTCATCGCATCTTGAAAACGAGGTTCTTCGGGCGCGTACATCCCTGATGATCGGTGGGGACCGGCTAAGGGACATCATGCCCGACGACCCAAGCGACGGCATCGCAGCCTTGCCAGAATATGCCAGTCTGATTGACGACGTCCCGCGCTATACCGCAAACACCCGCCCCGCCTATGATCCGCTCTCACCTATCAAACCACCTGAACTGGCTGGCGCATCCAACGCCTGGGCGGCCAATGCGGCCCGTTCGGCCACCGGGGCCACGTTGCTGGCCAATGATCCGCACCTTGGGCTAACCGCACCGACGGTCTGGTATCTGGCTCGGCTGGAACTGTCCTCAGGTGGCGTCATTGGTGCCACCATCCCCGGTATGCCGGCGATATTGTCAGGGCGTAGCGCCGATATCGGTTGGGGGATCACCAGCGCATATGCGGATGATCAGGATGTGTTCATCGAAGAGGTGAATCCCGAAAACCCAAACGAATACCGTGGGCCGGACGGCTGGGTGCCGTTTCGAAGCCGGGACAGCATTGTCCGGGTCAAGGATGCACCGGCAGTAACCCTGCGCCTGCGATGGACAGCCAATGGGCCCGTCATGTCCGGCAGCCAGTTTGATCTGGGCACAATCACCCCACCCGGTCATGTCGCCTCGGTCGCGTGGACAGCACTGTCGGGGCAAGACACGTCTATGTCAGCCGCCTTGAAGATCTCAAGCGCCCGCACTGTCGATGAGGCGATCACCGCAGGTGCCGACTACATCGCGCCTGCGCAAAACCTGACCGTAGCCGACCGCAACCGGATCGCTATGAAAACCATTGGCGCCCTGCCCGCCCGTGAACCCAATCACACCAGTCAGGGTCGATTGCCGTCCTACGGTTATCTGCCGGAAAACCGCTGGCAAGGTCGCTTTCCCTATTCTGACAACCCCGAATTCGTAAACCCGGACGGGGGTATTCTTGGCAATACCAATAACAAAACCGTGGATCGCCCCTTTCCGGATCATGTCTCATTCCATTGGGGGGACAATTACCGCATTTCGCGATGGCGTCGCCTGATGCAGGTGCGGCAAGTCCACACGCGCGACAGCTTTATCGAGGCGCAACTCGACACCGTAAGCGAAGCCGCAGTGACCCTGGTGCGATTGATGAGCGCTGATCTGGGCTTCACGGGCGAGGCAGCAGAAGCCGGAACACCTGAGCGAAAACGCCAAACAGCCCTTGATCTGCTGCTCGCATGGAATGGCGAAATGAACGAACACCTGCCTGAGCCGCTGATCTATGCCGCCTGGGCGCGCGAATTCCAACGGCGCCTGATCCGTGATGAGTTGGGGCCGCTTGCCGCAGAGTTCACCCATCCGAACCCTCTTTTTCTGGAACGTGTGCTGCGTGACGTAGATGGAGCCAGCATCTGGTGCGACGTCGTCCAATCCGCAGCAACCGAAACCTGTACGGACATCGCCCGCCAGTCGCTGGATGATGCGGTCATCTGGATTGAGGAAAATCAGGGTGCGGCTGTTGAAACGGTACGCTGGGGCGATGCACACGAAGCTGTTCACGAACACCCAACACTGGGGCAGCAATCCGTGCTGAAATGGTTCGTCAACATTCGGCAATCCACCAGCGGAGGCAATCATACGCTGCAACGTGGGCGCACATCCGGGTCAGAACCACACCCGTTCCAGAATGTGCATGCCGCCGGATATAGGGGCGTTTATGATTTTGCCGACCCTGACAGTTCCGTTTTTGTGACAGCAACGGGACAATCCGGTCATCCGCTTTCACGCTACTATGACAATCTGGGCGAACTCTGGCGCCGGGGTGAATATATCCCGATGTCGCTAGACCCTAATCTGGCTCGCGCAGCGGCTGTGGGCGTGACAGTTCTGCGGCCCGAATAGTGCTCTAAAGACGGCGAAACCGTTCTTTCTGCAGGGCTGTCCAAAACACTGTCATGTTATGGCCCTGTTCGGTCTGCAGATCATCCGTGACGACACCTGCATCAAAGAGCCATGCACGTTTGCGGCCATCGGAAAAATCAAGCGCCAGCAGCTCTTCGCTTCTGGGATCTTTCAGTGCTGCAACAACAGCATCCAGCAAAGGATCGATCCCCTCACCCGTCACCGCAGAGATCGCAAACAAATCATCACGGCGGTTTGCCTTGGTCAGACACCCGTCTTTTGCTTCAGGCGGGAGTTGATCGATTTTGTTCCAAACCTCGATCAGCGGGGCCTCTTCAGCTATGCCAAGGCTTTGCAGAATATTTTCCACATCCTCAGCCTGTTCATCGGTTTGGGCATGGCTGATATCCCTGACATGGAGGATCAAATCAGCATCCAGCACCTCTTCCAAGGTCGCACGGAAAGCGGCCACCAATTCGGTCGGCAGATCGCTGATAAATCCCACCGTATCGGACATGATTACCTCATCCCCCGACGGCAACAGGATTTTACGCATCGTGGGATCAAGCGTGGCAAAAAGCATGTCCTTAGCCAAAACTTCGGCACCGGTCAAACGGTTGAAAAGCGTAGATTTCCCCGCGTTCGTGTAGCCGACCAAAGCCACAATCGGAAAAGGCACCTTGGCGCGTGATGCGCGATGAAGCTCGCGGGTTTTGACGACCTTGGCTAGTTGTTTGCGCAGACGGCCAAGCTGTTCATCAATTGCACGTCTATCCGCCTCGATCTGCGTTTCGCCAGGTCCACCAACAAATCCCAGCCCGCCACGCTGACGCTCCAGGTGGGTCCAGGCACGCACCAGCCGGGTCCGCTGATAGGACAAAGCGGCCATTTCCACCTGCAAGACACCTTCCGATGTGCGGGCGCGGTCGCTGAAAATCTCCAAGATCAGGCCAGTCCGGTCAAGCAGCTTGACCCCCCACGCCTTTTCCAGATTGCGCTGTTGAACCGGAGTGACCGGGCCGTCGATCAGCACCAATTCAATCTCGACACCCGCAAAAACTGCCTTCAGCTCATCAATCTTGCCTTTGCCAAAAAGCGTACCAGGATGCACTTTGGGCAAGCGGACCACATCGCTGCCAACAACCTCAAGATCGGGCAAAGCCGCAGCAAGAGACACAGCCTCTTCCAAAGCCGGTTCAGCCGCGCGGCGTGTCGGGTCAGACTTCAGATCAGGGTGCAGCACCCAGGCCCGCGTGACGGGCCTATCATGTTCAAGCAATACTATTCTTCGCCTTCGTAGAGGCTGATAGGCTGCGCAGGCATAATGGTAGAGATCGCACTTTTATAAACAAGCTGTGACTGTCCGTCCCGACGCAACAATACGCAGAAACTATCAAACCATGTGATCACGCCCTGGAGTTTTACCCCATTTACCAAAAATATTGTGACAGGAACTTTGGTTTTCCGAACGTGATTAAGAAATGCATCTTGCAGATTGGCCTTGTCAGCCGCCATGACGAAACCCTTTTATTGTTCTTGCGGCCGCGCTTCGGCCCCCCTCGTTGTGATAGCAGTATGTCTTGGCCTTTCAGGACTTTCCAGCCCAAAAAGGGAACATAAGATAGACCCTGTGTTATGCCCTGAGTTTCCAGGCTGCGGCATTTCGCTCCAGCACTCGAATGCGGGTATGAACCAAAGGTAAAAGAAACGCCTCAGCGCTGCCATATCTCCGGGTTGAAAAGGGCGATGATGGCCAAAGTTTCCAGCCGTCCCAGTACCATGGCAGCAGCCAGAATTGCCTTTGCACTAGCCGGAATCCCTGAATAAGCAATCGGCGTTTCGGCAGCGACTGTCGCCAATGGTCCCGTGGTGGAAAGCGCAGAGATCGACAACACCAGCGACGTTTCGAACTGCACTCCCGTCAGCGATAAAAGCAGCATCACAACCGCAATACTCAGGGCAAAAAGCATAAAAAAGATCCACGAGATATAGGCGCCTTGCCGCCTAATCCGTCGGCCCTCGCGCCCCCCCCCACCAATCGATGACGGGTGCAGCAGACGCTCCAGTTCTCGTTCGCTGTGTTGATAAAGCGCGTATATCCGCAGCAGTTTCACACCACCCGCCGTTGTTGCGACACCGCCGCCGATCAGTGCCAGACCAATCAGAAAGAGCCCGGGGGTTTGTAGCCCCGACCACTCGGTCGCCCCATCCCAGAAATGCGATTCAAACCCGGTGGTCGTCAGAAACGAAGTGATCGTGAACAAGCCGCCCCACACCGCCGCTAGGATATCAAGCCCAACAATAGGGTCATCATCTTCCGCGGCCCCAATGAAATGCCGCAAGAATAACAACCCCGTCACCACGACGATCAGTGCAGCGGCCGTTCGAAACTCCGGATCATGACGTAAACCTTGGGTATTTTCACCAATCAAACCTCGGCTAAAGGTCAGTCGCGAAAGTGCAAAGGCAAAAAAGCCAAAAATCAGCAGCTCCCCCCAGAACCCCGAGGCGGCAAAATAAAGACCACCGATGGGAGAGATACCCGAGGTGGAAAGAACCGACATCGCATGGCTCAGCGCAATGTAGGGAAATTCACCCGCGATCACCAATCCAAGCCATAGGGCCGCAGTCAGCCCCACATAAATGGGCACCAGCTTGATCGTATAACGAACCATACGCTCTGAAGGGTCGGCAATGCGCGCTATCTGATGAAAAGACTGGCCCGATCCTCCACCCGCCGTCCCTGTAGCGCGCACCTCAAACCCGCCAAGGTTCATCGGCGCGAAAATGGATACGGCAGTCACCCAAACTAGCAGCCCACCAAGCCACCCCACAAGAGCACGCCACAGATGCAAGGATGGCGTCAGCCTGCCCGCATTGTCATAAACGGTTGCGCCGGTTGTGGTGAAGCATGACACCATTTCAAACCATGCATTCAAATAGTTGGTGTTCTGCACCGCCTCACGAAAAGGGACTGCAAACATCAGCGGCAACAAGGTGAACGCTGCCAACAAACCCAATAGCTGGCTACGCGCCACGCTGCGGGGCTCATAATTAGAAGTCGCCAACCCAAGCAAAGCAGTTAGCGTCGAAAAGAGGATAAACCCGTAGAAGAACACGCGCATCGTCGTGAAGTCTTCCATTGCCAAACCGTGGGCCGATGGAACCAGCATTGCGATGGACCCAAGCCCCATCAATACCACGAAAAACGGAAGGCGCGTGATCCAGTCCATCATCAGAAATAGTCGATCGTAACCTGTAGCAGACGCTCGACCTCTGGCACGTCATCAGCCATGGCGAAAATCGCGATCACGTCACCTTCATCGATCCGCGTCTCTCCCACCGGTTTGACGACCATGCCACCCTTCATCACACCACCGATCAGGGTACCTTCTGGAAACTCGATATCCTTGATCAACCGTCCGGCAATCGGGGACGTACCCAATACCTGCGCTTCGATCATCTCGGCCTCTGCGTCTCCTATGGAGTAAACCCCCCGTACCCTGCCATGCCGGATATGGCGCAGGATTGAGCTAACAGTAGTAGCACGCGGGTTGATATAGGCGTCGATATCCAGCGGCCCCATCAAGGGCCCCAGAGTCGGATCGTTAATCAGACAAATCGACATGGGGCAGCCCATTTCCTTGGCTCTGACAGATGCCAGAATGTTCGTCTTGTCGTCATCCGTTACGGCAAGAACTGCATCGGCCGTACTGATGCTCGCCTCTTCCAAAAGCCCACTGTCCAAACCGTCGCCATTCAGAACAATCGTCCGGTCCAGTGCATCGGCAGCCCGTTCAGCACAGGCGCGAGACTTTTCGATAACCTTGACGCGCACACGTTCGGTCCTTGCCTCCAGGGCCTGTGCCACGCCCAAGCCCACATTGCCACCGCCGACAATTACGATGCGTTCTTGCTTGGATTGGGTTTTGCCGAAGATTTCCAACGTGCGGGTCATATCCTCAGTCACGGTGAAAATGTAACAATCATCCCCCGCAAATATCTGGTCACCGGGTGATGGCGCAAAAAGAACCCCATCACGACGAATGCCAACGACAATAGCACGCAAGGTCGAAAACAGATCCGTCAACTGGCGCAAAGGCGTGTTGATCACGGGGCAGTCATCTTCGATTGTGATCCCCAAAAGCTGCGCCTTGCCTTCCAGAAAACTTTCCGTGTCAAAGGCAGCGGGTGCCGCCAGACGCTGCAACGCAGCCTCGGCCACTTCTTTTTCCGGCGAAATCACCACATCAATTGGCAGGTGATCCCGTCGATACAAATCCGAGTAAATCGCATCCAGATAACTTTGTGCCCGCAACCGCGCAATCTTTCGCTGGATCGAAAAGACCGAGTGCGCGACCTGGCAGGTGACCATATTCACCTCATCCGAATGGGTCGCGGCAATGATCATGTCGGCATCACTGGCCCCGGCACGCTCCAGGATATCGGGATAACTGGCAAATCCCGCAATGCCCTGCACATCAAGCGTATCGGTGGCACGACGCACGAGGTCGGCATTATTATCCACCACGGTCACATCATTGTTTTCGCCTGACAAATGGCGGGCGATTTGCCAGCCGACCTGCCCGGCGCCACAGATGATGACTTTCATGTGGCCTCATCCTCGACATAGGCGACACGGCCACCCGCCTTGTTGGTCGTCACAACCCCCAGCGACTTCAGCTTACGATGCAACGCAGACCGTTCCATTCCAACGAACGACGCAGTGCGGCTGATATTGCCGCCAAACCGATTGATCTGGGTAAGCAGATATTCACGTTCAAACAGCTCGCGTGCCTCGCGCAGCGGCAACGTGGCCAACCCACCAGCGAGCACGATACGACCTTCTTCGCTACTGGCTTCATCAGACGATGGAAGTTCCTTCGCCGCGATATCACCCGAGCTATCACCAAGGATCAGCACCCGCTCCATGACGTTCTTCAACTGGCGCACATTGCCGGGCCACAGCATGGTTTGCAGCAGCGCACGCGCATCATCGGCCAGTTTGCGCAGCGGAAGGCCCTGCATCTGATTGAACATTTCGACAAAATGTTCAGCCAAAAGCGGGATATCCTCGCGCCGCTCTTCCAACGACGGAACCGCAATCGGCACAACATTCAAACGATGGTACAGCTCTTCCCTGAATGTTCCCGCATCAATTGCGGCCTGCAAGTCACTGTTGGTGCTGGAGATAACGCGCAAATCCACCTGCACCTTGTCGTTGCCGCCCACACGCTGAAAGCGCTGATCGACTAGGACACGCAGAATCTTCGACTGCGTGCCCAAGGGCATATCCGCCACCTCGTCAAAATATATGACGCCGCCATTGGCCTCTTCCAATAGCCCCGGCTCGACGCCGCGCAGCCCGTCTTCACGGCCAAACAGCACTTCCTCCATCCGATCCGGCGCAATGGAAGCTGAATTCACCACAACAAATGGCGCACTCGCCCGATTGGAATTGGCATGTATATATCGCGCGGCAATTTCCTTGCCAGCCCCAGCCGGGCCGGTCAACATCACACGCCCGTTGGATTTGGTCACCTTATCCAGCTGCGACCGAAGCGTCCGGAACATGGCACTGTCGCCAAGCATATCAGCACTGGCAACTTCACCACGTTTGAGTTCGAGGTTCTCACGCCGCAGACGCGATGTCTCCATCGCGCGGCGAATGACGACCATAAGCTGATCGATGTTGAAAGGCTTTTCGATAAAGTCATATGCGCCCTGCTTGATCGCGGCGACGGCAATTTCGATATTCCCATGACCGGAAATAATCACAATCGGAACATCGGGATGATCCCGTTTGACAGCTTTGAGGATATCGATCCCGTCCATGCTGCTGTCTTTCAGCCAGATATCTAGGATCATCAGCGCCGGGGTCTCTTTTGCAATCTCCGCCATGCACTCATCCGATGTGCCGGCCAGCCGGGTGGTGAAACCTTCGTCCTCTAAAATATCCGCGACCAGTTCTCGAATGTCGCGTTCGTCGTCTGTAATCAGAATATCGCCCATATTGCCCTCATGCTGGAATTATATCGGCCTGTGTCTGCGCTGGCATAACAGGCAGTTGAATTATCGCGGCAGCCCCCACGTGGTTATTTCCCTCAAAAACGGTCGCATCAGTCAGGCTGAGCGTACCGCCATGTTCTTCTATAATTTTCTTCACAATAGGAAGCCCAAGACCTGTGCCCTTATCGCGCGTAGTAACGTATGGTTCAAATAATCGGGCCCGATCCTGCGGAAGCCCGATCCCATTATCATCAATACGAATTGTGGCCTGCTTATCGGTGCGGTTCATCTTGATAGTGACCTGCGGCTTGTACCCTTCGCGACCATATTTTTCCTGATAGGTTTCAGTAGCTTCGCCAGCATTCTTGATCAGGTTCGTCAAAGCCTGCGAAATCATTGTACCATCGATCTCTGCCAGAATGGCAACTTCGGGAATATTTGCAGAAATCTTTACGTCTGGCTGTCCAGCCTGCTGAAGCGTCACGGCATCTTTCACCAGTTTGGTCAAATCGCTGGTTGTCAGTTGCGGCTCGGGCATCCTCGCAAATTGCGAGAACTCATCCACAATGCGCCGCAAATCACTGGTTTGCCGGACAATGACATCGGTCATCTGCGCCAGTTTGTCAGAATCGTCACCAACCTGCGCGGCAAATTTTCTGTTGATCCGCTCAGCGGACAGACGAATGGGCGTCAGCGGATTCTTGATTTCATGCGCGATCCGGCGGGCCACATCGCCCCAAGCGGCCATCCGTTGCGCACTGACCAGATCGGTCACGTCATCAAATGCGACAACGTAACCTTCCAGCGCACCTTCGGCGTTGCGACGTGGTGACATACGAACAAGAAGTGTTTCCTGATGCCCCCCCCGAACGAGATTGATCTGTTCCTGAACGCCCGTTCTGTCGGATTGCCGGACCTCATCAAACAGAACACCAAATTCCGGGATCGCGACGGACAGCGCCATATCGGCCTGATCCTCGCCGACCGAAAGCAGACGGCGTGCGGACGGATTTACGAAAGCGATCCGCCCATCGGCATCCAGACCGACCACGCCAGAGGTCACAGAACTCAAAACACTATCGAACAAGCGCCGACGCTGCTCTGTCAAGCGATTGGTTTCCAGTAACTCGTCCCGCTGCCCCTTAAGCCGGCTGGTCATCTGATTGAAGTAATGGCCAAGCTGCGAAATTTCATCATCGCCGTCATCCTCGATCACCCGGACATCAAGATCACCAGAACCAACGCGCTGCGAAGCGCTGACCAAACGCCCCACAGGCCTCGCAAGACGTTCGGCAAACCACAGGCCCAGCCAGATCGCCGCCAGAATCAGGATCATCGCAAATCCCAGATAAAGCAGACCAAATTCAAACAGCAGCCGCCCTCTTTCCGCTTCCAGCTGTTCGTAAAGCGCGACGGTCTCGGTCGTTTCATCAAGAAGCGAAAGGATGCCACCATCGACCGAACGGCTGACATAAAGATATCTGTCGCGAAAAGCCCCAAGAGGGAGCAATGCACGAAACTCATTATTGTCCCAGTCTTCAATGATCACGACGCCTTCTGCATCGGCGCGGGCAAATGTGCTGGGCGCTGGGCGTTCAAAATCAAACTCATATACGCCCACACCGCGGGCCGTGATATTCCCCAACTCATCCACGACAAAGGCTTCGGTGAGACCGCGCTCAATCGACGCCTGCACCGCCGCCAGGGCCTGACGGATTTCGCCATCATCCATGAAGAAATTGCTCTGGCGCTCATTATTCAGATAGTTGGCCAGCGCGCGGCCATCGCGGATCAGTTCCTGCCGGTGCTCCTGTTCATAGGCCTGCGCAGTTGTCAGCGACGTCGCAAGCACGTTCCGCACCCGGTCGGAAAACCAACCCTCAAGCCCAACATTGATCGATAGCACCGCAAAAACTGCCACCGTGACAGTGGGTATCAGCGCCAACAGCGCAAACACCCCGGTCAGACGCATATGAAGCCGCGACCCAGCCGATTTCGCACGACGCGCCGCCACCATCCGTGCCACTTGGCGCAGCACCAAAGCGGCCACGACCAAAATATAACTCAGATCGGCAAGCAGGATGATGCGCAACTGCGGAGATGTCGCGCCCTGATTAAGCGGCCCCAGCGAAACATATGTCAGAAACGCAAGCACTGGCCCCATCAGAACGAGGCCAATAGTCATTGCGTTCTGCACGCTGCGCCGCCGTTGCCAACGGCTCAGCCGCGAGAGCTTTAGTCCCAAAAGGGTACGCTGCACGCGCAAGACCCTACTATTGTGGTGGGGTCTCCCCCACGTTACCGCTATATTTTGTGGTCCTTCCGATGCGCTGCCGCACCGGGGCCACGGTTATGTTGCGGTTTTACATCAATTTGCGACGCCGTGTCACGCGAATATCGAGGTCCGTGATCTTCTTGCGCAAAGTATTTCTGTTGATCCCAAGCAAATCAGCGCATTTCGCCTGATTTCCACCCGTGGCATCCAACGCAATTTCAATAAGCGGTGCCTCAACCTCTTTCAAAATGCGGTTATACAGGCCAGGTGGCGGCAGAACCCGCCCGTGTAAATCGAAGTAGCGACGCAAATGCTTTGCAACGCTGGCCGAGAGTTTTTCGCCCTCCCCGCCCGACCGCAAAGGTTCGATAGCAGGTTGGTTTCCCAACACCATCTCTACTTCGGCGCGGGTAATTTCGTCCTCAGCCGCAGTGAAAACCAGACGTCGCACGGCGTTTTCAAGCTGACGGACATTGCCGGGCCAGCTATAGGCTCGGACTAGATCAAGCGCATCATCACCAAACCGACGAACCGGCGCCCCTTCCCGTTCAGCCCGTGCCAGGAAGTGGTCCGCCAACAGCGGAATATCGTCCACACGCTCACGAAGCGACGGTACATCGACCGTGACACCGCCCAACCGGTAAAACAGGTCTTCGCGAAAGCGCCCGTCCTCCATTCGCGCCATCAGATCTGTCTGTGAAGTGGCCATGATCCGCGGCGCGTTCTCACCTAGCGCATCAAGCATTCGAACGATCTTGCCCTGCGCTTCCTCATCAAGATCACTGACCTCATCAAACAAGATCGACCCGCCCTTCGCGCGTGACAGAATGCTCGAGGTGCCATCCATCCCCTCCAGATCAGCCGCCGATACGACCACGAATGGCAAGCTGCGCCGATCAGAGAAATCATGCACGGCCCGCGCAATCAGCGACTTACCTGTGCCGCTTTCGCCGGTGATCAGAACCGGCAGCTGCGTGTTCATTACCCGCGCCACAAGCCGGTAGAGCGCCTGCATAACCGATGTACGACCCACCAGCGGCAAATCCCCGCCCTGCTCAGTCGGGGCAACATCCGGGGCGCGGCTTGTTGGGGCGCGGCGTTTCACTTCAAGCGCACGCGCCGCCCGCTTCATCAGATCGGGCAGATCAAACGGTTTGGGCAGATAGTCATAGGCGTCTTTCTCAGCCGCCTGAATAGCTGTCATAATGGTATTCTGCGCAGAGATCACAATCACCGGCAAACCGGGGCGCGCGGCAGAAATCTGGGGCAACTGGTCCAGTCCATTGCCATCGGGCATCACGACATCAGAGATAACCAGATCGCCTTTCCCTTCATCCACCCAACGCATCAAAGTGACGAGGGATGAGGTGGCGTGTACCTTGCATCCGGCGCGTGTCAGCGCTTGGGTCAATACGGTACGAATTGTGCGATCATCATCGGCAACAAGAACAGTCCCATCCATTAAGTTTCTCCTTGTTGGGGTGTCTCGGTGGGGGCAAGTGGTAAGGAAATACGGAACACGGTACGACCTGGCACACTATCGACGGATATCCAGCCGCCGATGTCACCTATCAACTTCGACACCAGTGCCAGGCCAAGCCCGGTGCCATTTTCGCGCCCCGATACGAAAGGTTCAAAGATATCATCGGCAATCTCAGGCGGCAGGCCCGGGCCATCATCAATGATTTCGATCTGCAACGGCAGCCGCGCCTGAGTGCCATCAGCCCGACGGACACGCAACGAGGCATCGTAAAAGGTATGCAGGTGGATCGCGCCACCATCCTTGTTCGCTTCAGATGCATTTTTAAGCAGGTTCAGGAACACCTGAAGCAACTGATCGGCATCAGCCAGCGTTTGCGGCAATGAAGGGTCGTAATCCTCAACAAGAAGCATATGCGCCCCAAAGCCAACGGCAGCCGACCGGCGGGCGCGGTCCAGCACGTCATGGAGGTTCACAGACTTCAGCTCTGGCGGACGCAAATTGCCGAACTGTTCGACCTGCTCTAGCAGTTTCACAATACGACGACTTTCGGCCACGATCAGGTCTGTCATCTCCTGATCTTCATTGCTCAGTCCCATCGACAACAATTGCGCGGCACCCGTGATGCCAGCCAGTGGGTTCTTAATTTCATGGGCAAGCATTTCCGCCATGCCGATGGCGGATTTCGCGGCCTTTCCCGATGAATGGTTCTGGTTGATCCGGCTGGCGATCTCACGCGGGCTGATCATGACAATCATGGTATCCGATGTGCCCTGCAATGGGGCAAATTGCAGATTACAAAGCATCGGTGCCCGCTCTCCGCTTCCTACATCCACATCATTCACGAAAAGTGACGTGTGATTATCACGCGCGCGCTGGAATGCAGATTCAAGCGGCGCGTCAATCATGACCTTGTCCCAAAACCGCTGACCGGTCAGGGCTTTGGTCGACATATTCAAGAAGCTTTCCGCAGCCGGGTTGCTCGATACGATTTTGTCACCGGTATCAAGCAACAGGGCCGGCACAGGCAGCGATGACCAAAGGGCGGTGTCAACAATCATGCTGCCACCTTTTGACCAAGCGCTTCTGGCAAATCGCACAGGACGTCGTTTGGCACGTTCGCCGTGAGAATACGTTTTCGCAGTGCGGGTGATGTAAGGGCATCATCCATATACCAGCCCAGATGCTTGCGCGCGACTTTGCGCCCAAGCTCTACGCCGTAAAAGGATAGCATGGCCTCGTAATGCGTACTCACCATGTCTATGAGCGCGGAACCCAGCGGGATGGTAGGCGGCCCTTGATTTTGCAAGTCAGCCGCCACTTGCGCAACAACCCACGGCCGCCCTTGGGCACCGCGCCCGATCATCACGCCATCGGCCCCCGAAAGCGAAATCGCTTGTCGGGCAGTATCGCTATCAATGATGTCACCGTTTGCAATTACCGGAATGGACACTGCATCACGAACCCTGCGGATCGCCGCCCAATCAGCACTGCCTTTGTAAAACTGACACCGCGTCCGGCCATGAATCGTCACCATGCGGATACCGGCATCCTCGGCCCGCTTAGCCACTTCGGGGGCATTCAGGGAATCATCATCCCAGCCCAGCCGGGTCTTTAACGTCACCGGTACATCAACGGCATTCACCACAGCCTCGATCAATGACAAGGCATGATCCGGATCGCGCAACAAGGCAGAGCCCGAATAACCGTTTGTCACCTTCTTGGCCGGGCAGCCCATGTTGATGTCGATCATGGCGGCGCCATTGGCGGCGACCATGCGTGCGGCCTCACCCATCCAATAGGCATCGCGGCCTGCAATCTGCACAGCCGTACCGTCCTGATCATAACCCAGCTCCGCACGTTCGCGAACGCCTGGCTTGGCCTGCACCATCTCCTGGCTCGCGACCATTTCACTCACCACCCAACCGGCCCCAAAAGAGCCGACAAGCTGCCGAAACGGCAGATCAGTAATCCCGGCCAGCGGCGCAAGCGCAACGGGCGGTCGCAAGATCACCTGATCCAGTTGAATTGATTCAATACATGCCAAAGGAACGATCATTCGCCTAAAGGATACGCGTTTTTACTGAGCTACTGCGATTTACTGGCATCGACAACGTTTGGATTGCGCAAAGGTGCGCGAAAAACAGCAAACGCACAAAAATTAATCACTCCGCCCATAAAACTGACGAATTGCGCCTCGGCTACTCTGGCCGTAAACCTTCCAAAACCGACGATGGGACGGTCATGAAAACTGCTGCACTCATTTTGGCCGCCGGGCGCGGAACACGCGCTGGTGGCGAACTGCCAAAACAATGGCAAAAGCTGATGGGGCGACAAGTCATCTCATACGCGATTGAGGTATTTAAACGCCACCCCAAAATCAGCCACGTTGCCTTGGTCATGAACGCAGATGACATCGTAGCCCCGCTGACACCTGACATCGCACCCGATCAAATCATTACCGGCGGCGAAACAAGGCAAGCTTCAGTGTTGGCGGGACTGGAGGCATTGAAAGACAGTGCCGACGCCGTCCTCATCCACGATGGCGCTCGCCCTTTGATCGCCCCTAATGTCATTGACCGGGTGATTGACGCGCTGCAAACGCATCCCGGGGCCGCACCCGCGCTGCCGGTCACTGATGCCTTGTGGCATGGTGAGGACGGGACAGTGGCAGGGATGCAAGACCGCGCTGGTCTCTTTCGCGCGCAGACACCGCAGGGTTTTCACCTACCCGAAATTCTCAGCGCTCATCGGGCCAACCAAACAGACGCCGCCGATGATGTCGCCGTCGCACGCGCAGCAGGTCTGGACGTCACCATCGTCACAGGCGATGAAAGCAACATCAAAATTACCACGCGCGACGACTTCGCCCGTGCTGCCAAACTGATGGACAACAAGATGGATGTAAGATGCGGAAACGGCTTTGATGTTCATCGCTTCGGTCCGGGGGATCATGTGTGGCTATGCGGTGTCAAATTGCCATTTGACCACGGACTGCAGGGGCATTCGGATGCGGATGTCGGCATGCATGCTGTAACCGACGCGATCTATGGGGCGCTGGGCGCTGGCGACATAGGCCAGCATTTCCCGCCCTCCGATCCACAGTGGAAAGGTGCCGCCAGCCATATTTTTCTGGAACATGCGGTGTCGCTGGCCGAACGATCAGGTTATAGGATCAGCAATGTAGATTGCACACTGATCTGCGAATTCCCCAAGATCGGCCCGCATCAGGACGCCATGAAAACCGCTCTCGCCAAAATCATGAAACTGGACACCAACAGGCTAAGCGTAAAGGCGACAACATCTGAACGGCTGGGCTTCACCGGCCGCGGTGAAGGAATCGCGGCCATGGCAACGGCGACGTTGGTGACAGCATGACCCACCTGATCGCCACATTTTTCTATGTCGGGCATCTGCGCCCTGCCCCGGGCACATGGGGGTCACTCGCGGCGCTACCAGCTGCATGGGTCATCTACAGCATTGCGGGACCGTGGGGGTTCCTGCTGGCCATCGTCGCAGCATTTGCACTGGGCTTCTGGGCGACCCGTGAAGAAACGCGCGGCAAAGACGATCACGACCCCTCAGAGATTGTCATTGACGAAGTTGTGGGCCAATGGATTGCACTGCTGCCCGTTATGTTCGGTGCATCTGCAGCCGGGGCCAGTATCCTCGCGCTTTGGCCCGGTTGGATCACCGCATTTGTATTCTTCAGGCTGTTCGATATCACGAAATGGGGACCGATTGGTTGGGCAGACCGGCTCGATGACGCGATGGGTGTGATGCTGGACGACGTGATTGCAGGCGCTTTTGCGGCCATTATCGTCATGATCTTTGCCGCAGGTTTCCACGCGCTATGAGCGCGGCAGAACTCCTGAGCATCGCGAAGGAACGCGGCATCATGATCGCCACCGCCGAAAGCTGCACCGGCGGAATGGTCAGCGCAGCGATAACGGACATCCCCGGAAGCTCGGCAATCTTCGACCGAGGCTTTGTCACCTACACCAACGCTGCCAAACAGCAATTGTTGGGGGTAAGTTCGGCCACACTGGAAACCTACGGCGCAGTATCTGAACCAACCGCGCGCGAAATGGCACAAGGCGCGCTTGAAAACTCGGACGCGCAATTGGCCGTGGCGATCACCGGCATCGCAGGACCGGGCGGGTCAGAGCACAAACCCGAAGGTCAGGTCTGCTTTGGCATCGCAACCGCATCCTCCTGCGAAACAGAGACCATCCAATTCGGCTCCTTGGGTCGCGACAAGGTCCGGCAAGCCGCAACGCATCACGCCATTAGGCTTCTGATAAAAGCCGCGACGGCAATGCCTGCTTAGCTATAAAGCTCTTGCGCCCGCCGCTCGAACGACCGAACCACCCGCTGCATCGCTTCGTTAAAAAACATCGTCGCAGCACCTTGTAACAGGCGATTGCGGAACTCGAAATCGACAAAGAACGAAACCTCGCAGCCGCCCTCTATATCCCTGAAATTCCATTCACTTTCCATGTGCCGAAACGGACCATCAAGATAGGCTGTCTCAATCTTCTTCTGTCCCGGCCACAGCGTGACCCGACTGCCAAAGGTCTCGCGGAACACTTTGAATGAAATCACAAGATCAGCCAACATCACGGTATGATCACCGTTTTCGGTAACGCTGCGCACGCGCGCAGCGGCTGTCCATGGCAGGAATTTCGGATAGTTCGCCACGTCGGCGACCAGATCATACATCTGCTGGGCCGAATACGGCAGGATCTTGGTTTCAGAATGCGTCGGCATGCAGGCCCTTTCCGAAGTGACTTCAGGCGAGGATGTCGTAGAGTACGAGCAGAAAATCAACCCTCCCCTGAACTCCGAGGTCCAGATGCCGCACCGGCCCTACGTAATAGACGAACTGATCAGCGCCAAGGCCATCGCCGCCAGGATCGAACACCTCGCCCGCGAGATCAGCCAGGTATTTGAAGACACAGACAAGTTGGTGGTTGTGGGCTTGCTGCGCGGGTCATTTGTCTTCATCGCCGATCTGGTACGCGAGCTGAAGCTACCTGTCGAAGTGGATTTTCTCGAAGCGTCCAGCTATGGCAACGCCATGGAAAGCAGCCGTGAAGTGCGTATTTTCAAAGACTTGCGCGGCACAATCGAAGGGCGCGATGTTCTTGTTGTCGAAGATATCATCGATACCGGGCACACATTGGCGCATGTGAACGACTATCTGAAAACCAAACATCCGGCACGGATGAAAACGATCGCCCTTTTGGACAAACCGGCCCGACGCGAAGTGGATTTCAAAGCCGACTGGATTGGTTTTGAAATTCCCGACGAATTCGTCGTGGGCTACGGAATTGATTTTGCCCAACGTGACCGCAACCTGCCGCATATCGGCAAGGTGCGATTTACGGATGACGCCAAATGAACATCCACTGGCTGCTTCGTGCCAAGCGATGGGTCCAACACCCACCCTCGATCAAACGGCTAATACTGGTGTTTGCAGTGGTCGCGATTTGCGCAGCAATTTATGGCATCGAACACTTCATAGGCTGGCCGGATTGGCTGACAGCCGAACGTATTGGACGCAATCCCCTGAAAAACTAAGCGCCCAGCTTTTTCAGCCGCGCATCGCGAAGTCGGGCAAAATCATCCCCAGCATGATAGGACGAGCGGGTCAGAGGCGTCGCCGAAACCATCAGGAAGCCTTTGCCGTATGCAGCCTTTTCATAGGATGCAAACTCTTCAGGCGTCACGAACCGATCCACGCGATGATGCTTTGGCGTCGGCTGCAGATATTGTCCGATTGTCAGAAAGTCGATGTCGGCGGCACGCATATCTTCCATCACCTGGGTCACTGCCTGTCGATCTTCTCCCAAACCAACCATGATGCCGGATTTGGTAAACATCGTCGGATCAAGCTCTTTGACCCGCTGCAATAGGCGCAGGCTGTGAAAATACCGCGCACCGGGACGCACTTCCGGGTAAAGCCCGGGAACCGTCTCCAGATTGTGATTGAACACATCTGGTCGGGCCTCAACCACGATCTCCAACACAGCGGGATCACAACGGATGAAATCCGGTGTCAGAATCTCAATCGTCGTACCAGGGGACTGCTGGCGGATTGCGCGAATGGTTTGCGCGAAATGCTCAGCTCCGCCGTCCTCTATGTCATCACGATCAACAGAAGTGATCACAACATGGTTCAAACCAAGCTTCTTGACCGCAGCCGCAACGCGGCCCGGTTCAAATACATCAAGCGCTTCGGGCGGTTTACCGGTGGCGATGTTGCAGAATGTGCAGGCGCGTGTGCAAACCTCGCCCATGATCATCATCGTAGCATGGCCTTGCGACCAGCATTCGCCCACATTGGGGCAGCCCGCCTCTTCGCACACAGTCACCAGTTTGTTTTCGCGCATAATATCACGCGTGGCCTTGTAACCCTCCGACGTCGGGGCCTTGACCCTAATCCAGTCCGGCTTTTTGGGTTGCGCGGCATCAGGACGACGCTGCTTTTCAGGGTGCCGTTCGGCAGGGATCTTTAGGTCACGTGCGGGCATGGTTGGCTCCGATTGCTGACCTTATAGATAGTCAGCAACCCTGCCATTGTCCAACGGCATCCGCAAACGCATAACCGTCCTGCACCTGACGCAAAGTCACCGCATGATATTGGCCGCAAACGAAATGCGAATGCGGCCAGCGTTTCTTAGAATTCAGCCAATCATCGGACCAAAATCACCTTGTGTCTTTGCATAATGCTGCCGCAACTGCTGAAGAGCGATACGCAGCACAATCTTGCCCGAACGTGCAGACCAACCCAGCTTTTTTCAGTTGTTTCCAGACCCTCTAAAAAGCAGCAGCAGCGCAATACAATATCACCCAAACCCGGCCCCAGATCAGCCAATGCTTGCCGCACACGGCGTCGCGCGGCAACCGCCCCGTCTTCTTTCTCCTGCCCGGCATCATCTGTAATGGCCGTTTCCCACCCGTCAATTTTAGGGCCTGTCATCTGGGCAAGCTCGTAATCTTCCCGCAATCGCTCCCCCGCCGCGACCAAATCACGTTCCAGAAACGGCTGACCATCTCGATCTTTTCGGCGCGCCAGCCCGACCAAGGGGCTCTCGGTCACGCAATAGCGGCTTTGGTGACGGGCCAACCCCTGCAATGTGGCACGATCCCAACCGTCATCATGGTCAAATGTAGCACGTCTTTCCGCAAAACCCTGCGCCTTGTTTTCGTCCTTTGCCATCAGCTCGCGCAATGCAGCACGGCCGGTATTCGTGATGAAATAGCGTGTCACACGGCCGCCATCTGCACCGTCACATGCGATCCAGTCCTTCAACGCCATCGCCTGCGCAATATCGCGATCGACCATCGCCGTTCGCATCTGTTCGCCGTCTGCCGCATCGCGGACCACCACGGCGGTTTCAAGCTCTGTCATAACCGCAAGTACCGCGCCACTCTCGCAAAGCCTGCGCAGAATGCGCTTTGCTTCGCTTTCGATCCGTTCCTTTGTCAAACCGGTGACAGCCTGCGCAGGCTGATCTTGTACACGCTCCATATTCGACATTCTCATTTCCTTTTTTTGATCAGTTTCATTTTGTAAAACGATGTCAGAAAAGGACTTGAGCGCCGCATCAATCAGCGGATCATCACGACGGCATTCAAAGCGACGAACTTGACGAAGTACCGTCGATGGATGACATTTGCTTTCGCGGGCAAGGGCCCGGATCGACAACCCTTTTTCTGTGTGAAACAGATAATGCCGGGCTGCATCCGGAAGCCACGCAGGCAGTTTCACAGCTATTGGCAATGGTTGCCTTTTGACCATGTCCACTCGTCCCTTCACTGACATTTCCGCACGCAAAAGCCGTTTCGCCAGCAATGCCAGCGCATCAAATGTGCAACCTATGCGTGCCCAGTTACACATTTGTTAACGATGATTTCGATGCGTCAACTATTCTTTCGAAAAGATAAACAAACCTGAGCGCAGCGTTCTTAACTAATGCGGTTTCGGCAACACCACATCAGGCTGTGCAATAATCTGCAGCGACTGGAATAAGATGAGAAAGAACCGCCATGCTTGATCTACAGACACGCGTTGCAACGCTCAAACGGCCCGCCCTGCTCGCCCGCGCAGCTCGTTTCGGACTGGACGACTACCGTCGGACAGTTCATCTGCAACGCATCCTGCAACACGAGGATCTGCCCGGACATGCAGAGGCGATCGTACAGCTTCTGGATATCGAAGCCGAGATGAATACCAGGCGCGAGACGCGCTGCGGCACATACTCACCGGCCAGACACGTGGACATCCTTATCGCAATCAGCGCCGAGACTTCCTTGATGCAGGCAACAGCAAAGCCGCAAGAAATGGACTGCAGCATTTTGCAATTCACCAAATATCCAGATCATCTTGCCGACGGTTCAGCAACCGAGCGGTGAAAGTAATGAGCAATCAGGAACCGGCATAACGTCCAAATCACTGACTTAATCAGCCAAACGCATCCGGCATACCGGCCTTCTTTTCTGCAACATAGGCGCGCAGGCGGCTTTCAATTTCGGGGTCCAGTGGTGGCTGCTGATAAGTGTCCAGCAATTTGGCAACCCGCGCAGCGGCCAGAGTCTGGGTGTCGCGTGCGCCTTCTTCGTCCCATGTCTCAAACGGTTTGTAATCCAGCAGATCGCTGCGCCAGAATGCATCTTTGAAGTTGGCCTGCGTATGGGCACAGCCGAGGTAGTGGCCGCCCGGCCCCACCTCTGCAATCGCACCCATCGCCTGACCGTTTTCCGTCATATCGACGCCCTTGGCAAAGTGATGCAGTATCCCCAACTGGTCCGCGTCCATCACGAATTTTTCGAAACTCGCGACTAGTCCGCCCTCTAGCCATCCGCATGAGTGCAGCATGAAGTTCACACCGGCCAAGAGACCCATATTCAGACTGTTCGCGGTCTCATAAGCCGCCTGCGCATCTGGTAGTTTTGAACCGCAGAAAGACCCTGATGATCGAAATGGCAGCCCCAAACGACGGGCCAACTGCCCCGCCCCATAAGTAACCTGCGCAGCCTCTGGCGTGCCGAATGTCGGGGCACCTGAATTCATGTCGATAGACGTCACAAAGGCTCCAAATACCACGGGTGCGCCAGGCCTGATAAGCTGCGAATAGGCAACTCCCGCCAGACCTTCGGCCATAACCTGGGTCAGCGTTCCGGCCACGGAAACAGGTGCCATCGCCCCGCCTACAATGAACGGGCTAATAATGCTGGCTTGGTTATTCTTGGCAAAAACCTCCAACGCGCCCATCATGATACCATCAAACGTCAATGGCGAGTTGATGTTGATCAGAGAGGTCATGACAGTATTGTTCTGAACGAACTCCTCGCCGAACAAAATTTCGCACATATCGACCGAATCCTGCGCACGCGAAGGCTCTGTCACCGACCCCATAAATGGTTTGTCGCTGTAGATCATATGCGCCAGCAGCATATCCAGATGTCGCTTGTTCACAGCAACATCAGTTGGTTCGCAAACAGTGCCACCTGAATGATGGAGCCATTTTGACATATAGCCGAGTTTCACAAATTTTTCGAAGTCAGCCATCGTTGCATAACGACGCCCACCCTCCACATCACGGACAAATGGTGGGCCGTAAACCGGTGCCAAAACAAGGTTTTTGCCCCCGACAACAACGCTTCGCTCGGGGTTTCGGGCATGCTGGGTGTATTCAGACGGCGCGGTAGCACACAGCTTCCTTGCCAATCCACGCGGAATGCGAACCCGCTCACCATCCACCTGCGCACCGGCCTCACGCCAGCGGTCAAGCGCTGCGGGGTTTTCGACGAAGTTCACCCCGATCTCAGCGAGGACCGTTTCGGCATTAGCCTCAATCACATCCAGCGCTTCTTCGGTCAGAACCTCATAATTGGGGATGTTCCGTTCGATGTATTTTGCAGTCTCGATGCTGACAGCCGTCCGCTCGGCACGCCGTGCGGCGCCGCCGCCGCCACGTGCTCTTCGCCCTGATCTGACCGGTGCGTCTGACATCTTTCGTCCCCTTCGTCACAAACTTGCGAAAGTGATACCCAAACGGCGTGCGAACACCTCATGATTTTGCGTCGCCTGAGGGGCGAAAGCGACATCACCGTTCCTAGCCGCCAAAGAGGCCCGCGCCCTCTTGCGCTAATCCGGCCCGCGCTTTACCCAGCCATCATGGAAAATCAGACCCACGAACGCCTGCTGATCATCGATTTTGGCAGCCAGGTAACACAGTTGATTGCCCGCCGCCTGCGCGAGCTCAACGTGTATTGCGAAATTCACCCCTATCAGAACGTCACCGACAGGTTTCTGACCGATTTCGCACCAAAGGCAGTCATCCTCTCCGGCGGCCCCGACAGCGTGACCCGCGAAGGATCACCACGCGCACCGGACACTGTTTTCACCTTGGGTGTTCCAGTCCTTGGCATCTGTTACGGCCAGCAGACAATGATGACGCAATTGGGTGGCCGTGTCGTCAGCGGGCACGGCACGGCGGAGTTCGGTCGCGCCTTTGTCAGCCCGCAAGGTAAATTGCCATTGCTGGACGGATGGTTTGCCGATGAAACCGAACAGGTGTGGATGAGCCATGGCGACCATGTCTCTGAAATCGCACCCGGATTTGAGATTTACGGCACCTCGCCCAATGCACCGCTTGCTATCACTGCGGATGTCAGTCGGAACTTCTACGCTGTTCAATTTCACCCCGAAGTACATCACACACCCAACGGGGCGAAACTCTACGAAAACTTCGTAAAGCTCGCGGGTTTCACCGGCGACTGGACCATGGGCGCCTATCGCGAACAGGCCATCACGGCGATCCGCGAACAGATCGGCGATAAAAAAGTCATCTGCGCCCTCTCCGGCGGCGTCGATTCGTCAGTCGCCGCGGCCCTGATCCATGAGGCCGTAGGCGATCAGCTGACTTGCGTCTTTGTGGATCATGGCCTCTTGCGGCAAGACGAGGCGGTCGAAGTCGTGGGTATGTTCCGGGACAACATGAACCTGTCCGTGATCCATGCGGAAGAACAGGAACTGTTTCTGGGCGAACTCGAAGGCGTGAGCGACCCCGAAACCAAGCGCAAGATCATCGGTAAGCTCTTCATCGATGTCTTCCAAAAATATGCCAATGACATTGATGGGGCCGAATTTCTTGCCCAAGGCACGCTTTATCCGGATGTGATCGAATCGGTCAGCTTCTCGGGCGGACCATCAGTAACCATCAAAAGTCACCACAATGTGGGCGGCCTGCCCGAAAAGATGGGGTTGAAACTTGTTGAGCCGCTGAGGGAACTGTTCAAAGACGAAGTACGCGCTCTAGGTCGCGAGCTTGGCCTGCCCGACAGCTTCATCGGCAGACATCCCTTCCCCGGACCGGGCCTCGCTATTCGGTGTCCAGGTGAGATCACCCGCGAAAAGCTGGACATTCTACGCAAGGCCGACGCCGTCTATATCGACCAGATACGCAAACACGGGCTTTACGATGAAATCTGGCAGGCTTTTGTTGCCATCCTACCTGTCCGAACCGTGGGAGTAATGGGCGATGGGCGCACCTATGATTACGCCTGCGCCCTGCGTGCGGTGAATTCTGTTGATGGAATGACCGCAGACTATTATCCTTTCAGTCATGAATTTTTGGGCGAAACAGCGACCCGCATTATTAATGAAGTCAAAGGCATTAACCGGGTGACGTATGACATCACCAGCAAACCGCCCGGAACAATAGAATGGGAATAATATTAACTTAGAAGATTTAGGGCATGTTGATTAGTCACGAATACAAGTTCATCTTCATCAAGACGAAAAAGACTGCCGGGACCTCGATCGAAGTGGAACTGAGCAAGCTCATGGGTCCGCAGGATGTCGTGACGCCGATTAATCCGCACGAAATCGGCCATGAACAGCGCAACTTTCGACCAACGGGACCGATCAACCGACTGCTACGCCGAAAATATTACAATCACATGCCTGCGACCAAGGTCAGAAAGCTCGTCGGTGCGGCCACCTTTGACAACTATTTCAAATTCTGTGTGGAGCGTGAGCCAGTCAGTAAATGCATCTCACTGTATTCTATGCAGAAAAATAGCCCTGATCACCAATCCACCGGCGGCCAACTAAGCTGGGAGGATTATGTAGATCGGGGGCATTTTCCATTGGATCATGACAAGTACCTTGATGAGAACGGCAACCTCATGGTGGACCGGATCGTCAAATACGAAAAACTTCATGCAGAACTGACCGACATCGGCGAGCAACTGGGCTTTCAATTCGGGCAGCCCAAGACCCGTGCCAAATCAGGCTTCCGTGAAGAGATAACAGTCACCGACGCCCAAAGGGCTCGAATCTACGATGCGTTCAGCGCGTCAGTCGCGCATACCGGGTATACGCTTTGATCCGTCTCCGCGTTTGTACTTGCCAATCATCGCAGCTTCAGGCCTGATCCATCAAGCCACGCCCACGCGCAAAACTGGATCGAACTCACTGCTTTGAACACAACTCTTCGCGCAGCCACTTGGATGATCGGTGCCATTGCGGCCTTTACCGCCATGGCAATCGCGGGGCGTACCGTCGGGACCGCCCTCGATACGTTCGAGATCATGCTGTTCCGCAGCCTGACCGGGATCCTGATCGTGCTGGTGGTAGGCTGGGCCTGCGGAACGCTGCGCCAAATCAATACCCAACAGCTTGGGATGCATTCGGCGCGCAACCTTTTTCACTTCATCGGACAGAACCTTTGGTTTCTGGCTTTAACCCTGATTCCCCTCGCCCAAGTCTTCGCGCTGGAATTCACTACCCCGATCTGGGTCATTCTGCTGTCATCAATCCTGCTGCAAGAACGGTTGACCGCCCCACGCTTAATGGTCGCCGGCGTCGGCTTCGTCGGCATTCTGATCGTGGCGCGCCCCGATATGAACAACCTCAATCTGGGTGTCGTCGCTGCGGCCGGATGCGCAATCTTCTTTGCCCTGACAGCGATTTACACACGCAAACTGACCCAAACACAAAGCACCACCTGCATTCTGTTTTATCTGACAGTGATGCAAGCCATCTTCGGACTGATAAGCGCGGGCTATGACGGGGACATCGCCATACCTTCCGGCCCAATCATCCCACTCGTCGTCCTCATTGGCTTTGCGGGTCTGACCGCCCATTTTTGTTTAACCAAGGCGTTGTCCATCGCGCCCGCAAGTACCGTCATGCCAATAGACTTTGCACGACTGCCAACCATCGCAATTGTGGGGATGTTGGTGTATGATGAACCAATTGATACAGTGGTCTTCGTGGGGGCGGGGCTGATTTTCGTGGCAAACTACATCAACCTGCGGCTGCGATAAATTATCGCACTCGCGCCACACAGCGATGTCCATTTCATACTGACGCGGCGTCATTAATTGACGTGGCATGAATGCGCTCACTAAGGTCCAACGCACTTAAAATATTCATGGATAGGGAAGAGGACATGAAAAACGTATTGGCGAGCAGCATCGCGCTGTTGACGACAACAAGTCTTGCAAGCGCGGGGGGACTGGATCGTGGAGGGAATGCGTATTCTGTCCTTTTTGAAGAAGGCAACTATGTCCAACTGTCATTTGCATCGACCGTGCCGGATGTATCTGGGGACTATCCGGCAGCACTCGGCGGCGGGTCCACCGATAATATGGCAGAGGGCTACTTCAACGCAGGTTTTGCACTGAAGTACGGTGTGACTGATCAGATTGATCTGGCACTGTTCATTAACCAGCCATACGGTGCCGATGCCAACTACACAGGCGGTGTTTACACCGGGCTAGCCGCTGAATGGGATACCACGCAGATTGCCGCTGTGGCAAAGTATCAAGCTGCCGAACGCGTATCAGTATACGGCGGTGTTCGCGCCATTCAGTCTGAGGCAAGCATCAACATTCCAGCGACCCTGACCGGTGCTGTTGAATACACAGCAGAGACCGAATCCAACACTCAGTTCGGTTATGTTTTGGGCGCCGCTTACGAGATCCCAGATATCGCGCTGCGTGTATCATTGACATATGAAAGCGGTGTTACTCACGACTTTGATACGGCAGAGGCATTCGTTGGAGCTTCCGCACTGGACAGCGTTACGGATATCGAACTGCCCCAGTCCCTCGCTCTTGATTTCCAAACAGGCATTGCAGCTGGAACGCTGTTATTTGGTTCGGTAAAGTGGACTGAATGGTCTGTATGGGAAGTTCGACCAGCACTTTACGAGGGTGCTACAGGCGGTGACCGCGTCACGGGTATTGACGATGATGTCATCACCTACCGTGTCGGGCTCGGCCGCCAGATCAACGACGAACTATCCGTATTTGGACGCATCACCTATGAAACAGACAACGGTGGCGAAGCATCCCGTCTGGCTCCAACGGATGGTTCCACAAGCGTCGGTATCGGTGGCAGCTATGCCATTGATGACTGGAAAATCACTGGCGGTGTTGAATACGCCATGCTCGGTGATGCCACCGACGGCTCTGGTGTGGAATTCACCGACAACTCCGCCGTTGGCTTCGGTGTAACGGTCGGCTACTCCTTCTAATCACCAAGACAGAACTTCTCTAAGCCCCGCCCTCTTCGGCGGGGCTTTTTCGTTGCATTCGCATGATCCGGGTTGCGCCAGGCGGTACAAACCGATCATGTCACTCCATGACCATCCAGCAAAAAACAATGTCATCCCGCGCATGGGCAGAGCTTTTCCTGCTATCGCTTATCTGGGGCGGTTCATTTCTCTCGATCCGCGTGGCACTGGACGAGGTCGGCTTTTTGACCGCCGTCGCGCATCGCACCGGTTGGGCCATGATCATTCTATGGATTTACATCTGCCTGCGTGGCCTTCCCATACCGCGAGATCCGCGCGTATGGGGCGCATTTCTCGTGATGGGCCTCCTCAATAACGTCATCCCATTCAGCCTGATGGCATGGGGCCAGCTACATATCGAAACAGGTCTGGTATCAATCCTGAACGCGGCCACAGCGATTTTCGGGGTTATCGCGGCCGCCATATTCTTTGCCGATGAACAGCTGACCGCCCGTAAGCTGATTGGCGTCACACTCGGTTTTCTGGGTGTCGCAACCGCCATTGGGCTTTCATCTCTGGTCACGTTCGATCTCCGCTCACTCGGCCAGTTGGCCGTTCTTGGCGGGACGATCAGCTATGCGCTGGCTGGCGTCTGGGCACGCAAAAAAATGGGCAATCTGCCACCACAAGTCGCCGCTGCGGGAATGTTGACCGGCGCCAGCCTGATCACCATCCCAGCGGCACTTTGGTTCGAAGGACCGCTTGATTTCACCCTGCAACCCCGCACATGGGCCGCCATCAGCTACTATGCGATTGTCGCCACTGCCTTTGCCTACCTGCTTTATTATCGCGTGCTAGGCATGGCGGGGACCGGAAACACAATGCTTTGCACGCTGCTTGTCGCTCCGGTCGCCATTATTCTGGGTGCTGTGATTCTCGGCGAAGACCTGAGCCTTCAGGCCTATGCAGGTTTCGCACTTCTGGCGCTGGGTCTCTTGGTCCTGAACGGCACCGTCAGTTTGCGTCGATCCCGGACAGCACGGCCCTAGCCGCCCGCAACCCCGGTGCCTCACCACCGCGGCCCAACCGGTCCATCGTGGTCTCCATGGCAGCCTGCTGCGCGGCAGGGTCAGCCAGAACCGCCAGCACTGCCTCTGTTATCGGCCCGGACTCACAGCTTTTGCCAATGAATTCGGGAATAGCACGGTTTTCGCTAACCAGATTGACAAGGGTCACCGTATCCACGCGCAGCATCCGGGAAATAATGACACGGCTTAGCCACGCCATGTCATAGGCAATTACCATAGGCGTGCCATTCGCCGCCAGTTCAAGCGATACCGTCCCCGAGGCTGCCAAAGCTACATCGGCCCGCCGGAACCAAGCAGCCTTGTCAGGCGACTCGGGCGAAAGCACCGTCACTGGCACCTTCCAATGCTGTACCCTCTCCTGCACCAGATCATATACGCCCGCCGTCGTCGGAATGACGAAGCGTGCATCAGGCACCGCCTCGGCCACCTGCTCCACGGCCTTGCCAAACCGGTCAGCCAGACGGGCGACTTCACCCTTCCTACTACCCGGAAGCACCAAGACAGCCGTCCCTTCACCCAAAGCGGCCGCTTCATCTTCCGTCGCAATAGGCTCGGCCACCACAGGATGCCCGACAAAGTCGCAGTCCATCCCTGCGGCGGTCATGTAAGGCGGCTCAAACGGGAACAGGGCCAGCACATGGTCAATGAAACCCGCCATCTTTGCCGCACGTCCCGGACGCCAGGCCCAGACCGTGGGGGCCACATAATGGACCGTGCGAATATCCGTCGCGGCCTTCACCAGCCGCGCCACGCGAAGGCAGAAGTCAGGACTATCGATGGTAATCAACACGTCCGGCTGTGTCTCGACCACGGCCTCGGCCATTTCCCTGATCCGGGCTTTCAGCGCACGATACTTGGGCAGGATTTCCGCGAGGCCCATCACACTCAGCTCATCCATCGGAAAGCGGCTGACAAGGCCCTCGGCCTGCATCAACGGCCCACCAACCCCATCAAAGCTGACATCATCGCGCAACTGCTTCAGCCCCGCCATCAGCGCCGCGCCCAACTTGTCGCCAGATGGCTCACCCGCGATCACGAACACCCTCATGCGTCACCTTTCGGACGGACCCACAAAAACATCTTCTGGGCATCAAGGATTTGGATCACAGCCGGCAAATCAAGCACCATGACCCCACCCGCTTCGATCACGATACCGGCCAACCCGGCCTCTGCGGCACGCATGGCAGTGGACGGGCCAATAACGGGCAGATCCGCCCGCCAGTCCTGCGCAGGTTTCGGTGCTTTAAAAAGGATACCATCATCGGCCGTCGCTGCTTGCTCCTCAATCCCCGATAGCCAGTCCGCTGCATCACCCAACTTCTCGGCGGTCCAGTCAAACATCGCCGTCACCGGGTCACCCGAAGACTGCCTTTCGAATGGCTCACAAAACGCCGCCAACATCGCATCCGTTCCATCCGGGCCCTCACGGGCAAGAACCCGACCGACTCGCACAATACAAGCCTGACCCGTATCGGCGGCTCCCATGGCAGCAACGCAAGCCTCACCCGCCGCCGCGTCAGCGCGATGCCAGTCTTCATACGCGGTATTAGTCAGAACACCCGGCGCGGGCAAAAGATCAGGAGCAATCTGATGGGCTGCAACAACCTCAAAGCCGGTATCTTCCAGCAAACCGATGATCGCCCGCAACGCCCCATCATCGCCCTGCCCCATCGCCGCTTGCAATTTCGGGATCAACGGCATCGTTTTCGCATCAATTGCAGCCGGATCAATCGGAGGGCGACGCACAGCACCAGCCATGCAGATTTGGGTCACGCCACGATCTTTCAGATCATCCAGAAAACTACCCAGATGCTCCAACCGAAACGTGACCTCAGCCGGTATGGCCGGGGCAAATCCTTGCAAAGCACAAACCAACGGCACCTGATCCAACCGCACCAGTAACGCAGATGGCAATTCGCCCGTTCCTGCTATCAGCGCCAGCATGGTCGCTTAGTTCGGCGTTAGAAAGTTGCGGTCCGTCTCGCCCAACACAAAGCGGACCATCTGCTGCACATATTCACTTTCGCTCTCATCACCCAGACGACGGGCGCGATCCTGAAAAGTCCCCTCCCCGTCTTTCAGCGTCTGAAAGGCGGCGCGCAAAGCCGTGATATCGGCACGCTGCACACCTTTGCGCTTTAGGCCGACAAGGTTCAGACCGTCCAGCACAGCGCGGGGACCCTGAACAAGCCCATGAGGGACTACATCCTTGGTTACCATCGACAGTGCCCCGATAATGGCCCCCTGCCCGATACGCACCCATTGATGCACACCGCAAAGCCCGCCGATGATGACATCATCTTCGATGACGCAATGCCCGGCGACCGCGCTGGAGTTCACAACGACAACCCTGTCACCGACCTGCGCATCATGGGCGATGTGGCAACCGGCCATGAACAGGCCGTCATCGCCAATCCGGGTGACACCACCACCACCGGCTGTCCCGGTATTCATTGTGACATGCTCGCGAATACGATTGCGGGCACCGATACGCAAACTGGTCTTTTCGCCACTGAACTTCAAATCCTGCGGAATCTCTCCGATCACGGCAAATGGAAAAATCGTGCTGCCATCACCGATATGAGTATCGCCATCTATGACCACATGACTTTTTAGCGTCACGCCAACACCCAAAACAACTTCCGGGCCAATCACGCAAAACGGGCCAATCACGCAATCGGCGCCAATCACGGCACCGTCTGCAATGATCGCGCTGGGGTGAATGTCAGCCATCAGGCTTGCAAATCCATCATCGCGGTGAACTCAGCCTCTGCAGCCATTTCACCTTCAACGCTGGCCACGCCTTTGAAGCGCCAAACTTTGCTGCCTGGTTTGCCACGGGTCGTCTCAACTTTCATCTCAAGCACATCGCCCGGAACAACCTTGCGGCGGAACTTACAACCATCAATGGCCATAAAATAAACCAGCAGATTGCCATCCGTAAGTCCCAGCGAAGCACCCACCATAACAGCGGTTGTCTGGGCCATCGCCTCAACAATTGTGACGCCGGGCATGATCGGATTACCCGGAAAATGCCCCTGAAAATGGGGTTCGTTCATTGTCACGTTCTTGATGCCGATAGCCGATTGCGTCCCGTCGATACTGTGCACCTTGTCCACCAGCAAAAACGGATAGCGATGTGGTAGAATTTTCTGAATAAGCTGGATGTCAGCTTCGGTGACAGCGTCAGACATGCGCGGCAGCTCCTTGATGTATGCGCGGCCTCGCAGCCGCCTCCACCGTGACTAGCAAGCCAGACGGGTCCGGGCAAGCATTGCTAATTGTCAGTTTGCTCCGCGCCGTCACCCAACTCGGCATCAATCCTGGCAATCGCTTCATCCGTTATATTGGCTGCGGGGACAGAAAAAACCACGGTCCGTTCATCCAGAACCAGTGCGGCCCCGCGCTCCACGATAATCTGGCCGATGATTTCCTCGGCACGCGCCTCGAATTCGGCCCGCCTTTCAGCATTTTGTATCTGCAGCTGGCCGACCTTCGCATCCCGTTGTTTGCGAACCTCTTCCACCTTTGCGTCAAAGGCCTCTGTCGCAATCTCGAATGCGTCAACGGTCATTTCCTGGCGGCGCACAGTCAGGCTGCGCTCCTCCAGCGTCAGGGTATCAACGATCCGATCATTCTCGGCCTGCAGTGTTGCTGCCTGTTCCTGCAAATCTGCAGCAAGACGCTGACCATATCGCGTTTCGACAAAAAGCCGATCGCGATCAATGACAAGCACCTGCGGGGTGCCGGCATCCTGCGCTACGGATAAAGAAGCCACCGCGACGGTCATCAACGTCAGAATGACCGCCCAGAACCGCATCAGAAACTGGTCGAGATTGTCACATCGAACTGGTTCACTTCGTCCTCATCCTGCACATCGATGGGTTCGGAGAAGTTGAACCGTAGCGGCCCGATTGGAGTATCCCAGAAGATGGATACACCAGCCACCGTCCGCGTGGTGAAGTCGTTGTAAATCACATTCGCGTCGTAAGTTTCGCCAACATCCCAAACGGACCCATGGTCAAGGAAAACACCGCCTGAAATACCGTATTCGCTCGGCAGGCCAAGCGGGAATTCCGCTTCAAGCCGGGCAACTGCGAAAGAGTTACCTCCTAACGCATCATCGGTGTCAGCGTCTCTCGGGCCAATACCACCCGGATCGAAACCGCGCATCACGCTACTGCCCATGAAGAAACGATCGGTCACGCGGCTGTTGCCCTCAGTGTAGTTGAGATGACCACCTTCAAGGGTCGCACGCAAAGTCAGTTCTTCATTCCAGACCTTGGTCTCCGCTCCAACCAACGCAGTGGTTTGAATAAACTCCGTATCGCCAAAGCCGAACTCCTGACCAAAGCGCAAAACAATACCGGCATTCGGGTTCAGGCCAGAACGGCGGGTATCGTAGGTGTAGCTATATCCGACCGCATGGTTACTCACCGCATCATCTTCAGCTTCATTCTGGATAATGACGCTCACATCATCGTCTACATCAAACAGGTCGGTATATTCGTAGGCATAAAACACCGCCAAACGACCGTTTTCACTGGCTTGAAAACTCAACGACGGGCTGATGCGGCCACGCTCAGTATCATAGTCCGCGTCGTCATTATCAGTCGTGGCGTAACCCAGACTAAGCCCAAAGCTCAGATCGCGCCCCAAAAGCTGAGGTTCTTTGAAGTTGAAGGAAAAGAGGCGACTGTCTTCACCGGTGGATATTTCAAAGTTCACCTCTTGCCCACGGCCGCGCAGGTTGGTCTGACCGTACGAGGCAAGAAGACCAAAACCGTCGTCACTGCTGTAATTCCCACCAAAGCTCAGGGTGCCTGTGGGCCCCTCTTCCACATCCACATCAACGATGACCTGATCAGGTGTGGTACCTTCGCGCGCATTTACATCCGCATTGGCAAAGAAACCCAAGGCTCTGATCCGCTGGGCGCTCTCTCGAATTTCACGCGGGTTGAACGGATCACCCTCAACAGAGCGGAACTGGTTACGTATCACGCGATCCAGCGTCGTGCTGTTACCTTCGATATCGATGCGCTCCACAAAGACACGGTCGCCGGGGACAAGCACATATTCCAGGTCAAGCGTCAAATCCCGATCATTGCGTGTGATACGGGGATCAACCTGCACAAAGCTCAACCCCATCCGCGTCGCTAGTATCTCGACCCGCGAAACATCATCCTCGATCGGGACGGGCGAGTACGTAACGCCACGCCTCACACGCAAAGCATTCCGGAACTCCTCAGCGTTCACACCCGGAATTTCGCTGCGGATATTCACATTGCCGAAAGTGAACTTCTGCCCTTCCTGCACATTGTATGTCACCAGATAGGCATCGCGCTCGCGCGTCAAAGCCACATCGACATTCTGCACCTGAAAGTCAGGATACCCGCGCGACTGGTAAAAATCGGTGAGCAATTCCCGGTCGCCGTTCACCCGCTCCGACGAATAGGTATCGCGCGTGATAAGCGCGCGCAAAGGACCCGCCTGCTTCGTATCGAGCACGCGGCGCAATCGCCGCTCAGAGAATGTGCGGTTGCCGATAAAGCTGATCCGCTCGATCTCTGTGACACCGGATTCAACAACCTCAAAAACCAGATCAACCCGGTTGTCCGACAACGGAATGATGCGCGGCGTTACCACCGCATTGATCCGACCCTGTTGCGCATAGGCTTGGGTGATCGCAGCGGTATCAATTTCCGCCTGACTGGGGGTATAAACGCGGCGCGTCTCGGACTGAACCAGTTGCAAAAGCTGGTCATCTCGCAGACGACTGTTGCCTTCAATATTGATGCGGTTGATCGTCGGATACTCTGCCACTGTGATCAGCAAGGTGCTCCCGCTTGGGGTCAGCGTGACAGTTTCAAAAAGGCCGGATTCGCGGATGCGTTGGCCCGCGTCATTCAGCCCGGCGGTCGACACCGCCTGACCTGTTCCAATCTCTGCAAAACGCAAGATCGCACCATCAGAAATCCGCTGATTGCCCTCAATTGCGATATTGCTGAAAGAAAAGGACTGCGCGTGCGCCAAAGCCCCCATCATGATGAAAGCGATGATCAGCCCGATCCGCTGAAAAACCGCCCCAAACCGCCCTGTCATTTTGTGCATTTTTGTCGCCCGCGCTCATTTTCCAGTTTGTTCTGGAGTAGCGGCAATAATTGGCGATGTCAAAACGAAGACGTACGCCTAACTGGCAGAATGCTTCATTATCTTGAGGTCAGACACCCATCACCCGCAACATGACGTATGATGCAACATAAAGCGAAACGGCAACGATAACCGCAAAACGCAGCCAATCGATGTTCCGGCTCAGAATTAACCGCAGCCCGCTGAACTTTGAAAGAAACATTGCCATCGTGTCACCACGTCATCAAAGGGTATCGTCTACCTATTTCGTATACTCGAAAATATGGCAAAAAAGTGTCATTTCAGCGGCCCATCAGGGGCAAAGCCAAGCATCATTCAGGATTGTAAAGGTCATCATGCTCAGGATCAGCGTCAGACCAGCGATCATAAACACCTTGACGGCGCGATCACTTGGCTTGCGGCCAGACAGCGCCTCATAAGCATAAAATACCAGATGCCCACCATCCAGAACAGGAATCGGAAACAGGTTGATTAGACCAACCGCAGCCGACAACGCCCCGATAAACCAAAGGAAGTTCTGTGCCCCCTGCGATGCCATCGACCCGCTAGTCTCGGCAATGCCAATAGGACCTGACAGGTTACAGGTCGAAATTTGCCCAACGAGGATATGCTTCATCGCCGATAGAGATGTTTTGACGTTGTTCCAAAGCCCCTCAGCCCCGATCTTGATCGCAGCCCATGGGCCAATATACTCTGTCTGCGCATCAAAAAAGAACTGGCCGGTAATCCCGATCAACCACCTTGTTTCAAAACCACCACCAGCTACGGGGAGATCAGCGCGGCGCGGCGAAAGTGTCAGGTCAAGCGTCTCGTCATCGCGCCAGATCGTTATATCCAAGGACGCACCGTCACCATCTGTCACAATATCGACGATCTGATTAAAGGCAAAAATCGGCTCACCATTGATCGCCGTAATCACATCGCCAATGCGCAGATTGGCATCATCAGCTGCGGACCGCGGGGTCACACTCGTGATCAACGTGGGCATTAGGTAGGGACCATCAATAACCATTTCCTGCCCATCGCGGATAACGGTGTAGTCCAGCCGTTCCTGAATGGGCAAAAGATCAATCAGGCGATCATCACGTTCCGGATCGCTAATAGTAAGACCCTCGACCGCCACCATCTCATCGCCTCTTTGCAATTCAGTGGCGTAGCTGGGCGGCAGATCGCGCATCTCTCCAAAAGTCAGCGGCTCAACCACCCGGCCATCATACATGATGCTGCCGGCAAAAATGAGGATCGCAAGGATGAAGTTAAAAACAGGACCCGCAGCAACCGTGGCCGTCCGCGCCCACAAAGGTGCACCGAGCATGGTTCTGCGCGCGTCAGCCTCGGGCACAGCGCCATCACTGCCCACGCTGGCGGCATTGGCATCGCCCAGAAACTTCACATATCCACCAAGTGGCAAGGCCGCGACCTGCCATAACGTGCCGCGCTTATCCATGCGGCTATACAAGACAGGCCCGAAACCCAGCGAAAAGACTTCCGCCTGAATACCGCACCAGCGGCCGACGATGTAGTGACCATATTCGTGGATCGCGACGATCACAGACAGCGCCACCACAAAAGCCACAATCGTAAAAGCAAAGTTGCCGAAAACCGGCACGTACTGCATCAAGTCCAAAACATCTATCCTAGCCGGTTGATGACTTCCTTAGCGCGTATACGTGCCAGAGCATCCGTTTCAAGAACATTATCTAGGGTCATTGCGATGTTTTGCAGCCCCTCATCTGACGATAATGCGTCCAATGTGTCACTGACCACCTGCGCCATTTCCAGAAAACCGATCTCGCCCGCGACAAATGCATCCAAGGCTGCTTCTTTCGCGGCATTGAAAACAGCGCCTGACAAACCACCCTCTTCCATGACCCGCTTGGCAAGCGCGAGCGCGGGGTAGCGGGTATCATCAGGCGCATCAAATGTCAGTGAACCAACCTGTGCAAGGTTCAGACGCTCCACCGGCAGATGCTGCCTGTCGGGCCAATGCAGTGCATATCCAATCGCGTGGCGCATGTCCGGTGGCCCGACATGGGCCATCAGCGCCCCATCATGAAAGCCGACCATGGCATGAACGAGGCTCTCACGGTGCACCAGAACCTCAATCATCTCTGACGAAACCCCAAAGAACTCTTTGGTCTCAATCAGCTCCATCGCCTTGTTGAACATGGATGCTGAATCAATCGTGATCCGCTGCCCCATATCCCAATTGGGATGCTGCGAGGCCTGCGCTGCCGTGGCTGTTGCAAGCCTTTCAAGTGGCCAATCACGAAAAGCACCGCCGCTTGCAGTGATAATGACCCGTTCAACGGCCGCGATGTCCTCACCAACAAGGGCCTGAAATACGGCCGAGTGTTCACTGTCCACCGGCAAAATCGTAGCCTGATGCTCATCCGCAGTTTGCATCAGCAGCGGGCCCGCCGTGACCAAGGATTCCTTGTTGGCAAGCGCCAAAGTCGCTCCGTGCGACAATGCGGCCATTCCCGGCACCAAACCAGCGGCACCAACAATCGCTGAAAGGGTCCAGTCTGCGGGCCTGAGCGCAGCCTCCCTGATCGCCTCTGCCCCAGCAGCGACAGCAACACCAGTACCCGCCAACAAATCTTTCAGTTCAGCATAGGCATCTTCGTGGCAAGTCACTGCAACATCGGCTTTCAGCCGGATGGCATCGGCTACCAATTGCGCCAGATTGCGACCGCCGGTCAGGGCCACCACATCATAGGCATCGGGGTTTCGGCCTATCAGATCAACAGCGTTTTGCCCTACAGAACCGGTAGCCCCCAACAGTGTCACACGTTTCAAAAAGACACCCCAGGAATATCAAACAAGCCCGCAACCAGCAGCATGAACAAGGCCGCACCCATCAATGCATCGAACCGGTCAAACAGCCCGCCATGGCCCGGTATCAGGGTGGAGCTATCCTTCACACCCATCCGTCGTTTCAACGCGCTTTCACCGATATCACCCATCTGTCCAGCAAAGCTCAGCACCATGGAAGCCAGCACGATCGTCAGACCGGCATTGGTAAACAGCGTAAAGATGAAACCAATCAGACCGGCACCCAGCCAACCGGCAACAGTCCCGCTCCAGGTCTTTTTGGGACTGACCTTTGGCCAGAACTTCGGCCCGCCAAATGTCCGCCCAGCGAAATAGCCAAAGACATCAGTGATAATGACCACCGACATCAGCCACAAAAGCCATGTGAAACCATAATCCGTGCGGAACTGAACAAGGCCCCAACCTGCGATCTGGATACCGATGGCAAAACAGAAAAACGTGAGCCTTTCCGCCTTCAACTGCGTGACCCCGATTGTCGGCACCACCAGAAATAGCAAAAGCCCCAACCATGTCTCTTCCACGATCTGCCCGGACATGACCGAAGCAACGAGGGCAGCAAGCAACATGCCCTTGGTCGGCTCATCCGTGGCGATCATCATCCAAAGTTCCCAGACCATCACCGCCGTCACAAAGACAACCAGCATCTGAAACCAGACCCCGCCAAGGATCACACCCGCCGCCCCGATAAGGGTCATCGCGACGCTGGATGCGATACGAACTGTAAGATCATCCCAATTGGCGGATGGTTTTTGGGGGGAAGTCATTCCTAAACAGTAACCGCCCCAAACCGACGGTTACGACGTCCATAAGAGGACAGCACCTTGGCAAATTCCGTGGCCGTAAAGTCAGGCCACAACGTATCGACAAACTCATATTCTGAGTAAGCTGACTGCCAAAGCAGAAAATTGGAAATGCGAGCCTCGCCGCTGGTGCGGATCACCAGATCGGGGTCAGGCAAAACATGGGTATCAAGAAACTTCGACAGCGTTTCTGCATCCACATCCTCATGGGTCAAACGACCCTGTTCGATTTCAAAAGCCAACCGCTTAGCGGCGCGGGTCACTTCGTCACGACCACCGTAGTTCAAGGCGACAGTCAAATGAACCAAATCATTATGGGCCGTCAGCAACTCAAGCTCATCCATCATCGCGACAAGCTTGTCGTCCAACCGGATGCGATCACCAATAAACCGGACGCGAATGCCGTTTTCGATCAGCGCCTTCGCTTCTCTCTCAATGTAGCGGCGGAACAGGCTCATCAGCCCCGCGACTTCCGTCTGGGTACGCTTCCAGTTCTCCGTCGAAAAGGCAAAGATTGTCAGGTATTTCACGCCCTGACCGGGGCATGCCTCGACAATCTGGCGGACACGGCGCGCGCCAGCGTGGTGTCCAAACAGGCGTGGCCTTCCGCGCTGCTGCGCCCAACGTCCATTCCCATCCATAATGATTGCCACATGGTGGGGGGCAGCTTTGGTATCGGTCTTATCAGACATATCGGTGGCCCTGTTTGAACACTTGATGCGTTATACCTGCATAATCTCAGTTTGCTTTGTCTCAAGCGTTTCGTCGATGGTTTTGATATAGTTGTCGGTCAATTCCTGCACAGCTGCTTCCCAAAACTTCTGATCATCTTCCGACAAACCATCGTTTTTGGCCTTCTTGATCTGATCCATGCCGTCCTTGCGCAAGTTACGGATCGAAACCCGGGCATGTTCGGCATAACCGCCAGCAACCTTGGAAAGCTCCCGACGACGTTCTTCGTTCAGCTCCGGAATGGGCAACATGATGATCGTGCCGTTCAGCTGCGGATTGATCCCCAAACCGCTTTCCCGAATGGCCTTTTCGACTTTGCCGACAAGGCCCTTATCCCAAACATTCACCGTCACCATACGTGGCTCAGGCACGTTAACGGTACCAACCTGATTGAGCGGCGTCATGCTGCCATAGGCATCGACCATGATCGGCTCCAACATCGATCCCGACGCGCGTCCGGTGCGTAGCGACGCAAGCTCGGTACGCAAATTGGCAATGGCCCCATCCATCCGGCGGGACAGATCATCGGCATCAAGTTCGAATTCGTCTGACATCTTCTGCTCTTTCTTGCGCGGGCTTTGCCCTGCTTTTCATAATCTTACGGGAATGCCACCCAATTGTATAGGTCGGGAAAAGCCGACCAAATCGGGTGTTTTCATGCAGTCCCCGGCAATTTTAGGTCATATCATCTGCGTACAGGCGGCTTTCTGCGCTAGTCGCGAACGATAGTATAGGTGCCTTCACCGGCCAAAATACCTTGGAAACCGCCCGGTTCATCCAAAGAGAACACAATGATCGGCAGGTGATTATCGCGCGCCAAAGCAATCGCGCTGGCATCCATTACACCCAAATGCTTTTGAAGCACTTCATCATAGGACACTTGCTCGTAGCGCACAGCATCGTCGTGTTTCGCGGGGTCTTTGTCGTAGACGCCGTCGACCTTTGTACCTTTGAAAATGGCCTCGCAGACCATCTCACTGGCCCTTAAGGTCGCTGCGGTATCTGTTGTAAAATACGGGTTCCCGGTCCCGGCTGCGAAGATGCACACCCGTTTTTTCTCCAGGTGACGAACGGCGCGGCGGCGAATGTAGGGCTCGGCCACTTCGTTCATAGTAATCGCTGAAATTACGCGCGTATGGATCCCCAACTCTTCCAGCGCCGACTGCATCGCCAGCGCATTCATTACAGTCGCCAACATCCCCATGTAATCAGCGGTTGTCCGCTCCATACCCTGCGCTGATCCCTGCAATCCGCGGAAAACGTTCCCGCCGCCGATCACCATGCAAATCTCAACACCCAGATCGTGAACCGATTTCACCTCACGGGCGATCCGCTGGACAGTTGGGGGGTGCAGGCCAAAGGCTGTGTCACCCATCAGCGCCTCCCCCGAAATCTTGAGCATCACGCGCTTGTAGGTCGTGGTTGCGGATTCGGTCATGGCATCCCCCGGGATATGAGCTTTTTGCAGGCCAAAATGTCTGAAAAGCCGGGCAGGTTCAATGGCGGGTTGCCCACAATTGCCATACCTGCGCAAATAATCCGCATGATTGAAATATCACCGAACAAACCAGTGCTGATTGCGGGGCCTACAGCCTCCGGTAAATCAGCACTCGCACTGCATATCGCACAGACCCAAGGCGGTATCATCGTGAACGCGGACGCGCTGCAGGTCTTTGACGGCTGGCGCATCCTGACCGCACGTCCTGACGACAATGATCTGGCAGCGGCAGAACATGCGCTTTACGGCCATGTTCCGGTCGATGCAGATTATTCGGTTGGGCACTGGCTGCGTGATGTGACACCGTTTCTGAACGGCCCCAAAAGGCCCATCATTGTCGGGGGTACCGGGCTGAATTTCAATGCCCTGACCCAAGGTCTGGTAGATATTCCAGTGACACCAAATGAATTAAGATTACACGCCAATACACTGGATATAAAAACACTTCTTGAAGGCGTTGATAACGCCACACGCACCCGGATCGACACCAACAACCGGATGCGAGTTCAGCGCGCATGGGAGGTACAGCAAAACACCGGGCGGGGTCTGGCGGCTTGGCAGGACGCAACGCCGCCCCCGCTTCTGCCCCTTGATCATGCCACTCCCATCACGTTGGATGCGCCAAAAGACTGGCTCGACGACCGCATTAGCCGCCGGTTCGATCTGATGCTGGAACAAGGGGCCTTGGACGAAGCACGCGCAATGCTGCCAGGTTGGAACCCGGATCACCTGTCAGCCAAAGCCATCGGTGCCCCGGAACTGATCGCTCACCTTAAAGGCGAAATGACGTTGGACGAGGCCCGCGAAGCCGCGATCATTGCTTCGCGACAATATGCCAAGCGCCAACGCACCTGGTTCCGTTCTCGGCACAAATTGTGGCATCATCTGCCCATCGCCGCCGCTGACATTTCCGCAACGCTCGCGTTTGTGCCGGACAAACCCGATTGAAATAGCGCCGCACTTCGCGCAGCGTTGACGTAAAAAAAGACCGAGGCACGAGAATGATACCGAAGACTAACGCCGATGCGCCAGCCATTGCGCTGTCATCGCTTGTCCACCGCGGCCCAGGCGGGCGCTGGCGGACGGAGGCAATGCGCAGCCATGCCACCCCCCGACTGATCTACATTACCAAAGGTCAGGGACGGATCACCATCGCGGGTCTGACCAACGGGTATGGACCAAACAACCTGATCTTTGTTCCCGCCCACACGGTTTTTGGCATCGAAGTTGGCCCCACCGTTTTCGGCCAGATTCTCACCCTGCCCCAGAACCATCTTGGTGACTGGCCAGACACCGCATTTCATCTGCGCCTCATGGACGTGCATATACAAAAGGAACTGATCGGCCTCATGGAAGCGCTGGAAAAGGAATTGCAGTCCGACGGTGACATCCGGGCGGCCCGTTGTCATCTGGGGCTCCTGATGATCTTCGTGGAACGACAACTGAAATCACACCCCGCCAGCAACGGTGATACCCGGCGCAACTCGGCGGCTGCAAGGCTGGTCGCACGGTACACATCTTTGATCGCACAAAACTTCAAATCAGACTGGGCCGTGGCCGATTACGCGACCCAACTAAACGTCACACCCACGCATCTGACACGCATCTGCAAGCAAAGTTGCGACCGCACCGCGTTGGAACTGCTCAACGATCGGATTTACTACGAGGCCTGCAAGCTGCTGCAAGACACCGAAACACCGATCAAGGACGTGGCCACATCGCTGGGCTTTCAGTCACCCGCCTACTTTACACGCAGTTTTCAGGCACGGTCCGGCCGAACGCCATCAGCATTCCGCAAAACTGGCGGCGATGCTCATTCACCCCAGATGATGCGCACGTAATTCTGGGTTTCATTGTAAGGCGGAATGCCGTTATGGCGTTGCACCGCCCCCGGGCCAGCATTGTAAGCAGCCAGCGCAAGAGGCCAGTTGCCAAACGCGCTATATTGCATCTGAAGATACCGCGCGCCGCCATCCAGATTTTGTGCAACGTCATAGGGATCAACCCCCAACCGGCTGGCGGTCTGCGGCATCAATTGCGCCAGTCCCAACGCGCCTTTGTGTGACCGGGCATTGGGGTTCCACCCGCTTTCTTGCTGGATCAGTCGAAGAAACAAATCCTCTGGCACGCCGTTTTGCCGGGCAGCATTGCGTGCCATGACAAGATAAGGCCCGTTGTAGCTGCCTTCATAAACCGGAGTTGATCCCGGCGCTCCCGGCACCTCAACCTTTGGCGGCTGCAGCCGGACCGAATTGTTGTATTGTTGTGCTGCACGACCATCCAGCACCGAAATCTGGCTTTGAAACAAGGCCGAACGGGACATGGTCGAAAACTGCTCTTCTGCTGTGGCTGGCGTAGCCAATGCGGCCAATGCCAGCAAAACTGAACGACTACGGAAAATCAAATCCCCAACCCACCTTCAAAAGAATGCAGGCAAAATACCGGTTTTTTCTCAAGAGACCAGCCCAAACATCGCAATCCTCTGTTAACCAAGTTCGGACAAATGTAGGTTAACGCAAACGCAACGAAAGATTCGAAGGGGCATCATGGCCGGATCCGTCAACAAAGTTATTCTCATCGGCAATCTGGGCGCTGATCCAGAGGTTCGCACGTTCCAGAACGGTGGCAAGGTCTGCAATATCCGCATCGCCACGTCAGAAACATGGAAAGACCGCAGCACAGGCGAACGCCGGGAAAAGACCGAATGGCATTCGGTCGCGATCTTTCAGGAAGGGCTGGTGCGGATTGCCGAACAGTACCTGAAAAAAGGGTCCAAGGTTTATATCGAAGGCAAACTGCAGACCCGCAAATGGCAGGATCAGTCCGGCCAGGACCGGTATTCAACCGAAGTCGTTTTGCAAGGCTATGACGGCACGCTCACCATGCTGGATGGTCGCAGCGAAGGTGGTGGCGGAAACTACGGTGGCGGCAGCAGCGGCGGCGGTTATTCCGGTGGTAGCGGTGGCTATGGCGGCAACGACGATGGCAACTATGGCGGCGGCCAGGCCGGCGGCGGCGGCGGCAAAACCAGCGACATGGACGACGAAATCCCGTTTTAATGCACGAATGACGGCGGACCGACCCGTCGCATCGGACAAGGCCTGCCCTTCGCAATGGGCGGGCCTTTTTTCATATCAGGCCCGAAAACAGGCATTCCACTTAGCAACACGGTCTCTATCGCGATCCTCGTATTCCCTGACCGCCAACTTAAGGTCCGTCAGCTCCGTTTGCTCACGATCTTCGCCAAGCTCAGTCAGCCGCATCGTATACCAGGCCGTAATACCGCCTTCAGGCGGATCTACGAATTTCGGGAACAAGGGATCACCGTCACCGCCAGACTGCCACCTGCGCGGAAGCGACGGATCAAGAACCAATGCCCGGGCAAGGCCAATCATATCAACGGTACCTCCGGCAATTGCACTGGCCGCCTGTTGCCGCGTTTTGAACCCACCCGTCACCATAAGCGGCTTACGCGTCAACGACCGGGCGCGTTCCGCAAATTCCAAAAAATAGGGGCCGACACCGGCTCCGTCCGAAGCAGACCGGGCACCGGGAAAATAAGTCCCACCACTGATGTCGATCAAATCAATGCTCGTCTCATCCAACGCCGCGATCACTGATAAGGCATCCTCATTATCAAAGCCCCCTTCCAACTGATCGGTTGCATTCAACTTGATAGCGACTGGAAATTGCGGCCCAACAGCCCCACGAACTTCTTCAATAACCTCCAAAACAAGCCGCATCCGGTTTGCGATCGAACCGCCATAGTCATCATCGCGCTGATTGAACAAAGGCGAAAGAAACTGGCTCAGCAAAAATCCATGAGCCGCATGGATTTGAACCCCTCCAAACCCATGCTCCTTGGCAAGCCGTGCCGTCCGGGCGAACTCAGATGGCAGCGCACGCACGTCATCAAGCGTAAACGCGTCACAAGACAGGCCCGGCACATCCAGCGCGCTTGGCCCTTTCGGATCGCCTATCGGCGGATATGCCATCGCCCCGGCATGACCAAGCTGCAACCATAGCTGGGCACCATTAGCAGAACCGCTGCGCGCCAGCGCCTCAAACCGGGGCAGATCAGAATCAGACCTCAGAACAAGATTTCCCGGCTTCTCGGCAAAACCCGGATTACCCTGCACTTCGCCTATGATCGACACAGCCAACCCGCCCTCAGCCCAGCGTTCATACAGCCGAATTTGGGCATCCGTCGGATTACCGCGCCCGTCACCAAGCGAATCCGACATGGCCGATTTTACTAACCGGTTCTTCAAGACCGTCCCGCAAGGCAGTTCGAGCGGCTGGAAAAGTAGGTCGCCAACGTGAGTATCCATAAAGCCTCAAAGCCCCTCTTTGTCGCGCTGCGCTTTGGTCGATTTGTTTCGCGTCACAAATCCAACATCAAGCTCGGTCAGCATCTGCTTGCGCATTCAAATCTTGCATCTCAGACCAGTTTCCGTGGGATAGCATCCTCAAATACCCGTTCAAAAACCAGTTCATCATTGTCAAAGGCCTGCAATGTCGCGCGACTGAAATAAGCCCCTTCATCGCACCACATCGACGCCTCCACATGCGTCCGCCACATGGCCCCTGCCCGCCCGCCAGTCTGTTCCCAAACAATCTCACCCTTGGCCGAAGTCGGATCATCAGATCGAACAAACCAGCGCTCCGTGGTCCAACTGCCAGAGATCAACCCGTGCTCCAGATCGCGGTTCTCACCATTGTCGATATCAATCTCGGTGATGGTCCAACCATCCCGTTTCACCACCCGCCGATCATAGGCGTCCAGGCGCAACGCCTCGGCCTTCCACGGCGCGGCCCCCTCCGCAGGTTCAAACTCCCATTCGTCGCCCAAAGCTGTCGGCCGCACCGGCAAAGTCAACGCGCCTTGGCTGAACCTCACTTTCGTCGCTTCAGGTGATGGCCAAACATAGGGCCAATAGGCCGTCGATATCGCCACCCTCAACCGGTGCCCCTTGGCCAAACGATAGGCAATCTGGTCAAGCGTCACCGAAGCCTCGAACACCTCTCCCGGCACCAAAGGTGACGGAACAGCATGCGAAACCCGATGCGTCAAATTCAGACATCCATGCGTGATCAACGCAGATGTCCCATCGGGTGCCAAATCGCACAAACGCACAATCACCTGCCCGGTCGTCCGATCCGCAGACGCCGCAAACCGCAGCACAGGCGCGCCCACAATATCCATGTCCGCCTCTGCCACCGCACCGTCAAAACAAAGCGAGCCCGCATCATCGCCCGATTGCTCCCCCGGCAATTCATCACCAAAGGCAAAGGGGAAATACTCACCCGCTTCCGCCCCGCAATCCTGCGCGGACTGCACCGAAAGCTCAAAAGCGGCGGGAGCAAGAGCCAATCCATCCGCGGTCAGATACAAAACTTGCTCGGCAATATCCGGCGACGGCCAGACGTCCTCTGCAATCCATCGGCCCGGCCTGTCATCATGCCAGCGCGCAGGCGGCACATGATCCATTAGCCAGGCACGATACGCAGGATCGTCCTCGACCCCGGTATCATCCCCCTTCAACCACCGATCCCACCAGCGTTTGGCCTCTTGCAGAAAGCCAATAGCTGGCTGCGGTCCGGCAAAATGCGGGTATTTGTGTATCCAAGCGCCAACGATCCCCTTCACCGGCGCTTTCAGGTTCGTCACCAGATGCGACACCGTATTCCGATACCCATCATGCCACCCTCCGATGGACAAAACGGCAGCCTCAATCGCATTGTAATCCTCACAGACCGACCCGTGTTCCCAATAAGCATCGCGAAGCGGATGCCCGGCCCAGACAGGCAGCAGGTAAGGTTGCGCCTCCAACCGCCCAAGCCACATCTGTCGCCACTCATCACCGACCAAAGCAGGGTCCGGCGGTCGCGAGGAATAGGACAACATATTCGCAGCCCAACCAAAGTTTTCAATCAGTTGGCAGCCGCCCTTATAGTGAATGTCATCAGCATAACGATCCACACTGGAACAGAGCGTGATAACAGCCTTCAAAGCAGACGGGCGCAAGGCAGCCACCTGCAAGCCGTTAAATCCGCCCCATGAAATCCCCATCATGCCAACAGTCCCGCTGGACCACGGCTGCGCGGCAAGCCATGCAATTACCTCACATGCATCCGACAGCTCTTGCGCGGAGTATTCATCCGCCATCCGCCCTTCGCTATCGCCATTCCCGCGCATATCAACGCGGACAGCGGCATAGCCATGACCCGCAAACCACGGGTGGGTCAGCGCATCACGGACAACCGTTCCGTCACGCTTGCGATACGGCAGAAACTCAAGGATCGCGGGCACAGGCCCTGCCCCAACAGGACGCCAGACACGTGCGGACAAACGACAACCATCCGCCATCGGAATGACCATGTGCGGGTCTTCTTTGATGTCATAAGGGAAATCGGTCACAGTTTTCATGCGCCAGCTTAGGCGCAAGCAGCCCAACCAAACAAGTCAGCCCATCAACTGCGCATACCGCTCCAGACTGATATTGGACCCGCAGGCGATAATCCCAACATGACGGCCCGCGAGATCATCCTTCAAAGGCCCCAGAATGGCCGCCAAAGACGCCGCACAGGCCGGTTCCGCCGTGATCCGCAATATACGCTGATAATAATCCATCGCCTGCAACATCGCGGCATCATCAATACGCACCACCCGATCCACATGCGCCTGCGCCACGCCAAAAGAATACGGCAAAGCCATCGGCGCACCCAGACTATCCGCAATCGTATCAACCCGGTCCAACTTCACCGGCTCGCCAGCCTCCATACTGCGATAGAGGCTATCGGCACCGAAAGGTTCAACTCCGATCACCTCTGCATCGGGGCGCAACTGCTTGATAGCGCACCCCATTCCGCCGATCAGACCTCCGCCACCAATAGGGATGACAAACACATCCACATGCGGGGCCTGCGCGAGGTATTCGCGGCCACAGGTGGCGGCGCCCAATGTCATATGCGGGGCATCAAAGGGATGCATCAGCGCCCGACCCGCCTCTGCCGCCTCCGTCATCGCGGCAAAGGCGGCAGCCATATCATCATGTAACATGACCGTGGCCCCCAACGCCTCGCAGCCCGCAACACGAGACGGGTCGACGCTGCGCGGCATGTTTATAAGGGCATCGACCCCGGCCTCGCGCGCGGCCCACGACACCGCCAACGCATGGTTACCCGCACTTGCGGCAACAACACCGGCGCGGCGCTGGTCGTCAGGCAAAGTCCGGATACCCAAAAGCGCACCGCGTGACTTGAACGAGCCAGCCTGCTGAAACAACTCCAACTTGACGGTAACACCTGCACAGTCGGGCAGAATCCCGTCCCACCTTGCCTGAGCCAGCGCCAGAACGGGCGTACGAATGACAGCCCCCTCAAGAGCCTTCGCCGCATCAGCAATTTCCGCAAGATCAGGCCCCATATTCTCCACCTCAAGACTGCCTGCAAATACCTCACATCGGAACCTGATCAAAGTCCAGTCACCCGCTCGCGTCGTGACGGTATTTGACGTTTTGTTCAATTACCGTGAGATATGAGAAAAGAGTGGGCGTGAAAAATGAATTTGCTAAAGGCAACGACGTACATTTTCGGGCTATCATTGACCCTCCTGCCGTTTTCAGCAGCCGCCCAGGAAATCGCAATCACCATTGATGATCTGCCCTATGTCATACCATCGCGAACGACACCCGAAGATGGTCTCCGATACGTTCAATCCATCAATGAAGCGCTCGCAAATCACGGGATCATCGCCACTGGCTTTGCCGTCGGACAACAAATCAATGATGGGTCGATCCCGGCGTTACAGGCATTCGCGGATGCCGGTCATACGATCGGGAACCACAGCTGGTCCCACCCGGATGTCGGCACTCTGACAATCGAAGAGTTTCGCAAAGAAACCTCCGAGACTGATCAAATCCTTTCTGAATGGATAGACGGGCCCCGCTACTACCGTTTCCCGTTTCTGAAAGAGGGCGAAACCGAGGACGCAAAGGCAGCCGCAACGCAAGTGTTGGCCGACCTTGGCTATCAGAACGTGCCCGTCACAATCGACAACGATGAATGGCGGTTCAACGCTGATTACCTGGATGCCATCGCGTTAGGCGACACTGCTGGCGCCGAACAAATTGCGGATCAATATCTGGCTCATATGCAGGAACGAACGGCGCACTTTCAAAATCTCGCTCAGGAAGCGCTGGGACGTGATGTGAAACATATCCTTCTTCTTCATATGAACCGGATCAACGCTGATCACTTGGATACGCTTTTGGATTGGTATGCGTCAGAAGGTTGGACTTTCATCACAGTCAATGACGCAATGGCTGACCCGCTATATTCTGCACCTGACATCTACGCGGGCGCACGTGGTCTATCCCAGATCGAGCGTGTCATGGGACGCAAGAGCGAATAGCCCCAAAAGCCCAACCTACGCAGAAAATCAACAACCTATTTGGGTAAAGAACTACTCTGCCCCTTAGCAAAACAGCCCCTTTTATCGGACAGGGAAAAGCCCAACCCGGCCAGCCTTCGCACTCGCGGCCAGCAGATCAAAGGCGTAGTCGGCGACTGATCGAAAGCAGATCACCTCAAACGTATCCTCATCACGCATCCAAAACGCAGCGGCCACCTGCCCCAACCTTGTGCGCCGGAAATCACCGGGTTTGAACGTGTCGGGATGCAGATCAACCGGGGCCAGCTTGGAAATCACCTCGCGGGCAAATTCGCCTTCCACAAAAAACATCGCCCGCGCGTCCGATACCGGCTCGGCCAGGTAATGTTTTCCCTTCAACGCTTTGGCCAAAACCTCCAATGCCGCGGTCACTTCCGCATAAGGCACCAGTACCAACATCTCGTCCGGCGACATCCAGCACAGGCCCTTCTCGCCCACGCAATTGGCCTGCCCCGGCCCCGGCATATCGACGCCGGACAGGCCGGTGCAGGCGGCTTTCAACTTCGTATCCGTCAAATCACCCCGCAAAGTGATCATCCCGCGCAGGCCCGCCTCGCGGATGGTAACTTCACCGGGGGCCACTTTGCCCTGCAATGCGCTGACAGCCTCAGACATTCTGCTTCTCCCCCTCGGGATCATAGACCACCGGATCGACGATCTTCGCCCTCACGGTGGTTCCATCGACCTTGTTGAACTCAAGGACCTCACCCATCCGGTCGGGCCCTTTGTGAACCAGCCCCATCGCGATCCCACGCTCCAGATTGGCTGAATAATAGGTCGACGTGACACGCCCCTGGGTATTCCGCTGCCCATTCGCATTGTCACCATCGGCAAGCGCATAAGCCCCATCAGGCAACACAGACCCGTCGACAGTCTCCAGCCCCACCAGCTTCCACCGATCAGCATTCGCCATATGGCTACGCTCATGCGCACGCTTGCCGAGGTAATCTTCCTTCTTCTTCGACAAGGCCCAATTCAGATTCAGATCCTGCGGAATGACCGTTCCGTCCGTCTCATCACCAATCATGATGAAACCTTTTTCTGCACGCAGAATATGCAGCGTCTCTGTCCCGTAAGGCATCATGCCGAACTCTTCGCCCGCCGCAATCAGAGCATCCCAGAACGCCGCCCCCTGCCCAGCAGGCACAGCAATTTCATAAGACAATTCGCCCGAGAAAGAGATGCGGAAGACGCGCGCGTCAAAATCCCCGATCTTCCCCTCAGCCCATTGCATGAACGGCAACGCTTCGGCGGACAAATCCATGCCGCCCAGCTTGCGCAACACCTTGCGGGCATTCGGGCCAACAACGGCGATCTGGGCATATTGTTCGGTCACGTTGGCGACATAGACCTGCATGTCCCACCATTCGCATTGCAGCCAGTCTTCCATATGCGCGTGGATGCTTTCGGCCCCGCCGGTCGTGGTATGGCAAAGCCAGGTATCCTCAGCCATCCGCGCCACAACACCGTCATCCATCAGAAATCCGTTTTCAGAACACATCAGCCCATAGCGGCATTTGCCCACGGCCAATGTCGACATCATGTTGGTGTACATCATATCGAGGAACTTCCCGGCATCCGGCCCCTTGACGATCAACTTGCCAAGGGTCGAGGCATCCAGAAGACCCACATTCTCGCGCGTGTTCTTCACCTCGCGATTAACGGCGTCATGCACACTCTCGCCCGGACGCACATAGGCAAACGGCCTGCGCCACTGTCCAACAGGTTCATTGTCCGCGCCATTGGCATTACTCCAGTCCGACACAGGCGTCTTACGCACGGGCTGGAACAATTCATCCTTCGCGACCCCGACAATCGAGGCCATCGAAATCGGCGTGTAAGGCGGGCGGAACGTCGTTGTCCCCACATTGGGAATATCCGCGTTCAGCGATTGCGAAAGTATCGCCAATCCATTGATATTGCTCAACTTACCCTGATCAGTCGCCATGCCAAGTGTCGTATACCGCTTGGCATGCTCAACGCTTTCAAACCCTTCCTGCGCGGCCAATTGCACATCACTGACTTTCACATCGTTCTGGAAATCCAGCCACGCCTTAGAGCGCAGTTCCTGCCCCGCGCCCTGCGGCATCAACCACACCGGCGAAATCGGGCCTTCCTCAACATCGAACCCCAGCGGAGCCTGCCCGCCCCGTTTGGAATGCCCGGCAGCCTTGGCGGCAGCACGTCCTGCAGCCCAACCGTCACCCACAGCCTCAGCTGTGAACAAATGCCCATTCGCCGTTCCCGCAGCGGTCACGAAGGGCTGGCCGTCAGCGCTGGTTGGTGCGGCATCATGATCTGGCCGGAACATGACCTGATCAGCGTCCCACACCAGCTTTCCACCGCAATGGGACCACAGATGCACAATCGGTGACCAGCCACCCGACATGGCGACGCAATCACATGCGACCTCTTCCAGTGCGGCACCCTCGCCAGCTTGGGCACATATCGCGACACCCGTCACGCGCTTGCCGCCTTTAACCTTGGCAACAGCCTTGCCAACCTCGACCCGAATACCCAGCTCGCGGGCCTGATCGACCAGCGGTCCTGATGCCATGGCACGCGCATCGACGATCACCGGAACATCCAGCCCCGCCTTTTTCAGCGTAATGGCAGTGCGGTAAGCATCATCATTGTTGGTCACAACAACGGTACGATCCCCCAACGACACGCCAAAGTTCACCGCATAATCACGCACGGCAGAGGCAAGCAGCACGCCCGGCACATCATTCCCGGCAAAAGACAACGGCCGCTCAATGGCCCCGGTTGCCGTCACGATCTGCTTGGCCCTGACACGCCACAACCGATGCCGCGGTCCCTCATTATCAGGCGCATGGTCGGTCAACTGCTCATAGGCCAAAGCATAACCATGGTCATACACGCCTGCCCCCATGCAACGCAGACGCATGGTAACATTCGGCATATCTTCAATGGCTTGCACCGTGGACTTCACCCAATCATCCGCTGGTGCATCTTCGATCCGGGCGCCATCCACCGGCGCACGTCCACCCCAATGGGCAGTCTGCTCAATCAGCAATACACGCGCACCTGTTTGACCTGCAGCAACAGCAGCAGCCAAACCCGCAACACCACCACCAACGATCAGAACATCGACCGTGGCATGAAAGTGTTCATACGTGTCGCGGTCGCGATCCTTGGGTGCCTTCCCCAGCCCGGCAGACTGGCGGATGAATGGCTCGTAAACATGTTTCCAGAACGGGCGCGGATACATGAACATCTTGTAGTAAAAGCCCGCAGGCAAAAGGCGGGACAAGCGACTGTTGATCGCGCCCACGTCAAATTCAAGGCTCGGCCAGTGGTTCTGTGACGTCGCCGTCAACCCATCAAACAACTCGGTCGTCGTGACCCGCTGGTTCGGCTCAAATGCAGCACCTTTGCCCAAATTGACCAGGCCGTTGGGTTCTTCAGCGCCCGACGCGACAACACTGCGGGGACGGTGATATTTGAAAGACCGGCCCACAAGCATCTGATCATTGGCCAACAAGGCCGACGCAAGCGTGTCTCCCTCGAATCCACGCAGATTTTTACCATTAAAGGTAAACGACACCGATTTGTTTTTATTCAGAAAACGGCCATCTCCGGCCAGACGGGTGCTCATTTGAAAGTCCCCCATGACCAACCCGGGCGCTTGCCCGAAATCTTGTCGCATATCTCTTTCGGGGGTTCGGTTTTTTGGGCGGAATACGTGCCAAACACCTCCAGCGTATTGGTGCAACGGGCGGCCAGAAACCACTTGCCGCAGCCGTACGCATGACGCCAGCGCTCAAAATGCACGCCCTTGGGGTTTTCCCGCATGAACAGGTAGTCTTCAAGCGCCTCGTCTGATGCCCCCGGACCTTCGCGTGTCAGGTGGGCTTCACCGCCCGGATGAAGATCAGTTTCATCGGCATCCACGCCGCAATACGGGCAATGCAGGATCAGCATAGGGCACCCTTCCTTGTGATGATCGGTCTGTAGGAAAAACTGTTGGAAAGCAGCGACCGTACATCACGCAGGTAGAGGGCGGAGGCAAAGCTGCATCCGCCCTCATGGGCAAACTCTGATTTTACCGCGTTATTCGGTCGCTGGTGCTGCTGGCGCAGTCTCTTCTGTCGCTGGTGCAGCTTCACCCCCTTCTGGGGCGGCCACCGCAGCTGGGTCCGATGTCGTGGTTGTGTTACCGCCAGCGAAAAGGGCGTAAAGAACAACCAGAACAACGATCGCCGCACCGATAAACAGACCGATGCCAGCGCTGCCCGACTTTGTTTTCGAAGTCGTGTAGTCAACCATGATGTGTCCTCCTTTACAGACAACTCCATCAAAGCAGACCCTGAGCAGAAAGATAGGTCGGCAAAAATCCCCCGATAATTTGGGCAATCGGGTGCCAAATCCGCCGAATTAATGGGCATTGCGCCGCCGGACTCGATTTTAAGAAACCACATGATAGTGTCTCATCATGGAGTTTTTCTTAATTATCATTGGCAGCGTTTTAGCTGTAGCTATTGTCTTCATGATTGTTGGCCGTATGCGCGAGCAATCTTTTTCAGCAGACATGGAAGACCTGTTTGATCCCAATAAAATTGACGATCCGGGATTCAGGAAGGACATGCATGATGGGATAAGGGACATGCGCGAGCAGTAAATATCGCAGGCGGGATTGTGCGCCACCGGCGCTGCCCGAAAACCTTGCGAAGTCGGCATAACGCGAACGGTATGCCGCAAGTCGGCGTTAAATTTGCTCCGAACGCCTGATAACGTATAATGACTGGTATGACAGCAAACCAAATCATGTTTTCCTTGATGGGTATGGCCGTACTGACGGTGGCGATTTGGCTTTGGACGCGGCAAAGGTCTAAACGCGCGTTTACCCGCACGCACCAACCGCACAGTCCAAGCAATGATGGCTACGACAAAGGGGCTATCGCACGCAGCACACTGTCCGGCATGGCCGGCAATGATCGTTAGGCGATTGACCTCTACCATCAATGCGCCACCCCTGCGGCCACACTTTCATCGATAAACTTGCCTTCGCGGAACCGGAACATGCTGAACTCATCTGTAAGCGGTGACTGCCCCTTGGCCATTAATTCTGCCATCGCCCAGCCTGATCCGGGGGTTGCCTTGAACCCACCAGTTCCCCAACCGCAATTGATGAACACACCCTCAACCGGGGTCTTGGACAGGATCGGCGACCGGTCACCGGTCATATCCACGATCCCACCCCACTGGCGCAACATCTTGAGGCGCGCAATCATTGGGAACGTCTCGACCAGGGCGCGGACCGTCTCTTCGATATGATGGAATGATCCGCGTTGGGTATAGTTGTTGTAACCATCCGCACCGCCGCCAATGACCATCTCGCCCTTGTCGGACTGGGACATATAGCCGTGGACCGTGTTGGCCATCACAACCACATCCATGCAAGGCTTGATCGGTTCAGACACCAACGCCTGCAAGGCCACGCTTTCAATTGGTAACCGGAACCCGGCCATCTCGGCCAGCACACCGGAGTGCCCAGCAACCACAATCCCAAGCTTGTCACAGGCGATATCGCCTTGGGTGGTTGAAACGCCCGTGACCTTGTCACCATCGCGGCTGACACCCGTCACTTCGCACTTCTGGATAATATCCATGCCCATGTCGGAACAGGCGCGGGCATAACCCCAGGCCACCGCATCATGTCGGGCCGTGCCACCACGGGCCTGCCACAAACCACCCAGAACAGGATAACGCGGCCCATCAATATTCATGATGGGGCAAAGCTCTTTCACACGCGCCGGTTCGATCCACTCTGTTGTCACGCCCTGCAACGCATTGGCATGGGCGGTGCGCTTGTAACCGCGAACTTCGTGCTGCGTCTGGGCCAGCATGATGACACCGCGCGGGCTGAACATAACGTTGTAGTTCAGGTCCTGGCTCATGGTCTCATACAGCGAACGGGATTTCTCATAAATCGCGGCCGACGCATCCTGCAGATAATTCGACCGAATAATCGTTGTGTTCCGGCCAGTATTCCCGCCACCAAGCCAACCTTTCTCCAGAACGGCGACATTGGTGATCCCGAAATTCTTGCCCAGATGATAGGCCGTGGCCAAACCATGTCCGCCCGCGCCGACGATAATCACATCATACCGCTTTTTCGGGGCCCGCTTGGCCCAGGCCCGGTCCCAACCAGTGTGATTGCGCATGGCTTCACGGGCAATGGCAAAAGCAGAATAGCGTTTCATCCGAATCTCATATCTGACAAGGTGGCTCGCCCCCGGTTGTCGCCCTTTCGCACCCGAAACAGGCGGCTGCCAGCGGCGTCTGACGCCGATTTTACGACATGGGCGCGGCAGATGGAAACGGCTTGATGTCGCAAGGCCTTTTCTCGGACCGCTCGGCACATTAGGTAGGATGAAACCAATGAACGGGCGGCCATGCTTTTCTGGATTATCTGCAGTCTTTTGACGCTCGGCGTGGCCGGTCTGGTCGCGGCACCTCTCTTGCGTCCGCCGCGATTGGCGACGGAAAATCCCGACATCGGGATCTACAAAGCGCAACTGGCCGAAATCGACCGCGACATTGAACGCGGCACCCTGTCTCAGGGCGAAGCCGAACAAACCCGCACAGAAATCGCCCGTAGGCTTCTGGCCGCGAACAAGGCAGATCAGACGCAGGCCACCACGTCAAAGGGCGGAAAGTGGACGCTGATCACCGTCTTCGCCGTCATGCCCGCCTTGGTATTCACAGTCTATATCGGCCCCGCCGGGATCGCGCGACATATCGGTGTATCCGAAGAAAGAATTGCAGAACTCAAGGACTCCATCGCCCTACCCATCCATTTTGTTCTGCCAAGACGGGTCACGCGCAACTTCGACGACGAAATCAACCTGCCGCTCTTCTTCGAAGGCATCGGCGCCCCCGGCTACGCGGACCTGCCGCTAAAACAGCGCATCGCCCAAGGCGACGAGATGCGTGCAAACCGCCCTTCTCAATCCGCGCTAGAGGCCGTCGCCCCCGCCCAACTCCCGGTCAATGTGCCTGATGAATATCGCGAAGCCATCGATCAGCTCCGCGAAATCGCCCCCACACGCCCGGGCGACATCGAAGCCTGGTCCCGGCTCGCCTTTCACGAGGCTGAGCTGCGCAATTACACCGCCGCAAAAAGGGCTCAGGAACAGGTCATCGCCATCAAAGGCGACAACGTAACCATCGAAGACCAGCGTCTTCTGCTCGACATGATGGTCGTCGCCGCCGGCGGTATTGTTTCACCAGAGGCAGAGCGGATCATCCGCCTCATTCTGACCGAAGATGAGGACAATATCGCCGCGCGCTACTATTACGGGGTGCTGTATTACCAGACCGACCGGCCCGACATCGCCTTCCGGGCGTGGCGCGAACTGGCCGATAATGGCGATCCGCAAAACTTCCACGTCGCCTCCGCACGTGCGCAAATCGAAACCGCGGCTTTCCGCGCGGGCATCGATTACACCCTGCCGGTGGAGCGGGGCCCATCCGCAGCCGATCTTGAAGCAGCCCAGGACATGACACCCGAAGAGCGCAACGAAATGATCAGCGGCATGGTCGCCTCGCTGTCCGACAGGCTCGCCAATCAAGGCGGCACCGCCCGCGACTGGGCGCGGCTCATTACAGCCTACGGCGTGCTGGGTGATACCGCATCGGCCCAATCAATCTGGACAGAGGCACAGGACGTCTTCGGCGCTGACCCCGAGGCAGTCGATATATTGACCGAAGCCGCAGAACAGGCGGGCCTCAACCCATGATCTACGACAGTGTCGAAGAATTTGCGGCGACCCTACCCGATTTCGGCGCCATCGCCGGGCTTGATCTGGGAACGGCGACCATCGGCGTAGCGGTCTCTGACAGCATGCGCAGCGTGGCCACTCCGCTTGAGACGATCAAGCGCAAGAAATTCACCGTCGACGCGGCAGCCTTGCTGGAAATCACCACCCAGCGACTGATCAAAGGCATCGTACTCGGCCTGCCGCGCAATATGGATGGCTCCGAAGGCCCACGCTGCCAGGCCACCCGCGCCTTCGCGCGCAACCTGCACCGTCTGACACCACTGCCCATTACCTTTTGGGACGAACGACTCTCTACCGTAGCCGCCGAACGCGCCCTGCTAGAGGCGGATACGTCACGCAAACGTCGCGCAGAGGTCATCGACCACGTGGCCGCCGGGTATATCCTGCAAGGGCTGCTCGACCGGCTGCACCATCTAAAGGACGCATCGTGACAAAAACGGAAAACACCGATCACATCTGGTCACGGGCCGAAATCGAAAGCCCCTGCATCAAGATCTGCGTCATCCATCCCGAAACGCGGCTTTGCACCGGCTGCCTGCGCTCCATCGACGAAATCGGCGCATGGTCCAAAATGAACGACGACGACCGCCGGTCAATTATGGAAGACCTCCCGTCGCGCAAATCCAAAATCAGCAAACGGCGCGGCGGCCGCAAAGCCCGCCTGGGTTCAACACCCCCGTAGGGTGGGTAAAACCCACCGCTACTAACCTGAACCCTTCCTTCACAATCACCACCGCACACCCCATTAACCTAACAAAACCTTAACCTTCCCACGCGGTGGGGTCCGACGTTTTGCCGACGCATGTCCGACAGGTTTCGGGCACCGTTTTAACCAATAAACACTGGCGTTAACAGTCGATTCGCAGGAATTGAGGCACGACGGGCCACGCAACACCCACCGCCCGTTGCGTCACCCCTTGGGAAAAACGAAACACCGGTCGCGCCGGATCATCAACCACAGCGGCGTATCACGCTTGGGCAGAAACACCGATGGCACCTCGGCCCGCAGGACCGAGCCGTCATAATCCATCCGAAACTCCACCAAGCTGGACCCACCCATAAAGCGGGCGCGCTGCACGACCCCACGCGCTGCCGTGCCATCCTGCGGCGTCGGATTGGGACCGCGACCATTCCTGTCAAAGTCGATTTTCAGATGCTGCGGGCGGATCACGATATCCACTTCCGTCCCGTCCGGCACACCGGGGGCAAGGAACTGGCCGAACGGCGTATCGGTCAACGCGCCCTCAACTGTGCTGCGTATCACGTTGATATCACTAAAAAATGCAGCGGCCCGCAAATCCACCGGTGTATTGTAGATATTATAGGGCGCGCCCCTCTGCACGATCTTCCCGTCGCGCATCAGCGCGATCTCATCAGCCATGCGCATCGCCTCGCCGGGTTCATGCGTCACGAGCAGAACTGCCGTCCCCTCGTCTTTGAGCACTTCCAGGGTTTCATCCCGGATATCATCACGAAGCCGGTCATCAAGACCCGAAAACGGCTCATCCATCAGCATGATCCGGGGCTTGGGGGCCAATGCGCGGGCCAAAGCAACACGCTGCTGTTCGCCGCCCGAAAGCTGATGGGGATAATCATCAATATAGCGGGTCATGCCCACCTTGTTCAGCAGGCTCTTCACCCGCTCCGCGCTTTCACGTCCCTTTAACCCAAAGGCGACATTCTGACCGACAGTCAGATGCGGAAACAGGGCGAAATCCTGAAACATCAACCCAATCGAACGGCCCTCGGGCGGCACACGACGCACGGTGTCGCAAATCAGCTGGCCATCCACATGGATGGTCCCGCTATCCTGCATCTCCACCCCCGCGATGATCCGCAGCGTGGTGGACTTACCACAACCCGACGGACCCAGCAGGCACGTCACCTGCCCCGGCATCACGGTCAGGCTCACGTCATCCACGACCCGCCTGCCGCCAAACGCCTTGACGATGTTTTTGATTTCAAGGCGGGGGGTTTGCATAAACGGGGGCTGATCCCTGACGAAAACAATTAGGTATAGCGGACCTAGCAACTGATCCCGCCGGGGGCAAGGTCAGGTCAGTTCGAACCGGGTTGTTGCGATCACACGGCCATTGACCTGAAGGTGCAATTGATGCGGACCCGGATACAGCGTGAATGTGGTCGCGTTATCCTTGAAAACATGCTTCTTTTTCAGCATCACCGGCTTTCCGGCCTTGGCATTCAACATCTTGATTTTGAACACTTTTGGCGCGGTTTTCCCGTTCGCTTTCACAAAATCAACCACATAGTCGACAATCAGCGGCACGTCTTCCTCTGCCAACAGGGTCACATTCAGCTCTGCCGATGCGCCACGCGCGACAAGATTAGGCGTCAACGACATCTCGATCACTTTCACCGGCGCATCGGGACGGTAACCAAGATGGATCATCGCCCCCGAATGCCCCGCCTTGATCAACCCGCGCAAGGCATGGCGACGCATCCAGTCAAGCTCCTTGGCATCCTGCGCGCCTGCCTTTTGCCAATCCGACAAACGGTCAATGACAGTTTCTGGTTCTGATTTCGTTATATCGTTCAAATGGTTAGCGACCGATCTTGTGACAAAGCGCGTCGGATCAGCATAGAGCCGATCAAGCAAAGGCAACCGATCATCCGTGGTCAATCCAATATTGGCCCCCCAAGGCAACCGAGGGCGTGTCCCCTCGCTCACCAGACGCCGGACATGATAGTTGTCATGCGACACCCACTCCCGCATCCGCTCCAGCACCGGCTCTTGCCGTTGGTTCAACGCTGTGCGGATCGAAAACTCCATCGAAAACCGCTGCGTCACCGCCTCCAGCAGATCGAGGCTTTGATCCAGATGTTCCTCAAGCCCATGATTTTCCACATAAACACCCAAAGGCGCATAGATGAAATGACCAAAGTCATCGTCAGTCAGCGTCGGGTCCAAAGGCGGCGGAAGGGCCGCCATAATCGCGTCCGCAGCTGACGAAAAATCAGCTGGCAGATATCGGACCAACACATCTGCAATCAGATGGATCCGCGCTTTGAGCTCCAACGGCGGCATCTCGGCCAGTACATCCGCCACGAACGGCGCGGCCTTGAAAACGCCCGCATCCTCAAAATGGCCGCCCAAAACACCCACCGTTTCGGCGTTGAACAGATGATCTTTCAGGCTGAATTTTTCGGCCATGGATCAGATCGTCGCGTTGATCGCGCCGCCATCCAGCACAATATTCTGCCCCACGATAAAGCCCCCATGTTGCGAGCATAAGAACGCACACATCGCCCCAAATTCCTCAGCCGTGCCATATCGACGGGCCGGTATCGTTGCCTCACGCTGCGTTTTTGCGGCAGCAATATCAATACCTTGCGCCGTCGCCACCCCGGTATCAAGACTGACTGCCCGGTCAGTCGCATGAATACCCGGCAGCATATTATTGATCGTCACACCATGCTGCGCCACCTGCCGCGACGTCCCCGCCACATAGCCCGTCAGTCCCGCGCGCGCCGAATTGGACAGGCCCAATTGTGGGATCGGTGCCTTCACCGACCCCGAGGTGATATTCACCACCCTGCCCCAGCCCCGATCAATCATACCGGGCAAGAGCGCCTTCATCAGCGCAATAGGCGCCAACATATTGGCGTCCAGTGCAGCGATGAAATCGTCGCGCTCCCAGTCCGACCACAGCCCCGGTGGTGGCCCACCTGCGTTGTTCACAAGGATATCAACGTCGCCTGCGGCAGCCAGCAGGGCCGCACGGCCATCTTCGGTGGCGACGTCGGCGGCCACCGTTGTCACCTCAACTGCATGTGCTTTGCGCAACTCATCAGCCGTCGCTTCCAGTGCGTCCGCACCTCGGGCGTTGAGGACCAGATCAACGCCAGCCTCGGCCAAAGCAGCGGCACAACCGCGGCCCAAACCCTTTGATGATGCGCAAACCAACGCGCGTTTGCCCTTGATTCCCAGATCCATCCGAAAGCCTCCCCTTGCGACAGACCTCTGAAGTAGCACCGCGATCAAGAGGCGGCAATGGCGGCTTAATCAATCACCGCGGCATAGCTGCCATCAAAAAGGTTAACGCCATCAGGCCCAGTGATATCCCCGAAAATCACACCCGCCGTCGCATCGGCATTCCGACCCAGGAAATCGCCGAACAGGTCGCCCTCCAACTGGTAACTTGCGCCACCACCCGACAAGGTACCCGCCACATCGGCTGCTATCTGGTAGTCCAACACAGCCGACGCATCCGGTGTGATAATGGCGTTGGAAATCACCAATTGCCCGTCCAAAGGGCCTTGCCCATCCGAAGCAAGACCATCAATCATTCCAGTAAACGGCTGATCTGCTGCAGAAAAATCAACTGACACGGCCATGTCGCCGACATAGCTGACATCCGCACCCTGTGCTCCCAAAGGCAGATCCAAAACAGCTTTGCCCCGATATTCCGCACTACCGGTCGGAAGCTGTTCGGCCAGCGTCACGTCAAGATCGGCCACATTGTCAAAAACATCAAACGCATCGGACGCGCCATCTCCGCCGCCGCCACAGGCGGCAAGCAAACAGAATATGATGATCACAAAGCACCTCATGCACCCAGTGTCATCTATCCGTGGTTAAGAACGTATTAATCCGAGCCGTCTGCTTCGGCGACAAGAACGACAGTGGCATTCACCTCATCGCCATTGAAGGTCGCATTCGGTTCAAGATCGTAAGCGGACAAGGCCTCTGCCCCGCTACCATGGAAAACACCCTCAAGCGTGCCATCCATCACCACGACATCGCCATTTGCGGATAACCTCCCGTTATAACCAGCGGCGAAGGGCGCATCACTGTCTGACAGTGTTGCAATGTCCAGACTGCCATCGTAATCAACAACCTCAGCATCTGCGCCCTCGCCAAAAAACGCATCCATTTCGCCACTGACAGAGCCGTCGGTAAAATCGACGGTCACAGACGCATCGCCCAACAATGCAAGGTCGTCAGGCAGGGTTTCCAGACGAACGGCCACCAACCCCTCATAAGTCACTTGTCCAGTCACCGGCAGCAGATCATCCCGGGTCACAGGCATCCCCGCGATCCCGGTATCCGCATCGCCCAAAACCCGCTCCAGCTGGGCATCAAACGCATCCAGCCGGGCAAGACGAGGATCGGGCGCTTCTTCCTTTGGCGACGATCCACCCCCGCCGCCACAGGCGGCAAGCAACATCAAGAAAGCCAAGCAAACTCTGATCATCACGGCTCCTTCCACAGCTGTCATCCAGAACCTTGTCTAATGAGAAAAATCGAATCTTCGGTTAACGACCGAATTGCCCTTTGCCGACCAACCACATAAAGCGGTGCTCATGACAAATCGCCCTGACCTTCCCGCGGAAATCGCCCGCCGACGCACCTTCGCCATCATCTCTCACCCGGATGCGGGCAAGACCACGCTGACCGAGAAATTTCTGCTTTATGGCGGCGCGATTCAGATGGCCGGACAGGTACGTGCCAAAGGCGAAGCGCGACGCACGCGGTCGGACTTCATGCAGATGGAAAAGGACCGTGGAATTTCGGTGTCGGCCTCGGCCATGTCGTTCGATTTTGAGAAATTCCGCTTCAATCTGGTAGACACGCCCGGTCACAGCGATTTTTCGGAAGATACCTACCGCACGCTGACTGCCGTTGATGCGGCGGTCATGGTGATCGACGGCGCAAAAGGCGTGGAAAGCCAGACCCAAAAACTGTTTGAGGTCTGCCGCCTACGCGATCTGCCGATCCTGACTTTCTGCAACAAGATGGATCGTGAAAGCCGCGACACATTTGAGATCATTGACGAAATTCAGGAAAACTTGGCCATCGACGTCACCCCCGCCGCTTGGCCGATCGGGGTCGGGCGCGAGTTCATGGGAACCTACGACATCCTGCGCGATCGGCTGGAGCTGATGGACCGGGCCGACCGCAATAAGGTGGCAGAAAGCATTGAAATCAGCGGTCTGGACGATCCGAAACTCGCCGAACATGTCCCCGCTCATCTTCTGGAAAAGTTTCTCGAAGAGATCGAGATGGCCAAGGAACTGCTCCCTGCGCTCGACCATGAAAGCGTGCTCAACGGCTCAATGACACCGATCTGGTTCGGCTCTGCGATCAACTCATTCGGGGTCAAGGAACTGATGGATGGCATCGGCACCTACGGGCCGGAACCGCAGGTGCAAACCGCGCAGCCTCGCAACATCGCCCCCGAAGAACCCAAGGTGGCCGGGTTTGTCTTCAAGGTGCAAGCCAACATGGACCCCAAGCACCGCGACCGCGTCGCATTTCTACGCCTGGCTTCGGGCCATTTCGAACGGGGCATGAAACTGACCCATGTACGCTCCAAGAAACAGATGGCCATCACCAACCCCGTTCTTTTCCTGGCAGCCGACCGTGAATTGGCAGAAGAAGCATGGGCCGGCGACATCATCGGCATCCCCAACCACGGACAACTGCGCATCGGCGACACGCTCACCGAAGGCGAAGCAATTCGCGTCTCTGGCATTCCATCTTTCGCGCCGGAACTGCTGCAAACCTGCCGGGCGGGCGACCCCATGAAAGCCAAACACCTCGAAAAGGCGCTGATGCAATTCGCCGAGGAAGGCGCGGCCAAAGTGTTCAAACCGACCTTCGGGTCAGGCTTCATCGTGGGTGTGGTCGGCGCGCTGCAATTCGAAGTGCTCGCCAGCCGGATCGAGATGGAATACGGCCTGCCGGTGCGGTTCGAGGCATCGCAATTCACTTCCGCCCGCTGGGTCTCTGGCAGCAAAGACGCCGTGGATACCTTCGCCGCCGCCAACAAGCAGCACATCGCAACAGACAACGATGGAGACACGGTTTTCCTGACCCGCCTGCAATGGGACATAGACCGGGTCGGGCGGGATTACCCCGATGTGACATTAACGGCGACAAAGGAAATGATGATCTAATAGGCAAGATTGCGCGCTTTTCTTCCTATGCGAAAAAAAGTTAACGCGAGAGCTTCCCACATTAACTTCTTCGCCGTAGGCTTTTGAAGAAGTTAGATTTAACAGGGAAAGCTGCCGACTATGCAACTATTGACCAAAAGCGTATTTTTACTTTCTGCATTCGTGATTGCTGGATGTGAGGAGTCGTCCTCCGCAGGTATCGACACCTCATATGACGATCTAGTAGATCAGTTTGTCGCACTAGGTGACACCGTAGATGCGTTAGAGACCCTGGATCCAACAGAAGTGCCAACTGTAGGTTCAGCAAGTTACTCAGGTGTTCTTGTTTTTGAAGGCCCTGACGATGGTTTGGACACAAATTTCCTTGCCGGCGACATGAGCATGACAGCGGATTTTGCAAATAGCGAAGTCAGCGGGTCGGCAGGTAATTTCGTGAACGCAGATGATGAGGAATATAGTGGTAGCCTGACCGTCAGCAACGGAACAATATTCAATGATGTGGTTCTGGAAGACTTCTACACCTATTCAGCAGACATAGCCGGAAGCCTAAGTGGCGCAGATAACGAAGTTGATGTTGACGGCGAATTAGGTGGCGATTTCTTCGGAGACGACGCTGAATACGCTGGCGGCGTAATCGAAGGTACTTTGGACGTGAATGATGGTGAAGAGACCATCACCTTGGATGAAGATAACTCCGGTTTCCTGCTTGAACAATAAGCCTTGGGACGGGCAAATCTGTCGGCGACTGTCGGCAGGTGATCAACCGTTTGAGCCGGGAAGCAATGCCGGCTAACGATTGTGACAACGCTCCCTTGGAATGGTCACGGGTGCTCTGCTAAGGATATATTCCGAACACCAACGCGAAAGAGTAACCCGTGTCACCCCGCCACAATACCTATCCCGGCGGCATACCGGACCTTGTTCCGCTCTACCAAAAGCGGCGGTCAAAACTGACCCATCATGATGGGGAGGAATTGCCGCCACTTGAGGTAGATTTTAAGCCGCTCACTCAGCAAAAGTTGCCTCCGCAACCCAAGCGGCGGCCAGAGGGGCTTAGTCGTGTCGCAAAGAAACGACATATGCTTTTGGGTGAACTGCAAGGGCTGAGCGAGCTGGAAATGCTACATGGCATGCTCATATCCCATCTACGCAAACACACCTATCCAGACCACGCGCCTGAGCTGTTTCGCAGGCTCTGGGCCGAGGAGGAAGATTGGCTTCTGGATCACCTTCCACCTCGCTGGCTGATCTCTGCGGTAATCACATTTGCTGAACATGGTGAAACGGAAGAAGATCGCCACCTCGCCCAATCGTTCAATATTCTGTTTTCGGTGATGAAGATCTACGAATTCGAGCGAACGTATGCAGGGCTGCCACCACAACACCCCTTCCCGGCTGGCGGCAGGGCAAAGGCGCCACTTCCATTGGGTATGCGGGATTTCGCGCTTGTGGGCGGTGATCTAGAGGCAGCACTGCTCGCCCCCCTTTGGCGGCAAAGCAGGCAGGCCCCGGCCATTCGCCGTTTGGCACAAGCCCTGCTGATGATGCTCGATCAGGATGACGGCACCGTTTTCCGCCGTTTGGCGCTAATGAGGGATACCAAGTAAACATAGAAAGTGGTGGCGACTATCATTGAAATGGCACGGCGCGGACAAGTATCGTTCTTGCAACGATTATTTTAATTCTCATACTACGATATGCGAAAATAGTTACATGCAGCGCGGGCGAGCTATCATTTTTGTGGGGGCGTTGTTTGGTTAGGGATAAACATGAATAAATGTTTCGCGTTTGCAGGCGTATTGCCACTCGTACTGGCTGCCTGCGGTGGCTCCGGTGATGGTGCTAGTACAGATGTGGAGGACCTGACTGAAACAGAGAGGCTCGCACTCTTCGATACTTACGACAGTCAGTTTTTGGATATAGAAAGCAACTACACGTTTAACGATATTGAAGATATTATCGACCCATCTGACCTGCCGGCAACCGGAACGGCATCTTATGAGGGAACAATGGGTTTTGTACCTGATAGCGAGACGGCATTGCTGGGTAACATGACACTTGCTGTAACCTTTAGCACCAATACCATCAGCGGCAGCGCAGACGAATTTGTTGATAACGCGGGTAACGGCTACGCAGGGACGCTCAGAATGACTGATGGAATACTCTATCGTTTGACTGATCTTTCAACTCAGTACTCCTACGAAGCAGAAATTGACGGAACACTCAGAGGAACCCAGGGTGACGACTATTCGGTCGATGCTCAGGTAATAGGGGACTTTTACGGCGACGACTACGAATACGCCGCCGGTTTGGTTATGGGGACACTCGAAACGCCGGACGGCACCGTCACAATGAGCGGTGATAATAGTTTCTTCGCGACGGAGCGGTAAACAACACAGATCGAGCTACCGATGCAGCGGATCAACATGACGGACGGCGTCACATGCGCCATTGTTGACCCGCTGCGGCAGATGCGCTAGTGGACCGCACGGCTTTGAATGGCCGACGACGCCGGGACGCTCGGAACATTGCGTCCTCTCACCTTTGCGGACCGATCCCGCATACACAGGACGCATATGACGAAATTCTCTGATCTGAACCTTGACCCCAAGGTTCTCAAAGCAGTCGCCGAAACAGGCTACGATACTCCCACCCCCATACAGGCGGGCGCCATTGCCCCTGCCCTTGAAGGCAAAGACGTGCTGGGTATCGCCCAGACTGGAACCGGAAAGACCGCCGCCTTTACCCTGCCTATGATCACCCTGTTGGGCCGCGGTCGCGCACGGGCGCGGATGCCCCGTTCGCTGGTCCTGGCCCCCACGCGGGAATTGGCCGCACAGGTCGCCGAAAACTTCGATACCTACGCCAAATACACCAAGCTGACCAAGGCCCTGCTGATCGGCGGCACCAGCTTCAAGGATCAGGACAAGCTGATCGACAAAGGCGTTGACGTGCTGATCGCCACGCCCGGTCGCCTGCTCGATCACCTCGAACGCGGCAAGCTGATCCTGACCGACGTCAAGGTAATGGTGGTGGACGAGGCCGACCGGATGCTCGACATGGGTTTCATCCCTGATATCGAGGAAATCTTCAAACGCACGCCCTTCACGCGCCAAACGCTGTTTTTCAGCGCGACCATGGCACCAGAGATTGAACGGATCACTAATACTTTCCTGTCCAATCCGGCAAAGATCGAAGTGGCCCGTGCGGCGACGACAAACACGAACATCAAACAGGGCGTTGTGATGTTCAAAGGCTCTGCCAAACCCAAAGAGCCATCCGAAAAGCGTGCCCTGCTACGGGCGTTGATCGATGCCGAAGGCGAGGCGTGTTCAAACGCAATCATCTTCTGCAATCGCAAGTCGGACGTCGATATCGTCGCCAAGTCATTGACAAAATATGGCTATCAGGCCGCCCCTATTCATGGTGATCTGGATCAAAGCCACCGGACACGCACGTTGGAAAGTTTCCGCGATGACAAGCTGCGCTTCCTTGTGGCCTCAGACGTCGCCGCCCGTGGCCTCGACATTCCCGCCGTGACCCATGTGTTCAACTTCGACGTGCCCAGCCATGCCGAGGATTATGTGCACCGCATCGGGCGCACAGGCCGCGCTGGCCGGTCCGGCACGGCGATCATGATCTGCGTGCCACGGGACGAAAAGAACCTTGATGACGTGGAACGGCTGGTCAAGGAAACCATCCCCCGGCTTGAGGTGCCCAACGCGGCGCCCACGCCAGCAACCGAGACCGAGGAAAAGCCCAAACGGACCCGGAACCGCCGGAAGCCAGAGCCAAAGGCGGAAGAACCCAAACCCGCAGAGAAACCCGTGCAGGACGACAAGCCAAAGCAAGACGAGAAACCCCGTCAAGAGCGGGCGCGGGGCGGACGCGGGCGCGGTCGTAACGAACCCGACATCGTCGGCATGGGCGAAGAGCCACCCGCATTCATCGCGATGAGCTTTGCAGAGCGTGCGAAAGTCTAGGGTACATCTCACCAGCCTCGCGGCTGTCGCGGTTCTCCTTGCGACATCTGCCGCAGCTGACACTTGCATGGTCCGCGTCAACGCGCTCGATATCCCGGTTGATCCAGACCAATTCACTGCCGAAGGCGATAGCTCAACCAGGCGCGAACGACTTCTCAGCTGGCCCTCCCGCAACGTCGCGCGCCTGCGCGGCAATATTCCTGCATGCACCAGCGAGGTGACCCTCGGATTTCTAGCCAATATGGAAGGATTGCCAGACACTGCTGGCTATTGCCTTGCCGATGGCGATGAAGACACGGGGCTCCTGCTGGTCCCGGGCGAGCGTAATTTCCGGAGCCACTGCAAGGTCAGCACTTGCGAACGCATGACTGGAACAGCCGCCGACCTGCAAGGCCTGACCCAGAAAGTCACCGGGTTCGCTTACGGTGAACAAACCACTAGCGAAGCGACAGACAGCGTGGCTCATTCCTCAGGTGCGGTCCTGATGTCTGCCAGCCGCAGTGCCTTACAAAACACGCTCAAGGCTGGCACCTCCGCCGCCCTCACAACAGCCCTCTCCTCTCCCCAAGCCATGGCTGCGAGCGCGCTGACCGTGACAGCCGTAGGTGGGACGGTGTGGTTGTGTAGTGAGTGAAGGAACTCATTTGCAGTCGAAGCAATCGGATCAATTTCACTGAACATATTTCGCCCAAAGTTTTCAATAGCTTTTATTCCAAGAAGTAAGCCGATTGCGTCAGGTGAGTGACGGGCCGTCCCAACGGGCCTCCGCGCGCACGGCTTGGAGGCTCACTCAATAACGTCAAACTTAAGCGCAGTTCTCATCGTTCTGGAAACCGTCCGCTGTAGGCTCTGAACTGAACCTAAAGACAAGATTCTTTCCACAAAGCTGTGAACAAGGTAGCCGCAGAATCAGTTTCATCTCCCACATATTGCGATCTGACGGTAAAAAATCACCACATATGGCAGGGATAAAAATACCCACAGGGTTATCCCGCCAACCATCCCCAATCATTTCCAGATGGCCCCGATGGATCAACATGTAGTATGTTGCAGTCTACAGGCACAAAGATATCGGAGAAAATGACTTGAAGGCATTTCTCAACTTACTAAAGACCGCCGAGTTAAGACTTGGCTTCATGCAAGGGAACGGTCTTGGAGCAGTGTTCCTGTTTTTGATTGTACTCACGCTGATTTTCGCCAAAATTAACCCGAGTATCGCCATTGAGGAGCTTAGACAGCTAAAGCCTTAGCCGACGACCTTGTACATAGCTTGAATCATTTTGTGGGCGACCAGAGAGGCCAAGGCCTCACCCCAACCTACTCACAATCACCGTCACCTCGGGCTTCTTCCCGATCTCGCCCTGCGCACTTTTCCGGGCGACCGTCCGCAGTTCTTTCTCCAGCTTTTCATCATCCCGCAGCGTCTTGTCATCCGCCCGCCCGAGGAACTGGCTCAGGTCTTCCTCAACCACTTCGACCAGCGCCGCGTTGGACGATCCCGTCTCGGCCAATCCGTTGATTTCTACCCACGGATCCCCCAGCGGTTCATCGTTTTCGTCAATAATCAGCGTGACGATCATATGTCCGTTCAACGCCAGGCGAATGCGGTTGCGCACCACCCCGTCAAGCGCGCCGATCTTCACCGTGCCGTCTAGATAGGTCCGCCCAGTGTCGATGTATTCGGTCACTGTGGGTGCGTTTCCGGAGAGGTCGATCATCATGCCGTTAACCGCGACGATCCCCGTCAGTCCACCAGCATTTCCAACCTTCACATGCTCGCGCAAGTGCCGGTGTTCGCCATGCATCGGCACCAGTATCTGAGGCTTCACAATCTGATGCATCCGTTCCAGATCAGGCCGGTTGGCGTGGCCAGAGACATGGTATTTTCCGCCGGCATCATCAATTACGTCGACGCCCAGTTCGGACAGCTGGTTCATGATCCGGATCACGCCGCGTTCATTGCCAGGAATGGTTTTGGAGGAGAATAGAAAGGTATCCCCTTCTTTCAGCTTCAGCCCCAAATAAGACCCCTGCGCCAATTGGGCAGAAGCCGCCCGTCTCTCTCCCTGCGATCCGGTGACCAACAGCATCAAGTTTTCACGCGGCACGCTCAGTGCATCTTCGGGCGAAATGACCGATGGAAAGCCATGCAATATGCCCTCATCCGTCGCCGCTTCAACCATGCGCCGCATAGCCCGGCCCAATAGCACCACTGACCTGTCAGCCTCTTGCGCGGCAATTGCCAGCGTCTTCAGCCGTGCGATGTTGGAAGCAAAGGTGGTGGCAACAACCATCCCCTTCGCCTCTTTCATCATCTCGGCAATGGCGGGGCCGATAAACGTCTCGGATCGTCCCGGTTCGGAAGAGAATACATTGGTGCTGTCGCAGATCAGCGCCTTGACCCCGTCCTTGGATACTTCTTCCCACAGCAATTCGTTCCATGGATCGCCGACCACGGGCGTCTCATCGATCTTGAAGTCTCCAGAATGCAGCACGCGACCTTCGGGTGTGTCGATCAGCAGGCCCGCGCTTTCGGGGATGGAGTGACTGATCGGCAGATAAGAGACCTTGAAAGGCCCGCATTCAATGACCTGCGGATAGACATCCACGACGCTGACAACACCTTCCGGGTGGCCGTGCTCTCCCAACTTACGCCGCGCGATATTGGCCGTGAAAGGCCGCGCATAGACCGGCGCGCCGAGTTGCTCCCAGTAATGGCCGATGGCTCCGACATGGTCCTCATGCGCGTGCGTGATGAAGATGCCTTCGATCTGTGCCTTGCGTTCCACCAGCCATGCAATATCGGGAAGGATCAGATCCACCCCCGGTGTCCCATCCATATCCGGAAAGGTCACGCCCAAATCGACCACGATCAATCGCTCTTTGCCCTGAGGACCATACCCGTAGACATAGGCATTCATGCCGATCTCGCCGGCGCCCCCTAAGGGCAGATAGATCAGGCGGTCACTCATGTATTTTCCTTGTTGTATTGGTGGATGACGGTTAGTCCGTGCATCGTCAAATCGTCTTCAAACGCGTCAAACAGCGGTTCACTTTGCTGGAACAACGGCGCAAGACCCCCAGTGGAAATCACTTGCATCGACACGCCCCGCTCTGCCTTGATCCGCGCGCATATCTCACGCACGAGGCCGATGTAACCCCAAAAGACGCCCGACTGCATGCAGGTCACTGTGTTGGTGCCAACCACTTGTTGTGGTTTGGAGATATCGACGTGCGGCAAGGCGGCGGCGGCACTATGCAGCGCCTCGAGCGACAGGTTGACGCCGGGGGCGATGACCCCGCCGACATAGGCCCCATCGGTGTCGACAACGTCGAACGTGGTCGCGGTGCCGAAATCCACCACGATGAGGTTGCCACCGTGCCGGTCATATGCACCTGCGGTATTCACCAGTCGATCGGGACCGATCTGCGTGCCTTCATCAACCCGCGGCGGCGTGGGCAGCAGGCAATCAGATTTGCCCACAACCAAAGGACGGCAATTATAGTACCGATCCGCAAAAACGCGTAGATTGAAGACAACGCGCGGAACAGTCGAACTGATGATGATCTCGTCGATATGTACGTCCATGTTCTGGAACCGCATAAGCGTAGAAAGCCAGACATAGTACTGATCCGCCGTGCGTTGCCATTCCGTGCTCGCGCGCCAGGTCGCGATGAACTGCTCCCCGTCCCAGATCGAAAACACCGTATTTGTGTTGCCACAATCGATAGCCAACAGCATTACGCACCTCCTCCGAAATAGACATCCGCCGCCACGATCACCTTTGGGCCTTCAGCGGTGCGGAGCACCAGATTGCCACTCGCATCGACCCCCTCGAATACACCGGTGATTTCGTCCCGCACGGTGCGGGCCGTGATCACCTCGTCCAGCCGGGCAGCATGGCGCAACCAATCATTGCGAATGCGATCAAAGCCGAAAGTCTCCAGCTTCTTTTCATCGGTGGCAAAGGCGCTAGCCAGATCGGCCAAAAACACCTCTGGCGTGACTTGTGGCCCACCTTCCTGCCGCAGCGATACGGGCTGGAACGCCGCGTCCAAGACGTCATCGGGCGCATGAACCAAATTCACACCTATGCCGACGCTCAGCCAGTCAACAAACGGACCCTGCCCCGATGTTTCAAGCAGGATGCCCGCGACCTTGCCGCCATTCAGCAGCACATCGTTTGGCCACTTGAGGGAAAGCCGCGTGCGATCGATGTAAAGGGCCAGCGCCTCAAACACCGCCAACGCGGCCATAAACGACCGCTGTGCCGCAACCTGCGGCGTGCATCCCGGATGATAGACCAAGGTCGCATTGAGGTTCCCGCGCGCTGTCGCCCATGAGCGGCCTCGACGCCCCCGGGCACCCGTCTGTTCAGCGGCGATAACCCAGGTGGGCTTGTCGATCAGTGCCGCCTGCCGTGCCGCCTCGGCCATCGTACTGTCAACGCTGTCCAGCCGCAGACAGCCATAGCCTTCCGGCCATGCGGCAAGAGCGGTCGGGTCAGTTGACAAGCGTCGCGGCCGCAGCGGCGGCAATCGGGTCGATACCGAACAGGTTCACACCGGGAACCCATGCCAGACCGACAATAAGACCTGTGGCAATAGCCATACTGCGCAGCACAAACGGTGCCCGCCCGTCAAGCGCATCTGAATCTTCGCCGAAATACATGAAGTAGACGATCCGCAGATAGTAGAACGCACCAATCACCGACGCGATGACACCAGCAACGGCAAGCCAGGCCAGTCCGCCCTGATAGGCCGCCAGCAGCACTGCATATTTCCCGAAGAACCCAAGCATAGGCGGAACACCGGCGAGGCTGAACATCATGATGAGCATGATCATTGCCAACAATGGTTCTTTTGTCGAATACGAGTTCAGCGCCCTGATATCCGTCACCGGACGGCTATCCTTTTGCATGGTCAGGATCAACGCGAACGTGCCGATATTCATTGTCACATAAATCGCCATGTAGATCAGCATCGCCTTGACGCCTTCCTGAGTGCCCGCAGCAAGCCCCATCAGGGCAAACCCCATATGCGCAATCGAGGAATAGGCCATCAGACGCTTGATATCGGTCTGACCGATGGCAGCAATCGCACCAAGGAACATGGAGACCACGGCAAGGAACGCGACGATCTGCTGCCATTCGACCACGATGCCGCCAAAGGCGTCATGCACCACACGGGCAAATAGAGCCATCGCTGCAACCTTCGGCGCCGTTGCGAAAAAAGCAGTAACCGGCGTGGGTGAGCCTTCGTAGACATCCGGCGTCCACATATGGAATGGGGCGGCAGAAACCTTGAAGGCGAAACCCGCCAACAGGAAGACAAGACCGAACAGCAAGCCCAGCGATAGTTCATGCGCCGTGGCTTCGATGATACCGCTGAACAAGGTCGTACCGGCGAAACCATAGGTGAGCGACGCACCATATAGCAGCAGACCCGACGACAGCGCGCCCAGCACAAAGTATTTCAACCCGGCTTCGGTAGATTTCACGCTATCGCGGCGCAGTGCTGCGACGACGTAAAGCGACAGCGATTGCAGCTCAAGACCCATATAAAGCGCCATCAGGTCTCCGGCAGAGACCATGACCATCATGCCCACGACCGCCAAAGCCACCAGCAGCGGATACTCAAAACGGAGCAAACCACGCCGCTGCATATAGCCTTCGCTCATAAGCAGAACGGCGGCGGCTGACAGCAGAATGGTTACTTTTGCGAACCGGGCAAAGCCGTCATCCACGAACATTCCTTCAAACGCAACGCGCGTTCCCAGCCCATTGATACCGATCCAGACGGCCATCAGGACAAACAGCCCCGCCGTGGCCCATGTCAACGCTGGTGCAGCAGCATCCTTGGACGTGTAGACCGCCCCGATCAACGCCGCCATCGCATAGATCGACAACAGGATTTCAGGCATCAGGATTTGAATATCGGCAGAGATCATATGCCCGTTCCTTAATTCGCAGCAAACTGAGTTGCGGCCTCAAAGGTCGCCAGCGCAGTTTCGTAATTTCCAACCAGCGCATTTACGCTCGGGCCAATGATATCCAACACCAGTGCGGGGTAGACACCCAGCAGCAGGGTCATTGCAACAAGCGGCGCAAAGATCAGCCTTTCGCGCTTGGTCATGTCAGAGATGGTTTTCAGGCTTTCCTTAATCAGATCACCCATGACCACCCGGCGATACAGCCACAGCGCATAAGCAGCTGACAGGATCACGCCGGATGTGGCCACCACAGCCACCCATGTATTGACCTGAAAGATACCAATCAGCGTCAGGAATTCACCGACAAAGCCGGACGTTCCGGGCAGCCCAACATTCGCCATGGTGAAAAACATGAAGATCAGCGCATAGGCGGGCATCCGATTGACCAGACCGCCATAGGCGTCAATCTCGCGCGTATGCATACGGTCGTAAATCACGCCAACACAAAGGAAGAGTGCACCCGAGCTAAAGCCGTGGCTCAGCATCTGGAAAATCGCACCATCAATGCCCTGTTGGTTCACCGCAAAGATGCCCATCGTCACGTAACCCATATGCGCAACCGATGAATACGCGATCAGCTTCTTCATATCGTCTTGGACCAATGCCACCAGCGATGTGTAGACAATGGCAATAGCCGACAGCCACAGAACCAGCGGCCCCATCACCTCTGACCCAACAGGGAACATCGGCAGGCTGAACCGCAGGAAACCGTATCCGCCCATCTTCAGCAGGATCGCGGCCAGAACGACCGATCCTGCCGTCGGCGCCTGAACGTGGGCATCGGGCAACCAGGTATGCACAGGCCACATCGGCATCTTGACCGCGAAGCTGGCGAAGAACGCCAGCCAGAGCAGCGTCTGCATACCACCCACGATCTGAATACCCAGCAGGCTGAAATCCTCAGTCCCAAAGGAATGCGTCATCAGCGTCGGTATGTCGGTTGTGCCGGCTTCGGCGAACATGGCGACCATCGCCACAAGCATCAAGACAGAGCCAAGGAAGGTATAAAGGAAGAACTTGAAGCTCGCGTAAATCCGGTTCTTCCCGCCCCAGATGCCAATGATCAGGAACATCGGGATCAGGCCCGCCTCGAAGAACAGGTAGAACAGGACCAGATCAAGGGCGAGGAACACGCCCAGCATCAGGGTTTCAAGGATCAGGAAGGCAATCATGTATTCCTTGACCCGCGTGGTCACATCCCAACAGGACGCGATAACCAGTGGCATCAGGAAGGTGGTCAGCATCACGAACAGAACCGAGATGCCATCAACACCCATCTTGTACCGAAGACCCAGCAACCATTCGCGGTTCTCCACCATCTGGAACCCTGTATCGGCGGGATCGAAATTGGACAGGATGAACAGCGACGTCACAAAAGTGACGATCGTCGTCACCAGCGCCACCCATTTGGCGTTGCGCTGTGCAGCCTCGTCATCTCCGCGCAGCAATAGCGCCAGAATAGCTGCACCCAAAAGCGGGATGAACGTGGTCAGTGAAAGGATATTGCCCATCAGCCTGCCCCTCCGAACAGCGTGACCCAGGTCAGCAAAGCCGCAATCCCCAGAACCATGGCAAAGGCGTAGGTGAACACATAACCCGACTGCGCCCGGCCCGCGAGCCGTGTAAAGAATGGAATAATGCCCATGGCAAGCCCGTTGATGCCTCCGTCAATCGTGTCGGTATCGCCCCGCTTCCAAAGGATACGCCCCAACGCAAAGGCGGGTTTGACGAAGACGAAGTTATACAGTTCGTCAAAGTACCATTTGTTGAGCAGGAAGTTGTAAAGCGGCCGCTGCTGCTCTGCGAGCTTTGCAGGCAAATCGGGGCGGCGGATATACATCTGATAGGCCAGTGCCAGCCCTGCCAGCATCGCAAAGAACGGCGTCAACTTGACCCAGACCGGCACATAGTGGGCATCATGCAGTACGTGGTTGTCGGGCGCTTTGAAGATGGCACCTTTGCCCGGCACTTCGGGCCAATGGGCCTCTTCCTCTCCATGCTCACCATCCGTCTCTTCCCCGGCCGCAGAGGCAGGCGAAATCAGGTTAAAGCCAAGCGCGTGATCCTCGGTCGTCTCATACGCATCAATAGCGCCGAAATATTTGCCGACCTTCTCATCGCTTCCAAAGAACGGGCCATAAAACACCATGCCACTGAAGACCGCGCCAACGGCCAGCACGTAAAGCGGCACAAGCATGGTTTTGGGGCTCTCATGGGCATGTTCGTGGGTATGCGCATCACCGCGCGGGGTTCCGTAGAACGTCATGAACATCAGACGCCAGCTATAGAAACTCGTCATCAACGCAGCCACGACCAGCATCCAGAAAGCATAACCACCCGATGTGCCCGCATAGGCGCTCTCGATGATGGCGTCTTTTGAGACGAAGCCCGCAAACCCGATGGGGAAGCCGACATACAGCAAAGGAATACCCACCCCAGTAATCGCCAGCGTCCCGATCATCATCATCCAGAACGTCTTGGGTATCTTGTGGCGCAAGCCACCATAGTTCCGCATGTCCTGCTCATGATGCATCGCATGAATGACCGAGCCTGCGCCAAGAAACAGCATCGCCTTGAAGAAAGCGTGTGTCAGCAGGTGGAACATGGCCACCGAATAGACACCCAGACCGGCGGCAACAAACATGTAGCCAAGCTGTGAACAGGTCGAATACGCGATCACCCGTTTGATGTCGTTCTGAACAAGACCCACAGTTGCGGCGAAAAATGCGGTAGAGGCACCAAGGAACACGATGAAGTTCGTTGCGGCAGGTGCATACTCCATCAGCGGCGACATACGGCAGACAAGGAACACACCCGCCGTTACCATGGTCGCAGCATGGATCAGGGCAGACACAGGCGTCGGACCCTCCATCGCGTCAGGCAGCCATGTATGCAGGAACAACTGCGCGGACTTACCCATGGCACCGATGAACAACAGGAACGCAATGAGGTTCAGCGTGTCCCAATCTCTCCAAAGGAATGTAATCGTCTCACCCTGCAGGTTCGGGATGGCGTCAAAGATATCCTCGAACCGGATGCTGTCAGTCACCATGTAAAGGGCGAAGATACCAAGGGCGAAGCCAAAATCACCCACGCGGTTGACGACAAAAGCCTTGATCGCCGCGGCATTGGCAGAGGGCTTTCGGTAGTAGAACCCGATCAGCAGATAAGACGCGACGCCCACACCTTCCCAGCCAAAGAACATCTGGACAAGGTTATCGGCCGTGACCAGCATCAACATCGCAAAGGTAAAGAACGACAGATAGGCAAAGAACCGGGGCCGATAGCTCTCACCTTCTTTGAAGTTCTCGTCATGGGCCATGTAGCCGAAGGAATACAGGTGGACGAGCGCCGAGACGGTGGTGATCACAATCAACATGATCGCCGTAAGACGATCCATCCGTATCGCCCAATCCGTCGAAAGCGTCCCGCTTTCGATCCAGCGCAGGATCTGAATGTTCTCGGTCGTGCCGTCAAATGTCAGGAATACGATCCACGATAATATGGCCGAAAGGAAAAGCAGGCTGGTAGCAACCCACTGGGCCGCCGTTTCACCAATCAGCTTCCAGCCAAACCCGCAAAGGATGGCCCCAACCAGCGGGGCGAATAGGATGATGGTTTCCATGGATATCAGCCCTTCATCACGTTGACGTCTTCAACGTCGATGGTCCCGCGGTTGCGGAAGAAACAAACGAGGATTGCCAGACCAATCGCGGCCTCGGCTGCGGCGACGGTCAGCACGAACAGGGTAAACACCTGCCCCACCAGGTCATTGAGGTAACTTGAGAAGGCAACGAAGTTGATATTCACTGCAAGCAGCATCAACTCGATGCTCATCAGCAGGATGATGACATTCTTGCGGTTCAGGAACAGGCCAAAAATGCCAATGACAAAAAGAGCCGCCGCGACCACCAGGTAATGTTCAAGTCCGATCATTCATTCGTCCCTCCGAAGCTCATTGCTCCGATCTTTCGTTTTTTGCCGTCCCGGACTTGATCCGGGATCTCATCTTTCAAATCCCGGATCATGCCCAGGACCAGTGCATCACAACCCCTGCCCCGGCTTCACGTCCCGCAGTTCCATCGCCTTGGCCGGATCACGGTACATCTGCGCCAGCACGTTCTGGCGCTTGATATCGACCCGATGGCGCAGCGTCAGCACGATGGCTCCGATCATCGCGACCAGCAGGATCAAACCCGCCAGCTGGAACAGCATGATGTATTTGTCGTAGATCAGCAGGCCCAAGGCAGCGGTATTCTCCATATCACCCACAGGTGCGGCAATCCGGCCCTCGACGCCATCCGAAAAGCCCCAGACGCCCAAAGCTATGGCCAATTGCATGATGATCACCACCCCGATCAGCAGGGCGAGCGGCATGTAGCGGGCCATCTCTGCTTTCAGCTCGGCAAAATCCACGTCCAGCATCATCACGACGAATAGGAACAACACCGCGACGGCGCCCACATAGACGATGATCAACAGCATCGCGACGAACTCCGCGCCCAAGGTCACGAACAACCCGGCCGAGGATAAAAACGCCAGGATCAACCACAAAACCGAATGCACCGGGTTGCGGCTGATCACCGTGAACAAGCCGCCCACAATCGTCGTGATCGCAAAAAGATAGAAGGTGAATGCGAAAACAGTCATTCCGTTTCGTCCTTTTCCAACACGTCATTGGCCAGTTCCATGGCCTTGTTCATCGCGGGGATGCCGCCAAACATGCCCATCTGGGCAATAGCTTCGGCAATTTCCTGTTTCGTGGCCCCGGCCTCAACCAAATGACGAACGGTCAACCTGATCTGCGCCTCTGCCTGCCCGCCCAATACCGTCAGCGCGGCCAGCGTCAAGAGCAGACGGGTCTTGGCGTCCAATCCATCAGGGTTGATGCCCTTACCAAAGAACATCTCCATCGTTTCCTTGGGCATGGTGGGCCAAAGGTTTTCGAAACCCTTGGGTGTAAAGGCATCCGCATCTACATTCATCGACTTGGCCCAGTCCTGACCCATCTTCATCATCGCTTCAAAGGGGTTTTGGTCAGTCATGAAGCGTCCTCAGCTTCAAAGACCTCAATAGCCGCGTTCAACCCGTTGATCATGGCAGGGAACCCACCGTAGAGGGTCATCTGATAGATGATCTCACAAATCTCTTCCCGGCTGGCGCCAACCGCACGAGCGCTGGCGATATTCACCTTCAGTTGCGGCCGGGTCTGCCCACCTTGCGCCGTGAGCGCGGCCACAGTTGCCAGCAGCCTGGTTTTCTCATCCACGACGCCACGGCTGTAGAATGTACCATAAGGCACTTCTACCACCATCCGCGACAAGCCGGGAACCAACGCGTCATAGCGGGCCGCCAAAGCCTCTTCCATGCCGGGGTTCACCTCTTCGGACAGAGCTTTGCCGCGCTCATATGTGGACTCATCAAGGCTCATCTATACGGCGCATCCAGTTCCAAATTCCGCGCAATCTCCGCTTCCCAGCGGTCGCCGTTCTCCAGCAGCTTTTCCTTGTCGTAATACAGCTCTTCACGGGTCTCGGTGCTGAACTCAAAATTTGGACCTTCAACGATAGCATCCACTGGACAAGCCTCCTGACAGAAGCCGCAATAGATACACTTCGTCATGTCGATGTCATAGCGGGTGGTGCGACGTGATCCATCATCGCGCGGTTCGGCATCAATCGTAATCGCCTGCGCGGGGCAAATCGCTTCGCACAGTTTGCACGCAATACAACGCTCTTCGCCATTGGGGTAACGACGCAACGCATGCTCACCCCGGAAACGAGGGGAAAGCGGCCCCTTTTCATGCGGATAGTTCACCGTCGCCTTGGGCGCGAAGAAATAACGCATTGTGAGGCGAAACGCAGACCAAAAATCCTGCAGCAGGAAATATTTGGCAGCACGGGTGTAGTCGATTTGGGTCATATCGGAGTTAATCCTCACACTCGGGGTTTGAAACCTTCATCGCTTCGGTTGCGTAATACTGGTCTCCGGCAACTTTTAGCCCTGCTTTATAACGCTCTTCTCGTGTCAACTCATATATCGGAATAGCGAAAATTTGTTCCGCTGCTTCGAGGATATGTATACAGCGGGCGGTTTTCCAAAACCCAAGTACATTTGTAGCCGACACTGCTGGATCGTTTGCCGCATCGGCATCATCCGCCGAGGGTTCTAGGCACACGGCAAGATCCATAGAAGCACGCGTCCGTAAACGCATCAATTGTTCATCTCTAACTTCATCGTCGGTAACTAGCGGGGGGCCCTCCCCAACAAACATGGTGAACGACATGATCCCCAAATGCGCGGCGTTAAGTACATATTTTGAGGCCAGAAGTTGGTTTACCCTAGGCGGTGGCTCCACCCAAGGCTGCTCACCCGTTTCTTGAAGATGTTCGGAAAGCGTAGTCAACTTAGTTTCAAAAAAATCAATAAAACCATCATCGCCAAATGCATCGGTCACCGCTTCCGCTTCAACTTTGCAGATCGTCTTGACGTCCTGCCACATAAGTTCAGCCCAATCCGCCCCGGTTATCATTTGCCGAGGCAAAGTATCGGCAGGCTGTGCAGTCGATCCAGTAGACACCGCCCATAACATCAATGCAATTGAAAGAGGACGCATGACAATCATTACGCCCCCACAGCCCAACGGGCCCAGAACCCGCCAAGCACCTCAAATTTTGCAAGGAACGCGACCAACACGACCCAGGCCAGCGACAGCGGCAGGAACACTTTCCAACCGATCCGCATCAACTGGTCATAGCGATAGCGCGGAGTGATGGCCTTGACCATTGAGAACATGAAGAAGCACATGCCCATTTTCAGCACCATCCACAGGACACCATCAGGCAACCCGGGGATCGGCGACAGCCAGCCGCCAAAGAACAGCAGCGACACCAGCGCGCACATCAACACCACTGCCATCAGCTCACCAATCATGAACAAAAGGAATGGCGTCGACGAATATTCGACCTGATAACCGGCAACCAGCTCTGATTCCGCCTCTGGCAGATCAAACGGGGGACGGTTGGTTTCAGCCAATGCGCTGATAAAGAAGAGAAACAGCATCGGGAAATGCGCGACCCAATACCAGTTGAACAGCCCCGCATTGCCGTCTTGCGCTGCCACAATGGCCCCGAAATTCATCGATCCGGTCGAAATAATCACCCCAATGATGATCAAACCAATCGACACCTCATAGGAAATCATCTGTGCGGCAGACCGCAGCGACCCCAGAAACGGATATTTTGAGTTGGACGCCCACCCGCCCATGATCACGCCATAGACCTCAAGCGAGCCAATGGCGAAGATATAAAGGATGGCGACGTTGATATCGGCCAGCACCCAGCCTTCATTGAACGGAATCACAGCCCATGAGATCACAGCCAGTACAAAGGCAATCATGGGTGCAAGGAAAAAGACAGCCTTGTCTGCCCCCGCAGGGACCACGATTTCCTTGACGATATACTTGATGAAGTCCGCAAATGATTGAAGTAGGCCAAACGCCCCGACCATATTCGGCCCTTTGCGCATTTGCACCGCGGCCCAGATCTTCCGGTCGGCATACATCAGAAAGGCCAAGGCAACCAAAAGCGGGACAAGGATCAGCAAACACTGGCCCAAGATCACCAGAACGATCCCAAGGTTGGTATTGGTAAAGAATTCAACCATTGATCTCGTCCTTATTCGGCGGCCATCGGGGTCTGGCCCCGAGATTTGGCATTCGCGCTGAGTTCGGCCATGAGGGTCGAGGCGCGGGCTATCGGGTTCGTCAGGTAAAAATCGCTGATGGCATTACGAAACGCGGCCTTGCCAGGGGCCTTGACCGGCAATGGTGTCCATTCATTCTCGGCCACATCGTCGATCCGGCCTAGATGGGGATGTGCGGCAACCAGCGCCTGACGCAGCTGCGCCATGCTGTCAAATGGCAGGGTTGCATCCATTTCAGCCGACAAGGCCCGCAGGATCGCCCAGTTTTCCTTGGCCTCACCCGGCGGGAAGCTGGCACGCAAGGCAAGCTGCGGCCGCCCTTCCGTATTCACAAACAGTCCGTTTTCTTCCGTGTAGGCGGCTCCCGGCAGAATGATATCCGCCCTATGCGCCCCACGATCACCATGTGAGCCTTGATAAATGACGAAAGCACCTGGCGCGATGTCCAGCTCGTCAGCGCCAAGGTTGTAGATGACCTCTGCCCCGTCAATCGCGGTATCCATGCCACCCTCGGTGACAGCGCCGATATCCATCGCACCGACACGACCAGCAGCGGTATGCAGGACCATCAATCTGGACTTCCCAAGCTCAGCAATTTTCATCGCCATGGCCAGAACTGCCTCGCCATCGGCTTCGTTCAGTGCGCCCTGTCCGACAATCACAAGCCCGGGCGTATCCGCCCCCTCTGATAGGCCTTTGTCTTTCACCAAGTCGGCAAGCGCCGCCCGATCGGTCCCGAGATGATAATAATCATAGGTGAGATCAGCCGCCTCGCCGAGCAGCGCGATGTCGGCACCATTGCTCCATGCCGCGCGAATCCGGGCATTCAGAACCGGTGCCTCTTCGCGTGGATTTGTTCCGATCAAAAGGATGCGCTCGGCAGCATCGACATCCTCGATCTTGGCCGTACCAACATAAGCAGACCGATTGCCCGCAGGAAGTTTCGACCCATCCGTGCGGCATTCGACTTTACCGCCCTGCCCTTCGATCAGCTGCTTAAGCGCAAAAGCCGCCTCAACCGGCGCCAGATCACCGATCAGACCGGCTATTTTCTTACCCTTCATGGCAGCCGCGGCAGCACTCAAAGCCTCGGGCCAACTTGCCTTGCGCAGTTTGCCATTCTCACGAATGTAAGGGCTGTCCAAACGCTGCCTGCGCAGCCCGTCCCACACAAAGCGGGTCTTGTCTGAAATCCATTCCTCGTTCACGCCATCATGGTTGCGCGGCAGAAAACGCATGACTTCGCGACCCTTGGTATCAACACGAATGTTCGACCCCAACGCATCCATCACATCGATGCTTTCCGTCTTGGTCAATTCCCAAGGACGGGCGGTAAAGGCATACGGCTTCGATACCAGCGCCCCAACCGGGCAAAGATCAATAATATTGCCCTGCAGGTTGGAATCGAGCGTTTCGCCCAGATACGACGTAATCTCGGCATCCTCGCCGCGCCCGGTCTGACCCATCTGCGTGATACCCGCGACCTCGGTGGTGAAGCGCACACATCGCGTGCACGAAATACAGCGGGTCATGTGGGTTTCGACCAGCGGCCCCAAATCAAGATCTTCGGTCGCGCGCTTCGGTTCGCGGAAACGGGAAAAATCAACGCCGTAGGCCATGGCCTGATCCTGCAAATCACACTCACCGCCCTGATCGCAAATCGGGCAATCCAGCGGGTGGTTGATCAGCAGAAACTCCATCACACCCTCACGGGCCTTTTTGACCATGGGCGAGTTTGTTTTCACAACCGGTGGCTGGCCCTCTGGGCCGGGGCGTAGATCGCGAACCTGCATCGCGCAGGATGCAGCAGGCTTGGGTGGTCCGCCCACGACTTCCACCAGACACATCCGGCAGTTACCCGCGATCGAAAGCCGCTCGTGATAACAGAAACGGGGAATTTCTATCCCTGCCTCTTCACAGGCCTGGATCAGGGTCATCGCCCCGTCAACTTCGACCTCATTCCCATCAATGACGACTTTGCGCAGATCAGACATGGCGTGCCTTTATGTTCCCTATCGCGCACGCCGCCCGCGTGGCGGCGGCTGCGCGTTGCGTCGGGTTCTAGCGCGACATGGGGGGCGATGCCAGTCAGATCGACAAAAAAGACGTCAAAATTCGGGGAGTGGTCAGCGACTTATCGCAGCAGTTGGCCCACTGGGGTATTTGCAGCGATCTGGGCGCGACCGACCGCGCAGTAACTGGCCTCGTCTCCGTTAACAACGCCAAGTTCGGCCAGCTTCGCACGGGCAATGCCTTTAAGCCGGTCTTCCTCGGCCTCATCGTTGACATAGGCATCAATATCAGCGTCGGAATACCCCAGTTCGCGCGCATGATTTTTCAACGACTGCAGGAAATTGATGCCACGAAAGGTCCGCGCACGCAGACTGTCGCATTTGCGGCTTATCTCGTAGGCCATGCCCACATGCACAATACCATCACGGATGTAAGCCACGTCCTTCAACGCGGTCTGCGCCGAGGCACCACCTGCCAAACTCATCGCCGCCAACGTCACAACGGCCATCACCTGCTTTATTTTGCGCATCACAAAATCTCCTCGAACGAACGCACGTTGCGGCGTTTTACAAGGTGCAGACATCGGGTGATCGGCATCGTTATTCAATATCAAAGCAACAGCGTAGGCAGCATTACGCGGCATCTTTCCCAGCAACGGCCAGCAGACCCTTTGTGCCAAAGACGTCAGTCGTCTCACCAACCCTTTGTAAATCATACCAACGGGCCATGCCTTCATCTACATCGGGCTTATGACCATCAGGCACCCACCAGCAGACCAGAAAACCGCTATCGCCGTGGGCAAACCACTCCGCATGCCGATGCATGATTCTGGCGTGCAGGGTCTTATGAACAAACTGCCACAGCGACCCCGGGCCATCCCAAACCGAAAGGGTCGAGGCCGTATTGGGTCGATCCGCCAGAGGGCCATTCGGGTCATTCTGCGCAGCATCCATGTCATCATCCGACATGCGCCAGATAAAACCGGGGCTGCGGGCGGCGATGGCGTTCACCTGATCCAGAGCATTTTCAAATCCGGCTAAACGCGGATCACCCCACGCATAGCGCAGGGTGCCAAAATTAAATTCTGCAAGAGGCATTAGCCGTTCGGCGTCAAAACCGCGCTCATGGCTGAGGCTTCAAGCGCCTCGGCATCTGCAGCCGGGCACAGATCGGCGCCAGCCCCTAATTCAACACCATGCTTGGCGCTAAAGGCACGTTCAGAAACGTCCTGTTCCAGATCAATGGCACCGCGAAGGCCCGCCGCGGACAAGGAACCGCGACCAACCTTGTTACGTTCTTCGTTCATTAGAACGTCGACTTCGGTATTGTACGAATAGCGTGCGCAGTTCGTTGCGACCTGATTGGCAATCGCCAGCGTGGCGTAATACTGCGGGGACGGCATCTGGAACAGCCGCTGTGTTGCCACGTCATCCAGGTTTAGCGTCGCTACCTGCTGCGAACACCCTGCAACGACAAGCGCTGCGCCAACAATCAAACCACGACCCATCATTCTGCTGCTACCTTTGCTGCGCGTTTATGTGCGATCCGGTCTTCGATTTCGTCCCGGAAATTCTTGATCAAACCTTGGATCGGCCAAGCTGCCGCATCCCCCAGAGCACAGATCGTGTGCCCTTCAACCTGTTTTGTGACATCGTAAAGCATGTCGATTTCCTCCACTGCGGCATCGCCACTGATTAACCGTTCCATCACGCGCATCATCCAGCCCGTGCCTTCACGACAGGGCGTACATTGCCCGCAACTTTCGTGTTTGTAAAACTTCGCCAGACGCCAGATCGCTTTGATCATGTCGGTAGAGTTATCCATCACGATCACGGCCGCGGTCCCGAGCGATGACCCCTTTTCCTTGAGGGCATCGAAATCCATGATCGCGTCGCGCATATTCTCGCCACGGACGCATGGAACAGACGACCCACCGGGGATGACCGCCTTGAGATTATCCCAACCGCCGCGAATGCCGCCGCAATGCTTCTCGATCAGTTCCTCAAAGGAAATCGACATTTCCTCTTCAACCACACAAGGGTTGTTCACATGACCCGAGATGGCAAACAGCTTCGTGCCCGCATTGTTCGGACGCCCCATACCGGCAAACCAGCTGCCGCCGCGGCGCAGAATTGTTGGCACAACGGCAATCGATTCGACATTGTTGACCGTGGTCGGACAGCCATAAAGCCCCGCACCGGCAGGGAATGGCGGTTTCATCCGCGGCATACCCTTTTTGCCTTCAAGCGATTCCAGCAGTGCAGTTTCCTCACCGCAGATATAGGCCCCGGCCCCGTGGGTCAGATAGATATCAAAGTCCCAACCGGATTTGGCCGCGTTCTTGCCAACCAAACCAGCCTCATAGGCCTCATCAATCGCGGCCTGCAGCGCCTCTTTCTCGCGGATATATTCGCCACGAATGTAGATGTAGCAGGCATGCGCGTTCATTGCGAAACTGGCGATCAGACAACCTTCAACCAGCGTATGCGGATCATGGCGCATAATTTCGCGATCTTTACAGGTGCCAGGCTCAGATTCATCGGCGTTCACGACCAGATACGCCGGACGGCCATCACTTTCCTTTGGCATGAACGACCACTTCAGCCCGGTGGGAAAGCCGGCACCGCCTCGGCCACGCAGACCAGATCCCTTCATCTCATCAATAATCCAGTCACGGCCTTTCTTGATGATAGCGGCGGTACCATCCCAATGGCCCCTCGCCTGCGCACCTTTCAAGGTCCGGTCGTGCATACCGTAAAGATTTGTGAAAATCCGGTCTTCGTCTTTGAGCATCAGTTCTCGCCCTTATCATTCTGGCGCGAGCGCCAGAGTTGAAAAATCTGCCATAGCGCAAACCCGAAACCGGCGAGCACTGCAAGATCAAAAAGCGCACGGGTCCGGTTTGACCAACCATATTCTGTTCCAATCAGGTTGATCAGTACCCAGAAAACACCAATACCGGCGATCAGCAACGCGACCCGTTGTCCAGCTTTGGCCTGTTTGGTGTCCCCGTGTCGCGTCATTTGTAGGTCCGTTTAATAAACGCCGCCCTTACCAACTTTCTTGGAGAATGCAGTTTCGCCCCCCGCAGCGAGTGTCTTAGCTTGTTCGACCCAAGCGTCACGCGTCGCGCGTCCCTTGAAACCTTCAAGGTTTTCGTCGACCCATTTTTGTTCGGCCTCGCGCCAACTGGCTATCTGATCGAAGTGAAAGATGCCCATGCCATGCAGCATGATTTCCAATTTCGGACCAACACCCTTGATCTGTTTCAGGTCATCGGGTCCACCTTCGCGTGCCTCGGTCAGGAATTGCGGCTTTCCATCAGCAGCAACCGGTTCTTCTGCGGCAGGTTCAGGTGCCGGCTCAGGCTCGGCGATCGGTTCTGGCGCTGGTGTAGGTTCAGGAGCTGGCGCCGCCGCTGCAGGGGTTGGCTCCGGCGCAGGTTCTGGTTCAGGCTCTGGTGCCGGAGTATATGGCGCTTGAGCCGGTTCATCTACCGATGTGTCTTCCTTCTGCTGCGGACCTGGGGCTGGTTCACGCCAACCCAACAACAGTACGATTGCTGTAATCGCAGCGATCAGCAGTCCGATAAACAAGCCGCCAAAAAAGCCGTAGCTAAACAACACCCACGCGACCACAGCAGCGATCAGTCCGAACGCCGCAGCAACGGCGATCACACCCATACCTTTTGGTGCAGTATCTTTCATAATTCTTCGTCTCCCTCAGGTTGGCCTTATGCTGACCAGAACTTGCGGGACTGGTTTGTGCGATATCATGTCGCACAAAATACGCCCCGTCACCCTTGTCTAACCCGAAACATGCCCGAACCAAAAATAAAATGTTCAAAAGGTGTTAGACGTGGCAGAACGGCGCGAATACGGGCCTATTCTTTAGCCAGTTTATCAGCCTGCTCCATCCAATTGTCCCGCGAGATACGGCCTTTGAATGTGAGACGGCTATCAACCCAGGCGACCTCGTCTTCTGTCCATTTCGCGATCTGATCGAAGTGATAGAACCCCAGCCCGTTCAGCACGCCTTCCAGCTTTGGCCCCACGCCACTGATCTTCTTGAGGTCATCGGCACCGCCCTCGCGGGGTCCGCTCAAAGTCTGCGGCTTTGCCTCGACAGGCTCCACATCCGATTTCGGCGCAGGCTTAACCTTCGGTGCGGCGTTTGTTTTCGGCTTTGATGCGACAGCGTCATCAGCCTTGACCTTGGGCGCAGGTTTGGGGGCCGCAGGCTTGCTTTTCTTTGGCTTTGCAGTGGTATCAGCGATCCAGGGCGTGATCAGCGGAACCTCAGTCCCATCAATGCGCTTGACGGTATCACCAATATCAGTGGCCAGCTGAACACTGGCATTGTACTGGGTCTTGCCGCTGTCGTAGTTAGTCAGGCTGGTCAAACCTTTCAGCGGTTCGGCAGCGTAACGACCGTTCTGAGGGCCAGGCACCGGAACCTTGCCCGCAGCCAATTCGTCAAGAATCTCACCCATCCGCACAGCGGTCAGATCTTCGTAATAATCCTTGCCGATCTGCACCATCGGGGCATTCGCGCAGGACCCGAGGCATTCGACCTCTTCCCATGAAAACTTACCGTCAGCAGACAACTCATGCGCATTCTCTGCGATCTTGTCCTTGCAGACACCAATCAGATCCTCGGCCCCGCAAATCATGCAGGACAGCGTGCCGCAAACCTGAATATGGGCAACAGAGCCAACAGGTTGCAGCTGAAACATGAAGTAGAACGATGCCACTTCCAGCGCCCGGATATACGCTATGTCCAACATCTCGGCCACATATTCGATAGCCGGGCGGCTCAACCAACCCTCTTGCTCCTGCGCGCGCCACAGAACCGGAATAATTGCAGAGGCCTGACGCCCTTCGGGAAACTTCTTCATCTGGGCATTGGCCCAGGCAAGGTTTTCAGTCGTAAAGGCGAAACTATCGGGCTGATCGGGGTGAAGGCGGCGTAGCATGTAAACCTCGGTTCTCAGATATGGGGCGGCCGGGCGTCACGCTGGGCGCCACCACCGATGCTGGATTACACAGACAAACTGATTTTGACAACGCCAACCAGCCGGGTTTTCGCAGAAAGCGGTCAGGACTTAGACGCTCAGGCCGCAACAGCCCCCGGCCCTATCAGATGCACTGGCTCGTCAGCACACGAATGGACGAATCCCCAGATGTTTCCACTACGCCGTCGGCCTGCAATGCAGGCACGATGCTGCGCAGCTCATCCTGACCGATGACGGCCTGATCCAAAATGGTGTTCACATTGCCAGGCGTCATAACACAGCCGTTGTTTTCCACGGCCTGCACAAAACGCGCCTTCGCCGTCTGCTGTGGCGGCTCAACCGGGGTCGGATCAGTGATGGGCGGCAGATCAGGATCAGGCAGAGGGTCCACCATCCCGCCCGGCGGAACCGCGCAGGCAGTGACAACAACAAAGGCTACTGGGGTCAGAACACGGATCATGGCACTCTCTTTCGTTCAACATGTTTGCATTCGGGATAACAATATGGCCGTACCAATCGTCACCCGCGCAGTGGCCAAACCCTAATTGCCAGCCCGATCGATGGCCAGCCGTACATCAATGACTACGAAGAATTCTGCCGATCCACTGAACGCCTATAACAATACGCGTGCCAGATCGACGAGAACGACAACAACTGCGCCCAGTATAGCGGCTTTGAGCAACGCATTGCGCCCCTTGGCAGCATAGGCAGCGACGACGCCCGCCAATGCACCAGATAAAATTAACCAAAGATCAAGATAAACGCTCATCGCAATGACAAATCCGCGACCTTAACGGTCGATCTCGCCAAAGACGACATCCATCGTGCCGATAATGGCGGCAACGTCAGCCAATTGGTGCCCCTTGCAAACGTGGTCCATAGATTGCAAGTGCAGATAACCCGGCGCACGCAGTTTCGCGCGATACGGCTGGTTGGTACCGTCAGCAACAAGATACACGCCGAACTCACCCTTGGGTGCCTCGACAGCTGCGTAAACTTCGCCCTCAGGGACGTGAAAGCCTTCAGTATAAAGCTTGAAGTGATGAATCAACGCCTCCATCGAGGTCTTCATTTCACCGCGTGTCGGCGGGGTCATCTTGCCACGGGCCATGATATCGCCCTTCTCGACCCGCAGCTTTGCACAGGCTTGCCGGATGATATGGACAGACTGGCGCATTTCTTCCATGCGGCAGAGATAGCGATCGTAACAATCACCGTTCTTGCCCACGGGAACCTGGAATTCAAACTCGTCATAGCATTCATATGGCTGCGACCGGCGCAAATCCCAAGCCAGACCCGATCCGCGAACCATGACACCGGAATAGCCCCATTCAAGAATTTCTTCCTCGGTGATGACACCAATATCGCAGTTACGTTGTTTGAAAATCCGGTTCTCGGTCAACAGCTTGTCGATATCGGCCAGGATGCTCGGAAACGCGACGGCCCAAGCGTCAATATCTTCGATCAAAGCATCGGGCAGGTCCTGATGAACGCCGCCGGGTCGAAAATATGCGGCGTGTAAACGGGCACCACAGGCGCGTTCGTAGAACACCATCAACTTCTCACGCTCTTCAAACCCCCACAGCGGCGGGGTGAGCGCGCCAACATCCAATGCCTGTGTCGTGACGTTCAGCAAATGGTTCAGGACGCGGCCAATCTCGGAATAAAGAACACGGATCAAAGAGGCGCGGCGCGGCACCTCTGTCCCGGTCAGCTTTTCAATGGCCAGACACCAGGCATGTTCCTGATTCATCGGGGCCACGTAATCGAGCCTGTCAAAATACGGTAAGTTCTGCAGATAGGTCCGCGATTCCATCAGCTTTTCGGTGCCACGATGCAGCAAACCAATATGCGGATCACAGCGTTCGACAATCTCACCGTCCAACTCCAGAATAAGTCGCAAAACACCATGTGCAGCAGGGTGTTGCGGTCCGAAATTAATGTTGAAATTCCTGATCTGCTGCTCGTTCGTCAGCGCATCAGTCGACCCGTCATCATAGGTGTTCACCCGAATATCGCCATCCATCATGCCGCAGCCCTCGCCTTGTTCTCTTGCCACCGTGGCGGCAGGGGGCCGACATGCTCGGCCACCCATTCGTATTGGTCACTTAATAGCGCCTGTACACGCGGGCGCAACTTCTCAAGCATCACAACATCCTGCCCGGGGTGGATAGGCCCCTCCGGCGTGGCCGCCGAAGGCACGATATCCAGAAACGCGCAGATATCCGCAATGCCGGTTGGGCCATACATATCCTCTGTGAACTGGATCAGCAATCTGTCCCGAGGGACCAAGCGACGCAGCTTGGCGATAATGGTCAGATAATCTCCCCGTTCCAGAATATGCGTCTCCTGCCCCCGGTTCAAAATACGGTAAAGGATATTATTGGCCTTCTTTTCATAGATTTCATGCGCCTGTCGCTGACGTTTGGCCTGCATACGAACATGAGACCAAAGCCGGTCCAACGGATCACGAATCAGGAAGATGACCTTCGTATGCGGGGAAAGCGCCACCATCCGGGCAATCATCTCATCCGGCAGCAAGGCATAATTCGGGGTCATATCCCCAAAGACACGCGCCTGTCCGCGCGCTTCGGTCAACCATGCCCGATACGCGGAATCCCCAGCCCGCTCTGCCTGCAAAGCCTGCATCAACCCCTTCATATCCCCGATCCGGCGCTCCACATTCTGCACCTGCCACGCCCGACCCGCATCCGAGGCCTCAACCTTCAACGCCCTTAATTCACGCAAACGGCGGCGATAGGCCCCCAACTGCTTGGCCAACGGCTCAGCTTCAAACGTGTCCCAATAATGCGCCTCTTTGACGGCAGGCATCCGGCAGTCAGCATGGTCATGCAGATAACGATAAAGCCAGGATGTCCCCGCTTTGGTGGCACCGACGCAGTAAAGGATAGTTGGGTCAGACAATTGTCGCTCTCACAAAACAAAAAGCCCGGGCGCTGCCCAACAATACAGGGCGAAACATCTCGCAAAGGTCAGTCACTATCCGGCGCATATTTTGCAAACACCTCGGCCTCGGTCATGTTCTCGGTCTCATTGGCCAAAGTATAACAATTGGGTTTTTGGTCAGTAAATATCTGTGTGGTCAGCGTAAATTGCGATGGATCATCAAAGGCCTGTATGGATGCGCTTTGGTGGCTACCATCCTGCGTTTGCCACACCAGAGACGACCCGCAGATCCGGCAGAATATCCGCTCGCCCCACTCGCTGCCCTTATACGATCCCAGCGGCGCACCATCATCAAACACAATGGAATCACCGCAGTAAACGTTTAGAAACATCCCACCGGACCATTTACGGCACTGCCCGCAATGACAAACCCCTGCCCCGTCCGCAGACGGCGTGGCGGTGAATGTGCAAGCGCCGCAAAGGCATGACCCTTTCAGCGGCGCAACCATCAGCTGGCCTTCTCGTCCGTTTTCTCATCCCCCGGCAGGATGTATTCGGCACCCTCCCACGGCGACATGAAATCGAACTGGCGATATTCCTGCACCAAATTCACCGGCTCATAGACAACGCGCTTTTGCACCTCGTCATAACGAACCTCAGTATAACCGGTTGTCGGGAAATCCTTTCGCAGCGGATAGCCCCGGAACCCATAGTCCGTGAGGATACGGCGCAAATCGGGGTGGCCGGAAAACAGGATACCAAACATATCGAAAACTTCGCGTTCGAACCAGTTGGCGGACGGATGGACCGGAATAATCGAGGGCAGCATATCCTCTTCGCGGATTTTGACACGCAGACGAATACGCTGGTTCTGATACATGCTCAGGAAATGGTAAACGACATCAAACCGCTTGGTCCGGCTTGGGTAGTCAACGGCGGTGATATCGACCAGCGACGAAAATTTGCACGCTGGATCGACCTTCAGAAACTCCACAAAGCTAACGAGTGAGGACGGAGCAACCGCGACCGTCAACTCATCATGCGCCACTTCCCAGGACAGCACACAATCGGTGCGCTTCATCTCCAGATGGGTGCCGAGTTCTTTCAACGCTTCGGTCATCGTACAATTGTCCCCGTCCGACGGATTTTCCTTTGCAACTGCAAAATCCCGTAAAGCAGCGCCTCTGCTGTGGGCGGGCAACCGGGTACGTAGACATCGACCGGCACAATCCGGTCACAGCCACGCACCACCGAATAGCTGTAGTGATAATAACCGCCGCCATTCGCGCATGACCCCATTGAGATCACATAACGAGGCTCTGGCATCTGGTCGTAAACCTTGCGCAGCGCCGGTGCCATCTTGTTGGTCAAGGTGCCGGCAACAATCATCAGGTCCGACTGACGTGGGGACGCACGCGGTGCGGTCCCGAAACGTTCCAGATCATAGCGCGGCATTGACGTGTGCATCATCTCAACAGCGCAGCAGGCAAGACCAAAGGTCATCCAATGCAACGATCCGGTGCGCGCCCAATTGATGATGTCAGCGGTCGAAGTGACGAGGAAGCCCTTGTCCTGCAATTTAGCATTCAGGGCTTGAGTGGCATGATCCTTGTCCATGCCAGCGTCATTCAGGCCGGTTGCTACCCCCATGTGACGGTTCTCCTCGTGATGTTTGGGTCATGCCCAACGTCATATCTGTCAAAAAAGGGAGTATGCGCCACATCTCCGAAGGTCAAGGTGACATAGGCGCCACAGCATAACACCGTTGGGTGATCTGAGTGACCCGAGGGACGTTTTGCTTTCGTTAAATAGATGCATTTATGAGTTGTATTCAACGGTGTTGAATCGCTCAGAAAGTTAACAAATGTTTAACGGTTCCCGCATACAAATATGGATATTCTCCACTCTGGCATTCACTGGTTTTGCAGCGGTTGCGATGATTGTTGGCATCGTGCTTTGGATGAGCTCTGCCACAAATCAGGTAGCGTTGGACGATTCAAGGCGGCATTTTGACAGCGCATTGAAAGCAGAAACTGAAAGTCTTGGTGTCAGTACCGAAGACTACGCCAATTGGGACGAAGCCTATGAATGGGTCATCAATCGCGATGATGCAGCGCTTTATAGCAACCTTGGCACTGGCGCGACCGAGAACAGAACATTCGACCTGATCTATATTGTCGAACCCAACGGCCGGGCGCTTTATGCCTACCAAACGGGTGGGGAGGCATCGGATACCTCAATTATCGATCAGTCACTTGTTGATCCATTGCTGGCGGCACTGGCACCGCTCCAAAACCAGCCATATCAAATTGTGGACAACTATGCCGCACTTGGTGACCAGACGGCCATATTGTCAGCCGGGCGGGTGCAACCATTTGATGCCGAAAACACTTCTTTGGCAACGCTTCCTATTTTCATCGGCGGCATCATCCTGACCGAGGAAAAACTCTCTGAAATCGGCGCGCAACTCATGGCTGAAAGCGTTTCTCTTGTGGGAACCGACCAGATCGTACGTGATGGATTTGCCAGTATGCCATTGACCGATATTGACGGAAATACCGTGGCCCAACTGATCTGGACCGCGCCACGCCCGGGGGACCGGCTCTTATCTCGCAGCCAGCCAATTATCGCGGCGGTTTCCCTGATTCTTCTGATCGGTAATTTGATCGTGGGGCGCAGCTCTGCCAAACAGGCAGGCGCGTTTATGCGTGAACGCACCAATGCAAGGACCGACCATCTGACCGGCCTGATCAACCGAAAGGGCCTGCATGATCTGATCAAACGGCCCGATGTTGCCGGTGCGATGGGTGATGGCAACGCTGCGGTTATTTTCGTGGACATGAACGACTTCAAAAAGCTGAACGACACGGTCGGACACGAAGCAGGCGACCTGGCGTTTCAGGTCACGGCAGAACGGCTTCGCTCAAGCGTGCGGAAAACCGACTATGTCGCACGGATCGGTGGCGATGAATTTATCTGCCTGATCATCGATGACAGCCCCACCCAGGCAGCCGAATTCGTGTCAGATCGCATATTCGCCAGAACTGAGGCGCCTATCAACATCGGTGATTTCGTCTATGACGTGAAACCATCGGTCGGCGTGGCCATCGCCGAACGCGGACTTTCCTGGGATATGCTTTTGATACGGGCTGATACGGCCATGTATCTGGCCAAACGCAAGTCGTTGGCTCAGCCCGTGTTTTTCAACAAATCCATGAAAACCAACCACACCGAAGATCGCGGCGAAGTGGTCAATATACGGCGGGCCTAAGCATACTGGGGAAACGGGTCAAACCCGTCACTCCCACTCAAGCGCGCCTTTTTTCCACTCATAGGCGAAGCCGATTGTCAGAACGGCCAGAAACACCATCATCGACCAAAAACCGACCATGCTTATGTCTTTGAACGCGACCGCCCATGGGAACAGGAATGCGACTTCCAGGTCAAAGATGATGAACAGGATCGAGACCAGATAGAACCGCACATCGAACTTCATCCGGGCATCGTCAAAGGCGTTGAACCCACATTCGTAGGCCGACACTTTCTCCGGATCAGGATTGCGCACGGCAACGATGGCCGCCGCAAGTATCAAAATCAGGCCAAGCCCGATAGCAAGCCCCAGAAAAATCAGGATCGGCAGATATTCGGTCAGCATCTCGGCCATTGAAAAATCCTTTTGGTCTGGCGTCCCAAGGCTCGCCATCTTTCGCTTAAAGCTGCATAGCGCCGCACTTCAGAAGGGTCAACGGCTCGTCAGACCTGCGGGTTGATAGATTAAGGAAACACCTCCCCGGATCACCCCAACCAAGGCGGCGTGGTCTTGTCCAAAAAGGCGGCCAGACCAGCCTCGGCCTCCGCGCTGTCCCAACGCGCAATCAATGCATCAATCGATGCAGCGATCACGTCTTCATCTATCGGCGGCCCCAAACTGCGAGCATGCGCCTTGGCCGCAGCGACAGCCCCCGGCGCACAAGCCAGATAAGGTAGCACCTCCGCCTCGACCGCCGCATCCAGCGCATCTTCGGGCACGGCTTTAGCCACCACCCGCAAATCGACGGCCTCATCCGCATCAAATACCCGGGATGACATAAACACCCGCCGCGCATTTGCTTCGCCCATGCGGGCCACCACATAAGGGCCAATCGTGGCTGGTATCAGCCCCAATTTCGTCTCTGTCAGTCCGAATTTCGCGTGATCTGCCGCGATGGTCACGTCACAAACGCAAGCCAATCCAACGCCACCGCCAAAAGCATTGCCATGAACCCGGCCAATCACGGGCTGCGGCACCGTGTTGATTGCACCCAGCATTCCCGCAATCGAAGCGGCCGCAGCACGCCTTCCAACCGCATCAGCCGCTATCTGCTCGCGCATCCAGTTCAGATCACCGCCGGCACAAAATGATCGCCCCTGCCCCGCCAATATCACCACCCGGATCGCGTCATCCGCCGCAATCCGCGCGGCCATATCGCGCAACCCATCAATCATTTCCTGTGACAAAGCATTATGCTTTTCCGGCCGCGCCAAAGTCAGGGTCGCCACACCGCGCTCGTCCACCGCCAAATCAATCATCGCATCGCCCTCGCCATCTTTGCCGCCTGTCGGATCGCGGCGATATCCACACCGGTCTCAAACCCCAAACCATGGACCAATTCCAGCACCGCCTCCGTCGCCACATTCCCCGGTGCACCTGGCGCATAGGGACATCCGCCCAAGCCGCCGACGGCACCGTCAAACGCGCGCAGTCCCATCTCTAACCCAACCTCAATATTCGCCAGGGCGCGTCCGCCGGTATTATGGAAATGCCCAGCTAAGTCCGAGGCCGGGACCCGCTCCAACACTGCACCCAGCATCCGCCGCACAGTATCAGGCGTCCCCTTTCCGATCGTATCCCCCAGGGATATCTGCATCGGCATCACGTCCCGCAACAAACCCACCGCCCGCACGACCGCCTCTGGTGCCACCGCTCCCTCAAACGGGCAATCCGTCACGCAAGAGACATAACCACGCACCGGCACTTCAGAGGCACGAACCACAGGCACCAACCGCTCTACAGATTCCGCTATCGAACAGTTCAGATTGGCCTGCGAAAACCCTTCTGACGCAGAAATGAAGACAGCAATCTCATAGCTCACCCCCGGCACGCGCGCCGACTGAAAGGCTTCCCACCCACGCATATTGGGAATCAACACCGCATAACGGACACCCTTCGCCGGTGTCAGTTCCGCCAACACACGGTCGGTATCCGCCATCTGCGGCACCCATTTGGGGCTGACAAAACTGCCCACCTCGATGTCATGCAGCCCCGACGAACTGAGCGTATCAATCAACGCAACCTTGTCGGTCACCGAAATCACCCCCGGCTCATTTTGCAAACCATCGCGGGGGCCAACCTCGTGAATACGGACAAAGTTGCTCATGCAGGCAAATCCCAAGGGGCATAGAAATCCTCCGCATAAAGCCCGGGGCCGTCCGGCAACGCCTTGCGATAAGCCTCACGGGCCTGCATCCGGTCAAACCAGCCCGCAAGTTTTGGAAACGCGGCCAATTCTACAAAATGCGACGCCATATAAACGGCCTGCCCAACGCCAACATCGGCGGCAGAAAACGACGATAACAAATAATCCCCCTGCAAACCGGCTTCTACCGTGCGCAGCGTCTTGGCCAGACGCTTCGCTTCCAAATGCATGATAATAGGCGAGCGCATATGATCCTCGTACAGCGCCACATGCTGCTGGGTCAGGGCTGCGGTATGCTGGCTGATGGTTTCCGCAAAATGAACCCAGATGAGCCAGTCCACCCGCTCCGGATTACCTGGCGGCCGGCCCAAACCGGCGTCAGGAAATCGCTCACACAGAAATTCCGTAATCGCGCCGCTCTCAGTGATCACATGATCGTCGACCTCCAACGTTGGCACACGGCCTGTCGGGTTCAGCGAACGATACGGCTCCTCGCGCAAGGTTTTGTCAAAGGGATAGGTGACAAGATCGAAATCCAGATCCAATTCGTAAAGCAGCCAAAGACTGCGCATCGACCGGGTTCCGGGGCAATGATGCAAACGGATCATGTCTCTTCCTCCAGCGCCACCATCAACACGCCTGCGCTGACTTGATCGCCGGGGGTAACGGCAACCGATGCAACAACCCCGTCACGGGGCGCACGCAACACATGCTCCATCTTCATGGCCTCAAGAACAACCAGACGGTCGCCTTCACTGACCTGTTGCCCGGCCTCGATCGCCACGTCCCGCACCAGCCCCGGCATGGGGGCCAGCACCGTATCACCGCCAGCCATCGCGCCACCACGGTCCAGCGGATCTACAACGTCAAATGTCAGCGTTTCTTCACCAAAGACGGTCACACGCGCGCCATGCCGGATCGCCGCATGACCCCAATGATCGCCGCGACAAAGCGACACTTGGTCGTCCATCACGGCCACATCGATCCGATCCGGGCCCAACATGATCAGACGCGCCATGATCTCTTGGCCGTCAAAGCCCAAAACGATCTCCCGCTCCAACGGTGCCCAAAGCGTAAAGCCCACCAAAGGATCGTCCCGAATGTCAGCGGCCACCACCCCTGCAACGGCAACATCATAAGCCGCAGGCATCGGTGCGGCACAAAGCACCGCCTCTTCCCGCGCGATAAGGCCGGTATCCACTTCGCCCGTCACAAAGCCGGGATCGCGGGCCAACCGGCGCAGAAAACCCAGATTGGTAACAGTCCCCGCAACCTCCGTCGCGCGAAGGGCAGCGGAAAGTGCCCGACAAGCACTGGCACGATCACTGCCATGTACGGTCACTTTCGCAATCATCGGATCGTACCAAGGTGAAATCTCCGATCCCGGAACAACACCGCTATCAATCCGGGCGCCATCCGGAAATGCCAGATGATCAATCACACCCGTCGCGGGAAGAAATCCTGCCGGTACATCTTCGGCGTAAAGACGGGCCTCCATGGCGTGACCCGAAATCGTCAAATCAGCCTGCGTCAGCGGCATCGGCTCTCCGGCGGCGACACGCAACTGCCACTCGACCAAATCAACCCCGGTAATCGCCTCGGTCACGGGATGTTCCACCTGCAGCCGCGTGTTCATTTCCATGAACCAGAAACCGTCTTTGCGCAGATCGTCAGAGCCGTCCACAATGAACTCCACCGTCCCTGCGCCAGCGTAGCCAATCGCCTGCGCGGCAGTGACAGCCGCCTGCCCCATGGCATCACGAACTTCGTCAGTCATCCCCGGCGCCGGTGCTTCCTCAATTACCTTTTGATGACGGCGCTGGAGCGAACAGTCGCGCTCAAACAAATGCAACGCATTTGTACCATCGCCAAAAACCTGCACTTCGATATGGCGCGGATTCTGCACATAGCGCTCCAGCAGGACATCTCCATTGCCGAAAGCCGCCTCTGCCTCTGCCCGCGCCGAAGACAGATTTTCCAGAAAATCTGTCTCCCGCTCCACCAAACGCATACCCTTGCCGCCACCACCAGCCACCGCTTTGATCAGAACGGGATATCCGATCTCCGCCGCCTTTTTAGCTAAAAAGGCGGGCTCCTGGCCGTCGCCATGATACCCCGGCACCACCGGCACACCCGCTTTCAACATCAGCGCCTTGGCCGCATCTTTCAAACCCATCGCGCGGATCGCATCAGCCGATGGCCCGATAAAAACCAACCCCGCCGCCTCAACAGCTTCCACAAAGTCCGGATTCTCTGACAAAAACCCATAGCCCGGATGGATCGCCTGCGCACCGGTGTCGAGGGCCGCCTGAACAATCAGATCCCCCCGCAAATAACTCTCGGCCACAGGCGCAGGCCCCAAGCGCACCGCCTCGTCCGCCTCCCGGACATGCAATGCAGCCCTATCGGCATCCGAATACACCGCAACAGTCCGTACCCCCATCGCCCGCGAAGTCCGGATGACCCGACAGGCAATCTCTCCGCGATTAGCGATAAGGATTTTGTCAAACATCGCTTACCACCATGATGTCGACTTTTTGTCGGTCAGATGTCTGGCCACATAGTCAGGCAATGGCCATGCATCATAGTCCATGTCAATCAGCGGCCCCGGAGCCGCGCCGCGATAGGCATGCCGATAAAGCTCCCGATGCAGCGTAATTTCCATTCCAGTCAGGGCCTGATCGACCTTCGCTTGGGTTTCTTCAATGCTGCTTTCCAGTTTCTCGTCATCGCTCTTGCCACGCAGGAAACCGGGCAATGGCAAAGCGGACCACACCATTTTGCCAGCTGAAAGCGCCACCAGTAAAACAACATGGGCCACAAAAGCTGGCAAGATGTCGAATCCCATGGTCCAGCTAAACCAACCGCTCCCACTCTTTCCGTTTTCACCGCTGCCCAGGGCGACCCGCGCCGCCTCAAACTCCTGTGCAAAGCTTTCGCGGAACTGACGGGCAAAGGCGCGTTTGTCGAAATCGTTGCGGCCCGCCCAAACCCTAAGCCGAGGCCGCACGAACATGCCCGAACGCGATCTCTCTACAAACTGCTCAAAGTCGAAGATGAAGAAATAGTCTTCCGCATCCGGGCTGTTGTGAACCACGTAGACCGGGATATCGACGGTCTTTCCAAGCGTTGGCAGCTTGAGCGATGGCAATTGATCCATAATCTTGTCTGTGATGGATGGGCGTTTGATCATCTGGAACCACCACTTCGAAAAACTGTCCGCCGATACTTTGCCGATGCAACGCCGACCAAATCTGCCGCCCCGTTTACACTTACCGCTGGCAAAACGATCCCATCAGACATCATTCGGCTCGAACCCCAGACAAACCATTTCTTCACCATTCCAACCGAGATTGTTAACAAACCCTGCATCCATCGCGCGCCGATGCCCGACGTTTTGCCGACAAAAGTCCGACACCTATCCGACCACACCGGAACAGCATTATATGAAATAAAATCAATCACATACGAAACACGCCAAAACGTGTCTCCTCAATCGGCGCATTCAGCGCAGCGGACAACGACAACGCCAAAACCTCCCGGCTTTTGCGCGGGTCAATAATCCCGTCATCCCAAAGCCGGGCCGAGGCATAAAGCGGATGGGATTGCTCGTCGAACATATCAATCGTTGGCTGCTTGAACGCCGCCTCATCCTCCGCCGACCAATGCTCACCAGCCCGCTCAATCGCATCGCGCCTGACCGTGGCCAGCACACCCGCCGCTTGCTCACCGCCCATGACAGATATCCGAGAAGTCGGCCAGGACCACATAAAATTCGGGCTGTAAGCCCTTCCCGCCATGCCATAATTTCCGGCACCGAACGACCCACCAACAACCATCGTGATCTTGGGAACAGAGGTCGTCGCAACGGCCGTCACCATCTTGGCGCCATGTCGGGCGATGCCCTCATTCTCATACTTCTGGCCCACCATGAACCCGGTAATATTCTGCAGAAAAACCAGCGGAATGCGGCGCTGGCTGCATAATTCCACAAAATGTGCGCCCTTCTGCGCACTTTCGGAAAAAAGCACCCCGTTATTGGCGACAATCCCGCAAGGCCATCCGTCAATATGGGCAAAACCCGTCACCAGTGTTTCCCCGAACCGGGCCTTGAATTCATCAAAGCGCGATCCGTCCACGATCCGCTTGATGACCTCACGAATGTCATAAGGCGTACGCAGATCAGCGGGCACCACGTCAAACATCGTCGCCGGATCAGTCGCAGGAGGTTCGGGCACCAACCTTTTGACTGATATCGCTTTTTCCCGCGAACATGACGCCACCGCCTGCCGGGCAAGCGCCAACGCGTGGGCGTCATCTTCCGCCAGATAATCGGCAACGCCAGAAAGACGCGTATGCACATCGCCGCCACCCAGATCTTCGGCTGATACCACCTCACCCGTCGCGGCCTTCACCAACGGCGGCCCGGCCAAAAAGATCGTTCCCTGATCTTTCACGATGATCGACACATCCGCCATTGCAGGCACATAAGCACCGCCAGCAGTGCAAGACCCCATGACAACCGCGATCTGTGGTATCCCCTTGGCCGACATCTGCGCCTGATTGTAGAAAATCCGCCCAAAGTGGTCGCGGTCCGGGAACACCTCATCCTGATTGGGCAGGTTGGCCCCACCGGAATCCACCAGATAAACGCACGGCAGATGACATGCCTCAGCAATTTCCTGCGCTCTTAGGTGTTTCTTAACGGTCATGGGGTAGTAAGTACCCCCTTTCACCGTGGCGTCGTTGCAGACGACCATCACCTCAACGCCGTTTACACGGCCAACCCCCGCAATCACGCCAGCGCAAGGTGCGGCACCATTATACATTCCATGTGCAGCGGTCGCGCCGACTTCCAGAAATGCCGATCCGGGATCAAGCAACCCGGCCACCCTGTCGCGGGGCAGCATCTTACCACGGCCCAGATGACGGGCCCGCGCTGCGTCTCCACCGCCCAGCGCCGCCGCCTTCGCGGCTGCGGACACCGTCGCCAGAGCCTCTTCATGGATGGCGCGGTTATCGTGGTCGGGGGTTTGCGGTGCATTTGTATCCATGATCAGCTCGGCGGCGACTTTCCGACCGCCCCATACAGCACCTTTTTCATCCGCTGCAGACGGTCAAACTTGCTGCGCGGGAACGGAATAACCGGGCGGTTTGGCGTCGGCTTGGCCTGCAGGTTGTCCGTATAAGTCAGTGATCCCTCGCCCAGCGCCTCAACCACCCAGTATTTCGACGGGCCGCTGACATGCAGGCATTTCAGCCCCGCTAGTGGTTCCAGCTTCAACAAGCGCTTGCCGGAAAAACCAACAGCAAGCAAAAGCCGTTTGACATAACCCTTTTGCCAGCAACGCCACGCAGAGCTATCCAGATAGGCACCGCCGGTATGCATGCACATGGCCGACCAGACGATCGCCTCGATATGCATGTATTTCTTGAATTCCATCACGCCCAAGTCGCCCAACAGCTTGTCCATCCAAGGCAGGTCAAAGGCGGAGGTCGGGGTGTAGAGCGCACCAATATCCACGTGATCGGCCATGCTGATCTGCGCGTCAAAAGCGCGCTCAACCGCGCGTGGCGGAAACAGGCAATTTGGCCCCTGATGCATCAACAGGATGTCGGTTTCGGGCGCCGGTTCGAATGCAAACGGATTGGGAAAGAACAGATCCGGGTCCAAAACGATGATCTCTTCCCCCGGCTCGGAAAGCAAATAGGGATCGGTGATCTTGCGCCAGCAAGGATGTCCTTCGCGAAAGGCTAGCAGGTTGGGATAATCGGCAAATCTGGTCGCGGCGATGGGGTCAATATCGGATTTTGCAATGACCTTCACCTCATGCGCCTCGCGCACCTGCATCGGAACAAGCGCCGCGTTCATCTCGGCCACTTCATCGGTGTCATCCACAATAAGGTGCAGGATAACGGGTTCAATTGCATTGGCCAAAAGGCCCTGAATACACACGCTGGCATAAGGCAAATCCCGCGTGGAAAAGACAATAAAGACACGGCGCGGCGTCAGCGCCCCATCGAATGCAGCAGTCTGGGAGGCGTTCATCTAAGGATAATCCTATTGGTCATAAATACCTGCCGACTCTTACCAGCACCCCGCGCCAGCACAATCATGGAATAAACGATTTGCCATCTCATGCGTCGGGCATCCTGATCTGATCGGCAGGGATCGTGTTTCCACGGGGCCCGACATAATAATTTGTGACAATACCGCTGGGGTGGGTGCAGGTGATAACCATCCGAACGGCACCGTTGGGATGGGACGTTGCCGCGCAATCGGTCACAGCGGCGCCATCCTTAAGTGTATCTACATAGGTTGAGGCGTACCGGTTGATGATTTCGGTCTCCCCGGGAACATCGCCAGCGCGCAAGCCAACGTAGCCGGCAAAGACAACGAGACCGCCCAAAGGGAGGAAGTAATATAAACGCGTCATAGCCATGGGTGGACCAACCGGTTCATTCCACCGACTCCGCCAGATCGACCTGTGCCTGCGCTGACATAAACTCCATCGATGTACGCCAAAAGAGCTCGGTCTCACAATTCATGCGATCATCCGCATCCTCATGATCAAAATCACACCGTTCCAATCCGGCGTCGTAAAGGCCCCCGCTCCCTCCCCGACCGTCCGCCAGAGCATCAGCCTCCAATCGGCTCATTTGATCACGCCAAAACGCATGGTCCTGGGTCATACAGACAGCGCGACTATCCAGCGGAAGGTATTCTGGCCAGGCGCATGATTGTCGAACGGGCACGTGGCGTTCTCCACATATGATCGGCAGCACCATCGGTGCCATGAAGTTATCTTCATTCTGCTGCAATAATTCGACGATACAGCTTGCGAAAGCTGCATGATCTCCGTTGATCTCTGCTGCCGCACCAATTGGCAGGCAAATGAATGCGGCAAGCAACCTCATCCCATCGCCCCCATCAATTCTCTGCCTACCAGCATCCGCCTGATTTCAGACGTCCCTGCGCCGATCTCCATCAGCTTTGCGTCCCGGAACAACCGCGCGACTGGCGCGTCATTCAAAAACCCCGCGCCACCCATCGCCTGCACCGCCTGATGGGCCTGCTTCATGGCCTCTTCACTGGCATAAAGACAGCACGCCGCCGCATCCTGCCGCGTCACAGTTCCGCGATCACAGGCGCGCGCAACTTCATAAACATAGGCGCGGGCCGAGTTCATCGCGGTATACATATCGGCGATCTTGCCCTGCATGAGCTGAAAATTCCCGATGGGCTGCCCGAACTGTTTACGGCTAACAATATAAGGCATGACCTCATCCAGACAGGCGGCCATAATGCCAAGCCCGATGCCCGCCAGAACCACCCGTTCATAATCAAGGCCTGACATCAGCACCTGAACGCCCTTGCCTTCTTCGCCCAACACGTTTTCAAAAGGCACCCGAACATCATCGAAGATCAGCTCGCCCGTGTTTGAACCCCGCATTCCCAACTTGTCAAAATGTGGGCCGGTGGAAAAACCGGTCATGGCCTTTTCGATCAGGAAAGCGGTAATCCCCTTTGATCCAGCATCCGGATCGCTCTTGGCATAGACCACAAGCGTATCCGCATCAGGTCCGTTGGTGATCCAGTATTTGTTGCCATTCAGCCGGTAATGGTCATTTCGCTTTTCCGCCCGCAACGACATTGAAACCACATCCGAACCAGCCCCGGCTTCGGACATTGCCAAAGCCCCGACATGCGCCCCAGAAATCAGTCCGGGCAGGTATTTAGCCTTTTGTTCATCATTTCCGTTCAGTTTGATCTGGTTGACGCAAAGGTTTGAATGGGCCCCATAGGACAGCGAGACGGAGGCACTGGCCCGCGCTATTTCCTCGATAGCAACAGTATGGGCAAGGTAGGACATGCCCGCACCACCGTAATCTTCATCGACGGTGATCCCCAGCAGGCCAAGTTCACCCATTTCGGGCCAAAGGTCGGGCGGGAACGCATTGCTTGCATCAACCTCAGCCGCCAGCGGCTTGACCCGCTCTTGCGCCCAGCCGTGGACCATATCACGCAAGGCATTCACATCCTCGCCCAGATCGAAGCTCATTGAGGCGTGAAACATCGCTGCTCCCATGAATTGAACGCTTGTTCATTTTACGGGACCGACACACGCATTGTCGAGTCATTTCAGACTGTCAGCGATTGCCACGGAAAACTTGGATTACTCCGCGGCGACCTGTCCCTGATAAACAGCGCCTACCTCGCTTCGAATGATCCGCGCGATCAATGCGCAGTCTTCCAGCGAAAACGTCAATGGCAGCCGCATGTCGATGACCCCCGCCAGCACCCGGTCGCTGGCGGGCATCGGCTGCGACGCCGCATAGCGCCAGCTATCATAGCGCGAGGTGAACCCCACAGGTTCCGATCCACCGAACCACTTCAGTTCGACCCCACGCGCGGCACATCTGCCCAGTACGTCAGCCACGGCCTCTGGTGTCCAGTCCAACAACAAGAACTGGAACGAGGAAGCAACGAATTGCTCCGCATCTGGCCTGTCGGTCAAGCGCAGTCCGGGTGTACCCGCCAAACCGCTCTCCAAAACCCGATAACGGGCGTTCCACCGCTCGGCCTGCTCTGCCAACCGCTTTAGCTGGGGCCGCAGGATCGCCGCCCGTAGGTTATCCATCCTGCCAGAGATATTGGGCGTTTCATATTTGATCTGCGCAAAGGTCTCGGGCGGTGGAGCCGCACGGTGCTTTTCGAACAGCATGTAGCTGCCCGACAGCATGATTGCGCGGGCCATATCCTCGGCACCGTCGCAGATCAGCAGCCCGCCCTCACCAGAGTTGATATGCTTGTAAGTCTGCGTGGAGTAACAGCCGAACCGCCCCCAACGCCCACTTGGGACGCCGTTCCAAGCCGCTCCCATTGTATGCGCACAATCCTCGATCACCGCCACACCGGCGGTGTCGCATAACGCCATGAGCCGCTCCATATCGCAGATGTGACCGCGCATATGGCTCAACAAAAGCGCCTGCGCCTGATCCAGCTTGGCAGCCAGATGATCCAGATCAATCACCAGATCCTCGGTCACACCCACAAAGACGGGCTCTGCACCCACAGCCGCTATCGCCCCGGGCACAGGGGCCAGTGTAAAGGCATTGGTCAACACCTTATCGCCATGACCAACACCGCAAGCCCGCAAGGCAGTGGTCATGGCATAGCCACCAGACGCTACCGCGAGGCAGTACTTGGCACCCACAAGGGTAGCGAATTCCTCCTCAAGAAGAGCAGTCTCTGCAACCTCACCTTCGACCGTATTGTAACGGTGCAACCGCCCGTGCCGCATCACGGCATTTGCTGCTGCTATCGCGTCATCAGGGATCGGCTCCTGTTGCGTAAAACTGCCGGTAAAGCGTTCTGTCATGACGTCATCTTGGGGTGCTGCCTGCCACCGCGTCAATGGGTGAGTTCTGTCCAGTTACGCCCCTGTGATAAGACCAGATCAGCCGATCAACTGCCGCACAACCCCCGGCAAATCAGCAAAGCAATCAATCGTTGCCTCAGGATCAAGCGCCAGCACATCATCGCGCCCCGGCCCAAAGGTCACCAGAACCGAAGGCACCCCGGCATTGCGCGACGTGTCACGATCAGTCGCTGTGTCCCCCACCAACAACGATTTTGCCGGATCACCTCCCGCACGACGCACGGCCTCAAAATGATGCTCGGGGTCTGGTTTGCGCACCGGCAAGGTATCCGCCCCTATGAGCGAGGCAAAGGCATCCCGCGCGCCTAGGCTTCGCATCAGCTTTTCGGCCAACCCTTCGGGCTTGTTGGTGGCGATGCCCACGGCATATCCATCCGATCTCAATGCCTCGACCGCTTCCATCGCACCAGGATAGAGCACTGTATGCCTGTCGATATCCTGCGCATATGCAGCCAGTAGTATCGGATACTGACGGTCAACCTCATCCTCCGCGACACCATCCACACGCGAAAACCCCAAATTGAGCATCGCCCGCCCGCCGCGCAACGCTGTCGCCGCATCGGTCGTAGCGTCCAGCAAATCACCCAAACCGAGCCCGCGAAAACAGTGGTTGGCTGCAGCGATCAGGTCACCACTGGTATCTGCCAAGGTGCCATCCAAATCAAAAATCACTGTCCGCATCGACCATCCATATTTTGCAAAGCACCCCGTTCTCTGTAACGATACGAAAGGTGAAGTGAAGCCCCAACCCTTGTGAAAATGGGGCAGTCCGTTAGAAGACCAGAAAAAACGATAAACGGTGGGGCATATGGCAACAGCTTTGATTATCTTGGCGGCGGGCATGGGGACGAGAATGAATTCCGACCTGCCCAAAGTTCTGCACCAAATCGGCGGCGCGCCAATGCTGATCCATGCGATGAAATCTGGGGCGGCGTTGGACCCCGAACAGATAGTCATCGTTGCAGGCAACGGTGCCAAAATTGTTGAAAAAGCTGCCAAAAGCTATGATCCGGATATCCACACCGCTCTTCAAAAGGAACAACACGGCACCGGTCACGCAGTCGCGCAAGCTCGCGAAGCTCTGAAAGGTTTCGACGGAGACGCAATTGTCCTTTACGGTGATACGCCCTTTGTCCGCCCCGAAACGCTCGCAGCCATGGCTGCAGCACGGCTGACCCATGATGTGGTCGTTCTGGGGTTTGAGGCTGCCGATCCCGGTCGCTATGGTCGCCTGATCATGAAAACCGATCAACTTGACCGGATCGTGGAATACAAAGACGCAAACGAAGAAGAACGTGCCGTAAACCTTTGCAATAGCGGCGTGGTTGCAGCCAAGGCAGACACACTCTTCGAACTCGTCAATGCTGTTGGCAACGACAATGCCGCTGGCGAATACTATCTGACTGACATCATCGGGATCGCCCGTTCCAAAGGTCTGACCGCCACTGTCGTTCGCTGTGACGAGGCAGAAACTCTTGGCATCAATTCCCGTGCCGAACTCAGCGCGGCAGAGGCGCTTTTCCAAAACCGGACTCGTCAGGCGGCCCAAGAGGGCGGCGTCACACTGACCGCCCCCGAAACAGTATTTTTCGCCCATGACACCGTCATCGGGCGCGATACAATCATCGAACCCAACGTGGTCTTCGGTCCCGGCGTCACCATTGAATCCGGGACCACGATCCGCGCCTTCTCGCATCTCGAAGGTTGCCATATCTCGCGCGGCGCCGTTGTCGGCCCCTACGCGAGGCTCCGCCCCGGCGCGGAACTGGCTGAAGACGTCAAGATCGGCAATTTCGTCGAGGTCAAGAACGCCCAGATCGCTGAAGGGGCCAAGGTCAATCACCTCTCGTACATTGGCGACGCACAGATCGGCGAACGCAGCAACATAGGTGCGGGTACGATCACCTGCAACTACGATGGCGTTTTCAAACACCAGACAAATATCGGAGCAGAGGTTTTCATCGGCTCCAACACCATGCTCGTCGCTCCGATCAGTATTGGCGACGGTGCCATGACCGCCAGCGGTTCAGTCGTCACCAAAGACGTACCGCCCGGCGACCTCGCTGTGGCCCGCGCCCAGCAATCAAACAAGCCGGGTTTTGCGACCCGGTTCTTCGAGAAACTTAAAGCGCTCAAAGCAAAGGGGTCCTAAACCATGTGTGGCATCATCGGCGTCCTGGGCAATCACGAAGCGGCCCCCATCATGGTCGAGGCGCTCAAGCGGCTCGAATATCGCGGCTATGACAGCGCGGGTATTGCAACAATCAACGGGCAGACGCTTGACCGCCGGCGGGCTGTCGGCAAGCTGATCAACCTCTCCGACCTGCTCGTCCACGACCCGCTGGCCGGCAAGGCCGGGATCGGCCACACTCGCTGGGCCACACATGGCGCGCCATCGACCGACAACGCACATCCCCATAAGGCAAAGGACGTAGCCGTTGTCCATAACGGCATCGTTGAAAACTTCCGCGAGTTGCGCGAATTTCTGGCGGATCAAGGCATCGGCTACGAAACTGACACAGACACCGAAACCGTCGCCCTGCTCGCCCAGCATTACCTTGACCAAGGGCTCAGCCCCCGTGACGCTGCCGAACAAACCATTGCCCGGCTCGAAGGTGCCTACGCACTTTGTTTTCTGTTCGAGGGCGAGGATGACTTGATCATCGCCGCCCGCAAAGGTTCACCGCTGGCCATCGGCCATGGAACTGGTGAAATGTTCGTGGGGTCCGACGCCATCGCACTTGCCCCCTTGACCGACCAGATCACCTATCTGGAAGAAGGCGACTGGGCCATCGTCACCCGCAATTCCGTTGAAATCCGCGACAAGGGTGGCAACATCGCCAACCGGCCCGTTCGCGTCATCCAGATCGATACCGCGCGGGTCGATAAAGGCGGCTACAAGCATTTCATGGCCAAGGAAATCGCCGAACAGCCCACCGTGCTGCAAGGCGCGCTTAGCCATTACATCGATGGCGACAGCATCACCCTGCCCGAACCGGGCCTTGATTTCACGCAAATTGAACGGCTGAGCATGGTCGCATGCGGCACAGCATTCTATGCGTGCATGGTTGCCAAATACTGGTTTGAACAGGTGGCGGGTATCCCCGTCGAGGTCGATGTCGCGTCCGAATTCCGCTACCGCGAACCGCCCGTGACACAAGGCACCGTGGCCCTGTTCGTCAGCCAGTCAGGCGAGACAGCAGATACCCTCGCCGCCCTGCGCTACATGGAGGGCAAGGCCGCCAAGATCGTGTCGGTCGTAAATGTACCCGAAAGCTCCATCGCTCGCGGAAGCGACCTACCTTTGCCAATCCTCGCTGGCACCGAAATCGGGGTGGCTTCAACCAAAGCCTTTACCTGTCAGTTGACCACTCTGGCCCTTCTGGTGCTCAAAGCTGCGCATCAAAGGGGACGGATCGACGACAACGCCTTGGCAGAGAAACTCGTCCAAATCAAAGCCCTCCCAGGTCTTTTGAACCAAGCCCTCAGCATTCAAGACAAAACCGACAAGATTTCTCGCAAACTGGCTGAAGCACGCGATATCCTCTTTTTGGGACGCGGAGCGATGTATCCACTCGCCCACGAAGGTGCACTAAAGCTGAAAGAAATCAGCTACATCCACGCCGAAGCGTATGCGTCTGGTGAACTGAAACATGGGCCAATCGCGCTAGTAGACAAACACGTCCCCGTCATCGTCATGGCCCCACGCGACGCTCTGTTCGACAAAACGATATCGAACATGCAAGAGGTCATGGCACGCGGCGGAAAGGTGCTGCTGATCACTGATCAGAAAGGGGCGGATGAGGCTGGTGTGGGTGTTTGGGAAACCATCATCATGCCGGAGGTCGACCCATTTCTCGCACCCATCCTCTACGCCGTGCCGGCGCAGCTGCTAGCCTATCACACAGCCGTCGCCAAAGGGACGGATGTGGACCAACCCCGCAACCTCGCGAAATCCGTGACCGTGGAATGAACGTTGATGACGCCATTGCTGCCCTCGGCGGCGATGCACAAAAGGCAATCGAGATGCGGGCCTACCATAAGATCGATCGTCCCTATATGGGCGTCGCCAACCCGGTCATCGATACCCACGTAAAAGAATGGCGCGCTGCGGTCGACCTTGATACTCGCCTGCAACTTGCCGCGGATCTCTGGAAAACCAATATCCACGAAGGCCGTATCGCTGCCGCCAAACTGCTGACCCAGGCCCGTATCCGACCAGATGACAACCAGGCGTGGACTCTCATCAGCTCTTGGGTGCCAGATTTCGACGCATGGGCCGTGGCGGACCACGCGAGCATCGCTGGCCAGAAACGGCTGGTCGCGGACCCCACCCGACTGAACCAAGTCGAAGACTGGACAAGGTCCGACCACATGTGGACCCGCCGGGCGGCTTTGGTGATGACACTGCCTTGGACAAAACAAAATCACCCCAAGCCCCACGAAATAGAGACACGAGACCGCGTGCTCGAATGGGCCGCCACCTATGTCACTGACGATGATTGGTTCATTCAGAAAGCCGTTGCGTGGTGGCTGCGGGAATTGTCCAAACACGACCCGGCCCGGGTGCAGGCGTTTCTGGACCGGCACAGCGATGCGATGAAACCATTTGCAGTGAAAGAGGCGTCACGGAAACTCAGGGAATGAGAAAAAAGCATGGAATGCTGGTCACCCCATTAGTTTATTCTGTCCCCTGATTTGACTGATTGGCTGGAAACCGAGTTATCGTTGTATCTAATCCATCGTGAAATTTGACGTGTGTCAAACCTTTGAAAGCTTCAAAGCGCACAGTAGAAGCCACCTCGACGGCCTACCTTTGATAAACCACCAATTCGGGCAACCCCGTCAAAGGTGCCTCCAGCAACCGCATCGCCGCCAGAGATATCTGACTACCCGACCCTTCCGCCCCACCAGAAGGCCGCAACTCCAGGTTCACGGATTTGCCATTACCCGGATATTCGACCCGGCCTTGTGTCAACTCCGATACCAGAGGCGTTTTCAACCAAATCCCGGGTTCGGTCGGCGGCCCCAGTGCGGCGATGGTTGTGCCCAATTCCTGCTCACCTTCCGGTTCGGATGCCGCTATGGCTGCGGCGCGATCCTCTTGCGTGGTGGTATCGAATTCATCAACCGTGGTCGCACCTGTCGGCGGAGGTGGTGCCGGCGTCGGATCTAAGGTCGGTGTCACAACCGTCGCTGTCTCAACGGGTTGATCAAGCGCTCCGCCGGAAAAACCCTCGGCGCAGCCAACCACAGCGACAATTGGCAATAGCATAGTCCATTTCATGAAAGTGACGGTATTTCGGGTGCATCACGCTGACAACCCCTTCGATCACGCTTGCGCAACCGTTGGCCCACCCTTACCTTCATTCCATGACCACACCACTGATCGATCCTTTCGCACGCGCCATCGAATACCTGCGGGTATCTGTTACGGATCGTTGCGATTTTCGCTGCGTCTACTGCATGTCGGAAAATATGACGTTCCTACCCAAGAAAGACCTTCTGACGCTGGAAGAACTGGACCGTCTTTGTTCGGCTTTCATCCACCTTGGTGTGCGTAAACTGCGTATCACCGGGGGCGAGCCCTTGGTGCGTCGCGATATCATGACCTTCTTTCGCAGCATGTCTCGGCATCTCGATAACGGAGCGCTGCAAGAGTTGACGTTAACCACTAATGGCAGTCAGCTCGAAAAATTCGCGGATGACCTCTACGCCGCAGGCGTCCGGCGCATCAATGTCTCACTGGATACGCTGGATGAGAAAAAATTCGCCGACATCACCCGCTGGGGACGTTTGCCGCAGGTACTACGCGGGATCGATGCCGCCCAAAATGCCGGGTTGCGGGTGAAAATCAACACGGTCGCCCTGAAAGGCTTTAACGAGGGCGAGTTGCATACGCTCACTGACTGGTGCGCCACCCGCGACGCTGACCTGACATTCATCGAAGTCATGCCAATGGGCGATCTGGGCAACGAAGACCGGTTTGGCCAATACTGGTCGCTCAAAGATTTGCGTGCAGAACTGGAAACGAGGAGTGCCCTGACCGAACTACCTGAACGCACGGGCGGCCCCGCACGTTATGTTCGCGTCGAAAAAACGGGCCAGAAAATCGGCTTCATCACCCCGCTGTCGCATAATTTCTGTGAAAGCTGCAATCGGGTGCGGATCACCTGCACAGGTGAGATCTATACTTGCCTCGGTCAGGAAGGTCATTCCGACCTGCGCGGCCCACTTCGCGCGTCAGAGGCAGACGATGCGCTGGAAGATGCCATTCGTGCCGCCATCGCGCTCAAACCCAAGGGCCACGATTTTGACTATTCGCGTCAGAAAGTTGATGGCCAGGTCAGCCGCCACATGAGCCATACCGGCGGCTAACACGACGGAAATAGTCGCTCCATACGTTAAAGCTTTGCCTCTTACCGAAAGGAAGATCCAATGCATTTGACCGGCTCCGCTATGGTCCTTTGCCTACTGGCCCTGCCCGCCACGGCACAGGATTACTTGATCCAGACCGAAGGCGATACCGCGATCGTTGGGGATATATGGGTCGATAACTGGTTCTTTCTTTCGGTGAATGGAACCCCCGTTTTCGAAGACAGCACGCCCTACATGACAGAGCGTTCTTTCAATGCAGACAGCATCGGTTTCAACGCCGACCTCCCAATGACTTTGGCATTCGAATTCCGCGACTTTAAAGAAAACGACACCGGCCTGGAATACATCGGCACCGATCGGCAGCAGACCGGTGATGGTGGAGCCATCGCACAGTTCAGAAATGCAGAAACCGGTGATTTACTAGCCGCAACCAATGCCGACTGGCGCTGCAAGACAGTTCATACGGCACCAGTTGACCCAGCAACCTGTGCGGCTTCTGCAAACCCGGTCGAGGGCGAAGGCGCCTGTGCATCTGTCACGGAAGAGATTCCCGCTGACTGGACAGCACCTGATTTTGACGACAGCGACTGGGATCAAGCCACTGTCCATTCATCTGCCGCCGTAGCCCCCAAAGATGGCTACCACGAGATAGAATGGAGCAGTGCCGCTGAATTCATCTGGAGCGACGATCTGGTGCTGGACAACACCGTGTTGTGCCGGATGACTGTGGGCGGCTAGTCCCGCCCTGAGCCATATCTACCGCACCCGATATTTGCCGTCGCGAACGTTCAGTTCAAATGTACCCAACTCGGCAGCTGTCGCAGCGCGTCCTGTATTGACGCAATTCGCAACCTGACCTTCCAGGCCATTGCTGTTGTTCGCATTGGAAACAACATTAAAGAAACTAAGATTTCGAACGACGGTCGAGCCCGACACGGACGCAGACGCCTGACGCATAACCTCACGCCCCAAACGAACGAATGTGCGACCGCCCCGGTTGCTATAGGCACCGCAGACATGAAGCTCACCCTCGTGGATTACGGGGCGGTACCGGATCAACATATCCCCTGTTCGATCCCAATCGAACCGGATACCGTTAAAACTTTGATCTACAACAACTTCCAAAGCACTTGATTGTGCGGGGAACATAAGTGCGGTCACAACGATCAATGACCTAAAAACACGCGGAAACTTCAAAGACTCGCCTTTCGCTAGGGTTGAGTCGCCCTCCTAAGCTACCTTCATCCGCTGTTCAACTATTTCGGCCCACCAACTGCACCCCGCAGGGATTGCATCATCGTTGAAATTGTACTCCGGGTGATGGACAGACGCGCTATCGCCGTTGCCCACAAGAATATACGCGCCAGGGCGTTCTTCCAGCATATAGGAAAAGTCCTCACCGCCCATCACCAGCGGGGCTGTTTCACAGTCACCTGATATCGATTTCGCAACCTCTGCCGCAAACGCGGTCTGATCATCATGATTCACCATGCACGGATAACCAAGGTAATAGGTCACATCGGCCTTGGCCCCAAATGCCGCCGCTGTTCCCTCAGAAATCTCTTTTAGTCGCTTTTCCGCCAGATCGCGCATTTCCGGCGACAAGGTTCGCACTGTTCCCTTCATGAACACTTTCTGCGCAATGACATTGAACGCCTTGGAAGACGATTCAATCGATGTCACCGATACGACGACCTGATCCACCGGGTCCGCGTTCCGGCTGGCGATGGATTGGAGGGCCGTGACAACGTGGGCCGCAACCAGCGTAGAATCCACCGTTTCATGTGGTTTTGCAGCGTGGCCGCCTTTGCCTTCGATCACGATGTCAAACTGGTCAGCCGCCGCAAAGAACGCGCCCGGACGGATCGAGAATGCCCCTACAGGTTTACCCGGCCAGTTGTGCATGCCGTAGACCTCTTGAATGTTCCATCGGTCCATCATGCCTTCGTCGCACATTTCTTTGCCGCCACCGCCGCCTTCTTCGGCGGGCTGGAAGATCACGACCACGGTTCCGTCAAAATTTCGCGTCTCGGCCAGGTATCTCGCCGCCCCCAACAACATCGCCGTATGGCCATCGTGGCCGCAGGCATGCATGGCACCGTCGACCTTGGATTTATATTCAAGCCCCGTTTGTTCGTGGATCGGCAATGCGTCCATATCCGCACGCAGGCCGATAACCTTGCCCGCCGTATCCGTCTTGCCCTTGATCACACCAACAACGCCGGTCCGTCCAACACCGGTGACAATCTCGTCACATCCGAATTCCTTCAGCTTGTCAGCGACAATGCCGGCAGTCCGGTGTGTTTCAAACAAAAGCTCGGGGTTCTCATGTAAATCCCGCCGCCAAGCGGTGATTTCAGGAAGAAGTTCTGCAAAGCGGTTTTTGACGGGCATTGGGTTCCTCGGCTTCAATGGCTATCTTCCAAACATAGCCCACCGCAGCGAAACCGCTAGAGGTTCGGACCCAAAACCAGCTTGCTACCATCAGAAAACCGCGAAAATCGGAAACGCGTCAGGTCGTGCCCCGTGTCGCGCCCAGTAGCAAGACGCGCCGCGATCCGCCCCATTCCTGGCCCAATGCCAAACCCATGACCACACATGCCCGTGCAGATCGTCAGGCCCGGTATCGCATCACAGGTATCCACGACAGGAACGACATCGGGCATCGTATCAATCATCCCGGCCCACGCGCTCTTAATCTTCGTCTCGCCTACATTTGGGAACGTCGCGCTAAAATCACGGGCGAGTCTGTTCACCTTGCCCTTGTTCGGGGCCGGGTCCAGCACACGCATTCTTTCAAAAGGGCTGACCTCATCACCCGCCCATTTACGCGGTGTTCCCCACGCATCGGGATAGCCTTTGGGCGCGGCAGGCAACAACCGTGTGCCCAACGGGTCCTTGATCAGTTGTGGTGCATAGCCACGCAAAGCGCGAAACGCATCAGGCCCCACAAACAACTCATGAAACCCTGAGGGCGCCAGTGAATACCCGCCATCCTCGCGCCGTCGCCAAGCCAAACGGCTATCAACAGCCCCGCCGGCAAACACATCGGGCAAGGCCTCCGTCTGCGCTACCGTTGCCCGGACCGACAGTTGTGGGATGCTAACACCATGCCGACGCAGGAACAGCGATGACCAGGCACCCCCCGCCAAAACGACCGACGATGTCCTGATCAGCCCCTTCTCTGTCATAACACCTTTGATCCGACCAGCTTCCAGATCCAGAAGGCGAACCGCGCAATCCTCTACAATTACGGCCCCAGCCCGTTCCGCTGCTTTGGCACATGCCGGAACGGTCAACCATGGCTCTGCCCGCAAATCTGTTGGCGTATAAAGCGCGCCCGCCCAACGCCGCGCGGCCAGCGGCATCAAGTCGGCGACCTGCGCGCTGTCCAATATCCGGCTGCTGACTTGATAGGTCGCAGCCTCATCCAGCCATGCTTGATAGCGATCAATTTCGTCCGGCTTGTCGGCCAGATACAATGTTCCTGTCTGCTGCAAACCGATGTCGCCGGTTTCTTTCACTATCTCGGTCCACATCGCCTGCGCTTCCAGCATGATCGAGAGTTCGGCAATGTCGCGTCCCTGCGCCCTGATCCAACCCCAGTTGCGCGACGACTGTTCGCCTGCAATGCGCCCCTTCTCCATCAAAACCGCGTTGATACCGGCACGGGTCAGTTCCCAAACCGTCATCACGCCAATGATGCCGCCGCCTATGACAACCACATCAGCCTGATCAGGCAAATCGGCGGTAAAGGCCGCTGGTTGAGACGCCTGAATGGGAAACATCAGGCTGCCAAATCAGCGATCAATCGTTCCATGAAAGCCTCGCCCTGATGGAACTGCTCAACGGTAATGTATTCATTGGGCTGGTGCGCCTGCGCGATGTCACCCGGTCCACAAATCACGACAGAATATCCCCGTCCCTGAAAATGTCCCGCCTCGGTGCCATAGCTGACCACATCATGCGCATTATCGCCGGTCAAACGGCGCACCAAAGCCTCTGCTTTGCCATCCTCTTCCGGCACAAGGCCCGGTACGTCGAAAAGTAACTCTGCACTGATCCCGGCCTCTGACCGAACGGATTTCATCTCCGCCTCGATCTCCGCCACCTTTTCCAGGAAACGGGCTTGCCATGTCGGTGCGTCTTCACCGGGGACAATGCGAAAATCAAAGCTGAAATGACAGTCCTTGGCGGTGATGTTATGTGCCGTTCCACCACTGATTTTGCCTACATGCAAAGTGGTGTAGGGCGGAACGAAATCCGCAGCAAGTAGCCCCGGTTCCCTGCTCGCGTTCTCTTGGTTGACCTGATTGGCCCAATCGATCAGCTTGGCCGCCATCATGATCGCACTCACCCCTGTCGGGGCAAGCGAAGAATGCACCTCAAACCCTTGAAAATGCATACTATAGCCAATGCCGCCCTTATGTCCGATGACAAGTTTCATCATTGATGGCTCGCCAACTAAAACGGTATCGGCCCGCGGCATACCGTGGCTGACCATATGGTCGATCAGGGGTGGCGCACCGGTGCAGCCAATCTCTTCGTCATAGCTCAGCGCAATTTGAAGCGGGCGTTTGATGCCACGCTCAAGGGCCAAAGGAACGGCGGCTAAAGCCAAGGCATTAAAGCCTTTCATGTCGCAAGTACCGCGCCCGTACAGCTTGCCATGACGTTGGGTCACCTGAAACGGATCGGTGTCCCAGCTCTGGCCAGTGACCGGCACAACATCGGTATGGCCCGACAGGACGACACCGCCTTCGACCTCTGGGCCGACATGGGCATAGAGAGCGGCCTTTTGTCCGTCTTCATTGGGCACTCTGACGGCTGTGATACCAAAACCAGCAAGATATTCCTCAACAAAATCAATGAGCTCCAGATTGCTTTCTGTACTCACTGTCGGAAAGGCGACCAAGCGATCCATTAGGTCTCTGGCCGTTAGTCTCATCTGTTGATCCTTTACACCATGCCACCGAGTGGGGAACTGCCACACAATTCAGCAGCACAAGCACTGTTGCCGCTTCCAGCGAGAGGCGCAAACAGGAATCGGCTTGCGGGATCAGAAATTGGTGCTACCGTTTGAGCAGTTGCCACAAAACTGCGCAAATCGTAGCGCACAAAAAGAAGTCAGAACCAACTGGGAGGTTCTATATGCCCGATGGGGCGCTGCCTGTCCTCGATGTCCGGGGTCTCAAAACTATATTTCAAACACGGGCCGGTGACGTTCACGCGGTCAACGATGTCAGTTTTGCGCTCAAACCCGGCGAACTGCTCGGGGTTGTGGGGGAAAGTGGGTCTGGCAAGTCCGTAACGATGATGTCGTTGCTGGGCCTCCTGCCGTCGCCGCCTGCCCAAGTGGAGCGGGGCAGCGTGACCTTTGACGGCAAGAATTTGTTACAGGTTGACCCCGAAACGCTGCGCCAGGTGCGGGGTGGCAAAATCGGATTCGTTTTTCAGGATCCGATGACCTCCCTTAACCCTGTTTTCAACGTTGGCAACCAGATCATGGAGCCGCTGCGCAAGCATATGGGCCTGAACAAACGTCAGGCAGCAGTACGAGCGAAAGAACTTTTGGAACTGGTAGGCATCCCCGATGCGGCACAAAGGCTCAAGGATTATCCTCACCAGTTTTCTGGTGGTATGCGACAGCGAGTGATGATCGCAATCGCTTTGGCCTGTGATCCCAAAGTACTGATCGCGGACGAGCCAACCACTGCGCTCGACGTGACCATTCAGGCGCAAATCCTTGATCTGATGAAGGATTTGCGCAGCAAACTGGGCATGGCTGTGATCTGGATCACACATGATCTGGGCGTCATTGCCGGTATCGCAGACCGCGTGATCGTGATGTATGGCGGTCAGGTCGTGGAGCACGCTCCCGTAAAAGAACTGTTCAAGAATCCCCAGCACCCATACACCCGCGCCCTGCTGAAAACGATCCCCACCATTCATGGTGAACGGGCCGCAAGACTTACCATCATCGAAGGACAGCCCCCCATCATGATGGACGCCCCTAGCGCCTGCCCTTTTCGGGATCGCTGCGATGTAGCCTTTGACCGCTGCCAACAGGAAAACCCGCCCCGCTACGATCTGGGCAACGGCCATGACGCGGCCTGTTTCTTCGACGCTCGTACCGGAGGGCCACGCGATGCTTGACGAAACCCGCAAACCGCTGGTCAGCGTACGTGACCTGAAGATGCATTTCCCGATCTACGCAGGCCTTCTGCGTCGCCGCGTGGGAGAGGTGAAAGCCGTTGATGGCGTGAGCTTTGACGTCATGGAAGGCGAAACGCTTTGCCTTGTTGGTGAAAGCGGTTGTGGTAAATCCACCTGCGGCCGGGCTGTGTTGCGTCTTTACGATATTACATCCGGCCAGATCAACATTGACGGTCAAGAGATCGGCAGCGCCCCACAACCCAAACTCCGCCCCATGCGCCCGACCATGCAAATGGTGTTTCAGGACCCGCAAGCCTCGCTCAACCCGCGCATGACGGTTGAGGCGATCATCAAGGAACCGCTCGACGAGCATACTAAACTGTCCGAGAAAGAAAAACGCGACAAAGTTGGCGAATTGATGGATGCCGTCGGCCTGAACCGCAAGTTCGCTAAACGCTATCCGCACGCGTTCTCCGGCGGCCAGCGGCAGCGGATTGGCATCGCAAGGGCGCTCGCGCTCAACCCCAAATTCATCGTCTGCGACGAACCCATTGCAGCGCTCGACGTGTCCATTCAGGCGCAGGTCGTGAATTTGCTGGAAGACTTGCAGGATCAGTTCGGCTTGACCTACCTGTTCATTAGCCACGACTTGTCCATGGTCCGGCACATCGCCACCCGCGTTGCGGTGATGTATCTTGGCAAGGTCGTCGAACTTGCCCCGCGCGAGGCGCTTTATGCCGACCCACTACATCCCTACACCAAGGCGCTGCTGTCAGCGGTGCCCGAACCTGACCCCAGCCTTGAAGGTAAGGTCGAACGCATCATCCTCAAAGGCGACGTTCCATCCCCATCCAACCCGCCGCAGGGCTGCAATTTCTGCACCCGCTGCCCGTCGGTCATGGATATCTGCAAACAGGTCGAACCGGAGTACCGTGAGGTCAAACCGGGCCGGTTCACCGCCTGCCACCTTTACAATGACACTGCCGATCCAACGGCAGGCCACGAGGCACAAGAGAGCACCAACAAGGAGAGCTTAACATGAAACTCAAAACAGCCCTGATGGGAGCGGCAGCCTGTGTCGCCTTGACCCCGATGGCTTACGCCGACGGGCACGAAGGCGAACGTGGTCGGGATGGCAACGTCAATATTATCTATTGGCAGGCGGTTTCGACGCTGAACCCTTACCTTTCGGGTGGCACAAAGGATATTGAGGCGGCCAGTCTCGCGCTGGAACCATTGGCCCGTTACAACGAAGAAGGCATTATGGTGCCTTACCTCGCCACCGACATTCCAACACTGGAAAATGGCGGCGTTTCCGAGGATTTGACCTCGATCACATGGAACATCGACCCAAGCGTGGTTTGGTCGGACGGAACCCCAGTCACCGCGCGTGATGTCCAATTCACTTGGGAATACTGCACGGCAGAAGGCGGCGGATGCGCGCAGGGGGCTAAATTCGCCAATATCGAAAATGTCGAAGTCGTGGATGATAAAACCGTTACGGTTACCTTCAATGCTCCGGCACCCAACCCTTATCAGGCATTTGTGGGCCAGGAATCTCCGATCCTTCAGGCAGCACAATTCGCGGATTGCCTTGGACCGCGCGCGCCGGAATGCACCGAAGCAAACTTTGGCCCCATCGGCACCGGGCCATTCGTTGTTACTGACTTCCGCGTGAACGACGTCGTCCAATACGAAGCGAACGAAAACTATCGCGATCCAAACAAGCCCGCTTTTGCTTCGGTTACCTTGAAAGGTGGCGGCGATGCTACAGCCGCAGGCCGCGCAGTGATGGAAACGGGGGAATTTGACTATGCGTGGAACTTGCAACTAGCCCCGGATGTGATCGAAGGCATGGCAGCAGGTGGCCAAGGCGTACCCATTGCCGCCTTTGGAACCTTGGTCGAGCGGATCGAAATGAACCTGACTGATCCATCCCCCGACCAGCCAGAAGGCGTACGGTCGACAATTGAGGCTCCACATCCGTTCCTGACCGATGCACGGGTGCGCGAAGCACTCTCCATCGCAATTGACCGGAATCTTCTGGTAGAGATCGGATATGGCGAAGCAGGGCGGCCGACCTGCAACCTCGTACCAGCACCGGAACTCTTTGCGTCTGACAACACCGCCTGTTTGACCCAAGATCTGGAACGCGCAGCAGCGCTGCTGGACGAAGCAGGCTTCACCCCCGGCCCAGACGGGGTACGCGTCAACGAGGACGGCGTACGCCTGTCAATGCTTTATCAGACATCAACCAATGCTGTCCGGCAGGATTTCCAGGCGCTGATTAAAGAGTGGTGGGAAAGCATCGGTGTCGAAACCGAGTTGCGCAACATCGACGGTGGTGTCTATTTCGGCGGCGACCCTGGCAGCCCTGACACCTTCCAGCGCTTCTATGCAGACGTGGAGATGTATGCCAACAACTTCCCCGGCACAGACCCACAGGCCTATCTCGGAGCCTATCTTTGCGACAAAATACCGTCTCCTGATACGCAGTGGCAGGGCGAAAATATCAACCGGTACTGCGATGAGGGTTACGATGCTCTCTGGGCCGAACTGGCAGCCACCGCTGATCTGGATGAACGTGGCCGTATTGCCAAAGAACTCAACGACATGATGACCAAAAACAGCAACATCATCGTACCGTTGGTTGATCGCGGTCGTGTATCGGCCCACGCCAACAGCTTGGGTGGCGTCATCCTGAACACGTGGGACTCCGAGCTTTGGAACGTTTCTGACTGGTACCGTGTCAGCGAGTAAGTAAACCAAATGTGGGTTCCACCCACTCTACATAAGCCGGGGTTATCCCCGGCTTACACTCCACCCTAAAGTCCTGACCTGAGGCGTCGCAATGCTGACCTACACCCTTCGCAGATTGCTTATGTCGATCCCGACGCTTTTGTTCATTGCTTTTGTCATCTTCATGTTGCTCGAACTCGCTCCAGGCGATCCGATGGCCAATATGCCATTGTCGATACCGCCCGAAGTGCGCCAGCAAATGCGCGAGGCCTTGGGTTTGGGTGAACCTTGGTATGTCCGCTTTCCGCTATGGCTCAACCAGTTCTTCATCGTCGAGCCACAATACTGGATCGACAATGCGTTCGGCACCAACTTCGCCGACGGCGCTCAGCGCATCATCAGTTTCCAGTCACGCAGCCCTGTCTTTGACGTGATCGCTCAGCGGCTGCCGCAGACACTGTGGGTTGTTGCCATGTCTTACGTCGTCGGCGTTCTGATTGCTCTGCCAATTGGCATCATCAGTGCGTACCGCCAATATTCGGTTTTCGATCAAGCAGGTACATTCATTTCGATGATTGGTTTTTCGGTGCCTCCCTTCTTTTCGGGCGTGTTATTGATCGTGATCTTCTCGGTCCAGCTGAGATGGCTGCCGTCGATCTACGATACGACCCATGTGGTCAACGACTGGGACAGCTTCGTTTTCCAACTCCGCCAAATGATCATGCCTGTCATGGTGCTGGCACTGCAAACCACTGCACAGGTCAGCCGATATATGCGTGCCTCCATGCTGGACAATCTGGGGATGGATTATGTGCGGACTGCGAGGGCTAAAGGCATGTCCGAAAGCGTCGTGGTCATGAAGCATGTGCTACGTAACTCCATGATCCCTGTGGTTACGGTGATAGCACTTGGTGTCCCATCGATCTTTGGGGGGGCTATCATCACCGAACAGATATTCAAGGTGAACGGGTTGGGGCAACTCCTGATCATCGCTTTGCAGGGTTCCGACATTCCCATGGTGATGACAATCACCTTCCTTCTGGCTGTGCTGATCGTCATGATGAACCTGATTGCCGATGTCCTTTACGGCATTCTAGATCCGAGGATTCGCTATGACTGAGCCTCAATCCATCAAACCAGTGAAACCTGTTCTGACTGCCGGCGATGCGACCGCCTTTGCGGGCCGCGATCGGGCCCGCAACCAATGGCTCGATGTATGGGCGCAATTCAGGACGCACAAAGGCGCCATGTTCGGTCTTTTCTTTCTGACCTTTATCACGCTTTTTGTGACGGTTGGTCCGCTGATCTGGAACGTAGATCCCGGTAAGCTGGACATCCGAAACAAAGATGTACGGCCAATCTATATCGCACTGGTCTATAGCGATGCCAAAGTGAATTGGGCCAACCCCATGGGCACGGACAATCTGGGCCGCGATATCATGGCCAATATCATGCAAGGCGGACGAATTTCCTTGGCCGTGGGTTGGACGGCCATGATCCTGGCCGTGTTCCTCGGCACCTTGATCGGCGTTCTGGCGGGGTATTTCCGACGACTTGACGGGTTGCTCATGCGTTTTACAGACCTCGTGCTGTCGCTACCGCTTCTACCGCTATTGCTGGTCATGATGCTGCTCTTCCGCGACCCATTGCGGGCGGCCTTTGGACCCGAACAAGGGATATTCATTCTCATCGTGTTGGGAATCGGTATCACATCATGGATGCAAACCGCCCGGATCGTGCGCGGCGATGTCATGGCATTGAAAGAGCGCGAGTTTGTGCTCGCAGCTCGGTCCATCGGAACACCGCCACACCGCATGATCACCCGACACTTGCTGCCCAATGTGCTGTCGCCGATTATGGTTTCGGCCACGCTGGGTCTGGCAACGGCTATAATCACTGAAAGCGCATTATCGTTTCTCGGTCTTGGCTTTCCATCGGATTTTCCGACATGGGGTAAAATACTGTTTGATAGTGTAGACCGGATGACTTCTTTCCCCGAACGGGTCGTCTGGCCTGGACTTGCGATCTCGCTCACCGTGCTGAGCGTCAACTTTATAGGTGACGGGCTACGTGACGCACTTGATCCGCGCATTCGCGGACAGTAAAAAATCTTCGCGAAGATTTTTTACTACAACGATTTTTCGCGAAAAATCGTCCGCTGTCGTTCGGCGCTATTGAATACGTTTTCTGAGACGCCGGACCATCCCCCAGACCGCCAAAAGTACCAACGGTGTGGCAACAGCTGCGAGATAGGCCTTGGGAACATCAAAAATACTCTCAACCGGCCCAAGCACATATAATACAAGATTAACTGCGTAGTAGCTGATCGCAACGACCGACAACCCTTCCACCGTCCGCTGCAACCGCAACTGCAAATCGGCGCGGCGGTCCATGCTGGTCAGCAATTCCTGGTTCTGGGCAGAGCGCTCCACATCGACCCGCGTCCGCAACAGATTCCCCGCGCGCAAAGCCCTGTCCGACATCGCCTGCAGGCGAGTTTCGGTCGACTTTACGGTGCGCATTGCCGGGTCAAACCGGCGCATCATAAACTCGCTGAACGTCTGCCGTCCGGCAAAGCGCTCTTCCCGCAAGACACTGATCCGCTGGTTAACGATCGTCTCGTAAGCACCGGTCGCCCCAAACCTGAATGACGCCTGTGCCGAGATATTTTCCAACTCCGCCGACACCTTCAACAACGATTGCAGCATCTGCGCCGGCTCTGCGATGGGACCGCACATGTCAGCCAGCAGCATCGACAATGTGCTATCAATCTGCCCCATCGTCGGACCCAGTTCGCGGGCACGAGACAGGCCAAGCATCGACATAGCCTTGTAAGTCTCGATCTCACACAAGCGTTGGACAACCCGGCCAATCCGCCGCTGCCCGGTCTCCGGTCGGGCAAAGACAGCGAAGCGCATATGTCCGCCCACATCGATGCGAAAATCGGCAGCAATCACCAGATCATCGTCAAGCACACGACTGATCGCCAGACTTTCCGGGACAAACCAGTCTTTGACTTTATCACTGATACCGTCGTCGCCCTCGGCCACTTCAATACGGATCAAGGCCGACGTGACACGGGTGCCGGGGGCTTCTCGCAGCCAGTCTTCGGGAAAAACAGCAAAAGTCGCTGCATCAAAGGGGCGCTCCGCCACACCTTCACCAAAGATCGTGTAGGTCACGAACTCCGTATGACTTTCCCATTTCAACGTGTGCTTCCCGATCTGGCCGGAATAATGCGTCGCACCCGGCTGTGGATGCTGGGCACCAAACCTGTCGAGCAAGGAAATCAAATGGGCGCGTTCAGCCTCCTCATCCCGCCCGGCGGCATTCTCGGCAGGCTTGATCGCAAGATACGCCGCCCGCGAAGGTGCACCGACAGCCGGAAACGGTCGGGCATGAAGCTCATTCGCGATGGCATAGCGCAGTGGATGATCCAAAATAGTATACAAAGGGACTCACCTTCCGTTTAATTTAGAGCCCAACCTACGTGCGATCGGCCATCTGTAAACAAAAAAATGCAATATTCACAAATGGTTATCGGCGCACAACGGTATACCGTTCATAACATTACGGATCAGCATGGACGACGGCACATGACACGGGTTAGTCCAACCTATGGCCAAAACGATCCTCTTCAACAAACCGTTCGGTGTGTTGTCACAGTTCACAGACCAACGCAGCCCGACACCCCGCCCCACCTTGTCTGCCTTTGTCGACATGCCTGGCGTCTACCCGGCTGGTAGGCTCGACCGCGATAGTGAGGGGCTGTTGGTTCTGACAGATGACGGCAAACTGCAGGCTCGTATTGCTGACCCCAAGAACAAACTTCCCAAGACCTATCTGGTGCAAGTCGAAGGCGCACCCACCCAAGCCGACCTGCAACCGCTGCGGGACGGAGTAAAGCTAAAGGACGGCCCCACACGCCCCGCCAAAACCCGCTTGATCGAGCCACCTGCCCTGTGGACCCGTGACCCGCCCGTGCGATACCGTAAATCCGTGCCGGATAGCTGGATCGAAATCACCATAACAGAGGGCCGTAACCGGCAAGTTCGCCGAATGACGGCACATATCGGCTTTCCTACACTGCGGTTGGTGCGTTGGCAGATCGGCAACTGGAAATGTGACAACATCCCAAGCGGAGAATGGATCACGGCACCCGATTTCACCGGATCGTGACTTCCTAGCACACGCAATGCGGTAAGGTGGGATTATTCACGCACTCGCATCGGAGATTCATCATGACACGGATGACCGCCAAAGACTTTGATCAAGGTCTGTTGGAGCTTTATGACTTCTACGCTCATGGCAAAATCAGCAAACGCGAATTTTTAGACAAGGCCGGTAAATACGCCGTAGGCGGCATGACCGCGCTGGCGCTTCTTGAAATGCTAAGTCCCAATTACGCCTTAGCGGAACAGGTATCGTTTACGGACCCCGACATCACACCCGAATATATTACTTACCCATCCCCCAATGGCCACGGTGAGGTGCGCGGCTATCTCGTCAAGCCAAGCAACGCGACCGGCCCGCTACCCGCAGTTCTGGTTATTCACGAAAACCGCGGTCTCAACCCATATATCGAAGACGTCGCTCGCCGGGTTGCGAAGGCAGGATTCGTGGCATTGGCACCCGACGGGTTGACGTCAGTTGGTTACTATCCGGGCAATGATGACGAAGGTCGCGCACTGCAAGAAACCGTCGATCCCACAAAACTGATGAACGACTTCTTTGCCGGGTTTGAACACCTGATGACGCTTGACGACAGTACAGGAAATGTCGGCGCCGTCGGGTTTTGCTATGGCGGCGGCGTCGTGAACGCGCTCGCCGTGGCCTATCCAGAGATGAAGGCCGGCGTACCATTCTATGGCCGTCAACCTGCCGCAGAGGACGTGCCTAAGATCGAAGCACCGCTGTTGTTACAATACGGAGAGTTGGACGAACGCGTCAACGAAGGGTGGCCCGCCTTTGAAGAGGCCCTGATCGCCAATGACAAAACCTTCGAAGCGTATATCTATGAAGGCGCAAATCACGGGTTCCACAATGATACCACACCACGATACGACGAAGCTGCGGCCAACCTGGCATGGGACCGCACCATCGAATGGTTCAACACCTACCTGACCTGAACAGCGATCAGGTTCGCGCTTCCGTACGCGGACCTGACACTCCGATCAAAATGCGCGGTCGCATACCGGTTTAGGTGTGAAACAGACCTACGATGTGCAGGACGGCAGTGCCACAGTAGCGCGGGCATCCGTGCCAAACGTCCCGGTTGCGGTCCCCATGTCGGCGGTCACTGTGACAGACGCTCCTGCGATCTCTGCGCCACTCACCGTGATTTCGCGGGCGCCAATCGTGTCATCAACGTCAATGGTAAAGCTGACCGGTTGATTAACCGGCAATGATCGCAATGTCAGCGCCAATGCGGTATCCCCATCCGCCACGGCGGAGGCACCTGCCACAAGGTCTCCACCGGCGACCAATTCGAATGGCTGATATACTTCAACACCCTGCCCCTCTTCGGTGACGTCGAAAATCAACCCGGCGTCAGACCCAGCCAAATCCAATGTAATCTGTACAGGGCCAGTCAGGCAGCCATCAGTTGCTGCAAAAGTGAAAGCGTCCTTGGGAGCACCTTCGGAGAAAGTGACATTAAGGTCGGCCTGGGCAGCGGTAGCGCAAAGTACGAGGGGGAGAAAATAACGCATGGGCAAAGTCCCTTTACTGCAAAATAGTCGGATTAAGATAGTTCTGCTGTGTCAAAGAAGTTCTTAACACATAGCGCATATATCCCGCAAAAACTGCATTTAGTATAGAAAAATCAAAACTGGGCAAGTGACCCGGAGATAAGTCCTATTCAGCCTGCTCTCGAAGCGCCACCAGAATTTCAACAATAGAAGAAAGTACCGCCAAATCGCTTATTTCAGGATTCGGCATTGCAGTACCAGACGCAAATGCATCTGGATCATCAAGGTATTCGGTCAGTGTCTCACGTGTCCAAATACCTTCGACATTGCTCAGGCTTTGCGAGTACGCAAAGTCTGACAAACCCGCAATTTCACGACCATAGACCTCTCCGAGAGATGGGGCATTACCACCCTTTAGAACACCAAAGCCATGACACTGCGAACACTGATCCAGCGCGACTTCGACCTGATTTTTTTGTTCGGCGGTGAGTTCGAATTCCCCAATCATATCTGCAGCAAATTGATAACTAGAGTCAAACGCGCCAACGCTCAGTCGCAACACTGCAGGTTCATCGGTCCAAAGGACGATCTTGTCTTCATGTTGATGCACATAACGAATGCGGTAACCCACCGGGATACGCTCATCAAACAATACCCGCCCATCCTGCAGTCTTATACGGAACAGTGTTTGCTCAGCAAGTGATCCAGCGAGCAAGTCACCATCCCAAGCAGGATGAAAATTTTCAATCCGCATCAGCGAACTAACTGCAACCGAAGGTAGCCATGAATACACTGGTGCTTCAAACACCGGATGGCGTCCGTATTCTAAAGTATTTTGCAAAGGGAGTTTATTATAGCGTGTACTAAGCGATACCCGCGGCCACCCATAGTCATTCCCCGCTTCTATCAGATTGAGCTCGTCGCCGCCGCGCCGACCATGTTCAACGGCATAAAGAGACCCGTCATCGGTAAAGGTAATACCTTGCATATTAGAATGGCCCTGACTAATTACATCAGCCTCGCCTGTATCAAAGTCTATTGCCAGAACCTTGCCATATTCCTGCGTCGGATCTTGCGCGATCGCAAGTGGGGAGTAAGTTCCATCCACCGCATAGTCACCGGAGGCGAGATAGACAGTTCGATCTGCGCTAATTCGGAACCTGCCGCCCGCCATATGTCCATCGATCGCTCGCCCTGCGGCCTTGGGCTCTAAACAAGGTTCCGCCGAGAAAAAAACATCCCAATCACTTTTAGAGACCGACATTGCCGCGCTCGTCGAAGCGCCACCAAGAGGTGCCTTAGCAAGCGATGTACGATAACAATTATCGTCTGCAACCCATTCTGTATAAGACACCACAAGTTGGTCATCAAAGACGTCTAAGTCGTTATAACGAAAAAAGTAGTGGGCAAAGTTATAATTTGGATTTGCCTCCTCGAACGCAAGCATGGCTCCCCACCCATTTGGAGGAGGTGCGACTGCAAGCTCAACCGCTTCGGCACCGGTTACGTCGAAAAAACGACCTTCATGTGTCATGACCAACAGGTCATTATCAACCGAAGCGAGAGCCCCCCCGCTACCCGCACGCGCGACTGGCACGTCAACTCTTTCTACGTCCAAACCAATGAAAATCGAATCGATCGGGTCATGCTCAATTGGTACAATCTCTTCTTCAACCACCAGATCGGGCTCTTCGATTATCATTGACCAAAGATTGTTAAGAAGTTGTCCGTCAGATCCGTAATAAGCTCCCGCCAAAAAACAGACCTGGGTGAGAAGGAAAATCCTGATCAATGTTGATTTCAATGCTCTGCCCTCAACGGTATAATTTGCTGGAGTATTATTCATCACCTGCCCCATGAAACCCAAAGGGTCAAATGACAAGTGTTAGGGACCGCTGCAGTTCGTGTAGTTTGAATTTTTACAGCAGCAGTCAATATGAAAGCTTTGAATCTCCAATCGCGAAGTTAATCGATTTTCGGCAGCAGGCTATCGAGGGAAGCCTTCGCATCCCCATAAAACATCCGGGTGTTCTCCTTGAAGAACAGTGGGTTTTCGATCCCTGAATACCCTGTCCCTTGCCCACGCTTGGACACGAATACCTGCTTGGCTTTCCAGCACTCCAGCACCGGCATGCCGGCAATCGGGCTGTTAGGATCATCCTGTGCAGCCGGGTTCACGATATCATTTGACCCGATGACAATGGCTACGTCCGTATCAGGGAAATCATCATTGATTTCGTCCATCTCCATCACGATGTCATAAGGCACCTTGGCCTCGGCCAGCAGCACATTCATGTGGCCTGGCAAACGACCCGCAACTGGGTGAATGGCAAAACGCACATTCTTGCCCTGCGCCCGCAGCTTGCGCGTCAGTTCAGCCACCGCCGACTGCGCCTGCGCCACAGCCATACCGTAGCCCGGGATGATGATAACGCTGTCAGCTTCGTTCAGAGCCGTCGCCACGCCATCAGCGTCAATCGCGATCTGTTCGCCTTCGACCGCCATTTGTTCACCCGCTGGGCCGCCAAAACCGCCCAGGATCACGCTGATAAACGACCGGTTCATCGCCTTGCACATGATGTACGACAGGATCGCCCCGGAAGAACCGACTAGCGCACCCACAACAATCAACAGATCATTGCCAAGCGAGAAACCAATCGCCGCCGCCGCCCAGCCGGAATAGCTGTTCAGCATGGAAACAACGACGGGCATATCTGCCCCGCCGATGCCCATGATCAGGTGGTAGCCGACAAAGAACGCCAGCAATGTCATCAGGAACAGTGGAAAGAACCCACCCGTGTTGAAGTACCAGATGAGGCACAGCAGCGAAATCCCCGCCGCGCCAGCATTGAGCATATGCCCACCGGGCAGTTTGGTTGCGGCACTGTCCACTTTGCCCGCCAACTTGCCATAGGCAATGACAGAGCCGGTAAAGGTAATGGCACCGATGAAGACCCCCAGAAACAACTCAACGCGGAGGATGTTAACCTCAACCGGCGTCTTCTTGGCCAGAAGTGCCGCAAAACCTTCCAATGCAGCCTTCCCGGTTTCGTCCATGACAAGAACACGCGCCAATTCTATATGCGCAATAAAGCCCACGAACACTGCCGCAAGACCAACAAGGCTGTGCATCGCCGCTACCAGTTCCGGCATTTGCGTCATCTGTACGCGGGTAGCTAATTGATAGCCGATCACGCCACCCAGACCGATCAGTACAACCGATAGCAACCACATGCCCGCGCCTGGACCAAAGAGCGTCGCAAGAACGGCTAGCGCCATCCCCGCAATACCGTACCAGACCGCGCGTTTGGCGCTTTCCTGACCTGACAAACCACCAAGAGAAAGGATAAAGAGAACAGCCGCGACGACATAGGCCGCTGTAGTAAATCCGAATTCCATTATTCTGCCCCCTTATGACTTCTGGAACATGGCGAGCATGCGCCGTGTCACGAGGAAACCCCCGAAAATGTTGATGCCTGTCATGAAGACGGCAAGCGCCGCGAGCAGGATCACAAGGAACGACCCCGAACCGATTTGGGTCAGCGCCCCCAGAATGATGATCGACGAAATCGCGTTCGTGACCGCCATAAGTGGCGTATGCAGCGAATGGGCCACGCCCCAGATTACCTGGAAGCCGACAAAGACTGCCAAGACAAAGACGATAAAGTGCTGCATAAAGCTCGCTGGCGCAACAAGACCCACGCCCAGCAACAAGACCGCTCCGGTCGCCAGTAACGTGACCTGATTGCGGGTTTGCTGTTTGAATTCAACCAGTTCGTTCGCTTTGATCTCTTCTGGCGTCAGTGCTTTTGGCGCTTCCTTCTTGGGGGCTGCCGCGATGGCTGCGATCTTGGGCGGCGGCGGCGGGAAAGTGATCTCCCCTTTATGGGTGGCTGTCGCGCCCCGGATCACATCGTCTTCCATGTCATGCACAACAACGCCGTCTTTTTCTGGCGTCAGGTCTGTCATCATGTGACGAATGTTAGTGGCATATAACGATGATGATTGCGACGCCATGCGGCTTGCGAAATCAGTATAGCCAATGATGGTCACGCCATTATCGGTGACGATCTTCTCGTCCTTGACGGTCAGTTTGCAGTTCCCGCCACGCTCTGCGGCAAGATCCACAATAACCGAACCCGGCTTCATGCTTTCGACCATGTCCTTGGTCCAAAGCTCTGGCGCATCACGGCCCGGAATAAGCGCCGTCGTGATGACGATATCCATGTCAGGTGCAATTTCGCGGAACTTGGCTAGCTGGGCGGCTGCAAATTCCGGCGACGATACGGCAGCATAACCGCCCGTATTGGACCCATCTTGCTGCTCCTCGTCAAAGTCGAGGAAAACAAACTCAGCGCCCATGCTTTCAACCTGTTCGGCCACTTCAGGGCGCACGTCAAACGCATAGGTTATCGCCCCAAGTGAGGTCGCGGTCCCAATCGCTGCAAGGCCAGCCACACCAGCGCCAACAACCAGTACCTTTGCAGGCGGCACCTTGCCGGCCGCCGTTACCTGACCGGTAAAGAAGCGGCCAAAATTGTTCCCCGCCTCGATCACCGCGCGATAGCCTGCTATATTGGCCATTGAAGACAGCGCATCCATCTTCTGAGCGCGAGAGATGCGGGGCACCATATCCATGGCAATGACCGTCGAACCCTTCTTGTTCGCGGCAGCCATCAGTTTTTCATTTTGGGCCGGATAGAAGAACGAAATCAGGGTCTGGTCGTCGCGCAGTCGCTTGACCTCAGCATCAGATGGGGGGCGCACTTTGGCCACCACATCCGCGGCTTTCCACAAGGCCGCTGCCGTCTTGACCACTTCAACGCCTGCGTCTTTATACGCTGCATCGGTAAAGCCTGCCGCTTTGCCTGCTCCGGTCTCAATTACGCAGTCGTAGCCAAGTTTCTGCAGATCATTGGCCGATGCCGGCGTCATCGCAACCCGGTTTTCCCCCTCAAAACTCTCCTTCGGTGTTCCGATTTTCACGGACCGTCCCCCTGATAATTATATGTCGCCCAGGTTCCACTATAGGTCGCATTTATGATTCACAAGACGTGTACCGTCAGGTTCTGAATTGTCATGCGCTAACAGTCACACCCAACGTCGCGTCTTTTGGCAATAGCTGGCAAATTCAGCTCTGAATTTGCGACGTAGACGGTCTTCTTCTGGAAGAATGAAGCGATAGGTGATCGTGAAAACGAACAGCGGCACCAAAAGCAGCGCCAAAGGCGCATCCCAGCGCAAACATAAGCCCGCCAAAATCACAGCGTCCCCCAGATATATTGGATTGCGAGAGCGCGCGAAAACGCCAGTTGTCACAAGATGGTTGGCTTCTAGGTGCGGAATAACCGTCGTCCGCCACTTGCGCATTTCGACGACAGCCAACAGCAGCAGTAGCAAGCCCGCCCCGACAAACAACCCGCCAACAAAATCGGCCACCGGACCACCGACATGCAACCAGTCGGGTTGAAGCACGCTGATCCACCACGCGCAGATCGCGGCCAGCAAAAGCCAAATCGGGGGAACATCAATCCATTTCATACGTTTACTGTGGCGGCACACTTTCGGCTTGTCCACACTGCCCTGACCGCTAGCATAGCGCGAAAAACCGGAGGGCCGTCATGGAACATCAAGGAAAACACGCGCTTGTCACTGGCGGCGGCACAGGGATCGGCAAAGGGATCGCGATTGCATTGGCCGAGGCCGGGGCGGAAGTAACAATCACCGGCAGGCGGTTGGACAAACTCGAAGAGGTCGCGGCACTCACCCCCCGCATTCAAGCACTCGAAATGGATGTCAGCGACGAGGCATCGGTGCGCGACGGTATCGCAGCGGCGGCAAAGTCTCGCGGTCCGGTTCAGATCTGCGTGGCCAACGCGGGCATCGCCGAGATGCAACCCTTCGCCAAAACTACCCTTGCCGGCTGGCGGCATATGATGGCGATCAATCTCGACGGTGTATTCCTGACCTTTCAGGCCACTCTCGAAACGCTGACCGACAACATGCCCGCCCGCATGATCGTCGTCAGTTCAATCGCCGGGGTCCACGGGCTGAAGGGGGCAATACCCTATACGGTCACCAAACACGGCGTGATCGGCATGATCCGTGGTCTGTCCGAAGAATACATGCGCAGCCCAATCACCTTTAACGCTCTGTGCCCCGGCTATGTGGATACCGACATCGTGCGCGGCCAATTGCCTGGCCTGATGCAACGGTTCGGTGTGGACGAAAACGAGGCGCTGAAGATGATGGCAAAGGGCAACCGTCACCAAATATTGCTAGAGGTGGACGAGACCACCGCAGCAGCGATGTGGCTCTGCTCTGACGGCGCACGAAGTGTAAATGGTCAAACCATCCAGATCGCCGGTGGCCAGATCTAAACACAGGGAAAACACACCATGCTCGCCACGATACTCACACTCATCGTCGCTGCCATCCATCTCTATTTTCTTTATCTGGAGATGTTCAAATGGGAAGCCCCGCGCACCCGCAAGGTCTTTGGAACAACGCCGGAATTCGCCAGCGAAAGCCGCGTGATGGCTGCCAATCAAGGACTCTACAATGCCTTTCTCGGTGTGGGCCTGATGATTGGTCTCGTCATGGGACCCGCAGGGACAACGATGGTATTATATCTACTGATCTGCGTACTGGTTGCAGGGCTCTACGGCGGGTTCACAGTCACCAAGGCGGCCTATGTCGCCCAGTGCATCCCGGCAACCCTGGCGCTTTTAGCGATGGGCGGTGGCCTCTGAGATGACCAATTTCGCGGCGACCAAAGCGATGCTGCATCTGCCTGACGGGATGATCTATCTCAATGGCAACTCCTTGGGACCACTGCCCAAGACTGCGGCTGGCCGCGTCAGCCAAGCGGTCACAGATGAATGGGGTGAGATGCTGATCACCGGCTGGAACCGCGCGGGCTGGATGGCGCAGCCTTCGGTTCTGGCGGATCGGGTCGGGCGACTTATCGGCGCACAGCCCGGCACAACCGTTCTGGGCGATACCTTGTCGATCAAGGTCTATCAGGCCCTCGCCGCAGCCCTCGATCTGGCACCCGACCGCAAGGTTATCCTGACCGACAGCGGCAACTTCCCCACTGATATCTATATGGCAGAAGGTCTGATCCGCACCCTTGGCAAAGGTCATGAATTGCGGGTCGTCGCTCCGCAAGACGTCGCCGACAATATCAACGATGAAGTTGCCGTGGTCATGCTGACCGAGGTGGATTACCGCACCGGCCGTCTTCACGACATGGCGACACTAACAGATAAAACACACGAGGTTGGGGCGATAAGCCTCTGGGATTTAGCGCATTCCGCTGGCGCAATTGAAGTCAACGTCACGGCCTGCAACGTCGATTTCGCTGTGGGTTGCACCTACAAATACCTCAACGGCGGCCCCGGCGCGCCCGCCTTCATTTACGTCGCCCCCGAACATATCGACACCTGCAAACCGGCCCTTTCCGGCTGGCTCGGACACGAAGCCCCTTTCGCCTTTGATCTGGACTACCGCCCGGGCGCCGGCATTGAGCGGATGCGGGTCGGCACGCCGTCGGTTTTGCAAATGGCAGCACTTGAAGCGGCGCTGGACATCTGGGACGGGGTCGATGTGGCATCGGTTCGCGCCACCTCTGTCGCGCTGACCGAACAATTCATCGCAGGGATCGAGGCCACCTGCCCCATGCTAACCCTCGCCAGTCCGCGCGATCCCCTGCTGCGTGGTAGTCAGGTATCGTTTCGTTTTGCAGAAGGCTACGCGGCCATGCAGGCCTGCATCGCGAAAGGGGTCATCGGCGATTTCCGCGCGCCTGACATCATGCGTTTCGGGTTCACCCCGCTGTTCATCGACAGCGTAGACGTCGATCAGGCGATCAGCATCATAGCCGATGTGATGCAAAACCAACTATGGGACAATCCAGCCTATCAGACCCGCGCTGCTGTGACCTAATCCGCTTGATCTGAATGGCCCCATCCGATGCGGTGGACACGCACATTCAAAGCGGCCCCCAGAAGGATCAGATACGCGCTTACATAAAGCCACAGCAGCAAACCAATCACCGCTCCGATAGAGCCGTAAACCTCGTTATAGCTGGCGAAATTGGTCAGGTAGAATGACAGACCGGCGGACGCGGCAATCCACGCCAGCACAACAACGACGGCACCGACGGTGATCCATCTGCCCCGGCTCTCGGTTCGGGCCGGACCAAAGCGATAAAGCAGGCTCAGGCCTGTCATCAACGCGGTCAACGCAATCGCCCAACGCGCGGCTTCCAGCAACCATGCAACCGAAGACGCAACCGGAATGAATTGCAGCGCAATCGGCAGCACAACCACAGCCAACAGGGCCACAATCGCCAGAAACACAAGGGCGACAGTCAACATCAGGGCCACAATGACCTGCCACCAGCCCTTACGCATCCGCTGTCCGGCAATGGCGTTCAACCCGCCAATCAGCGCGCCCACACCAGCACGACAAGACCATAAAGCAAGCGCAATAGATACAAATGTTGCCCATCCCAATGTCTGCCCCTCTGCAGACGTCAGCGCGCTTATTTGTCCCGACATCAACTGATAGGCGTCGGGGGGGATAACACCTTCCAAAAGCGCCAATTGTTCGCCCACGATCACCGGATCTGAAACGAGCCCAAAAATAGCGATGACCGCTGCAATTCCCGGAAAAATGCCAAACATTCCGAAAAACGCCACACCAGCCGCGATCAGGCCGACGTGCTTTTCCGCGGCCATGTTCCAGACATCGCGCATCAATTTCCAAAAATTTATGGCTGCCCCGATCACCATACGCCCCTCTTTCCATCGGCTTGTTAACAACAAACTAGAGCAAAGCAGTCGGTGCGACCACAAAGCATTGCGTTGCAACATTGCGGCCCTGCTCGAACAGAATTGACCTGACGGCAAAAACGAGTCGCCTGGATACAAACTCTGGTCTAAGATTCGGGAAAAGGCGGAAAAACCGCAGAACAGGCAGGCAACAATTGAATAGTTTGACAGAGCACGTGAACGCGCTGCTTGAAGCGATTCCGCCGCAAGACGGCACACGCCGTTTGGTGGCGATTGTTGGTGCGCCCGGGAGCGGCAAATCGACTTTTGCCAACGAACTCGCCCGCCGCCTGAACCTAAAAAAACAAAAAACCGTCGTTGTCCCGATGGACGGGTTTCATCTCGACAATCAGGTACTTCACGAACGAGGCCTTTTCCAACGCAAAGGTGCACCAGAGACGTTTGACGCCACCGGATTGATCAGGCTTGTCAAAGCCTTACGCGCGAATGAAGACGTGTTCGCGCCAAATTTTGATCGTACCCGCGATATCTCCATCGCTGGAGCGATCGTTGTCCCCCAAGATACCGAAGTGGTCATTGTTGAAGGCAACTACCTGATGTTCGACGAACCGCCCTGGTCCACCCTCGCGCCACTCTGGGACATCACAGCGCGCATCGACGTTCCTATGCCTGAATTGCGTGCCCGTCTCATCCAAAGATGGCTGAGCCTGAACTATTCCCGGGCCGTCGCGACCCGCCGTGCAGAGGGCAATGACGTCCCCAATGCGCAAAGATGTATCGATAAAGCCCTGCCTTGCGACTTTGTCTTTGACGGTCAGCCAGACGGACGTACATAGGACCCAACGTTTTCCTAACACGCGGGTTCAAAATGCTAATTAATACCGTCCAGACTGCTCCCATCGCAGGCCAAAAGGCAGGCACATCTGGCCTGCGCCGCAAAACGCGCGACTTCATGGCCCCGCATTTTCTGGAAAACTACGTGCAGGCCATCCTCGACGGAATAGGCAGTGCAGACGGCAAGACCTTCGTGATTGGTGGCGACGGGCGCTATTTCAATCCGCAGGCGATCCAAACCATCTTGCGCATGGCGGCAGCCAACGGGGCAGCAAAAGCCATCGTGGCCCAAAACGGGCTGCTCTCTACACCCGCGGCGTCCAATCTCATTCGCCAGTACAAAACTGACGGGGGTTTCATCCTTTCGGCCAGCCACAACCCCGGCGGAATTGATGAGGATTTCGGCCTGAAATTCAACATGAGCAACGGCGGCCCAGCCACCGAAGCCATTACGGACGCAATCTTTACGCGGACCAAGGAGATCACAGAATATAAGGTGCTCGAAGCACAAGACGTCGATCTCGAACAGATCGGCACGACCCAACTAGACGATATGACAATCGAAATCGTCGATCCAGTCGCAGATTACGAGAACCTCATGGCGGAACTCTTTGATTTTGATGCAATACATGCGTTGTTCAAAGGCGGCTTCCGCATGACCTTCGACGCCATGCACGCCATTACCGGCCCATACGCGATCCATATCCTCGAAGATGTACTCGGCGCCCCAACGGGCACCGTAATCAACGGTACACCTCTGCCCGATTTCGGCGGCGGTCACCCCGACCCCAACCCCATCTGGGCGCACGAACTGATGGGCATCATGACAGGCCCCAACGCCCCGGACTTCGGTGCGGCCAGTGATGGCGATGGCGACCGGAACATGATCGTGGGTCGCGGGGCGTATGTAACCCCATCCGACAGCCTGGCCCTACTGACGGCCCATGCGCATCTCGCACCCGGCTACAAGGGTGGGCTGGCAGGCGTCGCGCGGTCAATGCCAACCTCCACGGCGGCTGACCGGGTTGCCAAATCTCTTGGCATTCCCGCCTTCGAAACCCCCACCGGCTGGAAATTCTTCGGCACATTGCTTGATGCGGGCAAAGCTACCATTTGCGGCGAAGAAAGCGCGGGCACCGGGTCCAACCATGTTCGCGAAAAAGACGGGCTATGGGCTGTGCTTCTTTGGCTGAATATCATCGCCTCGACCGGCAAATCCGTCGCTGATCTAATGACGGATCACTGGCAGCGGCACGGGCGAAACTACTATTCGCGGCATGACTACGAAGCCGTGGACAGCGACATCGCCAACAGTCTCATGGATGATCTACGCAGCAGTCTGCCAAATCTGACCGGGCAGTCGTTTGGTGACCTAACCGTCAGCAAGGCGGACGAATTCGCCTATGACGATCCGGTCGATGGCAGTCACACCAGCGGGCAAGGCATCCGCGTAATGTTTGAAGGCGATGCGCGCGTTGTATTTCGGCTATCCGGGACAGGAACACAGGGTGCAACCTTGCGGGTCTACCTCGAACAGCTCGAGACCGAAGCCGACCAAATGAAAAAAGACCCGCAAGAGGCTCTTTCAGCCGTCATTGCAGCAGCTGACGCAATCGCGCAAATCCGTACAAGAACAGGGCGTGACAAGCCCGATGTCATCACTTAGGGGCAACGCTTGTTCTTACCTTTGCCCTGACCTATCTTTGATCGATGCCACCAAAGCGTGGCATCGTAAGGAAAGCCATGCAAACCAAAGGTACACAAGACAAAGCGACCGGATTGCCGACTCTGGACGACCTTGTCGCCTGTCCGCAATGCGATACGCTTCATCAAGCCACCGAATTGCCTACAGGCGCACGGGCCCATTGTCAGCGTTGCGGCACTTTGCTGATGACTTCGCAACCGGCTGCAATCGCGCAGATACTCAGCCTTGCGCTGACAGCGTTCATCATGCTGCTGGCGGCAATCAGCTTTCCGTTTCTGTCGCTAGACGCCGGGGGCCATCACAACGCCACATCGGTTATCGACGCCATCCTGGCCTTTCAGGACGGGTTTGCGGCCCCATTGGCGATCATCGTGGCCTTCTTCATCGTTGTAATTCCGCTGATCAGGCTCGGCGCGCTTGTCTATGCGCTAGGGCCACTGGTGCGCGAAACCAAACCACGCCGTCGGGCAAGGGAAGCGTTCGGGCTGGCCGAATGGTTGCGCCCGTGGAGCATGGCCGAAATATTTATCGTCGGCGTCACCGTGGCACTGATTAAAGTGGCAGGCATGGCCACGGTCACACTCGGCCCCGCTTTTTGGGCCTTTGCCGGTGTGGTGGTGATCACCGTGCTGAAAGATCAACTGATTTGCAGGTATTCGATTTGGGAAGCACTGGATCAATCAGCGGCCTGACGACAGCACGCGAGGCGGGCCTGATTGCCTGCCAGCGTTGTGGTCAAGTCCATCGGCTGGATCAGCCAGTCTGCAAACGCTGCGGTGGAGTACTTGTCAGCCGTGACGTACAAAGCCTGCAAAAGGTCTGGGCGTGGCTGATCGCCGGGATCATCGCCTACTTTCCAGCAAACATCTATCCGATGCTGCTGACCTCTACTCTCGTAGAACGAACCGAAAGCACGATCATCGGTGGCGTCGTTGAACTCTTCGAACATGGGTCTTGGGGCATCGCACTGATCGTCTTTGTAGCCTCGGTCGTGATCCCCGTCGGTAAATTCATCGCGATTATGCATCTGGCGATAAGCGTACAAAAAGGTGCGAAAGACCAGCAACACGGACGTCACAAGACCTATGAGATCGTGGAATTCATCGGGCGCTGGTCGATGATCGACGTCTTTGTCGTTGCAATCCTGTCCGCCCTCGTGCAACTCGATACGATAGCAACAATCAATCCCGGCATCGCTGCCATCAGTTTTGCATTATCGGTTATATTTACCATGCTTGCAGCTCAAAGCTTTGACTCCCGACTGATCTGGGATGCGGACAGGACACCGTCATGACAGACAAAACGTCGAGCGGCCCCGCCCCCATGGATGTGCGGCCCGTCAAACCAAAACTCTGGCAACGGCTGTCGCTCGTCTGGTTCGTACCGCTAATCGCGCTCGGCATATCGCTTTGGGCGGCGTGGCAGAATTATTCGGACCGGGGAACGCTGATCGAGATCAGCTTCGAAGACGCCTCCGGCATCACTGCTGGCGAAACCATGATCAAATTTCGCGACGTCGATATTGGTCAAGTCGAGAGTGTGAAGTTTGCCGACGGTCTCGGCGATGTCCTCGTCTACGCGCGGGTCGATAACAATGTGGCCCCTTATCTCGATGATGATGCGCAATTCTGGGTGGTCGAACCTGATGTCTCTGTCCGAGGGATCAGCGGGCTGCAAACAGTCCTTTCCGGTGTCTATATCGGTGGATCATGGGACACCGACGCAGACGTCCAACAGTACAAATTCATCGGATCGGAAGAGCCGATTTTGACAACCGCCAATCAACGCGGCACCCGGATCGTGTTGCGCGCCAGTAGCGGGTCGGCCCTGTTGGCAGGGGCACCCGTGCTGCACAAGGGCATTCAGGTCGGTTATCTGGAAGAACCGCAACTTTCACTTGATGCGACGGAGGTGGTGGTCAATGCCTTTATCGAAGCACCCTATGACCGGCGGCTCACTACTAATACGAGATTTTGGGACACATCCGGGTTCAGTGTTTCGTTCGGCGCGAACGGTTTCTTGCTCGATTTCAACTCTATCGCCTCATTGATCGAGGGAGGCATCGCCTTTGACTCGCTTGTGTCAGGCGGCGACCCGGTCGAAGACGGTGCCGTCTACGATGTGTTCTACGACGAGGATACGGCGCGCAGCAGCGTGTTCGAAGACCCCGTAGGAGCAGTGGTAGAGGTCGCAGTCCTCTTTGATCAGGCCGTCACAGGTCTGACAGTTGGCTCAGCCGTCCGGTTTCAGGGCATCCGGATCGGTCAGGTCAGTGCCTTGAATGCGGTCGTGGTGGGCGAAGGTGCCGATGCACAAGTCGTGCTACAAACCGTACTCGCGCTTGAACCGACCCGTTTTGGCATGGACGAGGACGCAACCCCGGACGAAGTACTCACGTTACTGTCGGATTTCGTATCGCGCGGCCTGCGGGCGCGGCTGGTCACGGGGAATATTCTGGCGGGCACGCTTGTCGTGGAACTGGTCGAACTGGAGGACGCCCTGCCCGCCATCCTGAACCGAACCTCCGGCCCCTACCCCGTCATCCCGACAACTGAATCAGTGATCTCCGACGTGGCCGCCACCGCCGAGGGCGTACTCGCCCGCATCAACGCGCTGCCAATCGAAGAACTGATGGACAGCACCATCGACCTGATGACCAGTCTGGAATCGCTGGCCAGCGATCAGGCCACACGTAACATCCCGACATCCGTGATGACCCTGGTTGATGAGGCACGCAACCTTGTTGCATCCGAAGATTTGCAAGCCATTCCGGGCGATCTTCGCACCGCCATCAACGACCTCAACAGTATCCTAGCAGAAGCGAGCGAAGCCGAACTCGTCACCAAACTCACCGACATTATAGACAAGGCGGATGCCGCCACAGAAAACATATCTCTCGCAACCGAAAATCTACCTGCCATCACCACCGAAATCGAAGCCTTGGCGGCCAAGGCCAATGGGTTAGCAGTAGAGTCGCTGGTCGAGGAAGCGACCGAAACGCTCGCCACCATCGACACGCTTCTGGGCAGTGATGAGACCGCCGATCTACCCCGCGCGCTGACAGGTTCTCTGGACGAGCTGAGGGCGTTTCTCGCCGAGGTGCGCGAAGGTGGGGCCATCGAAAACGTCAACGCCGCGTTGGAGTCGGCAAATGAAGCTGCCGCCGCCATCGAAGAGGCGGTGGCTGGCCTCCCCGAACTCTCCAACCGGGCAAGCAGCCTTGTTGCGCAGACCGAAGCAGTACTCGAAAGCTACGGTGACAGATCACGCTTCAGCGCCGAAACGATCTCAACCCTGCGCGACATACAGGCGGCCGCTGATGCGATTGCCAATCTGGCGCGGACGATCCAACGCAACCCGAACTCGCTTTTGACAGGACGGTAATGTGATGAAAAAACATGTGCTCATCGGCTTTTGCGCCACACTTGCCGCCTGCGGGGCATCTCCCGACCGCCTGGCACTGACGCCGTTGCAGTCACAACTTGAACTGCAACCGCTTGTCAGCAGCGCAATGGTGCGCAGCGTTTCACTTCCCACATACGCCGCAGCAGAAGAGATATCGCTGCAGACCCCCGAGGGCCTGATCAGCAGCAATAGCGAGATCCTTTGGGCCGATGACCCTCAGCGGGCCATCACGCTGAACATCGCACGTCATCTGAGTGACATTCTGAACACGGATGTCGGGCCGGACCCATGGCCTTTTGTCGACCTGCCCGACGTGGCAATTGATATACGGATCGAACAAATGCTGGCAGGTGCTGATGGGACGTTCCGTCTGACCGGGCAATACTACGTGGGCGGCGACGGTATCGAATTCCCCAACAGCGTACAGCCCTTTGCGATTGATGCACCAGTGGCGGATACCGGCCTGACCGGCATCGCCGAGGCCCAGTCCGCGGCGATCCTCACCTTGTCGGAACAAATCGCTCGTAGTCTTGCGCGGTAGTAGCGGTCATTCAGCTTGGTTGACGGCCAAGTCGGGACCAATGGCTCAGGAAGTAACCTTGCAGGCGTCATAGTAATGGTTTCCGCCTTCGTCGACGTATTCCGCTACCAGCTGAAGTCGAAACGTCGCCAGGAGGCGTCGATACTCCTCAGCGCCAAGCGATATTGACTGCAGTCCGGTCAAAGAATCCTCCCATGCGCAAACCTCTCGCGGCGCAGAGAATAACAGTCGGCCCACTGGGACAAGCGCGGCAGCCATACGCCGGATAAGTTCCCGCTGACCCTCTTCGGGCAACAAAAACACAAGCCCGACCGCCAAAATACCGTCGAATGTACGGCCAAAAAAATGGCTGTTCTCAGCACGCTCACACGCAACCGGCACCTCGGGAAAGCGCTGCCGAAATGCAGCCACCATTTTCGGCGATGCATCGATCGCACAAACGTCAAAGCCTTCAGAGATCATAGCAGCAGTCAGTGGCTCACCATACCCGGCTCCAAGATCGATAACAGAACCACCGCGAGGAAGCGACATCGCCCACTTTCGGATCGTTGAAAGACCGATTTCAGACCGTCTACCAATAAACGCGTTAGATACAGCGTCCCAACCATTCGACATGTCGTCGGTCAAAAGACTTTCCTCATGAGAACCGCCCGGCCGCTACAACACCACACTCTGCTCATGACGGTGACCTGCATCAGGGTGCCTGCCTTATATAGCAGCCAAATGCGCCCGGACAGAAAATAGCGGCCGATAGCGACAATGGCGGAGGAGGTGGGATTCGAACCCACGGTAGACTTTCACCTACGTCGGTTTTCAAGACCGGTGCATTCAACCACTCTGCCACTCCTCCGACGGGATGTCCTTAGCGACCATTTTATGATTCGAAAAGCAGGTTCCGTCTTTGGGGAAATCCGCCGACAAATTGCTGATCAGCCTTCCAAAATGACCTCACGGGCGCTATCGTTCGCCAAGAAGCGCGGTTCTTTGCCGATCTGCGAGCGTAAGAGCCAAAAGAAGTGGCTGCAAAAGGCCACATCCCCGACATTCTCGGGGCGGAAACGAAGGGGCAAACATGACGGGCACGGGTTTGAAAAACCGCGGGAAGAAACACATTTCATTGCTGTTCGTCGCCGCGATTGGGCTGACGGCTTGCGGCGAAGATGGTGGATTTTCACTTGGCGGGGGTAGCGATGAAGACGCGGCAGAGGCAAGTATCAACAGGCCAGCGCGTGTTCAGTCAAACGCAGGCTCCCGCGATGTGGAGCGCCCGGATCTCTTTGACGTCACGGATCGTGGCTTGTGGGACGGTCGACCATCTTTGGGCGGGATCTGGGTCGCACACCCCGATGTAAGCGATCCGCAGCGCGTCCTTGTACGCAATACTGAAAATAACCAAACGGTCGTCGGTGCCCTCTTCCGACGGGAACGCGAAAACCCCGGACCGACAATCCAGGTTTCATCGGATGCGGCGGAAGAACTGGGAATGCTCGCCGGGGCGCCCGCAGAACTAAGCGTTATCGCGCTTGAACGCGAAGAAGTAGAAGAACCAGCGCCACCGGCTGAAAATCCCGTAATTGCCGATCTTGAGGCGCCCGGCGGTATCGAGGCCACACCGCTTGATCCCGTAGACGGCGCAGCAGCAGCGACGGAAGGGGCGGCCGAGGCCGCCACTGGAGCAGCAGGTGCTGCGACAGACGCGGCAACTGATGCAGCGACAGACACTTCAGCCGCAGCGGTCGGTGCAGCTGCAGCCGCCGCCATATCGGCGACAAGCCCTGATGCACCGGCAGTGCCAGAAGCATCAGAAGTGCCCGAACAACAAACCATTCCGGCTGACGGCACCTATATCCAGGTCGGTATTTTCAGTATCGAGGAAAACGCAAACAGCGCTGCGGAAACAATCCGCGGCTCTGATTTCCCGGCTTCGGTCATCACTCAGCAGGCAGGCGGACGAACCGTCTGGCGGGTGGTCGTTGGTCCAACCGAGGACGAAGAAACCCGCGACACAACACTCACCTCGGTCAAGGAACTTGGCTATGTGGATGCATTTGTGGTCGAAGGTTAGGTCGCAAACTGAGCTTGGACAAAGGATAGGCAAGATGATCTTGACCAAATTGCGCCTTGTAGCAATCGGCCTGATGTTGGCGGCGACAACCGCCACCGGCCAGAGCTTTGAGACAACAGCCAGAGCGGCCTATGTCTTTGACCAGACCACAGGCACGGTGCTTTTGGCCAAGAATGAAGATCAGCCACTTCCGCCCGCGTCCATGTCCAAGTTGATGACGATCTACATGACTTTCGAAGCCGTGGCAGATGGTCGTCTGCAAATCGATGAACTTCTACCCGTCTCCAGCCATGCAGCCAGCTATGGCGGCTCTTCAATGTTTCTGGACACCACTGATCGGGTCAGCGTTGAAGATCTCTTGCGCGGCGTGATTGTTCTCTCCGGCAACGACGCAAGCACAGTGTTGGCCGAAGCGCTATCGCCGGATGGCACCGAAAGCGGCTTTGCACGCATGATGACGGAACGGGCGCAGCAGATGGGCATGATGAACTCCACATTTACCAACGCCAATGGGTGGCCCGCAGCCGGGCATCGGATGTCGATGGAAGACCTCGGTATTCTGGCAAATCACATCATTACCGATTTCCCGACCTACTATCCGCTTTTCGCCGAAACCGAATTCCCTTTTGATGGGCGCGTGCCGTCCAACAGCCGCAACAGAAACCCACTTCTAAACCTGGGAATTGGTGCAGACGGTCTGAAAACCGGACACACGCAAGAGGCCGGCTACGGCCTTGTCGGCTCAGCCAAACAGGGCGACCGACGGGTCATCTTTGTAATCACCGGTATCGACTCTCAACAAAAACGCGCTGAAGAATCCGAAAGACTGGTCAACTGGGCATTTCGCCAATTTGCACAGAAAGACGTCGCACGGTCCGGCACCCGCATCGCTGAAGCCGACGTCTGGATGGGCCAAACCCCGAGCGTCGGACTGACAGTCGCCGAGGATATGTCGCTTCTCGTCCCGATCCTGAACCAGGGCGAAGTCAACGCAGAAGTCGTCTACACCGGCCCGATTGAAGCACCAATTGCTGCGGGGCAGGAATTGGGCGAGCTGGTGATCAAACTTGACGGTCTGCCTGAAAAGCGCGTGCCACTGATTGCTGAAAGTGACGTCGCGCGCGGTGGCTTTGCCACCCGACTACGCACCGCTGCGACGGTCTTGTGGGGCAAGTTTGGCACCGGCACAACGATGGACGAAACGCCAGAAGAGGCATGAACAAACCACGTTTTATCACCTTCGAAGGCATTGACGGCTCCGGCAAATCAACCCAATCGAAACGCTTCGCAAAGCATTTGCAGGCGCAAGGTCAGGATGTCGTCCTGACCCGTGAACCCGGAGGCAGCCCCGGAGCTGAAGAAATCCGCCAGCTCGTTCTGACCGGCGATCCAGACCGTTGGTCTGCGGAAACGGAAATCCTGCTCTTTACCGCGTCACGCCGCGATCACCTGGAAAAAACCATTGAACCGGCACTCGCCCAAGGCAAAACCGTGATCTCCGACCGTTTCGCGGACAGCACCCGGGTTTATCAAGGGGCCACACGCGGCGACCTGCGAAGCATGGTCGACCAACTTCACAAGCTGATGATAGGACGCGAACCCGACCTGACATTCATCATCGACATGGACCCTGCCATTGCACTGGAACGCGGCCTTGCCCGCAAGTCAGGCGAAGACCGGTTTGAGGATTTTGGCCTCCCCTTTCAGGAAACTCTTCGCCATGGCTTTCTGGCACTTGCACATGCGCATCCAAACCGCTGCGTTCTGATTGACGGCAATCGTACCCCAGACCAGATCGCCTCCGAAATCGCCGCTTACGCATGAGCGACGATGCCATCCCAGAACCGGACCGGATCGAAGGTGCACCACATCCACGCGAAACGCCAATCCTCTACGGCCAATCCAAGGCCGAACGTGACTTCCTTGAGGCCTACGGCGCCGGTCGCCTGCATTCCGGCTGGCTCATCACCGGTCCGCGTGGCGTGGGCAAAGCCACCCTGGCCTGGAAAATCGCCAGCTTTCTGCTTGCAGACCCCGGCACCGGCCTTTTCGGCGACCCAACCCTCGCGGTTGAACCGGACCACCCCGACGCCCGGCTGATCCAATCTGGTGCGCATCCACGTCTCGCCCTGATCAGACGTCCATGGAACCCGGACACCAAGAAACTGCGCACCGACATCACGGTCGATGCCGTGCGCAGCCTGAAAACCTTCTTCCAGATGTCCGCCGCCGATGGCGGCCGCCGGGTTGTGATCGTGGATGCGGCCGACGAGCTAAACCGCAACGCCGCCAACGCCATCCTGAAAGAGCTGGAAGAACCTCCAGCCAATACCACGATCCTTCTCATCGCGCACCAACCGTCACGACTGCTACCCACTATCCGGTCGCGCTGTCGTGAACTGCGTTGCAGCACTCTTTCCCGCGACGAATTGCAAAAAGCCATCGAACAGGCCGGACACCCTGCCGACAACAGTGAAAGCCTTGCAACGCTGGCAGGTGGCTCTGCAGGCGACGCGATCCGGCTTCTCAATCACGACGGGCTGCCGCTCTATGCCGAAATCGTCAAAACATTCGACGGTCTGCCCCAAATCAATCGCCTCGCGGCCCTGAAGCTCGCCGAAAGCTGCGCCGGGCGCGGGGCCGAAATCCGCTTTGGTATGACCCTCGACCTCATCGACCTGTTCTTGTCCCGCGCCGCACGCGCAGGCCTGATGGGCGAACCCACCACACAAGGCGCACCGGGTGAGGCCCGCCTGCTCGCCCGCATATCACCTGATGACAGGGCGGCCCGCCGTTGGGCCGAACTGCAACAGGACCTTTCAAACCGATCTCGCCACGGGCGCGCGGTGAACCTTGACCCTGCGTCGTTGATCCTTGATATGATCTTCAAGATCGAAGAGACGGCACAAGGCGTGGCCGCAGCGTAGAGGCGGTCATGACCCAAGCCAAAATCGTCGACAGCCACTGCCATCTCGACTTCCCCGATTTCGACGAGGAACGGCCCGCCGTGATCCAGCGGGCTCTGGATGCCGGGGTCGAACGTATGGTCACGATCTGCACCAAACTCCGGCTGGAACCGCAAGTCCGGGCCATCGCCGAGGCGCATGCCCCCGTCTTCTATGCTGCGGGCACCCACCCGATGAGCGTGGCGGACGAGCCGCTCGCAACCGTGGACGAACTCATCGCCCTCGCAAATCACCCAAAATTCGTCGGTATCGGCGAAAGCGGCCTCGACTATCACTACACCGCCGAAAGCAAGGACATCCAACAGCAGTCGCTGCGCATCCACATCGCAGCGGCACGCGAAACCAAACTGCCACTGATCATCCACGCGCGTGCAGCCGATGAAGACATGGCCGATATCCTCAGCGAAGAGCACGCCAATGGGGCCTATAGCTGCGTCATGCACTGCTTCTCCAGCAGTGCCGCGCTCGCGGAAAAGGCCCTTGGCCTCGGCTTCTACCTGTCTATGTCCGGCATCGCGGCCTTCCCAAAATCTCAGGAACTGCGCGATATCTTTGCCGCCGCCCCCATCGACCGAATACTGGTGGAAACCGACAGCCCCTACCTTGCCCCACCACCACACCGTGGCAAGCGCAATGAACCCGCCTACACGGCACACACCGCAAAGGTTGGCGCGGACCTCTTCAAGCTCAGCTACGAAGACTTCGCCGCTCAAACCACCGCCAATTTTGACCGCCTCTTCTGGAAGGCAAAGGGATGAGCGACACACTCACCTTCACCATCCTCGGCTGCGGCTCCTCCGGCGGCGTGCCCCGGCTCGGGGGGCTTTGGGGTGCCTGCGATCCGACCAATCCCAAAAATAAACGTAGGCGCTGCTCGCTACTGATCACCCGGGAAAGCACCGACGGCAAGACCCGCGTCCTGATCGACACATCGCCGGACCTGCGCAGCCAGCTGCTTGATGCAGAGGTGGGCGAGCTGAACGCCGTCGTCTATACCCACGCCCACGCGGATCACGTGCACGGCATCGACGATCTGCGCATGATCGTGTTCAACATGCGGGAACGGCTGCAGGTCTGGGCCGATGGGGACACCAGCAACGCGCTCCTGAACCGCTTCGGCTACGCCTTTGCGCAGCCCAGAGGCTCTCTCTACCCCCCGATTTGCGAATTGAACACGATCGACGGGGATGTCACGATCGACGGCCCCGGCGGCCCGATCATCCTGACACCGTTCGAGGTTCAACACGGGTCTATCGACGCGCTCGGCTTTCGGTTTGGCAATGTGGCCTACCTGCCGGACGTCTCTGACATCCCCGAACCGGCATGGACACAACTTCAAAATCTCGACTGCTGGATTGTTGACGCGCTTCGGCGCGACCCACACCCAACACATGCACATCTCGAAAAGACACTGGGCTGGATCAAAAAAACCAAGCCGAAACAGGCAATCCTGACCAACATGCACAACGACCTCGATTATGCGACCGTCGCCGCCGAAACCCCCGACCATATTCAACCGGCCTATGACGGTCTTACCCTCACCTTCCCGGCATGACTTCTTCTGTTCCCAAATACCTCCGCCGGAGGCACACATAATGTCGCGCGGCGCAGCCGCTCATTCATGACCGCCCTGATCGACGTGATACTGCCGGTCTTCCTTGTCATCGGCTTTGGCTATCTGGCGGTCTGGAAAAGTTATTTCAGCGACAGCGTCGCAGACGGGCTGATGACCTTCACCCAGGGCTTCGCCATTCCCTGCCTTCTCTTCCGGGCCATATCGACGCTGGATCTTGGCCAGCACTTCGATCTGGCACTGCTCGGGTCCTTTTACACAGGGGCACTGACCTGTTTTGCAATCGGGCTTCTGGGCGGGCGCTACATTTTCAAACGAGATTGGGAGGAAAGCGTAGCCATCGGCTTCTGCTGCCTTTTTTCCAACTCACTCCTGCTCGGCCTGCCGATCACCGAACGGGCCTATGGCGCGGGCGCCCTCGAAGCCAACTACGCCATCATCGCGCTCCATTCGCCGTTCTGCTACGCCGTCGGCATCACCGCGATGGAGATTGCGCGCAATCGGGGCGGCAGCATCGCCAATCTACCCCGCAAAGTGCTCGCAGCCATGTTCAAGAACGCACTGATCCTGGGCATCATGCTAGGGTTCGCTGTCAATCTCAGCGGCATCACCCTGCCCCACGTCCTGAACGATGCGCTTGACCTGATCATCCGTACGGCACTTCCCGCAGCTCTGTTCGGCCTTGGCGGTGTACTTTATCGTTACCGTCCCGAAGGCGATATCAAGGCCATTCTGTTTGTCGTAATAATCTCGCTGATCATGCACCCGGCCATTGTCTTGGGCATGACGCATCTGAACGGGCTCAGCATCGCCGAGACCCGTTCCGGCGTATTGACGGCAGCGATGGCACCGGGGATCAACGCATATGTCTTCGCCAACATGTACGGCAAAGCGCGACGTGTCGCAGCCTCATCAGTACTGGCAGGGACGGCACTTTCGATCCTGACTATCTGGTGCTGGCTGGCTATCCTGCCCTAAATGCTGTTGCGCGTTACATCCGGCATGAAACAACAAACGATCTAAGCGGCCAGTAGCGCAGAAGCCTCTGCACCGCGCAGATCTGGACACGCCTCCGATCCGTAAGGCACACCGTCCTGCGCCAGTTCCGGGAACAAGGTCAGCAACTCATCACGCACGGCGTCTTCCAACCCTGACATACCGACTGCACCGGGGTAGAAACTTTCTGTCGCGACACCCTCGGAATAAATGATCTGGTGGCTGTCGAACATGATGTGGTGATAGGTCACCGTACCGCCGCATTGCTGCGTGATCGTGTCACCGTTGACAAAGGCCTTGGCGGGGACCAACACCGCATCCTCCCCGGCATAAAGCTCGGCCCGCCAGTCATCGACAACAACCCGGTGCTGGGGCGACAGCCGCAAAGGCCTGTCATTGCCAATCGTACCTGTTTCAAACACGATCGGAGCCTGCTTGCCAGTTGCTTCAAACGTCCGGCAAGCGTGCCAACGAACGGGTTGATATCCCGCATCTTGGGTCCGCACCAGATCACCCACCGCAATGTCTTCAATAGGGCGCGGACCATCTCTCGTTTCAATCAGTGTTCCGGCGGCAAAGCATATCGGTGTCGCATAAAGGCTTTCGTCAAAGACCGGAAATTCCTGGGCGACAACGACGGTCAAAGGCACGCCTACCGGGGGAAAACCACCCGGCCCACCAATAAATGCCATCCCTTCGACGGTCCCATAACTGGGCGAGCTATTGTTCACATTAATGGCCAGAACCTGATACTGGTTCCCGTCAGGGTCCTCCAGAATCAAACCATATTCAGTCTCAACCGTCGTGCCATCGGCATAGGTAACACCGTTGATTTCCTGCGCACCATTCAGGTGTTGGCCGGCGCCGCCATTATCCTCAAAGTCGGTGTCATCATCATCAATGCTGATAGGCACCCAACTGTTGTTGTTCAACGTGATAACAGAGCCGACCAAATGGGAGCCGTCACCCTGGGTAACACCGTCAAGCTCACTGCTCGCTGGTGTACTACCGGTGACGGTAATATCGTTCTTATCCAGGATATAAATGTCGTACGGCATCGCACTCTTTACTTCCAACTTCACGTCGCCAAAAAGGCTATTTCTTTGCCGTTAAACAAAGATAAAGTTCGGAAATATGGCACGAATTCAGCACCCTATCCAAAAGTATAGGTGTGCCCTAGGGTAACACTCGCACTGGATGTATGAGCGACAGGAAAACGCCCGAAAGGCGCGTATGCCTAGCCGGGCGACATGCCCCGCAACCGCTCTGACCGGCGACGCAGCAGCTCAACCGTTGTCAGCAGCAAGATAGAGAAGGCGACCAAAATCGTCGCCACAGCTAGGATCGTCGGGCTGATCTGCTCTCGCAGTCCTGTAAACATCTGCCAAGGCAATGTCTGCTGGGCGGCAGCCCCCACAAACAGAACAACGACAACCTCATCAAACGACGTGATAAAGGCAAACAGTCCCCCCGAAATCACCCCCGGCAGGATCAGCGGCATCTGCACCCGGAAAAACGTCGTCGTCGGATTGGCTCCCATATTGGCAGCTGCACGCGTCAGTGATTTATCAAATCCCACAAGTGTCGCGGTGACGGTAATGATCACAAATGGAATACCCAATGCAGCATGGGCCAGGATCACTTTGATATACCCCGACAAAGACTTCGACATCCCAAAGGTGTTTTCCATCCAAAGTCCCATCTGACTGTAGAAGAAGAACATACCCGTGGCCGAAATGATCAAAGGTACGATCATGGGTGAAATCAGGATAGCCATGATCGCACGGCGGAACGGCACGTGGCTTTGGCTAAGCCCGATGGCGGCCAGTGTCCCCAAAGACACCGAAATCAACGTCGCAATGGGCGCAATAATCAGCGAATTTTTGAGCGGCTGCAGCCACTCATCATTGGTCAGAAAATCCCGGTAATGCTTCAGCGAATATCCTTCGGGATCAAGCGCGAGCATCTTGGGCGTAAAAGTAAGGAAGTCCTGCGCGTTGAACGACAAAGGAATGATCGTCATGATGGGTGCAATCAAAAAGAAAAATATCAGCCCACAGATGAATCGGAACGTGTTATGCCAAAGAACCTGTCCGGTTGTGGCATATGGCGGGACACCCGCCCTATAGGCACCACTATGCAGCCAGTAGGCGCACCAGCCGACCAGTGCCCCCACAATCAGGCCGGCCAAAAGCCCCGCCAGCCCACCCATCAACAAACCCAAAGCACCGCAAACACCAAGAGCGGTCCAGCGGCCCAGGCGCTTTTGCAGATAGGTCGCAAGGATGAAAGCCAAAGCCCCCGCCAGTACGCCGCCAGCGATGAATCCAGCCAAAACACCCAGACCTGCCGCCTGCCCGCCCAGCACACCCAGAACAGCGCCCAGCAAACCTGTCAGTGGCACTGTGAAGCTCAGTATATTGTCGTTTGCTGCGGCTCTGTCGGCAGCGGTCATCATTACATCAGCCATGCCTCAGCCCCCCAGTTTCACGTTGTCGATGCCCACGATCCGGTCATAGGCCCAGTATAGCGCCAGCACGATCACCAGCAGGATCGTTCCTAAAGCGGCCGCCAGTCCCCAATTAAGCGAGCTTGAGATGTGATAGGCAATCCGGTTCGAGATGAATATCCCCTTGGTCCCACCCACAATCTCGGGCGTGATGTAGTAGCCAATCGACAGGATAAACACGAGGATCGACCCCGCCCCGATTCCGGGCACCGATTGCGGGAAATAGACACGCCAGAAAGCAGTCCAGTTCGTGGCCCCAAGGGACTTCGCCGCACGCAAATAAGCCGGCGGGATCGTTTTCATCACCGAATAAAGCGGCAGGATCATGAAGGGCAGCAGAATATGCGTCATCGCAATAATCGTGCCCGTGGCATTATTGATCAAAGCCAGCCGGTTGCCATCCGCCACCAATCCAATCCAGACGAGCAATTCATTGATAACCCCCTGTTGTTGCAGCAGCACCTTCCAAGCCGATGTCCGCACCAGAAGCGATGTCCAAAACGGCAGCAATACAAGGATCAATAGCAGGCTGGACGTCCGCATCGGCAAGTTGGCCAGCAACCAGGCAATTGGATAGCCCAGCAGAATGCATGACACCGTAATCGTCAGCGACATGATGAACGTACGGATGAACAGCGTACGGTAAACCTGCTCTCCTTCCGGGCGCAATTCCGCACCATCTGCCGTTTTTTGCATATCGACTGCGCCAAGGAAGTAACCATTCGTGACCGGCGGCGAATAAGTCTGGATCGTGCGCCAAACACGGGTCGCGTCCCAATCTTCGTCAATATCAGCAAAACTGGTCTTAATATCCTCGGTTTCGAATTCCGGCAGAGCAGCCGTGGCAGCCGACAACAGATCAGCCGCAGGCAACTCTGGCGACAGCTCCGGTCCAGCCATCAAATCCTCATAAAGTGCCAGATAAACGACGTTCCAAGGCTCTTCCTCGGTCGGGCTGTCATTGTCTTCTGACTGGATCGTGCGTGCAAAATCTTCGTAAATGCTCGCCGTCAAAGGCAGTGCATCTTCAATCTCAGACGACAGACGAAACCGCGGCTCATCGCCCTCACCTTCGGCAGTCCACTCCGCCTGATCCTCGATCCAGCCGGAGTCAGCCATCAGGCCAACCCACATCGCGGGGTCTTCCCACGCCTCATCCAGATCAACGAACTGTTCGGTGTAAACCTCGCCCATGTCATCGACGGCACGGCCGGATTTACGGAAAAGCGAGGAAATCCCGCTGACTTCGTAATTAAGACGGCTGCCCAACCGGGTGTGGTCTTTCAGCTCGGTCGCGACCATCAAATCCTTTGCCAAGGCGCTATAAACCAGGTCACTTGGCGTCGGCTCGGCCTCTGCATCCCAGTCAGCCAGTGCCTCCACAGTACGAGGCAGCGTGTCGCTGACAATCTGATTGGACACAGAGCGCAATAGCATCTGCCCAATCGGAATTACGAAGGTAATCATGATAAAGATCAGCAACGGGGCGATTAGCATCAAAGCCCGCAATTTCTGACGGCGCAAAGCACGGTTCAGGCTGGCCTTAAGGGGGCGGCCATCCGCGGCAAGAACCTGTTCGGATGCAGTGCTGTCAGACATGTCTCAAACCCCTTCGACCAGCACTATCATGCTGGTGGCATTGGCGCGCCTGATGGCGGCAACCTCTTGATATTCTTCGGAATAATACAGCGCCTTGGCGCTCTCATAGTCGGGAAATTCAAAAATCACATGGCGATCAAAAGCCTCGCCCTCGGGCACTTCTGAAGTACCGCCACGAACAATAGGACGCCCCCCATGGGCCTCGATCATCGGCGTATCGCGTCGGATATACTCCTGATAAGCATCAGGATCATTCACCGTGATATGCCCGATTATGTAGCCCTTTGGCATGGATGTCCCTTCAAATGTGGGATGGGTGCACGCACCCACCCCACAGCATTTTCAAACGCTTACTGCGCCAACCACGCCTGGAATTTTGCATCCAGATCGTCGCGGTAATCAGCCCACCATTCGTAGTTATAAAGGAAGGTGTTTGTGGCGTTGGCAGGATCGGTTGGCATATGCGGTGCCATTTCGATACCCAGCTCAGCATGCGTGCTGACCAGCGGAGCAGAAGACTGCCGCGCAGGACCGTAGCTGATGTATTTCGCCTGATCAGCCAAACGCTGCGTGTCAGTGGCAAAACGAATGAAGTCCAGCGCACGGGCTTCACGCTCTGGGCTCAGGCCAGCAGGAATGATCCAACCGTCAAGATCAAACACCTGCGCGTCCCACAACATGGCAACAGGCTGGTTTTGCTCTTCGATCAGGCTGAACAAACGACCGTTATATGTGGACCCCATGATGACTTCGCCATCGGCCAACAGCTGTGGCGTGTCAGCACCGGCAGACCACCAAACGACATCATCCTTGATCGTGTCGAGCTTGGCGAATGCCTGAGCCTGACCTTCTTCGGTCTCCAACACGTCATAGACGTCTTCCTTGGCAACACCGTCACACAGCAATGCCCATTCCATGTTGTTGATCGGACGCTTTTCCAGCGACCGCTGACCTGGATAGGTTTCAGTGTCGAACAGGGCGCAGATTTCAGTTGGCGGCGTGTCGCCAACCAGATCGGTGCGGTACCCTACAGTTGTGGAGTAAACGATCTGCGGGATGAAGCAGTCGCTGACGAGCAAATCGCCGAAGTCATCAGACGCGCTAGAGCCGTCATCGCCAGGTGCCAGCTGTTCATCAGCATCGATCTCCAGGGCAAGACCCTCGTCACACAGACGGATCGCATCGGACGCAACCACATCCACAACATCCCAAGTGATGTTGCCGGCCTCGTTCATGGCGCGCAGTTTCGCCACAGCTTCAGCCGATGACTCGTCCCAAACGGCAGTCACACCTTCGTTCATCTCAAGATATGGCTTCACATAGGCATTGTCCTGGCTGGACTGATACGCCCCACCCCAACTGACCAAGGTCATGTCGCTGGACATATGACCGTCAGCCAGTGCTGTCGCACCAGCGAGGGTCAGCGCCGTCGTGGCCATCATTGCATTACTCAGTTTCATTCTGTTCTCCCGTTATCATAACCCGGTCACTTTATTTCGAAGGTCCACCACCGGGCGCGGCATCCCCCTATTAAAGCCGCTACGCGTCCAGCGCGCGGCAATCCTCTGCAAGCCAACCAATCTCGACCTGGCTACCGGGCTTCAGACGCACCTGATCCGGCGCATTACGCGATTTGATGACAAAATCATCACGGCCCGCGACCCGCAAACGGGTGCGGAAAATGTCACCCATATAAATAAATTCCAGAACTTCAGCCTTCAGCGTGTGGGCATCAGCATGGAGGCGGGACTTGTCGAACTCCACCCGCTCTGGCCGGATTGAGACTTTTGTCCGCTCTCCCACCTCTGACACATTGACAGGCATGGCATCAATCGTATCCCCGTTATCAAGCTTCACAATGCAATGTTTACCATTAATTGATTGAACAACGCCCTCCAAGGTATTGTTTTCGCCAATAAATTGGGCAACAAAACTATTCTGCGGTGCCTCATAAAGCTCATCCGGCGGCGCAAGCTGCTGAATACGACCATCATCGAAAACTGCCACACGATCCGACATGGTCAGCGCTTCGGTCTGGTCATGGGTCACATAAACAACCGTAATCCCCAATTCATGCGCCAGATTGGTAATCTCGAACTGCAAAGTCTCGCGCAGTTGCTTGTCCAGCGCACCCAGCGGTTCATCCATCAAAACCAGCTCAGGCTCAAAAACCAAGGCACGTGCCAGCGCGATCCGCTGCTGCTGACCACCCGAAAGCTGGCTCGGACGGCGCCCCGCAAAATCCTGCATCTGCACCATGCCAAGGGCGCGCATGACTTTCTCATCCCGGTCAGATTTGCCCATCTTGCGGACTTCCAACGGGAAGGACAGATTTTCAGCCACCGTCATATGCGGGAACAAGGCATAGTTCTGAAAAACCATCCCAATCCCACGTTTATGCGGCGGAATATTGTTGATAGACACGCCATCCAGCAAGATTTCGCCATGAGTGGCTGTTTCAAACCCGGCAAGCATCATCAGGCAGGTAGTTTTACCCGATCCTGACGGCCCCAACATAGTCAGAAATTCGCCCTTTGGCATCGAAAGGTTGAGGTCTTTGACAACAAGCGTCTCGCCGTCATAGCTCTTCTGGACACGTTCAAACGCGACAAACGCGCCATCGGCTGCGGTTTCTGACAAACAAAGTCTCCCTGACGTCTTGGCATTTTTTGCCATTTTTCGACGCTAAGTAAAGCAACGGACTAAAAAAGATGCAACCGCCATTAAGTTTCCTGAAGGTAAACTTCTGATAGCAGGTGGAAATGGATGAAAAATGTCTTGTTTGCGATATTTTCGACCACAAACACGACGCAAACGGTCCATTTGACCGCCGGTGAAACCAGTACCTTGAGCGGCCTGATCACCAGCTAGTAAAGAATATGGGGCAAGCCCATCAGATCCTGCAGCATTTTGATAGTCCGGGATTCAGAAAACCGTTCCTCAGCAACCTTCCGCCCAGCCCGTCCAAAAGCCTCTGCCAAAGACGCATCCGCCAACAACGCGCATATGCGGCCAGCCATGCCCTCGACATCATTCTCTGGCACCAAATAGCCGGTCACGCCGTCTGTCACTGCCTCTGGGATACCGCTGTGCCGTGTTGAAACCACCGGGACCCCCGACGCCATGGCCTCCATGATAGCGACAGGCATCCCCTCGGTGTCACCATCGGGCGCGGTCACAGAATGCTGCACAAACACCTGGGCACGGCCTATCGCAGCCAATGCCTGGGTTGAAGTTACGACACCCGGCATCGACACCCGGTCGATCAACCCTAAGCGAGCCACTTCTTCCTTGGCCTGCTCAAACAACGGCCCATCACCCAGCATCTCCAACCTTGCATCCGGATGGGTTTTGATGACCTGTGCGAAAGCCGCAATCGTCAGCAACGGCGCTTTCTTTTCAGTAAACCGGCCCACTGCTACAAGACGGAAAGGTTCCGGCGCACCCAAGGCAATTGCATCCGTTGGAACCCCGCAAGGAACCACATGCAGCTTGCTTCTGGCACAGCCGGCCTCTGCAAGTTTGTCCGCCAAAAAAGCAGACGGCGCGATAACCCCACAAGTATATTCAAACAAGGCCTGATAGCTTTGAACCACATCGGTGTCTAACAGCATACGCGACGCATCCACCCCATGAAAATGCACATAAAGCGGACAGCCCGCGATCTTGGCGGCAGGCAACAGGTTGACGCCGATGGGACCGTATTCAGCCATGATAACCCGGACATCATGATCGCGTAGTAAAGCGGCCAAATACGCATGTTTGGATTGCGTTAACCGAGTTGGATTCACGACACCAGATAACGCGGCACCTAAACCACCATTTTTCGGGACAAAGATCGGAAGGCGCTTTGACATAATTATGGCAGGTGCATCAATGGGTCGCTTGACCTCACGCCGTTCGGCAATCAACAAGGTGCGATCAGGGGCCAGATGTCTGGCGTGCGACCGGATAAACGTCTCGGACGGTTTGTTAAATCCGCTTGCGGCAAGGGCAAACATGGTATCTCTCGATAGCGTCAGTTGAACGGAGGCATAGATGATCGTAAGGCGCAGTCAATCTGCAATGACGTGGAACAAGCCAATCAAGGGGCCACACTAATGCGCCATATCCACCTGATCGATACCTCTGTCGCGTCAGACAATCTGGGCGACGAAATCATCGTGACCGAGGCGCGGCAACACATCACCAAAGTTTTTGGAGATGCCTATATCTCATCTTCTTCTGGGCACGATGGCTTGGGTCATTATGGGCGCAAACTGGTCGAAGATGCCAATCTGGTGATGCTTTTGGGCACTAACGCCCTGTCTGCCAAATACCAGCTACGCGGACACTTCGTATGGTCTGTGACCCGACGGGACATCCCAGTGCTTGCTGGCAAAGTTGTGCTTTTCGGCGTTGGTGCCAGCAAAGACTACGACACGGTGCGGCCACGGCAAGCCAGACTTTTGCGGCGCCTGCTGTCACCGCATCACAGCCACGCTTTACGCGACGCAACGGGTGTCAAACTTCTGACGGATTGTGGCCTGAAGGCGATCAATACTAGTTGCCCTACCCTGTGGCGCTACGACGGCATGCAACCCCAAGTACCGACGGGGCGCGCACCTACGGTGTGCTTCACGCTAACCAAACACAAAGGCTCGGATGAAGATACTATTTTGATCGAAAGCCTGCGATCTTGCTATGAAAAGCTCTACTTCTGGCCTCAGCAAAAACGGGATCTGGGCTATCTACAAAGCCTGACAAATACCGATGACATCGAAATCGTACCCGGCAATTTGGCCGCTTACGATGAACTTCTGGCCAACAACGATATTGATGTGGTCGGAACCCGGCTGCATGGGGGTATCCGGGGCCTACTACATGGGCGGCGCACCTTAATTGTCGCCATTGATAACCGTGCACGCGATATTGGCCAAGAAACCGGACTGCCCACGCAGGCACGTAACGCGCTTGGGGCTGATCTCGTACAGAAACTGAGTGAAGGTTTCGAAACACAACTCAACCTCCCCCACGACAAAATCGAGAACTTCCTGGAACAGTTCCGTACTTGAAAATACGGAAGAGTGATCAGATTGGCGCGGTCGAAAGGACTCTAAGTGAACGAAATACATATTTCGCTCAAATGCATTACGGTGCAACTGCTTTCGTTTCAGTAGTGCGGCTTTTCAGGGGCCGTATCACACCACTTTTGGCGAAATTATAGAGTCTTGCATCCGCTTCCTTGTAAGTGCTGCTGACGGCTGTCGCGGACGCCGAGCGCAAATCAAAAATGACATGTTGAAGTCTTGGTTCGCACAGCAACAGCATTTGGAACGCCGCTGATCCCGGCAAAAACCTTGACTATGGGTGTCGCTACGTCAACTTTACCCAGATCGAATGAAAATTCGGTACCACTAAGGGAGGAATACCATGAAAATCGCTTTTTCCGCGACGCTTGCGGCAATGGCCATGATGGCCGCATCCACTGTAGCATTACATGCGCAAGAACTTCGCCTGTCACATCAATGGTCGGACAATGACGTACGCCATCAAGTTGCTCAGATCGTTGCCGACGACGTTGCCGCAGCCGATGTCGGGCTTGAAATCAGGATTTTTCCAACCCAATCGTTATTCAAGGCACGTGAACAATACACGCCGCTGTCGCGCGGCCAGCTTGATATGACTGTCCTGCCGCTCTCATATGCAGGTGGTCAGCAGCCCGCTTACAACCTGACGCTCATGCCCGGTCTGGTAAAAAACCATGATCACGCAGCGCGTTTGAACGAAAGCCCGTTTATGGAAGCCATCGAAGAAAAGATGGCAGATGATGATGTCATGGTGCTGGTACATGGCTATCTGGCAGGTGGCTTTGCCGGCAAGGATTCCTGCATCACGTCACCAGACGATATGGGAGGCAAGCAGACCCGTGCTGCCGGTCGCGCCTTTGAGCAAATGCTCGCAGGCGCGGGCGCATCCATTGCATCAATGGCATCGTCCGAAATTTACAACGCCATGCAGACAGGTGTTCTGGATGCTGCCAATACGTCGTCTTCGTCTTTTGTCAGCTACCGCATCTACGAACAGGTGGCTTGCTATACGCCAGCGGGTGAATATGCGCTTTGGTTCATGTATCAGCCATTGCTGATGAACAAATCCACCTTTGAGGGGTTGAGCGAAGAACAGCAGCAAGCGCTAATGGATGGTGCCGCGCTGGCACAGGAATTCTACCTTGAAGAAGCAAAGAAGGAAGATGCGGCCAGCCGCGAGGTTTTCGAACAAGCCGGTGTGGAAATCGCTGAAATGACCGAGGATGACTTCAATGCGTGGCGCGCACTTGCCCAAGATACGTCCTACAAGGCCTTTATCGAAGAAACGCCGGACGGTCAGGAATTGCTCGATCTGGCACTCGCGGTCGAGTGATTGGCTCTGGGGCGGCAATAGCGCCGCCCCGTCGCGCCCAAACAAACAAAACATCAGGAGACCACGGTGGCGGGTAATCTAAACACCAGCGTCGCGCAAACTGGCGGCAACCCATTTTTGCGTTTCGTCGCAGCGGTTTCGACATTGGCTGGCTGGATGTCCGCTGGAATGATCGTCGCGGCTGTGGCCATCACCTGCCAGATGATCTTCATTCGCTTCGTGATGAATGGATCAACCATTTGGCAGACAGAGGCGGTCATCTACCTTGTCATCGCTGCCACCCTCTTGGGGCTTCCATACGTACAGCGACTGCGGGGCCATGTGAATGTCGATCTGGTACCAATCTGGCTATCACCGCGTCTGCGTTTCGCGCTTTTCATTGTCACGATGTCGATGTCGATCCTGATCGTCAGCGTCATGCTCTATTATGGCTATGAATACTGGCACTTTGCTTGGGAACGTGGCTGGCGCTCGGACACCGTGTGGGGTGTGCGACTTTGGATTCCTTATCTGGCGCTGCCGGTTGGTTTTGCACTTTTGTTGCTGCAGCTGATTGCTGATCTGGTGGCCGTGCTCCTGCGGATTGAGAATCCGTTCGGGCTTCACGATCCCGATGAGCCGGACGCTCGCGCGGCGGGAGACCTCTGATGGATCCATTGGCGCTTGGCGGGCTGGTTGCGGTCCTGACAATTTTCGTGCTGTTCTCGGGGATTTCGGTCGCGCTGGGGCTGCTTGTTGTGTCGGCGGGCTTCCTGATAGTCTTCGACGGGATGCGGTCGCTGGAACTGATGCCAGAAATTCTGTTCGGGAAATTGAACAATTTTGCCCTGCTATCGATCCCGATGTTCATCATCATGGGGTCGTCCATCGCATCCACCCGCGCAGGCGCTGATCTCTACGAGGCGCTTGAGCGATGGCTGACCCGTGTGCCCGGTGGCTTGGTGATTTCTAACTTGGGTGCCTGTGCGCTGTTCTCGGCAATGTCGGGATCAAGCCCCGCGACCTGTGCGGCTATCGGTAAAATGGGCATTCCCGAGATGCGCAAGCGTGGCTATCCCGACGGCGTCGCGGCGGGTTCTATCGCTGCGGGGGGGACATTGGGCATCCTCATACCGCCTTCGGTCACCATGATTGTCTATGGGATCGCGACCGAGACGTCGATCGGTCGACTTTTCCTTGCGGGTGTCTTTCCAGGCTTGATGCTCGTTGGTTTGTTCATGACATGGTCGATTTATTCGACGTGGCGGTCGGGGAATTTGGCTGTCTTGTCCTCCACCAGCTATTCCTGGCGCGAGAAATTCGAGATCCTGCCACGTGTCCTGCCCTTCCTCGCGATCATCTTGGGTGTGCTATATGCCATGTATGGCGGCATCGCGACGCCATCCGAAACGGCAGCGGTCGGCGCGCTTTTATGTCTCGTTATTGCGATGGTGATCTACAAACTTTGGAACCCCAAAGACCTTTGGGTCGTACTGCGCGACAGCACCAAAGAGTCGGTGATGATCTTGTTTATCATCGCTGCCGCCGGCGTTTTCAGCTACATGCTGTCATCGCTGTTCATCACACAATCGATTGCCGCATGGATTGGCACGCTTGATGTAAATCCGTGGGTGCTGATGGGGGCAGTCAACGTCTTTTTGCTGATCGCTGGTTTCTTTTTACCCCCCGTCGCTGTCATCCTGATGGCTGCACCTATCTTGCTGCCGATCATTACGACGGCAGGCTTTGATCCGATATGGTTCGCGGTTGTCCTGACGATCAATATGGAAATTGGCTTGATCTCGCCCCCGGTCGGGCTGAACCTTTACGTCATCAATGGCATCGCACCCGACATTAAGCTGAAAACGATCCTGACCGGGTCCCTGCCCTATGTCGCTTGCATGGTTATCGCAATCATTTTGCTGTGCCTATTTCCAGGCATCGCCACATGGTTACCCAATGCTGTCATGGGGGCGGCAATTTGAAACTTCTCTATAATCCCCGCTAACGGGTTCTTGCGATGTACCAGAAAAACTCATCCTCAAATTTACCCGAGCTGTCCCATTGGGGCTAACGTCATCGCATCTGCGCGGCAGACTTTGCGAAAGACCTTCTATCACATGATAAGGGGCGTCTTATCTCAAAAATAGGCCCGGCACATAGTGTACCGAGCCCGCTTTGCTACTAAAATAACTTTCTAAAATGCTGCTTTAGTCATTCCCACAAATGACCACATTGTGTATTTCACTCGTCAAAAACCAGATGCGCACTAAAACACACAAATAGCCGCATCTGGTACAATGTACTGGGTCCGAACCGGGATTATCCCGACCCAAGGAGAAATCCGAAGAAGCATTGTTTACATCCGGGCGTCACTCACTCGCCCAATCAGGTGTGCTTGCGGCCGACCTGATTTGCATAAATGTCAATTCGGTGTTTCGACCGCTACTCTTCAACAAACCAACATATATCATTGGCGGTCTCCCCCTTTGTTTTTGCTGTTCCGTTTGTGGGAAAATAAGACGATGACTAGGAAGAGGTCATTATCTGGGACGGTCCCCACCATACGAAGCAGTGACGTAAGGTTAACTTGGGTAACGAGCGAAAGTCCTGAAAGTTGACCTGAAATTTTCTGAAAATTAATGAATAGGCACCGGTCACACTTTGCTATTAGTCTTGACCATTTGACTTGCGCGACAGGCGATCCACGGTAAATTGCTATTCAGAACGGCATACTTGGCTTTCAGTTGCGGCCTGAAGCAAGTTTTAGGGAGACAAATATGGTGGGTGAAACCAACGCACCAAATAGGGTTTGCTTGGGGGATTTCACCTACGACATCGGGCAAGATTGTCTTTTGGACGCGGCTGGAAAGCATGTCAATTTACGCCCGCAGTCGGCGCAAATTCTATCTATATTGGTAGATAACGTCGGTCAAACGGTCACAAAAGAAGATCTTATTGCAGCCGTGTGGCCAAATGTAAGTGTGACTGATGACAGCCTGACCCAGTGTATTGCGGATGTACGGCGGGCATTGGATGACAGTGACCGCCGTATCCTGAAAACGCGTCCAAAGGTTGGGTATCTGCTCAGTTCGACCGAACCGGACTTGGGCCAATCCCCAGCCGCCACCTTCTGGCGTCAGTCCACCGAGTTGGCGTTAAAACCTACCTGGGTTCACATTGAAGCCCTGAGCCCTGAAAACCCGCTGCAAAAGATTGATACCAAGGCATTGGAAAGGGAGGCCGCGAGCAAGGGAGCTGGCAGGATAATAAAGGCCAACCAAAACTCTGCCGTGTTGGCGTTTTCAGACGTCTTTGCAGCGTTACGCTTTGCGCTGGCGCTAAATGATTTATCAAACGGTCGGTCCTACCATATTGGCGTTGACTTGATGCCGAATGGGCTTGATGAGGCCGAGCGCAATGCCATCGACAGCCAGGCCACCCACGTTGCCAACCTGTCGTCAATGGCGCGATCTGCCGAGGTTATCACATCCATCGAAGTCCGCGATCAGTGTTGTGGTGAATTGGATTTTGAGTTTGAAGATCTGGGGCATCAGACAGGTCAAAATTCTGCAGATGTAGTCCGCGCTTTCAGCGTCTCCATAAGCAATGGCACCCCACGGATTTTGCCCAACCTTGCAGACGAGGATCTACTGCCGACCATCGCAATTGTGCCTCTCAGAGCACGTATTGAGACGGCAGATACAACCTTGATTGGTGAGATTATAGCCGACGATCTGATTGGGACAATGTCGCGATCTGCAGATATCAACGTGATTTCGCGTCTTTCGACAACTGTGTTTCGAACCCAATCAGCTGATCTGGGCAAAATAGGCGACGTGCTTGGTGCCGACTTCGTCTTGTCGGGAACTATTCTGACACACGATGCCCAGGTGGCAATGATGCTGGAGTTTTCTGAGGTAAGTACCCGCAAAGTGTTGTGGGCCGAACGTATTTCACTTGATGTTGCTGCCTTGTTGAACGGGTTGGAGGCTGTCGAAGAAATCGTTTCGAAGGTCCGCAAAGCGATTGCGCTGAATGAAATTGAACGCGCCCGATCAAAACCGATATCAACGCTGCGCAATTACTCATTGTTGATTGGTGCTGTCGGTTTGATGCATCGACTGGCCCCGGTCGATTTTGAGATGGCGGGTGAAATGCTACGAACGCTGATCGAACGTAGCCCTAATCAACCAGCCGCACTTTCTTGGATGGCAAGGTGGCATGTCTTGCGTGTTCAGCAGGGTTGGTCAGATGATCCAAAGGGAGAAGCGCAGCTGGCGCTTGCTTGTTCAACGAAGGCTTTAGACATTGATCCAGAGAATGCGCTGGCCTTGACCAGTGAAGGCTTCGTTTTGACCAACCTTTTGCACCAGCTTGATGAAGCCGAGGACCGTTATGATGCGGCGCTTGATGTCAATCCCAACGATGCCAACGGTAGATTGCTGCGGGGTACATTATTCGCCTTCCAAGGTAAGGGTGAAGCGGCACAGCGCGACACAGAACGCGCGCTGCACTTGGCCCCTGTAGATCCGCATCGTTTCTTCTTTTTGGCTTTGGCAGCCACGGCAAACATTGCGTCAGAAGATTATGAGCGCGCGATTGTCTTGGCCAAGGCATCGCTTCGCTTGAACCGAACGCATACGTCTACGCTGCGAGTAAAAGCAGTCGCGCAAATGCGACTCGGTAAAGAAGAGGCGGCCCGCGAGACGACACGGGAGCTTTTGCGCTTGCAACCAAATCTTAGCGTCAGTGCTTGGCTAAAGAACTCACCAAGTGCGAACTTCGAACTGGGTCGAAATTTTGCGGCTACTCTGCGAGAAACCGGTGTGCCAGAATGAATTTATGGAACAGTTTTAAAAAGGGGTTTTGATCATGGCAAATGGCAGTGGCGGCGGGCCTGAAGGTGGTTTGGGCGGACTCGGCGGCTTGGGCGGCCTCGGTGGTTTGGGTGGCTTGGGCGGTTTGGGTGGCCTCGGTGGTTTAGGAGGACTCGGTGGTCTTGCTGCAACAGAAAGCCCGTTGGGCGCGGAATCGCTCTTAACCACGCGCGATGGCATTGTTGGCGCCCCCCTAGATCTGAATCCAAACATTCACCAGGGCTGCTGCGAAGACCCGGCGAACCTCAAGCGTCTTTCGCCAGAAGTTCGTGCGAGCATCTTTATGTTCGAGCTTGGGACACGGGTCACTTTTTCGGCCAGTTGTGACGATACAGCGACGGCTTATCTCTGGCGCTTGGATACGAAGGCAGGACACCCACCAAAAATCCAAACCAAACCGTTGGTCGAAATGACAGCGCCAACCATAGAGCAATTCAAAGAACAGATGGCGTATTTATCTGGCTATGCTGACCTGCGTCAGGACCGCGCCGCTGAAATCTTGGCGCAGTTGCCCACGCCTGTGCCCTTTCTGGCATCCATCGCCTATATGGATCCTGCGCGAACACCTTTCACGATTGAATTGCTAAATGCAGCATTGCGCTTTGCCAATTACAACCACATGCGCATCAAATACACCTTGGCGGCAAAACGGCCGATAGAATTTTCGCCACAGGTTCAACCAATGATCCAGACGCCCACACATGGCTCCCTGCCAAGCGGCCATGCAACCGAAAGCTTCATCACGGCAAGACTACTTTGGAAGTTGTTGCGCGCGTCAGGCACACCACAATACCAGCAGGATGGCGTTTGGGGTGAAATGATGATGCGTCTGGCGTCACGGATTGCAATCAACAGGACGGTCGCGGGCGTACATTTCCCTGTCGATAGCGTTGCTGGCTCTTTGCTTGGTTTGACGCTCGCGGAATTTATTTCTGAGTACTGCGACCCGACGGCACAATACAGCACCAGTGCGTCTTTCAATGGCACTCGTTTTGATGCCGCTGATGATTTCGACTGGCATCAACTCTACGAAGCGGAAGACGACCTTCAGAAGAAGAAATCGGGGCCAACCAGTAGTCCTTGGGCAACAACCACACGCAAAAAATCAACAACTGCAACCCGGTCAGCGCCTCTGGAATGGTTGTGGGGTAAAGCAGTTGCCGAATGGCAGGACCTGCCATGCGAGTAACTGAAAAAAATGACCCCGAAAAAAAACCACCGGGCCTGAGATGGGAAAAGGTAGAAGACCAAGGTGTCGTCAGTAGTGCGGTGGATTTCAGGCTGGATCAGCAAGCAAACTTTGTAGATCCAGAAGAGGAGATTTGGTGGTCAGCACTTATCGATCTGCGCGGCACAAGCATTGCAGCCTTTTCGCGCGGGTTTGATGAACGACTGAACAGGCAACTGCACATCCCAAACGACTATAGCCTAACAGAACGCGAAACGGTCTTTGAACAAAAGGTCATCGTGATCTTTGCCGGTACTGAACTACTCAGGCAGTTGAATGCGTACCCTGAAAGGTTCGGTGTATCATCGGTGCGACTTGGCGCAATTTTTGACCGCGATTTCATCAACCTTGATGCCAAGGCGCAAAATGCCGATCTGCCCGCAATCAAGGTTCCCGACGGGTCCGTGGTGACCGCTGTCATTGATGACGGGATTGCATTTGGCAACAATGTCTTCCGAGACGGTCTTGTGTCCACGCGGGTTGAGTACGTGACAATTCTACCGACTTTACCTGGTGGCTCGGCCGGTCAGGTATCAGTAGGGAATGAGCTCGAAAAGAGCCAGATTGACGCTCTGCTTACTGCAAACACAACGTCAAAACTTCTGGACGAGGATAGATTCTATCAACAGGCTGGCCTCATTGATTATGCCGACGGAACTTTTTCACCAACGTCATTAAGGCGATCGCACGGGACACACATAACGGCTTTGGCGGCTGGATATCCAATGGATGCGGCACCCGACGACCGCCCCATCCTATGTGCCATATTGCCAACGCGCGTCACGGAAGATGTCTCGGGTGGAAGCATTCTGCCCAGTCTGATCTTGGCGCTGCTAAGACTGACCCGTCAGGCCGCACGTTTCCGCTGCGAGGATGGCACACGCCCACCTGCCGTTTTCAACTTCAGCTATGGCAATTTTGGCGGTCCCCATGATGGGACCAGCCCGATCGCTCGCGTGATCGAGGACTATTTTGGCCCCGCATCCGGGTCAGGGACTGGTTGCAATGTCGAGCAGGCACTGCGGCTATTGCTACCCTCGGGAAATGGTAATCTTTCGCGAACACACGCTATGCTGGAGTTTCCTGGCAATGGAAGCCGTCCGGCAAAGACGCTGGACTTCGTCGCTATGCCAGATGACCGCACGGTCAGCGAAGTTCAAATGTGGATGCCATACAGTGGTGCCAGCCCGCTTCCAAAATTTGTGACAGTGCGCGCCACGACCCCTGACGGGTTGCAAAGCGGACCCGTCGAAATCGCAACTGGGTCATATCAATCGCTGTTGAATGAAGATGGCCAAGAGGTGGCGCGGCTATCATTCGCATTTGAACCGCTCCCGACGGCACGCGGCGTTGTCACATTGAACCTAAACCCGACAGCAAGTCTGTCCCCGGCCCCGCTGGCGCCTGCGGGACGTTGGAAACTCACCGTCACCCCGGAAATGATTGCACCAGACGAAAGTGTGCAGGTTTGGATCGAGCGCGACGATACTTTACCCGGCTTCAGGGTTGGTGGCCGTCAGCCGTACTTTGACAACGCGGATTACGAACGCTTCAACAAGTTCGGTGCTCCACTCGCCGTTGATCCGCCTGGAACGGACAGCCCGATACGACGAGCAGGCACGCTGAGCGGGTTTGCTTGTGGACCGTCACCCTTGGTTATTGGTGCGTTTACACAAAGCAACGGCAAGATGTCGGACTATTCAGCCGCAGGGCCAACAACGGCGCCGCGGGGCGCACCAGTGGCCTACCGAGAAGGTCCAGACGCATCAGCGCGCGGCGATGACAGCGTGGTATTGCTAGGGGTAATCAGCGCGGGATCACGCAGCGGTTCCATGGTGCGTTTGAATGGCACCAGCGTGGCAGCACCGCGTGCCGCCCGCTTTACCGTGGACCAAATGGCAGCCGGGGCGGCTGGCGACCGAGCCTGGATCAGGGTGCAAGCCGATCTCCAGGACCCGAACTTCCCGCCGCCCAAGCCAGAGCCTACAAGGACAGGGGGCGGTCGGTTGGATGTATCAGTCAACGAAACGATTTTTGACCCAGCCCCATGATCCGGGCTGTTCCAGTTCTTTCCATTGACAGGTTTTCGGTCAAGGCCTGCTGAGGCGAGCCTTTTCATAGCTCAGGCTAGGTAGGCCGGGTTTTGCGGTTGGGATTGAAGGCGCCGGAGCCAATCCGCCACGCGATACGTGCGGTCTTTATGTGTTGTAGTCTATACTCCAGTTTTCGACGATCTTCCCGGCTTCAGCAAGATTGCCGAAGATAGGTTCGTTCAGGTATTCATCCCTCAGGCGTCGATTGAAGCGCTCGACAAAGGCGTTCTGCAGGGGTTTTACAGGCGGGATGGAGTGGCAACCGACACCTGTATCTTGGCACCATTTCAGCACGGCATGCGATGTCATTTCTGGCCCGTTGCCGTTTATAATTATATCTGGTTATTTGCGTCTGCGAGCACCTGACGATGAACTCTCCACGACGGTTGCCAGTGCTTCGCGCGTGCAGTCGTTCACAATGCACAGCACATGAAACCGCTGGTCATCTGCCAAAGTAAAGGAACGCGGTACCGGCTCAATATTTGCAAACATTTGTAATATACTTGACAATTTTTGAGCGGCGAATTGTCAATTCAAGATTGAGCGACCTCGCACCTGACGCGTCCTATTTGATCACTATCGGCGAGTTTACGCTCAACTAGTACCTCACAGTGATTGGGTGCAATATACTGATTTAAATAAATAAAAAATTTATTTGAAAATCAGACAATTTTCCAATCGCACAAATGCACTGCATTTTTCACCACGAAAACGTACGAGATGGCCCATTGAGAAAACACCGATAGAACAACGTGCAGTTTATAACTACCATTCCAGTTGGCTGTTGTGAGTGGCAGCTTAATTCACCGAACTACGGGACGATCTTTGTGACCTCAATGATTGGCCTCGGTGGTTTTTGATTATGTATGTAGGGGAACAAATCAAATGGAAGATTTTGGCGCACATGGTGATCTCAATAACGACGAGGGATCGTTGATTGAGGTTGCAAACATGGCATCACTGGTCGCGGGTGGCACAATCTATGAGCGGGACGGAAACACAAATGTAATTACGGGCTTTGACCCATCGAGCGACTCTGTCGATGTCGGAACAGATTCGATCCACAACCAGATCCCGGTTGATACGCCCGATGGTCTGATGTTTCTCCATATGTTCGATGACAGCAAATCGTTGTTGCTTGAGGGGATCAGCCTCGCCGATCTGTCAGCCGAAAATTTTGCGCCGATTGCCGATGCGCATTTGCAGCAAGACCTGAGCGCCGCCCTGGCATGGGAAGACGGCACCGGCCTTGTCAGAGACAATACAGTCTACATCCGCTCGCATGAGCAGGATCAGGAAGAGATCGTCGATTTCAACCCGGCGACAGACAAGATCAGCTTTTTCTATCTGAGTGTGCGCGGCGACAGCCAATTGAACTTCTCGGTCGAAGAAACGGCCCAGGGTCTGCGTTTCTTCAGCCCGATCACAGGACAAAGCATGACCCTGCGCGACATCACCTTCGATGATCTGGACAGTTCACATTTTGAATGGCGTGCCAACCAGATCGAAGACAATATCGCGGGCCGTATGGGCCTGGCGGATGAGATCGACGCGTTTCAATATGTTGAAGACAACATTTTCAGCGGCAAGAGCGTCGCGATGGCAGGATTGGTCGATCGCGCGCCTTACCACAGCCAGCCCGAATATACCGGAACTCCGATTGGCGCGACGACCGACGGCGGGGATAACGGCGGCGACACTGACGATGGCGACGACGATACCGATGATGGCGATACAACCGTCACACCAGTCACGGTCACTGTCTCTGACGGCTCGGTAACAGAGGCCGATCCGGGAGAGGATCACGTGCATGATGATGGTTCAAGCCACATGCATGATGACGGCCACCGCTTCATCACTTTCCAGGTCGCGTTGGGTGCTCCGGCGACAGAAGAAGTGACGCTCAACTATGCGACGGCAGACGGGACTGCTGTTGCGGACACGACCAACGATGTGGCTTGGGATTATCACGAAACAACCGGTACCCTGGTCTTTGCGCCAGGTGAGCAGACCCAGACCGTTATCGTGCAAGTTCACCCCGACACCATCGTAGAAGACGACCAGACCTTCACCTTGCAGATCACCGGCGACAACATCACTGGAGACCTCCAGGGGACAGGCACCATTTTCGACAATGATGAGGAAATTTCATCGGACGACGATGACGGTGACGATACGCCGGTAGACGGGGGCCAAACCTACTCCGTCGGATCGACAAATGTCGTCACAGGTTTTGATCCCGCGACGGATATCCTCGATGTCGGGAGCGATTCAATTCACAACCAGATTGCGGTCGACACGACCGACGGTCTGTTAATGTGGCATATGTTCGATGACAGCAAATCCCTGCTGCTAGAGGACGTCTACCTCGCCGACCTGACGGCCGGGAATTTTGCACCCATCGCCGATGGCCACCTGCAACAAGACCTCAGCGCGTCCTTGGCTTGGGAAAATGGAACCGGTCTTGTCCGGGAAAACACAGTCTATGTACGGTCGCATGAAGCAGGTCTGCAAGAAGTCGTTGATTTCGACCCGGCCACCGACAAGATCAGCATGTTCTATCTCAGCGTGCGCGGCGATAGTCAGCTGAACTTCTCCGTCGAAGAGACAGCGGAAGGCGTCCGGTTCTTCAGCCCGATTACAGGGCAAAGCATCACGCTGCGCGACACGACCTTTGCTGATCTGGATAGCACCCATTTTGAATGGCGGGCCAACCAGCTTGAAGATAACGTCGCGGGCCGCATCGGACTGGCCGACCAGATCGACGGCTTCGAATACGTCGAAGAAAACATCTTCAGCGGAAAAAGCGTACCCATGGCCGGCCTTGTGGATCGGGCACCCTATCACAGCCAGCCTGAATATACCGGCACCCCGATTGACCCCACGGTTGATACAGGCGACGGTACCGACGATGGCGGTGAAACGGATGACGGTGACGATACCGACAATGGTGGCGACACTGACGACGGTGACGATACCGATAATGGCGGTGGCACCGATGATAGTGGAGATACCGGCGATACGGACGACGGCGACGACACCGATAATGGCAGCGACGGGAGTGTTGCCAACGGTACGCTGACACCGACGATCCAAAGCCAATGGGGCGAAGAGTTCGTCGTCCAGGCAGCCTTTAGTCCGGACGCTTCGGTCGATGGCTGGACCATCCAGTTCGAGATGGACGCAGAGATCGTCAATATCTGGAATGCTGAGATCGTTTCTCAGGAAGGGAACGTCTACACGGTCACCAGCATGCCCTATAACGGGTCGCTCTCAGCCGGGCAGACTACGAACTTCGGCTTCCAAGCAGCGGGCACCGATGCCACGATTACACCAATTGGCGGCGTAAGTGAGCCTGTCGATCCGGTGGACCCCGTGGACCCGGTTGATCCGGTGGACCCAGTTGATCCAGTGGACCCGGTAGACCCAATTGACGTCGTCGATGGCGGCGGCGACATTCTTAACGGGCCATTGTCGACTGTTGGCACAGACATCGTCGATGCCGACGGCAACAAGGTCGATCTGAAAGGCGTCAACTGGTTCGGTCTGGAAACCGACAATGCAATGCTGCATGGTCTGTGGTCGCGCAACATGGAAGACATGTTGGACGATATCGCTGATTTCGGCTTCAACATGATCCGCATGCCGTTTGCAGGTGAACTTGCGGTGAACGATGGCGAACTCAGCGGCCTGAACGAAGCAGAAAACCCCGATCTGGTTGGTCTGTCCTCTCTCGAATTGGTAGAGGAATTCCTTGATGCGGCTGCCGAACGGGGCATCGGTGTTCTGTTGGACATGCACCGCACCACGCCCGGTAACGGGCCGGAAGGCGGCGGAACAATCCCCGATGAAGACGCGTTCCTCGAACAATGGGCCGCTATGGCCGACATGTTCGGTGATCACCCGGCAGTCATCGGCTTTGATATCTACAACGAACCACATGGTTACGATTGGGATACATGGGCCACGATTGCCGAAAAGGCGGGCAACATGCTGCTGGAAAGCCACCCAGATGAGCTGATCATCGTAGAAGGTGTCGAGGGTTATAACGGCGAAACCCATTGGTGGGGCGGTAACCTGCAAGGCGTGCGTGACCGGCCGATTGAGCTGATCGCGGATGACAAGCTGGTCTATTCACCGCACGAATACGCAACATCCGTATTCGATCAGCCCTACTTCACCGAAGCAGGCTATGATCCGGAAACGACATTGCCAGAAGTCTTCAGCAAAAACTGGGGCTTCATCGAAGAAGAAGGCATCGCGCCGCTTCTGCTGGGTGAATTCGGGTCGACCTTCCAAAGCGATACCGACAAGGAATGGGGGCCTGTTCTGGCCGACTACCTGACCGAAAACGATATCGATTGGTCGATCTGGTCATGGAACCCCAATTCCGGCGATACCGGCGGTGTTGTGTTGGACGACTGGGCCACGCCGCGCGAGGATGCATTCACCTATCTGCTTGATACGCTTTTGGCCGAAGGCGCAGATAGCACGGCAGCATCAATGGGTATCCCTGAAGGTGCGACAACCGATCCGGTTGAGTCAGATTTGCCCGAGATGCTGCAGGCCATGTCAAGCGTCACCAATGATGAAGACCAATGGCTCTAGGGTGAACAGGACCAATCAGGTGATAACCTGATCGGCTCCTCAACTCTGACATCGATAACATCTGGTGCCGTCCGATCCCCGATCGGGCGGCAACTTTCGTTTCAAAGGTCAGGATTGGGGCTGGATTGTAGATATGTACGGACTCTCGGAACGCTTCCTTTACGGTTGCATTGCAATTTATAGTGCAAAATGCCCGAAAAGCATAAGCTTTCCATCCCACGAGCCAGAAACTCGAGGAGAAGCAGCCCATTAGAAGGAAAGGTTTGGTGCGGTCGAGGGGACTCTATTTTAGATAAATACATAATTATTCCAATTAGTTAGAGCGAAACAGCTATTGCCTCTGTAGTGCAATTTTTAAGGGCCCGATCATGTCACTTTTGACTGGGTTACATAAGCCGATCTCCGACTGCTGCGGAGCAGCGTTCAAAGACCGGACATTCGTCAATATCGCAAAAAAATTTGGTTGGCCGGAAGGTGGGACCAACAACTGCCTGTTTATCTGCCCCGCTGAAACAATGTCCCGACACCCGATAGGGACATCTCCAGGCTTGTAACTTCACCCAAATGCCACGCCAGAACCTGATTGCTCGACAAAACTGGTTTGTTGATTTGCGCCTCGACCCGCTCGATCACATCCAATGTTCGCAAGTTTGTGCAGGATAGAAATACCGCCTCACAATCAAAGTTTTGACCAACGTCAATTGCGGCTTGCATGATCACATCAGGCGGAATGCGCACCACTTTTTCCTCAACTGGCTCATCGAAGCTGGTGAACCGGGTGACGGTAATACCGGCATCAGCCAACACCATACGCAGCCGATCTGAAACAGTTGCGATATAGGGGCTGACCAAGCCGATGCGGGTCACCTGCAACGTCCTGCATGCTGCAATCAGAGCAGACACAGGTTCAGTTACCGCTGGGGTAGAGACACCGGCCTGAACAAGCGCCGCGATGCGATCCGCGCCGATCTGAGCTGTGCCAGAGGTGCAGCCATAGGCCACGGCTGCAAGTTTGGCTCCGACCGGAAACAAGCTGGCAGCCTGCGTCAGCGCCGCATCCATGGATTGCAGGTTATCAGGCGTCACACTCTGCCCAGAAGGGACCCGTGTTACGAGGTATTCGACAGTCCGTGGCAGAAGAATGCGCATATCGTGTTCAAGCGTTTCATCAGATTGCAGGACGATCAGGCCAATCTGCCTGGGGCGATGGTCAGGGAATACAGGCATTACAAAATCCGGATCTGGCGATCTTGCGGGGCAGACAGATATTCCGCGCCGCCATCGCGGATTACAATGTTTTCTTCGTGCACCATGATCTTGCCATTGAGTAACTTCATCGAAGGTTCCAGCGTAAGCACCATGCCTGGAACCAACGAGGTGTGATCGACAGCGATAATAGATGGCCATTCAGTCAGTTGCATGCCCAAGCCATGCCCAAGACGCCCGGCTTCCATCGACTGTCCATCCGGGTTGGTGACTGCATTCATAGCGTGGAATAGGTCAGATATCACGGCACCGGCTTTGGCGGCCTCGCATCCAGCCGCCGCCGCGTCAATCAGTTTTCTATGAGCCTGCTCAACGGCAGCGGATGGGAAACCCACACTGAAGTTACGATCAAAGTCGCAAAAATACCCATCCCAGACCAGCCCAGTATCGAGCATCAGCACATCACCTTTGGCCAGTGCCTTGTCTGTCGCTGGCGAAATAACATCGCCATAGCCATCTTGATCAGCCGCGCCCGCAAGGTAAGGCACCCAATCGGCACCTTCATCCAAACAAAGCGCCTGAAACGATCGGAACACACCCGATAGCGGCACCCCAATTTGGGCAATCTCAGATACGCGATCAAAAGCGCGACCAGCGATCCGGGCTGCGAACCTTATTTTGTCAATCTCGGCATCGGACTTTATCATGCGCAAGTGTCGCGTGATGCAACGGTCAGATGTAAGGAGCCGCGTTTCAAGCCGTTCCTCGAGGGTTTTCAGATCGCTCAGCGGCATACGCACATGGCTTTCCATCTGGTCAGCAATGCCGATCTGACCGCCCACCGGGGTAACTTCGCGCAGTGCCTCAGCAAGCAGTCCAATGCCGTCATCTTCGTAGTCAGGCGCCTGCCAAGTTCGGATGTCCTTGACCCAAGTCTGCCCCATCAAATGCGCGCCGATCGATGGAATAACCGCGATTGGCGCGCGGTCTATGGGTAGGATGACAAACCATGGGCGGGTCGGGCTCTCCCAAAATCGGGTTAGAAACCCCGTGTAATATCGCACCTCTGGTTCGGTCGTGAGCAGAAGTGCCGACAATCCGGCTTTTGCCATAAGGTTTCGTGCGGCCCGCGTGCGCTGCTCAAATTCCGTATCCGGAAAACCGCGCGGCGGGGCGGGCGTCACGTTGGTTCTTCGCTGAGGATGATGAGCACGCGGGAAGCTTCAGACAGACCCAATGCCGCGCGATCAGCTTGCGCAGCCAGCAAGCCAGCGAAACCAGCTGCGCCAGACGATGTTGATGCGTATCCGGCAGCGGCGCAAACGGCACTTCCTGCAGCCCCCTCAGCCTCTGTAATCAGGACGAAGTCATCAGCGTCATGCGCCAGTCCCTTCAAAGCGATCAACGACGGCTCTTTACAATCCAACCGTCCCATTTGTGAACTTGGGCCTGTCGTGATCTGCGGACTTCCGGCCTTGATCGAAGCAAAGATTGCCGGTGCTGCGTCAGGCTCAACCACAATGATCCGTGGCGTATTTCCCCATGCTTCGCGAGCATAAGCTGCGCTTGCGGCAGCAAGCCCACCAACCCCTGCTTGCAAAAAGATATGGCTGGGTGCTGCTGGGATCTGTGCAATAGCTTCATGCATCAAAACCAGATAGCCCTCCATCAGCGTATGAGGTTTGTCGCAATACCCTTCCCAAGAGCTGTCAGAGAGAAGTATCCATCCGTTTTCTTCGGCTGCAGTGGCCGCACCCGACATGCTTTCTTCATAAATTGCACCATGCCTGCGTACGTCTGCACCTAATCCACGTAGCCGATCTGCAAAAACTTCCGGTACTGTATCAGCAAGAAAAATAACCGCCTGCGCGCCAAACGCCTGCGCGCCTGCGGCAACCGACAGACCGTGATTGCCGGCACTTGCGGTCACATAGGTTTGGCGCGACACATCACCATTATGGGCGTCGACCGCAATGACATACGCCGCCCCCAAGGCTTTGAAACTGCCCAGCCCCATCCGGGCGCGCTCATCTTTCACATGGACTTGACCCACACCGGCCAGCTTGGCCAGTTCGGGAACGTTTTCTAAAGGGGTTTCGCCAGCAACGGGACAGCGCGACAAAAGCGACAAAGGACGATCCGCGTCGATACTAGGCGATGGCATATGCCCGAGAGCCTGCATCAATGCAGCGGCCTGAGCGGTAGGTTTATGCAGGAGTTCCATTTCATATTGCTAACAGTTAGCTACAGATAGCCAAGACACTAATATGGCGCTTGATATATTAGTTGCCATTGAACCAGGTTGGTGCGCCAGGATTCACCGCTGTCATATACATATCGGCCCGTATGTACCTGCTGCTATTGGCAAGTGATTTTCTGACATTTTCTCGGAAGTCGCTCATATGTACCCGGCCTGTTGATCGACACGCGGGTCGTGGCCTTTTTGGGGGTTACGCACGCGCCGTGATCTCATTAGCGGCAAGGTCCAAAATGACCTGCTCCCCATTTAGTCCGCTAATTTTGGTTAGCTCTGTTCAGGTTTTGGTCCTTTTGTGACCGATTAGCATA
>CANMDE010000004.1 GCA_947496535.1 uncultured Paracoccaceae bacterium | reverse complement strand
GCGCGGGTCCAGGTGCCATCGTTGCGGCCAGACTTGTCGAAGACTGGGATGTGAGGCGCGATCTTGCGGTCGACCAGCCACCCCAAGAGTGGCCCGGTGCCGTAGGCGGTATCGGCGATCAGCCGTTCGGGATGCAAATCGAACTTTGCTTTCACTCGCCTCAGCATCGTCTTTGTCGATCCAACCTCAGCCTGTCGGATTGAGCGTGTGGCTTCGACATCGACAATGACGCCGTGGTCCGTGTCGATCAGGTAGTTGTCAGAATAGCTAAAGAAAGCAGGCCCTTTGCGGGCCGCGGTCCATTGGCTTGCCGGATCGGAATGGGAGGTGAACTTCGGCTGCACCTCGCTCGCCGCACCAAACGCTGCTTCATCCAGCGTGTCGAGATACTCGCGAACCGCGCGGGGTGCACCTGTTGGATCAATGCGGGCCGTGTCCCACTCTTCCTTTGGCGTTGAGTTCTGCTTATTGGCATCCGCCTCGATCAGGCTGGCATCAATGGCCATGCGCTGGCCGCTGACGAGGCCTTCGGCGATGCACCGCGCCACCGTCGTCTCGAACAGATGGCGGAGCAGTTCGCTGTCGCGGAAACGCCCATGCCGGCTCTTCGAAAAGGTAGAGTGGTCAGGAACGCGGTCGTTCAGATCGAGGCGGCAGAACCAGCGATAGGCGAGGTTCAGATGAACCTCTTCACAGAGCCGCCGTTCGGATCGAATGCCGAAGCAATACCCAACCAGCAGCATGCGGATCAGCAGTTCAGGATCAACTGAAGGACGGCCCGTGTGGCTGTAGAACTCCGCAAGATGCGTCCGAATACTACTCAGATCGACGAAGCGATCAATCGAGCGCAACAGGTGATCTTGGGGAACATGGTCTTCCAGCGAAAACTCGTAGAACAGCGCTGCTTGCGCCTCTTGCCTCGGTCCCAACATCGCCAATCCCTCCCTACAGAAAGAATTGAATCAGTAGTTCATGCACCAATCAAGGAAGAGTTTTTCAACAAAATCCGCCCAAATTACTCACTTTCGGCAAGGTAGCGAATGTCTGCTACGCATTATGTATGGATACTGCTCGCAATCAACGTCGGGTTCTCTCAGGAAACATCGCCAGAGTGCAAATGAGGCCAAGCGCGGCGCAGTCTGCGGGTCAGAACCGCCAATCCGCGCTCAGATCAATGCCATAAGCCTCGAACTCGGATTGCCCAAGGCCATCAGCATAAACACCAACTTCAAAGCCCAGCGGTCCTTGCCCCTGTCGGCGAAGGCCCAGGTCAAGCCGTCCCCGCGCGCCTTCGACCGAACCGTTACCACCGTCTTCCACCATAAACAGGCCAGCTGCTCCACCGACGAAATCCGTGCCCGCGGTGTCGATCGGCAGGATCCAATCCAGCGCGACCTCCAGCTGGTTTAACCGCACGTGCTGCGACGCGACGGGGTTGGACAGCGCGTCGATATAGGCGTCTGAGCGATCCTCGACGTAGGACCAACCTATTAGTGGATGCAGCGTGGCCAATTCGGTCTCAATCTCACCGGACAGGTTGACCATCGCCAACATACGTTCTGTGGCGAAGGTGTCTGTGTATGTTCCGATTGGGCTGATGTCGTTTTTTGTGCGCCCCCAAAGCAGCCGAGCATCCAGATCGACACCACCATAGCGTACCACATAGTAGGGCCCGATCAGCCAGCCAATGCCCTCGATCTCCGATGTTCCTTCCAAGGACACTGCGTGGTCTAATTGCAGCATCGCGCCCAGAAGCGTTTCATCTGTCAAAGACATATGCGTCCCGAAGCTAAGGTTCGTATACGCCGTCTCAAACCCGTCAATGTCGGACCAGTTAGAATTCAGCGCCACCCAAATTGGCCCCTCGCTGCCGGTGTGGATCTGCACTGTGCCCGCCCCGCGCGTCACCGAGATGTCGCCGGACGGCCCACCACTGTCCAACAAACCCGACAGGGTTGGCTGCGCGGCCAACAACGCCACCGACCGTGCGGCAAGGAACTCGCGGATCAGCTCTTCGGCAATCTCCCCACTTGCAAACGCACCGACGACGGAAGCGGCAGCGCTGCTCATCCCCGATCCATCCAATGCAGCATCCTCCGCGACCGACACAACCACATTGCGGTCGCCGTCGACGGTGAGGGTGGCTGTCCAAGTCCGCTGGCCACCGCTGATCGGCCCCAACGTCCCGCCAGTGACGGTAATGTCATCATCGTGAAAATCGATGACGTCCTCACCCCAATCGAACGTGATCGTGGCGGTTTGCGTGGTTATGAATCCATCCGGCACGCCCGTGATCGTGACCACAGGAGCCACGCCATCGGGTGGCGCGATGGTGGCTGCTTCGGCGGCGAGGTTGAGGTTGCCCGCCAGGTCTTGCGCAACACCTGCCGGAACCGAGACCTCGGGCAGCGTCGTCAAATCTGAGCTCTGCACCGTTACTGTGTAGACGCTCGCCGAGACCGCCGTGAATGCACTGAGCTGCGCAAACGGCGCCACAAGATCGCCCTGCACGAATCCGGTCACGTCCTCATCGAAGGTGATCGTCGCCGTGAACGGGGCGATCCGGTCATAGCCTGTATAGGTGATCGTTGGTGTGGGCTGATCGGTCTCAACTGCGCCGTTGCTGCTGATCTCGGCGTTGGGTGTCCCGCTGGCATCCAAGACGGCGTTTGCGGCAACCGTCACCAAGACATCCTCGGTGCCAAGCACGCTGAGCTGCGCCGTCCAGCTCTGCGGCCCGCCAGTGATCGGGCCAAGCGTACCGCCGGTGACCGCGATATCGCTGTCCTCAAAGCCCAGAACACGTTCGCTCCAATTGAAACTTACGGTCACTGTCTGTGGCCCGCCAAACCCGTCAGGCACGCCGGTGATATCCAGCACGGGCGCTGTGCCATCAGCTACGGGTGTTGATCCGGTTGCGGCAATGTTGCTATTGCCCGCCAGATCCTCGGCCACATCAGCGGCAATATTGATCGACGGTGCGGTCGTCAGGTCGATGGCCGTTACCTCCACGGTATACTCCGTGGCGCTGACCGTCGTGAACGCGCCGAGGGTCGCCCCGACAGGCGTGATGTCGGAGGCGTCAAACCCGGTGACATCCTCATCCCAAGTGACCCGCGCGGTAAAGGTGTTTTCCAGATCATACCCCTCAAAGCTTATCGTTGGTGTGGGCTGATCGGTCTCAACTGCGCCGTTGCTGCTGATCTCGGCGTTGGGTGTCCCGCTGGCATCTAAGGCGGCGTTTGCGGCAACCGTCACCGAGACATCCTCGGTGCCAAGCACGCTGAGCTGCGCCGTCCAGCTCTGCGGCCCGCCAGTGATCGGGCCAAGCGTACCGCCGGTGACCGCGATATCGCTGTCCTCAAAGCCCAGAACACGTTCGCCCCAATCGAATGTCAGCGTCACCGTCTGAGGCCCACCAAACCCGTCGGGCACGCCGGTGATAACAAGCGTAGGTGCCGTGCCATCAGCTGCGGGTGTTGATCCGGTCGCGGCAACGTTGCCATTGCCCGCCAGATCCTCGGCCACATCCGCGGCGATGTTGATCGACGGTGCGGTCGTCAGGTCGATGGCCGTCACCTCGACGGTGTATTCCGATGCACTGATCGTGGAGAACGCGCCAAGCGTCGCCCCAACGGGCGTGATGTCCGAGGCGTCGAACTCTGTGACATCCTCATCCCACGTGACCCGCGCGGTGAAGGTGTCTTCAAGGTCATACCCCTCGAAACTGATCGTCGGGGTGGGCGGAGTTAGATCGACAGTCTCAATGAAAATCGGGGCGATGGCGTCGCTTAGATTGCCGGAGAAGTTATCTTGGAAGAACTCCGCGGGAAAGCCGATCGTAATGTCTCCGCCCGAGGGCGCGACCAAGACGCTGAAGACGCCGGTGCTTCGAGTAAGAGAACTGGTGACAACCATTCCGTTGGTGATGTTGATTTCAGAAAGGCCAGAGCCTGGCCCTGCAGACACGTTTCCGCCTCCGGGTCGCGTCACAACGAATTCGTAGAGACGCCCATCGTCGATGCCATCGGACGCCCCCGCAAAGGTGACCTCTGGCCGCGAGGCGACGGCATCCGTCGCCACAGCTGCCGCAGCGTCGTTGCCATTGCCCACGGCGTCCTGCACGACATCCACAGGAAGGGATATGCGGTCCACTCCGTCGGCACTCGCAACAATGTCGAAGGTATAAGTCATATCATCCACCGATTGCAGGTTGGAGGCCGTCAGGTTGGTTGTGACCAAGTCCCCCACCGTCAGGCCACTGACACCTTCCGAAAATGTCAACGTCACCTGCGTGCTTGCCAACCCTTGGACCGAGGGCAGCGCAGAGAACGTCGCCGTCGGCGCGGTTCGATCACTTTCGATGATGAATTGGGCCGCCGCGGCATTGCCGTTGCCGCGCAGATCATCCACGACATTTGCGGGGAGATCGACCGTAATCGTCCCGTCGCCAGACGGCACAATCGTCGCTGTGTAATTGGTTGTCGATCCCGTCAATCCAGAGACCGAGCCGCCGGTTACGTTGATGTCGGTCGGTGCAAACCCGGTAACATCTTCTGAAAATTCAAACGTGACCTCGATCGGCGATGCATTTGTCGGGTCGGGCAGCGTTGATCCGATCACGGCGGTGGGCGCGCTCGTATCAAATCTGTACCATTCCGAAACGCCTGTGGCGCTTGTTTCGGTCAAAGCATTTCCAGCGAGGTCCTCGATCGTGGCAATTGATCGCAGGCGCAAGGTTACAGACCCATCATCACCTGACGTCGTGAAACTCGCTGTGACGTCATATACGGACGCGGACTGCGACGAAACAAATCCGGCTACGACAGTCGCGAAGCCACTGGGCAGCGTGCCGAGTCCAACATCGTTCAGGTCGAACTCGGTCACATCCTCAGAAAAAGTGAACCTAAAGGTCACTGTCGTTGCTGTGATATATTCGTCCGCAGGGTTCAGCCGTTCTATCGACAAGAGGCGCGGCGCCGTCGTGTCCGCTTGGGCAAATGCTGCGATGACCCACGCACACCAAATCAGGATTGCCAAGGCAGTGATTTTGCAAGACTTACTCAAATAAGCACCCATAGTAACTCCGCCGCCATTTCGATGGGGCGCGTCAGGCAAAGATCGACGTGACAAGGGGTTGGGTGAAAAGAAAACAGCCGAAAAGGTCGCAAGAAATCCTACAAAGTGGTTCGTCATCAAAAACTTCTCTCGTTCAGACGTATGAAGCGAAGCCAAGCCGGAACGGCCACGCAATAAGGGTCAATTCGCAACGTGCAAGCTTCTGCCGCGCCCCTGAAACGCGCAGGCAAGCAGCGTTGATTTTTGGTTGGTTCTGGGCGTCAGCTGCACATCGGAATGAACCAGAAACACAACAATTGGCGGCCGGGAACAGGCCATGGGCGGATTGTCCAAAACGCGCTCAAACTTGTCCGAAATGCGATATTTGTGTTGGGCGGGCTTAACAAATTGGCAAGTCAAGTCAGGCCCAATAAAGGCAGGGCACGATTTGCATTTGCTGCGCGCGCTAAAACAGGCGCGGGTTTCTCGCCTGAACGATCAGCATTCTGCCTTCGTCCGCTTGGATGCCTTGAACGTCTCGCGCGGTGTTTCGTGAAACTTGGCACCATAGAGTTTGGCGAAATGGCTCACACTGGAGAACCCGACGGCATAGGCGACTTCGGCGACGGTGTTATAGTGGCGAAGCACAATGAGGTCGCGTGCGAGGTCAAGGCGTGTTTGTCGAATGAAACTTGCCGGTGTGATGTCGAGCGCCTCTTTCATCCTGCGATTCAAAGTGCGTTCACTGACACCCAATTCCGCCCCCAGCGCTTGCGGGCCAAACCCTTCCGTTCCAACATTGTCGAGCACAATTTTGCGCGCCTGCGCCTCCAGGCGATCTTCAACAGGCAATAGGCGTTCGCCGGTACTCTCTTTCAACGCATCTTCGACGGACCGTACCTGAGCCTGTGCGATTTCTACGATCTTGGCACTTTGTGCCTGTGTGGCTGCAAGTGATCGACGTAAGTTTTCGATTTGCTCAAATGCAATTTGGCTTTGACTTCGGATACTTTGCAGCATCCTGGCGATGGCCAGCATCATAAATGTCGCCTCGCCGATGATCGCAAACGCATAACTAAAGGTACCTGCACGCCAGAGCATCACTTCTGGAACGGACGAGGACGTGGTTATATGAGGTGGGAACAGGAAAAAGTAGTTGGAAATCGCAAGACCGACGATCAGGCAGATCAAGGATCCGCACAATGGCAGCACCTGAGGCAGACCGCTTCTTAGTCGCGCGCAGGCGAAGACGAGCAAGATCAAAGGACTTATGAAGAGCATGAGGTTGTTGGGCATGGCATGTTGCCAGGGGCTTGCAACCGCGAGAAGACACAAGACGATGGCAACGCCTGTCAGAACCAAAAAGCCCAACTGCTGAACCCGTGACCGTTTCCCGCTTGACAGCAGAACCCGACAGTACTGGACATTCGCAACAATGCTGATCCCGATTACAAGTTGGATTGTCGGAACTGCGAGTGTGACCGGGAACTGGACATCGAAAAGCCGGTGAAGCCAGCCGTAGACGATAAAGATGAATAGAAAGGCTGCGATGAGGTAGAGCGTGTAGTATTTATAGAACTGGGCAATCACGTTGCGAAACAAGATCAGGCTGAGCATGGCAAGAAGCGCCATGAGCCCCATCAAAGCAATCAAGATGGTCTCAAACGTCGTTGACCATCGATCAAACATGGCCTCCGAAACAAGAAGCGGCGTCACGTGTCGGACAAAGGTGCCTGCCACTCGTATGTATAACTCCTTGTTTTCATCGGGGGCCAAGGTGACGGGAAGTGCTGCCCGTACACTGACAATTGACTGCTCGGCTTTCGGCAGCGTCCGGCCGTTTTGTGCACGCAGCACCATTCCTGTTTCGGTTTGCTCATAGAGAGCCATTTCATCAAAAATGGTTTCCATGAAGGCAATCCGCCAACGCACTGGATGGTCATTCGGGTTGCTAAGCGTAAACCGCAGCCACAGCGCGCCATGGGGGCGTTGGATGGCATAACGATCAACGCAGGGTGTGTAGACAAAGGGGTGCGTGTCGATCTCGTCACTGGTGATCACCCCCGATGGATCCGCAAAGTGTTCGGTCGCTAATGAACGCAATTGTCCGCCTGGCAGATCCTCAAGCGTGTTTTGGATCGCTGCAAGCTCAATGGTCGGGTTACATTCAAGTTGCTCATCGTCAGCAACAGCGGCGAGTGCGGATCCGAAGCAAAACACCACCAGGAGAAACAGAATTTTCAGACGGCATAGCATAGAGGCATTGGTTCTCCGTCGACGGCAAAAAACACGAAGGGGCGGACATCCTGGCAAACACGCAGCGGTCTTGTCATCGGATAGGGATATAGCAAAACCTGCTTTACGAATGATTTTGTTGAAATCTTCATGCCTTGGCAACACCGTTCATGATCTTTTTGGCCTGGGCTGTTTGGGCGCTGGCGTTAGGCAGGCATGCTGCATGCCAAGAATGGGACGCCATTGCAGGCAGTATATTTGTTTCGGGACGATAAGCGCCTCTGACCTCGATCATTGCACCACCCGTTCCGTTCGTGACGTGCCTGCGCTCAGCCCCAAGGCAACGCCTCCCAGAACCAGCACGCAGGCCGCCGCAAACCGTGGCGTCAGCGCTTCGTCCAAAAACGCCATGCCAGCCACCAGTGCGATCAGCGGCACTGTCAATTGTGCAAGAGCTGCCACGCTTACTTCGATGCGTGGCAGCACGGAATACCACAACGCAAATGCGAGGCCTGACGTCACGGCCCCGGAAATACACCCTAAAACAACGCCATGGCTGCTGATCTGATCTGGTCGCAAGATAAAGACCAAAATGGCCACTGGGGAGGCCCAAGCAAAGTTGACCGCCGTTTCCGCCAGCGGATCTGACGCCTTGACACCCAGCAACGAATACACCCCGGAGCCGAATCCAGCGATCAGCATCAGCCCCGATCCCCACAGCGGCAAGGTATTGGCCCCCGCTGGCCAAAGCAAATATCCCAACCCCACAAACGCCAGCGCCGCCCCCGCATACCGCGTCACAGGCACTTGGGCTCCGCTCATTACGGCGCCTGCAAACATCGCGCTTTGCACGCCGGCAAACATGATTAGCGCACCCATCCCCGCCGGCAGCAGGACAAAGGCAAAGGAGAATGCCAACATGTAAATCGCAAGTGCGCTGGTTCCTTTCCACCGACCCTTGCTTCGCCACGGAAGCATCTTGCCACGCACCAAAAGTACCAAAACCAAGGCGCCCGACACTAACCGGATCGCTGCAAAAGCCGCCGGTCCCGTTGTCCCATCTTCCAGCGCCAGCCGATTAAGAATCGAATTGCCCGCGAAAGCGACCATGGTCAGGCATATCAAAAAGATCAGCCGCATAGCGGGCGACCAGTTTCACAGAACTGCGTCCGGACCATCGTTTTCATCAACCCGGTCTGGAGTTGATGCCGATCTAGCGAGACAGATTGATCGAAATTTGCGGCTTGGATCGAGCCTTTTTTGAAGGCCGTGCAGGCACTACCTTGCTCACCTGTCGGCGGTGACGTTGCCATTCCAACCCGCACCCAAACCGGACAGAGAGAACACGCTGCAAACGGATGACGGTGACGATGGCATACCTTTGACCCTCTTGGCGGTATTGAATGGCACGGTCGCAGTGGCTTTGAGACGTGAAACAGCATGCTTTGCTTCCAGAAATTGATCCTTACGGGAACTGAAAGGCCTGACTGGCGGCCTTTGCCCGACGCAACTGGATACAGCTTGAGCGATATGGGAATGTCTGCCCGGCAATTTGGCCAGTCTGCAGCCATCTTTGTCTGATATGCGAGGATCCGGCCTTCATGACCCGCTTCAACACTTTCGTTGAGCCTGATTGCGACGGGTATGACATGTATTCGATCTTCTACAATCGTCGTTGACTGGTGTCGTGCATTCACTCTCACCCGCCATCAATCATTTGCTTTCAGCAAGCGATCCAATCCGGACATTCATGCGAAGTGCAGCGAATGTCGGGTTTGTCCCGCGATCTGTGAATTCGCCAATCCCTGATTTCGCAGTTACAGCGAAAGTCCGGCTCGACTGGCCGCATTGCGGAGGGCAGGTCAATGTCTCCTTCTCTAATTGGGCATTTGGGTCAAGCTCGTTTTCCTTCTGCTCGTGGATCATTGTCACTCATCCGGGTCACGCTTCTCTTCGCAGTCTGATTGATGACCTGATGTCATCGCTGCACGCATGTGTCGGATGGGCAGTGGAGAGCCTCGCTTTGGGACGCGCTTCTCGTTGCGCAGCAGCCATATTCGGCTTCTTCCACAGACCTCGTCCGGTGAGGGACGACCCCGTTCAGGTTGGGTGTTGGGTGGTTACATCATGCTACACCCTCCACCTTCTCTGGACGGAACTCGGTACCATCTGTCCACATGCGGTGGTGCAGAACGGCCAGTTTTCGCGCGACAGCGACGACAGCGCGACGTCGCCCTTTGGTACGCATCAGGCGCATCCCCCAGGATTTGATCTGCGATCCAGCCATCGTGCGCATCAGTAGTGCATTTGCGGCCGCGTACAGAGTTGCGCGAACATCTCGATCGCCTGCTCTGGATATGCGTCCTGGGTTATCATTCTCGCCTGACTGATATCTTCGTGGTGTCAGGCCAAAATGCGCGGCAACGGTACGGGGTCTTTTGAAGCGGGTGAGGTCATCGATGGCGGCCTTGAAGGTCAGTGCTGCTATCGGACCAACGCCCGACACCGTCATCATCCGTAAGCAGACTTCATCACTCCTGGCCGCATGTTTGACCCGCCGATCTAGGTCGAGGTATTGCCGGTAAATCTCAAGACGGGCGTCCAACAGCGGCAACATTGCGTGTGCCAAGACCTCGTCGGCTTCGATGAGAGGGCGCACCAAGTCGTCGAAACAGCCATGCTGGACCGTCTTGGGCAGGCGCAGTCCAAAGATCTTCAAGAGGCCGCGAACCTCGATTGCCAGATCGATTGTCTTGTTGAGCAAGGCTTTGCGGCAACTTAACAGTGCGCGAACACCATGCGCTTCTCGGCTCTTCATGTGAACCGGGCTGAACCAGCCTGTTCTGAGAATATGAGCGATGCCGCGGGCGTCGTCCTTATCCGTCTTGTTCCGCATTGCCGACAAAGCGGCGCTGACCTGGCGGGCTTCCATGCAGACGACATCAAAGCCATTGTTCTTAAGCCCGTAGAACACATGCTGGCTCATCGTGCCAGCTTCAAATCCGATCCTTGCAATCGGGTGTGAGAAGCTCACCAAGCAATCGGTGATCTCGCCGACATCGCAGGCCGGTTCGCGCTCAAAGGCAACGCCACCTCTGGCATCCACTATGCACAACGCACACGATCACAGTGACACATCCAGTCCGGCAAAGTACTCCATCGTCTTCCTCCCTTGTTCACAGACATCCTGCGATCATATAGGGAGCTCGACCTCAGATCAGGGTCAGCCCAATTACGCATGCTTTGGGCCGTCCTGATCGGCACAGGAGGGGAATACTGCGCTCGCTCCGACTGCATCAATGAGCCCAGACCTACCTCGACAGGTTTAGCCAAATGGTGTGTCCTGTGATCGAAACAAATGAGCTACTTGGGCCAAAAGAATGTCGCGGATTGCAATTCTAGGAAATACTGCGGGTGGGAAATCTACTTTGGCAAGGCACCTCGCCAAGACCCGAAATCTCCCGCACATCGAGATTGATGAAATCTTCTGGATGCCTGATTGGACTACCGTTCCATCAGAAATCTATGAAAGAGACCATGATACAGCCATTGAAACGCCCAAGTGGATCATTGACGGTGGCGGAGACTTAGCATCTGTTCACAAGCGAGTGGATCGGGCAACCGAATTGATATTACTAGATTTTCCGCTTTGGGTTCATTTTTGGCGTGCGGCAGAGCGACAAATGGCTTGGGCGGCCGGCACACTTCAACATCCGCCGGGTGGTGGACAAGAGATGCCGCCCACGGGTCGACTGTTCGAAATAATCTGGGACGTAGACCGTGAATGGATGCCGATCCTTCGCAAACTCTGTGATGAGCATGAAGCACTCGGCAAATGCGTCGTTCGTTTGACATCGCTAGATGATCTAGAGGCATTCACGCAAGCTGGATAATTGGCGGGGCTGGCCTGAGCCGAAAGAGGCCGGAGGTCGGCTTCGTCTGCATCTCGGTCAATACGAAAACTATAGGGTTTAGGCCAGGAGCCAATGTCCGTTATGCGGGCTGCGACCACAGCATCGCGGCTAGGTGATGAATGTCTCTTAAGGGCCGTGACATTGCCGAATTAGATCGTCTAGAGGGGTCCGCCAATAGCGTGACGAACGTACCAATCGTTGCGCATTACTGCCGACACCTGCTCTTGTTTCCACGATGACTTGTCGCATTTTCTTGGCCAGAGCACCAACCTTGTCGAATATTGGCTTCAATTCATCCATGAATGAAAGGATTTTGCCCACGTGAGCAGACAGTTGACGACAGGAACCGCCTAACTTCGGCAGAATACTCCTCGAATTCAGCGCCATACTGATCTTCGAAAAGTTAGCGACACTACAAAACACAGCGCCATGTGCGACAAATTTGGCACTCAACCGCGTTTAACCGGCCGACAATATTGTCACGTCCGCCCAACCGCAAGAGCATACCGAGATCGATTTAGGAGAGCGGTTTGGACATCATTGTAGGAAACGCATCAGAGCTCAATGCGGCTTTGGCAAATGCCAACGCTGGCGACGTGATCATCTTGGAGGCCGGCAACTATGGCGCGGTCACTATTACGGCAGATTTTTCGGATACAGTGACAATCCAATCCGCAACGCCCGGCGCGGCTGTGTTTGAATCAATTGAAGTTTCAGGCGCAACCAACATTACAATTGATGCGGTGCATGTTTCGAACCCGAGCAACGGAAGTGCTGGCGGATCGTTGGTTGAAATCTTGAACGGAAGTCAAGGCATCACGTTTACCAACAGCGAAGTGAATGCCCTCGTCGATGTTATCTACACCGGTGTTTACGCCATTCGTGTCGACGATTCCTCAGATATCACCGTCAGTAATAACGACGTTCATGATGTGAAAATCGCCATGTACGTCAGCGCAAGCGACAATGTTGACGTTCTCAACAACAAAATCGACTACATTGGGAACGATGGGATGAAATTCTCGGGTGTGACCGACGTGTTAATCGAAGGCAACATTGGCGGTGGCAATGTGTTTCCCGAAGATGGTGCTCATTTGGATTTCATCCAGTTCCAAAGCGCGGACTCCAGCGGGATTATCATCCGCGAGAACATTTATATTGGCAGTAATCTGGCCAACGTACAGGGCATCTTTATGGATGATGCCGTATACGATGACGTGTTGATCGAAGGGAACCTCATATACACGGGCATGATCCGCGGGATCACGGTGAGCGAAGGTTCGAACGTTATTGCGCGTAACAATACGATTTTGAATATTCCGGGCGTCGGAAAGGCGACCGAAATTTATCTGCCTGACGGCGCCGTATCAGAAGGCAACATTATCTCAAATAACGTCAAAACGCATGGGCTGGTTGACGGCAATATTTGGGTGCAGAACGATGAACCCGGTGATCCCTACTACGTGAATGATCTATTCATTGATGGCAGCATCGGTTTAGGCACGGCGCTGGAGGACTTGCAAACAGTCGAAGGCGGCTTGGCCGAGGACTATGGCGCGGTGGGCGTTGTCGCGGCGGCATTGGGCGAGGTCGCGGTCGAACCGATACTGGTGTCGGGGAATGCAGCGCTGGTCGACGCACTTCTGGCGGCGAACGGAGGCGAGACAATCGTCGCCGAGAATGACGATGTTTCCTACCAGATTATCCTTGATGACACGTCTCCTGATGTAACACTCCACATTCAAACGCCATCGTCGGTTGCCGCTTCAGGTACTGTGGATTTGATTTTCGGCGGCTCAGATGGGCATGACACCATTTATGGCGCGGACGGATCAGATGTTGTGTCGGGCGGCGCTGGTGTTGATCGGCTTGCTGGAGGCGATGCCGACGACACGTTTATTTTCGCGCAGGGCACTTCGTTAGATATCGTCTACGACTTTACCGATGAGGTCGATCTGATTGCGTTGCAAAACATTGATTTCGCAGACGTGACCATTAGCCAATACCGCGATGACGACACCCTCATTCAGGTTGGCGATGACCGGATGATCCTGCGTGATGTGGATTATCAGATCATCACCATCGAAGATTTCATTACCCTAGCATGATGAGAAATTTTGACATGAATACACGATTGAAAATCGGCTCTAAGCTCTCATTTGCGTTGTCTTTTGGCCTTGTGCTTTCCGCCTGCGGCGGGTCTGGGTCAAGTGACGAAAGCACATCGTCCTACGGCACGTTTGATGAAATCGACGCAGACGCGACGATGGCCATTGGAGCCTACCTTGATGGTAGTGTTGATTTGCAATCGGGCGTGAGCGTGACAGATGCGGGCAATTTGCCGTCAGGGTCCGTGGCGTATACCGGCTTTGTGACCGGAACTGTCGATGATGCGGCGCTGATCGGAACGGTCGCACTCACCGCCAATTTCGCAACAAATGCCGTAGCCGGAAGCGCCACGGACTTCTTTCATGAAACAGATGGCGCATACACTGGCACACTGTCTGGCAACGGGCTGGTCAATACCGCAGCAACAGGCAGCACACCGCAGGTCACAGCGACGCTTGATGGCAACCTGTCAAACGGCGGCAACACCTATGCGACAACGTTGGCCTTTGATGGCGATTTTCTGACCTTAGGTGGTATCGAAGCAACCGCAATTGCGGGCCTGGTCGAAGGAGATGTCGGTGGCATGACATATGACGACGGTCTGTTCGCCGCAGAAAACTGATTTTGCAGGCATTGTTTCCGGTGACCTGCCCCCCAAAGCTCACTCATGGTATTGCCAAATTGTTGGTGGTCGATTGTGAAGTAACGGAAAAGGCTGGATTGTGCTGCCATTTCGACGATGTAATCGGCCCAAAGGCTGAACGCATGGCTGCTGTCGCTGTGCCCTTAACTACTGGATATCCATAGGCTGTTGGCGAGTGGTTTCCCAGACTATTTCTGCGCATCGAAGAAGGTCACTGCGGTCTGCGGTTTCACCAAGTTGATCGATTGCCTGCCTTGTTGCCGCCAGATATTCGGGCCCGGCCGCGATTGCGCGGACAGACCTATACGCGAAGAACTGGTCGTTCTTCTTCTCGACATCCAGGCAACAACGCCTTGAAACGGCAGGGAGTCGACAGCGAACTCGATGAAAAACAGCCCGCCATGGACAGTCCGGCGAAGTCTTCATAAATATAGCACGATGAAATTACGCCGCATCATGCTCGCAACGGTCCTATTTGCCGGAGGCTCAATGGCACGTGCACAAGATGACAGTTTTGATAGAAGATGCGGTATTCGGTCGGCCGATGCCACCGCACAAATCACAATTTTGGACAACCCTACGGCCCTACCAACCGCCACGCAGCAGCTGATCGCAACAGCCCAAGACGATGGCGGCATCCAAAGCTTACCCGGGTTAGAGATTGGGGGTTCGCCCCAGACAATCACACAGATTTTGTTGACAACCGATGAGTGGAGCACGTTGGATGGATTAACCGTCGGCATGACAAAAGACGAAGTCTGATTGTTGACCGAAGAAGCGGGCGCGCGACCGCTTTCTTTTTCAGGTGATGGTCGGCTAAGTCAGCTAAATGGTAATCCTGCTGCTGATGCATATCGTATGTGCCTCATATATATTCAATTGGGCGACAAAGACACCGTTGCAAGCATCACTATCGAGCATGCGCCCATGTCAATTACCTGGGATCCAGAACCGTTAGAACCACCCCAATCGTTGCCCCCTAAAAAGTAGCATGTGTTATCAGACACCGTGGCGTTTGGCGCATATCGAACGGCAACTAAGTCCCGCACAGCCGACTCCGGCCTGGAGCGCGGTGAAGGTCCTTTGTGGCTTAGAACTGCTTGACGTTTGGATCAGCATTGCACGACGCGGCCCTTTGGTAGATATCCGAAAGCCCTCCAAAGCGATTTAAAGATGCGCGCCCTTCCACACGTCATCAAATGCTGGACCTTTGCTCATCACACTGCTACGACAATCGCATGAAGAGAAGCTGCATCATTATTGGTTGCATTATTATCTGCTGACATCTGTCGCGGGTTGCTCTTTCACGTTTCACATCAGAACTGAACTTGTTAAGCCCGCGGCGTAAACCCGTTGCTGCGTGAGGCATTATGACGACGATCAGGCTCCAGAATACCAAGACCCGTAGACGTGAAGAGTTTGTGCCGCTCGATCCGGCGAATGTGCGCATGTATCTCTGCGGGCCGACGGTGTATGACCGCGCGCATTTGGGGAATTCCAGAAATGTGTTGGTATTTGATGTTTTGTTCCGAATGATGCGGCATGTGTATGGCCATGATCATGTCACATATGTTCGGAACTTTACGGATGTTGACGACAAGATCAACGCGCGGGCGGCTCAGACGGGTCGTGCGATTGGTGATATTACAGCAGAAACCACCGCCTGGTATCATGAGGATATGGATGCGCTGGGTGCGCTGCGCCCGACCAATGAACCGCGGGCGACGGCTTATATCCCGCAGATGGTTGAGATGATTTCGGACCTTGTGGCCAAGGGCCATGCCTATGAGGCGGAAGGACATGTGCTTTTTGCAGTCGAGAGTTATGCCGAATATGGGTCGTTGTCTGGTCGGTCTATTGATGACATGATCGCGGGCGCACGTGTCGAGATTGCACCTTACAAACGAAATCCGATGGATTTCGTGCTGTGGAAGCCTTCCGGCGATGGGCAGCCGGGTTGGGACAGCCCTTGGGGCTATGGTCGGCCGGGCTGGCATATTGAATGCTCGGCCATGGCGCATGATTTGCTGGGCGAAAGCTTTGATATTCATGGCGGTGGGAATGATCTGATGTTCCCGCATCATGAGAACGAGATTGCTCAGTCCGCTTGCGCCCATCCCACCGGCGATTTTGCTCGGTATTGGCTGCATAATGAGATGTTGCTGGTCGACGGCAAGAAGATGGCCAAATCGGCTGGCAATTTTTTCACCATTCGTGAGCTGCTTGATCAGGGCATTCCCGGTGAAGTTATCCGGTTGGTCATGCTGGGCACGCATTACGGCAAGACGATGGATTGGACCGAGGAACGCCGGGATGAGGCGGACCGGACCTTGCGTAAATGGTATGGGATCTTGCAGGGGCACGGGTTCGGGCCGGATCTGATAGCCGCCTTGCAGGCCGAGGGTCAGTGGCAGCCGGATGCCGAGTTTCTGGGTGTTCTGGCCAATGATTTGAACACGCCGGGTGCGCTGGCGCGGTTGCATGTGTTGGCCAAAGGCAAGACGCCCGCGGCATTGGCCGGATTTGCCCATGGGCTGGAAATGTTGGGTCTTGTCAATGATTGGGCCGCGATCCCGATGTTTGATGGCGGCGAGGCGGGGCCGGACGTGGCACCGGCGGTGGCCGCGCGTGTGGACGCTTTGTTGGCTGACCGGGCCGCTGCGCGCGCTGCAAAGGATTGGGGCCGTGCTGATGAAATCCGTGACATTCTGAACGACGCCGGTGTGCAGGTGACAGATGTGGGCGGTCAGGCGACATGGGCGCCGGGGCCGGAGTTTGATGCGGCGAAACTGGGGGATTGGGGATGACGAATTTTCGCGAAAATTCGTGTGTGGCCAAATCTTCGCGAAGATTTGGGGGGCGGCGTTTTGGGTAAGGAACGGCTTTATCTTTTCGACACGACCTTGCGTGATGGACAGCAGACGCAAGGGGTGCAGTTTTCAACGGATGAAAAGCATCAGATTGCCGCTGTGCTGGACGAGTTGGGTATCGACTATATCGAAGGCGGTTGGCCGGGGGCGAACCCGACCGATAGCGAATTCTTTGAGGATGCTCCCAAGACCCGTGCGACGATGACTGCGTTTGGTATGACCAAACGCACGGGCCGCTCGGCTGAGAATGATGATGTGCTGGCGGCCGTGATGAATGCAGGCACGCCTGCGGTTTGTCTGGTGGGAAAGTCACATGAGTTTCATGTGAAGACCGCCCTGGGGATTTCTCTGGAAGAGAATACCGAGAACCTTGCGGCCAGTTTTGCGCATATCAAGGCGCAGGGCCGCGAGGGGTTGTTTGATGCCGAGCATTTCTTTGATGGCTTCAAAGCAAACCCGACCTACGCGTTAGAGGCGGTCCATGCTGCCTTTGATGCCGGGGCGCGGTGGATTGTGTTGTGCGATACCAATGGCGGCGCTTTGCCGGATGAGGTGGGGCGGATCGTGGAAGAGGTGATTGCATCGGGTATTCCCGGCGATCACCTGGCGATCCACACACATAATGATACCGAGAATGCTGTGGCCAATTCGCTGGCTGCCGTGAGGGCGGGTGCGCGGCAGATCCAAGGGACGCTCAACGGATTGGGGGAGCGGTGTGGCAATGCCAACCTGACATCCATTATCCCCACGCTTTTGTTGAAGGAGCCTTATGCGAGCCGTTTTGAGACCGGGGTGACGCTGGATGCGTTGAAAGGATTGCGACAGGCGTCGCGGTTGCTGGATGACATTCTGAACCGCGTGCCTGCCAAGCAGGCGGCCTATGTCGGTGCCTCGGCTTTTGCCCATAAAGCGGGTCTGCATGCCTCTGCGATTGCCAAGGACCCCACGACCTATGAGCATATTGATCCCGCGTCGGTTGGGAATTCCCGCATTGTGCCGATGTCCAATCAGGCCGGGCAATCCAATCTGCGAGAGCGGCTGGCGCAGGCCGGGTTGCAGGTAGAGAAAGGCGATCCCGCGCTGGTCCGCATTCTCGACCGGATCAAGGCGAAAGAGGCGCAGGGCTATTCCTATGACACCGCGCAGGCCAGTTTTGAGTTGTTGGCGCGGGAAGAATTGGGCCAGTTGCCCTCGTTCTTTGAGGTCAAGCGGTATCGGGTGACCGTTGAGCGGCGCAAGAACAAGCGCGGCCAGATGGTATCTTTGTCAGAGGCCGTGGTCGTGACCAAGGTCAATGGTGAGAAGGTGCTGAACGTCAGCGAAAGTCAGGGGCCGGACGGGTCGGATCAGGGCCCGGTGAATGCGCTGAGCCGTGCATTGTCCAAGGATCTTGGTCCGTATCAGGCAATTATTGATGATATGCAGCTGGTCGATTTCAAGGTGCGCATCACCAATGGCGGCACGGAAGCCGTGACCCGCGTCATCATCGATAGCGAGGACGGGCAGGGGCGCCGGTGGTCTACCGTTGGCGTCAGCGCCAACATAGTGGATGCGTCCTTTGATGCCTTGGTCGATGCGATCAATTGGAAATTGATCCGGGACGGAGCCGAAGTGTGACCTTAAGCCCGTTCTTTCAACTGCATTCCGATCTGCCTCGTGAGGGGCCGGGGGAGACGGCGGATGTGGAATGGACCGCTTCTGTGGCTGCAGTTGCGCAGGATGCGCGGATTGCCGATCTGGCCTGCGGTCCCGGTTCTGATATTGGCGATTGGTTGCGGCTAGCCCCTGATGGTCACGTGACGGGGATAGAGAGGCAGGCGCATTTTGTGGCGGCCGCGCGGGCGCGGTATGAGGGCGATCCGCGTGTTGAAATCCGACAGGGCGATATGCGCGAACCGGGAGGCCCGTATGATCTGATCTGGTGCGCAGGGGCGGTGTATTTCGTCGGCGTTCGTAAGGCGCTGACGCTTTGGCGCGATGCCTTGGCACCGGGTGGTGCCGTGGCGTTTAGTGAGCCTTGTTTCTTTGTGGATGACCCTTCTGCCGAGGCGACGGCGTTTTGGGACGGTGATCCTGTGCTGGGTACTGCCGAGGACATCAAGGCCGAGATTGCGGCTGCCGGGTTTGTATTTGTCGCTAACAGACCCGTCGGTGAGGCCGCTTGGCGGAATTATTATCGGCCGCTTGATGCACGTATTGAGGTATTGGCACCAACGGCCGATGCCGAATTGGCGGCCGTTCTGGATGAGGCGCGGCATGAACATGCCAATTGGGAGCAGGTGAGGGGCGAGACGGGGTATCAGCTTTTCGTGGTGCGCCCGGCATGAGCTTTGACGCATGTGCTTCCATTGTGGAACGCGGCGACCCGGAGCGGTTTCGCGCGGCGATGGCCGCACCGGTGGCCGCACGGCGCATCTTGTTCCCGCTCTATGCGTTCAATGTTGAGGTTGCCCGCGCCCCCTGGGTCACCGAAGAGCCGATGATCGCGGAGATGCGCCTGCAATGGTGGCGCGATGCTTTGGATGAGATTGCAAGCGGTGGCCCGGCCCGGCGCCATGAGGTTGTTGACGAATTGGCGGGTATTCTGGACGCGGACGGGGCGAAGGCGTTGAACGGTCTTGTCGCGGCCCGCCGGTGGGATGTCTACAAAGATGCGTTTGAGGATGAGACGCATTTTGATGAATATCTGGATGCAACCTCTGGCCATTTGATGTGGACCGCAGCCCGATTGCTGGGGCATGCGGACGAGAGTGTCGTTCGCGATTTCGCCTATGGGGTAGGGGTCGCCAATCTGTTTCGCGCCATTCCTGATTTGGAGGAACGGAGCCGGAAGCCCTTGGTGGATGGCTCACAGGACGCGGTGTTGGCTCTGGCGCGGAAGGCTTTGGACAGGTTGGAGGCAGCACGGGATGCTCGGCTGCAAGTGTCGACCGAGGCAGGGGCGGCATTGTATTCCGGTTATCTGGGCCGCCCGGTTTTGCGTCAGGTCTTGGCTGATCCGGACAAGGTTGTGCGCGGTGCCTTGGGGCTGCCGCCTTTGCGCGAACGGGTTCGGTTTACCAACGTGGCATTGCGTGGCTGGTGGCGGTAGGTTTTTGCTTTGAAATGTTGAAGTTGGTTCAGGTTTGAAGGGGCGTCGTTGCGGGATATGGTGAGCGGCTTGTTAATCTTGTCGCGACTGGATTCCTACTTGTTGCCTGCTGATAGGGTTTTGTGCGAAGAGCTGGCCCGTTGCGGTGGCACCAATGACTGCTTTGCAGAAGTTTGGCAGAGCGTTGATACTTGCTGATGAGCGTGATTGACTGAAAGTTCATTTACAACCTTTCACGGGTAGTGAGCAGTGTTTCCAGAATCTGTTATAGAATTCCAGCTTGTTGCGGACAGACCTCGCAATCCTGTCGGATATGAATACGTCTCGGCATCGATTTCTACGGATGGTCAAGGAATTTTTCTTTTTGTAGAGAAGGCACTTGCAGCCAAAGTTCTGGGCAAATTCAAGAATGTCGGTGGAGCGACCTTTCCGGATACAAAAATGAAGTCCGGGGCGGCTTTCAAGCTTATTGTTGTCGGTCACGAGACATCACGGGTGATAGATATTCCTCCCCTGGATATCACCTATCCACTGTGTGATCTATTTTGCGATGGACGAGTTCTACTTGCCGGTGCGAGGTGTCAGTGGCGAGGTCCTGATGATTTCGACAAAAACGGGGTGATTTTTGATCCGAAAACGGGTGCAACTAAGCGGCTTTTGCTTGGGGATGGCATTTCTGATCTGGGCGTTGATTCAAACGATCGCATTTGGGTTTCATACTTTGATGAAGGAGTATTTGGCAATTTTGGTTGGAGCCATCCCGGCCCACAGGGCCCGGGCGCAGGAGGCTTGGTTTGCTTTGACGCAAACGGGCAGGAGTTATGGGCCTTCAACGGGCCTGAAAACCCCGACTTCATTGATGATTGCTACGCCCTAAATGTGCAGCGACATGAACTCTGGGCGTACTACTACAGTGATTTCAAAATGTGTCGCTTAGATGGGCAATTCGAACCGGTAAGGTTCCCTTCAGTGCCAATCTCGGGATCAAAAGCATTCGCGGTCTGCAGTGAAGGTTTTTTGTTTTCTAAGCAGTATCGTGAGACGGCGGGTACATTTCACTTTCTACAAAGAGAAGGTAACCAAATGAGGCAAGGTCGGAAGCTTCGTGGCGTGCTTCCTAATGGCACGAAATTCGAAAATAGCTCGATGATAGGGACAGGCAGTTGCATGCACGTCTTAAATGATATGGGTTGGTTTAGAACTGACCTCGCCACACAATTTGGGTAAGTGCTGCTTTAGCAAACAAGACTGCGGGCAAAATGCAGCATCCGTCGCGAGGGGTTCAGACTGGTCATTTGCTAAACCGGTGCCAGTGTCTTTGGTTGCCGGATCAGCCAGATCAGTGATGCTCCGGCCAGTACCAGGAACGGGATCATGGCGAGGTTGACGGCGTTCCAGCCTTCGACTGCTGTCCCGCCGGAGCAGTTCATCAGGCCGCCTGACGCCAGTGACGCAATCGTTGTCATGCCGAAGACGATCATGTCGTTCATGCCTTGCACTACGCCGCGTTCATGCGGCGCGTGTGATCCGGCGAGCATGGTGGTGGCTCCGATGAAGCCGAAGTTCCAGCCAAGACCAAGCAGGATAAGCGCGATGTAAAAGTTGCTCAGTTCGACGCCGGCCAGCCCGACCACTCCGGCACCTGCGAGGATCATGAGGCCGAGCGAGATGATTTTTTCCACGCCGAACCGTGCGATCAGGTGTCCGGTGAAGAACGAGGGAATGAACATGGCCAGCACGTGGGCCGACACGATGTCGTTGGCGTAATCCTTGTCGAAACCGCAGCCGACGACCGCCAGAGGTGTCGAGGTCATAACAAGGTTCATCAGCGCGTATGAGACCATGGCACAGATGATCGCGACCACGATGCGGGGGTCGCGGAGCAGCTCGCGTCTGCTGCGCGTGATTGCGGTGCTCTCTGTTTTTGGCTCTGACCGCGTTCCTTTTGGGCTGTCGAGGAGAAAGAAAAGGGTCATTCCGACAATATTGAGAACGGCAACTGCGAGGTAGCTGCCCAAAAACGGGATGATGAACGCATCTTGCACCAGCTTGTTCAGCTGCGGTCCCAGTATCGCGGCCACAAGTCCGCCTGCCATGACAAAGGAGATCGCCTTGGGTTGGAACTCTTTGGAGGCCATGTCGGTTGCTGCAAAGCGGTAGAAGCCCTGCGCTGACATATAGATGCCCGTCAGATATGAGCCTGCAAGCAGCGTCAGGAATGATCCTGAATACAGCCCGTATGCCGCGACCAGCGCCCCGGCGGCGCCGGAAAAGGCCCCGATGAGAAAGCCGAAGCGCCGCCCGTTGCGTTGCATCAGCGGGCTGATCCATGGCGCTGTCGTCATCGATCCGAAGATGATGAACGAAATCGGCAGCGTGGCCAGGCACGGGTTGGATGCCAGCATGCCGCCTGCCAATCCGCCAATCACGAAGATCATGGGCATTTGCGCCCCGAGGATGGCCTGCGCCATGACCAGAACGGTCACATTGCGTTTGGCGCGGCTGTCATCGGTGATGTTCATATCCGTATCGGTACGCCTGTGTTTGTCCGGTGGCAATGCTAGATCGCGTCGATAATATGCGCGAATGAGCCGGAGACATTGTTATGGATCAAGCCCATGGGGGGAAGCTCTGTGCCTTCGGCGTCTTTTGCGGTGAAGAGCGGCGTGCCTTTGGCTTTGACTGTGGTGGCGTAGTGGAATTCATGGCCGCTCCATCGGCCCTGAAACGGGCCTTGTCGCGCGGATAATGTGCGGTAGCCAAGGTGCAGTTTACGTGTGGCGAAAGAGGTTCCCAGCGGCAGCAGCCCTGCCATTTGGTGGATGATGCCATTGGCGTCGGTCAGTGTTTCACCCAGAACCATGTAGCCACCGCATTCGCCGTATATCTTTGCGTCGCTGTTTTGCAGGCTTTGCAGAAAGATGTCGTTTGCCGCCAGCCGTCCTGCATGCAGTTCGGGGTAGCCTCCCGGCAGGTAGATCAGGTCGGCTTTGGGTGCCGGGTCGTTCGCGAGCGGGGAGAAGAAATGCAGTTCGGCCCCGCTGTTTCGCCAGTCGCTGAGGATGTGCGGATAAGTGAAGGCGAAGGCCTCGTCCTGTGCGATGGCGATGGTTTGTGCGGGTGGTGTCAGGCGGGTGGCAGGGTGTGCCGGTATTGCTGTGCTGAGTTTCGCCAATGCGTCGAGGTCGATATGTTGCTCCGCCAGATCTGCCGCGCGGTTGAGGTATTTATCGAGGTCAGCTCGTTCTTGTGCCTGGACAAGACCGAGATGTCGTGACGGATGGGTCAGATCGGGGGTGCGTGGGATCGCCCCGAAGACCGGGATGTCCTGCAAAGCGCGACGCAGCATTGCCTCGTGTCTTGGAGAGCCGACATTGTTGAGGATGACGCCTGCGACTTTGACACTCGGATCGTGATGGATGAAGCCATTCGCCAGAGGCGCGATAGAGCCCGCCATTTTGCCTGCGTCGATGACAAGGATGACGGGCAGGTTGAGGATGCGGGCCAGATCGGCGGTTGCCCCTTTGCCATCAGGTGGTGCCCCATCGAAGAGCCCCATGGCCCCTTCGACGATCAAGGGTGTTTGCCCTGCCGCGAGCGATTTGACCCGCGCAGGTGTCATGGCCCAGGCGTCGAGGTTCAGGCAGGGGTGGTTGCAGGCGGCCTCGTGGAATTTGGGATCGATGTAGTCCGGACCCGACTTGGCGGCCCTGACGGGCACTTCGCGTCTTGTCAGTGCGCGCAGGATGCCGAGGGTGATGGTGGTTTTGCCGCTGCCCGAGGCGGGGGCGCTGATAATGAAGCTCATCGTTTGTGGCCGGGGTCGGGTGCCTCCGGCGGGAGTTTTTTTACCAAGATGAAGGGGAGGCGCATGTCGTCTCAGGCCGTTTCGGCGGGGCGGCCCCGGCCCAATGGGTCGAGATTTCGGGGCGGGTTGCCTGCGGCCAGATCCTGCCAGTCGAGAACCTGCCGCATCAGAACCGATTGCCCAACGCAGATGATCGCTGGTGGTTCGAGCCCGGCATCTTCGATGTCCTGGGTGATCGTTCCGAGCGTGGTTTCCAGTACTTTTTGGTCGTTTGTTGTCGCTGTGGTGACGACGGCCACGGGTTCAGTCGGGCTTCGTCCGGCTTCGATCAGCTTGCCGGCGATCTGGGCGATGTGTTTCATGCCCATGTAGATGACGATAACCTGTGATCCTTTGGAGATGCTGGCCCAGTCCAGTGAACCCGGCGTGTTTCCCGATTGGTCGTGACCGGTGACGAAGGTCACTGACTGGTTTACGTCCCGGTGTGTCACGGGGATGCCCGCATAAGCGAGCCCGCCGATCCCGGCGCTGATGCCGGGGATGATCCGGATAGGGATGCCGTGTTGCACCAGCGTTTGTGCTTCCTCGCCGCCGCGCCCGAAGACGAAGGGGTCGCCACCCTTGAGTCGCAGCACCTTTTTCCCTGCGCGCGCAAGGTCAACGAGGTGAAGCGAGATGTCGCGTTGTTTGGCCGATGGTTTGCCGCCGCGTTTGCCTGCGTAGACATGTTCGGCCTGTGGCGCCCAGCCAAGGATGTCTTCCTGCACCAGCGCATCATAAATGACCACATCCGCCTGCCGCAATGCGTTGGCCGCGTGCAGTGTCAGCAGCCCCGGATCGCCGGGGCCTGCACCGCAGAGCCAGACCCAGCCGGGCTTGAGTTCCGGCCATGTGTGGGTGGGCAGGGTAATTGTATCGCTCATGCAATATGTATGCCGCTGAATCGCGGACTTGAAAAGGCGGCAAACGACGCTGGATTGCGGATTGACGTCACGCCCCTATAGTCCGCCGCTATGAGTAGAATGCCAAAAGGGGAATTGCGCCGGGGGTGGACGACGGGAGCTTGTGCCACCGCCGCCACGAAAGCCGCGTTGATGCGCCTGTGGGGTGGCGTGTTTCCGGCGGACGTGGGGATTGTCTTGCCGAAAGGGGAGACGCCGGTTTTTCCTTTGGCTTTGGTCGAAGAGGGCGATGGATGGGCGCGGGTTGGCATCACCAAGGATGCTGGTGACGATCCGGATGTGACCCATGGTGCGCTGATTGTCGTGACTGTTTCTGCGTCGGATGGCGGTGTCGTCTTTCGGGCCGGTGAGGGCGTCGGCGTTGTGACCAAGGCCGGACTGCCGATTGGGGTGGGTGAGCCTGCCATCAATCCGGTCCCCCGCCAGATGATGGAAGCTGTTGTCTCGGAGATGGCAGCAGAGTTTGGTCAGTCACCTGATGTCGTGATTGAAGTTTCTGTTCCGGGTGGGCAGGAACTGGCGTTGAAGACGTGGAACCCTCGTCTGGGGATCGAGGGGGGCATATCCATTCTTGGAACAACCGGCGTGGTGCGTCCGTTCAGTTGCGCGGCTTGGATCGCCTCGATCCATCGCGGAATTGATGTGGCGCGCGCCGATGGGCTGACCCATGTGGCGGGCTGTACCGGTGCCACGTCGGAGCGGGTGGTGCAGGGGCTTTATGGGCTGCCGGATCATGCCATGCTTGATATGGGGGATTTTGCGGGGGGGATGTTGAAGTATCTGGCAAGGCATCCTGTCCCGCGCGTGACCATCGGCGGCGGGATTGGCAAAATGACCAAGTTGGCGCAGGGCGCGATGGATTTGCATTCCGGCCGGTCGCAGGTCGATTTTGCAGGGCTTGCTGCAATGATGAATGATGAGCGGTTAAGCACGGCGAATACCGCACTGGAAGCCTATGAGATTGCTGGTGCGCCTTTGGCCGAAGCCGTTGCGGCGCTGGCCCTTGAACGGTTGCAGAGTGGTTTTTCTGACATGTCCTTTGATGTTGTGATCATTGACCGGGCTGGCGCGATATTGGCGAGGGCCGGGGCGTGACGTTGCTGATTTTGGCTGGAACCGGGGATGCCAAGCGCATTGTGCAGGCGTTGGATGGGGTGGATGTTGTGGCCTCGCTTGCCGGGGCGACCCGATCGCCGGATGAATTGCCGGTGCCAACCCGGGTTGGTGGGTTTGGAGGCGCGGAAGGGTTTCGCGACTATCTGAGCGAGGCCGGGATTACGGCGGTGCTGGATGCGACTCATCCTTATGCGACGCGTATCACGGCGCGGACGGCAGCGATTTGTGCTGAATTGGGCATGCCATTTTTGCAATATCTACGCCCCGGATGGGCGCCTGAACCCGGTGATCAATGGACCGAAATCGCGCATGAGGAAGAAGCTGCGCTGCATGTTCCGCCGGGTGCGACGGTGTTTCTTGGTACGGGGCGACAGACGCTGGAAAGATTTGCCAATCTTGCCGGTTGTCGGGTGATTTGTCGCCAGATTGATCCGCCGACCGAGCCTTTTCCTTTTGAGGGTGGAGAATTTTTGGTGGGCCGTCCGCCGTTTTCGGTGGGCGATGAGGTGGAATTGTTCAAGCGGCTTTGCGTTGACTGTTTGGTGGTCAAGAACGCGGGGGGTGCGGCGAGCCGGACGAAGCTGACCGCGGCCCGGCAGCTTGGGATCAAGGTTTTGATGTTGGCGCGACCTTCTGCGGGGGACTGGCCCATTGTTTCGACGGTGGATGACGCGCTGGATTGGGTCCGGGCTTTATGAAGGAACGGGTGATCATCGGGGATGCCTGTGTTGCCGAAGGGGCAGAGTGGTTATGCCAGAACGAGCCTTTTTTTGCGAAAGCGATGGATGGCTTGCCGCCCCTGCCGCTGCGATTGAAACCGGACGGGTTTGGGGAGCTTCTGAGCGCGATTGTCAGCCAGCAGGTGAGTGTCGCCTCGGCCAGTGCAATTTGGGGCAGGTTGGCGGAGGCGGGCATGGATGCGCCGGAGCCTGTTGCCTCTGCGTCCGAAGAGACGCTTAAAGCGCTGGGCCTGAGCCGTCAGAAGGTACGTTATGCGCAGGCCCTGGCGCGGGCGGGTATCGATTATGATGCGCTGCGCCAGATGTCCTCGGCTGATGTGATCCGGACACTGGTCGCGGTACCCGGCATTGGTCCATGGACGGCAGAGATTTACGCGATGTTCTCATTGGGCCGGGCGGATGTGTTTGCGCCGGGTGATTTGGCTTTGCAGGAAGCGGCGAGACTGATCTTTGATTTGCCGGAGCGTCCTGTTGAGAAAGACTTGCGGCAGATGGCTGGTGCATGGTCGCCGTGGCGGTCGGTTGCGGCCCGGATCATGTGGGCCTACTACAGGCAGGAAAAGCAACGCGAAGGGATCAGATGACACGGGCATTGGAAGCACAGCGGCGCGCGCCGCTTTCGGGTGAGACACGGTCTTGCGTTGTTTTTCTGCATGGTTACGGGGCCAATGCCGCCGATCTGATGGGGCTGGCTGATCCTTTGGCGGAACACTTGCCGGATACGCTGTTCATTGCACCTGACGCGCCTGAGGCTTGTGCGGGTGCGCCGATGGGATTTCAGTGGTTTCCCATCCCGTGGATTGACGGGTCGTCCGAGGAGGAAGCGCGTCAGGGGCTGATACGGGCGGCGGATGATCTGGACGCGTTTTTGACAGGGATCATGGTGGATGAAGACCTGTTGCCGGAACAGATGATCGTGCTCGGGTTCAGCCAGGGCACGATGATGGCGCTGCATGTTTTGCCCCGTCGGGAAGATCCGGTTGCCGGGATTGTCGCGTTTTCGGGTCGGCTTTTGGAGCCGGAGCTATTGGTGGATGAGGCCGTGAGCCGCCCGCCCGTGTTGCTTCTTCATGGCGATCAGGATGATGTGGTGCCGCCGCAATCGCTGCCGCAAGCCGCTGAGGCGTTGCAGGAAGCCGGGTGGAAAGAGGTTTACGCACATATCATGAAGGGCACGGGCCACGGTATCGCACCGGACGGCTTGCAGGTGGCGCTCGCCTTTATGAGAGACCGGTTGGGGATGGGCTGACACCAATTTTTTGCGCCGGTGTTAACCCGATGATCATAATCGTTGGGCGATACAGCCCATTATGGAACTGCAGCACAGACTGATCGGACATGAATGGCTGGTGCATCATCTTGCGCCGCAAACCCGGTTTGGCTGGGTTTTGCGGTCGTTTCTGCTTTTGTGTGGGTTGATCAGTTTTGGCTTGCTTAGTCTGGTCGTAACCGGTGCTGATCTGGATCGTCCGCTTTTCCATTTTGCCCTGAATGTGCTGGTAGTTGCGGGGCCAATCGTGTTTGCATTTCTTGCGGGCGTGCGGATGCTGGACAGGGCTCTTTCCCGTGCAAGGGTCATGGCCACATCTGATCCGCTGACGGGGCTTTTGAACCGCGAAGCCTTTGTGAGCCGCGCCACCCAAGCGGCGGCGCGGGGTGGTATTTTGCTTATTCTTGATGTTGATGGTTTTCGCCGATTGAATGAACCCATGGTTATGAGGCCGGTGATTTATGCCTGATGGCGCTTGCCATGCGATTTCGTGAACTCACCCGTCCCGGCGATATTCGCGGTCGGCTGGGTGGTGGGGAGTTCGCGATCTTTCTGCCGCAGGCCCCCAATGCGCTGGTTCAGCAGATCGGTGCGCGATTGAGCGAGGGGATTCATGTTGTCGCTGATCTTGATGTCATGGGGATTACCGTGTCGATCGGCGCAAGCGTGACAGATGGTTCAGAGCCTTTTGGGCGCACCATGCGACTGGCCGATGATGCATTGGTTGATGCGAAACGCGATGGGCCGTCGCGCATCATTGTATCGACCAATGAACGGGCCGCCTGACGCAGTATTGCTGTGCGAAGTGTTATGCTTGCAAAGTGGTGCGCTGGTAGCCTGCCGGGTGTGTTTGACAGCGAGCACCTTGTGATGATCAGCACATCAATATGCGCCGAAATGTTTGATCTGCCGATCTGCGGTTTTTGGCCGCCAATGTGCTTTTGATGCTTTTCACAGTCGGTTGGGCCATTTTCAGGCTATGATCAGGCACCCCATGCGGCACAGTTGTGCGCTTTTTTGCGTATATTGTGGGGGTTGTCACATTTCTGACGCGATATATAGTCCAAGTGAAAGCGACAGCGGGAATGCCGCTTTTGGCACATCTCCCGCTATGGTTATGCGAGATGCGTGAGATGATACAAAGCGACTTCAGAACTGATTTCGTCCGGGAGCCGGGGGCGTTGAAGCATTACCCTGCTTTGGTGCTGAACGCTGACTACCGGCCGTTGTCATACTATCCGCTTTCGCTTTGGCCCTGGCAGGAAGCGGTGAAAGCGGCATGGCTCGATCGCGTTGATATTGTCAGCGAATATGAAGAGGTGGTCCGCAGCCCATCAACAGTGATCCGCATCCCGTCGGTTGTGGTGTTGAAGGACTATGTCAAACCGCAAAAGCGCGTCGCATTCACCCGCTTCAATCTTTTCCTACGGGATGAATTTTGCTGCCAATATTGCGGCGCAAAGGGTGATCTGACGTTTGACCATGTGGTCCCGCGTGCCAGTGGCGGTGTGACGAGCTGGGAAAATGTTGTGGCTGCATGTAGCCCGTGCAATCTGCGCAAAGGCTCTAGATCGCTGCGCCGCTCAGGTATGTCGTTGCGCAAGCCACCGCGCCGCCCCGCGCCAGAGCAGTTACATAATGTGGGCCGCAAGTTCCCACCCAACCATTTGCATGAAAGCTGGTTGGATTTCCTTTACTGGGATGCGGTCTTGGAGGAGTAGGCGCAAGTCGCGCCACGGTGAATGCGCCGTTGCCGCCCAGCTGCTTGTCCCCATAATTCCGATAGCAAATCCTTGCCTGGGTGCTAGACTCGACCGGAACGGCAAGCTAGGAATTGGGCGTTAGCGCTAACGCATCCCACATTTGGCGGAGTAAATAATGGTCTCTCGCGTTATTCCGGTCGAAACGTTTGACCTTGTGATATTTGGTGGCACTGGTGACCTTGCCCGTCGCAAGATTTTGCCGGGGCTGTTTCGCCGGTTCAGGTCGGGCCAAATGCCTGCAGGGTCGCGCGTCATTGGTGCCGCACGATCCGAACTGGACAGCGACGGCTACCGCCAGATGATTTTCGAAGCTATCGCCGAGTTTGGCGGTGATGAAGTTCATGATAAGAAGAGCTTAGACGCCTTTCTTAAGGTGCTGGAATACGTGACCATCGACGCCAAGGGCGATGGCGGTTGGTCGGAATTGGCCGATTTGGTCAGACAGGATGTCGTTCAGGCGTTCTATTTCTCGGTTGCGCCATCGCTTTTCGGCGATCTGGCAGAGCGTCTACACACTTATGGTATTTCGAACGATAAAAGCCGGATTGTGGTGGAAAAACCGTTTGGTCGTGATCTGGCATCGGCTCAGGCGTTGAACAAAACGCTGGCGACCCATTTTGACGAAAGCCAGATTTACCGGATTGATCATTATCTCGGCAAGGAAACGGTGCAGAACCTGATGGCTGTCAGGTTCGGCAACGTACTGTTCGAGCCGCTTTGGAACAATCAATACGTGGATCACATCCAGATCACGGTGGCCGAAACAGTCAGTGTTGGCGGGCGCGGGGCGTATTATGACAAGTCGGGTGCCATGCGCGATATGGTTCAGAATCACCTGATGCAGCTTTTGTGCCTGATCGCGATGGAACCGCCGAGCCATTTTGACGCGGACGCCGTGCGTGACGAAAAGCTGAAGGTGATCCGGGCCTTGCAGTCGGTCGCGCCCCATCACATCGTGCGCGGTCAGTATGACGCGGATGAAAACGGTCCGAGTTTCCGCGAAGATGTTGAAAACCCACGCAGTTTCACCGAAAGCTTTATCGCGATGCGTTGCCATATTGCCAACTGGCGCTGGGCGGGCGTGCCGTTTTATCTGCGGACCGGCAAACGGATGTCGGCCCGTTCATCAGAGATTGCGGTTGTCTTCAAAGAGCTTGGCCATTCCATCTTTGGCGATGAAGAGGGGAACGAAGGCCGCAATATTCTAGCCATTCGACTGCAACCCAACGAAGGTATGGATTTGCAAGTGACGATCAAGGAACCGGGCCCCGGTGGTATGCGCCTGATCAATGTGCCGTTGGATATGACTTTTGCCGATGCGCTTGGCGATGGCGCCGAGGATGTGGCGGACGCATATGAACGCCTGATTATGGATGTGATACGGGGTAACCAGACCCTGTTCATGCGCGGGGACGAGGTCGAGGCCGCCTGGGCCTGGACCGATCCGCTTATCGAAGGCTGGGAGGCGCGCAATGATGTGCCGAAGCTCTACGATCCGGGTTCAGCAGGCCCGGGTGACGCGATGTCGTTGCTGCGCCGTGATGGCCGGGAGTGGCGTGAAATAAAGGGGTAGTTTCGCAAACTGCCGGTGGGGAAAGCCAATGAAACTGATCGAATATCCTGACGCTGAAATGATGATGATGCGTGTCGCGGACGTCATCGCGGGCGAGTTGAAGAATTGTCTTCTGGTGCATGAGCATGCATCTTTTGCGGTGCCCGGCGGGACCACGCCCGGCCCGATTTTTGATGCGCTGAGCGCGGTTGATCTGGATTGGGCGCGTGTTCATGTGATGCTCACGGATGAACGGTGGGTGCCTGAAAGTTCTGACCGGTCCAACACCCGGTTGCTGCGAGAAAGGCTGCTGGTCGATAAGGCCGCTGCGGCAAAATACATCCCGCTTTATGCGGAGGCAGAGACGCCGGAAGAAAAGCTGCCCGAGTTGGCCGAGGGTTTGAAGCCGGAATTGCCGATTTCGGTCATGCTGCTGGGGATGGGTGCCGATATGCACACGGCATCAATTTTTCCGGGGGCGGATCAACTGGACAAGGCGCTTCATGGAGATGATCTGCTTTTGGCGATGCGTGCGCCCGGTGCGCCGGAACCACGAATCACATTGTCAGCCAAGGTACTGCGGGAGGCGATGAGCCGACATATCCTGATTGTCGGCACAGGCAAGTTGGCAGCACTTGAACGAGCGAAAACCCTGCCGCCGGAAGAGGCTCCGGTGGCGGCGATCCTGAACAATACAGTCATTCATTGGGCGGAGCGATAGCGATGTGGGACAAACTGAAAGCGCATTGTGCCAAGGTTTCAGATCGCCGCTTTGAGGATATGGTAGATGACGCCCGCGCTGCGGATTTTTCCGCAGAGGCGGGGGATATCAGGTTTGACTATGCCAAGACAAACATTGATGCCGATGGGCGCGCATTACTGATTGATCTGCTTGAGCAGTCTGGCGTTGCCGCAAAGCGCGACGCGATGTTTTCTGGACAACCGATCAATGAAACGGAGGGTCGTGCGGTTTTACATACCGCATTGCGCAACCTCGACGGTGGCCCGGTAAAGGTCGACGGTGAGGATGTCATGCCGGGTGTGCTTGAGACGCTTGCCCGCATGGAGGAATTTGCAACGGCTGTCCGCGATGGGTCATTTGCCGGGCAGGGTGGCAAGATAACGGATGTCATCAATATTGGGATTGGTGGTTCTGATCTGGGCCCTGCGATGGCGGTCAAGGCGCTTGCCCCTTACCATGACGGCCCGCGCTGCCATTTTGTCAGCAATGTGGACCCGGCGGATGTCGCGGACACCCTGCGTGCCTGTGATCCCGCCACCACTTTGGTTATTGTGGCGTCCAAGACATTCACAACGATTGAGACGATGACCAACGCCCGGACCGCAAAAGCGTGGATGGCCGAGCAGGTGGACGACACAGGGGCGCAATTTGCCGCCCTTTCGACCGCTGCGGATAAGACTGCTGATTTTGGCATCGATCCATCCCGCGTCTTTGGTTTTGAAGACTGGGTTGGCGGCCGCTATTCGGTGTGGGGCCCGATTGGTCTGTCGCTGATGATCGCGATCGGGCCTGACGCATTCCGCGCATTCCTGCGCGGCGGGCAGGCGATGGATACCCATTTCAGGTCGGCATCGTGGTTGGAAAACCTGCCGGCCTTGCTCGCGCTGGTGGGTATTTGGCACAATCAGATCTGTGGCTATGCGACCCGCGCCGTTTTGCCTTATGATAATCTTCTCAGTCGTTTACCAGCCTATCTTCAACAATTGGAGATGGAGAGTAACGGCAAAGGCGTGAGCATGGATGGCGCTGATTTGGTGGTGGATTCTGGCCCCGTTGTTTGGGGTGAGCCAGGCACAAATGGTCAGCACGCATTCTACCAACTGATCCATCAGGGGACGCGGGTCATTCCTTGCGAGTTTCTGGTCGCGGCCCGAGGGCATGAGGATGATTTGCACCATCAACACCAGTTGCTGGTCGCCAACTGTCTGGCGCAGTCAGAGGCGCTGATGCGTGGCCGCGATCTTGATGAGGCCCGCGCCAAGGTCGCCGACAAATATAATGGCGACGAGTTGGAGCGGCAGGCCAAGCATCGCGTGTTTCCCGGCAACCGCCCTTCGGTGACGATCGCTTATCCCAAGCAGGACCCGTTCATGCTGGGCCAGATCATTGCACTTTATGAACATCGCGTCTTTGTTGAGGGCGTTGTTTTGGGCATAAATTCCTATGACCAATGGGGTGTCGAGCTGGGCAAAGAGCTGGCGACGGCTTTGCAGCCGGTCGTGGAAGGCAAAGCGGATGTCAGTGGCAAAGATGGCTCAACCGCTGCTCTTGTCGGGTTTCTGCGCAAGAATGGCGTTTAGGGGCGGCTCGGTCCGCAGTAAGTAGTTGTCGACTTTAAAAAACGGGACAAACCCATGATTTTACAAGCTATCCCTTATGCCGTTGTCGCGGTTCTGGTTGTTGCTGCGTTTTGGGAATCCAAAACTGGTCGCCTGCCTAATTGGCTTGTCCTTATTCCATTCGCATTGTTTTTCATCTTTGCGGGTTTCACGACGGATAAAGCGCCGTTGTTCTGGCAGATCGGGTTTGCCGCCACCGTCTTTATCTTTGGGATCATTCTGTTCATGGGCCAGATCGTAGGGCCAGGGGCGGTGAAACTGGCGGCAGGTGCTGCCTTGTTTGCACCGCTGGGTCAGTTCTGGTTGCTTTTTTTAGCGTTCATCATTGCGGTCGTGGCAACGATTGTTGGCACGGGCGTTCTGCGGCAGATGGTTGGGTCAGACGACAGTCAATGGTACGTCCTGACCAAGCGTGTCATTCCGATGAGTGTTGTTATCGGGGGCACTGCGCTGCTGTCGGCATTGCTGACATGAAGGGGTGGCCTTTCGGCCTGCTTACCCCATCACCTCACGATATTTTCGCCGTGCGAAATAGCCACCGCCGACCAATACGATCAGCGCAAGAACAGCTTTGACGATATTGTTTTTCATCACTGTTCCGCCGCTTAACTCTGGCGCTGGCGGCAATGTACTTGGCAGTCGGCCAGCGGCCATTTCGGTTGCCAGATCGTCTTCGCCGAGCAGGGTATATTTGTTGGCGTCACACTCATTTTCGGCAAGCGCATAGCCGAGAGACGTGGTGTAGACCGGAAAGAACATGATGTACTGGTCCGAGGTGACGTGACAGAGCGACAGCGGCGCTGATCCCTCACCCAGCATGCTGGTGTAATCGACAAATTCGAGGGTATCGCGGCTGCCAAAGACGCGCGCCTCTGCTGCCGTGACGGTGATCACAGTTGTCAAAGCTGCCATCGTTGCGATGGTACGTAGTCCCATAGTTCTATTCCGGCTCTTGGTGGTTTTGCCCAATTCAACCAAGGGAGTGCGGCAAGATCGCGGCCATTTTGCGAAAATTCGAGGTTTTTCGTGGAAGGCGTCCAAGATTGGTGCATGGAGAAGAGCGTGTTTTCAGTGTGATTTTGGAGCGGGTAACGGGAATCGAACCCGTAACTGAAGCTTGGGAAGCTTTCGTGATACCTTTTCACCATACCCGCCGCGCAGGTTGAGATACGTCGCAGGGCGATCAGGGTCAATGATAAAGGGGGGAGTTCGAGACGTTGCAGTTTAGGACATTCTGGTCGGGAAAGCGTCAGACCTCCGTCGGGCCGACCTTCACCCATCACGAAAAAGTTGCTTATGACTTTTATCTTCGCGAGACTAGTTTCACTACATACAGGTTGTTTAAAGGCCTGTGTTACAACAGGAGTTTATTATGAAATTTCGCCGTTTGACCGTCATTGCGGTTGCGCTGTCGTTATCAACTGCTGCGACGGCCCAAGATCAGGCCATGAGCTTTTTTATCACGAGTATCAATCCGGGCAATGGCGCGGATCTTGGCGGAATTGAGAGCGCTGATGCCTATTGTGGATCATTGGCCGAAGCCGCTGGTGTGTCCGGCAAAACATGGGCAGCGTATCTTTCGACTAGCACAGAGAACGCCCGCGACCGGATAGGAGAAGGCCCGTGGTTCAATGCCAATGGCGAGCAGGTTGCGGCGGACGTTGATGATTTGCATTCGGAAGCCAACAACATTTCGAAAACGGCTGCTGTTGATGAAACCGGTGCTGTGATCAATGGCCGAGGGGACGAACCGAACCGTCACGACATCCTGACCGGCTCTGATAATCAGGGAATGCTGGTTGGGGATGCCTGCATGGATTGGACCAGTAGCGCGTCGGACGGTTCTGCCATGGTCGGCCACCATGATCGCACGGGTGGCGGCGATGATCCCACATCCTGGAACGCGGCACACGGATCGCGTGGTTGCAGTCTGGAAGACTTGCGCGGAACCGGGGGGGACGGGCTTTATTACTGCTTTGCTGTTGATTGATCAGAGCAGTCTGGCCCGCGCTATTTGTTAACGCGTGGGTTTCACCCACCCTACGATTTGCGTCGCCGTCTTCTGCCGCCTTCGCCTGAGCCACCGGTGTTATGGTTCACCTGCGGGATATCAACGATGCTGTTCAGGATCGGGAAGGGTTCGACCGCGTTGGGGATGGCGGATGCATTGACGAAATGCTCCTGAAAACGGGGTTCGATCGCGGTTTCGATTTTGTGGATTTTGTGAACCACTTCCTCGATTTCGCGACGTGCATCGGTGTTCAAAAGCGCGATCCGTGCCCCGGTTCCCGCTGCATTGCCCGCACTGGTCACCTTGTCGAGCGGTGCGTCGGGGATCATGCCGAGCACCATGGCGTGTTTGGAGCTGATATGCGCCCCGAAGGCCCCAGCGAGCACGACACGGTCCACTTTATCCACGCCGAATTTATCCATCAGGAGCCGTGCGCCGGAATATAGCGCCGCCTTGGCCATCTGGATTTGTCGGATGTCGGTGTTGGTCACGGTGATTTTTGGGCCGCCTTCGTCGGTTCCGTCGTAGAGCAGATAGGAATTTGTCCGTCCGTCGAGAAAGCAGTTGGGTGAGCCGGTCTGTTCCGCCGAGCCGATCAGGCCGGGGCCGTCGACGATCCCGCAGATGCGCATTTCGGCGATCACCTCGATAATGCCGGAGCCACAGATGCCGGTGATGCCAGTGGATGCGATGGCCTCTTTGAAGCCGTCCTCGTCCGACCACAGCTCGCAGCCGATAACCTGAAAGCGGGGGAGTTTGGTTTCCGGGTCGATTTCTACATGCTCGATCGCGCCGGGTGCGGCCCGCTGGCCGCTGGTGATTTGTGCGCCCTCAAATGCCGGGCCGGTGGGGGAGGAGCAGGCGAGAACCTTTTCCTTGTTGCCAAGGATAATCTCGGCGTTGGTGCCGACATCCACCACGAGGACGAGGTCTTCGGATTTGTCCGGGGCTTCGGATAGGGCGACGGCGGCGGCGTCAGCCCCGACATGCCCGGCGATGCACGGTAGCAAATAGAGCCGCGCTGCCGGGTGAAGGTTGAGGTCGAGTTCCAGTGCCCGCAGTGAGATCGCCTCGGACGTCGCGAGCGCGAAGGGGGCCTGGCCCAATTCGTAAGGGTCTATGCCAAGAAAAAGGTGGTGCATAACCGGGTTGCATACAAACACCGCGTCAACGATGAGGCTGCGGTCGATTTCGGCCTCCGCTGCGATTTGCACGAAGAGGGCGTTCATGCCTTCGCGTACCGCCGTTGTCATTTCATCCGCACCGGTCGGGTTCATCATGCCGTAGCTGACCCTGCTCATCAGGTCTTCGCCAAAACGGATTTGCGGGTTCATGATGCCGGAAGATGCCACGACCTCACCCGAGCGGAGATCGCACAGATGGGCAGCAATGGTCGTGGAGCCGAGATCAACGGCGAGGCCGTAGATTGTGCCGTCGTAAAAGCCGGGCCAGACTTCGATAATGCGCGGGCTGAAGACTGCATCGCCCAGATGGACGGCGACGGTCACTTTCCAGTCGCCTTTGCGCAGAGCGGGCTGGAGGGACTTCAGCACGCCAAGGTCGGCCTCCAGTTGGGGTAAGTCCCAGTCGCGACGCAACGCCGCCTCCAGCCGTTCCAGATCGCCTGAGGGGTCGTGCATGTCCGGTTCCGCTACCTCAACATAGTAGAGCCGGGTGGACGGGTTCATCACGATATCCCGCGCCTCGGCCCGTTTGCGCACCACCTGTTTATGCACCTGACTTTCGGCGGGGACGTCGATGACGATATCTTTCTGGATGGTGGCCTGACAGCCCAGTCGCCGCCCCTTTTTCAGCCCGCGTTTTTCGTCGTAGCGGGCTTCGACGCTGTTCCATTCCGACAATGCGTCTGCGGCAACCGTGACACCGTGTTTGGAAAACTCCCCATAAGAGGGTGTCACCTGACATTTCGAACAAATGCCCCTGCCGCCGCAAACGCTGTCGAGGTCCACCCCAAGCTGTCTGGCTGCCGTCAGGACGGGGGTGCCCACCGGAAAATGCCCGCGTTTGCCAGAGGGGGTGAAGATGACGAGAGGATCGGTGCTCATACGACGTGCCTGTTTGGTTTGTTTCAGCATATCGCGGCGCGGGCCAGAGGGAAGGTCCGAACCCGTCATAATGAATATGCAGAGCGTCATATGAGACGTGAGGGGGGGACGTCATGTCATGTTCTACGAGGGGCTGGTGGGAGGTCTAGACTTCGCAGTAGGACTGTCCACAAGAAAACACTTTGTCACTGCCCCTTTTGGTTTTTGGGGCCATGCTTCCCACCCGAGCGTTGTTCCGACTCTGGATCATGTGGCCGAACACTAACGGTCTTTTGACAACTAAAGTCTTTCCCGTGGTCCGTAGTTAATATGAAGCGGCATATCAATTGGTTGGCGGAAAGCGCTTGGACCTCGATACTTGCTTGCTCGACCCAACTGATAGGCATGTTTCTAGTTTTTAGGTGTCGCCCCAGAGCGGAACGATAGTGTCCAAGTGTTTGAGAGAAAGAGTTCTTTTCGTTCTCCCCTCCGACCAAACGAAAACACAATTGTTCTTCGGTTTCCGCCTGAAGGAAGGTCTGAAACTTCCCCATAGCCCAATAACCGTCGAGATCGTTGTACCGGCTTACAAAGCTTTCAAGTAGATCGTTGCATATACCTTGCATCTCTTTTCGCCGCGCCATTTGGCCCTCCAATTTCATGAGATTGGCACGGACTTTAGTGGTGCATGCCCCGGCGTCTTTGAGCGCAGGGACTGAAGCTAGCGGTGTTTGGAGCGAATGGCAACTTCGTTCCACTCGGCAGACCTTGCCTGACTTGCCTTGGTGGTCCGTAAAAGCGCGTGGCAGTTTTTGGGCTGGCGTCAACCAATTAATGCAGGATGCTGCCCCCACTCAGCCAGACCAGTAATGGCAAGGGCAGGGTGGCCAGTGCGATGGTCAGCAGCATCCAGCGGGTGCGGAACAAGCGGCTCAGCCCTGCGGCCATCATGATCCCGCCGCCGCCGCCGATTGCGATGTTACCTGGCAGGTTGAACAGGATCGCCACTGTCACATAGCGGTAATCCACAAGAATGGGGGCCAGCCAGTTGGGGAGTCGCTTTGATAGTGATGTCAGGCGGTCGGTTTGATCTGTCTCTTCGATTTGGGTCAAAAGCGCGCAAAGCCGGCGCTGCCGCATGTCCGCGCAGAAACGACGCAACCATTGCAGGGATGCATATTGCCCTGTCAGAAACGCCAATGACATGCCCGTAACAGTCGCCAGATAGACGAAAGGCGCAATTTTCGCCCCCATGAGCATCAAGAGCGCCAAGCCGACCTCGACCCCTGGCACAAAGGGGATGGCGATCAGGACTGCATAGGCGATCAGCGCTGTCACGATCAGCCCGCTCATGGCTCTGGCTGCCGCGCTGGCCTCTAGCAGCGCGATGCGCGCCGTTAACCAGTCGTAGCCGAGCTTTACAATGACCGCGATGGCGATGACCGTTCCAACGCGCAACAGCATGCGGGTCAAGCCGGGTCTTTTTCGGGTCATTTGGGATGGTGATTGCAGACGCATATCCCATCTTGAGCCGCAGGTTGCCCGACCACAAGTCACGTTTCACTCACTTTGGACTTTCTTGCCCTCGTGATCCGTGCAATAGCGACGTGCCAACGATGCCACCCAAGGAGACTGGTTGATGGAGATTCGCGAGGCACTTACCTTTGATGACGTTCTGCTGGTGCCGGGGGCATCAAGTGTGTTGCCTTCTACGGCCGATACGCGCACGAAAGTCACACGGTCGATCAGCATGAACATCCCGCTTTTGTCGAGTGCAATGGACACCGTGACAGAAGGCCGCATGGCGATAGCCATGGCGCAGGCAGGTGGGATTGGCGTTGTCCATAAGAACCTGAGTGTTGATCAGCAGGCCAAGGAAATCCGCCGGGTGAAGCGGTTTGTTTCCGGGACCGTCTACAATCCAGTGACCCTGCGCCCTGACCAGACGTTGGCTGACGCCAAGGCGCTGATGGAACGATATCGCATCACGGGCTTTCCGGTGGTCGGAGATGAAGGCAAGGTTGTTGGCATCGTCACCAACCGCGATATGCGATTTGCGCAGGATGATGACACGCCGGTTAGTGTCATGATGACCACCGACAATCTGGCGATGCTGACCGAACCGGCCGATCTTGATGAGGCTCGTTCGCTGATGCAGGCCCGCCGCATTGAGAAGCTACTGATCACGGATGGGCAGGGTAAGCTGACTGGATTGCTGACTTTGAAGGACAGCGAGCAGGCGGTGCTGAACCCGATGGCTTGCAAGGACGGTTTGGGCCGTTTGCGGGTGGCTGCTGCCTCTGGTGTTGGTGATGTGGGGTATGAACGGAGTGCCGCACTGGTCGACGCTGGCGTTGATATGATTGTGGTTGATACCGCCCATGGGCATTCCGAAGGGGTCGCGAAAGCGGTCGAGCGTGCCAAGATGTTGTCTAACGAGGTGCAGATCGTAGCGGGCAACATTGCAACTGGCGAAGCGGCGAAGGCGCTGATTGGCTCTGGTGCGGATGCCGTCAAGGTTGGTATCGGCCCCGGTTCCATCTGTACGACCCGCATGGTTGCGGGTGTCGGCATGCCACAGCTGACAGCGATTATGGACTGTGCTGCGGGTGCCGGCGATGTGCCCGTGATTGCTGACGGTGGCATCAAATTTTCCGGTGATTTCGCCAAGGCGATTGCGGCGGGCGCTTCTTGCGCGATGGTTGGGTCGATGATTGCCGGAACGGATGAAAGCCCGGGCGAGGTGATCCTCTATCAAGGGCGGTCATTCAAGTCGTATCGCGGGATGGGATCGCTTGGCGCGATGGCTCGTGGTTCGGCGGATCGGTATTTCCAGAAAGATGCTGCAAGCGACAAGCTGGTGCCTGAAGGAATTGAGGGGCAGGTCCCTTACAAAGGCTCTGCCGGTGCAGTGATCCACCAGTTGGTGGGCGGTTTGCGAGCCGCTATGGGGTATACCGGAAACGCCACAGTGGAAGAGATGCGGACGAACTGCACTTTCGTGAAAATCACCGGTGCGGGGCTGAAGGAAAGCCATGTCCATGACGTGCAGATCACGCGCGAAAGCCCGAACTATCGGGTTGGGTAAAGCCGCATGACCCCCGGCGCCCGCGTTGCCGCGGCTATCGAAATTCTGGGTGAGATTTTGGCGGACAGTTCGGCTGAGCGGGCCTTGACCGCTTGGGCGCGTCGCAGCCGGTTTGCCGGATCCAAAGATCGGGCCGCAGTGCGTGATCATGTCTTTGATGTGCTGCGGTCCAAACGTAGTTTGGCGGCCCGGGCCGGGGTTATGACCGGTCGTGGGCTGATGATGGCCCTTTTGGATCGCGGTGGGTTTGAGCTTGATGCGTTGTTTGACGGTCAAGGGCATTCGCCTGCACCGGTCACAGACGAAGAACGCATGCGGTTGGGGCAGGCGGAGATGTCAGAGGCTGAAGCCTGCGATATTCCCGATTGGCTTTGGCATGCATGGGTAGAGAGCCTGGGAGCGGATGCCGTGACGGCTGCTGAAACCTTGCAATCGCGGGCACCGGTGTATTTGCGCGTAAATCGTCGGCGCGTTGATACGGCTGGCGCGATTGCCGCGTTGGCTGAGGATGAGGTTGTTGCCGAAGCCCACCCATCGGTTCCCGATTGTCTGCGGATTACGGGAAATGAACGCAAGCTCAAGTTATCCCGTGCTTATCTGGACGGTTTGGTCGAGTTGCAGGATGCCGCATCACAATCCGCCGTTTTGCAAGTGCCGGTACCGAACGGCGGGCGTGTTCTGGATTATTGTGCCGGCGGCGGCGGGAAGGCTTTGGCCTTTGCGGATCGTTATGACTGCGACGTTGTAGCCCATGATATTGATCCTACTCGAATGAAGGATTTGCCGGGGCGGGCTGCGCGTGCGCAGGTTGTTATCGACCAGCGCGCGACCGATGACTTGTCGCCTGCGTCCTTTGATGTTGTCTTTTGCGATGCGCCGTGTAGCGGTAGCGGCACCTGGCGGCGCGCGCCCGATGCGAAATGGCGGTTGACGGTCGAGCGGCTGGCCGAGCTGCATCAGATACAGGTTGATGTTCTTTGTCAGGCCGCTGCCCTGGTTCGTCCGGGTGGGCAATTGGTTTATGCGACCTGCTCTGTTCTGGCGGCAGAGAATGAAAGCATTGTGAAACAGTTTTGCGATATGCGACCGGAATGGCGTGTGTCTGGAACCAATCAGTGGATTCCGGGCGCAGAGTGGGACGGTTTTTATCTTTGCCGTTTGGTGACCTAAGCGAGACAACTTATAGTTGCTTCGCAGGCTGTGCTTTGGGGGTTAATCTTTGATTAATCTTTATTGCGCTAAGCAGTCTCCGGCCCAAAGAAAAGGTTTCGCTGTGTATCAACCCCGGTCGTTTGAGGCCTGTAACGATTTGCCAGAAAGTCGCGCTTTGCGCATCGCGCCGGTATTTTATATCGCAATAGCCTGTTTCACCGGGGCATTCTTTATCCCGCACACGACTGTCAGTCTGGGTCTGGTCATGGGCGCCGGAATTTTGGCGCTGACGGGTCTTGTGCTTTTGGTGCAGCGTGGGCTGATTGCGCGGCGCGGTCGCCGCTTTGATGTCGTAGCCACAAAATTGGTTGTCCAAGATCCCGAGCAGGCATTTTTGACCGACGCAACCGGGCAGATTCATTTTGCCAACAAGGCGGTGGAGCGTCGGTTTGGGGCTTGCGTTGGGCGAAAGCTGGAAGATGTCTTTGCCGACATTTGGGCCCATCCTGCCCCTGTTTTGCAGCGGCTGCATATGCGTGCTGCGACTGTGGGCTCTGGCAAAGAGGACATCATGACAAGGGCGGGGCATTTTCGTTTGTCGGTGTCCTGCCTGACTGACAACCGCTTCCTTTGGCGTTTTGATGAATTGGATGATCGGTCCGTACCGGGGACACGTGCGACGGACTGGTCGCGCTTGCCTGCGCTGACCGTTGGCGCGACAGGCGTGGTTCTGTATGCCAATGATGCGCTGCGTACCATGATCGGATGTCGCCCCGAAAATCTGCTGGACGTGATCGAAGATTTGCCAATATGCTCTGGCGATGTGCATCGGATCAAGGGCGTGGATGGTCCCGTTCCGGCGATGGTTGCCGAGCTTCGTGGAGATGCTGACCGTCAAGATATCTTCCTTTTGACCGAAGCCGTTGGACTAAACCAGTTGCAAGGCCCGCGCGCCTTGGGGGCAGGTTGGGACGCGATAGAGGATTTGCCGGTTCCACTGTTGAAAATCGCGGCTGACGGGCGATTGCTGGCTTCCAACAAAGAGGCCCGTCTTCTGCTGAACCAGCAAAGTACCGAAGGTCAGCGCGTTGCTGATATTCTTGATGGACTGGGCGGCCCGATCAATGATTGGCTGCGCGAGGCGAGCGAGGGCCGCGGTGGCCATGCATCACAGTTTTTGCGCGGGCGCGGAGAAAATCAGGACACTTTTGTTCAGGTGACGTTGAACATTGCCGGTCATGGTGCTGACCGGCATCTGATCGCTGTTTTGAACGATGTCACCGAGCTCAAGACGCTGGAGGCGCAATTTGTTCAAAGCCAGAAGATGCAGGCGATTGGGCAGTTGGCCGGGGGTGTGGCGCATGATTTCAACAACCTGCTGACGGCGATTTCTGGGCACTGTGATTTGCTGTTGCTACGCCATGATGAGGGCGATCAAAACTATGCGGATCTGATCCAGATCCATCAGAATGCCAACCGTGCCGCCAGCCTTGTCGGGCAGTTGCTGGCATATTCGCGTAAGCAGAACCTGCAGCCAGAGATCCTTGATCTGCGTGATACGCTTTCGGATCTGACCCATCTGCTGAACCGTCTGGTGGGTGAAAAGGTTGTTCTGACGTTGAACCATGACCCTGCCTTGTCGCAGATCAAGGCGGATAAGCGTCAGTTGGAGCAAGTCCTGATGAACCTTGTAGTGAACGCGCGGGACGCGATGCCTGCAGGCGGCGAGATCAAGGTTGTTACGGAAAACCTTGTCCTTAAGGAGCCGATGGCGCGTGACCGTGCCGTCGTGCCGCCGGGCGAATATGTTCTTGTCAAGGTGATTGATGAGGGTCACGGTATTCCACCGGAAAAGCTGCCCAAGATTTTCGAGCCGTTCTACACCACCAAACGCACGGGCGAGGGGACGGGGCTTGGCCTTTCGACAGCTTATGGGATTGTGAAGCAGACCGGCGGTTACATCTTTGCGGAAAGCGAAGTTGATCGCGGGACGCAGTTTTCCCTTCTGTTCCCCAGCTATGATTTGCCGGTGGCTGAACCTGTTGCCGTGCCACCCAAAGCCCCGCAGATGATGGCAAATGCGGCTGATGGTGTTGTGCTGTTGGTCGAAGACGAGGCCCCCGTGCGTGCATTCGCCTCGCGTGCGTTGCGTTTGCGCGGCTACACGGTGCTGGAGGCCGATTGTGCCGAGGCCGCGCTGGAGATGCTGGAAAACGATGACCTTTACGTTGATCTTTTCGTGACGGATGTGATCATGCCCGGCAAAGACGGCCCGACATGGGTGCGCGAGGCTTTGCAGAATAGGCCGGACACGAAAGTTGTCTTTGTCTCTGGTTATGCTGAGGACGCGTTCGGCGATGATCAGTCCCGCATTCCCAACTCGGTCTTTTTGCCAAAACCATTTTCGCTGAACGATCTGACGCTAACTGTGCAGGCGCAGATGCAGGAAGTCCGTGCCTCGGCTTAGTTTTGCAGGTTGGTCAGGTAGGCGGCTGATCCGGTGAGTGCGGCGTAGTCATCTTCTATCACATCAACGCCGAACTGGCCCAGAAAGTCGGAGAACCGACCCTTATCGCGGAATTCCTCGGTGAAACCGAAATTGTTCAGCAGCGGCGCAAAGGCCCGTGCGACCCCGCCAACGAGGTAAATGCCGCCAAAGGGCAGGTAGGTCAGTGCCAGATTGCCGCAAACGCGTGCGAAGAGTGTCGAGAAAAGTACCCCTGTGGCCTGCGCATGAGCATCCTGTCCATCCACGCAATCGGCAATGATTTCGCGGGTGGATTTGGTTTGAGTAAGCCCCGCCTGCTGCAAAACAAAGGCGTGGGTTTGCTGGACTCCGCGCCCCGACAACACTTCCTCGACCGCTGCTATGCCGTGGTTAAGTGCTAGGTAGTCGGACAGTTGCAGCTCGTCCGCGGTTTTGATCGGTAGGTTGACATGCCCGCATTCTGATGGCGGTACGATCCGGCCATTGGTGGTTTCGAAGACGGCGGCTGCGTTAAATCCGGTTCCCACGCCGATGACGAGCTTTGTGGCTGTTGGGTCTGGCTCGGGTGCTTCGATGATGCTGCGCATATTCTTGGGGTCAATCCGACCGAGCGCATATCCCTGGGCCTGAAGATCGTTCACGATCGCGACAGTTTCCGCCTTGGTTGCCCGCGCCAGTGTGCTTTCATCGATTGTCCAGTCCAGATTGGTCAGTCGGCCACAGCCGTCGCTGACCGGACCTGCAACGGCAACACAGGCCGCCATCGTATCAACGCCGCCTTCGTCTTTCAGGAATTGCTGCAATACGGCTTCGAGCCCGCCAAAGGCAGCATTTTCATAGCGGCGGATGGTTCCATCCACGATTTTGGGCCCATGCGCGAGGGCGACGCGGGTGTTGGTTCCGCCGATATCGGCAACCAAAGCATATGTGTTGGCGGGATGCCCCATGTTGGTTGATCCTTAACGTGCAATCGCGGCTTTGAGCGCGTGGTAAGAGGCTTTGGGTGTGCGTACAAGCGTATCGAAATCGACATGCACCATGCCAAACCGTTTTTCGTAACCGAATGCCCATTCGTAGTTGTCGAGCAAGGACCAATAGAAGAATCCTTGCACGTTGGCACCATCCGCAATGGCCTGTTTGGCGGCCATGATGTGGTCAGAGACGAACTGGGTGCGTTCGGGGTCGTGGACGGCCCCGTTTTCCACTTTGTCGGCCCAGGCCATGCCGTTTTCCGTGACGAAAAGTGGCATGTTGCCGACATAATCGTTTGAGAGGCGCGTCAGGAAGGCGTGCAGACCTTTTGGGAAAATCTCCCAATCCATTTGCGTGACGGGCAGGTCGCCGGGTATGTCGCGGAGGCCGGGCCAGGCTGCGTTAGCATCAGCTGTCAGGCGATGCCGGGTGTAGTAGTTGACGCCAAGCCAGTCGATGGGTTGGCTGATCTGGGCCATGTCATCTTCCCACCCTGTGGGCATGTGGGGCGCAAAGCCCTCCAAGGCTTCAGCCGGGTAGGTTCCTTTGGTGATCGCTTCGATAAACCACCGGTTGAAGATCGCATCTTGCCGTGCGCTGGCGGCCTTTGCGTCCGCGCTGTCATCGGCCGGTTCGCAATAGTCGAAATTCAGTACGATGCCCGCGTTTTTATGTCCTTTGGCGCGCAGGCGTGTCATCGCCTCGCCATGTGCCAGATTGATATGGTGCATGGCGCGGGCGGCCGCACGGATGTCGCGCAGGCCGGGGGCGTGGTGGCCCAGGAAGTGGGAGAGGTATGCCACACACCACGGTTCGTTGATCGTGGCAATCGCATGCACCCGGTCGCCGATCCGGTCAGTTATGACGTCGGTGAAATCGCCGAAATATTTGGTGGTATCGCGGTTGGTCCAGCCACCGATGTCGGCCAAGGCAGAGGGCAGTTCCCAGTGATATAGCGTCTGGAATGGTTTCAGCCCGCGTTCCAGCATCGCATCTACCAGCCGGTCATAGAAATCGAGGCCATCGGGATTGGCTGTCTTGCCGTCCGGCATAACCCGCGCCCATGAGGTGGAGAACCGGTAGGCATCCATGCCCGCATCGACCAGAAGGTCGAGGTCTTCGCCGTAGCGGTGGTAATGATCGCATGCGATAGCACCATCTTCTGTACGAACCACGTTGCCTGGTGTCGCGGCGAACGTATCCCAATGGGTTGATCCTGCGCCGCCAAAGCTATGCCCTTCGATCTGGTAGGCTGCGGTGGCTGCTCCAAAGACGAAGTTTTCCGGGAAGTCGGTACGTTTGAAATCCATGACTATCCTCGTCTGGCAGGTCTGGTATTTGGTCGTTCGTCAGCGGGTTGTGGGCATGGATCACATACATCACAACTCTTCCGTAATCGTTTCAGTAAACTTGAAATCCGGGAAATCCAAGAATTTTTTGCGACTATGCCGCGATTCTTAGTCGGCCACCCATTTCGCCTCATTCGCTTCGATCGCGGCGATGCGTTGTGGTGTCTTGGGATGGCTGAGCATCCAGGCGGGTGTCTTGGCACCATGCGCCCCGGTCAGTTTTTCCAGTTTCGCAAAAAGCGATTTTTGCGGGCCGGTTCCGATTCCGGCTTTGATGAGCAGGGCGGAGGCGTAAGCGTCCGCTTCGAACTCGTCGCCTCGCGAAAGGCGCGCTGCAAGAAGGCTGATCAGCCCGTTGGCGATCCAGACACCAACGCCGGGGACAAAGCGGTTGATGACCATCGCAAGCGCTGTGCGCATCGCGTTTTGTGCCGAGAAGTCGATCATCCGGCGTCTGGAATGACCCAAAGCGACATGGCCCAGTTCGTGGGCGATGACGCTGGCCATTTCTTCGGAGGTGACGCTACCGTTGCGGTATTTGTTGTAGAAACCGCGGGTGATGAATATCCGTCCGTCAGGTGCAGCCAGACCGTTGATCGGTTCAATTTCGTAGATGTGCACCCTGATCCGTTCGATATCGAGTGAATCGGCCATTCGTTTTGTCAAAACGGTCAGGATCGGATCTGCCAGTTCGGTCGATTTTTCATCCAATTCGCGTGCGCTGCGCCACATGGAAAAGCGAAAGAGCAGATAGCCATATACCATAGCCGCCAGGATGGGTGCGAATTTGATCATGCTTAGGATATGGGCCCGATGCGTGGCGTTTCCAATCGAAAAGCCAGGAAAAAGGTTAACCGTTGCCCAACTTTTCCTTGGCCAGATGATGCATTTTATAATGGGCCGGGACGGTCAGGGCCCGTCGCAGGAAATCAGGATCGTTAAAATTGTTCCGATAGGCGCGCATATTGTCGACCACGGTGATCCGCTCGCCGGTGTATGGCGCAAGCGTGATGGGATCACCGACAGAGACTTTGCCGGTTTTCAGGACACGCCCGTATGCGCCGGGCCGTTCGGCGTTGAAGAAATCCTTGATGGCTTGGTTGGTGCCGATATGGGCAGCGTAAGTCAGGCAAGGGATGCGGGGCGACGTGATTTGCAGCGTCACTTCTCCCATCGTCAGGATGTCACCGATGACCATGTCGGCGCTGTGCATGTCCGCGACTAGGATGTTTTCGCCGAAAAAGCCGGGGCCTACGTCCCGTTTGAGGTGATCGGCCCACCATGCCCGGTCAGGCTCTCCGAACAGGTACACGGCTTGATCGGCGCCGCCGTGGTTGTTCAGATCACAGATGGTATCGCCTTGCAGCCCAAGCTCATTGATTTGGATCGGATCATCGACCGGCTTTTTAAAGTGGCCTGTCATGCCTTCCTTGGCAGGGGTGGCTTCCGGCTGGCCGATCATGATGTTCAATATCTGCATGTCAGCGCCCCAAGGCTTTCATTCCCCGTTCAATCCCTTCGAGCGTCATCGGCACCATGCGGTCGACCCCGAAAACCGATTGGATCATCTGGATCGACTGGGTGTATGGCCAATAGCGTTCGTCAAGCGGGTTGATCCAAAGGTGGCCCGGCCATTGGTCGCGGGCGCGGGTCAGCCATGTCTCGCCAGTCTCTTCGTTCCAATGTTCATTGGCCCCACCAGGAAAGGCGATTTCGTAGGGTGACATGCTCGCGTCGCCCACGAAAATACATTTGTAATCAGGGCCGTAGGTGCGCAGGATTTCCCATGTGGGCGTTTGTGCGTTCCACCGGCGGCGGTTGTCCTTCCAGACGCCTTCGTAAAGGCAGTTATGGAAATAGAAATATTCGAAGTGTTTGAATTCTGATTTGGCGGCGCTGAACAGCTCCTCAACCACTTTGATATGCGGGTCCATTGAGCCGCCCACATCCAGAAACAGCAGAACCTTGACCGCGTTGCGCCGTTCAGGTCGGGTTTGTACGTCGAGATAGCCGTGTTCCGCTGTCGCCTGAATGGTGCCGTTCAGGTCCAGCTCTTCGGCTGCCCCGTCACGTGCCCAACGGCGCAGCCGTTTCAGGGCGACCTTGATGTTGCGGGTACCGAGTTCGACCGTGTCGTCAAGATTGCGAAACTCGCGTTTGTCCCAGACTTTTACGGCCCGTTGATGGCGACTTTTATCCTGACCGATGCGGACGCCTTCGGGGTTGTAACCATATGCGCCGAAGGGCGAGGTGCCCGCCGTGCCGACCCATTTGTTCCCGCCTTGGTGGCGGGCCTTTTGTTCCTCAAGCCGTTTTTTCAGCGTTTCCATCAGTTTATCAAAGCCACCTAATGCTTCGATTTCAGCTTTTTCGGCGTCGCTGAGATGCTTTTCGGCCATTTTTTCCAGCCAGTCGGCGGGGATATCAACCGCGTTCATGACAGCCTCTGCGGGGATGTCCTCCAGCCCGGAAAAGGTGGCGGCGAAGGCGCGGTCGAACTTGTCGAGGTGGCGCTCGTCCTTGACCATGGTAGTGCGGGCGAGGATGTAGAACCCTTCGATGTCGTAGGTGATCAGTCCTGCCTTAATGCCTTCGAGAAACGACAGAAACTCGCGCAGGCTGACCGGGATGCCAGCGTTACGGAGATTGTCGAAGAAGGGCAGAAACATTGGCTTAGTAGTAGCTGCGTTCGATAAAAATCAGAACGAACAGACCGATCAGCCCGAAGAGTATGGCGAAAACCAGACCCCATTGCACCAGATCGGCTGGCTTGCCGCCGCGCATTCTGGCGCGCATGACACCGATGAGTGCACCGATCACAAGGCCGGAAAGGGGAAAGATCATTGCAGGGCCTCGGCAGTTTGGACGACTGGTATTTGTGGAGCGAGCGAGGCGATTTCGTTCAACCGCGCCAGCACCTCTGACTGGGAGCCGAACCCGTATCGCGCCCATGACAAACTGTCCATACGCAAGGCCATCGCCGCTTCGCTTTGCCCTTTCAGATCAAGTGCCTCGGCCTTGAACATCATCAAAAGCGCCATGAGAGATGCGTTTTGGTGGCTACCGGCTATCGGGATCGCCTCATCCGCCAGAGCGATGACGGCGTCCGCCTCACCAGAGATGAGCGCGAAGGCTGCCAGTTGAAGCGAGACATGGGCGCTGTGAATTTGGGTGATGGATTGCGCCCGGTAGGATCGCCCTGCGACGTTGAATGCGCTGAGCGCGAGGCTGGCATCGTTTCCAAGCTGCAGCCGGCCGTAGACATAGTTTGCAAAGCCTTCGCGAACCCCGGTCCAGCCCAACTGCTGGCCAATTTCGACGGCTCGCGTTGCGGCCTGCCTGCGGCGGTTGTCAGATGTGCGATTGGACAGCGCAAACTGGATGGCATCGATCCATTCGCGTGATGTGCTGCTGGGGATTTGGCCGCCAGCGCGTTGACCTGCCTGGTTCAATCTGGCGAGGATGCCGGGCAGGCGTGCGCTGACCTCGATCTCGGTCATTCCGTTGCGCAGTTCGGGTGAGTAGAACGTCCGCAGGATGAGCATATCGAACCCGGTGAGCACGGCGTGGATGTTGTCATCGTTGAAGACGGAATCGGGCAGGCGATAGAGGTCATTCAGCGGGCCCAACGCTTGCGCCAGTTCTTCGTGCAGACAATCGCGGATTTCCTGTGGTGCCACGTCGGAGGGCACAAAAATGGCCGCCCGCTCGCGTCGCCGGACCGTTGCCCAATCGATTGTGGGCGTATTGCGCGACGAGCGCAATTGCTGGAAATTCGTGACCCGTGGCACAACGAAGCAGGCCGCGTTGGGTGCTGCGCGTTGCAGGGTATTGTTGGGCACTGCTTCAATGGTGATGTTGGCCTCTGCGGCATTGGTCAGGCTGATATCGATACCAGCCTCATTCCTGAGCCGATTGATGAGCGCATTCAGATCACCCGACAATGTAGGTGGGATATCGCCCGTTACCCTGACGCTGATCGGTCCTTCGAACCGGGTCAGGACGGGCAGGGCGCGCCCGCTTTCCATCCGAAAGGCCAGATCGATGAAATCAAGCGCAATTTCCGAGTTGGGGCGTTGCGGGGCCGGAGTGCCGACCGAGCCGAAGGTATTCATTTCAGGAAAATCCAGACGGATCGGTTCTGCCCGCTGGACGGCTGGTTCACATGCGCCCAAAAGGCATGCGGCGATCAGGGCGAACCGCTTCATGCGGCTCTCTGGTATTTGATGAAATCGGTGCGTGTTGCGATGCGGTCGTAAAGCTTTTGCGCTTCAAGATTGCTTTGTCTGGTCATCCAGTAGACGCTTGGCGCGTTTTGCGCATCGGCAGCCGCGTAGACCCCCTCGATCAATTTCCTGCCGACGCCGATGCCGCGCACCGATGGATCGGCGTAGAGATCCTGCAGGTAGCAAACATTTTCCACACGCCAGCAATGGCGATGGAAAAGATAATGCGTCAGACCAACAGGTTGGCCGTCTTGTTCGGCAATCAGGCAATGGAAGTCCTGATCGTCATCGCCCAGAAGGCGGGCAAAGGTCGTTTCGTACACTGCTGCGTCCACTTCGCTTTCATAAAAGCCAAGATAGCCCGTCCATAGCGCCTGCCAAGCGACGCGGTCAGTGGCACGGAGTGATCTGATGTGAATTGCCGGTGCGGTCATTTTCATTTGCTCTTTTTTGCCTTTGACTGACAATACTGCCGTCAGGCGTGTTGACCAGCATAATACGTTTGTTGACCCGAAACCCGCCGACCAGAATTGGGTGTTATGCTTTGAAAGTTGTTATTTTACCGGGATTGAACGGCACAACGGTTCTTACACAGGCGTTCTGCGATGCATTGCCGCTATGGGCGGAAGGGGTTTTGATCAATTACCCCCATGCGTTGACGGACTACCAGACGACCTTTGGCTGGCTGGAAGAGCAACTGCCGAATGACGATTTTGTGATTGTTGCCGAGTCTTTTTCGGGACCGCTTGCGGCGATGGTCGCTGCAAAAGGTCACCCATATTTGCGCGCTGTGGTTTTTGTGGCCACGTTTGCCAAAGCGCCGCGGGCGTTACCTGCTTACATTTATCGGCTGGCCAGATTTGTACCCTTTGGGTCGGTTTTTTTGCATCGTCTTATGCTGCCGTTCGTTATGGGGCGTTGGGCGACGCCAGACTTGCGGGTGAAATTGACTGAGGCGATGAGGCTGACGCCGAAGCAGACACTTGTAGATCGCCTTGTTGCTGTGTCCGGAGTTGATGTGAGGCTGTTGCTGCCTGAAATCAGTGTCCCAACGCTCTGCCTTGCCGCATCGCATGACTGGTTGGTACCGCGCAGGGCAAGCCGTGATTTTGGGGACGTGCAAGTTGTGACTGGTCCGCATTTCTTGCTGCAGACCAAAGCGGTGGTGTGCTCTGACATCATCTGTCAGTTCGTGCAGGAAGTTGTGGAACATCCTTGAGATTACACATCACGATATGTGATATAATTTATGATAAACATTCGTTTTCAGAATATTAATATGAATGCTAGTTTGGCCCCAGACACATAGAGGAGCCTTCCGATGTCATATCAGGACGCATACGAAACATCCGATCACTTAGTCGACCTGCGGCGCGACGTGGCCATTGCCATTGTTATCGTCGCAGTTGCCGTAGTTGCCTTTTTTGCGGGCGCCAACGCGGATCAGGACATTTCCATGCCGCAGGCTCATGCTGGTGAGGAATGGCATGGAAATGTAAGAGCATCAGGGCTTTAGCGCCCGCCACGGGCCATGAACGCAAGCCGTTCGAACAGGTGCACGTCTTGTTCGTTCTTCAAGAGCGCCCCGTGCAGTTTGGGCAGGGCGTTCGCCCCATCGCGTTTGAGGTCATCCGAGGTCAGATCCTCGGCCAATAGCAGCTTGAGCCAATCCAGCACTTCTGACGTGGATGGTTTTTTCTTCAATCCGGCGGTTTCGCGTACTTCGTAAAATTGAGTGAGCGCGGTGGTTAGCAGCGCGTCTTTGATGCCGGGGTGATGAACGTCGACGATTTGGCGCATCGTATCCATGTCCGGAAAGCGGATGTAGTGGAAAAAGCAACGGCGTAAGAATGCGTCAGGCAGTTCTTTTTCATTGTTTGATGTAATGATCACGACTGGTCGATGGGCTGCTTTGACCGTCTCGCCGGTTTCGTAGACGTGAAACTCCATCCGGTCGAGTTCCTGCAAGAGATCGTTCGGAAACTCGATATCGGCCTTATCGATTTCATCGATCAAAAGCACAGTTTTGCCTTCGGCAGTGAACGCCTGCCAGAGTTTACCCTTTTTTATGTAGTTCGCGACATCATGCACCCGCGCATCGCTAAGTTGGCTATCGCGTAGTCGGCTCACGGCATCATATTCATATAGGCCCTGCTGTGCCTTTGTGGTGGACTTGATGTGCCACTCGATCATTGGCAGGCCCAACGACGCGCTGACCTGACGGGCGAGTTCGGTCTTTCCGGTGCCTGGCTCACCCTTAACGAGCAGTGGTCTTTCGAGTGCAACCGCCGCATTGACGGCAACCTTAAGATCGTCGGTGGCCACATAAGTATCGGTACCGGTGAATTGCATGAACGTCCCCTTTATTTGCAAAGCCAATCTATCATGCTGCCCTGCGGCATCAACACCTTGCGACTGCCTAAAAAGAGGGGGTGACAGTGACAGGTCAAGTGGTTAAACGAGCAACAAAATAATCGATGCGCGCTGTTACCAGGCCACCACCGGTTACGTTGCGCCGAAAAAAGGTTAAAAGATGAAAGCCGAAGCTTTTTTGCCAGATGATTATCGCCCCGCCGAAAACGAGCCATTTATGAACGAACGGCAAACCGAATATTTCCGACGCAAATTAATGGGTTGGAGAGACGAGATTTTGGAAGACAGCCGCGATACCGTGGCTGGCATGAAAGATCAGACCCGCAATATCCCTGATATCGCTGATCGTGCCTCGGAAGAGACAGACCGCGCGCTTGAGCTGCGCACCCGCGACCGTCAGCGCAAGTTAGTCAGCAAGATCGATGCCGCCCTGCGCCGTATTGACGAAGGCGAATATGGTTATTGCGAGATTACTGGCGAGCCTATTTCCCTAAAGCGGTTGGATGCCCGTCCCATTGCGACCATGAGCCTTGAGGCGCAAGAGCGTCATGAGCGTCGCGAAAAGGTTCATCGCGACGACTGATGTGCGACACAATAGGGGCCGCAACGTTGCGATTATTGGTGGTGGTATTGGTGGCCTGACTGCGGCGCTGGCGTTTGCACGCCGCGAGGCAAATGTTACCGTCTATGAACAAGCCCCGGCATTGACTGCTGTAGGTGCTGGTGTCCAGATCACCCCCAATGGGATGCGTGTTCTTCATACCTTTGGGCTGACGCCTGCCTTGGCGTTGGCCGGGGTGGAGGCAGAGGCGGTTGTCCCGGTTGATGCGATGTCGGGCGAGGCTATTGCCCGGTTTGACCTTTCAACACAGAAACCGCGTTACATATTTTGCCACCGTGCGGCGCTGATCAATCTGTTGGCGCGAGGCTGTGCGGCGCAGAATGTGCGGATCGTGTTGAACGCCAAAATCACGTCCCCGCGCCCCAGTGGTGCGTTTGAAGCACCAGAGGGGATCGTCAAACCGGATCTAACCATTGGCGCCGACGGCATTCGGTCTGTTGTCCGGTCCCAAGTTACCCCATCCGATAAGCCTTTTTTCACCCGGCAGGTCGCATGGCGGGCAATCGTCCCGCAGGATCATGCCGAACCGGTTGCCCGCATTTGGATGGCAAAGGGCCGTCATGTGGTCACATATCCGCTGTCAGAAAGCCGGATGAATGTTGTGGCCGTTCAGGCCCGCAAAACCTGGGCCGACGAAGGTTGGCACTACGCCGACCATCCCGACAACATGCGTGTGGCCTTTGCTGATACCTGTGTGGAATTGCAGTCGATCCTGGAAGGGGCCGATGATGTCCGCCTTTGGGGCCTGTTTCGGCATCCGGTGGCCACGCAATGGTCGGCGGGGTCGATTGTCTTGCTTGGCGATGCGGCGCATCCGACGCTGCCGTTTTTGGCGCAAGGGGCGAATTTGGCTATCGAGGATGCGTATGCTTTGGCACGCATTTGCAACGAACATGCCGATCTTGAGATCGCGCTTGGGGCTTACGAAGCCGCACGGCGTCCGCGTGTGGTCAGGGCGATCAAGACCGCGAACCGGAACGCGCGCAGTTATCATTTGGGCGGGTTGCCTCGGCATGTGGCGCATACGGGGTTGCGACTGATGGGCCAACATGCGCCGGATGCGTTTTTGCGCAGGCTGAGCTGGTTATACGATCACGACGTTACCGCCTGATGGGAACGAAAGGCGGCTACCAGTTTGCGTTGGCTTGATCCGTAACCCGTTCGAGCACTTCGTGGCTGTTCCAGTCTACGCGGTAGATGTCTTCTTCAATCCGCATATAGACCCAGCCATCGGCCACGCCTGAAAGCCCATAATAGCTGGCATTCAGCAGCATGGAGTACTCGCCGCGTTCCAGCATGTCGCCAACCTTGACCGGTCCGGGTTTTGGGGCTGCTTTCTGGCTTTGCGGTACGCTGACGCAATTGGTGCCTGCAATGGCAATCCGACACTGAGCGGACACTGCTCCGGGCAGGGTTGAGAAGACAATGGCAATCGCAAGATACAATTTGAGCATGATATACTTTCCAGTCGAACGTGTATCACTGCTCTTATTGTTGATTTCAATCATAAATTATCAGGCTGCGAGGTCAACCCAGACAGGGACGTGGTCGGATGGCTTCTCACGCCCACGCATGTCGGCTTCGATCCAGCAGTTGTTCAGTAAGTCGGCGCATTGTGGTGTCAGAAGGAAATGATCGATCCGGATGCCGTCGTTTTTGTCCCAGGCACCGGCCTGATAATCCCAGAATGAATAGTGGCCAGCGCCAGCCTCGCTCGCGCGGAACGCTTCGGTGAAACCGAGGTTCTGGATACGCCGGAAGGCGTCGCGGCTTTCTAGACGAAACAGGGCGTCATCGCGCCATGCGTCAGAGCGGGCGGCGTCTTCGGGTTGGATGATGATGTTGTAGTCGCCTGCCATCAGCGCGGGCTGTTCGTCGTTCAGAAGGTCTTGGGCGCGTTTGTACAAGCGCTCCATCCATGCGAGTTTATAGTCGTATTTCGGCCCCGGCGCTGGGTTTCCGTTGGGCAGGTAAAGTCCGCAGATGCGGATCGCCTTATCGCCGACAACTGTGGCCTCGATCCAGCGGGCTTGCTCGTCACTGTCATCACCGGGCAGGCCGCGGGTGACGTCTTCCAGCGGGAGCTTTGACAGGATGGCGACGCCGTTGAACCCTTTTTGACCGTGCGTTTCGACGTTATAGCCTTTCTCTTCGATGATCTCTCGGGGGAAGGCCTCGTCGATGGATTTGATTTCTTGCAGGAGGGCGACATCGGGTTGGGCCTCATCCAGCCAGTCCGTCAACGCGCCGATCCGGGCTTTGACGCCGTTGATGTTGAATGTCGCGATTTTCATATGGCCACCCCTTGTTTGGGGCAGTTTTGCCCCACCAGTTGGGATGGCACAAGGGGCCTACATCGAGAAGGACGTGCCGCAGCCGCAGGAAGAGGTGGCGTTGGGGTTTTGGATGATGAACCGCGCACCGATGAGTTCTTCGCTGAAATCAATCACCGCATCCGCCAGAAAGGGCAGGGAGACGCTATCGATCACGACGGTTTCGCCGTTTTCGCTGAGCAAGAGATCATCGTCTTTCGGGTCATCAAGGTCGATTTCATACTGAAATCCTGAACAACCGCCGCCCTCTACGGCGACGCGCAATGCCTTTCCCTGCGAGGCCGCGCCGATTTCGGCGAGCCGTTCAAATGCGCGAGGTGTGACCTTGGGCGGGATTGTCAGCATTTTGCAACCTATCGGTTTTGTTACAGTTGGAATATAGGGGGGACAGGCAAGACGAACAAGACAGGCAGAAAACATGGCAGCGCCATATGCAACCGATCCCGCCAATCCGCGGGGGCGGCTCTATGAGGAAGAGGAAAGCGCATTCCGCTCTCCTTTCCAGCGGGACCGCGACCGGATCATCCATTCCTCGGCGTTTCGGCGGCTCAAGCACAAGACGCAGGTGTTTATCGAGCATGAAGGGGATTATTTTCGCACCCGGCTGACCCATTCGATTGAAGTGGCGCAAGTGGCCCGGACGGTGGCGGCATCACTTGATTTGAATGTGGAACTGACTGAGGCTGTCGCGCTGGCGCATGATCTGGGGCACACACCCTTTGGTCATACGGGCGAGGAAGCGTTGGATGCGCTGATGCAGCCTTATGGCGGCTTTGATCACAACGCGCAGGCGCTGCATATCGTCACCAATCTGGAACGACACTACGCCGAATGGGACGGGCTGAACCTGACATGGGAAAGTCTTGAGGGGATCGCCAAACATAACGGGCCGGTGACCGGGGATATTCCGCATGCCTTGGCGGCCTATAATGAACGTCATGATCTGGAGTTGAATACCCATGCCAGCGCAGAGGCGCAGGCGGCCGCTCTGGCGGACGATATAGCCTATAATAATCATGACTTACATGACGGACTTCGTGCGGAATTGTTCAGTACGGACGAGTTGGCGGAACTGCCTATCTTGCGAGAATGCTTTGCTGGCGTGGATGCGAGGTATCCGGGGCTGAATTACTACCGGCGACGGCATGAGGCCCTGCGCCGGTTCTTTGGTATGCTGGTTGAAGACGTTATCACGATCAGTCGCCGCAATATCGCGACGATTAATCCATGTAGCGTGCATGACATCCGGCATGCGGGTCGCATGGTGATACAGTTTTCACCTGAACTTTGGGTCGACCTGAAGGTTATCCGCCAGTTTCTGTTCGAGCGCATGTATCGCGCCCCAGCAGTGGTGGACATGCGCATAGTGGTGACCAAGATGATAGATGATCTGTTTCCGTTCTTTATGGAAAATACCGGCGAGTTGCCCAAACAGTGGCGCAAGGATGTGGCGGACGCACCTGATCAGATGACGTTGGCGCGTATCGTGGCCGATTACATTGCCGGGATGACTGATCGGTTTGCAATTCAAGAGCATAAGCGCTTGATTGGTGGGGAAGAAATTCCGGCGGGGGTCATTGATGGCAATTGAAAGTGAAGCTGGGGCGATGGCCCCTGTGATGGCCTTTGCGCTGGTGGGCGCACTTGGTGTCGGCTCGCAATGGTTGGCGTGGCGGATGCGGATGCCTGCGATTGTGTTGATGCTTGTTGCGGGCATTCTGATTGGTCCGGTCGCGGGGGTTTTTGACCCAGCTCGGGATATTGGGCCGTTGATGGGGCCGATCATATCCATCGCGGTGGCAATTATCCTGTTCGAGGGTGGTCTGACGCTCAATCTGCATTCATTGCAGGACGCGGCCAAGGGTGTGAAACGCCTTGTTTTCATTGGTGCGCCGCTTGGCTGGCTGACCTCTGCGCTGACCCTGCGTTATGGTGCCGGGCTCAGCTGGGAAAGCGCTGCGGTGTTCGGTGGCATCATGATTGTCACCGGGCCAACGGTGATTGCCCCCTTGCTGCGCACCGCCCGATTGGCAAAGCGCCCTGCGGCCTTGCTACAATGGGAAGCGATTGTGAATGACCCGATTGGGGCATTGGCTGCAGTGTTGGCGTTTGAGGTTGTTTTGGTACTCAATACGGCGACCACAGTGAGCGCTGCTGCAATAGACCTATTTGTCGGGATCAGCATCGCCACGGCCTTTGGAGCGGCTGCAGGCTTTGGTCTGGCCAGATCGTTCAAACGTGGTTGGGTGCCGGAATATATGAAAGTGCCTGTGCTGTTTTCACTGCTTTTGGGCGTTTTCGCCGTGTCTGATTACATTCTTCACGAGAGCGGGTTGTTGGCCGTGACCATCATGGGGATCGTGATCGCGAATTCGAACCTGCCCAGCTACGAAGAACTGCGACGTTTCAAGGAACATGCCACAGTTCTTTTGGTGTCCGGGGTGTTTATCCTTTTGGCTGCGGGCCTTGATTTCAATGCTTTGGCGCAGCTGGATTGGCGTGCGGTGGCCTTTGTTCTTATGGTGGTTCTGGTGGCCCGCCCGCTGACGGTGTTGGCGTCTCTTGTGGGATCTGGGGTACCTTTCAAAGAGCAGCTTTTGGTGGCCCTGACCGGTCCGCGCGGGGTGGTTCTAGTCGCTGTTGCCGGGTTGTTCGGTGAGCGGCTTTTTGAACTGGGGTTCGCGGATGCCGCGCTGATCGGGCCTTTGGCCTTTGCCCTTGTTTCTGTCACCGTCGTCTTGCACGGATTTACGCTTGCGCCGTTTGCAAGGTGGCTGGGGCTGACGGGCTCTGACACACCCGGCGTCATTATAATCGGTGGCTCGCCCTGGACGACGGCCTTTGCCGAAGCCTTGCAGAAAGCCGAAGTGCCGGTTCTGATGACCGATCCGAACTTTGGCAATCTGCGCGGTGCGCGGACCGTGGGGATTTCGACGTTTTCAGGCGATATCTTGTCTGAGGCAGCCGAGCAGCGGTTGGAGTTGGTCAGCTATGCGACATTGATCGCAGCGACCGATAATGATGCTTATAACACGCTGGTCGCCACCGATCTGGCACCGGAGTTTGGTCGCGACAATGTTTTTCAGATCATGCGCGAAAAGAATGAGAGCGCCCGGCATCAGCTTCCCCGAACCTTGGGCGGGCGGATGTTTGGCGTGGATGAGACGCATGCCGGTATGAACAAATTGATCCGCGACGGTTGGACGTTCCGCATCACAAGACTGACCGAGGAATACACGTTCGAAGACTGGCGGGCAGAACGAACAGAAGCGCATCTGTTTGCACGGCTTGCGCCCAATGGCGACATTCGATTGATCCGAAAGGACGAAGAGGTCAAAGGTGCACCGGATGTGCGAATTATTGCGTTTCGTCCTGCTCGTGAAGGTGAAGGCGACCAGCCGCCCGGGCAGTGACAGCAATTACTTTGAAAAGTTCGCTTGCCCTGTGACGGTGGGGTGGTAAACCGCCGCAAACATTTGTTCTGGAACGCTCATGAACCTATTCGCCGATATCCGCATTCGCGTGCTGGCCTGTCTTGATCAGTTGGTGGCCGAAGGCACTTTGCCTGATGGTCTTTCATTTGCTGCCGTGACGGTCGAGCCGCCGCGCGATGCCGCACATGGTGACATGGCGACGAATGCCGCGATGGTGCTGGCCAAGCCTGCCAAGATGAACCCACGCGCCATTGCAGAAGCGCTGGCGACAAAGTTGCTGGATGATCCGCAGGTCGAGGCGGCAGAGGTTGCTGGGCCAGGGTTTCTGAATATGCGGCTGGCACCTGCGGTCTGGCAGGGTGTTGTCAAAGCGGCGTTGAGCGATCCTGATTTTGGTCAATCCACCTTGGGGCAAGGCCAAAAAATTATGGTCGAATATGTCTCGGCCAATCCGACCGGTCCTTTGCATGTCGGACATACGCGCGGGGCCGTTTTTGGCGACGCGCTGGCCAGCCTACTGGATTATGCCGGTTTTGATGTCACCCGCGAATATTACATCAATGATGGTGGGGCGCAGGTCGATGTGCTCGCCCGGTCGGTCTATCTGCGGTATCTTGAGGCCCATGGCCAAGAAGTTGCGTTCGAGGATGGGACATATCCCGGCGACTATCTGATCCCGGTTGGTCAGGCCTTGAAGGAAAAGGTGGGCGACGCGTTTGTCGACAAGGGAGAGCAGTTCTGGCTCGCCGAAGTTCGTGAATTCTCCACTGATGCCATGATGGATCTGATCCGTGAGGATCTGGGCCAGCTGGGCATTAAAATGGATAACTTCTTTTCCGAAAAATCGCTATATGGCACGGGGTTGATCGAAAAAGCGATTGCCGAGTTGGACGAGAAGGGTCTGATTTATCGGGGTGTTCTTGAACCGCCCAAGGGCAAGATGCCGGAAGATTGGGAACCCCGCGAGCAGACGCTGTTCAAGTCCACCGAGCATGGTGATGACGTGGACCGGCCGGTGCAGAAGTCGGATGGGTCATGGACTTATTTTGCCCCCGATATCGCGTATCACTATGAAAAGGTGCAACGCGGGTTTGACCAGTTGATCGACGTGTTCGGCGCGGATCATGGCGGCTATGTAAAGCGGATGAAAGCGGCGGTTTCCGCGTTGTCCGATGGTGAGGTGCCGCTGGATGTGAAGCTGACGCAGCTGGTGAAGCTGTTCAAGAATGGCGAGCCGTTCAAGATGTCCAAGCGGACAGGGACATTCGTGACCTTGCGGGACGTGGTCGATCAGGTTGGCCCGGATGTGACCCGGTTCCATATGCTGACCCGCAAGAATGATGCGCCGTTGGATTTTGACTTTGACAAGGTGACTGAGCAGTCAAAGGACAACCCGGTTTTTTACGTGAACTATGCCTATGCACGGGTGAATTCGGTTGTGAAGAAGGCTGAGGAGGCCGGGATTGTAGTTGATGATAATGCACTTGAGCGGGCGGATTTGTCCCAACTGGGCCATGAGGCAGAGCTTTCTGTCATCAAGAAGCTGGCAGAATGGCCGCGTCTGGTCGAGATTGCTGCCAAGGGGCATGAACCACACAGGATCGCCTTCTATCTCTATGATTTAGCTTCTGAATTTCATGCGCTTTGGAACAAGGGCAATGACGATCCGTCGCTGCGTTTCCTGCAAGATGGTGACATCGCAACAACACAAGCGAAAATCGCCCTGATTCGGGCCGTGGCAATTGTTATTTCGCACGGGCTTGCTATTCTTGGTGTCACGCCGGCGGAAGAGATGCGATAACGTACGACCTGCCGGATCGAGCAAGTATAAACGACCCAACCAAGCCGAAACGGCACGGGCAACGAGGCAGAGATGGCAGTTTTTGATGCGGGGCAGGTCCCGTCGCAAGGCGCAGGTCGCGCCAGTGTTTTCGTTAATTATGCAGGTGCAGCTATTTCGCTGGCGTTGATCGTTGGTGTCAGCCTTTGGGGCTATAAGCTGATCATGCGAGATGTAAGCGGCATTCCAGTGGTCCGCGCCATGGAAGGCGATATGCGGGTTCTGCCGGACAACCCGGGCGGCGATGTGGCGCGACATACCGGTCTTGCGGTGAACGAAGTTGCAGCCGAAGGTGAGGCAGGCGCCCCCGAAGATCGTCTGGTTCTTGCACCACGGAATGCCGATCTTGAGCAGGAAGACCTTGAGGTGCAACCAATGGCCGAGGCCGATGAGGTTGTTCCTGCAGAGGTCAACCAAGATGACGCGACCCATGTGGCTGCGGCTGTCAACACTGCCAATCTGGTCGCTCCGAATGCTGAAACTGCCCCTGTGGACGATATTGAGGCTTTGGCCGATCAGTTGGCTGCCGGTATAGAGCCTTTAGCGGAATTGGATGCAGAGCCGAAGCCGGAAATCATCGCGGCCTCTGTGCCGGGTGTGGCTGTCTCACTTCGCCCGGCATCGCGCCCGGCAAGTTTGCGGGTACCTGCAACGCAGCCGGTTGAAGCTGCGCCTGCGCCTCGGGCCGAGGCTGCGACGCAAGAGGTTGCCGTCACAACGACAGAATTCGCGGCAGGCACCAATCTTGTGCAGCTGGGTGCTTTCCCATCACCGGATCTGGCTGCGACCGAGTGGGGCCGTCTGGAAGGTAAATTTACAGAGCTTATGGATGGCAAGGAACGGGTCATTCAGGTCAGCACACAGACAAGTGGGACGTGGTACAGGCTGCGCGCGAACGGTTTTGAAAACCGTGCCGACGCCCGCCGTTTCTGCGTTGCGCTCGAGGCGGAAGGCGCGAACTGCATAGCGGTTGTCGTCAAATAAGTGCCCCATACCGCTGCGATTTTTGGACCAGCTGCGCTTGAGGTGACTGCGTGGGAGCGTGGGTTTTTTCGCGAAGCTGATCCACTTGGTTTCATTGTTTTTGCCCGCAACATCGACGCACCCGATCAGCTTCGCCGTTTGACAGCGGGGTTGCGCGACACGGTAGGGCGCAACGCCCCTATCTTGATCGATCAGGAGGGCGGTCGCGTGCAGCGAATGTGGGCACCGCATTGGCGCGAATACCTGCCAGCCCTTGATCAGATGGACCGTGCCAGTGATCCGATGCGTGCCCAATGGATCAGGAACCGACTGATTGCTGCTGAACTGTATGACGTGGGTATTGACGCCAATTGCGCCCCTCTTGCTGATATCGCCGAGGATAGCACTCATCCGTTCCTGCAAAACCGTCTTTATGGGCGGGATGTGGAAACCGTTACCAAGGCAGCGCGGATTTGCGCGGATGCCCACCTTGCCGGTGGTGTTCTGCCAGTGTTGAAGCACATCCCCGGTCATGGCCGTGCGGCAATTGACAGCCATTTGCGGTTGCCACAGGTCGATCAGACGCGGGGGGAACTTGAGGCGCATGACTTTGCCCCCTTCAAGGCGCTGAATGATCTGCCGATGGGGATGTCAGCGCATATCGTATTCTCGGACATTGATCCTGATGGTCCGGCCACCACATCACCGAAAATGATTGATCTTATCCGAAAAGACATCGGCTTTGACGGGCTATTGATGACGGATGATCTGTCGATGGAGGCGCTTTCTGGTAGCGTTGCTGAGCGGTCGACTGCGTCGATTGCAGCGGGTTGTGACATCATTTTGCATTGCAATGGTGAGCCGTCGGAAATGGAGGCGGTCGCAAAGGCTGCGGGCCCGATGACCCAAACCGCAATGACCCGCGCAAATCGCGCTTTGGCGCAGCGAAAGACGCCCGATGACATTGACATCCCCCTTTTGGAAGCGGAGTTTGAGACGCTACTGAGCTAAGAGGGCAGATGCAGGGCGACGAGTTCCAGGAAGACACGATCAGCGTCAGTGAGCGTATCGCCGCTGAGGCTTTGATCGTGGATGTTGGTGCCTTTGAAGGCCCTCTTGACCTGTTGCTGACCTTGTCACGGACGCAGAAGGTCGATCTGCGCCAGATATCCATTCTGGCCTTGGCCGAGCAGTATCTGGCTTTTGTCGAAAAGGCCAAACAGCTGCGTCTGGAACTGGCCGCTGACTATCTGGTGATGGCGGCCTGGCTCGCTTTTTTGAAATCACGCCTGTTGTTGCCGCCGGACCCGTCAGAGGAGGGGCCAACGGGTGAAGAACTGGCCGCGCATTTGGCGTTCCAATTGGAACGGCTTGAGGCGATGCGGGACTCTGCGGCGAAACTGATGGCACGGGATCAGTTGGGTCGCGACTTCTTTCCCCGTGGCGTTACAGAAGATGTCCAGCGGGTCCGCCGCGTGACCTACACGGCGACGCTGCTTGATCTGATGCAAGGTTATGCGCGTATTCGTACCCGCGACGATTTCCGCCCCTTTGTGATGGACCGCCAGCATGTCATGACAATGGAGCAGGCGCTGGAGCGCATGCGCAACCTTATCGGTTTTGCTGGCAACTGGACGGATATTTCCAGCTATCTACCGGACGGCTGGGATTCTGATCCGCAGCGCAGCCGGTCGACGACCGCCGCCACATTTGCCGCGTCGCTGGAGCTTGCCAAGGAAGGCAAAATCGAGATCAGGCAGGGCGAGACCTTCGCCCCGATACAAATACGGAAGAAAGCACCGCGTGATGAGTGATAAGCCGGATAATGACAGCTTGTTCGAAGCTCCGCCGATGGGGGAGCAGGAACGCATGGTTGAAGCGATTATGTTCGCAACCGCCGAACCTGTAACCGTGAAGGATCTGATTGGGCGGATGCCGCATGGCTGTGATCCGGCAGAAGCGCTGGCGCATCTGCGCAAGCGTTATGAAGGCCGCGGGGTGCACGTGGTCAAGGTAGGTGATGCCTGGGCGATCCGCACGGCCGCTGACCTTGGTTTTTTGATGCAGAAAGAAACGGTCGAGACGCGAAAGCTGTCCCGTGCCGCGATCGAGACGCTGGCGATTGTGGCCTATCAACAGCCGGTCACAAGGGCTGAGATTGAGGAAATCCGTGGTGTGAGCGTCAGCCGGGGTACGATTGATCAATTGATCGAAATGGAATGGATCAGGTTTGGCCGCAGGAAAATGACACCGGGTCGGCCAGTAACTTTTGTGGTCACGCAAGGGTTTCTTGATCATTTCGGGTTAGAGAATGCGCGTGATCTTCCCGGACTGAAGGAGCTGCGCTCTGCCGGCTTGCTGGAGAACCGGCCACCACCTGGTGCTGTTGCCTTGGGTGAGGCCGAAGATGAAAACGACGACGACGATGAGGATCAGACGGAATTGTTTGAAGAATAGGTCCGAAACCCTATTTTAGAAGGGTGAGAGCAGGAGGGACGGTAATATGAACATGAACCGACTGATCAATATGGGTGTCCGCATGCTGATGAGACGAGGGATCAATAAAGGAATTGATGTCGCATCGCGTCGTGGCAAAAGTGCTGATGAAATGACGCCAGAAGAACGGCAGGGATCGCAAAGCACCCGCAAGAACGCGCAACGGGCGCGGCGCGGGTTGAACATCTTACGACGGTTTATGCGGTAGTCGTCCGGGGCTTTATGCTTTGAAATGCTTGGACAGTTTCAAACCCTGACCCTGATAGTTTGATTTGATCTCTTGCCCATAAAGCGCCTCTGGCATGGCGGCCATGTTTTCGTAGACCAACCTTCCCACGATTTGGCCGTGTTCGAGTACGAACGGGGCCTCGTGACAGCGCACCTCGAGTACGCCGCGTGAACCCGCGCCGCCCGCTTTGGCGTAACCGAAGCCGGGATCGAAAAAACCCGCGTAGTGAACGCGGAACTCGCCCACCATAGCAAGGTATGGTGCCATTTCGGCGGCTTGCATGGGCGGGATCACGATGGATTCGCGGCTCACCAGAATGTAGAACGCGCCGGGATCGAGGATGATCCATCCTGCATCGGTGTGGACCTCTTCCCAGAACTCTTCCGGGTCATAGTGATTCAGCTTTGCCAGGTCGACGACGCCGGTATGGGGTTTGGCCCGGTAGCCGACGAGGTTGCTTTTGGCGGGCTTGAGGTCGACCGAAAAGCCCAAGCCGTCTGAGATAACCGGATCGCCGGACACGATGGGCGTTTGGTCATGCAACGCCCGCAGATCATCATCGGACATCAGCGTCTTACCCTGCCGAAAGATAATCTGGTTGAGCATCTGACCCGGTTGGACCACGACCGAAAAGGAGCGGGGGCAGATTTCAACGTAGAGCGGGCCGGTGTAGCCTTCTGGTACGCGGTCGAATTCAACTCCGTGATCGGTGATAATCCGCGTCAGCAGGTCGAGCCGTCCGATAGATGATTTGGCACTGGCGGCCGCCGTCATGCCGGAGGGTAGCGACAGGTTTTCCATCAACGGAACCACATAGACGCAGCCCTTTTCCAGAACGGCCCCGTCTGTGAGATCAACCGCATGCATTTTGAAATCACCGAGCCTTTCCGCCACGGTTCGGTTGCGCCCGGCAAGGAAAGATGCACGCACGCGGTAAGCCGTTGTTCCCAAGCGTAAATCGAGCGAAGCGGGTTGGATTTGTGCGGACGTGATGCTGGCGCTGGCGGTGATACCCCCAGTGTCAATCATCCCGCGAATTTGGTGATCCGCCAAAACTCCAGCGCTGGTCATGTATTTCCCCGTTGAGAGCAAAGAACACTAATGTCCTTCGCCGTAGATACCAAAACGCCCGCCGTGCAGCCTGCACAAACGGGCGGTTGTGATTGGTCGGGCTAGCAGGACTCGAACCTGCGACCTTCCGTCCCCCAGACGGACGCGCTACCAGGCTGCGCCATAGCCCGACGTTTCGCTTTCATAGCGATATTGCCGAAGGGAGCAAGGGCGAAATGCGCCAAACTAGGCTGCTCCACGACGCAGATGATCAGAGAGTTGTTCTAACCGCTGCAGCAGTGGCACGATTTCGGCTGACTTTGCGCGGACCGCAGCGGCGTCGATCGGTTTGGCCGTAAAGAAGCGGGCAGGGGCGGGTGTGTCGTCGGCAGGTAGGTCGCGCAGGATGATTTCCGGTGCCTTTTTTGGCAGATCATCAAAGGGCAGGGCGTTCTGCATAGGCTCTGCCGGTTCCGGAGCGGGTTTGGCAGATTCAGGCTGCTTGATCGGTTGTTCAGGTGCTGGTTTTGCGGCTTTGGTAACCTTTGGTGCAACTGTCTTTTCGACCGCGTCTTGCTCCTCTGGTGCCTGTTCCGTGACAGATCGCCCGAGTGTGGCCACGTATTTCACGCCTTTTTCCCGTAGGAGTTTCTGCGTGCCTTTGATGGTCAGCCCGTCTTCGTGAAGAAGTTGTTTGATGCCGCCCAGAAGGTCCATATCGGTGGGACGGTAATATCGCCGACCGCCAGCCCCTTTGACCGGTTTGATCTGGCTGAACTTGCTTTCCCAAAACCGCAACACATGCGTTGGGGTCTCCAACCATTCCGCCACTTCGCTGATGGTACGGAATGCGTCTTTGGCTTTAGCCATGATCTAGCTCTTGTTTCCGGCGGCCACGCGATCTTTCATCAGATGCGATGGGCGGAATGTCAGAACGCGGCGCGGGTGGATGGGGACTTCTTCGCCGGTTTTGGGGTTTCGACCGATGCGGGCAGCCTTTTCGCGGACCGAAAATGTCCCAAAGGATGAAATTTTCACCGTTTCGCCGTCAACCAGCGCATCTGAAACATGAGACAGGATGCTTTCGACCAAATCTGCGCTGTCATTGCGTGAAAGTCCAACCTGATTGTGAACCGCTTCCGCCAAGTCCATCCGCGTCAAAGTCTTATCAGTCATTTTTCGTCCCCATGGATATTACGGGAAACATACGCGCCGGGTAAAATCAAAGTCAATATCAAGGGCTTGTCGATTAAGCCCAACCGGCATTTTTCGCTTACCAGCGTAAAATGACGGCGCCCCAGGCCAAACCGCCGCCTATCGCCTCGGTTACGACCACGTCGTTCTTCTTGATCTGGCCGTTTGCCACACCCACCGAAAGGGCAAGCGGGATTGACGCTGCAGAGGTGTTGCCGTGGTCCTGGACGGTCACGACAACCCGGTCCATACCGATCCCCAGCTTCTTTGCGGTGGATTGGATGATACGGATATTGGCCTGATGGGGGACGACCCAATCGACGTCATCGCTGGTCAATCCGGCCTTTTCCAACGCGGTATCCGCCGTTTGTGCCAGTTTTTCAACGGCGTGGCGGAAAACCTCTTTGCCTTGCATCCGTAGTACGCCGGTGTTTTGGGTGGCCACGCCACCATCGACATACAAAAGATCGCGGTAGCGCCCGTCAGAGTTCAGGTCGGTGGAGAGGATGCCCCTGTCCTGGGCAGTCCCTTTGCCATCTTCGGCCGTGAGGACTACTGCACCTGCCCCGTCCCCGAAAAGAACACAAGTGGAGCGGTCGGTCCAATCCATGATGCGGCTGAACGTCTCGGCCCCGATGACAAGCACGGTTTTGGCCTGACCGGATACGATCAGCGCATTGGCATTGCTGAGCGCATAGACAAAACCGGCACAGACCGCTTGCACATCAAAGGCATAGCCCTTGGTGTTTCCGATTGCTTCTTGCACCATGGTAGCTGCGGAAGGGAAGGTCATGTCCGCAGTTGACGTCGCCAGAATGATCGCGTCCACATCGGCACCATCTATGCCCGCCATCGCCAGCGCAGCTTTGGCCGCTTCTGTCGCCAGTTCCGATGTTGTCTGGCCGGGCGCCGCGAAATGACGCCGTTCGATACCCGATCGCACCCTGATCCATTCGTCGGTGGTATCGAGGGTTTTTTCAAATTCGCTGTTTGGAACAACACGCTCCGGCAAGTAATGCCCAACACCTGTTACAACTGCACGACGTACCATATTATTTTTCAGCCTGTTTCGGCGCCGGGCGGTTCCGGCGCGGCTTCCGTTGCGTCATCTTGCGTAAGCGAAGCGGAGGATGCAACCCGTGCTGCCAATTTGTCCGAAAATCCGCTTTGTGCGAGCTGATAGGCCAGATACAGCGCGGCCCCGACGCCGGTCGCATCCGCGCCGCCGTGGCTTTTGACCACCGTTTGGGTCAGGCCAAGAAAAACGCCGCCGTTGACGCGGCGGGGGTCGATCCGTTTGCGCAGCCGTCGAAGTGATCCGCGTGCCAGTATGGCCGCCACAATCGACAGGGGTGTTTTCATCAGGGCGTCCCGCATGAATTCACTGATCAGGTTGGCCGTGCCCTCACCGGTTTTCAGCGCGACATTGCCGGTGAAACCGTCGGTTACAATGACATCAACCCGGTCAGAGGGAAGATCGCCGCCCTCAACAAATCCAATGTAGTCAAAATCGCCGCTTTCCGCTGCGTTTCCAATGAGTTCGTGGGCGACCTTCAACTCAGCCCGGCCCTTGTGTTCTTCTGTTCCGACATTGAGAAGGCCCACCCGCGGACGGGTCAAGCCCAACCCGTTGCGGGCGTATGAGGCACCCATCAGAGCATAGTTGAGAAGGTCATCCTGATCTGCCCTGATATCGGCGCCAGCATCCAGCATGACGTTGAAACCGGCCGGATTGCGCGATGGCCAAAGGCAGGCGATGGCCGGGCGATTGACCCCTTCGGCCTTGCGCAACCGTACCATGGACATTGCCATCAAAGCGCCGGTGTTGCCGCAGCTGACGCAAACAGATGCCTTGCGATCGCGGACGGCTTCGATCGCCGACCACATTGATGTCTTCTTGCCACTACGCAGAACCTGACTGGGTTTGTCGGTCATTTTTACAACGTCAGAGGCGTCGTGGACCGTAACCCGACCAGAGATTTTATGCTTTTCTAATAGGGGTTTAAGCGTCTTTTCCGGTCCGTGAAGGATGACGCGGGCGTTCGGGGACTTGCCCAAAAACTTCGAAAGGCCCGCAACAACAATTGCCGGCCCTTCGTCCCCACCCATCGCATCGACAGACAGCACGTTAGATACATTAAGCGACTGCGTCGGATCGTGGTCCGTCTGCGCTTGTCCCATTGCGTGCTGCCCGGCTGTGTCGCTTATGCTGCGTCGTCGTCCAAATCGATGTCATCGCCAGATGCGATCACTTCGCGTGTCGCGTAGTGGCCGCATGACGGGCAAACGTGGTGTGGGCGCTTGAGTTCGCCACAGTTGTCGCATTCGTTTGGATTTGCAGCGACCAGTGAGTCGTGCGCGCGCCGATTGTTGCGGCGGGATTTGGATACTTTGTTCTGCTGGACGGCCATGTCTCAACCCTATGATATATGGGCGCATGGCCCGGATGTTTGCATTCTCGCGCGGTCCTACGCCATCGCGGCGGCGCTGTCGAGATGTGATGTAAAAGAGGCCGCGAACATACTGCGATTCATATTTAGTGCAAGCCTTTTTCATATGCCGTGTTCAGGCTGCTATTCACCCTTGTTTTTTAGCGAATTGCGCAATTCGCCGAGGCCCGCAAATGGCTTGGCGTCGTCATCCGTCATTGCCGTTTTGCCCGGTTCGGTGAAATCGGCCTTGGCCAGTTCGGCACCGTCGGCGCGCGGATAGGCGGGAAGTGCCAAAGACAGCGCCTCGATCATCACTGTCACGAGGTCCAGTGTTTCAGGGATCGCCTCAATCGTGTCGTCTTCGGGCATTTCTGCTTCGCCGCCTTCGATTTCTGGCAGGTCGGCGACGTAACGACGCATGACATGTTCATCGATCCGTGTTGTGACCGGGGCAAGTGTAACCACGCAATCCTGTACCACGGTTGCGCCAAGCTCTGCCGTCAGTTCCCAATCTCTTTTTCCGAAGGGGGCCAACTGTCCTATAAAGCGCAGTTTTTTGACAGCTTTGATGCCCAATGCCTCCGCCACGGCCTGTTTTTCCTCAGCATCCGGTTGGAGTTCGACAGCTGTGGGCTGGCGCGAGTTCAAATCCGTCAGTCGCATATGTGATCGGGGAAGTCTGGCCAATGCGCATCCATTCTTGAATAGGGGACGGGTTGTGCTGTAAGCGGGATAAAAGGCATAAGACGCCAAAGCAAGAGGGCTGTCATGAGCAGGATTACCGCAAAGTACGCCAAGCGCGCCCGCGCTGTGAGTTTGATGGGTGTGTTGATGGTGTCGGTCGCCTGCACCCCTATCAACCGCTATCATGGATTTGTGCCGAGCCAGGCAGAGCTGGATGCGTTGACTGTCGGGGTCGATACCCGCGATAGCGTTGTGGCCGCTGTCGGACAGCCCACATCCCAAGGCGCATTGGGCAATGACACGCTTTATTATGTGTCCAGCCAATTCCGCTACTTTGGTGCGCTGCCCCCACGCGAGGTGGAACGCCAGGTGCTTGCGATCAGCTTTGATACAGGCGGCCGTGTGCGCAATATTGAGCGGTTTACGCTTGAAGATGGTCGGATCGTCGTTCTGGATCGCCGGGTCACGGATGACGGGATTGAGGACGTGACTTTCCTTGGCCAGCTCTTTGGATCGTTTGGGCGTGTGGATGCCGGCCAGATCATTGGCGATGGCGGGCAAGACCCGTTTTAGTCACCGCGCGCTGATGATTGGCGGGTGCTGCGCACTGCGTTCCCACATCTATGCGAATCGTCTGTTAATGTTGGTTTATGGGCGCCGGGAAACCGGTCGGCCATGTGTCGGCAAAACGTCGGGCACGTCTGCGCGGTCATTTGTGGGTTAATGCAACGTGCGTTGGGTGTGTGAATGCCGCGTTCATGTATTTGCCAGTGTGGTGGGTTGCACCCACCCTACGTTTCAATTCAATTGATGCACTATTGATGTATGCCTTCGCTGGCGCTAGCATCGGCCTGTTCTCAGGGCGGGGTGGAATTCCCCACCGGCGGTATGGGCCATGTGTCCGAGCCCGCGAGCGCCCGGCTTTGGCCGGGGTCCAGCAGATCAGGTGAGATGCCTGAGCCGACGGTCATAGTCCGGATGGAAGAGAGCGGGTGAGATCCGGGTACTTTTGCGCCCGGCCTGTCCTGTTTTGCCTTGGGTCGATCGCGAGGCAAGAAAGGACAGATGCGATGATCCAAATTAATACCAACAGTGGGGCCATTACCGGCCCGCTTTACTTTGTAACTGCGGGTGCGCTTTTCGCGGGGGCCAATACCGCTGTGCAGGGGGCGGGCATGTTTTATGATGTGCCGTCGCCCGCGATTGCGTTCTGGCAATATGTGATTGCCCTGGTCGTGGTGCTGCCATTGGTCTGGCGTTCGTCTTGGGCCACACACCGCCCCGCGATGCATATCGGGCGCGTCCTTTTGGCAGCGATGGGTGTGCAATTGTGGGTCGCTGGCCTTGCCTATGTCCCGATCTGGCAAGCGGTGGCATTGATCCTTGTCTCGCCCTTGTTTGTGACCTTGGGTGCCGGTTTGATTCTGCGCGAGGCGCTGACGTGGTCGCGCGTTCTGGCCGTGCTGGCCGGGGCAGGTGGAGGTGTGCTGATCCTAGCCCCCTGGAGCGACAGCTTTAGCTGGGCTGCACTCCTGCCAGTAGGGGCGGCTGCGTTTTGGGCGGCGTCATCGCTTGTCACCAAGCGGCTGACCGAAACGGACGATGCGGGCACGCTGACCCTTTATCTGCTGGTTCTTCTGGTGCCGGTGAACGGGCTGGCAGCCTTTAACACGGGGTTTGCTGTCACGGCTGACGCGCTGTGGCTGGTGGTGCTGTCTGGCGTCATGGTCGCCATGGCGCAGTATTTTTTGGTCAGAGCTTATGTTGTCGCCGATGCGGCGTATTTGCAGCCCTTTGATCATGTGAAGCTGCCGCTGAATGTGGGGCTTGGGCTAGTGTTTTTCGGCTTTGCGCCACCGGGATTGATGTGGTTGGGGGCAGGGGTGATCATCGCAGCGAGTGCTTGGGTGATGAGAGATGAGATATAAGGGTGGGTGAGGGCAAACGCATCTTATAGTTGAAGTGTCAGTAGTTATGACCTATGTTGGGCGTATTAGAAACGATTTAGGAGAAGCTATGAAAAATTCCCTTTTGGGAAGCGTTCTCGCTTGTATTTTGTTTATTGCGCCGCCCGCTTCGACTCTTGCAGATACAATCTCACCGGACATCCCTAACGGCTATTTCGCACCACTTACGGTAATTGGGGATCACCCACAATGCAGCGGCCTTGGGCAAGTGGCTTTTGAGGCTGCGTTTGAGACCAATAATTTGGCATTTGAGGTGTCTACGGAAAATTTACGTACAACACAGACCGTAGACTTTGATGGTACCACTGCTACCGAGGAAAGCCGCTGTTTTTTGTTGGAGCGGCACGGAACAGAGGTTGAGCGGGTAGAAATTTCTTGTGATGATGGTCGACCGAAGTCTTTAACATTTTCCCAAACTGACCCCGCGAAGGTTGAGCTTTCGGTTACGGGTAACTTTGTTGCTTGTCAGTCGCCAACTTCATTTGAGATTATGGAGAGTAACTGGGAAGTAGCCATTACTAGCGGTACAAATGTATCATACTACTCAGATCAATTCTTCGAATATCCGAAAGACGGATGCATTAGTCAGAAGTTCACTAGTGAGCCATCAGCAATACTACACTATTATGTTCCCGGAATTTCAGGGACCGCTGCAACTCGCGTCTTAAGATATCCTTTCCGAGCGAGTCTAAACTTTGATCGGCAGCCACCTGCATATTTTCGGATTGATATTAGTGGTATTCCCTTGGAACACAGACAGGATGTAAACCCACAACGATTGTTGGCACGTACAAGCGCAACTTTTTTTCCAAAGTCGGACGAAATTAGCGGTTGCGCCGATGGTGTTTGTGAACTGCCGGAATGGTTGCTCAAATACGAACCAATAGTGTTGCCGCGTATTTGTGAATAAGTCCTACCCCTCCGGCTCAAACTCCAGCGCGACCCCGTTGATGCAGTACCGCAAACCTGTTGGCTGCGGCCCGTCCGGGAACACGTGACCCAGGTGGGCGTCGCAGCGGTTGCAGTGGACCTCGGTCCGTTTCATGAAAAAGCTGCGGTCGATGCTTTCGCCGACCATTTCGTTGTCGACCGGTTGGTAGAATGATGGCCAGCCGGTGCCGCTTTCGAACTTGGCGGCCTGATCGAAGACCGGTGCGCCGCAGCAGACGCACATATATGTGCCGGGGCCTTTGGGGAAATTTTCGTGGCTGCCGGCCCGCTCGGTCCCGTGTTTTCGCGTCACCTTGTAGGCCAGGTCAGAGAGTTGGGCCTTCCATTCGGCTTCGGTTTTGATGATTTTGTCCATTGGCCGTATTCCCTTTATCGTGTTGCCAGATAACGTAGGTCGCGTAAGTTGTTTCGCCAAGGTGGAGTTTGATGACAGTTCCGTTTCAGAAAGGGCGCTATCGGGTTCGGTTTGCGGAAAACGCTGATGTGCTGGCCTGTCAGCGGCTGCGGCATCTGTGCTTTTTTGGCGGGGATGGCATTGATGCGGATCAGTTTGATGCGCTTTGCCGTCATGTGATGGTTGAGGATCGGGCAGGGCGCCTGGTCGCCACGATGCGGTTGTTGCAGGCGCGATCCGGCGGCGATGTTTTGGGCGGATATGCCGCGCAGTTTTATGATCTTGAGCGGTTGGCAGCGTTGAATGCCCCAATGATGGAGATTGGTCGCTTTTGCGTGACCCCGGATGTGGTGGACGCGGATGTGTTGCGCGTCGCTTGGGCGGCGTTGACCCGCTTTGTCGATGAGGCCGGTATTGCAATGCTGTTTGGCTGCGCAAGTTTTCCCGGGATTGAGCCGGCCCCCTACGCCCGGGCGTTTGTCCATATGGGGCGGCATGTTGGCCCGTCTGATGTGCGCCCAGAACCGAAGGCGGGTGACGCGGTTCGTCTTGCTGAGGTCACAGGGCCGGGGGACCGACCTATGCCACCTTTGCTGCGCACTTATCTTGCTATGGGTGGCTGGGTCAGTGACCATGCTGTCATCGACCGACAGATGCAGACCTTGCACGTATTCACATGTCTGGACGTCGCTGCGGTGCCGCCTGCACGTGCCCATGCGCTGCGCGCTCTTGCGGATGCGCTGCTGCTGACGTAGCAGGCGGGCATGGCACGTACTCCGCTTTTGCAACTCTCCAATATTGCGCTGACCTTTGGTGGCGATCCTGTTTTTGAAGACCTGTCTCTGGTCATCCAACCCGCAGACCGGGTGGCTTTGGTTGGCCGCAACGGATCGGGCAAATCGACCCTGATGAAGGTCATGGCCGGGTTGGTTGAGGTTGACACCGGAACCCGCGTTTTATCGCCCGGCGTGACGGCTGGCTACATGGAGCAGGACCCGACGATGGAAGGGTTCGCCACCTTGGGTGACTATGCGTCCAGCGGTCTGGATCTGGATGAGGCCTATAAGGTCGAGATGGTGGCGGAGGGGTTGAAGTTTGACCCTGCGGGCGATGTGGCAACGGCATCGGGTGGGGAACGCCGCAGGGCCGCCCTGGCGAAGCTGATGGCCGAAGCACCCGAATTGATGTTGTTGGACGAGCCAACCAACCATCTGGATATCGAAGCGATTGCCTGGCTCGAGAACGAGCTGAAAACGACGCGCGCCGCGTTCGTGTTGATTTCCCACGACCGGGCGTTTTTGCGGGCTTTGACCCGCGCGACTTTGTGGATCGACCGAGGTGCTGTGCGTCGGGCCGAGCAAGGTTTTGACGGGTTTGAGGAATGGCGCGACAAGATCTGGGATGAAGAGGACCAGCAACGCCATAAGCTCAACCGCAAGATCAAGGCAGAAGCCCGGTGGGCGGTTGAAGGCATCAGCGCCCGGCGCAAGCGTAATCAGGGCCGTGTCCGGGCATTGCAGGAATTGCGGGCCGAACGGGCCGGCCAGATCAAGCGGCAAGGCACGGCGGCGTTGGCTTTTGATGGCGGGCAGGCCTCTGGCAAGAAGGTGATGGAGGCCTTTGGGCTGACCAAATCCTTTGATGGCAAATCTATCGTGAAGGGCTTTGATCTGACCGTGCAGCGCGGTGATCGGGTGGCTTTTGTCGGGCCAAACGGGGTGGGTAAGACGACTCTGATCAAGATGCTGCTGGGGCAGGTGGAACCTGATGAGGGATCGGTCAAGCTGGGCACCAATCTGGATATCGCGGTGTTTGATCAGACGCGGGCGGCCCTGAAACCCGAGATGTCGCTTTGGGAAAACTTGGCCAATGATCCCGAATTGGGCGTTTCGGGTAAATCGGATCAGGTGATGGTCCGCGGTGCGCCACGGCATGTGGTGGGGTATCTGAAGGATTTCCTATTTGACGAGGCGCAGGCAAGGGCGCCGGTGCGGTCATTGTCCGGAGGTGAGAAGGCGCGCTTGTTGCTCGCGCGTTTGATGGCGCGGGAAAGCAATTTGCTGGTCCTCGACGAGCCAACCAATGATCTGGATATTGAGACGCTCGATCTGTTGCAGGATATTCTGGGTGATTACGATGGAACCGTTCTGCTGGTCAGTCACGACCGGGATTTTCTTGACCGCGTGGCGACGACGACCATCGCGATGGAAGGTAACGGACAAGCGGTTGTGTATGCGGGCGGCTGGACGGATTACCGGATGCAGCGGGGCGGCGATTTTGTAGAGGCCCCAGTGGCCCCGAAGCCAGCGACAAAGAAAGAGAAGGTGACGGAGAAGAAGGCACCGGCCGGGTTGTCGTTTACCGAAAAACACCGGTTGGAGGAATTGCCGGGTGTGATTGATCAGCTCACCGCAGAGATTGGCAAGCTGGAAGGCCTGATGGCGGACCCGGAATTGTTCACGAAAGAGCCGGTGAAGTTTCAAAAAGCCATGGATGCGCTGGTTGCGCGACAGGCAGCACTGGCTGACGTCGAGGATGAGTGGTTGGCATTGGAGGAAAAGGCGGGGTGATAAGCGCGGGCGTTTGTTTGACAGTTTGCCCGTCTGACGCATCTACTTCACCGAAATTTACGATAAAGAAGTAGTGGCAAGTTCCCAACACAACACACCTGGAACTTGCCACCCTCTCAACTCAACTTAGAAACTCGTTACCACTCTCAATACAGCTATATTTGACTTGTGATTGTGTCATCTTATGGCCAATGAACACTGGCCTTTTGTACAGCTCTGCCATATTTTGAACATATATGCATACATGGATATATAGGTGTGTCGCGCGGGCGCTATGCGCCTTTCACAACAAGGTTGGTTTATAGCGCCGGTAAACAACCCGCAGAGAAAGAGAACCGACCTCTGCTTTGTAGCCATGAATCTGCGACTTCGGGCTTATTTGAGACCTTCCGGGTCCTTTGGTTGAACAGCAGGTTTGTGCAGTTTGTCAGTTGGTCCGACGAGCGACCCCGATCAGGGGTGCAGGCCGAGGTGTTTGGCTCCGCTGATCAGGTCGCTGGCGATGTGGTGACCGGAGCGTGCGAATTCATCGCTGGGATGTTTGATGTCTGGAACCTGTACCGTCGTCATACCGGCAGCCAGAGCCGCCCTGACGCCGTTTTCAGAGTCTTCGAAAGCGGCGCATTCGCTGGGGTGGTGTCCAAGTGTCGCGGCGGCTTTGACATAGATATCAGGTGCTGGTTTGCCGTTTTTCACCTGATCGCCGCCAATAAGTGTGTCAAACAGCCCACCAAGCCCTGCGCGATGCAGGTGGTCATGCGCCCGTTCTGTAAAGGTGCTGGTGGCAACCGCATAGGGAATGTCTGTTGTCCGCAGGTGCTGGATGAGAGCATCGACGCCGGGTTTGACGGGGATTTTTTGTTCCATCAACTGGCTGATCTCGCGGTCCCATTGTGTTTCGAATTCGGCGACCCCGTCGCCCAAATGGGCTTCCAGCAGAACCCGTCCGGCAGGCATCGGCAGGCCGATAAGCTCGATGAAGCCCGCATCATGGGGGGCGAGGCCGAGTGCGGTGCGGGCGTTGCGGTAGCTGTCAAAATAGACGCGTTCGGTATCCAGCAACAGGCCGTCCATGTCGAAGATGACAGCTTTGATGGTGTGTTTGGTCATTGTCGCCCCGTTCAAGATGTCGGTGGCCCTGTGATAGACGTCGCCCGGTTGAGAGGCGAGTGCAAAATCATGACGCCCGCTCTGATCACAGAACGGGCGTTTAGTAACGGCTTTGAAACGGGAATGCTTAGCCGTCGTAGTCGACCTCTTCCATGATGCGCAGCGCGGCAGGACGGTGGCCCGCGACTTCGGTCAGGTCGATACTGTCGGGCGTGAACTCACCCCAGCTGGCGACGAGATCTGAAACCGGCGCGCCCTCAAGCACCGGATATTCGTTGTTCAGCTCTGCATAGATGCCCTGCGCCTCGGGCGAGACAAGGAATTCCATCAGTTGCAGGGCTTCTTCCTTATTAGGTGCTGCATTGGTCATTGCGACGCCTGAGATATTGACGTGCGTGCCGCCGTTTTCGAAGTTGGGGAAGATGATCTGGACCGCGTTGGCCCATTCGGTCTGTTCTTCGTCCTGCAGCATCAGGCCCATGTAATAGGTGTTACCAAGGCTGATATCGCATTCGCCAGCCCAGATGGCCCGAACCTGCGCCCGATCATTGCCTTCTGGTTTGCGTGCCAGGTTTGCCTTGACGCCGGTGGCCCAGTCTTTTGCCGCTTCTTCCCCGTCATGCGTGATCAGCGCAGAGAGCAGGGCGAGGTTGTAGTTGTGCAGGCCCGAACGCGTGCAGATCCGGCCTTCCCATTTATCAGAGGCGAGGTCTTCGTAGGTAGTGACTTCGCCTTCTGCGACGCGGTCCTTGGAGGCGTAGACGATCCTTGCCCGTGTGGTCAGTCCAAACCACAGGTTGTCGGCGCTGCGCAGTTGGGCTGGGATTGCCGCGTCGATGGTTTCGCTTTCGACCGGTTGGATCACGCCTGCATCCACGATCTGTTTGAGATTGGCGATATCGACGGTCATCACCAGATCGGCAGGGGATCTGGCACCTTCTGCCTTGAGCCGTTCGACCAGCCCGTCTTCGACAAAGGCGAGGTTTGCGGCGATTCCTGTTTCTGCTGTGAAGGCATCCATGACCGGCTGGATCAGTTCGGGCTGCCGTGTCGTGTAGATGTTGACGTCTGCGATGGCCGGTGCTGCGATGCTTGCGCATGTCGTGGCCAGAAGAATTTTGCGAATGTTCATAGAGGTTTCTCCCAAATTATGGGGCCTATAAATCTGACTCTTTTAGTCGGGTCAATACCTGAATGAAATTGTCAGAGATTAAGGGTTGACCTTGAAAACCCTGAGGCAGCTACGCCGTTCGTGCCAATTCTTGGTTCACTGTGGTTCTCCGACTTCTACAATATGACGGTCGGGGTCAAAGAACCTGAAGACCCGCTGCCCCCAGTCCTGTTGTTTGACTTCGTGGATGAGGTCGACCTTGGTGCCAATCTTTTGAAAGACGGAGGCGATATCTTCGACCTCGAAGTAAAGCACCAAGTTTCGCCGTCCGTATTGGTCGTGGCTGGCAGGTGCCTCGCCAAATATTGTATGATGAAGTGAGGCGCCATCATGGAGCGCGAAACCATCATCGAAACGAACGAAATTTCCATGATCTTCTATGATACGAAGCCCGAGCAATTCTGAATAGAACTGTTTCGAGCGGTCGATTTCAGCCACAAATGGCAGTGGGTTCACAAATTTCATTCTGTCCTCTGTTTGCATACCCTGAGAGCAACTTGCTTTGAATGGAGTATGCGCTTTGATAGCATCCCGACCATCTCTAGGCTTTCATGACAGCTAGCTTTTCGGTTCAGTCTTGCCGCTTCTTTTCCTGCACCTTCACGGCATCCCAGAGCGCATCCATCTCGGCCAGATCGCTTTGGGCGGGCGTTTTGTTCTCAGCTGCCAGCACGTCTTCGATCGCTTCAAACCGTCTTGTGAACTTGGCATTGGTGCCGCGCAATGCGTCTTCGGGGTCGATGTCGAGGTGGCGGGCGAGATTGGCTACCACGAACAGCAGGTCGCCGAATTCGTCGACCATTTCGGTCTTTGTCATCGTATCGCGTGCTTCGACCAGTTCTCCGGCTTCTTCGACGATCTTGTCGATGACGTGAGAGGTATCGGGCCAGTCAAAGCCGACGCGCGCGGCCCGTTTTTGCAGTTTGACCGCGCGGGTGAGGGCGGGCAGGCCGATGGCGACACCGTCGAGAGTCCGCGTTTGCGCTTTGCCTGCCCGTTCGGTCGCTTTGATCTTTTCCCAATCGGCTGTCTGTTGTTCTGACGACTTATCGCGGGATTCATCGCCGAAAACGTGAGGATGGCGGGCGACCATCTTGTCTGAGATAGATTTTACCACCGTGTCGAAGGTGAAATGTCCGGCTTCTTCGCCCATTTGCGTGTGGTAGACGGTTTGCAGCAACAGATCACCCAACTCGCCCTCCAACTCGCCCCAATCGCTGCGGGCGATGGCGTCGGCGACTTCAAAGGCTTCTTCGATTGTGTAAGGCGCGATGGTGTTGAAATTCTGTTCGATATCCCATGGGCAGCCCGTATCAGGGTCGCGCAGGCAGCGCATGATTTCGAGCAGGCGCGGCATACCGCCGTCAGGATCGTGGATCAGGGGAGTGTTCTGCATGGCGCCTCGCTTGGTTAAGGCAAGGCTATCGAAACAAAAAAGCCGCGCCAAGGGGCGCGGCTTTGATTGCATTATTTACAGCTTAAAATTTGTAGCCAACCCGGAGCGAAATGCTGTCGATGTCGGTCGAAAAATCGCCGGTTGTGGCGAACGTCCCGCTGCCGGTTTCGGCTGTACCGCGAGTTCGACGTGCGTAGTATTCAACCCCGAGGATCAGGCGGTCGCTAATCAGGTAATCGGCCCCTACACCAAAGCCCCAGCCAGAGCCTGTAATATCGACATCATCGCCGCCCAAGCCGATAGAGGAAACGCCCACGCTTGCGTAGGGCAGGAAGTCCTGCGCTGCATAGCCAACGCGATACTTGATGTCCCAGATCAAGCCGTCGACCTCGACGAAGCGGGAGCCACCAATGCGGTCGGCATCTTCGGCTTGGCTAAAGGCAATTTCGGTACCGGAGACGAAAGCCCCATTCTGCCGCAAATAGCCAAAGGCACCGCCGATGATGTCGCTATCCGCGATGTCGGTGGCGCTGCTTTCGAAATCGATATCAAATTCACCGTTGCTGGTTTGGCCATAGGTCAGCGCCACATATCCGCCGGTCCAGTCGGCCAGTGCTGTTGTAGGGGCGAGGGTCGCGAGAACCAGTGTGATTTTCTTCACTGTGTTAAACAAGTTGGTCTCCGTTGGGTTGAGTCGTCGTTATGAGAATGGAACGTGCAATCACCATTGAGCTGTGGTCAAAATGTGGCAGGATTAGTCCAATTTTGGTGTCATTGTTCCTGCCGTCGCGTCAGTGTCTTGCTTGCGTCAGCATTGATCTTGGCGTTCTATCGTGCGGACTGCTTACCGGGCTGTGAAATTGGGCAAAGGAATGTGATATGGCGCTTGAAGATGCCAAGGGGCAGGTGGATTTGGCTTTTACGCGCTCAGACCGACGCGGGCTGGCTTATGAGAATACCTTCGGCGGTGCGACCTCATTTCTACGCCGCGCCTATACCAAGGATTTGGCTGGCGCCGATCTGGTGGTCACAGGTGTTCCATTCGATCAGGCCGTGACGCATCGCCCCGGCACGCGGTTTGGGCCGCGGGCCATCCGCGAGGCGTCTTGTTTGCAGCCTTACGATCCCCCTTACGGCTGGGATAGGTTTGATCCCTTGTCGGAGTTTTCCATCGTCGATTACGGTGATGTGGCGTTTGATTATGCCAATGTGCCCGGCGTTCCCGCGCTGATCGAGGCGCATATTGCAGGGATATTGTCTGCTGGGCCTGGCGTTGTGACGCTGGGTGGTGACCATTTTGTTACCTTGCCGATATTGCGGGCCTATGCCGCTAAATACGGCCCGATGTCGGTGATCCAGTTTGATGCGCATTCGGACCTTTGGCCCGATGACGACCCTGACCGGATTGACCATGGGACGTTCATGTATAAGGCCGTGAAGGCTGGTATCATTGATGTCACCCGATCGGTGCAGGTCGGCATCAGGACCGAGTGTAACGACTATCTGGGGATGTCTTACATCGATGCCCGTAGCTGCCATGAGTATGGCACCTCCTATTTAGTCGAACGTATCAAGGGCATCGTCGGCGATCACCCGACCTATGTGACGTTTGACATTGATGCGCTGGACCCGGCCTTTGCCCCCGGCACGGGAACTCCCGTCTGGGGTGGGCTGGCATCCTGGCAGGCCGCGGCGATGCTGCGGGATCTGGCCGGGATCAACATGGTGGGGGGCGATGTGATGGAGGTGTCGCCGCCCTATGATACGACCGGGGCCACCGCGATTGCAGGGGCCCATGTGGCGATGGAACTTTGTTGTCTGGCTCTTTGGAACCGGAGGGCATGATGCCGAACCAACCTATCAGCGGTAATGATCTGGCCCGGTTCTCGGGGCCACAGACATTTATGCGGTTGCCCGAGGCGACCTCGCCCGCCGGGCTGGATGTCGGGTTTATCGGCATTCCGATGGATATTGGGACATCCTGGCGATCCGGCACCCGGATGGGACCGAAGCAACTGCGCGAGCAATCCGCCATGATCCGGCCTTATCATATTCAGACCGGGGCAGCCCCCTTTGATGCGTTGCAATGTGCCGATTTGGGTGATTTGCCCATAAACACATTTTCCCTGAGCGATAGTATTCGCATTATTACAGATAGTTACGCAGCGTTTTTGAAGCATGATTTTGTTCCGATGACCTTGGGCGGGGATCATACGCTAACTCTGCCGGTCCTTCGGGCTGTTGCGGCAAAGCATGGGCCTTTGGCTTTGGTCCATGTGGATGCCCATGCCGATGTGAATGACGAGATGTTTGGCGAACGCGAGACACACGGCACCGTCTTTCGCCGCGCCTATGAAGAGGGGCTGATCACGCCGAACCGTGTATTTCAAATCGGCTTGCGCGGAACGGGCTATACGGCGGATGATTTTGCGGAAGCTGCGGGTTGGGGCTTCAACCAATACCTCGCGCCTGATTTGTGGCATAAGTCGCTGGCCCCGTTGGCCGCGGACATCAAAGCGAAAATCGGGGATCAGCCGACCTATATCTCGTACGATATCGATAGTCTGGACCCGGCCTATGCGCCCGGAACAGGCACGCCGGAGATCGGTGGACTAACCACGCCGCAGGCGATGGAACTCATCCGGGGGCTGCGGGGATTGAACATCGTTGGTTGCGATCTGGTCGAGGTGTCGCCGCCCTATGACCCGAGCGGGAATACCGCGCTGGTTGGGGCGAACCTGATGTTTGAGATGCTGTCGGTGCTGCCGGGTGTGGTTTATAGATGAGCATACGGAATACGTATCGAAATTTACATGCGAGTACATATGTCTGCATTGCTCGGTAGTGTCGAATTGGGTGCCCCACTTGATCTTATATCTGCTTGAACTCGCCTGAGGAAAGTAGGGGGCTGGTTTAAGACCAGAAAACCGCGTTTGGTATCCGCTTAGAAGGGGGATCATGTGCGAGAGGAGGTCTAATGCGCAAGCTAAGTGTCTGTCATTGTGCTACAGCGGAAACGACAAGGGGCAGAGGTGTTGCCAAAAGACTTATGGAGAAAGAGGTGCGATGCTGGTCCTTTGATGCAAAATGGCTCAAAGGACCAACACCTGTTTGCCCAAATGGCGGAGGTGTACGCACCGCCACATGTAGTGTGCCGTTGAGTGGTGGCTAGAGTGTCATGCGGTAGTAGGGCAATTGAGAGGGTTCATCCATGCCGCCGTCGCAGAGACGCATATTCATGTTGGATGTTCCTTCTATTGTCTTTGCCGATATCATGGATGCCCCATGGAGCCCGTCAGCATTGGCGGCAAACTTGATCGGTCCAAGAGCTATCAAACGCGCGCCATAAAGGTGAAGATCTGCCGCAAAAGACATGCCTCCGAGTGATAGTAGCAATACTTCACCACCTTCGGCGCAATCGTCGCTGTGTCCCAGGATCAGTTCCGCTGGCGCATTCATTGAAGTATCTGAAATATCTGTCGTCGCGACAATTGCGTCCTGAATCTTTGAGCCTGCCGCAAATTTGATTTCGCAAGGTGACACGATCACGACCTCGGATATTGGAGCTGCGGTGCCGTTTATGTTCAATCGTGGACCGTCGCAGGAGATCAGATGAATTCGTCCGGGCGTCAATTCATTCGCAGTTATTACACCACTGGCGGTTACAGACAAATCGATAACAGTGTCGCTCGTGATATATTTCGGGTTCACCCGCGTATAATCCGGCCTATCATTCATTGCTGCACCCTCGACGGTCGAGGTGTCGGGGTAGATGTAGGTGTCGGCTTCAATTGAGTAAGTTTTGAACGCTGTCATCATTTTCTCAACGTCGTTGAGAATATTGAGGTTCATGCTGGCAGATCGTAGAGCGGCTTCCAGACCGTCATTTGTCGAAAAACCAGATTGTGGCAGGCCCAGATTGTCCAAATCGGGCATTGAAACGACAGTGCCTGCGTCGAAGGTGTTATTGCTGTTGAGTGATACGTGGGTATTTGAATGGATGCAGAACCCGTTTGAATAGGTGTTGTTGGACTGCAAATCTACCACGCCCTCTGCCAAGAAACCTTCGTTTAGGCAGCCGGGCAAGTAGGATGTATAAGTCGAACTAGTGATAATGTCGAACTGATCGAAACCTACCAGTTTAAACAGATAGCTTTTGACCGCATTGTCATTCGCCTCGAGGAAGTTGGTCTTCACACGAACAGCTGCGCGGGATCCTGGCATTGCGGTGAAAGCCCTTTTCTCGGCGTCCCAGATGCCGAATTCGATGTTGCCTTTGGAAAGCGTATCTCCATAACGCTCGCTGGGTACCAAGCTGCTGATAACAGTCAGTGCTTCCTGCTTGGCTTCGTCTTCGGTCATGAAATTGCGGTTGCGATTGTATATTGCCGCATGTGCTGCCTGATCCGCAGCCGTTTGCAATTGAACACGGGAGGCGTAGAGATTGGCCACATCTATCCCAAATGCTCCGATGATCGCAGCAACAAGAAAGATAGCGCTAGTATAGTCATGCCACCTTCTTCGCTCTCACGAAATGACTGACCATCATAACGTTTTATTTTAGGGAATTTGGCCATTTTAGAGCTCCAAGAAGTGCTGGGCGGTTATTGTAATGTCACCGTTACCAGGCAAAGAGTACGTGAGTGCAAGGTCCTGTATTGGGAAGCTAAACGTGGTTGATATCAACTTGTCGTCCACAACCCCCATGTCGACAGTCGTATTAGAGCTGAAGGGCGCGAAAGAATCACTGATAAACTGTTTAGCTTCAGGAACTTCCAAGGCGCCTACAGAGACCGCCCGGTTGGCGTCTTGGATAATACGCAGTGCTTGTGATTTGCCGAAAAGAACGAAGGATACATCTACTACGAGCAGTAGGAAAAACATCAGAACTGGTAACCAGATCAAAAACTCAATCGTTGCTGAACCCGCTTGATCCTTTCGGATCGCACCCATTTGTTTTCGTAAATTTTTGATGTTCACTGGTACACTTTCTTTTCGATGACAACATCGCATAATTGTCATCATAGTTGATCGTGTTCAAACTATGGCATGCAACAAAAATAATGTTAAAAAGCAATATATTAGACCGAAAATAAACCAAAGTTGTATGGTCACTTAACCTTAGTTAGACGGCCGATAAACTATAGGTTACTGGTTCATAAATCGAAAGTGATTAACGGATTGGTCCGCAGGTTGTTCGGGTCGTGGAACAACTCGGGGCGATCCGTTCTTAAACCCTTCATCTAATAAGTTTAACTATCTTCGGTTCGAAATCAGACGAGCGGCTGCTCTTTACTTCGGTTTTTGTTGTGGCGGGTGGAGAATTGGGCGTGACCCTGGCCAAATTAGCATTCCAAGCGAAACAATCGCCGCTGCAGGTGGGAAGACTGGATTGGTGTCGAATGCGTCCGCCAATACCAGAAACCCTGCACAAAAGTGGCTTATAGAAATGGGACTGGACAATGGCAGGCTTTGCCTATCCAACACTTGTGGTTTGCTTGTAGAGCAGGCATGTCGCTGCATACGCAAATAGACAAGCCATGCAAATGACGAGGAGAACCTGATGATCAGCAACATTGGTATTGTTCTTGTTGTATTGCTGTTGGTCCTTTTGACCTACATCCGTTTGGCACCAACCGACCCCGCCAAGTGGCATGGAATATCGGATCGAAAAGGGTTAGGCGATCACCCTTCTACCGGTGGCTTTATGGCAGTGCGTCGTGTGACCGCGTCACAGGACGAAGTGCTGTCTGCCGTACGGGACGTAGCCCTTGCCACGGATCGTACGCAGTTGATCGCTGGATCGGTGGAGGATGGGATGATGACGTTTCAGACCCGGTCCAAGCTGATTGGCTTTCCCGACTACACTACCGTTCGGGTCGAGGATGATATGCTGACGATCTATGGTCGCTTGCGCTTTGGTCGCAGCGATTTGGGCGTCAATGCGGAACGGATTCGCGAGTGGCTTGCAGTGCTCGGCCCCTTGACGGTGCCGCTCTGATCGTCCAATCGGGACGTCATGATAGCTGCGGAAAAGATTGAACAAATCATTGATCGCTTTCAGTTTCTGGAAGCAAAGATGGCGGATGGTGCCTCTGGGTCCGAGATTGCCGCGCTTGGGCGCGAATATGCGGAGCTGCGCCCGGTGGTCGAGACGGTCACGGCCTACAAGGACCTTGTGACCCAGATTGCGGATGCCGAGGCAATGCTGGCTGATCCTGAGATGAAGGAGCTGGCCGAGGCGGAATTGCCTGATCTGAAAGCGCAGTTGGAATCCTCCGAGCATGATGTGCAATTGGCGCTGTTGCCCAAGGATGCGGCCGACGCGCGCCCGGCATTGGTGGAGATCAGGCCGGGGACAGGGGGTGATGAGGCTTCATTGTTTGCTGCTGACTTGCTGCGCATGTATCAGCGCTATGCCGAAAGGCAGGGCTGGAAGTTTGAAATCCTTGAAGAAAGCCAGACAGAACTGGGCGGCATCAAGGAAGTGGTTGCCCGTGTTGCGGGTGAAGGCGTCTTTGCCAAACTGAAGTACGAAAGCGGTGTGCACCGGGTGCAGCGCGTGCCAGAGACCGAAAGTCAGGGGCGTGTTCACACCTCTGCCGCGACTGTCGCCGTTCTGCCAGAGGCCGAGGACGTGGATATTAACATTGACCCGTCTGATCTGCGGATTGATACGATGCGCGCATCAGGCTCCGGTGGCCAGCACGTGAATACGACGGATTCTGCTGTGCGAATCCTGCATATTCCCACAGGATTGATTGTGGTCAGTGCCGAGAAGTCGCAGCACCGCAACCGCGAAATTGCAATGCAGGTGCTGAAAACGCGGCTGTTTGATCTTGAGCGCCAGCGGGTGGATAGTGAACGGTCGGCTGATCGGAAGTCTCAGGTGGGGTCGGGGGACCGGTCAGAGCGGATCAGAACCTATAATTTCCCACAGGGGCGCATGACGGATCACCGGATTAACCTCACGCTTTATTCGTTGGGGCAGGTCATGCAGGGTGATCTGGAAGAGGTCATCAGTGCCTTGCAAGCGGATGCGCAGGCGACGTTGTTGGCTGAGATGGGCGCGTGACGACGGTTCAGGGCGGATTACGCGCCCTGACCTCTGATTTCTTGCGTGATGGGATTCCGAATGCAGCGCGAGAGGCGCGTCTTCTTTTAGCGCATGCTATGTCGGTCCCTCATGAGCGCATGAGTTTGTTGGCGCAAGACGATCTAAGCGAAGATGTGCTGCAGAGTGCATATGTCATGGCGTCTCGTCGCAAAGCGGGAGAGCCGATAAGTCATATTCTTGGTCGGCGCAGTTTCTTTGGACGCGATTTTTTCGTTGATGAACGTGTTCTAGATCCGCGTCCCGAGACGGAGTGTATGATTTTGGAGGCTCTTAAGCGTGACTTCAAAGTTGTGCTTGATCTGGGCACGGGAAGCGGCGCGATTGTTGTGACTTTGCTGGCTGAATGCCCCGCCGCCACCGGGATCGCGACGGATTTGTCAGAGCAGGCGTTGTCTGTCGCAATCCAGAACGCAAAGACGCACGGTGTTGAGGATCGTTTGGGCTTTGAGGTTTCGGATTGGTTTGCATCAGTTGTTGGTCAATTTGATCTTATTGTGTCCAACCCTCCCTACATTGCTGCGGATGAAATGGATGCTCTGCAACCTGAAGTGCGGTTGTATGAACCACGTATGGCACTGACGGATGAGGGGGACGGGTTGTCTGCTTATCGCAGGATTGTGGCGGGCGCTCCCGCACATTTGACGCCAGGTGGGCGGTTGCTGGTTGAGATTGGCCCGACACAGGCTGCCGATGTCTCGACCATGATGGAAGAGGCCGGTCTTGTGTCTGTCCGTGTTCTGCCTGATCTGGATGGGCGGGACCGCGTTGTGGTGGGAGAAAAGGCCGACATCGATCCCCAGACATGAATTTAACTGTGTAATTCTACCTGTTTTGACAATTTACACTTGTCTTACCGCCGTTCACATGTTTAATCATGGTTATCGGAAGGGAAGAGGCGTTTTCGCACCTCACCCCGGTCAGTCGCCAAAACATCGCAAGGCCATATATTATAACCGCAGAAATACTGCGCGACACGCGGCCAGCGAACGACAGCCAAAGGCTTGAAAGCACATTTATGAGATCATCGAAGTCACGGTCGCGGAATAAGAACCGCAATAACCGGCCCTCGGGCGGGAACATCATCAACCGGGTTTTTGACAGCTCGGGTCCTGATGGCAAGGTGCGCGGCACGCCACAGCAGATTATCGAGAAATATAATCAGCTTCATCGTGATGCCCAGTTGTCGGGTGATCGGGTGAATGCCGAGAACTTTGCCCAGCACGCGGAGCACTACACCCGACTGCTGGCAGAGGCCCAACGCGAGGTGGACCAGCGCCGCGAAGAGCAAGAGGCGCAAAACCGCGAACGTCAGGCTGAGCGTGACCGCGAGCGTCAGGATCGCCTGAAAGCGCAAGAGGCCGCCGCCAGTGATCCTTCATCCATGGAACAACCTGATGTTGCAGAGGCCGGTGTGCCAGATGCTGGCCTTGTCGACACACCAGAAGAGAAGCCCAAACCGCGTCAGCGCAAGCCGCGTAATCCGCGCAAGCCAAACCCGGACCCGCAAACGTCTGAAGGGGATCCAGCCCCAGAAGCCGCAGAGTGATCAACAAGCCCTCCGATTTCGGGGGGCTTTGTTTTTCAAGGGTTGTGGTGGTTGGTGCGAATGGTGCGGGCAAGACATGGATGGCCAGGCAACTTGCTGCGCGTCTTGATGCACGGGTCATTTGCAAGGATGCGTTGGCGCTGACTACACGGTGGCAGCAACGTCCCAGATCAGCGGTGCAGGCCGAGATTTCACGGGCCATTACAGCAGAACGCTGGGTGCTCGAGGGCGGGCCGTCTATCCTGTTGGATGCTGTGCTGGCCCGTGCCGAAATGGTCGTCTGGCTGGATATGCCTGCCGGTTTGCGTTTGCGCCGTATTCTTTGGCGAAATCTACGATATTTTGGCCGAACCCGCCCCGAGCATCCGCCCGGCAATCGCGGTTGGCCGGGGGTGCGGCAGGTGCGGTTCGCGTGGCGGGCGGTTGCGGAGAAGGATCGGTTTGCGGCGGCGGTGGAGGGCGCTTTGGCTGGGACTAGTGTGCCGGCGGCGCGGTTGCGCAGCCGGTCGGACGTGGCGGCGTTTTTAGCGGAGATGGATGCAAGTACCCATCCTATGACGTCGGTTTCGCAAGACATTTTTTGACGCGCTATGGTTTTGCCGTTCGTTATAGTGTGGGTTTGAAGTTTCGTTGTTAATTCAGAAGAAAAGGTATTTGAGATGAGACGCATTCAGATTTGGGGTGGACTTGCCGCGATTGTCTGTGCGGCCACTTATATTTTTGGTTTTGCTTTGCTGACAACTTTGTTGGCCGAATCCGGGTACGGATCCGATGCGGCCGACCCGGCTTCAATAGTGACATTCATCGTTGAAAACACAGGGCTCATGATCGTGTGGAACATGGCGATCTATGTTGTAAACGGGCTTGCACTTGCTGCCTTGGCGACCGCGTTGGCCGTTCATTTTCGCCCCCACATTCATGGGCTGGCCCAGATGGTGCAGACCTTTGGCGCATTGTGGGCCACTTTAGTTGTGGGTGCCGGGATGGTCGCGAATGTCGGTATAGCGGATGTGGTGGCAAAGTATCAAACCGACCCAACGGACGCGGTGCGAATGTGGGAGATGGTGAGTACGATCGAAAACGGGCTGGGTGGTGGCAACGAGATTGCTGGCGGAGTGTGGGCGATGGTGATTGCGGCGGCAATTTTGGCATCAGGTCTATTTTCGCGTGCGCTGGCGGGTCTCAGCGTTCTTATCGGGATCAGTGGCCTTCTTAGCGTGATCCCAACACTTGGGGAGGCGCCTGGAGCGATATTTGGTTTGGGATATATTGTTTGGTTTATTTGGATCGGCGTTGCGCTACTTCGCGATGTTGAGACAAACGATAGTTAGCTGCTCATTTAAGCTGCCGGGCGAGGGCGCAGAACGCTTCCAGGTCGACCTGTTCGGCCCTTTCTGTGGGTTTGATGCCAACCGCGGTCAGATGGTCTTCGATGTCGGGGCTTACCGATTTCAGCGCTGAGCGTAGCATTTTGCGCCGCTGGTTGAATGCGGCGGCCACAACCTTGTTCAGCGTGCCGGGGTCGGCTGGATAACGTGGGGCTGGCAGGGCGGTCAGGTGGACGACGGCGGAGTTGACCTTGGGCGGTGGGCTGAATGCTTCAGGTGGGAGGTCCATCACGATTTTCGGGTCACTGCGCCATTGCGCCAGCAGTGCCAGACGACCGTAGGCCTTGCTGCCCGGCGTTGCCACGATCCGTTGCGCCACCTCGCGCTGGAACATGAGCGTGAGGCTGTCCCAGAATGGTGGCCATTCTGGTGGTGTGAGCCAACGGACGAGGAGTTCTGTGCCGACGTTGTAGGGCAGGTTGGCTGCCACCTTGATTGGCGGGGTCAGATGCTCCAGCGGGTTAACGTCGAGTGCGTCCCCGTTGATGATCTGCAGCCGGTCAGGGTAACGGTTGGCGATTTCTTCGAGGGCGGGGACGCAGCGCGGGTCTTTTTCGATCGCCAGAACCCGCCTTGCGCCTTCGGCCAGAAGTCCACGGGTCAGGCCGCCGGGGCCGGGGCCGATTTCCAGCACATCGGATTGCGTCAAATCTCCCGCCAGCCGTGCGATCTTGGCCGTCAGGTTCAGATCGAGCAGGAAGTTCTGGCCGAGCGATTTTTTGGCGGCCAGATCATGGGTCGCGATCACATCTCGTAGCGGGGGCAGGTCGTCGATGTGGCTCATTTATTCCCACGTTTGCTGGCCATCTCGGCGGCCATCCTGAGGGCCGCGATCATGGATGTCGCATCAGCCTGACCGGTGCCCGCGATGTCGAAGGCTGTGCCGTGGTCGGGTGAGGTGCGAATGAACGGCAGACCAAGCGTGATGTTCACGCCGCCAGCGAAATCGAGTGTCTTGATCGGGATCAGGGCCTGATCATGATACATGCATATGGCGACGTCGTAGTTGGCGCGTGCGCCCGCATGAAACATGGTGTCGGCGGGCCATGGGCCGGTGACGTTCATGGTGTCTGCCAGTTCGGCGATGCAGCTTTTGATCCATGTGACCTCTTCCTGTCCCATCTTGCCGTCTTCCCCGGCATGTGGGTTGAGACCGGCCACTGCAATGCGTGGTGCCGTGATACCAAAATCGTTGATCAGGGCAGTGTGGGTGATGCCGATGGTCCGCTTCAGCAGGTCGGGGGTCAGTGCGGCTGGCACCTCTGATAGCGCGATGTGGATCGTTGCGGGCACAACGCGGAGATCGGGGCAGGCCAGCATCATGACGACATCTTTTATCTTGGCGAGGTGTGCCAGAAATTCCGTATGCCCGGGATATGCGAAATCCGCACCGTCGATGAGCGCTGCCTTGTGGATGGGGGCTGTACAAATCGCGCTGGCCTGATCGGTTTGGGTCAGGTCCACGGCAAGCGATATTGCGTTGATCACCCCTTGGGCGTGGGCCGGATTGGCTTGTCCCGGTGTGGCAGGGCTGCCGAAGTCCTGCGCCAGAACCGGCAGCGCATCTGGGCAGATATTTGCGGCGTCTTTGGCCTGATCGACGATCTGAAACGGCGTGCTATCGGGTAAATGGCGCGGGTCACCGACCCAGACCATTGGGATTTCGTCTTTCAGAGTGCTCCATGCTGCTGCGGCGATTTCCGGACCGATACCGGCAGGTTCACCGCAGCTTACCGCAATCGGTTTCATTAGGGCCGGATCACGGCTGAGGCTTTGAGGCTTTCGAGCAAGGCATCAGCCTGTGTTGTCAGCTGTTGGCTACGTATTTGGTTGCGCACGCCATCCCGGTCGGCCGGGCCACTGCCCGATGCATCGCGGTTGCACAGCATCAGGAAGATCAGCGCATCGCCGTTGGCGGTCGTCAGGTTGTAGGATACCTCGCCCGGGTCCAGCCGCGCCAGTTCAATCGCGATGTCCTGCGGAATATCGGCTGGTGGCAGGCTGTTGCGTTGCAGCGCCTCGGTCGGTTGACCTTTGGCCACGCCGTAAAGATCGTCGCAGGTGTCAACCCGCGTGGCGAGCGTTGCCGCAGTGCGTTGTGTGGTTTCCGTTTTTCCGCCAGCGATGAAGTAGCTTGCGTATTCAATGCTGGTCGGGGTCGATGTGATCTGGGACGCCTCGCGGATGTCGCGCATCTGGAAGAGGGCGACACCGTTGGTGATGTTCAGTGGCGCGGTAACTTCGCCGGGACTCAGGCTAAGCAGCAGGCTTTGGATCGCGGGTGGATAGTTGCTGATAGGCAGCCAGCCCAGTCGTCCGCCATTGTCACGGCTTGGCAAGGCAGAGACCTGTCGCGCTGCTGCTTCGAATGCCGCAAAGGAGGTCACGCCCGAGATGCGGTTGGCTTCGGCCTGTGCCTGTGCTGCCCGGTCGGGTGGGGCCGGGATGATGATTTCGGAGAGCAGCACATCGATCTCAGTGGTTCCGCTGCCGCCGCGCTGCGCGATGGCGCGGTCGATATCGGATTCGGTTACGCTAAGCTCGCTTTGGAAGCGCCGCCGTACGTAGTCACGCCATGCGATCCCGACCTTTACGAAGTCGCGCAGCGTTTCTTCTGCAACGCCGTTTTGGGCGAGCACCCCGTTAAATTGGTCCAGGCTTAGCCCGGCTCTTTCTGCGAAGGTTTCCAGTTCGGATTGGAGTCTTTCTTCGCTCAAGGTGATGTTGAAACGGGCAAGTTCCTGCTGTTTCAAACGGTCCTCGATCAGGGCGGTGCGGGCCAATTCAGACAGGTTACCCGGCGTGCGGAAGACCTCGAGCAGTCGTTCGCGCTGCGATAGCTCGAACTGCGTGATGACACTGTCATTCACAGTGATTGCCGGTGCCAGACCCTGAGCTACGGCGCTGTTTCCAACGGCCAGCGACAGTGCCCCAGCCAGTAACCAACCCAGTTTGAAAAATGCGCGCATGGCGTTCCTCGTCATCATCATTTTCAATTTTTGCAGCTCGCCGCTGTTGCGCCGGACCGCCCTGCAGAGAAGCCGTTGAGCGACCCGCTTAACCCATAAGAGGTCGATGCATCAACCGTACTGGAAGACGTGTAACGGCGCGAGACGGAAAGGTCGATGGTCACGCATTCGTTGCGCCACTGAACGCCAACGCCCGCATTAACTGGTTCATCCTTTGCGACGTCGTAGCGGCCTTCAAAGTTGATCGCCCATGTTTCGTTCAGGTCAAGGTCAGCGTCAATCGTCCATTCAGAAACAGTGCCGTCACGATCTTGATCGGGGTCAGCGTTTTGCCAGATATAAGCTGCGGCAAGGGACGTGGTGGCATTCTGCCAGCTGATCCGGCCTGCGCCCAAATCCACACCATTGTCGCTGTCAATAAGGCTGCGCGCGTCGAAAACCAGACCGCTTGGCATGGCCAATTGTCCCGATAACAGCCAGTCGGATGTCAGGCCGTCCAATCCGGAGGAGGATGTAAATTCATCTTCCGCCTCTTCACGCACCACACGACCGAAGGTCAGGTTTGAGCTGACACCTTTTGGGCCCAACCGTGTCCAGGTCACGCCGAACGCTGCCCGACTTCCTGTTTCGACGACATCGTCACCGCCAAATCGTGATGCATCAAGCAGATTGGCCTGATCAAGCTCGGTTCTCGTGCTGTCTTCGTTGGGCGGCAGTTCCCCATAGGCCTTTGACAATGCCACGGCGACAGCGGGCTCGATCACGTGGGCCGTTCCGTTGTCAGCCTGCCGGGCCAGCGGCCACCGCAGCGTCGCATTGACGGACGGAACTGTGCGTTGCTCGTCTTCTTCGAAATCGTCGTCGTCATTGAAGGTATAGACATCGCTTTGCACGCCGCCCGAGACATTGGCGACGAAGCCGTAGGGCAAGACCCAGCTGTTTTGCCAATCTGCGCTGACCCCAACCCGCGTCATGTCCCGTCCTTCGGCACCTGCTGTTTTGTCGGTCCGGTAGATTGAATCGGCGCTCGCCCCGAATGTCAGAACCCCACCTGCTGCCGGCTGCAGCCGCGTTTCATAGCTGGTATCTGCTACCACCGGGGGCAGGGAGTTGTTGTCTTCTTCATCGCGGAGGGTCTGATAGTAGGTCAACCCGGTCTGCGCCAGCGAGTTGTCCGTCACACGGATCACTTCGACTGCGCTGTCGAGCCGGTCTTTGTCAGAGTATCCGTAGTCCAGCAGATATGCTTTGTCGCTTGCCGCTTCGACATCAAAGGTCAATTGGTAGTCTGCGCCAAAGGTGAATTCCCCATCAACAAAGATGTACGACCGGTTTTCTTTGATCAATGTATCGTCGCTGATCGCCCCCTCAATCGTTAAATCCCCGCGCAGGAACGCCTGCCGGTAGATAACCTCCAACGTTCGCGTGTCCGAGGAAACGTATGGAGTCAGGGTTATGTCCCGACTGTCGCCCAATGTAATAAAATAAGGTAATTTCAGACCGATGCCTAGTTGATCGGTACTAACTGGATCAGGGACGAGTATACCGTTTGATCTTTCCAATTCGGGATCAGGCACGCGCATTCTTGGAAGCCAGAAGATAGGAACGCCGCGTATTCGGAACAGCGCGTTCTGGAAATAGAGTTGCTGTTCTTCAGTGTCATGCACGACCCGTTCCGCCCGGATATCCCAGAGCGGCGCCTTGTTTCCGCAAACCTGACAAGAGGTGACTGCTGTTTTGTAAAGCTGGGAATACCGACCTTCGCTGCGGTCGATCTGATTTGCGACAAGCTGCAATTGTTCGTCCAGGACCAAGCGTGCGCTTTGAAGAATGCCGTTTTCAAGCTGTGGATCAAGGTCGGCTCTCTCTGCGGTCAGTATGGTCCCGTCTGGAGATTTAATGATAATGGGGCCAGAGATGGTCAGCCTGTCTGTCGTCTGATTGTAGATGATTTGAGAGGCGGACAGCCGCGCGCCTTGATAATACGCCTCTACATTGCCGCTGGCTATCAGTCGATCATTACCGTCGAGTTCGACACGATCCGCCACCAGTGTTGCCGCCCCTTGCGCAAAACCAAATGTCGGCAGAAGCATGAGGACACAAAGCCAAATAAGCCGCATTATCCGTCCTCGTTATGCAAAAGAAAGCTGAGCGCCAGACCTATGGCGGCCAAGGGTGGTGCCCACGCGGCAAGCAGCGCGGGCAATTGTCCGTTTTCACCAAGGACTTGTGCAAAATTGCGGATGAAATAGACAACGAAGGCCAGGATCACCGCAAAGAGGACCATCAGCCCAGTTCGCCCGCCGCGCGGATGTCTGATCGTGAAGCTCGCGCCTATCATGACCATTGAAACAAGAAAGGCGGGCATGGCCAGCTCTCCGTGGAACCAGACACGATGTCTGGTTGCAGAAAATCCTGCCGTCTGAAGTCGGTTGATGAAACTGGGGAGTTCCCAGATCGGGATGGAGGCCGGTGTGCCAAAGCTGTCGCGTATCTGATCGGGTGTCAGACTGGACGGGATTTTAAGCTGGTCGTGGAATGTTGCCGCGGCCTCGGGGGTTTCGACGCCCGCCAGATCCCACGCCTTGGCATCTATCACGGTCCAGGCCCCGTCTTGCAGGTTGGCTTGTGCGGCATCCACGCGCCTGATTGGCCCACCGTCAGGTTCGAAGGTGATGAAGGTCACGTCGGTCAGTTCTGTGCCGTCCAAATTGGCGGCCTGTGCCCGGATCACTGTTTGCCCATCACCTCCGCCTTGTCGCAGCCATAGCCCGGACGACCCCAGTGCCAGAATCGAACTTTCACCGCGGAAGCCGTCGCGCATCGTTTCGTATTTCTTGGATGTTGATGCGACGATGGGGTTCATGATGGCCACTGCCAGTATCCCGATTGTCAGCCCGACGAGCAGGGGGGACATCAAGGCGCGCAGCGCCGATCGTCCCGATGCGCGCGTCACGACCATCTCTGATGATCGCGCCAGTCCCAGAAAAAGTGCAATGCTGGCCAGGATCATGATCAGTGGCATGATCCGGTAAATCCCCTGCGGGACATTGAACAGAGACAGTGTCAGGATCTCGAGAAAATTTGCTTCCTCCCGCGAGTACCGCCGCAATTGTTCGACCATATCGAGTGAGAGCATGATCAGGAAGAAAATCCCGAAGACACTGAAAAATGCAAACAGGAACCGTCGGGCGAAGTACCAATGCAATATCATGCGGCACCCGCCTGCACTGGTTTTCGTCTGAATAAATGCGGTCTGCCGGCAACAAACAGCAGGGCCCATATGATAGCAAATCCCCCAACGCAGGGCAGGTAAGTCATTATCCACAAGTCTTCGTTGGCGCGCGCGGCATTCAGGCCAGCGCTTTCGATCCCCTTGATCACGATGATCAGAAAAATCGCCCCGATGATTTGTCGCCAGACACCAAACCTGCTGTAGCCCCCAACCGTCAATGCCGCAAAGCCGAGCAGCGCCGCCACCGTGCCAAGAACTGCCTGACTGAACCGGTCATGGCCGCGTGAGATTAGTCTTGCCCTCTCTTCGCCTATCTCTGACACGATTTCGGGGCTGGGGTTCAATAACTCCCAAGTCCAAAGCTGTGATCCGCGACGGCGCGTGCTGGTCGTATCGTCGATCAGATCACTGAGGTTATAGGCCAGGTCATCGAAAGATGTGGTGAAAAGGCGTTTGTCTTCTCCGCGCAGATTTTGCGCCAAGCCGTCAATCATGACGAGCTGGGTCGCGTTATCGTTTCGGACCAGAAAGGCCCTCGTTGCGGTGTATGTGACCTGATCTTCGGGATTTCGTGTGTCCGACAGGAAGATATCCTGCAATTCACCCGTTGGCGTAATATCGCGAATGTAGAATGTGACATTGTCGATGGGTTCAATGAACTGGCCTTCGGTCAGCAATCTGGTGGTCACATTTTGTGCGATATCATCCTGTCTTTCGGCTAGGCGTGCCGCGCTCATCGGGACCAGAAAATGGGTCAGGATCGAGATTAGAAATGCCACGATCAGCCCGAAGTATAGAACCGGGCGGGCAAGGCGAAAGACCGAATATCCGGTGGCTTGTACCACGACCAGTTCGGATTCGGTCGTCATCCGATTTGTGACGTAGACCGATGCCGCGAAAGCTGACAGTGGCAGGGCGAGCCTGATGACCCCCGGCAAAGACAATGCTGTGAATTCAAGAAAGACGGCGGCTGACTGTCCGTCGGCTATCAGTTGGTCAAACAGAAGAACCGCACGGTTGATCCAGTAGACCAGCACCAACACGAGGCTGAAAAAACCAAACAGCACCATCAGCTGGGACAGCATGTATCTGTCAAACCTTGCCAAGGTGGTGCCTCCTGCTTGTCTGCTCTTGCATTTGTTGAGGCAAACTAGACCATCGCTGCGACGGATTGAACTGCTATCTGGTCATTATGCCGGCTGCGGGCTACCTAATATCGTACCGCTTCAAATCCAAAGGATCAGTGATGCCGACACCAGCCCAAATCCAATTCGATGAAATCGATCTTGATGCTGTCGCCGAAGCAGTCGGCCGTGTCGTAATTTTCGTGGGCGATGATGCCAAGCTGGATGCCGGGGCGCGGAAGGTGAACACGTTGACCCGCAAGACAGTGGACCGGTTTGTTCAAAGCGACGGGTTTGAAAAGATGGCTGTGGGTGATGTAAAACAGTTGGGTTATCCATCCGGGCTGACTGCGATGGGGGTGATTGTGGCCAAGCTTCCCCGTCGTCCGTCCGCCAGTGACGCCCGCAAGGCCGGTGCGGAAATTGCAAAGCTGCGTGCCGACGATGATTTGCTGGTATTGGCCGGTGCCATTGCCCGGGCTGAGGAAATCGCACTTGGTCTTGCGCTGCGCGGATATAATTTTGATGTCCACAAGACGGATGAGCCGAAGCCAAAGCCCGCTACCCGGTTTATGGTCACAAAGCCCGAAGAAATCGCCAAGGCCGCGGCCCCGATGGCCGCTGTTGCCGAGGGGGTGTTTTTTACCCGCAATCTTACCAGTGAACCCGCCAATGTGCTGACGACCGACGATTTCGCGGCGCGTCTGGCGGGTATGCAAGAGCTGGGTCTGGATGTCGAAATCCTTGAAGAGGATGCGCTTGAAAAGCTGGGGATGCGTACCTTGCTGAGCGTTGGACAGGGGTCGGTCAGCCCGTCCAAGGTTGTTGTCATGTCCTGGAATGGTGGCGGGCATGAAGCGCCTTTTGCCCTTGTGGGCAAGGGTGTGGTCTTTGACACCGGCGGTATCAGCCTGAAACCGGCGGCAGGCATGGAGAACATGACCATGGATATGGGCGGTGCCGGTGTGGTGGCGGGGGTGATGCGCACCCTGGCGCTGCGCAAGGCCAAGGCCAATGTTGTGGGGCTTGTGGGGTTAGTGGAAAACATGCCCTCCGGGTCGGCCACGCGCCCCGGAGATGTCGTCAAATCAATGAAGGGCGACACAATTGAGATCATCAACACCGATGCCGAGGGCCGTTTGGTTCTGGCCGATGTGATGTGGTACGCCCAAGAGCGGTTCAAGCCAGTGGGCATGATCAATCTGGCCACCCTGACAGGGGCTATTCTGGTCGCCTTGGGACATGAGAATGCGGGCGTCTTTTCGAACTCGGACGAGTTGAGCGATGCGTTTATCAAAGCCGCAAAGACCGAAGGAGAAGGGGCTTGGCGGATGCCGATGGACCCGGCCTATGACAAGCTGCTTAAATCTCGGATCGCTGATGTGAAGAATGTGGGCGGGCGGAATGCCGGGTCGATTACGGCTGCAAAGTTTCTTCAGCGGTTTGTTAATGACGACCTGCCGTGGTGTCATTTGGATATAGCAGGTGTGGCAAGCACGTCTTCGGCCACCGGTTTTGCCCCTGCTGGTGCGACGGGCTGGGGCGTGATGGCGCTGAACCGTCTGATCGCAGATGAATACGAGGGATAGATGGGGGCTGCCTATTTCTACCATCTGACCGACAGTCCTTTGGACGCCACCTTGCCGATGCTGATTGGCAAAGCGCGTGAGGCCGGCTGGCGTGTTCTGGTCAAAGGTCATGATGAGGTATTGATGAAACGTCTGGACGAGGTTCTGTGGCTACGGCCAGAGGACGGGTTCTTGCCGCATGGTCTGGCTGGTGGGCCGCATGATGATGATCAGCCGGTTTTGCTGGGCGATGCTCCGGCAGATGGATTCGCTTGCGTGATGAGCGTGGGCGGCGCGGATATCACGCCGGACGAGGTCGTCGCGTCCGAACGCACGTGCATTCTTTTTGACGGGCATGATGGTGCTGCGCTTGAGCATGCACGCGGACAATGGAAAGCGCTTACTGACGCTGGGTGTCCCGCCCAATACTGGGCACAGGAAGACGGGCGCTGGACAAAAAAGGCCGAAAAAGCTTAGCAGATATCCAGGAAATACAGGGGATCTGCGTAGAGTGTCTGGCCCATAATGATCAGGCCGGTCACGGTAATGAAGGTGAAAAAGGCGATATATTCAATCGCCGTCCGACGCTCACGGCTTTCGACGGATGATTGGAGTTTGACCGCGACGTCAAACCGCTCTCGGAAGGTTTTAATTTGGAGATCGCTGGTCGCTACAGTCATCAAATTACCTTGCTCAAAATCAATACATTAACTCATATACGAAGGGGTAATTGGCGCAAAACTTTTTTCGCAAAGAAAGGCAAATTATTGCCAAGTGCCTGTTCGTTAATCACTTTGGCCCGAGCGCCAATCGGGCTGATTTCAGAAAGCGAAACTTGAGTCAAAATCCTCTGGCAGGGTGTTTGGTTGATCGTCGCAGGCGGTCAAAGCCGCCGCGATAAGGATTATGGCGCATATGCGTATCATCGTGTCAGTACCAGTTTGCCGTTTGCGATTTCTATATGTGCGAAGTTTTCAAGATATGTCATGCCGAGAAGCGATTGGTCCAGCTCGCCCCCGTTGACGACTGCCCGCACATTATTGTCTGTAAACGGACCAAGCGATACCTGATCCAGCGTCACCGGCGCTGTGCTGACTACGCCGTTGGCGGTGTTTGCGCGGCCGAAAAAGCCAAGATCGTCCGTGTTGATCCCTACTTTCCGCGCATCACCTTCCGACAGCACCATCATTGAGGCACCCGTGTCGACGACAAACCGGACCGATGTGTCATTGACGTCCAGTGTCAGGTAGTAGTGCCCATCGAGCTGTCGTGACACCTCGATTCTGTCGTCGCTTAGCAGCGCTTGTCGCCCGGTGACATCGCCGCTGATGTCATTCCAGAGCCCGTAAGCACCTACAATACCGATGAAAATCAGGACCCAGATAGCTGCCTGTTGAACGGTTTTGCCAAAATTGTTGCGGTTGGCCACCAAATACGAACCGCCGATGGCCACGACCAGCAGTGTCAGATAGGTGGCTTGCATCATCTGATCTGTACTCATGTCCCAGATATAGGCACTAACCGCCGATCCCGAAACCCTGCAAACCATCCAGAATGAATTGTACGGCCAACGCGGCGAGCAACATGCCGAGGACACGGGTGACAATGTTGAGGCCGATCTTGCCTAATGCCCTCTCGATGGCTGGGGCCGCGAGAAAGGCCAGAAGCGTGATGACCAGCACGGCCATCAAAACGGCTGTAATTCCGGCAAAGTCGGCAGCGCCTTGTGCCTCGCCGGCCAGCAGGATGATCGTTGTAATGGCGCCCGGCCCGACGATCAGGGGCAGGGCGAGTGGAAATACCGAAGGATCGTCTTCGTGTTCGGCCTGACCCTCGGCCGCGCTGTCCTCACGTCGTGCTTGCCGACGTTGGAAAAGCATGTCGAGCGCGGTGATAAAAAGAAGGACGCCGCCGGCGATGCGGAAGGCGTCCATCGAGATACCGATGAAGCCGAGAACGGCCTCGCCCAGAAAGAGGAAGACCAGCATCAGCCCTGCCGAGACAACGCAGGCCCTGATGGCGATGGCACGCCGTTGGGCGGCGGTCATGCCTTGGGTAAGGGCGATGAAGACCGGTGTCAGCCCCGGTGGGTCGATGATGATGAACATCGTCGTAAAGGCGGCGATGAGGGCGGGCAGGTCGGTCATGGTGTTATTGGTGACAGATGTTCGTGGGAGTGGCCAGCAATGTGAGACGCTTCGCGGGGAGTATTTTCGGAAGTAAGAAGAATAGTGTGGTGCTGGATCATGCCATCACAATGATATCTTATCCTTCGCTGCTGAACCGATACTCTTCCGCGAGCTCGAAAAATAGTTTAAATGCTTCATCTGCCGTTTGGCTTTTCACCATTATATTCGATGCAAAATGGCTGTAGCGACACCAGCCTTCTTTCTTGTTCAGCCACTGGCTGAATGCGCTTGTTGTAAATGTTCTTCCTGCATAGTCTTCGGTGATGTTGTTGATCCGAAGCGCGTTACTATAGCCAGAAAGTGTCAAACTTATTTCGTTCAGTGACTTGTCGGTGATATACATGCCGGGACGTTTTTGGATGAGTTGAATAAGGCCATAGATATTCTCTTCAACTTTTGGTTCGCTCACGTCTTCTCAGCCTTCTCCAGCTTCTCCAGCGCAGCCATCCACATCGCCTCGGCCCTTTCCAACCCGTCCATGACTTCCGCGTATTTCTTGTTCCATGTGGCTAACTCGCCTGCCTTGCCGTCTTCGTAAAGTGCCGGGTCGGCCAGTTTCTTGGCAAGTTTGTCGCGCATGTCGTTGATTTTTTTGACGCGTTCTTCGTTCTTGCGCACATCTGACCGCAGGGCCTGAAGCGCCTCGCGGGATGGCTTTGCGGTCTTCATCGGTTTGGGCTTGTCTTTTTCAGCCGGTTTTTCGGGCGTCAGAAGCATCTTGCGATAGGCTTGCAGGTCGTCTTCGTAGGGTTTTACATGGCCGTCTTTGACCAGCCAGAGCCGGTCGGCGACCATGCTGAGCAGGTGCATGTCGTGGCTGACCAGAATGACGGCGCCGGTATAGGCTGTCAGCGCCTCGACCAGTGCTTCGCGGCTTTCGATGTCGAGGTGGTTGGTTGGTTCGTCGAGGATCAACAAGTGTGGCGCCGGCAGGGTGGCCAGCAGGAGCGAGAGCCGCGCCTTTTGCCCGCCGGAAAGCCGCCCGACTGCCGTGTCTGCCTGATCCGCGCCGAGCCCGAATCCGGCGAGCCGAGCGCGGAGTTTGGCCTGACCTTCGTTTGGGCGTTCGCGGAACAGGTGGTCGAGCGGGGTTTCTTCGATGCGAAGTTCATCGACCTGATGCTGCGCGAAAAAGCCGATGCGCAGTTTGTTGGATGTCACCATCTTGCCCCGGCAGGTGGGCAGGCGGTCGGAGAGCATTTTTGACAGCGTCGATTTGCCTTCGCCATTGCGGCCCAGCAATGCGATGCGATCATCCTGGTCGATGCGCAGGTTCAGGTCGTGCAGTACGATATTGTTGCCATAGCCCACCGCAGCGCCTTCGGTGGCGATGATGGGGGGCGAAAGCTCTTCGGGTTCGGGGAAGGTGAATACTGTGCGCGCGGCGTCTTCGGGCGCGCGGATCGTGTCCATCTTTTCGAGCATCTTGACGCGTGATTGTGCCTGTTTGGCCTTGGACGCCTTGGCCTTGAAGCGGTCCACAAAGGCTTGCAGATGCGCGCGTTGGGCGTCTTGTTTCTTGGCGGCTGCCGCTTGCACAGCCCGGTTTGCGGCCCGTTGTCTGGCGAAAGTGTCGTAAGAGCCAGTGTAGTAGATCAGCCCCTTATCTTCGAGATGCAGGATGCCGCCGACGGATCTGTTCAGAAGCTCGCGGTCGTGGCTGACGATCAGGACTGTGTGCGGGTATTTTACAAGATACGCCTCGAGCCAGAGCGCACCTTCGAGATCGAGGTAGTTGGTAGGCTCGTCGAGAAGGAGCAGGTCGGGTTCAGAGAAAAGGACCGCTGCGAGGGCCACGCGCATGCGCCAGCCGCCCGAGAAGGCCGAGCAAGGCATTTGCTGTTCTTCATGTGTGAAACCGAGACCCTTGAGGATGGTGGCCGCCCGTGCTTCGGCCGACCATGCGTCGATATCAGCGAGACGTGTTTGGACTTCTGCGATGCGGGTGGGATCGGTGGCCGTTTCAGCCTCGGCCAAAAGCGCCTCGCGTTCCGTGTCGGCCCGCAGAACCGTGTTGATGAGGCTCACCTCATTGCCGGGAACCTCTTGGCTGACGCCGCCGATTTTCCAGCCCTTTGGGATGCTGACGTTCCCGGTATCGAGCACCAATTCGCCCCGGATCACCCGGAATAGGGTGGTCTTGCCAGAGCCGTTACGGCCCACAAGGCCGACCTTGTGGCCGGTGGGAATGGTGACGGTCGCGTTTTCGACCAGGGTGCGGCCTTCAACGGAATAGGTGATGTCTGAAATCTTGAGCATGCGGGGGCTATGCTTGATCCCCCGCGCATGGTCAATCAGGCAGTTTCGGTTTTCCTGAAACTGGCCCATAGCAAGGCCAGAGCAATCAGTGCGGGAACCGATTGCACAAACAGGATGCGCGTTGACACCGTTGCCGCCCCCATCAGCCCCGCCGCGATCACGAAGAGCAGAAAGCAGGTCGCGATATTGCGCTGCCATGCCCGGTCCCCGATAATCAACGCCCAGATCAGACCGGCGGCCAAAAAGGCATTGTAGATGCCCTGGTTGGCGGCTATGGCGGTCGTCTGGCCGAAGAGTTCGGGTGGGAAGGTCGCAAAGACACCGGGGCCGGTTTCCTCCCAAGCGAAGATTTCGAAATATGCAATGTAGAGATGCAAAGCGGCGATGAGGGCAACGAAGGTCAGAGCCAGAATTCGCATGATATTGGGCCTTTGTATTGCGGTTGGCGTCACCATAACCGGTGCGGCTATGCGATCCAACCGCCGATGGTTTCGGCTGCTGCTGCGCGCTGTCATGAAATCTTCATGCATCCGTTACGTCTTCGTCGTGCGGCTTGGGCATGTCCTTTGCGATCAACACTTTAGGGGACATCCATGACTTACCGTATTTGCTGTCTGACATCTGTTTTAGCCATTGCAGCCGGATTGGCGCAGGCGGATTCGTTCAATCGCATTGCATCATTTCCAACGCATTTGAACATCGGGGACGGCGATCAGGCTGTTGAAACGTCTGCTGAAATTATCGCTGCGACCGAGGACGGGATGACGTTGGTTTATACCGATAGCCCGCTCGGTGTGTTGGGTCGGATTGATATTACTGATCCTGCGGCCCCTGCGCCGCTTGGCAATGTCGCATTGGGCGGGGAACCGACTTCCGTGGCGGTGATCGGGCAGACCGCCTTTGTCGGTGTGAATACGTCTGAAAGTTTCACTGATCCCTCTGGCTATTTGGCGGTCATCGATGTGACCAGCGGGGATGAGCTGGCACGTTGCGATCTGGGCGGGCAGCCTGACAGTGTGGCGGTGGCACCTGACGGCAGCTTTGCCGCTGTAGCGATTGAGAATGAGCGCGACGAGGACGCAGTCGATGGCCGCACGGGGCAGATGCCTGCGGGTTTTCTTGTGATGGTTGGGATTGCCGACGGTGTTGCGGATTGTGACACACTGCAAACCGTTGATCTGACTGGCTTGGCCGAGGTCAGCCCGGAGGACCCCGAGCCGGAATTTGTAGACATAAATGACGCAGGTGATCTGGTCGTTTCCTTGCAGGAAAACAATCACATGGTGGTTGTGAACAGTGCGGGCGAGATCACCTCGCATTTCAGCGCCGGTGCGGTCGATCTGGATGGCATTGACGCCACTGATGAGGGCGCTGCGCTGATCTTTGACGAGGTGCAGGCCGGTGTCGTGCGAGAGCCTGATGCTGTGAAATGGATTGATGACGATCACTTTGCCACCGCCAATGAAGGCGACATGGATGGCGGGTCGCGTGGGTGGACGATTTTCAACCGCGATGGAACGGTTGTTTATGATAGCGGTGTGAGCTTTGAACACGCTGTTATTCAAGCCGGCCATTACCCTGATGGGCGGTCTGATGCGAAGGGTGTCGAACCGGAATCAATTGATGCGGCCACATTTGGCGACACCCCAATGATTTTTGTGGGTGCGGAGCGTGCGTCGATGGTTGGAGTATATGATGCAACCGATCCGACGAACCCGGTTTTGGCGCAGCTTCTGCCTTCGGGGATTGGACCAGAAGGCTATGTGGCAATCCCTGAGCGGAACCTGTTTGTCTCGGCCAATGAGGTTGATCTGATCGAGGATGGAGGCGTGCGCAGCCACGTGATGATCTATGAATATTCCGATGCTGATCCGGTTTACCCGCATCTGACCTCCGCCGGTGCGGGTGAGCTGATTGGGTGGAGTGCGATTTCTGGTTTGGCGGCTGTGGATGACAACACACTGGTTGCCGTGAATGACAGTTTCTACAGCTATCAGCCAACGATTTTCACGATTGATATCAGCCAGACGCCTGCGCGGATCACATCGGCCTTGCCGGTCACCCGTGAAGGGCGTCCTGCGCAGAAACTGGATATGGAAGGTATCGCCACGGATGGCGATGGGGGCTATTGGGTTGCTTCTGAAGGCCGGGTGGATCGGGTGACGCCGCACGCGATTTACCATGTGGATGAAGATGGCGCGATTGATGCCGAGATTGGCTTGCCCAATGAGCTTTTAGGTGTGCAGCAGCGCTTTGGTTTTGAAGGGGTTACGGTTGTCGGTGATACGCTTTGGATGGCCGTACAGCGCGAGTGGGATGATGATCCCGCAGGCTTGGTCAAGTTAGTCGCTTATAACCTTGAGACTAAGGAATGGGGCGCTGTGCATTACCCGCTGGAAAGTGCCGAGACTGGTTGGGTTGGGTTGTCGGAGATCGTGGCGCAGGGTGATTACGTCTATCTTCTGGAGCGGGACAACCAGATCGGGGCTGCTGCGGTGACAAAGCTGATTACGCGCGTACGTCTAGACCAGATGGTTCCGGCACCTTTGGGTAGTGAACTGCCGGTCGTGGACAAGGAAGAGGTCCGTGACTTGCTGCCTGATCTGACATCCACCGGTGGTTATGTCCTTGATAAGGTTGAGGGCTTGACCTTCACCTCTGACGGTCGGGCATGGGTGGCGACGGATAATGACGGCGTGGATGATCATTCGGGCGAGACGATGTTCTTTGCCGTGGAAGATCTGGCGGGCTGATAGCTGCGGGGCAGGGCGATCCTGCCCCTTTTCACGGCGTGGTCCGCATGCTAGGGGACCGCAAAAGCAACCCAGAGCAACATGAGAGACCACGTATAATGGCTATCCAGCGGACATTTTCGATCATCAAACCCGACGCAACCAAGCGCAACCTGACAGGCCAGATCGTGGCCAAGTTTGAAGAGGCTGGTCTGCGTGTCGTCGCATCCAAGCGTATCCAGCTGACGCTGGCACAGGCGCAGCAGTTCTACGGTGTGCATTCCGAGCGCCCGTTCTTTGGTGAGCTTTGTGAATTCATGATTTCAGAGCCGATCGTTGTGCAGGTTCTGGAAGGTGAAGACGCTATCGCCAAAAACCGCGAAGTGATGGGTGCGACAAATCCGGAAGACGCAGCCCCCGGTACGATCCGCAAGGAATTCGCCCTATCGATTGGCGAAAACTCGGTTCACGGGTCGGATGCGCCTGAAACTGCAGCAGAAGAAATCGCGTTCTTCTTTTCTGGTTTGGAATTGGTGGGTTAAGTCACCAGACTGGGTTCTGCCCACATTCTATATCATGGGCCGTCCGCACCTGTTTGGCGCGGGTGGCCTTATTTTATTGGCAAAAAATCTCGCATTGCCCTTGGTTTTGGGACGAACCGTAGAAATTTTGTGCTGAACATTCTATGCCCAGATCAGGATAGATAGACCACCCACCCGCTATCTGATCCGCAAAAATTCAACGATGCGACTAATGATGCTGGTTCATTTCCGGCAACCCTTTGGTGTGTCGTTGACACAACTGAGCAGAGGGCCATGACAGTGACTGCACCCACCACAGACAGCTATTCCGCACAAGCACCCAGCTTTGGATCGTCGAACCAGGAATATTCGTATTCGTCGCAAGACATCCCGTGCAGTTCTTCGCCGCTTGGGGCCACCCAAACCGATGATGTTCTTGATCTGGAACGGGGTTTTGCGGGCCTTGATGCTGCCATAGAGCCTGAGGCTCTTATCGGTGAAGATGGTTTGTATGATACATACACAAGCGGTGGTGACGCTGACAGTTCATACAATGTCGAAGTGGTTTTCGAGGACGGGGAGTGGACCGAGACTTTGCAGGATGCCTTCGTATCGGCTGCCGATTATTTAAGTAGCATCATTCTTGATGATCTGCCGGATTTCTTCGGTACAGACGATCTGTCGATCACTGCAGCCCTTTCTGACATAGACGGTGAGGGTAACGTCCTGGGGAGCGCCGGGCCGACTTACATTCGCTTAGATACAAGTCTACCGATAACGGGCATCATGGAATTTGATGTGGCCGACGCTGAGGCGTTGGAAGAGGACGGTATATGGGACGATGTCGTCTTGCATGAAATGCTTCATACGTTGGGTTTTGGCGCGCTTTGGGACGAGGGCTACATGGACCTTACCGAGGGAAGCGTTGAAGAAGATGATTTGGTTTTCACTGGTGAACTGGCCAATGAAGTCTATCTGGAGGAATTTTCCGAAGAGGCCGCAGCGGATGGCTTTGACTTCGGTATTCCCGTTGAGACAGAAGGTGGTGAGGGGACAGCCGGTGGTCATTGGGATGAGGATGTTTTCGTCGATGAAATCATGACCGGATATATTGATGACAGCAATTTCGTGTCCGAGATGACGATCGCATCGCTTGAGGACATGGGCTATGATACGGTGCTGGACAATCCTAACGATGCGAATGATCTGACCGGTACAATTCCGACGGATGATCCGCTGGCGAGCCTGATTGCCTGATTGCATGGCCGGGGTGCAGGGCGGCGGTTGTCGTGAAACATCTAAGCCGCCCTGCTTTTGGTCGACAATTCAGTCCCGCGCGATGATGTACACCGCGTGCACGATCCCGGGGATGTACCCCAGGATTGTCAGCAGGATGTTGATCCAGAAATGTTTACCAATCCCGACCTGCAGGAACACGCCCAGCGGTGGCAGGATAATGGCGATGATGATCCGAATAAGGTCCATGATGTGTCCTTCCGATACCGTTGTTATCGGATCAACTGGGTGGGCGCATTCGGGTTCCGCTTAGCCAGCTGCAGCGAGCCGTTTTTGGCCGTCATGGACTGGCGTCGCCCCGGCGGCTATTTTGTTAAGATTGCGCTCTAGCACTTTGTAATTGCGTATGTTCGCGTTGTAGAGCACGTCGAAAATGTCACCGACCACGGGGATCGAGCCGAAGGCGAAGTCGAGCAGGGCATTCAGCACCATATAGGCCAGTGCACCGGGGGTCGCACCCAGTTGGCGAGCACGGTGGATTATGTAGACCGATGGTGCAAGTGCAGCCAGGTCACCTACGACCGGGATCAGGCCCAGAATGTTATCAAGCCCGATCGAGATATTGGTCCGCGGGATGTAAAAAAGAGCGTCCATCCTCCACGCAAGTTTGCGGAGACGGGCGAGTTCAAAATCGATATCTTGTTCTATGTTCATACCATTAACATAACAGAGTCGAGATCAAATGTGAAGGGTTTTTACTTTATGTCCGCGTCAACTCTTTTTTGACGGTTTTTTCTGAGCATCAACACGTACCCCCAGCCGCAAAACAGAATGAGTGCGCCAAACAATCCGATAAGAACAGCAGCCCCGCCAGAAAGCTCTGCCCGATTGTAGCCGAAGATATATTCGTAGACGCTCCACAACATTGCGCCGCCCATGAACAGGAGACCGCCGGGAACTATCACGAAAAGCAGTGCGCTGACGCCAATAGTCACCAGCTTGTCTGCAGATCGACCGCACGCGAAGAACGCTCCAACAAGGGTGAAGAATCCGCTGACTGCCAGCATTAGCAGGAGCATACCGTATAGCCAGATGGATGGTTCATGAAGTTGGCCATCTTGGTAGCGCACGGTTCGGGTATCACCGACCACCGGTTTCCAACCTGACGATTGAGTGCTTGGGATCGTGATCACTTTGCCATTGTTTTGGGTGAACCGTAGTCTGGCTGTATGCATTTCTTGACTGTTACCATCGCTGTCGGTGTCCCAATGGCTTTGGGAACCCACAACAGTAGCCGTGTATTTGGGATGCATGATCTGCGCGTAGAGGTTTTCGGTCAGGAATCCTGCGGAGATCAAAGTGGTGAGCGATAGCGTAACCATGATGGTCGAGAAAAAGATGGCACTGAGAATGCCGGGTTTCTTAAGCCGCCGGTCGATACCGATCCCCAAAGCGATGCCGATGCCCAAACCCAACCAGAACAGAATTGCTATCACGTATTAGCCTTGGAACTGCGAACGCCAATCATATCAAGGACCCGTTCCATTTCGGATAGATCCTGATCGAAGCTCTGCGCTTTGATTTTGTCGAATTGCTTACGCAGCGCCTTCTTTTCGTCGCCCTTGCAGTCGTTCCAGGGGCGGCCCTGCAAGGCCATATGCAGCACGTAGTAACCAATGAAATGTGGTTTAGAGCCGTTTTCCAAAAGTTTGGTATAGGCAGCGTCCGCACCCATGTCGCGCAATTGCTCTGCGCTGGTGATCCCGACGGCCTTGAGCGATTTCTCAAAGGCGGGGCCGATGTTTTTGATAGTGGTCAGTGCTGCCATGGCAGGAGTTTACCGGGAGGCAGAAAAAAGGCCAGTGGAGCATGCGGGATCGGGGAGGACGATCAGGCAACACGCTGCATCACTGGCTTTAGAAGTCTTTATATGCTGGCAAAATCCGTAAAGATGGGCGTCTCCGGCTTGCCTTGCATTTTGGGCCCGGGCGGTTGTTGTTTTGGGTCTTGCGCCGGCTTTGGCTCGGTCTTTTTTGTTGTGGCCATTTTTCTGGTCCTTTTTGGCTGGGACTAAGTAAACGATGAACTGATTATGGCTTTTACTGTAGTCAGGATAACCCTACTCAGACCAGTCTAGTTGGGCGCTCGCATGAGTGTGACGTGACAAAAATGTGACCAGTGCCTTTGTTTCCATGGGCTTTTGTGGTGCTTTGGGGGGTGAGGAACGTCTTTTAGCGCATTGATAAAATTTGATTTTTTGTATGAGTTAATGACAGTAGTGTTAACGTTCGTTCTGTGGTCGGCCCCGATAGGCCGATGCGACTGTGAGCGCTAGCGGTCGTTTGCTTTGTGTCAGATTTGAAACCTGTTTTGCGTGGTTTTCCGCCCTTTCATCGCTCGATTTTGCCAGACGCATGTGTTGTGGACCCTTGATCCTGCGACGTGCGGAGGGGTTTGGTGCATCGATTTTGTGCGATTGCGGCGAATCGACGGTTAACGCCCTTGTTTATTGGTTAATTGGGCGCCCGAAACCGGTCGGCCATGCGTCGGCAAAACGTCGGGCATCGCGGTTCGATTTGTTAAGTTGTGGTTAGTTAATGCAATGCGCGGTGGTCTCACCTATCCGCCGTTTGTGTCGAACCAAGCGTCGATCCGGGCTTTCAGTGCGGCCCAAAGTGCGGGGGCGCCGCGGTGGACCTTTTGGCCGACCCGGGTTTCGACCTGTGCGCGGGTCACGTTGTAGTCCGTCCAGCTTTGCCCGCCGCTTTCAAGGTTTGAGATGACCGGTTGGACCCGGTCGATGGATTTCGCGAAGATGGCATCGTCTGTTTCTGCTGCTTCGAATTCGTCCCAGAGGTCGCGGAATTGTCGGGCTTGATCTTCGGGCAGAAGACCGAAGATGCGGGTGGCGGCGGCCTGTTCGATCAGGGCGATTTCGGTTGGGTCCTCATCGCCATGAATGGGGGTGTCGCCTGCGTCGATCTCGACCAGATCGTGGATCAAGAGCATTCTGATCACCCGATCTATGTTGACGGGTCGGTTGGTGTGTTCAGCCAGCACCATGGCGTAGAGGGCGATATGCCAGCTATGTTCGCCGGAGTTCTCGCGCCGCGAACCGTCGCAGAGGGTCGTGGCGCGCAAGGTGGATTTCAGCTTGTCCGCTTCGGTGAGGAAGGCCAGTTGCGCGTTGATGCGGGCCGTCATCTACCTTTTGACGCGGCGCGGTGCGGCGGGTGCGGCTTCTTCTTCGGGCTCTTGGGGTTCTTCTTCTTCGTCTTCTTCTTCAAGACCACCGTCCATATCCCACGGGCCTGACAGCTTTTTCTTGCGTTTTTTCGGTGCGGCTTTGGGTTCGGGGGCTTCGGCCACCTCTGGTTCCGGCTCGACCTCGGGCTCTGGGTCAGGCATCGGTTCTGGTTCCTGCTCAACCAGTTCGGGTTCCGGTTCGGGCAATTCCGCTTCGACCGGTTCTGGCTCGCTGGCGACCGGTTCGGGCGTTGCTTCCTGAATAGCCATGGCGACGGCGGAGACTGTTTCCATGACTTCTTCGGCATCTTCAACAGTGGTGTTGTCGCGTCTGTTGCTTTGGTCTTCGATGACTTCGGCCAGTGGCACGATCGGTTTACCGGCCCGTTTGGCCAGCAGTGCACGCGCTTGACGTTCGGCCCGACGCACACGGACCGCGGTCATGTAAGCCTCTTCCAGCGTCTGGGATGCCGTTCCGACCATTTGCCCGATCTGGTCGACGATTTTTTCGTCGCCCTGTCGCGCCTCATCTGCCAGTGCTAGATCAGCCAGTTCGCCCGCTATCCGTTCGACGTAATTGTCGGCCATGTCTACCTCGTGGTTTCAGTGAGTCGCCGCTTCACGTAGTCCTTCACTGTGTCAATCATGGGGTCCATATGTGGCTCTTCAAAGAAATGCCCGGCGCCGTCGACCTCTGTATGGGTGATGGTGATGCCTTTTTGTTCATGTAGCTTACTAACCAGGCTGACTGTGTCCCGTGGTGGTGCGACCCGGTCGTTAGAGCCGTTGATGATCAGGCCCGACGACGGGCAGGGTGCAAGGAAACTGAAATCATACATGTTGGCCGGAGGCGACACTGAGATGAAACCGGTGATTTCCGGTCTGCGCATCAGAAGTTGCATGCCGATCCATGCGCCGAAGGAAAATCCGGCCACCCAGCAATGTTTTGAATTGTTGTTCATCGATTGCAGGTAGTCGAGCGCCGAGGCCGCATCGGAGAGTTCCCCGACCCCCTGATCATACTCGCCTTGTGACCGTCCGACGCCCCGGAAGTTGAACCGCAGCACGGTGAAACCCATGTCATAAAAAGCATAGTGTAGCTTGTGCACGACCCGGTTATTCATTGTCCCGCCGAATTGCGGATGCGGGTGTAGAACGATGGCGATGGGGGCGTCCCGGTCCTTTTGTGGGTGGTAGCGCCCTTCGAGGCGTCCTTCTGGTCCGGGGAAAATGACTTCGGGCATTCGGTTTCCGTCTCTGTTTCGGCCTGTCTGCATTCTTGACGATAATGCTCAGGCACTTTAGAAAGATTCTAAACTTGAGGTGACCCCCAAGCTGATCATGGTCACGGAGACCTAATCTCGCGGGCTTGGGACGTCAATGAAATTGCGTGATCAGGGGACGGACCCGTATGAAACTGAGTACCAAAGGCCGCTATGCGATGGTTGCATTGGCCGATGTTGCATTGCAGCCGGGCGATGATCTGGTGAACCTGACCGAGATTTCCAAACGGCAGGATATCTCGCTGCCCTATCTGGAGCAGTTGTTTGTGAAGCTGCGCCGGGCGGGTCTTGTGGAGTCGGTGCGTGGCCCTGGCGGTGGATATCGTCTGGCGCGGCCTGCATCGGATATTCGCGTGGCCGAGATTTTGGGCGCCGTGGATGAGACCGTTTCGGCGATGCACAAGGGGGCGGGGGCCTCTGGTGGTGCGTCAGGGTCGCGTGCCCAGTCGTTGACGAACCGGCTGTGGGAAGGGTTGTCGGCCCATGTGTACGTGTTTTTGCATCAGGCCCGGTTGTCGGACGTGGTGAGTAATGGGCTGGCGCCGTGTCCCGCTGTTCCCGCGTTGTTCGAGGTCGTTGATGAGATGTGATCAAAAGGAGCGGCTGCGCCGCACATGATAATAAGCCGGGGCCAGCCCCGGACCCCGGAGTTTTTGGACCAAGATGAAGAGAGCTTATCTCGATCATAATGCAACGACCCCTTTGCGGGCTGAGGCCCGTGACGCGATGCTGGCGGCAATGGATGTTGTCGGCAATCCGTCCTCGGTTCATGCTGAGGGCCGGGCGGCGAAGGGTATCGTTGAAAAAGCCCGCGTGCAGCTGGCCGAGGCTGTGGGGGCGTCGGGTGCGGATGTTGTCTTTACCTCTGGTGCAACGGAAGCTGCGGCTTTGGCGCTGGCAGGGCGCGGCTTGAAGGCCGCCCCGATTGAGCATGATGCGGTGCATGCCTGGGTCGATCCCGTATTGCCCATCGTGGATGGCAAGGTGGTTGTTGATGATCCGGCGGGATCGGTTGTTCAACTGGCCAATTCCGAGACGGGGATTGTGCAGGATCTGCCAAAGGGATTGGCTGTGTCCGACATCACCCAAGGGTTTGGCCGTGTGCCCTTTGCGTTTTCATGGGCCGGAGTGGAGATGATTTTTCTGTCTGCCCACAAGTTCGGTGGCCCCAAGGGTGTTGGCGCGCTGATCTTTCCTGCCGGTACGGATGTGGCAGCCCAGATCAAGGGCGGTGGGCAGGAGATGGGCCGCAGGTCGGGTACGGAAAATGTGATTGCCATAGCCGGAATGGGCGCTGCAGCGGTGGCCGCGCAGGCAGATTTGGCGGCTGGAAAGTGGGACCGGGTTGCGAAACTTAGAAATATTCTAGAAAAGGCCATTGAGGCTGCCGAAAAGAGTACTATTTTTGTCGGGAAAGGTGTTTCGCGTTTGCCGAACACCTCTTGTTTCGCCACTCCGGGGTGGAAAGGCGAAACGCAAGTAATGGCGATGGATCTGGCTGGGTGTGCTGTATCGGCAGGGTCGGCCTGTTCCAGCGGCAAGGTCAAGACAAGCCGGGTTTTGCAGGCCTTGAGCCTGGATGATGAGGTGGCAGCAGGCGCTTTGCGTGTGTCACTGGGACTGGAGACGACCGAAGAAGAGGTGATGCGCTTTGTGCAGGCCTGGACGGAAAAACGCGCCCGGCGGCGGGCGGCTTGAGAGGAAATGAGATGACTGCTTTGGAAACGATTGAGGTCAAAGACGGTGTTGATCAGGAAACGGTTGATGCGGTCTCGAAACTCTCGGGTACCTACAAGCATGGATGGGAAACCGAGATTGAGATGGATTATGCCCCCAAGGGCGTGAACCCTGATATCGTTCGGTTGATTTCTTCGAAGAATGAAGAGCCGGAGTGGATGACCGAGTGGCGTTTGTCAGCTTTTGCCCGCTGGGAGAAGATCGAAGAGCCGACATGGGCGATGGTCAGCTATCCTGACATCGATTTTCAGGACATCTATTACTATGCCCGTCCGAAGAGCATGCAGGAAAAGCCCAAATCGCTGGATGAGGTCGATCCGAAGCTGCTCGCCACTTATGAAAAGCTGGGCATTCCGCTGAAAGAACAGATGATTCTTGCCGGTGTTGAGGGTGCTGAAGACGCGCCCGTCGAAGGTCGCAAGGTGGCTGTGGATGCGGTGTTTGACTCCGTTTCCTTGGGGACGACTTTTCAGAAAGAGCTGGAGAAAGCCGGAGTTATTTTCTGTTCAATTTCCGAGGCGATTGAGAAGCATCCCGAGCTGGTGAAGAAGTATCTGGGCACTGTTGTTCCACCTTCGGACAATTTCTATGCGACATTGAACAGCGCGGTCTTCTCTGATGGATCGTTTGTTTATGTGCCGCCGGGTGTGCGTTGTCCGATGGAGCTGTCGACCTATTTCCGCATCAATGCAGAGAATACAGGCCAGTTCGAGCGGACGCTGATCATTGCTGATAAGGGTTCTTACGTGTCCTATCTGGAAGGTTGTACGGCGCCTAAGCGCGACACTGCCCAGCTGCACGCAGCTGTGGTCGAGATCATCATCGAGGAAGATGCCGAGGTGAAGTATTCCACCGTGCAAAACTGGTATCCGGGTGACGAAGATGGCAATGGTGGTATCTACAACTTTGTCACCAAGCGGGCTGATTGCCGGGGCGACCGGGCCAAGGTGATGTGGACGCAGGTAGAGACTGGGTCTGCCGTGACCTGGAAATATCCGTCCTGCATTCTGCGCGGTGATGACAGCCAGGGCGAATTCTACTCAATCGCCATCGCTAACAACATGCAGCAGGCCGATACTGGCACGAAGATGGTGCATCTGGGCAAGAATACGAAGTCCCGGATCGTGTCCAAGGGGATTTCTGCAGGCAAGGCGCAGAACACTTATCGTGGTCTTGTTTCGATGCACCCCAAAGCGAAGGAAAGCCGGAACTATACTCAGTGCGATAGCTTGCTGATTGGCGATAAATGCGGGGCGCATACGGTGCCTTACATTGAAGTGAAGAATAATTCTTCGCGTGTTGAGCATGAGGCGACCACATCGAAAGTGGATGATGATCAGCTGTTCTATTGCCGCTCTCGCGGGATGGATGAGGAAGAGGCCGTGGCGTTGGTCGTCAACGGGTTCTGCAAGGAAGTGCTACAGGCGCTGCCGATGGAATTTGCCATGGAGGCGCAGGCGCTTGTGGCGATTTCGCTGGAAGGGTCTGTGGGGTAAATATGGCGCGGCGTCAGACCTCGAGTATCAGCTTATCGGAACTTCGTCAGCGCTTGGGTGAGGGTGCGATTTTTCACCTCAAGCTATCTGTGGTCGCGCTAATCTGTATGTGTGTCGCGACGGTGCTCTATCATTTTCTGCAATGGTCATTTGATTTGGAACACGTTCCAGCATCCGCATTATCATTCATCTTTGGCATAACCTTGTTTTTGGGAGGGGTAGGCTGGCTGATATACCGTGATGTGCATCAAGCGGTTGTTGATGCAACGCAGGTGAAGGGGCTGAAGTGAACTCGCCCGCTGCACCATATCGTCGCGCAACTGTCACGGCGCGGCCCCGATTGTGCCTCAGTTGGGGCGCATCCTTTCGTTTGACATCAGATCAAACGTCGAAGGATTGGGGATATGAGCAGACAGGGACAGGCCGAGTTCAAGGCCCGGATCAAGCGGATCAACAACCCGCGCAATCAATCATATTACGACCCCGAATTGCAGACGCATATACCGAAGCACATTTCCAAGAAGCAGATCCGCAAGGACAAGCTGCGCAAGAAGGTGACCGTGATCAGCCTGCTGCTTTGCCTGGTATTGGGAGCCGCTGCGCTCATGATCGGGCAAGCGGTGCGTTTTCGGTATTTCGAACTGTCGGGCGCGGGCAATCTCGCCTTGTTTACCGAAATATTGGTGGCGTTGTTGGTGGGCCTGACGATTACGGCGATCCTGCGTTATCGCCGTGGAAGTCATCGGATTATGCAACTGACCGGCGCTGCTGCCGTGTTCGTCGCCGGTCACAATCTGGCGTGGTATTATCCGGATCAGGTGGCTGTGATCTATTCGGCGGAATATGTCGAGCAGGTGCGCCAGACAACTGCTGCCCGCACAGTGGTCTTCCAAGGTACTGTAATCGCTCTTTAAGTAACGACCATGGACGACAAACAACAAGCATTTCAGGATCGCATCAGCCGCATTCGCTACGGTGCGACCATCGTATCGGACAACGTACATACCCCGGAACGTCGCGTTATTGTGCCAATGACACGCGGGCAGGAGCTGCGGGAGAACGCCCGATATCCGCTGAGCATCGTGGGTGCTTTTCTATTGGGCATGCTGGCTGTGTTCATTGGTCGCTACGTGAGTTTTCAGTTGATCGGTACGGGCAGAATGGCGGACGATCCGTCGGGAACGTTCTATATAGATATAGCTTTGGCCGCCGGCGTTGCGTTTGTCATTCGCATGGCGCTCGACTTTCGCGATCCGGCGCATCTTGCGGGCAAGTCGATGGGCATTACAGTTGCGGCCGCGACGATGCACAATCTGGTGCACGCCGCACCGTCCATTTGGGCGATTTTGTTTTCGGAAGAGTGGGTCGCCGCTGTCATTCAGGTGACCGAACCAAAGTCGATTTATTTCGCCGGGATCAGCTGGTTGCTGTAGCCTCTGACAAGTCGGGGGCTGCGTAATGACTTTCGCACAAAATCTGTCCAAGAAACCTGTATTCAAACGGCCCGATCTGATCCTTCCACCGGATGAGGCGGCTTGGGTCAAAGAGGTTTACGGCGCGGCCGATACGATTCTGGAGTATGGGTCTGGCGGGTCTACCGTTTTAGCTGCCGAATTGCCCCAAAAGACTATTTTCTCGGTCGAAAGTGATGCTGAGTGGGCGCGGAATATGCAGACCTATATCGATGGTTTGGAGATCACATCATCCGTAACTGTGCATCATGCCGATATCGGGCCGACCAGGCCTTGGGGTTATCCTGATGGTGAGGCCAACTGGCGTAAGTTTGCGGCCTACGCATTGGGTATCTGGGACGTTCCGGGGTTTGTTCAGCCGGATATCGCCCTGATCGATGGCCGTTTTCGGGCCGGTTGTATGTTGGCGTGCCTGTTTCGCACAACAAAGCCAATGACCATCTATTTCGACGACTACATGAATCGTCCCGATTATCATGTCGTTGAAGAATTCACCCCCAGAATCGAAACGCGCGGCCGGATGGCCCGCTTTGATATTGAACCCACGCCCATTCCTGCCGACCGACTGGTCGAGATTGTGGCGATGTTACAGGCACCCCGCTGATCGTGGATCGGGATTAAGAAGGATAGAAAGATGCTGAAAATCAAGGATCTGAAGGTCAAACTTGAAGAAGAGGATAAGCAAATCCTGAAAGGTGTTGATCTGACGATCGAGCCGGGATCGGTGCATGCCATCATGGGCCCGAACGGGTCCGGTAAGTCGACCCTTTCATACGTGCTGTCCGGCAAGGATGGTTACGAAGTGACCGGTGGTTCGGCGGAGCTTGAGGGTGATGACCTGCTGGATATGGATCCAGAAGAGCGTGCCGCTGTGGGGCTGTTTCTGGCGTTTCAATATCCGGTGGAAATCCCCGGCGTCGGTAACATGACCTTTCTGCGCACCGCAGTGAATGCGCAGCGTAAGGCGCGCGGCGAAGAAGAGATGTCTGCTGCTGATTTCCTCAAAGAGATTCGCGAAAAGGCAAAGAGCCTCAAGATTGATGCTGAGATGCTCAAGCGGCCCGTGAATGTGGGCTTTTCGGGTGGTGAGAAGAAGCGTAACGAAATCCTGCAGATGGCCATGCTGGAGCCAAAGATGTGCATCCTGGACGAGACGGACTCGGGCCTTGATGTTGATGCGATGAAGCTGGTCGCTGAGGGTGTGAACGCGCTGCGTTCTGAGGGGCGCTCTTTCCTTGTCATCACGCATTATCAGCGGTTGCTTGATCATATTCAGCCTGATGTCGTGCATATCATGGCGGACGGAAAGATCGTGAAATCTGGTGGGCCGGAACTGGCGCTTGACGTTGAAAACAACGGCTATGCCGACATTCTGGCAGAGGTGGCCTGATGGCGCTTGCGAAAATGAAAGCTGATGCGACAGAGGCCCGGCTGGTTGGGCTGAGTTTGCCGGATGGGGCCGCTTGGGCCAATGCTGCGCGGGCGGATGCTTTGGCGCGGGTGCGGCAGATGGGCTTGCCGACGAAGCGCGATGAGTATTGGAAATATACTGATCCGGTGACTCTGACGACGCCGGACACACCCGAAGCCGCCTTGTTTGAAGGCGGTGAAAAGCTGCTGTTTGACGCGGTTGATCGGGTGAAAATTGTCTTTGTCGATGGTGTGTTCGACGCTGACGCATCAGACGATTTGACTGGTGAAGGCGTAGAGATTGAACGGCTGGCGGATGTGGCTGCTGCGGATATTCATTGGGCCAAGGATATCTATGGTGTTCTGGAAGCTCGCGGGCAGAGCCCAGTGGAACGGCCTTTGGCTGCTTTGAATACCGCAATGGCCAGCGATGGTGTCGTGATCCGCGCGACCGAGAAAGTGTCGAAGCCGATCAATCTGATCTATTTGCATAAGGATGTGTCGTCTGATGCCACATTGCATAATGTGGTGAAGGTCGAAACCGGCGCAGAGGTAACCTTGTTGGAAACCGGTCCGGCAGCGGCGCGTTTTTCAAAATGTCTTGAGGTTGAAGTTGCTGATGGTGGGGCGTTCCATCATGTCCGTTCGCAAGGGCGCGATCACGAGCGGCGGGCGGTTACCCATACCTTTGCCCGGATTGGGGCGGAGAGTACGTTCAAATCCTTTACACTGACTTTCAACGGTGTGCTGACCCGGAATGAGTGCATCATTGAGATTAGCGGCGATGATGCCGTGGCGCATGTCGCTGGCGCTTGCGTTGGTGATGGCCGCGATTTCCATCATGACGATACGGTGTTCATTACCCATGACGCGGTGAATTGTGAAAGCCGCCAGGTGTTCAAGAAAGTGCTGCGCAACGGTGCGACCGGCGTATTCCAGGGGAAAATTCTGGTAAAGCACGGTGCCCAGAAAACGGATGGCTATCAGATCAGTCAGTCGCTTTTGCTGGATGAGGATAGCCAGTTTCTTGCGAAGCCCGAACTTGAGATTTACGCCGATGATGTGGCCTGTTCGCACGGTTCGACTTCGGGCGCGATTGATGAGGACGCGCTGTTCTACTTGCGTTCGCGCGGTGTGCCAGAAAAAGAAGCGACCAATTTGTTGACCTTGTCGTTTCTGGCGGAAGCGCTGGAAGAGATCGAAAGCGAGGCATTGGCAGATGATCTGCGGGACCGGCTGGAAGGCTGGTTGGCGCGCCACAGCTAATGGCAGTCAGCACCGACATTGTGCGCACCTGGCGCAGGCCGCGTGCGGTGATCAATGACCTGCTCGCGCAGGGCAAGCGCGAGGATCGTGCGATTGCCTATCTGATGGCTGCATGCTTTCTGATATTTGTGGCCCAGTGGCCGCGACTGTCACGCAAGGCGGCGGGCTTTGATCTGGCGCCGGGGGCCGAGGTGCCGGAGTTGGATCAGCTTATGGCCTATGAAATGCTGGCGTGGATCATGGTCTGGCCGTTGATGTTCTATTTCCTGGCGGCGCTTAGTCATCTGGTCGCCAAAGCCTTTGGCGGGCAGGGGAGCTGGTACAGCGCACGGCTGGCCCTGTTCTGGTCGCTGTTGGCGACGACGCCGGTTTTGTTGTTGCATGGCCTGATGGCAGGTTTTGTTGGCCCCGGACTAGAGACGAACGTTGTCGGCGCTGTTTGGGTTGTAGGGTTTTTGGTGATCTGGTTCAGTACATTGCGTGAAGCGGAGCGAACCCATTGACTATGAATCCTGATGCGTTTTTGAGGATGGTTTGGCAAACCATCACCAGCCCAGCCGAGATCGCCGAAGCCATTAGCGCCCAGCGGTTTGATATCCGTGTGCTGTGGGAGGCGCTTGCGCTTTGCGTGGTTCTGAGCGTCCTGATGCTGGCCGCGTTTCAGGCAGTTGCTCCGATGCCGGAGGAACTGGCGGAACAGATGATCGTTGTCACGCCGCTGAGTTACACGGTGCTGTTGGCCGCCTTTATGGTTTTTCTGGTGACGTCAATTTCGGCCATCGGGCGGGGTTTTGGCGGAACCGGCGATCTGACGACCACTTTGACGATGTTGGTGTGGTTGCAAATTGTCAGTTTGGTTTGCCGTGTGGTGCAGCTTTTCACGACGATGATCATGCCTCCGCTGGGCGGGCTGGTATACTTGGCCAGCTTGGGCGCGCTTTTGTGGTGTCTTTTGAATTTCGTCAATGTGCTGCACCGGTTTGACAGCCTGGCAAAGTCGGCGGGTGTGATTATCTCGGCCTTTGTGGTGGCTGTTCTGGGGGCCGCCGCCATACTTGTTTTGATTGGGGTCAGTGTCCCCGGGGGAATGCCGGATGTATGATATCAACAAGATCCGCTCTGACTTTCCGATCCTGTCGCGCGAGGTGAACGGCAAGCCGCTGGTTTATCTCGACAATGGTGCATCGGCGCAGAAACCGCAGGTGGTTATTGATGCCGTCACACGCGGGTACGCGGAGGAATATGCCAATGTGCATCGTGGTTTGCATTATCTGAGCAATCTGGCGACCGATAAATACGAAGCCGTTCGGGGCAAGATCGCCCGGTTCCTGAATGCTCCCTCCGAGGATCAGATCATCTACAATTCCGGCACGACCGAAGGCATCAACATGGTGGCCTATGGGTGGGCCATGCCCCGGTTCGAGGCGGGCGACGAGATCGTTCTTTCCATTATGGAGCACCACGCCAATATCGTCCCCTGGCATTTCCTGCGCGAACGACAGGGCGTGGTGATCAAATGGGTGGATGTGGATGCCAATGGCGATCTTGATCCGCAGAAGGTCATCGATGCGATTGGCCCAAAGACCAAGCTGGTCGCTGTCACCCATATGTCGAACGTGCTGGGGACAGTTGTGGACGTGAAGGCCATCACCGAGGGCGCCCATGCCAAGGGTGTACCGGTGTTGATTGATGGCTCTCAGGCTGTTGTCCACATGCCGGTCGATCTGCAGGATATTGGCTGCGATTTCTATGCGATCACGGGGCATAAGTTATATGGGCCAAGCGGGTCCGGTGCCATCTATGTGGCGGCAGACCGCATGGCCGAGATGCGCCCTTTTATGGGTGGCGGCGATATGATCCGTGATGTCACCCGCGATGAGGTGACATGGAATGACCCTCCGATGAAGTTCGAGGCGGGCACGCCCGGGATTGTGCAGACCATCGGGATGGGCGTTGCGATTGACTATATGACCGGACTGGGGATGGATAATATCGCAGCCTATGAACGCGAATTGCGCGACTATACCCGTGATCGGCTTGACGGGTTGAACTGGCTTTCGGTGCAAGGGCAATCGGCCACGAAGGGTGCGATCTTCTCTTTCACGTTGGAAGGGGCTGCGCATGCCCATGATATTTCAACCGTATTGGACAAAAAGGGTGTCGCCGTGCGCGCTGGCACCCACTGTGCAATGCCTTTGATGGAGCATATGGGGGTAGGGGCGACCTGCCGTGCGTCGTTTGGCCTATACAACACCACCGATGAGGTGGATGTGCTGATCGAGGCGCTGGAGTTGTGCCATGATCTGTTTGCCTGAGGATTGCCGGATGGCTGGCATTGTAAACGAGGTTTGGTCAACCCCGGGTGAAAACGGGATTGAGAAATATGGTTGTATTCATGCAGGCAGCATGGGTGATGGAGCTCGGGCTATGTTGGTTGAAGAAGGCGCGTCATTTAGGTTCAATTTCGTGGGTTATAGCCATTTTGATACGTTAACGAAGTATCACGCTGCCGTTCACTCGGAAGTAACAAACCCAAACAATTACGCGGCTTGGGCGTTCGAGCCATACCCACAAGAATGGGCCGATTTGCAAAGCAGCGAAGGTATTGATGCGGACCGATACCCAGAGGATCCACCTCGGGTTGAGGTGGATCCTTAGCCTTACTGCTTGGGCCCGCAATAGAGGCTTTCGCGGTTGCGCACGTGGTCGCGGTGTTTTTCGACGAACTGCATGACGTTGGCCATCGTGCATGTCTTGTCGAAGCCGGACCATGGTTCGAAGCCGTGCAGGTTCAGGATGCTTTCGGGGTCTTCCTTCAACAGCCGCACGAATACTGAGGCGACGATCTTACCGCCGACACCGCTCAGCCGTTTCTTTTTGCTCTCCTGCGCCTCTTGCAGGCAGTAGAACCAAAGCGGTGTTTTGGTGATATGGTGATCCTTGAGTGCCTTTGGCGCCGGCAGTTCCGGGATGCCCAGATGCCGTGCCATTTGCTGGCCTGAGGGCAATTGCATCGCGGATCGATCCCGCAAGATGTTGCGCAAGCCGAGCTTTTTGGCCTGTTCAACGGGGATCTGGTGGTTGCCCCATTCCAGCCCACTGCTGACGATGTTGTCGGGCAGTTCGAACAGCGTCTTGGCCATCTCGGTGCCGACGGGGAGTGCCTTTTGCGCGTGCGGGCCAAAGAATTGCGCCATCTCGATTGTTGCACCCGGATCGCGGAAACCAAAGCCCCGAAGTGCAAAGAGTTCCAGCGCGGTTTCACCCTTGCGCAGCGTGTATTGCGGCTGCACCGTTGCGTGCCCGAACCGATAGGCCGCGACCGAGAATTCGGCGGGCATCATGGGTGCGCATGGGAAAATGTCGTGCGACAGCGCATGGTCGATATCGGCCTGATCGACAAAGGCAGGCAGCATCTCGTTCAGAACGATCCATTGGTAGTGCAGGCGGATGAAACGGCGGACCTCTTCGAACCCTTTCAGCCGTGGTGGCAATTGTTTGTGCCAGACGTCGCGGCGAACGCCCATTTGCGCGCAATCGCTGATGTCATGGGCTGCGTCGTCACCTTCGGCCATATGGGTCATCAGGATGTTGTGCAGGCAGATGAATGCACCCTGAATCTGGCTGACGATGATGTTTTCGTCATTGCGGAAGTCACCGATCAGCGCGCGGCCCTGACAATTCCGGGCGAGATCATAGGGGTTGTCCTCGCGCCCAAAAAGCAGGAACCCTTCGGTTTCGTGATCTGCGGAATAGAGGTAATTCGATGCCTCTGGTCCGTCACCGTAGACGCAATCAAGGTCAAGATTGGGTGTGCGGACGTTGCGGATGGAACGTGGATCGATGACAGTCCCGATCGCGCTTGTCGTATCCAGTGTGATGTCGTGATCCACAAACTGGCCCAGAAACGTCATGCCCGCATCAGCGGGGCCGTCGCTGACTTTGGCGGTACGCATCGTTTCGACCAGCGCGTCAAATGCGTTGACCATATGTTCGGTGCTGAGATTGCCGGTAATGGGGTTTTCATCCAGAAGATACCCAAAGACCTGGGGCAGGGGCCTTGGGTCGTTCAGGCTATGTTTGGTGAGGCATTCGGCCATGAAAAGATCCATGCGCGACATGCCGTGGGCCGTGTTAGTCATAATAAATCTCCATCAAATACGTGGTCTTGGAAAAGACCCGTAGCGTGGAGTCGTTGTCGATTTGGAACAAGTCAGGAAATTCGTACCCTATTGTTCTCATTTGACGATCAGTTCCGCGAGGTGCAAATCCGCCGTTGCGGGCGGCGCGGGTGCCGGTTATAGGGAGGTCTAGGCACCCGTAGCTCAGCTGGATAGAGCGCTGCCCTCCGAAGGCAGAGGCCAGAGGTTCGAATCCTCTCGGGTGCGCCATTTTTGATTTTTGGAACGTTAGAAAGCTTTGGCCGTTGCGTCAGTTAGATGTGCCGATCTGTTAGAGTAATCCTTGGTGAGCGGCTTTGCGCAGGTCTGCATTGAGTCCCCTTTGACATATGCAGCATCCGCCCCGAACGTCTGGTTTTCAGGCTCTTATCTTCCTCAGTACGACCAATGCGCCCGACACCGCGCAAACAGCCGCGACTGAAAAGCTGTATTCAAGCATTTGCCAACCGCCCGTTTCTAAAATGAAACCGGCGATGGTGCGCCCAACAAGACCATTGCGCCGCCTGCTTGGGCGATAGTTCCAATGGTGCGTGCGGATGAGACTTCAGTGAATAAAATTCTCGAAAATTACTCAGGGCAGAGTCCCAGGGTTTATAGTTTTAACTCGGGCCTCTTCATACCAAGCACCCCCAGGTTCTTCGGGGTGGTTTTCTGAAGTCCGATAGCGACCATCAACACCGATCCAACTGTAAATGCCTGTCTTTTCGTTAAATTCCAAGGTATCGCGTCTGTTCTTCAGCTCGATCTGGCGATTGCGGTGTAGATGAACGAAAAACCCAATGCTGACGGCCAAAGCACTCAAAAGCATCAAAAAAATAGGTTCCAAACTTCGCCTCTTTTATCAAATCTGACCAATCTGTGCGCCGGAAACAGGCTGATAATTTACCTTATTAATTGCAATAGACTAAATTGTAACAAATTTTTGGCGCAAACAATCGGCAAGGACCAATGAATGTACAAGATACGAGATAAGGCGTCGTGTTGATAAACTATTTGCTGCTCTCTAGAGGCCAAAAGCGGCCATTCGTGCAAACGCTGCGAATGCGCGCTTCGTCCCACCCAACGGTCATTGAGGCAAAGGTACTCGGCGTCAGCTGCATCACCAGCTTCGAGGAAATGCTGTCTGCAGTCAGACCTGCATTGCATTGCTGCGCGTCTTTCACCACCGTTTTCACCCTGTCCCACTCTATTGGGGCAGGGTTAGCGCAGTCTAGCTCGCCCGTGCTTGGCGTTTCCGTTCGTGTGGGTCCAGATAGCGCTTGCGCAGGCGGACTGCGTTTGGTGTGACTTCCACCAGTTCATCGTCGTCGATATAGGCGATGGCCTGTTCCAGTGACATGACGACCGGTGTTGTCAGGCGTACGGCTTCGTCTGTGCCTGATGCCCGCACGTTGGTCAGCTTCTTACCCTTCAACGGGTTCACTTCCAGATCGTTTTCGCGGCTGTGTTCGCCGATGAGCATGCCCTGATAGACGGGTTCCTGCGCGCCGATGAACATCTTGCCCCGGTCTTCGAGGTTCCAGAGTGCAAACGCCACCGAAGTTCCGTTTTCCATTGAGATCAGAACACCCTGGCGGCGGCCTTCGATCTTGCCTTTGTAGGGTGTCTGGCCGTGGAACAGACGGTTCAGCACGCCGGAGCCGCGCGTGTCGGTCAGGAATTCGCCGTGATAGCCGATCAGCCCGCGTGACGGCACATGCGCGATGATGCGGGTTTTGCCTGCGCCGGCCGGTTTCATTTCTACCAGATCGCCCTTGCGTGGGCCGGTCAGCTTTTCGACAACGACGCCGGTGTATTCGTCATCGACGTCGATGGTGACTTCTTCAACCGGCTCCATGCGTTGGCCGTCTTCTTCGGTGAAGATGACCTGCGGGCGAGAGATCGAGAGTTCAAAGCCCTCGCGGCGCATGTTTTCGATCAACACACCCATTTGGAGTTCGCCGCGGCCCGAGACCTCAAAAGCGTCACCGCCCGGTGTGTCTGCGATTTTGATGGCGACGTTGACTTCGCATTCCTTCATTAACCGGTCCCGGATGACGCGGGATTGCACCTTTTTACCATCGCGACCCGCAAGCGGGCTGTCGTTGATCCCGAAGGTCACGGTGATGGTCGGCGGGTCAATGGGCTGGGCCGGGATGGCTTCGTCGATGCTGACATCGCAAAGTGTGTCGGCCACCGTTGCTTTGGTCATGCCCGCGATGGTGACGATGTCACCCGCCTCGGCCACATCGATGGGGGCCTGCGCCAATCCGCGGAAAGCGAGGATCTTGGAAACCCGGAATTGTTCGATTTTCTCTCCCTCGCGGGAAAGGGCTTTGATGGTGTCGCCTGCTTTCAATGTACCAGCCTCAACCCGACCGGTGAGGATACGCCCGATGAAAGGATCGGCGGACAGTGTTGTTGCCAGCATCTGGAACGGTTCGTCCTTGCGGGTGATCTGGGCTGGGGTGGGGACGTGATCGACAATCAGGTCGAACAGGGCATCCAGATTTTCGCGCGGTCCGTCGAGCGCTGCGTCGCACCAGCCTGCGCGACCGGAGGCGTACATGGACGGGAAATCAAGTTGTTCGTCGGTGGCTTCGAGTGCTGCAAAGAGGTCGAATACCTCGTCGACGGCGCGGTCAGGTTCGCCATCGGGTTTGTCGACCTTGTTGACGACAACGATGGGTCGCAGGCCAAGGGCCAGCGCTTTGGACGTCACGAATTTTGTTTGCGGCATCGGGCCTTCGGCGGCATCGACCAGCAGAACTACGCCATCGACCATCGACAGGATCCGTTCGACCTCGCCCCCGAAATCGGCGTGGCCGGGGGTGTCTACGATGTTGATCCGTGTGCCTTTCCATTCGACGGAAGTACATTTGGCCAGGATCGTAATGCCGCGTTCGCGTTCGATATCGTTGCTGTCCATCGCGCGTTCGCTGACGGCCTCGTTTTCGCGAAACACGCCGGATTGCTTGAGAAGTTCATCAACCAATGTCGTCTTGCCGTGGTCGACGTGCGCGATGATCGCGATATTGCGGATATCCATGTGGTCTGCCTTTGTGCGGAGTTGCGGCGCGGATACCCCGCAATGGCAACAAAGGCTAGTCCTTAATGGGTTGTCGTGTTGGAAAAGAGATGGATCACGAGGATGCCCAATAATATCAGGCCGATCCCGAGGACCGCGGGGAGATCGAGCCGCTGGTTGAATACCAAAAAGCCGATCAGTGCGATAAACACGATCCCCAGCCCCGACCACATCGCATAAAGGATCCCCACAGGGATCGTTTTGAGCGCGAGTGCCAGAAGATAGAACGCGGCAGCGTAGGCAATGACGCAGATGATTGAGGGGCCAAGCCGTGTGAACTGCTGGCTGGCTTGCAAGGCGGTCGTGCCAACGGTTTCGGCGATGACGGCGGCAATCAGGATAAGATAATGAGCAGGCATGACGTGACGCTACCGGACGCCCCGGCGGCTGTCACGCCTTGTCGGGGTGGTCAGGGGTTTGCGAACACGTTAAACGCTTGTGAACTGTCGCGCTGTAATCAAGAAAAGGTATCGTCATATGGGCATTGCATTTCGCACCGGGTTGTTGTTTTCGCTGGTGGCCGTATCGGCCTGCGGTGGTTCCGGTGATGACGTTGATCTTGGCGCTACAACACCTGAGGTTGAGTTGGTGCCCGGTGACAATGGATTGCCCTATGGTGCCTTGGGGTTGGAGCTGGCGGATGCCGAGGGTGAGACGATTGAGGTGAGCCGCGCGGAATTCGTGCGCTCTGCGGTCGGCGAGTCTTTCGTGAGTGTCGAAGACGGTACGATTACCCTCAGCGCGGATTTCTTTGCCAGCGATGTCGATGAGTGGGATGCGACGCTGACGTTTCTTGGTGAAGATGTCACCATCGAAAATGGTGCGGGGACGCTTGCCAGCGGCCAGACTGTTCGTCTTTTTGAAGCGGACGAGGGTACATACAGTGCAGCGATCAGCGCGGCCACTGGTGCTGGTGATGTTGAGGGGACCGCATATTATGTTTTCGGGTTTGAAACTGATCCGGACGTTGCTGACGCGCGGACGGGATCTGCGTTTTACAGCGGTGAATTTGTCGCCTTTGGCCGTCTGGTGGATGATACCGGGGCTTTGCTGGAAGACGGCGCTGAAGCAGAGATGAATGGCGCTTTGGCACTTACGGTTAATTTTGACGATGATGAAGTGACTGGTGATTTGAACGGCGAATACCTGTCGGACGGTGAAACCATTGCCGTTGATCTTGAGCTTGATACCAACCTGATCGGGAATGGATTTAACGGTGATTTAAGCTGTGATTCTTCCGCGTCTTGTTCCTCGGCCACGACTATTGACGGCGCGCTTTACGGCCCCAATGCCCAAGAAGCGGGTGGCGTGATCGCCGTGGATGCGACCAATGATGTGAATGGAAGCGATATGCGCTATGTCGGCAGCGGCGGATTTGTGATCGAGGCTGGTGAATAACCCGAGGGTTTCTGGCCCACGACAATCGCAACTGAAAAAGGGGCCGGTTTTCCGACCCCTTTGACATATTACATTGCTGCGTTCAGGTTCTCGTCTATTTTTTCGAGGAACCCTTCGGTGGTCAGCCATCGCTGATCGGGACCGACGAGCAACGCGAGGTCTTTGGTCATGAAGCCGCTTTCGACCGTGTCCACGATGACCTTTTCCAGCGTTTCTGCAAAGCCCATGAGTTGCGCGTTGTCGTCCAGCTTTGCACGGTGCTTCAAGCCACCGGTCCACGCGAAGATCGATGCGATCGAGTTGGTCGAGGTTGCCTGACCCGCCTGATGCTGGCGGTAGTGGCGGGTGACGGTGCCGTGGGCGGCTTCGGCCTCTACGATTTTTCCGTCTGGTGTCATCAGTTGCGAGGTCATAAGGCCAAGTGAGCCGAAGCCTTGCGCCACGGTGTCAGATTGAACATCGCCGTCATAGTTCTTGCAGGCCCAGACGAAACCGCCGTTCCATTTCATGGCGCAGGCGACCATATCGTCGATCAGGCGGTGTTCGTAATAGATGCCCTTGGCTTTGAATTTCTCTTCGAACTCTTCTTCGTAGACCTTCTGGAACAGCTCCAGGAAGCGGCCATCATATTGTTTGAGGATCGTGTTCTTGGTCGACAGATACACAGGCCAGCCAATGTTCAGGCCGTAGTTCATTGACGCGCGGGCGAAGTCGATGATCGATTCATCCAAGTTGTACATCGACATGAAAACACCAGAGGCGGGCGCGTCGAATACTTCGTGTTCGACCACTTTGCCGTCTTCGCCGACGAATTTCATGCTGAGCTTGCCCGGCCCCGGGAATTTCATGTCCGTTGCGCGGTACTGGTCGCCAAAGGCATGACGACCGATCACTATCGGTTGGGTCCAGCCGGGGACAAGGCGCGGGACGTTTTTGCAGATGATGGGTGCGCGGAAAACGACGCCGCCCAGAATGTTGCGGATCGTGCCGTTGGGGGAACGCCACATTTTTTTGAGGCCGAATTCCTCAACCCGCTGTTCGTCGGGGGTGATGGTCGCGCATTTTACGCCGACGCCGATTTCTTTGATTTTTTCGGCAGCATCGATGGTGATCTGGTCATCAGTGCGGTCGCGTTCTTCCATGCCGAGATCGTAGTAGAGCAGGTCCAGATCCAGATAGGGCAGGATCAGTTTTTTCTTGATGAAATCCCAAATAATTCGGGTCATTTCGTCACCGTCAAGTTCGACGATAGGGTTCTCTATCTTGATCTTGGACATTCGTCCCTCCGCGTTGCATGGGTTCTGTCGCTGCCATAGCGCAATTCAAGCGTAACGGAAAGTCTGTATGCAGTCGTATACAAAATCAGAAGGTTTTTGGTAGGCCCGGAGGGACTCGAACCCCCAACCAAAGCGTTATGAGCGCTCTGCTCTAACCAATTGAGCTACAGGCCCTTCGTCGCACTGAGGTATCAGAACGGGCTGTTGGGTCAAGATACAATCCGTGAGATTGGGGAAACGGGGCGGCAGGTTCATGATCATATGACATCAAGAAACCCCACCGCCCCAAAACCCAAGAGAGAGAACGCAAGGAGGTCACGTTGTCTCGGCTGCTATATCGCCCAAGAGTTCTTAAGAAAGTGTGAACTCGCGGGCAGAATTTGCGGTTATCTCCGGCGGATGCCGTTGCACCATTATCTGCCATCCGGTATCGCAACTGTAGTTCTGCCTTGAATGGAAGTTGCCATGACCAAAAACAGCCTGACTTATGCCGATGCGGGTGTCGATATTGATGCGGGCAATACGTTGGTCGAACGGATCAAACCAGCGGCCAAGCGTACTGCCCGATCTGGTGTGATGGCGGGCCTAGGCGGTTTTGGTGCGCTTTTTGATCTGAAGGATGCCGGGTACACGGACCCGATCCTCGTGGCCGCTACGGACGGGGTGGGGACCAAGCTGCGGATTGCAATTGATACGGGTCATGTGGATACGATTGGCGTCGATCTGGTGGCGATGTGCGTCAACGATTTGGTTTGTCAGGGCGCGGAGCCTTTGTTTTTCCTTGATTATTTCGCGACGGGTCAATTGGAGCTGGATCAGGCGACCCGCATCATCAATGGTATTGCCGCTGGCTGTGAGGCGTCTGGTTGTGCCCTGATTGGCGGTGAAACGGCCGAGATGCCCGGCATGTATCATGATGGCGATTTCGATCTGGCTGGCTTTGCCGTTGGTGCGATGGAGCGCGGTGCTGATTTGCCTGCGGGCGTATCAGAAGGTGACGTGCTGTTGGGTCTTGCCTCTGACGGGGTGCATTCGAATGGCTATTCATTGGTGCGGCGCATTGTGGATATTTCGGGCCTGAGCTGGGCAGATGACGCGCCGTTTGCTGATGGTTCTTTGGGGGAGGCGCTGCTTGCACCGACCCGGCTTTATGTCAAACAGGCCCTTGCTGCCGTGCGGGCAGGGGGCGTGCGTGGGTTGGCCCATATCACCGGGGGCGGGTTGACCGAAAACCTGCCGCGTGTGTTGCCCGACGGTTTGGGCGCAGAGATTGACTTGGATAGCTGGTCGGTCCCGCCTGTGTTTGGCTGGTTGGCGCAGACTGGCGGGCTGGAAGAGGCTGAGATGCTCAAGACGTTTAACGCCGGGATCGGGATGGTTCTGGTTGTTGATCCCGACCGGGCCGAGGAACTGACCGTGTTGCTGCGTGACGCGGGCGAAACAGTGTCCCGGATCGGACAGGTCAAAGCCGGGGCAGGGGTTGAATACAGTGGCGAGCTTCTTTGACTAAACGCGTCGCAATTTTGATCTCTGGCGGTGGCTCTAACATGGTGTCGCTGGTGCAATCCATGACTGGCGATCATCCGGCGCGTCCCGTTTTGGTTTTCTCGAACAAGCCGGATGCTGGTGGTTTGGCCAAGGCGCAATCCCTTGGCGTTCCGACGGCCAGTGTTGATCATAGGCCTTTTGGAAAAGATCGGGCCGCGTTTGAGGTCGAATTGCAGGCCGCACTTGATGCAGCGGCCCCGGATATCATCTGTCTTGCCGGATTCATGCGAATTTTCACGCCGACCTTTACCGCGCAATGGGCGCGGCGGATGTTGAATATCCATCCATCGCTTTTGCCCAAACATAAAGGGTTGCACACCCATACCCGCGCGCTTGAGGCGGGGGATGCTACGCACGGCTGCACGGTTCACGAAGTGACGGAAGAGTTGGATGGTGGTCCTATTCTGGGTCAGGCGACCATCACGGTGGCCCCGGATGACACGCCCGAGACGTTGGCTGCGCGGGTTTTGCCGCTTGAGCACCAGCTTTACCCCGCCGTTTTGCGCCGTTATGCCAATGGCGATCGAGCCCCTGTCTTTCTGCCGGAGTAAAAGGCGACGTGGTGTTGTTCTTTCAATAGACGTGGAGATGGCGTATTGAGTTAATACAGGTGGGGGCGTGTGAACGCTGACGGAATAACAATAATGAAGACGATCACCACAACGGACGACCTCGCCCAATTCTGCGATGAAGCGGCTAAACGCGCTTATGTTACTGTTGATACAGAGTTTTTGCGCGAACGGACTTATTATTCAAAGCTTTGCCTCGTGCAGTTGGCCTATCAGGACGACGCGGGTGACGACGCGGTGATTGTCGATCCTTTGGCTGATGGGCTGTCGTTGGAACCATTATACGACCTGTTCCGCAACGAAGCTGTGGTGAAGGTGTTTCACGCCGCACGTCAGGATTTGGAGATTTTCTTTGTTGATGCGGGCGTCATTCCGTCACCGCTTTTCGATACGCAAGTCGCGTCAATGGTCTGCGGGTTTGGTGAGCAGGTGGGCTATGAAACCCTGGTTCGCAAGATCGCGAAATCCGATCTTGATAAATCCTCGCGCTTTACGGATTGGTCGCGCCGCCCGTTGACTGATGCGCAACTGAACTATGCCGTCGCTGATGTAACCCACTTGCGAGACATATATGAGTATCTGTCAGAACGTTTGCGGGCCTCAAGCCGCAGCAAATGGGTGACAGAGGAGATGGCGGTTCTTAACGATCCGGGCACGTATCGCACCGATCCTGAAGATGCCTGGAAGCGGGTCAAAACCCGCACGCAGTCTGGCCGCTTTTTGGCGATTGTGCGTGAACTTGCCCGGTTTCGCGAGATTTATGCGCAGACCAATGACGTGCCGCGCAACCGGGTGCTCAAGGATGATGCGATTATCGAGCTGGCCTCGACCAAGCCGCAGAACGAAAAGGATTTGGGCCGGTCACGTCTGTTGTTGCGCGAGGCGCGCCGTGGGGAAATCGCGGACGGTATTTTGCAAGGCGTTAAGGCCGGATTGGCCGTAAAGCCCGAGGATATGCCCCAGCGCGATGATGTTCGCGCCAAGATGCAGGTGAACCCGGCCTTGGCGGATATGCTGCGCGTGCTGTTGAAGGCCAAGGCGGATAATGAAGATGTGGCACAAAAGCTGATCGCCTCGACGGCTGATCTGGATGCTTTGGCGGCGGGGCAGCGCGATGTGGTGGCACTCAAGGGCTGGCGACGTGAGGTATTCGGCAATGACGCGATGCGCCTTTGTGATGGGCAAATCGGGCTTGCCGTGAAGGGGCAGAAAGTGGTCACAGTGACGCTTTGATCTGGACTGGCCGGGTGTGAGCCCCTAGATGGCAGATAAAGGACAAAGGGCCGCGTTATGGCAAACCCCGCATTTGAAGATCTGGTCGACACGTTCGAGTTTCTCGACGATTGGGAAGATCGCTATCGCCATGTGATCGACATGGGTAAGGCGATGGACCCGTTGGAAGACGCGCTGCGTGTGCCTGCGACAAAGGTTGACGGCTGTGCCAGTCAGGTCTGGCTGGTCCCGCAGATCAAAGACGGGGTTTTCACCTTTCGAGGTGATAGCGACGCTATGATTGTAAGGGGCCTGATTGCCGTGTTGGGCGCGCTCTACAACGACCAGCCGATTGCCGATATTACCAGGATTGATGCCACTGCGGAACTGGGCCGGTTGGGGCTAAATGATCACCTGTCGGCGCAGCGCTCCAATGGCCTGCGTGCCATGGTAGAGCGGATCAGAACGACAGCAGCGATGGCCTAAAGCGAAGCAAGCGTTGTTTTCAGATCGCCGTATCCGGTGTTTCGTTGCTCGAAGTCCAGGCCAAGCCGTCTGGCGCATTCTTCCGCTTTGGTCACCAGGGCCGCGTCGTCGGTCTGCGCCTGATAGACCAGTTTCGTATAATGGCCGAAATACATATCCCGCAGCTCCGGATGCCGGTCCAGGCCGAGGGGTTGCCAGACAAACGCATCAAACTGGCGCACCAGAAAATCTGTGAGGTAAAACGCCGTCATCTCGTCGCGGGCCGCGAAAGTGGCGTTGCCTTCAAAGAACGAATAGCAGTGTGGGCCTGCCACCATCTGGACGCCCATCTCATCACATGCCGATTGCAGCAGACCGCCGGTGCCGCAATCGGCATAGACGATGAAGATGTCATCGTATTGAGAGCGGTGATTTTCAACGGCGGCCCTGACGGCAGGGACGATCTTTTCTGGGTGGTTGTGCAGAATGGCGGGAAGACATTGCAGATCAAGATGATCCCAACGATTGACCGCTTTGAGGTCGATAATTTCACGAGCCAACGCACCACAGGCAATCAATAGAACGCGCCCCTTACCGGTTGGAGCGAGGCCATTGGCGGTGAGCGTTGCATCATCCATCATTGCGTTTGATCGACCGTCTATTTTTCTGCCGTGTCATGGCTGTCAGTATGCTTGTCACTGATCCCGCCAGCAAATTGGCGTACGACTACTGCGGCGATAAGCGCAGCAACACCAAGCACCGCAATTCCGGCTGTGGATGACATGCCGGTATTTCCGACAATCGCCGTCCCAGCCCAGACGGTTAGGCCCGCAGCAGCGATCACGCTGATAATGATCAGTGCAAATCTCTTAGGTGGCATCGCATTCTCCTCTTGCCTTTATATGAGGATGAATGCCCGCGAAAAAAGGGGTCAGACGCGGGCGACCCCCTGATTGTGCTTGCGTGCCACAAAGGTTTTGGCGGTTTCGACCGCGACGGCTGCATCGCGGCAATAGGCATCGGCACCGATGGCTTTGCCAAATTCTTCATTCAGGGGCGCACCACCGACCAGCACGATGTAGTCGTCACGAATGCCTTTTTCGACCATAGTGTCGATCACGACCTTCATGTAGGGCATTGTCGTTGTGAGCAGAGCTGACATACCCAGAATATCGGGTTCTTCGCTTTCAAGGGCTTCCAGATACGCCTCAACCGCGTTGTTGATGCCAAGGTCCACCACTTCAAAACCGGCACCTTCCATCATCATGGAGACGAGGTTCTTGCCGATGTCGTGAATATCACCTTTCACCGTACCGATGACCATTTTGCCCACACGGGGTGCACCGGTTGCGATTAGCAGAGGTTTGAGAATAGACATCCCGCCCTTCATGGCGTTTGCCGCCAGCAGGACCTCTGGCACGAACAGGATGCCATCGCGGAAATCGTGGCCCACGATTGTCATGCCGCCGACCAGTGCCTCGGTCAGAATGCGGTAAGGTTCCCAACCTCTTTCCAGAAGGATATTGACCGATTCTTCGATCTCTTCTTTCAGGCCGTCATAAAGGTCGTCAAACATCTGTGCGACGAGGTCTTCGTCGTTAAGTTCGGACAGAATGATGTCATCTTCTTCGTCGGACATTTTGTCACCTCGTCAGTCTTTGTCACTCAGTAATGCGCCCGAACAGGTTTGACTACCCGACGATTAGCGACATTCGCCAGATTATCACCGACCATACGTTGTGTTTGTTCCTTATTTGTTCTATTTATGTGCATATGGCTGACGATATTCTTTCCCACAGCAAACGGGCGCTGGGTCGCGGGGCAATTTCGAACCCTGCGGTCCGATTTGATCGATTGGCATCTAACCATATTGACGATGGATGGGAGCGGGACGAGGAGTTGCCGGTTCTGCGAACGCAGGTTCGTGATGAAATGGCTAAGACGGTGATCAGTCGCAATAAATCCCCGGATTTGTCTTTTGATCGTTCCATCAACCCTTATCGGGGGTGCGAACATGGCTGCATTTATTGCTTTGCCCGACCGAGCCACGCCTATCTTGGCCTGTCGCCCGGACTTGATTTCGAAACGCAGCTGATTGCGCGGCCCAATGCGGCGGATCAGCTTCGCAAAGAGCTGTCGTCGCCCCGCTATGTTCCCAAGACCATTGCGATTGGAACGAATACCGATCCCTATCAGCCTTTGGAAAAGGAACGCAAAATCATGCGTGTTGTTCTTGAGGTGTTACAGGCGTTCAATCACCCCATTGCTATTGTCACCAAGGGAACCTTGATCGAACGGGATATCGACATTCTGGCCGATATGGCGGCTAAGGGGCTGGTGCGGGTGGGGGTTTCAGTCACGACGCTGGACCCCAAGACATCCCGTGCGATGGAGCCGCGGGTGCCGCTGCCTGTCGCGCGATTGCGGTCGATCCGGCGGTTGACGGATGCGGGCGTGCCGGTGCGCGTTATGGTATCGCCCATTGTTCCGGCGCTGACGGATCATGAGTTGGAGGCGATTTTGACGGCCGCGTCGGAGGCCGGCGCGGTTGCGGCATCGGCGATTGTTCTGCGCTTGCCGCGTGAGGTGGCCCCACTTTTTAAGGAGTGGTTAGAGGCCGCATATCCCGAACGCGCCGCACGGGTCATGGGACGTGTGCGTGAATTGCATGGGGGAAAGGATTACGATCCGGCCTTCGGCAAACGTATGACCGGGCAGGGGGAGTGGGCCGCCATGATGCTGCAGCGCTTTCATCTGACCGCACGCAAACTTGGGTTGGACAGGTCGTTGCCAGAGTTGCGGACAGACCTTTTCGCGCGACCACCGCAGCCGGGTGATCAGCTATCTTTGCTGTAGGACGATGAGTTGCTCAAGCGAACCGCCGCGATGGGCTTAGGCGCGGCGGCGGCGTCCCCGTCTGGCGCTGGCGGGTGGCGTTGCCCCGTCCGTGCCGTCTGACGCAGATGAAAAACCGCCCAAGGCCTCGGTGATCTTTTCCAATGTCGGGGCTGGCCCTGCGGGTGTGGTCTCCAATGCGGCACGCATCGCACGGAGGTGATCGGGCGTCGTGCCGCAGCAGCCACCGATGATCTTTGCACCGCAATTGCGTGCGAGGATCGCATATTCTGCCATCAAATCAGGTGTGCCGTCATAGTGGATATGACCGTCATGATATTTTGGGATGCCTGCGTTGCCTTTGGCCACGAGCGGTGCTGTCGGCCCCGCCGCTGTCATACCAAGAATAGTACGCAACAGGTCCGAGGCACCCACGCCGCAATTGGCCCCGAAGGCCAGCGGTTGATGATCGAGCTTGCCGACCATTTTGACCATTTCAGCCGAGGTAAGCCCCATCATCGTTCGGCCAGCGGTGTCAAAGCTCATCATGCCGCACCATGGCATGTCCGCTTTGCCAAAGGCTTCGGCTGCTGCGCGAAATTCTTCTGCCGCGCTGATCGTTTCCAGCCACAGCACATCGGCACCGCCAGCTTTCAGCCCTTCGGCCTGTTCGTGAAACATCTCAACGGCCTTATCATAAGTGAGGCTGCCCATGGGTTCCATGATTTCGCCCGTTGGTCCGACGGACCCGGCCACAACGATGGGCCGGTCGGCCGCATCGGCCACTTCGCGGGCGAGTTCGGCAGCTGTCTTGTTCAACTCGAAAACGCGGTCTTGCGCATTGTGCAGTTTCAGCCGTGACGCGTTGCCACCAAAGCTGTTGGTGAGGAACAGGTCGCTGCCCGCATCCACGGAACCCTGATAGAGCGCCTTGATCTTGGCCGGTTCGTCGATATTCCAAATCTCGGGCGCATCGCCGGAGCTTAACCCCATGTTGAACAGATTGGTGCCGGTCGCGCCATCGGCCAACAGCCAATCGCGGGTTTCCAGTAATGTGCTGAGCGCGTTGGTCATTGTCCCGGTCCGGTGTAATTTTGGTTCGCGTGTCGCTTCTCATGAATTGTGGCGAACATCAATTGCAAAGCCCGGGTTTTAACAGTTTTACGGACGAAAAGGCGCCTCAAACGAAACTTGATAAGTGGTTTGTAGATTGCGAACCCGATTGATAACGCTGACAGCCAGAACGCCGTTTTGCTGGGAGCCGCATGATAGCGGCCCGCCCAAACCGGCCCGAAGCAGCGCTTGAACTGGGTCAGACCGGCCCGCTTATTGGCCCAAATACGTGGTGTGCAGCGGGGGTCGGGCACGGTGGCAAGTGACAGTTTACGGATACCGGTTGTTTTTGCGGCTTCAATAGCTGCGACAACAGCGGAATGGACTGCGCCATCGGGTATATCCGGGCGGTGTCGGATCAGATCAAGGGACCAATCAGCGCGCCCTTTCTGAAAGGTAACGAAGCCGATCAAGGTGCCAGCACGCCAGATCAGGAAGGTCATTTGCCGGGCGATGTAGTTTGGATCATAGACACCCATTGAGAAACCCAATTGGCCGCCGCGCTGCTCTTCCCATGCGGCGGCGATAGCGTCCATTTGTGCAAAGGGCAGGTCGGCCCCACCCACGGTTATGTTGATCCCGTCCTGCGCGGTACGTCGAAGTTTGCGCCGCAAGGTTTGTCGCTTGCCACCCGATTTGGTCCATGTGGTCGGATCAATCGTAGCTTCCATCGCAATTCTTTTGACGTACCAACCCTGCCGTCTGGCAACAGAGGCCATGCGCCCATCGCAATTGTAAAGGACCGGTGTTTCGTGCGCGCCAACCGTGCTGGCCGCAAATTTTTTGAGTGCGCCGACCCGATCATAAAACGCTAGTGTCGTCCCGATCGAGACGCGCCAGCGCCCGACTGAATTTGTGAGCCAGTGATCGCCTGCAATCGCTTCAACCCGTGCTTGCTGCTGCGCCAGTTGCCATGCGGCTGGTGCCCCGCGTTTTAAAAGATGTTCGATCTGTTCGGTTGAAAGGATGCGGTGGTTTGGCGCGCGATGGGTTTTTAGCAGCGGTGGCAATGCCACGAGCGCGGGCAGGACGTAATAGACAATTCGGAACGCAAGGATGCCCGCTATCAGAGGTTCGGGCGCGTCCAATGGGATTAAAGCCAGAAGCGTCAGTTCAAACGCCCCGGCTCCGGAGGGCGAATTGGAGACCAGACCCGCGCCAAGAGCCAAAACAAACGCCGCCAATAGGATGCTGAAGGGAATTCCGGCAGTGGCTGGCATGACGAGGTACAGAGCAAGTGCTGCGAATAGCAGATCAACGCCTGTCCATATGATTAGCGGACTGACTGCGCGCATGGTCTGGTAACCGCAGATATGACGTGTCAGGGGTATCACCAGCATGCCGCAGAGCACGATTGCGATCCATGTCAGAGGTGGCAGCAGCCCGATCCAAATAGCGGCGGCTAAAGCAAAAAACGCCCAACACAGCAGGAAGGACAGGGTGACTGCGAAGGAAAGTTGCGTGATTTGCCACACTGATATTTGCGGCAAAGATCGCCATCGGATGACACTGGCTGTGACGCTGCCAAACCCGACAAGCTGCGATACGGCAATCGCCCGCATTCCGGATAATCTTGCCGCTCTGCGGCTGACGCCTGTTTTCATGATGCCATGCCAGACCGCATCGTAGCGCCCGACTGCACCGAAGCTGACCCATGTGGCCAACACCGCGCCAGCCCATTGCCAAGGGCGCACGTCACCAATTGCAGCCCAGATTGCGGGAAGGTCCATCTGTGACAGCTGCCGCCAGAACAGACCGCCAAAAACAACCAGCGCAAGCGCAGGTATGCTGCGGGTCAACATCGTTTTCAGCAATGATTGCCGTCTTAAACCAATACTTTGTGTCAACTGCCACCTCGCCCCTGAGAGCCTTTTGGCTACAGGCTGGCGGTGAACCGGCGGTTAAGGCGTGGCAGAGCAGACAGAAAAATGGCGCCGTCAGAGCCTGACAGCGCCATCAAAAAAGACTGAATTTGAAACGAATTAAATCTCGTCCATCAGCTGTGCTTTGGCCAGGGCAAGCGTTTCGGCCATTTTGGCACGGATCGTCGCCTCGTCCGTCTTGCCTTCCAGATCGCCAGCCACTTTGCGATATACGTCTTCGTCGCCCGGTTCTTCGAAATCGGCTTTGATGACTTCTTTTGCGTAGGCGTCTGCCTCTTCGCCGGTTTTACCCAACAAATCTGCTGCCCAAAGGCCCAAAAGCTTGTTGCGGCGCGCTTCGGCCTTGAACTGCATTTCGGCATCATGGGCGAACTTGCTTTCAAAAGCGTTTTCGCGTTCGTCAAAGGTGGACATGGAGCAGCCTCGTCAATTGATTGCGTGTTACTCTTGATATGCCCCTACAGGTGCTTGCCCGCAAGGGGGGCATGCACTATGACGCATTCAAAGCGCGGCCAAACGAGGCCGCGCCCCTTTTTTCCTGAGGTGAGCATGGCACGTCGTAAGAAGATTTACGAAGGCAAAGCAAAAATTTTGTACGAAGGTCCGGAGCCGGGTACGCTTGTCCAGTATTTCAAGGATGACGCGACAGCGAACAACGCCGAAAAACGTGCCGTGGTTGAAGGCAAAGGCGTGTTGAACAATCGTTTGTGCGAGTTTTTCATGAATGGCCTGACCCAGATTGGGGTGCCGACGCATTTTATCAGACGACTGAACATGCGCGAACAGCTCATCCGGCAGGTGGAAATCATTCCGCTGGAAGTGATTGTGCGCAATTCGGCTGCGGGCAGCATGGCCAAGCGTTTGGGAATGGAAGAGGGAGCTTCATTGCCCCGCCCGATCGTGGAATTCTCCTACAAAGATGATGCCTTGGGCGATCCGCTGGTGCCAGAAGAGTACATCATCGCTTTCGGCTGGGCCACGCAGCAGGATCTCGACGATATCGTGAGCCTTGCCCTGCGGGTAAATGATTTTATGTCGGGTGTCATGTTCGGGGTCGGGATCAAGCTGGTTGATTTCAAGATCGAGATTGGCCGTGTTTGGGACAATGAATTCATGCGCCTTGTCGTAGCGGATGAAATCAGCCCCGATAGCTGCCGGTTGTGGGACATGGAAACGGGGCAGAAACTGGATAAGGACGTGTTTCGCCGCGACCTTGGCAGTTTGACGGATGCCTACACGGAAGTTGCCAAGCGCCTTGGTGTGATGCCGTCCAATGTGACCCACAGACCTAAACCAACACTGATTAACTAAGGAAGCGGCGATGAAGGCACGCGTGCATGTAATGTTGAAAAACGGAGTGCTTGATCCGCAAGGCGAGGCAGTGCGCCGCGCGCTAGGCTCGCTGGGTTTTGATGGGATTGAGGGCGTCCGTCAGGGCAAGGTTATTGAGCTTGATCTGGTTGATGGGACTTCAGAAGATACAATCAACGAGATGTGCGAGAAGCTTCTCGCCAATACGGTCATTGAAAGCTACCGGGTTGAGGTGATCTGATGCGCGCCGCTGTCATTGTTTTTCCCGGCTCCAATTGTGATCGGGACATGGCTGTGGGGCTTCGCGCTGCCGGTGCGGATGTCAGCATGGTCTGGCACAAGGACGCCGATTTGCCTGCGGATATCGATCTTGTCGCCATTCCGGGCGGCTTTTCGTTTGGTGACTATCTGCGCTGCGGGGCCATTGCGGCACAATCGCCGATTTGCAAGGCTGTGGTCGCCCATGCGCAGCGCGGTGGTTATGTGCTGGGTGTGTGCAACGGTTTTCAGGTTTTGACTGAAACGGGCCTTCTGCCGGGTGCGCTGATGCGGAATGCAGAATTGAAGTTCATCTGCAAAACCGTTGATTTGAAAGTGGAAACGTCAAACAGCGCATATACTCAAGGCTACAACGCCGGTGATGTTGTCGGATTTCCGGTGGCGCATCATGATGGTAACTATACGGCTGATCAGGAAACGCTGGCGCGTTTGGAAGATGATGCGCGGGTGGCATTCCGCTATTCGGTCAATCCGAATGGTTCAATCAACGATATTGCTGGCATCCTGTCCGAAAACCGGCGTGTTCTGGGGATGATGCCGCATCCCGAACGGGCGGTGGATGACGGCCATGGCGGCACGGACGGGCAGGCGCTTTTCCGCGGGTTGGTGGGGCAGTTGGCAACGGCGTGAAGTTGTTTTCTTGCCGCTGCCTGTTGCGCAGCGTAAGTTTTGTGAATGACTCGGCCCGCTACACAGACATTACGACGCGCACCAGCCAGATGGTATCTTCGGCTGAGCATTTTGGTGATCTGCTTTATTGCCGTGGTTGTGATTTACATCACAAACCAGTTTCTGACCGAGCGGTTCACGGACACCATCCGCAATCGGTCCGAGGTGCGGCTGGCATTATACGTCAATAATTTGATGAGTGAACTGCAGCGCAGTTCGGTTGTGCCTCAATTGCTCGCTCGTGACCCCGAGTTGATTACTGCCTTGGAAGATAACGATTATTCGCTATCCACGGCCCGATTGCTTTCATTTGTAGACGAAATTGGTGCGGCATCACTTATGCTGCTGGATGGTGACGGGCGGGCTGTTGCCGCGACCGACCGTAACCGGCTTGGCGAAAACCACCGGAACAATCCGTACTTCGTGAATGCCTTGCGCAACTCCCGGACTATCTACACCACATTTCGCGACGAAGATAACGCCTACGCCTTTGTCTATTCTCGCCGGATCGAAGCCGCCGGGCAAACTCTGGGCGTGATCATGGTCGAGGTCGACGCGTCACGACTGGAACAAGGCTGGGCCGGGGTATCCGATGCGGTGCTTGTGACCAACAGCGAAGGTGAGATCATCATGTCGACCGAGCCGCGCTGGCGGGGGCTCAATGAGGAAGAGGCGCTGCAACGGGAGTCGGCACCCTCGGCAATCCAGAGGGCGCTACGGGCCACTCAAGGGTGGTCTGCATGGACGGTCGATGCTTATCTGGAAGGTGAGGCGGTGATGCGCCGCGAGGCCCGCGTTCCGCATCATGGTTGGCGCATGGTCAGCTTTACGACCTATGCGTCGGTGCGCGAAAGGGTGAACGGTATTCTGGCACTGGAAGTGATGGGATTCGCGATCCTGTTGGCCGTTCTATTTGGGCTTTTGTCGCGTAAGACCGCGTCCCGCCTTGTCTTTTTCCAACGTGAATCAGCCGAACTTCGCGCACTTAACCGAAGGCTGCAGCGGGAAATCGCCCAGCGGGAAAAGGTCGAAAAGACGCTGGAAGTGGCCGAGCAAACCATTGCCCAGTCATCAAAACTTGCCGCTTTGGGAGAGATGTCTGCGGCGGTGAGTCACGAGTTGAACCAGCCCTTGGCAGCGATGAAAACCTACCTGGCTGGTGCCCGTCTTTTGCTGCAACGCAAACGACCTGAAGAGGCGATGTCGTCGTTCCAGCGCATTGATGATTTGCTTGAACGGATGGGGGCGATTACGCGGCAGTTGAAATCGTATGCCAGAAAAGGCTCCGAGGCCTTTGAACCCGTTGATACAAGGGCTGCGGTGTCCTCTGCTTTGGCGATGATGGAGCCGCAGCTAAAGACCCGAGATATCAATATTATCCGCACGTTACCCAATGAGCCGGTGATGATCCAAGGTGATCGTTTGCGGCTGGAACAGGTTATTATCAATCTATTGCGTAATGCGCTGGATGCGACCAAATCGAAGCCCGATCCGCAGATCGAAATCCTACTTGTCGAAGGTGACAGCGTAACCCTTTCGGTTCGCGACAATGGTGACGGTATTGCGGACCTCGATGAGCTATTCGAGCCATTTTACACAACTAAACAACCTGGTGATGGGGTCGGGTTGGGGCTTGCTATATCATCCGGCATCGTGAACGATTTAGGCGGAAGATTAACAGCCTACAATGCGGCCACTGGTGGCGCCGTGTTCGAGGTACAGCTGCCCCCACTCGGTAAATCCATGGCAGCGGCGGAGTAAGGACGAACGATATGACTAAGGCCATGAAAATCGCAATTGTGGATGACGAAAAAGATATGCGTCAATCCATCAGTCAATGGCTTGCCCTGTCGGGCTTTGACACGGAAACATTTGCGTCTGCAGAGGATGCGCTTAAGGGGCTGAACAGCGACTATCCCGGTATCGTGGTCAGCGATATCAAGATGCCCGGCATGGATGGGATGCAGTTTCTCAAGAAACTGAAGGGGGTCGATAGCTCGCTTCCCGTCATCATGATCACAGGTCATGGCGATGTGCCAATGGCGGTTGAAGCCATGCGCGTCGGTGCGTTTGATTTTCTGGAAAAGCCGTTTAACCCCGACCGCATGACGGAACTGGCCAAGAAGGCCACGCAGACCCGCCGTCTGACATTGGACAACCGTGCGCTGCGCAAGGAATTGTCTGATGGGTCCGCCTTGATCAAGAAACTGATCGGTCAGTCCGCCCCGATGGAGCGGCTGAAAGAGGATATTCTGGATCTTGGTCAGGCTGATGGGCATGTGCTTGTCGAGGGCGAGACCGGCACCGGTAAAACGCTTGTTGCCCACGCGCTTCATGCCGTTGGTGCCCGTGCCAACAAGAAGTTCGTTCTGCTCAGCTGTTCGGCTTTTGATGAGGAAACACTGGGCCGCCGTATCTTTGGTCCGGCAGAGGATGGTGAGCCGATCCCGGCGATCGAGGAAGCCCGTGGCGGCACGCTGGTTCTTGAGGATATCGAAGCTCTTAGCCATGCTTTGCAGGCCCGTTTGCTGACAGGGATCAACGAACAGGGCACCCCTGCAGAGACCCGGATCGTCGCGATTTGTAACCTGCAGGAGCAGGATAAAACTTGCGAAAGTGTGCTGCGTCCCGATCTATTTTACCGGCTTGCGGCCCTGCGGATTACCGTGCCACCACTGCGTCAACGTGGTGAGGATATCCTGACGCTGTTCACCCGTTTGAGCGAGCAGTTTGCGGATGAATATGGTTGCGATGCGCCGGAAGTCAGCGCGCAGGAGGCGGCGCAATTGCTGCAGGCTCCGTGGCCGGGCAATGTGCGTCAGTTGATCAACGTGGCCGAGCGGGCGGTGCTTCAGAACCGCCGTGGCACTGGGTCAATTGCCTCGCTGCTGATGGCGGACACTGAAGAGACCAAGCCCGCCATGACGACCGAGGGCAAGCCGCTGAAAGAGTTTGTCGAGGCGTTTGAGCGCATGTTGATCGACAACACCATGCGTCGCCACAAGGGTTCGATTGTGTCGGTGATGGAAGAGTTGTGCTTGCCACGCCGGACGCTGAACGAGAAAATGGCCAAATACGGTCTGCAGAGATCTGACTATCTGTAAACGACCGGGACGTTGCGCGGGGCGGTGCCGGATGGCGCTGGCCCGCGTCGGTCGCGAATCGCAGGTTAATGCCGTTTTTCTTAAAAAATGTGCCGTCGGATACCCGTCGGCCATGCGTCTGCAAAACGTATGGCAGTTTTTCCGCCTGTTGGCGGGTTAACGCTCCGCCCGGTGGAAATGATAAGATCTGGTAATTTTTGCCGGTCGTTGTGGCGACCGGCGGACTGGTTCACTGTTCCGTGCAGAACAGTTCGTAGAGTAATGCAATCATACGCCGCGATTTGTCGTCACTCAGGCTGTAATACATCATCTGCCCGTCGCGCCGGGGTTTTACGATGCCTTCCATCCGTAAACGTCCAAGCTGTTGGGAAACCGTTGCCTGGGGTATAGACAAGAGCGCTTCGAGCTCTGACACAGACTTTTCGCCCGTGGTCAAATGACACAAGATCATGAGACGACCGCCATGGCCAATCGCCTTAAGAAAATCAGCGGCCAAGTTGGAGTTCTGGACCATTCGGTCGAGCGTTTCCTGATCAACGCCGTCCATTAAATCAGGTGAGTTTATCAATTGTACACCCTTGTATTTGTTTGAAACTGTCGATGTGAGTTATGCGCCGATATAGTACCGCAATATATTGATCCGCTAATAAACGATATCGACCATAATTAGATATCAATATAACAAATTTATTGCTTGCTGTAAGGGTATAGGCGACTGAATTGACCTCTTTTCAGTCTTTAAGACTCGGCGCTTCATTTCACAATAAATGTCGATGACCTTGAAAAGGCCACAATTCCAGTGAAGCTTGGAATCGCATATATTAATATACGTATATGCAGTAATAGTGGTTGAAAGCCTCTCGTGTGACCTTTGCCCCCCAAACGCGCCAAGTCAGTGGGACTGGGTAAAATGTGGTCGGTTGTCCGCGAGAGTATTTAATTTGGTGGAGTTCAACATGCAAAAAAGACCCATTTGGAAAAAACAAAACCTGACATCGGTAATTGCACTTTTGTGTGCCGGTATTCTGCCTGCTGATAGTTGGGCGCAGGACGTCACCCTGACATCATCAGACGGAACTGTTGCAGCTACCGGTGAATTGCTGGAATTCGAAGGCAACAGTTATCGGATCAACACAGCGACGGGTGAAGTGAGCCTGTCTGCGTCCGATGTCAGTTGCTCTGGCGCGGGCTGTCCTTCCTTTGAGGCGGCAGACGCTGATGTGACTTTGGCCGGAACCGATGTGGTAGCGCAGGGGCTCTTGCCGCTGCTGCTTGAGGGATATGCCGCGTCAAAGGGTGCTGCGTTGGATGAAACAATGGTTGATAAAGGCAATCGGATGCTGACAAGCATTGTCGGTGATGAAGGGTTTGGCGATCCGATTGGCAGCTTTTTCGCCACAACATCATCGTCAAGAAATGCATTTCAGGCGCTGCTGAACAAATCAAGCGGCGTTGGGATGTCCGCACGACGCATAAGTACACGCGAGGCCGAATTGCTGGCAGCAGATGGGGCGGGGGATATGTTTGACCCTTCGCAGGAGAATATTGTCGCCCTCGATAGCCTTGTCATGATTGTTCATCCGGACAACCCCGTGCAGGAACTGAGCTTTCAGCAGTTGGGCGGCATTTATGGCGGTTTCATTACGAACTGGGCCGATGTTGGTGGGAATGACGCACCGATTACCTTGGTGGAGCGTTCGGAAACCTCGGGCACACGCACGGAGCTTGGCAGTACGCTGGCTGGTCAGGTTCTTGAGCAGGTGCCGCCGGTCCAGCCGGGTGCAATTATCGCCGCGACCAATGCCGCTGCGGCAAGTGTTGTGACGACCGATCCCAACGCCATTGGCTATGTTGGTTATGCTTATCAGCGTGGGGCGAAGGGGCTGACGCTGATTAACGAATGCGGGATGCGCCAGATCCCGGATAGTTTCTCTGCCAGAACCGAAGAGTACGCGTTGCAGCGTTTTCTTTATCTCTACAACCGTGCTGATACGGTCAATGAGGTCGCCAGGGATTTCCTTGAATTTGCGGTATCGGACGACGCTGATGCGGTGGTTGCCAAAGCCGGTTTTATCGATCTTGGTGTCGCTCGTCGGTCGCAATCGTCTGACAGTCAGCGTGTACGGTCGCTTTTGAATGCGGATATCGACCCCACCGAAGCGGCGGCTGTCCAGCAGATGTTGGGGCAGATGATCGACTATGATCGGCTTTCGACGACATTTCGGTTCGATACCGGCTCTGCAAACCTGACGCCGCGGGGTGTTTTGAATATTGAGCGTTTGACGAAGTATCTTGAGGATCAGCCGGCGGGTACGCAGGTTCAGTTTGTCGGATTTGCGGATTCTGTCGGGAAATCCAGCAACAATCAGGTGCTGTCTGTCGGTCGCGCCGAGCGCGTCCTGGCAGAGATGCAGGCGTTCGCCGGTGATCGGCTCGCCGGTATTGATATGGTCGCGACGGGGTATAGCGAAGCAGCCCCGGTGGGCTGTAATATATCGGAAAACGGCCGCCGGGTTAATCGCCGCGTAGAGGTCTGGATCAGTAAGGCGACAACCTGATCATATAATGTTGATCTAGTCGGGCGGTGATGGCAGGGCCGTCACTGCCCGAATGAAACGGAGTAACGAGTTATGGAAACTGCATTCACACCCGGCGCATCGTTGATTGGAGGAGCACTGATCGGCCTTTCTGCCGTTTTGCTGATGCTCGTGCGTGGGCGGATCATGGGGGCAACCGGTATTCTAACCGGTGCGTTGCTGCCAGCCGGTTACGATGACTGGATCTGGCGCGCTTTGCTTCTGATGGGCATGTTTTGCGGTCCGTGGGTATATTTTGCAGTGACTGGGTCTCTGCCTGCCATCGATGTTCCGATCTCGGGCGGATTGCTTTTGCTGGGCGGGTTTCTTGTCGGCGTGGGTGTCACATTGGGCGGTGGTTGCACATCGGGCCACGGCGTTTGTGGCATAGCCCGACTGTCACACAGATCACTTGCCGCAACGGCGACATTTATGCTGACAACCGGCCTGGCAGTCTATGTTATGCGCCATGTTCTGGGGGTGTAGACCATGCGCCATTTGCTGACACTTCTTATCGGAGCAGTTTTTGGCACTGGCATTGCCGTGTCCGGGATGATCAACCCCGCAAAAGTCATCAACTTCTTTGATGTTGCCGGGTCGTGGGACCCAAGCCTTGCCTTTGTGATGGGAGGCGCGCTTTGCGTGACCTTTGTCGGGTACAGATTGGTGCGGCGACGGCCTTGTCCGATTTACGATCCATCTTTTGCTATCCCGCAAAACCGTCCGCTGGATGCCCGATTGATTGTCGGGTCGGGTCTATTCGGTATTGGTTGGGGGATTGCGGGCTTCTGTCCGGGTGGGGCGCTGCCAGCCTTGGGGACCGCGAATACACAGGTCATTTTGTTTGTAGCGGCAATGATTGTTGGAATACTCTGCACGCGACTGGTTGTCGGTCGCTTTGCAATGGTGCCCCCACACGGACTCGAACCGCGGACCTACTGATTACAAATCAGTTGCTCTACCAGCTGAGCTATAGGGGCAACGACGCGCGATGTAGCATTGGGTTCGGAGCTTGGCAAGATGGTGTTTGATGCATTTTGTCTTTTCCTTGCGTCTGCCACCGTTGAACTGCATCACTGCCTTTGACATGAATTTGAAAGGGGCAGGGGATGGCTGTTTGGCCTGATGATTTTGTTGCTGAAGGCGCGTTTGCCCGAGTGGAACCGTTGCTAGCGACACATGCTGATGATTTGGCGGAAGCTGCCGGTGATTTGCATCGGCTTTGGTACACCACCATCCCCGCGCCAGAACAGGTTTCGGAAGAAATCGACAGGCGTCTTGCCTTGCGGCAGGCTGGAACGATGTTGCCGTTTGCCGTCATCGACAAGGTCTCGGGCAGGGCGGTGGGCATGACGACCTATATGAATATTGATGCCGAAAACAGGCGGGTTGAGATCGGGTCAACTTGGTATGGCCGATCGGTTCAGCGGACGCCATTGAACACCGAATGCAAGCTTTTGCTGCTCCGCCATGCGTTTGAGGTGTTGGATTGCATCGCGGTGGAGTTTCGCACGCATTTCATGAACCAGCAAAGCCGCCGCGCGATTGAGCGATTGGGTGCGAAGTTGGACGGCATCTTGCGTGCCCATACCGTGACGTCGAACGGCACGCTGCGCGACACGGCGGTTTATTCGATTACAGCAGCAGAGTGGCCCGCGGTGCGGGCCAACTTGGAATGGCTATTGCAAAAACCGCGATCTGGTCAGTGACAGGGGCAGGTTTGGGTTAGCCGCGCCAGCTGCGGACGGGTCCGCAATCCATGTGCACGAAGTTCGAACCGGCATAGCGACCGACACCACCTGCGCGACATGCCAGTGCGGCGTTTGCCATTTGCGTCGTGCTGCGACCTTGTAGGCGTAGATCGGCCGCCTGACCCTGCATGTGCAGAGAGTTGCGGGCCACGCCAGAGGATTGGCTGCGCAACATTGCGTTGGTCTGTGGAGACCTGTAGCCGGACAAAAGCATATAAGGTTCGTTCACTTCCATCAGGTTCAGCGATGCTGACATGATGTCGATTGTCCGCAGATCCATCTGAATGGCGTGACCGGTTCGCCAATCGCGCATGAATGTGTTTATTTCGCGTACGGCTTCGCCGATGTATTCGCCTTCGATCCAGTAAACTGTTTCGATGCGTTCGCCCGTACGTCCCGAATGCATTGCAATGCGTCGCACGTCGCCCGCGCCGCGCAGGAAACCTGCTGCATTCGAATAAGTTGGTGTTGCTGTTACTGCTGTTGCCGCAAAGATGCCCAACAACCCGCGCCGGGTGATACCCGAGGATTTGTTTTCTGCCATGTAAGTCGCGCCTGTCCCGTCGCTCAATCATTATCCGCTCATGCGGAATTTTTTTGCCGTATCCCCCGGTGGCCTTTTTTATATGGCATATTTTGAGTCGGCCACCAAGCAATCTTTACCACCCTGAAGGTTAACGTGAGGGTAATCGGCAATTTTTCGCGCATTTTTTGATGAGAAAATCCTTAGGACTTGATGGCGGCAGGTTGGCAACAGATTTGCATTTGTGCTGTATCTGTCGTGGTTGTGAATAGACTCTGTAAACTTGCGAACGCTTAGTGAGGTTTCAAAACGCAGCCTCTGTCTGCCTCTATGCGTTTGTTAGAAAAGGTATTTTATGTCTGTTGAACCGCAAATTGATCGGCGTGGTTTCTTGAGTGTTGCTGCGGTTGGTGCGTCGTCATCGTTGTTTTTGTCGGCTGTTCCGACATCTGTTTCCGCACAGGATTTGGCATTTCGCCAGGCTGTCGCGCAGGCTGCAGCGAATGATGAAAACCTAATTTCTTTCTACCGCACCCGTGATTTTCAAGGCATCTGGAACGATCGTTCGCGTCGCAATGCTCTGCTGGAAGTCTTTCAGACTGCACCCACGCATGGTTTGCCCTCGGGCCGTTACAACGCCCAATCGTTGATGGCACAAATGCAAACCGCGCGGTCACCTGCCGATCAGGGTCGCCTTGAGGTCGAGATCAGCCGGCAGTTTTTGCAATATGCTCGTGATATTCAGACCGGTCTGTTGATCCCATCGCGTGTCGATAGTGGCATCAGGCGTGAGGTGCCTTACCGGTCGTCTGTGGCGACGCTTCAGGCCTTTGCCCAGTCAAACCCGTCCGCTTTCTTGCGATCATTGCCGCCCGGTTCCCCGGAATATACCCGACTGATGCGCGAAAAGCTGAGCATGGAGCGTTTGTTGGCGAATGGTGGTTGGGGCCCGACCGTCAGCGCCCGCAGTCTTGAGGTCGGCAGCGCTGGTAGTGACGTCGTCGCGTTGCGCAATCGCCTTATCGCGATGGGTTTTCTGGGTCGTACCAATACGCAGTCTTATGATGCTGATATTCAGGCCGCTGTTCAGCGGTTTCAGCAGGCTCATGGTTTGGCGATTGATGGCACGGCCGGGGCAAGCACGATGGGCGAGATCAACGTTTCCCCAGAAGCCCGGTTGCAGTCGATCATTGTGGCCATGGAACGCGAGCGCTGGATCAACCGTCCCCGCGGTGAGCGTCATGTTTGGGTGAACCTTACTGATTTCACGGCGGCGATTGTGGACAATGAAGTGACCACTTTCAGCACCCGGTCTGTCATTGGCGCGAACCAGAGCGATCGCCAGTCGCCAGAGTTTTCCGACGTGATGGAGCATATGGTCATCAATCCCAGTTGGTATGTGCCGCGCTCGATCATCACCAAGGAATTTCTGCCCCAGTTGCAGCGCAACCGTTATGCTGTGGGCAATCTGGTTCTGACCGATAGCCGTGGTCGCGTGGTGAACCGGGCCAATGTCAATTTTGGTCAGTACAGCGCGAAAACATTCCCGTTTTCGATGCGCGAACCACCGAGCCAGGGCAATGCGTTGGGTCTGGTCAAGTTCATGTTCCCCAATCAATACAATATCTATTTGCATGATACCCCGGCCAAGAGCCTGTTTAGCCGCGAGGTCCGTGCCTTTAGCCATGGTTGCATCCGGTTGAACGATCCGTTCGATTTTGCCCGCGCCTTGCTGGCCCGCCAAACTGCCGATCCACAATCGTTTTTCCAACAGCGCTTGAACACCGGTCGCGAGACCCGCGTCAATCTTGATGAGCCGGTTCCGGTGCATCTGGTCTACCGCACGGCCTATACGCAGGCGGATGGGCAGATGCAGTATCGTCGCGATGTTTATGGTCGCGATGGACGTATCTGGAATGCTTTGGCGCGCGAAGGGGTGGCCCTGCGCGCCGTTCAAGGATAAATCTTCCCCCGAAACATCCCGGGGGCGATATGCCATATTCAGTGAAAGAGATCGCAGCGGCGTTGGGTGCTCAGGCCTTTGGCGCCGTTGATATTTTGGTGGAGGCCGCCGCAGAGCCTGGGACGGCTGGCCCCGCAGATCTGGCCCTGGCGATGAGCCCGTCTTATGGTCCTGCTTTGGCGGAGGGCAATGCCCGCGCTGCTGTGGTGTGGGATGGTGCGGACTGGTCTGCGTTTGGGCTGGAGGCTGCGATTATTGTGCCTCGCGCCCGGTTGGCGATGGCTGTTTTGACGCAAATGCTGGATCAGGATCGCGCCTTCCCCGGAGAGCCCATCATCCACGAAACCGCATTGATTGATCCCACGGCTGAGATTGGTGAGGATTGTTGGGTAGGCCCGTTTGCAGTGATCGGAGCCGGGGCCATGGTTGGCGCCCACAGCAAAATCGCGGCCCATGTGACCATTTCGGATGAGGTCCAGATCGGTGCCGGTGCCACCGTGCATGCCGGTGTCCGGATCGGACCCGGTGTGCGGATCGGCGAAGGGTTCATTGCGCAGCCGAATGTGGTGATTGGTGGCGACGGGTTTTCCTTTGTCACGGCTACGCCGTCCCATGTCGAAACAGCGCGCGAAACGTTGGGTGCCGCCCCACCGCCCGAGATGGGTGATCCGACCTGGCATCGCATTCATTCGCTGGGCGGTGTGCTGATTGGTGATGATGTGGAGGTAGGCGCCAATTCAACGATTGATGCGGGCACGGTTCGCCCCACGCGTGTTGGCGACGGCACCAAGATCGATAATCTGGTTCAGGTTGGCCATAATGTGGTTGTTGGTGAACATTGCCTTCTTTGTGCGCAAGCGGGTGTGGCCGGATCGACCGTTATCGGTGATCGCGTGGTGATTGGTGGCAAGGCAGGCGTGGCGGACAATCTGATTGTTGGGGATGATGTTGTGCTTGGTGGCGGCACTGTTGTTTTGTCGAATGTGCCCAAAGGCCGCGTGATGATGGGGTATCCTGCGGTGAAGATGCAGACGCATATCGACAGCTATAAAGCGCTGCGCCGTTTACCACGTTTGCTCCGCGATCTTATGCCCGGTCAAAAAGCTGTTTCAAAGCGTGATCAGAGTGACTAAATCCTCATCATGAATAATGTTGGCGCTAATGAAATGAGCATGAAAGACCAAGTTATCGCAATTATCGCCGAACAGGCGATGTTGGAACCGTCGGATATTCTGCCCAGTCAGACGTTGGAAGATATCGGAATCGATAGTTTGGGGCTGGTGGAAAGCATCTTTGCGATTGAAGAAACCTTCGACATCTCGGTTCCGTTCAATGCGAACAACCCTGCTGAGAGCGACTTTGATATCTCCTCGATCGCGTCGATTGTCGCGGCGGTCGAAAAACTGAAATCAGAGCAAAGCTGACCAGATGCACAGGGTTGTGATTACGGGCGCGGGGACGATCAACCCGCTGGGGGATAACGTGCCTGCCACGTTAAGCGCGATGCGTGAAGGGTATTGCGGGATTGGTCCGCTGGATATCCGTGACGTGCAGCGCCTGTCGATCCAGATCGGCGGCCAGGTGCGCGGTTATGATGAGACCGAGCATTTCAATCGCCAGCAGATATCGCTTTATGATCGGTTTACCCAATTCACCTTGCTGGCTGCGCGCGAGGCTGTGGGTCAGTCAGGGTTGAATTTCACCGGCGGTCTGGCCGATCGGTCCGGCGTCGTGTTCGGCACGTCTGGCGGTGGTCTGACCACGCAGGATGAAAATTACCGTGCTGTTTATGAGGATGGCAAGAACCGCGTGCATCCGTTCATTGTACCCAAGCTGATGAATAATGCAGCTGCCAGCCATGTATCGATGGAATGGAACCTGCGCGGGCCATCCTTTACGGTGGCTACCGCCTGCGCCTCGTCCAATCATGCGATGGGGCAGGCATTCAATATGGTTCGCTGTGGAATGGCAACGGTGATGGTCACAGGCGGGTCCGAATCCATGCTGTGCTTTGGTGGTATCAAAGCTTGGGAAGGGCTGCGCGTGATGTCCCGTGAAGCTTGCCGCCCGTTTTCGGCCAACCGCAGTGGCATGGTGCAGGGCGAGGGCGCGGGTGTTTTTGTCTTTGAGGAATACGAACATGCCAAGGCCCGAGGGGCCGAAATTTTGTGCGAGGTCGTTGGCTTTTCGATGTCATCGGATGCGTCAGACATTGTGATGCCGTCAAAGCAGGGCGCCGCGCGCGCAATCGCTGGTGCGATTGCAGATGCACGCATTTCAAAGGATGAGGTAGGATACATCAACGCCCATGGCACAGGTACGGCAGCCAATGACAAAACCGAATGCGCGGCTGTGGCGGATGTGTTTGGTGCCCACGCGGATCAGTTGATGATGTCGTCAACCAAATCAATGCATGGTCATCTGATTGGCGGTACAGGAGCTGTAGAGCTGCTGGCCTGCATCATGGCAGTACGCGATGGGGTGATTGCGCCGACGATTGGTTATGAAGAACCGGACCCGGAATGTGCCTTGGATGTCGTGCCGAATGAGGCGCGTGAGGCCGAGGTTAAGGTGGCCTTGTCCAATGCGTTTGCGTTCGGCGGATTGAATGCCGTGCTGGCGCTGCGGCGGGCCTGATTTCTCAGGCCCTGCCAGCGATGCTTATTGGTTGTTGGGCGTCACGACGCCTTCATACCCGGCAGTGAAGCCGGTCAGAGACATATTTAGAACGACCTCGTCCGCTGGGGCCGCTGCGGGTACGAGGCGCAGTGTGGCCGCGTTTCCGCGCCGGAATTGTGCGATGTCATTGGCGGTGAAGCCCACACGCGCGACGCAGCCGGCCCGGTTGCAGAAGGTGAATGGGTAGCGCCGTTCGTTTGCGCCATCCACGGCGATGGTCAGCTGTTGGGTCAGAAGAGTTTCCAGTGGCACGACGATTGTCGCACCGGCGACAGCTTCGCCGCCTTCAGGCAGACGGAACATGCTGACTTCGGCAACATCGTTGCCTTCGCCGTCTTTCAGCAATTGATAAAGCTGGCACGGATCGGGCTGGCCTTCTTCGGCCTTGATACAGCGCATGGCCCAGTCGCCGAATTCCTCAAGAATATAGGGCTGACCAGTTTGGGGGCCGGTCGACTCGCCCAGGTTCAGATCACTGCCGGGGTTTGATCCATCCTCGGCGGGGGTCTCTGCTTCAGGTGTTTCTGTCTCAGGTGCCTGCTCTGTTTCAGGTGTCTGTTCTGCCGCCGGTGGGGTTTCTTCCTCGGCCGGTGCAGTCTCTTGCGCGTAAGCGGTGCTGCTGCCTGCGATCAGTGCGGCGATGAAAAGTGATTTGATGGTAGTGTGCATGAAGAGGTCCCTTGGACTTGTTTTGCGAGGCGGCTTAACACGCGTATTTGTTGGTGTCAGGGGCAAATCGTGGGGGTTGGGCATTCTTTCGCTCAACTTTTGGTCAGGACAGAGCGCAAAGAAAAAGGGCCCGATATGGACCCCTTTTCAGTTTCTCCCCGTCGAACTAGGCCGACTAATTATCAAAAAACTACGTAAGGATTTTCAGGCCGTCAACAGCGAATTCAATGGTTTGGCGCGTTATTTTGACCCGATTTGATAAAAAAAGCCGTGCCAGAAGGCACGGCCAGTCAACAAGGAGGAAATTTGTCAACGACATTTGCAGGTAACCGCGCAGCGTCAACATGATTAGTCTGGCATGGAAGAGTTAAAGATGTATTTTGGCCGCCAATGACATGATTGCGCGCGGGGGACACTATGGGCAACGTATTTATTGGTGGCGGTGGCGAAGGATATGGATCGCCGCAGAACCTTTTGTTAAACAAGGCAAATCGCCACGGGTTGGTCGCAGGTGCCACGGGTACAGGGAAAACCGTGACCTTGCAGATCATGGCAGAGGGATTTGCCGCTGCGGGTGTGCCGGTGTTTTTGTCGGACGTAAAAGGTGACTTATCCGGCTTGGCCGTCGCCGGATCGGAAGATTTCAAGCTGCATGAGGCATTTACCAAACGCAGCAAAACCATTGGTTTTGATCTGACCTACGACGCCTTTCCGGTCACTTTTTGGGATTTGTTTGGCGAACAAGGCCATCCCATCCGCGCGACGGTGGCCGAGATGGGCCCGTTGCTGCTCGCCCGGTTGATGGAACTGTCGGATGCGCAGGAAGGTGTGTTGAATGTTGCATTCCGGGCGGCTGACGAAGAGGGGCTGCCGCTGCTGGATCTCAAAGACCTGCAGTCGTTGCTTGTCTGGGTTGGTGATCATGCTGACGAGTTGTCGACCCGGTACGGCAATGTCGCGAAGTCCTCGATCGGGGCGATCCAGCGTCAGTTGCTTGTGCTCGAGAATCAGGGTGGTGAGGCCTTGTTTGGTGAGCCTGCGTTGGAACTGGCTGATCTGATGCGTGTCGATGCAGATGGGCGGGGTATGATCAATATTCTGGCTGCGGATCAGCTGATGGGCTCGCCCCGGCTGTATGCCACGTTCCTGCTGTGGCTTTTGTCGGAACTGTTTGAGGAACTGCCCGAGGTCGGCAACCCTGACAAACCGAAGCTCGTGTTCTTCTTTGATGAGGCGCATTTGCTGTTCGACGACGCCCCCAAAGCGCTGGTCGATAAGGTCGAGCAGGTCGCCCGGCTGATCCGCTCCAAAGGTGTGGGGATTTATTTTGTCACGCAGAACCCTGCTGATATTCCCGAAGATGTTTTGGGCCAATTGGGCAACCGGGTGCAGCACGCCTTGCGCGCCTTTACTGCCAAGGACCGCAAGGAGCTGAAACAGGCGGCGGAAACCTATCGTGATAATCCCGCTTTTGCTACCAGTGAGGCCATTCAGGAGGTGGGTACGGGTGAGGCCGTGACCTCATTCCTTGATGAAAAGGGTATTCCGCAGATGGTGGAGCGTACATTGATCCGCCCCCCATCATCGCAGTTGGGGCCGATTGATGCCGCGACACGGAAGGAGATCATGAACGCTTCGGAGATGGCGGGCAAGTATGACACGCCGCTTGATCGTGAAAGTGCATCCGAGATGTTGGCAAAACGTGCCGATGACGCCGCCAAGGCCGCGGAAGCAGCCGAAGCGGAAGAGGAAGCGCTAGAAGAGAAAGAACGCGAGTACAAAGCCGCGCGCCGGTATGATGGCAAGACGAGTTCGTCGAAAAAGTCGTCCAGCAGCGGGTTTGGCAGTGCTTTGGCTTCGGTTGTTACCAAGGAGCTGAAAGGGACCACAGGCCGCCGGTTGGTGCGTGGGATATTGGGCAGCCTGTTCAAGGGGAATTAGGACGCGGCCCTAGCCGCGCCCTGGTTTATTCGCCAAGTGCGATACCTTCGCGCCGTGGGTCCGCCCCGCCAGTGAGGGTGTCACCGATGGCGATAGCATGAAGGCCGGAGTTGAGGTCACGGACCTCAACTTCGTAGCCAAGATCGGTCAATGGACCTTCGAAGTCGACCATGTCGCTGTTTTCCTCGATGTCGTAGGTGCCGAAACGGTTGACCAGATGCGGCATTGCGACGGCTTGTTGGACATCCATGCCCCAGTCGAGATGGGCGATGATAGTTTTGGCGACGTAGCCGATGATGCGGCTGCCGCCGGGGCTGCCGACAACGAGAATGGGCGCGCCGTCTTCGGTGACGATGGTCGGTGACATGGATGAGCGCGGTCTTTTTCCGGGTTCGATCCGGTTGGCGACAGGGTATCCGCCCTCATGCGTTTCAAAGGAAAAATCCGTCAGTTCGTTGTTGAGCAGGAAGCCCCGCACAAAGAGCCGTGATCCGAACCCGTTTTCGATGGTTGTGGTCATCGACAGCGCGTTTCCATAGCTGTCAACGATAGAGATGTGGGAGGTTGAGGGTAGTTCGAGGCTGGCATCGTCGCCCCAAAGCTGGGCATGGTCCCATTCTGGGTCGCCCGGTGACACGTCTGGAAGGGCTACAAATCCGTCAGTCCTGTCCCCTTCGATAAGGTTTGCCCGTTCTTCGAGATAGGCGGGATCAACCAGTCCTTCGGTGGGCATCGGGACGAAGTCGCTGTCGGCCATGTACCGACCCCGGTCCGCGAAGGCGAGGCGGGAGGCGTCGCCGATCAGACGCCATGTGTTTGCATCCGTCGGATCATCGATGACGAAGTTATTCACGATCCCGAGGATCTGTCCGACGGTCAGTGCGCCGGAAGAGGGTGGGCCCATGCCACAAACCTCATATGTTCGGTAGGGGACGCAAACGGGGTCGCGTTCAACCACGTCGTAGAGCGCGAGGTCCATGGTCGAGAGCCTGCCGGGGTTGCCTTCAGCGTTGCGCACGGTGGCTGCGATATCTTCGGCAATTGCGCCGGTGTAAAAGGCGTCGGTGCCTTGCGATGCGATCTGTTGCAAAGTGTCGGCATAGGCGGGATTGGTGAGCGTGTCACCCTCGCCAAGCGCTGTGCCGTCCGGGAAGAAATACTCGGCCGTCGCTGGAAAGCGTTGCAGGCTTTCGGCGGATTCGCCGATGGCGTTGGCAAGGCGCGGCGATACAGTGAAACCATCAGTTGCCAATGTGATGGCGGGCGTCATCAGGTCGGCCCAGTTGGCTTTCCCCCAACGTCTGTGTGCGTCTTCCATCAGTTTTGGCGTACCGGGGGTGCCGACAGAGAGGCCGCCGACCACGGCATCAAAGAATTCCAGCGGTTCGCCTGCATCATCCTGGAAAAGCGTCGGCGTGATGTTCAGTGGTGCGGTTTCGCGACCGTCGAGAGTGGTGATCTCACCCGATGCCGCGTCGTACCAGACGAGGAAGGCCCCGCCGCCAAGGCCAGATGATTGCGGCTCGACCAATCCAAGCACGGTTTGCACGGCGACCATTGCATCGGCGGCGGTGCCACCTTGGCGAAGAACGTCTGAACCTGCCTCAACGGCGAGCGGGTTTGCCGCCGCCACCATCCAGTTTTCGGCGCTGACCGGGCGACCTTCCGACTTGGCCACCAATGCGTCCTGCGCGGCTTGGGAGAGGCCTTCGAAGCTGGCGCTGGTTTCGGTTCCTGCCTCCGGAGCGACCGTGTCAGCGGCGTCCTGAGCGTAGATGGGGGTAACCACACAAAGACTTAACACACACGAAGAAAACAAATGACGTTGCATGACGCTGTCCTTATTTCAGATGTGAATAAGACAGCATTGACCCAAGGTCAGCCGGATACAAGGGTAAGGGGCCTAAAGCTGGTGGACTTTCAGCGTGGCGATGCGGTTTTCATCTTTTTCGATGACTTCGAAGCGGAAGCCGTGGAAAGAAAACACCTGACCCTCGACCGGGATCATCTGCGCCTCGTGAATGACCAGACCGGCGATGGTGTTGGCCTCTTCATCTGGCAGGTTCCAGTCATGGGCGCGGTTGAGATCCCGGATTGTCATGGTGCCATCAACAACAAAGGCCCCGTCGGAAGTGGCTGCGATCTGATCGACTATATCTGCGTCGAACTCGTCGGCAATTTCGCCCACGATCTCTTCTAGGATGTCTTCAAGTGTGATCAGCCCTTGTAAGGCCCCATATTCATCAACGACCAGCGCAAAATGCGTTTTCCGCTTCAGAAAATTGCGCATCTGGTCGTCAAGCGTGGTCGTTTCGGGCACAAAATAGGGTTCCATCGCGACGCGCATGACGTCGAAATCGGCGAGGCTCTTTGCGTCGACCTTGCCACCGCCCAGAAGCTTGTGCATTGCACGCAGCAAATCCTTGGCGTGAATCACGCCAACGATGTTTTCAGGCTCACCACGGTAGAGCGGCAAACGCGTGTGCCGGCTTTCGAGACACTGCGCCAGAATGTCTTGTGCTGGCTCGTCGGCGTCGATCATTTCGATGCCAGAGCGGTGTAACATCACCTCTTCAACGGCCCGTTCGTTCAGATCAAGCGCGCCGAGGATGCGGTCGCGATCCTCTTTTTCCACGATGCCTTCGGAGTGGCCCAGTTGCAGGGCGCCGGCGATTTCTTCGCGAACTGCCAGAATGTGGCTGTCGGGATCGGTTTTCACACCGAAGACCCGCAGAATGCCCCGCACCAGATAGCGGACAGCGGTAACGATGGGCGAAAATACCAGCACAACGATCCCAATTGGCCCCGCAACCCGCGACGCCACCATTTCAGGGTTCGTGATCGCGAAGGTCTTGGGCAGAACCTCTGCAAAAATCAGCACCAGAAGTGTCATGATCAGTGTTGCTGCAGCCACGCCGTTCTGGCCGAAAACCTTGGTCAGTACCGCCGTCGCCAATGACGTCGCGAGAATGTTAACTACGTTGTTTCCCAGCAGGACAGAGCCGATCAGGCGTTCATTGTCGTCTGTTATGTCAAGCGCCCGCTGGGCTCCTTTGGAGCCTTTGCCCGCTGCTGATCGCAGCTTGCCCCGCGATGCGGCGGTGAGCGCAGTTTCAGACCCGGAAAAGAAACCGGACAGGAAAAGAAGAACAATAATCGCTCCGGCAGTGATCCAAAAAGCGACGTCGAATGTTGTGGGGTCCATCAGGGGCCTTCAGTGGGGAAACAAAATGATTATGGGGTTTCGAACGGTCGGCATCAAGACTTCTGCCGCGCCTTGTTTGATTTTGACAGCGGGTGATGCTCCATCACCAGTTCACTGAGCCGTTCGTCCAAGACATGGGTGTAGATTTCTGTCGTTGCAACATCCGCATGGCCGAGCATGGTTTGGATGGATCGCAAATCCGCACCCCCGGCCAGAAGATGCGTCGCGAAAGCGTGGCGCAGGGTGTGCGGCGTCACTTTTTCGGGCGATACACCGCCCGCGACGGCGAACTCCTTGATGAGCCCGAAGAACCGATGCCGGGTGAGATGCCCTGCTTTGCCGCGCGAGGGGAAGAGGAACTTGGACGGTGGTTTGCCGTCTTGCTTGGCGGTGTCTTCTGCCGCGTCTCGTTCTTTGAGGTAAGTTGCCAACGCCTCCCGTGCGGATGGCGATAAAGGGACCAATCGTTCCTTGCCGCCCTTACCGCGCACCAGCAGCATTCGGGGGTCGCCCCGTGCGGCGCTGACCGGCAGGCTGACCAGTTCGGTGACGCGCATACCGGTGGCATAGAGAAGTTCCATAAGGCAGGTGTTGCGCAGTGCCTCTTTCGGGGTGTTCCGGGCGGCTTCAAGAAGGTGCTCTACCTCATTGATATCAAGTGTTTTTGGTAGACGTTTTGGCTTGCCGGGGCCTTTGATCTGGATGGCGGGGTTATCCTCGCGCCAGTCTTCCTCGAATGCGAAACGGTAGAGTTGTTTGATCGCTGACAGCCGCCGGGCGCGGGTGGTTTTTGCAAGACCCTCGGCCTCGCATTCGATCAGATAGCTTTCGATATGGTCCTGGGTGGCTGTGCTGTAGTGTAGCGACTTGTCCGCCAGCCATTCGGCAAACTTGGTCAGATCGCGTGCATAGGCAAGCTGGGTGTTGGTCGCCGCATCCAGTTCGGCGGCTTGCGCTTCCAGAAACACCTGAACCCAGCGTGCCATGGGATGGTCGGGTGTCACGGCGACCGTTCCAGTATCATCAATTGAAGTGCGGCCTGACGGGCGACGCCCTCCATCCCGACGCTGCGCATCAGCGCGAGCGCGTCGGTAATTGCGGTTGTGTCACCGTCGTAGCCCTGGCCGAAGACGGCGATGGATCGCAGCAATGCTTCGCCCAATTTGCCGTTTTCAGCAAGCGACGTCAGCTCTGCAGGTGGGGATGCGCCGTTGAAGGCAGCCTGAATAGCCAGTTCCAGCGGGTCACCGACCGATACCTCTTGCGGGACACCGCGGGCGATTGCGACGAGAAAGGCATCTGCGCCGGTTCTGTCGCTCGCCGCCAGTGCGACCCCTTCATAATCGGGCGACAGCAGGCCGATGGTGAAGGCCATATCGGTAGCTACACCCCTTAGCGGCAGCTTTTGCAGGTCGGAACCGTAGATTTTGGCGAATGCGACCTCGGTCTTGGCCTCTTTCATGGCCCCCCACGCACCGGGAAGCGCCCGGCCAATGGCATTTGGATTGCGCGCCTGCATTGCCGTATCGAACCGCTGTATCGCTTCGGCACGGTCCCAAATACCGCCTGATGCGGCGGGGGTGCGGGCCGTATAGAACTTTTGCAGGACATTTTCGGACACGGCGCCATGTCGGGCCAATCGTTCGGCTGCTTCCAGCTGTGCTTTCCAACCTGTCGTGCTGCCCAGATCAGCATGGGCAAAGGCGAGCGGCAGGCTGGGTGTGTTCAGCCGTTCGCCGATGGCCTCATGCATGCGAAACACGAGAGGGCTAATCCGGGCTGGAGGGTCGAGCGGTTCCTGGCCATCCGCCAGTTCGGGATCGAGAAAGCGGGTGATCAGCGTCTCTTCCTGTGGGGTAATGTCGCCCAGAACGCGGTGGGTATTCAGCGTGAGCACGGCTGTTTGCCAGTCACCATTGCGTGCCAGACAGAAAATGCGTGCGCTGTAGGTGGGGGCTACAACCGGATTATTGTCCATATGGTCACATGCAGCGTTTTCGGTCCCGGTGAGCAGAGCCACGTCAAACCAACGCCGGAAAAGAGGACCAGTGTTGGGTTCGGCCCTTTCGATAAGCGATTGCGCTGGTTGCAGTGCGCCCAGATCGAGCAATTTGTCCACGCGGGCCAGAAATAATGCGCCATCCGGCCCTGCATCGAAGGGCGGATCAGCTTCTGCCAGTAGCAGCACTTTCAGAAGATCCTGCATGGCTGGCAGCATTTCTGGCTGTTTTGCCATTATAAGTGTGACCAGTGTGTCTTCATCGCTGGCGGCCCACATGTCGCGCGGCAGGCCGGTGACGTTAGAGGGAAGAAGTCCCACAACGTCTTTGGATGGCTGATCGAGAGGAGTGACCGTGATATTAGGCGGGGTTGCGTTGCCCACGATCGGTGGTTCGGCAACCGTCGGTTCCGTTTCAACGCTTTCCGACAGCCAATCAATAGCCGAAAGCGGCTTGTCATCGGCCTGGGACAGGACGGGGCTGGCGATGATCGAGGTCAGCGCAGCCAAAACCAAGTGTTTCACTTCAGTTCGTTTCCAATGTGATAGGGGCCGTGACTTCTTCAGCAGGTGGCGCAAAATCTGCCGGAAAGAAGACAGGTCCAATATATGCATAGGCAATAAGACACACGCCAGCCAGAATGATCAAAAACAACAGTGCTTTAATAAGCCGCCACATAACTTGCCTCAATTTTTGTTTTCTTGCCTCATCGGTGGTCTGAACGCCACCTATTATGCTGATTGTATATGGTCTTTTATGCAAGATCACGGCATTGATTTCGCAATTTTTGAGGTAAGCGGCCCGTGACCTATCTTTTGGGACGGGTTTGGGGGTATTCGGCCTTGGTGGACGACGCAGAATTTCAGCTAAAACGAACCGTGGTATTGGTGGGCATGATGGGCTCGGGCAAGACTGCGATTGGCCGCGCTTTGGCCGAATGTCTGGGCGTTGATTTCATGGACAGCGATGCGGCTATCGAAGAGGCCGCCGCGGCAAGCATTGCCGAAATCTTTGCCCGTGACGGTGAAGCATTTTTCCGCAAGCGCGAGGCAGAAGTGGTGCGCCGCCTGCTGTCTGGCCCGCCAGGGGTGGTTTCGACCGGAGGCGGGGCCTTTTTGTTGGAAGATAACCGCAATGCAATTGCCGAATTGGGCGTTTCAGTATGGTTGAATGCTGATCTTTCGACGTTGTGGAACCGGGTTCGCCACAAAGATACGCGCCCGCTGTTGCGCACTGCTGATCCCAAGGCGACGTTGAAGGCTCTTTATAATGAACGATGCCCGATTTATGCGCAGGCGGCCTTGCATGTTGCCGTTGTGCATGATGCCAGTATCGATCAGACGACACAGAGGGTCATCGATACGTTGCTGACCCGCCCCGATATTCTGGAGACGGCTTGATGTCACTTACCCAAACTGTGCATGTCGATCTGGCCGAACGCGCCTATGACATTCATATTGGCCCTGATTTGCTGCCGCAGGTGGGTGCGTATGTTGCGCCTTTGGGCGGTCGCGGTCATGTCTGTATTCTCACCGATGCCACTGTGGCAGGATTGCATCTGGAAGCCTTGAAAGCGGGGCTGGCGCAGGCTGGGATAGGATCGGACGCACTGATCCTGCCGCCCGGTGAGGCCACAAAAAGCTGGTCTGCGCTAGAGCAATCGGTCGAATGGCTGCTGTCGCAGAAAGTAGAGCGGGGCGATGTCGTGATTGCCTTTGGTGGCGGGGTGATTGGGGATCTGGCCGGATTTGCTGCCGCTGTTTTGCGCCGTGGTGTACGCTTTGTGCAGATACCCACATCGCTGCTGGCGCAGGTCGACAGCTCGGTCGGGGGGAAGACCGGGATCAATTCGCCCCACGGCAAGAACCTTGTGGGCGCGTTTCATCAACCAAGTCTGGTGCTGGCCGACACGGCTTTGCTGGGTACGCTCAGGCCGCGCGATTTTCTGGCGGGTTATGGTGAGGTGGTCAAATATGGACTGCTGGGCGATGCCGCATTTTTCGAGTGGTTGGAAGAGCAGGGGCCCGCGCTGGCCGCAGGCGATATGGTCGCCCGCGTGCAGGCTGTTACCCGGTCATGCCAGATGAAAGCCGATATCGTGCAGCGGGACGAGACAGAGCAGGGGGACCGCGCCCTGTTGAACCTGGGGCACACGTTCTGTCATGCCTTGGAGGCTGCAACGGGCTATTCCGACCGGTTGCTGCATGGTGAAGGTGTCGCTGTCGGTTGCGCGCTGGCGTTTGAGCTATCGGCCCGCATGGGTCTGTGTTCGCAGGAGGACCCCAGCCGTGTTCGCGCCCATATGCGCCAGATGGGGATGAAGGTGGATATGGCCGATATTGATGGCGGTCTGCCCGATGCGGAAGGGTTGTTGGCCCTGATGGCGCAGGACAAAAAGGTGCTGGACGGGAAACTGCGCTTTATCCTCGCGCGGGGTATTGGCGATGCGTTTATAACGTCGGATGTGCCATCGGATGCGGTGCTTGGCGTGTTGCAGGATGCGTTGGAGTTGAAGGCGTCACGCGGTTGAGGCGGGTTTTGTTGGTTGACCTCAACTTGGCTTGAGAAATTAGAGTTGAATCAACGTAACAAGACATAGGCGCAACCCTTTCATATGGCAGTGAAATCCTTATCTGGTCAGTTGTCGCGATTCGTCGCCGCAAGTGGCATGACAAACCTCGCTGATGGTATTGCTGTAGTTGTTTGGGCCTGGATCGCATCCCTTCTCAGCCGAGATCCAATTTTGGTGGCACTCATGCCTGTCGCGCTTCGTCTGCCATGGTTTCTGTTTGCACTTCCTGCCGGCGTCATCACCGACAGAGTGGATCGCCGCCGTTTGATCATCGCCATGGATATCTTGAGGGCCGTGGCCTTCGGGCTGGCGGCCATTTTTGTTATGCTGTCGATGCCTCTGGCAACCCCTCCGGAGGATGGCACTGCCATGCCGATCCTGTTTGGCGCGCTGCTGGCATGTGCGTTGTTGGTCGGAATAGCCGAGGTTTTCAGGGACAACGCCGCGCAGTCGATGCTTCCCGCGATTGTTCCTCATGATCGTCTGGAACGCGCCAACGGGCGGCTGTGGAGTGTCGAGCTTGTCGGGAACTCGCTCTTGGGGCCTGCTGTTGGTGCGTTTCTGATTGCCTGGGTAATCTGGTTTCCATTTGCCTTGAATGCGGTGGTGTTTGTACTGGCGGTCTTCCTGATGTTTGGATTGCGAGGCGATTTCAAACCCGATCGGACGGAACCCCGACACTGGAAGGTTGAACTGGGGCAGGGGATGGCGTTCCTGCGGGACGCGCCGCTGCTCCGGCTTCTTGCCATTATAACGGGTGCGTGGAACCTTTTGCACCAGATGGTGGTCATCGGTCTTGTTCTTTACGTGCAGGAAAATCTGGGACTTGGGGCGCGGGGTTACGGATTGATCCTCGCCGCTGGGGCTGTCGGTGGTATCCTTGGTGGTTTTATGGCTGAGCGGGTCGTGAAGTGGATGGGACCGGGGCCCGCGGCGCAATGGATGACCCTTGCCTCTGCCGTGGCATTTGTAGCCATTCCGCTTGCCCCAAACGGTTTTGCGTTGGCGTTGGTGCTGGCCGCGTTTGAGTTCACTGGATTGGTTTGGAACACGGTATCAGTATCTTATCGTCAGAGGGCGATCCCAAATGAGCTGCTTGGCAGGGTTAACAGCATCTATCGGCTTCTGGCTTGGGGCATGATGCCGATCGGGTTGCTTCTTTCGGGGGTGATCGTCAGCGTAGCGGAGGGTGCCATGTCGCGCGAGATTGCGCTGGTGATGCCATTTACCGTTGCCGCAATTGGTGCGGCGCTTTTGACCGTGGTGGCGTGGAGGCCCTTGGCCAATGGCTTTGCATTGGTTTCAGATTGATTGATTTGGGCGCGCTGCGGGACAAGTTCATGTATCGCGAGCCTGCGCGGCGCTCATCTTGGAAGTAGGTTAAAGCGCCTTGAGCAAGGCAGTCTCCAAAGTGGGGATATCGGGAACCATCTGTGCGAATGACAGTATGTTGTCGCCAGCAAAGCCTTGGGCCACGACATGTTCCATCAGGGTCCAAAGTGGGTCCCAGAAACCGTCGATGTTCAACAGGAAAATCGGTTTGGCATGCAGTTTCAGCTGTCGCCAGGTGAGTGCTTCAAAGAATTCGTCCAACGATCCGGCACCACCCGGCAGAACGACGACCGCATCAGCGTTCATGAACATGACCTTTTTGCGCTCGTGCATTGTCTCGGTCACAATGAAACTGTCGAGATCGCGTTTGCCGACCTCCCAATCCATCAGATGGGTAGGGATCACGCCGAAGGTTGCCCCGCCAGCGGATTGGACCGCGTTGGCGACCTGGCCCATCAGACCCACATCGCCGGCCCCGTAGACAAGTCGCCACCGATTGTCGGCGAGCATCTGTCCGGTTGCCTTTGCCGCCTCTGCGTAGGCGGGGGACACCCCATCACGCGACCCACAATAGACGCAAACTGATCGTTGATTTGCCATGATCGTCATCTCCTTTGAGGGTATGCGGCTTTGACCGGTCTTAACGAGGTTGTTAGGGTCGCTCAACCAAGTGTGCTATATCATTTGCATTTATGCCGAAGGGAATGTGACGCGGTGTCAGATCAGGGTCAAAATAACGTCGTTTTGGCTGCCGGGGCCTTTATCACCATCGCTGTGGTGATTGGTGGTATCTGGTATTTCAAGAACAATCCTGCCGAGGTTGTCACCGATCTGGTTGAGGATGTGACACCATCCGTTGACGTTACCCAAGCCCCTGAAACATCAGCCGAGACGCCCGCACTGGCTGCGCAGCAGGCCAAGGCGCCGGAATTTGATACCTTCCGGGTTAATCCCGATGGCAGCATGGTTGTGGCTGGACGGGCCGAGCCGGGGCAGATCATTGATATCATTCTTGCCCGTGAAGCGATTGAGCGCGTCACTGCGGATGCATCGGGCAGTTTCGTGGCTTTCCCGGTGGCCGAACCATCGGACCGGCCGCGTAAGCTGTCGCTTGTTGCTGACCCGGATGGTGCGGCAGTATCTTCGGCGACATCATATATCGTGGATGCATTTGCGGCACCTGCACCGCCAACGGTTGAGCCAAGTCAGGAGGAAGAACAAGTGGCCGCAGCGCCTGCTGTCACCCCCGCGCCAGAGGTCGTTGAACCTGTTGTCACACCGCCACCACCACCAGCTGCAGAGCCGCCTGCCGTGTTGGAAGCCGATGCCGACGGCGTGCGTGTCGTTCAGGCTCCGGAACTGGAACCACCCGAAAACGTGGCGCTTGATGCCATTACCTATAACCCCACAGGAGAGGTGCAATTGTCCGGGCGGGCAAGCGGGGAAGGCGAGGTCCAAATCTATATCGACAACACCCCCGTCACGACCTCACCGGTTTTGGAGGGCGGTGACTGGCGAACCGATCTGCCTGATGTTGATACAGGCGTGTACACTCTGCGGATTGATGAGTTGGATGACGAGGGTCAGGTTGTGTCGCGGATCGAGACGCCGTTTAAACGCGAAGAGGCCGAAGATGTCGCTGCCGCCTTGTCTGATCAGACGGAAGAGGAAGGATTTGAGGTTGCGGTCAAAACGGTGCAGCCGGGTGCCACCTTATGGGCGATCGCTCAGGAAAATTTTGGCGATGGCATTATGTATGTCGCAGTGTTCGAGGCCAATCGCGATCTGATCAAAGACCCCGACCTGATCTATCCGGGTCAGATATTCCGGATACCAGAGACAGGGCAGTAGACTGGTCCCGTCAGATATCGGCAACGACGATTTTGTGATTAGAGATAGGTAGCAGGTTAAACATCACACAGGATCGGGCGACAGCAAATGTTTGAAGTGGTTTCTGCGGTTGGCTTTACGAACGAACAGTTGCGTGAGGCGATGCAAGATGCGTTTTCCGACTACGCAATCCCGTTGAAGCTCAGTGCATCGTCGTTCGAGGTTATGACACGCCAGCGAGGTTTGGACCTGCCGAGCTCGCGTGTTGCTTTGATCGAAGGGGAAGTGGCGGCGATTTGGCTTACCGCGGTTCGTGGAACGAAGTCTTACCTGATTTCAAGCGGGACAAGACCCGTGTTTCGGTCACGAGGTCTTGCCCGCGCGATGGCGGTGGATTGTCTTGCGGGCTTAAAGGCCATCGGCGTTCGTTCTTTCCAGACCGAAGTTTTGCGGATCAATGAAACCGCCGCAAAACTGTACTATTCGCTGGGTATGACCCAAACCCGTTCGCTGGATTGCTATGAGATACCTGAGCAGTCGGAAGCGGTCGTGGTAGCGGACACATTGGAACGCGTGGATTGGCCCAACATCCGGGAGCGTGTCGGCGAACTGCGTGATTGGGAACCTTCCTGGCAGAACGATGACCTGTCTTTGGATGCGATTGCGGGGCATCTGCTTTGCCTAACTTTGGCGGACGCTGCTGGTCTGGTGGGTTTCGTGGTTGCAACCGAAAAGACCGGCACGGTGCATCAGTTTGCCATTCGCAAGGATGCGCGTCGCGCAGGAGTGGGTTCAGCGCTTGTCGGAGCGGCCCGGCGCCATCTTGCGGGTAAACCTTTGCGGTTCATCAATGTGCAACAGGATGATGCAGTCTTTCGCAGGTTAATGAATCATGTCGGTGCGGAAGCAATCGAGGGGCAATATGAATTGAAGATGGATCTATGAAGGGGTGGCGTTTTTGGCGACCTACGCCTCGAAGTTGATCGTGATCCAAGGTGTTCTGGGGACTTTCTTTGCCCTGGCCGGTCTGCGTTTGCTGACCAGTCGGACCTAAGCCGCCTTTTGTGACAGAAAGTTGGAACGGACGTCGACGATGCACCGCTGTCGCGATGATTGCGCAACTTCATGTGCTGCGAAGTCGGATTCGACATCGTCCAGAAGCGCCACCGCGCGTTCCAGCAATGCTGTCTCAGCGGCGGAAAGCGATCCAGGGCCTTTGGCGATCATCTTTTCTATGAACATGACGCCTGCCTGTTTCAGGAAAACGGTTTCGGGCTGGCCGTCTCTGGTACACACGCCGTAGACGCCACCCAGAAAGTGGTTCCATGTCGCAATCGCATGTTCGCCGTCAAATTTTTTCGGGATGTCGGGCGCGAAGGAGGCGAGTTGCTGTCCTAGACCACCCGACAGGAAGGTTTGTTCGGCTGCATCATATCTTTGGAAAAAGTGGGAATGGGCGCGATCTTCTGTATCCAGCCCGAACCGTTGGATCGTTTCGAACCACTTTTGTTGGCCTTTGAGATGAAAACGGTATGTGCCATCGTCATCAAAATCGCTGACGAAGGACACCGAGCGCCCGCTGCTGTGATAAACGTAGGAAGCGGTCGGAAAAACACGGGCGTTGATCATCGCGGTCAGTGTTTGCACCGACACTCCGCAAGATGGTGCAAATGATGCTTCCTCGAGAAAGTTGGAGTAGAGATAATTCAAGAGCATTACGTACCTCGGGTTTTGTTTGGTCAGAGCATAGCATCAATGATGCCAGAATGCTTCGGCTTTCATCGAACTGTGGGATGCAATGGGTAAGTTGACCGCATCATAGACGTTCTCGCACTGGTCAATCCTCGACTGACGGCCTAGTTATTGTGGCCGTTGATCTTGGAGACCTGTATGCGCCGACTGTCCAAAACTGATGCCAATTTCAACGATGCGCAGGTGCAGGGCTGGTCTGTGATCCGGAGGGTCGTTCCTTATCTGTGGCCAGAAGGGCAGGCCTGGGTCAAGCGCCGGGTTGTGATTGCTATAGCCGTGCTTTTGCTGGCGAAGGTGATCGCTGTGCTGACGCCGATGCTGTACAAGCAGGCGGTGGATACGCTGGCCCCGGAAACGGCGGATGCAGCGACGTTTTTGGGGTTTGGCGCTGTTGGGCTGACCTTGGCCTATGGGTTTTCCCGGCTGATGACGGTTGGTTTTCAGCAATTGCGCGATGTTGTGTTCACGCGGGTTGGGCAGCGGGCGCTGCGACAGCTTGCGGGTGAGACGTTTACCCATATCCACCGCTTGTCCTTGCGTTATCACATCAACCGCAAAACTGGCGGTCTGTCCCGTGTGATCGAACGCGGTGTGAAGGGTGTTGATTTCCTGCTGCGGTTTCTGTTGTTTTCCATTGGGCCGCTGGTTCTTGAACTTTTGATGATCGCGGTCATTCTGTTTTTTCTATTTGATGTCTGGTACTTGACGGTCGTTGTTGTGACGATTGCGCTTTATGTCTGGTTCACGTTCAAGGTCACCGAATGGCGGGTCAAAATCCGCAAAGAGATGAACGATCAGGACACGGATGCGAACCAGAAGGCTATCGATAGCCTGCTGAATTTCGAAACCGTGAAGTATTTCGGGGCCGAGGCGTGGGAAGCCGCTCGCTACGATCGTGCAATGGCCCAGTATGAGAATGCCGCGATCCGTACCAATTATTCGCTCGGTTTTCTGAATTTTGGTCAGTCGCTTCTGATTACAAGCGGATTGGTTGCCGTGATGGTGATGGCGGCACTTGGTGTCAGCCGGGGTGATCTCACTGTCGGTGACTTCGTGATGGTCAATGCCTACATGATCCAGATCACCATGCCGCTGAACTTTCTGGGCACGGTTTACCGTGAAATCCGGCAGGCCCTGATTGATATGGGCGATATGTTCGATCTGCTGGGCCAGCCGGCAGAGGTGAAGGACAAGCCCGATGCCCCGTCTTTGGCGGTCAATGGCGGGCAGGTGGAGCTGCGCGACGTGTTTTTCGGTTACGATCCGGCGCGCCCGATCCTCAAAGGTGTTACCCTCGCGGTGGCGCCGGGACAGACCGTGGCCATTGTGGGTTCTTCGGGGTCCGGGAAGTCCACTATCGGGCGGCTTTTGTTCCGGTTCTATGATGTCGCTGATGGTGCCTTGTTGATTGACGGGCAGGATGTGCGTGATGTGACGCAAGACAGTCTGCATGCGCAAATCGGTGTGGTGCCGCAGGATACGGTGCTGTTCAACGACACGATCCACTACAACATTGCCTACGGCCGTCCGGACGCATCGGAAGATGAGATCATCGCCGCCGCCCGGGCTGCCAAAATCCACGATTTTGTGACAAGCCTGCCCGACGGTTATCAGACCGCTGTGGGCGAGCGTGGATTGAAACTCTCTGGTGGGGAAAAGCAGCGGGTGGGGATTGCCCGAACCTTGCTGAAGAACCCGCCAATCCTTTTGCTGGATGAGGCGACCAGTGCGCTTGATACCGATACTGAGAGGGACATTCAGGCCGAGCTGAAAGCCATGGGCAAGGGGCGCACAGTGATCACGATCGCGCACCGGTTATCAACCATCGCTGATGCCGATCATATCGTGGTGTTGGAGGACGGTGTGATCGTTGAAGAAGGCCGCCATGAACAATTGTTGGCGCATAGCGGGCGTTATGCCCAGTTGTGGAACCGACAGTCAGAGGAAGAGTACGCATAAAGCTGCTCGCGCTCTCTTTTTCGGCGTGAAAGTCGAGTTTGGCCAATTGCCAAACCATACCACCTGACTTAGGGTCGAAGGGTATCCAAATTCGGAGCGCCTCCCTATGTCTATGTTTCGTGCTGCCCTGATCCTGGGGCTATTGTCGGCTGTTGGCCCTTTCGCCATTGATATGTATCTGCCCGCGATGCCAGATATCGCCGCGGGGCTGGATGCCGATGTGGCGGCTGTGCAGATGACGTTGATCGGGTATTTCGTGGCGTTTGGGCTGGCTCAGATGGTCTATGGTCCTTGGGCCGATCAGGTTGGGCGTAAACTACCGCTATATGTCGGGGTTTCGCTTTTTCTGCTGGCCTCGATTGGCTGCGCATTGTCCCCATCCATTGGTTGGTTGATCGCGTTTCGCACGTTGCAGGGCGCGGGCGGTGCCGTGTTGATGGTTGTGCCGCGTGCCGTCATCCGTGATCTGCATACGGGGCCGCAGGCGACTAAGTTGATGGCCTTGGTGATGCTGGTGATTTCCATCTCGCCCATGCTCGCCCCTCTGGCAGGCGCCGGTTTGATTAGCATTGGCGACTGGCGGTTGATTTTCTGGGTGCTTTGCATCGGTGGTGCGTTGAGCTTGGTTTTGACCGCCACCGCTTTGCCGGAAACGCTCGGGCCGGGCGCGCGGGTGCGAGTGAACCTGCATAACCTTTGGCGTGGTATAAAAGTGCTGGTGCGTGATCCCATCTTTATGGGGCTGACCCTGATTGGCGGCTTCAGCTTTGCCAGCTTCATGGTGTTCATCGCGAGCGCGTCTTTCGTTTACACCGGCGAGTTCGGGCTGAGCCCCACGGGCTTTAGTATCGCCTTTGCCATCAATGCCATCGGTTTCTTTGCGGCTTCGCAGGCTGCAGGGCCACTGTCGGAACGGCTGGGCGTGGTTCTCGTAATTAGATGGGCGGTGATCGGATTTGTCGGGTTTACCGTCGGTTTGCTGGCGATCGGACTTGCTGGTTATGCCAGCTTACCTGTGATCGTGACGGGCCTGTTTTTGGCCAATGCCTGTCTGGGTTTGATCATTCCAACCACAATGGTCATGGCGCTGGACCCGCATGGTGACATCGCCGGTTTGGCATCGTCGCTTGGTGGGACTTTGCAGATGGTGACAGGCGGCGCGATGGTCGTTCTGACCGGAACCTTTTTCGATGGAACGGCGGTGCCGATGATTGGTGCCATTGCGCTCTGCGCGTTGTGTGCGTTGGTGCTGGCTTGGCGGACACTGGCCGTGATGAGCCGTTCAGTCAGCTCTGCAGCTGTGTAAGGTATGGCACCTCACGGCTCTAAAGAAGCCGTGAGGTTTGTTGGTTACTCGGCCGCCATCGGCTTGCCAAGGTTGAGCGGCTTTTCATCAGTATCCGCATCATCCGTCCAGATAAATTCTGGTGCTTTGACCCGTCGTGCCTGACGCGCCAGCGCCCAGTCGCGTGCGGCCCGGCTGCTGCGACCCATCGACAGTTTCGCCAGTAGCTGAGCAAACCATTGGACATAGGTCACAAACCAGACCCGCAGCGCCAGCATGGATGGTGTGAAGACGAGCGTCAGGACGGTGGCAATGCCAAGGCCGAAGACGACGGCGGTGGCCAGCTGTTTCCACCACAGGGCGGTCGGGCTATCGATGGAATAGCCGCCATTCATGAAATCAAGGCTGAGGCCGAACATCATTGGGGCAAGACCGGCCATCGTCGTGATGGTGGTCAGCAACACCGGTCTGATCCGGGCTTCGGCGGTGCGGATGATCGCCTCTGTCCGCGGCATATAACGGCTGTATTCCTGATACGTGTCGATCAGGATGATATTGTTGTTCACCACAATCCCCGCAAGTGCGACGATCCCTGTTCCGGTCATGATGATTGAGAATGGCTGATCCATGACCAGCATACCCACCAGTGATCCAGCCGTGGACATGACCACGGCCATCAGCACCAGAAAGGAGTTGTAGAAGCTGTTGAACTGCGCCAGCAGAATGATGAACATCAGGCCCAGCGCACCGGCAAAAGCCTGCATCAGGAATGCCCCTGATTCTTCTTGTTCTTCCTGATCGCCGGTCCATTCCCAATTGACTGATGCGGGAAGCGGATTGGTGTCCAGCCATTCTGTCAGTGCTGCAATCCGTTCGTTCGCGTTGATCGGTGTCAGGCTCGCATTGTTTTGCCCGTCAAAGGCAAGTACGTCAGCCCGGTCTTTGCCCTCGGCGACCTGGAAAACACTATACGAGGTGTCACCAATGGTGATCGCACCGCTTTCCGCTTCGCGCAGGATGCCGACCTCTTCCCCGTCATCTTTCAGGCTGAAAAGATTTGTGGCCACATCGGCCTTCACGTCGAAGTACCGTTTTTGATCTACACGGTCGATCTGCGCCAGTTTTTGAACCGGTGTTCTGCTAATGAAATTCGACAGCGGAACCAGACCGCTATCGGTGCGGACCCGCAGCGTGTCCAGCGTGGATAGAACCCTGTCTTGCTCTGGCAGGCGCACCCGGATGTCGATTTCCTCGTCCGATGTATCGACGCGCATTGTGTCAAGAAGGATGCCGCGCGTGACCAATTGCACCATGGCCCCCACAGTCGCCACATCGGCCCCGTACCGGCCAGCCTTTTCGACATCGACATCGATCTGCCAGTCGATACCGGGCAAGGGGAGGCTGTCTTCAATAGTGATCAGCCCGCTGGTACCGTCAAACTTGGCGCGTGCGGTTGCCGTCGCTTCGCGTATATCATCCCAATTTTCGCCCGAGATCCGCAGATGTACCGGCTTACCGTCCGCAGGACCTCCGGTCTGGGCAAGGATTTCCGTCTCAATACCGGGAAGTTTGTTTAACTGTTCCTGAAGTTCATCCAATACAACATCGCCGTCAAGTTCGGCAATTCCGGCGCGTTCTTCCCATGGAATGGTTTCCAGTTGCACCTGACCGATCGTATCGCGTGGGGTGCTTGCGCCGCTGGCGTCGGTGTTCAGACCACCGTTACCCGCGAACGAAAACGCGGTTTCTACGCCGGGGTGGGCGAGGACGATCTCTTCAACCTGCTGTACCAGTTCATCCTTTTCCGCCAACGACATATTCCCGCGCGCCCGGACGTAGACAATGGCCTGTTCGGGTTCGGATTCTACGAAGAATTCCACGCCGTTATTGTTGGCGCCGTAGTAGCTAAAGATCGATACAACTGCGAAAGCGACGGCCCCAACCGATACAAGCGGCATGACTGGGTTGCCAGCGATGAACTGCATCAAGCGGCCAAAGGCAGAACGGCGGTAGCCAGCTTTGATGTTCTTCTGCTCGCGTTCAATTCTTGCCGCGCCCATCGTGATAGACATGAATACCGCGCCAGCGAGGAACATTAAAATACCCGGAAGTGACGCAACAAAGCCATCGGTTTGCACTGCTTCGCCGGATAAGTAGCTTGGGTTCAATGTCAGCATGGCCCCGGTGAACACGATCATGATCGCCACGGGCACCAGCGCCACGCAAACGAGCCACGGAAGACGGCTGCGCATGGCGTCGGATGTGTTGCCAAAAAAGCGGCTCATCCGGCCTGTCACACCGCCCATTACCGGCAGATAGATCAGCGCAACGATAAGAGACGCAGACAACACGAAGATCAACGTGACTGGCAGCATGCCCATAAATTCGCCTGGCACGCCCGGCCAGAACAGCATGGGGAGGAACGCGCAAAGCGTGGTCGCCGTTGACGAGATGATGGGCCAGAACATTCGTTGTGCAGCCTCGACATAGGCATGCATGGGCCCTGACCCTTCACGTATGCGCTTGTCAGCGTATTCGACGACAACGATGGCTCCATCGACGAGCATCCCCACGGCAAGGATCAACCCGAACATTACAATGTTCGAGATTGAAATGCCCATCACTGCAAGCAGTGCAAAGCACAACAGGAATGATGTCGGGATGGCAAACCCAACGAGCAGAGCAGGACGCGTACCCAATGTCGCCAAAACAACGATCATCACCAGCGCAACAGCCGTTAGTACGGACCCTTCCAACTGGCTGACCATCGATGCAACGCTGCGGGACTGATCGTTTGACGTCCCTATCTGGACGGCCTCTTGCAGTTCGGGGGACCAGCTGGCGCGCTCTTCCTCGACGATTTGGTTGATCAGCGCGGAGGTGTCGATCAGGTTGAAACCTTTGCGTTTGACCACCTGCAGGGCGACGGTGTTCACCCCGTTAAAGCGGGCGGTCCCCTCGCGATCTTCGAATGTCAGGCGAATGGTGGCCAGATCGCCCAGCGTGATCACCCGGTCGCCATTTGTTTTGACTGGCAGATTGTAAACATCCTGCGGTTCGTCAAAAGACGATGGAATTTTAACGGCAAACGCGCCCTGTGCCGTTTCAACCTCACCAGCGGCGATCAGCAGGTTGTTGTTGGATACGACATTGATCAGCTCATTCGCTGTGACGTTGTAGGCCTCCAACTTCAGGGGGTCGATGACGACCTCAAGCATTTCATCGCGCTGTCCGGCAAGACCGGCCTCCAGTACCTCATCAAGACCTTCTATGCGGTCTTGCAAGTCTTTGGCGATTTGAACCAGCGTCCGTTCCGGGACCTGACCGGTCAGGTTGACGATGATGATTGGAAATTCGGAAAAGTTGATTTCGTTAATGGAGTATTGCTCGGCCCCGTCGGGGAACTGCGCCTCGGCCGAGTTCATGGCGTCGCGGATATCGGCCAGCACAGCAGTCTTGTCCCAGCCGAATTCAAACTCAAGCGCCACGCCAGCATAACCTTCGGAGGCGGTGCCAGACATGGTTTTCAAACCATCAAGATCCGAAAGCTCTGTCTCCATCGGTTTGACGAGCAGTTTTTCACTGTCTTCAGCCGAAATACCCGGGAAGGGGACCGATACAAATACGGCGGGAATTTCGATATCGGGCTCACCTTCTTTGGGAAGGCTCACATAGGCGAAACCGCCTGCCAGCAAAGACAGGGCGATAAAAGCCAGAACCATGCGTGCCCGTGAGGCAGCCCAGTCAACTAATCCAGTCATCCTTTTGCCTCTTTGAATGTCGGATTGACGGTAACGCCATCAACAACGAATTCCTGACCGACGACGATAATGTCTGCGGTGTCAGGCAAATCCGTTACCCATGCACCCTCTGCCGTGTCGCGTAGCAGCGTAATCGGAATAAATTGCGCTGTGGATTGCCCGTCGATTGTCCGGACACCTAGCGCACCATCATCATTGAGCGTCATGGCTGATTGCGGAATCAGATGCGCCAAACGTCCGTCAGAGCCAACGATAATCTCGGCGGTTTCGCCGTCGCTGATAACCAGACCTTCGTTTGGTACGGTGACTTCAACCTGGAATGTCCGTGTGGTGTCATCCGCACGACGCGAAACGAATGTCACGCGCCCTTCGACCTCTTTCCCATCAACCAGACGCGCCTGCGCTGCAGCACCTACGCTGACTTTACCCACATCGGTTTCGGGAACGTAGCCGACCATTTTGATCGGGTCGAGTTGGATGATTGTGGCGCATGACGTACCTTGCTGCATCAACGAGCCCAGTTCTGCTGTATCCGTCTCCAACAGGCCCGAGAAGGGGGCCGTTATCGCCAGGTTGGCTATTTCTAGTTCGGCTGCGGCGACAGCAGCTTGAGCAGCCTGAATACCAGCCCTTGCAGAAACAAGGGTTGCGTTGGCGCTTTGCACGCCGGCGAGAGCCGCTTCCGAGGATGCTTCCGAAGCAACGAGCTGTGTTTCGGATGTATAGCCATCAGCAGACAGGCGCCGCGCCGCATTCAGGTTGATTTCAGCTTCGCGAACACGGGCGTTTGCTTCGGCAAGGGCGGCTTCGGCCTCCGGGATGCGGCCCTCAGCCTCGGCAAGGCCGCCTTGCGCTTGCAGCAGCGATGCCTCGCGTGTGCCGGGGTCAAGACGGCAAAGGACATCGCCTTCGTTGACGAAAGCACCTTTGCGCAACGGCTCGGAGATCATTCTGCCGGTGGTTTCTGCTGCTACCGTGACCTCGCGCGCGGCTTCGGTCCGGCCACGCATCACGACCGCGCTGTCGATGGTTTGCGCAACCGAGTGGATTGCGACAACGCCAACTCCATTAGGCAGAGCATCAGCATCGACTTCTTCTTCGGCCACATCTTCCGCCGCTGCTTCCTCCGGGGATGATCTGGCAAAGCCGAGGAGTTGATCGCGTTCAAACACGATCAAATACAGGACTGCGGACACCAGCAAGGCGGTGATCACTGGGAAGATTTTCATTGTGGGTCCTTTTTATCCAGCGCGCTCATGTGACGGGCTTTCACATAATCATACTTTAATACGGATCAATGAGGCTTTTGGTTTACCATTTTCACTAAACTATTCAGTTCAGATTACAGATTCACAGAAGTTCACGCAAGGTCAGTTTTGGCATGCACTTGTTTTGCGCATCAGCAAATGAAGACTCTGCCCTTGGCAAGCTGGCAGCCTTCACGATAAGTACGACCGGACAAAGTCAGCGCAATCCGCCACCATCGGGGGTCAGAGTGAGTAATCCGGACAGTTTTATCGAGGAAGTCACCGAGGAGGTCCGGCGAGAAAAGCTGTATGGCTATCTGCGGCGCTATGGTTGGATTGCAGCGGCAGCGGTTGTGGCGCTTGTTGGTGGTGCGGCCTTTTTTGAGTATCGCAATGCACAAGATCGTGCGTTGGCAGAAGCAACGGGCGATAGCCTGATAGCCGCACTCGAGGCCGAAGATCCCGCCGCTCAGGCCGAGGTTCTATCTGCAATGCAGCCCGAGGGGGAAAGCGTTGCCGTGGTTGCACTATGGACGGCGACAGCACAGCAGGAAGCAGGCGACACCGATGCAGCGGCGGCTACCCTGTCGGCTTTGGCTACGAACGGCGAAGTCCCGCCGATCTATCGTGATCTGGCCGCATTCAAAGGGGCGTTGCTGCCGACGGACGATACAGCAGCCAGACGTATAACGCTTGATCAACTCAGCCAGCCGGGCAAACCGTTCCGGCCGTTGGCACTGGAACAACTGGCCTATCTGTCGCTGGAGGAGGGTGATACGGACGATGCTATCGCTACCCTTCGCCGTATCGAGGAAGATGCGGCTATTTCCCGCACGCTACAGAATCGCGTACAAACATTGCTTGTTGCTCTCGATGCGCCCATGCCTGATGCCAATGAGGCGGAATAGACTTCTCGGATAGGAATTGAAGATCGTGACAGCCAAAACCTTGATCTGCACTTGTCTGGCGCTTGCCGTTCTGGCCGCCTGCGGAGAAGAAGATGTAATTCTGCCGGGCGAACGGTTTGACCTGCGCGACACCGGCACATTCGTCAATCAGGTGCAGCCGGCCAACTTGCCGGCCACCAGGGCCAACGCCGATTGGACGCATCGCAATGGCTCTGCTGCGCATCTGATCACGCATCCAGCGCTTGGGTCTGCACTGAGCCCGGTCTTTACGGTGGACATCGGCGAAGGCAATAGCCGCCGCGCCCGTATCACGGCTGATCCGGTTGTTGCCGGTGGGGTTGTCTATACGCTGGACGCCCGCGCCACAGTTACGGCCACATCAACGGCGGGACAGACGCTCTGGTCCCGTTCTGTGGCGTCGGTGCGTGATAATCCGACCGATGCGTCCGGTGGTGGCGTCTCGGTTGCTGGCGGCCGCGTTTTTGTCACGACCGGTTTTGGTGAAGTCGTTGCTCTGGACGCTTCATCCGGCAGTACACTTTGGACCCAGGACCTGGACGCTCCGGGCGGGTCCGCTCCGACGATATTGGGTGATCTGGTCTATGTGGTTGCACGCAACAGTGCCGCTTGGGCGCTGGACGTCAGCAACGGCCGTATCCGCTGGCAGCTCAGTGGTACGCCTTCGACGGCGAATGTTGGTGGTGGTGCCGGGGTTGCTGTAAATAGTGATATTGCCGTCTTTCCGTTTCCCTCGGGCGAGGTGATTGGCACCTTCCCGCAAGGCGGTCTGCAGCGCTGGACCAGTGTTGTCTCGGGCGACCGCCTGGGGCGCGCATCGACCGTGGTGACTGATATTACCGGCGATCCGGTGATTGATGGCAACCGCGTCTACGTAGGCAATTTTGGCGGGCAGGTTGTCGCGTTGGACACTGCCGACGGGGAAACGATCTGGTCCGCAAATGATGGGGCGGTTAGCCCGGTCTGGCCTGCAGGTGGTGCCATTTTCCTTGTGAACGACCTTAATGAACTCGTGCGGCTGAACGCGTCGGACGGCACGCCGGTCTGGCGGGTGCTTTTGCCCACGTTCACGGGCGAGCGCACTGCACGTGAGCGGGCGATCATTGCGCATTACGGGCCGATCGTGGCAGGCGGTCGTGTGATTGTCGCATCATCTGACGGGGTGATCCGGGAATTTGACCCGGCCTCTGGCAATTCGGTTGGGACCGTGCCGCTGCCACGTGGGGCTGCATCGCACCCTGTTGTCGCGGGGCAGACGCTTTATGTTGTTAGCACAGACGGGCAATTGCACGCTTTCCGTTAAGCCGCGTTTGGTGTATCGGGCCGTTCCAGACCCGTCAGGAGCCGTTTGATGACCTTTACCCTTGCCATTGTGGGGCGCCCCAATGTGGGCAAGTCCACGCTGTTCAACCGTCTGGTTGGCAAGAAACTGGCTTTGGTCGATGACCAGCCGGGGGTTACGCGCGACCTGCGCGAAGGTGACGCGCGGCTGGCCGATCTGCGTTTTACCGTAATTGACAGCGCCGGGCTTGAAGAGGCGACAGACGATTCCTTGCAGGGCCGTATGCGCCGTTTGACTGAGCGGGCGGTGGAGATGGCCGATGTCTGTCTTTTCATGATTGATGCGCGGGCAGGGGTGCTGCCTGCGGATGAGGTCTTTGCCGATATTCTGCGCAAGAAGAACGCTAATGTCATTCTTGCCGCCAACAAGGGCGAGGGCAGAGCCGCTGACGCATCCATCCTTGAGGCTTATTCGCTGGGGCTGGGCGAGCCAATCCGTCTGTCCGCTGAACATGGCGAGGGTTTGAGTGATCTGATGGACGTCCTGCGCCCAATTGCCGAGGCAGGCGCAGAGCGTGCCGCGGCTGATGCCCCCGAAACGGATGTGGATGTTGGTGAAGAGGACGACGATGTCGCCCGCGTTCCTACACGGGCCAAGCCGCTGCAGATAGCCATCGTGGGCCGTCCAAATGCGGGCAAATCCACACTGGTCAACAAGGTGATCGGGGAAGAACGCCTTTTAACTGGCCCAGAGGCCGGTATCACCCGCGATGCGATTTCGGTCCAGCAGGATTGGGACGGGGTGCCAATGCGCATCTTTGACACTGCTGGGATGCGCAAAAAGGCCAAGGTGCAGGAAAAAATCGAGAAACTGTCGGTGTCCGATGGTCTTCGTGCGGTGAAGTTCGCCGAGGTTGTGGTTGTCCTGCTCGACGCCGAAATTCCATTTGAACAACAAGATTTACGCATTGCTGATCTGGCCGAACGCGAAGGTCGGGCTGTCGTTGTTGCGGTGAACAAATGGGATGCAGAGACAGAGAAACAGGCAAAGCTGAAAGAGTTGCGTGAGAGTTTTGAGCGGCTTTTGCCGCAGCTGCGCGGCGCACCTTTGGTGACGGTCTCGGCCAAGACGGGTAAGGGTCTGGGCCGGTTACAGCAGGCCATAATGCGAGCGCATGAGGTGTGGAACCGGCGTGTCAGCACGGCCCATTTGAACCGCTGGCTGACCGGAATGCTCGAACAGCACCCGCCCCCTGCACCTGGCGGCAAACGGATCAAGATGCGGTACATGACACAAGTAAAGACCCGTCCGCCTGCGTTTGTCGTGATGACCTCGCATCCGGACCTCGTGCCCGAGAGCTACAAACGCTATCTGGTCAACGGGTTACGGGCCGATTTTGATATGCCGGGCACGCCGATCCGCCTTTTCCTGCGGGATCAGGGGGACAAAAACCCCTATAAGGACAAAAAATCATCGCAGCCATCGCGTTTGTCAAAGCACCTCAGGAAGGGACGGGCGGAGTAGTTATCGGCCGCGACTTGTATGTCTCAATCGCGATGGCGAGTGTTCCGATCCCGGCCACAAAGGCCACGCCGGGGGCGGTGGTCAGATTGGCCAGGATGATCCCGACCAGCGCCCAGATGACGGTCAAACCATAGGCTGGCTCTTGCGCCCTACGCAGGATGATTACCGCGATCAAAGCGACAATGGCGATCCCGACATAAGCCCAGCCTATCTGATTGAAAATAATGCTATATCCTGCACCAATTGACCCAAGCGAAACGAAAAACGCAGCGGTCAGCCAGCCTGCATAGATTGCAATTGGAACACGACACCACCAACGATCATGGCTGGGTGTCATTAGCAGCGCCAGAATGGCCCCAACCGCCATCACAAATATCAAAACCGTGGCCCATATTGCACTGACAATAGCGACGGCCAACCACGGCGTGCCGACGGCTAGGCTGACGATCAGCGGCCAACGCGCGTGGTCCCATGCGAGGTTTTCACTGCGTTTGATAAGGCCATAAAGGGCGGAGACAACCAACCATCCGTAGATCAGCCCCCAGATGGCAAAGGCATAACCGGCGGGCTGCACGGGCGGGTTGATCTGCGGTACCGGCAGTTGGTCGGCCCGAAAGCCGGTGAATGGATCTGTGACCAGCGGCGACAAGACGAAAGTTGCGGTGAAAAGGGCGGTCAGGATGGCGGGGAATTTGGTCATGGGTCCAACCTAGTCGGATTCTGTCAGATGTGACAGCCGTCTGGGAAAAGTCAGGAGAAACAGACTTGTCGGGTGACGGAAGCCGTCGCAACATATCCTTATTTTCAAGGAATGTATTGCTATGAAACGGATTGCTATTTTTATTGACGGCACCTGGAACCGGCCAGATGCAAAAGATCCAACCAATGTCGTGCGATTGTCGCGATGTGTGTCGCCGCATGATGACGACGGCAATGTCCAGCAGGTCATTTATTCGCCGGGTGTTGGTGCTGGTCGTGGTAATAACTGGCTGGGACGGAAGATGGACCAGATGCTGGGCGGTGCGCTTGGTTGGGGGCTGACCGATATCATTCAGGAGGCGTATCGCGATCTGATCTTTGCCTATGATCCGGGTGATGAAATCTACATCTTTGGCTTTTCGCGTGGGGGCTTTGCCGCCCGGTCGCTGGCCGGATTGATCCGCTGCTGTGGGATACCGCCGCGCCGCCATGTGGGCCGGGTCCCGGAGGCGATGGCGCGGTATATTAACCACGAAGCGACGACCCATCCCGAAGATCCATCAAGCTATGAGTTCCGCGAAGAGTTTGCACCCTACACAGCGACCAGTGCGCGGGAGTTCAAGTGGCGCCGTGAGCGGAAGAATTCGGATGCTATACGGCTCACGCTGAATTACCTTGGGATTTGGGATACCGTCAAAGCCCTTGGAATTCCTGCTTTTTTACCGGGCGCAGAGCGGTTCAATCGGCAATACAGGTTTCACGATACCGATCTGAGTTCTTCGGTTCTTTCTGCTCGTCATGCCATCGCCATTGATGAGCGGCGGATCACCTTTCCGGCCTCGCCATGGGCCAATCTGGATAGGTTGAATGAAGATGCCGAGAACCGCGAAAGCCCGCCTTATGCGCAGCAATGGTTCCCCGGCGATCATGGTTCGGTCGGTGGTGGCGGGTCGCGTGTTGGGCTGTCTTCGGTGCCGCTTCATTGGGTGGCCCAGGGGGCGGAGCGGGCCAAGTTGCTGATTGATTGGGTGGAATTTGACCGGGTGGCCGAGAGGTTTGATCCGGCGAATGAAGAATTATCCAACAAATTCGGGCCTGTAGGGCTGTCCGGTGCGGCATTGAATGCCATTAAAGCAGATCGCGAGGGGCCGAAAGAGGTTGAGGATTTATCGGTCGCGACGCTGGATCGGTTCATGCATGATCCGCTTTATCGGCCAGAATCGTTGAACTTTGTGAAGGACGATTTGAGTGGGCGCAGCCGGTCGGAATTGGCGGCTTTGCGTGATTGGTTGGTGGCCCGCGATGGCGGGCCGACCCATGAATTGGACTCGTTCATACGGCCAAGGCCGTGGGCGCCGCTCAGAGATGCGGCGGAGTAGGGCGGAGTCCGGCCCGACGTTAGGCCAGTGCGCCGTCCGCTGTGATCCGCGTTTTGCCACGTAAATAGGGGTGCAAGACGGTGGGTAGATCGACTGATCCGTCATCTTGTTGACCGTTTTCCACCACGGCGATCAGCGTGCGGCCAACGGCGAGTCCGGAGCCGTTAAGTGTATGAACAAATTGTGGTTTTCCGCCCGCTTCCGGCTTGTAGCGCGCGTTCATGCGGCGGGCCTGGTAGTCGCCTGCGACGGATATCGACGCGATCTCGCGATAGGAATTCTGGCCCGGAAGCCAGACTTCGATGTCGTGGGTCTTGCGCATGCCTGCGCCCAGATCGCCGGTACACAGAACGACTGTGCGGTAGGGGAGTTCCAGTTTTTCCAAAATCGCCTCGGCGCATTTTGTCATGCGTTGGTGCTCTGCCGCGCTGTCCTCGGGTCGTGTGATGCTGACCATTTCGACCTTTTCGAACTGGTGCTGGCGCAGCATGCCGGATGTATCCCGGCCCGCCGATCCGGCCTCGGACCGGAAGCATTGGGTGTGGGCCACGTAGCGGCGTGGAAGGTAATTATCTTCTATTGTCAGTCCATTGACGATATTTGTTAATGTAACTTCTGCTGTGGGAATCAGCCACCAGCCGTTTGTTGTTTGATAGCTGTCCTCCCCGAATTTGGGCAATTGCCCGGTGCCGTACATCATTTCTTCACGCACCAGAACGGGCGTGATGGTTTCGGTCAGTTCGTGTTCTTCCACATGCGTGTCGAGCATGAATTGCGCCAATGCCCGGTGCAGACGGGCGACCGCGCCGGAAAGTAGCACGAAACGACTACCAGAAAGTTTCGCCGCCGTTTCGAAATCCATGCCCGGACGGATGCCTGCGATTTCGTAGTGTTCGACCGGGTCAAAGTTGAAATTGCGCGGGTTGCCGAAGCGGTGGATTTCGACGTTGTCGTCCTCATCGGTTCCTTCGGGCACGTCTTCGGCTGGCAGGTTTGGAATGCCCATCAAGAGGTCGTTCAAGGCCGCGTCATTGGCTTTGGCTTCGTCATTCAGGGTTGCAATTTCCGCTTTCTTTTCAGCAACTAAGGCGCGTAGGCGTTCGAATTCTGCCTCATCGCCTTTGGCCTTGGCCGCACCCACTTCCTTGGCGGCTTTGTTGGCCTCTGCCTGGGCGGTTTCGGCGGCGAGGATCTTGGCCCGACGCGCCTCGTCCATGGTCAGAATCTGGGACGACATCGCATCTAACCCACGGCGAGACAGGGCCGCGTCGAAGGCGGCGGGATTGTCACGGATGGCGCGAATGTCGTGCATGGCATCGGTCCTTGTTCGGTGTTTACTGTGCGCGTGATATGCCCGATTGCTGCAACCGTGTGAACCGCAAATTGCGGACCGGTTTCGGTCGGACAAGTGTCGGCAAAACGTCGGACCCCATCGCGCAGGATAGGTCACAGAGTTTTAACGCTTTCTCCGGCGATCCGGCTTTGCGCCTACACTTTTTTCTGGTCTCGATCATTTCTGCTCAAAATGGCCGACTTTTTTTTCGGGAAAGGCGGACAATCGCCACTGCTTGCATCCGGTTGCAAGTGTGATTGGAGCGGACAGGAGCAAGGTGGTAGCGCTAATTGCATAGGTGGTCATGTAAGGACTGCATAGCTAAGGAAATGGTGCGATGACCATTACGACATTGGCCGCTTGGATGGACCCGCATAAGATCAGTTTTGACATACTGCATGACCGTTACGGCGGATTGCTGAATTTGATCGAGCAGTTGCTGGGCGTGGTGCCCAATTGCGACCAGTATCTGGAGATTTGGCCGACGGGGTTTCGTACCTATAACCTGATGGTGCCGAATTTTATCAATCTGCCAAATTTGCTGTTGGGCCTCGCTGCGCCCAAGGATTTGATTGGGTTGGGTTTATATGCCGCCAGTCGGGCGTCGGGATGTGCGTATTGTTCAGCGCATTGCTGCAGCTTCGCGAGACGCCGGGGCGCGTCGGCTGATGCAATGGCGGGGAATGCCACGGCGACCGAACAGGCAGTGATCGATATTTCGGCGGCTTTGGGTAAAATGCCTGACACGTTGACTTTGAACCATGTCCGCCGACTTCACGCGACCCTCTCTCCTTCAGATGCCGAATGGGTTGTGATGGGGGCTGCCATGACCGGCTTTCTGAATAAGTTCATGGATACCGTGGGTGTTCCGCTTGAGCCTGAATCGATAGCTGACAGTCATGCGGTCATGACACCAACAGGATGGTCGGCGAAACATCACTATGATTGCAGCGCCCCGCTTCCCACGCCTGTTGAGCCGCCGACGGATGGATGGCGTGTGTATGCCGAACTCTTTCGTTTGGCCCCACAAGCCAAGCGTGCCGACCAGCGTTGGCAACGCGGTGTACCTGCCAATTATCCGGCGGTCGAGGACTACCTTTTTGAGCGGATAGGTGTGGAAGAACCGGTGTTACCCAAGATGATGCATGAACGGCCACGGCGTGCATTGGCGACCATGTTGCGCGACAATCTTGATCCCAAAACCAGCCTTCTTGGTTTGTGGCTAAAGGGATGTGCGGCGATGGTTTTTGCTGCGATGAGCAACAACAGCGAACGGCGTCGCCTGGCTGAAACGCTGATTATGCGGAACGGTATTGCGTTGAGTGATGTTCGTCGCAACGCGCTTATACAGCTTGGTCAGGAACCGGTCCCGCAAACCATCGATGGAATCAGACTTTGTCTTGATCGGCTCACCAGTGCAGATTTCTCTTCTCTTGATGCCGCTGCACTTTTGCTTGCCCGCGCGAGTGCCCCGAGCCCGGCGGAAATCAGCGATGATTTGATTGCAATCTGCACGGCTGATCTGATGCCGGCAGAGGTGGTTGAGCTGATTACCTGGTTGTCCTTGCAACAGCTTTTGCATCGGTTGGACACCTATTATTCCATAGCTGCCAGTGCCACGTTGGATATGTCCGCCTGAACAGCAACTCCGGTAAGTTTCGGCTGGTCAGTTGTTTTGCCCCGCACCATGCCCCATATCGACCCAATCGGCATTGCCATTCCGCCGGGGCGGTCATAATGTGCCGCGAATTTCGGGCGAGGCTGCGCCCGCAACCAAAGGACCGAATATGAGACCTGCTGACCTTATTATGCTTCTGGCGATTTTCGGGATCATGTATTTCCTGCTGATCCGGCCGCAGCAAAAGAAGCTGAAAGACCATCAGGCCATGCTGGCCGCGTTGCGCCGTGGTGATCAGATTGTCACGCAGGGTGGCGTTGTCGGCAAGGTCACGAAGGTCAAGGATGACAGCGACGAGATCGAGGTCGAGATTGCCTCTGGCGTGAATGTGCGCGTGGTCAAGCATACGATTGCTACCGTCCGTAGCAAAACCGAACCGGCGAAGTCGTAAACCGCCGGAGGGCTGCTTTTCATGTTGAATATTTCCTTTGGCAAGCAGCTGATGATCTGGCTGACGGTCGTCGTGGGTTTGACCTTTGCCATGCCCAACGGGTTTTACGGCCGCGTAGAGGCCCACAACGATGCTTTGGCGAAACCCGCCGAATTGATCAGCGCGGGTCTGACGCAGGATGATATCGATGCGCAGGTGGCCGGGTGGCCGTCGTTTTTGCCATCTGGGCTGGTTAATCTGGGCCTTGATCTGCGGGGTGGTGCCCATTTGCTGGTCGAAGTGCAGATGGCCGATGTCTATGAAAGCTTCATGGAGGGGTTCTGGCCTACGGTCCGCGATGCGCTGGCGGCTGAACGCGATGTCACAGGCGGTGTTACCCGTGTTGAGAACGGGCCTGCGGATGAGCTGCGGGTCCGGATTAACAATGCCGCTGGAATGGACCGTGCCTTTCAGATTGTGCGTGGTTTGGCCCAACCGTTGGTGACACTTGCCGGTGCTGGTGGAACGAATATCGATGTGTCGGTGAATGGCACTACGCTGATTATCCGTCTCAGCGATGCGGAGCGTCAGGCGATGGTCGACCGTACCATGGCGCAAACGCTTGAGATTATTCGCCGCCGGATTGATGAGGTTGGTACGCGCGAACCAACGATCCAGCGTCAGGGTGCTGACCGGGTGCTTGTGCAGGTGCCGGGTGTGGGATCGGCGCAAGAGATTATTGATCTGTTGGGGACGACGGCGCAGTTGACCTTTAATGCCGTGGTCGGCACGACCGGAAACCCTGATGATCGTGCTGGCGTGGGCAATTTCATCGCTCCGTCCGTGGATCAGGAAGGGTTGTACTACACCCTTGAAACCATTCCCGTTGTCACCGGCGAAGACCTTGAAAATGCCCAGTTGGACTTTGACCAGAATGGTAGCCCGGCGGTGTCGTTCCGGTTCAACACGTCTGCGGCGCGGAAATTTGGTGATTTTACTCTCAACAACATTGGCAGCCCATTTGCGATCGTGCTGGATGACGAGGTGATTTCTGCCCCCACGATCCAGAGCCATATTCCCGGCGGATCGGGGATCATCACCGGCAACTTCACGTCTGAGGAGGCGACCAATCTTGCCGTGCTGCTGCGCTCTGGTGCGTTGCCGGCTGAGTTGACGTTCCTCGAAGAGCGCACGATTGGCCCCGAACTGGGGCAGGATAGTATTGAGGCGGGGCAGATTGCCTGTATCGTCGCGGCCATCGCGATTTTGGTTTATATGCTGCTGAGCTATGGGCTGTTCGGTGTGTTTGCGAATATCGCCCTGACTATCAATGTGGGCCTGATTTTTGCGCTGCTGTCGATTGTAGGTGCCACGCTGACCTTGCCGGGTATCGCCGGGATCGTGCTGACCATCGGGATGGCGGTGGACGCCAACGTGATCGTGTTTGAGCGGATCAGGGAAGAACTGAAAACAGCCAAGGGCCCGGCGCGCGCAATTGAGCTGGGCTATGAAAAGGCGATGTCATCCATCATTGACGCCAACATCACGACGTTCATGACCGCGCTGATCCTGTTCTTTGCAGGCTCGGGCCCGGTCAGCGGTTTCGCCGTGACCCTGATATTCGGGATCATGACGTCCGTCTTTACCGCGCTGTTTGTCACCCGCTCGCTGATCTCGATGTGGTTTGCGCGCGCCCGTCCCAAGACGATTGAGGTTTGATATGCGCCTGAGACTGGTTCGCGAAAATACATCCATCGACTTTTTCAAACGCGCCAAGGTCTGGCTGGGCATTTCGCTGGTGATGATGGTCGTGGCGTTTGGATCGTTCATGATTCAAGGCCTGAATTACGGGATCGATTTTCAGGGCGGGACCAGTATTCGGACCCAATCGGAAATGCCTGTTGATGTTGCCGCATATCGCGCCGCATTGGAGCCGCTGAATTTGGGCGATACGTCCATCAGTGAGGTGTTCGATCCCAATTTCGATGAAAACCAGTTTGTCGCCATGGTCCGCATTCAGGCGCAGGAAGGTGACGAACGGATTGCGTCGGAAACGATTGACGCGATTGAGGCCGCTTTGCACACTGTCGATCCGGATATGACGTTCCCATCGGTCGAATCTGTTGGGCCGAAAGTGTCAGGTGAGCTGATCAACACTGCCATTCTTGCGGTTTCCTTAGCCGTGCTGGCCATCCTTGCCTATATCTGGCTGCGGTTTGAGTGGCAGTTTGCTGTGGGCGCCGTGCTGGCCCTGACCCATGATGTGATCCTGACCATCGGTATCTTTTCCGAGCTTCAGATCAAGTTCGATCTGGCGATTATCGCGGCCTTGCTTACCATCGTCGGTTATTCGATCAACGACACCGTGATCGTGTTCGACCGGGTGCGTGAGAACCTGCGCAAGTACAAGAAAAAAGACCTCAAAGAGGTGCTGAACCTGTCGATCAACGAAACGTTGAGCCGGACGTTGATGACCTCTGGGACGACCTTGCTCGCGCTGATTTCGCTTTATGTGCTCGGTGGTGATGTGATCCGCGGCTTTGTCTTTGCGATGATCTGGGGTGTGATCATCGGAACCTATTCGTCGATCTTCGTTGCATCTGCTATCCTGTTGGTGCTGGGCGTCAAACGCGACTGGTCCAAAAAAGATTTGGCCAAGGGCACCCGCTATGGTCATATCGACACCTGATATGGGGCATTGAATGCGCCTGAACGAGATTGAGTACAACGACGCCGTTCCTATTGACGGCTATGGACCCGGCTTTTTCCGCATCGGCGGGCAGGTGGTCGAGGGACCGGTCATTGTGTTGCCGTCCGGGGTAAAGAGCTGGGGCGGTTATGACGACACCGCGACGATCCTTGAACAGACCGACCACGTTGATGTTCTTTTTGTCGGCACCGGGGCAGAGATTGCCCATGCTCCTGCTGATTTCCGCAAAGCGTTGGAAGACGCCGGGATAGGGGTTGAGGTTATGGCCTCACCCGCGGCCTGCCGGACCTATAACGTGTTGCTATCCGAGGGGCGGCGGATTGCCGTCGCTCTGTTGCCTGTCTGAATGCTGACCGTTCAGGGCCTTGCTTGCGCGCGCGGCGGGGTGCCCGTACTGCGTGAGGTCGGGTTCCAGGTTGCGAAAGGGCAGGCGTTGATCCTGCGTGGCCCAAATGGCGTTGGCAAGACGACGTTGCTGCGCACATTGGCAGGGTTGCAGCCTGCGCTGGAAGGGTCCGTTGATTATCCTGAAGATGATGGGGCGTATGCGAGCCATGCCGATGGAGTTAAGGCCGCTCTGAGTGTTTCAGAGAACCTGGCGTTCTGGGCGGATGTTTATGGGGTTGTGTGGGTTTCACCCACCCTACAGGGGGTTCTTGAGAGTTTTGACCTTGTGGACCTGCAGGATCGTTTGGCTGGGACGCTGTCGGCGGGGCAAAAACGCCGTCTTGGCCTTGCCCGGCTGGGTCTGATCAATCGCAAGGTTCTGTTTCTTGATGAACCCACCGTGTCGCTTGACCGCTTTTCGGTCAAACTCTTCGCTGATTGGCTGCAGAACACACATCTCGCCCATGGTGGCATGGCTGTCATCGCGACCCATATTGACCTTGGCATCGATGCCCCTGAACTGGACCTCACCCCTTTCAAAGCCGCACCTGATGCGCAGGGCGGGTCGGATGAGGCTTTCCTTTGATCGCGCTTTTGAGACGCGACCTGCGGTTGGCCGTCAGGGCAGGGGGCGGCTTTGGCTTGGGGCTGGCGTTCTTTCTGATCGTGATCGTTCTGGTGCCGTTTGGTGTGGGGCCAGAAACCGAAATTCTTACCCGCATCGCGCCCGGTATATTGTGGGTTGCGTCATTGCTTGCTGCACTCTTGTCGCTCGACCGGATATTCGCGCTGGATTACGAGGATGGATCGCTGGCGTTGCTCGCCACGTCGCCGCTGCCGCTGGAAGGTGCCGCGCTGATGAAGGCGCTGGCCCATTGGATCAGCACAGGCCTGCCCTTGACCATTGCTGCCCCGGCCTTGGGCTTTCTGCTGAGCCTCGCGCCGGAAGCCTATGGGTTTTTATTGATGTCGCTGCTTATCGGGACACCGGCCTTGTCGATGATCGGGACGTTTGGCGCGGCCTTGACCGTGGGCTTGCGTCGCGGTGGTTTGCTGTTGTCGCTACTGGTGCTGCCGCTTTACGTACCGACGCTGATCTTTGGGGCGGAAGCGGTGCGGCGCGGGGCCAATGGGTTGGACGCGACTGGTGCGCTGGTGCTGCTGGGGGCGGTCACGGCAGGGGCATTCGCGCTGTTGCCGTTTGCCACTGCGGCGACGTTGCGCATCAATCTGCGGTGACAGGGATTGAATGGGGCGCAGGTTAGGATAAATAGCGAAGATGTCGATGTGGGAATATGCAAATCCGAAACGGTTTATGGGCTGGACGGCACCCGTTCTTCCCTGGAGCTTTGGGTTGGCCATGGCCTGCCTTGTCGTGGGCTTGGTCTGGGGGTTTTTCTTTACGCCGGATGACTTCCGCCAGGGATCAACCGTCAAGATCATCTATCTGCATGTCCCTGCGGCGCTGATGGCGATCAATGCGTGGATCATGATGCTTGTTGCCTCGCTGATCTGGGTGGTGCGGCGGCATCATGTGTCTGCCCTGGCGGCACGCGCGGCGGCCCCTGTGGGACTGACCATGACGTTGATTGCGCTGTTTACCGGGGCGATCTGGGGCCAGCCGATGTGGGGGACCTATTGGGCGTGGGATCCGCGGCTGACGTCGTTCCTGATCCTGTTTTTGTTTTATATGGGGTATATCGCGCTTTGGGAAGCGATTGAGGACCCTGATACGGCGGCTGATTTGACCTCTGTCCTGTGTATGGTCGGGTCAATCTTTGCGATCCTTTCGCGTTATGCGGTCAATTTCTGGAACCAAGGGCTGCACCAAGGGGCGTCGCTGTCGCTGGATGCCGAAGAGAACGTGGCGGATGTGTTTTGGATACCGCTTTTGGTCTGTATCGCTGGATTTGTGCTGTTGTTCATCGCGCTGGTGCTGATGCGGACGCGGACGGAAATTCGTGTGCGGCGTATGCGGGCATTGGAAGCGAGGGCGCGACGTGCCTGATCTGGGAACATACGCAGCCGAGGTGCTGTCGGCCTATGCCGTGAGCCTTGTGCTGCTGGTGGGCGTGATCGGGCTGAGCTGGCGGCGCTATACCCGCGTCCGGGCTGACTTGGAGAAGGTAGAACGGGATGGCTAAGGTTTCGCTGTTGGTCATTGTCCCGCCCGCAATTTTTGCAGGGTTGGCCGGTTTGTTTCTGGCTGGGATGCTGCGGGACAATCCTGATGAGCTGCCGTCGCAATTTGTCGGCCAACAGGCGCCTGCGGTCCCGTCCGAGTCTGTGACGGGGACGGAGCAGCTGACAGATGAAGACCTTCGGTCGGGTGAGATTACAATCGTGAATTTCTGGGCCAGCTGGTGCCCGCCTTGCCGGGCGGAGCATCCGAATTTGCTGGACCTTGATGCGCAGGGCTACCGCGTTGCGGGGATCAATTTTCGGGATCAGGATGACGATGCGGCGGGCTACCTGAGCGACGATGGCAACCCGTTCTTTGCAACGGGGTTCGACCCGCGCGGGCGCTTCGCGATTGACTGGGGCGTGACCGCCCCGCCAGAGACGTTCATCGTGGATGGGGACGGGACGGTCCTTTACCGGTTCATCGGGCCGCTGGTCGGGTCGGATTACGAGCAGCGGTTTTTGCCGGAGTTGGTGAAGGCGGTGGATTGAGGTTCATTTTGAGAAGCCGGCAGTGTTGTTCGGGCAGTCGTCATGGATAACACCCCGACTTGGACGTTTGTCGTTGACTATGATGGTGGCACATACGTCAGCCAATTTGTCTGCACGACAATTCTGGAAGCGATTTCGCTATACAATGATACAGATCCGTCCAATCAGGGAGCGGTCCCCGTTCGTGATGGCTTTGTTAAGCTTACCGGATTACGCAATGCATTTTGTACGAGCGGTATGTCGGAGCCTGACGACAAGCTCATTGTTGTGAACATTATCAAGACCGATGTCACGGACTGGTGGAACGGCTAGATAATGTCGAGACTGGCGATTGGTTCGGGGAGTGAGCGTGGGTTTTACCCACCCTACGACTTGCTCGCAGTTCGACTGATTAAGTCTACAAGTCACACCATTTCGGCAATCGTGCTCTTTTGGCTTGGAACTTCAAAAGCCCAGAAAGTCCAAGCGCAAGCATTGCCCAAATTATAAGATTGGCCATTGGACCCAGTCGAATAAGGCCTGCCACTGGTCTTGGAACAACGCCAAGGTACAGACATAGAAGTGTTGTACCGCCGAAAATGAAAGCAAAAAGACAAAAGCTGAACAGAGTCAGTGGCACAAATGACCAATAATGCATGGGCTTGATAATAATCCCAGCCTTCGCCAAGCTGCGGAATACTGGTGCATAAGCATAGTTTCCGTGAATTCCAGCTTGACCTAGAAAATGCAGCGCCTGCTGCAACTTCGCCTTGCGTCCAGAGCTTGGCGCAGGAGTTGGCGCGGTAGCTGCGTGAGTAGCCGATTGTCCTTGGTTAATGCGATTGATCCGGTCAGCAAAACTTTGGTTTGGCATGTGTTTGTCTCCGTATCGCGCTAGATGATGGAGAGATACTGTGACAATTTTGGGGCGGCAACTTCGTTTATGTAGTTTGCGGAGGTCTGATTTGAAAAATGCCCCGGCGTGTCCGCCGGGGCCATCTTCTATCAAGCAGCTTTCGCCAAGTTCCGCAGCACATAGTGCAGCACGCCGCCGTTTTCGATGTAGTCGATCTCGACCGCTGTATCGATCCGGCATTTGACGGTGATGTCCTTTGTCGTGCCGTCCGCATAGGTAATCTGTGCCGTCATTTCTTGCAGCGGTTTGACGTCGGCCAGCCCTGTGATGGTCACCGTTTCCTCGCCGGTCAGGCCGAGCGATTTGCGGTTGTCGCCGCCGGTGAATTCGAATGGCACCACGCCCATGCCCACAAGGTTGCTGCGGTGGATGCGTTCGAAGTTTTCCGCGATGACCGCTTTGACGCCCAGCAGTGCGGTGCCTTTGGCCGCCCAGTCGCGCGATGACCCGGCGCCGTATTGTTCGCCTGCGAAGACGACCAGTGGTGTGCCGTTGGCCTGATGCTCCATCGCTGCGTCAAAGATGGATGTTTGCGCGCCACCCGGACCTTTGGTGTAGCCGCCTTCGACGCCGTCCAGCATCTCGTTCTTGATGCGGATGTTGGCGAAGGTGCCGCGCATCATGACTTCGTGGTTGCCGCGACGGCTTCCGTAGCTGTTGAATTCGCGCACGGGCACTTGCCGTTCGATCAGGTACTGACCGGCGGGCGTCGTGTCTTTGAACGACCCGGCGGGGGAGATGTGGTCGGTTGTGACCATATCGCCGAGGACGGCCAGAACTTTGGCGTCTTTGACATCGGCGATGCTGCCTGCGTCCTTGGACATGCCCTGGAAGTAGGGTGGGTTCTGGACGTAGGTGGATGTGGGGGGCCAATCGTAGGTTTCACCGGTTGAGGTTTCGACCGCCTGCCATTTTTCGTCGCCTTTGAACACATCGGCGTATTTGCTGATGAACGCCTCGCGGGTCACGGTTTTTTCGACGAGCGCGTTGATTTCGGCAGAGGTGGGCCAGATGTCTTTGAGGAAGACGTCGTTGCCGTCCTTGTCCTGCCCCAGCGGTTCGCTGGACAGGTCGATGTCCATTGTGCCCGCCAGCGCGTAGGCCACTACGAGGGGAGGCGAAGCCAGGTAGTTGGCGCGGACGTCGGGCGAGATCCGCCCTTCGAAGTTGCGGTTGCCTGACAGGACGGATGTGGCGACCAGATCGCCCTCTGCGATTGCGTCTGACAGTTCTTTCTGGATCGGGCCGGAGTTACCGATGCAGGTCGTGCAGCCGTAGCCGACCAAGTTGAACCCGATTTTGTCCAGGTCGTCTTGCAGGCCTGCGGCCTCCAGATATTCGCTGACGACTTGGCTGCCTGGGGCGAGCGATGTCTTGACCCATGGTTTACGGTCAAGGCCCAGAGCAGCCGCCTTGCGTGCCACCAGACCCGCGCCGATCATGACGTAAGGGTTTGATGTGTTGGTGCAGGATGTGATCGAGGCGATCACGACCTTACCGCTTTCCATGGTGTAATCTTCGCCTGCGACGGCGACTTCCTTGTTCATGGGCCGCTTGAAGGTTTCTTCCATCTCTTTGGTGAAGGCCGTTTTTGCGTCGGTCAGTGCCACGTAATCCTGCGGGCGTTTTGGCCCGGAGATCGCGGGAACGATGGTGCCCATGTCCAGGTGCAGCGTGTCTGTGTAGACAGGCGCGTAATCCGCGTCGCGCCAGAAGCCGTTTTCCTTGGCGTAGGCTTCGACCAATGCGATCCGGTCTTCGTCGCGCCCGGTGTTGCGCAGGTAGCGCAGGGTTTCGCCGTCGATGGGGAAGAAACCGCAGGTCGCGCCGTATTCAGGTGCCATGTTGGCGATTGTTGCCCGGTCGGCCAATGGCAGCACGTCGAGGCCAGCGCCATAGAATTCAACGAATTTGCCGACAACGCCAAGCTCGCGCAGCATTTCGACGACTTTCAGCACAAGGTCGGTACCTGTGGTGCCTTCCATCATTTCGCCGGTAAGCTCAAAGCCCACAACTTCGGGGATCAGCATGGAAACCGGCTGACCCAGCATCGCCGCCTCAGCCTCGATCCCACCAACACCCCAGCCGAGGACGGCAAGGCCGTTGACCATGGTGGTGTGGCTGTCAGTGCCGACGAGCGTGTCGGGGTAGGCCACTTCTTCGCCGTTCTGGTCTTTGTCGGTCCAGACTGTTTGGGCCAGATATTCCAGGTTCACCTGGTGGCAAATGCCGGTGCCGGGGGGGACGACGCGGAAATTGTTGAACGCGCCCTGACCCCATTTGAGGAACTGGTAGCGTTCCATGTTGCGTTCATATTCGCGGTCCACGTTCATCTGGAAGGCGCGCGGGTTGCCGAATTCGTCGATCATGACCGAGTGGTCGATAACCAGATCAACCGGGTTCAGCGGGTTGATCTGCTGGGCGTCGCCACCTAACGCCACAATCCCATCGCGCATTGCGGCGAGGTCAACGACAGCGGGAACGCCGGTGAAATCCTGCATCAGCACGCGGGCAGGGCGGTAAGCGATTTCTCGCGGGTTCTTGCCGCCCTTGTCTGCCCATTCAGAGAAGGCTTTGATGTCGTCGGTGCTGACGGTTTTGCCGTCTTCGAACCGCAGAAGGTTTTCCAGCACGACTTTCAGTGCCGCGGGCAGTTTCGAAAAGTCGCCAAGCCCTGCGGCTTCGGCCGCGGGGATTGAATAATAGGCGACCGATTGGTCCCCAACGGACAGTGTTTTACGGGTTTTGGCTGTATCCTGGCCGACAGTGATTGTCATGGCGATCCCTTTCAAAGCAGGTGCTGAACATGGCTCTTGCCCCGGCTTTTGCCTGATCAACGCAGGGCGTTCAAGGGGGCAGGTGGTCTTTTTGTATACCATTGCACACAAATTGGCGTGATGGGCAATTTGGCACCGCTGACGGATATCTCGCAATTGGTTGATTGGTTATTACAGGGGAAGGCATTTAGATGGGATAACGCACCGGGATGTTTTGGGATTGATTATGAATCGCGTTTTGATGACTTTCGCACTTCTGGGTGCGTTGACTGCTGGAAAAGCCTTTGCTGAGAATGGCCCGGTGGTGGTTGAATTGTACACATCTCAGGGATGTTCGTCTTGTCCGCCAGCCGACAAGCTGCTCCATGAACTGGCCGCCCGCGATGATGTGATCGCTTTGGCTTTGCATGTGGATTACTGGGATTATCTGGGCTGGGCGGATAGTTTTGCGCGGCCCGAGAACACAGACCGGCAACATCAATATGCCAGAATTGCTGATGCGCATACGGTTTATACGCCGCAGATGATTATTGGTGGTGTGGACCATGTCGTGGGTTCACGGACCATGCAGGTCATGGATGCCATTCATGCCCATCAGGATGTGCCAAGTGTTGTTTCAGTGGCTTTATCGCGAAAGGGTGCCGACGTGCAGATCACTGCCGAGGCTACGAGTGCCGGTGACTATGATGTCCAACTGGTGCGTTACACCCAAACCCAGACAGTCGACATTCGCCGTGGCGAAAATGCGGGTAAAAAGATCACCTATATGAATGTCGTGCGGTCTTGGGATGTGATCCATTCCTGGGATGGGAAGACGTCATTGGAGGCCGTTGCCCCCGCCGCCGGTGAGGATGGCGTGATTGTCATTGTGCAAGAGGCGGGTCTTGGGCCAATCGTGGGCGCCGCAGAATTGCGCTAGAGGTTCCGCGCTTTCCAGCGGCGGTGCACCCAGAACCATTGCTCGGGGTTTTGTTTTACCTGCGCTTCAAGCCTTGCGGTCATGGCCTGCATCATCTTGACCGGGTCGTCATGGGGGATTGGTGCGTCGATCCTGATATCAAATGACAGTCCATCGGGTTGCCTGATTCCGAAATAGGGGATGACGACTGCATCCAACCGCAAAGCCATGTCGGCTGCCGATGTAGCGGTCCATGCTGGCTGACCCAGAAAATCTATCTGCTCTCCCTGCGCTGAGACATCGAACAGCAAAGTGCCCATGCCGCCCGATTTCAGGTGACGGGCAAAGCCCATGGTGCCGCGCCGCCCTTGTTGAAAAACTGGCCCGCCCCAGGCGGTCATTGTCTTTGCGTAATGCGCGTTGAAATAGGCGTTTTGCATTGGTCGGTAGAGCCCGCCGATATCGTAGCCCATAGCTGTCAGAACATGGCGTGGGGCCTCGTGATTGCCGAAATGGCCGGTCACGAAGAGGACGGTTTTGCCGGCTGCAGCCGCCTCTGCCAGCGCATCGACGCCATCGCCAGTGGGGCGGGTGTCAGTGAGGCGGGCACCGAATTCTTTCCAACTGTAGTTTTCGATCAGGGTGCGCCCGAAATTGTCGCAGCATCCGTCGGCGATGCTTCGGCGCTCATCCGGCGTCATGTCGGGATAAATCAGTTTGAGGTTCGTTTCGGCCCGTTTGCGATACCCGGCGAGCGGCCCGATGGTGCGGCGCAAGGCTGCGCCCATCAGCGGCACGCGTCGTTCATAGGGCAAGCGGAGGAGCACACCGATCATTCCGCGCAGGATGCGGTCGGTAAGCCAATCGGCGGTACTGCCTTTGGGAGCGTCTGGAACTGCCATATTGTATCAGGCGCCGGGTGTTTTGGGCAGGCCGGTGCCGATCATGCTGTCGCGTGTGACCAGATTGGCCAGCTGTTGCTCTGACCAGTCGTCTGTGCCTGCTGGACGGGCGGGGATGACGACGTAGCGCATATCGGCCGTGCTATCGTGCACCCGGATCGTTGTTGTCTGGGGCAAGGTGACGCCAAATTCTGCGAGTATCTTGCGCGGTTCGCGCACTGTGCGCGAGCGGTAGGCGCGGGATTTGTACCAATCTGGCGGCAGGCCGAGCAGATTGCGCGGATAGCAAGAGCACAAGGTGCAAACGATGATGTTGTGGATATCGGCGGTGTTTTCGACGGCGATCAGATGCAGCGCCCCGATGTCAAAGCCCATTGCGCGGGTGGCGGCGCTGGCATCCTTTAGCAGCGCCTTGCGAAAGGTGGGGTCAGTCCATGCCCTTGCGACGACAGCCGCCCCGTTGGCGGGACTGCGGCTGTCCATCGCGTCAATCTCGGCCGCGATGTCGGCCGGGGTGGTGACGCCCTTTTCAACCAGTAGTTCCCGAACTGCGATTTCCATTTGCTGCCAATAGGTCAGCGGGTGATCATCATCCTTTCGATAAGGATGCCCGGAGGGTGAAAGATGGTCATGGGGCATGTGGAGGTTCCGCCGCTTGCAGCCAATGGCCGTAGATTTCGGCATCCAGTGTGTCGTCCGGGTTTTCGGCGCCGGCACCCCAGAGTTCGCCCATTGTGAAGCGGACCCGCAGCAATGGGCTGTTTTGGCCGGGGTGGCCGTAGGCCCGTTCCTCGGGGTTTGGGAATTCGCCAAGTTCGCGTTCGATCCAGCCTGTCTTGCCGCGTAGGTAGGCTGGCGTGCGTACATGGCCGGGCGGCATGTCGGCCCGGACACGGAGGTAGGTGCGATCAGGCATCGCTTGCCTCGCCATAGGTCGTGCCACGGGCTGCGACTTCGCTCATCCTTTTGGCCAGTTCGGCGGTTGTGTAGGTGCCTGCTTCGATCAGGTTCTGATTGATGGCGGCAATCCAGCGTTCGTAGTAGCTCATGGTTTCGAATGCTTCCGGTGCCATGTCTTCAAGCACGCGGCGCAGACCGTCGACGGTGAACAGCCCGTGGCTGGAGCAGATCACCATCAGCGCATCGACACGTTTTTCCCACAGTGCAAAGTCGTGATCGTCCTGCGGGACGGGGCCTGCCGCCTCACCCCCCATATCGTGCCAGCGGCGGCCGTCATATGCATCTTGCGCTTTGTCCATGAGACAAAGCCTAGCGCAGCGGGAAAGGGGGGTAAATCCGCTATTCGTCGCCTTCGCCCGCGTCAGGGTCTATCAGGGCGATACTGCCGCTATCCACCATATCACGGATCGCTTTGGTGATTTCGTTCATTGCCTTTTCGGCGTCGGCTTTTTTGACATTGCCGCGCTCTTCGGCGTCTTCGCGCATCTGGGTGGCCATCCGCTGTGAGATGTTTTCCAGGATGAATTCTGCAGAGGTTGTGATTGCCGCGTCGTCGCTGGCGAGGGCGGCGGCGATGGCGATTGTCATCGCCTCGGCATCGACGGAGCGGATGCAGCCGGGGATGTCTGTGCCTTTGACACGCTGCGCGATGTCCTTGAAGGTGAAGATCGCCTTTCGCACAGCGCTGGCAAAATCGGGGCTTTGCGTGCCGAGACCTTCCAACACATCCTCGCGTGTATCGGAGGGGCTGGAATTCAGGATCGCACCCAGACGCAGTGGCGGTTCCTTTTCAAAGGCCAGTTCGCGCGGCTTGCTGTAGTCGGCGAAGAGCGCCTTGCCGATGCGGTCCACCGCGTCTGGTTTGATGTCGGCGGTCTGAGACATGGCAAATGTGATTCGCCGCGCCCGATCCCCCGGGGTTTTGCCCAGAATTTCGGCGGCTTTTGTGACGGGTAGTTTGGATAGGGCAACCGCACCCACCTCAATGCTTTCGTTCAGCATGATTGGCAAAATGCGATCAACGGGCAGATCCGCAATCAAGGGCCAATGGTCGCCGTTGCGGACGCTGGAAAGCTCTTGTCGCAGTTTGTTGGCCAGATCGGGGCTGAGGTGATCGGACAGGGCCATGATGGCGGCGTCCTTGGTGCCCGGTGCGGTCAGGCCGATGGCTTCCAATTCTGCCACGAATTCTGTGGCGACAGCGGCGACAGTGTCGCGGTCAACCAGGCGAATCGCGCCCAATTCCTCGGTCAGGGTTTCCTGTAGCGGTCCCGGTAGTTCGGATAGCGACAGATCGTTGCCCTCACTGATCATCATGTGCACGACCATGGCTGCCTTGCGGCGGCGAGTCAGTGGGCTGGGCTGGGGCAGGTCGGCATGCGCATTCATGCGCTGTGTTTAGCGCAGAGGCAGTAAATGAATGGTTAGGCGCTATGAACCGGGATGCGTGACCATGACAGACATTTTGCGCAGCTGTGCAGCTGTCTCGGGTGGCAGTGCGCTTTGTTTTGCGGTGGCGAGATGAATTTTATCAACAGCCGCCCCCATCAACTTTGCTTCGCTGTCGGTGAATTCGCGGTCAGACCGGGCAAAGCCGCCGATGGTACGTGTCGGCCCCACGTCAGTTGCATAAACTATGCCGTAGTGCATTCCATAGGAGGCCGCTTTCTCCAAAACACCGGTGTCATCGGTCAGGCTGGACCACCTGGCGAAACCTGTATTCTCAAATCCCCACAAAACCATCGGATCGACCATCACCAGTCCATTCTGGGAATAGTAATCCAGCCACTCCTTTTTGTAGGTCTGAAACATGAACCTTGGTGTCGTGTATTGGATATGGATCCCGAGCGCGTAACCCGCCGGGGCCATCTGATTGAGCTCTCCTAAGACCTCGGCGATCTCAATATCTGTTGCCGTCATACCTTTTACTCGCTTTCCAGTTGCCAAACTCAATAGGAACGAAATACTGTCCACGGGATGTCTAGGGCTCTAGTTTAGATACAAGTAGGTAAAAGCAACAAGTTGTTTTATGAATTTAGCGAAACCTGTAGGACGACCAATGTCGACACTCTTAGAGCCTGAAGACATTGTACAATTGGCCCCCACGGGGTTCTACATCGCGTTGCGTATCGGGTTCGCTTTCCCGATGGAGGAGGTCAATGAGCTCCCCCCGGAATGGGTCGAGCACTACACGAATCAGCGGTTTATGCTTTTTGATCCGGTGATTAGGTGGGCCTACTCAAACGCGGGAACCTGCCGATGGAGTGAGCTGCCTTTGGACGATCCTAAGCGGATTTTAGCCCAGGCACAGACCTTTGGATTACGTTACGGCGTGATTGTTTCGGTGTTCGATGGGAACGCTGATGGGCAGCGTTCCTTTGGGTCATTTGTTCGCGCGGATCGCGAGTTTACTGATCTGGAAGTTAAACTTTTGCGTGCTTTTTTGAATAGGCGGCACACAGAAATGGCTCCGCCGACGAATCTAACCCGTGCAGAACTTGAAGCATTGGGCATGGTCAAGGACGGACGTCGCTTGAAGGAAATCGCCCATGAGTTGAGTGTGAGCGAAGGCGCGGTCAAGCAGAGACTCAAGAATGCAAAGCTGAAATTGGGAGCCAAAACTGGCACCCACGCTGCTGCAATGGCGAGTCAATATGGATTAATCTGACCGTATGGGTCAGATTTCTTCTGCACTAATGAAAAATTGAGCTAATTTGGGAGCGTTATCATTCGGATAACAATCATCGGGTGCATCCCCCACTGGTTGTCACCCCCCAAAGGAGAAAACCATGCAGAATATCTGTTTTAACCTCTCACAGGCGCACAATTACGGGACCGCCTTCTATGAGTTTCTTGCATTGCGCAAACGCTTTTTTGTCGATCAGTTGGGTTGGGACATCCCACATGATGACGACGTAGAGATGGATCAATATGACAACCCAAAGGCGTATTACTCGTTGGTCTTGCGCGATGGCAAGGTGATCGCGGGGATTCGCGCGATGTCCACAACGTCGCGATGGGGTTCTCATAGCTACATGCTCCGTGACGCTGTGGACGGGAAGCTGGGAGGTATACCTGCCGACATCATACCAAGTGCCACCGTGACACCTGATGTTTGGGAAGCGACGCGGGTAGTGATTTCGGACGAAGTGACAACACAAGCTGAACGGTCGCTTTGCCTGTCATTAATCCTTGACGGTGTTGTTGAAGAGGCAAAGGCACAAGGCGCCGTTGAAATCATGGCGCTTTGCCCGCCGGTTTTCGCCCGTACCTTGCGTCAAATTGGCTACGATGTCGGGATCATCGGTGCCCCTTATGTGAACGACCATGATGGTCGTCGCTATGTTGCCATGAGCATGCCTGCCGAGTGCAAGGCACCAGCACATGTTGCGAAACAGGCCCTGCCGCAATCTACTCACTTGCCGCAGCCGCAGCCTGTTCACGCAGCGCCGGTAGCTTAATGAAAAACTTGTGACCGACCGGGTGGCATGGGGCGGTGCGGTCGGTCACATATTTCTTCAGCTTTTGCCAAACACTCGGCGGAAAATCGTATCCACGTGTTTGGTGTGATAACCAAGGTCAAATTTCTCTTCAATTTCATCAGATGACAGGGCTGCTGTGACGTCTGTGTCCGCCAGCAGCTCGGTCTTGAAATCAGCGCCGTCTTCCCAGACTTTCATCGCGTTTCGCTGGACCAGCTTGTAGCTGTCTTCACGGCTGACGCCGGCTTGCGTCAGGGCGAGGAGTACCCGTTGGGACATGACCAACCCGCGGAACTTGTTCATGTTGGCGAGCATGTTTTCAGGGTAAATAACCAGCTTTTCGATAACACCGGCCAGCCGGTTGAGCGCGAAATCGAGCGTCACGGTACTGTCCGGCCCGATGGCCCGTTCAACGGATGAGTGGCTGATATCGCGTTCATGCCAAAGGGCGACGTTTTCCATTGCCGGAACAACGGACATCCGCACCAGCCGCGCCAGCCCGGTAAGGTTCTCTGTCAGCACAGGGTTACGTTTATGTGGCATCGCGGAAGAGCCTTTCTGGCCCTTGGAAAAGAATTCCTCTGCCTCAAGCACCTCGGTCCGTTGCATGTGTCGAACTTCAGTGGCGATGTTTTCGATACTGCTGGCGATCACGCCAAGTGTCGCAAAAAACATCGCATGCCGGTCGCGGGGGATGACCTGCGTGCTGATCGGTTCAGGTGTCAGACCCATTTGGGCGCAGACATGTTCTTCGACCGAAGGATCGATATTTGCGAATGTTCCGACGGCGCCGGAAACTGCTCCCGTGGCAATTTCGGCGCGTGCATTGACCAGCCGCGCGCGTCCGCGGTCCATTTCAGCATAGAATCGGGCGAAGGTCAGGCCCATCGTGGTCGGTTCGGCGTGGATGCCGTGGCTGCGACCGATTCGGATGGTATCCTTGTGTTCGAACGCACGAGTTTTGAGCGCAGTGAGCACCCTGTCCATATCCGCGATCAGGAGATCGGCGGCGCGGGCCAGTTGGACATTCAACGTCGTGTCCAACACATCGGATGATGTCATGCCCTGATGGACGAACCGCGCATCATCCGCGCCAATATGTTCGGCCAGATGCGTAAGAAAAGCGATGACGTCGTGTTTGGTGACGGCCTCGATCTCGTCAATGCGGGCCACGTCGAATTCCACATCCTTGGCTTTCCAGACGGCTTGGGCGTTTTCCTTGGGGATCACCCCGATGGCCGCCTGAGCGTCGCAGGCGTGTGCTTCGATTTCGTACCAGATGCGGAACTTTGTGGCTGGTTCCCAGATGGCGGTCATTTCTGGACGAGAGTAGCGGGGGATCATGGGCAGCACCTTTGCAGTCGGTTTCGCCTCGCGTCATAAGGGGGCTGGCCGGAAGGCTCAAGACACGGAACGGGAATGATGCTGCGGGCGGATGATTTTAAAGGGCTTTGGCGGCTGACGCGGGTGATTGAGGACCGGCTGGCCGGGACGCAGGGCGAGATGCACGGCACTGCGAACTTCACGGATGAAGGGCAGGGGGTGTTGCTTTATCATGAAACTGGCAAGCTACGACTGGGGGGCGGGCCAGTCATGGAGGCAGCGCGACGGTATCATTGGCAGTTTGGTCAGGCCCGTGTGGATGTGACCTTTGAAGATGGGCGAGCGTTTCATTCCTTTTGCCCCGAAGGCCATGCTGCGGGTACCGATCACCCCTGCGGTGAGGATTATTACACTGTGCGCTATGATTTTACCCGGTGGCCGAATTGGCGGGCGACGTGGTCCGTGAAGGGGCCGCGCAAGGACTATACGTCGGTATCTGAGTATATTGACGGGCCGTCGCGGACGTAGTGTTAGCGTTACCCTGCCTTGCGATCTGTTCTGCCTTGGGGCAATACATACACAACGACAAACAAAATAGGGGAGAGTGGCACATGGCCCTCGCGCTTAATGACAAAGTTCTGACTGAGGCCTTTGGCCCATCCGCAGGCACAGCATTGCGGATCAAACAGGCCGTGATGGTGATCCTTGGGGTTGCTGCGCTGGCTTTGACTGCAAAAATTCAGGTCTTCATTCCCGGCAATCCGGTGCCCATCACGCTGACCACTTTTGGCGTGCTGACCATCGGTGCAGCTTACGGTGCACGCTTGGGGTTGTTGACCATCGTCGGCTATTTGGCGATCGGTGCACTGGGGTTTGACGTCTTTGCAGGCTCTTCGGCTGAAAAGGCTGGTCTGGTCTACATGATGGGCGGCACAGGTGGTTATCTGGTTGGATATGCTCTTGCTGCTTTCGCCTTGGGTGTTGCGGCGCGTAAGGGTTGGGATCGCAACGTGATCCTGATGGCCGTTGCGATGCTCATTGGTAATGCGTTGATTTACGTGCCTGGCTTGCTCTGGCTGCACCAGTTTTCGTCCGGTTGGGCGCAGACATTTGAATGGGGGCTGACGCCATTCCTGACTGGTGATGCATTGAAACTGGGTCTGGCGGCACTTCTGGTGCCTGGCTTGTGGAAACTGATTGGTGCCGCGCGCCAGTAATCGCATCGAACTGTGAGAAATTGAAGGCGCTGCAGTTTGCAGCGCCTTTTTTCATGCCAGCTTTGTCCCAATGGTCGAACTGCGCTCCAATGTCCGGTGCACGGGGCATTTGTCAGCAATCTCCAGCAAACGCGCGCGCTGTTCATCGCTGAGCTCGCCAGTCAGGCGGATCAGCCTTTCAAAGTGGTCGACCTTTGCGCCGGGATCTGCGGCGTCGGCGGCGTGTTCCTTTGCGTGGGTAATGTCCACGCTGACACCTTCTAAGGGCCAGCCCTTGCGCCGCGCGTACATGCGAATCGTCATTGAGGTGCAGGCACCAAGCCCGGCTGACACCAGCCCATAGGGGGTCAGCCCCTTGTTTGTACCACCGTATTTTGCAGGTTCGTCGGCCAGTACATGATGCGGGCCTGACTGGACATCTTGTAGGAACCCGTTTGCATCTGCCTCGGTCACGCGCATCACGCCTTCGGGGGCGGTGTCAGGTTTTTCCGCCGTTTCCAGTTTCAGATACCGTTTTGACCATGCTGCAATCACCTCGGCTGCGTATTCGGCGTCGTTTGGATTAGTGATCAGATGGTCGGCATCATCCAGTGTGACAAAGCTTTTGGGATGTTTCGCAGCGGTGAAAATTTGTTGGGCATTCTCAATCCCGACCGTCGTGTCCCTTGGCGCATGCAGGACCAGCAGGGCCGCGCCCAGTTTGTTGATGCAATCGGTCAGTGCGGTTTGTGTGATGTCTTCAACAAAACTCTGGCCGATACGGAAGGGGCGGCCGCCAAGGCTGACCTCGGCCACGCCATGCTGCGCGATTTCGGGGAGAGCTGCGGCGAAGTTATGGGTCACATGCGCAGGATCGAAAGGAGCCCCGATGGTTACGACGGCTTTGATTTCCGGCATCTGGGCGGCCGCTTTCAGGACGGCAGCACCGCCCAGAGAATGACCGATGAGCAGGGTTGGCGGCATCCCTCGGTTTTCAAGTGCTGCGCAAGCGGCCAGCAAATCCTGCACATTTGAGGTGAAGTTTGTGTTCTCGAACTCACCTTCGGAATGGCCAAGACCCGTGAAATCAAACCGCAACACAGCGATACCCAGAGACGACAGGCGTGCCGCAATGCGTCGCGCCGCTGTGATGTCTTTGGAACAAGTGAAGCAATGGGCAAAAAGGGCGGTAGCCAGGTGCGGCCCTTGTGGCAAATCAAGACGCGCGGCCAGCGTATCGCCCGCATGGCCACTAAAGGTGAGCTTTTCTGTCGGCATGTTGTGGACCCCTTTGCTAACTTGGGGCAGACATGACGATGGGGGCTGGAGCAGACAAGTTTTTTGCGACCCCGTCGCAGCAAGGTGAGAGATGTTACGATTTAGCCGTTATCTTTTCTATGCGCTGTTGTGGGGCGCATGTGCTGTAATTTTGTTGGGCTTTCTTGGGCGGTTTCATCCCATAGGTGACACGATGTCACTGTTGCGTCTGCCCTTGGGTGCGCTTTGCCTGATTTCGGTGTTTTTCGCCTTGCCGGTACTGTTACGGAGCGCCGTGGGCATTGCTGCGGTGGCAACGATACTGACCACGTTGCCACCCTGGTTCGACAGCCGCGATGGCGGGGAGGTGGCGGTTTATAGCAAAAACCTGTGGTTTGCGAATGCCGAGATACCGGCTTTGGCGGAAGACATCGTTGCCAGTGGCGCTGAGCTTGTTCTTTTGCAGGAATTGTCAGACCGTAATGAGCAGCTTTTGTCGCTCCTCGCTGCCCAGTTCCCGTATCAGCACAGTTGTCGCCCGACGGCGTGGAGTGGCATCGCTGTTCTGTCGGCTTATCCGTTTGTGGGCGATCCGCAGTGTTCATCGCGCCGGGCGATGGCGTTGGCAGAGATTGACAGGGACGGGGAGCCATTTTGGGCGGCGTCAGTGCATTTGACCTGGCCTTATCCCTATAATCACGAAAACGCGTTGCAATCTGCGCTGCGATTGTTGGAGCCGGTCAGCGGCCCGATCGTGATGGGCGGCGATTTCAATATCTTTCCGTGGGCATCAAGCGTGGCTGCTTTGAAAGCCCAGACAGGCACGCAGTTGGCAGGGCCGATTTGGCCGACCTATTACCTGCATCATATCCCACTGTTGCTGGATCAGATTTATGCCCCGGGCGGCGGATTCGCGGAAACGCGCCCGCCGCTGGGGTCAGATCATCTGGGCGTATTGGCCCATATCCATCTTGCGCGTTAGCGCCGCATTGGTTCGGGTTCCGTAATGATTGTGGTGCCGTCTTTGCTGATCAATGCTTGGCGGGTGTCTTCACGTCCGCCACAACGGGGTGTGCCATCATAGTTGAGACGTGGCGTCATGTATCCTTCGAGACCGTCATCAATGTACCAGTGCTGACAGCCGTCGGGATCAACCCAGATGTTGGCTACACCGTCCTGCAGGGGACCACCGTCAAGACCGCCATCAATAGGCTGACTGCTATCGCCAGTCCGTCCCTCGCAAGCGGCAACCAAAACAACGGTGAACAGTAAACCAGCCCGTACCCAATACTTATTCATGTCTTTTACCCTTTAGCAGACATTTTCACGTTGTGGTGAGCCTAGAACAAATGGTCTGTCGGCACAACGGATGCGTCGATGATGCTTCAATGTGGTTAAGAGAATGACAATGGTGCTGCGGAAACAAACCCAGAAAAGGATGGCTGTGAGTGTCTGCTTGACCCTTCGGTCAACGTGAGTTGGGTATCGTGACGACCTCTTCGAAGATATCAGATGATTGGGTGTTTCCGACCACCCACGCGTACACCAAGGCGGCGAGGAGAAATTGCAGGATCAGGAGACCCCGAACGACCCTGCGGATCGCCCGAAATAGACCCCAGACGCGCGCGAATGCACCTTTGCGGGCGGGGCGCTGTTGCTTTCTTTTGACTGGTGCCGGTTTGGGGTCCGACTGTTTGCTGCGCGTCACGCGCGGCATGGTTGGGGCAGGCGGCGTTGCTGGCGTGACCGAGGTTGCCTTTGCGGTCGGCGGAGTCTTGCCGCGATAGGCCGTTGAGGGGCCTTTGTAGCGAACATCGAGTGGGTGGTAGGTTTTCATCGGGCCGATTTGCCGTGCTTTTGAGGCGATATTGAGACAGGATCAGGCCACAAAAAAGGGCGCCGCGAGGGGCGCCCTTTTCTATCTTGGGAATTGCTTAGCAGCTGTAGTAAAGCTTGTATTCCATTGGGTGCGGTGTGTGCTCGTAAGCGTATACTTCTTCCCATTTCAGCTCCATGTAGCCTTCCAGCTGGTCCTTGGTGAATACGTCACCCTGGAGCAGGAATTCATGGTCGGCTTCCAGCGCTTCGAGTGCTTCACGCAAGGAACCACAGACCGTTGGGATTTCGGCCAGCTCTTCTGGTGGCAGATCATAAAGGTCTTTGTCCGAAGACGCGCCTGGATCGATCTTGTTCTTGATGCCGTCAAGGCCAGCCATCAGCAGCGCAGAGAAGCACAGATATGGGTTGGCAGCCGGATCGGGGAAGCGGGCCTCGACACGTTTCGCCTTGGGGCTTTCTGCCCATGGGATACGAACACAGCCCGAGCGATTACGGGCAGAGTAGGCACGCAGAACGGGCGCTTCAAAACCCGGGATCAGGCGCTTGTAGCTGTTTGTCGATGGGTTGGTGATCGCGTTCAGCGCCTTGGCGTGCTTGAGGATACCACCGATGAAGTAGAGCGCTTCCTGAGACAGATCAGCGTATTTGTCACCAGCAAAGAGCGGCTTGCCGTCTTTCCAGACCGACATGTTCACGTGCATACCGGTGCCGTTGTCGCCTGCGATGGGCTTTGGCATGAATGTCGCTGATTTGCCGTAAGCCTGTGCCACGTTGTGGATCACATATTTGTACTTTTGCAGCTCATCCGCCTGATGGGTCAGCGAGCCAAAGATCAGGCCGAGCTCGTGTTGGCAAGACGCAACTTCGTGGTGGTGCTTGTCGACTTTCATGCCCATGTTTTTCATGGTGGTTAGCATTTCGCCGCGCATGTCCTGCGCATCGTCAACCGGACCGACGGGGAAGTAGCCGCCTTTGACGCCGGGACGGTGGCCCATGTTGCCCATCTCGTATTCGGTGTCTGTGTTCCACGCGCCGTCGATGGCGTCGACTTCGTAGGACACTTTGTTCATGGAGACCTGGAAACGGACATCATCGAAAATGAAGAATTCAGCTTCTGGCCCAAAATAAGCGGTGTCGCCGATGCCGGAAGATTTCAGGTAGGCTTCGGCCTTTACTGCCGTTCCGCGTGGATCGCGAGCGTAAGCTTCACCAGTGTCGGGTTCGACAATGTTACAGTGAATGCAGACTGTCTTTTCGGCATAGAAGGGATCGACATAGGCGCTTTCGGCCTGTGGCATCAGCTTCATGTCGGACTGATCGATCGATTTCCAGCCGGCAATGGACGAGCCATCAAACATGAAACCTTCTTCGAGGAAGTCTTCATCAACCAGATCAGCCACGACGGTGACGTGCTGCAGTTTGCCGCGCGGATCGGTGAAGCGGATATCGACGTAGTCGGCCTCTTCATCCTTGATCAGTTTTAGAACGGCTTTGTTGTCCATGGAAGTTACCTTTCTTAAGCAGAACTTTGTTGGTTTGGCCCACTTGCCGGGTGTAGCCCGGTCAATTTCGAAGTGGGGCTGGTCCCGAAGCTGGTTCGGGGCGAAGTATGATTAGAGTGCTTCTTCGTCCGTTTCACCGGTCCGAATACGGATCGCCTGTTCAACGGGAGAGACGAAAATCTTGCCGTCGCCGATCTTGTCGGTTTTTGCAGCACCGATAATCGCCTCAATGGCGGCTTCGACCTGATCGTCAGGCAGGACGATCTCGATTTTCACCTTTGGGAGGAAATCAACGACGTATTCTGCACCACGATATAATTCTGTATGTCCTTTTTGGCGTCCGAAGCCTTTTACCTCGACCACGGACAGACCTTGCGCACCAACTTCTTGAAGCGCTTCTTTCACTTCATCGAGTTTGAATGGCTTGATGATCGCTTCGATCTTTTTCATGGCCACGACTCCCCTTATTCATAGTCACAGGTGGAAAAAACATGTCTACACCACGGGGACAATTCGCGGCGCGACTTGGCGACGGATGCATCAATGCAAACTATATGTTGCGCACAATTTTTATGCAATTCGACCGAAATATGGGCGAAATAAAAACTTAAGGTGCTGAAAGCATGACCGAACTGCTTACCGCTGCCCAAATGCGCGCCATCGAACAGGCCGCGATTGCCTCTGGCGAGGTCACGGGGCTGGAGTTGATGGAACGCGCCGGACAGGGCGTTGTAGACGCGATTTTTGCGGAATGGCCGGAGTTGGCGCCTGTTGAGGTTCCCGACCAGGGGCCAGCCCCCGGACCCCCGGAGTTTTCGGGCCAAGATGAAGAACGGAGCAGACATCGCGCCGTGGTGCTGTGTGGGCCAGGGAATAATGGGGGTGATGGGTTTGTTGTTGCCCGGCTCTTGAAAGAGCGTGGGTGGGAGGTGGAGGTTTTTCTTTACGGCGATCCAGAGAAGTTGCCGCCGGATGCTAAGGTGAATTGTGAGCGGTGGGGGGAGTTGGGGGAAGTATATTTGCTTGATATGCCGCACCCATCGACTGCGCAGATCGCGGTTGCCGAGAAATCCACTAGGGTAACCCAGGGCGATCCTGGACCCGCGCTAATTATAGATGCCATTTTTGGTACTGGGTTGACGCGGCCGATCACCGACTTGGACAGGTTGCTGGAGGAATGTCAGTTGGGGGGGCAGGCGGATGATACCTACTATGCCCGACCGCCTCATGTGGTTGCCGTCGATATTGCGTCTGGGCTGTGTGCAGATAGTGGCCGCATTCTTGGACAGTCTGCTGGAATGGCCATTTTTCCACACCTTACAATTGCTTTTCATCGTGCCAAGAGAGGTCATTATTTGTCTGACGGAGCTGGCTTCGGTCATGCCTTTGCGGTGGTTGATATCGGATTGGACAGAACGCTCAGCCGCAATCGCGCAGTTTTGGCACAGTTGCATCAAGTGTCGAGAAGCGGGTCTGCATTGAGGCAACACATAGTGTTTTCTTTGAGTGATTTCTCCGCGCAAAATCCAATGCTGCTCAAGCGTTTCGGCCACAAGTATTCCCACGGCCATGCCCTCATACTATCGGGAGGTGTTGGCAAAGGGGGCGCTGCCCGCCTTGCTGCCCGGGGTGCGTTGCGGATCGGGGTGGGGGCGGTCACCGTCGGTTGTCCGCCCGCCGCCCTTGTCGAAAACGCGGCCCAGCTGAACGCGATCATGCTGCGGTCTTTGAAAGACGCCGATATGTTGAACGCTGCGCTTGAGGACAAACGCATCAATGCGCTTTGCCTTGGGCCGGGTTTGGGAACTGGCACGCGCGAGACGGCGTTACTTGGGGCGGCGTTGGATGGTGGAGAGGAACCCCGCCCTGCGGTTTTGGATGCAGATGCGCTGACGTTATTGGCGCAAGACGAAGGTCTTTTCGCGAAACTTCATGGAAGATGTATTCTCACGCCACATGCAGGGGAATTTGCACGGCTATTCCCTGATATCGCCGAAAAATTGAACGCGCCTGCCACCAAAGGCCCCGCCTATTCCAAGGTCGATGCGACGCGCGAGGCTGCAAAGCGGGCAGGGTGTGTTGTGCTGTTTAAAGGGCCTGATACCGTCATCGCTGACCCATCAGGGCGGTGCAGCATCAGTGCTTCTGTCTATGAGCGCGCTGCACCATGGCTGGCCACTGCTGGTTCTGGCGACGTTTTGGCGGGCTTCATTACCGGTCTGCTGGCGCGTGGGTTTGCACCCATGACAGCCGCCGAAACCGGCGCATGGCTGCACACTGAATGTGCCCTTGGCTTTGGGCCCGGGCTGATTGCGGAGGATTTGCCGGAAGAACTGCCGAAAGTGCTTCGGGCGTTGGATGTTTAGGCCGCTGCCAATACCTCTAACCCATCCGCAAAGATGACCTGCGGGTCGTCAAAGCCAAGGTGGTAGATGTTGGTCGCCATCTTCCCGATCCGTGACACATGGTTGCGGTCGATCAGCTTGCGTATTGGAACGTCAGCCGTGGGGGTGCCGAACATGGCACTCGCCCGCCAATCGCTTATGCGGACGCGGGTTGATGGGGGCAGGAGCATATCATAGCTGGGGCGCTTGTGCCCGAGCGAGCTGGCCTCGACCATCACCGGGAAAACGATGGCGGCTTGCGCTGAAAGTGTCTTGAGAGGGACGACAGTCCGGTCATTGGTGACGATCCGGTCGCCTTCGACCAGATGTTGCACGGGAATCTCACCGTCCAGGGTCAGGACCATGGTTCCTTCGCACAGGCCGGTCGTGGCCTTGCGGGCGCGGTTAGCGCGAAATACTGAATGAAACTGCGATGGCATTGATCTTGTCCTCATTGTGGAGCGACGCGAAACAATTCCCATCCAAACGTGTCAAAAACGCGCCGTTACGTTGCTTTTTGTATGAATTTTCACAGGTAATTTTCTGCTCGCATCCCGTGCAGAGCTTTGCTAGAAGGCGCGCAACCTCGGGGCAGACCAACGTTTGCCCCTTTTTGATCATGCGGGTGTGGCGGAATTGGTAGACGCACCAGATTTAGGTTCTGGCGCCGCAAGGCGTGGGGGTTCAAGTCCCTTCACCCGCACCAAAAACAGATAAGAAGGACAACACATGCAGGTCACTGAGACCCTGAACGAAGGCCTCAAGCGCGGGTATGCGATCACCGTGACAGCGGCGGAACTTGACGCGAAAGTCGAAGAAAAGCTGAAAGAAGCGCAGCCTGACGTGGAAATGAAGGGCTTTCGGAAGGGCAAGGTGCCTATGGCCCTTTTGCGCAAGCAGTTCGGTCAGCGCCTGATTGGCGAAAGCATGCAGGAAGCGATCGACGGTGCGATGTCCAAGCATCTGGAAGAAACCGGTGATCGTCCGGCGGCCCAGCCCGAAATGAAGATGTCCAACGAGGATTGGAAAGAAGGCGACGACGTGAATGTCGATGTCTCTTATGAAAAGCTGCCCGAAATCGGGGACGTGGATCTTTCCAAGATCAAATTGGAGCGGATGGTCGTCAAGGCGGACGATGGCGCGGTGAAAGAGGCGTTGGATAATCTGGCTGAGTCGCCGCAGGCTGTCAGCTATGAGCCGAAAAAGACCCAGGCGAAGAAAGACGATCAGGTTGTGCTGGATTTCGTCGGCAAGGTCGATGGCGAAGCATTTGAAGGTGGTGCTGCAGAGGACTACCCGCTGGTTTTGGGTTCAAATTCTTTCATTCCCGGGTTCGAAGACGGGTTGCTGAAAGTGAAAGCAGGCGACGAAAAAGATGTAGAAGTGACCTTCCCTGAGGATTATCAGGCCGAAAACCTGGCCGGTAAGAAGGCCGTGTTCACCTGCACGATCAAAGAGGTCAAGGCCCCCAAGAAGCCCAAGATCGATGATGAACTGGCCGTGAAATTTGGTGCGGACGACCTTGAGGCGCTCAAAACGCAAATCAAGGACCGGCTGGAGGCTGAATACTCTGGCGCATCGCGTGCTGTTGCCAAGCGGGCGCTCTTGGACAAGCTGGACGATACGGTCAGCTTTGATTTGCCGAAATCGCTGGTCGATGCCGAGGCTGGCCAGATTGCGCACCAGTTGTGGCATGAGGAAAATCCCGATGTCGAGGGGCATGATCACCCTGAAATCAAGCCGACTGACGAGCATGTCAAATTGGCTGAGCGTCGCGTGAAGCTGGGTCTGTTGCTTGCCGAGATCGGTCAGAAGGCCGAGGTTAAAGTGACCGATCAGGAAATGACGCAGGCCATAATGAATCAGGCGCGTCAGTATCCGGGTCAGGAGCGTCAGTTCTTTGAATTCGTCCAGCAGAACGCACAGTTCCGCCAGCAGCTTCAGGCGCCGATGTTCGAAGACAAAGTGGTTGATCACGTCTTCGAACAGGCTGCCGTTAAGGAAAAAGAGGTCAGCAAGGATGATCTTGAAAAGGCTGTCGAGAAGCTCGAAGACGAATAAATACGTCTCTTACGTTTTAGAAAAGGGCATCCGTTTGGATGCCCTTTTTTGTTTGGTCATTGATGTCGGCGAAATCGCCGGTTGCTAGTTTAAAAGCACTGCTGCCAGGCCGATCATAGCGATCACTGCGCCTGCATCATCCACTGCATATACATGACCGTCACGCTGCACATATCGATCATAACGTGTAAGATTGTGACGCTCTGGATGGGAAATGACGGTGAAACCCGAAATCCGATCACCGCGATTGAAGGCTGGCGCGGGGGTCGGGGCTGGTGCCGGAGCAGCTGGCTGCTGTTGGACGGCGGCCGCGCGGGAAGGGGTTTCTGCACAAGGGACTGCCCGATTGCCAGGACCGACCTCACAAACCTGTACTTGTCGCGGCGCGGCACTTGCTACGGGTGCCGTCAGAACCGATGCGACACCGATTGCCATAATGATGATATAGCGCATTTTTTCTGCTCCTTCTTTGTTGCTATGTAGACTTTCAACGCAGATCAGCACGAGTTCCGCCGCGAGCAGGCTGAACATGGCGAGGAACGGCCGGTCCCTGAGACTATTGCATCACAGAAAACGGGGTGAGTTAGGCGGTAATTGAAGAGGTATCCCGCGCTGCGCGATATCTTGAAATCAGGTCGGTTTCCAGATTGATTGGGTCATGTATCTGATCAAGTTCGGCATCCGCCGTGATACCGCAGGAGTTAAGTTTGGCAAACATATCAATCAGATGCAGGTAGATGTTATCATCCTCACCTGCGGCCATAGCTGGATTGCGATAGAGAACGAACAGCCGTTCAAGGGGATCGACCTCATCTGGGAGATCCGCAATACGCAGCGCTGCTAAGAGCTGATTGATCAATTCACTTGGCGATCTCTCGTGTAGGGCAAGCATCTGCTCGGTGCTGAGTGGAAACAGTTTGTCGTATTGCTTGAAGTAGTGCAGCTGTAGCGCTTCGATATGCCCAACACTGCAGTAACGACAGGCATTTAGCAGCGAAACGGCGGAGGCCAGCAAGTGTGTCCGTATTGGTCCCCAGTTTTTGAGCGTCTTTTCATATTTGGGCATATTGCTGGCGAACCAACTTACCGCGCTTACGGGCCCGTTCTGTTCCACGAAATGCGCCATAAGATTTGGCCTAAAGCCCCAGAGCTTGTTCCCGATCGTTTCAAGTATGCGAGTGGCGGGGCCGTTTAAAAATTTGTTTCTTTGCATTAGATGCACCGGTTTACTCGTTCGGTGACAAAAGTAAGGTGGTGACGGGTGGGAGCATAGCGCTTGAAGCCAATCATGCCATTTTGGAAGAAACTCGCCGATAATCGGTGAGGGTTGCCTGAAATATGGGCTGGTGCCGGTCAATGTAAGCCTGAACGCTGGTTAACGGGGGTGATCCAGAAAAGTGTTTCAGAACAGTGAATTACCCCATGATATTGAGAAAAACGCGCGACCTGAACAGACCGCGCGTTGTTAAAGCCAATGGTTTGCCTCTGCCGAAGTGGAAGATCGGCTAGTTAGAAGCTGATGCGGTAAAGCGCAAAACCGGCGTCATTCGTGCCGGTGGGGGTCAGGTTGAGGCCTTGCAGCGTGTCGACATACGCCTCTGCCGCAGGCCCGGTTTCGAAGATCACGCTTGTTTCTGCCATCGGTGCGAAAGACCAGTTTTCATCCGCAGTCGGATTGATCGTGCCTTGTTCGATGATGTAGCGCACGATGACGTCGCGGTTTGTGTCAGGGCCTTCAAAGATGATCGTGTCGCCTGACGCGCCCGGAAAGCTGCCGCCGCCAGTGGCGCGGTAGTTATTCGTGGCGATGATGAATTCCTGTTCAGGGTCAATTGGTTGTCCGTCATATTGCAAGTCGGTGATGCGGCTTGCGTCCGGGTTTATCACCTCGCCCTCGCTGTCGAATTTGGAGGGCTGTGTCAGGTCGATCTGATAAGTGACACCATCGATGACATCGAAATTGTAGCTGGGGAAGTTCGGGTTGAGGAGAACCGCATCTTCGGCGCCCGGCTCGATCTGATTGAACATACCTGCGCTGCGCTCGAGCCAATCCTTTACCTGCGCCCCAGTGACCTTCACCGCGCGCACGGTGTTTGGATAAAGGTAAAGATCGGCGACATTCTTAATGGCCACGTCGCCTACGGGTACATCGGTAAAATACTCTGGCCCGCCACGTCCGCCCGCCTTGAAAGGTGCGGCAGCGGAAAGCAGTGGCAGGTCTTCGTATTCGGTTCCTGTCAACTGGTCCTTGATGTACCACATTTGCGCGTTGGACACGATCTGAACCGAAGGATCATCCGCAACCAGTGCAAAATAACTGTATAATGGCGCGTCGGTCTTGCCGACAGCGCGGCGAATGTAAGCCAATGTTTCTTCATGATCTTCTGCCACGGCGTCCAGCACTGGCTGGTAGTCATCGACAAGCGGTGTGACACTGCGATCTTCGTTGCGAAGTGAGATCGGCCGCGCTTCGGACGTGTGCGAAATAACGCGCCAGCTGTTCCCGTCGCGTTCCAACAACAGATCGACCAGCCCCATATGGCTGCCCCAGAAGCCGCCCATCACGCCCGGTTTGCCGCCTATTGTCCCGGCCGCGACATCCACGCCCGGCCATGCGTCATAGTCGGGTGAAGGGAAGACCAAATGGCTATGGCCTGTCAGGATGGCGTCGATCCCGTCAACTGCGGCCAGCGGGATGGACGCGTTTTCCATGCCGTCATCGACATTTTCCCCGCCAATGCCTGAATGGGACAGCGCAACAATGATGTCAGCACCAGCCTCCTTCATTTGCGGAACATAGGCGCGGGCCGCTTCGACGATGTCACGGGCCTGGACGTTGCCTTCAAGATGTTTTCGGTCCCAGTTCATGATCTGCGGCGGCACAAAGCCGATCAGGCCGATGCGGATTGGGTGGCTCTCACCGGTTCCATCGGTCAGTGTGCGTTCGATAATGGCGTAGGGTGGGACGAGCGTCGTGTCGTCGGCAGGGGCCGCCCCCATCTCTTTGACGACGTTGGCGGAAACGATTGGAAATGCAGCGCCCGCAACCGATTTCATCAGGAAGCTGATGCCGTAGTTGAATTCGTGGTTTCCCAGCGTGGAGGCATCAAAGCCAAGCGTATTCATCGCCGTGATGACCGGATGCATGTCGCCTTCGGCCATGCCCCGTTCATAGGCGATGTAGTCACCCATCGGATTGCCTTGAAGAAAGTCACCGTTATCGAGCAGCAATGCGTTGGTAGACTCGGCCCGTATTTCTTGGATCAGGGTAGCCGTTCGGGCGAGGCCGACTGTGTCGATTGGTTTGTCGGCATAGTAATCGTATGGAAAAACATGCACATGCAGGTCGGTGGTTTCCATCAGGCGGAGATGGGCCTGATTGGCTTGCGCACTTGCAGAAAACGGATGCATCGCGATCAGCCCAGCGGACCCGGCGATGAAATGGCGACGGTTGAGACGTAGCGACATGATAACCCCCAATTTTGATATGATGTGCTGAGTAGACATCTGGCGGGGCTTTGTAACAAGGGTTTGTTGCTTTTGGGGTGGGTTGGAAAATTCCTTTTTCGGTCCAACTGTTTGTTAATTCAGCAGTTGCTGTCAGTCGACTAGTTCTGGATTTGAGCAATAAACAAAAAAAGGCCGCCCCGGATGGAGCGGCCTTAGAAATTGGTCATGACCAAAAGGCGTTATTCGTCACCGGACGATGCGTTTGCTCCGAAGGCACCTTGAAGCGGTGCTGACATCTCAGAATTGCCAATTGTGCCAGAAAGGTTTCCGCCTACGGTTTCTCCCTCTGCTCCATAGAAATTGCCGTTATAGGTAACGTCTTGCAGAGTAACGCCGTCCCCAAAGAATTCACCATCGTCGCTTACCGTTCCTGAAAATCCATTGCCGTCGATTGCCGCTGCTTCGAATGTCAGGTTGTCGGAAACTGTGACAAAATCCGAAGTGTCGGTATCAAAAACTTCTTCAGTGAAAACAGCATCTCCCGAGATTGCATTGCCGTCAAAATCGGCGGTGAGTGTTATGTCACCGGAAAGGGCGTCGCCATCGATCTGGGTACCGAGGCCGTCTTCGAAAGAAGATACGGTATACAAGGTGATCTGACCGTCATAGGTCGCTGTTCCTGTGACCGCGTCAATTACTGTTGGATCGGTGTCAAAACCGAATGTGTCAAAGCCAGTCAGGATTTGTTCATCAGTAGCTGCCGTGATGAATACCATTTCGGCGCTGTCTGAGATGGTTGAGGTGTTCAAGTATATGCCAGCATCACCATCTTCAAACGTGTATGCGGAGTCAAATCCATCAAATAGGCCTACTTCGTCTGACAGGGTCGCGGTGTAGTCCACCCCATCGACGGTCAAAACGATACTTTCCAGGTCATCACTTACTGCGATTGTGATAGCTTGCGGTGCCAAGCGGATATCATCCACTGAAATATCAGAGTCTTCTGTAGGGGCAGACAGGCCAGCATCAATTGCTTCTGAAAACTCGCCAAAGGCGCCGATAAGAGGAACGCTACTCTTGGTAAATGCTACGCCTGCCGGATCTGTTTCACCGGCCACGGCATAGCCTGTGGAGGCCTGTGCGACCTCGACGTCATCACCTCCGCTGCCGCTGCCACTGCTGCTTGATCCTGATGATCCGCAAGCCGCTAAGGCGGTGATACTTGTCAGTGCGAGGTATGTTCCGATTGATCTCATGTGTTTCTCCACAATAAATTCAGCCCCCACTGAAATGCCACCCTGCGGTCCGTTCTCTTGCCCCGGACAGGTCCCCGGCGTCGCCCAGACATTCGGCGTTCAGTGTTGGTATCGTAAAGTCTAGTTTTTTGAAAGGGTTAAGCCGGTTTGGCGCAACAATTCTTATGTGTCAGTCTAACTGCGCAGCCATGCTGTGGTGGTCATAACAAAAAGGCCGCCCTGAAAGAGCGGCCTTGATAATGCAGACTAACGAAGGAGTTTAGTCTTCTTCGCTCTCTTCGGCAGGTGCGTCGGTTTCGACGCCAGCTGTTTCAGCCAGTTCTTCGTCGTCGGACGCTGCTGCGCCGATGTCGTCGAAGAGTTCCTGGATTTCGAACTCGGCTGCGGCTTCTTCTTCAGCGGCCAGTTCGGCAATCGATTTGCCAGCCTCTTGCAGTTCAGCTTCTTCAACCGAACGCGCAACGTTGAGGGTTATGGTTGCGTCGACCTCTGGGTGCAACGTCACCAGCAAGTCATGAAGACCCAATTCCTTGATCGGACCAGTCAGTGCGACCTGCTTTTTGTCGATGCTGAAACCGGCTTCGGTGGCTGCATCAGCCGCGTCACGTGTTGTGACGGAACCGTAAAGCGAACCAGCGTCAGAGGCGGAGCGGATCACGATGAACTTTTGTCCATCGAGCTTCGCAGCCAATGCATCGGCTTCTTTCTTGGTTTCGAGGTTGCGGGCTTCCATCTGGGCTTTTTCAGCTTCGAAACGGGCCATGTTGGCCTGGTTCACGCGCAGTGCCTTGCCTTGTGGCAAGAGGTAGTTGCGTGCGTAGCCTTCTTTGACTGAAACGACTTCACCCATCTGACCCAATTTGGCCACACGCTCTAACAGTATGATATCCATTGGATTTTCCTTACTTTACAGCATAGGGCAGCAGGGCAAGGAACCGCGCGCGCTTGATGGCCTGGGCCAATTTGCGCTGGTTCTTTGCACCAACAGCGGTGATGCGGGCGGGAACGATCTTGCCGCGCTCAGAGATGTAGCGCTGCAGCAGTTTCGTGTCTTTGTAGTCGATCTTGGGGGCGTTATCGCCCTCAAACGGATCGGACTTACGGCGGCGGAAAAATGGTTTAGTTGCCATGATTTATGGTCCTTTCCTGATCTAGATTAGCGACGTTCGCGGCGGTCGCCACGTTCTTCGCGTTTCTGCATTTGTACCGAGGGGCCTTCCTGGTGTGCGTCGACCTTGATGGTCAGGACGCGCATCACATCTTCATGCAGGCGCATCAGACGTTCCATTTCCTGTACTGCAGGGGCAGGGGCATCGGTGCGCAGGAAGGCGTAGTGCCCTTTGCGGTTCTTGTTGATCTTGTAGGCCATCGTCTTGACGCCCCAATATTCGTTTTCCAGCAGCTTGCCGCCGTTGTCGGCAAGTACGGTTCCGAAATGTTCAATGAGGCTTTCAGCTTGCGTGTTGGACAAATCCTGACGCGCAATCATGACATGCTCGTATAGCGGCATGCTTACTCCAGTTCATATATCGGCGCATTTCAAAGGATGGGCGGTTAACCTTCTGCGTCCCATCCACGAGAGGCTGCGCAGTTCATAACACTTTGCAGAAGGATGCGGCCTTATACAGAACGCCGGATTTCATGCAACCCCGATATACGTAACCCCACGGCAACATTCGTGATTTTCTTAACGATGCCTTGGCATTGCCCTTTTATAGCCCTGTTTCATCGGCACAAGATCATGATCGACAACAGAGGATCGGGTTCATGAGCGACTTAGACATGACCGCGCCAGTAGGGCAAAAATTTTCGGCCAACCCGGCAACCTTTTCGGTTGAAGAGATATTCTGGGGCTACAAAATCCGCAGCAATCTGGGTGCGCCGCTTGGCTTGATGTTGGCGCAAGTCATATCGTTTTTCTTTGGAGCCTGCCTTTTGACGGCCGCTTTCGGTCTGTTTGTGATGCCATCAATGATGTTCAGCACGGATGTCGGCGCCATGCGGATCGGGGTGGCGGTCTTGTTTGCCGGATTGGCCGCTTACCTGTTGTGGTTTGCCAGTCGCGGCACGAAGTCGGAACTTCATGTTGATACCAGTCTCGGCGAAATCCGTGAGGTTATCAGCAATCGGGCGGGTCGTCCCTCTACTGTTGGTGTCTACGGGTTTGACACCATTGGCGGCGTTTTTCTGGAACAGGCCGCCCGTGAAGATGGCATGATGACCTTGGTTCTGCGTTATCGCAATACCGCACAGACGGTGCCGGTGGCCATCGGGACGGAAGCGCAGTTGATGGGTTTGCGTGACAGGCTGGCCAATGATTTGATGGTCTTGCCAGAGCCAATGGCGACCATGCCGAGGCGGCAGCGCGCGGCCTGAAATCGGACAATTTCAAGCGAGGACAAGCGGCAGGTTACTGCCGCTTTTGTCGTTTACACAGGGTCTGTTCGAAATCGCAGGATTGTTATCCTGTCAATCCAGCGAGATGTTACGCTGCAATTGCCAACATCACTCTGGAGACAACTTATGAAAAAAGTCATGACATCCGCAGCTTTGCTGACCGCGCTGGCGGCACCTGCCATCGCGGCCCCTGAGACTTATGTTTTGGACGCCAGCCACAGCCAGATCCTGTTTACATACAATCACCTGGGTTATTCGACCACTTACAATATGTTTTCCGGCTTCGATGGTGAAATTCAGTTTGATCAAGAAGATCCCGCCAATTCGTCGGTGACGGTGTCGTTTCCGGTTCGATCCATGTTCACAGGTTGGGAAGAACGGTTTGATCATTTCATGCGCGATGACTTCTTTGGCGCAGGCGAGGATGAGATGGTGACGTTCACGTCTACAAGTATCGAAGTCACTGGCGACGATACCGCCCTGATAACGGGTGATCTGACCCTGAACGAGATCACGAAGGAAGTTGTTCTGGACGCGAAGTTGAATCAGTCCGGTGAACACCCCCAGAAAGGCACGCCTTGGGCCGGTTTCGATGCGACAACCACATTGCTTCGGTCTGACTATGACGTCGGGCTTGCCGCCCCGTTTGTGAGCGATGAGGTTGAGGTCATGATCTCCATTGAGGCTGAAAAAGCCAGCTGATCGCGGGATTTGGTTATGTGCCGCGTCCGTTGATTTCGGGCGCGGCCATTTTTATGGGTTTGCTCTGGTTGCGGTCACGTTGATGCTGACTTCGACAGGGAAGGCCACGCTGCTTTCATCGGCCATGCTTTCCCCGATACTGAAATCGCGCCGGTCAAGTGTGAGCGCCCCATCCATCTGTGCGGTTCCCCCTTCCAAAGTGAGGTTGAAGTGCAGGGTGACGGGTACTTCGGTTCCCTTGATGCTTAGCGTACCGGTGGCGAGATAGGCTTCGCCGTCTTGCGTGATGTCGGCGCTGAATTCAGCCGTCGGGAACGTCGCTACATCGAAGAAGTCGGCTTCCATGGCTTGCCCTGATACAGAGCCGAGCTGAAGTGATTGGACGGCGATGGTGGTATTGACGTTTCCCATCACCCCTGTCGCATCAGGATCAAATGTGATGGATGCCGTCCATTCATCAAACTGACCCGTTACTTCGCTGCCCAATTGGATCACGCTGATTTCAATCGCACCTTCGGTGACCGTCCAGTCAGATGCCACGGCTTCCAGGCTTGGTGCCGCGGCGCTATCGTGTTCGTCGAATATACCTGTTGCTGCGCCACCTGCCGTCGCGAGGCCAAATATCCCCAAAGCCATCAATGGTGCAACAAGGTGGTTATGATGGGGTGGCACTTCTGGCGTCGCGGCCCGGCCGAACCACATGCGCGGTAGCGTGGTGTCCTTGTCGATGAAATGGTGTTTCAGTGCCCCGGCGATATGTAGCAGAACGCTGCCGACCATGATTTTGCTCCATATCCAATGGAGTGATCCAAATAGTTCCGCCACAGATTCCGATTTGGGAACGAGCGGAAGGGATTGGCCAATGGGTAAAAGAATAGGCGCAAAGCCTGTTGTCGCGGCGTGGTGAATCCAGCCGGTAAGAGGGACTGCGACCAATGAGATGTAGAGCAGCCAATGCACAAGTTCTGCCAGCCATGTCTCTAACCGTCGTTCGGGGTGCAAATTGCCGGGCTTGGGTTGCGTGATTGCCCAGATGATACGTAGCAAAGCCACGGCGAATATCAGTACACCCAGCGTCTTGTGGTAGGAAAACAGCTGTGCCTTGAGAGCTAGTTGGGCGTCGTTTTCGTAGGGCAGGCGATTGGCGATCAGACCAAGGGGAATGATGGTGATGATGATCAGCGCGGTCAGCCAGTGGAACGTCTTGGTGATGGTACCGTAATGCTGGTCTGTGTTGCCAATTGGCATGGGGGCGACTCCATCTGCTTTGGCCCATGGTAGCACCGAATGGCGCCCGCTCAATGGTCAGAATTGGATGCGGTTTCTCACCAAAGCGCATCGCTAGATTGCTTGTGCCTTGTTTCTGGTCGCGCTAAGCCAGACAACAATACGAAAAAGAAGATTGGGAGGGAGTTATGCGAGCATTCGTGTTTCCGGGGCAAGGGGCGCAAACCATTGGTATGGGGCAGGCATTGGCTGAGACCTACCCGGCCGCAAAAGCCGTCTTTGACGAGGTCGACGACGCTTTGGGGGAAAACCTGTCTGGTTTGATCTGGGATGGCGATATTGCCGATCTGACCCTGACCCGCAATGCGCAACCTGCTTTGATGGCTGTGTCATTGGCTACCATGCGCGCCTTGGAGTCCGAGGGTATCACGCTGGATAGCGTGTCGTTTGTGGCTGGTCATTCGCTGGGTGAGTATTCAGCCTTGGCCGCTGCGGGAGCGATTGGTGTTGCTGATACAGCCCGGTTGCTCCGCATCCGCGGCACTGCCATGCAAGAGGCCGTGCCCGTCGGCGTGGGCGCGATGGCTGCGTTGTTAGGGCTTGATTTTGAGGCGGCCAAGGCCGTCGCGGAAGAAGCGGCGCAGGGCGAGGTTTGTGAAGCTGCCAATGACAATGATCCGGCGCAAGTGGTGGTGTCTGGGCATAAGGATGCGGTCGAACGTGCGGTCGTTATTGCCAAGGAGCATGGCGCAAAGCGGGCCGTCTTACTGCCGGTGAGCGCGCCGTTTCATTCCAGCCTGATGGCGCCAGCCGCCGAAGCCATGGCCAAGGCCCTGAGTGAAGTTGATTTGGTAAGGCCCGCAGTTCCCTTGGTCGCCAATGTGCTGGCCAGTGGTGTTAGCGATCCTGCCACGATCCGCGCATTGCTGGTTGATCAAATCACAGGTTCTGTTCGGTGGCGCGAGAGCGTGATTTACATGGCCGCAGAGGGTGTCACCGAAATCTGGGAGATCGGGGCGGGGAAAGCCTTGTCCGGCATGGTTAAGCGGATCGACCGTGGGATTGCTGCCAAAGCTGTCGGTTCACCCGATGACGTGAAAGCGGTCGCATTGGAATTACAGAATTAAGATAGGGCGATATATGTTTGACTTAGAAGGAAAGAATGCGCTTGTAACTGGTGCATCCGGTGGGATTGGCGGCGCGATTGCAAAGGCGCTGCATGATGCAGGTGCCACAGTGGCCTTATCGGGGACACGTCTGGAGCCGCTGCAGGCGTTGGCGGCTGAATTGGGTGATCGGACTCATGTTTTGCCATGTAATCTTTCGGATGCCGACGCGGTTGCGGCTTTGCCTAAAGAAGCGGCTGATGCGATGGGGTCGGTTGATATTCTGGTCAATAATGCCGGGATCACCCGCGATAATCTGTTCATGCGGATGTCTAACGAGGAGTGGGCGGATGTTTTGAATGTCAATCTGACCTCGACCATGCGCCTTTGCAAAGGTGTCATTCGCGGAATGATGAAAGCCCGTTGGGGGCGGATCGTAAATATATCGTCGGTTGTTGGCGCCACGGGCAATCCGGGGCAGGCCAATTATGCGGCTTCAAAAGCCGGCATGGTTGGTATGTCCAAATCGATTGCCTATGAGGTGGCCAGCCGCGGTATTACCGTAAATTGCGTCGCGCCGGGCTTTATCACCACTGCGATGACTGAGAAGCTGACCGATGATCAAAAGGCCGGGATTCTGGGACAAATTCCAGCTGCACGGATGGGCGAGGCGGGTGAAATTGCTGCTGCTGTCTTGTACCTGGCCAGCCCGGAAGCGGCCTATGTCACAGGAACCACCTTGCATGTGAATGGTGGTATGGCCATGTTATGATAGCGATCACAGTGCGGTGCGCTAAATCGTTTGCCTTGGCGGAATTCTCTGCTATAGGCCACGCAGAATTGCCGAGAGGGACATGGGACGTTACGTCCAATGTGTCTGGGCGAACTGGTCTCATCCCATTTGATGGGGGACCGACGAGACGGGCGCGAGCCTAGACTTAAAAAAGGGCGAAGCCCGGAAAGACATGAGGAATTGATATGAGCGACGTTGCTGACCGCGTCCGCAAGATTGTTGTGGAACATCTGAGTGTGGAAGAAGACAAGGTAACTGAATCCGCGTCTTTCATTGACGATTTGGGTGCAGACAGCCTTGATACTGTTGAGCTGGTTATGGCGTTCGAAGAAGAGTTCGGTATCGAAATTCCTGACGATGCAGCCGAAACCATCCAGACTTTTGGTGACGCGGTAAAATTCATCAAAGGCGCACAGTAAGTCCCTTACTTTTTTGTGTTTCAGAACGGCGCCTTTGGGTGCCGTTTTTTGTTGTTTGGGCTGTATGTGGTTGTGGGGCCGTGCTTGCATCCATCCTACCGCAAATCCAGTAAATGAGCATTATTGCAAGTTGTGATCTTCGCCGCTTTGTTGGCTTAAGTCGTTGTGAAGTCTTGTACTCTACCAGTTTCGTTGATTTGCGGCGTGCCCTTGCCCCTGTTGGGCAGTGTGGGGTAATACGATAGGCAAATACGCCAAGAGGTGAGGGCAGAATATGCGTCGTGTTGTTGTGACAGGCTTGGGGCTTGTGACCCCCTTGGCAGATGGTGTCGATCAGTCGTGGAGTCGCATTCTTGATGGCCAGTCAGGTGCGGGGACCATTTCCGGTTTTGATGCGAGCGGTCTTGCCACCACTTATGCCTGTGAAGTGCCACGCGGCGATGGCTCTGACGGCACGTTCAATCCTGATACTTACATGGAACCAAAGGAGCAGCGTAAGGTCGATACGTTCATCCTTTATGGTATGGCTGCCGCTCAGCAAGCGGTTGAAGATGCCGGTTGGACCCCGACGGATCAGGAAAGTCTGGAACGGACTGGCGTCTTGATAGGGTCGGGCATTGGTGGCCTGAATTCCATTGCCAATACGACCCTGTTGATGAAGGAAAAGGGACCGCGCCGCGTGTCACCTTTCTTTGTGCCGGGGGCGTTGATCAACCTGATTTCAGGTCAAGTGTCCATCCGTTATGGTTTCAAAGGCCCCAATCACGCCGTTGTCACGGCCTGTTCTACTGGTGCCCACGCAATTGGAGATGCCTCACGGCTGATTCAGCATGGCGATGCCGATGTGATAGTTGCAGGGGGTGCCGAGGCGGCGATTTGCGAGATTGGTATCGCCGGCTTTAACGCCTGCAAAGCGCTGAGCACGAAGTATAATGACGATCCGCAAAAGGCGAGCCGTCCTTGGGACGCTGACCGTGACGGCTTTGTCATGGGTGAGGGCGCGGGGATTGTCGTGCTGGAAGAGTACGAACATGCCAAGGCCCGCGGAGCGAAAATATATGCGGAGGTGCTTGGTTATGGCTTGAGTGGTGATGCACATCACATCACGGCACCTCCACCAGATCATGAAGGTGCGGAACGCGCAATGCGGGCGGCCTGTCGGAATGCCGGGATCGAGCCGAGCCAGATTGACTACGTCAATGCCCATGGCACATCGACGATGGCCGACACTATTGAGCTGTCCGCCGTTGAACGCTTGATGGGGGAAGACGCCGCCGCCAAGTTGACAATGTCCTCGACCAAGTCAGCTACCGGACACCTATTGGGGGCTGCGGGTGCGATTGAAGCGATATTCTCTATTCTTGCGATCCGCGATCAGGTTGCTCCGCCAACTATAAACCTTGATACTGTCGCCACCCAGACGACTGTAGATTTGTGCCCCAACACGAAACGCGAGCGTGAGATCAACATCGCCCTGTCGAACTCATTCGGTTTCGGTGGCACCAATGCGAGCGTGATTTTCGGGAAGGCTGACTGATGTGGCGCCATGTGGCGGCGAATGCGCTGAGCATCATTGTTGTTATCTTGTTTTTGTTGGCCGGTATTGTTGGCTGGACCCAGAAACAATACACCGCTGTCGGCCCGCTTGAGCAGGCCATCTGTTTGCAGGTTCCATCGGGGTCCAGCTTTAGCAGCGTGACCGACAGCCTGACTGAACAGGGTGCCATTTCTTCCGCGATGATTTTCCGCATGGGCGCCGACTATGCGGATAAGGCGGGCGATTTGAAAGCTGGTAGCTTTTTGGTTCCTGCTGCTGCTTCGATGGAAGAAATTGTTGATGTTGTTACACGGGGCGGTCGCAATACCTGTGGGACCGAACTGCTTTACAGGATTGGTGTCGCAAGAGCGACAGTGCAGATCAGAGAGCTTGATCCGGCAACGAATGTGTATGTCGAACTTGCTACTTTCGATCCGACAGGGGCTGAATTGCCGGATGTCTATAACGAGGTTCGTGAGGCTGAAGATACGCTTTATCGGTTGATCCTGGCCGAAGGTGTGACGAGCTGGCAGGCTGTCAACGCCATGGGCGCGATTGACCTGTTTCTGGATGATGTAGAAGAACTGCCCGCCGAAGGGTCTTTGGCACCGGACAGCTATGGTTTTACCCCCGGTCAGGCCGTGTCATCCATTATCGAGACCATGACGACAAGGCAGGCGAATTTCCTGGCCGAGGCGTGGGAAAACAGGGTGGATGGCTTGCCGATTTCTTCCCCGGAAGAGGCTTTGGTTCTTGCCAGCATCATTGAAAAAGAGACCGGCATTGCTGGTGAGCGTCGTCAGGTATCCAGCGTTTTCATTAATCGACTGAATCGCGGGATGAAGTTGCAAACGGACCCGACGGTTATCTATGGCCTTACCGAAGGGGAAGGTGTGTTGGGCCGTGGTCTGCGCCAGAGCGAATTACGCAGCAACACGCCGTGGAACACCTATGTTATTGAAGGGCTGCCACCGACCCCGATTGCCAATCCCGGCCGGGCCAGTATTGAGGCTGCATTGGACCCGGACACGACGGATTATATCTTTTTCGTTGCTGATGGTACCGGTGGCCACGCCTTTGCCACCAATCTTGAAGATCACAATAGTAACGTGGCCCGCTGGCGCGAGATCGAGGCGGAGCGTGCCGAACAGAGCGACGGGTAAGACTTTGTAAATATTAATATTTTGTGATTGCATCGCTCGCTTGGGCGCTGCAGTTTTGTTGACTTTTGGCCCCTGATGCGCTAGCAATGGGGATGCTAGAAGGTATGGTTGTGACGATGTGTCTGCCCTGTACCTCTCGGTCGTAACGGAAGTCAGTTACAGGCCAAACTTTTATGAGCACAGACCCAGATGGGGATGCTTTTCATCCCAAAACCGCGACAGAGCGTGTCGCGGAAATTGCCCGTATTTTCGAGACCGCCCGGCATCAGTTGGAAAGAACGATCGAGGATGTCGGTCTTCAAAAGCTGTCGTCGGCAGAGATTGTCACGGAAAAACTTCACAACCTGCATATTTTACATCAAAGCCTTTCGGCCGCTGAGGAGACGTTTCTTGGGAAAAATGGACCGCAACAGACCCTTAGCGACGCAGAGCTTGAACAAATCCGCATTGATCTCGGGCGCAAGATTGATCGCATCCGCGCCGCGATCGGAACAGATACAGTTTCTTGATGAGTTAACCGCGGCGGAACTGGCTGCGCTGCCGTTCATGTTCGAGTTCTGGGCGTTGCCACATCAGGTTCCCCCCGATGGGAACTGGCGCACCTGGGTCATTTTGGGAGGCCGGGGTGCTGGTAAGACCAGAGCGGGTTCAGAATGGGTTCGAGGCATTGCCGAACGCCCGATCCCGGAGCGTCCACCCCGGATAGCACTGATTGGCGAAACGTTCGAGCAAGCCCGCGAGGTTATGGTTTTTGGCGAAAGCGGAATTCTGGCCGTTTGCCCGGACAATGCACGCCCGCGATGGGTGCCGGGTCGCCATATGTTGGTCTGGCCCAACGGGGTCAGCGCGCAACTGTTTTCGGCGCATGACCCCGAAAGCCTGCGAGGGCCGCAGTTTGATGCAGTCTGGGCCGATGAGCTGGGCAAATGGCGAAGGGCCGGTGATGTCTGGGACATGGTGCAGTTTTGTTTGCGTCTGGGTGATGACCCGCGAGCGTGCGTCACGACCACCCCGCGCCGTGTTCCGGCATTGCAGCAGTTGTTGAAGCGCCCCAGTACTGTCGTCACCCACGCCCCGACCCATGCCAATCGCGCCAATCTCGCAGATAGCTTTCTGGCCGAGATCGAAAGCAGATATGGAGGGACACGGTTAGGCCGTGAAGAGATCGAAGGCGTAATGCTGGATGATGTCGAAGGGGCGATGTGGTCACATGGCCAGTTTGTGGCTTTGCAGAAGGCGGATTTACCGGACCTGCATCGCGTCGTCGTGGCGATTGATCCGCCGGGGACGTCGCATGCGGGATCAGATGAATGCGGGATTGTGGTGGCTGGGGTGATCATGGATGGCCCGGTGCATGAATGGCAGGCCTATGTGATCGAAGATGCCTCGGTCTCAGCGGCCCGTCCAACGGATTGGGCAAAGGCGGCGATTGCTGCGATGGAGCGGCATGGGGCCGACCGGCTGGTGGCGGAGGTCAATCAGGGCGGTGATATGGTCGAGGCTGTTTTGCGGCAGATTGACCCTTTGGTCGCTTATCGGTCCGTCCATGCCTCTAAGGGAAAGGTCGCGCGGGCAGAACCTGTGGCGGCTTTGTATGAACAGGGGCGCGTGTTTCATGCGCGAGGGCTTGGCCCATTGGAGGATCAGATGTGCCAGATGAGTGTGCAGGGATTCGAAGGCAAGGGATCACCCGACCGCGTTGATGCACTGGTTTGGGCTTTGCATGATCTGATGATCGAACCTGCGGCAAAGTGGCGAAACCCCAAGATACGTGGGCTTGGCTAACCGTTGCTGGGGCACCGTGCGCAGGTGTTCCGGCTTCGTAATCAATTCGATGCAAATTGTCTTTCGTGGATCACAGACGGTCACAACCGACCGGCCCCAAGGAGTTTTGGATGTTTGAATTTTTGAACCGTGCGAAGCCAGACGAGGCCCCGGTAGAGGTGAAAGCCTCGGCCACTGGGCGCGTGTTGGCGATGTCCGGTGCCGGTCGTGTGGCCTGGTCCCCGCGCGATACTGTTTCGCTGACGCGGGCAGGGTTTACAGGCAATCCGATTGGGTTTCGCGCGGTCAAGCTGATTGCCGAGGCCGCTGCGGCCCTGCCGGTTGTCGCGCAGGACGCGGAGCGGCGATACGATACCCATCCGGTGCAAGCGTTGTTGGCGCGACCCAATGCGGGGCAGGGTCGGGCGGAGTTGCTGGAGGCTTTGTTTGGTCAGGTTTTGTTGACCGGGAACGGTTATCTGGAAGCTGTGGCCGATGAGGCGCTGCCGGTGGAGATGCATGTTTTGCGCTCTGACCGGATGGCGATTGTTCCTGGTGCCGATGGTTGGCCAGCGGCGTATGAGTACAACGTGAATGGCCGCAAGCATCGGTTTGATGTGGCACCCGGCCTGAGCCCGATTTGCCATATCAAGAGCTTTCATCCGCAAGATGATCATTATGGTTTCTCGGCTTTGCAAGCCGCAGCTGCCGCGATTGATGTGCATAATGCGGCTTCGCGCTGGTCCAAGGCGTTGTTGGACAATGCGGCCCGACCCTCTGGTGCGATTGTGTATCGCGGTGCGGATGGGCAGGCGTCGTTGTCGGCTGATCAGTATGATCGGTTGTTGGGCGAGATGGAAACGCAACATCAGGGGGCCAGGAATGCGGGCCGTCCGATGTTGCTGGAAGGTGGGCTTGATTGGAAGCCGATGGGTTTCTCGCCCTCGGATATGGAATTCCAGAAGACCAAGGAGGCCGCCGCACGGGAGATAGCGATAGCGTTTGGTGTGCCGCCGATGTTGCTGGGCATTCCCGGCGATGCGACTTATGCGAATTATCAGGAGGCGAACCGCGCGTTTTATCGTCTGACGGTATTGCCACTGGCAGCAAGGGTGATGAGCGCGATTGCGGAGTGGTTGTCGGATTTTACCGGTGACCCTGTCGAATTGAAGCCTGATCTTGACCAGATACCCGCACCGTCGGCGGAGCGAGATGCGCAGTGGCGGCGGGTCAGTGAGGCGGATTTCCTGACGGATGCCGAAAAACGGTCGCTTCTGGGCCTACCTGCTTTGGAGGTCGGCGATGGATAACAAGATCGTCGACATGCAGGGACGACCGCGGCAGGTGACGCAGCCGCCCGTGTCCGACTTCTGGTTTGCGCAGGTAGATGTCCGCCTTGGCCGGATTGAGCGGATGGTTGGACGGCTGGCCTGGCAGGTCTGGCTGATTGTAAGCGGCTGCGCGGGTTTGTTGATTTTCGAAATTGTAAAAGCCCTGAGCGGGAGAACGCTATGAATTTGGAACACAAGTTTTGCCAGTTGGATGCCGAGGTGGCGTTCACCGATGGTACGATCATTAGCGGCTATGCCTCCCTTTTCGGCAAGGCTGATCAGGGTGGTGATACCGTGGAGCAGGGGGCTTATGAAGCCTCGCTTGCCAAGGGCCGTTCCATCAAGATGCTTTGGCAACATGACCCGGCGCAGCCGATTGGCATTTGGGACGAGGTTCGCGAGGATGCCAAGGGTTTATGGGTCAAAGGGCGTTTGCTGACTGATGTGGCAAAGGGTCGTGAAGCAGCATCGCTGATCGGGGCTGGTGCGATTGACGGGCTGTCTATTGGGTATCGCACCGTCAAGGCCCGTAAGGATGACAAGGGCGGTCGCCTTTTGTCAGAACTGGAGCTTTGGGAGGTGTCGCTCGTCACGTTCCCGATGCTTCCTGATGCGCGTGTGGGAGCCAAGGGGGACGACCCGACCGATGCTCATATGCGCGACTTGGCTGTCGCATTTCAGGATGCACGCCGTTTGATGGCACGGGACTAACCCTCCGCCAAACCACAATCAAAGGATCGATTGATGACCAAGACTGAGACGAAGTCTCGGGCCGGGGAAGACGTGTCTCCTGCCCAGGAATTGAGCGCGGCGATCGCCGGGTTCGTGAGCGACTTCAAAGATTTTTCCAACGGCGTGAATGCCAAACTTCAAAAACAGGATGACCGGATGAGTAAGCTGGATCGAAAAACGATGATGAATGCCCGCCCCGCGCTGGCCACTTCCGCGACCGAGGACGCGCCGCACCAGAAGGCCTTTGCCGCCTATTTGCGCTCTGGCGATGACGATGCGCTGCGTGGGTTGGAGCTGGAAGGCAAGGCGCTGGCCACAACGATTGCCGCGGACGGTGGGTATCTGGTGGACCCGCAGACCTCTGAGACGATCCAGAGCACCCTTTCTTCGACGGCTTCGATCCGCGCGATTGCGAACGTCGTGAATGTCGACGCGACCTCTTATGATGTACTGGTTGACCATTCCGAGATGGGTGCGGGTTGGGCCACTGAGGCCAGCACAATCACAGAAACCGATACACCGCAGATCGAGCGGATTTCCATTCCGCTGCACGAACTGTCGGCATTGCCGAAAGCGTCGCAGCGGTTGCTGGACGACAGTGCCTTTGACATCGAGGGTTGGCTGGCAGGTCGGATCGCCGACAAGTTTGCCCGATCCGAAGCCAATGCATTCATCAGTGGCGATGGCATTGATAAGCCGACCGGTTTGCTGACCTATCCGACGGTCGACAATGATGTCTGGGACTGGGGCAATCTTGGCTATGTTCCCTCTGGTACTGCTGGTGGCATTACCCGCGCGGATGCGATTGTTGATCTGGTCTATGCGCTTGGTGCCGAGTACCGGTCGAATGGGACGTTTGTGATGAACTCCAAGACCGCAGGCACTGTCCGCAAGCTCAAGGATAATGACGGGCGCTTTGTTTGGGTCGATGGTTTGGCCGTGGGTGAGCCCGCCCGTCTGATGGGGTATCGCGTGCTGATTGCCGAGGACATGCCGGATATCGCCGACGATTCATTTGCGATTGCGTTTGGAGATTTTGGCACGGGCTACACCGTTGCCGAACGTCCCGATCTGCGTGTGCTGCGCGATCCGTTCTCGGCCAAGCCGCATGTTCTGTTCTACGCAACCAAGCGCGTTGGTGGAGCGGTCAGCGATTTTGCAGCCATCAAGCTGTTGAAGTTCGCGACCAGCTAATGCTGGCGTGAAGGGTGGCCGCCTTTTTCAGGCGGCGCCTTACGCCCGGACGCACGCGAGACAGTCCCCGTATTGTCTAGCTGCTCCCTTCCGTCCGAGCAATGCGTTGGGTGTGCGTGCGTCCGGGTTCCTCAAGGACGATCAGTGATTTTCGGAGTAATCCTATGATGTTAGTCGAAGAGACCACCGTGCCCACGTCGGCGCTGCCGGTCGCACAGTTCAAAGACCATTTGCGCCTGGGGTCGGGATTTTCGGATGACGGGCTGCAGGACCCGGTGCTTGAGAGCTATCTGCGGGCGAGTATGGCCGCGATTGAGGCCAGAACCGGAAAAATCCTGATCGAGCGGGAGTTTAGCTGGACGCTGACCGCGTGGCGTGATGGGCGCAGGCAACCTTTGCCGGTCGCACCGGTCAACGCGATTACTGGCGTGATGCTGATCGACATGAATGGCGATGAGACATTTGCGGATGGAGACGCATGGTATCTGGAACCGGATAGCCAGCGTCCCAGCTTGGTCGGGGTGCATAGTTGTTTACCTGCGCTGCCGGTGAATGGGTCTGTCCGTGTTGGGATGCTCGCCGGGTTTGGACCTGAGTGGGGTGATCTGCCTGCCGATCTGGCGCAGGCGGTGATGTTGCTGGCGAGCCATTATTACGAGTTTCGTCATGATGTCATGAGTGGCACCCCGGCGATGCCGTTTGGTGTGTCCGCATTGATTGAACGCTATAGGACGGTTCGCCTGTTCATGGGTGGCCGGGTATGAGTGTCCCGCGTCTTAACCGCTCTCTTGTTTTGGAGGCTCCGGTGGAGCTTGCCGATGGTTCAGGAGGCTATGTTCAGGATTGGCAACCGCTGGGCGTTCTCTGGGCCGATGTCAAAGCTGGTACGGGCCGTGAAACATCAGCGTCTTCGGTGACGGTTTCGCGGGTCCGCTATAAAATCACCGTGCGTGCGGCACCTTACGGTGTCTCTTCGCGCCCGGTGGCCGGACAGCGTTTTCGTGAGGGAGAGCGGGTATTTCATATCCAGGCCGTGGCGGAGAAGGGTGCCGGGGCACAATATCTGATCTGTCATGCTGAAGAGGAGATTGCATCATGAGTTATGGTGTTGCCTCTGCACTTCAGGCCGCTGTTTACCAACACTTGTCAGTCGATCCAGCGCTAGATGCCTTGGTGGGGAATGCGGTCTATGACGCCTTGCCGATTGGTGCCTTGCCGCCGCTTTACGTGGTGCTTGGCCCCGAGAATGTGCGGGACGCATCTGACCAGACCGGTCGCGGTGCATTGCATGAATTCACGATTTCCGTCGTGACGGAAAGTGCGGGTTTCGCGACTGCGAAGGCAGCCGCCGCCGCTATCTCGGATGCTTTGGTGGATGCCGATCTGCCCCTTGGTCGCGGCGCGTTGGTGTCGCTGAATTTCTACAAGGCGAAAGCGGCCCGTGTGGGCAGCGGGGATATTCGCCAGATCAATCTTATTTTCCGTGCCCGCGTTGCGGATGACACGTAGCCCGAACAACCCTTTGAAGGAGTGACGCCCATGGTGGCCCAGAATGGTAAAGACCTGCTGATCAAGATCGACATGACAGGCGATGGATTATTTGAGACGGCAGCTGGCCTGCGCGCCACGCGGATCAGCCTGAACGCCGAAACCGTGGATGTGACCAGCTTGGACAGCAGCGGCGGTTGGCGCGAGCTGCTTTCTGGTGCCGGTGTGAAAACAGCCTCGATTACGGGTTCGGGTGTGTTCAAGGACGAAGCGACGGATGAACGTGCGCGTCAGATTTTCTTTGACGGGCAAACGCCGGGATTTCAGGTGATCATTCCTGATTTTGGCACCTTTGAAGGGCCGTTTCAGATTACTGCGATTGAGTATGCCGGGTCGCATAATGGCGAAGCGACTTATGAGCTGTCGCTTGCCTCGGCTGGTGCGCTGACATTCACGGCGTTGGTCTAATGGCAAATCCGTGGGCCGGTGAGGCGACTGTCGTGATTGATGGTCAAGCCCATGACTGCAAGCTGACACTTGGCGCACTGGCCGAGCTGGAGGCGGAGTTGGGCGAGGGGACATTGATCGAACTCGTCCGCCGGTTTGAATCGGGCGGCTTTTCCGGCCGGGACGTGATGGCGGTTATTGTCGCTGGTTTGCGGGGCGGTGGATGGCGTGGCCAGTCCACGGATTTAATTGCAGCCGAAATAGAAGATGGTCCAGTCGGGGCGGCCAAAGTGGCGGCGACATTGCTTGCCCGTGCATTTGCAACGCCAGAGAGGTGATGACGTTGGATTGGCCTGCACTGATCCGTCGTGGTTTGCACGATTTGCGTCTGCCGCCCGCGCAGTTCTGGGCGCTGACACCCGCAGAACTGCAGGTGATGCTGGGGCTGACCAAGGCCAATGCGCCGATGCTGCGCAGTCGTTTGGCCGAGTTGCAACAATCCTTCCCGGATAGAACGAAGGACGAAAAGTAATGGATGATATCGATAAGCTGGATGATTTTGAAAGCGATGTCAGCGCGTTGGAGCGTAGTTTGGCAGATACCTCTGCCATGACGGCTGCTTTTGACCATCAATTGCGCGGCGTGCAGGGCGCGTTAGCGGACACGACCCGCGATCTGGGCAAGCTGGAGCAGGGGTTTTCCAGTGGGCTGCGCAAAGCCTTTGATGGTGCGGTGCTGGATGGGATGAAACTGTCCGAGGCGCTCAATAGCGTTGCCACATCGATGGTCGACACTGTGTATTCCGCTGCGGTTACGCCGGTGACAGATCAACTGGGCAGTATCCTGGCTGGTGGTTTGAATGCGGCTGTCTCTGGCCTGATGCCCTTTGCTGATGGGGCTTCATTTTCCCAAGGTCGCGTGATGCCCTTTGCCAAGGGCGGCATTGTCAGCGGCCCGACCACATTCCCAATGCGCGGTGGCACCGGTCTGATGGGTGAGGCGGGACCAGAGGCGATCATGCCGCTTAGCCGTGGTGCGGACGGTCAGTTGGGTGTCCGAACGCAGGGCGGCAGTGCCGTGAATGTCACCATGAATATCTCAACCCCTGATGCACAGAGTTTCCAACGCAGCCGTAGTCAGATTGCTGGTCGTATGGCGCGTGCGTTGGGGCAAGGTCAGCGTAATCGCTAGGAGCGCCCGGAATGATTTTTCACGAAATACGTTTCCCCACATCTATCAGCTTCGGCTCTGTCGGTGGGCCAGAGCGGCGGACCGAGATCGTCACGCTGTCCAATGGGTTTGAGGAACGCAATACACCATGGGCCCATTCGCGCCGCCGCTATGATGCCGGGCTTGGGTTGCGGTCGTTGGATGACGTTGCCGCACTAATCGCATTTTTTGAGGCGCGTCAGGGGCAGTTGATCGGTTTTCGCTGGAAGGACGGCAGCGACTATAAATCCTGTGCGCCTTCTGAGGATGTAACCGCGCTCGATCAGTTGATCGCGATTGGCGACGAGACGACGGCCAGCTTTCAGCTGAACAAGGCCTATCGTTCTGGCGATATCAGTTATCAACGCCCCGTGTCCAAACCTGTGATTGGCACTGTGCGCGCTTCCATTGGTGGTGACGAAGTTGAGGCCGGTGTGGATTATAGCGTCGATGAGACAACCGGTCTGATTACCTTTTCCCATCCGCCAGATCTGGGTGCAGAAATCCGTGCCGGGTTCGAGTTTGATGTACCGGTTCGGTTTGACACCGATATCATCATGACTTCGATTTCCAGTTTTCAGGCCGGAGAAGTGCCCGATGTTCCGATTGTGGAGATCCGCGTATGAGCACGCTTCTTCATGAACACTTGGCCAGCGGTGTGACGCATACCTGCCATTGCTGGGCTGTGGATCGTCGCGATGGCATCAGCCTTGGTTTCACGGATCATGACCAGCCGCTGAATTTTGATGGCCGTACCTTTAGCCCCAACAGCGGGTTTTCAGCCAAGGCGCTGGCTGCAACGACCGGATTGTCAGTCAACAACACTGAGGCCGTAGGCGCGTTGAGCGCTGATGCGATAACCGAGGCGGATATCGAGGCGGGCCGTTATGACGGTGCTCAGGTCACGATGTGGTTGGTCCAATGGGACAATACCGATGCCCGCCAAGTGCAGTTCTCAGGCACAATTGGAGAAATGACCCGCGCTGCCGGGCAGTTTCGTGCAGAGCTTCGGGGTTTGGCCGAGGCGCTCAACCAACCGCAGGGTCGATCATATCTGAAGTCATGCAGCGCGGTTCTGGGGGATGGTCGATGTGGGTTTGATGCCTCGGCCAGCGGATATATGGCTGAGGTCGCGGTTGATGAGGTGACGAACGCGCAAGTGTTCGAGATTGGGTCGCTTGTCGGTTTCAATGACCGTTGGTTTGAACACGGTATGCTTGAGGTGCTAACCGGCGCTGGTGCTGGCTTGTCAGCTGTCGTCAAACACGACGCAACAGTGGGTGAGGGGCGCAAGATCACACTTTGGCAGCCCATGGGGGCCGCAATTGTTGCTGGGGATCAGATTCGGCTCATCGCCGGATGTGACAAGCAATCGGTGACTTGCCGCGAAAAATTCGCAAACTTTGTGAATTTTCAGGGTTTTCCCGACATTCCGGGTGAGGACTGGTTGGTGAGCATTCCCCGTTCCGACGGCGACAACTCAGGTGGGAGCCTGATGCGATGAGTGTTCAAGTTGTTGATATCGCACGGTCTTGGATCGGGACGCCCTATCTGCATCAAGCCTCCGTGAAGGGAGGTGGATGCGATTGTCTTGGGTTGGTCAGAGGGGTCTGGCGAGAAGTGATCGGCGCTGAGCCCGAGCAGATCCCGCGGTATTCGGCGGATTGGTCAGAGCCTCAGGGTGTTGAGGTGCTTTATCAGGCGGCCAGTCGTCATTTGCGGGCTGCTCACGATCAACTCGACGCACCGGGCCAAGTTGTCTTGTTTCGCATGCGTGATGGGGCCGTGGCCAAGCATCTTGGTATTCTTGCCCGTTGCGATATCCAACCAAGCTTTGTTCATGCCTATTCGGGGCATGGCGTCGTTGAAAGCCCGTTATCGACCCCATGGCGCCGCCGGATTGTGGCGCGCTTTACATTTGCTCAAGGATAAAAACCAATGGCCACAATTGTTCTTTCTGCAGCGGGTATGGCACTTGGCGGCTCGATCGGTGGTTCGGTTCTTGGCTTGTCGATGGCCACCATTGGGCGGGCTGCCGGGGCTGCGATTGGCCGCCGTATTGACCAAAAGCTGCTGGGTGGTGGAAGTGAACCGGTAGAGGTTGGTCGCATTGACCGTTTTCGCCTAAGCGGGGCGAGTGAAGGTAGCGGTCTACAACAGGTCTTTGGTCGGATGCGGGTTCCGGGGCAGATAATCTGGGCCACGGCGTTCAATGAAACCACTGAGACATCCGGGGGGGGGAAGGGCACGCCCGCCGCCCCGGAAACAACCACTTACTCATACAGTATCAGTCTTGCCGTGGCCCTTTGCGAAGGCGAAATCAGCCGCGTGGGTCGGATCTGGGCGGATGGGGTCGAGATTACCCCGGGTGATTTGAACATGCGGGTCTATACAGGCGCGCTGGATCAGCAGCCCGATCCGAAAATCGCGGCGGTGGAGGGCCTGGAGAATGTCCCAGCCTATCGCGGCACTGCCTATGTTGTCTTTGAGGATTTGCCACTGGGACAGTTTGGCAACCGCATGCCGCAATTCACTTTTGAAGTGATCCGGCAGGAACCGGACGAAATGGCAGATGACTTGCCGGGTTTGGGCCAACTTGTGAACGGTGTGGCGTTGATACCGGGGACTGGTGAATACTCACTTGCGACGTCGTATGTGTATTTGTCTGCGGGTTTTGGTGAGCAAGTAGCGATCAATACCAATACCCCGCTTGGGCCAACAGATTTTTCTGTCTCGATGAATGCGTTGGAAGGCGAACTGCCCAAATGCAAGTCCGTCGTCTTGGTTGTGTCTTGGTTTGGCGATGATCTGCGTTGTGCGGATTGCACGATCCGGCCCAAGGTCGAACAGGACGAAGTGGACGGTAGCGACATGCCGTGGCGGGTGGCAGGTATTTCACGTGCCAATGCGGGGGTTGTTGCCAAAGTTGACGATGCGCCGGTTTATGGTGGCACACCCGCTGATGCGACAGTTGTTGAGGCAATTGTTGATATGAAAAACAGAGGCTTGTCGCCTGTTTTTTATCCATTCATCCTTATGGAGCAGCTTGCTGGCAATGCCTTAATCAATCCATGGACAGGTGAGGCGGGCCAGCCTGCATTGCCTTGGCGCGGACGTATTACGACATCACTTGCACCTGATCAGGATGGCACACCCGACGGTACGGCGGATGCGGTAGATGAAGTCGCCTCTTTCATGGGGGCCGTTCAGCCATCCGATTTTGTCATTTCTGGTACGTCAGTATCTTACATTGGCCCTGTCCAGGATTGGGGATATCGACGGTTCATTCTGCATTATGCACATCTTTGCGTGGCGGCTGGCGGGGTGAATGCCTTCTGTATTGGATCAGAGATGCGCAGCCTTACGCAAATTCGCGGACCGGGTAACGCTTTCCCCGCCGTTGAGGCATTGCGCGATCTGGCTGCTGATGTCCGCGCCATTCTGGGGCCGGATTGCAAGATCAGCTATGCCGCTGATTGGTCTGAGTATCATGGCTATCAACCTGTAGGAACAGCGGATAAACTGTTTCACCTCGACGCTTTGTGGGCAGATGACAATATCGACTTCATTGGTGTCGATAACTACATGCCGCTGGCCGACTGGCGAGATGTGACAGACCATGCGGATGCCGAATGGGGTTCAATTTACAACGTTGATTATCTCAATGCGAACGTTGCCGGTGGTGAGGGTTATGACTGGTTCTATCATTCCCCCGAAGCCAGAGATGCGCAGATCCGCAGCGCAATAACTGATGGTGATGCTGAACCATGGGTCTGGCGGTACAAGGATTTCGGCGGCTGGTGGAGCAATACCCACCATAACCGCATCGACGGCGTCCGGCAGGCCGATCCGACGGATTGGGTACCGCAAAGCAAGCCGATTTGGTTCACTGAGTTCGGTTGCGCGGCTATCGACAAAGGGGCCAACCAACCCAACAAGTTTCTGGACCCCAAATCATCAGAATCTCAATTACCATATTATTCCAATGGCTTGCGCGATGACTACATGCAAATGCAGTATATTCGGGCGGTTCAGACACATTTTGAAGACCCTTCGAATAACCCGGTCTCGGCCGTCTATGGCGGCCCAATGGTCGATACGCAGCGGATGCATGTTTGGGCTTGGGACACGCGCCCGTTCCCGTTCTTTCCGGGCAATCAGACGCTCTGGTCCGATGGTGATAATTATTCGCGCGGTCATTGGTTGAATGGCCGTGCGTCAAGCCGGTCGCTCGCGTCGGTCGTTGCCGAAATTTGTGAGAAATCGGGCGTCACGCGCTACGATGTTTCGCGACTTTATGGTGTGGTACGTGGTTATTCGTTGGCGGATATCACGTCAGCCCGTAGTGCCTTGCAACCTTTGATGCTGACCTATGGGTTTGACGCGATAGAGCGACAGGGGACGCTTGTTTTTCAATCGCGTGATGCCATGTCGGACCATTTGCTGACCGAAGACGTTCTGGCCATCGATCCCGAAACCGATGAAACCTTTTCGTTGAGCCGTGATCCCGTGGCAGAGATATCGGGCAGGCTACAATTCAGCCATTTGGATGCCGACACAGACTATGAAACTGTGGCGGCGGAGGCGAGCTATCCTGACGAAGTTGCCTTTGGCGTCGACCGAACGGAATTTCCGGTTGCTCTGACCCGTGGCGAAGGGCGTGATACCGTATCGCGATGGCTGCAAGAGGCGCGGGTTGGTCGCGATGGAATCAGTTTTGCACTGCCGCCTTCGCAATTGGCGGTCGACGTCGGCGATGTGGTGACGGTTGAGGTCGACCAACACCGCGCAGACTATCGCGTGGATCGGATCGAAGAGGCTGGCCTGCGTCTGGCAGATGCGACCCGTGTTGATGCGGAAATCTACAAGCGCCAGAACACAATTGAAGATGCGACAGTGCTACAACCTTATATTGGGCCGGTCCCGGTCGAGATGCTGTTTATGGACTTGCCCTTGCTAACCGGGGATGAGGTGGATCATGCCCCTTATGTTGCGGCAGGTGGCCGACCATGGCCGGGGAGCATCGCGCTTTATAGTGCTGCGCAAGATAGTGACTATACATTGCAAGAGATCATCATCGAAGCATCCACTCTGGGCGTTTCCAAAACACCTCTCACCCGCGGCCCAAGCGGGATTTGGGACAGGCAGGCAGGGTTTGAGGTGCAGTTGATCAATGGCGCACTGACCTCGGTCGAGGTCCAGTCGGTGCTATCGGGCAGAAATACCTTCGTTATCGGAGACGGTTCCGCCGATCTGTGGGAGGTTGTGCAGTTTCAGGAAGCTATTCCAACCGGTGACCGTGGATTTGTCTTGCGCGGTCTATTGCGCGGGCAAGCGGGTAGTCGGGGTCTTATGCCTGATATTTGGCCTAGCGGCTCTCGGATAGCTGTTATGAATGGCGCGCCTGCACAGATCACGGTGCCTTCGGCATCGCGCAACATCGAACGGCATTTTCGATATGGTCCGGCGAAACGACCCATTGGTGACGCAAGTTTTCGCTATGACATTTTTGCGTTCAAAGGAAACGGGTTGCGACCTTACCCGGTGGCACATCTACACGCAAAGGACCTCAATGTTGGCGTTGAACTAACCTGGATACGCTGTACCCGGATTGATGGGGATATCTGGTCCGATACGGACGTGCCATTGGGTGAAACGCAGGAGAAATACCTCGTCCGCGTACTACAGGACGGCATAACTCTGCGCGAAGAAACCGTGACGGAGGCGCAGTGGCAATATGATGCTGATGTGCCGGATGGACCTTATCGTGTGGAAGTAGCGCAAGTGTCAGAGCGTTATGGTGCGGGTCCATTTGTTGGCATTGTGGTTGGCGGCTAAAACCTATGCGTCCTATTCAGTTGGCTGATATAGAAGCTGCCGTTCTGGCGTTGCTATGCGTCGCGCCAGATCAAAGGCGCGCGCGTGTCGCGGACCGTTATCGCATCCGATTGAAGAAGTGTCATCCTGATTTTGGCTGCGGGTCGCTTTTATCCGCTGTGATGGGTTTGCCCAGATTACCTCGTCCGGCGCGTTGTCACGCTGAATATCTGGAGTGTTTGGGCATACTTATCGGCGTTCTGAACACGACCTGCAGTCATCAAAAGCGGTGATTTGCGACATCACAGCAAAATGCTTGGCCAAACCCGGTCATTTGCCTTAATTGTAGAGGCTCCGATAGGAGGATTTTGCAATGGCACAAGCGCAACCATCCCTGAGAGAGCTCGATCCCGTTTGGCAGCGTATCTGCGAAGAGGCAGAGACGGCTGTGACATCCGAACCGCTTATGGGCGGTTTGGTGCATGCTGGCGTGTTACATCACCAGAGCTTTGAATGCGCGCTGGCTTATCGGCTATCCATGAAATTGGCGTCTTCCGAGATGTCCGAACAGATTCTGCGCGAGATTACCGACGCTGCATATTTCGCCGAACCCGCTTTGACGACGGCGGCGCGGGCTGACCTTGTTGCCATTTATGATCGCGATCCCGCTTGTCATCGGTTTTTGCAGCCGCTTTTGTTTTTCAAAGGCTTTCAGGCGATGCAGGCCTACCGTTTGGGCCACTGGCTGTGGGAAAATGATCGCCGTGATTTGGCGTATTTTGTGCAGATGCGCGTCAGCGAACTGTTTGGGGTCGATATTCACCCTGCCGCGCAAATTGGCCAAGGCATCATGATCGACCACGCACATTCCATCGTGGTGGGCGAGACAGCTGTCGTGGGCGACAACGTCTCGATGCTGCATTCAGTGACGCTGGGTGGGACCGGCAAGGAAGATGACGATCGTCATCCGAAGATTGGTAATGGCGTGCTGATTGGGGCCGGGGCGAAAGTTTTGGGCAACATCACTGTTGGGCATTGCAGCCGGATTGCGGCGGGCTCCGTGGTGTTGGAGGACATTCCTCCGATGAAAACTGTTGCAGGTGTCCCCGCCAAGATCGTAGGCGAGGCCGGATGCTCTCAGCCTTCGATATCTATGGACCAGTTGCTGGCGAAGGCCGATTAAAGGAGAATACCGCCGTCAAGATTTGACGACGGTAATCCAATTCATGCCAACATCATCATTGGGTTTTCAAGGTTGTCCTTGATTGCTTGCAGCAGATTTGCACCTAGCGCACCGTCGATGACGCGGTGATCGACTGATAGTGTCACTGACATGACTGTGCCTACGGTCAGCTCACCATCTTCCCCGATGATTGCCTTTTTGGTGCCGGCCCCAACGGCAAGAATGGCCGCATGAGGTGGGTTGATGATGGCGTCGAAATTGTCGATGCCGAACATGCCCAGATTGGAAATCGCAAAGCTGCCGCCCTGATATTCATGCGGTGCCAGTTTGCGGTCGCGGGCACGGGTCGCGAGATCTTTCATTTCGGCGGAAAGCGCGGACAGAGATTTTGCCTCTGCATCCTTCAGGACCGGTGTGAACAGCCCGCCTTCGATGGCGACAGCGACAGCCACGTCGGATTTTTCGAACTGCAATGTCCTATCACCCGCCCAGACCGCATTTGCTGCGGGCACCTGCTGAAGCGCCAAGGCACAGGCTTTGATGATGAAGTCGTTGACCGATAGTTTGATCTCGCGGGTTTCGAGTTGTTTGTTTAGCTGGCTACGGAACTTCAGCAATGCATCAAGGTTGATATCCCGACGCAGGTAGAAGTGCGGCACGGATTGCTTTGCTTCGGTAAGCCGCGCAGCGATAGTTTTGCGCATTCCGTCAAGCGGCACCTCTTCGAATGGTCGTCCTTCGTAGGTTTTGATAACCACATCCGTGGAGGGGCCACCTGCAAGAGCTGCTGCGGGCGCTTTGTCCGCAGTTGGCGCTGCTTTCTTGGCACCAGGTTTCGCGTCTTCGACGTCCGCCTTGACAATACGCCCATGCGGGCCGGAACCAGCAAGTTGCGAAAGGTCCAGACCCTTGTCAGCAGCAATCCGGCGGGCGAGGGGGGAAGCAAAGATGCGTGTCCCATTAGCTTGTGCGGCCGCGGGTGCAGGCGCGGCTACCACGGCGATGTTGCCGCTATCCTGTGCAGGTGAAGCCGGTTTATCGGATACTGCATCAGTGGATGGTGCAGTCGTCTTGGGTGCTGGTGTCGCGCTGATATCATCCGCGCTTTCGCCTTCTTCCAACAGAACCGCGATGACATCGTTGACCTTCACACCCTCAGTGCCTTCGGCGATGAGGATTTTTCCAATCGTGCCTTCGTCAACGGCTTCGAACTCCATCGTGGCTTTGTCAGTTTCGATCTCTGCCATCACATCACCCGAAGAGACAATGTCACCTTCCTTCACCAGCCATTTGGCGAGGGTTCCTTCCTCCATGGTTGGGGACAGGGCGGGCATCAGGATTTCTGTGGGCATGGGTCGTTGCTCCTCGTCACGGCAATTGTGTTAGTGCGGCTTGCTTGGCCACTGCTTTTCGCGCTTCTTTGTAAATCTCGAAGTCTTTTTTGTAGAAGTCTTCGACAAAGGACTGAACGTCCGGGTGATCAAGGGCGCTTTTTTCGGTTGCGGGTTTTCTTGTCAGTGCCAAATGACCAAATTTCTGGATTGGTTTGTAAAACTGCGACGGCAATGACGTCCGCAGCGCACCGTTTATTCTGCGCGCGACGTGACGCAAGCCGGGCCTGCGGAAAGTCAGTGTCTGGTTTTGAGGCACACCTGGCGTCAGTTCTTCGCCGCAGGCGTCGCTGATAGCTTCATAGAAATCGGACATCTCCTCGATGGGAAAGATGTGATCGACAACGCGTTTGTTATTGTTTTCGATGAAACGGTACTGCGGCAGAAAATGGATATACTCCATCGGATACATCTGGGGCATATCCTTGAGTTTTTCCATCAAGCGATAGGCTTCATCCAGCACCTCTTCGTCCGCCGTTTCGGTGATTTCCTTGCCCAGAAATTCGCGAAAGCGCTGCGCTAGTGCGGACTTGAACCGAGCTTGTGGATCACGAACCAGAACGAATGATTGGTAGTTTTTCACTTTTTCATAAGTCGCTCGAAAATGCTTCGCCAAAATGTCGAGGGGTAGATGTGTTTTGTATACCTTACCGGTCCCCTCTATCTCACCCGGGGCGCTGAATGCGCCTGCGGTCGTGTCCAAATGCGCCAGTTGTCGTCTCACCGACGTCCCCGCGCATTTGGGATTGTGAAGAAAAACAACATTGTGACGATCATCAACGATCATTTTCTACCCCACTAACGATAAGTGACATCCTTACATGCTTTTACCACCTCATCACTGGTGAGCAGCGCATGTTTTTCAAGATTGGCTGCGTATGGCATTGGTACATCCTTGCCAGTGCAAGTGATAACCGGCGCATCCAGATAGTCGAATGCCTGCTGCATGATCACACTGCTGATGTAGCCGCCGACAGAACCTTGTGGCCAACCCTCTTCGACTGTGACGCAGCGATTGGTTTTGCGAACTGAAGCCAGAATTGTCTCTGTATCCATAGGGCGCAAGGTGCGCAGATTGATCACCTCAGCGTTAATTCCATCTTCGGCGAGCTTCTCGGCCGCCTCGAGGGCGTATGTCAGCCCGATACCGAAACTGACAATCGTCACATCGCTGCCAGCGCGTTCAATCTTTGCTTTGCCGAACGGAATGGTGAAGTCGTCTAGTATGGGCACTTCAAAGGATTTACCGTAGAGAATTTCGTTTTCGAGGAAGATCACCGGGTTAGGATCGCGGATGGCGGACTTCAGCAACCCTTTTGCGTCGGCAGCAGAGTAGGGGATCGCCACCTTGAGGCCTGGGATTTGCATATACCATGCCGAATAATCCTGAGAGTGCTGTGCACCCACGCGGGCTGCAGCCCCGTTTGGCCCCCGAAAGACCATCTGTGCGCCCATTTGGCCGCCCGACATGTAAAGCGTCTTGGCGGCAGAGTTTATAATTTGGTCAATAGCTTGCATGGCAAAGTTGAAAGTCATGAATTCAACAATAGGTTTCAGCCCGCCAAAAGCCGCGCCGACGCCGATACCTGCAAATCCGTGTTCGGTGATGGGTGTGTCTATGACGCGTTTGGCGCCAAACTCATCCAGCAAACCTTGCGAGATTTTGTAGGCACCCTGATACTCGGCTACCTCTTCGCCCATGAGAAACACGGCTTCGTCCCGGCGCATTTCTTCGGCCATTGCATCACGCAGCGCTTCGCGGACTGTGGTCTGTTTCAGCTCGACGTCCGCATCCCAATCGGGGCTGGTGTCCGCCGCCGGAGTTGCAGGGGCCGCAGCGGCAGGTTCCGGCGTCGGCTCGGCTGCGGGGGCAGGGGCCGGTTCGGCTTTGCTTTCGCCGGTTCCAGTGGGGACGTCTTCCCCGTCTTCGACCAGAATGGCGATCACGTCATTGACCTTCACACCTTCCGTGCCTTCGGCGACCAGCAGTTTACCAACGATGCCTTCATCGACAGCTTCGAATTCCATTGTGGCTTTGTCGGTTTCAATCTCGGCCATGATATCGCCGGATGAGACGGTGTCGCCTTCCTTGATCAACCATTTGGCCAGCGTGCCTTCTTCCATAGTGGGGGACAGGGCGGGCATAAGAATTTCAGTCGCCATGGCTCAAGCCTCCTGCTGGACTTCGGTTGCGTAGATGTCGGTCCAAAGCTCGTCCAGCGCGGGTTCTGGGCTTTCCTTGGCGAATTCGGCGGCTTCGTTGACGACAGCTTTGATTTCTTTGTCGATGGCTTTGAGGTCATCTTCGGTCGCGTGTTTGCCGGTCAGCAGCAATTCACGGACATGTTCAATGGGATCACGCTCATCACGTACTTTCTGGACTTCTTCGCGCGTACGATATTTGGCTGGATCAGACATCGAATGGCCACGGTAGCGATATGTCTTGACCTCAAGAATATAGGGACCTTTGCCTGAACGGCAGTGCTTGATCGCCCGTTCGCCCGCTGTTTTGACAGCTAAAACGTCCATCCCATCGACTTCCTCGCCGGGAATGCCGTAGGCGACGCCACGTTTCCACATTGAGGGTGATTTGGTGGACCGTTGAACAGACGTGCCCATGGCGTATTGGTTGTTTTCAATCACGAACACTACTGGGAGATCCCAAAGTTCGGCCATGTTGTAAGTTTCATAGACCTGACCCTGGTTTGCGGCACCATCACCGAAGTAGGTGAAAGTCACGCGGTCATTGCCTTTGTATTTGTCTGCAAAAGCTAGACCCGCGCCCAATGGCACTTGTGCACCGACGATACCGTGGCCGCCGTAGAAATGTTTCTCTTTCGAGAACATGTGCATGGAGCCACCCTTGCCCTTGGAGTAGCCTCCCTCGCGACCTGTGAGCTCTGCCATCACGCCCTTTGGGTCCATACCGCACGCCAACATATGCCCGTGATCGCGGTAGGATGTGATGCGCTTGTCGCCTTCATCCGCTGCGGCTTCCAATCCGACAACAACAGCCTCTTGCCCGATGTAAAGGTGGCAGAAACCGCCGATCAGGCCCATTCCATAAAGCTGGCCTGCTTTTTCCTCGAATCTCCGGATGAGTAGCATTTCACGGTAATGACCCAGCAACTCTTCGGCTGAAACATTAGACTTTGCAGATTTTGCGGCGGCCTTCTTGGCTGGCATGTGAGTCCTCCAGTGCGCGGGCAATATAGTTTAGCATTAAACTATATTGTAATGCATGTGTTCGGCGAAGGCGAGGGGGAAAAGTGACCTTGGGAGAAAACTGACCTATCCAGTTACGGAACGACGTGAAGCGACGCCTTCGCCAAAAGCGATTTAGGTGGGGTCTGACCACATGGAAATGCTGCATATTCAAAGCTAATAAACCTATTTTCATCGTGAATTTCAAATTTATCAACGGGCGACAGATGACCAGCTTCGTCGATATTATACACCGAATATTCTAATTTGCTTAGCGTTTTCCAAAGCTCGGACGCGGCTGCCGCAACTTGTTTTGAATGTTCTTGCGATGGCTGCGACCCATGCAAAACGAAATCTGGCAGGACCTCGAAGAGTAGGGGTGGGCGATGTGTGTGCAGTGTATTTTGCAAGCCTTTGATCACACGAAGCTCTGCTCCCTCAACATCGATTTTGATGATGGATGGGTTGTCGATGCCCAACTCTTTCAATGCAATGTCGCCGGTCGTCACGGAGATCGGTTTGGGTGATGATCTATTGGATGACATGCCAGGATTGAGGATTGACCCCATCTCATCAAATCCATCTTTGGCGTAAAGCGACAACAACTCGGTATCATCGGACAAGCCGATCGGAAGGATCTGACAATTCCCAAGGTCGTTATCCACCAAGAACTGTTCGACAAAAAAACAGCAGGACACTTGTGGTTCGAAGCCGATGTATTGGCGATTTGGGTCAATGCTTAACACCTTGAACAGCGTTTGCCCGACATTGACCCCAATATCGACAAACGCACCTTGCCGATCATTTAGCAGAGCCTCGAACAGCGGCATTAGCTGTGGTTCGTGCTGTTCGGCAGATGTCGCGAGCCGGTTGGCCGCATATCCACGGACCCGAAAGGAATTATCGCCAAGCGAAAGCCTCTGGCCTGCCTGATGCCGCAACCGTCGAAGATGAGGACGTATCTTTCCAATCAAAATGCAATCTCGCCAATCAGATTTCAAAACCCGTAGCGATAGTTATTGGCAGAGGACTTAAAATATTGGCCGTTAACCACCAGCATCTTTGGTAATGATGTGGATGTTACATTCTGAAATAACTTTTTGGATTAGCGATGAAACGGCATAGTTGTGCCGAAAGCTATGCCGTAAGGCCTGATTTTTGTGCATTTTTCCGCCGTTGGCCTAGCGGATGACTATTTCATCCGCCCGGATCAGTCCCAGGACGTCACGCGCCTGTTCGTCCAGCAGATCAAGATCAAGATAATTGTCAGACAGGCGCATGGTCAGGTTTTCCATGCGGTCTACCTCTGCCTGCACGCTGGCAAGCTCTACTTCAAGCGCTTCGCCTTCAGCAATGATCGTGATGCGTTTGAATAGACCGTAGTCGCCTTGAACGGCTGCAAATGTGAAGTACAGCCCCAGTACGATTGCGCCCAGAAAATAGAAAAGTGCGCCCAAAGGGGGCCGGTTACGCTTTTGCATCTACTCGCCTCATTTACTGTTTCTTTTGAACAGCTTTCGGTCAACTTCGCATATCCGGACCCAATTGTGAATCTCTTTTTTCAAACAAGGATTTTCGCGCGGTTTGCGCGGTTAGTCCTTGCCGCGGTAGATATCCATCAGCTTGCCCAGCATCGCCAGGGCGTCGCTCCGGTCGCGCTGGAATGAGTTTCGACCGATGATCGAGCCGTTGCCGCCGCCATCGCGAATGGCGCGTGCGTCGTCATAGACGGCATCCGTACCTTTGGCAGCACCGCCTGAAAACACCATGAGCCGACGCCCGTCAAAAGCGCTTTGTACGCAGTGGCGCACGCGGGCGGCCTGTGTTGCGATGTCGATGTCCTGGGCCTCATAGACTTTTTTGGCTTCGGGCAGGCTGAGATGATCGGTGGAGAGTTTGATCTTGATGATGTGCGCGCCCAATAGCGCGGCGATTTGCGCGGCATAGGCGGCGATGTCGATGGCGGTTTCGCCGTCTTTATCAAGTGCCTCACCACGCGGATAGGACCAGATCACGGTAGCGATGCCTTTGGCTGCGGCCTCTTTGCGCATCTCGCCGATGTCGCCGAACATATCCAGTGCGGCGGACGAGCCGGGGTAGATCGTGAAGCCGATAGCCGAGCAGCCCAACCGCAATGCGTCATCAACAGATGCCGTGATAGCCTGCGTTTTGGGCGCATCGCCGGGGATCAGCGAGTTTGCAGAGTTGACCTTTAGGATTGTGGGGATTTGGCCCGCGAATGTGTCGGCGCCTGCTTCGATCATACCCAAGGGTGCCGCGTATGCGCTTAACCCTGCATCGATGGCCAGCTGGTAGTGGTAGTGCGGATCATAGCCGGGTGCGTTCGGCGCAAATGACCGCGCTGGTCCATGTTCAAATCCCTGATCGACCGGCAAAATGATCATCTTGCCAGTGCCGCCCAGCTTGCCGTTCATGAGTATGCCGGCCAGTTTCGCTTTGACGCCAGGCGTTTCGCCTTCGTAGTTGGAAAGAATTTTTTGAACAATTTTGGTGGTTTTCATCGTGCGGCCCTATTGGTTGGGGTGAATTGGCCAACCGATATGCGCCGCATGGCCCGGTTGCAAACGTGTTAGCGCAACCGGGCGAGATGTTATCGCAAACAGGCGGATTACCCCTATCCCAGCGCCGCAACACCGGGCAATGTCTTGCCTTCCATCCACTCCAGAAATGCCCCGCCAGCGGTCGAGATATAGCTGAAATCATCAGCCGCACCGGCTTTGTTCAGCGCGGCAACAGTGTCGCCTCCGCCAGCGACAGAAATCAGCCTACCATCTTTGGAAAGGGCGGCCGCCTTGGCGGCGGCAGCATTGGTGGCTGCATCAAATGGTTCGATCTCAAACGCGCCTAGCGGGCCGTTCCAGACCAGTGTTTTGCTGCGTTCAAAGACCTGAATGATATGCGCGACGGAATCGGGTCCGGCATCAAGGATCATTGCGTCCTCCGGGCATTCCTCGGTCTTGAGCACTTCGCTGGGGGCTCCTGCCTTGAATTCCCGGGCGACCACGACATCGCGGGGGAGCAGGATTTCGCACCCGGCATCTGCCGCCTTTTGGGCAATATCACGGGCCGTTTCTGCCAGATCATGCTCACAAAGTGACTTGCCAACATTGATGCCCTGAGCCGCCAAGAAGGTATTTGCCATGCCGCCGCCGATGACCAGCGCATCGACCTTTGTGACCAGATTGCCCAGCAGGTCCAGCTTAGTTGATACCTTCGCCCCACCAACAACGGCCACAACGGGCCGTTCCGGGGTGCCCAATGCCTTTTCCAATGCGCCCAGTTCTTCGGCCATCAGGCGGCCCGCACAGGCGGGCAGTAGCCGGGCAATAGCCTCTGTGCTGGCGTGGGCCCTATGCGCGGCGGAGAAAGCGTCGTTGACGTATATGTCACCCAATGAGGCGAGGCGCTTGGCGAAGCCTTCGTCATTTTTCTCTTCGCCGGGATTGAAACGCAGGTTCTCCAGCAACAAGACCTCGTCACCCTCCATCGCGGCCACGGCATCCGCGTAATCCGAATTGACCCAGGTCACGGGCAGCCCCAACACGTCAGCGACCACCGGGGCGATGACTTCGAGCGACATCTCTGGAACCACTTTGCCTTTTGGCCGCCCAAAATGTGCCATCAGGATCACTTTACCGCCCTTGGCCTGAATATCGTCAACGGTCGGTATAATCCGTTCAATCCGGGTGGTGTCAGTGACGACGCCGTCTTCCACCGGTACGTTGATATCGACGCGCACCAATGCGCGTTTACCTGCAAAGTCGATGTCGTCTAGCGTTTTCCAGGGCATTTGCGGCCTCCTGTTAATTAGGGGATTACCGCTTAGTTGCGGCAATGTGTCGGTGTCGTCAACCGGCCTGACTTGGCAATTGGGACTTATCGCCATATGTCATGGCTCGATACAAAAGAAGGAGCGTCCGCATGGCCGACATCAAAGATCCCGAAAACACCATCGTCATGACGCTGAAAGGCGGCGACGTTATCATAGAGTTGTTGCCGGATGTGGCCCCGGAACACACCGCCCGCATGAAGGAACTGGCCCGTGCCGGTGACTATGACAATGTTTGTTTCCACCGCGTGATTGATGGCTTTATGGCCCAAACCGGTGATGTCAGCTTTGGCAACATGGAAAAGGACTTTAACCTGGGCCGCGCTGGCACAGGAGGGTCGGACAAGCCTGATCTGCCTGCGGAATTTTCCAAAATCCCGCATGCACGTGGGTCGCTGGGTGCCGCGCGTTCGTCCAACCCGAACTCTGCAAACAGTCAGTTTTTCATCAACTTCAAGGACAATGATTTCCTGAACGGGCAATACACCGTCTATGGACAGGTGATTTCCGGGATGGAGCATGTGGACGCCATCAACAAAGGCGAGCCCCCGATGAACCCCGACCGTATGATCAGCGTAAAGGTAGCAGCCGATGTATAAACTGGCAGCAGTTCTGGCCGTTGCGGCCTCTCCGGCATTGGCCACAGGTCTTGAAATAGATGTGGCAGGTGAAGCCAACGGCACCATTGTCATTGACCTTTTTGAAGATACCGCGCCGTTGCATGTGGCCCAGATTACCGCAATCGCCGAGGCAGGTGATTACAACAACGTGGTGTTCCACCGGGTTATCGAAGGCTTCATGGCCCAGACAGGCGACGTTCAAAATGGTGTTGCCGGTGGTGATCTGTCCCGTGCGGGCACTGGCGGTTCGTCGTTGGATGATATCCCGGCAGAGTTTTCCGATACGCCGTTCGAACGCGGCACAGTCGGCATGGCGCGAGCGCAGGACCCTAATTCGGCCAACAGCCAATTTTTCATCATGTTTGAGCCCGGAGACTTCCTGAACGGTCAGTACACCGTGGTCGGCGAGGTCACGTCAGGCATGGAAGTTGTCGATGCCATCAAGCTGGGGGCAGGTCAGAGCGGCGCAGTGCCCGGCGAACCTGATGTCATGACCGAAGTTCGCGTTACGGAATGAGACGATTGCCGTCCGGTATCCAGGCGGCGCTACGTTCCACAGAATGTCCGCGTGACCATTTCATCTTTGCTTGGTGCGCGGGCATATTTCTTTCGAGCTTCTGTTAGATCAGCGTAGGGGTCTGTGACCGCTGATAGAAGCGCATGAAATGGTTCGAAATCCCCGGCAACCCCCGCAGCGATGACCGCCTCGACCTGATGATTTCGTGGGATCACTTGTGGGTTGGATTTGGCCATAAGCGCGGGGTCAGGCTCGCGCGTTCTCCAGCGTTTTTCCCATTCATCGAAAGCATCCCTGTTGATGAACTGATCTCTGGCGTTGGGTTGGTCCAAATTGGCAAAGGTGTTGGTGAAATCTGCCCTATCGGTGGCCATCAGCGCCAGAAGATCGGTGATCAGGTTACGGTCAGCCTCAACCGGTTTTGACAGGCCGACTTTCGCCCCGAAGACAGACAGCCAGGCCGCCCGGTAGTGGTCAGGGAAGGTATTGACCGCCGTTGTGAACGTTTCGATGGCTTTGTCCTGATCAAGCATCAGTGGGATCAGGGATGTTGCGAACTGCGCCATGTTCCAACCGCCGATACCCGGCTGATTTGAATAGGCGTAGCGACCGAACTGATCAATGGCGCTAAAAACAGTATCGGGGTGATAGATGTCCATAAAGGCGCAAGGACCATAGTCGATGGTTTCCCCGGCAATCGAAACATTATCGGTGTTCATGACCCCATGAATAAAGCCGAGCCCCATCCATTGCGCGATCAGCGCCGCGTAGCGGGCGACGACCGCGTTGAGCAAATCCTCTGGCCCGGTGGCGTCGGGGTAGTGTCTGGCAATGACATGATCTGTCAGGGCCTTGAGCGCGCCGATATCCTGTCGTGCCGCGAAGTACTGAAAGGTGCCCACGCGGATATGGCTTTGCGCGACGCGGGTCAGGACCGCGCCGGGCATGACCTCTTCGCGGTAGACCGGCTCGCCCGTTGTCACCGCCGCCAAGGCGCGGGTTGTTGGCACACCTATGGCATGCATGGCCTCGCTGACCAGATATTCACGCAGCACAGGACCCAGCCAGGCCCGCCCGTCACCGCCGCGAGAGTAGGGGGTGCGGCCAGCACCCTTGAGCTGGATATCCCGGCGCATCCCATCCGGGCCAAGGACTTCGCCCAACAGTATCGCGCGGCCATCGCCCAGTTGCGGGTTCCATTGCCCGAACTGATGGCCTGCATAGACCTGCGCCAAAGGTGCCGCACCTCCGGGGACAGTGTTGCCCGCAAACACCTGTGCGATTTCTGGGTCGCCAGGGTCATCTCCCATACGAAGGCAAAGTGTTTCTGCCAGCGCTTCGTTGATTGCGATCAGATGGGGGGTTGTGACCGGCGTCGGGTCGAGCCGGGTAAACATCTGGGCGGGCAGGGTGGCGTAGCTGTTGTCAAAGGTGATCTGCATATTGGCGATCCGTATTATGGTGTGGTGTCGGGCGCAGCGGCACAACTAACACTTTATCTAGGTCGCCATGCTGCGGATTACAGCCGCGCCAGCCGTTCCGTCAGCAAGGCAAAGAAACCATCTGCGTCCAGATCATTCATGAATGTCGCATTGGCCGGACGATCTGTCACCCGCCACCAATCAGCGACAGTCATGCCAAGTGTCAGATCAGAGGTGGTTTCGATTTCGACGTTGATGTGGCGGCCTTTGAATAAGTCAGGTTGGATGAGGTAGGCGATAGTGCATGGATCATGCAGCGGTGCGCCTGCTGATCCGTATTTTTCCTTGTCGAAGCGTTCGAAAAAACTTGTCCACGCGCTGACCATATCGCCGACTTTTGTATTCATGTTGCGGAATGCGTCGACCCGCGATTTCGTGGCAAGTGCCTTATGTGTGACGTCCAGCGGCATCACAACAAGCGGGACACCCGCGCCAAACACGATTTTTGCCGCTTCCGGGTCTACGTAGATGTTGAACTCTGCCGCCGGGGTGATGTTGCCCACTTGAAAATAGGCGCCGCCCATCAGAACAATTTCCTGCACCCGCTCCACGACATCGGGCGCCTTTTGGAACGCTGCCGCGATGTTGGTCAATGGACCGATGGGGCAGAGCGTGACGCTGCCGGATGGTTCGGCCCGCAGTGTTTCAATGAGGAAATCGACGCCGTGCTGATCTTGCAAAGGCATTGTCGGGTCGTCCATCACGGGACCGTCGAGCCCTGTTTTTCCGTGGACATGCTCGGCCGTGACCAGTTTGCGCTTGAGCGGTGCATCGCAACCAGCGAAGACTTTCATATCTGTCCGACCCGCCAATTCGCAGACGATCCGCGCGTTCTTTTCGGTCAGTGACAGGGGTACGTTGCCTGCCACTGCCGTGATACCCAGAAGCGTGATGTCGTCAGGCGAGCCAAGGGCCAGCAGGATGGCGATGGCATCATCCTGGCCTGGATCGGTATCGATGATGATCTTGCGAGGCGGCATGTGGTTGTCCTGTGTTTTGTTGCCGGCAACTTGGCTTGAAGAGCTAAAATAGGCAAGTGATCTGATGATATGGAAAGCCTTGATAGCTATGATGAAATTCAGGTGCCGAAACCGCCCAAACGTCGCCGCATGCCTTGGCCTGAATCGCGCATTGAGCGGCTGTCTGGCCAATTTCTGCTAAAAGGCGAAGGGGGTGTAGGAAAACCCCCGCCAGATTTACCTCATATTACAGATGTCAGCGTCACGTTGCGCATTAATCGGAACCGGATTGGCGCACACGTGCCGGTTTTTTTGAATTTTGCTGGCGCTTGTGGAAAGCGGCAGGTCGGGTAACCATGTTGTTTGGTGAAGGCCACACAGCCTTCATCCTAGTTGAGGAGAAAGACATGACACGTAAAACAACAATGATCGTCCCGGTTGCGGCTTTGGCAATGATCGCAGGCACTGCATTTGCTCAAGACGCTGCAATCGATGTGAATGGCGATGGTATGTATAGCTTTCCCGAGCTGCAGGCAGCCTTGCCTGAGATGACTGAAGACGAATTCGTCGCCGTAGATACAACGGGCGACGGGCTGCTGGATGCCGATGAGATTGCTGTAGCAGAGCAAGCTGGCATCCTGCCGCCAACAAATGGCTAAGTTTATCACCCTCGTGATGACTTAATTGCCACGCGCCCCCGCGCCGCGCCCCAATCGGGCGCGGGGGCTGCGGCCTCTTCCCTGAACACTCGTCTGGCTCCTCTCGGCCAGGCGGGTGTTTTTTTTGGGCTGATCTCGTATCCCAGGGTCACAATTTTGTTAAGGTGGGCCGAAAGAAAGAAGGCGCTCCGTTTAACTTGTATGGCCGTCCAAACGACGTTGTTTGGTGGCCTTTGCAAAATCAAAAAAGGAGCGCCCGATGACTGTGTTGAAAAAATTTGGCATGCCAGTAATTGTTCTTTCGACTTTGGCCGCTTGCGGGCAGGATATGACGGCATCAACCGAAAGCCAAAGTACAGGCGGGTTGAGCTTTTCGGCCTACCACTCTCTTGAGCCTGATTTGTCGGCTGTTGAATTCTCCATTATCGATGAGAATAATGATGGCCTTGTTGATGCTGATGAGATGGGCGACTACGACATTAGCATCGGAAATGATTGATAATCCGTAGTGCCAGCGATCAAGCCAGCTTTGACCTGATCAACTGTCATGGCCGCGCGCAAGTGCGGCTATGCCGGTTCTGGCGATCTCTTCGAGACCCAAGGGTTGCATCAGTTCAGCAAAAGCGTCGATCTTTTCAGACGTTCCCGTGATCTCAAAAACGAATGATTCCAAAGTACTATCCACCACACTTGCTCTGAATATATCAGCCAGGCGGATTGCCTCGATCCTGTGATCGCCGGTGCCGACAACTTTGAATAACGCCAGTTCTCTTTCAACTGATGGCCCTTCGACGGTCAGATCGTTGACCTTGTGAACGTCCACGATCCGGCCCAGCTGCGCCTTGATCTGTTCGATCACCTGAGGTGTTCCGGTCGTGACAATCGTGATCCGGGAGCGGTGACCAAGATGATCCACCTCGGCCACCGTCAGGCTGTCGATATTGTAGCCGCGGCCTGAGAAAAGCCCGATGACGCGGGCCAGAACACCGGGTTCGTTTTCGACCAGAACTGCCAAAGTATGCCGTTCGATCGTGTCCGAATAGTTGGGCCGGAGGTTGTAGGCGGAGTGGCTCGTGGAGCCTTTTTTGATCTTGAGGGCGGACATGTGAAACCTTCGATTTTAGCGTATGGATTTTGGTCGGACTTGTGTCGGCAAAACGTCGGGCACGGACGTGCAGAATGTTTAGAGACTGTTTACGTTAGACGGCTTGCCTTGTCGTGTTACGGGCAGCGTGGACCCGGCGTTGCCGCCGGGTGAAACTTGCTGCAAGCGGATCACACCAACACCGCCCCACCGGCCTGAATGGCGTCGGATGTATCCGCATCGCCCAGCAACATCTCATTATGTGCCTTGCCGGATGGGATCATCGGGAAGCAGTTTTCGTGCTTTTCGACCAGACAGTCGAACAGGACCGGGCCGTCATATGTAATCATCTCCATGATTGCATCGTCCAGCGTTTCGGGGTCGTGGCATTGGATGCCCTTGGCCCCGAACGCTTCGGCCAGTTTCACGAAGTCGGGTAGGCTTTCCGACCAGCTGGATGAATAACGTTCGCCGTGCAGCAGTTCCTGCCATTGCCGGACCATGCCCAGACGTTCGTTATTGAGGATGAATTGCTTGACGGGCAGGCGGTATTGCATGGCTGTGCCCATTTCCTGCATGTTCATCAGCCAAGACGCTTCGCCCGCGACGTTGATCACCAGCGCGTCGGGATGGCCCATCTGCACACCGATGGAGGCGGGGAAACCGTAGCCCATTGTGCCCAGCCCGCCGGAGGTCATCCAGCGGTTGGGGTCTTCAAAGCCCAGATACTGCGCGGCCCACATTTGATGCTGGCCGACTTCGGTGCAGATATAGCGGTCGTGTTTTTTGGTCAGCGCTTCAAGCCGTTCAAGGGCATATTGTGGTTTGATAACATTGCCCTCCTGCTTGAACTTCAAGCAGTCAATTTTTCTCCAGTCGTTGATCTGGCTCCACCAATTGTTGAGGCCTTCCTTGTCGGTCTTTGCCCCGCGTTCTTTCCAGACCTTGAGCAGATCCTCTAGTACGTGGGCCACGTCACCAAGGATCGGGATGTCCACGTGAATGACCTTGTTGATGGACGACGCGTCGATATCGATATGCGCTTTCGTTGATCCGGGGCTGAATGCATCGATGCGCCCGGTGATCCGGTCGTCGAACCGGGCACCGATATTGATCATCAGGTCGCAGTCATGCATGGCCATGTTGGCCTCGTAGAGGCCGTGCATACCCAGCATGCCCAGCCAGTTGTCACCCGATGCCGGGTAGCAGCCCAGCCCCATCAGGGTTGAGGTAATGGGAAAGCCGGTTGCAGCCACCAGTTCACGCAAAAGCTGGCTGGCCTTGGGGCCAGAGTTGATTACGCCGCCGCCCGTGTAAAAGACCGGCTTTTTCGCCGTCTCCATCGCGCGGGCCAGTTCGGTGATCATTTCCATGTCGCCTTTGACCTGCGGGTTGTAGTGCGTTTCGACCTGCTGCGCCTCGGTGTATGTGCCTGTGGCGAACTGGACGTCCTTGGGGATGTCGATCAGGACCGGGCCGGGGCGGCCTGAGGTCGCAACATGGAATGCCTCGTGCAGCGTAGTGGCGAGTTTGTCTGTCTCTTTCACCAGCCAGTTATGTTTGGTGCAGGGGCGGGTGATGCCGACAGTGTCGGCTTCCTGAAAGGCATCAGAGCCGATCATGAAAGTTGGCACCTGACCGGTCAGTACGATCAGCGGGATGCTGTCCATCAACGCATCGGTCAGGCCGGTAACAGCGTTGGTGGCGCCGGGCCCGGAGGTCACGAGGGCCACACCGGGTTTGCCGGTGGCCCGCGCGTACCCTTCGGCGGCATGAACGGCCCCTTGTTCGTGCCGGACCAGAACGTGCTTGATGCTGTTTTGCTGAAAAATCTCGTCGTAAATCGGTAGGACGGCGCCACCGGGGTATCCAAAGACGACGTCCACGCCCTGATCAATCAGAGCTTGTACGACCATTTTTGCGCCCGTCATGGCTTTTGTCATTGTTCTCGCGTCCTTCGCGTTCTGGTTTCTCTTCAGTCACAAAAAAACCCCCGATGATGTCGGGGGCGCATGGGATCGTTATGGTCTTACCGTTACCGGCCCATGCGCATCTTCTTCACCACTACTAGCACGACGTTGTTCATCAGAGTTCCTTTGTGTGTGACGACATTAATGTGACCCGAAAGGAGGGTCAACAGGGTGATTGGAGAAAATGTCGCCTAGGGGCAGTTTTTGGTAATTTTGTTTCAGAAGTGCCTGCGCGGACGTTCGAACAGATGCAAACCGCGGAAATTACGCATCAGCAATAAGATATGCCCAACAACCCATGCGCATATCAAAACCAGCGCATAAACAATAAGTATCTGCTCGGCCGGTACCTGAAAGTTAAGATGCGAGATATTCGCGATCATCAGTGGCCCATACCAAGACACCGCCGAAAGAACGCCGGACGTCAGAAAGAGGTGCTGTTTGAGCCGTGACAGCCCATAGAGCATCATTTCGCCGCCTTGCGACATGACGAAGGGCAGGATCACCTTGTGGATGAAGACGCCGTTGAGGCTTAGCACGGCCACGATGGCCATTTTGGCCCAGACCTTTTCGTTGCCGAGTTTGACGGGTTCAAATGCAGCGTAAAACAGCAGGAACCCAATACCGGTCACCCACAACAGCAGCAGTCCACGGTTCACGACAGTGGCGCAAACAGCGAACACATCGCAGGTTTGATGGGTGAGCGGTTGGCCCAGAAACAGCCGCAGGATGATGATATCCATGACCGTTGCCGCGCCAAGGCCAAGGGCAAGCCCCAGAAAATGAAATATACGAAGCACATTGCGCAGCATTCCTTGAGGATCGCTTCCCAGTGCTGCAACAAGTTCACTAATATCGAACATCTTACGCCTTAATCGGGCACCCCCACCCAAGCTCTTTTACAAAGCTGGTGGTCTAGTGGGCAAGCCGAAGTTGCGAAAAAATTGGAACTGCCGGTCAGTTTTTTTCAGCTGCAAATTTATCTTGCGTTTTTGTCACAAAATCATCGGCTTGGTGCCGTTCATGCAGCTGCATTTCTGGCTCTCCGAATGTGCGATTAACCATCCGACCTCGGGTGACGGCGGGTCGTTCGGCCACTGCTTCTGCCCAGCGGGTGACGTTTTTGTAAGACGATGCATCGAGAAATTCCTGCGCATCATAAACCCAGCCAAGCACGACGCCACCATACCACGGGAAGATCGCCATGTCGGCGATTGTATAGTCGTTTCCGCAGATGAATGTTTTGCCTTCAAGCTGTTTGTCGAGCACGTCGAGCTGGCGTTTTGCCTCCATTGTGAAGCGGTTGATGGGGTATTCGAATTTTTCGGGTGCATATTTGTAGAAGTGTCCAAACCCCCCGCCCAGATACGGGGCGGACCCTTGCAGCCAGAACAACCAGTTGAGGCATTCCACCTTGGCAGCTGGATCAGCGGGTAGGAACGCCCCGAATTTTTCAGCCAGATAAAGCAGGATATGCCCGCTTTCAAAGACCCGCACGGGCGTATCCCCAGATTGGTCCACCAGTGCCGGAATTTTTGAATTTGGATTGATGTTCACAAAGCCGCTGCCGAACTGATCTCCATCGCCTATATTGATCAGCCACGCATCGTATTCGGCACCGGAATGACCTGCGGCCAGCAATTCCTCGAGCATGACAGTGACCTTCACCCCGTTCGGCGTGGCGAGTGAGTGGAGTTGGAAGGGCTGCTTGCCTACGGGCAGATCCTTGTCATGCGTCGCCCCGGCGATGGGCCTGTTGGTGCTGGCGAATTCGCCGCCATTTTCCGCGTCCCATGTCCAGGTTGCGGGTGGGATAAAGGTTGTCATTTGGTCAATCCTTGGCTGGCTGCATCTGACTTGTTTATGTATCGTTTATGGCAGTGAAGAAAACAGCATAGTTGCGCGGGGATGTTGTGCAGATCTGCATAGTAACGGATCAAAGTCATCGGTTGACATGACGCCAGTATTGCAAACGTGCTTGCCGGACGATCAGCGTGCCATGGCGGCCCGACCTTTGCCCGGAATGGCCCCGGTTGTGGGAGGTGATTGGCTGACGGTTGATACGACCTATGACGCACAACTGGCAGCCAAGGCTGCGTTGCTGAGGGATCGCCCGGATGATGTATTGGCTTGTCTGCCAGAGGCGCGGGCTGCGGCACTAGAAGTGCTGGAGAATGTCTTGACGCAGCTTGGCTCTCGCGATGGATTTTCGGTTGGACCGGACACTGTTGTCAGACCCGATGGCGCCCTGGTGCATATTGATCGGGCTGACCCTTTGCGGACAGTTTCGATGTTGATCCAGGAAGATATCTGCATCTTGCAAAAACAAGGCGATGCTCATGTGCTGACCGCCGGGTTACTTTGCTTTCCGGCCAGTTGGACGCTTGCCGAAAAGATAGGTCGCGCCTTGCCTGCCATTCACAAACCGGTTCCGAGTTACGATGACAACATCGCCCCGCGCGTCCAGCGGTTGTTTGACGGGGCGAAGGTGGGGCGTCCTATGTGGCGGGCCAATCTGCTCCGCTATGTCGATCCGGCGTTTTACCATCCAAGGAAAGAGGCGCATCCACGCCCGGCAGATCATGAGGATGGCAGGTATGAACGCTCTGAACGACAAACGGTGTTGCGGCTGCCGGAGACCGATGCGGTGATCTTTGCGATCCACACGAGTGTTGTGCGAGTGGAGTGATGGAATGGGGAGTATAGGTTAGGGGGCATGCTGTTTGGGATGGATTGCAGAAGCTGAGCGCGGAGTGACTTGCAAGTCCAATGGGCGCTAAGCGGCGGACTTTCTTAACATTCGCTGCATCTGCACAAGCTACTGCTTTGGGGTAGCTCACGTGGCTGACATTGAATGTTGGTGCATGATAACTAACGCATGTACATCCGATGAACCCACAAAAACGCTGGCGAAGTGAGTAGTCTCAGTGTCCATCTAAAATAGGCGTCAAAAATTGGTCGCAAATCTTCGGTAACGTTTTCGAATCCGTCCCATGACTCTAAGCAACCAAGATACTTCGCGGTACCATTGTATGAAAACTCTTCTGAAACCCTTGCTCTTGGCGGCGCTTGTACTCAGCGGACAAGTCGCTTTGGCCACACCCCAAGCTGATGCAAACTATATAGCGCAGCGCTCTATGAACCCGACCGCTCTAAATGATTTGAGGCGTATGCTTAAAGAGCCATTCGTCGCGGTTTACTTTCGACCCCTATCAGAACTTGGGATCGAGATTGTTGATATGGATCGGTTCGTTGATCTGATACCCGACGAAGACATTGCGCCCGTCCTTGACCGCTATATGTCCGGCACTGCAAGGCAATACCTTTCGACCTATACACCTGAACAACTCTCGGCGATGGCTGCATTGCTGCGCGCAGATCCAGATACATCGATGCTGGAAATCCTATCGGAAGTATATCAACGAAAACTGACGGCGGCACTTGAACAAGCTCGCACCGAAGCAAAGCCATCTGGGTTGGACGATCCGCGGGTGATCGAGTTAGAAGAGCTGAGCGTGCAACTAAATGCCTTCAACGCGTTGTTCGATGATGACGTCACTTTTTTCTTTGCCCCGGACACTGCAGCATCATCAATCGCGACCCTCTTGTTTATTGGCGGCTACGGGCGAGAAGTCGCTCAACTTCATCGGGAACCCAACAACCCCGTCACGATGGCCGCGATTGAAGCGTTCGGGATTCTAAGGTTTGCAAACCCTGTGCAGCGGCAAACTGTCCTCCGACAGTATTCAGTGTCAGAAGACACCGGTGGCGTACGATTTGCAAAACCACTCAGCAGGAGCACTGACTGAATCACCGCCAACTGATCCTGGTAGGATCAGCCGGTAGTGGTTCAGTGATAACAGACATTCGTTATAGGTGCAGCATGGGTCAAAGTGGACTCCAACCGGTCATTCTCTGCGTGGTGATCCAATGCCAGCTATGTGTATGCTGTTCCAAGCAACATCCGGTACCACTTAAAAATTGCCCTTCACCCCTTCGTCACCTCGATCACGTACTCTCTGGGGATACCTTGTGTGATCTCGGCCCAAGGCGAATTCTTGGTGCGGGTTTGGTGGGCGTCGAATGCGGCCTGGTCGGCGAAGGTTTCGGACACGATGAACCGACCGTTGACTGTGTCGCTGGGGGTCACATTGAATGAGATGCAGCCTTCTTCGGACCGTGTTAGCGCGATGTGTTGGGGCAGGGCGGCGGCGACCGCTTTCATCCGGTCGGCAGGCACGTCGATATGTCCGTTAAGCTGTACCTGACCTGCTGTCTTGTTTGTCATATACCTGTTCCTTGCAGAACGCCGTGTTCCATTGCGTAGCGTGTCAATCCGGCGGTCGAGCTGATGCCCAGCTTGCGTTTGATATTCTGTCTATGCGTTTCGACCGTGCGGACCGAGATATTAAGCGTGCCTGCAACGTCCTTGTTTGATTTGCCCTGAGCCAGCTCAAGAAGGATCGTCTGTTCGCGGCTGGTCAGTGTTTCGCGCCCATCGCTGATTTTGGGTTTCAGCGAGCCTTTGGTGCCGGTGCAAAGGTATTGTTCGCCCGCCATGACTTTGTCGATTGCGGTGCGGATCTCCTCGGTTGGGACATCCTTGAGGATATATCCGGTCGCCCCATGTCGCAGCGCGGTCGAGATATATTCAGGGCTGTCATGCATGGACAGGATCAGGATGCGTGTTTCCGCCCTGACTTCGAGGATCATTTCGGTTGCCGTCAGTCCGGATAGTCCGGGCATGTTCAGGTCAAGCAGAACGACGTCGGGGGCCAGTGTGACGATCTGGTCAACCGCGTCCTGTCCGTTATTGAGAGCCCCGACGACTTTGATGTCGTCGTAGCTTTCCAAAATGGCCTGAATGCCTTCTGTCACCATGGGGTGATCATCGACAATTAGAACGCGGATGCTCATGCGCTTTCCTTCTTTGCAGTTTCTGGGCGCAGCATGTGGGTCAGTGGTACTTGCGCCTCAATCACGGTGCCGGTCCGGCGGCCCGTACCTGTTGAGAGCACACGTAAGCTGCCGCCGAGTTGTTCGATACGTTCCTGCATGTTTCGCAAGCCAAGGCCTGCGGTGCCATCGCGATCCGGGCGTGGCCAGATCATACCGTTTCCGTTGTCCTTGACCCGCAGCATTGCCCCGTTCCGGTGGCCTCTGATCGACATTTCGACATGGGTTGCGTTGGCGTGCCGTTCTACATTTGTCAGCGCTTCTTGCCCGATCCGGTAAAGCGCAATCCGTGCGTCCTGATCCAGTCGGTTGCGAAAGACCACGGTTTCAAATTCAGCAGAGATCCCAGTGCGTTCGCTGAAGTCATTGATGAGAGCCTGAAGGGCAGGGCCCAACCCCAGATCATCAAGTGCACCGGGACGCAGGTCGCGGCTGATGCGGCGGACCTCTTGGATGGCTGACCCAAGCCCCTCGATCCCTTTATCGAGGCTATCACTGGCCTTTTGTGGGTTCCCGACCCAGCGTTTGGCCAGCTCAAGCGTGTAGCGTACACCGACGAGCATCTGGCTTATCCCGTCGTGAAGCTCACGCGCGACACGCCCGCGTTCTTCTTCCTGGGTGTCGATGATCCGTTGGGTCAGTTCTTTCAACTTCGCGTCGGCAAGGCGGCGTTCGCGCACGTTGAGGAATAACCCGGTGAGGAAAACCCCGATCAGCGCGCCGACTGCAATGGCCACGATGTAATAGGATGTGCGCGTGATCCGGGTTTCCACATCCGCTCTTGCTGTCGCGACTTTTTGCAGAACATCATCAATGAAGATGCCGGTGCCGATGGCCCACTGCCAATCCTGCATGCCGTTGACATAGACGATCATACGTTCGTTGACCCCGGTCGAAGGTTTGGGCCAGTCGAAGCTGTGATAACCGCCGCCCGTGCGGGCGATGCGGATCAGTTCGTCGGTGATTGGCACACCGTTGGCGTCATCAAGACCAAGCCAGTTCTTCCCGATCAGATAGGTCTGGCGCGGTGCCACAAGGTTGTTGCCGTCGTAGTCGAACACAAAGAAATAGCCGTCCTGGCCATAAAGCATTGCGGCTAGTTCCCGACTAACGGCCAGCTTGGCTTCGTCATCGTCAGGGGCCGCCCGTCCGTAAGTGTTCACAACGGCCGTTCGCGCGATGGAAAGGTAGTTTTTCAACTCGTCCTGCTTGGCCTGGATCAGTTGGGTTTCAAGCGCTTGTATCTCACGCTCGGCCAGTTGGCGCGATTGGGAACTGACGACCAGCACGATTAGAAAAACCGCCAGAATGAGCGGTACCGTCGCCAGGAGAAACACCTTCTGTCCGTAGCTGAGGTTGATGGTGTTTCGCATATGTACGAGCGGTTTCATGCCCTTATCGATAGGCCGGAATTGGAGGCGACGCAATTCGCCTGTCAGGTCTGCAGATTGCGGGCTGTTGGTAGAATGGCCGTTTCGATGAGGTTTTTGAGATCCCCGAAATAACCCCCACTGCGTGCCGGCTGCGTCGGGTCAGAGGTGATTGCCAGACTAAGCCCAACCGATGGTGCCACGCAGATGATTTGTCCGCCATAGCCGCGGGCGAGGGCGTAGGTGTCTCTTCCTGTATTGCCCAGGAACCAGCCGTACCCGTAATCCAGCCCCGAGAAGGGTGACATGGTTCGGGGTTGGAGTGATTGTTTGACCCAATCGGCGCTTAGTACCTGCACCCCATTCCATTGTCCGCTTTGTCGATACATTTCCCCAAACCGGACCATAGCGGGCAGGGAGAGTGACATTTCGTTACCACCCAGATAGCGCCCCTGCGGGTCGCGGGTCCATGCGGGGATGCTAATCCCCAACGGCTCTCCCAACCGTTCGCGGGCCAGTGTCAGGAGGCTTTGGCCCGAGATTTCGGTCAGAACAGCCCCCAGGATGTGAAACGAGCCCGTGGAATAGAGCATCCCGCTGCCCGGTTGGCTTACAAAGGGTCGCGAGAGGGCGTTTGCGACCCAGTTGCTGCTGCTGACCCAACCGCCGTAGTTGCGCCCCGATGTACGTTCCAGTCCTGCCTGCATGGTGATCAGGTTTTCGATGGTGATATCGGCGACGCGAGCATCTGCGCCTGAGGGGATCAGTTGCGGCGTCAAATCACCCAATGTGGCGTTGAGTGACGAAAGCTCTCCACGATCCAGTGCGGCACCGGTTAGAGCTGCAACGATGGTTTTGGAGACGGATTTGATCGGGACGGTTCGGTCGAGTGCAGGTCCCCGAAAAACCTCTGCCACCGCCTGAGTACCGTTGAGATTGATGATGAAGCCATGGCACTGATCAAGTGCACTGGCCTGATCGATGACGGGTTGCCACGGATTTGACTGGGCCAGCAACGGGGATGCAAGACAGGCGAGACCGCCAGTCAGGCAATGGCGTCGAGTCATCAATGGCATCATCGGCATCCTGTTCCAAACAATGTTTGAGAATTAGAACCGCGCGGATGAAAAGGCCACAGGTCTGCGCGTGCAAGTTGTCGTGAATGGTCGAATTGGTTCAGAAATATGACAAAAATGAAAAAATACGCAGTATTGCGTATTTAAGATCGACCGAGGTCGGGCTAGGCTTTGGGCACTAAATGATTGGGGCGCCCGGTTTTTGGGCGTTTGATGACTATCTGGGAGGATATTTAATGGATCGTCGTTCGTTTCTAAGAAAATCAGCACTTGGCGGGTCTGCCGCTGCGGCAACCGCACTTGCGGCACCCGCGATTGCGCAGGGCAACCGGACGCTGACGCTTGTCACCACTTGGGGGCGTGGCTTGGCTGGTGTGCATGATGCTGCACAGCGTGCTGCTGATACAATTACCGCAATGACCGATGGTCAGCTGACCATTGACTTGAAGGCCGCTGGCGAACTTGTTGGTGCGTTTGAAGTTTTCGATGCTGTGACATCTGGTCAGGCAGACATGTATCACGGTGCTGACTATTACTTCGTCAACCAACATCCGGGCTATGCATTCTTTACGTCGGTGCCGTTTGGTATGACACCGCAGGAAATCTCGAACTGGTATTATCAGGGCGAAGGTCAGGCATTCCACGATGAACTGGGCCAGATCTTTGGTCTAAAATCATTCCTTGCCGGTAACACAGGCCCACAGGCTGGTGGCTGGTTCTCCAAGGAAATTGCCGGTCCTGAGGATTTCCAAGGTCTGAAATTCCGTATGCCTGGTCTGGGTGGTGAAGCCCTTGGCAAGATGGGCGCATCAGTACAGAACCTTCCGGGTGCGGAAGTGTATCAGGCGCTGGCATCGGGTGCGATTGACGGCACGGAGTGGATTGGTCCATGGGCCGATGAAAAGGCTGGTTTCCAGGAAATCACCAAGTTCTACTACACCGCTGGTATGCATGAGCCGGGTGCAGCGCTGTCGCTGGCCACAAACCTTGACGTTTGGGAAAGCCTGACACCTGCGCAGCAGAAGGTGATCGAGATCGCGTCGGGCGAGGCTCACCAGTGGAACCTGGCGCAGTTCATGGACAACAATGGTGCGGCCTTGCAGCGTCTGCAGGCTGGTGGCGTGAAGGTTCTCGAATTCCCTGACAGCGTTTGGGATGCCATGGGTGGCGCGGCGCGCGAGACGCTGGACCAGTATGCCGGCGACGATATTTATGATCGCCTGCGCGAATCCTACAATGCATCCATGGCCGCATCATCCGGCTGGATCCAACAGTCCGAAGGTGCATACCGCGCCCAGCGCGACCGTGTGATGGGCTAACGCCAAGAACCAAAACAATGGTGGGTCCGCATGTCGGTGCGGGCCCAACCTAACAAAAAGATTTCTGACGCGGTGCGGGCTTTGAGAGTTTGGCCCCCGTGTGGGGGAGGACCCAATGGAAGAAGAAATCGCCGTCTCCGGCTTTTTTCGGGCTATTGAAGAAGACACTGTCAGCGCTCTGGATGCCTTTCAGGCAGAAGGCTGGTGGCAGTTTGTGACCGGCAACATGCTGGAAGCCTTCTACAATTTTGGTGACGCACTTCTTAATCCCGATAAATGGCTATCCTGGCTGTCTTTCATCAATAAGCCGATGGAAGACGAGGCCGTAAAAGAAGCCCTTGTCCGGTTCATGTATTTCGGTGCGTCTGTCGAGTTCTTCTTTGTTGTTCTCAACATTTTTCTGGTCATGACGATCATCGGCTTTATCAGCAATCGCTTCATGTGGGGCTGCGTGCGCTGCCTGGAAGGCTTTGCGAATGGCGTGGGCCGTTTCTTTGCCTGGGCGGGTTTGCTGATGGTCATTCAGCAGATTGCCATCATCTTCATGCAGCGTGTCTTTGCCGTATCCGAGATTGGTGTGGGGCTTGGCGTTACCTTTTCCAAAGATGTCAGTTGGTGGTCGGAAGAGCTAAAGCTTTACAACGCGATGATCGTTTGCATGTGCGCGGCCTATACATTTGTCCAAGGCGGCCATGTGCGGGTTGATCTTGTTTATTCGGCAGTCGGTTATCGTGCCAAGAAGATCATCGATATGGTTGGATCGCTTGTGCTGATGGTCCCGGCTGCAATTATCACCTGGCTTTACGGCTGGTTCTTCCTCTGGCGGCATTTGGTCGTGCCCAACACCTCGGCCTCTGACACGTTGGAGCGGGTGATGGCCAAATCACGTGCCTTACGCTGGAACATCGAGACGATCGGCTTTTCGCCCAATGGGTTCAACGCCTACTTCCTTTTCAAGGTTCTATTGGTCGCATTCACGGCGATGGTGCTGTTGCAAGCCGTTGCGTTTTTCTACCGGTCCTATCTGGAGCTGAAAGAAGGCCCCGAAAGTGACGGCAAATATATCGATAAAGATCGGATTGGTGATCCAACCGCCGAACTTGTCGCAGACATTCACTAAGTTAGGACGAACCCATGCTTTTCGGACTTGATGGTATCGAGATTGGCATCATTATCGTCTTTCTGACGTTGTTTGCCGGTATTTTGTCGGGCTTCCCGGTCGCCTTTGCAATCAGCGGATCGGCGGTGATTTCCTTTGCGATCATCGCAGCGCTGGATAGCTCTGGCTACCTGATCCACATGGCCGTTGATACCAGTTCGGATGAATATCGCGCTGTCATTGCGTCGGGAACAAACCCTGATGCTGTATCCGTTTTCCGAAACCCTGATCTGCCCCGATATGAGGGGCCATTGTTCCCGGGTGGCTGGGAACTCGCTTTGGACCGCAATATCGGGTTCCTCGTCAATCGCATGAACGAAAGGGTTCTGGCGGGTCAGTCGATTGAGACGCTGCTGGCCGTTTTGATGTTCGTAATGATGGGGATCGTTCTTGAACGCTCCCGGATTGCCGACGAGTTGCTGACAACAATGGCCAAGGTATTTGGCCCGCTGCCCGGTGGTTTGGCCGTATCCATTGTGATCGTGGGCGCCTTTTTGGCGGCCTCAACCGGGATCGTGGGTGCGACCGTGGTGACGATGGGCTTGCTCGCGCTGCCAACGATGTTGAAGAACGGGTATTCGCCGCAGCTATCCACCGGTGTCATTGCAGCATCCGGTACGTTGGGGCAGATTATTCCACCCTCTATTGTGATTGTGCTTTTGGGCACGCTGGCTGGCGATCTTTATTCAGCCGCGCAGGAAGAGCGTGCCCAATTGGCCGGTTGTTCTGACGCTCTGACCTATTTGGGTGAACCGGCTGTGGTGTCGGTCGGTACGTTGTTTCAAGCGGCGCTGTTGCCCGGCATCATGCTGGCGTTCCTTTATGCGGCCTATGCATTCGGCTTCGCGCTACTGAACCCCAGTTTGGCTCCTGCGGTGCAAATGGACGGCGATCAGGTAGCTCATGCCCGAACCCGCAGCAGCAGCTTTACCTGGTTCCTGGCCGTACCCGTTGCCGTGGTCGGGTTCACGATTGGTTTGGGGCAAGTGGGTATTGTTGGCGATCAGTCGGTTGTGGTGGATAGCTTCACCGATGCGGGCCAGACTGCTTCGTTGCGCACCAATGTTGGCCCTGACTGTCAGGAAGCGATGATTGAGCTTCATGGGCAGGGCGCATGGGATGCGGCAATAGCCCAGCAGGCGGCGATTGATGAGGCTGGTGGCGTCGCGCAGGCCCGCGCGTTGAGCGATGAAGAGCGCGCTGCACTGGTGCTGGAGCGCGTGGATGCTGCCCCCCCGATTGGCACGGGTATCGCCATTACTGTCATGTTGTTTGCATTGGTGCTGGCCATTGCCCGCGGGGTGGCACCGGACGCCAATCCGATGCCGCTGATTGTGGGGGCGGTCGGGTCGGTACTGATACTGCTTGCCGACATTGCGCTGGTCAATCCACTGACGACACCGGGAACCACAACGCTGATCATTGCGATCCCCTTACTGATCACCTTTGCGGGTTTGCGACCGGCGGCGGGGTATCTGGCGAGCAATGAGATATTGCGCGTAGTCTTCCCCCCACTGGTTTTGATTATCGCCGTGCTGGGGTCGATCCTTGGCGGTATTACCAACCCAACGCCCGCAGCGGCGCTTGGGGCTGGCGGCGCTATCTTGCTGGCCGCTTATCGCAAACTGCAGGAACAGGGCCGTTCCGGTCGGATGGTGATGTGGACGACCGGTGCCGTGGTGCTCATGTTGGTCATTGGTGTGAATTTCGACATGCGGCTTGGTCAACAGGTCGTTCTGTTTGAGAACCTTGTGGCCTATATGGTCGCGTTCGGATGCTTCATGTTCGCAATGTTTGGGCTGGTGTGGTCCTGCGGTGTGTTGCTTTCCGGTGGGGTATTGTCGCCTGTGGTTCGTGAGACAGCGAAAGTGACATCGATGGTGTTCACCATCCTGATCGGATCGCAGTTGTTGAACCTTGTGCTGATCTCCTTCGGGGGGGAGCATTATATCCAGCAGTTCCTGCGCTCTTTCGACAATGAATGGCAAGTGTTCCTGCTTGTGATGCTGGTCCTGTTCGTGTTGGGATTTGTGTTGGATTTCCTTGAAATCATCTACATCGTGATCCCCATTGTCGGGCCGGTGATCTATGGCGGCACGTTCGACCCCAAATGGGTCACGATCATGATTGCGGTCAATTTGCAGACCTCATTCCTGACGCCGCCCTTTGGCTTTGCGTTGTTCTATCTACGAGGGGTGGCGCCGAAGTCGATCACAACGGGACAAATCTATCGCGGAGTGCTGCCGTTCATCGTGATTCAGGTCGGCGGATTGTTATTGCTGGCGCTGGTGCCAGGTGTGGTGACAATCATACCAAACCTTCTGAACTAGCTGGTCAGATATCTAGCCACAGCCGGGGCAAAGTAAGTCAAAATCCCGTCACAGCCTGCTCGTTTGAATGCGAGCAGGCTTTCCAGCATCACCTTCTCCCCATCGAGCCAGCCGTTTTGAGCGGCAGCTTGAAGCATCGCGTATTCACCGCTGACTTGATAGGCGTAAGTTGGTACGCCAAAGCTGTCTTTCACCCGGCGACAAATGTCGAGATACGGCATGCCGGGTTTGACCATAATCATATCAGCCCCTTCGCGCAGGTCCCGTTCGACCAGTCGCAGCGCCTCATCCGAATTAGCGGGGTCCATTTGATAGGTGTTTTTGTCACCAGAAAGTGCTGCTGATGCGCCGACGGCATCCCTGAATGGTCCGTAGAATGCGGATGCATATTTTGCGGTATAGCTAAGGATGGCGACGTTCTGGTGTCCCTCGCTTTCCAACGCTTGCCGGATTGCGCCGATCCGCCCGTCCATCATGTCTGACGGTCCCAGAATATCTGCGCCAGCCTCGGCTTGCGCGAGGCCCATTTTGACGAGCGCCTCGACCGTGCGGTCGTTGACGATTTCTCCGTTTTCGACAAACCCGTCATGGCCGTTGATATTATAGGGGTCGAGCGCGATGTCGGTCATTACGGCGATGTCGGGGGCCGCGTCCTTGATCGCACGTATTGCCTGATTGGTCAGGTTGTTTGGGTCCCACGCCATGGCGCAGTCTTCTGTTCGCGCCTCCATGCCGGTGTAGGGGAAGATACAAATGGCCGGAATACCAAGCGATTGTGCCTCTACCGCAGCTTTCGCGACCCGATCGACCGTCTTGCGGGTTACACCGGGCATGGAGCTGACGGGCGTTTCGGCGTCCTTGCCATCCATCACGAAAATCGGCCAGATGAGATCGTCGACTGTCAGCGTGTTCTGCCGTGCAAGGGCTCTGAGTGCCGGGGATTTGCGCATCCGGCGCAGGCGTGTTGCAGGGAAGGGAGCGACAGTCGGTTTCATGAAACGGGCCTTTCTGGTCACACCAATGGGTGGCATGGATTTTGCTTCGTCACAAGTCTGGGCAACACCTGATGCTGTCGTTAGTGTCCAGCAAAGCTGCCATTATGAACGAGACATGCCTTGAACTGGAACGACGCCATACTTCAAGTGATTGATTTCCGTTCTTTCTCAAACTTCTGGTATTGGTTGGGGGTCGCGAGCATTTGGTCAATGGTCTGCCACTGGATCATTGGCGTTCCGGTCGACGTGATTTTTCGCGCACGTCGACATGGTGGAGAGGCCGCGGACGAATTGCGCGAGTATCTGATTATCAATCTGCGCCGCTTTGCCCGTCTGATTGATGGCGCTGGCGTATGGCTGTTCGGTTTTGTCTGCTTTGTTCTGACCTGCCTTCTGACGATAGGCTTTTTCTACGGAATTGAGTTGGCCCAGGCGTTTTTCTGCATTGCGCTGCCGCTTACCATAGTTGGTGGTATGAATTTGCGGCTGATTCAGAGGCTGCAGGAGGAGGTGCCGCCAGCTGAGGAGCTTGCAAATCTGCTGTTGAGGCATCGTTTCTGGTTACAGGTTGTTTCGGTCGCAGCGATTTTCGCGACGGCGATGTATGGCATGTATCACAATTTGGCAGTGCCCATTTACTTTTGATTGGTTGACACGACATCACCGTTCGGTAGGTCATCGCGCATGTCTGATCCCAAACATCTTACCGTATCCGGCGCACCCGAAGGGTTTGACGCGCAATTGATCCTGGCGGAGGTCGCGACAGGTGGCCCAGTCGTTCATGTCGCACGTGATGACAAGCGATTGGCGGCGATGCAGGCGGCGCTTGCGTTCTTCGCGCCTGATATGCCCGTATTCACGTTCCCTGCGTGGGATTGTCTGCCCTATGATCGGGTGTCGCCTAACGCGGACGTGTCGGCCGCACGTATGGCGACGCTAGCTGCGCTGGTGCACGGGATGCCTGAGCGGTTTGTTCTGCTGACTTCTTTGTCGGCTGCCACGCAACGGGTGCCGGCGCGATCATTGTTGCGAGAGGCCGCGTTTACGGCTGTCGTGGGTAAGCGGATCGATGAAAGCGCGCTGCGAACTTTTCTTGTGCGTATGGGTTTTACCCAAAGTCCGACGGTGATGGAGCCGGGCGACTATGCCGTTCGCGGCGGGATCATCGACATTTACCCACCGGGGCAAAGCGGGCCTGTGCGCCTGGATTTGTTCGGTGATGTTCTGGACGGAGCCCGGCGGTTTGATCCGGCGACGCAGCGGACCACAGAAAAACTGACTGAGGTGGAATTGGCGCCTGTATCGGAGGTCATTTTGGATGAGGCGGCGATTACGCGGTTTCGCCAGAACTACCGGATTGAGTTTGGCGCGGCGGGGACGGATGATCCTTTGTACGAAGCTGTGAGTGCAGGGCGCAAACATGCTGGGGTGGAGCATTGGTTGGGGTTCTTTCAGGAAGACCTTGAGACGCTGTTTGACTATCTGCCTGATGCGATTGTAACGCTGGATGACCAGACCGGGCCGATGCGGTTGGCCAGGTGGGACGCGATTGCTGATCAGTACGGCACGCGGATGCATGCGTTGGAACAAAAGGGGCGGATGGATTCCGTCTACAAGCCAGCGCCGCCGGAGTTGCTTTATCTGGACGATGCAGCTTGGGATGCTGTTGTGGCCGACAGGCGGGTATTGCAGTTTTCTCCGCTCAAGCAGGCGACTGGGGTGGGCGTCATCGATGCCGGCGCACGCATGGGACGCGACTTTGCGCCTGAACGTCAGCAGGAACAGATCAGCCTTTTCAGTGCCTTGGCGGATCATGTGAAAGTGAAAATGACCGACGGACCGGTTGTGATTGCGTCCTATTCCGAAGGCGCGCGGGAACGGCTGGAAGGACTGATCACCGACGAAGGTTTGACTGAGGCGGTTTCCATCACGGATTTTAGCCGCGTTGGTAAACGAGGGTTGCATCTGGCGGTCTGGCCGCTGGATCACGGATTTGAAGCGCCCGGATTGACGGTGATTTCGGAACAGGATGTGCTGGGCGACCGGCTGATCCGCCAGACCAAGCGCAAGCGGCGCGCGGAGAATTTCCTGAGCGAAGCCAATAGTTTGGCCCCCGGTGATCTTGTGGTTCATGTGGATCACGGTGTGGGGCGTTTCAAGGGAATGGAGGTCGTCACAGCCCTTGGTGCGGCTCATGAGTGTTTGCTGCTCGAATATGCCGAAAATTCGAAACTGTATTTGCCGGTTGAGAACATCGAACTGCTGTCGAAGTACGGGCACGAGACGGGGCTACTGGATAAGCTGGGCGGTGGGGCCTGGCAGGCGAAGAAAGCCAAGCTGAAAGAGCTTATCCGGCAGATAGCGGAGCGTCTGATCCGCGTGGCGGCCGAACGGGAGCTGCGCACGGCCCCGGCGCTGGACCCACCGGATGGGCTTTGGGATCAGTTTTTGGCGCGGTTTCCTTATGCGGAGACGGATGATCAGCTGGCCGCTATCGAAGATGTTTTGACGGATTTGGCTGCAGGAAAGCCGATGGACCGGTTGATTTGCGGTGATGTCGGCTTTGGCAAGACAGAGGTGGCCATTCGTGCCGCCTTTGTTGCGGCCCTGTCAGGTGTGCAGGTGGCAATTATTGCACCGACGACGTTGCTTGCCCGGCAACATTATCAGAACTTTGCTGAACGTTTCCGGGGGTTTCCAGTGAACGTCGCACCCCTGTCGCGTTTTGTCAGCGCGGGCGATGCGACCAAGACGCGTGACGGGATCACCAAGGGCACGGTGGACATTGTTGTCGGGACTCATGCGCTGCTTGCCAAGAGCATCAGGTTCAAGAACCTTGGCCTGTTAATCATTGATGAAGAACAAAAATTTGGGGTTCAGCACAAAGAACGGCTGAAACAGCTGCGAACAGATGTGCATGTGCTGACCCTTACGGCGACACCTATCCCACGCACCTTGCAACTGTCGCTTTCCGGTGTTCGTGATCTATCGATCATCGGCACGCCGCCGATCGACCGCCTGGCGATCCGCACTTACGTCAGCGAATTCGATACGATTACCGTGCGCGAGGCGTTACTGCGTGAACATTATCGTGGGGGGCAGTCGTTCCTGGTCGTGCCACGCATTGCTGATATGCCTGAGATGGAAGAGTTCCTGCGCGAACAAGTGCCGGAGGTGTCCTTTGTTACTGCGACAGGACAGATGGCGGCGGGCGAGCTTGATGACCGGATGAACGCCTTTTACGACGGCAAATACGACGTGTTGCTGGCGACGACGATCGTGGAGAGCGGTTTGGATATTCCGACTGCCAACACGATGATTGTCTGGCGGGCGGATATGTTCGGTCTGGCACAATTGTATCAGATCAGGGGCAGGGTGGGTCGATCAAAGACCCGGGCCTATGCCTATTTGACGACCAAACCACGCCAAAAGCTGACGGACACGGCGCAGAAACGACTTCGCGTGCTGGGGTCGATCGATACGTTGGGGGCGGGGTTCACGCTCGCCTCGCAGGATTTGGACATCCGCGGTGCGGGGAACCTCTTGGGCGAAGAGCAATCCGGGCAGATGCGCGAAGTGGGCTATGAGCTTTATCAGCAGATGCTGGAAGAGCAGATTGCCGCGATCAAGTCAGGCGCTGCTGAGGGGATCATTGACGACGGCCAATGGGCACCGCAGATCAATTTGGGTGTTCCGGTGCTGATCCCCGAAGATTACGTGCCTGATCTGGATGTGCGGTTGGGGCTTTATCGACGTCTGTCTGAACTGACAACGAAGGTTGAGCTGGAGGGCTTTGCCGCGGAGTTGATCGACCGGTTTGGTAAGCTACCCCGCGAGGTCAATACGCTGATGCTGGTGGTACGCATCAAAGCGATGTGTAAGCGCGCCGGGATTGCAAAACTTGATGCCGGGCCGAAAGGGGCCACGATCCAGTTCCACAATGATAAATTCGCGTCACCCGAAGGGTTGGTGGAGTTTGTTCATGCCCAGAATGGGCTAGCCAAGGTCAAGGATAACAAAATCATCGTCCGCCGGGACTGGGCCAAAGAGCGGGACAAAATTCAAGGCGCGTTTAATATCGCACGGGATTTGGCGCAGAAACTGGCGGACGAAAAAAAGAAAAAGGCGAAGGTGGGGTAGGGAGTCCGGATCAGGTCCGTCGTGGGTTCCTTTAAGCGTCGCTTGGCCTTTTGATCTGATTGGTCAACCAAAGTGCCAGAGAGGCACAAATCAGCGCCCCAATGCCAACTGGGAGAGCGGTGCCGTTGAAAGCGAGGCCGATGGGGGCTGCGATCATTGCGGCCCCAACCGTTGAAATTGCGGCAATGACCGATGCGGCCAGACCTGCGATATGGCCCATTTCCTCCATGGCGAGTGCGTTGAGGTTGCCAATGGTGAGCCCGGCCTGCACGCAATTGCCGAAAAGCCAAATGATGTAGGCCGCAAATACCAGCCCGTGCGTACCGCCCGTCAGTGTGATGAGGATAAGTGTCCCGCTGATCCCGATTTGGGCGGTATACATCACCTTGATGATGGCCCGCATTCCGACACGCCCGACGATGCGCGCATTCAGCAGGCTGGCCGTGGAAGCGAGGGCGGCGATGCAGCCGAACCAGATATGGAACTGGTCGCCCCGATCAAAGGTGATGTCGAATATTTGTTGGACGGAGGACAGCATTGAAAAGAGCATGCTGAAAGTCAGCGTTTGGATGATGATGGAAAGCCGCGCGGTGGGGTGAGAGAACATCTCGGCCACTGCGGCCACGAGTGCCTTGAAGCTGAGCGGGCGACGATGTTCCGGTGCGAGGGTTTCGGGTTGGCGGATGAGCAGCCATGTCATGCTGACGCCTGCAAACACTATGAAGGCAAGGAAAATGGCGCGCCAGCCAACGCTTCCGATGATGAAATAGCCCATGGTCGGGGCGAGGGCGGGCACAAGACTGAAAACGACCATGACGAAGGATACGATCCGCGCCATGTCGCGTCCGCCGTATAGATCACGAACCATGGCGATGGCTACGACACGCGGACCTGCGGCGCCCAAGCCCTGAACGACGCGGGCAATCAGCATGATTTCAAGTGACTGTGCCAGCCAGGCGGCGAAACTTGCGGCGATGTATATTATGGCACCGCCGACCATAACGGGTCTGCGCCCGTAGGCATCTGACAGCGGTCCTGTAAAAAAAGTACCAGCGCCGAGGCCAACCACGAAGCTGGTGATGATAAGCTGCGCACTGTTGAGATTACCGGGCGAGAGTTCAGCCCCGATTTCTGCAATTGCCGGCAACATCGCATCGATGGCAAAGGCGACACTGGCGGCCAACATGGCCATAAGGGCGATAAATTCGGGTTGCGCGAGCGCCTTGGTAGGCGCTTGCCGCGTGCTCATCCAGCCGCTTTCAGCTGCGCTTCGATTTCCTGGATCACGTTTAGCCACATTTCAGGCGGTTGTGCGCCGGGGACTGCATGCTGACCCGCAACGATGAATGTGGGGACAGAGTTGACACCCATCTCGCGGCTGTGTTTGTCGCGCGCGCGGATGTCGGCAGTGTCGGCGTCCGAGCCCAGAAGCTTGGTGATCATTGCGGCGTCCATCTCGGCAGTATCGGCAATGTCAGCGAGAACCTCGTGATCAGAGATATCGCGCCCGTCGACGAAATAGGCTTTGAAGAGCAGATCGACGACGAAGGATTGCCGCTGTTCGATCCCGGCCCAGTGGATCAGTCGATGTGCATCTATGGTGTTGGGGGTGCGTTTGATGGCTTCGAGATTGATCGTTGCACCGGCCTTTTCAGCGCTTTCGGCTACTGGGGCATAGGCCCGAACTGCCCCTTCCTTGCCGCCGAATTTTCCCTCAAGATAGGCACGTCGATCCATCCCCTCGGGTGGCATGTCAGGATTTAGCTGGAAAGGATGCCATTCGATGGTGAACGGGTGATCTGGCACTTGTATGAGCGCCTTGTCCAGATGAGTTTTGCCGATGTAGCACCATGGGCAGATCGGATCTGAGATGATATCGAGCTTGACCATTGCGGTTTCCCTTTCTGGTGCTGCGTTACGCCTTGGGTATCTGTGTTTGTTGGGCAGGGGAAGGGCGGATTGGGAGGGCCCTGTCAGGATTGCAAGAATGTGAGCGGGGCCTTAAAGACATTCCATGACCGAAAATGATCCCAAAAGCCTGATCCGCATTGCCCATGAAAACGGGAAGACTGCGACGTCTCAGCCGCTTGATCTCGGCGCGCGCGTGCGTGAGTTGCGAAAGGCCCGCAACTGGACGTTGGAGCAAGCTGCCCAGCAAGCTGGCCTTGCACGATCAACGCTGTCCAAGATCGAAAACGGACAGATGTCACCGACCTATGATGCGCTGAAGAAACTGGCCGTGGGTCTGGAGATTTCTGTGCCGCAGTTGTTCACGCCGCCCTCAAAGGGGCAGGTGAACGGGCGCATGGCGGTGACCAAGAATGGTGAAGAGACGGCCAAGATCACCACCACCTATGAGCACGCGATGCTGGGGGAGGTGCTGACGACCAAGAAGATGCTACCCTATCGTACACGCGTCCGCGCGCGGCGGATGGAGGACTTTGATGGTTGGGTGCGTCATGACGGCGAAGAGTTTCTTTATGTTCTGACGGGACAAGTCAGGCTTTATACCGAGTTTTACGAACCCGTGGAGCTGAAGCGCGGCGACAGCGCTTATTATGATGCTGCCATGGGGCACAACGTGGTGTCCGTCAGTCAGGAGGATGCGACGATACTTTGGGTGACGTCGCTCGCTTGATTTGACCTTTTGCGCGGCGGTGATGCGGGGAGCCTCCGGCGGGAGTTTTTGGGCCAAGATGAAGTGGGAAGCTTGGTCTATTCCTCGGAAAAGAGCTTTGTGAGGACCAGGTGGCCGATGCCAACTGCGATGATCTGCATGATGATGAACATCGGGATATTTGCGGGATTGATCCCCGCAAATGTGTCGCTGAAGCCGCGTGCGATGGTGACGGCGGGGTTAGCGAAACTGGTGGATGATGTGAACCAGTAAGCCCCAGTGATGTAGAGCGCAACAAGCGGCGGCACCGCATCGACTTTATGTCGGATACCCCCAAAGATCACGAAGAGCAGACCGAATGTCGCGATGATCTCGGAGAACCATTGCGCGATGCCGGTTCGGTCGGTCGTTGATGCCTGAAAGACGGACAGATCGAACATGATGTGGGTGGCCCATACACCAAGGATGCCGCCAATGATCTGAGCTGCGATATAGGGCAGGGCGTCTTTCTTTGCGTGTTCGCCCCGCAGCAGAAAGGCCAGCGTGACCGCCGGGTTGAAATGTGCGCCAGAGATGGGCCCGAGCGTTGTAATGATGACGTAGAGAATACAACCGGTCGCGATGGCATTGGCCAGCAGCGCAATAGCAACATTGCCGTCTGCCAGGGCTTCGCCCATGATGCCGGAGCCGACCACTCCGATAAGCAGAAAAGCGGTGCCTAGTCCTTCGGCCAGAAGTTTTTGCATCAGTTTTGACCGATCTTGTCGAGTTCGGTTTGTAGCGCGGCCCTGTCCATGTCTTCAAAGGGCAGGGCGAACAGTGCCTGGGCGCGGGCCTCCAATAGGTCGTAGGCAGTCTGGAAGGCGTCTTCCCAGTGTTCCTCGCTGGCTGCTGCTGGATCTTCCACCCCCCAATGGGCGCGGAGGGGCGCGCCCGGCCAGTATGGGCATTCCTCACCTGCAGCAGAGCCGCAGACGGTAATCACCGCGCCCATTTCAGGCGCATCGTCCTGTGCGTAGACATCCCAACTTTTGGAGCTGAGCCCGGCGGTGGGGTAACCTTTGGCCGCGAGCAGTGTCAGTGACTGTGGATGGACCTGACCTGCGGGCTTTGAGCCCGCCGAATAGGCCGTGATGCGGCCATCGGAGCGGTGGGTCAGTATGGATTGAAGAAGTATCGACCGGGCAGAGTTGCCGGTACACAGGACGAGGATGTTCATGGGCACCACTTATTTGAATACGCCCCGGCTAGGTCCTGAATGTAACAGGACTATGACGCCGGGGCGGTTCATTGGTTACTCTTCCTCGTACCACCACACATCAGGCTGCCAGCCGGGCCAGTCGCCCCAGATCGGGACAGGTTCCTGGAAGCGCAGTTCCTTGGCGTGGGCGATCCGGCTGATATTCCACTGATAGATCGGGATCACGTAGCGACCTGCGGCCAGTACACGGTCTATGGCTTTGACGGCGGCCACGAAATCGTCCTGACTTTCAGAGGTGAGAAGTTTGCCGATCATCTCGTCAATCGCCGGGGATTTGACACCCATCAAGTTCCGACCGCCCGGTTCGTCAGAGTATTCCGATCCGAAATAGCTGTATTGCTCGTTACCCGGTGAAAGTGTGACGCCGCGGCGGTAGTAGGTCATGTCGAAGTCATAGGCGTCGGTGCGTTCTTTGAACTGTGCATCGTCAGCTACCGTCACCGAAGGTTCGACGCCGATCCGGGCGAGCGATTCAACGAACATATCGATGATGGCCTGGTTTTCCGAAGCGCCTTGTTCCAGCAGGATGTCGAACTTGAAGTCCTGGCCCGCTTCATTGCGCATCACGCCGTCCTGAATGGTCCAGCCTGCTTCTTCCATCTGCGCGAGGGCGGCTGTGATGCCGGCCCTGTTGCGTTCGGATCCGTCTGAGACGGGTAGAGTGTAACCGTCGATCGTGCCGGGTAGCAGATCGTCGGCGAATGGCTCGAGGAACTCCAGTACGCGCCCTTCGGCAGGGCCTTCTGACATGCCCAAAGGCGAGTTGGCCCAGAAGGACGTGATGCGGGGTTGAGCACCGCCGGTCATCGCCTCGTTGATGAATTCGAAGTTGAAGACGTGCATAAGCGCATCGCGAACGCGCCAGTCGCTGAATTGATCGCGCCGCGTGTTCATCACGAACCCGGTCATGCCTGCTGGCCGCCCGTGCGGCAGGACCGACAGCACCACATCCCCGTCCTGAACAGCGGGGAAGTTATATTGGCTTTCCCAGCGAGCGACGTTGAATTCGCGGTTGGAGTTCACTTCGCCGACTTTGAATGCCTCAAACGCCGCTGTTTCGTCGCCGAAAAATTCGAGGCGTACCTCGTCGAGATTGTTTGTACCCCGGCGGAATGGAACGTCGTTGCCCCAGTAATCCGCGTTGCGCTTGAACGAGACAAAGCGCCCAGCTTCAAAGTCGTCAATTATGTAAGGGGACGAGGTGATCGGAACTGTGTTCACTGTGCTTTCGGCGAAGTCCACGCCATCCCATTGAGCCTTTTTCAGGATGGGGCGCATACCAGCCAGCAATGCCAATTCGCGATCTTCGGTATTGAAGGTGATGCGGAAGGAGCGGTCGCCGGTTTGTTCCATGCTTTCGATCTTTGCCGCAAGCGACCGGTAGCGTGGATGACCGACCGTGCCTAATGTTTCATATGACCACATCACGTCTTCCATGGTCATTGGTGTGCCGTCAGAAAAGGTGATGCCCTCGCGCATGGTGAATTCGACCCATTCGCGGTCTGGTCCGGTCTCTATCGATTCGGCCAGCACCCCATATAGGCTGAAAGGTTCATCAAGACTGCGACCCATCATGCTTTCCCCGATCAGGTATGGAAGCTGCCAAGGCACCGACCCTTTGAGGATGTAGGGGTTCAGGCTGTCAAAACTTCCGATCTCGGCCGTGACTATCCGTCCGCCCTTTGGCGCATCGGGGTTCACGTAAGGCATCGACACAAAATCAGGTGGTAGTGCAGGTTCGCCATACATAGCTATGCCATGTTGTGGTTCCGCCTGTGCCAAACACCCATAGGCTGCAAAGGCCAACCCCAGCCCAAACTGTCGTGCCGCTGCTGCGATTTTCACTGTCATTTCCCTGTCGCCCCTCTTGTTTTTTGCGTCTTGACCCTGATGGTAAAGAGGCTTTTGAGCCTTTTCAAACTTTTAGCTTGGATGCGGGCGAGGCATTGCTTATAAAGAGGTCACTGCTCGATAGGTTTCTTGCCTGTATGAAACCTGCCTCAATAACTTTACGCCCGCCTTGTGCGGGCGTTTTTTTATGGGCTATCGGAACCTTGAGGTGGCTTTTGCAGTTGCAGCATATAAGGTGAGTCGCGATGCAATCTTAAGGAGCCCTCGTCATGTCGCTTTCGGGAAAAACTGCAGTCATCACCGGGTCGAACTCAGGCATTGGGTTGGGCGTTGCGCAAGAATTGGCAAAGGCGGGTGCGAATGTCGTCCTGAACTCTTTCACAGATCGTGACGAGGATCATGCGCTGGCAGCACAGATTGCCAGCGACACCGGCGTAGAGGCGAAATACGTCCAGGCTGACATGTCCAAGGCTGATGACTGCCGTCGTTTGATCGTCGAGGCTGGCGATTGTGATATCCTGATCAACAATGCCGGTATCCAGCATGTCGCCCCAGTTCAGGACTTTCCGGTCGAAAAATGGGACGCAATTATTGCGATCAATATGTCGTCGGCATTCCATACGATGGCGGCCGCTGTGAGCGGAATGCGTGAAAAGGGTTGGGGCAGGGTGGTCAACATTGCGTCGGCCCATGGCCTGACAGCTTCGCCTTACAAGTCCGCTTATGTCGCGGCCAAACATGGCGTTGTCGGGATGACGAAGGTTGTCGCACTGGAAACTGCAGAAGACCCGATTACCTGCAACGCAATTTGTCCCGGTTATGTTCTGACACCACTCGTGGAGGCACAGATCCCCGATACGATGAAGGAATACAACATGAGCCGCGAGGATGTCGTGCGTAATGTCTTGCTGGAGCGGCAACCGTCGAAGGAATTTGCCACGGTTGAGCAGTTGGGGGGTACGACAGTGTTCCTGTGCTCAGACGCCGCAGCGCAAATCACCGGTACGACGATCAGCGTCGATGGTGGCTGGACCGCGTTATGACCAAGCGCATTAACCTCGCTTTGCAGGGCGGCGGGGCGCACGGGGCGTTTACGTGGGGTGTGCTCGATACTTTGTTGCGGGATGAGGATATCGAGATAGCCGCCATCTCGGGTACCTCGGCGGGGGCGATGAATGCGGCCGCATTGAAGGCCGGGTGGATCGAGAATGGTCGCGAAGGAGCGATTGATAACCTTGAATGGCTTTGGTCCCAGATTGGTGCTGTGACGGATCCGCGTCTGACGGAGTGGGTGTCATCGCTGGCACCGACGGCGCATCTTTGGGCCGAGGCAATGAAGTATTCCCCGGCCTATACAGCGTGGGATATGACCTCGCGGTTCTTTTCTCCTTATGTTTATGGTCCGATGGTGCGCAATCCGCTGCAGCGGATCGTCGAAGAATTTCACTATGACGCCGTGTGTGCCAATGATGGGCCCGAGCTCCATATCTGTGCGACCAATGTCCGCAACGGCAAAATCAGGGTGTTCACTGGTGATGAAATCATGCCGGATGTCATACTGGCATCGGCCTGTTTGCCGACACTGTTTCAGGCCGTGGAATTCAATGATCCGTCCACCGGCAAGTCAGAGGCTTTTTGGGACGGTGGTTACACTGGCAACCCGGCATTGTTCCCGCTGTTCCGGCCCGATCTGCCCGAGGATGTTCTGATCGTGAACATCAATCCCTTGGAGCGCGATGACCTGCCAACCGATCCTCAGTCGATACAAAACCGGGTGAATGAAATCAGTTTCAACAGCTCATTGCTGCGGGAGCTACGGGCGATTGATTTTGTGAAAAGGTTATTGAAGCAGCATAAGATACCGAAAGGTTCGATGAAGGATGTTCTTGTTCACATGATCGCTGATGACGGTTTGATGAATGAGCTGAACGTAGCAACAAAAACCATCCCTACGCCGGTGGTTCTTGCCCGGCTGAAAGAGGCCGGACAGTCGGCCGCGACCGCGTTTTTGAAACGGCACAAGAAGCATCTCAACAAGCAGAGCACATTGAATTTGACGGATATGTTCAGCTGAGCAGCAGTTTTGCTGCGAGTGCCCACATGACCAGACCGATGATGACGTCCAATACCTGCCATGCCTTTGCCGATTGCATGATCGGGGCCAGCAACCGCGCCCCGTAGCCGAGGCCAAAGAAAAAGACGAAGGATGAACTCACCGCACCGATGCCGAAAGCGGTCCGCGGGGCACCAGCAGCGAAATCGGTTGAGATCGCACCAATAAGCGCGAGTGTATCGAGATAGACGTGAGGGTTGAGCCATGTGAACGCGGCCCCGGTTGCCAGCGTGGCCCATAGACCAGCGGACTCACCCGATAGCTGTAGCTGATACTGCCCAGCATAGGCGGCCCGAAGACGTGTGAACCCGTAGATGATCAGAAATGCCGCGCCGCCCCACGCCATATAGACAGGCAGGTTCGGGTAGAGTTCCACGATGTAGCCAAAGCCCAGCACACCAGCCGTGATCAGAAGTGCGTCAGAGGTCGCGCAGAGCAGGCAGAGCCAGAAGACATGTGCTTTGGCCAGCCCCTGACGTAAGACGAAAGCGTTCTGCGCACCGATTGCCAGGATCAGCGCAAAAGCGGTGGTGAAACCTGTAAGAGCGGGGCCTGCGAGCACTTAGCTGGGAGCTTCCGTCACATCGTCGTTGCCATTGGGGTAAACCAGACCCGCGGATATGACGAGCTTTGCTGCGTCTTCGACGCTCATCTCCAGTTCTTTCACGTCACGCCGCGGCAAAAACAAAAGAAAGCCCGATGTGGGGTTTGGTGTGGTTGGTAGGAAAACTGTTACTACCGGTTCTCCGTCAGAGAGTTTTTCATCAACCTCGCCTTTGGCATTGGTTGAAATGAATGCGATGGCCCAGATGCCCTTGCGGGGATATTCGACGAGACAGGCCTTATCAAAGGACGTGTCGCGTTGTGAAAACACCGTTTCAGCGATTTGTTTGGCCGCGTTGTAGATCGAGCTGACAACCGGTGTCCGGTCGAGCAAGCGTTCCCCCATGCCCAGAAAAGAGCGCCCGATAAGCCCCTTGCCGATCCAACCGACAATGACCGTGAAAATGAGGAACACGACCACCCCGACGCCGCGTACATTGACGGCGATCCAGTTTTCCTCGGTGCGTCCGAGGACGCGGTTCAGGACGGCCTGGGGCTGGTAATAGTCAGGAATAAAGGGCCAGACCCAACCATCGATCCAGCCAACGACAGTCCAGATCAGCCAAAATGTCAGGCCAATAGGGGCGACAATGATCAACCCGGCCAGAAAATTGCCGCGAAGCCGGGCGATGAGACCTGGTTTGCTGCGCCGTTGATGTTCTTCGAGATGGGGGTCCATCATTATTCAGTCTTTCCAATGCTTTTGCTGACTTAGTGCGCCGGGGCCAATTTCTCAAGCAGGCAAAATCAAGGGCTGTCGGAATGGTGATCTTTGATCAATGCTTTGGCAATCTCAGCCCCAAGTCGTGCGTTATTGCGCACCAATGCGATATTGGCCGTCAGCGACTGCCCATCCGTCAGTTCGAAGATGCGACCTAACAAGAAAGGTGTGACAGCCTTTGCATGGATGTTTTTGAGTGCGGCTTCTTGCAGCGCCACGTCAATGATGGGTGCCAGTGTTTCCGCAGAAATTTCAGACGCTTTCGGGATAGGGTTCGCGATCAATTGCCCACCTTTCAAGCCCATAGCGGTACGCATTTGGTGGGCATCTGCTATCGCAGCCGCGCTGTCCATGCGAAGTGGTGCTGGCAAATTCGATGTCGCCGACCAGAAGGCAGGCAGGCTATCCTGCCCATAGGCTATGACTGGCACGCCGAGTGTTTCCAGCACTTCGAAAGTTTTGTGCAGATCAAGGATCGCTTTTGCCCCCGCAGCAACAACAGTAACGGGTGTTTGGGCCAATTCTTGCAGATCGGCAGAGATATCAAAGCTGTTTTCGGCACCGCGATGCACGCCACCGATGCCGCCAGTGGCAAAGACCTGGATATCCGCCAGATGCGCTGCGATCATTGTTGCGGCAACCGTGGTTGCGCCCGTGCCGCCTGACGCAATGCAGGCCGCGATATCGGCACGAGAAAGCTTTGCGACATTTTCGGCCTGACCCAATTGATCAAGTTGATCCGGTTCCAGTCCGACATGCAGCTGCCCATCAAGCACCGCAATCGTTGCGGGCGTGGCCCCGGCCTGTCTGATGTCTTCTTCCACCAAACGCGCGGTTTCGACATTCTGCGGAAAAGGCATGCCGTGTGTGATGATCGTGCTTTCTAACGCGACAATGGCACGGTTTTCATCACGTGCCGCGCTCACTTCGGCGGAAAAGTAGATGGGGATCATAAAGGGGTTTCTCCCGAAACATAGGTGGCTGCAGCGTTCAGGGCGCGGGCGAGGGCGTCTGCCCGGCCCATCCCTTGCGCCTCGGATGCTATATGCGCTGCCATGAATGTGTCACCGGCCCCGGTGACCCTCGTGACCATGACTGACGGCGGGGTTTGTGTGATGATGTCGCCGGCTGTGCCCTCGGAGGCTGATTTGTCCCCGTCTGTCACCAGTACCCGGTGCGCGCCCCGGTCGATCAGGGCCTTGGCTGCGGTGTTTGAGCTGTCAAATGTGGTTTGGCATAGCAGACCTGCCTCTTCGAGATTGACATAGAGCGTCGCTGATGGGTGGTTGATCAGCGCCAGCAGCCGCTCGGCCTTGCCGGGTGAGGCCGGGGCAACGCGCAGATCAGCCTTGGCGAAGAGGGGTGATATGGCGATGTCATGTAGCAAATCCGCAGTAAGGTTGCCGTCAAGGGCGATGGGGCCGCCATAGGGCGTATTTTCCTCTCCGATGGTACCGTCTGAAAGGGGGCGCAGGATTTTACTACCTGCGGCCTCGAGCGAATGGGCGTCAGCTATGGCGGCGATCAGCCCGTTGGCACCCTCAACTGCCATATAAACATCGGTCGGTAAGTCATCTGATCTATAGATAAAATCGGTGATCATCTCCATCCGCTGGGCTTCGCCAATCAGTTCGTCTCCTTCGGCGTCGCGCCCTATGGCGGTCAAAAGCGCAGGTGTCATCCCGAAGCGGCGCAAAGTCATCGCGATATTCATGGCAACACCGCCCGGCAGGCGCGTAATGCGCCCGGGCACATCAGAACCAGCCCGCATGTGGCTCGCACTGCGACCAATCACGTCCCACAGGACCGAGCCGATGCACAGGATATCCGGAGTATTGGTCATGACGGTGTTTTGGCCGAGCACACGAGCGGCGGCAAGCGAAATGGTGCTTCTGGTTCACCACAGACGCTGTAAATAGCGCCTTGATCTGTAGTTAACTTCAGATGCTACGCTATTCGGATTACCATCTTAGGGGTCTTGAAATGCAGATATTGACGGATGACGATCTGAATAGTGTCGACATCGGGCGTGCCGCTGCTTCACTGCGCGACTTTCTCATTGATGATGCCGCGGGCCGGACCGCTTCACCAGCGCGGCTTAGCCAACATCTTGGCCCCGAAAGTATCACGCTGACAATGGGAGCGGCCTCAGCGCATTTCGGGTTTCGTGCCTACACGACAAGGGCTGGTTTGATCCGGGACCGCGAGGACCAAGTCGTGGTGTGTTGGGACAAAGCGAGCCATCAGATGGTCGGAGTCGCCATCGGTCAAATGCTGGGGGCTTGGCGCACGGGACTTTTGGGCGGTATCGCCAGAGCGGCTACTGGACCGGCGGGATATGAGGTTTGTGGCGTTGTCGGGACTGGCCTTCAAGCGTGGACGCAGGCAAATGCAACTGCGGTTCTCAGCCCACCTGCCAAATTCATCGTCGCCGGGCGCGATACCGCGCGGGCCGAGGACGTCGCCAGACGTTTGAAAGATGAGACCGGGATACCGGTGGTGGTGGAAATGGATATCCAAACTCTGACCAGACAGTCCAATGTACTGATCTGTGCAACTCGTGCAAACAAGCCGGTCATCGAGATATCATGGCTTGATCAGTGTTTGCATGTGACCACGGTAGGGCCAAAATCGGCAACAGCTCATGAACTACCTATCGAAATCTGGGAATGGGCCGGGGATGTGGTAAGCGACGCACCCCGGCAAATCAGTGCACAGGGTTCCGGCCACTTTCTGGCGCGTTACACATCATTGCAAGCACCAACTCATTTGGGTGATCGGCTCCGGCAACAGCGCGATTCCACCCACCGACGCACGCTATATTTGTCAGCAGGTTTAGCCGGAACCGAGGTGGCCTTGCTGGCATCGCTCCTGTCCTAGGTCAGCCCGGCACAGCGAATGTCAGATTGGCCCAAAGCGTTTCCCAAACGGAGGCGGAAACGTCCTGCAATTGCTGCGAAGGAACCCGTAATACGACGGCATCGGTCATGTATTCATGCCCCGGGCGCACAGGAAAGGTGGCGATGCCATTCGCATCGGTCCGGTACAACGTGATGTTGACGGAACCGTTGGGTGCTTTTTCAAATACTTCAACCTGCGTGTCCGGCCGCGTGTTTTCGCGGTAGAAGACCTGCACCCGCATCCCGCCGGACAGATCATCGGTGTAAGGGTTGTCGAGCGCAACGATCTCTGTCTCCAAACCCAAACGCAGGTCGGTCCCAACGCTGTTTCCAACGCCGACCAGAGTTTTCGAATACCGCGAATAAACCTCTTTAAACCCGTTTTCGGACAGACCGCGCGCGCGGTGTCGGGACAGGACATCACCAAGGTCTTTGTGATCCACGAATTTCTGGAATTTCTCCCAATTCTCATAAGTCACTGTTGCAGTATTGGCTTGGTATCCTGCGATGTTCAGACCTTCGGCCAGCGGGGGTTGATTGAGGGCAGGGCGGTCGCCGGGACGACCACTGACGCGGGCGACGTCTTCCCCCACAAAGAGCAGAAAATTAACAAATCGTTGTGGTAGAAAAGGCTGTTTCGCGCCGGAGAACTCTTGCCCATTGACAATGTCCGCTTCAAGCGTACCGTCCGGCGAAATTTGATACTGCAGCGGTTCGATCCACAGTTCGTGGGCGTTTGCAGGTGCCGCAACCAAAGCGAGGATAAGAGCAGTCATGCGCATGGATATGTCCCTTTCAATTGGCCTTAGGGTGTCGCTCTGCCGGTTGTTGTCAAGCGTTGTGCTGTTCTGGCTCACGATGACGTCAATCGCCGCCGCCCACGAGGTGCTGCCGTCCATCGCGGATATGCGGCAGGTCGATGATCGGATTGTATTTGAAGTTGAGGCCAATCTGGAGAGTTTCGTCGCCGGAATCAATCTGACCGAGACGGCGGATACCAACGAAAGTGACGAGGCTGCCAGCTACGATGAACTGCGCAGCCTGGAGCCGGACGTGATGGAAAGTCGCTTTCGCGCATTCTGGCCCAATATGGCAGAGCGGATTACGCTTTCAGCGGATGGGCAAGAGCTGGCCCCTGTCTTGGATTCGGTGACAGTTGGCGCCGTAGGGGATGTGGAAGTTGTGCGTGGCTCTACCTTGCAATTCAGCGCACCGCTGCCAGATGGGGCACAAAACCTGCAGGTGGGCTGGGCGGCTGAATTCGGGGTTCTGATAATCCGTCAGATGGACGTGCCATCACCCTATGATGGCTATCTGGAGGCCGGGGCGGTGTCGCCCCCCATAAACCTGCAAGGAGGTGATCAGGCGACAGGCTGGCAGAGTTTTGTGCGCTATATCCCCGTTGGCTTTGATCATATCGTTCCCAAGGGCCTCGATCATATTCTGTTCGTTCTGGGGCTGTTTTTCCTTTCTGCCAATTTTCGGCCACTACTTTTGCAGGTGTCACTGTTTACGTTGGCCCATACCATAACACTCGCGTTGGCCGCTTTGGGTTATGTCCGTATTCCGGGGAACATCGTCGAACCGCTGATTGCGGCCTCAATCGTCTTTGTTGCGCTTGAAAACATCTGGGCGAAGGGAATCAGCCACTGGCGGCCGTTTGTCGTGTTTGGGTTTGGGCTGCTGCATGGGCTTGGTTTTGCGTCAGTCCTTGGCGAATTTGGCCTGCCCGAAGGATCGTTCATTCCCGCGTTGATCGGTTTCAATGTGGGTGTTGAGCTTGGGCAACTGGCGGTGATTGTCGTGATGTTTCTGTGTGTTTGGCAGGCATTGCGTGTGGACCGGGGGCAGAACGAGGTGGGGCAGGGCTTTGCAGTTTATGGCGTGTTGCTGATTGCCGCACTGGCTCTGATTGCGTTGAACCCGACAGGGCTCGCTGCTGCACTTGAAGCGCCAGTCTGGTCATTTGCAGGGCCGCTGGCTGCGGTGTTTGTTCTGTGCATGGCGTCGATCCAACTCCGCGATCATGTGGATGCCTTTCGCCAAATCGTGGCCATTCCCTGTTCGGTCGCCATCGCCGTCGTGGGGGCCTATTGGTTTGTGGAACGGGTGTTCCTTTGACCGGATTCCCAGCCGGTTTTGATGCCCAACCGCGACTGGCCGGGGACGGATTTTCCTTGTCGCCCTTGGAAAACAGCCATCGGGCGGCTTTAACTGAAGCCGCTGCAGACCCACGGATATGGGAGGGGCATCCGGCGACCGATCGATACAAGCCAGAGGTTTTTGGGCCATATTTTGATTATCTGATTGGCTCAGGCCAGACGCTGGTGATTACCGAGGACAAGACGAAAAAAATCATTGGTTGCAGCCGTTTTTATCCCGCTCCTGATGTTGATGACAGTATTTCGATTGGCTACACTTTCCTGACCGTCCCCTACTGGGGTGGCCCAACCAACCGGATCGTTAAGACTCTGATGCTCGACCATGCGTTCGGTTACGCGGAGACGGTGTGGCTGCATATCGCGCCAACAAATTTGCGCAGCCAACGGGCCAGCACCAAGCTGGGGGCCATCTACAGCCACAACATCATGATGGACGTCTTGTCCGGGCCGGTTGATACGATGTGCTATCGGCTGAACCGTGCTGCTTGGAACAAAGGTATGGTCGGGTAGGGACCGGTCTTTCCCGTTTTGAGTCATATGGGGCTCGGGGCTCCCTACTTCATCTTGGCCAAAAAACTCCCGCCGGAGGCAATACAACGCTTGCACAAAGGCAAAACCGTATCTATAGCGCACTCACTTAATCCCGCAGGCGGGGGCGGGTGCGATGGGGAGACATCCCAAAGCATCCACCGGTTGGCAAAATGCTAATCCCCCGCTGAGGCTGAAACCGGAAAAGGAAAAACGACATGGGCTTACCCGAGTTCTCCATGCGTCAGTTGTTGGAAGCTGGCGTTCACTTTGGTCACCAGACCGCGCGCTGGAACCCCAAGATGCAATCTTTCATCTATGGTTCGCGCAATGGCATCCATATCATGGACCTGACGCAAACTGTCCCGCTGCTGGATCAGGCTTTGCAAGCTGTCCGTGACACTGTCGCCAAAGGCGGCCGCGTCCTATTCGTCGGTACCAAGCGTCAGGCATCCAAGCCGATTGCTGACGCCGCCGAAAAGTCCGCGCAATATTACATGAATCACCGTTGGTTGGGCGGCACGCTAACAAACTGGCAGACCGTGTCCCAATCGATCAACCGCCTGAAGGCCATCGATGAGGCCGCTGCAAATGGCTTTGCAGGTCTGACCAAGAAAGAGCGTCTTGGCATGGAACGCGAGCAGGGCAAATTGCAAGCCTCGCTGGGCGGTATCCGCGAAATGGGTGGCGTACCTGATCTTTTGTTCGTCATCGACGTGAACAAGGAAGACCTGGCCATCGCAGAAGCCAAGAAGCTGGGCATTCCAGTTGTGGCCATCGTGGACACTAACTGTTCGCCAGAAGGTGTGGATTACATCATCCCCGGAAACGACGACGCGGCCCGTGCGATCGCGCTTTACTGTGATCTGGCATCTCGCGCTGCACTTGACGGGATGTCCGCACAATTGGGCGCTGCTGGTGTCGATGTTGGCGCGATGGAAAACCTGGCCGAAGAGATGGTCGAGGAAGAAGTCGCTGCCGAAGAGGCTCCGGCCGAAGAAGCGCCTGCTGAATAAGCGTCACAAAACAGTCGGGCAGGGGGATTATATCCTGCCCGCAAAGATCAAATTCCGCTTCAAGGAGAAGTAACATGGCAATCACCGCTGCAATGGTGAAAGAGCTGCGCGACAGCACAGGCGCAGGCATGATGGACGCAAAAAAGGCGCTGACCGAGAACGCCGGCGATATGGATGCCGCCGTTGACTGGCTGCGCACCAAGGGTCTGGCGAAGGCCGCAAAAAAGGCCGGGCGCACCGCTGCCGAAGGTCTGGTCGCCGTTGCCGTGAAAGCAGGCAAAGGTGTTGCTGTTGAAGTGAACTCAGAGACCGATTTTGTGGCCAAGAACGCGGATTTCCAGAACATGGTCAGCAAAATTGCTGATGCCGCTTTGGAAGTGTCGGATCTGGATGCCCTTAAGGCCGCAGAGATTGATGGCAAATCTGTTGAGCAAACCGTCACAGATGCGGTGGCTGTCATTGGTGAAAACATGTCCGTCCGCCGGATGGCCGCCCTTGAGGGCGATCAGGTGGTCACTTATGTCCACAATGCTGCCACTGACGGAATGGGCAATATCGGCGTTCTTGTGGCTCTGAAAGGCGACAACGAAGCGTTTGGCCGGCAGATTGCTATGCACGTCGCTGCTGCGAACCCCGCATCATTGTCTGAAGCCGATCTTGATCCAGCCGTGGTCGAAAAAGAAAAGCAGGTCCAGATGGATATCGCCCGCGAATCCGGCAAGCCCGAGGCCGTGATCGAAAAGATGATCATTGGTCGGATGAAAAAATACATGGCCGAGATCACGTTGCTGAACCAGCAATTCGTGGTGAACCCTGATCTGACCGTTGCGGATGCCGCAAAGGAAGCCGGTGTTGAGATTTCGGGCTACGTCCGCCTGGCCGTCGGCGAAGGAATCGAAAAGGTCGAGGAAGACTTCGCTGCTGAAGTCGCGAAGATGAATAGCTGATATCCATTAGGATAAACGAACGAGGAGGGCCCCCAGTAATGCTGGCGGGCCTTTTTCTTATGTGATCGACCGAAAGGAAAACGGCCCGCGCCTCTCACCACGCGGACCGTTCTCAACAAGTTCACTCACTCTACCCCGCCGAAACCGGCAGGGGGCGCGGCATCACACTCGGGAGAAATGTGATGCCGCAGTATGATTGTATCTGCCCAAGTTGGGACGGGGGGCAGACACATATCAGGTGCTGACGCCTAAAGGCAAACCCCCAGCGCCAGCGTCCGGTTTCCCGGTACGAATCTCAGAGCCTTGAAATACCAAGGGTTACGACCCGCCGTTCCCAGGCCTAAGGCCACCACTCACGGAACATCTCTAACTTGCCAATTAACGTACCGTAAAGGAAGTCAGGGAATCCTGACCAAACGATAAAAAATTTCGTGTGACTTTACGTCAACGCTCATAAAATAAGCAAACTATGCGTCAATGACAAACATTTGGTTATAAAATGCAGCCTTTAGAACGGCTTGTGCGGTTGTCTCAACGTCCAACGCCTCACGAGCGAGGCGCAGGTGCTTTTCAATCGTTGCAGTAGTGAGGCCCAAGAGAATCGCAATGTCGAGCGTCGTTTTGCCGTCACCGACCCACTGCAGAACCTCACGCTGTCGCTTTGTAAGATGCCGGTCGCCAGAATAGGGGAGGGTGAGCAACTTGAGATGCATGACGTTATTCATGACGATGATCTCGTCGCCATGCCTGGCCCAGACCTGATCGATAGCCTCCTGGTCTGTTCCTTCCTTTGCGGTTAAGGCAATGGCTGCCTTGGTCCGCTCTGAAATCGACCGAAAGCTGACGGTGTAGCCAGCTGTAACACCCATACTCTTGTTCACATCCATGATCCGCCGTTCGCTGGCGGTCATGTTGTCGGTCAGGCTCATTTCTTTCATCCAGCGCCAGCTGCAAGCACCATCATTGGCCAGGGCCCATTTCAGCATTGGCGCATGATACACAAAACCTTCATCGAGGAAAATTTCCATGTATTCAGGTGTTTGCGTGGTAAGAACAACCCAATCCTGCGGATCACCCAAAGAGCTGGAAGTGCGATACCGGGTATAGCCGTATATCAAACGATCGAACCCAAACGCCAGCATCCGGCTGGTATGCAACGACCAAAGCTCTTCGACGGAATTTGCATTAGTCAGCGCATCCAGATGCTTGATCAATTGGGTCACGGTTGCGCTCCGAGATATGAAACCAAGGCGTCAATTGCCAGCGGATAACCCGCTGCACCGAAACCACATATCTGACCGACCGCAACTGGTGCGATATAAGATTTTTGTCGAAAATCCTCACGTGCATGAATATTGGACAGGTGAAGCTCAACAACCGGTAGCATAATAGACGATATCGCATCCATTAGCGCTACAGACGTATGTGTGTAAGCGCCAGCGTTCAGAATGATCCCATCGTAAGTGCCGCGCGCAGCATGCAATAAATCGACAAGTTCACCTTCATGATTGGTTTGCTTGAAAGCGACAGTCACATCCAGTTCCTTTGCTTTCGCGTCGCAAAGCGCTTCTATGTCCTTGAGGGTGGTCGGTCCATAAACCTCGGGCTGTCGGGTGCCCAACAGATTGAGGTTCGGTCCGTTCAGTATCAGGATGGCACATGTCATGAACTTTGTCTTACATCGTTAGGTTATTGTTAAAAAGATATTATTTAGAATATATTACATAATACTGATTATGCGATTTTTCTTCGTCGATTTGGCACATTCTAAACTGGGTTGCGACAAATCCCCTATCTTGCTGGAAAGT
>CANMDE010000003.1 GCA_947496535.1 uncultured Paracoccaceae bacterium | reverse complement strand
TGCTGTCACCAATTGACTATGAAACAAAACAGAAGAAACTGAACCAGGCAGGCGTCTAGGAAACTAGGGGCACCTCAATGCGATCTTCTTGGACCTGCTTCCACTGAAGCGTCAACGCCTCAGTTTTTCTAAGACCGGTGAAAAGGAGAAGCTCATAGAAGCTCAAATGGATTGGGTTACTCAAATCATTGATCGTTTGCCGCCATTCTCTCAAATCATCAATGATACGACCATCCGGCTTTTCCTCAAACCACTCGATGGCCATCGTTGGGCATTCGGCCAGATCGTAGGTCCGCCGCGCGTGGTTGTAGATGGTCCGGAAGTTGCGAAGCACGTGGTTGGCACCAGACGGCGTTTTGGCCATCTCTTGATGACGACGCACTACCATTGCTTTGCTAATCTCATCCAGCGGCAAACGCATCCAGTCTTTTAGGTGGTGCTCCAGTTGCGCCCGCGTCCCCACTTTGTAGTTCGTTGAACGAAGTTTTGGACGCTTCAGATACACCTCTATAGCGGCCTCAAGTGTTGGGGCACCAATTTGAGCCACCTTCCCGGCCCCTCTACCCATCTCCAGCGCGAACCCAAGTGCCGTCTGTCGCGCGGCTTGCGCCGAGATTATTGGACTCCGACCAATCAAAATTCGCTTGGTCCGACCGCCAACATCCTTTTGGAAATACCAAGTTTTGGAGCGCTTTCCTACGAAGAGAACAAGCCCCTTGATCTCAGCATCCCAATACTTGTCTGTACCGGTCCGCGAATTGGGAAGTCGGTTCACATAGGTCTCTGATAGCTTCGGCATATTTTGTCTGCTTTTTGTCGGAAACGAACTGAATGTTGGTGATCATCAGTCCATCAGTATGCGACAATAAAGTCAATTAATAGAATGACTAAGCATGTATGAGAACATCAGAGAAACTCACATCACCTGTTTGGAAAGCTGAGGTCTTACCATTACACAACGCCCGCTGCGCTCCGTGTGATTATGTCACTCTGTCCGGGTCGTCAAGAAAGGGTGCACACCATATCGACCTGATATCGCCGATTATGAAGTTTGCGCCCTTTCATTACAGGGTTATCAGCCCAGTTTCCTAAGATAATCATAGAATAGACCGAACGCGCCGGACCAAGACCGATTGCGAAGGACAAAAAATCCCTCCAAATAAAAAACGCGCCGCAAAATCCTGCGGCGCGCTCTGACGTTTCAACGTGGTTTACTTTACGACGATACGGCCGTCCTTGTATGGCTCGTATGGACCGTTAGCCGCTAGGTATTCAGCTGTTACGTCAGCCAGATCGGGACCGTAGTCATAGGCATTCATCGCATCTTCGAACATCGAATATCCGTCACCACCGGTGCGGACATAGTTGTTGGACACAACGCCGTAAGTTGCTGCAAGATCGATTGCTTCTCCACCAACCATCACGTCAGAGATACGGGCACCCGCCTCTGCCGCTGGATCGACAGCGTAGCTCATCCCCGCCACTTGCGGGAAGCGACCAGCGCCCTCTTCCATCTGGCCCACACCGTTTTCCAGTGCCGCAACAATTGTTTCGCCCGTCACCTGGAAAGTAGACAGCGTGTTCTGGAACGGCAGCACGGTAAGCACTTCACCCATCGTCACTTCACCAGAGTCGATAGAGGCACGAATGCCGCCACCATTCTGAATGGCGATCTGGATGCCCTGATCCGCCACACGGTCCAGCATGGCATCGGCAATCAGGTTGCCCATAGCACATTCCATCGCGCGGCATTCTTCACGGACGCCAACGATTTCGGTCGCAGTTTCAGCCACAATGCGGTTTTTCATCTCTTCGATCGGACCGACAAGTTCCGCGACACGCGCGAGCGCTGCCTCATCTTCGGCAACGTTTGCATCCAGCAGAATTGTATCGCCTGTGGCAGATGTCACAGTGCCATCGTCGTCGAACACCAGGGTCAGATGACCGACATATTTCGAATAGGCATAGGCCTGCACCACGGGAACATCGCCAACCATTGTGGGATAGGCCATGGCCCCTTCTTCGGTGTTCGAAAAGAGCGTATGCGAATGCCCGCCAACAACAGCGTCAAGTCCGGCGACGTTTTCCGCGATTGCGGTATCTTTCGTCACGCCCACATGGGTCAGCGCGATGATCTTGTTGACGCCGTCAGCTTCAAGCGCCTCAACATCAGCTGTCAGGCTCTCGGCCTCTTCCGCGAAAACGACCGCGTCAGACGGGCTTGACGTTTCAACCGTATCGGCGGCAAGCGCGGAAACGATACCAATCCGTTCTCCTCCGACCTCAAGCACGACATGATCATCGACCTGCCCTGCCAGAACATTGGAAGCAGACACATCGATATTGCCCGAGATAACCGGGAAGGACACGTTATCGGTCAGCTTGCGCAGCCCCTCGTCGCCATCGTCAAATTCATGATTGCCAACAGCCATCACGTCAAAGCCGATCTGTTCCATGAACTCTGCTTCGACGTCGCCCTTGTAGGTCGTGTACATCAGGCTGCCCTGATATTGGTCGCCGGCATCGATGACGATTACATTTTCACCGTCGAGTTCTTCGCGCAGTGCATTGATTTGCGTGATCACGCGCGCGATGCCGCCAAAGCATTCGCCTGCTTCGTTGTCTTCGGCGCTACAAGTTGAATCATATTTGTTGATCGGCTCGATCCGGCTATGCAGATCGTTGATATGTATTACGTGCAACGTGTAATCGGCCATCGCCGCACCCGTTGAAAGCGCCAAGGCGCACGTAGATGTCAAGATACGTGAAATCATTGTTTTGTCCCCAAGTTGGAATAGCAACAGAGTGGCGACCGGTTTTGGGAGAGTCAAACGGGTTTAACCCATGATATTACAGTCACCCTACGTCATCTTCCTTGACGCCATTTTATGAAACAGCCATGACACCCACATGCTCATTTACAAGATCTTTCGCGCCAAGGAATGGGCGCAATTGCAAGCTGACGGGACGATAAACGGGGCGCCAATCGACCTCGCCGATGGTTATATTCACTTTTCAACGGCCCAGACCGTGGCAGAGACGGCAGAGAAATACTTCGCCGGTGTCGATGGTCTTGTCCTTGTCGCGGTCGAGGCGGACAACCTTGATCTGCTGAAATGGGAACCGGCCCGCGCTGGCGTACTTTTCCCGCATCTTTATCGCGAACTGCGGATGAATGATGTCGTCTGGCAAAGACCGCTTCCGCTGGCGGACGGCGCACATCAGTTTCCCGCGCTGACATGAAGGCGCTCGAAGCAATCAGTCTGACCGCACTGCGTCGGTTTGACCCCGAAAGGGCGCATGGGCTGGCATTAACTGCGTTGAACACAGGGCTTGGCCCGCGCGGCGGTCCGATCACGTCTGATAGGCTACGAACAACGGTTGCTGGTCTCGCATTGCCAAATCCCGTGGGCCTCGCCGCCGGGTTTGACAAGAACGCCACAGCACTTGGCGCATTGGCCCGGACAGGTTTCGGATTTCTTGAGGTCGGCGCAGCCACACCCCGTCCGCAACCCGGCAACCCCAAGCCCCGTCTGTTTCGGCTGGCCGAAGATCAGGCAGCAATCAACCGGTTCGGGTTCAATAATGACGGGATGCAGTTGATCACCGAACGTCTGGCCAAACGCCCCGCAGACCGCATCGTGGGTATAAACCTTGGGGCCAACAAAGACAGCGACGACCGCGCCACAGATTTCGCGACCGTGCTGGCGCATTGCGGTGCCCATATTGATTTCGCAACGGTGAACGTCTCATCACCCAACACCGAAAAGTTGCGGGATCTGCAAGGAAAAGCAGCACTCGCCGGGCTGCTGGCCGGGGTGATGGAAGCGCAAGCGGGCCTTGCAACACCGATCCCGGTCTTCCTTAAAATCGCACCGGACCTGTCAGACGATGAAATCGCCGAAGTGGCCGAAGTCGCAAACACCTCAGGCATCGCCGCCATTATCGCGACCAACACAACGCTTGACCGCAACGGGCTGCACAGCCCGCACAAGGATCAGGCCGGCGGTCTTTCCGGTCAGCCATTATTCGAGAAATCAACCCGCGTTCTGGCCCAACTGTCCACATTGACCGACCTGCCATTGATTGGGGTCGGCGGGGTCGGTAGCGCAGAACAAGCCTATCAGAAAATCCGCGCGGGCGCGTCGGCGGCGCAGCTTTATACGGCTCTGGTCTATGGCGGTCTGTCACTGGTTGATGAGATAGCAAACGGTCTCGATCAACTGCTCGCCCGCGACGGTTTCGCCAATGTCGCTGATGCGGTCGGATCAGGCCGCAGCGATTGGTTGTGACCTCTCCGCTTGCGCCTCCAGCCCCGGATATTTCCAGCCCAGCGTGATCCCCCGCGCGATAAAGCTGATCAGCATCCCCAACCACAGCCCATGATTGCCAAAGGCGGCCATCAAGGGGATGACGCTCACAAAATAAATGATGGTCGAAATGATCATCATATTGCGCATGTCCTTTGTCCGGGTCGCACCGATAAAGATGCCATCTAGCATCCAGGCCGCGACGCCCACGATGGGGGCCGCAACCATGTAGGGCAGATAGGTCCGCGCGGCCTCCTGCACCTCGGGCGCTTTGGCCATCACGTCGATCACCCATGGACCGAACAGAGCAAAGCAAATCGACAAGACCGCGCAAGTCCCCGCACCCCATGCGCTGGTTAGGACAGCGCTTCTACGCAAACGCGCGCGTTCCTTAGCACCCAACGCCTGCCCCACCAGCGCTTCAGCAGCAAAGGCGAACCCGTCAAGCGCGAACGCAGTCACATACAAGAACTGCATCAGGATCTGGTTAGCGTCCAACTGCACATCGCCAAAATCCGACCCGAACATCAGAAAACTGACAAAGATTGCCTGCAACAGCACCGACCGGATCATGATGTCGGTATTCACCACAGCCATATTAATCAGCCGTTCACGGTCAAACAGGCGCACACGGTCATACCAGGCCGACCCCACAAACGCATCGCGGCACAACCACAGTCCAAGGGCAAACCCGGACCATTCCGCAATGAACGTGGCCCAAGCCACACCCGCCACGCCCCAATCAAAGCCAAGGACAAAGACCACGTCCAGCACGATGTTGGTGCCATTCATCAACACTTGAATGATCAGCACGGCACGGGTGCGCTCTTGCGCGATCAACCATCCGGTAATGCCGTAAAGCGCAATCGTCGCGGGGGCCGACCAGATACGCACCGCCATATATTCGCGGGCCAGTGCCTCAACCTCTGCGCTGGCGGGGGACAGAAGGAACGCGCCATGGAATAACAAAAGCTGGAGCAGGATCATTGCGGCACCAGCCGATATGCCGATCAACAGGGCGCGGGACAGTAAGGCCGTAACCTCAGCGCCGTCCCCTGCCCCCATAGCCTGCGATGTCAGGCCAGTCGTGCCCATCCGTAGAAATCCGAAAATCCAATAGGACGCGGACAGTATTATAGCACCAAGGCCGACAGCACCGATCAGCCCCGGCTCACCCAACTGGCCGACAACACCGGAATCAACGATGCCCAAAATCGGCACGGTTGCATTGGAAATCACAATCGGAACCGCGATTTGCAGAACCCGGCGATTGGTCAGGCGTTCACGCTCAGCCATCCTTAGACGGCATCAGAAAATGACCCGTCGCCGATGCAAACAGGCGATTGCGATTGTCCTGCCACGCCTCAACATGGACCGACGCATAGCGGCGACCTGACCGGTTTACACGCGCACGGGCATAAGCGTCACGGGGCAAACCCGATCGCAGGTAATCCACGGTAAAATCTATCGTCTTGGGCAATTTGACTTTCTCGGACGGCGCGCCGCCCTTCTCAACATCATCCCAAATCAGGGCCCAGCTCAGCTCAATGATCGCAGTCACTTCAAGAAAGGCAGCCGTCGCACCGCCATGCAGGGCGGGCAACATCGGATTGCCGATCAGCTTGTCGTCATAGGCCAGAACGCCTGTCAGTTCATCCCCGCGCCGGTCAAAACTGACACCAAGGTAATTAATATAAGGAACACCTGCGACCAGCTTGGACAAAGCGGCATCGCGACGTTGTTTGATAACCTGAACCGGCTCCGGCTTGCGGCTCATGATGCGGCCCTTTCAATCGTAAAGGCTGCACTTGCAGTGGCGACAGGGCGATCTTCGTCAGCATCAGTGGCCACGGCGCGGACAAAGGCCACCGAGCGGGTAACATGATAGCACTCCGCCTTCGCGGTGATCTTCTGGCCCGGCGTGGCAGGTCGCATGTAATCGATACGCAAATCAAGCGTCGCAGTGGCAACCGGTGCCGCCGGATGCGACATCACGGCAGCACCCGCACAGGTATCCATCAAGGCCGATACGGCACCGCCATGCACCACGCCGGTCTCAGGGTCGCCAATCAGCTTTTCATCATAGGCCATACATATCTCGGCCTTGCCGTCATCGACTTTGTTCAACAGCATGCCCAGCGCCTTGGCATGTGGAATCGCATCAATGAACTGGCGGGCAATGCGTTCACGATTTTCGGCATTTTCATCAATCGACATCGGCTTTCCCTTCGGTCCATAAAGACAACTTGTCAAACCCAGCATGAACTGCAAGCACCGAATAACGCGCAGACCACATCTTCGCCAAAACATCGTTTGTTGAGCCGTTGCCCCTCTTATGGCAACACGTTACGGTAGCACCAAGGAGGCCGAAATGTCAGATAACCGCCTATCATTCAAAGAGATGTGCGCGAAATTCGATGTGACGCCACGTACGCTGCGATACTACGAATACATTGAACTGCTGACACCGGAAAAAGAGGGCCGGTCACGATTCTATGGTGCCAAAGAGCTTGCGCGAATGACCCTGATCCTTCGCGGGCGGCGGTTCGGCTTTGCGCTCGAAGACATCAGGCAATGGCTGATGATCTACGAACACGAAGGAACCGAGGCGCAAATGCGGCAGTGGATTGAACTGGCGGATCGGCAGATGGTCGAATTGCAGGAACAACGCAAGCAGCTGGACGAAACGCTGGACGAACTCAAGGTGCTGCGGGACGAAACAGCAGAGTCGCTAGGCTAGCTTTATGAAGCGGGACGATGCCGGTTCCGTTCACATCGCTGTCATTATGCGTCCGACCATAGGACAAATCCAGACAAACCACCCGACGGCAGCCGCCACAATCTGACGCGTTAACTGAGTCCCAAAAACGTTATAAATAAGACCTACGGGGAAAACCCGGCTGATCTTCCCTCTTATAAAATTGCGCCTGAAGGGGCGCAAAATTTGCTGACCTTTCGTCAACCCTGAAATGACGCCACGTTACGTTTACGTCAACTTCCGCTTTCCTTGTAGGATGATATCCAAATCCGCAGATGCGCGGCACTCAACCACGCATAAGAGGATTAGTGAAGATGACGGCCAAGTTAACAATACGACAGATGTGCGAGAAGTATGACGTGACACCACGAACACTTCGTTTTTATGAAGCAAAGGAGCTCTTGTTCCCAATCCGTGAGGGCCAGAAGCGCCTGTTCACCAAACGTGACCGGGTACGCCTAGAGCTCATTTTGCGCGGAAAAAGATTCGGCTTCAGCCTCGAAGAAATTCGGCAGCTGCTGGACCTTTACCACATGGAGAACGGCGAAACCGCACAATTGGCGAAGACCTATGAGATGGCACAGAAACATCTGGCAGACATGGAAGCCCAGAAAGCCGAGCTGGAACAAGCCATCACAGAACTGAAAACACAAATGGCCTGGGGCGAAAAGCAATTGGCCAGACTGAATACAGACACATCCGTCGCGGCGTAACACGCCACGACGGTCACACGCCGATCTAAGGGAGAGAGACCACATGCCCACATACACAGCACCAACCAAGGACTATCAGTTCGTACTGCACGATCTGCTGAAAGTAAGCGAACAGGATGTCGCCGGTTACGCGGACCTTGACCGGGATTTTACCAGTGCTGTGTTAGAAGAAGCAGGCAAAGTCGCCAGTGAGGTTCTCGCTCCCCTCAATGTCGTCGGTGACACTGAAGGCTGTGTTCTGGAAAACGGCGTGGTCCGCACGCCAACCGGTTTCAAGGAAGCCTTCGAGCAGATGAAAGAAGGCGGCTGGACAGCTTTGGACGCGGCCGAACAATATGGCGGTCAAGGCCTGCCCTACATCATGCATACGGCCGTTAACGAACCTTTCGTGTCGTCCAACATGGCGTTCAACATGTATCAGGGCCTGACCCACGGGGCCTACTCCGCCATTCTGGAACACGGGTCCGAAGCACAAAAAGACACCTACCTGCCCAAGCTCGCATCTTGCGAATGGACAGGCACCATGAACCTGACAGAACCGCATTGCGGTACCGATCTGGGGCTGATGCGGACCAAGGCAGTTCCACAAGAAGACGGCAGCTATGCCGTGTCCGGTCAGAAGATTTTCATCTCCGCCGGTGATCACGACATGTCCGACAACGTGATCCACCTGGTTCTGGCCAAAATCCCCGGCGGTCCCGAAGGGATCAAAGGCGTCAGTCTCTTTATCGTGCCCAAATTCATCGTGAACGAAGACGGCAGCCTTGGTGCCCGCAACGGTGTGTCCGTCGGCAAGATCGAAGAGAAAATGGGCATTCACGGCAACTCGACCTGTGTGATGAACTACGACGAGGCCAAGGGCTTCCTTATCGGCGAAGAACATAAAGGCATGCGGGCCATGTTCGTGATGATGAACGAGGCGCGTCTGGGGGTGGGCCTGCAAGGCTATGCGCAGGCAGAGGCGGCTTATCAAAACGCCGTCGCATACGCGAATGATCGTCTTCAGGGCCGCGATGTCACAGGCGCCAAAAACCCCGATGGCCCTGCCGATCCGCTGATTGTGCATCCCGACATCCGCCGTAACCTGATGGATCAAAAAAGCTTTGTCGAAGGCGCGCGCGCGTTCACCTTCTGGGGTGCCACACTCATCGACCGGGCACACAAGAACAAAGACGAAGACGCGGACGGCCTGATCTCTTTGATGACACCCGTGATCAAGGGTTTCCTGACCGACAAAGGTTTCGAAAATGCGATCGCAGCCCAGCAGGTCTATGGCGGGCACGGCTATATCGAAGAATGGGGCATGTCCCAATTCGCCCGCGACGCCCGGATCGCCATGATCTACGAAGGGGCCAACGGCGTTCAGGCGCTTGACCTTGTGGGCCGGAAGCTGGCACAGGATGGCGGCAAGCACGTCATGGCGTTCTTCGAGATGGTCAAAACCTTCATCAAGGAAAACGAAGGCAACGAAGCGCTGAAAGCTGACTTCCTCGAACCACTGAAAGCTGCATCCAAGGATCTGCAGGCGGCGGGCATGTACTTCATGCAAAACGGCATGACCAACCCCAATAACGCACTGTCCGGCTCCTACGACTTCATGCACATGATGGGCCATGTCTGCCTTGGGCTGATGTGGGCACGTATGGCCAAAGCCGCAATGGAAGCTCTGGAAGGCGGTGCATCCGACACCGAATTCTACGAGACCAAGATCGCCACCGGCCGCTACTACATGGCGCGTCAGCTACCGGCGACATCCATGCATCTGGCGCGCATCAACACTGGTGCCGACACTGTGATGGCGCTGGAAGCAGCAAACTTCTAAAGGTGAGGTGGGTTAAAACCCACCCTACCCAGCCTTATGTAAGCTGAATAAGGATGCCAGACATCATGCGAAGGGATTTCAGGTGATTTGGGGAGCCTCCGGCGGGAGTTTTTGGGCCAAGATGAAGGGCGAAAGCTCCACCCCGGCCCAAATGCTTGAACCGGGGCTTCACCTTGGACGCCAAGTCGCTCTCCAGCTATTGGCGCTCTTACAACCTTCGCGAATATGGTTAACGTATCCTTTAGGGCGCCAGGCTCATTCTTCATCTTGGCAAAAAAACTCAAAGCCCGTCGGTTGAAATAAAAACCGGCCCTTGGGAGGGGGCACACCATGATGAAACTTCATTGCTTCGGCGAAAGCGGCCATTCCTACAAGGCTGCCCTGACCCTGACACTTGCTGACGAAGCGTGGGAGCCGGTTTTCGTTGATTTCTTCAACGGCGGCACCCGCACTCCGGAATTCCTGGCCCTCAACATCATGGGCGAAGCACCAGTGCTTGAAGATGGCGATACGATCCTGACCCAATCGGGCGTCATTCAGGACTATATCAGCTCCAAAACCGGCAAGCTCGGCGGCAAATCCGCTGCCGAACGCCGCGAAGTGCTCCGCTGGATGTTCTTTGACAACCACAAGGTGTCCAGCGTGGCCGGCCCCTTGCGTTTCATCATGAACTTCTTGCCCGAGGAAAAACGCAACGCGGATGTGATCGCCTTTCTTTCAGGCCGTCTCGCGGGCGCGTTGAAAACGCTCAACACCCATCTTGAGGGCCGCAACTGGCTCGCCAGCGACGATCTCACCATCGCCGATATCGCCTGCTGCAGCTATCTCTACTACCCCGAAGATTTCAACTTCGACCGCAAAGCGTACCCGAACATCGACCGCTGGCTCGACGCCATCGCCGCCCAGCCCGGTTGGAAACACCCCTATGATCTGATGCAGCGTGGACTGCCAAACAGAGGAAGCAAATAAAACCGATGAAACGATTTCTACAGAAGTTGTTTTATGGCGAACCAGTCGGTGATCCGATCTTCAGGGGCGGCGGCATGGCACACAACCTCGTGATGCGGCCCGTTTCGGGCCGTCGTGCCGGATCGTTCACCTTCACACATCATGGCGAGAGTGACTCCGTCATCCTTGAAACCGAAGATCTGAAAGAGCTTCACCGCGCAATCGAATATATCCTGACAATGGAGCAGAGGACCTAACCAATGACCGAAGCCTATATCTACGACGCCGTCCGCACCCCGCGCGGCAAAGGCCGCAAGGACGGCAGCCTGCACGAGGTGACATCTGCACGCCTGTCAGCTGGCGTTCTGAACGAACTGAAAGACCGCAACGGGCTTGACGGTCATGCCGTGGAAGACGTGATCTGGGGCAACGTGACCCAGGTTGGCGAACAGGGCGGCTGCCTTGCGCGGACCGCTGTGCTGGCCTCTGATCTCGACCAGTCTATTCCCGGTCTTGCGATCAACCGCTTCTGCGCCTCTGGCATGGAGGCCGTCAACCTAGCCGCAAACCAGGTTAAGGGCGGCGCGGGTCAGGCATACATCGCCGGTGGCGTTGAAATGATGGGCCGCGTGGCCATGGGCTCTGATGGTGCCGCGATTGCGGTTGATCCGTCGATTGCCATGGACACTTATTTTGTCCCACAGGGTATCTCGGCTGACATCATTGCCACTGAATATGGCTTCAGCCGTGACGATGCCGACCAGTTGGCCATGGAAAGCCAAAAGCGCGCAAAGGCCGCGTGGGATGATAAGCGTTTCGCCAAATCTATTGTCACGGTGAAAGACGTCAACGGCCTGCCGATCCTTGATCATGATGAATACATGCGCCCCGGCACAGACATGCAGACGCTTGGCTCACTCAACCCCGCCTTCCAGGCGATGGGCGAGGTCATGCCCGGCTTCGACAAGATCGCCCTGATGAAGTACCCGCATCTGGAGCGGATCAACCATATCCACCACGCCGGGAACTCGTCCGGTATCGTGGATGGCGCCGCAGGTGTCCTGATCGGCTCCAAGGAATACGGCGAGGCGATGGGCATCAAGCCGCGCGCGGTGATCAAGGCCACCGCAAAGATCGGAACCGACCCGACAATCATGCTGACCGGCCCGGTCCCCGTGACCGAGAAGATCATGGCCGATAGCGGCATGAGCATCAGCGATATTGACCTGTTCGAAGTCAACGAAGCCTTCGCATCAGTTGTGCTGCGTTTCATGCAGGCGTTCGACGTCGATGACAGCAAAGTCAACGTCAATGGCGGCTCCATCGCCATGGGCCACCCGCTGGGTGCCACGGGCGCGATCATCATCGGCACGCTGCTAGACGAGTTGGAACGCACCGGCAAAGGCACCGGTCTCGCCACACTTTGCATCGCATCCGGCATGGGTGCGGCAACCATCATCGAGCGGGTCTAAAGCCTAATGCGGCAACCTGAACTACACACGGCGCGCGAGGTGTCGGAATACCTGTTGGACATGACGGCAAATGCCCTCATGCAACGGGATTTCGACAGCTTGGCCCGTGCATTCAAGTTGCCGCAATTCATGACCACGTCCCAGACCCGCATCACGCTCAATACACCTGACGAATTGCAGGCCGTTTTTGAGCATATGTGCGACTACTACCAATCGCTTGGGGTGACAGAACTGAATCGGATCTGCGAAGCGGCCGAATTCGACGACCTGGACACAGTGCGGGCGACCCACACCAGCCATATCCTCGTGGATGGTGAACCCCTTGTGCCGCCCTACCCCGTCTATTCCGTTCTCGAACGGACGGATGGTGTCTGGCAGATTGCATCGTCAGACTATGCTCTGGACGATGACAATCCGCAGGCCCAAGCAATTCATGGTGTCAGTCGCAAAGATCCAGCTGCCATGGCGATCTACCAAGACCATGTGGATACATTGGCCGATGCGATGATCCGCGATGACTTTCCGCAATTTCTTAACCGGATCAGCCTGCCGCTAACCATTACAACCGAAACAGATGTTGTCGAAATTGCCACAGCAGAGCACTTGAAATCGGTGTTCGAACGCGTTGCGGGAAGTTACAAACAGCAAGGCGTGACCCATCTGATCCGCACCGTCCGCGAGGCCAGTTTCTACGGCAAGGACGAAATCAGGGGCATCCACGAAAGCGACTGGATTCACGACGGCAAACGAATCGTTACACCCTATCCCAACCGATTGCGCCTGATCCGCGATACAGACGGCGCGTGGCGCGAAACACATGCCGCCCACGCGATTCAGAACAATTCCGACAACTTCCATCTCTGGACGCGGGTGTCGCCTGAACCCCGCCTCCCCGACCTCAATATTGATTCCTGAAAGGACCCCTCATGACCGACTTTACCATGCAGAAAGACGCAGACGGCGTCGCCATCATCACGTGGGACACCGTTGGCAAATCCATGAACGTAATGAGCCGGGATTCCATGGCATTGCTCAGCGATCTGGTCGATGACGCGCTGGCCGATGATGCGATCAAAGGCATCATCATCACATCCGGCAAGGATACATTCGCCGGCGGCATGGACCTGAACGTCTTGGCCAGCATCCGCGACGAAAGCGGCGACAACCCAGCACAGGGTCTGTTTGATTTCACCATGGCGGGCCACCACATGCTGCGCAAAGTCGAACGCGCGGGCATGGACCCAAAGACCAACAAGGGCGGCAAGCCCATCGCCGCCGCCCTGCCCGGCACGGCACTGGGCATAGGTCTCGAGGTCCCACTGGCCTGTCACCGCATCTTTGCTGCCGACAACCCAAAGGCCAAGATCGGCCTGCCCGAAATCATGGTCGGCATCTTCCCCGGTGGCGGTGGCACGACACGTCTTGTCCGCAAACTGGGTGCGATGGCCGCATCGCCACTACTGCTTGAAGGCAAGTTGAACGACCCCAAGAAAGCCATGGCAGCTGGCGTCATCGACGAAGTCGTCCCAGCAGATGAACTCATCGCCAAAGCCAAGGAATGGGTCCTATCAGAGCCAAAAATCGTCAAACCATGGGATGAAAAGGGCTATAAGATGCCCGGTGGCGCGCCCTACCACCCCGCTGGCTTTATGACCTTCGTTGGTGCCTCAGCAATGGTGAACGGCAAGACCCAAGGCGTCTACCCTGCCGCCAAAGCACTGCTGTCTGCGGTCTACGAAGGCGCACTGGTGCCCTTCGATCAGGCGCTCAAGATCGAGGCCCGCTGGTTCACCAACGTCCTGATGAACCCGTCATCCTCTGCCATGATCCGCAGCCTGTTCATCAACAAGGAAGCGCTGGAAAAAGGCGCCAACCGCCCCGAAGCCCCCGACCAGAAGGTCAAGAAAGTGGGCGTCATCGGTGCAGGCATGATGGGTGCCGGTATCTCGCTGGTCTCTGCCCTCGCGGGCATTCAGGTGGTCCTGATCGACAGCACGCAAGAGGCTGCCGATAAAGGGAAATCCTACACCACGGCCCATCTGGACAAGGGCATCGCCCGCAAGAAGGTCACCGAGGAAAAGAAAGAGGCCGTGCTTGGCCTGATCAACGCCACGACCGACTATGCTGCCCTTGAAGGCTGCGATCTGATCGTCGAAGCGGTGTTCGAAGACGTGGGCGTCAAAGCCGAAGTCACCGCCAAAGTACAGGCCGTCACCGGCCCTGACTGTATCTTTGCCACCAACACCTCGACCCTGCCGATCACGGAACTGGCCAAGGCGTCCAACGACCCTGAAAAATTCATCGGCATCCACTTCTTCTCGCCCGTCGACAAGATGCTGCTGGTCGAGATCATCAAAGGCAAGGAAACCGGGCCTGTAGCCGTCGCCAAAGCACTCGACTATGTGCGTCAGATCAAGAAAACACCGATTGTCGTCAACGACGAACGGTTCTTCTACGCCAACCGCTGCATCATTCCTTACATCAACGAAGGTATTCGGATGGTGAAGGAAGGTGTGGAACCCGCGCTGATCGAAAACGCAGCCAAGCTGGTCGGCATGCCGCTGGGCCCGCTACAGCTTGTTGATGAAACTTCCGTCGATCTGGGCGTGAAAATCGCCAAGGCGACCAAAGCAGCCATGGGCGACGCCTACCCCGACGGCGAAGTGGACGAAGTGCTGTTCTGGATGTTCGATCAGGAACGTCTGGGCCGCAAATCGAACGCCGGCTTCTACGCCTATGACGAGAAGGGCAAACGCGAAGGTCTATGGGAAGGTCTTGCCGCGCAATACCCAACTGCCGAGGACCAACCCGACCTGACCACGGTTCAACACCGCCTGCTCTTCGCGCAAACCCTCGAAGCCGTCCGCGCACTTGAAGAAGGCGTGTTGGAAGACATCCGCGAAGGCGACGTCGGTGCGATCCTAGGCTGGGGCTTCGCACCTTGGTCCGGAGGCCCATTCAGCTGGCTGGACATCATCGGCGCGCCATATGCTGCTGAGCGCTGCGATCAACTGACAGCCGAATTCGGTGAGCGTTTCAAAACGCCAGACCTGCTGCGCGAAATGGCGGACAAGGGTCAGGAGTTCTACAAACGGTTCGGGCAGCAAGCAAAAGCGGCCTAAAAGCTAACCAAGGTCCCGGCCCCGCGCCGGGACCTTTTGCGACAGCGGCGGCTATCAATTTGCCGCTCGCAGCTTTTTCAAAGATGAGTATTTGTTAACTGAACAAGTGACGTTGGCCGCGATTTTCACTCCAGCCAAAGCCCCATATCTTTCAACATTGCATCCATGATTTCCTTGTCGGGCTTTATCATGAACGCAGCGAGCAGATCGCGCGCAACTTTGAGTTCCTCAATCTTGATATCCACCTCCGCCACCTTTTCGGAAATGATCTGGGCGCGTTCCTCTCGCGAAACTGTATCGGAAAACAGCCGATCCAACGGCTCAGTGAGTTCTCTCAGCTTAAAACCCAACCGCTTGGCGAGAGAGATGAGAGAGAGCCTTTCCAGCGTCGTGTCGTCATAAATGCGATATGTTCGCGTTCCGGCCGCCACCGGACTGGAGTGAATAAGGCCAAGCGCCTCATAATGACGCAAGCCGTCCTTCGACAAACCGGATCGCTTTGCAAGTTCACCAATCATCATAGGGCGACCTCATATTAGTGCTTGACTGTAGGGTATACCCAATAGGCTAAAGCTTATCCGAACGCAACGAATCGGAGAGCGATATGCGCTTTTTTCTTTTGCCTTTTCTTCTTGCCGCAGGTGTCGCCGCCGCCCAAGAGGTGCCGCCGGTGAGCGAGATCACCCTCAATCCAAGTACGGGTGCCGAAATAGGGCCAATATTTGAAACGTGGATGTCACCGCACCAAGAAGGTGGTGAAGAAAGAGACACACCGCGATTGGTTCCGGATATGTTCAAGTCAACGACACCCTCTGTTGACCGGGATGAGCGGCAATCACGCGGCCACGCGACCTTGGCTTTCTCGCGGGACCTCAGCACCGCCTATGCCCATATCGCGATCGAAGGCGTCAATCCCGAAGACATTGTGATGTTCCACATACATTGTGGTCGCCCGGGTCAGCTGGGACCAATCATCGTTGATTTCGGCCTAGAAAACGATCTTACTGAATTGTTTGCGGATGGCGAAGCGTCATTAGAAATCACCAATGAAGACATTGTTGCGGCCTCAGAACATGGCCACGGCCTTGTCGCGGCCTTTACGGCTGGATGCCCTATCACATTGGCGGTCCCCACCGACAAAGTCGTAACCGTCGCGGGCCTCGCGCACATCGCCTATGAGCGGGAATTATACTTCAATCTTCATACGTCTGGTCAAACATACTTCGGAGATATTCGAGGTCAATTGCATCCGGTTGAATGACCTGAATGTTGAGAATGAACTTCGCTACTTTCAACCAGTCTATGCCCCATTGAGATCGCTAGAACAGGCATGTCCCGCCGCGCCAAAATTCACGCGAAATAGGAAAGGATCACCCAATGAACCTCGAAGCCAGTACAGCAGATATAACCCATGAAAAATCGCGTTCCCGTCTTGGCTGGGCGATGGTAGCCATGTTTGCAATCGCCAATTTGATCATCGGATACAGCGCGGACGACAGCACAATCGGGATGCTCGCGCCATTTGTCTGTGTGCTCTTGATGAGCATATTTTCCTTCGGGCATGGTATTTCGCGCTATGGAGCGAAGACGATGGCCATCTTTTTTCTATTCGCCTTTGCCATTAGCTGGAGCTACGAAACGCTCAGCATTCTGACGGGTTTCCCGTTTGGCAATTACTATTACACAGATGTTCTTGGACCCAAATTGTGGCTGGTACCTTTGCTGATCATGCCAGCATATTTTGCGGTTTGTTACTTTTCCTGGCACATCGCCCATGTTCTTTTGGATCACTACAAAGACGGGTTAAGCGGCTCTCGGTTATTTTCTGTGCCAATGGTGGCAACATTTGTGATGGTTATGTGGGATGTGGCGATGGACCCTGCGCGGGCAACCCTTGGCCAGACATGGATTTGGGAAGACGGCGGCCCTTATTTCGGCGTGCCATTTGTCAACTTCCTGGGCTGGCACCTCTGTGTCTATACCATCCTTCAAGCCTTCGCGCTGTATCTGAACCGAAACGACAAAGCGGTCGGACTAATAGGGCGCAGTCATGATTTTCTGATCTTGCCGGTCATGATGTATGGCGCAATCGTGGTCGAGTTCTTAAGCAAAGCGGCCTTCGCTGAAGATGCAGTCGTACAAAGCCTTGATGGTCACAGCTGGCACGCAACGGACATTTACAGCTCCTTGGCGCTGGTCGCACTTTACACGATGGCCTTTGTTGCGATCTTGGCGACCATCAAATTGTTGGACCGCCGCAGCGCTACCTGATGTTCCCAAACGGTCGATCACAGCTCAACATCTGGGTGGATTGCGTCTGTGGGCTCAATCCAACCATTCGACGCAAGATCAGTTCGGCACAACAACTACCACCACCGTTCCCAACCCAAACCCGCTCCCCTCTTGCCAAACCACCCCCTCCTCCGCTCTTATGATCGCCGGAGGAGGACACCATCATGAACGAAACCGGTCTGGGCAAGCGGGCGGCCAATTACGTGCCGCTGACCCCGCTCTCACATCTGAACCGCGCCGCTCGCATCTTCGCTGACCGCGAAGCGCTGGTCTACGGCGACACCCGCCTCACCTATGCCGATTACCACAAACGGGTCTCACGCCTGGCCTCCGCCCTTGCCAAATCGGGCATCGCCAAAGGCGACGTCGTCGCCACGATCCTTCCCAACGTCCCTGCCCATGCAGAGGCGACATTCGCAGTGCCCGCTTGCGGGGCGGTGCTGAACACGATCAACATCCGCCTCGACCCCAACACCATCGCGTACATCCTCGACCACGGAGAGGCCAAGCTGGTGCTGGTCGATAGTCAATTCCTCCCCATCCTGATGACGGCCATCGATCTGATGGAAGGCGACCCTCCGCAAATTATCGAAGTCCCCGATCCGGTTGCAGGCGTCCCTGGCGCAGGCGAACAGCAGGACTACGAAGACTTCCTGGCCACGGGTGACCCCGATTTCGCATGGGTCATGCCGGACGACGAATGGGACAGCCTTTCGCTCAACTATACGTCCGGCACCACCGGGCGACCCAAGGGCGTCGTCTATCACCATCGCGGTGCATACCTGATGACGATGGGCACGCCCATCTCGTGGGAATTGCCGCTTTTCATGCGCTATCTGCAGATTGTGCCGCTCTTTCACTGCAACGGCTGGAACCACATCTGGATGCTGCCCGCTCTGGGCGGCACCGCCATCTGCTGCCGGGACATCACGCCAGCAGCAATCTACAAAGCCATCGCCGATGAAGGCGTCAGCCACTTCGGCGGTGCGCCAATCGTGCTCAACATGATCGTCAACGCCAAGGAAGCGGACCGCCGCCCCTTCGACCACACCGTTCAGGTCTTCACAGCAGGTGCGCCACCCGCGCCCGCAACACTCGCCGCCATTACCAAGCTCGGCTTCAACACCAAACACGTCTACGGGCTGACCGAAACGTTCGGCCACGTCACCGAATGCATCTGGGACAACGCCTGGAACGACAAACCCGCCGAGGATCAGTCAGCCATCAAAGCCCGCCAGGGCGTCCCCTTTCCCATGATGGAAGAGGCAACGGTCATGACCGACGACATGGCGCAGGTGCCGCAAGACGGTGCCACCCAAGGCGAAATCGTCATGCGCGGCAACACCGTGATGAAAGGCTACCTCAAAAACCCCGAAGCCACCGAAAAGGCCTTTGCGGGTGGCTACTTCCATTCCGAAGACCTTGCCGTCCAGCACCCGGATGGCGCTATCCAGATATCCGACCGGGCCAAGGACATCATTATCTCGGGCGGCGAAAACATCAGTTCGGTCGAGGTCGAAGGCGCATTGATGCATCATCCCGCGGTGAACCTTTGCGCCGTGGTAGCCAAACCCGATGATAAATGGGGCGAAGTGCCCTGCGCCTTCGTCGAACTCAAAGACGGCGCTACCGCGGACGAGGCCGAAATCATCAGCTTTACCCGGCAGCGGCTGGCCGGGTTCAAGACGCCGAAAAAGGTCGTTTTTCAGGACCTCCCCAAGACCTCTACCGGGAAAATCCAGAAATTCGAACTGCGCAAACAGGCCAAGACATTGTAACGCTACCCAAATCGCCTCTGCCCCGCTATGATCTGCGAAAAAAGAACGGGCAAACGGGGCAATGACAGCACTCAAGAAATACGTGCGACTGGAAAGCGGCGGTCTGTGGAAGGCCAATCCGGACGCGCAGCGGCGCGACGTCACCGTATCGTTCGGCGACGCAACTCTGGTGATTGCTGACCCGGCTGGCCGCCCCCTCTCTCATTGGTCACTACCCGCGATCGAACGGCAGAACCCGGACGAGATGCCCGCGATCTTCGCCCCTGACGAGGCCGCAAGCGAAACTCTCGAAATCAACGAAGACACCATGGTCGAGGCGATCGAAGAGATCCGCAAGGCCCTGGCCAAATCCCGCCCCAAACCGGGCAAATTGCGGCACCTGACCACCATAACCATCATGGCCTTGATCCTCGGGCTGGCCATCTTCTGGCTACCCGGCGCGCTGACACGGCAAACCCTCGCGGTTGTTCCCTTTTCCAAGCGGGTCGAGATCGGCAAAACGATGCTGGGGCATGTTCAGCGCGACACAGGGCTCGCCTGCGCAGAGCCATCAGCGAACGAGGCTGGCGGCCAGTTGATGACCCGGCTTTTTGGCGATGGATCGGGCAATCAACTAGCGGTACTGCCGAAGCTGGATCAAGGATCGGCACTTCTGCCCGGCGGGATCATCCTGTTGGACCGCAGCTTGCTGGAAAGTGCCAATGATCCAGCCGTCGCGGCAGGCTACATCCTCAAGGCAAGCAGCAAGACGGACCCGCTCGCCGACATTTTGCGCGATGCAGGGCTGCGGGTCACATTCCAGCTTCTCACTACGGGCGAGATTCCCCCTGAGGTGCTGCAACACGCAGCGCAGGGCATCACGTCGGGCACCGAAAACCCGTTTGCGTCTGATTTGCTCGCCCCAAGTTTTGCCAGCGCGCAGGTCCCACCAGAACCCTATATCGCGACAGCGGAACGGCGCGGCGTGGACATGGACATACCCGAAGAAACAAATGCAGATGACTACCCGGCAATTCTTAATGACAGCGCATGGGTCAGCCTACAAAATATATGCAATATCTGAATGATACAGGTGGAAATTAATCCATCGCCCGAACCAGCCACCCACGATAATGCACCATCAACCCACCCGTCAGCGGTGCCATCAACGCGACATCAAAGTGAAAACGCCCATCTGCCTCGTATTCCCGCGACACAGATCGAGGCAACACAAAGCGTGGCAAGGGGATCGGCCCGATCCGGCCGCCCGTCACCGGAAAATGCAATTGCCCGTCTTCCACATAAAGCCCCAGCGTAAATGTCGCGGGCCCGAACCGTTCGGTCAAACACCCATCCTTCAGCCGCAAATGCGACCGAAAGACCTGACCGCCAAACTTCCGTTCCCACATCTCGTCACTGTCGCCCGGCGTCATAGCAACGGTAACGGCAATATCGTCCGTCGTCTGCGGAAACCCAACGGCCCAAGCCAACAAACGCGACCAGAGCGACCGCCCTCGCGTCACACTGGCCCGACCGGCCCAGCGCCTTGGACCATGCACCAAATGCGCCTGCTGCACGGTCTCGGGCAGGGTCGCAAAATCATCACCCAGATAGGCAGGAAAAATCGGCTCCAGCGCTTCCTCCAAAACCTCCGTCTCCACCGCAAGATCTGCCAACCCTTTGGCCACGGCGTCCAGACTGACAACAGCAACCGCAGGCCGCGCCCCCCGCGCAATGGCACCCGGATCACGAAGCACCACGCGGGCCGCAACCGCCGGAATGAACGGCCCCTCACCCGCACGCGCAACCATCCGCCACGTCCGCCGCTTCCACCCACCGGGATAACGGGCGACAATAGCAACACACATACCGCCCTCATCCGTGCCAAATGGCCAAAGCAGCTTTGCCGCCCACAACAAAAGCCGGACAAACCAGTCACCAATCCCGAACCGAATACGCCCCCGCAGCCAGGAAAATGCGGCCAGCCCCCAGTTCATCACACCAAGCTCCAGCCCAGCCCGAAACAGAACCGTACGCGCGCCAAACGCCTGTTGGAAAAGCCGATGATCCGGCACTTCGATCATCCACCCCGGGCGGATCATCCCACCACCCAGATCAAAGCGTTCAGGCCGTGACCAACTGCGCACGGGCACCCGTTCACCATCCATCACCACATCAAAGGGCAGCCCGCATTGATGCAGAATACTCTCGACCACTGCTTTCCCACGCGGCGCTCGATTACCCGGCAGGATCGCAGAGCTGATCGTATTAACCTCCAACGCACCATCCGCCAACGCAGTCACGGCAGCCGAGGATATCGCAGGCACGCTGGATACGCCGGACAAGGCAAACACACCGGCAGCTTTGGCCGCCTCATCCAACGTTGTAATACCAGCGCAGAACGCAGGATCATCCGCCAGATCAAGGTAATGCACGCCCTGCTTCACGCACTCCCGCACCAGCCCATAAGGGTCATCGCCATAAGCGTGAAATGGTCCCGCCGCATCAACAACAACATCCGGCGAAGAGGCCCACAGGGCCGATAAGCTCCCCGTCCGATCCAACGCCAAAGCCGCGGCCCCGACCTCATCCGCCAGCGCCTGCGCTTTTTCCAGCGACCGGCCCGCAACGGTCACATCATGCTCATCACGGCACAACAACCGCACCAGCTTGGCGCCAAATACGCCGTAGCCGCCAATGACAACAACCTTCACGAGATCAACCGCGCCCGAAATGCAGGATCGGGCAGCGCGCACATATCGCCCCGACCAAACATGGCATAGCGATTGCGGGCCACCCGCGCATAAAGCCAATCCCGCAGGGGGCGTGGCAGCACCCGCAAAACCGAACACAACCGGCCCACCCCGCCAGAGCGTTCGCCCACCCGGATCACAGCATCAAAATCGCGCCACACGGTACCATTCTCAATGAACAGCCATGTATCAGGGTCGAGGGCATCCAGATCATTGGCCCGCATCAACGCCGCGCCCTTATCGGACTGGATCGGTGCAATCCGAATTTCCCCCGATTTATCAAGCCGGTGGATCATCCGCGCGCCCCACGAACACAGCGCACAGGTGGCATCCATCACAGCAATCGGTGGGTCTTCTTCCATAACCGAACCACTACACCAAACGGATAGCGGTGCACAGCACCTTGCGCCACGTCGGCAACTCGCCTTGTCGTGACTAATCAAGCGACATATTTTACCAAAAATATGGAAGGCTTTAGACTTGAAAACATACTCTGCCAAGCTGGTTGCCGTTGCCCTCTTCTTCGTCTTGACAGCGTGCGAAACGGCAGAACTTTCGCCGAACGAACAATTTCTTGCCGAATTGAAAAAGATCCAAGAAAATCAACCCAAATTCCGCGGGCTATCGCAACAGCTTTTTCCAAATTACTGCGTAGTAACCAATGCGCCACCTAGCACATTCGATACGAATCCCAAAGCGGTGGATCCCGGAAACGGACTAACCATATTGTCGCGGGGGACGCGTGACCTCGAAATACTTTCGCGTACCTTCGATCAACAGCCGATCTCCGTTAGGGCAACCATTCAAAATGATATGGGTAACAGTATTGCTGCCGTGCGCTACATCCAAGGCGCAGGTAAATTCGATGCAACAGAGGTTTGGACAATTCAACAAAACGCATCGGCAGGTATCCGTCGGGGCCGATTGTTGGCCCTTGGCTACAATGACAGCGGAGGCATTGACGTCGGGTCTACTTACAGGTTCGATTTTGCCTGCGTCGAGGACGCCTAGCCCAACACGTCCCGCCAGGAATGCTTGGGCGCAAACCCGACCATCCGCTTGGCCTTGTCATTGGCATAGAAGGTTTCATGCTCGCCCATCTGGCGGGTCACTGGCACATCGCTGTAAAACCTTTCAATCACCTCCGTCGAGGTAATCCCCACCGACATATCGTCGTTCGAAACGTTGAAGACTTCGAACCCCAGCCCGTCCGTTTTCAGACAGCAATCCACCATATGCCCCAAATCACGGGCATCGATATAGGCAAAGAAATTGCGGCGGCGCTTGGCAGGGTCGCTCATAAAAGTCGGAAAATCTCGTTCATAAACATGAGGTTCAATGACGTTATTCAACCGCAATCCATAGATATCGATACCGGACCGCGCATGAAACGACCGCGCTGTCGCCTCATTACAAACCTTCGACATCGCGTAGCTGTCCTGCGGCACGGTCGGATGCTCCTCATCCACCGGAACGTATTGCGGCTTGACCTCACCATCGGCAAAGCAAATGCCATAGGTCGTCTCAGAACTGGCAAAAATCACCTTCGGGACACCCAGTTTCACAGCCGCCTCGATGACATTGTAGGTGGATACCGTATTGACTCGAAAACACTCGCCATCCGTTCCGATCATGACGCGGGGAATGGCGGCAAAGTGGACCACGGCATCATAGGACGGCACACCCGTCCCCGGTTCCAATTCATGAAAATCAGTGAATTGAGACATCGCACCAATGACCTGACCCGCATCGGTCAGATCGATCAGCAACTCCGAAATATCAAGGCCAGAGGGCACCAGATCGGCATTTACGACTGTATGGCCCTGCGCCTGCAGATGGGCGATCGCGTGTCGACCCGCCGTGCCACTACCACCTGTAAAGAATACGCGCATGGTGATTCCTTTCGCCTTTTGAGCAGCCTAGCCCTATGTCTTACAACATCAACGGTATTCATCCGGCTGTCATCGCGCTAGCCTAGGCAAACCACGAATACCAACAGGAGAGTTCCCATGCGTGCCCTTCCAGCTGCAGTTGCCGTCATGGCTGCGACAACCGCAATAGCCGAAAACCGGATTGACATCGTGCGCCCCGACGCCCCCGAGCTGGCCGCGTTTGGGGATCACAAGATCGGGGTCACAACGATGACCTTCACTAACCCCGACCAGATCGACATCGTCAACACAAAGGAAGACGATGAGCCGCCTGTCTACGACCGCGAGATCACCGTGGAAATCTGGTACCCGGCGACCGAGGACACAAACCCCGGCGGCACCTATACGGCCATCATGCGCGATGGGGAGAACACGGCAAAGCTCACCGGCAAAGCTGCCCGCGACGCCGCACCTGATACATCGGCAACCTACCCGCTTGTGATCATCTCGCACGGCTACCCCGGCAACCGGTTCCTGATGTCACCGCTGGCCGAAAACATAGCCTCCAAAGGCTATGTCGTGGCTTCAATCGATCACCCCGACAGCACCTATGACGACCAGACCATGTTCGGCTCCACCCTCGTGAACCGGCCGTGGGACCAGCGGTTCGTGGTGGACAGCATGGGCGCGCTGGATGGCGATCTGGGTGCCATCATCCAAAAGGACAACGTCGCCGTCATGGGCTACTCGATGGGCGGCTATGGCGCTCTGATCTACGCAGGCGCCGGTGTGACCCTGCTCAGCACGCAATTCGACTGGGCGCCACCGCAAAGCTTGCTGGAACGCAACATGCAGGGCGGCCCCGAACATGAGAGCATCAGCGACGACCGGGTCAAAGCGGTCATCGCGTTCGCGCCATGGGGCAACAACACCGGGTTCTGGGACCCAGAGGCGCTGGGGAACATCGAAAAGCCACTGCTTCTGGTGGCTGGCAGCGTTGATGACGTCTCGCAATACAGCGCGTTGCGGGACATTTTTGACCAGACAACCGGCACAACGCGGCACCTGCTGACTTTCGAAAATGCCAACCACAACGCAGGCGCCACCATGCCCGCACCGGTCGAAAGCTACTCACTACCCGCCGACGATGACGGCTGGTTCCCCTTTGGCCACTACGCCGATGCGGTCTGGGACACGACCAAAATGAACAATGTCAGCCAGCATTTCATCACCGCCTATCTGGACCTTCATCTGAAAGGGGACACACCAAAGGCCGACTATTTCGACCTCATCCCCATTGGCAATAACGCGGTCTGGTCGGTGGATGATGACGGAGACTTCACTGAAGAGCACACCTACTGGAAAGGCTTCCGACCCAGAAGCGCCTTCGGGCTGATGTTTGAAACAAAACAGGCAGGGGAATAATAGCCAGTCGCTGTTAAACAGCTGTGGCTTTGACCTTCACCTCACAATCAGACCGAATTTAGAAAGTGGTATGGTCGCTGTTGCTGCCATAGAGCGAGAATGTCGTATCTGAGCCCAATTTTCCAAATGCTGCGCGGCGCGCCAAAGACTGCTTTTGAGAATATCGTACGTTTCAAAACCTCCAGTTGAAAGGCGCAATGCCCAGATTCTTGTCTGACCGGTGTTGACCAGATGAATAGTCTGGGCAACATTGACTGTGTCCGATGCAGCCTGCCGCTTGTGCCCTTTGGGAATGGTGAATGCATCAGTTTTACACACGATCCTTCCGCTGTTGGCGAACGGATCGGCAATGCAAGCACCGATGACCTCCGTTCGCGAATTCAGCGAGGACCAACTCTATGAGAACCTATCTCGACGCCAAAGCGATGGCGAAAGCTCTGCGTATATCCCTCAGTTACAGAGACATCGACCTCTCCCACAGCGAATGCCTTGAGCTTGTCTCTGCTCAGTTTGGCGAGAAAAACTGGAATATTCTGTCAAACAAGATTGTAGCCGAAGCTAAGAATTCCCCGAACATAAAAGTACAGCCTCCCATCCCGATCCTGCGCATTTTCTCGGAAGAAAAAGCGATCGAATTCTATGTCGATTACCTTGGCTTCAAAATTGAGTGGCAACACCGTTTCAATGATAAGGCACCGCTTTACATGCAAGTGTCACACGGCGATGCGACCCTGCATCTTAGCGAGCATCATGGGGATGCCAGTCCAGGCTCTGCAGTGTTTTTCTGGATAGAAGGAATTGAGGACTACCATAAAGAGCTTCACGCTAAAGACTATGAGTTTGCCAAGCCAGGCATCGAGGACAAACCTTGGGATGCACGCGCGATGGATATTCGCGATCCCTTTGGAAACAGAGTCTTCTTCAACGAGTCCAAGGCCATGACACAATAAACAAAATAAGGTGCTTTGGTCAGACTTGCTTGACGCTTGTCCCGATATCTCCTGACCGCCCCAAACGGCTGCAGTCCAAAAAATCTAATGGATCGAGTCATTCCTCCGCGACGTTTCACAGCCACCTCGCGCATGCGACATTCACAATAGCAGCTTTATGTTACGTCAGGCGAACAGCGCAACATGTGGAAACCGACGCAACAAGAGGCGCTCTGGTTCCACGGTGGCAACCTGCACCAGTCGCGGCATTATTCGCAATTCCTGTCGCTGCAACTCAAGGCGCGGATGGAAGGGATCGACACGCCGGTCTACGGATTGCAGGAAACGCACCACTTGGGGCGTTAACAACGCGGCTGAGGCACATATCTTGTGCCTCGGCGCCTCAATAACACCATTCCCCGATTGCCCCAACAGCGCCCGCCTGCCATTATGCCTGCAAAGCAAAGAAATGAGCAGCAGCCATGGCCGACGACCTTCTCTCCGGGGGCAACCCAGACGACTATAACGCCAGCAGCATCGAGGTGCTCGAAGGGCTCGAACCGGTGCGCAAGCGACCCGGCATGTATATCGGCGGCACCGACGAACGGGCGCTGCACCATCTCGTGGCCGAAGTCCTCGACAATTCCATGGACGAGGCCGTCGCCGGCCACGCCAACCGGATCGAGGTCGAACTGCTCGCAGACTATTCCGTCACCATCCGCGACAACGGGCGCGGCATCCCCATCGACCCGCACCCCAAATTCCCGGACAAGAGCGCACTTGAGGTCATCCTCTGCACCCTCCACGCAGGCGGCAAATTCTCGGGCAAGGCCTACCAGACCTCCGGCGGTCTGCACGGGGTCGGTGCATCGGTGGTCAACGCGCTCAGCGACAGCATGGTCGTGCAGGTGGCCCGCAACAAGGAGCTCTACGAACAACGCTTCTCCCGCGGCATCCCACTCACCAAGATCGAAAAGATCGGCACCACCCAAAACCGCCGCGGCACCACGACGACCTTTCACGCAGACGAAGAAATCTTCGGCCATCACCGGTTCAAACCCGCCCGCCTGTTCAAATCCATCCGGTCCAAGGCATATCTGTTCTCTGGCGTCGAAATCCGCTGGAAGTCAGAAATCGACGACGGCGAAACCCCGACCGAGGCGACTTTCCACTTCCCCGGCGGCCTCTCCGACTACCTCAAGGAGACACTGGGGACAGCGACCACCTACTCGGACAAACCCTTCGCAGGGACGGTCGATTTTCAGGAAAAATTCGGCGAACCGGGTAAGGTCGAATGGGCGATCAACTGGACCCCTGCCCGCGACGGGTTCATCCAGTCCTACTGCAACACGGTCCCCACACCCGAAGGCGGCACACACGAGGCCGGGTTCTGGGCTGCGATCCTCAAAGGCATCAAAGCCTACGGCGAACGGGTGTCCAACAAAAAGGCCGGGACAATCACCCGCGAGGACCTGACGACCGGGGCTGGTGCGCTGGTGTCGTGCTTTATCCGTGAGCCGGAATTCGTGGGGCAGACCAAAGACCGGCTGGCCACGACAGACGCCCAGCGCATGGTCGATAACGCCGTGCGCGACCATTTCGACAACTGGCTGGCGGCGGATACGAAGTCGGCAGGCGCGATCCTCGATTTTCTTGTGCTGCGTGCCGAAGAACGCTTGCGCCGCAAGCAGGAAAAAGAAACGGCAAGGAAATCCGCCACCAAAAAACTCCGCCTGCCCGGCAAGCTGACCGATTGCACGTCCAAAGACCGCAGCGGCACCGAACTTTTCATCGTGGAGGGCGACAGCGCCGGCGGATCAGGCAAAGGCGCGCGCAACCGCGTGAACCAGGCGCTGCTGCCGCTCAAAGGTAAAATCCTCAACGTCCTCGGGGCAGCCTCATCAAAGCTCAGTACCAACGCCGAAATCAACGACCTGTGCGAAGCGCTTGGCGTGGGCATGGGCACCCGGTTCAACGTCGACGATCTGCGCTATGACAAGATCATCATCATGACAGACGCGGACGTGGACGGCGCGCATATCGCGGCACTCCTGATGACCTTCTTCTTCACACAGATGCGGCCGCTGATCGACAACGGGCACCTCTATCTCGCCTGCCCGCCGCTCTACAGGCTGACACAAGGGCCCAAACGGGTCTACGTCGCCGACGACGCAGAAAAAGACGCGATGATGGCCAAGGGATTGGGCGGCAAAGGCAAGATCGACGTGCAGCGGTTCAAGGGCTTGGGCGAAATGGACGCCAAGGATTTGAAAGAAACTACTATGGACCCGACCACCCGCAAACTGATCCGCGTGACAGTCCACGACGAAGAGCCGGGGGACACAGCGGATCTGGTCGAACGCCTGATGGGGAAGAAGCCGGAACTGCGCTTTCAGTATATTCAGGAAAACGCGCGGTTTGTGGAGGAGTTGGATGTTTGAGGGACAACTGCAAAAGAGCCTACTAGACGAGGTTATGCAACCTCACCACCAGCCAAGTTTTGCATTCATAGACGCGGACAATGTCTGGAAGTCCTACAAGAAATGCTTGGATGATTGCGGGCTTACAGAAGAAGAAGTGAATAAATTTGATTTTTTTCGGTTGTTCAAGGTTTTGCCTCATGACCGTTGCTATGTTTACTCTGCGACGAATGAAACGACAAAACACCCGCGTTGGCTCTCGGGGCTAGAGTCGGAAGCAGGTTTCTTGCTGAAGATGGGCGAACTGGTAGACAAACCAAAGGGAAGTAAGCAAGAGGGCGTTGATGTCAAACTGGCTATTGATGCAACCAGACTGGCGTATTCTTCCATAATGAAAACTTGTACTCTTTATGGTGCCGACGGAGATTTTTTGCCACTTGTTGATGCAGTGTCTGAGGCTGGCACACTCGTAAACATCGCGTCCTTCAATGATCCGGCACAGGGCCGTGTAGCGCCTAAACTGCGGGCAACCGCAGATAGGTACTTTCGCATGAATGCACTTTGGCTTTATGAAGCACTATCTCCCAAAAATAGTACCGTGAAGGATTGCGTTTCTTTGCATCATAGCTGGAATGACAGTGATGAAGTTCAGTTCCTCGAATACTCTGGACAAGAGTTTGAAGTGCGAAAATGTGACTCAACATACTTGGTTCCTGTTGAAAACGGCCCACATATACAATGGTTCGGATCTCACATCTTGGAAGACTTGATCATCTGGCTCAAAGTTGCACCGTTTCGGATCGAGAGCCATCATCGCGGACTATATTGCTAGCAAATCGTAGAGTACGCTTAGCCGCGCCACCCGACCTCATCGGGTACCTTAGCGGTGCCAATTAAACACTCCCAACACTACCCCACACACTACCCAAGGGCTGCACCCGGACCTCGGGGTGGGTGCGAAGCGCCCTCCCCATGGGGGAGGTCCGGGCGCTGCCCGGCGATGCCGGGCGGGATGGTTGCTATGAAGTGCCCACTTAAGGCGGGGTTCTCCCCTCCACCCCCAAACCGATCCATCGGATGCGCCCCCACCTGCATCTCCCACCAAAAAATTAACCCATTCTTCACAAACACACCCGTTCGCACCGTTAACCACAATCATAACGTGCAACCTCACAAACACGCCCGACGTTTTGCCGACACATGTCCGACCGGTTTCGGGCACCATATTAACCAATAAAAATTGACGTTAACGAACGATTCGCGCCGACCTCAGGACCACCCCGTGCCCGACACCACCGAACGTTGCGTGACCTACCCCTGCAACCCATCCAGATATGCAAGCAAATCTACAATCGGTTCGCTCGTCGCAATCGGCTGCCCGGTCTCAACCTTGGTCATCGCCGGACGCCCCTCAAAGAAGTCACCATAGACCGGCATGTCGCTGCCATGGCTGACCAACGGGTCGCGCCCATCGATCCGCATCACCACGCGCAAGGTCGGAAAAACACCATTATTTCCGTTAGTTAGCTGCGTCAAATCCGTCGGCTGCACAAGCAACGACGGCGCCATCGGCCCATTACCTTCTGCATTGATACCATGGCACGTCGCGCAATGTCGCGTGAACAGCATCTCACCCCGCGCCGCATTCTGGGCAAGGGCTGGATGCCCGGCCAAAGCCACTATCAGAAAGATCAAAATCCGCATGAGGTCCACCGCTAGCTGAAGATATCAGCAGCGTAACCCCTTAAAAAACAGTGTTTTTGAGGCAAATCAATCGGCAGGCAATAAAACGGAAACCCGCATCCCCTGCCCTTCCTCACTCTCGATCACCATCCGCCCCCGATGCCGGTTCACGATATGCTTGACGATCGCCAGTCCCAGCCCCGTTCCACCAACCTCGCGCGACCGGTGACTGTCCACCCGGTAGAACCGTTCCGTCAGCCGCGCGATATGGTGCGCCGCGATCCCCTCGCCCTGATCGGCGACCACGACCTCAACCCCCTTCGAACGCAGCCTTTGCTGCAGTTGAACAGGCGATAGTGTGACATCGACCCGCCCCCCAGCAGAGCCATATTTTATAGCGTTTTCAATAAGATTGGTAAAAACCTGCACCAACTGACCCGCATCACCGGGCAGCAGTTGATCCGCCTGTTCCGCATGCAGAAACACCTCGATATCCGCCGCCTCCGCCTGCGGCCCCAGCCCCTTGATCACCGAGGCCAGCAAGGCCGCCAGATCGACGTTTTCTCGCGGGCGCACCCGCTCGTCCTCCTCTACCCGGCTCAGCGACAAGAGATCATCAACCAACCGCGTCATACGGCTTGCCTCATGGGACATGATCGCCAGAAAGCGATCGCGGGCCGCGGCATCGTCCCGGGCGGCACCGCCAAGCGTTTCGATAAAGCCCAAAAGCGCCGTCAAAGGGGTGCGCAACTCATGGCTGACATTGGCCACAAAGTCCCGGCGCATCTTGCCCGCCTCTTCCGCAACCGTCTGATCTTCAAAGGAAATAATGACGCCATCGCCCGCCCGGTCCACCACGACCTGATAGGTCGTGTCATGCGCGCCGTCGCGCCCCAGATACCGGGTCACAATGCGCCGGTCGTTCTGCCTGACGCTAGAAATCGCGTCCAGCAAAGCTGGCTGGCGCAGGGCCGTGATGTAATGCTTGCCAACCAGATCAGGGCCCAACACCTGTTCGAGATGTTCGTTCGCAGCCGTCAACCTATCATCGGCACCGATCAGGGCAACCGGCATTGGCAATGCTTGAATGATCGCCTGCGGTGTCATCCAGCAGTCCTCAAACCTGCCGAAGATCGCGGGCGAAACGCGCCGCATTCTCCTGATAATGCAGGGCAGACAAGCGCAGGGCAGCGATCTGATCTGCGTCCAGTTGCCGGACAACTTTCCCCGGTGCGCCCATCACCAAAGAGCCCTCAGGGATGACCTTTCCCTCAGTAATCAGCGCTCCCGCACCGATCAGGCAATTCGGTCCAATCCTGGCCCCATTCAGAACGGTTGCCCCCATTCCGATCAACGTGTTTTCCCCAATCTCGCAACCATGAAGCATGGCCTTATGCCCGATCGTGCAGCCCGCCCCGATTGTCAGCGGATACCCCATATCCGTATGCAAAACGCAGTTTTCCTGAATATTGCTGCCTTCGCCGACAACAATTGCTTCGTTGTCCCCACGCAATGTACTGCCAAACCAGACAGAGGTTTTGGCGGCAAGTTCGACCCGCCCAATGACATGGCATCCGGGTGCGACCCAAGCGCTTTCATCGATGGTCGGTTCAACATCATTCAAGGCATAGATGGTCATGACAGCTCTCCGAATTGCGTTTGCAGCGCACGCACATGATCGACCAAGGCAGGTTGCTGCGACCGGCGTAGGCGCTCTGCGCTGATAATGGTGCGCAGTTTTTCCTCGGTTTCATCAAGGTCTTCGTTGATCAGCACATAATCGTAACCATCCCAATGGCTGATCTCATCCCAACTTTTCTGCATGCGCTTTTCGATGACGTCCGCGGCATCCTGATCGCGGTCCACAAGCCGACGATGTAGTTCCGGAATGGACGGAGGCAGCAGGAAGATCGACAAAACGTGTTCCTGCAACGCCGAATTGCTGATCTGCTGTGCTCCCTGCCAGTCAATGTCAAACAGGACATCGCAGCCTTCTTCGATGGCAGACTGAACGGGTGCCGTGGGCGACCCGTAGTAGTTGCCAAAGACCTGCGCATGTTCAAGCATCTCACCGTTTGCGACCAGATCCTGAAACGCGGTGACGGATTTGAAATGATAATGCTGGCCGTCCACTTCGCCCTCTCTCGCCGGCCGGGTCGTGGCGGAGACAGAAAACTGCAATGCCGGATCCCATTGTCGGAGCCGACCAGCCAACGTGGATTTTCCAGCACCCGATGGCGAGGACAAAATAATCAAAAGACCACGGCGAGGCATGGGTTCACTCCACATTCTGGACTTGTTCGCGCATCTGATCAATCACCGCCTTCAGGTCAAGACCGATGGCGGTCAGCGCAGATGACTGCGCCTTGGCACAAAGTGTATTGGCCTCGCGATTGAACTCCTGCGCAAGAAAATCAAACCGACGGCCAATGCCGCCGCCGGAATTCAGCAAATCGCGGGCCGCGCCAACATGGGTTTGAAGTCGGTCAATTTCTTCAGTCACGTCCGATTTGATGGCAATCATGGCTAATTCCTGTGCGACGCGCGCTTCGTCCATTTCGGCCACATCGTCTATCACACGTTGCAATGCGGAGGTCAGTTGCGCCTGCATTTCTGTCCGCCGGGCAGATGCCGCCTCTGCAGCCGCGCTCGTTAACTTGTCAATTTGATCAAGCTGCCCTGCTAGAACCTGATGTAACGAGGTGCCCTCAGCCTCTCGCATCTTCACGAAGTCAGCCAGCACGTTTTCAAAGTCAGACGTCAGTTGTTTTGCCAGGCTCGCCCCATCTTCGTCATCGCGAGCCGCGACAAGCACACCGCGTTGCGCCAACACATCTGCAGCAGTGGGCTGGCCCAATGTCACACCCATTTCAAAGGCGCGGTCCTGCACCTGGTCCAAAGCCGAGAGAACCGCATCCAGTTGCTGCGTGTCGACTGACACCGCCGCTGTCTTTTCTTCACGGTTCAGGCGCAAGGTCAGGCTGACATTGCCGCGCTGAAGCTTTTCGGACAAGAGCGCCCGCAGGTTTTGCTCCAAACCCGGCAATCCATCGGGAATGCGCAGCCGCAGATCAAGACCACGCGCATTGACGCCCCGGATATCCCAAGTCCATGACAAATGATCATGATGCCCGGTCCGGCTCGCAAACGCGGTCATAGAGTTGATCATATCAAGTGTCCCCCGGATGGTTATTTTTGCACGCAACTAAAGGCAAAGCCGAAGGCGGGGCAAGCCTGTTTGACACAGTCATTAACCGGTTAGCACTTTGTTAAGTGAATTTTTAGCTAACCTTTGTTAAAGTTGATTCATGGGAGACGAGCGGACAAATTCAATCCGACAAACAGGATGCGGGGGAAGAATTTGAAATGAGCAAGATTGAAGAAAATCACAAAAGACGCAAATCCGACGAGCCGGGTGCTGAAAGCGAGATCCTGAAAAGTCTCGAACGCTACTGGCGGGCGCTGCGCGATACGCAAAGAATTCCTTCGCGCAATGACATTGAGCCAAGCCAGATCGATGACGCCTTGCCGCATGCCTTCATCCTGCAACGCGTCGCACCCGGTATCGCGCGTATGCGGGTTGCGGGCCAACAATTGCACCATCTGTTGAAAATGGATGCGCGCGGCATGCCGATCAGCACGTTCTTCCTGCCCACTGCCCGCGATCAGATTGCGGATTTGATCGAAGATGCGTTTAGTGGACCTGCCATTCTTGCCGTTCCGCTCGTGTCACCGGGTAATTTGGTCCGTCCTGCCCTGACGGGAACCATACTGCTGCTGCCGTTGCGTGATGACAAAGGGAATACAACGCGGATTCTGGGCGCAATTGTCACAGAGGGTGTCGTCGGCACCCGGCCCCGGCGATTTGAGATTGACCCCGATATAGACATCCGGCGCGAGGCATTGGGTTTGCAGCTGGCGGCAGAGCGACCCAAATGGGCCACACGGTCGGTCAGTACCGGCGACAGGAACGGCCCTTCTCTGCGACTTGTCGTCAACAACACCTGAAACATAAAAGACCGGAAAACCCTGTTTTGGTTTTCCGGTCTTCTGTCGATCATTCGGCTTGGAAAAACCGTCAGCCAGCCTTGGCTTGAACCAGTGTGTCGCGGCGGTTGGAAAGCTCTTCTGCCACCAAGAATGCCAATTCCAAAGACTGAGATGCATTCAAACGCGGATCGCACGCGGTGTGATAGCGACTTGAAAGATCTTCGTCCGTGACAGCCCGCACACCGCCGGTGCATTCGGTCACGTCTTTGCCTGTCATCTCGAAATGCACACCGCCGGGGATGCTACCCTCAGCATTATGCACCGCAAAGAACTCCCGTACTTCGCGCAGCACGCTGTCGAATGGTCGGGTCTTATAGCCTGATGTGGACTTGATCGTGTTGCCATGCATCGCGTCACAGGTCCAAACGACGTTCGCGCCCTCTTCTTCAACGGCCCGGATAAGGCGAGGCAGATGCTCACCAACAGAACCTGCACCAAAACGGGCAATCAGGGTCAGACGCCCGGGCTCGTTTTCCGGGTTCAGGGACGAAATCAGCGATTTCAGATGGCCAGTCGTCATGCTTGGACCGCATTTCAGACCAATCGGGTTCTGTACACCCTTGCAGAACTCAACATGCGCACCGTCCGGCTGACGTGTGCGGTCGCCAATCCAGATCATGTGACCAGAACCAGCCAGCCATTTGCCTGATGTGGAATCCAACCGGCACAGCGCCTCTTCGTATTCCAGAAGCAGCGCTTCATGGCTGGTGTAGAATTCAACCGTTTCCAAAGCATGGGCGGCCTCATCGCGGATACCCGCAGCCTCCATAAATGCCAGCGTGTCGCTGATCCTTGCGGCCATGTCGCTGTATTTCTTGACCTCGTTGGCATCGGTAAAGCCCAACGTCCAGCCATGCACCTGATGCACGTCAGCAAAACCACCTGTCGAGAAAGCACGCAACAGGTTCAGCGTAGCGGCGGACTGCAGATAGGCTTGCAGCATACGCTCTGGATCCGGAATGCGCGCCTCAGGGGTGAAGTCGAAACCATTGACGATGTCACCGCGGTAGCTTGGCAGCTCTGTTCCGTCGATGGTCTCGTTCGGGGCCGAGCGTGGCTTGGCCATTTGGCCCGCAATCCGGCCAACTTTCACAACCGGCAACTTGGCACCGTAAGTCAGCACCATTGCCATCTGCAGCATGACCTTGAACGTGTCGCGAATACCGTCGGCCGAAAACTCCGCGAAACTTTCGGCGCAGTCACCGCCTTGCAGCAAAAACGCCTCACCTTTACTGACCGCGGCAAGGTGCGATTTCAGCTTGCGCGCCTCACCGGCAAAAACAAGCGGTGGATAGCTGGCAAGACGACCTTCAACAGCGTTCAATGCGGCTGCGTCGGTATACTCAGGCATCTGAACCCGGGGCTTGCTGCGCCAGTCAGATTTTTGCCAGTTCGTCATCGTCTTGCTCCATATCCAAGGGTTGATGAGGGACGTATTTATCCTCAGATGTGGCGTATAGCGCGGCCAGAGCCGCGGGCCAATCATTAAATGCAGGAAATACAGGCATTCTGAAACTGATCGGGCAGTCGCAGTTTCGTCAGACGGGGTGACGTTTCTCTATTGATCGTGCAACACAAACCTGTTGATGTCTTTCAATCTAAATGTGCCAGGCTCTTCACCATGTCCACAGATCCCCAGCTTGTTGATGTTACCCATGATGGCAAACGGCGCCGGTTTGTGTTTGTGCTGTTGCCACAATTCACAATGCTTTGCTTTGCGAGCGCAATTGAATGCCTGCGCGTTGCAAATCGCACAGCCAACAAGACCCTTTACAGCTGGGTCAACATTGGTGAGGGCGGCGAAATAGCGACCTGCTCCAACGGTTGCACCTTCCAGCTGGATGGTGATCTGGGAGAACTGGACCGTGACGACACGATCATGCTTTGTGGTGGGCAGGATATTCAGGCTGCAACGACAAAACGGTTGCTGAACTGGCTCCGCCGCGAGGCCCGCCGGGGTGCCGCAACAGCCGGTCTTTGCACAGCTGGGTACACAATGGCCAAGGCAGGGCTGCTGGACGGGAAAAAGGCTACCATCCACTGGGAAAACCATGACAGCTTTGCCGAGGATTTCGACGAGGTTGAGCTGACAAAATCGGTCTTTGTGGTTGATGGAAACCGGATCACCACGGCCGGCGGGACCGCTTCGATCGATCTGATGCTCAAGATCATTGCCGACGATCACGGTGAAGAGCTGGCCAACGCGGTGGCGGATATCTTGATATATTCTTCCATCCGCACTGATCGGGACACCCAGCGGCTGTCGATCCCAACACGGATCGGTGTCCGGCATCCGAAACTGTCCCGTGTGATCCAGATTATGGAAAGCAACATTGAAGAGCCGATTAGCCCTTCCGTTCTTGCCCGCGATGTCGGCATGTCCACGCGCCAACTGGAACGGCTGTTCAGACGGTATCTGTCGCGCAGCCCAAAGCGTTATTATATGGAACTGCGCCTGCAAAAAGCGCGCAATCTGCTGATGCAAACCGATATGACAGTCATTAATGTCGCCCTCGCTTGCGGTTTTGCCTCACCTTCGCATTTTTCCAAGTGCTATCGCTCACATTACAATACGACCCCATATCGCGAACGAGGCAGTCAGGCGGCGCGCATTTAGGCATGCTTTTTCTGAAAACCATCTGAGCACCCAAATATATCCGCACCCGTTTGTGGCGACTTGCTGCGTTGCGGCGGTTCCCATATGGTGAATTTAGACCAGCAAAGAGGAGAAACCTCAGATGGATCTCAAACAATCGTCCAAATTCGCAAATCTTACTCTTCTTCTGGCGTTGATTGGCCTGGCAGCTATTGGGATTATCGTCTTCGGAGCAAAGCTCGGGCTATGGGAACCGATTGTGGGCTTCGGCTACGCCCGCCAGACGATCAACCCCATCGGTTATGCCATTTCGGCACTCGCGCTTGCCTGTTTGATCTACTTGTTCACCCGATCGAACAGAACAGGAAAAGGCAAAGCATTGTTTGCTTTGGTGGTCGGACTCGGCATACTAACGCCAACAATAATGACAACGATGCGCGCCCCCGTGCGCCTGCCTGCGATCCACGACATCACGACCAATACTGACGCACCTCCTGAATTTGTTGTGCTGACCGATAGCCGCCCCGGCGCGCGTAACACGCTTGCCTATGGCGGGCAGGAAATTGCTTCGCAGCAAAAGCAAGCCTATCCCGATATTCTGACAATCCAGTCCGAACTGGCACCTGCAGATGCATTTACCAAGGCGGTCGACATCGGGCAGGATATGGGGTGGGAAATCGTTGACGAGGACAGCGTCGCAATGCGGTACGAGGCATCGGCCACAACGCCGTTCTTTGCATTCATTGATGACGTGGTTGTTGTCGTCACGCCGAACGAGGACGGCAGCTATATCGATCTGCGCAGTGTTTCCCGCATTGGACGCGGCGATCGGGGCATGAATGCTGAACGAATACGCGAATTTATTGCGGCGTTCATTTCCTAGCCTTTCAGATGCCCGGTTTTGTTGATTGGACAGGCTGAATTTGTTAGATGTTCCCCATTCCATATTGGACAGGCATGATAATGAAATACGTTTTTTGGGGATTTTTTGGCCTTTTGGTCTCTTTTGGCACAAGCGCATCGGCGGACGAAGTAGTGGTGCCTTGCGATCCGAAAGCCGGATGTGAAAATGACAGTGCCTGCGATATCCCTGAGGGCGAAATCTCGCAGCCTCTTCTTATGACATGAAGGCTTAGCCAAAGTATCGGGCCGATTGATAACGAGGAAGCAGACCGGACCGGGTCGGACATCTTTCGCGACAGTTGAACCGTGCCCGTTTCGCCTTTCTTTTTGAATTCCGGCTGCTAATCTCGCCTCAGAGAATGAAAATTCCAGGGAGAACGATAAAATGAAGAAATTGCTTATGGCGTCAACCGCCGTCATCGGATTGACCGGTGCAGCACATGCCGAAGACGTCACACTTGGGGTGATCCTGGGCTTTACCGGCCCGATTGAATCACTGACACCTGCCATGGCCGACGCTGCTGAATTCGCTATGACGGAAGTGAGCGAATCCGGCTTATTTCTGGACGGCTCCACCGTCACACCAGTCCGCGCAGACAGTACCTGCGTGGATGCGGCAGCGGCAACGGCTGCTGCTGAACGACTGATCACCAGCGACGGTGTAAACGGCATTGTTGGCGCGGACTGCTCCGGTGTGACCGGCGCCATTCTGTCCAACGTGGCTGTGCCTAATGGCGCTGTGATGATCTCACCTTCGGCCACGTCGCCGGCACTGACCACGGCAGAAGATGACGGCCTCTTTTTCCGCACAGCGCCGTCGGATGCGCGGCAGGGTAAAATCATGGCCGACATCTTGATGGAAGATGGCATCAGCTCGGTTGCTTTGACCTATACCAATAACGACTATGGGCAGGGTCTGGCAGATGCATTCCAGTCCGCATTCGAGGCTGCGGGTGGCACCGTTACACTCAGCGCGGCACATGAGGATGGCAAAGCGGATTACTCTGCCGAGGTTGGCGCATTGGCCTCTGCCGGTGGGGATCGGCTGGTCGTTGCAGGTTATGTGGATCAGGGCGGGGCTGGCATTGTCCGTGCCGCACTTGATACCGGTGCATTTGACACGTTCCACTTCCCCGATGGCATGATCGGCGATCAGCTCACGGCGAATTTCGGTGACGAGATCGAAGGCTCGACCGGCCAAGCCCCGGGTACTGATAGCGAAGGGGCTGCCATGTTTGCCGATGCGGTGGGCGATGCGTTTGACGCTTCATCCACGTATACCAGCGAAAGCTATGATGCTGCTGCTCTTATCCTTCTTGCAATGCAAGCCGCAGGATCGACAGATCCCGCCGCCTACAAAGAGATGGTTGAAACCGTCGCCAACGCGCCGGGAGAGCAGATCTTCCCCGGTGAACTGGCCAAAGGGCTGGAAATTCTCGCCGGTGGTGGGGATATCGACTATGTTGGTGCCTCAGCCGTTGAACTGGTGGATGGCGGCGAAAGCGCTGGGAATTACCGCCAGATCGTCATCGAAGGCGGCGAAATGGCAACAGTCGGTTTCCGCTAAGATAAACTTAGAAAACAGAACGGCGCGGGATACGCTTCGCGCCGTTTTGACCAAAACCCAAGGACCCCTGCATGATCGTAGTTGAGGATATGGTGAAAACCTTTGGTGGTTTTCGAGCCGTTGATGGCGCGTCCTTGCAAATCGCGGAAGGGTCGATCACGGGGCTGATCGGGCCGAACGGAGCGGGAAAAACAACCTTTTTCAATGTCATAGCCGGGGTTCTGAAACCAACATCGGGCCGGGTAACAATGAACGGGGAAGACATTACCGGGCTTCCGCCGCATGAGCTGTTTCACAAGGGGCTGCTGCGGACGTTCCAGATTGCCCATGAATTTTCGACCATGACCGTCGGCGAAAACCTGATGATGGTGCCAGCCGGGCAGTCTGGCGAACGGCTATGGAACACCTGGTTCGGTCGTCGCCGCATCGCCGACGAAGAACGGGCGTTGCAAGCCAAGGCAGATGAAGTGTTGGAATTCCTTACCATTGATCATCTGAAGGAAGAAAAGGCGGGTAACCTTTCTGGCGGGCAGAAAAAGCTACTGGAATTGGGGCGGACCATGATGGTGGACGCCCGGATCGTGTTTCTGGATGAAGTTGGCGCAGGTGTGAACCGCACGCTGCTGAACACGATCGGGGACGCAATCATCCGGCTTAACCAAGAACGCGGATATACATTTGTGGTCATTGAACACGATATGGACTTCATCGAACGGCTCTGTGATCCGGTGATCTGCATGGCCGAGGGGCATGTGCTGGCCGAAGGGACACTGGCCGAGATCAAAGCCAACGAGCAAGTGATCGAGGCGTATTTGGGGACGGGATTGAAGAATAAGGGCGTTTTGACAGCATGATGCGTGTCATACTTAAATTTGTCGTGTGGTTCACAATGATGTCGATCGTGGGTTCCGCAGTTTGGTATTTCGGCATTGCATCGCCTCTGGAGCAACAGCAATTCATGCAAAATCTTCCCCCAGCGGTGAGAGACGCCCTTGGCTAATGACACCGCCTTTCACCCGCAAAACGATGATAAAATGACAGAACCGTTTCTCATTGGCGACAGCATGACCGGCGGCTACGGCAAGGGCCCCGACATTCTGCATGATTGCACCATCAGCGTGAACCGAGGCGAGATTGCCGTCATCGTCGGGCCGAACGGCGCTGGCAAATCGACCGCCATGAAAGCGGTTTTCGGGATGCTCGATGTCCGTGGCGGTGCTGTGCGGCTGGATGGGGACGATATCACCGCACTCACCCCACAACAGCGCGTGGTTCAGGGTATGGGGTTCGTACCCCAGACCTCCAACATCTTCACCTCACTCACCGTCGAGGAAAATCTGGAAATGGGCGCTTTCATCCGTCGGGATGATTTTCGCGGAACAATGGCGCAAGTCTATGACCTTTTCCCGATCCTCAAAGAGAAACGCCTCCAGGCTGCGGGTGAATTGTCGGGCGGTCAGCGCCAGCAGGTGGCCGTCGGTCGGGCGCTGATGACACAGCCCAAGGTCCTGATGCTGGATGAGCCGACTGCCGGGGTTTCCCCCATCGTGATGGACGAGCTTTTTGACCGGATTATCGAGGTCGCTCGCACCGGCATCCCCATCCTGATGGTCGAACAGAACGCGCGGCAAGCGCTTGAAATCGCCGACAAGGGCTATGTGCTGGTACAAGGGCGGAACGCGCATACCGGTACCGGGAAAGAGCTGTTGGCCGATTCTGAAGTAAGGCGGAGTTTTTTGGGCGGATGACGGGAAGCGTGGATAGATGGGGAGCCTCCGGCTGGAGTTTTTCGGCCAAGATGAAGCATAGGAGCATTTTGTGGATCTCCTAAACTCCCTCATCGTTTTGACCAACTTTGTGCTGGTCCCGGCCCTCGCCTACGGCGCACAGCTTGCCATCGGTGCTCTTGGTGTCACGCTGATCTACGGCATTCTGCGCTTTTCGAACTTCGCCCATGGCGACACGATGGCCTTTAGCACCACCATCACCATCCTGTTCACTTGGTGGTTCCAGTCCATAGGGGCCAACTTTGGGCCGTTGCCAACTGCTCTTCTCGCCCTCCCCTTCGGTATCGCGATCACAGCGCTGCTCATGCTAGGGACCGACCGCATAGTCTATCGGTTTTATCGCCAGCAAAAGGCCAAGCCGGTCATCCTTGTGATCGTCTCTATGGGCGTGATGTTCGTTATGAACGGACTGGTGCGTTTTATCATCGGCGTGGGTGACCAAAACTTTGCTGATGGGGAGCGTTTTATCTTCACGGTCAGGGAATTCCGAGACTGGTCGGGACTGGAAGAGGGGTTTGGCATTCGCACGACCCAAGCGATTACGGTGATCACTGCGGTCATCGTAGTGGCCCTGCTGTTCTGGTTTTTGAACAAGACGCGAACGGGCAAATCGATGCGGGCGTTTTCGGATAATGAGGACCTTGCTCTGCTATCAGGCATCAATCCTGAAAGGGTGGTGATGGTGACTTGGTTGATCGTTGCGGCGCTCACCACAATTGCCGGGGTCCTTTATGGTCTGGACAAGTCGTTCAAGCCTTTCACCTATTTCCAACTGCTTTTGCCCATTTTTGCCGCCGCCATCGTGGGCGGTTTGGGCAGTCCTCTGGGGGCTATTGCGGGCGGTTTCGTGATTGCTTTCAGTGAAGTGACCATCACTTACGCATGGAAAAAGGTGCTTGTTTACGCCCTGCCCGACGGGTTGGAGCCGTCAGGCCTCGCGCAACTCATGTCCACTGACTACAAATTCGCGGTGAGCTTTGTGATCCTGATCATCGTGCTTCTGTTTCGTCCAACGGGCCTGTTCAAGGGGCAATCGGTGTGAACACTTCAGTCAGGAACACCGCACTTTTCGCCTTTGTTGGCCTGCTCATCCTGGGGACCGGGATCGTTCAGGGCTGGAACTCTGCCTTACTGATCCTGAACATGGGTCTGATTTCTGCGATCATGTCGCTTGGGGTCAACCTGCAATGGGGTTTTGCGGGACTGTTCAATGTCGGCGTTATGGGCTTTGTGGCGCTTGGCGGTTTGGCAGCAGTTCTCGTGTCAATGCCGCCAGTGACCGAAGCCTGGGCGGCAGGCGGATTGCGGGTGATAGCGGGGCTTCTGCTGGGGGCGGCAACAATCGCCGCTGCGATTTATGCTCGAAGCCACATGACCGGCAGGACCAGATCAATTGCTCTACTGGCAATTCTTATCGGTGGTTTCTTTCTGTTTCGCGCGGTGTTCGATGGTGGTGTCAGCGCGGTTGAGGCGATCAACCCTGCATCGACCGGGTATTTGGGTGGGCTTGGACTGCCCATACTATTCAGTTGGCCTGTAGGCGGCTTGCTGGCCGCAGGGGCCGCTTGGATTATCGGGAAAACAGCGCTTGGCCTGCGCTCTGACTATCTGGCTATTGCCACGCTCGGCATTGCCGAAATCATCATTGCTCTGCTCAAAAACGAAGACTGGCTGGCCCGCGGGGTCAAGAATGTCATTGGCCTGCCGCGCCCGGTCCCGCGCGAGATCGACCTGCAACGGGATGCAGGTTTCGTGGAGCGGGCGGCCAGTCTTGGGCTGGACCCGGTCATCGCATCGACGCTCTATACCAAAATCGGTTACGCCATCCTTTTCTCCATCGTGCTGATCATTTTGCTTTGGTTGGCACAAAAGGCGCTGAACAGCCCGTGGGGCCGCATGATGCGAGCCATCCGTGATAATGAGGTCGCAGCGGAGGCCATGGGCAAGAACGTCAAGGCGCGGCACTTGCAGATATTCATCCTCGGGTCAGCGATCTGCGGGATCGCCGGGGCGATGATGACAACGCTGGACGGACAACTCACCCCCGGCAGCTACCAACCGCTGCGCTTCACGTTTCTTGTTTGGGTTATGGTGATCGTTGGTGGATCGGGGAACAATTTTGGCGCTGTTCTGGGCGGGTTGCTGATCTGGTGGTTATGGGTGCAGGTGGAACCGCTCGGGCGGGGGCTGATGGAGCTGGTCACCAGCGGCATGGCCGACGGAAGCAGCCTGAAGAAGAGCCTTCTCGACTCCGCAGCCTACATGCGTCTTTTCACCATGGGAGTGATCCTGCTGGTGGTGCTGCGCTTCAGCCCTCGTGGGTTGATACCCGAGCGTTAGACCGCATCAATTCGCACGACCTCGATTGCAAAAGTCAAGTCCTGCCCTGCCAACGAATGGTTGGCATCCAATACGACCTCGTCGGCATTCAGATCGACGACTGTCACTGGGATGGTCTGACCCTGAGGGGTCTGCAATTGCAGTTGCGCGCCAAGTTGAAGCGGAATGTCGTCAGGCACTTCACTTCTTGGGATCGCATGTTGCGCGTTTTCATTTCTAGCACCGTAGGCCTGCGCGCATGGTACATCCACTGTCTTTTTATCACCCACGGCCATGCCCGGAATAGCCACATCGAGACCCGGAATGATCTGCCCAGAGCCAACAACGAATTTCAACGGTTCACGCCCGTCCGAACTGTCAAAAACCTGACCATCCGCCAGCGTACCTGTATATTTGATGTGAACCGTATCGCCAGCTTTCGCATTGGTCATTTAGTCGCCTTCCGTCATTAGAGCCCAACTGAAGGTCGGACGTGGTATGAAGATTGTGTAAGGCAATTCTAACTTTGATTGAAGGACCTGAAGCAATTCGCCCTCTTACTTGAGGTAAGCCCTCACCCGGTCATCTATACGGCGTTGCGCATTTTGCGCCAGACCAGACGCGCCAAGGCGGCGTGCCGTCGCGACCGTCAGACTATCCACAAGACCATAGCGTTTTGCACGGACCCGCCAAACAGCTGCCTTGTTGCGTAGCGACATCACTGTGCGACCTGCAGCCCCAGGTTGGACCAAGGGATGGCCGCTTGGCTCGAACCCGCGGGAGGTCAGCAAATCACCCACCCTGCCTTCGACCAGCCCGATTTCTCGGGCGCTCATCTTTGACTTCCATTGATCGACCAACGCGGCATCGGGTTTTTGATAGGTCGACTGCGCATCATAATTCAGCATATCGGGGTGATATGGTACGCCGATGAAGTCGCAAAGGCGCGTCAGCGTCTCTTCCGGGGCCGCAATCAGCTGCGTAAAGGTGACTGTTATTGATTGCTCAGGGGCCAATCGCGATGCGGCGGCATCCCATCCGCGCTCGGTTCCAATCCAGTGGCCAACGCCATGATACACATCGCCAGCCCAACCCATGCCGATACTAGATCGGGCCACGTCACGCGGGTCGCGAACCAGATGGATGATCCGCATATCAGGAAACTGATCCAGAATGATCGGAAGCCGACGATGTTGAACCATCACAGGTACCGCACCATCTTTGTTGTTCTTTGCTGCAATGGTGTCGATCATATCCGCCGCCGTTTCCGGGACAGGATCATGTTCCGTGAAATGCATCCGGTAGATGCGATCGGCCTTTATTTTGTCAGATTCATAGCCCCAGTTTCCATTGGGCAGCTGTTCAAGGTGGTCGTAAATGAAATCCGTTTCACCGGGGCTGGCAATGTTTGGATTGGCATCCAGCATAAGGTGCAGCAGTGTCGTACCAGAGCGCAACGCACCATAAACCGTGACGGCTTGAGAAGAAAAATGTGACATATCAACGAATACTTTACATGTTTTGTCGGCTTGTTGCTTCAGTTTACAGCGAAGATAAACCGCAAAAAGGGTATCAAATGCTGATCGGCGGTTAATTTCTGACCCCATTCAGCATTTCGGTGTGTAGCTACCCACAGCTTTATGGTTGTTTACAGAAACGCAACCTAGCAGCGGAGGGGATGACCATATCATGCCGATCACCACTTGCGTCTTTGATGCCTACGGTACGCTATTTGACGTCAACGCCGCCGCAAAACAAGCGGCAGCTGAACCTGCGCATGCTGCATTGGCCGATATCTGGCCTGTCCTCGCCCGTGACTGGCGGCTTAAACAATTGCAGTATACCTGGCTGCGGGCCGTCGCAGATCAACACTGTGATTTTTGGCAGGTAACACAAGACGGGCTGGATTGGGCCATGGAAGCGGCCGGACTGTCAGACGCTGCGACCCGCGCCCGGCTGTTGGAGCTTTATTGGGAATTGTCGGCCTATCCCGAGGTTCCCGCGATGCTTGAGACGCTCAAGTCGCGCGGGCTGGCGACGGCGATATTGTCCAACGGCTCCCCCGATATGCTAAACGCGGCAGTTTCTTCTTCCGGTATCTGCGACGTGCTGGACGCTGTTTTGTCGGTCGAAGATGTGGGCGTCTTCAAACCACATGACCGTGTATACGACATGGTCGAACAACGCTTCAGATGTGATCGGAGCGAAGTTCTATTCGTCTCTTCAAATGGATGGGATGCAGCCGGTGCGGCAGGCTACGGTTTTCAGACGGCGTGGGTGAACCGTGGGGGCGAACCTGTAGATAAGCTTTACGCCAAACCACACCACATCCTTAGCGACCTCACGACGATTCCGGACCTTTGCTGATGGCAACCTACCAATCCGCCGATGGGCTTGACCTGTACTATACCGACGAAGGCAAAGGGCTGCCCGTCATCGCGCTTGCCGGTCTGACGCGCAACGGCGCTGATTTCGATCATGTCGCACCACATCTGTCCGTCCGTCTGATCCGCCCAGACTATCGCGGACGCGGGCAATCGGCATGGGCGGACCCACAGACCTACACCGTTCCGCAAGAGGCCAAGGACGTGCTGGCCCTGATGGATCATCTGGGGCTCAAAAAGGCCGCGATCCTCGGCACATCACGCGGTGGTCTGATTGCAATGATGCTGGCGGCAACAGCCAAAGACCGGCTGATGGGCGTGGCCTTGAACGATATTGGGCCAGAGATTGCGCCCCTCGGGCTTGACGTCATCAAGGGCTATATCGGTCGCAATCCGGCGCAGAAAACCTATGAAGCAGCGGCAAATGCACGCGCCAAACTATGGACCCATTTCGAAGACGTCCCGATGGAGCGATGGCTGGCCGAGGCCAAGGCACATTATAAGGAAACACCGGACGGGCTCATCATTCGCTACGACCCAAAACTGCGGGATGCTGTCTTGAAGGCATTTGACGAAACACCCCCCGACCTCTGGCCATTGTTCGATGCATTGGAGGGACTGCCGCTCGCCCTGCTCCGTGGCGCAAATTCGGACTTGCTTACGGCAGAGACGGCAAACGAAATGGCGCGTCGTCGCCCCGACATGATCCGTGCCGATGTCTCTAGGCGGGGGCACGTACCGTTTCTGGATGAACCACAATCGCTGGAAGCGCTGCGCGCCTGGTTGGAGAAAATGCAATGAATATTGACATGATCCGTGCGTCTGCCAATCGAATAAAGGGCCACGCGCGACGCACCCCTATACTGACGTCGCCACTCCTTGATGACATTGCCGGGCGTCGGGTCTTCGTGAAGGCGGAATGCCTGCAACACACAGGTTCATTCAAATTCCGGGGTGGCTGGTCAGCCGTTTCGGCACTAACCGACAACGCGCTCAAAACCGGTGTCATCGCATTTTCCAGCGGCAACCACGCACAAGGTGTGGCCAATGCGGCTCGCGAACATGGAGCACCTGCGGTAATCGTCATGCCATCAGATGCGCCACCAGTAAAAATCGCGAATACCAAGGCATTGGGGGCCGAGGTGGTGCTTTATGACCGCGCGGGCGAAAGCCGCGAGGAAATTGGCGCGCAGCTATCTGCCGAGCGCGGGCTAACCCTGATACGCCCTTATGATGAGCCGCAGGTGATCGCGGGCCAAGGCACCGTCGGTCTTGAGATCGCCGAGGACATGAATGCGATGGGCGTCACCGAAGCCGATGTCATGATCTGTTGCGGCGGCGGCGGGCTGACCTCTGGCATCGCATTAGCGCTGGCAGCCGAGGCACCGGGGCTGCGGGCCCGTCCGGCAGAACCGGAAGGTTTTGACGATGTGGCGCGGTCGCTGGAGACGGGCGAGATTCAAAGCAATGAACGCCGCAGCGGGTCTATCTGCGATGCCATCGTCACCCAACAACCCGGCGATATCACTTTCCCGATCATGAAGGCCCATTGCGGACCCGGTGTCGTTGTAAGCGAGGATGAATGCCTAAGAGCCATGGCACTTGCCTTTGAACGTCTGCGGATTGTGATCGAACCGGGCGGAGCCGCCGCCCTCGCAGCGGCACTGTTTCACCCTGATGAATTCTCCGGCGACGCGGTGATAGCGGTCGCGACCGGCGGTAATGTCGGTGCCGACATTTTCAAGAAAGCTTTGGACACCCTATGACACGTTTCAACATTGCCAGTTTCAACGTCAAAAACCTGATCGAAGCAGATCAGGAATACTACCGCTTCGAATCCTATACCCCCGAGGAGTACGCTTGGAAACGAGCATGGCTTGCCGATCAGCTTTTGACGATGAACGCTGACATCGTCTGTTTTCAGGAAATCTTCAGCGAGGCTGCCCTGCGCGACGTGGTGATCGAAACCGACACTCTGGGATTGGCCGCGAACGAGGCGAATATCCCCGACCGGTCCAAGGGTTATGCCCGCAAGGCAATTTTCCGAAAACTGGCCTATGAGCCATATACCGAAGCAGCGCTCGCTTTTGCGCCGAACCTCTTTAATGGGGGGGCGGGTGATCGTCGCCCCGGTGTCGCAATCCTGTCGCGGTTCGGGTTCAAGGGTGCGCCAGAGATTATTCAGGATCTTTCCGAACCACTGAAAATCCCCTTTTCCGATCTCGATGGTGGCGATGGTGGCCAATACAGTATCAAGCGGCTCAGCCGCCCCGTGCTCAAAGTCCGCATCCCGGTCGGGGATCAGGTCGTCACCGTGTTCAACTGCCACCTGAAGTCCAAACTGGGGGAGTTCCCAAAGGCTGAAGGTGCCGCATTCCCTCCGGCGGCTGACCTGATCAACTATGATCCGGCCGCACGCGCGATGGGCTCACTTCGCGCAGGATTGCGGCGAATGGCAGAGGCGTGGGTGCTGCGCGGCGCCATTCTGGAGGAACTGCAAGCAGGTCATCCCGTCATGGTCCTTGGCGACTTTAATGACAGCGAACACGCTGTTTCGTCGGAAATCATCACGGGAGAGGCACCTTTCCGCAACTATGCGTGGATGCGGCGGCACGACGCTGAAACCAGCCGCGACCGCTATAGCGATGATGAGAACGAGACTATTCAAGAAAAGATCGGTCGCGTACGGCTTTATTCGGCCGAAAAGCTATTCGTCCGAAAATCCTTACGCGATATGGTCTACACTTCAGCCTTTGGCGGAGTTTTTGAAAGCATCGACCAGATCCTGATGTCGCGGCACTTCCATCCGGAATTTGAACACAAAATTGGTGAGATGGAGTATTTCAGCGCCTTCAACGACCACCTGACCGATGGCAGCCACCCAGAGGCCCCCTATAACAAGCTCGCTTCTGACCACGGGCAGATCATGGCGCATATGGTTCTGGGTGATTCAGATGGCTGAACCTGTCCAAAAGTACAGGTTGAAGGGAATCGCTTCAGCCCGCTTCCTGATAGGCGGGAGGGTTGTCTGCGATCACAATACGCTGATTGCGACAACAAGGGAGAGCCGCGCCAGGGTTGGGACGCCCATGCGCGGCTTGAACTTTTTTCAAAGGAATGAATTGCCATGAAAATTGACCGCGACGGTGTATCACTGCACGTCCGCGAAGACGGCGTGTCCGATGGACCTCCAATCGTATTCGCCAACTCGCTCGCGACAAATCTGCATCTTTGGGATGGGATCATTCCACATCTGCCGGACGGGCTGCGGCTCATAAGATATGACATGCGCGGCCATGGTGAGTCCGACATGCCGGACGCGCCCTACACCATGGGACAGCTTGTCGGCGATGCCGAGGCGGTTTGCGATGCATTGAATGTGCGGGATTGCGTCTTTGTCGGCCTATCCGTTGGTGGGATGGTCGCGCAAGGACTGGCGATCAAGAGGCCCGATATCATGCGGGCTATGGTGCTTTCGAATACGGCCGCCAAAATTGGCACCAAGACAATGTGGCAGGACCGGATCGATACGGCCACTACCGCTGGAATGTCCGCGCTTGTGGACGCAACCATGCAGCGCTGGTTCGGACGGCAGGCAGAGGATCGTGATCTGATCGCACCATGGGCGGCCATGTTTACGGCAACACCGCCCGAGGGGTATGCAGGCATCTCTGCGGCTATCGCGGGTACAGATTTTTATACACCTACCAGTGGTCTGCGATTGCCAACACTCGGCATCGCAGGGTCCGAGGATGGGGCGACGCCCACCGATCTGGTGCGTGAAACGGTCGACCTGATCCCTGGGTCGCAATTTGCGCTTATGCGGCAGGCGGGCCACCTGCCCTGCGCCAGTCATCCAGAGGAATATGCCACTCTCATCAGTACATTTCTGGAAAACACCGGCCATATCTAACCCAAGCAAATGCCCGCCGCGCATTTGCCACTCAAAAAATTACGCTATGCAGCAGCAACGCAATTGATTATGGCGGCGCCAAATCCACATTTGCCCGACAGGTGCAGCGCCGTGTTGCCAGCTCAAATCGTGGGGCAAAAACAGATTTATTTTGGCGCTGACATAACTTAGCGTTCGCCAATGCATTTTAACCAGACCCGGAACTGACCTTGCAAAAAAAGTTACCTATATTCTTCGTTCTGGTTACCGTGGTGATCGATGCAATGGGCATCGGGCTCATTATGCCTGTAACGCCGGACCTTTTGCGGCAAGTTGGGGCCACTGATCTTGCCGACGCGGCGGTTTGGGGTGGCATTCTGGTCGCTATTTTCGCCTCAATGAACTTTCTATGCGGTCCAACGCTGGGGAATCTGTCTGATCGGTATGGCAGGCGGCCCATTATTATCATCGCTTTGGTTTTCATGGCATTCCATTACTTTTTGATGGCAACCGCAACGATGATGATCGTGCTTATCATCGGCCGGATCATTGGCGGGATAACAGCAGCCACGCAGGCGACAGCAGCAGCCTATATCTCCGACCTGTCCAAGCCCGAAGAAAAGGCAGCCAATTTTGGATTGATCGGGGCGGCATTCGGGATTGGCTTCGTATTAGGGCCCCTACTGGGTGGACTTTTGGCTGATTTTGGCACGCGCGCGCCATTTTGGGCGGCGGGCACTTTGGCGTTCGGATGTGCCGTTTTCGGTTATTTCGTACTGCCCGAGACGGTGGATGACACAATCCGGCGGGACTTTTCCTGGCGACGCGCCAATCCGCTAGGCGCTTTCAAAAGTATCAGCGCACTACCCGGACTGCGGCGGCTGCTGGGCATCACCTTCATCTACGCCATCGCATTCTACGTCTATCCCGCTGTCTGGAGTTATTTCGCCGCCGAACGGTTTGACTGGAACCCACGGATGATCGGCATTTCTCTCGCTGTTTTCGGGGTGAGCATCGCGATCATGCAGGGCTGGCTGATACGTCCGCTGCTCCGGCGCATCGGTGAACGTAACGCTGTCATCCTTGGCCTGGTGGTAGATGTTCTCGCCTTTGTCCTTTTGGGCTTCGTTCAACAGGGCTGGATTGCGCTGATGCTGACGCCACTAACGGCAATCGGATCCATCGCGGGACCGGCCATGCAAGGCATGATGGCACGTCGGGCCGGTGACGATCAGCAAGGCGAATTGCAGGGAACCATCGCCGCCATCAACGCGGTGGCGACAATCATCGCACCGTTGGTCATGACGCAAACTTTCTGGTTTTTCACAGCAGAACGGACACCGTTTTATCTCCCCGGCGCGCCGTTTCTTGTCGCTGCTGTATTGGCAATCATCTGCATTGTCAGCTTTCTGGGAACACCAAGGGCCAGTCCGGTCTCAAAACCTGTTGATCAAACCGGGCCTTCAGCGCATCCTTACTGAGGAACCATCGTAACAGGCCTTCCTTTGACACAGATAAAAGCCGCTGTGTGCCGCGCATTTGGCACGCCCCTAACCATTGAAACCGTAACGATCGCAGCACCCCAACTGGGCGAGGTTGAGGTCACTCTGAAAGCTTGCGCCATTTGCCATTCCGATATTTCCTTTATCGATGGGGCATGGGGCGGCACATTGCCGGCAGTTTACGGACATGAAGCGGCAGGTCACATCAGTGCGCTCGGTGACGGTGTGCGTGGTGTTTCAGTTGGTGACCCAGTCGTCGTGACCCTGATCCGCGCCTGCGGCACCTGCCCGTCCTGTGCTGGTGGTAAGCCCGTTGCCTGCGAAACCGGATTCGAGGGTAGCCCGCTCAGCGCGTCAGACAGCACACCGATACATCAGGCGATGTATACCGGTGGCTTTGCCGAGCGCGTTGTCGTGGACCAAAGTCAGGTGGTAAAATTGCCTGATACAATTGCTATGGAAGCAGCCTCATTGCTTGCCTGTGGTGTGATCACCGGTGTCGGGGCCGTAGTGAATGCAGCGCAATTGCGGGCTGGGCAAGACGTGGTCGTGATCGGCGCAGGTGGCGTCGGGCTGAATGCTATCCAAGGCGCCCGGATCGCAGGAGCGCGCCGCATTGTGGCGGTGGATATGTCGGAAGAGAAACTGGCCATCGCGCGCGACTTCGGCGCAACCGACGGTGTGCTGGGCACGGACCCAAAACCATGGCAGTCCGCAAAACAAGCCATGGGACGTGGGGCTGACGCTGTTTTCGTCACAGTGGGTGCAACGCCAGCCTATGACACAGCACCCCGATATCTGGCGAACGGCGGCAAAGTGATCATGGTCGGCATGCCGCATTCGGGGGCCATGTCATCTTATGAACCCGTCATGCTGGCCGCGACCGGGCAAGGTATGGTCGGCTCCAAGATGGGTGATGTGGTGATCGCGCGAGACATTCCGTGGATGGTGGATTTGTACGAACAAGGTCGTCTGAAACTTGATGAACTTATTTCGGGCCGCTGGTCACTGGATCAGATCAATGAGGCAATTGCCGACACCAAGACAGGCAGTGCCAAGCGGAACGTGATCGTGTTTGATTAAACACGCCAGCGCAAGCCGTTGGACTGCGAAAGGAACACCCCATGAAACTCGCTGATCTCGACGTGATTGTAACGGCACCCCCGGCCCCCGGTTGGGGCGGGCGATATTGGATCATTCCCAAAGTCACGACGGATACCGGTGTGGTCGGTTATGGCGAATGCTATGCATCTTCCGTTGGGCCGGACGCTATGAAGGCCGTCATCAAAGATGTGTTCGAACGTCACATGGCCAGCGAAAACCCCGAAAATATCGAACTGATGTTCCGCCTCGTCTATTCAGCAGGCTTCACCCAGCGCCCCGATCTGACCGTCATGGGCGCGTGGTCGGGATTGGAGATCGCCTGCTGGGACATTCTGGGCAAAGACCGTGATCGTCCGGTACACGCCCTTATCGGGGGGCGCACGAATGACCGGATCAGAGCCTATACCTATCTTTATCCGCGCCCGTCACACGCCCTGCCCGATTTCTGGGCCAGCCCCGACATGGCCGCAGAAGTCGCGTCAGACATGGTCGAGAAAGGCTACACCGCAGTCAAATTCGACCCCGCGGGCCCCTATACGATCCGCGGCGGCCATATGCCCAGTATGCCCGATATCAGCCTGTCGGTCAGCTTCTGCAAAGCGATCCGCGAAGCAGTCGGCGATCGGGCTGATCTTCTTTTCGGCACCCATGGGCAGTTCAGCACCGGGGGTGCGATCCGGCTGGGCCAGGCGATCGCCCCCTACCAGCCGCTCTGGTACGAAGAACCGATCCCGCCAGATAATGTCAATGAGATGGCCAAGGTCGCCGGGGCCGTCGGTATTCCCATCGCAACAGGTGAGCGTCTGACGACAAAGGCAGAATTCGCTCCAGTCTTGCGCGGAGGGGCCGCAACTATTCTGCAACCCGCTTTGGGGCGAGCAGGCGGGATCTGGGAAGTCAAAAAAATCGCCGCGATGGCCGAGGTCTACAACGCGCAAATCGCGCCGCACCTTTACGCAGGACCGGTCGAATGGGCCGCCAATATCCAACTGGCCGCAGCAATACCCAACATCCTGATGGCCGAAACCATCGAAACACCTTTCCACAACGATCTGATCAAAGGCAGTCTGCGTGTCGAAAACGGCTATATTCCGGTGCCGACCGCGCCGGGTCTGGGCATCGACTTCGACGAAGCCCTCGCCCGTGCGCATCCCTATACCGGCGATGGTCTGCACCTCGAAATGCAGGAAAACCCGATCAGCTATCACGACACCAACACTTTTGCGGGTGGAGCGCCGGTCAAGACCTGACGGGCTTTTCACCGTCATCGCATCCTGCTATCCTGAACTGCGTTCATTGGAGGGCAGAATGGCTGGCAAAGTGGCAGAGCGACGCGCGGCGTTGCGCGAGAACCTCATCGAGATTGCAGAGCGGACCATCGCGAACGAGGGCCTGAACGCCCTGCGTGCCCGCGACCTTGCCGCCGAAGCAGGCTGCGCGGTTGGGGCGATCTACAACGTCTTCGGCGACCTCAACGATCTGGTGCTGACTGTGAACGCGCGGACCTTCCACCGCCTTGGCGCCGACGTGGCCGAGGCTTTGGCTGACGCACCCCAAGATCCTGTCGAACAACTGGTGGTGATGGCGCAAGCTTACCACGGCTTTGCTGCGGGAAATCACCTAAGTTGGCGCGCACTTTTTGACGTCGAACGCGCGCCGGGCGAAGCCGCGCCCGATTGGTACCTGAAAGAGATGGGCCAGCTATTCGCCTATATCTCTGACCCGCTGGCGGTCATCTTCCCAGATCGTGCGACCGAAGAACTGGGGCTTTTGACACGCGCGCTCTTTTCATCTGTGCATGGCATTGTCCTTTTGGGCCTGGATCAAGCCAGCTCTGGCGTGCCATCCGGCGACATCGACCGCATGATCGCTCTTGTTCTAAGACAATTGACGGCTTCACCAAAATAATTTGAACATTGTTCATTTTTTACTTGATTGCCCCTGAGAGAGTTGCTATCTCCAATTTATGAACAGTGTTCACGCTGACAAATGAAACGGAGAAACAACGATGTTCAAGACACTTGCCACACTGATCGTAGGGCAGAATGCACGGGCCGAAGACCGCGTGCGTGATGCCTTCGCAATAGAACTGATTGACCAGAAAATCCGCGAAAGCGAAAACAGCCTGCGCGCTGCCAAAGGCACGCTCGCCAGCTTGATCCAGCGCCAGCGGTCCGAGGAAAAACAGCACGCTGCCCTGAAAACGCGCGTCGCCGATCTAACCAAACGGGCCAAAGAAGCGTTGGACAACGACCGCGAAGACATGGCCGAAGAAGCCGCCCGCGCCATCGCATCAATGGAAAACGAACTGACCGTGCGGACCGAAACGCTCGACCGGCTCGACCAAAAAGTCATCCGTCTGCGGTCATCCATCGAAAGCGGTCACCGCCGGATCATCGACCTGAAACAAGGCGCCATTCAGGCCCGCGCCGTACGCCGTGAACAGAACATCCAGATGCAGATGTCCAAAACCGGCGTCACATCCGGCACCGTGGAAGAAGCAGAAGAACTGATTTCGCGTGTGCTCGGCAAAGACGACCCGTTCGAGAGGACAGAAATCCTTGCCGATATCAATCACGACCTTGATGGCGGCACGATCACCGACCGGATGGCCGATGCTGGCTTTGGTTCTGCAACGCGTTCCACCGCTGATGACGTCCTCGCCCGCCTGAAGTCCGGCAAGAAATAAAGCTGACAGACACAAAAGGATTAAACCAATGAAAAACTTCAAAACAGACAATTCACTGATCATGTTCGTCAACGCCTTGGGTGTGGCCGTCGCCTACGGGATGCTCGGCATCTCCCTCTGGCTCTCGACCGAGGTACCACTTTCTACCAAAGGCTTCTGGGCCATGTCGGTCATGATGCTGACCCTCGCACTGGTGAACTTCGTCAAATACCGCTTCGACGAGAAAATGTCTGAAGACCGTATCCAACGGATCGAAGAAGCCAAGAACGAAAAAATCCTCTCCGACTTCGTCGGCGAAGACAAAATCTAAAGCAACACTGCCCCGTCCATGTCAACCATGGGTGGGGCAAACCCCTTTTCAAATGTCCTTGCCTTCGCCAGAGTTAACTCCATGAAGTTCCTACGCCAGTTTGCCGCCCGGATCGTCGGCCAGTCCATCCGCATCTTTGCCCGCGCTGTCACTGCAGTCCGGGCCGACTGGCAAGGGATCGAACCGACCCCCAAACAGCGTGTCTACTTCGCCAATCACACCAGTAACGGCGACATGCCGATGATCTGGTCTGTCCTGCCCCCATCCTTGCGCCGCAACGTGCGACCAGTGGCAGCGGCTGATTACTGGCTCAAAAACAAGCTGCGCGCCTTTGTCGGACCAGAGGTTTTCAACTGCGTCCTCGTCGACCGCAGACCAGAGGTCAAAGACAAGCCGATGGACAAGATCATCGCCGCACTCGACGAAGGGTCATCGCTGATCATCTTCCCCGAAGGCAACCGCAACATGACCGAAGACCCGTTGCTGCCCTTTAAAGCGGGCCTATACAATATGGGTGTGGCCCGCCCCGATGTAGATCTGGTGCCAACATGGGTGGCCAACCTCAACACGATCATGCCCAAGGGCGAGGTGATCCCCCTGCCCCTGATCTGCACCGTCACATTCGGTGCACCACTCCACGTCGAAGACGGCGAAAGCAAAGACGATTTCCTCAAACGCGCTTCCGATGCACTGGCCGCCCTCGCGCCGGAGGTGCGGACATGAACGAAACCACCAATGACATCCTGCTTCTGACTTTCGGTTCTTTCGGCATCCTGATCGCGCTCACCTTTATTGGTGAGGTGCTTCGCGCCCGCGAACCAGCCAATTTCGACAACCCGATCCTTGATACCTACATGACCCGCGTGCAAAGCTGGTGGGGCATGGTGACGTTCATCGGGATCGCACTGATCAGCGGCAAGATCGGGGTGATGATCCTTTTCGCATTTGCGTCCTTTGCAGCTTTGCGCGAATTCCTGACCCTGACCACCAAAGCCCAGGCCGACCACATGTCACTGGCACTGGCATTTTTTGTCGTACTGCCCTTGCAATACATCTTCGTGGCAATGGAATGGAGCGGCCTTTACAGCGTTTTCATCCCCGTCTACGCCTTCCTGCTTTTGCCCATCGTCTCGGCCTTGCGTGGGAATTCCGAACGGTTCTTGATCCGGGTGGCTGAAACACAGTGGGGCCTGATGATCGCTGTCTTCTGCGTCAGCCACGTACCAGCACTCATGGCGCTTGATATTGAAGGCTACGGCGAGCGTTCGGTTTTGCTCATCGCCTTTTTGGTGATGGTTGTGCAGTTCGCTGACTTGCTGGAATACTTCTTCGGTCGCCGCATCGGACGCACGAAAATCGCGCCCGGCTTGTCCCCCAAAACATGGGAAGGGCTGATCTGCGGTGTCGGCTGCGCCGTCCTCATCGGGGCTATACTCAGTTGGATCACACCTTTCGGGATGTTCGGGGCCATGGGCATGGCAGCGGCGGCCTCGCTTGTCGGTATGTTCGGCAATCTCGTCTTTGCAGCCATCAAACGTGACCGCGGGGTCAAGGATTGGTCCCATCTCATTCCCGGTCAGGGTGGTTTCGTCGATCAACTCGATAGCGTGATTTTCGCGGCACCGATTTTCTATCACCTCACACGGTTTTTCTACGTCTCCTAACTGCCAAATTGCGGTAGCTTCGACAGGTTCTTGGCAACCAGCGTTCCTACACCACCGACGCCATGACGCTTTATCGCACGATAGTCTTCACGGCTTTTGCGCAGCATATGACCGATGGATTTGTTGCTGACCCCGCCAATTTTCATTTTCACCATCACCTGCGGAATATAGACAAGGTTGAGGCGGCCTTGGGTGAGAAAGCGGAGCATCCCGTCATAGTCGCCGGCAATCTGATAGGATGTGTCATAGGTACCCAGCGCTTCGAAAACACCGCGCCTTAGATAAAGCGTTGGGTGGGGCGGCATCCATCCCCAGGCTAGCCGATGCGCCTGATAGGCACCTGCCCTCCAATGACGTATGACACGACCGCTGCCATCGCTCGACAGATATTGCAGATCGCCATAGACGCCATCAATGGTCGGGTCCTCAAACGCAGCAGCGACATCTGCCAGCACATCATCACTCGCCAACAGATCGTCGGAATGCAGCAAACCGATCACATCGCCGCTCGCCCGAGCAATCTCCCTATTTATAGCGTCATAAAGACCCGCATCAGGCGCGGATTCCAATGTCATCATGGAATGACCTTGCTCGTGCAACAGGTCCAAAGTCCCGTCCGTGGAACCACCATCCTGCACGACATGCTCCACATCCCTATAGGTCTGCGACAGCAAACTGCCCAGCGCTGCTGGAATTGTCTCCCGACGGTTCATCACAGCGGTCACAATGGAGATTTTCATGCTGCCTGCCTTTCACTTTGGGCCGGACCATCGGTTACCGATAAACCCAGCACATCTCTAATTGCATCCACTGGTCCGGCCCCGGTGCGGGCCATATAGGCCTGCACCTCTGCAAGTTTGGCATCGACCAGATATCGATACCAAAAGCCTTGCAATACGTGAAAACGACGCCCCTCTGCTCCATCAAGAAAGCCAAGACGGATCACATAGCGATAGAAAAAATAGAAGCCCGCGCGCAGCCCGCCTGGCAGGCGCGCATACAGATTTTCTTTCACCCAACGCTTCACTTGATCCTGTCGACCGCCTCTTAATCGGGCAACAGATTGGGAAGGCATAAAGTCATATCGCTGGTTGAGAATATCCACCACCTCGCGGCTGGCATATGCATTATGCTTCGCCACCCACCAATCGAGTGTGTTCTGGTTGTCATCGATGATGCAGCCGCTGAAATCCACCGTTCGGCTTTGCACGACGATATGTTCATCCATCCAGCGGTTCTCACACCGGCCTGCACCGTTACGAAACAAGCGGATCATGCGTGCGGGAAAGAGGCCGCCATGTCGGACGGGTTTGCGCATGAAGTTCATTCGGCGGCCAACGTAAACTCCATCTACGTCGGCAGGCAACGAACCAAGTGCGCCTATTTCCGCAGCGAGTTCAGGCGTGACGGCCTCATCGGCATCAAGCCGCAAAATCCAGCCATCAAAACCGGCGACATGATCCAATGCCCAGTTAAACTGGGTCGCGTAGTTATGCCATTTGTGATGCACAACCTTCGCACCCGCCGCTTTCGCAATCGCAACCGTGCCGTCGGTGGCCCCACTATCAACAACAAGTGTTTGCGTTGCGATATCCTTTACGGATGCAAGGGTTCGTTCGATATGCAGCGCCTCGTTTCTGGCCAAGATAATCACCAACAAATTTGTCATGTCTGCACCCTCATTTTCGCTGGATTGCCGACGGCTATGTGTCTATCAGGCACATCCCGCATCGCGACGGCCCGCGCACCGACGACGGCACCTTCTCCGATCCGCACACCCGGGCCGACAAAACTGTCCGCACAAATCCATGCGTCGGCCCCCACATGAATGGGCAGTCGCTGCAACGGCCGCGCCGGATCACGCCAATCATGACTACCAGCGCAAAGATGGGCGTATTGCGAAATTGTGGCGCGTTCGGCAATCGTGATCCGGCCCAGCGCATACAGAATGGCATGATCACCAATCGCCACCTGATCACCGATCGAAAGATGCCAGGGAATGGTGATCCGCACACTGGGATAGATATGCACGCCTCGACCGATCCTTGCGCCAAAGCAGCGCAACAACCAAACACGCCAGCCCCAAAAAATGCGCGGGCTAAACCGAAATAGAGGATGGCAAAACCTCCAGGCCACCCGACCCAGTTTTTCTGGCAAGCTCCAACTGTGGCTGCGCCTATTGGCTACAACATCAACCCGCAACGTCATGCTGTCACCACTTCCATTTCAGCAGAACAGAGGGCCGCATATAATTTAGCAAATTCGCCAACCATCGCCGCCGAACTGAAGTCTCGCGCCATCCACTCACGCCCTTTGGCCCCCATTTCCGCCAAGTCATAAGTCGCGAGAGTCGCGATTTCTGTTGCGAGATCAGCAGCTTGCAAGTCAATGCAGCGCCCACATTCCATCCTGTCGAGATCGCGCCACGGTGTGCCTGTCGTGGTAATCACCGGAACGGCATGTGCAAGCGCCTCGGCCACTGCAATGCCGAAGTTCTCTGAATAGCTGGGCAACACAAACAGATCGGCGGCTGTAAAAACCGCAGCCTTATCCTCCACATGACCATGAAAACGAACACGCCCGCTCATGGGTGCAGCGCGCCTGCGTAGCTCTGCCATGTAATCGGGCGAACCTGCCCCATAGACATCCAAGCTTACATGACGCGGTAGCGCCTCCATCGCATCGAGCAACAGATCGATACCCTTCTTGGGATGCAGGCGACTCAAATAGACCAATCGCAAACCATCGCCTTTTATACGGCGGTAGTCGGTAGGAATATCCACTGCATTAGGAATGATCCTTGTCGTTATGCCGGGAAGACGGGTGGCGCTTTGCGCCTCTTCCCTACACGCTGTTACATGCAGCACCGTCCGCGCAGGGCGTACCCATCTTGCGACCCACTCGAACAGCGACTTCACCCCTCTGTTCGGTGCATCCGCCCACTCTGCCGTAGCTTGCAAGGCCCCGCGCGGGGACCAGACAACCGGACGCCCCATTAGCCTTGCGAGCGCCAGCGTTGGTAAGGTTGGAAAGCTGTAGGTCGCTGTCAGATGCACCACATCAGCCCACGCAATCGCACGCGGCAAGCGTGCCAGCAGACCCGGTGATATGCTGTGGCCAATGATACGGCGCGCATATTCAACTGGATAGGGCAATACCGCAGGCTCCAGACGATCAGCCCGGCCCGGCCCAGCGGCATCGGTTGTCAGAACCCGCAGTTCCATATCTGGCCGGGCAGCGATCCCATCGCAAATCGCCTTGGTCGAAAAGATCGGACCACCCCACCGCGTTGCAGGGTAAAAACTGGGGCTGACATGCAATATTTTCATGCGGCCACCGACACAAGATGCTCGCGCTGCCCAACAACCCGCGCAGGACTTCCTGCAACAATGGCAAAGTCCGGCACGTCGCGCGACACGACGGCCCCCGCCCCGATCACCGCACCATGACCTATCCGTCGACACCCCGGCAGGATCACCGCCCGCATCCCGATCCAGACATCCGGGCCAACGATCTTGGGCAGCATGGCAGGAGATGATCGTGGGTCCAGTCCGTGATCATGCGTATAGATAAACGCAGCCTCCGAGATCATCGAACCGGCCCCGATGGTCAGCCCACCAGTCGTATCAAGGTGCACATAACGATTGATCTGCACGCCGTTTTCAATAATCAGCGGTGCGCCCGGCACCTCGGCAGATACATCCATCCCTGTTGAGAAAAAGCAATCCTGTCCAATCGTCACGACACTCGGCTCTGCAAAACGCACGCCGCCCTGAAACCGGGTGCCGCTTCCCACACTGGCGAGTGAGACGCGATGCATTCTTGTGGCGCAGATCATGTGCAGACGGCGTTTGACGGCACCGACAAACCGAAGGACGCGAAAGCCAAGGTGAAAGAAATTATCAAGCAGCATAGTGTGGTCTCCTGACTATTGCTGAGCGTGAAGGAGCACTGTAGCGCGTGACGAAAACGGGGATCATGAGTGCAATCAAAACTGCCTGCGCTGCGGCGCCGACGATGAATGCGCTGAATGACGACTGCAGGCAGGCTTGAATGAAGGGATAAAACAGCAGTGGATATAGCAGAAAAGTAGCGTAGCGGGTGCTGTTAGTCGGAGCCAGACAAACCACCTCGCCCTTGCGAAAGAACCACCCCAGCAGGACGGCGACCACAAGACCGCCCCAGGCAAAGTTGATAAACGCCTCCCCCGGTCCAGTCACATTGAACGCACCACCGGTCGTCACACCCATGATGTCGCGCTTGAAGAATACACCCAGATCAATGGCCGGTTTGTCGATCCAGATAGCACGCGGCACCCACCCGAAACTCCACCAAGTATAGCTTTGCCCCCAAAGAAGGTCGGTTTGCACAACGCGATCCGTGACCATGACGGCAGTATTGAAATCAAGGAAATACGTGGAACCGACAATCTGGCCCAACAAAGCAGAAAGCCCCGCCTGTTCTGCCAGACCCAGACGCAAGTCGGTCATATAGGCCGATGCGCCGCCCAATATGATCACACAGCAAGCCAGCAAAGCCGCGCTGCGCCACGAAAGACGCGCACCGACGATCAAACAGGTCGCCCCAGCGAAGACCAGCATCTCAACCAGCTCAAAACGATCGCCTGACAGCAAGGCGATAACAATCAGCAAACCGCCCAAAAGGGTTGTCTGAATGACCGACACCCGCGATCTCCTGACCACCGCATGCGCCAGCAACAGCACAAAGGCGAATTTCGGCACAATGAACAGGGTCTTGATCCCGGCCAGCGTGCTACCAACGCCCCGGTGATCGACGTTGATTTGCTTTGCATTGTTCAAGCCAGCAAGGAGCCCGGCGTCAAACAAGCCCATTCCACGCGCACGTAAGATGACGGTAATGGTCGCAACCGCCACGCCAAACGCCAACGTAAAAAGTAGCCCCCGCTGCCTCGTGCCAGCGGTCACCAAACGGGCAGCAGCAACACTTCCCACCCGATCAACGGGGGCACAGGCCAGCCTGTAACCAAGGCACATCAACAGAACGAACAGCCCAAGATAAAGCACCCCAATCAGATCAGCCGCAGGCGTATCGACAAACTGTCGGTAAAATGCCCAATCGGGACGAGCTGCATAAGCAGACGCTTTGACCAAAAAACCAAAAAACGCGAAATAGGCCAGCAAATGCATGGGCGAAAGCCACCTAATGACACCCTGCGCCTGCCCCAGCCACATCGGCACCAGAACGCACAGGGCCGCCAACAGAACGATCAGGACGGCTTCCATATGGTCGCCTCCCTGCGCAGCAAAGCTATTGCGGAGGTATCAACGCCAAGCCGTTCCCAGATCACCGCCCAAAGCGCCAATGAACCGACCGCCGTACCGACGGCATAGGCAACCGCATTGACCAAGGGCGAAAGCTCTACCCCGGCGTAGATCGCGAACAGCATGTAAACACAGATACTGATAATCCGGGCCGCCGCCGCGTGCAGGGCACCGCCGCAAAGGTTGGCGACAGTAAAGCTGGAAGCAAATACAACCTGCACCATCGCGCTACCAAGCAGTGTGAGGTAAATCAGACTCCCCTGCGGCTCACTATCCAACGGGAGGAACGGCAGCGCAAAAACCGCCGTTAGAAAAAGCAAAATACCAGGAACCAACGCAACCCGACTACCGCGACGGCTTGCTGCTTGAAGACCCTCGTCATCACCTGCACCAAAAGCAGCAGAAACGGGCGGCGCAGTTATCCAAGTCGCTACGCTAACCGGAAGTGCAACCAGATTTGCGATACGCTTGAGCAGCGCATAAAGGCCGATCTGATCCCCGCTGAGAAAACGACTGCCAACAATGATGTCAATCTGGGCCAACACCATGCCCAGAACAGAAGCACCCCACAAACCGGTCTCAATCGGCAGAACCGCCCTGCCCGGTTCGACAATTCGGCAAAACTCCGGATGCAGGGCACAACGATAGAGACCAACCAGCGTCACCAGCCCAAGGATCGCTCCCGCGACGCCAATGATGAAAAGCGGCGGCAGGAAAGGCCAGATCAACATGCAGAAAGCAGCTAGACCAAGGGCCAGTTGCGGTGCGCCGTCGCGCAAAACCATGGAGACCCGGATGCTACCCAACGCCCGTGCAAGGCTCGCCAGACAGGTCACTGCGTTAATGAAAAATGCGGAGGGGATGATGATCTGCCAATCCGCAATCGGCAGCCAGCGCGGCAGGACAATCCAACAAACCGCCGCGACAAGGGCGGGATACAGAATGGCCTGATCAAAAAGCCCGCGGTGGCTCATCACGCCGCCATTGGTCAGATTGCGCAACATCGCAAGCGGGCCACCGACCGACAGAATTGTGGACATGACCAGCGTCAGCCCCCAGGCGACCATCAGCGCGCCATATGCCTCCAGCCCCAGCAAAGCGGCCAAACCAAGCATAATGACAAAATTCACGCCTATCAGCGCAGACCGCAACACAAAGGTCTGCGCCCCGACACTACCGGCGGTTCTGGCAATCAGATTTTGGATCATAAATCTCGGCTCGTTTCACATACATCGTTAACCAAATCGACGTTGTGTTCATTCGTGATTCAGCAGGATTAATTTTGGGTTAACCAAACCGTGGTTCTTTCGGCGGGCAGTCACTCTGACGCCGTGGCTTGCATTCTTGCACCAGTCACACACGGGAAAGGGTGATCTCGCGCCATGCAAAACCTGACACATAACAGCGCGGTGGGCGTGCCGCCTTACATGGTGCCAACCGCACAAGAGATCCCACCTGTTGATCTGGCCGAGCTGTTTTTTAAGGTCTGGGCAGGCAAATGGATCATCATCCTTTGCACCGCCATCGCCGTTCTGTTGGCGGGGTACTATGCCTTTGCCATGACACAACCACGCTACTCCGCCACAGCAACTTTACAGATAAGCCCATCACAAAAATTGGTCGGCGATATCGAAACATTCGCCCCCATCGATCCAATAAGCATCAATACAAAACTGCAACTGTTCCGCTCCAGTCACCTATTGGGTCAGGTTGTCACGTCATTGAACCTGCTCGAGGACCCCGAATTTAACCGTTACCTGACGCCGTCCAACCCGCTGTCCATCAACAGCGTAAGGACCAAACTGCGGAACCTGCTGATGGGGCAGCGGCCCGAACCACCTAACGAAACCGCCATCATGAACAAAACAATCGCTAATCTGGCTGGCGCGATTTCAGTTAATAATCCGCGCAACACTTATATCTTCCAGATCAGCGCCAGTTCCGGCGATGCAGACAAGGCCGCAATTGTGGCCAACGCATTGGCAGAACTTTACCTATCCGACCAGATTGCTGCACGAAATGCGGCGGCAGATCAGGCAGCCACGTGGCTCACCGATCAGGTGTACGAACTGCAAACGCAGCTGGAAGCAAAGGAAATTGCGATCAACGACCTGATCGCCTCCGCGCCAACCCCGGACCCGCAATCACTGGATCTGCTCAGTCAGCAAGCCGTCGAAACACGCACTCGCTTGGCCGAAACGCAAGCAGCTCTGATCGAGGCCCAAACGAAATTGAACATGGCAGATGAGCCAACCCCGCTCCAAGCGGATGTGCGGCGCTACAGTGCGCAGGCTTCTGCTTTGCAGGATTTCCAGATCAACCTTGAGACCAAGCTGGCCGACCGTTCAGCCGGACTGATCCAACTTCAGCAATTGCGCCGGGAAGCAGACACAACGCGAGTTCTCTACCAGACCTTTCTGGCGCGGTTACAGCAAACGAGGATTGAGCGGGACTTGCAAACCGCCGACAGCCGTATCTTATCCTACGCATCTCCGGGGCAATACGTGGCCCCGCGCAAATCGTTGATCCTGGCAATAGCTGCACTGATTGGGGTTGTGACCGGGTTCATCATTCTCGCTGCCAGCCATGTCTTCCGGCAGGGTTTCAACAATGCCCAAGATCTCAGTCAAGCCACTGGCTACAAAGTCCTGGCGCAGTTGCCGCGTCTGACAAAAAGTAAACTCAAGCACCTTGGGAACGCGCCCCTATCGCCCATGGCCGAGGCGATCCGGCAGCTTCGCACTGCGCTGACAGTGCCACAAAGCGGCAGTATACCAAAAATCATCCTCTCCACGTCAAGCCTGCCAGCAGAAGGCAAAACCGCCCAGTCCATCGCTCTCGCACAAAGCTTTGCAAGCATCAAAAAGAAAACGCTGTTGATAGAGGCCGATCTGCGCACCCCCGCCCTCTCGCGCCATATACCCTGTTATAATGGCCCCGGTCTGACAGCTGTGATTGGAGGGGACATCCCTCTGTCGCAAGCGGTGCATCATGATGTAAAACTGGGTGCGGATATCCTGCCAGCGGGGCAGATACTGGCAAACCCGGCAGACATCTTCGCCCTTCCTGACTTTGGCGCATGCCTTGCCAAGGCGCGGGAAAGCTACGACGTCATCATTATTGACGCCCCACCACCGCTCTTGGCAACCGATACCCTGTTACTGGTGCCAATATCCGACGTGGTTGTTTACAATGTACGTTGGCAAAAGACGCCAAGCCAGACTGTGCTCGCGGGTCTTGAACAACTGAAAGATTGCGGCGCAAAAATAGCGGGCCTTGTGCTGACAGAAACCGACTTGCGCAAAACGCAATTCAACCGGGCGACCAAATTCATGACCGCCCGGCAGAAATTCCAGCAACCCTAGGCCATCCGCAGCACATGAAGGCTGTAAAATGCCATCCTGTCGCCGTCAGATAAGCTCAACGTATCCTCCGACTCTGCACGGATATAAGCTTTGGCCTGCCAATCCTGACTGCCGCTTTCAGATGCACCCGTAATGTTCGGACGCCAGAACACATCAAACGCATTCAGCCGATTGCCTGACAAAGGCGTGGCACCCGCCTCATGACCATAAACCAGACTACGATCCTCAATGGTCGCCGTCAGGCCAATACGCTGCACATCAGCATAAGTCTGATCAGCGGCAACACTGCCAGCATAGTCCGTCAGATTAACCGGGGCCAAACGCGGCGCTTCAAGCGTATCGAACACTGTGCGGCGCAACTCACCATCCCATCGAACAAATGGCACCATACCGGCATAGAACCACTCAAACGTACCTTCCGCGCCGGTGCCATCTACATTGATATCGTGACGAACAGATCCGGGATCGATAGTGCGGCTCAGGGTGCAGTCTCCGAACGGATCACCATTGGCGTATTGCCATTGCGTCGTCTCAACAATGCTGATCTGACCGCCAACCGTCAGACCATTGCCCATAGTCGAAGGCACCCAAGTCATCCCGTCGATCAACACCTGTCGACTTTGCAACGGCTCATTGCCGTGGGTCTGCCCACCGACCTCGGTGCTTCCCGTCCCCGCAGAAAAGCGCAAAGCATATTCCCGCTCTGACGGGTAATCTGCAGCAACGAAAACCGGATAGGTCGGCCGATTATCGACCCGCCAATCCAAAGCACCATCCGAAGCGATCCCGCCCGTATGCGTCGGACCGTCGGCGCCACTAAGACCGTTGGCACGGGCAGAGTAATACCGACCGCCAAACTGCACCTCATCACCCATTTCGTAGGCACCATTTGATTGCCACATTGGGGGCAAAATACGCGGATCAGCCAAAGAGCCGGTAATCGCTACCGCCTCAATCAGGATATTGCTACCACCGGGAACGGCAGCGCCACCGTTGGTGATGACGACCTCATGCGCCCCAGTGAGACCTGAAGCGATTTTCACGACCTGTTTGCGCTGCAGGTCAGTGTTAGAAAAGGTCGGAAAAGCCTTGAAACCCAACCCATCAGGATCAGAGATTTCTGTCACGAGCTCCTGCGACCCATCAATATCCACCCGGCAATAGCCACCATTCGTCCGCCCGGTGTAATAGACCCACACATCGTAAGGGTCTGCACGATCAACCGTAACAGTCGCGGTCGCCCCCAATGCCGATGTGCTCACGGCGCGATTGCCAATATAGCTGCCGGTTAGGCCTGACCCGGACGACTGCAGTTTTGACCACGAGCCAGACAATACCATTTCGCCGACCGGGTAGATATTGCGCAGTTCCATCACCAGTGTCTCGCGCCACGAATAGCGGGTGCCGGGGTCGTCATTGTCAAAACGCAGACAGGCGGCGCAATTGGGGGCGATCTCGGTCCAGACGGACAAGGCACTATCCGCTCCGGCGGCCAGCGCCACAGATTGTCCACCACCGCCAACAAAGAAGTCGGCCAAAGGGGCGGGAGCTATGTCACCAGTCAGGCGCGGATATTGCCGGGGGGAAAGATCCAGCCCGATCATCGCTTAGTACCACGCGATCAGCTGGGCCGTAGTACCGGTGGCCAAGACACGATCAGGACGAAGCGTTAGAACAGTACCCGCAGCCAGATCATAGCTCACAACGTCGCCACTTGCGTCCTGCAACACTGCCGTTCCAGCAGCATTCACGTAAATCGCGCGCGGACGCACCGGCAAATCCACAACATCGGAGGGCGAAATCAGGTAATGTGAAACAGCTGGGGAAGAAAGATTAACGTAATCGGATTCAAAGGGATCAGACATCTAGGTCTCCATCAAGAAGTGAGGCGACCTACGTAAATCGATACCCTTATAGAATCCTTGTTACAACGAACGGTGGAATGCCGCCGACGGCAACAGACATACCAATTGGTCAAGGTTAGCAAACCGCACTACAATACAAAAAATGTCGTTGCTTCAATCCATTATACCATTCGGAAAATCCCGGTTCGGGGGACCGCCACCCGAGCCTGACACGCCGTTTTTCGTGATCGGTGATGTTCACGGACGGCTGGACCTGTTGCTACCGCTCCTCGATAAGCTGATTGTGCGCGAGCAACCGATCGTTCTCGTCGGGGACTATATTGACCGCGGTCCAGACAGCGCATTCGTCTTGCAGACCGTTTTCGAATTAGAGCGAGCCAACAAGCTCATCTGCCTGCGCGGAAACCACGAAGAAATGTTGCTGAAGTTCCTGTCTGATCCTGAAAAGCACGGGCGGCGCTGGCTGCGCAATGGCGGACAGCAAACGCTGGAAAGCTTCGATATCCCGGATATCAGCCCAAATGTGCCCGATAAGGTCTTGATTGAAGCAAGCCAACAAATGACGAAGGCCATCGCCCATCTGCAGCCGTGGCTGCTGCGCCTGCCCTATATCTACAGAAACGGCAATGTGGCCGTCGTCCATGCCGGCGCGGCCCCCCGCATACCTTTGGACGAACAAGACGCTGACAGCTTGTCATGGGGACACCCCGACTTTGATCATATCGCCCGCAACGACGGGCAGTGGATCATCCATGGACATACAATTGTACCAGAGCCGATCATCGGCAACGGCAAGGCGGCAATCGACACCGGCGCCTATGTGTCCAACACGCTTACAGCGGTCGAGGTTACCAGTGGAATGATCAAGCCTGTCGACTAAGACCTGGGCTCAGGCACCTCCCCGACCGAACACCACAACCACGGTTCGCCATGCAATCCACAGATCAAGCCGGATACTGCAGCGGGCCGCATAATGCAGATCCGCAGCGACCTTGCGATCCAATGCCGCGCGATCCTCAACATACCCCACCTCTGTCTGGGCAAGTCCCGAAATACCGGGGCGGATGCAATGACGGGCACGGTAACCCGGCACAGTCCTCACATAAACACGCGCATGTTCAAGACTATCGGGGCGCGGGCCAATCAGACTCATCTCCCCACGCAAAACGTTAATAATCTGCGGCAATTCATCCAACCGCATCTTGCGTAGATAATGTCCAAGGCGCGTGATGCGATGTGTCTCCAACGCATCAAAGGCCCCCCGCTCACCCTGTGCCTGACAGGACATGGAGCGAAATTTGAATGCCGCAAACGGCCTGCACTGATGCCCCATCCGGTCTTGCAGGAAAAACAGCGGACCTTTGTTAAAAAACGGGTTCAAAATCAGCAGTCCGACAGTGACAAGCGCAAGGGCCGGCAGAAGCACAATCGCGCCGATCCAGTCGAACACCAGTTTCCAAACAGGTCCAACACCGCCCGGCAACAAAAAACCGTCACCCAACTCTTGCACCAGATCATCCGACGCGGCAAAGACACCCTGACCATCAAACATCATCGCTCCCCTACGTGTTGTTCAAAGCAACCACGCGGCGTCGAAAACACGCCGGTAAGGGGAACAGTCAGTCGGCGACAGTTAACAAGTTCTTAAATTAACGAAGAATAATTTCAAATTGAAACCAATGGGTTAACCGTAACCGAGACTGGTTTTTTGGTACTACTGATCTAAACTCTGCGCCACAGAAAGGATGAACCTAAAGAAAAATGGCGATCCGAGAAGGACTCGAACCCTCAACCTGCTGATTAGAAGTCAGCTGCTCTATCCAGTTGAGCTATCGGACCGCTGAGCACAGTCCTATCGGACCTCAAAACCTGTTTCCAGCGCTAATGCGTCCACACGCCGCGTCGGTTGGTGGCAAAATTATCGCCATAGCCACCGGGGCGGATATTTACCTTGCGCTTTTGGGGTTCCTGCACGACGGCGTCGATGCCATTTTCCTTGGCATAATCCAACGCCGCTTCCTTGGTATCAAACTCCAGCTTCACCTGTGCCTGCGTATCATTCGAAGACGTCCAACCCATCAAAGGATCAATCTCGCGCGCAGTCTCTGCCACATGCTCAAGCACCCAGTGCTTGGTTTTGGCTGTACCAGATGACATGGCGGTCCGGGCCGGCTTGTAAATTCGTGCGCGCATTGTCGTCTCCTGTCGCTGGCAGCTTTATCGGGCAATCGATCATGACGCGCAAGAGTTTCAATATCATCAAAGGATCAAATTGGCGGTCGCGACGAGGATCGAACCCGCGACTTTCCATTTCATGATGTGGTGATGCTGGCCAATACCGAACCGCAGGTCGGGCGAACTACTTACGTTCCGCGCCGCGAAATGAGCGCCCATATGATCGTCAGCGGGCTTACGGCCATTCTCGATCGCGCGAAGTGGTATTCGGCGGTGTGACGCGGAATCTGCTCGAGATAGCGGATCGGCCGATTTTAATGGCGCGGTGGAGGTGCCCAGATCAACTCACTCCCGGAAGTGATGGACATACACAATGCCCATCACCGACCGAGTTCTCACCATTTTAAGTCTGCGAAGTCATTTCTTCATTTAACAGCATATACATTTAGACAAAGTCTATGTTTACAGGGACGTCCGTCATGTCGTTGACGTTGACATCGGTTTGAACGACGTCGTAGTAAAAATCGGATATGGTTTGTGTGTCATAAACATCTATTGCAAAGTGACCTTCCACACCATCAGCATCACTTGCTTCGAAATAAATGCTGTAGAAGTCTTCAATCTCCGGTTCGTTCAGGATCAATGTGTGAAGTCCATAAGAAATGGTATCTCCCTCTTCATAGTCTGATTGGTAGACTCTGCCGTTATAGGTCACCGATGTCGACGCGGTAACGGTGTTGCTTTCTGTAAGAGTTTCTCCAGTTGAAGCTTCAACAGTTACTTCTGTTCCGCTTCCCAAAAAACCCGCCTTTCCCGTTACACTCACACCGGCGCTCCACGTAAACGACTCACTCGTCGTATATTGTTCACCCTCCGACAACGTTATACTGAAATCTGTATAAGCGGATTCAGACGCACTACCAAATAGGGTGCTGCTCTTGCCATCGATCGGCAGCAGGGTCCCAGTAGTGGCCCCACCGACAATTTCCGCCGTTTCTGTACCCGGGACAGAATAACCGTAGTTGTCGATGAAATAAGTTATTTTTGTTGTGCTGTTACCATCTCCATCAATGTCATAACTATTGATGTTACCGTCGAGTCCAGTCAAAATTTCATATGGAGATTCACCGAACAAATTTGTTCCACCACCACCCGTGAGCCCATTAACTTCAGAAAAAATGCGATCGAACTCATCTTCGTCGACGGTTGCTGCCGCACCGGAGGAAAGGTTAGAATTACCAGCGATGATGTCGTCTATAACTGGATCGACCGCATCTCTATCGGCATAGGCTTCTGCGGTTCCAAACTCTGTCTCGACCGTGTCGGCTTCCCCAACTGCAGTATATTCAGCCAGTAGATCTTCGTCTTGCAGGCCCTCAATACGCGCCAGAACCTCTGCTCCAAAGTCCCCTGCTGATGTCGTGCCATAGGCTTGCTGATAGGCGGTTTCCGCGACTTCTTCCGCCAAGGTTTCGCGCAACTCCTCACCCTCAAGGGCGCTGTCGATGATGATCTCGTCCGTTTCAAGAACGGCTACTCCGTTCAAATCGGTACCGTCCGTTGCGGTGAAATCATCAACAAAACTCACATTGACCTCGTCGCCAAGCAGCTCTGTAACATCATCGCTGGTTTCGATGTCGGAGTTGAGGATCGTGTCGATCTGGGTGGCCGCCAATTCAAACGCGCCAAACTGACTGATACTCAACTCATCAACATCGATGTCCCGCGCGATCAAGCTATCGTCAAAAGCATCCTTGATTGTTTCCATGATGGTCGTTGGACCGCCGTTCGTTTCATCGATTAGGCCCGTTTCCACGGACGCCAGAACCGCGGCCTCGGGGCCTGATTGGAGGTACGCGAAGTGAGCGCCTAATTCGGCACTCCTTTGGAATTCAAAACTGTCGCTGCTCTCTCCATAGAAGTCTTGTGCATAGCTATCATTGCTCATTATGTGTTCCTTTCAGTCGTCAATTTCCCAGTGTTTGACGGACTGCCGTGTCTCAGACTTATTCAGGTCTGCGACCAAGCCCCCTCAACTTATGCGGGGGGCGAAAAATAGATTCCCCGCCACCTGCCCTAGCGCGACAAGACATGAAACATTTAGCTCACCTTAGACACTTAGCCGGTGATATCCGCGTCATTCGAGTCTGGATAAAAGACAACTGAAAGCTGATCATGTAGCAAGGGATATCGACGTATATATATTGAAAATAATCAATGTATATCAATAATATATGAGAAATATACGATCTTACAGGACACGAAAATAGATACTTTTCGGTTAAGAAAATTGCCTGCACTACATCTCTTGAGGTATTCGCAACGTGGGGACTGACATGGCATCAGCGCAGGTCTCTTTCGTTGTGTAAAAGAAAGGGCAGCTACCACTTGGTGCCGCCCTGGAAACCAAAGCCAATGGCCTTTGTTCAAAACGCGCAAATCTACATCGCGCGCCTTCCGGGGCGGTGATGGCTGGATCTCGTTCCAGCGGGGCCATGTTGGCGTCATGTTTTGCGTAAGACTTGTGGCGTATCAGCGGCGCGGTTTTCGATCAAGAATCCGCCCACTCACCCCCACGCATCACAGGCACCCGCTCTCCGGTCTTGGTAATGCCGTCGATATCCACCGCATCAGACCCCATCATCCAATCAACGTGAATGATGCTCTGATTACCACCTTTCTGCTTGATCTCGTCCGGTGACAGATCAGATCCGCCTTCAATCGTATCGGCATAGCACTGGCCCAGCGCAATATGGCAGGATGCGTTCTCATCAAACAGCGTGTTGTAAAACAGTGTTCCCGACTGGCTGATCGGGCTGGAATGAGGAACCAGCGCCACCTCGCCAATCCGGCTTGCCCCGTCATCGGTTTTAAGCAACTCACGAAGCACGTCTTGGCCCTTGCTTGCCGTCGCCTCAACAATACGGCCTGCCTCAAATCGGACGGCGATATCCTCGATCACATTACCCTGATGGGCCAGCGGCTTGGTCGCCGCAACCATGCCTTCGACTTTGTAAGCATGCGGGCAGGTAAAAACTTCCTCAGTCGGGATATTCGGCTGGCATACCACGCCATTCAGCGCGGGAGAGGCGCCACCCTTCCAGATATGGCCCTCCGCCAATCCCAGCATCAGATCGGTCTCCGGACCTTTGTAATGCAAGGCACTGAAGTTCATTTCATTCAGCCAAGTCGTTCGCTCCTTTAGCCGCGCCGTATGCGCCTCCCAGTTTGCGACCGGGTCATCACCATCCAACCGGGACGCACTGTAAATTGCATCCATCAGCTTGCCCTGCGCCTCTTCCACCGGCAGGTCTGGAAACACGCGGGATGCCCATGCAGCGCCGGGATAGGCCACGATATTCCAGTTCACCTCGAAGCCGACAATCGGGTCCATCGCCGGTTTGGCCGCAAGCGAATTGGCCTTGCTGAGCCGGGCGACCTTCGTCGGGTCCTGATCCGCCAACAACATCGGGTCATCCCCGGTAATCGCCATGCGCGCGGCTCCGTCTTTGAATGCCGCGGCCATCCCCTCAAACAACCAATTCGGAGCACGGTCAAAACTCTCATCCGGCGCATGTTCATACCGCGCCAAAGTAATCGCATCATCGTTGAAAAACGGCGTCACGATCCCGGCCCCGGCTTTGTAGGCATGCACAGTGATCAGGCGAACCAGATCCAACGCGGCCATCGGCGCGGTGATCACCAAATCCTGCCCCGGTTGCAGGTTGACGCCAGTGCGCACCGCAACCTCTGCAAGACGGTCAAGTTTGGCGGGATCAATATGGTTGGACATGGATCACATTCCTTTCAGGTTTGACCGGACACTATGATCAATCAAAGAAACGTCAACCGTGTTCGCCCGCAACGACGTGACCTCACCTTTTGTTCAACGGCCATGAAATCTGATATCGTTGCTATTCTGTTCCCAGTCGAGCTAAAGTACGATCTTTCGATCTCAGAGCGCCCGACATTATCATGAAATTGAATGAACAAACGGTCGACGCCGCAGCCAACAAGATTGCACTACGCTGGGGGCTGACATTGAATGACCGCGTGGCCGAAACGCGACGCGCATATGTCTTTAAGGCTGATGGGCCCGACGGGCTTGCAGCTTTTAAATTGTACAAAAGACTTGGCTCTGCCGGTGAAGGCGCTGCCGTACGTTTCTTACGCAATCTTGGTCCAGAAGTAGGGGTGGAGATTCATCGCAGCAGTGCATGGCAGGCTGCGGTATTAATGGAATGGCTTGAGGGCCCGACACTCGATGAATTGGTAGCCGAAGGTCAGGATGCGCGGGCGATCAGCCTTCTCGCCGAAGCGGCGCATGCTGTGTCGACAACAAACTTCAGATTTCGATTCATATATCGCCGCATCGTACCTGGACTGAAAAAGGACTTCAAAACTCATCTCAGCGAGCAAAACTCTAGTCCTTATGAAGATGCCTTTCAACGCGCGGCAGTGCTCTTGGATCATCTTGCGCAAACCACGACAAAAGAACGCGTGATCCATGGTGACCTAGGGTTCAGTAACGTCATTCTGTCTCCAAAGGGTCCGCGTGTCATAGACCCCAAGGGCCTTCGCGTTGATCCTGCTTTTGAACTCGCCAAGGCTTTGGTGGCACCCTACAACAACCTGACAATTTCCGACTTTATCAAGCGCATCAATAGTCGCGGCCCGGTTTTCGCCGAGGCACTCGATACGACCCAATTACGCCTGATTCAATGGGCGGCGGTCATCATAGCGCACACAACAATTCACCAGATGAAAAGAAATGAGAAAGAACTGCGATCGCTTCCCTATCTGACCACCCTGCTCGACATGTCCAAAGAATAGCCCATAGCCAAACGGCACATGCCGCTCCATCCTGACACTCACTGTCAGCACCCCTCTTGAACCATCTCCCAATCGCAACAACTATGGGTTAATCAGAGGAATCCTCCATGTCCACGATCGAAGCTGACCCACATTACTACCTCTCCAACCCGGCCCCGGATGTCAAAACCCGTGAAAAGCTGGAAGGCGGCAAGCAATTCGTCCTCAAAACAGAGTTCGAACCAGCAGGCGATCAGCCCACAGCGATCAAGGAACTCAGCGAAGGTGTGAAATCCGGCGAGCAATCCCAAGTTCTCCTTGGTGCCACCGGCACCGGCAAGACCTTCACCATGGCCAAGGTGATCGAGGAAACGCAGCGCCCTGCCATCATCCTCGCGCCTAACAAGACGCTTGCGGCGCAATTGTACGGCGAATTCAAGGGGTTCTTCCCCGACAACGCCGTCGAATACTTCGTATCGTACTACGACTACTACCAGCCCGAGGCCTATGTCGCCCGCTCCGACACCTACATAGAAAAAGAAAGCCAGATCAACGAACAGATCGACCGGATGCGCCACTCGGCCACCCGCGCGCTTCTGGAACGGGACGACGTGATCATCGTCGCGTCAGTCTCCTGCATCTACGGTATCGGTTCGGTCGAAACTTACGGCGCCATGACGCAAGACCTGCACATTGGCCGCGAATACGACCAGCGCAAAATCATGGCCGACCTCATCGCCCAGCAATACCGGCGCAATGATCAGGCCTTCCAGCGCGGCTGCTTTCGCGTACGCGGCGATAGCCTTGAAATCTGGCCCGCCCACCTCGATGACCGGGCATGGAAACTGTCCTTCTTCGGCGAAGAACTCGAAAACATCACCGAATTCGACCCGCTGACCGGCGAAAAAACTGACACGTTCGAAAAGGTTCGCATCTACGCCAACAGCCACTACGTCACGCCGCGCCCGACCATGCAGCAGGCGATCATCGGGATCAAAAAAGAACTGCGCACCCGGCTCGACCAACTCGTCGCCGACGGCAAACTGCTAGAGGCGCAGCGGCTCGAACAGCGCTGCAACTTCGATCTTGAAATGCTCGAAGCCACCGGCGTCTGCAACGGCATCGAAAACTACTCGCGCTATCTGACAGGCCGCGCCCCCGGCGAGCCTCCCCCCACCCTGTTCGAATTCATCCCCGACAATGCCATCGTCTTCGCGGACGAAAGCCACGTCAGCGTCCCGCAAATCGGCGGCATGTACAAAGGTGACTTCAGACGCAAGATGACACTGGCCGAACACGGATTCCGCCTGCCCTCCTGCATGGACAACCGGCCGCTCAAGTTCGAGGAATGGGACGCCATGCGCCCTCAGTCCGTCTTCGTCAGCGCAACCCCGGCGGCGTGGGAGCTGGAACAGGCTGGCGGCGTCTTCACCGAACAGATCATCCGCCCCACCGGCCTGATCGACCCCGAAATCGAAATCCGACCCGTCGAAATGCAAGTCGACGACCTGCTGGACGAGGTCCGCAAGGTCGCCGCCGACGGCTACCGCACGCTGGTCACGACGCTGACCAAACGCATGGCCGAGGATCTGACCGAATACATGCACGAACAGGGGATCAAAGTCCGCTATATGCACTCCGACATCGACACGATCGAACGGATCGAGATCCTGCGCGACCTGCGCCTTGGTGCCTTCGACGTGCTGATCGGGATCAACCTGCTGCGCGAAGGCCTCGACATCCCCGAATGCGGGCTGGTGGCGATCCTCGACGCGGACAAAGAAGGCTTCCTGCGGTCTGAAACCTCACTGGTACAAACCACCGGACGCGCCGCGCGGAATGCCGAGGGCCGCGTCATCATGTACGCCGACCGGATCACCGGCTCCATGGACCGCGCGATCAAGGAAACCAACCGCCGCCGGGCGAGACAAACAGCCTATAACGTGGAACACGGGATCACGCCGACGACGGTCAAAAAGAACGTCGAGGATATCCTCGCCGGCCTCTACAAAGGCGACGTGGACATGAACCGGGTGACGGCCAAGGTCGACAAACCCATGGCCGGAGCCAACCTGCAAGCGGTCCTCGACGGTTTGCGGACCGACATGCGCAAAGCGGCAGAGAACCTCGAATTCGAAGAAGCCGCCCGATTAAGGGACGAAGTCAAGCGACTGGAAACAGTGGACCTCGTGGTCAGCGACGACCCACTGGCGCGGCAACAGGCCGTGGATAAGGCCGTTGGGGATGCACAGAAGGCTGCGGGGCGGAGTACTGGTGGCCGGGGGGGCATGCGTGGCGGGAAGAGTAGATATGGGGGAAAAAAATAGCTGCAAAGAAACGAAAAACGCGAACCTACTTTTTGCGTCCCCTCCAAATCTCTTCTACATCAAGTTTGGGAATTTCCATTTTTAGCTTCGCAATTGCTTTTTGTGAATAAAGCTTACTTTCCACCTTTCCAACCTTGATTATCTTGAAATACTCGGGCTCATCTTGAATTTTCAGATATCGAATGACTTCCAACAGCTTGTTTCGACCGATCCCAATGTGTTCTGAAAGTCTTTGCAAAGTTAAAGTGTAGAAATCTGTTTCGCTTACACGTCGAATAGCAACGACACCACTGCCCTGCTCGCCTTCACTTATTAATCTTATCGGAACGCCTTCCTTTTTTGATATTCTAAGATTTAAGTTGTGACCTTCGCCTGACGTCTCAAGGCATAATGATGCTGCTCCAGGAAATATATCTTGCCATGTGCGACCGTCCTTTATTTCAGTGCAGTACTTTCTCAATTCTGTTGGAGTCGGCTGCAAGTTGTTCCCGCTTACAGATCCTTCAAGGATGGCAAGACCTCTCAGCTTTGCTCTAGCGGCGATTGCCTGTCGCGAACCCGGCGCCAATAATTTTTTAATCTCTTCCACCTCTTCATCAAATAGCGTTGTCAAGTCCGCAGGAGGGCGCGTTGAAACAGGAAGTACTCTTTCGGGAAAATAATCATAGAGCGAGATATCAAACACATCTTTCAGAATATCTCGGAATAAAGTCACGGATGCTTGAGCATGAATATAAAGGTGGCCTTCCGAAACATCTACAATATGGTGTTGCGCCGCATCGCGCAATCCGTTTACGGCTTGCATTGTCAATGCTTGCTCTTCATTTACAAATTTTACGCTTTCATTTGTTAGCGCGATTCTGACGCACTTATCAAAACCATGCGTTTGCTTTGCTCGTGGCGCTCGTATCTTGCCGCCTCGCTCCAATATAGCAGCCTTAAGTAGCATCTCGAAGGAATGATCCAAGAAAATCAGAACTGCTTCTATTCGACCTCGGTCGCTGGGTCGATTGAAGTGTTCAATGGCTAATACTAGTGAGTTGATTCCTCTTTCGCATAGCAGCTTGGCTTCCTTCTTCATGTTTAGGCGCTCTTTTGATAAACTAAAAACAAGTGAGGGCAACAATAACGCAACAATAGGTTGTGTGATACCCTGAAATCAGCGGCATCGTTAAACCAGCAGGCTTGAAATCCGGCGGGCGTAGATTTCACTTAGACTTAAATCTCGCCTGTATGCGCAAGGAATGACTATATCCAAGATTACTCGCCGCTGCCCTCAGCGCTTGACCCCCAAAAAGGTAACAAATTCCCTACTCCCCCAAAAACACCAAACCTGTCACACTCCGCCCATTAATCCCGCCCCGCGACAGTGGGGAGCTTTCCAAAAAAGGGCGGACATATGACACAAGTTCTATTCGGTTTTTTCTTTGCATTCATCACTGCGGCGGTCGTCATCGCCGGTGATTTCGTTCTCAAACTCGCCGCCGACAACGGCAAACCGCTCTGGTCCGGTTACGTCTTCGCGGGCGTCGCCATCTATGGCGTCTCAGCTATTTTCTGGTTCTACGCGATGCGCCACGTCACGTTGGCACAGGCTGGGGTCGCCTATTCGATGCTCACCCTGCTGGCGCTTTGCGTGATCGGTGTGGTCTGGTTCGACGAGCAGATTTTCCTGCGCGAATATCTCGGCATCGCCTGCGCGCTCGCCGCCATGGTGCTGATGATGCGGATCGCGTGAGGCGACGATCAGGTCGCGGTAGACAAATATTCTGGCGGGGGCTGCTCCCTTCAGAATTGCGACAGATACTTGATGATATCCTCACGATCCGTCGGATCGCTCACGCCGCGATAGGACATCTTTGTGCCCGGCGCATAATCGCTTGGGTTCTCCAGCCAGACGTTCAACTGCTCGGGTGTCCATTGGCCGTCTAGCTCCAGCAAGGCATCCGAATAACGAAACCCGTCAACAGAAGCGACCTCGCGCCCCAGAACACCGACCAGATGGGGACCGATGCGGTTCTGCTCGGCATCGTTAACATGGCAGGCCGAACATTGACGCCAGATCGCCTCGCCATTCGCGATGTCACCGGGCAAATCGGGATAAGCGCTGGATGCGGCGCTCGCGGTCTCTTCTTCTGGCGCGACGTCTTCTTCAACCGCGGGGGCCTCTTCGACAGGCGCCTCATCGGCCGGCTCAACATCAGCCATTGCGACACTTTCATCAGCTGTCTTGTTATCCGCTGCGGCGGCGCGTGCCGCCCGTTCGGCAATCTCATCAGCACGGCCGGAACGCTCGGCCCAAGTGCCTTCGAAATACATGCCACCTGCCCCGGTATAGAGCACCATCATCAAAAATGCGGCGGTACATAACGCGACTGCAAAGGTAATGGTGCGGTTCCAGGTGGTCATGGGATGTCCAAAAGGTTTGTTCCTGTTCGCTGAGGTAACCTAGGGCGGTGCCGGTGTTCGGCAAAAGGCATGATGGCATTTTCGGCGGAATCGAGCCGCCCTGTGATCGTCAGGTTGCTAGCGTCACGCGATCCGGCAAGCCCGGTGGTGCCATAGGTTTCGCCGACGCAGGAGCCTCCGCTTGCAACCAAACCACCCAAAATCTAAGAATGAACAAGATTTCGACAGGGCCAAAATGACCATTAACCCCACCACCCCCGAAGCACGCAAGCTGGCAACGGACTTGCTGACCGAAACCCGGTTCGGGGCCTTGGCCGTCACGCTGGAAGGCCAGCCCTACGTCGCCCGTGTCGCGATGCTATGGGCCGACAATGCTCTGCTCACGTTGATCTCAACGCTTTCAACCCACACACAAGGGCTACAAGCAAACCCGACCTGCTCGGCCCTGATCGGAGAGCCGCAAGATAAAGGTGATCCCCTGACCCACCCACGCATGACGCTGCAATGCGTGGCAAGAGAGGCCGACAAAGCGGCGCACAAGGAGACGTGGCTAAGGGCGATCCCCAAAGCCAAACTCTACTACGACTTCACTGATTTTTTGATGTTCAGTCTGGAGCCGACATACATCCACGTCAACGGTGGTTTCGGCAAAGCCTTCCGGCTGACCCCAGACGATCTATAGCGCGGTTATGCGCACCGCGTCTTAATCGAAAATATCAAACATCTCCGACAGGAACCCACCCTTCTTGTGGCGCTTCCCATCACGGCGATCCTCGGAGTACCCACCTGGTGCATCAGCCGACCGCTCGATGATCTTGTCCAACTCGCCCCGGTCCAACCAAACGCCACGACAATCCGGGCAATAATCAATCTCCACCCCATCACGCTGGGAAATAACAAGGGTGGCTCCGTCAACAGGGCATTTCATTCGTTGGCTCTCCTCAAAACAACTCGTTTATATTTTGGGACGTTTGTCTGCAATTTCAACTCGACCAGCAATATCAGGCAGTCTGCCGCCCAGCGGTTTTGTGTTTACAACGTGTAACTCCCACCGAACGGTGCTGCCATACGTTTTGCCGACGCTTGTCCGACGCAAAATCCGACGGCGTTTAGTTTCCTGCCCAGCGCAACCGGAGAGCGTTTGTGACGACAAAAACGCTCGACAATGCCATCGCCCCGGCGGCCAGCATAGGCGACAACAGCAGCCCCAAAATTGGATAAAGAACACCTGCGGCAACCGGGATCAGCAACACGTTATATCCAAAGGCCCAAACCAGATTTTCCTTGATATTCCGCATGGTTGCGCGGCTGATGGTGATAGCATTCAAAACACCTTTTGGATCACCCGACATCAGCACAACGTCAGCGCTTTCAATGGCAACATCGGTGCCCGTTCCAATCGCAACGCCAATATCGGCCGCAGCCAACGCAGGGGCATCATTGATACCGTCCCCCACAAAGGCAACCTTGTGCCCGCCTTCCTGCAACTCTTTGACAGCGTTCAATTTTCCATCTGGCAGTATATCGGCGATCACTTCTGAAATACCCAGTTCCGCCGCTATCGCAACCGCCGTTTTGGCCGTATCGCCCGTAATCATCGCCACGGTGATGCCCTGCGATTGCAAGGCCGCGACCGTTTCCTTCGATGTTGGTCGCACCGCATCAGCAACCGTGATCAGGCCGGCGGCGATCCCGTCAATTGCAGCAAAAATTGGTGTCTGACCGGCATCCGCCAGTGGCACAGATATCGCGAAAAGGCTCTCTATTTCGACCCCTTCGCGTTCCATCAGCCGGGCTGCGCCAATCAACACGACGCGGCCGTCAACAACCGACCGCAGCCCGTATCCCGGCACGGCATCGACCGTCTCAACCGACGGAAGCGACAGCCCCTCTGCCGCCTGAACGACAGCATGCGCCAACGGATGTTCCGATTTCGCCTCAACAGCAGCCACCAAAGCTAGCAGATCGTCCCGGTTGCCATCAGTGGCATGGACCTCCGTCACGACCGGTTTACCTTTTGTCAAAGTCCCAGTTTTATCAAAGGCGACGACATCAATTCCCTGCAGCGCTTGCAAAGCATCACCCTGACGAAACAATACGCCCATATCGGCGGCCCGACCCGTGCCAACCATAATCGACATCGGCGTGGCCAAACCCATCGCGCAGGGGCAGGCAATGATCAAAACGCTAACAGCAGCCACCAAAGCGAAAGAAGCACTCGGCCCAACAAAAAACCATATCAGACAACTCAATACCGCAACGGCGATCACAGCTGGCACAAACCATGCCGTGACCCGGTTGACCAGATCCTGAACAGGCAACCGGGCGCTTTGTGCGTCCTGCACCATAGAGATGATCTGCGCCAGCATCGTATCCGATCCAACAGCCGTCGCCGAAACCTCAAGCGGACCGTTTCCATTAACCGTTCCGCCAACCACTTCGTCACCAACCGCTTTTTCAACCGCCATCGGCTCACCGGTAATCATGCTTTCATCAACGAACGACGTGCCATCCCGGATAATTCCGTCCGTTGCAATCCGCTCACCGGGGCGGATCAAAATCACATCTCCCGCAACAATTTGCGCCGCTGGTATCTCGACAACCTCACCGTTCCGGTGGACACGCGCCGTCTTTGGCCGCAGCCCAACCAGGCGTTGGATAGCCGCCCCGGTCTGCCCCTTTGCCCGCGCCTCGAGCCAGCGCCCCAAAAGGATCAGAGTGATGATGACCGCAGCGGCCTCAAAATAGACAGCACGGCTGGCTTCGGGCAAAACAGACGGCATAAACAAGGCGACGGTTGAGAACGCCCAGGCCGCACAGGTTCCCAAAACCACAAGGGAATTCATATCGGGTGTCCGGCGCAGCAAAGCCGGGACGCCTTTAGCAAAAAATCCCCGCCCCGGTCCGGCCAAAACCAAGGTAGCCAACACAAACTGGATCATCCAACTTGTCTGCATCCCTATGGTGCGGGCAATAAAATGATGGAAGGCAGGAAACAGATGCCCGCCCATCTCAAGAATAAAAACTGGTAGCGTCAGCGCTACAGCAAACACAAACTGCCGAAACAGATAAGCCACCTCACCGTCCTCTTCCGGCCCCGCAACCCCCGCCTGAAGCACCGTCGCATTATATCCAATAGCGTCCACAGCAGCGACCAGATCGGCGACGTCATCCTGCAACCGACTTACCCGCGCCGTGCAGTCAGCCAAGTTAACTGTCGCGGACAAAACACCGGAACCTTCCGCCAGCGCGGCCTCAACCCGCCCCACGCATGATGCACAGGTCATCCCATTGATTTTCAGACGTAAATCATGTGGAACCACCGGATAGCCCGCCGCCTCCAATGCCGTCGCAGCGGCACGCCCGGTCTGCGCATCCGCAATCGAAAACCGGGCCGTTTCCGAGGCCAAGTTGACCTGCGCCTCGCTTACGCCAGCAGTAGCTACCAGAGCAGCCTCAGCCCGCCCGACGCAGCTTGCGCAATGCATATCGCGCAGTTTGGTTTGCAATGTGGTCATAAGTTTCGATCCCGCTCGGCACTCTACAGTTGGCCAGCGGGACCGAAAAGATCAACCCTTGCCCTTCCAAGGCACCAACCACTTTTCGGCCTGACGCATCAGCATATCGATGGTGAAACCGATGATACCGATCAGGATGATCCCCATCAGAACGATATCGGTACTTTGGAACTTGGACGCGACCATGATCATCATGCCCGCTCCCTTCTCAGCGGCCACCAGTTCGGCAGCAACAACCGTTCCCCAGCAAACACCCATGGCAACGCGGGCACCGGTAAAGATTTCCGGCAACGAGTTCGGGATGATGACGTGACGCATGATCTGCCATTTCGACGCGCCGAGCGAATACGCCGCATGCACCTTGGAAATACGCACCCCAGACACACCAGATCGAGCTGCAATGGCCATGATCCAGAGGGCAGCGAGGAACAACAGAATGATCTTGCCGGACTCACCGATACCCGCCCAGATGATCACCAATGGGATCAGCGCGAGAGGCGGTACAGGCCGCATGAATTCCACGATCGGGTCAAACCAGCCACGGAACCAGTTCGACAATCCCATCGCATAACCCAGCGGGATGCCAACCAAAGCACCTAAAACAAAGCCCACGATCACGCGGAACAGAGAATACCCCAAATGTTCCGCGAGGGTCGAGTTACGATAACCAACGCTGGCGATTTCTGTCAGACGCGCCCAGACCGCCTCTGGTGAAGGCAGCCAGATCGGTTCCATCTGGATACCTGTTGCCGGTTCAATATTCAGCGTCCCCTTGGCGGACATCTCAACGCGGCCAAAATCTGTGTTCACTGCGCCGCCCGGCTCAATACTCCGGCCGTTCACTGCAGTAACAAAAGTCTCTTGATCCCGACCCATTTCGTCGTTCTCATCAACCCGCAAAAGCAGACTACGGTAGGCCGCAATGGCAACCCCGTCATCCTTGGCAATACCTTCACCCGGCGCGACCTCCGGATCATCCGGGTTCTCGCCGGATGGGTGGACAAGCACCGTGACCGTTGCATCATCGGTTTGCCCGTCCGGCGTTGTAATCGTGTAGGTAAAGCTGGCGTCGCCCACAAACGGGCCCGGCGCATGCAGAAAGCCTGGGATCAGTTTCGATGCTGTAAACGCGCCCCAAAGCACGAAAATCAGCACAACCGAAACAACGGACGCAACCATGTTTGAAGTCACAGCACTTTCATCGCCAAAGGTTACGGTCTTAAGCGAACCATAATCCTTCTTGGGTGTCAGAAACCGTTTGATCGTCGACCAAATGACCATCATCAACAGGATCAGAAGGACATAACCAATGATGAAAGGGGCCGCATTCAGCAACGTTGTCAGTACGTTGACCAGTTCCCCCCAGAGATCGCCAAGAAGTTCCATTATGCGTTCTCCGTCCGGCCCATGATTTCTTCTTCCATATCCCAGATCATGGCGAGGATTTCCTCACGGGTCTGATTGAACTGTGGGTGTTTTTTCACTTCACGCAGGTCCTGACCCACGCCCATTTCAGCAAATGGCAAACGGTATTCCTTGTGAATGCGCCCCGGTCGCGGGGCCATGACGATCAGGCGCTCACCGAGCAGCAGTGCTTCTTCTACCGAGTGGGTAATCAGGATGATCGTCTTTCCCGTCTCTTTCCAAAGTTTCAGAACCAGTCCCTGCATCTTTTCGCGGGTCAGCGCGTCGAGCGCACCCAGCGGCTCGTCCATCAAGATGACATCAGGCTCGTTCGCCAGACAGCGGGCCAAAGCCACACGTTGTTGCATGCCACCGGAAAGCTCGTAAACCGCTTTCTCCTTGAAATCTTGCAGGCCCACGACGTCCAGCAAATGATCCACGATCTGTGCCTTTTCAGCACGCGGCATACCTTTCATGGACGGACCAAAACCGACGTTTTCGCGCACGCTCATCCATTCAAACAAGGCGCCTTGCTGGAATACCATGCCGCGTTCGGCACCGGGGCCCTTGACCTCATGACCATTCAGAACGATGCCGCCCTCGGTCGGTGCCAGAAAGCCCGCAACGATGTTCAAAAGCGTTGTTTTGCCGCAGCCCGACGGCCCCAGAACCGACAAAAGCTCTCCCGCCTTCAGATCAAGCGATACGTCCTTCAACGCCTGCACCGATGACCCATTTGGCAGGTCAAAGCGCATGGATAGCCCTTTTATTTCAAGTCCTGACATGGTCCGTCCCTTGTTGTTCCAAAGAATCCTTCTGCCGCGCCACAAGGATCGTCAGGAACAAAAACGGAAAAGTTGGCGTGGGGCTAGCCCACGCCAATCAAGTTTTACTCAGACACACCCGCGAGCGGAGCGGTGTTGATCGCACCCTCGTAGCTGTCGAGAGATGCATCAATCGAACCGGATTCGACGAACACGTCGGCCACACCCTTCATGAAGGTCGATGCCGCGCCACCCAGCCAAGCGTCTGACAACTGGTCATCCACGCTTGGGAATACAAATGTGGCCATCGTTTCAGCAGCCGCATCTTCATCCATACCGGCGTCATTGGCGATCACAGGCAGCATTTCTTCCACGCCCGATCCATCATTCCAGGCAGTATTGGCGTCAGCCGTCACTTTCAGGAATGACGTAATCAGCTCTGGATTTTCGGCGGCCCAATCAGCAGGTGCTGAAGTGACGTCAAACACCAGAATGCCCAATTCTTCCTTTTCTGCACCGGTCAAAAGGACATTGCCGTGCTCTTTCATGGTACGCAGCGCACCGCCCCAACCACAGGACATATCCACCTGTTCTTGCGCCAATGCAGCAGCACCCTCTGCCGGGGCCATATCCACGACTTCAAGCGAGTCGATTGGCACACCGAAATGGTCCATCTGGCGTAGGAAACCGTAATGCGCAGCAGTCCCAAGTGGTACAGCTACCTTTTTGCCTTCCAGTTCACCGGCTGACTCTTTGTCGATCTCAAGGGCCGAAGCAACAACGCAGTTATCATTTTCGGCGTAGGAAACAGCAACGTCGAGGATCTGCAAATCCTGCCCGGCAGAGGTCGCAACAACGAAAGGTGGAACACCTTGACTGACAGACATTTGCACGTCGCCCGAAGCCATAGCAGCGGACATCGCGGTACCGGTATCAAAGCTGACCCAGTTGACGGTCACGCCCATTTCTTCGTCATATGTGCCGTTCACCTTGGCAAACTGAAACGGCATCGGCCATTCAAGGAAATAGCCGACGGTGATCTCGCCGTGGGCTTCGGCTACGGCGTGTGTCGCGCCCGTCATCAGGGCCGCACTTGCAACCGCACCCATAATCTTGGTTTTCATACTCATTATTTTCTCCCGTGTTGTCTGCCCCCCAAAAGGGGTAATTTGGGCAGGGTTATTCCCGGCCGCGATGCTTTAGCTGACCACGATTCTCGCCAAGTGCCTAGTCCCCAACGGCAATTGGCAAAGATCGTCATCTTTCGTTCAATCCTGGCCGACAACGATCCCAAATCGATCCGGTCGTCCAAGATTGAACAAAGCCAAAGAAATTCAGACGTCTACGTCAATCATCTCGTTTAGTAGAAAAAATCGAAAATTTGACGGGCTAACCGCATCCTCAATCACGATTCCACCTTACTTTATAGATGTTTAGGAACGGCCAAGGTGGTGATGCCCGGACCCGGCTGACTCCATTTGGACTTATCTAAGCATAGTGACTGGCCCTATCGGTAATGCCACCATGCTAGGCAAACTGTAGAAATCAAGGGCGTTGCGAAAACGGATTCGCGCACCCTGAACCTCTTCTTGGATGACGGAGCAACCACCATGGATATCCAGACCCTTACCAACGATCCCGGCCACGTGGTTGAAGCCGACCGCGCCCATGTCTGGCACCACCTGATCCAGCACAAGCCGTTTGAGACAATTGATCCACGTATCATCGTCGAAGGCAAAGGACTGCGGGTCTGGGACATTAAAGGCAAAGAACATATCGATGCCGTCTCAGGTGCGGTGTGGACAGTGAATGTCGGCTACGGTCGGGAACGCATCGCCAACGCGGTGGCCGAGCAAATCACCAAGATGTGCTTTTTTGCAGGCGCTGCAGGCACCATTCCCGGTGCTCGGTTTGCCGAGATGCTGATCGACAAGATGCCCGGACTGGATAGGGTCTATTATGCCAACTCCGGGTCAGAGGCGAACGAGAAAGCCTTCAAGATGGTCCGCCAGATCAGCCACAAGCACCACGGCGGCAAGAAACATAAAATCCTGTATCGCGACCGCGATTATCACGGAACCACCATCGCCTGCCTCTCTGCCGGTGGGCAGGACGAACGCAACGCGCAATACGGCCCCTTCGCCCCCGGCTTTGTGCGCGTACCGCACTGCCTCGAATACCGCAGCCAGGACGGCAGCACCGGCGAAGCTTATGCAGAACACGCGGCCAACGCGATTGAAGAGGTCATCCTGCGCGAAGGCCCCGAAACCATCGGCGCACTCTGCCTGGAACCCATCACCGCAGGCGGAGGCATTATCGTTCCCCCCAAAGGGTATTGGGAACGGGTGCAGGAACTCTGCCGCAAATACGAGATCCTCTTGCACATTGATGAGGTCGTTTGCGGTGTAGGCCGCACAGGCACATGGTTCGGCTACCAGCAATTCGGCGTCAAACCCGACATCGTGACCATGGCCAAAGGTGTAGCCTCTGGCTATGCCGCGATCTCGTGCTGCGTGACCACCGACGCAGTGTTCGAGATGTTCAAGGATGACACGGACAAGATGGGTTATTTCCGTGACATCTCAACCTTTGGCGGCTGCACAGGCGGACCGGCCGCGGCCATCGAAAACATGAACATCATCGAGGAAGAAAACCTGCGCGGCAATTCCACCGCTATGGGCGAACACTTGATGGGAAATCTGCACGAGTTGATGGAACGCCACCAATGGGTCGGCGATGTTAGAGGGATGGGCCTGTTTGCAGGGGTCGAACTGGTCAATGACCGGAGCACCAAAGAACCCATTGACGAAAAGCAGACCATGGCCATTGTTGCCGACTGCATGGCGCAAGGGGTCATCATCGGTGCGACAAACCGGTCATTACCAGACATGAACAACACGCTGTTGTTCGCACCTGCATTGATCGCGACCAAAGACGATCTTGATCAGGTAACCGATGCGGTCGATCAGGCCATAAAGCGGGTTTTGGGATAACAGATAATAAGAAGGCCCGGGGACGGGAGCCCCGGACCTTCTTCACCGCGTCCCAACCAAAAGAGGTTCTGTGAGTGGCCGACTTTTGGACGATAACATCCCGACGCCTTGTCGCGGGGGGGAGGACAGGCGCCGAAACGCTTAGCCGCGCTCTCGCGGCTCGGGGCGGTATTTCTGCAGGACAGTATCCAAACTTGCTGCAGTGATCGAAGGATTACCCGACTGAAGACAGGTTGCCATTTCGGTCAACCGTGCCTCATGTTCCTCGCGGCTCGGTTGAGCGCCAGGCTCTGGCCGGGTGTCAGGCGTGCAGCCTTCCAAAACCTCGACAGATACGCCGAGTTCTGCAGCCATTTCATCAAGCGGTGGTGGTGCGGGGGGTTGGGTTTGCGATGTTGCCACTGTCGCCAGGCAAAGCCCAAACGCAGTAACAAGAAAAGCAGTCGCAAGCATTCTCATGGGTATCTCCGATCAAATCATGCTTATCAAACGAAGGCATCTGCAATTTCCGTCGCGCAAAAAATCGTTTTTTTACCCATGATATGGCACCTAGTCGCGGAACCCATTGAAAAAATATATAATTTTTCGCGCAAACTAGCCACAATCCGTCGATAATTCTGAACTGAATGTCGTCGATATGGACAATCCGCGAGAACAGGTCACGACTTGTCGCCATGAGATTTCCGCACAAACCTTCTACAAATTAATCAACACCCGTCCTGCCCTTGCGTTCGGCTTGCGATAAGTCCAGTCTAACGCAGCACTAGGGCCAGTCATGTCAATTTCAGTCGAAACCTTCTTTCTCGACCCCAATGCCGAAGGCACCCTGCAAGCGCGGGTTCAGCAAATGGTCGCGCAGGGCATTCTGGCCGGACGGTTCCGCCCCGGTGAACGGCTCCCATCATCGCGCAAGATGGCCATGCATCTGGGGGTCAGCCGGATCACCATCACGCTGGCCTATACCGAACTGGTCGCTGATGATTATCTGGTTGCCCGTGGCCGGTCCGGCTATTTCGTGTCGGACAATGCACCCGAGCCACCCGCCTTCCCCGCCAAACGTGCGGACAAAGGAACCGTCGATTGGGATCAGGTCATCGGACAGCAATATGCCTCAGGCCTGAGCATGGAAAAGCCCAGCGATTGGGCAAACTATAAATATCCGTTCATCTACGGCCAAGCGGACAAGACGCTGTTTGATGTCGCAAACTGGCGCCTTTGCGCCTTGCAGGCTTTGGGCTTGCGTGACTTCAGCGCGCTCACGGCAGATGCATATGACGGTGACGACCCCAAGCTGATCGAGTTCATCGCACGCCAAACTCTCCCCCGCCGGGGCATTCTGGCCAACGATCAGGAAATCCTCGTGACTATGGGGGCGCAGAACGCGCTTTGGCTCGCCGTACAAATTCTTCTTAATCCGCAACGCGCTGCTGCGATCGAAGATCCATGCTACCCAGCACTTCGCAATATTCTCGCGCAATCAGGCTGCAATCTATCGACAATTCCCGTCGACAGAGACGGCTTGCCGCCCGACGCGCTGCCAGACGACATCGACGTGGTTTTCACGACCCCCAGCCACCAATGCCCCACGACAGCGACAATGCCGGTCAGCAGGCGAAAAGCATTGCTCGACAAGGCAGAGGCCAACAATTTCATCATTGTCGAAGACGACTACGAATTCGAAATGTCTTTCATCAAATCGCCCTCTCCATCTCTGAAGTCGCTCGATCAAAACGGCCGGGTGATCTATGTCGGCTCGTTCTCAAAATCGATCTTTCCGGGGCTCCGTCTGGGTTATCTCGTGGGGCCAGAACCGTTCATTCGCCAAGCACGTGCCCTTCGCGCGTCTATCCTGCGGCACCCGCCGGGGCATGTACAACGCACGGTGAGTTACTTTCTGTCCTTGGGACACTACGATGCGCTGGTCCGCCGCATGAGCCGGGCCTATCACGAACGGCGGCAGGTGCTGGATGAAAGCCTGCAAACCCATGGAATAACTGTAGCAGGCCGAGGCGCCTATGGCGGTTCGAGCGTATGGGTCGCTGCCCCGGAAACCGTCGATACCGGAAAACTGGCACTCAGCTTACGGGACCGAGGGGTACTGATCGAATCCGGTGCACCCTTCTTTGCGGACAAATCTGGTCCGCGACATTACTTCAGGCTCGGATATTCATCTATCAACGCCCAGCGAATTCCCGAAGGGGTTGGCCTCATCGCCCAAGCCATTGAAAAAGAATACTGAGACCATCGGAACGGATGTAACGCTTGGCTATAGTTGGGCATTGAAACTGGCCCTATCGCCCGCTACCCGCTCTTCCTAGAATACACCGCGAACGCGTGGGGCTATTTGGGGCCCTTTTTATCCGCCCATCAAAGGACAATTCTCCATGAAAATGACGACCGAAGAAGCATTCGTGAAAACCTTGCAAATGCATGGAATCGAACATGCTTTTGGCATCATCGGCTCAGCAATGATGCCTATATCGGACATCTTCCCGGATGCCGGCATCACATTCTGGGACTGCGCACACGAAGGCAGCGCAGGCATGATGGCCGACGGCTTCACGCGGGCGACCGGCAACATGTCGATGATGATCGCCCAAAACGGCCCCGGCATCACGAATTTTGTGACCGCCGTCAAAACCGCTTATTGGAACCACACGCCACTTCTATTGGTCACACCGCAGGCCGCCAACAAGACGATCGGTCAGGGCGGCTTTCAGGAAGTCGAGCAGATGAAACTGTTCGAAGACATGGTCGCCTATCAGGAAGAGGTCCGCGATCCGTCTCGTATCGCCGAAACGCTGAACCGCGTAATCATGCAAGCCAAGCGCGCAAGCGCCCCGGCCCAGATCAACATCCCGCGTGATTTCTGGACCCAAGTTGTCGATATCGAACTGCCCGCAATAGTCGATTTCGAACGCCCATCCGGGGGCGAAACAGCCATCAAGGACGCGGCGAAACTGCTGTCAGAAGCAAAATTCCCGGTGATCCTCAACGGTGCGGGCGTAGTGTTGGCACAAGGCGGCATCGAAGCGTCCCAACACCTGGCCGAACGGCTGGATGCGCCCGTCTGCGTTGGGTATCAACACAACGATGCCTTCCCCGGGTCACACCCGCTATTCGCGGGGCCTTTGGGTTATAACGGCTCCAAAGCCGGGATGGAATTGATCCAGCAAGCCGATGTGGTTCTTTGCCTCGGCACCCGGCTCAACCCGTTTTCGACCCTGCCCGGCTATGGCATGGACTACTGGCCGCAGAACGCCAAGATCATTCAGGTCGACATTAACCCCGACCGGATTGGCCTGACCAAGACGGTATCGGTCGGTATCATCGGTGATGCGGCCAAAGTTGCCACTGGCATTCTGGGCAACCTCAGCGAGACAGCAGGCGACAATGGCCGCGAAACCCGCAAAGCGACCATTGCCCAAACAAAATCTGCTTGGGCCCAGCAGCTATCCTCAATGGATCATGAGGACGACGATCCCGGCACCACATGGAACGAACGGGCCCGCGCCGACAAACCCGAATGGATGTCGCCCCGCAAAGCGTGGCGCGCCATTCAATCGGCCCTGCCGAAAGAGGCCATCATCAGCTCCGACATCGGCAATAACTGCGCCATCGGCAACGCCTACCCCTCCTTCGATGAACCCCGTAAGTATCTGGCCCCCGGTCTGTTCGGGCCCTGCGGCTACGGACTGCCCGCGATCATGGGGGCCAAAATCGGTCAGCCCGACGTACCTGTCGTGGGCTTTGCCGGTGACGGCGCTTTCGGCATTGCGTGCAACGAATTGACGGCGATTGGTCGCGACGAATGGCCACCGATTACGATGATCGTGTTCCGCAATTACCAATGGGGCGCAGAAAAGCGCAACTCGACCCTGTGGTTCGATGACAACTTCGTCGGGACAGAACTTGATACCAAAGTATCTTACGCAAAGATCGCGGAAGCCTGCGGGCTCAAAGGTGTGCAGGCCGTAACAATGGATCAATTGACCGAAGTTCTGAACATCGCCGTCAAAGATCAAATGCAAAACAACACGACAACCCTGATCGAGGTTATCCTGAACCAAGAGCTGGGCGAACCATTCCGCCGGGACGCGATGAAGAAACCAGTGCGGGTCGCCGGTATCTCCAAAGCGGACATGAAACCGCAGGTCGCAGGGTAGGTTGCCATTCGACCTCAGCCCCGGAATTACAGCAACATTGGCCGCAGCCCTGCTGGGCGCGGCCTTTGTACGGGGTTATTCGGGGTTTGGGTTCTCCGCGATCTTCATCGCTATAGCGGCGCTCGTCACCAATCCGCTCCCACTTATACCGGTCGTATTTGCCTGCGAAATGCTGATGACGCTGTTTCAGGCACGTGGGATCCGGGGGCATATCGATTGGCGAAGGGTCATCACTCTACTTTCAGGCGCAGCACTCGCCCTGCCCTTCGCCGTCAGTTTCATGTTGTTATTGGGCGAGGCGACAATTCGCATTGTCATCTCGGCCATTATTCTGACCATATCGCTTATTCTTCTCTCTGGGTGGACATTGCAGCGGAAAATCGGCGCATTTGGACAGGGTGGAGTCGGTGTTCTATCGGGAATTTGCAACAGCGCCGGGATCGGCGGGTTGCCGGTGGCTGCATTAATGGTGGCTCAACCCATGCCCGCAGCCACGTTCCGGGCAACCATGGTTGTCTATCTGACCGGTCTAGACCTTCTAACGCTGCCGCTCTTTTGGCACGGCGGATTGGTCGGTTGGGACACGGCACAAGCCGCCGTACTGGCCTTTCCGTTGCTGGGCCTCGGCGCCTGGCTCGGGGGGAGACAATTTTTCACGACTTCACCGACCACATTTCAGAGATTTGCGGTTTTACTCTTGCTGATATTGTCGGCGCTTGGTCTTCTGCGGACGATCCAGTGGTAAAAAGGTACCGTGCATGACCGACGACTATCCATTTTTGTCAACAACGACACCGCATTGCCCGCAATCATTGTTAGACCGGGCGGCTCCATTGAACGTCCCACGGGTGGCCCTCGTAAATGCCGGCGGAGCCAACCCGCTGCAAGGACTGCGCGAGGCTGTCGATGCCGGTCTTGCCGATCCTGTTCTGATCGGTGATTCAAACCGCATTAATGAAACTGCCGACAAGATCGGATGGGACATTTCGCATCTACCAATTATCGATGCGCCCAAAGAAACCGCGTCTCATAAAGCAGCAGAACTGGCCCGCAACGGCGAGGTTGACGCCATAATGAAAGGTCAGGTCCACACCTCGACCTTCCTCAAAGGACTGCTGCCGTCCGCCGCCGGCTTGCGTGAAAAGGGCAGCCGTTGTGCACATATCTTTCATATCACCGGCCCAAATTCAGACCGGCCCCTGCTTTTGACCGACGCCGCGCTGAACGTGAACCCGGACGTGGAAACCCGAAAGGCTTGCCTGACCCACGCAGTCCAGCTTGCCAAACATCTTGGTATCGACACCCCAAGGGCCGGGTTGCTTGCCCCGACCGAGGATGTGATCCCATCGGTCCAGAATACCGTCGAATCCGCAGAGATCGCCGACTGGGCAAAAACTGCCCTGCCAGACGCCATCGTGCAGGGCCCGATGGCACTTGATCTTATCTTTTCCAAAGCGGCTGCATCCGCCAAAAAATACAAGTCCGACGTGGCGGGCAATGCCGATATCATGGTTGTGCCAAACATTACCTCGGGCAATGCACTCTTCAAACTGATGGTGCTTGGAATGGGCTGTTGCGCCGCAGGCATCGTGCTAGGGGCCAAGGTGCCAATCCTGCTAACCAGCCGGTCCCAAAAGGCACCAGACCGCATGGCCTCCGCCGCGCTCGGCGTTATCGCGGCGGGATATCAGCCATGATCCTTGTCATCAATGCCGGGTCCTCATCGCTCAAGATAGAACTGTTTGACGAAGATCTGCGGTCACGTATCGCAGGATCGGTCAGTGAAATCGGCAATTCGGGTATTCTGCGTATCGGCCGCGATGAACAGAACGTCAGCGCCGCCACCCATCAAGCGGCACTGGCGCAACTGCTTTTGTCATTAACCGCCCGTGGCTTTCCGGTCGCGACATTGACCGCCGCTGCCCACCGGGTTGTGCATGGCGGTGCCAATCTGACCGCACCGGCCCGCGTGACCGACGATCTTTTGGAGCGGATCGAGGCCTGCGTACCACTTGCCCCGTTGCATAATCCAAACAATCTCGCAGGCATCCGGGCTATGGCGCAGACCCGGCCAGAACTACCGCAATTCGTCAGCTTTGATACGGCATTCCACGCTACCAACAGGCCGGTCGCCACCACCTACGCCATACCCGAGGACTTGCGAAAGGCAGGGATCAGAAGATACGGCTTCCACGGGCTCAGTTATGCCAGCATCGTGGAATATTTCGGCGACAATCTGCCCCAACGACTACTGGCTTTTCATCTTGGCAACGGGGCCTCGCTCTGCGCCATTCGAAGCGGGCAATCGGTGGCCACTTCCATGGGCTATTCACCACTTGATGGTCTTGTCATGGGGACGCGGGCCGGCAGCATCGACGGGATGGCCGTTTTGCGGATGGCAGAGCTTCACGGGATCGATCAGGCCGCCGACATCCTTAATCGGCAAAGCGGGTTGCGGGCGCTGGGCGGAACCAACGACATGGCGACGCTTTTGGAATCAGGCAGCGCCGAAGCGGCCTTTGCAGTGGACCATTTCTGCCATTGGGCAGCGCGTCAGGCGGGAGCAGCGATCGTGGCAATGGGCGGTGTCGATGCAGTCGCCTTTACCGGCGGCATCGGAGAGAACGCCAAATCGATTCGAGACCTGATCATGACCCATCTGTCCTGTTTTGGTGAATTGGAGGCTCATGTCGTACCCGCAGATGAGGAAAAGCAAATCGCCCGCGATGCCCTCGGCCTGATTGCGGAGGGGCGCTGACGACATGGAAAGCCTGCTGACCATCACCGATCTGACTGGGCAGGATCTCTCCATCCTGATCGTGATCGTGGTGATCGCAGGCATTGTCCGTGGGTTTTCCGGCTTCGCGCTATCGGCCTTGGTAATGGCCACAGCTATTCTGATCCTACCACCGGTCGAGCTGATTCCGGTATGCTGGTGGCTTGAGATGACAGCATCCCTGCTCATGGCCCGTGGCGGCTGGCAAGAGGCGGATCGCGGCGTCGTCTGGGGGCTTGTCATTGGGTCGACCATCGGTGTGCCTCTTGGCCTTGCGCTCACCACGACCTTACCGGTTGGAACCACAAAAACCATTGCGCTGGTGGTGATCGTAGCGCTTGCGGCAGTGCAACTGGCCAAGGTTCGGATGACCTTTCTGGCAACCAATCCTGGGCTTTACCTGTCAGGCGTCACCGCCGGTATCGTGACCGGCCTTGCATCCGTGGGCGGCATGGTCGTCGCACTTTACGTTCTGTCACAAGACGCCCCCGCCCGGAAAATGCGCGCAGCACTGGTCCTGTTTCTGTTCATCAGCGCACTCACATCAATGATTACCTTCCTCATCTATGGGGTCATGGACGGGCAAGCCGTCGCACGCGGTCTGACGCTGGCGCTGCCAACCGCCGCAGGTGTGTTCATCGGCCAACGCCTTTTTATTCCACGTTATGAGCCCTACTATCGCCCCTTCTGCCTGACCCTTTTGATTAGCCTCGCGACGTTTGGGCTATTCCGGGTTCAATTGTCCTGAGAGATGCCCACATGACCCATCATCAGCCTGATCTCGATACATCACCAAAAGTGTCCGACGAGGTGCGCAAGACGACCTGCTACATGTGCGCGTGCCGTTGCGGGATCAATGTCCATATGAAGGACGGCAAAGTCGCCTATATCGAGGGCAACAAAGATCACCCCGTCAACAAGGGGGTCCTCTGCGCCAAAGGGTCGGCTGGCATCATGCAGCATAACGCACCGTCGCGGCTGCGCGCGCCACTGAAGCGAGTCGGCGAACGCGGGTCTGGCGAGTTTGAGGAAATCAGCTGGGAAGAAGCGTTGACGCTGGCCACCGATTGGTTGGCACCCATTCGCGAAAAGCATCCGGAAAAGCTGGCGTTTTTCACGGGGCGCGATCAGTCGCAAAGTTTTACCAGCTTCTGGGCGCAGGGCTTTGGCACACCAAATTACGCAGCCCATGGCGGCTTTTGTTCGGTCAACATGGCAGCGGCCGGCATCTACACCATGGGCGGCGCATTCTGGGAATTTGGCCAACCCGACTGGGATCACACCAAGCTGTTCATGCTATTCGGCGTCGCCGAAGACCACGACAGCAACCCCATCAAGATGGGCATCGGCAAACTGAAAGAGCGCGGGGCCCGGATGATTGGCGTCAACCCGATCCGCACCGGCTACAACGCTGTGGCAGACGATTGGATCGGGATCACCCCCGGCACGGATGGGTTATTCATCCTCGCCCTTGTCCACTGCCTGATGAAGGCAGGCCGCGTCGATCTCGACTATCTGGCGCGCTTCACCAACGCGTCTGTGCTGGTTAACGAAGACCCCAAGTCAGAGCAGTTCGGCCTCTTCCTGCGGGACAGCGACGGCGAACCACAGGTCATCGACCGGCGGACGGGCCAACTCGCTCCATGGAACGGCCAAGGCGTCGAACCCGACCTCGCGGCGACCTACCGCGCCAAAGGCATAAGCCATCGCCCGGTCTTCCACCTGATGGCCGACCGGTATCTGAGCGACGACTACGCCCCAGAAGCGGTCGCCGACCGCTGCGGCATCCCCGCCCAGCGCATCCGCGCTATCGCCGCCGACCTTGCCCGCGTGGCCTTTGATGAAGCGATTGAACTCGACCGCGAATGGACAGACTTTCGGGGAATAAAGCACGACAAAATGGTCGGCCGCCCGGTCAGCTTTCACGCCATGCGCGGCATCAGTGCCCACTCCAACGGGTTCCAGACCTGCCGCGCGCTGCATACACTACAAATCATCCTCGGCTCGGTCGAAACCCCTGGCGGCATGCGGTTCAAACCGCCCTACCCCAAGCCCGCAACGGCACACCCCAAACCACACTGCAAGGTCACTCCGGGACAGGCGCTGGACGGTCCGCATCTGGGCTACGTTCAAGGGCCAGAGGATCTTTGCCTCAATGATGAAGGCGACCCAATCCGCATCGACAAAGCGTATAGCTGGGAAAACCCGATGTCCGCCCATGGGCTGATGCATATGGTGATCTCCAACGCCCATGCGGGCGACCCTTACAAGATCGACACCCTGTTCATGTATATGGCCAACATGTCATGGAACTCGTCGATGAATGTGGGCGGCGTCCACAACATGCTGACGGACAAGGACGAAAACGGCGACTACGTCATCCCACGTATCATCTATTCGGATGCCTACTCATCGGAAATGGTGGCCTATGCAGACCTGATCCTGCCCGACACCACTTACCTCGAACGGCACGATTGCATCTCGATCCTGGACCGTCCGATTTGCGAGGCAGATGGGATTGCAGACGCCATCCGCTGGCCAGTGGTTGAACCCGACCGGGACGTCCGCGGGTTCCAATCGGTCCTGTGCGATCTCGGCGCAAGGCTCGGCCTGCCCGGTTTCGTGACCGATGACGGCAGCCAGAAATACGAAGACTACGCCGACTACATCACCAACCACATTCGTCGCCCCGGCATCGGCCCTCTGGCAGGTTGGCGGCTGGGCGAGAATGCGACGCTGCAAGGCGGGCGCGGTGACGCCAATGGCGGGCAGCTGGAAAGCTACATCAAGAATGGCGGCTTCTGGCTCGCCCACGTTCCTGAAAACGCCGCCTATTACAAACCCTTCTCCATGGACTACCAGAATTGGGCGGTCGAGATGGGCTGCTACGACGTGCCCCAACCATACATCTTCCAGCTCTACGTCGAACCCTTGCGCAAATTTCAGGCCGCCGCCGAAGGCATAGGAACAAGGCAACCCCCGGAACGTCTGCGCGGCCAAATCAAAGCAACGATGGACCCGTTGCCGATCTGGTATGCACCGTTCGAGGATGGCCATGTGGACCCGGTGGAGTACCCAATTCACGCGCTGACCCAACGGCCAATGGCGATGTACCATAGCTGGGGGACGCAAAACGCTTGGTTACGTCAAATCCACGGACATAATCCACTCTATGTCCCGACCAAAATCTGGGAAACCAACAATTTTCAGGAAGGCGACTGGGCCTGCGTGACCTCTACCCACGGCTCGATCACTGTCCCCGTCGCGCATCAGGCATCGCTCAACGAAAACACCATCTGGACGTGGAACGCCATCGGCAAACGCAAAGGGGCCTGGGCGCTGGACAAGGACGCCCCCGAAGCGACCAAAGGGTTCCTTCTTAACCATCTTATCCACGAATTGCTGCCACCCAAGGGCGACGGGCTGCGCTGGGCCAACTCCGACCCGATCACAGGGCAGGCCGCATGGTTCGACCTGCGGGTAAAGATCGAAAAGGCCGCCGCACCGGAGGAAAGCCAACCAGTGTCGCCACCTATCAAATCACCGGTGGGACAAGGGCCGGATGAGTTGGATTGGAAGGTGGGCGAATGAGCAAAACCCGCATTCTCCTCCTCATCGCCGCCTTTCTGACGGTCACGATCGGCAGCTTCATCTACTACGTCGCCACATGGGACAACCGAGAGGCCAAGGCACAAGCTCCCGCCTTCATCTTGGCCCAAAAACTCCCGCCGGAGGCTCCAATTTTTTCAACAGGCGCAGTTTCATGACACAACTCCCCCCACCCTCCGCGAAAAAGCTTGGCCTCGTCATTGACCTCGATACCTGTGTCGGCTGCCACGCCTGCGTGATCTCCTGCAAAGGCTGGAACACAGAAAACTACGGCGCACCGCTGTCAGACCAAGACCCCTATGGTGCCGCCCCCTCTGGCACGTTCCTGAACCGGGTGCATTCATACGAGGTACAGCCAGACCAAGGGGCAGCCCAGCTCATACATTTTCCCAAATCCTGTTTGCATTGCGAAGACGCACCCTGTGTGACCGTCTGCCCGACCGGCGCCAGCTACAAGCGGGCCGAGGACGGGATTGTGCTCGTCAATGAAAGCGATTGCATCGGCTGCGGTCTTTGCGCCTGGGCCTGCCCCTATGGCGCCCGCGAGATGGACGCCAAGGAAGGGGTAATGAAGAAATGCACCCTTTGCGTTGACCGTATCTACAACGAAAATCTGCCCGAAGAAGACCGAGAACCTGCCTGCGTGCGCACCTGCCCTTCAGGCGCGCGCCACTTCGGCGATCTGGGCGATCCCGACAGCGATGTCAGCCAACTGGTCGCCGAACGGGGTGGATTTGATCTGATGCCAGAACAAGGCACCAAGCCTGTGAACAAATACCTGCCGCCGCGGCCCAAGGATCAGGAACCCGAGATCGACATCCTTGCACCCTACCTCGAACCGGTCGCCGAAGACGGCAAAGGCTTTGCCCATTGGCTGGACAAGGCCCTGTCGTCCCTGCCCGGAGGCGCACAATAATGCATCCCGCTCCTTCCGTCATCATCTTCACGACCTTCTCCGGCCTCGGCTTTGGTTTGCTGTTTTGGCTTGGTGTCGGCGCGCTGGTTCCAACCGGGCTCTCGGCCTTCATCTGGTTTGCCATCGCTTATATTTTCGCAGTTGGTGGCCTTCTGGCCTCAACCTTCCACCTCGGCCATCCAGAACGGGCGGTCAAAGCTTTCAGCCAATGGAAAACAAGCTGGCTCAGCCGCGAAGGCATTTGCGCGGTCGCCACACTGATTATCATGGCGCTTTACGGGGCCGGACTTGTCTTTGCGGGTGCCCGCATCGGCATCTTCGGCTGGCTGGGGGCAGCAGGGGCCATCGCCACTGTCTTCACCACCTCCATGATCTACGCTCAACTCAAAACCGTTCCGCGCTGGAAGCACTGGACCACCCCGGCACTCTTTCTGGTGCTGTCACTCGGCGGAGGCGCTTTGCTCGGCGGACAAGTGATCGAAGCGCTGATCCTTCTACTTATCGCCAGTAGCCTGCAATTCTACGCATGGGTTACAGGCGACACCCGGCTGGCACAATCAGGCACCGACATGGCCAGCGCCACCGGATTGGGTCACATCGGCAAAGTCCGCGCATTCGAGCCGCCGCATACCGGCACAAATTACCTTATGCGAGAGTTCATCCACGTGGTTGGACGCAAACATGCGCAGCAACTCCGGATCATCGGGCTGGGGCTAGCCTTCGCACTGCCGCTGCTCTTCTTGCTGCTGCCCTTCAATCACATCTTCGCGGCCCTTGCCGTGCTGAGCCATGTCGCGGGCGTCCTGACACTCCGTTGGCTCTTCTTCGCCGAAGCCGAGCATGTGGTGGGTTTGTATTACGGAAAACGGTGAACTTAGCGCGGCCAATTTTTCGCGAAAAATTGGTAAACCGGAATTTTCGAAGAAAATTCCGCCCCACTTACATTCGAATCCGCGCCTCTGTCTCAGGATCGAACAGATAGATCCGCTCCTTATCGATCTTCACCCCAACCCGCGCACCTTCCTCCGACCGCTCATCACCGCGTTCTTCCAAAACGATCCGCTCGCCAGTTTCGCCTTTGAGGTAGACAAAGGATACGCCCCCGAGGCTCTCAGTCATATCTACGACATGTGTGTCGCCCGCAGGATCAATCGACAGATGTTCAGCCCGCATTCCGACGGTCACTTTCTTTCCGCTGTAAGCTGGCGCAATCACACCTTCAAACGCGGCTTTCATGCCGGGGACCGTCACAGTGCCACTATTGGCGACGCCTTCGAGGAAATTCATCGCCGGTGATCCGATAAACCCAGCAACGAATTTGTTGTCAGGATCACGATAAAGATCCATCGGCGCGCCAACCTGTTCAATGACACCGGCCCGCAACACGACAATCTTGTCAGCCAGCGTCATCGCCTCAACCTGATCGTGGGTCACGTAAATCATCGTTGCGCCGATTTCCTTGTGCAGCCGGGCGATCTCCACGCGCATCTCGACCCGCAACTCGGCATCGAGGTTGGACAGCGGCTCATCAAACAAAAAGACCTCTGGCCCGCGGACAATCGCACGACCGATCGAAACGCGCTGCCGCTGCCCGCCCGACAAAGCCGCCGGTTTGCGGTCAAGATACGGCTCCAGCTTTAGGATACGGGTCGCCTCGCCAACCTTCTTTTCGATCTCGGCCTTGGGGTGGCCATTCATTTTCAGGCCAAACCCCATGTTCTCCTTTACGGTCATATGCGGATAAAGCGCGTAGGTCTGAAACACCATCGCCACGCCACGCTGCGAAGGGTCCATCCGGGTCACATCCCGGTCACCGATCATCATCTGGCCTTCGGTCGTTTCCTCCAAACCCGCGACCATGCGCAGCAAGGTGGATTTGCCGCAACCCGACGGGCCGACGAAGACGCAGAATTCACCATCCTCGATCTGCAGATCGATGCCATGTATGACCTGCACTTCGCCGTAGCGCTTGATCACCTCGTTCAACGTCACACCTGACATGGGCTACATCCTTGCTTCTTCGTTCGTGTTAAAATCCGGAAAGCTCCAGTTCTGGGCCGCCTGCGCAATCTTGGCTGCGGCGGGGCGCAGAACCGGGACAAGCTGTTCCAGTCCGGCCAAATTGGTACGGGCGGTGGTGCTGGTCACAGAGATTGCGCCCAAAACGCGGCCCGCCTCTGACAGAATAGGCATTGCGACGCAGATGATGCCCGGCTCATGCTCCTCACGGTCAAACCCATATCCGTTGGTACGAATATCGGCCAGTTCCCGACGCAAGGCGGCCTCATCGGTCAGCGTCTGCGGCGTGAATTTGTGAAACGACTGCTGGGTGATGATCACATCGGCTGCATCATCGGACAGAAAGGCCAGCATCACCTTACCCACCCCGGTACAATAGGCGGGGCCAACCTTGCCCGCCTGACTGTACATCTTGATCGGATCAGCGGCATTGCGTTTGTCTATGTAAAGCACCTGTCCCGCATCCAGCTGTGCCAAATGCACCGTCTCACCCACCTCGCGGCTCAACGCATCGAGAAAAGGCCGGGCCATCGGGGCCAAGGTCGCCTGCTCCCAAGCGGCATGGGCAAGGCGAACAAGCCGAAGTCCGGGTGTATAGGTCTGCCGATCCGCGTCATAAGACAGCATATGCTGGTTGGTCAGCGTCTGAACGAACCTGTATAATGTCGGTTTAGGAAAGGGTGAGTCGTCCAGAAGTTCACTGAACCTGACCGGACGACCAAAGGAGGCCACCTGGTCCAATACCACCAGTGCTTTACCTACGGTTCCGTCGCCGGTTCCTGCCAAGTCTGTATCCTCCCAAGGTCGCAATTTCCGTTTCGACCTGTTGACAACACTACTCGGTTCGCGGTTTAGTATCAATATCCAAAACCAAGTTTCATATATTGAGACTTTGAGTTTTTATGGAAGCATTAGGGAGGAAATCATGCATTCCATTATCAAAACGTCGTTCGCGGCGTTGGCTGCCGCATCTATTGCAGCGTCCGCAGCGCACGCAGATGCGCACCAACTTTCCGGCGATCTGGTCATCTTCTCGGATATGTCGAACCCCGCTCCGCGCGCGGTGATGGAAGGTATGGTGGAACGCTTCGGCGAAATGCACCCTGATCTGAACATCGAACTGACGGTGATCGATCGCGAAGCCTACAAGACCCAGATCCGCAACTTCCTGACGGCCAACTCGCCTGACGTTGCCAACTGGTACGCGGCCAACCGCATGCTGCCATATGTCGAGGCCGGGTTGTTCGAAGACATCTCCGACGTTTGGGACGGTCAGATCAGCGAAGAGCTGGCATCGACCAAAGGTGCGCTGACCATCGGTGACGCGCAATACGGCGTGCCTTACACATACTACCAGTGGGGCGTCTACTACCGCAAAGACATCTTCGACGAATATGGCCTGAGCGAGCCGACCACATGGGAAGAAGAGCTGGCAAACTGCCAGACACTGCTCGACAACGGGGTGAAATGCTACACCATCGGGACCAAGTTCCTTTGGACTGCTGGCGGCTGGTTCGACTATCTGAACATGCGCACCAACGGCTATGACTTCCATGCGGCTCTGACCAACGGCGAAGAAAGCTGGACCTCCGACGAAGTCCGCGCAACATTCGCCAACTGGCAGCAGCTGATCGACATGGGCGCCTTCATCGACGATCATCAGACCTATAGCTGGCAAGAAGCCCTGCCCTTCATGGTCAACGGCGACGCTGCAAGCTACCTGATGGGTAACTTTGCCGTGGCACCGATGCGTGAAGCAGGTCTCAGCGATGAGCAGATCGACTTCTACCAGTTCCCTGAAATCACCGCTGGCATCCCCATGGGTGAGGACGCACCAACGGATACGTTCCACATACCGACCAACGCGACCAACAAGGAAAACGCCCGCGAGTTCCTGAAATTCGTCGTATCGGCAGATAACCAGACCCTGATCAACAACGGTGAAAATCTGGGCCAATTGCCAGTGAACGCGCTGTCATCGGTTGATGACGACAAGTTCCTGAACGAAGGCTTTGATATGCTGTCGAACAACGCGCAGGGCGGCATTGCCCAGTTCTTTGACCGTGATGCACCTGCTGAAATGGCCGCCGTCGCCATGGAAGGTTTCCAGGAATTCATGGTGATCCCAGGCAATCTGGAAGACATCCTTGAGCGGCTCGAAGCCGCGCGCGAGGACATTTACTAACCCAACCCGCAGGGTGCGCAGTCATGCGCACCCTCCATCTGCAAGCGCCACAATGGGACGCTTTCACATGGGGCCAATCAGGGGAAAACCATGACCATGTCGCCCGCCGTTTCAACGGACCCAGCCAGCGCGAAACGCAGTTGGTACAAGCGCAACGAAATTGCGCTTACCCCTTGGCTGTTCCTCGCTCCGGGTGTGCTGTTCTTTCTGTTCTACGTGATCATGCCCATCTACCAAAGCTTCGGTCTATCCCTCTACGATTGGAACGGACTGGGCGACGTGCGCACCAATGGCGAATATGTTGGCCTTGAAAACTACAACAAACTCTTCGGCCTGAATGGCGAAAGGGCGGACCGGAACTTCCAGACTTCGCTCTGGAACAACCTCAAATGGCTGATCCTGTACCTTTTGGCGATCCCCGGCGGGCTGTTCATTGCGCTGTTCCTCAATCAGACAGTACGCGGCATCCGCCTGTATAAGTCGCTGTTCTTCTTTCCATTCGTCATCAGTCAGGTCGTCGTCGGCCTTGTCTTCTCATGGTTCTACCTGCCAAACGAAGGGCTGCTGAACACCATGATCGGCTGGTTTGGCTTCGACTCCGTTAACATCCTGGGCGACCCGACACTGGCTACCTACGGCATTATCGCCGCAGGCCTCTGGCCCCAGACGGCCTATTGCATGATCCTGTATCTGACCGGCCTGAATGCCGTTGACCCCGAACAGGTCGAGGCCGCACGGCTTGACGGTGCCAAAGGCTGGAAGATGCTGTGGTACGTGATCATCCCGCAACTGAAGCCCGCCACCTTCATCGCCTTCGTGGTGACAATCATCGGTGCGCTGCGCAGCTTTGACCTTGTCTCCATTATGACCGGCGGTGGCCCATTCGGCTCAACCCGTGTCTTATCCTACTATGTCTTTGAAAAATCACTCAGTGAACGGGGCCTGCAATACGGTTACGCCGCAGCGGTCGCAGTGGTCCTGTTCCTGATCATGCTGGTCTTCATCTCCTACTTCCTTTGGTCGATGTATCAAGATGAGAAAGGGGCACGCGGATGAGCATGGTACGGCCCGTCCCGGACATGATCCGGGTCCTCTTCCTTGACGTTTCTTTGATATCCCGGATCAAATCCGGGACGGGAGGATAACAGATGTTCCCGACCCCAATCGAAAAATCCTCCCGCGCCGTGCAACTGTCCTACCAGGCATTCCTGCCACTGGCGTTGTTCCTCTGGTTGCTCCCACTGATCGCGGTGATGATCTTTTCCATCAAACCGGACGCCGACTTCACCAGCGGTAACTACTGGGGCTGGCCTTCGTCCTTCGAGGCCATCAACAACTACCACAAAGTCTTTTTCGAAAGTGCCATGCCGCGCTACCTGTTCAACTCGGTTCTGATCACCGTGCCAACGGTCATCGGCACCGTGGCGCTGGCGTCCATGACCGGCTTCGCACTTGGCGTATACAAGTTCAAAGGCAACCTGCTGATCTTCTTCATGTTCATCGCGGGCAACTTCGTGCCCTTCCAGATCCTCATGGTCCCCGTGCGGGACCTGACGCTGGACTTGGGACTCTACAACACCAAAACCGGGCTGGTCTTGTTTCACATCGCGTTCCAGACCGGCTTTGCCACGCTCTTCATGCGCAACTTCATCCGTGCGCTACCGTTCCCGTTAATCGAGGCGGCACGCGTCGAGGGCGTCGCCGAATGGCGCATCTTCTGGTACGTCGTCCTGCCGCTGATGAAGCCCGCGCTTGCCGCCATGGCCGTGCTGATCTTCACCTTCATCTGGAACGATTACTTCTGGGCGGTCGTGCTGACCCAAGGCCCCGAAAGCCAGCCCGTCACAGCAGGCATCACCAGCTTCAACGCGCAATATCGGGCCGCGTATCATCTGATGAGCGCAGGCTCCATCGTCGCAGCTCTCCCACCCGTGGCAATGTTTTTCCTAATGCAAAAACACTTCATCGCCGGTCTCACGCTCGGGGCCGTAAAGTAAGCCTATGACACACACCTATCGCCTCGATGATGGCCGGCAGACACTTGTTCTGGCGGCGCGCAACGACCGACTGCCGCAGGTGGTCTATTGGGGTGCGGCCCTGCCTGCGTCTGAAGACCTCGATACGCTGCACGACGCCCATGTGATTGATGTGACCGGCGGGATGCTGGACGAAAACCCCGATTTGTCGCTTTGCCCCGAAGCAAGCCAAAGCTTCCCCGGCCAACCTGGCATGATTATTCGCAGTGGAGACGGCCAGCCGATCCACCCGAAGTTTCGCTTTGACCACGCTGACGAAGCCGACGGCCTCACCCTCATATACAAAAGCCACCACCTTACTCTCACACTCACCTTCAAAACGGCCACCACTCACGTTCTCACCTGCCAAACCACTCTCACCTCCGACCGGCCCATCCACCTCCACTGGCTCGCAGCCCCGGTTCTGCCCGCCCCACAACACGCGACGGAGATGATCGACATCTCAGGCCGTTGGTGCGGCGAATTTCAACTGAGCCGCAACCAGTGGACCCCCGGCATCCACATGCGCGAAAACCGAACAGGTCGGACGGGCCACGAACACTTCCCCGGCCTGATCGTTCCCTGCCAAGGGGCAACCAACACGCAAGGAGAGGCCTACGCCTTCCACTACGGCTGGTCAGGTGGACACAAAATGATCGCGGAAGAGCTGCAAGACGGTCGCCGCCAGATCCAATGGGGGCACGCCACCGAAACGCAGGCGCCCGGCACCCGCTTTGAAACAGCGCCTCTCTACATCACCTATTCAAACACCGGCCTGAACGGCTGCGGCACCGCCTTCCAACGCCACCTGCGCGACCAGATCGTGACATGGCCCAAGCCAGACACCCCGCGCCCGGTCCACTACAATTGTTGGGAAGCCGTCTATTTCAACCACAACATCGATGAACTCAAAGACATCGCGACCCGCGCCGCTGACCTCGGGGCAGAGCGTTTCGTCCTCGACGACGGCTGGTTCGGCAAACGTGATGACGACACAAGTAGCCTTGGCGACTGGACCTTAGACAAACGCAAATATCCCGACGGGCTGACACCGCTGATCGATCATATCCATGGCCTCGGCATGACATTCGGCCTCTGGTTCGAACCAGAGATGGTCAACGAAGACAGCGACCTCGCCCGCGTGCATCCTGACTGGATACTTGGCGACGCAGATCAGATCAGAGGTCGCCAGCAACTGGTGCTGAACATGGCGCTGCCAGAAGTCCGCGATTATCTTTACGACCACATCGCCGCCATTCTCCGTGACAATCCAATCGACTACGTCAAATGGGACCACAACCGCGTCCTACCCATCGCCGACGCATCGCAGACCCAAGGCACATATGCCTTGCTCGACCGGCTTCGGAGCGATTTCCCCGCTGTAGAAATCGAAAGCTGCGCCTCAGGCGGCGGGCGCATTGATTTCGGCATCCTCAAGCACACCCAACGCGTCTGGCTGTCCGACAGTAACGACGCGCTCGAACGGCTACGCATCCAACACGACGCGGCCCTGTTCCTACCCGCCGCTGTCACGGGCTCCCATGTCGGCCCGCGCCATTGCCACACGTCAGGACGCACACTCGACATCCATTTCCGCGCATGGGTCGCAGCCCAGCGGCACATGGGTTTCGAGATGGACCCGCGCGAGCTGACCGATAAGGAGGCCAAGGTGCTCCAAGAGGTAACCACTTGGTGGAAAGCCAACCGGGACTGGATGCGCAGCGCCGACATCCTGCGTCTGGACAGCACCGACCCTGCCATCATCGCCGAACAACAACTCAGCGCAGACAAATCCCGCTTCGTTGTCTTCGCTGGCAAAGCCGCCACCAGCGACCAAATCTCGCCACGCCCGCTGCGACTAACCGCCCTCGACGCCGACGCGACATACCAAATCAGCCTCAAGAACAAAAACGAAATGCACCACCTCTCACGCGGCACGCCCGCGCTGAAATCGCAGGATATCAACGTCTCAGGCACCTACCTGATGCAACACGGGCTGACCCTGCCATGGTCTTTACCCGAACGAATGTGGGTGATTGAAGGGATCAAGCTATGAACGCAACGTTCCACGATCTCAAAGACGCATCAGTCTTCATCACCGGCGGGGGAAACGGCATCGGGGCCGCGCTGACCGAAGGGTTTCTAGCCCAAGGCGCACGGGTCGCCTTTGTTGGAAGGTCCGACGCCACGCCCTTTGTAACAGCGATGGAGGACGCATACGGCCACGCCCCCCTCTTCATCCCCAGCGACATCACTGACACCGACGCATTGTGCGCGGCAATGGATCAGGCGGCAGAGGCACACGGCCCCTTCAAGGCACTGGTGAACAACGCCGCCAATGACATGCGCTATGATGCCCATAAAATCACGCCAGAAATCTGGGACGAGAGCCAGGCAATCAACTTCAAGGCACATTTCTTTGCATGCCAAAAGGCCGTCACACTGATGGCTCCGAAAGGATCAATCATCAATTATTCCTCCATCACTTACCTGATGGGTGCGGCGGGCATGGCGCCTTACGTCAGCGCCAATGCGGGTATCATGGGTATGACTCGCGCGTTGGCCCGTGAATGGGGACCGCAAGGGATCAGGGTCAACGCCATCGCCCCCGGTTGGGTCTTCACGGAAAAGCAGGAGACCATGTGGGCAACGCCCGAGGCCAAGACCGCTTTTCTGGAAAAACAATGCCTGAAAGAGTTCGTCCAACCGCAAGACATGGTCGGCGGTACGCTGTTTCTTGCTTCCTCAGCGTCGGCGATGATGACAGGGCAAACCATGGTCATTGATGCAGGCGTGGTAAGCACGGGATGAGCGACAAAGCAAAACCAGATTGGATCGCAGTCGACTGGGGCACCAGCAACCTGCGGGCTTGGGCCATGTCCGCCTCCGGCACCATACTGGCCGAGGCTGCATCCGACAAAGGCATGAGCAGCCTGACCCGCGATCAATTCGAACCCGCACTGATGGAAATCGCAGGTGAATGGGTCTCTGGCCCTACCACAATCATCTCCTGCGGCATGGTCGGCTCGCGTCAAGGCTGGGTCGAAGCGCCTTATGCCACCACACCCTGCCCTGCATTGCCCGAAGGGATGGTGCGTGCGCAAACCACTAATCCTGACCTACAGGTCCACGTCATCCCGGGCATCAAACAAACCAACCCGGCCGACGTGATGCGCGGAGAAGAGACGCAGATCGCGGGCTTCCTCGCGCGCAACAAAAACTGGGACGGAGTGATCTGCCTGCCCGGCACTCACACCAAATGGGTGCAAGTCAGCGCGGATGAGGTCGTGAGCTTCCAAACCTTCATGACGGGCGAACTCTTCGACATCATCCCCAGCCAAACCGTTCTACGGCACTCCGTCGCGACAACAGGCTGGGACGACAAGGCCTTCCAAACTGCCCTGGCCGACGCCATGGCCCGCCCCGAAAAACTCGCAGCGCGGCTTTTCTCGCTTCGCGCAGAAAGCTTGCTGAACGATCTTGACCCGGCCTCTGCCCGCGCAAGGCTATCCGGCCTGTTGATCGGGGCGGAACTTGCCGCCGCCAAACCCTACTGGCTCGGTCAGCAGATTGCCGTGATCGGCGCAGGCAGCCTCGCCAAAACCTACGTCGATGCTCTCGCAACCCAACATGCCCCTGCCACTCAGGTTCAGGCTTGTGCTATTACGGTCGCAGGGCTTACAGCCGCCTACCATCGCCTGAAAGGATAGGATATGTCCCGCCCCCTGATCGCCATCCTGCGCGGCATCACCCCGCCCGAGGCCGCCGCCACCGCTGCCGCCTTGATCGAAGCCGGGATCACAAAGATCGAAGTCCCGCTCAACTCTCCGGACCCGTTCGACAGCATCAAGGCTATGGTCGCGGCCCACGACAATGACGCCCTGATCGGCGCAGGCACGGTTCTCTCACCCGAAGACGCGGGGCGCGTGGCGCAAGTCGGTGGCAAGCTCGTCGTCTCGCCCAACTGTGATCAGCGGGTCATCGTCGCCACCAAAGCCGCAGGCATGCAAAGCTGGCCCGGTGTGATGACCCCAACCGAATGCTTCACCGCCCTCAAATCCGGTGCCGACGGCCTCAAGATATTTCCGGCCAGCCTGATCGGTCCTGACGGCATCAAGGCGATCCGCGCCGTCCTGCCAACGGGCACCCAAGTCTACGCCGTCGGCGGTGCAGGCCCGGACAATTTCGGGGATTGGCTCGCGGCAAGCGCCGACGGTTTCGGGATCGGCTCGGCCCTCTACAAACCGGGCATGTCGGTAGACGAAGTCAAAACCCGCGCCCGCAACATCGTCGCGGCCTATGACGAGGCTGCCCTATGATCCACGACGCAACCCAATGCCAGTTGGGCGAAGGCCCGCTCTGGCACCCCACGCGAAACCAGCTCTTTTGGTTCGACATCCTTGGCCAACGCCTGCACACCAAAGGCCAAAACTGGCAATTCGACACCTATGTCAGCGCCGCTGGCTGGGTTGATGATACCACCCTTCTCATCGCTTCCGCCGGCGCCCTGCACCGCTTCGACATCGAAACAGGCGATCATAGCGAAATCTACCCGTTAGAGGCCCAAAACTCCAAAACCCGCTCCAACGACGGACGCGCCGACCCGCAGGGCGGCTTCTGGATCGGCACCATGGGGATCGAGGCCGAAGACAAAGCAGGCGCTATCTACCGCTATTACAAGGGCGAGTTGCGCCAACTCTACCCGGACATAACCATCTCCAACGCAATCTGCTTCGCACCGGATGGTAAAACGGCCTATTTCACCGACACGCCCACCCAGAAAATCATGCGCGTAAGCCTCGACAAAGACGGCTGGCCCAACACAGAAGCAACAGTCCATATCGACCTCAGCCAAACTGATTTTCGCCCAGACGGGGCCGTGGTAGACGCGACAGGCAACCTCTGGAACGCCCAATGGGGCGCCTCCCGGGTCGCTGGTTACGCGCCAGATGGCAGCTTCATCAAAGCCCATGCATTCCCGGCGAAACAAACCTCCTGCCCAGCTTTCGGCGGCCCAGACCTGCAAACGCTCTTCTGCACGTCCGCCGCCGTGGGCCTCACAGGCGACGACGAAGGTCAGACCTTCCAAACCCAAACCACCACCACTGGCCAAACAGAACATCGCGTGATCCTCTAACACCACGCTCCTCCTTCATCTTGGCCAAAAAACTCAAAAAGAGCCCACATGAACCGCACACTCGGCGTCTGCTATTACCCCGAACACTGGCCACAAGATCAATGGGCCAGTGACGCCGCCCGCATGGTGGACACGGGCCTGACATGGGTCCGCATCGGCGAATTCGGGTGGAGCAGGATGGAACCCACGCCCGGCACCTTCACCTGGGACTGGCTCGACGATGCCATCGACGCACTCGGCAGTGCGGGCCTCAAGATCATCCTTGGCACGCCCACCGCGACCCCACCCCGCTGGATGCTGGACAAATACCCCGACATGCTGGCGGTTGATGCGCAGGGCCATCCCCGCAAATTCGGCTCCCGGCGCCACTATGATTTCAGCCATCCGGGCTACCGCACGGAATGCAAACGCATCGTCCAAGCGATGGGTGAACGCTACGGCAGCAACCCTTACATCGCAGCATGGCAAATCGACAACGAATACGACTGCCACGACACGACGCTCAGCTATTCCGACACAGCCCGAAAAGGCTTTCAGAACTGGCTCGCTCAAAAATATCAATCGCCCGACGCGCTCAACCGGGCATGGGGCAACGTCTTCTGGTCCATGGAATATGACAGCTTCGACCTGATCGACCTGCCCAACTTGACCGTCACCGAACCCAACCCGGCGCATGTACTGGCCTTCCGGCGCTATTCATCCGATCAGGTCGTAGCCTTCAACAAGGTCCAGGCAGACGCCTTGCGCCACTACACAGACGCGCCCCTGATCCACAACTACATGGGCCGGATCACGGCCTTCGATCATTGGCAAGTCGGGGCCGATCTCGACATCGCGTCATGGGATAGTTACCCAATTGGCTTCCTATCGGATCGGCTGGAAGGCACGCCAGAAGAGAAACAAAAATTCCTCCGTCAGGGGCACCCCGATATGCAGGCCTTTCACCACGACCTCTACCGGGCCGTCGGCAAGGGCCGTCTTTGGGTCATGGAACAACAGCCCGGCCCCGTAAATTGGGCCCCCTACAACCCGGCACCCTTGCGCGGCATGGCCCGCCTCTGGGCGTGGGAAGCCTTTGCCCACGGTGCCGAAACCGTCTGCTATTTCCGCTGGCGGCAAGCCCCCTTTGCACAGGAACAAATGCATGCAGGCTTGATGCGCCCCGATAATCAGCCAGCGCCCGCGCTCCAAGAGGCCCGCCAAGTGGCCGATGAGATCGCCGCACTGCCGGACGTAAATACAGGCCAAGCCCACGCTGCCCTCATCTTCGACTATGAAAGCGCATGGGCATGGGACACCCAACCCCAAGGCGCTGATTTCGAGATGTTCCGCCTTGCCTTCGCCACCTACCGCGCCCTGCGGCGGGCGGGACTCAACATCGATATCCTGCCCCCCGACGCGGCCGACCTCTCAAATTACAAACTGGTCCTGGCCCCCGGTATCCTCAAGCTTTCCGACCCATTGCGCCTAGCCCTTACCAACTTCAAAGGCACAGCGCTCCTCGGCCCCCGGACCGACACCAAAACCGATGAACTCGGCATCCCTGTACCGATGGCCCCCAACCTGCCCGACACGGACATCACAATCGCGCTCACCGAAAGCCTGCCACCCACAGAAACAATCCCGCTGCAAAATGGTGGGCAGTTCCGTCACTGGTTCGAACATCTCGAAGGTAGCGCCAAAACGCACCTCTCCACCGCCACCGGCCAGCCCGCCATTATGGGCGGAAGTCATATCCGCTACCTCGCGGGCTGGCCGGACGATCCGACCTTCGACCAGATCATCCAAGACCTCTGCGAGGAACGGAACCTCGCAACCCAGTCCCTGCCCGACGGACTTCGGATCAGAGAAACAGCCACTCACCGCTTCATTTTCAACTACGCGCCCGAACCACAAGACTGGCACGGAACCACCATCCCGCCCGCTGGCGTCCACTGGGAACCGCTCAAGTGACCCCTTTCGGGACCACAGCCAAAGGTGAGGAAGTTCACAAACTCACCCTGAGTTCCGGCAAACTCACCGTCAGTCTGCTTACCCTCGGGGCAATCATCCAAGACGTGCGGTTGGATGGCATCCCACATTCGCTCACCATCGGCTCAGACGACATTGCCGACTACGAAGGCCCCATGCACTACCACGGCGGCATCATCGGCCCCGTCGTTGGCCGGATCAGCAATGCCCGGGTCAAGATCGACGGTATGATGTACGAGCTTGAACGCAACGAAAACGGCCAAACCCATCTCCACTCCGGCGGCAAAGGGACCCAACACCAAGTCTGGAGCGTCACCGACCTCACCCCCACCACCGCAACACTCGAAATCAAGCTCCCCGATGGCATGTGCGGCCTCCCGGGCAACCGGCAGATCAGCGCGACCTATCGGGTGGAAGACACCGCGCTTACCCTGAAAATCATCGCCAAAACTGACAGCAAAACCCCCATCAGCCTTGCCAATCACAGCTACTGGAAACTCGACGGGACGCCAACATGGACCGGCCACACACTCCAAATCGCGGCGGACCATTATTTACCAACAACCGGCGACAACACCCCCACCGGAGACATCACCCCGGTCGAAAACACGCCATTCGATTTCCGAAAACCCCGGCAAATCATACCCGGCGCGCCCGCCATCGACCACAATTTCTGCCTCTCGAACGAACGGCAACCCCTCCGGGACATCCTCCATCTCATCAGCCAATCCGGCATCCAAATGACCATGACCACGACGGAGCCCGGCGTGCAGATCTACGATGGAAGAGAGGACTATAAAGGGCTGGCGATCGAAGCTCAGATGTGGCCGGATGCGGCCAACCACTCGGCTTTCCCGTCAATCATGCTAGAGCCGATGGCGAAGTATCAGCAAACGACCCGTTGGACATTCACCTAACACAAGATCGGCAAGTCCGGTCCCGGATCAGTTGTAACTGACCTCATTGTTCATACGTAGGAAGAGGAAGCGCAAAAACCGAAATCCCGAACAAGGCAGTGCGACATGTCCCAGCTATATGTAAGTGCAGGCATCCAACTCACTGAAGGAACCGAACCCGCCGCAGCAATTGAAATGCTGCAGCAACTGGCCCGTGCGACCGTGGACGAGCCGGGATGTATCTCTTTCGAAATCCGCCAAAACCTCGAAGACCCCCGCAAGTTTACCCTATGGGAATGCTGGACCGACCCGGACGCGCTTGCGCAACACTTCAAGAAGGAACACACCAAAGCGGCAATCGCATCAGGCATGACAGAAATCATGTATGTGGAGAAACTGTCAGCTCTCGGATGATAGGCACTCAACTCCCCCGATAAGTCGAGAACCCAAACGGCGACACCAATAGCGGCACGTGATAATGCGACGTCGCATCGTTGATGCCGAACCTGATAGGGATGTCGTCCAGAAACGACACTTCCTCACCCCGTGCAAAATACGCGCCTGCCTGAAAAACCAGCTCATACCGGCCCACGGCAAAATCCGCTTTGGGCAAAATCGGGCCATCCGTCCGGCCATCCGCATTCGTTACCATCGTCACAAGTTGGGCGCGGCTGTCACCCTCAAGCCGATACAACTCAACCGTCATCCCCGCCGCTGGCACGCCAAGGGCCGTATCCAGCACATGAGTCGTCAAAAATCCGCTCATCACATTCTCCTGTTCATTTCCCGCGAATCTTCAGGAAACCACGCGGAAAGTCACGCCGAAATCTGGAAGTTCCTCAGCTATTTAACGACATCAACGCATCCCGCGCCTTGCTGTCGCACCCCCCTGACCATCTTCCCTAAGTTCCTATATCCTAAGTAGACAATTACAGGTCAGAAAGCTGAGGACCCAATGGACACGCTCATCCTGTCGCGTATGCAATTTGCGGCGAATATTTCGTTCCATATCCTGTTTCCGACGATTACCATCGCGCTGGGTTGGGCGCTGTTATTCTTCAAAGTCCGGTACAACCAGACCAAAGAAGACCGCTGGATGGAGGCGTACCGCTTCTGGGTCAAAATCTTCGCCCTGTCCTTCGCCTTGGGCGTTGTGTCCGGCATAACCATGTCATTCCAATTCGGCACCAACTGGCCCGGTTTCATGGAAACCGTCGGTAACATCGCGGGGCCGCTTCTGGCCTATGAAGTTCTGACCGCGTTCTTCCTTGAGGCTGTCTTCCTCGGCATCATGCTTTTCGGCTTTTCCCGCGTTCCCAACTGGTTGCATACCACAGCGACCTTCCTCGTCGCCTTTGGCACGCTGATGTCAGCCTTCTGGATCATCGTGCTGAATAGCTGGATGCACACACCGCAGGGATACGAGATGATCGAAGGTGTGGCCCATGCAACGGACTGGTCCGCCATCATCTTCAACCCGTCCATGCCGTACCGGCTGGCACATATGGTACTGGCCAGCTTTATTACGGTCAGCTTCCTGATCGCTGGCGTCAGCGCCTTCCGTTGGCTTGTTGGCGGGCGGACCGAAGGCGTGCGTGTCGCGCTCAAAACGGCCGTATTCAGCGCAGCACTATTGCTGCCACTGCAAATCTATATGGGCGACATGCATGGGCTGAACACCAAAGAGTACCAGCCAGCCAAGGTCGCTGCGATGGAGGGGCATTGGGAGACCAGCTCCGGCGTCCCCCTGATCCTCTTTGGCCTGCCTGACGAAGACGCCCGCGAAAACCACTACGAAATTGGCATCCCGAATCTGGCATCCTTCATCCTGACCCATAGTTGGGACGGGGAAATCAAAGGTCTCAACGATTTCGTCACCCATGATGGAGAGGTGCTCCACCCACCAGTTGCGCCAGTGTTCTGGTCCTTCAGGGTGATGGTTGGCACGGGCCTTTTGATGTTGCTGGTCAGTTGGGGCGCGTCCGCAATGATGCTACGCAAGCGGCGCGGGGTCGAAGGTCTGCCCAAACCGATGCTTTATGCCCTTGTAGCGATGAGCTTTAGCGGCTGGCTCGCCACTCTCGCAGGTTGGTATACGACAGAAATCGGGCGGCAGCCGTGGCTCGTTCATGGGGTAATGACCACCAAACAGGCCGTGGCAGATGTGCCCGCACCGATGGTGCTCTCGACGCTCCTTGCCTATCTCGCCGTTTATGCGGTGCTTCTGACCGCCTATATCTACGTCATCTTTTATCTCGCACGGAAGATGTCACGCGGTGAAGACATCGGCACACGGGTCGCGCCATCGGCCAAAGCCCAAGTCAAAGCAGTCCCAGCGGAGTAAAGCCCATGAATACATTCGGCGATCCTGTCATCTGGCTACCCTTCGTCTTTGCCATGCTCATGGGCGTGTCCATCCTGATTTACGTAGTTCTGGACGGGTTCGATCTCGGGGTCGGGGTGCTTTTTCCCTTCGCCGATGATGACGAAAAGGATCGGATGATCGCATCCATTGGCCCCTTCTGGGACGCAAACGAAACATGGCTGGTGCTGGCGGTTGGGCTACTTCTGGTGGCGTTCCCAGCAGCTCACGGAGAGATCCTGACAGCACTTTACTTGCCCGTGGCCATCATGCTCATCGGGCTGATCCTGCGGGGCGTCGCGTTTGAGTTCCGGGCAAAGGCCCCGGCCCCTCACAAAGCGACTTGGAACAACCTTTTCTTCACAGGTTCGCTGATGACGTCGCTCAGTCAGGGCTTCATGCTGGGCATGTACGTGATGGGGCTGGACTACACATGGGCGCATTTCGCCTTTGCATGTCTTACGGCTGTGTTCCTGACCGTCGGCTACAGCTTTATCGGGGCGACATGGATCATCCACAAGACCGACGAACACCTGCAACGCAAAGCGGTGGATTGGGCAAAGGGAGGCATTTGGGGGCTGGTGCTAGGGATTGGGGCGATCTCGCTCGCGACACCATTTGTCAGCCCGCGCATATTCGACAAGTGGTTCAGCTTTCCCGAAATGCTTTATCTCGCACCTTTGCCGATTGTGTCGGGGCTTCTGGTGATCAGCTTGTGGACAATGCTCCGGCGTATGCCACTACCTGATGACCGTATGTCCTGGGCACCTTTCGCAGTGGCGACGGCCCTTTGGGTCATGGCATTTCTTGGTATGGCTTACAGCTTTTACCCCTACGTGGTCCCAGAAAGGCTGACGATATATGACGCAGCCAGCGCACCTGAAAGCCTGTTCATCATCCTGATCGGCACCTGCATCGTTCTCCCGACGATCATGGGGTACACGGTGCTGGCCTACACGATCTTCAGAGGCAAAGCGACGGAACTGCGCTACGACTAACCAAAGAAGGCGAACGCGGCGTAGGATGGTTGATTTCACCCATCTTCACGCCAGAATCAGTTTGACACCCCTGCCCCCTTTGCGTAATCGGGCGAGCGTGGTGCGGCGCGGTAGCTCAGCTGGTTAGAGCGCGCGACTCATAATCGCGAGGTCGGGAGTTCAAGTCTCCCCCGCGCCACCATTTTTCCCAAAAACTTAAATCGATTTTCCAGACAACATCCGAGATTCATGAAGCCATCACTCTATAAATTAGACGTCATCCTGCCTGCGCCGCTTTTCATCATGCCGAAACCATCGTCTGAATGGTTGCTGGAAGATGTGTTGCACTACAAATCATGCGGTATCGACGTAGTGGTTTCGCTTTTGGAAAATACTGAAGTGGATGAGCTTGGCCTTAATTCCGAAGGAGCCGTTTGTGCGGCCAACGGCTTAGATTTCCAAAATCTTCCGATACCGGACCGCGGTGTGATTGATAGCGGTCCGTTCATAGGCCTCGTTAATAGCATCATCAAAAATCTCAACAGCGGTCGTGGCGTGGCGCTGCACTGCCGTGCTGGTATTGGTCGGTCAGGTATGACTGCCTGCTGTGTTTTGACCGGCTTCGGTCTCCTCCCTGATGATGCCATAGAGGTTGCAAGTCAGGCGAGAGGGGTGGCCGTCCCAGACACGGATGAGCAGGCACAATTTATCAGGGATATGACCACGGTCATGGGTTGCGCGTAAAACCCTTTTGCAGCTCAGTTTTTCAATGTAGCTTTCGCCGTAATCTTCGGAGTAGCTATGACAATCCTCAACCAAATCGCCTCCATCATCGGCCCCGAACGGGTCCTAACCGGCAAGGACGCCGCCCCCTACGGCACCGACTGGACAGGCGCATACACCTGCACCCCGCTCGCCGTTCTGCGGCCCGGCAACACGCAGGAAATCGCAGAAATTCTCAAGATTGCAAATGCCACCAAAACACCCGTCGTTCCGGTCTCCGGACAAACGGGGCTGACCGGGGCCACGCTGGCCCAGGACGCTTTGATGCTCTCTGTGGACCGGCTGAACACCATTTCCGATATCAACGTCGCAAGGCGCACCGCCACCGTAGGCGCGGGCGTGATCCTCTCGCATGTGCATGAGGCCGCAGATGCCCACGATCTGATGTTCCCCCTCACCCTCGGCGCGCGAGGGTCCGCGATGATCGGTGGGCTGCTATCGACCAATGCTGGCGGATCAAATGTCGTGCGCTATGGCAGCACCCGTGGTCTTTGCCTTGGGCTGGAAGTTGTGATGGCCGATGGACGCATCATGAACCTGATGAGCGCGTTGCACAAAGATAACTCAGGCCTCGATTTGCGCAATCTGATGATCGGGGCAGAAGGTACCCTGGGAATCATCACCGCTGCCGTTCTAAAACTGAAATCCAAACCCAAAGCCTACGCGACCGCCATGGTCGCGGTGCCATCACTGGCCGATGCGCTGGACCTGCTCAACGTCCTGCAGGACGAAACTGGCGGCGGGGTCGAGGCATTCGAGTACATGCCCCGCAGCTATATCGACAAACATCTTCAACTCTTTCCCGACGCACAGCCACCATTTGACGCATCCCATGACGTCAACATCATGATCGAAGTCGCAGCCACCGCCGACCGCGACGCGATACCGGGGCCGGATGGCAAAACACCGGTGGTCAGCATGCTGGAAAACACCCTTGGTGACATGCTCGAAAACGGGCGTCTTCTGGATGCCGTCATCGCCCAGAACGAGGCACAACGGCGCAGCATATGGAAACGTCGCGAAGACGCGGGCGAGGTTGCCTTCTTTGGCGGAACCTTCGTCAACACGGACGTCGCAGTGCCATTGGACAAGGTCGCAGCATTCGAAACCGCCCTCACCCCACGGATCAAAGCCATTGACCCCGACGCAAGCGAAGTTATCGTCTCGCACCTTGGCGACGGCAATATCCATCACACCACCTATATCAGCCGCAATGATCCACAGATCATGGACGCGCTTGTCGAAGCGGTCGAGGATGTCGTCGAAGAACTCGGCGGATCATTCAGCGCCGAACACGGGATCGGCGTGTCCAAGCTGGACACCATGAAGCGGCGCAAAGACCCCACAGCCCTTGACGCGATGCGGGCCATCAAGGCCGCACTGGACCCCAACAACATCCTGAATCCCGGTAAGGTAATCCCATCCGCTTAAGACGGCGCTCAAAAAAACCCCGGCCCGGCCCGCGATAACAGCCCTGCAGCCATCGCTCGGCCCATCTCGGCCCCGTCTTCGACCGTACCGTCCACATCATCAGTCAGCACCTCGGATCCATCGCCGCGCAAAATCTCTCCACGTAGGCGCAGACCGCCGCCGTCGATCTCGGCTAGTCCACCAATCGGCGTCTCACACGATCCGTCCAAACCCGCCAACAAAGCTCGCTCGGCGGCCAGACGCCGCCCGGTTGGTGCGTCATGTATCGCTTCAAGCATCTCGGCGGCACGGGTATCCCCGTCACGCCGCTCGATCCCGATTGCGCCTTGCGCAATCGCGGGCAACATCTCGGCCGGATCAATCGGGGTGTAAGGAACATCGTCCATCTTCAAACGACGCAAGCCCGCCGTCGCTAGAAACGTTGCATCCGCCACACCATCCGCCAGCTTTTTCAGCCGGGTCTGTACATTGCCACGAAACTCGACGATCTCCAGCTTTGGAAAGCGGGCGGCCAACTGTGCCCTGCGCCGGGTCGAGGATGTACCAACAACCGCGCCGTCGGGCATCTCCGACAGGCTCTTGTGCTTCAGCGACACAAAAGCATCGCGCACATCCTCACGCGGCAGAAACGTCTCCATCAGCAAGCCTTTGGGCTGCGCAACCGGCATATCCTTTGTCGAATGCACCGCAATATCGATCGAGCCGTCCAGCAACGCCTCTTCAATCTCGCGCGTAAACAACCCCTTGCCGTCAATCTCGCGCAGCGGCTTGTCCTGTATCTGATCGCCAGTGACCTTGATCACCACAATCGAGAAGGCTTCAAGCGGCAATTCAAACGCCTCGGCAAGCCGATCACGGGTCTCATGCGCTTGCGCAAGGGCCAGCGGCGAACCACGCGTTCCGATCTTGAAGGTACTGGCAGGATTGGGCATTTCAAAACTCATGAAGTGATTGTTAGACCTGTCAACTCAGCTTGACAACATCAACTACAGTTGGGACCAAGGGCCGTTGATAAAGGACGTGGCATGACACAGCAAAAAACCATCCTTCGGGCGCTTGCAGGCGAAACCCTTCCCACGCCCCCAATCTGGATGATGCGGCAGGCCGGGCGCTATCTGCCAGAGTACAAAGCCACCAGAGCACAAGCCGGTGATTTCCTATCGCTTTGCTACAATCCCGACCTCGCGGCCGAGGTCACGTTGCAACCCATCCGGCGCTACGGCTTTGATGCTGCAATCCTTTTCGCCGACATCCTGCTTTTACCGCAGGCACTTGGGGCCGACCTTTGGTTCGTCACCGGCGAGGGGCCGCGCCTTTCAACCATCACCACTGCCGACCAACTTGCGCAGCTTAAGCCGGTTGAGGCGATTCACGACACCCTGAATCCCGTCTATGAAACCGTCAAAATCCTCTCGCAAGAACTACCCGCCGAAACCACCCTCATCGGCTTTGCCGGGGCACCTTGGACCGTGGCCACCTACATGATCGGCGGGCAAGGCACCCCGCACCAAGGTCCGGCCCACGCACTCAAAGCAGAAAACCGCGCAGTTTTTCAGGGGATCATAAACCGCCTGACCGACGGCACAATCGCCTATCTCTCCAAACAGATCGAGGCTGGTGCCGAATGCGTAAAACTATTCGACAGCTGGGCCGGTTCGCTCGAAGGGGACGATTTCACCGAATTTTCCATCAAACCCATGCAAAAAATCACTGCGGCGCTTAAGCAAAAGCATCCCGGCATTCCAGTCATTGCCTTCCCACGCGGCGCAGGCAACAGGTACGCAGGAATGCATGCGGCCATCGGCGCGGATTGCGTCGCACTTGATGACAAGGTCGAAGCATCCTGGGCGGCCAAGAACGTCCAGAAAGACGGCTGCGTGCAAGGCAACCTCGCCTCATCCCATATGGTCACCGGCGGCAAGGCACTCATCAACGAAACCCGCCGCATCTGCGAGGCATTCAGCCAAGGCCCGCATATCTTCAACCTTGGGCACGGGATCACACCTGATGCAGACCCCGCCAACGTACAATTAATGATCGATACCGTCCGCGAGGCATAATTTCGCCCCATTGGGCTGGCAAAATTGCCCACAATCTGGGGACGATCATGCCACTGACACTACGCTTAATTTTTCATACCATCCGTGCTGCGTGGCTCGGAGTGATCCTGATGCTGAGCATCTGGGTCTTGCTGGTGCCCGCCTCTGCACATGAGCGCGACGCGCTTGGGGCATCGGTGGGTGAAAAGCGTCCAGCCGGTCTGATGGTTCTACGGATCGCACGCAGTATGGTGCATTTCGCACCGGACCGCGCCGCACGATTGCTGAGCAGTATGAGCAAGGGCGAAATCTCACCCGAACTGGCAGGCATGATGCTGCGCGACATCGCCAACGGTCCCGCAGCAAACAAGGCCGCTTCCGACGCTTTGATCGCAAATCAGCCCCAGCAGAACGCCGATCCGACCGGGCGACAGGACAGTACAGCCAAGTTCATCAAGGTGGATTAAGGCCCGCTCAGACCCACTTCGCCAAGGGCGGCAGGCTCATCAGCACGGCGTTGGCATCATGCCCGGTCGCAAGGCCGAACTTCGTACCCCGGTCATAGACAAGGTTGTATTCGGCATAAAGCCCGCGATGAATCAGTTGTATATCCTTGTCCGCCTCAGTCCAGGGCGTGTCCCGGCGCTTTTCAACCAAGGGTACATAGGCGGGCAGGAACGCACGGCCAATATCCTGGGTCAGCGCAAAATCCACTTCCCAATCCCCGGTGCAGTGATCATCCATGAAGATACCGCCCACCCCACGGGCGCGGTTGCGATGTGGGATATAGAAATACTCATCCGCCCAAGCTTTCAGTTTTGGATAATAGTCCGAACCATGTGGGTCCAGGTGGGCCTTTTGGACAGCGTGGAAATGCGCCGTGTCCTCTTCATACTCGATACAAGGGTTGAGATCAGAACCGCCACCGAACCACCAGGCATTCGGCGTCCAGAACATGCGGGTGTTCATATGAACTGCAGGGGCATGTGGGTTTTGCATATGAGCAACGAGCGAAATACCCGATGCCCAGAACCGCGGATCATCCTCCATCCCCGGCACACCACGGGCGGCCATCGCCTTTTGGGCGGCGGCACCCAATGTGCCATAAACGGTCGAGACATTGACGCCCACTTTCTCAAACACACGACCACCGCGCATCACCGACATCAACCCACCACCAGCATCAGATCCGTCATCAGACTGGCGGGTTGTCTCGGTCACTTCAAAGCGACCGACGGGCGCATCGGACTGATGACTATCCTCCAATCCTTCGAATGCAGCCACGATTTGATCGCGCAATTCGCGGAACCATGCCGACGCTTTGCTCTTTTCCGGCTCAAACCCGTTTGACATCAGCATCCCTTATCCTCTGATATTGCATAACAAACTTTGTTAGCGTCTTCTGGAACAATAACGAACATATTGCCATGATCCAGATCAAACACCGGAGATACGCCATGCGCCCCGCCCTCGTCATTCTGCCACTTGTCGCACTTGCCGCATGCGCCACGCCACGCGAATCCTGCATCAACAACGTGACACGCGAAAGCAGGGTGCTTGAAAGCCTGATCTCAGAGACACGCGGAAACCTGTCACGCGGATACGCCTTGGAAGAGGAACAGCGCGTGCGGACCCTGCGACGTACATGCGAAGGTCAAACCGAAAGCGGTGAGGAATTCAGCTACCGTTGCGACCGGACCCGCACGATTGAAACCACAAGACCCGTTGCGATTGATCTCGATGCTGAGCGGGCCAAACTGGCGTCGCTTGAACAACGACAGGCACAAAACCGGGAAAATGTGGATCAGGCAATCGCGCAATGCATCGCCGCTTATCCTGAGTGATCAGTGAACCGGCACGTCAGCCGGATCGATCAAGGTCCGGCCCCCATCAACAGTAATTGTCTGCCCCGTTACAAACCCCGCGGCGTCTGATGCCAGATATTGCACCGCGTCAGATACTTCGCCGGGGCTGGCAATGCGGCTTAACGGGGTGTTGTGAACAATCGCATCCCGCATATCGTCGTGATCTTTGAGCGAGCCTTGCAAACTCGCGCTCATCACACTGCCAAAAGCCACTGCATTCACGCGAATAGCATGCGGAGCAAATGCAACCGCCAATGATCGGGTTAGCTGATCCAGTGCGGCGCAGCTGACCGAATAAGCCAGCAACTCAGGGTGCGTCCGACGCGCGGCGATTGAGCTAATATTGACGATCGACCCGACATGCGCGTCAGGCTCAGGACCGGCTTGTTTGATCATACGTCTTGCCACGGCCTGACTTAGCCGCATGGCGGTCATCGTGTTTTGCTGCAAAAGCTCTTCCACGGTATTGTCATCAGGGTTCAACGGATCAGTGGTCATCACCTGACGCGAGGCGTTCACAAGAATATCCACCCGCTCAAATGCATCAACGGTCGCGGACAGAAGGTTCGCAATTGTCAGCTTCTCACGCAGATCACCCGCAAAAATGCGAACATTATCCTCTTTGGCTGCAGCATCGCCCATTTCATGGGTCAGGGACTTTTCGTCCATATCAGCAAAAACGACATTCGCGCCCTGCTCTACCAGATGACGACCAATGGCAAGGCCAACACCATTGGCGGCCCCACTGACAATCGCCGTCTTACCGGCAACAGAAAATGACATTTTAACTCTCCTTAACGGGCGGGCCGCGTGGCGTGAAATACCTTGAACGCACCGTTGCCGCCAATCATGTCGACGTTACGAAAACACTCCGCCAATACAGGTTCATAAGGCAAATGACGGTTCGCAACCATCCATAGCTTGCCATGCCGGGCCAAAAGGCGCGCCGCCGCCTGAATAAATGCGCGGCCCAAGCCGGGATCTGCCGCACGGGTCTGGTGAAACGGCGGGTTCATGACAATGCCGTCATAGAGGGTCTCGGGCTGGTAGGTTGTGGCATCAGCCCAGCAAAAAACGGCCCTGTCATCAACGACATTCAGTCGGGCACAATCAAGCGAAAGCGCCTCGGCCTCGATCAGATCAACACTGGCAACGCCCGTGCGCTCCAACATCTTGCCGGACAGATAGCCCCAGCCAGCCCCCAGATCAGCCATCCGGGCAGGCAGCTTGGGCGGCAATAACTCAGCCAACAACGCCGAACCTGCGTCCACGGCACCATCCGAATAGACCCCTGCGGTCGTAAAGAACCCATGCGGCCCAATGGCGGGCGGCGGCGCGGCCCAGTCGGCAAAGGCATCATCAGCATCAAACCAGAACAAACGTCCGTGCCCCTTGGTCACAGACGGCAAATCACCCAGCCGTTTACGGCAGGCCTTCCACAGGCTGTCCACGCCGTCCGTCTTCTGCCCATCAACAAGAACCAGATCGAAATGCGCTGCAGCATCAGCTACCAAAGCACGGGCCAGCGCCTTGGAACGGGGCACAACAACAATGCCGACAGCGCCCTTTGTATCAGGATTGCGAGACACCGGGTATCCCGCCGCCTGCCAGGCAGCAGCGTCCGGATAGAACCCATGGTAAATGTCGATCAAGTCGCGCGGCAGTGCAGCCACATCATATAAGGAACTGGGCCGAAAAATGCCGATACGTCCGTCCGGGACACGAAGCAAACCATCTGCGATGGCGGTGGATAAGCGGGATCGGGACATATACGGGGAATGGCGGGCGCGCCGCTATTCCTTCTCCATCGTGCATTGCAGTGGGTGTTGATGACGCTGGGCAAAGTCCATCACCTGCGCCACCTTTGTTTCAGCAATTTCGTGGCTAAACACGCCCACAACCGCGACGCCTTTCTTGTGAACGGTCAGCATCAGGTCGAACGCCTGCGCATGGGAAAGGCCGAAAAAGCGCTCCAACACATGAACAACAAACTCCATCGGTGTGAAATCATCATTCAAAATCAAAACCTTGTAAAGCGGTGGGCGCTTGGTCTTTGGCTGAGTCTCCAGCGCCACGCCGACATCACCGCCGTCGTCATCGCTATCGTTCCCAGCCATCATGTAAGGTTTCATCAACATCCAAACGCCCTGCTCTGTCGGACCTATATATAAAGCACATGATGTTCGTGAAAAGCCCCTCTGCACGCAGACCGGCGATGCATATAGCAGTTTGCCGGTTCGGGACGACTACATCTAGCATCTGTTGCTTTATCATCACCGAAAAACCCATTGAATTTAAGGTGTTTTCTCAAATCACATCATGTGTTAATGTCGAAACATAATAATAAGGTCACCGGAAAAATCCGGGGCCAAGAGGCAGTAAAAAAGAGGCAAGCGACGTGGCAAGTCGTTCGGGACAGGCAGCCCCCAAGGGGCTATTTCTATTCGTTTTTCTATTACTCATCGTCGTCGCGCCATTGCGCGGCTTGGCGGCCCCTTATGCAGCCATGGTGATGGACGCCCGAACGGGCGAGGTTTTGCATTCCCGCAATGCCGACACACCGCTGCATCCGGCATCCCTGACCAAAATGATGACGCTCTATATTGCGTTTCAGGCGGTCCAGCGCGGTGAAATCAGTCTGGACACCGAGGTTACGATCTCCAACCTCGCCGCGTCCGAACCACCATCCAAACTTGGGCTGCGATCGGGACAAAAGATCAGGCTCCGTTATCTCTTGCGGGCAGCTGCGGTAAAATCGGCAAACGATGCAGCAACCGCCATCGGCGAGGCAATCTCCGGCTCTGAAGACGCATTTGCCACACGTATGAACCGCACAGCAGCCGCGATGGGTATGACCAACACCAACTTCCGCAACGCCCACGGGCTGACGCAAAGTGGTCACCTGTCCACCGCACGCGACATGAGCGTTCTAGGCCGGCACGTCATCTATGACTTCCCACAATACTATAACCTCTTTTCGCGACGCACCGCCGACGCAGGTATCGCCAATGTCAGCCATACAAACTCACGTTGGCTGAACAGCTACGAAGGCGGTGACGGGATCAAGACCGGCTACACCAACGCTGCGGGTTTCAACCTTGTCGCCTCCGCCCACCGCGGACAGGAGCGGGTCATCGCGACCGTTTTCGGCGGCTCTTCAACATCTGCGCGGAATGCACGGATCACTGAGCTGATGGATATGGGCTTTGATCGCGCACCATCGAATGTGAACACGCGCCCACCACAGGCCCCCGCCGCGACACCAACAGATCGGCCCGGCAACAACGTGCTTGTCTCCAGCGGCGCAACACGTGGCAACGCAGGCAAAACCATCCGCGTCTCCGGTCTTGTAACCCGCAGCATCCGGCCCATTTTGCGGCCTCTGCCGCAGGTCAGCCCGGAAGTGGCGATGGCCGCCGTCGATACCGATACAATCGACAGTCTTGTTGCTGATGCAGTCGACGCCGCTGTGGCAGAGGCTCTGGGCACGGCGCTCGCTGAAAACGACGTCACCGTTGACCCCGGTTCTGTCACACAGTCCGGCTCGGATCAGCAGTTTGTGGCAGCAGCAACCGCAGAGCCCGAAGTCGTCACGCGTATTTCCACGTCCGGCGGACGGCATTGGGGCGTCAACGTGGGGCGCTACAACTCCAGACACGAAGCAGAACGCGTGCTATTGCGCGTCGCCCTGAACGAGATGAGCACACTCGACGGCGCACTCCGCCGTGTCGTGCAACGCTCGGGCGGGTTCGATGCGAACTTCATGGGCCTGACACGCGACGGGGCGGATCTCGCCTGCCGCAGACTACAGGCACGTGGCACGACATGTTTCATGATGGGATCAGACGAGTAGGTAAGCAGAGCTGATCTGGATGCTGGCACGGAAAGCTCACTAAGGTAATCGCGCATGTTGATCTCAGATATCTTTGACCTTCACGTCATCAACTGACTCAAAATGGGAAATTCGGTAAAGCCGCCATTCATGCCGGTCGCGGCGAATGACGGGAGAGAGCCCATTTTACCAAATGCTGCAGCGCAAACTAAGGTCGGCTTTGACGAAGAGGCTTGGCCTTTTTGGTCAAAGTTCTTTTTTCATGTCAATCCGCTGAGGACCATCCGGGTATTCAAACTTGGCAAATGTCTCGTACCCCATGCGCCGATAGAACTCCTCGGCTTGAAAAGAAAAAGTGAACAGCATCGCACGCGTAGCACCACGTTTCCGAGCCTCGTCCTCAATCGCAACCAGCAGGTCTCGCCCTACACCCTTTCCGCGAAGTGTCTCGTCTACCCAAAGCCCTCGAACCTCAAGCGCGCCCATATTGATTACACCGCGTCCACCTGCAACGATCTGCCCTTCGATGCGCAAAACACAAGAGTAGCTTCGCCAATTCCAAGTTGAGTTGGCGGCGTTGTAGGCTGAGAAGTTTTCTGAGTACTCAGCGTAAGCTTGATCGTCCGGATCGACCAAGTCGATAGATCGCATGGTGAATTCCTCCTCTTTGCACTTGCGACAAGCCGCGTGACTGCCACGGCAGACGATAGTGAAAAGCAGACCTTTGCTCAAGAATAGCGAACGGCGGTAAAGTCCGCCGCGCGGACGATCTTGCATTTAGCATGCACGACCGGTTTGGGCCGGAATTGCCGGACGTTTGGGTCAGTATTAAGTGACGCAGCCCACTGACAGGATTCAGAAAAACGACTGCATCGCGTCAAAGGTGCGCTGTGACAGTATCAGTCCTTCATAGAAAGATACGAGCTTACTGCTCTGGCAGGAACCATAGACCCATCCGCAAGTTGGATAAGTCCCAGATGCGCATCAATGCCTGCCGTGCATTCGTCCCATGCTGCATGTGATGTAACAAAGTTCGTTAGTGATCTGGAGCTAAACGATGCGGCCTGCAATCGTTACAATCGTCGCGGACCGCCCAGCCCCCAAAGGGGCTGGTAGACCTTAGCGCCCTACCCGGCCGCCAATTTCTTCGCGGTCGCAAAGGATACCAGGGTCCGGCTCTTTTCATCCCACAGATTAAGGCTCGCACATTTCAGGCTTTGCAGCAGGGTCATCCGGCTGCAATCCACCAGTTCTTCGTGGTCACGAAGCACCTCTGGCAAGCGATAAAACGGAATGCGGCTATAAAGATGGTGGACGTGGTGGATACCGATATTTGCTGTGAACCAGCGCAGGATCGGCGGCAGATCGTAATGGGAGCTGCCATGCAAAGCGGCCTCATGCAATTGCCAGTCAGGCCTTGTGTCCCACTGCGTCGTCTCGAACTGGTGCTGCACGTAGAACAACCAGACACCAACAGACGCGGCAATCAGGGTAGACGGCAAAAACACCAGAAACAAAGCCTGCCAGCCACCGAAATATACAATTGCGCTCAACGCCAGCGCGATGGCAGCATTCGTAGACATAGCACTGATCCAATAGGTCCGGGCCTTGGACATCGGGCCCAGGGGCAAGCGGTTCTGCAAGAAGAACAGATAGGTCGGACCCACACCGAACATCACCAGCGGATGGCGATAGGCACGGTACAAAAAGCGGCCAAAGGCAGTGCGCTGATGGTATTCCTCGATCGTCAGGGTCATGACATCGCCAATCCCCCGATGATCCAGATCACCCGCATGGCTGTGATGGATCGAATGCGACCGACGCCACACGTCATAAGGGGTCAGGGTCACAATGCCCAATGCCCGCCCCACCCAGTCACTCACCGACCGGTTGTTGAAAAATGACCCGTGTCCGCAATCATGCTGGATGCAAAACAGGCGCAACAGGAACCCACCGTTCACTGCCGATATCAAAAAGGCAGCCAAGTAGCTGTGCGGCGCCACTAGACAGGCAGCAACCCAAAGGGTGACAAACGGGATAAAACTGACGGCCAACTCAAAACTGCTGCGAAGCGAATTCGGCTCACGATATTTCGCCAGTACCTGCACCCAGTCGCGCGCGGCCATGGCCGATGTATTCGGGATTTCTACGTTCATTACCTGCTCTTATTTTGAAAAAATGACGGATAACTTAATGTTGGCTCTTAGTGTGGAAAAAAGGCTTGTTTGTGTCCTCATCACAGAAAGATAGGACAAAAGACAATTAAGCCACTTCCCCCTCGAATGCCGCCGCCATCAGCGCACGGGTATAGTCGGTCGCCGGGTCATCGAAAATCACATCCGCATCCCCTGCCTCGACCACATCACCTTGCTTCATCACCATCACCTTGTGCGACAAAGCACGCACCACCTTAAGGTCATGGCTGATAAATAGATAGGCCAACCCGTATTTCTGCTGCAAATCCCGCAAAAGCTGCACGATCTGCACCTGCACCGTCATATCAAGGGCGGATGTCGGCTCATCCAAAATCAGCAGCTTGGGGCGCAAAATCATCGCCCGGGCAATCGCGATCCGCTGGCGCTGCCCGCCCGAAAACTCATGCGGGTAGCGATCCATCAGCACAGGGTCCAGCCCCACCTCGCCCATGATCTCGGCCACCATATCGCGACGGTCGCGGCCCGGCTCAACGCCATGCACGCCAAGGCCCTCGGCGATAATTTCGGCCACGGTCATACGCGGGCTCAGTGATCCGTAAGGGTCCTGAAATACGATCTGCATATCACTGCGCAAAGGCCGCATCTGGCGCTGGTTCAGGTCCTGAATATCGCGCCCCTGAAAGGTAATCCGCCCCTCCGACTGGATCAGTCGCATCACCGCGAGTGCCAGCGTTGTCTTGCCCGACCCGCTTTCGCCAACCACACCCACGGTTTCGCCTGCGCGAATATCCAGCGTGGCACTGTTCACAGCCTTCACATGACCAACGGTCCGTTTGAGCAATCCCGCCTGAATGGGAAACCATATCTTGGCATTCTCGGTCTGCAGCACCACCGGGGCATCCGGGGCCACGGGTGCAGGCACACCGGTCGATTCCGCGGCCAACAGCATCTGCGTATAAGGATGCTGCGGATTGCTGAAAATCTCGGCCGTCGGCCCGGTCTCAACAATCTCTCCATCCTTCATCACGCAAACGCGGTCGGCTATTTTGCGAACGATGGTCAGGTCATGCGTGATAAACAGCATCGACATGCCCTCGTCACGTTTCAGGTCCGCCAACAGATCCAAAATCTGCGCCTGAATGGTCACGTCCAGCGCAGTCGTCGGCTCATCCGCGATCAACAGTTCCGGCCCGTTCGCAAGTGCCATGGCGATCATCACCCGCTGTCGCTGCCCACCTGACAACTGATGCGGATAAGACGTCAACCGGCTCTCCGCATCCCTGATCCCCACCCGGTTCAACAGGTCCAGAATACGGTCCCGCACCGCCGGCCCGCGCAAGCCCTGATGCAGCTCAATGCTTTCAGCCAATTGCTTTTCCAGCGTATGGAGCGGGTTCAGCGACGTCATCGGCTCCTGAAAGATAAAGCTGATGTCATTACCGCGAACGCGGCGCAGCTCAGCCTCGGTAGCACCCACCATCTCTGCGCCGTCATACGTGATCGAACCGGACATCGCTGCACTGTCGCCCAGCAACTGCACCGTCGACAATGCGGTCACCGACTTGCCAGACCCGGATTCCCCGACCAGCGCCACCGTCTCTCCGCGCTTCACCTGAAACGAAACACCGCGCACCGCGTGGGTGACAGATGCATCCTGCCGAAACGCGACCCGCAGATCACGGACATCCAAAACAGCACTCATTCCGCAGCCCTCGCTGATGTGTTGTCCGTCTCGGGCAAAACATCATCCATTACATCCACCTTGCCATCCGCGACAAACGTCTTGCGCGGATCAAAGGCATCCCGAACCCCCTCAAAGATGAAAACCAGCAGCGACAGCATGATGGCAAATGTGAAGAAGGCGGTAAAACCCAGCCACGGGGCCTGCAAATTCTGTTTGGCCTGCAAGGTCATCTCACCCAGTGACGGGGCCGATGACGGCAAACCGAAACCCAGAAAATCAAGGGCCGCCAGACCACCAATCGCGCCAGTGATCAAAAACGGCAGCATGGTCAGTGTGGCCACCATCGCGTTGGGCAGCATATGGCGGAACATGATCGTGCGATCGCGCACGCCCAGCGCTTTGGCCGCACGAACATATTCAAGGTTGCGGGCCCGCAGAAACTCTGCCCTGACCACGCCCACCAGTGCCGGCCACCCAAAAAGAATAGTAAGGAAAACCAATAGCCACAAACTTCGTCCCAAAATGGCGAACACGATAATGATGACGTAAAGCGACGGCATCCCCGTCCATATCTCGATAAACCGCTGAAAGATCAGATCGGTCCAGCCACCAAAATACCCCTGCACAGCGCCCGCCGTGATCCCCACAAGGGACGAACCAACCGTCACAATCAGGGCAAATGTGATCGACAATCGGAAACCATAGATAACCCGCGCGACCACATCGCGCTTGGTATCATCGGTGCCCAGCCAGTTGTCAGCCGATGGCGGCGACGGGGCAACCCCGCGCACGTCAACGATGGTGTTGTAAGAGTAGGGGATGATCGGCCACAGCATCCAGCCTTTCTGGAAATCCCCGTCCAACGTCTCTCCGGCATCGACGGCAGCAATCAAATCCTCCGGCGCGTCAAAGCACTCTTCCAAGCCGCCCGTAACGATCAGACACTCAACCTCAACATCGCCATAAGCCGCCTCGGTCGGGAAATCCCCGCCAAAATCCCGCTCCGAGTAAAACGAAAATACCGGCATCCGCAGCTCACCGCGGTAACTAACGGCAATCGGCTTGTCGTTGGCGATAAACTCGGCAAACAGCGACAGCGTGAACAGGAACATAAAGACAATCAGCGACCACATCGCACGACGGTTCCGCTTGAAATTCCGCCAGCGGCGCTGGTTCAGCGGGGAAAGAAAAGGACGTTTCGCCATCACCGCTGCGCCTCGAAATTGATCCGCGGATCGATGAAGACGTAAGTCAGGTCCGTGATAATCCCGACGACCAGACCAATCAGCGAAAACGCAAACAGCGTGCCAAACACGACAGGGTAATCGCGGGCCACCGCCGCCTCAAACCCTAATCGTCCCAGACCATCAAGCGAGAACAGCGTCTCGATAATCACCGATCCGCCAAAGAAGACACCGATGAACAGCGCAGGAAAACCAGAAATCACAATCAGCATCGCATTGCGGAATACATGGCCATAAAGTACCCCGCGCTCCGATAGCCCCTTCGCCTTCGCGGTGATCACATACTGCTTCTTGATCTCATCAAGAAAGCTGTTCTTGGTCAGCAAGGTCAGCGTGGCAAAGGCCGAAATGGTCGAGGCCAAAACCGGCAGCGCGATATGCCAGAAGTAATCCAGCACTTTCCCGATCAGGGTTAGGTCATCAAAATTACCAGACGTTAGACCGCGCAACGGGAAAATGCGCCAATACGACCCGCCCGCAAAGAGCACGATCAGCAGAATGGCAAACAAGAATCCGGGGATCGCATAGCCGATGATAATCGCGCCCGATGTCCAGGTATCAAACGGCGAACCATCATTCACCGCCTTCCTGATCCCCAACGGGATCGAGACCATGTAAGCAATCAACGTCGACCAAAGCCCCAACGTGACCGACACCGGCATCTTTTCCATCACCAGATCAAACACAGAGATCGAACGGAAATAACTCTCGCCGAAATCAAAGCGCATGTAGTTCCACATCATATTCAGAAACCGCTCAAGCGGCGGCTTATCAAAACCAAACTCGCGCTCCAGCTCTTCGATGAAAGCAGGGGGAAGACCACGGCCACCGATATAATCGCTGTTGCCGCCACTGATCTCGTTATCACCAGCCCCGCCGGAGAACCCCTCAAACACATCCCCACCACCTTCGAGTTGGGCAAGGATTTGTTCAATCGGACCACCGGGAACGAACTGAGTCAGCGTGAAATTGATGATCATGATCCCGAGCAAGGTGGGGATCACCAGCAACAATCGCCTGAGAATATACGCGCCCATAACCTACTACCAGACTTACCTAAACGCGCCCGCGGCGCGCAGCGCATCCGCCTTGTCCTGATTGATCCACCAGTAATCGAGGTATCCAAGTCCTACGCTAAATTCTGGTAATGGATCGGGATATTCAAACATATCATAGTAAGCCAGCCAAACCGTATCATTGTACCACGTGGGAACTATCGGATAATCGTACCGTAGAATGCGATCAATGGCTTTGACGGCGGCTGCCATTTCGTCATAGTCAGCTGCTGTTTCGACCGTTTTGGCCAGTTCATCCACAGCGGCCGAACAATAGCCCGCCGGGTTAAAGACATCATCCTTGTTTTCACAACCAAACCGTTGGGATAATCCACGACCTTCCAACAACCCTGTAAGATAATAGTCCCGGATCATATCGAAATCATTCGACTGGGTGCGCGCCTGATATTGCGACGGATCAACACGATTGTAGCTTGCGTTCACACCAAGCTGCCGAAGATTTTCAACATAGGGGTTTAATATTCGGTCGACCGATTGTCTGGTTTCGAGAAATTCAACATCGAGGGTCCGGCCATCTGCATCACGCAACAATCCATCGGCTCCGCTTGTGTATCCAGCCTCTTCCATCAAGGCCAAAGCACGGCGCAGGTTGCGACGATCAACGGGGCGATCACCGCTTTCGTGGGGTAAAAATGCAGGCTCGGTAAATATCTCTTCGGGAAGAAGATCACGGACAGTTTCCAGCAATTCCAGTTCCCGACCTTCCGGAAGGCCTGTTGCCTTTAGCCTTTCGTTTTCCCAGAAACTTTCGCGCTGCTTGAACAGGTCGTACTGCAAATTACTGTTGGTCCACGTAAAGTTAAACATGAGACCCAGCGCACGGCGCACGTTCAGATCCTGAAATTTTTCCCGGCGCAAGTTGAAGACAAAGCCAGTGGCCAATGGAAGATCGCCATCTTCCAGTTCATCCTTGACGACCCACTCTTTTTGCATTGCGGGAAAGTCGTAACTTGTTGCCCAATTGATCGAACTCGTTTCAGCCCGGAAATTGAACTCTCCTGACTTGAAGGCTTCGAAGGCGGCAGATGTATCGGTAAAATACTCGATCCGAATAGCATCATAGTTACCGCGACCAACATTAATGGGAATATCCTGACCCCAATAATCTGGGTTACGACGATAAATAATTTGCCGTCCGGCATCGACTGAGCCGGTCATATACTCACCGGTGCCCGGCGACATTTCCATCGTCGGTTCGTCCAATCTGGTCTCGGTCTCTTCGAACCAAGCCTTTGACATTACAATAGATAACCCAATCTGCCCAATACGTCCGCGTTGGGGGGATTCAGGATTAAAGGTAAATTTCACCGTATAGTCATCAATCACTTCATATTCCGGGATCAACTGCGTAATTCCGGCGCGATAAGACGGGGTTGATTGTTCGCGAAATAGCTCATGCGTAAAGACTACGTCTTGCGCAGTCATTGGTGTTCCATCGGAGAAAGTGACATCATCGCGCAAGTTAAATATCACCCACGCCTTGTCCTCCGGATACTCAAGCGTTTCACATAACAAGCAGTAGTATGACCCAACCTCATCAGAATTCGTTGTTAGGATGGCCTCGTACATAACAGATGATAGTGCCCCCGGCCTGCCACTTAGTGTGGCAACAGGGTTCATGCTGTCAAATGTGCCAATGGTAGAAATGCTAAGCTCTCCGCCAATCGGCGCATCAGGATTCACATAGTCAAGATGCTCAAAATCAGGGCCATACTTCAACTCGTCGTAGTCATTGTACCCATGGCTCTCGATCACCGTCTCATGGCTCTCGGCAAAAACCTCGGCCCCGGCAAACAACGCCCCGACTCCAATCAGCGATCCCATCACCCAGTGTTTCAGCCGCCCGTCCTTATCACGTTGCGCGGCAATGGCACGGGCTTTGGGGCGATTTTTCATCATTCTCTCCGGCTTGAAACTTTTCACTTAACCACTACATGAATCTAGATGGGTGTTTGGCAAACATTCAAGCAGCGAATGCGTCGCACCCGCTGAAAGATGCTCACAATACCGTTGATTTCTCGACATTTTAGGCGACCAGCCGCTTCCATATGTCGGCCACTCAGGAAAGATAAGCCACCCACACATACAAAAAGGCCGCCCGGATTGGACGGCCTTTTAGATGATCCTTGGATGCGATCAGTCGTCCAGACTATCAAGATAGGCAATCAGGTTAGCGCGATCTTCGATGCTGCGCATACCGTTGTAGCTCATAGCTGTGCCGGGCGCCCAACCCTTGGGGTTTTCAAGGAAATGGTTCAGGTTTTCGGGGGACCAGACATCGGCGACCTCTTCAAGTGCGCCGGAATAACCAAAGCCTTCCACTGCATCGACCTCGCGGCCGACAACACCATACAGCGACGGACCAGTTCCGTTCACGCCCACTTCCAACGCATGGCACGACCGGCAATTGCGCCACAGACCTTCGCCATCCGCGACACTGGCCGAAGCCAGAACAGTTGCGAAATCGACCTCTTCTTCAGCCTCACCGCCCTCTGCTTCCGCATCGGCCACTTCGATAACATAGGCCTGCGCATGATCATCGCCATGGCCAGCACTGCCGCTATGATAGATCCCTTCGGCGACCCAGCCGCCCAGCAAAAAGACCAAAAAGGTGCCGCAAAAGCCACCAATCACTTTGGTCATCGTCATTGTGTCGAACATGCCGCGTTCCATTCCGATTACAGTTTTGCGGGTATCTATCCGCTTCCCATACCCGGTTGCAAGCTATAGTGCCGCGACCAAACGCCCAAATTTTTTCAGTAACCGGGGGGAGGGCTAATTCATGACCCAGAAAATCGCGTTTCAGGGGGAATTGGGGGCCTACGGACACGAGGCCTGCGTCGAAGCGCGGCCCAAACACGACCCCCTGCCCTGCGCCACGTTTGAGGATGCTTTGGAAGCCGTACGCAACGGCAGCGCAGAACTTGGGATGATCGCGGTTGAGAATTCGACCTACGGGCGCGTGGCAGATGTCCACTCGCTCCTACCCGAAAGCGGGCTTCACATCATTGACGAGACATTTGTGCGGGTCCACATCAATTTGCTGGGGCGCCCAGGCACCAAGCTGGCCCATATCAAAACGGCATTGGGGCACGTGGTGATCCTGCCGCAATGCGGCAGTTTTCTGCGGCAGCATGGGATCAAGGGCAAAGTCAGCTCTGACAACGCACGCGCCGCACGGCACGTCGCCGAAGGACAGGATGATAGCCTTGGCGCGCTTGCCTCGGAACTCGCAGCAAAAATCCATGGGCTAGATATTCTCGCCCGGCATATCGAAGACCACGACCGGAACACCACGCGATTCCTGATCATGTCGCGGGAGCCCGATTATAAAAAGCGTGGTAAATCAGGCATGATGACCAGCTTCGTGTTCCGGGTGCGCAACATCCCCGCCGCGCTTTACAAGGCCATGGGCGGGTTCGCCACCAACGGGGTGAACATGACCAAGCTCGAAAGCTATATGGTCGACGGGCACTTCACCGCCACCCAGTTCTACGCGGAAATCGAGGGGCACCCGGATGACCGGAACGTGCAGCTTGCACTTGAAGAGTTGAACTATTTCACCGACTACATGCACGTCATGGGGGTCTACCCGGCGGCCGCGCGGCGGCACGAACAAAGATAGACGTCAGGCAGATTTGCGGTAGCTATCCTCGATATCTTCGGCAAACTCGACGATACGGGCCTTGAACCGCTTGGTCAGCTTCGCCTTGGCCAGTTTGACCGATTGTATCAATAGCCGCGCACTCAACGTTCTAGCCCGGAACTCCAGCTGAACAATCGCACGGGTTCGTTTACGAGAAAGGGCCACAAAATCAACTGAAACGGTCGCTTCGATCCCCTCTGACCGGGTCTCGGCACAGATACGGGTAAGATCGTCAAACTCTGTCAGGACCGACCGAAACTTGCGGTGCCGGCCCCGATAGGTAAAGGCAACATCCCATTCGGTGCCGGTTTTGACATTACCGTCCGTCAACCGCTTCACATCCGCACCCGCACGGCGGGCACGGGTTTCAAAGACCTGAAACTTGGTGAAATGCTCAAAGACATAATCGACCGGGGCTTCAATATCTTCTCTGGTACTAAGCTTCACAGGCGTCCGCTTTCTTGGCGTCGGAACAACATTGTCGTCAAACTAGGTTAATCAAGCGTGTCCGCCAACCACCCATGCAATAGGGTATGGGCAATGGCACCTTTTCGGGCAGGCTTCAGGACAGGGTGCAAACCGGCAAAGGCATCTGCCAGCTCCTCACGGCTGACCCACATGGCATCCTCGATCTCTTCGGGATCAATCGTCAGATCACGGCCCTGCGCGTCACCACGGCATCCAAACATCAACGACGAAGGGAACGGCCAGGGCTGACAGGCAAGATAGCCCACATCCCCGACACGGACGCCAACCTCTTCATAGACTTCGCGCCGGACGGCGGCCTCAATCGTCTCCCCCGGCTCAACAAACCCGGCCAGCAGGGAATACATACCCTCCGGCCAGCCCGGCGACCGGCCTAACAACACCGAATTGCCATGTGTAATCAGCATAATCACCACAGGATCGGTACGGGGAAAGTGATGGGCCTTGCAGCTTGGGCAATCGCGCTGCCACCCGGCCATGGCCATCACGCTTTCCACCCCACACTTGGCACAAAAGCGATGGGACAAGTGCCATGACATCACCGACTTGGCAGTGGCGGCCAGTTCGGCATCACGCGGGCCGAGGGCTGTCATCACCGCACGGAGTTCCGCAAAGACTGTATCATCCGGCATGACGGGGTGATGCTGCTCGGTGCTGTCAAGAAATGTATCGGCATCAGGCATATGGGCGTTCACCGGTTCCCACTGCGAAAAATCGGCTGCAAAAACCGGCGTATCCCCGTCGCGACCCAGAAAGAGGTAATCGGGGCTGGCATCTGCCATCACCGGATGATCCATGGGCACACGGACCAGCGCCTGACCTTGCGAAACCATCGGCTTACCCCGCCAAAACAGGATCGCCCGCGCATCGGCAGAACCGGCTAGTGCGGCTGCATCCTTGCGTAATTCCGCAGCACGATCCAGGCCCGATCCACCAAAGCTCATCATCTGAGAATTTTTCATCCCGCCGGAATGACACGACGCTTGCGCAAGATCAATTTATTCCAGCCCGATCACTGGCAGTTCCAGAATTTACATTTATGGTTGCAAGGCGAACACAAGATCAGCCAAAAGCTGCGCATTTCGAGGTTACGAGGAAACAAAGCTGCAAATACAATTGCGCATTCTAGAGACCACCGACCTGCATATGCAGTTGATGAGCTATGATTATTTCGGCGACAATGCCGGTGCGAACGGACTGATCGCGCTCGCCGGCCTGATCCAGAAACTGCGTGATGAAACCGGGGATGCAACCCTGCTTTTTGACAACGGGGATTTCTTTCAGGGCAACCCGCTCGCCGATTACGTCGCCCACCACACTGACAATCTCGCAGCGCATCCGATGATCACCGCGATGAACGCACTGGCCTATGACGCGGTGGGGCTGGGCAATCACGAATTCGACTATGGCCTACCAGCAATTCGCACGGCACTGCGCGACGCCAAGTTCCCGATCATCTGCAGCAACATCAAAGTCAGCACCGGGGCGCAGATCGCGCAAACCCACTTCATATTGCCGAAAACGCTGCTCTGCGATGACGGGCAAAAGCGGCAGATCAATATCGGGATCATGGGGTTCATCCCGCCCCAAACCACCATCTGGGACAAAGGACAGCTAGGCGGAGACGTCATCACAGACGATATCATCAGCGCCGCGCAAGAAACGCTGCCAAAGCTCAAGGCGGCGGGGGCAGACATCGTCATCGCACTCTGCCATTCCGGTATCGGCGATGAAGCGGCCCAGCAGAGAATGGAAAACGCGGCCGTGCCGTTGGCCCAAATGGATGGGGTCGATGTGATCCTGACAGGGCACACACACGAACTCTTCCCAGCCACCAACCACAGGGCAACGGACGTGATCGACCCCATCGAGGGAACAATACACGGCAAGCCGACAGTCATGGCCGGGTTTGGCGGCAATCATCTCGGTATGATCGACCTGACGCTGAACCGGAATGAAACAGGCTGGCAAATCAGCAAGCACAGGGTCCGGCTCGAAGCATGTCCCGCCAACGATACGCCCCCGACCACACTGCAAGACAAAATGATCGGCGGCGTAAAAAAGGCGCACACGGCTACCCTCACCCATATCCGGCAACCCATCGCCACCACGACCCGGCGGATGCATAGCCATCTGGCCACAATACGCCCGGATCTGCCGCAGCAAATACTGGCCCAGGCACAGCAAGCTGCAATCCGGCATGCGCTTCGCGGTACGGATTGGGAAGGTATGCCCGTCCTGACCGCTACATCCCCCTTTCGCGCAGGCGGGCTCGCTGGAGTGGACAACTACATCGACATCCCTGCCGGTCCGATCACACTCCGGGACGCAGCCGCCATCTATCCTTTCGCCAACATGCTCTGCGCCGCACGCCGGACTGGTGCGCAGCTACGCGACTGGCTGGACAGGACGGCGGTACGTTTCAACCAGATCACCCCGGGCGGGGCCGACCAGCCCCTGATCAATCCGGGCACCGCCGCCTACAATATGGATACGCTGCACGGCCTGACGTACCAGTTCGACCTGACCAAACCAGCCCGATACGACATCGATGGTAGCTGCACCGGGACGCAAACGCGCATATCAGACCTGCAATATGAAGGACGACCCGTTGCGGATGACGACATCTTCATCGTTGCCACCAACAGCTACCGCATCCACGGCGGGGGCAGCTTCAACGCAATACCCGGCACCGACATCCTGCTGACCACGCATGAATCAGCGCGAGACATCCTGATCGACCACCTGCGCCACCAAAAAACGATAGCCGACGAAATCAAACCAATCTGGCACTTCGGCTCCGCCCCCGGTACGAGCGTCACCTTCCAAAGCGCCCCGGCTCTTGCCAAAGACCTTCCCGACGACATCACCATGCTAGAACAGGGGGAAAACGGGTTTGCGCAATACCGAATGCCCCTCTGACCGCTTGCAGAGCGCGAAACCAACGCCTATATCATCCCTTGAGAGGTTGGCGCGGGCAGGCGCCTCGCCAACCTGGTCAGGTCCGGAAGGAAGCAGCCATAACGAGCCCCGCTTGGGTCGTTGTCAGCCTCTCACCCAAGTGTTTTGCAACGCGAAACACGATGGTCGATAGAGCGAAATAGCAAAGAGCTATTTTGCGGAATCGACAAAGCCATATCCCGAAAATCGGCAAGATAGGCGCTCGATATAATCGCGTCCGCCCACCACTCAATATGATCGAAGACCAAACAGAGATTCGAACACAACCCATAACAATGTAAATGTTTTATGAACCTCTAGGTCAAATTTGCGTTAGGTTGATAAAAACAACAGAGCGGCGGAGCCCTGCGATGAACTTAGACCCAGAAAAGATGAACCGGTCGCCCGAAAAATTCATCGTTCTTCTTTTTGCTACGATTGTAGCATTATGCGCCCTAGTCCTTTTCATTGCATCGACCGTTTTTGGTGTTGCGCCTTCCGTCTTGCTCCGTGATCCGGCGGCCGAATTCTCATTTCCGCTTTATGCCGGTGCCATATCTTCTGTGGGCATCGGTATTCTGCTGATTTGCTCTGCGATCTGTTTGTTCACCGTCTTGTTCCAAACGACGGACCGCTTGGTCCTTATGGTAGCTGCAGTACTTACAGGTTGGATGGCTCTCGACGATGCGTTTTTGCTGCATGAACGGGTTTTCAACGATAAAATCGGCATCCCGGAAGAGGTCCTCGCATTCATCTACGGCGTGACTTCAATATGGCTGCTGGTCCAAACTCGACCTGTGCGATTTAACCAAATGCGCCCTTACTTTCTGGGTGGCCTTGCGTGCCTAGGGACATCCGTGATCATCGACGTGGTGTCAGGCAACTCTACCGCAAACGTCGTTTTAGAGGATTTTCTTAAACTGAGCGGGTTTGCCGGTCTGGGCACCGCATTCGTCATTCTGGCCCAACAGAATTTAGCTGCGCTTATCTTAAAAGAAACCATGGACCAGCACCCGACCAGTTGAACAGAACCGACGCTGCCAATTCACACCAATGCGCAATCATGCCCTGCCCCTCAGCAATCCAACGCATAGACAAAATACGTCATGCGGTCCGGCCCCGTAATCGGGAACATATCCTGCCCCACAGCACAATCGCCCAGCGACCGAACGGTCGCCAACAGCGCATTTGCATTCGGTTGGGCACCGGCACGCCAGCGCGTATCCGTGCGGTTGGCCACAATGAAATCATGACCATCGACCCGTATCTGACGAAAGCCCACCATCATTTCGCCCACGCGGGCCTCTAGCACCTTCGGGCGCGTCGAAGCAGCATCTGCTGCCTCCCAGGCCGCTTTGCGCAAACTGGCCGGAAGGCCGGTCCGCTTATAGGCAGCAGTCTTGACCTTAAAGGACGGCAACGTCTCGGACATCGGAATAATGGCTGGCACAGCAAAGGCCGCGCTGGCCAACGGCATCGAGAGGGATTGTCCGTTACTCACCGATCCAAAAGCAAGAATATCCGTGCTTTGCATGTCGGCAACGGGGGCGCTACAGGCGATCATGGCGGTCATCACACAGGCGCAGGGGATCGACTTTCTCATGGCTGAGTCCTGATGTCTGGGGTATTCACGTAGGCGATATTTCGCCGAAAACTTTGGCGTGATCAGGGCACGAAAGAGACATCAGAGTGATTTCACGCCTCAGAAACAATGCAATCTGGCGCGTGAGTGCATAATGCCGACCGGCTCAAAATCTGCGTCTTTTTGCTATAGCCCGCGCTTCGGCAGCCGCAAAAAACCGCGACATCCCCACCCTGCCATACATTGCGGAACCCTCCAAAAGATGGCATCGTCTGCCCAAACCAGAACAGGAGGACCAAGATGACCCGACTATCCCCCCTCCCGGTCAGGGTGCGCTGAAGCCGTTTCCGTTCCCTCGTCCGGTATCCGCTGACGCATGCGCGTCGGCCAACGCATCCCGTCTGACGAGGACACTCCATTGAATACCTACACACGCGACGCCCTTGGCTGGTCGCCCTTCTATATGTCCCAACTCGATATTGACGAGCTGGAAAACCTCACCCCTGCGCGCATCTCAACCGTCCAGCGCGACCGTGTGACAGCCCTGTCCGAGGCTGGCACGCTCGAACTCACCCTTGCCCCGGGCATCACCACCGGCACCGTTGCTGTGGGTGACTGGGTGCTCTGTGCACCCGATCAACACCGACTGACGCGGGTCCTTGAACGCAAGACTGAACTCAGCCGCGGCACCGAATATCACACCGGCGACAGGCAACTGATCGCGGCCAATATCGACACGCTCTTTATCACATCGTCTTGCAACAACGACTTCAACCCGGCCCGGCTGGAACGCTATCTGGCGCTCGCCAATGACGCACTGATCACGCCGGTCATCCTGCTAACCAAAGCCGATCAAAGCGACGATCCCGGCGCTTACGCCGATCAGGCACGTGCCTTGGGCAGAGACCTTGAAGTCCTTGCAATCAATGCAAAATCTACCGATGTGATAGAACAGCTCGCGCAATGGTGCGGCGAGGGTCAGACTGTCGCGCTCGCAGGCTCTTCCGGCGTCGGCAAGACCACCATCGCAAACGCGATCACGGGCGGCGACGCAGCCACCCGAGGCATTCGCGAAGACGACGCGCGCGGACGGCACACGACCACAGGACGATCCTTGCACGCGATCCCGGCTGGCGGCTGGCTGATTGACACACCGGGCATGCGGGGCCTCGGCGTCGCCGAAGTCGCTTTTGGTATCGATGCCACCTTCCCCGAAATTTCGGAACTGGCCGAACACTGCAAATTCCGCGACTGCGAACACGAAAGCGAACCGGGCTGCGCCGTGCAAGCCGCCATCACAGCGGGCCAGGTCGATCCAGAGCGCCTGAAGCGATTCAAAAAGCTCAAACGCGAAAACCAACACGCGACCGAGACAATCGCCCAAGCCCGCGACCGAAACCGCAAGCTGGGCAAAATGTACCGCAGCGCCACGAAAAAAAAGGGGCGCTAATGCCATAGCGCAGTCTCGGACCACGGTCCGGGACTGCGTCGCTCTTACCCCTTGCACCACACCCGCACAAACGGCATTTATTCGCAATGGATTGGGTCAAGATCATACATATCCTCTGCGTCATGGGCTGGATGACGTCCGTCTTCGCCGTCCCCCGCGCATTGATCTACTGGAAGCGCGAACACGCAAAATCAGGCGAATTTGGTCCCCTGGGCGATCTGACCGTCCGACTGTACCGGTTTTCCAGCATGCTCGGCGTCATCGCCCTCATCACGGGCCTCTGGCTGGGTTATAGCTGGAACTTTCCCACTTGGGTTTGGGTCAAGCTGGCCCTCGTCGGGGCCCTCACCGGCCACTACATGATGACCGGCGGCATGGTCGTGCGCGCCAAAAAGGGCGAGTTCCGCGAAAGCGATTTTTACCTACGTGTCTTCAACGAAATCAGCGTGTTAGGTGTTATCGCAATTTTATGGGTGGTTGTGGTGAAGCCATTTTAGCGGCGGGCAAATGCAGGCGGTCCTGACACGACCGCCACCATATCCAAATACAGATATCAGCCGTTCAAACAGCTTCAAAAGGCGTGACAAGTTCCCGCTTGTTTTTTTGATGCCGCTCCGCGAGGTGCCGAACCCGCCGGCCTGAATCCTCCTTGCGGCAAAGCGCCGGTGGTTCAAAAATCGCCGGGTTGGCAAGTTGAGGAAAAATCATTTCCAACTCATTTCGTGCAGCAGGTGTCATGGCATTCAAACCCTCAGACCCAAGATAAAGGCTTTCGGCAGCGATGCCATTGGCGTTTATAATGTGATGCGCGTCTAATAGGATATGATAGTAGCGCAGGCTGCCCGTACTATCATCCATTTTCACCCCACAATAACCAACAAGATCCTTGGCTGGCACCAGGATCTGATCCTGACCAAACATCCGCTGGGCGATTTTTCCGCGGATCAACATGCGGTGATGCCGCGAAACTTTCAGCTTTGTGTCGCCAGGAAATACAACGGGGCGAAGAAACGGGTTGGCCAACAGTTCCAAGTGACCAATTTGTCGCGAAGATATCCAGCGGATAGGTTGTGGATCAGCATCCAACGTACAGATGCGATCGCCTACTTTCAGTCTCTCAATCGGCATAAAGCCATCTGGCGTGGCAATCATCGTCCCGTCAGCGAAACAAACGACCGAACTGTCCTCCGTCAGATCACCATCAATCCTGTTGCCTCCGGCGTCAAACTGGATCGATTCCTCTGGTGTGGCCGAAATATTGGTGGATGTCGCTCCCGCTGCGGGGGTGCCCGCGGCCGCAGTAATGTTCGACGTGCCGCCGCCAATATCATAAAAGCTGAGAACCGGATTGGCCAAACTGTTGTCCACCAGCGCAATCGCTTCAGCATTGCCGTTGCCGCCATTCGGCGCAGTTGTGATCGTTTCAAATGTGTAGACGTAATACCCAGTGGTCGCATCAAGAACGGGTGTCAGGTCAGACAGGGTCACGCTAGCTGACAATTGTCCATTTTGTTCGTAGGTGGCAATCTGAAAATCATCATCGCGAGCGAATTCAGCCGGGCTGAGCGTCACCTCCACATACTCATTGACGCCGGTCGCACTGGCGGTGGAATTCTTATAATGGATTTCTGAAATAAACGCCATTTCGTCAATTCGCCCGATAGTTTTGCACTACCGAATAGTCTCATCTTAATAGGGCATGAGTCAATTGAACCTATCGCGTCGTCGGGCAGGCCTCTGCCAGCCCGCCCGATAACGCCGCCCGGTCTATATCGCCCGGGCGGATCATGCCAAACGGTTCACTCTGCCTTGATCGAAATAACGATCTTGCCGACCGCGTGACCTTCAGCAAGATGATCATAGGCCTTATCGGCATCCGCAAAATCAAACGTGCTGTCGATAACAGGCACGAGCTTCTTCTCCGTAATCAGATCAGCCAAGTGACCCAGCATCTCGCCATCTGGTGACATGAAGAACCAGTCAAAGCTAACACCATATTCCTCGGCAAGCTCGTCTGTATCCTGACCTTTGATCGACACAAGATGCCCGCCCTTTTTCAACACCTTGAAGGATCGGTTCATCGTCTCGCCCCCGATCATGTCGAACACCATGTCATAATCAGACACGACATCCTCAAAGTTCTGGGCCTTGTAGTCGATCACCAGATCGGCGCCGAGTGACTTGACCAAATCAGCATTCCTGGCACTCACGGTTGTCGCAATATAAGCACCCAAATGCTTTGCCATCTGAATAGCCAATGTACCAACACCGCCCGACCCCGCATGGATCAGCACCTTCTGACCAGCTTTCAGACCAGCCTTGTCCACCAGCGCCTGCCAGGCAGTCAGACCGGCAAGCGGAATGGAAGCAGCCTGCGCATGCGTAATATTAGCGGGCTTCATCGCAAGCTCGGCTTCCTTGACGCGAGCATACTCGGCAACTGCACCGGCATCGTCCTGATTGGGGCGGGCAAACACAGCATCCCCGACCTTGAACTTGCTGACATCTTTGCCGACTTTGGTCACAACGCCGCTGACATCGTACCCCATGATATGCGGAAAGCTGAGAGGGATCATCTCCTTGGCGTGGCCAGCACGCAGGATGTTATCGATGGGGTTAACACTTGCCGCATGCACTTCAATCAGGACGGAATCGGCGGCAAGGGTCGGTGCAGGAACATCAGCAATGCTGACGGCCTCTTCATAATCGTTGATGATGGCGGCTTTCATATCAGGCGTCCTTCGCAAAAGTCATGATTTTCCGGACGTCGGCAACTGATGTACGGCGTCTACAGGCCCACCAGAGACGACTCGATCCTATTTTCATGTAATGCCGGCGCGCATAATACCAACCCCGGCTCCATCCAATAATGATCAGCGCCCGGCAAATGATATTTTTTTCAAAGTCACCCAAGGATTGACGAACCGGCTGCGTCTAACCAAACGTGATGCGCATGATGACCAGTGACGAAGACCTCGCCGAAGCAGCGGCGAATGGCGACGGGCAGGCCTTTGCCAGCCTGCTCGACCGGCATTACGACCGGCTCTTCGCATTCTGCTTCCGGCTGACAGGCGCGCGGGCCGAAGCCGAGGATCTGACACAAGACATCTGCGCAGCGCTGCCCGCAAAACTTACCAGCTATCAAAGGCGGGCAAAGGTCACCACATGGCTCTACCGCGTCGCCGTCAACGCCGCACATGATCGGCGGCGCAAACGGGCCACTTATAGCAAAGCCACCGAAGGTTGGGGCGATTGGGAACTCAACCGCACCGCCACCAACCGCGACACGACCGAACAAATTGACTGGCTAACACAAGCGATGAACCAATTGACCGATGACCTGCGTGACACCCTCGCCCTTGTGCTTGATGACATGACCCATGCGCAGGCGGCAGACATCCTCGGCGTTTCAGAGGGCACCATCAGTTGGCGCATATCCGAAGCCAAAAAAGCGCTCCGCGCAATCAAGGAAAAGGAGGACGTAGCATGAGCGATCTCGACGACCTCAAAGCCATGATGGACAACGCGACGCCGCGCCCGGACGCGACACGGCGGGCGGAAAATCTGGCACTGGCTCAGAAAAACTTCGAAACCCTCCAAGGATCGCGGAAAGCCGCGCGTCCAACTCCTGCAACCGGGCCAAAGGGCCTTTGGACAGGAGTGAAAAATATGTTGAACAGTTTGACAAGCAAAGCGGCCCTCACCACAACAACCGCCATCGTAGCCTGCGGCTTTCTGGTACTCAGCCCAGCGGGTCAAGATTTGCTGCGCGGACCCCAAGGCAACGATACGACCATCACAGAACAAGATGCCGGATCAACAGACGCAAGACCACTGGCTAACCCGGCTGTATTGCCCAACGCCGACCCAATCGCACCCGTTCCCCCTCCTGCGCCAGAACCAGCAGCCGAGGAGCAAGCCGAAATGCGCGATGATGCGGTTGGCGGCTCCATTGTGACAGAAGAGAACGAGGTTCTCGTGCCAGAAGCACAGGCAATTGAACTGGGTATTCAGCCACGCCCAGTACCCCGCACCAGAACTGTCGATAATATTGACGAACTCGCAGCACAAAGCCAGCGAGACGCCGACGCGATGCTAACCCGCAAGGATGATGTGCAATCACTTTTGCAGGCCACACCCGAAGCAGCAACTCCTGCGGCACCTCAGGTTCCATTAACGATGAACGTGCAACCTGCCCTTCGCAGTCGCATAGCGGATGCGCCCAACGTGGACACGCTATCACCTCCTGCACTGGCACCCACCACCGAAACCTTCGCCAACGAAACCCCCAACCCCTTGAAAATCACCGCCGAGACCCCCGTCTCGACCTTCTCCATCGACGTGGACACGGCGGCCTATTCCTTCGTCCGCTCGTCCCTTTCCCGCGGCCAACTCCCCCCGCGCGATGCGGTGCGTGTCGAGGAACTGATCAACTACTTCCCCTATGACTACCCCGCCCCCGACGCTGGCGAAGCTCCCTTCCGTCCGACCGTCAGCACCTTCCAGACCCCATGGAACGCGGACACCCAACTGGTCCACATCGCCCTGCAAGGGCAGATGCCTGCGCTTGACGACCGCCCGCCCCTCAACCTCGTCTTTCTGATCGACACATCCGGTTCGATGAACAACCCGACCAAACTGCCGCTCTTGAAACAGAGCTTCCGCCTGATGCTCGACCAGCTTCGCCCCGAGGACCAAGTAGCAATTGTCGAATACGCTGGCAGCGCAGGCGAGGTCTTGGCCCCGACCCAAGCCTCCGAGCGGGACCAGATCCTGCAAGCGCTGAACAGCCTCGGCGCAGGTGGGTCCACCAACGGCCAGGGCGGGCTTGAACAGGCCTATGCGGTCGCCGAAACCATGGCGCAAGATGGTGACGTCAGCCGCGTCATCCTCGCCACTGATGGCGATTTCAACGTCGGGCTCAATAACCCTGACGCACTCAAAGACTTCATCGCCGACAAACGCGACACCGGCACTTACCTGTCCGTCCTCGGCTTCGGGCGCGGCAATCTGCAAGACGCCACCATGCAGGCACTTGCGCAGAACGGCAACGGGACCGCGGCCTATATCGACACGCTGTCAGAGGCGCAGAAAGTGCTGGTGGACCAACTGACCGGCGCACTTTTCCCCATCGCGGGTGACGTCAAGGTGCAGGTCGAATTCAACCCCGCCCAAATCGCCGAATATCGCCTGATCGGCTACGAAACGCGCGCCCTCAACCGCGAGGATTTCAACAACGACGCCGTGGATGCAGGCGAACTCGGCGCTGGCCATTCCGTGACGGCGATCTACGAAGTCACACCGACAGGCTCGCCCGCCCAACTCAGCGATCCACTGCGCTACGCGCCCAACACGGTGGCAGCGACATCCGATGAACTGGGCTACGTCAAGCTGCGCTATAAGGCACCCGGCGAAGACACCAGCCAACTTATCGAAACCCCGATCACCGGCAGCAGCATCCCTGGCACCGAAGCCAATTTCGCGGCCGCCATAGCCGGTTTCGGGCAACTCCTCCGCAACCCGCAATATTTGGGCGATTGGGGCTACGCAGACGCCATCGCACTGGCCAATGCGAACCGGGGCACCGACGATTTCGGCTACCGGACCGAGGCCGTCCAACTCATGCGGCTGGCGCAAAGCCTGTCTCGATAGCACGCGGGTTTCATCCACCCTCGTAGGGTGGGTGAAACCCACCGTCACGCACCCCACCAATCACTTATGCAAATAAGCCTCAGACACATAAAAATCCCGCAAGCTCTGCCCCTTTTCGGGCCGAAATCGATCCAGAACGGTAACCTTCTCAACCCGGTCCAGTCGGAACATCCGAAAATCCACCCGCAATTCGCACCAGCAGATTGCGGTCCAGACCTTGCCCCAGAACCAGACACCCAATGGACGCACGACACGTTCCGTGCCATTGCCGGCCTCGTCCTGATAGCTGATCTGCAAGCGGATACGATCCTCGGACGCGGCCTCAAACTGATCAAGATAATCGCGCCAGGACCCGCTATGCCCGGGCATCTGCATCGCATGAACATTCACCTGCCCCACCTGCGCACGCGCCTCCTCAGGCAGCACCGTATCGATCTTGATCAACGCCTCCTGCGCCGCGGCAGCCATCTTGGTTCCGCCCCAGCTTTGCAAGATCCGGGCGCCAGACACCAACGCGACAATCTCATCATGGGTAAACATCAAGGGCGGAAGATCATAGCCATCTCGCATCAGATAGCCGACCCCCGCCTCACCCTCGATCGGCACGCCAGAGCCAATCAAATGCGCAATATCACGATAAATCGTGCGCGGCGTAACCTCCAGCTTTTCAGCCAGTTGCGCCGCGGTGGTCAGCCGACCGCCCCGTAGATACTGAAGAATCTGAAACAGGCGGTCGGCGCGGCGCACTTACTTCGTCGCCTCGAACAAACCAATCGAGTTGCCATCCAAATCCTTGGCATAGGCAAACCGACCCGCAGGAATGGTAATCGGCGGGCTGACAACCTCTCCTCCTGCTTTCTTGCAGCGCTCCATCCCGGCTTCAAGCGTATCGGTCAGCCCCAGATGGATCGTATTTCCGCTATCAGGCGCAGGCTTGCCCGGATATAAATGCGCGCCGGCATTCGCCTCCGACGGTCCCAGCACCACCATGGGGTTCGGTCCGGAATTGTCGATTTTCGACGTATAGCCAAAGACCTCGTTATAGAACGCCGCCGATTTATCTATATCTGTTACAGGTATCTCACCCCAAACCATAATCGCACGATCAGCCATGTCTCATCTCCTTGTCAGTTGGTTGATGGAGAGAGATAAACCATACCCCTGCTGACAGCGTTATGTCAGCATGTTTTCAGGAGAACAAAAGATGTTTCTATCTACCAAAACGCAAGTTGCGCGTGAAAGCGCGGCCCTAGCCTAGCCCGCCCGCAAAACCTTCTCCGTCGCCTTGTCCGCAGGAAAATAGAGTTCAATTCGCAAGTCATCCAAGGTCAGGTCCTCCGGCGTGCCGAACTGCGCAATTGTTCCAAACAAGGACAAACGCAGCGGCCCAGCGCGAAAAATCGTCGGCGCCACTGGGCCAAGGGGCGCGCGCCCCACCCCACCAACTGCAGCCAAAACATCCGCCGCGCTGTCCAACTCCGCCACACCGCCTTGGGCGGCGCTTTCTGTGCGTAACCGCTGGGCCGCATGATGGGCCACATCCGGCCAGTTCTCGATAACCGAAGGCAGCGCATCAGAGACCATCAGATCAAGCAAACTGTCACCTTCCACCAATCCAACAAAACCAAACAATTGCTTTGCCGGTGCGTTCATATTCACAACTGTCCAAAGTCGATCAATTGCAATCGCAGGGTAAGGCGCATGGCGTTCCAGCGTATAATCAACCGCGGCCCGCACGGGTGCCATATCTTCAGCGCTCCAGTCTCGCGCCGGGTAGCGGGCCGCGAAACCTGCCACCGTCAGCATCTGGTTGCGAGCGGAAAGCGGCAATTGCAACGCGTCCACCAACCGCCCGATCATTTCTGCACTCGGCCGCGCTCGTCCGGTTTCCAGAAACGACAGATGACGCGATGACACCTCGGCCTCTACCGCCAAGTCAAGCTGACTGAGCCGACGCGCCTTGCGCCATGTTTTCAAGGTTTGTGGAAAATCACTCATACACCCAACATAGGCCCAAAATTGCACCCCGTCAGTTACCTCTGAGGTAATTGTTTTGATGATCAAGCCCACGCTACCTGTCGCGAAACATACAAACAGGAGCGACCAATGCATCACATATCACACAAGTCCTGGCTCAAGATAACAGCCGTCGTGATTGGCAGTTTCGGACCGATCTTCTTTCTGGCGACCATGTCCACCACATCCGAACCCGCCCGTTGGAGCCTGGATCTGCTCGGCTGGCCGTTGGATGGCGCACAAACCTTTGACGACCCTTCAACAAGGTTTCTCTCCGCGCTCACCGGTGGTTTTCTCTTGGGTTGGGGGGTGACGATATGGTGCCTGTCAACGGCGGTTTATGACGCCGCGCCAGAGCCGGTACGCAAAGCGGTCGTTACTGGTATTCTCGCCTGGTTCATCCTCGACAGCGCCGGATCGATTACATCGGGAAATGCATCCAACGTAGCATTCAACATCATCGTGTTGCTGGTCGCAGTCGGTCCCATGTGGCGCCCCGAGCGAATGCCAGTGGCGTAGGCTTGGTTCACGCAAACACTGGTGGGTACGCATTCCTACAAGTCCTGCCGACAAAATCTTAACCCTTCATTCATGAAGCAGCACCGCACGTTGCGTTAATTACTCCAAACCACCCCCACCGCGCGGTGGTGCCCGACGTTTTGCCGACGCATGGCCGACCGATTTCGGACGCCAATTTAACCAATAAACACAGGCATTAACCAACAATTCGCCGTAGATCCTGCCACACGGCCGCGCAACACCCATCGGACGTTGCGTGACCCCTGGCCGATCACGTTAATTTTCGTATGAAGCGCTTTCTTGCGAATTATTCTCATTAAGGTTTACAGTTGCGAATTATTCTCATACTCATCTGTTGACGCGACCCCGCAACAGCATAGGTCCCCACAGATGAACACCCGCACGATCCTTGCCGCTATCTGCGCCTCGGCCCTGTCAACCGGTGCCCTCGCCCAGGACGACCCGATCAAGGTCGTGACCACCTTTACGGTGATCGCAGACATGGCGCGCAACGTCGCCGGTGAAGCCGCTGTGGTGGAAAGCATCACCAAACCCGGTGCGGAAATCCACGGCTACCAGCCTACCCCGCGAGACATCATTCGCGCGCAGGATGCGGACCTGATCCTGTGGAACGGCCTGAACCTCGAACTATGGTTCGAACAGTTCTTCTCCAACCTTTCCGACGTGCCCAGCGCGACCCTGACCGAAGGGATCGAACCGATGAGCATCACCGAAGGCGAATACGACGGAAAGCCCAACCCACATGCATGGATGAGCTTGTCGAGTGCGCTTGTTTACGTCGACAATATCCGCGACGCGCTCATCGCGCATGACCCTGAAAACGCTGACGTTTATACGACCAACGCCGAGACCTACAAAGCAGAGATTACCGCCACCATCACCCCCCTGAGGGACGAAATCCTTGCCGTCCCCGAAGACCAGCGCTGGCTCGTTTCCTGTGAAGGTGCGTTCAGTTATCTGGCCCGCGATTTTGGGATGCAGGAACTCTATCTGTGGCCCATCAATGCCGACGCACAAGGCACCCCGCAACAGGTCCGCAAGGTCATCGACGGGGTGCGGGATAACGAAATTCCTGCTGTATTCTGCGAAAGCACAGTCTCGCAAGCACCGGCCCAGCAGGTCGCCCGCGAAACCGATGCAAACTACGGTGGCGTGCTTTATGTCGACAGCCTCAGCGACCCTGACGGCGCCGTGCCCACCTATCTCGACCTGCTACGCGTAACCACCGATACCATTGCAAAGGGGTTGGCCCAGTGACCCAAAACCCTGGCATCGTTGCACGTGATGTGACCGTGACCTACCGCAACGGTCACACGGCCCTGCATGATGCCAGTTTCAACATTCCCACCGGTACAATCACCGCGTTGGTTGGGGTGAACGGGGCCGGTAAGTCCACGCTTTTCAAGGCAATTATGGGATTTGTGCCAACCGCGCGAGGCGAAATCTCTGTTCTCGGAATGCCCGTGAAAGCGGCGCTCAAGCAGAATGTCGTGGCCTACGTTCCACAGTCCGAAGAGGTCGATTGGACCTTCCCCGTCCTTGTTGAAGACGTCGTGATGATGGGCCGTTACGGGCATATGGGCTTCCTGCGCCGCCCGTCCCAAACCGACCGGGATGCAGTCACATCGGGGCTGGAACGGGTGGGCATGGTCGACTATCGCCATCGGCAAATCGGAGAGCTGTCCGGCGGCCAGCGCAAGCGCGTCTTTCTCGCCCGCGCCCTTGCGCAAGAAGGGCAAGTGATCCTTCTTGATGAGCCCTTCACCGGCGTCGATGTGCAGACCGAAGAAGCGATTGTCGCCTTGCTGCGCGACATGCGCGACGAAGGGCGCGTGATGCTGGTTTCGACCCACAACCTCGGTTCCGTGCCTGAATTTTGTGACCGCACGGTACTGGTCAAGGAAACCATACTGGCGTCCGGTCCAACCGAGACGACTTTCACCCGCGAAAACCTCGAACTGGCATTTGGTGGGGTCCTGCGCCATTTCGTCCTCGGCGGTGCGGACCTGCACGACGATGATGACAGCCGCGAGATCCGTGTGATCACCGACGACGAACGGCCCTTTGTGGTTTATGGACCCGAAAAGGACGCGGCGGAATGATTGGCACGCTCCTCGAACCCTTCGGCTATGCCTACATGTTCAACGCCATGTGGGTGAGCGCTCTTGTGGGAGGGGTCTGCGCGTTTCTGTCCGCCTATCTGATGCTGAAAGGCTGGTCGCTGATCGGAGACGCGCTCAGCCACTCCATTGTGCCGGGCGTTGCCGGGGCCTACATGCTTGGCCTGCCCTTCGCGCTTGGGGCCTTTGCCGCCGGAGGGCTGGCCGCTGGCACCATGCTTTTCCTCAACCAACGGTCAGGTCTGAAAGAAGACACGATCATCGGCCTGATCTTCACATCATTCTTCGGGCTGGGGCTCTTCATGGTCTCGCTCTCCCCAGCTTCCGTTAGCATCCAAACGATCACGCTTGGCAATATCCTCGCAATTACGCCATCAGACACGCTGCAATTGGCGATCATCGGCTTCGTGACCCTCGCCGTTCTGCTGGCAAAGTGGAAAGACCTGATGGTAACTTTCTTCGACGAGAACCACGCGCGATCCATCGGTCTCAGGCCCGATATCCTCCGCGTTGTATTCTTCACACTGCTATCCGCCTCCTGTGTCGCTGCTCTGCAAACCGTAGGCGCATTTCTGGTGATCGCCATGGTCGTCACACCGGGGGCCACCGCGTACCTGCTGACAGATCGGTTCCCACGCCTGCTGGTGCTGAGCGTCGCGATCGGAGCCACGACAAGCTTCGTCGGGGCCTATGTCAGCTTTTTCCTCGACGGGGCCACCGGCGGGCTGATCGTGACATTCCAGACGCTGATCTTCCTTGTGGCCTTCTTCCTTGCGCCCAAACACGGCTATCTGGCCGCGCGTCGGCGGGCCGCCATGGCAATGGAGCGTGCATGATGGATACACTCCTTATGCCCTTCCAGTTTCCGTTCATGCAGAACGCATTTCTGATCATGATAATCATCGCCGTGCCCACCAGCTTACTGTCTTGCTATCTGGTGCTGAAAGGCTGGTCACTGATGGGGGACGCGATTAGCCACGCCGTTCTGCCGGGGGTCGTGGTGGCCTATCTGCTGAATATCCCACTGATCATCGGGGCCTTTACGGCAGGTATGATATGCGCTTTGGCCACAGGATTTCTGGCGGAACACAGCCGGATCAAGCAGGACACAGTGATGGGCATCGTCTTTTCGGGCATGTTCGGGTTCGGGGTCGTTCTTTATCGGAAAATCAGCACCGATGTGCATCTGGACCACATCCTGTTTGGCAACATGCTGGGTGTCGGCGCAGATGATCTTTGGACCGCCGGTATCATCTCCGCCCTTGTCGGCGGCTTGATTATTTTCAAACGGCGCGACCTGTTGGTCCATGCATTCGACCCCGTACAGGCACGGGCGGTGGGGTTGCCGGTCGGGTGGCTGCACTACGGGCTGCTGGCTGGCATCTCGCTGACCATCGTGGCCACGCTTTCTGCGGTCGGGATCATCCTGTCCATCGGCCTTCTCATCGCGCCCGGCGCTATCGCGTTCCTGCTAACCAAACGGTTCGAGCTGATGCTGCCAATCGCCGTTGGCGTCACCCTGTTCGCAGGAACACTGGGTATCTACGCCAGTTTCTTTATCGACAGTGCACCCGCGCCAACAATCATTCTTGTCCTGACAATCATTTTCGTGATGGCATTTATTCGCGCCAATGCCCTCGCCAGACGCCATACCGAACGCCCCCCGATGGCCGCAATCAAGCCGCAACAATCAGTAACTGTCGAGTAGCATCAAAAGACACTACCTGCCCGCCTAGTCGCGATAATAAAGCGACTGTCCTTCGTGAAAGACCTGCACCTTGGACGGCTCCGCGCATAGGCGCACGATATTGCCACGTAGTCCGTTGTGAATGCCGGGCAGCTTGGCCAAGATCGAGCCACCATCTTCAGGCACTTTGAAGTGCAGCAGCGTGACCTCACCCAACGCTTCGGTAAAGTTCACCTCGCCCTCATAAAAGGCATCTCCGCCGGTCACGACCATATCTTCTGGCCGCACCCCAATATTTACGCTCTTGCCCTTGTCCGCCTCCTGCGTTGGCACTGCAGAAACCGCGACAAGGCCGCTCTCCAGCTTCACTTGCGTCTGTGTGCCTGTCCCAACGATTTCACCAGGAAACAAGTTCATCGCAGGCGAGCCGATGAACTGCGCAACAAACTCATTCTCCGGCCGCTCATAAAGCTCAAGTGGCGTGCCGACCTGTGCGATGCCCTTGTTGGCCAAGACCACAATGCGGCTGGCCAGGGTCATCGCTTCGACCTGATCATGGGTGACATAGATCATCGTGCTGTCCGGCATCGATTCCTTGAGCTGCGCAATCTCGATTCTGGTGGCCACCCGCAATGCAGCATCAAGGTTCGAAAGCGGCTCATCAAACAGATACACCTTTGGGTCGCGCACAATCGACCGGCCAATGGCCACCCGCTGACGCTGACCACCGGAAAGGGCCTTGGGCAACCGGTCGAGATATTCATCCAATTGCAGGATCTTGGCGGCGCGTGCCACGGCTTCATCAATCTCGGTCGGGGTTTTCTTGGCAAGTTTCAAGGCAAACGCCATGTTATCGCGCACGGTCATATGCGGATAAAGCGCGTAAGACTGAAACACCATCGCAATGCCGCGCTGTGCGGGGGGGACATCGTTCACAACCTGCCCATCAATCTGCAGTTCACCACCGGTGATTTTTTCCAAACCCGCAATCATCCGCAGCAACGTGGATTTGCCGCACCCCGAAGGACCAACAAAAACGATCAGTTCGCCCTTTTCGATATCAAGATTGATGTTGTTCAGAACATTGACCGTCCCACCATATGTCTTTTCAACACTCGTGAGTTTCAGATCAGCCATGTCTCTCTCCCCTTATTGGTTGAGCACAAGGCAAACCTGCCATGGCCCCAGATGCAGCCGGCCATCAGCCGACAAGTGGGCGCTGCCCAACTCGGCCCCAATCGGCAGCCAATTACCCTCCGGCAGATCAAAATCAGACGGCGTATCGCTGACATTGAATGCGCAGAAAATCGTTTGATACCCCTCGGTCCGGGTAAAAAAGACCACGTTGCCGTCCGCGCGCAAACCGTCATGCGACCCCACCGCAAGCGCGGGATGCGTGTGCCGAAACGAAATGGCCTTGCGGTAATGATGCAGCAATGCGCCCGGCTCATCTTCTTGTGCAGCCACAGACATATGCAAATGCTCTGATGCAACCGGCAACCACGGCCGCCCTTCAGAGAAACCACCATTTTGGTTGCTTTCTTCCCAGGCAATCGGGGTTCTGCAACCATCGCGACCTTTGAATTCGGGCCAGAATTCGATCCCGTAGGGATCTTGCAAATCGTCAAATGCCACGTCTGCCTCTGGCAGGCCCAGCTCTTCGCCCTGATAAAGACAGACCGAACCGCGCAAACACATGATCAGCGTCGCGAACATACGTTGGGCCGCTGGTGGGAGGTTCCACCGGCTGGCATGGCGCATCACGTCATGGTTCGAAAACGCCCAACACGCCCAGCCATCGGCGGCCACCTCGTCGACGCGGTTCATCACCTCGACAATCCTTGCGGCGGTGGGCTGATCCTTTGACAGAAACTCGAACGCATAACACATCTGCATCAGATCATCGCCCGCAGTGTATTCACCCATGATCTCAAGACCCTTCTGGGCGTCACCGACTTCGCCGACGGCGGCGGCACCATATGGCTCCATCACCTCGCGCAAACGGGCAAGGAACTTCACATTTTCCGGGTGGTTCTTGTCGTATAGATGTTCCTGATGATTGTAGGGATTGACCGAAGGGGCAATCGTTGCGTTGCGCCTTTCGGGCGGCAGTGCCGGGTTATCGCGCAACTGGGCGTCGTGCATATAAAAGTTGATGGTATCCAGCCGAAACCCGTCGCAACCCCGGTTCAACCAGAAACGGGCCACGTCCAACAAAGCATCCTGAACTGCAGGTTCGTGAAAGTTCAGATCAGGCTGGGATGTCAGGAAATTATGTAGGTAGTATTGCTCGCGCCGCGCATCCCACTGCCAGCTAGAGCCGCCAAAGATCGACAGCCAGTTATTGGGCGGCGTGCCATCTGGCTTGGGTTCAGCCCAGACATACCAGTTCGATTTGTCATTGGTGCGGTCCGCCCGGCTTTCGACAAACCAGGGATGTTGGTCGCTTGTATGGCTCAGCACCAGATCGATCATCACGCGAATGCCCAAGGCGTGCGCCGTCTCGACTACGGCATCGAAATCGGCGAGTGAACCGAACATCGGATCAACATCGCAATAGTCACTGACGTCATAGCCGAAATCCTTCATCGGCGACATGAAGAACGGCGATACCCAGATTGCATCCACACCAAGCGAGGCAATATAAGGCAGCCGCTGAACGATCCCCAAAAGGTCACCGATCCCGTCCCCGTTGCTGTCCTGAAAGCTGCGCGGATAGATCTGATAGATGACGGCACCGCGCCACCAATCCTTATCCAACGCATTTTCAATTTTTCTGGCCACAGCCGTATCCATCAATTTTTATCCCACTAGGATGTTGTTACTTCACCGACCCGGCCAACAGGCCGCGGACGAGGTATTTCTGCATTGCAAAGAAGACCACAAGCGGCACCGCAATCGATACAAAGGCCGCCGTGGCAAGTATTTCCCAGTTACCGCCGCGTGTGCCCAAAAGCTCCACGATCTGGTTGGTCATCACCGTCGTTTCGCCAGTGGCGTCGATCAGGAACACCTTGGCCACAAGAAGGTCATTCCAGGTCCAAAGGAACTGGAAAATCGCGAACGACGCGAGCGCCGGAAAGGACAGCGGTAGGATGATCTTGGTAAAGATCTGGAAATCCGTGGCCCCGTCCACCCGCGCGTTTTCAATGATATCGCGCGGCAGGCCTACCATATAATTGCGCAGCAAATAGATGGCGAGCGGAAGTCCGAAACCGGTATGCGCTAACCAGACACCCAGATAGCCCTTCCCGATCCCGATCCCTAGATGCAATCGCAGTAGCGGGATCAACGCCAGTTGCAGCGGTACAACCAACAGGCCGACAACGATAGCGATCAGGATCGCACGCGAGGGAAACTCCATCCAGGCCAGCGCATAGGCCGCAAAGGCCGCGATGACGATCGGAATGATCGTGGCTGGAATTGTCACCGTTAACGTGTTGAAAAACGCCTTGGCCATGGAATCGCTGCCAGTCCCGCTGACAAGGACCGTCCCGTAGTTATCCGTAGTGAACTCCGGGGGCGTTTCAGCCGTTGCAAAAACACGCTGACCACGGCCCGAAAGCTCTGCTGTGCCGGTCCAGATGTAGTCGCCATTGGCCGCAACGGTCATGGTCTCACCATCACCCAAATCGGCAACCTCGCCGGGGGTGTAGGCGTCAATGGCACGGGATGACGTCCCCCAGACACTGATATCCGCCGCACTGCCCTCACCGAAGAGATTGCCGGTGATCGTGTAAACACCATCCACCAGTTCCTGCACCCCTTCGTCATCGGGATCAGCAGCACGGAGCGTGACATTCTGTTCGGTCGGGAACATCGCCTGCCACCAGCCAGAGCTTGAGATTTGATCAGCCGTCCGGAAAGACGACACAAAAAGCCCAACGGTCGGAAACAGCCAAAGTGCGACCAGCAAAACGACCGAGATGTGGACGATCCACGTTAATGAGGACTTGCTGCCTGCTATGTTATCCATCTCAGCGCATCTCCTTTCTGGCGTTGTAAACATTCCAGATCAGGATCGGACTGACCAAGAGCATGATCACCATCGCGCTGGCCGATCCGACGCCCCAGTCATTGGCGCGGAACAGCTTGTCATACATGTAATTGGCCAGCACCTGTGTTTCCCACTGGCCATTGGTCATGGCAAAAACGATGTCAAAGACCTTGAGGACAACCAGGGTGATCGTTGTCCAGACGACGACGATGGTGCCCGCGATCTGCGGCATCTTGATTTTGAAAAACACCTGAAACGGGTTGGCGCCATCGACAATGGCGGCCTCGACCGTTTCTTCGGGTATCCCGCGCAGCGCGGCGGACAGGATCACCATGGCAAAGCCGGTCTGAATCCAGATCAGAACAACCATCAAAAGGAACGAATTCCACCCCGGTATTGTCAGCCATGTCTGCGGAACGCCGTAGGGATGCTCTGCCGTGAACGCACCAAAGGCGAATTGCAGGGCGGCAAAGGCGACGTAAACCAGAACGGCAGCAATCACGCCACGCATGATGGCGGCGAACTTTGAAAGACGACCCTCCATCACCGTTTTGACCTGACTGTAAGCCACGAAAACGGCAGCCGCCGCTGCACAAATCATCAAAAGCCCGGGCAACAACCGCAGGATCAAAAACGACCCGGCACCGCCACTAAATTGCAACCATACGGCATTGAGCACACCAATCTGGTTCTGATCCACCGGGCGGGTGTCGTAGATCAGCTTGAAGATAACCGCCGCACCCACGAACGAAATTGCCATCGGCATGAAAATCAGCGATTTGGCGAATGAACCCCAGCGAATGCGGTCGGTCAGTTGCGCCGCCAGCAACCCAAAGGCAGTCGAGGCCGCAGGCACAACAATCAGCCACAGCATGTTGTTGCGCAAAGCTTCCCAAAACTTGGGCTCGTTCATCATTTGTTGGTAGTTGGCGAGCCCAACAAAGGCCCCACCTTGATCGCGGTCCGTGAGTGAATACCAAAGCGTCGCGAAAACAGGATAGGCCAGATATAGACCCAACGCGACGATTGCAGGGAAAAGAAACAACCAGGGGCGCACGATATTGGCCCGGTTGATATTGCGTCCAGCATGCGGCCCCTTAGCCGGGAACAGAACCTTGTCTAAAAACTGGTTGGAAAAGTAGAAATACCCAATACAGCCACCTACTCCGATGATGATTGTAAACAGGCCAAGCAGTGCAGGATGCATTTTCACCTCCCCAGACTAAACGCATCGGGCGGCCCGACTTAGTGCCGGACCTCGCCCATCTTATCAGCCATTGGCCTACTTCAAGGCATCCCAAGAAGCCTGAATGTCAGACGCCACTTCACCAGCATCTTTGCCGCCGGCATAGTCGACCATTCCGGTCCAGAATGTACCTGCACCAACGCCACCCGGCATCAGATCGGATGCATCAAAACGGAAGGTCGTCGCACCAAGCAGGATGTCATTCATCTTGCCCAAAGTTGGGTCAGCAAATGCTGAGCTGTCCACACCCTTATGTGGTGTCAGGAAGCCACCCAGACCCATCCAGATTTCGTGAGCTTCCGGCGTTTGGAGGAACTCGATCAGTTCATGCGCAGCGTCGTTCTCATTCGTGATCGCCCACAGCGTACCTGCACCCAAAACAGGGGAACCAAGGTCTTTCTCGGCGTAAGCAGGGAAGTAGAAGAAATCGACGTCCTCACCCACTTCTGTTCCTTCAGGGAAGAAGGCAGGAATAAACGAAGCCTGACGATGCATATAACACTGCGGCGGAGAGGCGAACATGCCCTTGGGGCTGTCACGGAAATCCGTTGTAGCAACAGTACCGGCCCCACCGGCGACATAGTCGTCGTTGCGGGCGAAAGCGCCGAATTCCTCGATAGCGGCCACAACCTCGGGCGCGTCGAATGGTATCTCGTTGCTGACCCAAGCGTCATAAACTTCGGGCGGCTGGGTGCGCAGCATCATGTCCTCGACCCAGTCAGTCGCGGGCCAGCCAGTCGCACCACCCGACCCCAGACCGATACACCAAGGCGTGTCACCATCAGCAACGATCTGATCCGTCAGTGCTTTAAGATCTTCCATGGTCTCAGGCACTTCATATCCGGCATCCTCGAAGTTTTCGGGGTTGTACCAGACAAGCGACTTCACATCGACCTTGTAGAAGAAACCATAAAGCTGGTCCTCGCCGCTCGCGTCGGCATAGGTGCCCAGATCGACCCACGACTCGCCTGCGGCATAGTTTTCCAGCAACCAGTCACCGGTACCCTCTTTCAACGGCGTCAGAAAACCGCGTGATGCCATATCAGACGCCAGCCCTGGCTGGGGGAACACTGCAACGTTCGGTGCAGAACCTGCTTCCGCATCAATGACGATTTGCTGCTCAAAGCTGTCAGACCCGGTGTAACGCACATCATGTCCCGAAGCCTCCGCAAAGGCGGCCAACACTGTTTCCACATTTTCCTGGTCCGGGCCAAGCCACGGTCCGAAAACCGTTATCTGTTCGGCAGATGCCACACCGGCGGTCAGGGCAATAGCCGCCACACCGGCATATAATTTGGTTTTCATGATTTATCCTCCCAAAGGCACGGCTCTATCCGCGCCACATCATTCTATCACATCACCCGGATTTTCAAATTGATCCAAAGCGCTTTGAGTGGCGGCACACTTCCGCATTTTCATGAGCGTGTCAACAATCTGTTTTCATAGTTGTGTATGAGAGAAAGACATATATTTTGTGGCCAGTTGCGACCACAAACGATAATAACTCATGACCAGAGTTATGAATATCTGGTGTCTAAGCGCTTTGGAAAGACCCATGAATCTAAAGGAATTGGCCAAACAACTCAACCTCAGCCAAACGACAGTCAGTCGCGCGCTGAATGGTTATCCAGAGGTGAGCGAAGCAACCCGGCTGCGCGTCCAGAAGGCTGCGACACATTACAAATACGCGCCCTCCAAACGGGCCAAGGCACTTGCCACCGGGCGGGCTTTGGCGATCGGTCATGTGATTCCCGTCTCCGGCGCAAACGACATGGTGAACCCGGTTTTTGGCGATTTCATCGCAGGCGCCGGTGAAGTCTGCAGCGCACATGGCTACGAAATGACAATGTCCATGGCGGCCAAAGAAGATGATGAGGAAAAGATTTACCGCAACCTCAAGGCGCGCGGCTCTGTCGATGGTGTGGTCCTGCACGGGCCAGTGATGGAAGACAACCGTGTGGCTCTTTTGCGTGAACTGGGGCTGCCGTTCGTTTCTCATGGGCGGGCAAGCCGGATCGACCTGCCCTATTCATGGGTGGACGTGAATAATCGCAGCGCGTTCCAGCGCGCCACCGATCTGCTGACCAGTTTGGGGCACAATCGTATCGCCCTTTTGAACGGGCCAGAGACCATGGATTTCGCCTATCGCAGACGGCAGGGCTATGAACATGCCCTGACCGAGCATGGCGTTCGTCCGGATCCAGCCCTGATGATGGCGGATGACATGACCGAAACCTACGGGTTTGATGCAGCGACCCGCATGATGGCCGCTGAAAAGCCGCCAACCGCCTTTTTGGTGTCCTCTATCATCACGGCAATCGGCGTGCGCCGCGCCATCGCGCGTGCGGGCAAGGTCATGGGCAAAGACATCTCAGTCGTCACCCATGACGACAATCTGTCCTATCTGCCCAACGCGGGCGAGGTCCCGATTTTCACGGCCACCCGGTCATCCGTCCGACTGGCCGGCAACAAAGTGGCCGATCTGCTCTTGCAGCATATCAATGATCCCACCATGCCGCCCCAGCAAGAGCTGCTTGAGGTCGAACTGATCATCGGACAATCGACCGGGCCCGCACCGGTCGAGGCATAGTGGACCGACCTATTTCAGGCAGATCAAAACCAAGCGACAGCCTTATCAGCGACTTTGTCCCAGCCTTTGAATAAATCTTCAATTGGGGCCTGACAGAACGCTGCCAATTCGGTAAACAGACCTCACGACTCATGATGGAGAGATGTTGATGAGATTTTTCAGGACCCCCAATCACCGCTGAATAAGCCGGTCCTGACGGGGTGGCTTTTGCCCCGCCCTACCTCATCACACATCCTATCCGCGCCCCATGGAGGGCATCATGTATCGGAAATTCGAAGACCTCATCAATCCATTTGCATTTGTCCCCGATGATACGCCACCGGCGACGCTCTGGGCCTATGTCCGCACACAGCTGACACCGTTTCACAGATGGCTGCCTTTGATGGCCCTTATGGGCTTTCTGGTCGCCATCATGGAAAGCGGCCTGATTTTCTATTCGGGTCGCCTGATCGATCTGATGAATGATGCAGGACCTGCCACCTTTTGGGAAACGCACAAGGTCGAGGTCGTCCTCGCCGCCCTGTTCGTACTGCTTCTGCGCCCACTCGTGATCACGTTTAACCATTTCCTCCTGGAACAGACACTGGCCTCCAACATGCAGGAACAGGCACGTTGGCGCGCGCATAAACACCTGCTTGGGCAGTCTTCTGGCTTCTTTCAGAACGATTTTGCCGGTCGGTTGAGCAACCGGGTCATGCAGATGGGCCCAGCCGTCGAAGACAGCACCTATATGGCCTTTGAAGGCATATGGTTCTCAACCACATATGTCATCGGGGCCATCCTGATCCTCAGCCAGATCGACATCCGCCTTGGTCTGCCGCTGACGATCTGGCTCGTGGTTTATGTTTTGTACGTCCGCCGCATCGCAGTACGCGTCGCATCGGCGTCCGAAAAATGGTCTGATGCCCGTTCGCTGGTCACTGGCCGCGTCGTTGACGCTTATGCCAACATCGAAACGGTCAAGCTGTTCTCGCATGGCAACCGCGAGGAGACCTACGCCCTGTCCGCGATGCGCCGCTTGCGTCTGCGGTTCCAGCGGTTCCTGCGGCTGATGACCGAACTGGCTTTCGGCCTGAACGCCATCAACGGGATGCTAATGGTTGGTGTCATCGCCCCCGCCATATGGCTTTGGACACGCGATATCGTCACCGTGGGCGAGGTTGCAGCAGCTACCGCGCTGACGATCCGCCTCAACGGAATGAGCGGCTGGATCATGTGGGTCACCATCCGCCTGTTCGAACATGCCGGTGTGATCCGTGAGGGTCTGCGCTCCATCGCCAAGCCGCAGGATGTGGTCGACAAGCAGGATGCCACGCCGCTGATCGTGAGCAACGCCGAAATCCAGATCGAGAACCTGACGCATCACTATGGCAAGGGCCATGGCGGTCTCGATGGGATCAACCTGACCATTCCTGCCGGCCAGCGCGTCGGTCTGATCGGTCGCTCCGGCGCCGGTAAATCAAGCCTTGTAAACCTTCTGCTCCGCTTTCGCGATGCCGAGAGCGGTCGCATTCTGATCGACGGGCAATCCGTCGCGGACGTCACACAAGACAGCTTGCGCGCGCAGATCGGGATGGTGACGCAAGACAGCTCGCTTCTGCACCGGTCGGTTCGGGCCAACATCCTTTATGGCAATCCAACTGCCACCGACGAACAAATGATATCGGCCGCAAAACGCGCCGAGGCGCATGAGTTCATTCAGGACTTGCGCGACCCCGAGGGACGCGCAGGCTACAATGCCCAGGTTGGTGAGCGAGGCGTAAAACTGTCTGGTGGCCAGCGCCAACGGATCGCCATCGCACGCGTTATCCTTAAAAACGCGCCGATCTTGATCTTGGACGAGGCAACTTCCGCCCTTGATAGCGAGGTCGAAGCCGCCATTCAGAAGACGCTCTACGGCGTCATGCAAGGCAAAACAGTGATCGCCATCGCGCACCGCCTGTCCACGATTGCCCAGATGGACCGGATCGTCGTCTTGGACGAGGGAAAGGTCGTCGAAGACGGATCGCACGCTGATCTACTGGCTCAAAACGGCCTCTATGCCAGCCTATGGGCACGGCAATCAGGGGGCTTTCTTGGATAATGTTTGGTGCCCGCCACAGGGCACCAAACTACAAGACATCAAACCACCACGGGATGCTTGAAAATGCGAAGTCGCAGAAATGCAATCACCTGCTACAACTCAGGACGCCCGCCCAAACATCGCGTAATAGAAAACCGGCGCCGCGATAAGTGTGAGGATCGAGGCGAATGCCAGCCCACCCATGATCGTGACCGCCATCGACTGAAAGAACGCATCCCAGATCAGAGGCGTCATACCAAGGATCGTTGTAGCCGCCGCCAGCATCACCGGCCGCAAACGTGAAGTAGACGCAGTCACGATAGCGTCACTCAAAGGCATCTGAGTATTCTCCGCCCGAACGATGTCGATCTCCTCCACCAGAACAATCCCGTTCTTGATCAGCATACCGGACAGCGACAACAGCCCCAGAAGCGCTGTAAAGGTGAAAGGCAGTCCGGTCCCCAGCAAGGCAAGGCTGACACCGTTCACAGACATCGGCACAAGCAACCATATGATCAGCGGCTGCCGCAATCCGTTGAACAGCAGAACCGAAATCAAGACCATGATGATCAGGCTCATCGGCAACTGCCGTGCAAGGCTTTGTTGCGCGTCTCGGGAGCTTTCATACTCCCCGCCCCATTCCATCTTGTAACCGACGGGCAATGGCATCGTGTCAATCGTGTCCTGAACCTGCGTTTGAACCTGTGCGGCCGTCAGACCGGTCGTGATATCGGCGCCAACGGTAATCGTAAAGACGCGGTCGCGGCGCATGACAAGGGTGTTTTGGGTTTCAAACTGCAAACCATTCGTGACCTGTTCGAAGGGAACAAAGCTCTCACCAGTGTCAGAATAGATAACATGATCGGTCAGCAGAAAATCCACGTCAGGATCTTTGCGGATCACAATAGGAATTTGGCGCTCACCTTCGCGATAAACCCCGCCGTCAATACCGTCCGTGGCAAAAAGCAAAGTCGATGAGATATCATCGCGGGCGATGCCAGCTTCCTGCGCGCGTTCAGTGGCATATATGGGCCGTAAGACCTGCTCCATTTCACGCCAGTCGATCCGTGGTGCAACAATATCGGGGGATGCAGCTTGCAGCCGCGCCATCGCTTCGGTGGCAAGATTACGCAGTACAGTCGGGTCAGAGCCCGAGAACCGTGCCTCGATCGGGTTTCCACCGCCGGGGCCGAATGCAAGCCGCTTGGCGCGAAACTCGCCCTGGGGCAAAGCCGTGGCAGCGAAGTCTTCCATTTCAGCAATCACACCTGCGATTTCCTCAATCGTTTCAGTGCGAACGATAATGTGACCATAGCTTGGGTTGGGGTCTTCGGATTGATAGGTGAGCATGAACCGCGTCGCACCTTCACCGACAAAGGCAGTGGTGGACACGACATCATCCTGCTCGCCCAGCCAATTCTCCAGAACTTCTATATCGCGCGAAGTCTGCTGAATTGAGGCACCTTGCGCCAACTTGTAATGCACAAAGAATAGTGGCGTGTTGCTGTCAGGAAAAAACTGCTGCTTGATCTGTCCAAAGAGCATGAAACAGACCAACGTGACAGCCACCAGCCCCACCACAACCAGCCACCAAAGCCTGAGACAAAGCCGAAGCACGCTGCCATAAAGCCGAAAGAGCAGCCCACCATAGGCATCGCCTTCGTCACCTTTGCCCTGCTTGAAAAAGTAATACCCCAAAAGCGGTGTCACCGTCAGCGCAAGTATCCAGGACAGCATCAGCGAAATCGCGATCACGGCGAAGAGTGAGAACATGAACTCACCCGTCGAATCCGGACTCAACCCAATGCCGGCAAAGGCCATGATACCGATGACTGTTGCACCAAGAAGCGGTATCTGGGTTTTGCCAGCCGCGTCCTCGGCTGCATCATGCGCGTTCTGGCCGCGCCGCATCGAAATCTGCATTCCTTCTGCGACAACAATGGCGTTGTCCACCAACATCCCCATCGCGATGATCAGTGCGCCGAGGGAAATGCGTTCCATTTCGATGGAAAAAATCGCCATGAAGAACACGGTGCCAACCACGGTCAGCAGCAGCGTTGTACCCACGACTATGGCAGCACGCCAACCCATGAACAGCGCAAGAACAAGCACCACGATACTGACAGACATGGCCAGGTTGATCAGGAAGGCATTAGAGGCCTCTTCGACCACCACATGCTGCTGATAAACGGGATGAAGTTCGACACCCAGAGGAATTTGTGGGGCAAGTTCGGCCAGTTTCGCATCCGCGCGTTTACCGACATCCACAATGTTTTCGCTCTCAAGCCCGGCAACGCCGATCGTAAACGCTTCTACATTATTGTGCCTGATCATAAGGTCGGGGTTTTCTTCGCGCCCACGATGTACGCTGGCAAAGTCAATTAAATTCAAAACCTCGCCACCAACCCCGACAGAGAGACCGGCAATCTCCTGAACTGTATCGTCCCCCTCTGGCCCTTGAATAAGCGTGCGCCCTTCGGCACCCTGCAACGACCCTGCGTCCGCGACCGAGTTCGCGTCCGCGATCGCGCTTTGAATCGCAGCGGGCGGGACATTCTGATTGGTGCTGATCACCATATTGGGCTGCACATAGACGACTTCGCCGGGTACACCCGACAGATCAACATCGGCGACACCCTCAACCGCCAACAGCTCACGCCGCAAAAAAGTCGAAAGATCGTAGATTTCGGCATCTGAATACCCCGGCGCACTGACCGCGTAATAGATACCGTAAACGTCGCCAAACCCATCATTGACAAAGGGTGTGCCGGCACCACTAGGGATAGCGGCAACACTCACCCTGTTGCGAAGCTTGGTCCAGATTTCCGGCAGATCAGCCCCATCATACTGGTCTTTCATATCGACCGTAATCCAGGACAGCCCAGGCTGGTTCATCGACCGGACCTCATCGACCTCAGCCATTTTCTGAATTTCAGACTCGATCGGCTCAGAAAGCTCCCGGGCGACCTGCTGTGCATTGGCCCCCGGATATTGGGTGATGACAACCGCAGTCTTGATCGTAAATGCGGGGTCTTCGAGACGTCCGAGATTGGCAAAACCCCAAATCCCGCCAAACAGACATCCGAGGATGACAAGCCAGGTCAGAATAGGACGTTGGATGGAAGAGCGTGCAATATTCATTGGATCAGATCAGTCCGCAAAACCGACGAAGCGCATGACCCGCTCGCCATCACTTAGAAGGTTGGCACCACTCGCCACGATCTCCTGCCCCATTTCCAGACCATCAAGAACCTCAATGGTTCCATCAGGGGCTGGCTTTATCGATATGGGCACCGCCGCCACGGTCCCCTGACCATCACTCTCTGGCGAAAACACCATGGCTTGCGTCGCACCGTCATTCGTCGTGGTCACAGCTGAGGGCGGTATACGCATGGAAGAGGCATCATTGCGAAGTGTTGCAAAGACAGTCACAGAGGCACCGGGCAGAATGGCAAGGTCTTCTGGCGGCGTCATGCTTAGTGTGATCTTAAAGGTCTGGCCGACTTCGGATGCTTCCGCATTGAACTCTTGGGTTTGCAAAGGAAAGCGCTCATTGCTTGAAGGGAATTCTGCAAAAAGCGCGACATCAGCGTCACGCCCCGCCCTCTGAAACAGAATTTCAGGAACATCAATCTCGATCCGCAGTTCCGACATATCATGCAAGCGCGCCACCGCTGTACCCGCATCGATGGTCGAGAAATTGGCCAAATTCCGTGAAGCAACAAGGGCATCAAATGGCGCCCGCAGTTCGGCATGCCTGAGCGAACGTTCAGCATTCCGCAATGCAATTTCCGCGAGTTTTGCATCAGTCTCCGCATCGTCAACCGTCACCTGGCTGACAGCATTGCCCTGAAGTGATCGTGATCGCTCAAGCGTCCGATCCGCTTGCTCTTTCTGCACTTGGGCTTGATCCAGCTCCAACTCAAACGGTTCCAGATCGAGCTTTGCGATCAAGGCACCTTCTGCAATTGTCTGGCCTTCAATGATTGGAATTTCAACGATTTGGCCACCAACCTGAAACGCCAGATCAACCGTTTGCTTTGCAACAACATGGCCAAAAAACTGCCGCGTGGTTTCGGCGTCGCTCGCTTCAACAGTCACAAGCTTGACCAGCTTCTGTTGGTCTTGCGCTACCGCGAAAGACCCGACCATGATTGCAAAGAATACTAAAGCAGTAGCGCGGAACATTTGTCATCTCCGGAGTATTGATCGAAGGCAGCAACAGCACCTTTTTCGCAGATATTAGCCCCACCTTTTGAAACAATCGATGCCCTTGTCAGAAACGTTGGAGGAATGCCGCCTATCAGCAAAATTTTTGCACGAAATTCAATCAGAGTTGCCACGTTTGCAAAATATCAAACCCACGATCTAATGCCGACCCCGCGACGAGGTATCGTCCGCGATCAGCGCACCTTGTTCACTGTAACGGATGTTCATGGATGGACAGCAGCCTGATTGCGGCCCCAGCATAGTACAAGGAAGCAGCCAACAACGTGCTATAACGGCCAAGCCGCCAACACATCACTATCACTTGGTAAAAATGGTGCCCGGGGGCGGAATCGAACCACCGACACGAGGATTTTCAATCCACTGCTCTACCCCTGAGCTACCCGGGCACGGGGATGGACTGATCCATCGGGTAACGGGCTTTTAGACGTGGGCGGCAAGGGTGTCCAGAGCGAAGTTGCCCCTGTGCCTACCCTTCAATGCGGTTTGTTTTCGGGTGCCGCCCGCAGCTCATTTTCAAGCTCTTCATTGTCATCGGGGTCGTTCGATGGGATCGCGTAACTCCCTGTCAGCCATTTGCCCAGATCGCGGTCGGCACAGCGTTTGGAGCAGAATGGCCGATAGGCTTTTTGTGTCGGCTTGTCGCAGATCGGGCAGACCATCAGACATCCTCCAACAGTTGACGCGGAAACGGTGCGCGTTCCCTTTTGCGTTGCAATTCGAACAGGCCCATCGGTGTCCAGCCAACGAGCGACGTTTCAATCGGATCGGCTTTGAAGGCGGCCCGCAGGGATTGCTCGACCTGTTTACGATGCGCCTTAGACATCGACACGAAATCAACGCTGATCTGGCCCGCCAGCCCCCGCAGACGCAAAGCACGCGGCAAGGCGCGGCAGGCGGCGAGGTTCGCTTTCAAAGCCGCAGCTGGCGACGTATCATTGCCCGTGTTCACATCGACAGCCACAAGGGCCCGCGTAGGTTCCACATACATCGTCCCCTCGCCAAGCGGCACCATCGCCCCACCCAGCTGGCCAATCTGATCAAGCACGCCGTGGGTTTCAAAACCACCAGCCTCTGTGACCACCTCGGCGGCGCCTGTCCACTCCCGCCAGGCCAGCGCATGTGGGCCGTCGCCTTCGGTCAGGGCTTCCGGTTCTTTGCCATCTGCATCGGCCAGCACCGCATCAGCCAGTGCACCCATCGCCAGAATATCATCGGTAATCTCGGTCTCATCCGCGCCTTCGCAGCATGACCGGAGGATCAGCCCATGCGGCCCGTCAAAAACCTCATGCGCCACCTCAAGCAGGTTATCCCGCACATCATTATCGGCGATCTGACGCGAGATATTCAGCCCCGGCTTGCCGGGTGTCACAATCGCATAGCGACTTTTGAACAGCACACGGTCTGTCACCGGGACAGCCTTGCCCCCTTCGGCATGGCCGGTCACCTGAACCAGAATGGGCTGTCCGGGGCGCAGCCCCTTGCCTTGCCGCAAAAACCCGGTCTGCCCATCAGGCAGGCGCAGCATCATGCCGCCCTGCCCCTTGATCGGACGATCACAGATCCCCCGAAAAATCGCGCCGGGGCGCGGGCCGTCGGCATGGTCAATCAGCAAATCGTCCAGCTTGCCGTCAACCAGATAAGCGGCGGCCTCCATATTCCTGATATGGTCGAGGATGATCGTGCGACCTTTCATATGTCACCTGTATAAAGCGGAAAGCCCGCGGCAGTTAACAACCCGGCCGTTTCGGTCAAAGGCAGCCCAACAATACCAGTGTAAGAACCGTTGATCCATGGGATGAACGCGCCCGCAGGCCCCTGGATCGCGTAGCCACCCGCCTTACCCTTCCAGTCATCAGAGGCGATATAGGCATGCACTTCCGCATCCGACAACCGTTTCATGGCTACCGTGCTCTGCACATCCTTTTGCCATATCCGTTCGCCGCGCTTTACGGCAACAGCAGTGATCACCTTGTGGCGCCGCCCCGACATTGCATTAAGGAACTTGCCGGCCTCTTCTGCATCCGCCGGTTTACCCATGATCCGACGACCGAGTGCTACGGTGGTATCGGCGCAAAGCACCACTTCGCCATCACCGGCCTCCACCGCTGCGGCCTTTTCAGCGGCAATCCGGTTCACATAGTCACGGGGCAATTCGCCCTTTCGGGCATCCTCGTCGATATCCGGGGGGCGCACAGCAGTCGGCGTCACGCCAAGCTGCGCCAAAAGCTCCAGCCTGCGAGGCGAGCCCGAGCCCAGGATCAGCTTAAGTGAGTGATCAGCGCGAAGTGTTGTCATGGGCTTCGGTGACGCAACATCATACACCGCGCAGTCGCATCTTGCCCAAGGGCAAAACGCCTACCGGCACTGCGCGAAACATGGTTTCACGTTATTTGAAACGGTAATTGATCCGACCTTTGGTCAGATCATAGGGCGTCATCTCGACTTGTACCTTGTCGCCTGCCAGAACACGGATGCGGTTCTTGCGCATCTTGCCTGCCGTATGCGCGATGATCTCATGGCCGTTTTCCAGCTCGACCCGAAACGTCGCATTTGGCAGAAGTTCTTTCACGACACCTGGAAATTCGAGCAGTTCTTCCTTGGCCATATCTTCTCCATCGTTGCTTTTTCCGCCTGCTTGTGCGGACGTGCCAGTAGATGCGCCGACATCCTGTACATTTCAAGGGTAAATCTGCGGAATACGCAGGGCTGTGGTCATAAAACGGACCGTAACATTGCGGTTTGTAACCACCAGTGAACAACAGCCAGACCAAGCAAACGGTTATTGCTTAGTCATATTCACGGAAATTCAGACAGTTGGCGGCCCAAAGCGCCCCGTCAACCGGTCAATGATCTGATCGCGGGTCTGCCTGTAGCTGTTCAGCCGACTTTCGCGATTTTCGCCCAAACCGGTCGGGTCAAGAATGGGCCAATATTCCACATCCAGATGATAAAACCGGGTCAGATCCAGTGCCCGCCTCTGGCTGGCCGGTGACAAGGCCAGAACCAGATCAAAGGACGATAGGTCATCCCCCCACTCTTCCATCTCATCGAATGATCGGGACCGGTGGCGCGACAGTTCCACCCCGATTTCGGCACAAACCGAGATGCAGAAACCATCGATTTCAAGATCGTTTTTGACACCGACCGACTGAATATAACAATCGGTGCCATAGAGCTTTTTCATGATCCCCTCGGCCATTGGGGACCGGACAGAGTTATGGTCGCAGCAAAACAGGACGGACTGGGGAAGCGTTTGATATTTGCTCCCATCCGCCATCTTATCCACCGAAATGCAACACGCAGATCAGGGTGAAAAGGCGGCGGGCGGTGTCATTATCCACATCCGCCTTGCCTTCCAGCCGCTCTTGCAGCACCCGTGCGCCCTCGTTGTGTATCCCCCGCCGGGCCATATCGATCGTCTCGATCTGACTGGGGGGCAATGTCTTGACCGCGTCAAAATAGCTTTCGCATATCTGGAAATAGTCCTTAACCACCTGCCGGAACGGTCCAAGCGACAGATGGAACTCACCCGCGGCGCTCTCGTCTTCTTTCTTGATGTCAAAGACCAGCCGCTTTTCCCGGATCGAAAGACCCAACCGATAGGGGCCGGACGGCACCTCGCGATCGTCGCGGGCGGGGATGGCAAAGCTGTTATCTTCCAGCAGATCGAACATCGCCACCTTGCGTTCCTGATCAATCTCGGGCGTCGGTGGCGGCAGATTGGCATCATCGATTTCGATATGGATGATTTTTGTCATGTCTCACCCCTGTTCAATCGATCCAGACGCGCGCGAACAGACAACCCGTGCGCCTCAAGGCTTTCGGATTGCGCCAAGCGCTCTGCAGCCGGGCCAATGGCGGCCAGCGCCTCTGGTGTCATGCGTGACAAGGTAGTGCGTTTGACAAAATCCATCACAGACAATCCGCTTGAAAACCTGGCCGACCGGGCAGTGGGAAGCACATGGTTAGGCCCCCCAATGTAGTCACCAATCGCCTCGGGTGTCCAACCACCGACAAAGATCGCCCCCGCATGGGTGATCTTCTTTGAAAGAGCATCAGCATCCGCCGTGCAAAGCTCCAGATGCTCCGGAGCAATCCTGTCAGACAGGGCCACGGCCTGATCCATGTCCGCGACGGTAATGACCGCGCCAAAGTCGCGCCAACTGGCCCCCGCTATCGCCCGGCGTTCCAGCGTTTCAAGACGCTTTTCAACAGCGGCAGCGACCGCCTGCCCAAACGCCGCATCATCTGTGATCAGCAACGATTGCGCACTTTCGTCATGCTCAGCCTGACTGAGTAGATCGAGCGCGATCCAGTCGGGATCATTATCCTTGTCGGCAATCACCAAAATCTCTGACGGGCCAGCGATCATATCGATGCCCACCTTGCCGAAAACGCGGCGTTTGGCAGCCGCAACAAAGGCATTGCCCGGCCCAGTGATCTTATCAACCGGCGCAATCGTCTCGGTCCCGTAAGCCAAAGCAGCCACGGCTTGCGCACCGCCAATGCGATAGATCTCATCCACACCCGCGATTTTGGCAGCCAAGAGCACCAACGGATTGGTGACGCCATCCGGCGTCGGCACAACAATGGCAAGACGCCCCACACCCGCGACTTTGGCAGGTATCGCGTTCATCAGCACGGACGACGGATAAGACGCCAGCCCACCGGGCACATAAAGCCCCGCCGCCGAAACCGGGGTCCAGCGCCAACCCAATTGTGCGCCGGTCTCATCGGTCCACATGGCATCTTCGGGCATCTGACGTGCGTGATAGGCACGAATACGGTCTGCGGCCAGTTCCAGCGCAGCACGATCCGCGTCACTGACCTTGGCACATTCCGCCTCAATCTCGCTTTGGGAAAAGCGCATCGTCTGCGGGGTCAGCTCCAACCGATCAAACTTGGCCGTCAGCTCAATAACAGCCGCATCACCCCGTGCACGGACATCGGCAATAATCTCGGCAACCACATGATCCACATCCGGACTGTCCTCACGCTTTGCGGCCAGAAGGGCTGCAAAACGGGCTTCAAAATCAGCGTCGGCGATGGACAGAAACTGGGGCATGGGTCACTCCTTCATCGGCGTGACATAGCCCCGGATGGGGCAAGCATCAATCGATCATGAAGAAGAGTTTTCGTCATTGAGAAGATCGGTAACCGCCTTCTCCACCAGTGCTACCATGTGTGGCACCTCCAGCCTATTCTTTGTTGGCCCCGCGTATTTGGGTTCATTCATGATCACATGGAGCAATTTGATCGCAGGAGACCAACCATGCTTTTCAAGCGCAAGGTCCAACCCCGCTAAGTGTGAGCCGCCGTCGACAGCCTCAACACCATTCACCCAGGTCCGGGTATAGCAATCGTCCTCACGATCACCAACCAACGCAATTTGCATGTCGAAAGACTGCAACTTTTGTTGCGACCAAATTTGTCGTCCCGTATCTGCGACTGCCGGGCCACGGGATATTCCAAGGTTGAGAAGCCCACTTGAGGCATAGAATTCCTCTGCGTTCAAAGAAATGCGCAAACCTGGATAAAGAAACGCTTGCTGTTCAAGCCTTTCCTTAAGCGTTGAATAATCAGGCCACCCGATAATGCCCTCGGACAACGCCAAGTGATACTCGGTGCCCGGCTTTCCGTTCGTAACGCTGACCGTGGCATCACCAACGGGCAAACCTCTTTCGTACGTGCGAGTCCACAATTCTTCGCCATTGTCCGACGACACGAAAAGTCTATCGCAAACCGCATTCACGGCCGCTAATCCACACCCGGTAGGAACGATATGAACATGCGGGGCATGCCCTTTTGCGGTCGCTTTGAAGTGAGGCAGTTGAAGGTACTCCTCAGCCTCGTTGAGTGTCGGGTCGACCTGCGAGCTCCGTCCAAATGGTAGGCCCGGACCATCGTCTTTCACTGAAATAGACTGCTGGTCCAATGTCACATCAACCTGTGAGACGGCCCCCACAAGGTGCTGATCAATCGCATTGGCAACCAATTCGAAAACAACATTGTTCCCGTATCTTGGATCACCGAAGTACATTCCGGGTCGTTTGCGTACTGCTTCTCGAAATTCGATGCCGACAACTCCTTTGGATCAATCCGGATGCGACGGAGCCTTGCCCGACGGCGCTACATAAGGCCGGGTCACGTCTCGCAAAATCACTTCCAACGCCTCAACATCCAGCGCGATAACGCCATCACCCGCCAGCATCAGTTCGATCCGGCCAGTGCCGTCTTCGCCCGCCTGAAACGCTATGGAAAGCAGCGAAAACACAACATCAGGATCAGACTTGTCAACGCCCTGACTTTGGACATTGGTCACGTCCTCAAACGCCAAAACCGCCTGCACCCGTTCAAAATCGCTGCGCTTGGTGTGGTCAGCCTTGGCATCCTCCCACCGAAACCGGTTGATCAAGACACCAAAACGGCGGGCCTTTTTGTCCCAATGCATTTCAGAGGCAGGAAAGACCGCATCCTGCGTCAATGCGGCAATGACGGCCAGATCATCAGCGTCCAATGCTTTCAAACGCAACGGTGCAGCGCGTCCATCCTCAAATCTGGCGTCTTCCGTCACGCTGGAACCCTTTCTATTTGGGCGCCCACAGCGCCCAGTTTTTCCTCGACATGCTCATACCCACGGTCAAGGTGATACACGCGATTGACGACCGTTTCACCTTCGGCAGCAAGCCCCGCAAGGATAAGCGAAACCGAAGCGCGCAGATCGGTCGCCATCACCGGCGCACCCTTCAAACGGTCCACACCATGCACCGTGGCAGTCCCACCATGCACCTCAATATCGGCCCCCATGCGCACCAGCTCGGGGGCATGCATGAAGCGGTTTTCAAAAATCTTCTCTTCCAGCACGGACGTACCCTCAGCCGTGCAAAGCATCGCCATCATCTGCGCCTGCAGATCGGTGGGAAAGCCGGGGAAAACCTCGGTAGTCACATCAACCGCATTTGCACGACCGTTCCGGCGGGCCACTTTCAAACCATTAGGCGTTTCGGTGACGTCGACCCCGGCCGCATGCAGCTTCTCGACAAACGCACCCAGCAAATCAATCCGACCACCAAGGCATTCGACCTCTCCGCCCGCAAATACGGGGGCAAGCATATATGTCCCCAACTCGATCCGGTCGGTCACAACGCGGTGGGTCGCAGCACCCAGACGATCAACGCCGTCGATGGTGATGGTGCTTGTCCCCTCACCATCAATCTGTGCGCCCATACTGCGCAGGCATTGGGCCAGATCGACAATTTCGGGCTCGCGTGCGGCGTTTTTGATAACCGTCGTACCCTTTGCCAACGTGGCGGCCATCATCGTGTTCTCGGTGGCACCGACAGACGCAATCCAGAACTCGACCTCGGCCCCTTTCAGGCCGCCCTTCGCCTCGGCATGCAGATAGCCGTCTTTCAGCTCAATCGTGGCGCCCATTGCCTCAAGAGCCGTGACATGCAGATCCATCGGGCGGGCCCCAATGGCGCAGCCACCGGGAAGAGAAACCACGGCCTTGTGATGGCGGGCGAGCAACGGACCCAGCACAAGGTTCGAGGCACGCATCTTTCGGACAATATCATAGTCCGCTGTCGTCTCGGTCGCATCATGGGCCGATAGGGTCTGGACATTGCCACCCTTCAACGCCGTCACCTCAACGCCCAACGACTGCAACAACTCTGTCATCGTGCGGATATCGGACAGCCGCGGCGTATTGGTCAGCGTCAGTGGCTCTTCCGACAGCAAGGCCGCCGGCATCAAGGCAAGGGCCGCATTCTTCGCGCCCGCGATCTGTATCTGCCCCTTGAGCGGGGTGCCGCCCTTCACCACAATGGAATCCATGCCTGCCTACTCTTTCTTTTGATTGTTGTTATTTGACGCACGAGCGCGCGCCTGCGCTTTGCGTTTTGCCATATTGGCCTTGAGCGCCGCCTTCAAGCGATCCTCGCGGGTCTGGGCGGTCTTGCTGCTCTTCTTGGTGGTTTGCCTGTCGTTCATGGCATCCCTGTTACCAAGAGGGGCAAAAACCGTCCAGAGAGGGCTTGCACCAATTGGCGTTTACAGCTAATCCCCCGATCCACGGATGCTGTGGTAGCTCAGTGGTAGAGCACACCCTTGGTAAGGGTGAGGTCGAGAGTTCAATCCTCTCTCACAGCACCATCCTTTACCCTGTAATTTCAAAAGGTTGTGTGATATCAGGGCATTGATAACTCCTCGGTGGTGTACTGAGGTGGTGTACATGGTGCTTAGAACGACCGGCCCAACCAAATCCAAACATGTTGTCTGTATTGTACTGTGCGAGTCTCAAAGGATCTTATTGCCGACATTGGCAAGAGCCACTTAGATGACCCTCAAACGTTCTCGAACAGCCCCATCGCAACGATCTTTAAACATCATCTGGCAGCGGCCTTTGAAGCCTCAACCCCTCCTCTACGGGGGCATCCATCCAGATATCGATCTCCTCAGGCGCCCTCAAGATCATCGGCATGGCCTGCGGGTGGACCTCGCCAACCACGGCATTTGCGTCCGTTGTGAGGAACCCGAAAAGGTCAGTTGTGATCTTGCCTTCCTTCAACTTCCGCACAGACGTCCAAGGGGTCCAAAGTCCCACGAAAAAGGCCAAGGGTCGGCTATCGTCCAACGCGAACCAGACTGGCTCGGCTGCTTGACCCGCCCTTACATGGTACTCATAGAAAGCCGTGAAGGGGACCACATTTCTATTCGAGACCCCCCAACCACCTCCGCCATCTGTTCGCTGATCACCTCAATTGCATCAACGGCTCTGAATTACCCGTTCAATCAGGGCATTTCGCATCTCTTGAAATTGCTGCTTTGAAGCCATCGAAGATCGGGAAACATTTATTGTTTCATTTCTTCCTTTAACTATCAAATTTACTTGCCTTTGAACCCTCTGATCCACGATATCGACAATTTCACTATAAGGTATGCTAATGATCTTATTGGATATAACACGTTTTGGTGCGGTGAATGCTGTCGATCCTAGTATGATTTTCTTCGGGGACCTCAGACTCTTTATTACACCCAGAATGCCAATCAAAGTGAGCCATATGAACATAATACACATCGCCCATGCAATGATTGTGGTAGTGAGTTGAGAAAACCTAAATATTCTGTTTATAACTAAGCCACGATCATTAGTTAGCGCCGAATCTCCAATCAGAGCGGCCATGACTCCACTAAACACTACAAAGAATATCATCATCAATAGTTTTGGTTTGTAGTTAAAAGTTAGGGTGGTCATGTTCTTTCCTTCAATTACATTGTCTCGCAAGTCGCTACCACGATTGCTACTGAAAGGGTAAAGTGCCCTTGTCGGGCCAATCATCGGGACTTCTCCTGATCATCATCCTTAAGGTTGGCGAGACGCGGGCGTTGCTGTGTGCCTAGGTGTGTACAAGGGTTGACTTTGATGGTAAATATCGCCAATAGAATATGGGAAATAAGAAACTTACCGAAGATTTGAATCCTCTCCCGCAGCACCATTATTTTGCACAGTCCCGACGCGAGACACTGGCCGGCACGCGGCTACAATCAAAACCTGCTTGAGTTCAACAATCCACTTAGACAATCCCAGTTCACAACGGTAGCTTGGACGCACGCTCAGGATGTGCCCCATGCTTCGCCCCTTTGATATCTTCACGACCGCCGTATTGAACCTCGTGGATCCCTACACGGCAACAGACGCGGCACCGCAGCCGCGGGTCTGGCCGTATCTGCGGGCCAACCTCAAGCCGCTGCAACCGGTTCTGGCCCTCAGTCTGCTATTCACAGTCATCACCGCCAGCATCGAGGTCTGGCTGATCAGCTATGCGGGACAGATCATCGACATGCTCGCGGACACGGACCCGCAGGACATCTGGCAGCAGCACGGTTGGAACCTGCTCGGCGCGTCTGTTGTGATACTGGCGCTTCGCCCACTTTCGCAATGTGTGCGCCTTGCGATGAATGATATCGGCTTGCAGTGCAATATCGCCAATCTGTTCCGCTGGCGGGCGCATCAGCATCTGACACAACAATCCGTCGGCTGGTTTCAGGACGACCTGACGGGGCGAACCTCTACCCGGTTGGTCGAGATCGGCAACCATGCATCAAATGTGATCTTCCACGTCCTGAACGCCCTGGCCTTCGGGCTCGTCTATATGATTGGTATTGTGACGCTAATGGCCGGTACGGACGCACGGCTGGCACTGCCCCTGTTCATCTGGCTGGCGCTGTATGTCGGCCTGGTTTCGACCATCGTGCCACGGATGGTTCGGGCACAGGAGACGTTTCAAAGCGCAAAATCGGCCCTTTTCGGAACGGTAGTGGACAGCTTTTCCAATTTTGACACGGTGAAGCTGTTTGCCCGCAGCGAAGCGATTTCCGACGATCATCTGGTTGGACTGGAGAAAACCCGGCAGAGCCTGTTCAAGACCCGTCAGCTGGCCGTTGCCCTGCGCACAACCATCCTGTTTCTCGAAGGTCTGATTATGGTGGGGTTTGTCGGCTATGGGATTTGGCTGTGGTCCACCGGTGTCGCGACAATCGGGCTGATCGGATCAGCGGTCGCGCTGACCCTGCGCATTACCACGATGGCGGATTGGATCATCGAAGCGCTATGGTCGATCTTTCTTAACATCGGCAGCATGCGCGAAGCCCTGAAAAGTGTCGCCCAACCTTTGGCCATCCCGCCCAAGACAGACGCCCCGCATCTGGCGGTCAATGGCGGTGCCATCGACATTCAGAACCTGAAACATAGGTATGGCGCTGATCAGGGCGGGTTGGAAGGGATCAACCTGACGATCCGTGCCGGAGAGAAGATCGGCGTCGTTGGTGCCTCTGGCGCCGGAAAATCAACACTTGTGAACCTGATCCTGCGCTTTTTCGAGGCCGAGACAGGTCGCATCCTCATAGACGGGCAGAGCATACAGGACGTCGATCAGGACAGCCTTCGCGCGGCGATTGGGATGGTCAGTCAGCAGGCCTCTCTGCTCAATCGCTCTGTGCGGGAAAATATCGCGTTAGGTCGCGAGGACGTCACCCAAGCAGAAATCGAAGCCGCCGCGCAAAAAGCCAAGGCGCATGACTTTATCTGCGGCCTGACAGACAAGAATGGGCGCACCGGGTACGAAGCGCATGTCGGAGAACGCGGCGTAAAACTCTCCGGCGGGCAACGTCAGCGTATCGCCCTGGCCCGCGTCATTCTCAAAAATGCGCCGATACTTATCCTGGATGAGGCGACAAGCGCGCTCGATAGTGAGGTCGAGGCCGATATTCAGGCCGCACTCAACGACGTGATGCGCAACAAAACCGTGATCGCAATTGCACACCGCCTTTCAACCATCGCGCAGATGGACCGAATAGTTGTCCTGCAAAACGGCCGGATCGTCGAGGAAGGCACACATACCAAGCTTCTCGCGCAAAACGGACTTTATGCATCATTCTGGCAGCACCAATCCGGCGGCTTTCTGGGAACGGAAGCGATGGAGTGAAAGGCGTGGCTGAATTCGGCGCAAACAGTCGTTGGCCGGACAAAAAAACCCCGCCGCAGTTTCCTGCGACGGGGCAAATTTCTCAAACCGTAAGGTTAAGACTTATTCGTCGCCCTTCAGCGCCGCACCAAGGATATCACCCAGGGATGCACCGGAATCGCTCGAACCGTACTGCTCAACCGCTTCCTTCTCTTCGGCGATCTCGCGCGCCTTGATCGACAGACCCAGCTTGCGGGTCTTGCTGTCGATGTTGGTCACACGCACGTCGACCTTGTCGCCAACGCCGAAACGCTCTGGGCGCTGCTCGGCACGGTCGCGGGACAGGTCGGAACGACGGATGAAGGATTTCGCACCTTCATAGTCGACCTCAATGCCGCCATCTTCGATCTTGGTCACTTCAACAGTGATGATCGAACCGCGCTTCACGCCACCAACGGCTTCGGCAAACGGATCGCCGTCAAGGGCTTTGATCGAAAGCGAGATACGCTCTTTCTCAACGTCCACTTCAGCAACCTTGGCCTGAACCATGTCACCCTTGCGGAAATCACCGATGACGTCTTCGCCGCGGCCTTCCCATGTTAGGTCGGACAGGTGAACCATGCCGTCAATGTCGCCTTCAAGGCCAATGAACAGACCAAATTCGGTGATGTTCTTGACTTCGCCCTCGACCTCAGTGCCCTCAGGGAACTGCTCTGCAAAGACTTCCCATGGGTTGCGCTGTGTCTGCTTGAGACCAAGGGAAACGCGACGCTTGGCTGAGTCGATTTCCAGCACCATGACTTCGACTTCCTGAGAGGTCGAGACGATCTTGCCGGGGTGTACGTTCTTCTTGGTCCAGGACATTTCGGACACGTGCACCAGACCTTCAACACCGGCTTCCAGCTCAACAAATGCGCCGTAATCGGTGATGTTGGTGACACGACCCTGATGAACGGAACCGAGGCTGAACTTGGCTTCGACTTCATCCCATGGATCAGTCTGCAGCTGCTTCATGCCAAGGCTGATACGGTGGGTTTCCTTGTTGATCTTGATGACCTGCACCTTGATCGTTTCACCAATGGTGAGGATCTCGGATGGGTGGTTGACCCGGCGCCATGCCATGTCAGTCACGTGCAGCAGACCGTCAACACCGCCCAGATCAACGAACGCACCGTATTCGGTGATGTTCTTGACGACGCCGTCAACTTCCTGGCCTTCGGTCAGGTTGCCGATAACTTCGGCGCGCTGTTCGGCACGGGATTCTTCAAGGATGGCACGGCGGGACACAACGATGTTGCCACGGCGACGGTCCATTTTCAGGATCTGGAATGGCTGCTTGAGACCCATCAACGGGCCCGCGTCACGCACCGGGCGGACATCAACCTGAGAGCCGGGCAGGAACGCAACCGCGCCGCCAAGGTCCACAGTGAAACCACCTTTGACGCGGCCAAAGATCGCGCCATCGACACGCTCTTCGTCAGCATAGGCTTTTTCCAGACGATCCCAGGCTTCTTCACGACGGGCCATCTCACGAGAGATAACAGCCTCACCGCGGGCGTTCTCAACCTGACGCAGGAACACTTCAACAGTGTCACCGACGGCCAGTTCAGCCTCTTCCCCGGGATTTGCGAATTCTTTGATATCAACGCGGCCTTCCATCTTGTAGCCGACATCGATGATGGCTTGTCCCGCTTCGATTGCGATGACAGTGCCTTTGACAACAGACCCTTCAGCGGGCGTGTCCATTTCGAAGCTTTCGTTTAAGAGTGCTTCAAACTCTTCCATTGTGTTAGCCATTTGGCGTCGTTTTCCTAACGTTTGGTTTATACGGGCCGAGCGGTTGTCTCCGCCGGTCTTTCAGATTGCAGTTTGGTCCGGGCAGTCGATACGGACGAAAAACATCAGGGCCGGTAGTTACCGACCCTGCTCCAGTCTCACGCCCGCGCCTGTATCGACGCTTAGACAGGGCGGCGTATAGGGGGGTTGAGGCTTGTTTGCAAGGGGCTTTAACCCCGTCGGGTGGGTACCAACCCACCAAATCATCGCTGTCTCACATTCCAAGGAGGCGTTTAACCGTTTCTTTCCGGTATGGGCGCTATGCCTGCCAGGGAAAAGGAGCATTCCGTGGAAAAACTGGTTGATCTCGTGGCACCGCGCTCCGTCCGGGGGCTGATTGTCAAAGCGTCGCTTCTCGTGGCTGTGTTTACCGCATTTGACTTTGTCGTAAGCCGGGCAACGCATTCGCTGACATCCGAAAACCAATTTGCAGCCTCGGTCGTCACCTTTTTGATTGGCGCGCCTTTCGGCCTCTTCGTGATGTGCATCATACGGACCCAGCGCGCGCTGAGGGATAAACTACGATATCTGTCAGAAACCGATCTTCTGACGGGACTACCAAATCGGCAGGCATTTTTGGCACACGCCGCTTCGACGCTGGAAAATTGTCCCCACGCCATCATCATGATGATCGACGTCGACCATTTCAAATCCATAAATGACACCTACGGTCACCATTTCGGGGACATCTGTCTGACCCGAATTGGCTCGCACCTGCGGGAACACATCCGAAACAACGACATAATCGGGCGGATCGGCGGCGAAGAATTCGCACTTCTTCTACCAAACTCAGACAAATCTGTAGCGGACGCGATATCAGGCCGGATTTGCCAAACCATCACGGTCGAAACCATAAGAGAGCGTGAAGACACACTTGCCCTTGATGTCACGATGTCAGTGGGCGTCGCGACGGCCCGGCGCGGCCAGAGCCTGACCGATCTGATGCAACACGCCGATTTCGCACTCTATGAGGCGAAGGCTTCAGGACGGGCGCGCGCGGTATTCCACGATCCCGAAACGCATCCAGCGTTAACAGCCACGGCGTAAGGGTTTGGTTGCAGGCGACCTCGCCGGTCAAACCAAATCCAACGCCCCCTGCACGGCGGCGAAATACGTCCCCACCTGGCTTCCATCAACCAGCGCGTGATGCACTTCCAACGTCATGGCCATATCCCAACGCCCACCTTGATCAACAAACTTACCCCACGACACTCGCGGAATGCAGTCCTCGGGACCGGGCAGCGCATTATTGATCGATGTATAATCCAGCCAAGGCATACAGGACAGATACACCAGATCGTCCCGCTCACCTTTATTGGGTTCGAAAACCTGCCCGCTTGCCACCTCATCAATCAGCGCCTTGGCCTGCGCGTCGAAAGCGGCGAAATCCTTCACATAGGGCACATACCCATAACCAAAACTACCGCCGGGCTGCGGCACGGTCATCGACATTTCTACCGCATCGTGGCGGATCACTTGCTCGCCACGAAAGCGCGTGCTCAGTTCCGGGACAGCCTGAATACCGGTGCCAATAGCATAAAGACACGCACGATAGGGCGACACACCCTCGACCTTGCGGGCCATCAGATGGCTCACATCCAGCCGTGAGGTCACAGCATAATGCGGCTTTTCATAAGTCCGAAACAACCTGAACTGCCCGGCCCGTGGCCAGGTTTCAAGATCAACAATATGTTCTGCCATGAGGTCATCCGTGGATTGGGTCTTCTGACCCAACATCCATCATATATCCTGACCACGTTCCAGCAATTCCTCGATCAGTTCCTGCTGCAAGTTGCCACTGTCGCCCGCGCCAAACTGCCCGGCCCCACTGGAATAAAGCGTCCCATAGGTCTTGGCGACGTTCACGGTCTGGGCAAGACCAGAGATCAACTGATCCTTCTCCAACTGTGCAAACGGATGGATAAACACGCCCCAAAGCCTACCCTGCGCCACGGCATAGCGGGCATCAAGCGCACTGTCGAAATTAGCCTGCATGACACGGGTCAATTCCTCCGGCGTCATCCCCTCGGCCGATCGGATAGGCACCATGGCCCGCATTCGGTTGGCGCCTGGGTCAGTGATGATCAGCACCGGCACATCGTCGATGGTGAACTCAAAACCGTTGCCCGCCAGCTGCGCCTCGGCGTCCAGCGCCAGCACGATCTCGGCCATGCGCGGCATGGTCATGGGCGGCTCGGCATCTTGGGCCGCGGCAACAGCGGGGAACAGAACGACAAACAGGCACAACAAGCGGATCATGAACAAAGTCCTTTGGCAAATTCCCCGACAGCTTAGCCAAGGTCAGGTTCACAACGCCAAGCAAGCTTTGGTGAAGAAATGCTACAAAGGCGGCGGGACCCGTGTCGGTGAAACCTGCGCATCAAAATCTTTAGCAACAAACACCGCGCGTTCCCCCAAAGCACTAACGAAATCCTAAAGAACCTTCGCGATGGGGTCCGACGTTTTGCCGACGCTTGTCCGACAACAATTCTACCGCGCCTTAACACCTTCAACGACAGCCACCGCCCGGGCCACAGCCGCTTCAATCGTCATGCCGGATGTATCAATCAGCACCGCATCTGCTGCCGGTTTCAATGGGGCAGCCGCCCGCGTGCTATCGCGTGTATCGCGCTCTTTGACGTCCGCAAGAACCCCGTCTTGGGTGACATCCATCCCCTTCTCACGCAGCTCTTGATATCGCCGTTCAGCCCGGCATTCGGCACTGGCTGTCACGAACAGTTTCACCTCTGCATCCGGGCAAATCACGGTACCAATATCGCGTCCGTCCAAGACCGCTCCGCCATCACGAGCGGCAAATTTCCTTTGAAAATCAACAAGAGCGGCACGGACACCTTCAATTACCGCCACCTCGCTGGCCGCTTGGGCCACAGCCGGTGTACGCAAACGATCACCCTGTAAATCGCGCGGATCAAGCGCTTGCGCAACGGCCACAGGATCGCCACCGGCAAGCACCTTTGCGCCCACCGCACGGTAAAGCAACCCGGTATCAAGATGCGCAAAGCCAAAATGCGCCGCCACCGCCTTGCTGATCGTGCCCTTGCCCGCCGCAGCAGGCCCATCAATTGCGACTGTGAATTTCACCAAATGCTCCGCAAAACATGCATATATGACAGCAACAAAGGGGCACCATAAAAAGGGAACCCCGTGCGCATCACATTACTTCATCCCCCGCATACATCCATCGGCAGCCGCGTTCCACGCGAAAATCTGCCACCATTTGGCTTGCTCTGCATTGGCGGCCCACTGATTGATGCGGGTCATGCCGTGCAGCTGATCAATGCGGATTTGGGGCCCATGACGGACGCGCAAATCATCCGCGCCGTGATCGACAGCCGACCCGATGCCGTGCTGATTGGTCATTCCGGCTCAACCTCGGCGCATCCAACGGTGGTTCAACTGGCCACCGTCATAAAAGCCACCCTGCCCCACGTCACCATCATCTATGGCGGCGTCTGGCCTACCTATCATTGGCGCGATGTCCTGGATGAATGCCCTGCCATCGACATCATTGTTCGTGGCGAAGGCGAAGCGACGACACCGCGCCTCATCGCTGCGTTGGAAGACAACCTTTCTACGGTCAACGGCATAGCCTACCGCCGAAACGGCGTTCCACATGCCACGGCCCCGGCCCAAATCATTGCAAATCTTGATGAAAATCGTATCGGATGGGAACTGATCGACTTCGCCCAGCATGGCTATTGGGGCGGCAAACGCGCCGTCATCATGCAGTTTTCGCGCGGTTGTCCGCATCTATGCACCTATTGCGGCCAACGCGGCTTCTGGACCCGCTGGCGGCACCGCGACCCGGTCAAGTTCGCCGCTGAAATCGCGAGGCTCCATCGCGAACATGGGGTCGAGATGATCAATCTCGCCGATGAGAACCCAACCACCTCGCCAAAAGCATGGAGGGCCTTTCTAAACGCAATGATCGCCGAAAACGTCCCCGTTCAGATCATCGGCAGTACACGGGCCGACGACATCGTAAGGGATGCCGACATTCTACATCTTTATAAGAAGGCGGGCTGCTTGCGCTTTCTCATGGGTTTGGAAGGAACCGACGAAGCCACGCTTGCCACCGTCAAAAAAGGCGGCACGCGGACCAAAGACAGGCAGGCAATCGACCTCCTGCGCGCACATGGCATGATCGGACTGTGTACCTTTGCGATAGGTTTTGAAGAAGAGACCGACAAAGATTACTGGCGCATGCTTCGCCAGCTTCTGTACTATGACCCCGACCAGGTGATGTCCGTCTATGCGACACCACATCGCTGGACGCCGTTTTTCCAGACTGCCAAACATCGCCGTATCATCGAAACCGACCAACGCAATTGGGACTACAAACATCAAGTGATGGAGGTCCCCGCAATCCCGGCTTGGCGCGTCTTTCTCTGGGTGAAATTCATCGAAATCTGCCTGCAGGCACGCCCCCGCGCAGTTTGGCGTACACTCCTTCACCCCGACCCCGATATTCGGCACGCCATGCGCTGGTATACGGCCATGGGGCGCCGCGTCGTATTGCGAGAGGTCGCGGGCTGGCTGCGACGCAAGCGCAGGCCAGGCATCACCGTTTCCGAATATCTGGGGGATAAGGCTCTACCGGAACAAGCGCTGGCTATTCGGCCTCGCCCCGTGAAAGTCTATCAAAATCAAACAGTTCCGGGTCAAGAAGATGCGATGGCCGCGCATTCATCAACGCCCGAAACATCTTTTGCCGGCGACCGGGATGGTTTGCCTCCCACCCATCCAGCATCGCCTTGACCTGCTGGCGCTGCAACCCGTCCTGTGACCCGCAAAGGTCGCAGGGGATGATGGGATATTGCATGGCTTTTGAGAACCGTTCGCAATCCTCTTCAGCCACATGGGCCAGCGGGCGGTAGACGAACAGATCGCCCTCCTCATTCACCAGCTTCGGCGGCATCGTGGCCAGCCTGCCGCCGTGGAACAGGTTCATCATGAAGGTCTCAAGAATATCATCCCGATGATGCCCCAACACCACCGCGCTACATCCTTCTTCACGCGCAATTCGATAAAGATTGCCACGGCGCAATCGCGAACACAGCGCACAATAGGTCCGCCCGGCGGGGACCTTGTCCATGACAATGGAATAAGTGTCCTGATACTCAATCCGGTGCGGCACGCCCATCTTTTGCAGGAACTCGGGCAGCACCGTCGCCGGAAAGCCCGGCTGCCCCTGATCAAGATTGCAGGCCAGCAGGTCGACGGGCAAAAGCCCGCGCCATTTCAGCTCATAGAGGACCGCAAGCAGCGTATAGCTATCTTTACCGCCCGAAAGACACACCAACCAGCGTGCATCGCGTTCGATCATACCGTACTGGTCGATGGCCTCACGCGTGAACTTGACGATCCGCTTTCGCAGCTTTTTGAACTCCGTGGTTTTCGACGCTCCGGCAAATAGCGGATGGATATCGTCAGTGTCATCCAGCACTAGCTGTTCACCCTGACAATCTGCGATCCAAGACGCGCCATCAGGCTTTCGAAAACGGGAAAAGACGTCGCTATCGGGCTGGCATCATCAACAGTCACTGGCTTCTGCGTCGCCATTCCCAGCACAAGGAAAGACATCGCAATCCGGTGATCCAACACACTGGCGACTGTCGTCCCGCCCGGCACGTTCCCATGGCCCAAGCCGGTCACTTTCCACCAGTCTTGCCCCTCATCCACCTGCACCCCAGCAGCACGCAGCCCCTTGGCCATCGCATCAATCCGGTCGCTTTCCTTGACCCGCAGCTCTTTGACGCCCGGCATGTCTGTCACTCCGTCCGCAAAGGCCGCGACAACAGACAGCACGGGATATTCGTCAATCATACTCGCCGCTCGCTCTGGCGGCACAGTGATCCCCTTCAAGTCAGGCGAGAAACACGCGCGCAGGTCGGCTACCGGCTCCCCCCCTTCTTCACGCATATTCTCGAATTCCAGGTCCGCGCCCATCTCCTTCAGAGTGGTAAACAAACCTGCCCGCGTCGGGTTCAGGCCAATATTCGGCACCAATACATTTGATCCTGGCACAATCAGTGCGGCACAAACAGGAAAAGCGGCAGAGGACGGATCACGGGGGACAACGATAGTCTGCGGTGTCAATTCCGGCTGACCGTCAAGCGTGATAACCCGGCCCTCGTCGGTGTCCTCGACCGTCAAATTGGCACCAAAGCCTTGCAACATCCGCTCAGTATGATCACGCGTGGCTTCTTTCTCGATCACGACGGTCTGACCGGGTGCGTTCAACCCGGCGAGCAGCACTGCTGACTTCACCTGGGCCGATGGTACCGGCACCTCGTAGCGAACTGGCACCGGCTCAGCCGCACCCACAATCGTCATCGGCAATCGCCCACCAGCGCGACCCACAGCTTGGGTACCAAACAAGGAAAGCGGATCAGTAACACGTCCCATCGGCCGCCCGTTCAGGGATGCATCGCCGGTGAAGGTTGCTGTAATGGGCGAAGTCGCCATCGCCCCCATAATGAGCCGGACACCTGTTCCCGAATTACCGCAATCAATCACGCCCTCAGGCTCAGCAAAGCCGCCCACGCCAACACCCTGTACGGACCATTCACCGCCGCCATGGTCCGTCACGGTTGCCCCAAAGGCGCGCATTGCCTTGGCTGTGTCCAACACGTCCTCACCTTCCAGCAATCCGGTAATGCGCGTCTCGCCCACACAAAGCGCACCAAAGATCAGCGACCGATGCGAGATGGACTTGTCCCCGGGCACAGGCGCCTCACCGCGCAGCGGACCACATGGTCGTGATGTCATGGGGATGGGAGAGCCGTGGCCTGACATAAATACTTCCTTATCACTTCGCTCGCCTGATAACGCGAGGCACCGGAAGCGTCCACTCCATCCTTCATCTTGGCCCAAAAACTCCCCGCGGAGCGTCCGGCCCTCACCGCCGCCGGAACGTCAGATAATGTGGCATACGACCTTCGCGCAGGGCCTTTTGCTCATAACGGGTGGACAGCCAGTCATCCCAAGGTTCACGCCAATCAGAAGGTCGTTCGGCCAACCATTCAAAGCCTTGCTTGGGAACTTCTTCCAATGTCTGGCGCACATAATCGGGGATATCCGTCGCCACGCGCAGCTCGGCCCCCGGCTTCATCACCCGGGCAAGTGGTTCCAGATGTTCTGGCGTCACAAACCGGCGGCGATGGTGTTTCTTTTTTGGCCATGGATCGGGGTAATTCAGAAAAACCTTGCTGAGCGATGCACGCGGCAAAACGTCGAACAAATCCCGCACATCGCCCGGGTGAACCCGCAGATTGCCGACATCAGCCTTGCGGATCTTGCCCAAAAGCATCGCCACGCCGTTGATGTAAGGTTCGCACCCGATCAGCCCGATATCGGGATAACTCCCGGCCATATGCACGAGATGTTCACCACCGCCAAAACCGATTTCCAGCCAGACATCCTTGCAACCAAAAAGCGCATCAAGATCAAGCGGCGTACGATCCGGGTTGTCCTCCCAGCTCACTTGTCCGGGTGACAGCGGGCCAAGGTCGTTTTCAAGATAATCCTGCTGGCTTGCACGGATCGTTTTGCCACGGATACGACCGTAGAAATTGCGCCATGGCGCACCGGTGGGGTGATTGGATTTGGTCATAACGCGGCATGTAACAAGGGCTGCTGCCATCTGCAATCGGCCAAGGTGGACTGCTTGCGAGCCACTTTACAAAGCTTACTCCGTAGGGTGGGTTTTCAACCCACCGCCCCCTTTAACGCATCAACCAAATCTGTCCGCTCCCAGCTGAACCCGCCATCTGCTTCGGGTGTCCGTCCGAAATGGCCATACGCAGCTGTGCGTTCGTAGATTGGTTTGTTCAAACCCAGATGCTGGCGAATGCCGCGTGGGGTCAGGTCCATGACCTCAGCAATTGCCCGTTCAATCGCCTCCGGATCAACGGCGCCCGTATCATGCGTATTGGCATAAATGGACAAGGGCTTGGCCACGCCGATTGCATAGCTCAGCTGGATTGTGCAGCGTTCTGCCATACCGGCGGCTACGACATTCTTCGCCAGATATCGTGCGGCATAAGCGGCCGAGCGATCAACCTTTGTCGGATCTTTGCCAGAAAACGCACCACCCCCATGTGGGGCTGCGCCGCCATAGGTATCAACGATAATCTTGCGCCCCGTTAGCCCTGCGTCCCCATCCGGGCCACCGATGACAAAGGTACCGGTTGGGTTCACCCACCATTCGGTTTGATTTGTGATCAAACCATCTGGCAAAACCTCGCGGATGTAAGGTTCGACAATCGCCCGTATGTCAGCGCTGGTTTGCGTTTCATCACGGTGCTGCGTGGAAAGAACGATAGAGGTCACCTCAACCGGTTTACCACCTGCGTAACGCAATGAAATCTGGCTCTTGGCGTCCGGGCGCAACGTCGGCTGCTCGCCCGATTTGCGCACCTCTGCCAAACGGCGCAGCACTGCGTGGGCGTATTGAATAGGGGCTGGCATCAGCTCGGCTGTCTCGGTGGTTGCGTAACCAAACATGATGCCCTGATCGCCGGCACCTTCATCCTTGTCCGCAGCAGCATCCACCCCTTGGGCGATATGCGCGGATTGCTCGTGCAGCAGGTTGGTCACCTTGCAGGTCGCATGATGGAACTTGTCCTGCTCGTAGCCGATATCCTTGATACAAGCCCGCGCAATATCCTCGACCCGGCCCATATAGTCGGTCAGTTTCGCCTGATCAGACAGACCAACCTCACCCCCAATGACAACACGGTTGGTTGTGGCAAATGTCTCGCAAGCAACCCGCGCCTCCGGCTCTTCGGCCAAAAATGCATCCAGAACTGCGTCTGAGATTCGGTCACACACTTTATCCGGGTGTCCCTCGGACACTGATTCCGAGGTGAAGATATAGTCTTGTCGTGCCATGGGGATGTGCTCCAATAAAAAATATCTGTCACGTCAGGAAGCCGTTGTGACAGAACCAGTCGTCCGTCTAAGCGGTGGGAATAAGAAGGTCAATCATTATCACGGCTGCGCATGATAAAGGCACCCAAAGTCATGATGAGAAGCAACCCAAAAACAGGCCAGTCGCCCCAACGGCTATAAAGCGTCTCGGGCAATGCAGGTGGCAGAGCCGCATCCACGGCACCATCCTCGCCCAATGGGATAGTCGCAGTAACCCGCCCCTTTGCATCAATCATCGCGCTCACCCCGGTATTTGCAGCGCGGACCAATGGCAAGCCTTGTTCAATGGCTCGCAAACGGGCTTGCGCCAAATGCTGATAAGGCCCCACCGCCTGTCCGAACCAGGCGTCATTAGTGATCAGAACGATCAAACGGGCACGGTCAGCACCGGTGGCAATCTCTTCGGCAAATATGCCTTCATAGCAAATCAGCGGGATAGCCGCACCAATACCCGGTAGATCGACTGGCCCCGGATGCGCCCCGGACTTAAAGCCCGAACCCAGATTCTTGGCCAGCCCCGTCGCACCAGCCCGGCCCAGCAGCCCTGCACCCGGAATGTATTCACCAAACGGAACCAAATGGCGCTTATCGTAGATGTCTCCGACCACGCCCCCCGCGCGCAACACCACCAAGCTATTGTAGTAGTTCGACAGCTCATCCCGGCGTTGAATGCCAAAGATCAACGGCGCACCGCGTGCGGCATCGGCTATGACGCTTGTGTCCTGCTCCAGATAATTCAACAGCGTGGGGACAGATGTTTCCGGCCACACGATCAGATCAGGCACGTCACCTTGGGCCGAGAACTGCAACATGCGCGTCAAAAACTGATCGCGATAAGCCGGGTCCCACTTCTGATGTTGTGGCGCGTTGGGCTGGACCAAGCGGACAACGGGACCATTTACAGGTTCAGAAGGTCCCACGCGAAGCGTCAATGCGCCTGCTAACAAAACCCCAACGACCGCAAGGCCCACCCAGCGGACCCGACCTGCCCTGCCCAACATCATAACAGCCAAGGCGGCTAAGACCGTGATACCAGTCAAAAGATGCGGTCCGCCAAACGCGCTTAGCTGTGAAAGCGATGTCGGGATCCAGATATGGCCCAACAAAACCCACGGGAACCCAGTCAGGATGAGAGAACGCGCGATCTCAACCCAGATCAGCAGCAGTGCAAATTGCACCACCCCGCCAGACAATCGTCTGGCCGCATATGCCGCGATCGCCCAAAAAAGGGCCGCGCCGCTTGCCATAAACACCAACGCAAATGGTGCCATCCACCCATGGCGCACGATGTCGACCAGAAAGGGTTCAACAATCCAGCGCAGGGTAAAACCGAAATAGCCCAACCCAAAAAACCACGCAAATATGGCCGCCTGTTTCGCAGTTCCATTGGCTGGATAAAGGGTAAAGGCGGCCGCCAAAGCCAGAACAGTTGCAGGCCAAAGATCAAGCGGAGCCTGACCAAGCCCGGCGACGATGCCCAATATGGCAATGATCAAAAACCTTGCACGCCCCGTCAGCCCCCAAAACCGGGCCGACAAATCAGGCATCAGCCACCCCCGGTAGCCGGACGCGCAGACGTTTGATCCGGCGCGGATCAGCCTCGACCACTTCAAATTCGGGACCTTCAGGATGGATGATCACCTCACCGCGCGCTGGCAGATGCCCCGATAGCATCGTGACCAAGCCACCCAGCGTATCGATCTCTTCTTCGTCGATCTCTGCGGGGCGGGTCAGCTTCATGCCAATCTCGGCCTCGAAATCCTCAAGCTCTGTCCGGGCCTGCGCCATGTAGACGCCAGGTTTTTCAAGTGCCCAGCTCTTGGCCTCTTCTATGTCATGCTCGTCTTCAATCTCACCCACGACCTGTTCAAGCAGATCCTCGATCGTGACCAAGCCGTCAGTCCCGCCATACTCATCGATAACAAGCGCCATGTGGATCCGCTCGGCCTGCATTTTCTGCAACAGCACACCAAGGGTCATGGAGGGAGGAACATAGATCAGAGGACGCACCATGGCGCGTATATCCATATCCGGGCTGTCGCCATTGAACCCGTGGCGAAGCGCAAAATCCTTAAGGTTCACAAAGCCGATGGGCGTATCCAGCGTCCCGTCAAAGACCGGCAAGCGGGTCAGGCCGCAGTCACGGAACAGCTCAACAAGTTCGTCCTTTGTGATAGAAACTGGAACGGCCACGATTTCAGGCTTTGGGACGGCAACATCCTCGACCCGTTTGCGGCGCAGGTTTAGAAGGCCCAACATGGGTCTTTCAGGGGTGGTTTCCTGCGACGGGGCGGCGTCTACCACTTGAGGCGCTCCACCATTCAGCATGTTAAAAATGCGGCCCATTAGGCCAGTTTGCTTTTCATCACTATCCGATTGCGCGCTTTGCGCTGCAATAGATGGCCCGTCGCCGGTATCGCCCATTTTATCCTTACCTATGCGGGCACTCACGCCCTAATTGACATTATATGGGTCAGAAATACCCAGTTTGCCAAGTATCTCTGTTTCGAGCCCCTCCATCAAGGTGGCATCATGATCACGCACATGATCGAAACCCAATAGATGGAGGGTGCCATGCACCAGAAGATGCAACGTATGATCTTCCATCGATTTACCTGCCTGTTCAGCCTCGCGCTGGCAGGTGTCGTATGAAATGGCAATATCTCCTAGCTCGGCATCTCGCCCCGGCGTCGGGGGCAGCGGCATTTCGCCGTCTATTGCCGCGGCACGTTCGGCGGACGGCCAGCTGAGTACATTTGTTGGCTGCGATTTCTCACGAAAATCGTTGTTGAGCGCTGCAATCCGGACATCATCACAAGCCAGTAGGCTGATTTCGAAGACGGATGGTTCCAGTCCGAGACGGTCAAAAGCCGCGTTTGAGGCGATCTGGGCAAGTGCTTCGACATTGCCCCACCGGGCATCTTCGATCACGCAATCTACTGTCACCTTTCGGTATCCGCCTCATACGCTTCGATAATTGCCGCCACGAGCGGATGCCTCACCACGTCTTTTGATGTGAAGTAGTTAAAACTGATCTTGGGAATGCTCTTTAAAAGCCGTTCGGCATCCCAAAGCCCCGAATTCACACCGCGTGGCAGGTCGATCTGCGTCCGGTCACCAGTCACAACCATCCGCGAGCCCTCGCCCAAACGGGTCAGGAACATCTTCATCTGCATGGTCGTCGCATTCTGCGCTTCGTCCAACACGACAAAAGCATTGGACAACGTCCGCCCGCGCATAAAGGCCAGTGGCGCGATTTCGATCACCTTTTCCTCGATCATCTTGCCAGCTTGCTTGCCGGGCAGGAAATCCCCTAAAGCGTCATAGAGAGGTTGCATATAAGGATCGACCTTGTCCTTCATGTCACCTGGCAGATATCCGAGCTTTTCACCGGCCTCGACCGCGGGGCGAGACAGGATAATCTTGTCGACATTGCCGTTGATCAACATGTTCACGCCGACGGCGACGGCAAGATAAGTCTTGCCAGTACCGGCTGGACCAATGCCAAAGGCGAGTTCATTGTCAAACAAAGCCTTTACATAGGCCTTTTGGGCATCTGTCCGCGGCTCAATCAGCTTTTTGCGTGTCTTGATTTCGATGCGGGCGGGCTCGCCCTTGAACAGTTCGATCTGGTCGTCCGCAGGCTGATCCAAACCCATCCGCAGCTCACGATCAATATCGCCGGGCTCAAGCGACTTGCCAGCTTCCAACCGATTATAGAGAGAGCGAAGTACGTCGGTTGCGTCCTGACGGGCTCCATCATCTCCGATCACTGCCAGCTGATTGCCACGTCGCAATATCTGGACGCCCAGCTTGTCCTCAATAGTGGTCAGGTTGCGATCGTATTCACCACACAAGTCAATCAGCAGGAAGTTATCTGGAAATTCCAACAGGGCTTCGGTGACATTTTCAGCGGGTGGGGTCAGCGCACCAGTGGCCAAACAGCTCTCCTTTGAGTCTTATTGTTGGTATCGTGGCAACTCATCGGGGAAGGCGCAAGCCGTGTCTGACAAATGTCATCGTTTTGACACCAAAAATAAGCACACCACCAAAGAGGGAGCGGAATTTGCGCGCTTTATCGCTTTGACAGCCTTTCCCGAATTGGTATGACTTCATGACCAATTTGAGGGGAACATCCATGGCCGTTATCACTACTATCGATGACCTCAAGCGGTTGCATAAGCGTCGCGTGCCAAAGATGTTCTATGACTACGCTGAAAGCGGCAGCTGGACCGAACAGACCTTTCGCGAAAACACATCTGATTTCGACAAAATCCGGCTAAGGCAGCGGGTGGCCGTGGATATGTCGAACCGCACAACGAAGTCAGAGATGATCGGGCAGGATGTGGCGATGCCTGTGGCACTTGCCCCAGTCGGGCTGACAGGTATGCAAAACGCAGATGGTGAGATCAAGGCTGCAAAAGCCGCAGAAAAATTCGGTGTCCCGTTCACCTTGTCCACCATGTCGATATGCTCGATCGAGGATGTGGCAGAACATACGAATGCCCCGTTCTGGTTTCAGCTATATGTGATGCAGGACGAAGAATTTGTGGACAACATCATCGCTCGGGCCAAGAACGCAGGGTGTTCCGCGCTGGTTCTGACGCTTGACCTGCAAATTCTGGGCCAACGGCATAAGGACCTGAAAAACGGACTGACCGCCCCGCCAAAGCTGACGATCCCTACACTCATCGATCTCGCGACCAAATGGCGCTGGGGCATGGAGATGATGAAAACCAAACGCCGTAGCTTTGGCAATATCGTCGGCCACGCAAAAGATGTGGGCGATACCAGCAGCCTGTCTTCGTGGACAACGGAACAGTTCGATCTCCAACTCGACTGGGACAAGATCGCGAAACTGAAAGAAAAGTGGGGTGGCAAGCTGATCCTCAAAGGTATTCTGGATGTCGAGGATGCCCGCAAAGCTGCCGAGATCGGGGCAGACGCGATTATAGTCAGCAACCATGGCGGGCGACAGCTTGATGGCGCATTGTCCGCGATCCGTATGTTGCCTTCTATTGTCGCTGCGGTGGGCGATCAGGTCGAAGTGCATATGGATAGCGGTATCCGCTCCGGTCAGGACGTATTGAAGGCCTTGGCGCTTGGCGCGAAGGGAACCTATATCGGGCGCGCCTATATCTATGGGCTTGGGGCGATGGGTGAAACGGGCGTGACCAAGGCGCTTGAGGTGATCCACAAAGAGCTCGACACTACAATGGCGCTTTGCGGGCGGAGGGATATCCGAACCATCGACCGGGATGTTTTGCTGGTGCCACAAGACTTTGAGGGCACCTGGGTCTGATTATTGTCTTGCTGCGCGCCACTATGTGTTGACGTTCCGGCCTGCGACGGCAATATCAAAAATGTAATCAATATATTTTAGACGCCTAAGACGCGAACGCGCGTTAAGGCCAAAGAAGTGACTTTCGATAGTGCCCAGCGAAGCCGTTTGTAACAACGAAACAGTCGGAGCGACCTTGCCAGTCGTAGCCGTCTATGAAGATCGCGTGGACGCTCTGCCGGGGGTGCGACTGCTGGCTTATTCGCTGATGCAATTCGCGCCAGAGTTGGCATTTCACGTTTTCACGCCCCACGCTTTTCAACTTGATGATATCGCCAGCTACGACAAAATCTCTGTCTTTCAGCGCGATGATCTGGTCGGGCGTGGAACCAGCGTCAAACCAGCGATATTCAAAACAGTGCTGGAGGATCATCCCGCCGCGCTTTGGTTGGATACCGACATAGTCGTTTCGGGTGATTTAACGGCGAGGCTGAGGTCATTTTCGCCGGATGCGTTTGTCATCAGTCAGGATTATCGCCGAGTGGATCGCGGCGGGGGCCGCATGCGGACCGACGCATATGGTCTCACCTTTGGTGAGGCCCTGCCCTATGCACCTAATTCGGGGTTCACACTGATCCGGCGCAATCACATGGCGATTTTGGAAAAATGGACTGAGTTGGTGACTTCTGACGCCTATGTCACAGCGCTGAAACTACCAAAATCAGAACGCCCGCTGGCCTTTCTGGGCGATCAGCAGGCGCTCTGGGCGGTGCTGTCATCCACAAGCCGTGGCGACACACCTGTCGAATTCCTGATGACTGGGCCAGACCAGATTTTCCAATCCGGTGCAAACGGCTACCACCTTCTTGATCGCTGCAAATCGTTCTTTCGACCATCGCCGGTGATCGTACATATGGCAGGACCGTATCAACCGTGGTCCTTTGCCGGACAACCAAAGTCCCGCAAAGACCAGTTTCAGCAACTATGCTATGAGCTGGGCCCTTACTTCGAAATCGCACAACACTACTCGGAACAGTTGTCACGTCCAGATTATCTGACCCGACGAATGAAAATCGCGAAGTTCCTCAATGTCCTCTTTCTGGGAAATGTAGCCCTTAAAGGTATGCCACTTTCCGTTTTGGCGACTCTATTTGCAGAAAAGAAACGCTAGCTGTCGGATGGCCCGCAAACGGATACGGCGTAGCCTATAATTACTGTGTTTGAACGCTTGGTCTTCCTGCCCCCATCGTCCAAGTTGGTAATGCATCATCACAGCGTGCTCATAATAGGTCATCTGGCATCCTCACTTTGTGCCATCCGACCACATCGCTCCTGACATCCAGCTGTCAGCAGCACCTGTGGTAATGTCAGTAGCATCTGCGATGGTACTGAGATGAAACGATCTAACCGGCTCTTTGAGATAATCCAGATTCTGCGCGCTGCGGATAATCCGCTACGGGCCGAGGATCTTGCTGAGCAGCTTGAGGTCTCGCCGCGCACCATCTACCGCGATATCGCAGCACTTCAGGCCATGCAGACGCCCATCGAAGGGGCCGCGGGCATCGGCTATGTTATGCGCCGTGGTTATGATCTGCCACCGCTTAATTTCGATACCGAGGAGATAGAGGCACTTCGCGTGGGCCTTGCCATGTTGTCACGAACCGGAGACAGCGCACTGGAACATGCCGCTGCCCGCATTCATGCGAAAATTGATGCGCTGCACGGTCCAGCTGACTGGTTGCAGGTCTCCCCTTGGGGTGCGCCGTTTGATGATCCGGCAAAGGGATGTGTGCAGGGTGCAGCACTGCGATATGCTGTCCGGACCGCCCACAAGCTACAATTCACTTACAGGGATGGACACGGGAACACGACCTGCCGGGTGATCAGACCGGTGGCACTGGTTTACCATGTTGAATGCAAGATGGTTGCAGCATGGTGCGAGCTGCGCGCGGGCTTTAGGCATTTTCGCACAGATCGCATCTATGATTGTATTGTGTTGGACGAAAGCTTTGCCGATCAAGCGGACGCTTTACGCGCGTTGTGGGCCGAACAAAATGACTGGCGTCACGAAGGATTGACTGCTTGATCCATTTTCTATGACGGTTTCATGCCCCCGGCCAGATTGGGCGCAACGGGCTGGCGCGAGACCGCGATCGCCAAGGGCACGGCGCTGATTAGTAAAAGTGCCACACCAGCAAAGGCGATGCGCAAACCAAAGGTTTCTGAAGCGAATCCCATGGCAACTGGAGCCACGAAAAACCCCGAGAACCCGATAACGGCTGTGCGGCTGATTGCCTCTGTCCGCAAATGCGGGGCAACCAGCTTACCTACTAACGCCAAACCCATCGGTCCGATGACAGAAACGCCAAGCCCAAGAACGCCAAATCCCAGATACGCCACCATTGGTCCGGGTGCGATGGCCGCTATGATCGCACCAAAAGCAGAAAAGATTGAGGCGACGATAACCACTTTAACCTCTGACAAGCGCTCTGCCACGACCTGCCCGGAAAACCGACCAACCGCCATGGTTAAACCTAACATCGCAGGGCCAAGCGCCCCTTCGGCAGCATTTCCACCCAAGGTGCGTTCAACATGAAGTGCTGACCACGCCTCGACCGTTGCCTCCGACATGAAGGCAACAAGAACAATCGCTCCGCAAAGCAGAATGGGCCATAGTGGGTAGCCTCCAGTGTAGCCGTCCTCCGCATCCACTTTGCTGACATTCATCTGAACAAATGGGATCAACATAAAGCAAAACGCCGTCAGCCCTGCAAAAACCGGGAAAGGCGGCAGGCCCGCAGATCGGGTCAAACCGACCATGAGCGCCGCGACGGCATAAGCCAAAGAGAACATCGCATGATTGGCATTCATCAGCGGGCGCTTATGGGTCGCTTCAAGCTCGCTGACCCGTGCATTCATGATCACATCCAAAAGACCAGAGGCCAGCCCGACCAATCCCATCGCCACCGCGAAAATCACCGGCGTCGTGATCTGCCCCGGCAACAGCCACGCCAGCGATAAAAGCAAGACGCCAAATTGCATCCCCCGGCGCCCGAAAAGGCGATCCGCCCGCGGTGCAAGCCACATCGACGACACAAGCCCAGTGGCCGAACCAAGAAGCAACAGGCCAAAGACAGCGTCATTCACACCAAGCTGCGCCTTGATCACAGGCACGTAGGCTGCAAAGCAGCCCCAAAACAGCCCGATGACAACAAACGCTGTCGCCGGGCGGCGGGACAACACCAAGGCGTTCAGAACACTCATCGCAAAGCCGTGCCCGCGTTTCGCCACCAAATCAAGCGCCAAAGCTGCATCGCCGCAAAATTGATTTGGATCATCTTGAGTGGCGCACAAGGCGGCATAATCACCAATAGCAAATGCTAGTGACGACCCGGTCAAAGGGGACCTTCGTGAAACACATTCTTGTCGCCAGTGATTTGTCTGTCAGGTCAGATCGCGCGACACGACGTGCCATTGCTCTTATCGATGAAACCGAGGCCAAGCTGACAATCCTCCATATTGTTGATAGCGCGATGCCGATGCATCTGGCCGAGGCTGTCGTTACGACGGCCAGAGAGACATTGGAAGACGTCGTCGCGTCAGCAAAATCCAAGCGCACTGATCAGATCGACATCAGAATCACAATCGGTGATCCGGTGGCCGAGATTGCCACCCGCGCGGAAAAGGTAGCGGCTGATCTGCTGGTTGTCGGTTTGCATCGAGAGCGTCAATTTCTTGATCTGCTAAAAGAAACCACGATGGAGCGACTGATCAAAGTTAGTAAAACGCCGGTCCTGCTGGTGATGAACCCAGCCGCTCATGAATACAACGATTTGCTCTGCGCCATCAATATGTCGCCTGCCTGCGCCAAGGCCGTCAACGTATCGCGTACTATTGCGCCTTCAGGAAAGCAGCGCCTGTTTCATGCATTTCACGTTCCCTACCGGGGTCTCGTCAATCCCGGAGAACCGGCCGAAGGCGTCGTTATCTATCGTAACGAAGCACAGGAAGCATTTGCGGCATGGCGCGATAACTCCGTCTTGCCTGATGATTTGCCAGAGCCGACATTCGTTGATGGGGGGCCATCGACGGCGCTCGTACAGATGATGAATGCCGGAAAGCCTGATATGCTGGTTATGGGTGCGCACGGTCGGTCGAACATTGGTCGCTATATGCTAGGCGGTTTTACAGCGGGTCTGATCCGGTATCCGCCTTGCGATCTGCTCGTGGCTCGCTAGCGCCGCGCGGTCACGTAAACTGCCCTGACTGGCGAATGCCCCCTTTTCAAAAGACCGAATCCCGCCTATAGCGCAATCTTCATCTGGCTCGGACACCCTTGGAGGCGGGCCACTACATCGAAGGAATATACTATGGCTGACAAGATCCCTGATCTGACCGCCACGGTACGCGCGGGGACAGGCAAGGGGGCCGCCCGCCAAGCTCGCCGTGATGGCGACGTACCTGGCATTGTTTATGGCGGTGGGGCAGACCCACAAGCAATAAGCATCCCGTTTAATTACCTGCTGACAAAACTGCGCAAAGGCCGGTTCATGTCCACACTCTTCAACCTCAAGATCGAGGGTCAGGAAGATGTACGTGTGATCTGCCGCGGTGTGCAGCGCGACGTGGTCAAAGACCTGCCCACACATATCGACCTGATGCGCCTCAAGCGTACAAGCCGCGTAAAAATCTTCATTCCGGTTGAATTTGCAAATGCAGAGACATGCCCGGGCGTGAAGAAAGGCGGCGTTTTGACAGTTGTCCGCAACGAAGTCGAAATGGACGTGCTTGCCGGTGATATCCCGGACCACATCACAGTTGATCTGGCCGAAGCGCAGATGGGCGATACGATCTCGATCAGCGATGTCCAACTGCCTGAAGGTGCAAAGCCCGTCATCACCGACCGTGATTTCGTTATTGCCAACATTGCCGCTCCGCGTGCAGTGCTTGCCGACGACGAAGCCGAGGACGAGGGCGAAGAGGCGGAAGGCGAAGAAGTGGCAGCTGAGGCCGCTGAAGAATAAGCCCAAATACTAGGTATTGTTGCACCCCAGGAAACAAAATTGAAAGGCCTTTATTTTAAGGCCTTTCAATATAATAGATGACAAACCTTTTAATTTTATGCCCATTTGTTTGGTGCGGCCCATAGCCACCGCGACACATTATTACCTCAATGTTGACAAGCGGCAGTCATATTAATATTCCAGAGATTTAGGAGTATCCGTGCGCTGCTCTGTTTTATGCTGCTTAACACTCGCCGGGTTGTCTTGACCTGGTCGCCCCCTGCAAAAAGTTTTTAGTCAAAGAGACGTAATATCTATGCCAGATTTAATTAAGTCGAAACTCAATAATTACGCCAGGCTTTTTGTTCGCGACGAAGGTGGCGCGATCATATCAATGACTTTAATTCTGCTTGTAACTATGCTCGTCATCGGTGGGATGTCGGTAGACTTTATGCGGCGGGAAGTTGATCGGATATATCTGCAGGGTGTAGCTGACCGTTCTGTACTGGCAGCAGCATCTTTGTCGCAAGAAGTAGATGGCGACGATATCGTGATCGATTTCTTCGAAAAAGCCGGTGTTGCGGACAAGCTAGTCACGACGCCCGGGTTTACCGATACCGGAAACTCACGCACTGTGACTGTTTTGGCTGAGAGTGACGTTGATACCTTCTACCTTTGGTGGATTGGCATACCCGACCTCGACACCGTCGCAGCGGCTACTGCGACCGAGGGTGTCGGCAAAGTTGAAATTTCTCTGGTTATCGACGTTTCTGCGTCGATGAGGCAAGGTGGATCCAACGGTAACATTACGCGGACCTCCCTTAATACAGGCGGTCGCATCTATGACTTGAGGAATGCGGCAAAGGCCTTTGCGGAAGATGTTCTTGATCCCGACTATGATGGACAGGTTTCACTAAATATCATCCCCTTTGGCGGACAGACAAATCCCGGCAAAGTGATGTTTGATCATGTGAATGGACAGGGCGAAGGCAGCGATTATTTTGATATACCTTACAACGCTATTTTGCCAGGGTCGTCAGATGCTATAATAATGTTGTCGAGCGATGACGCTGAAGAAAAAGCCGTACTCACGATAATGGATAATCCGAACATCTCGTTACTTACCCAAGACTATGACCCAGACGTGGCCTTGGAACTTCTTTCTGACGTCAATGGCGACCCCATAATGTTGACGCTGCCTGACGGTACAGAAAGACAAATGCAACTCGGAGACATTAAAACTTTCCTCCATGAAGAGGAAGAAGAAGTGGTAGGGGACGACGGGACAACAACAACAACAACAACAACAAGCGATATCCTTTTGGATGACAACGGTGATCCAATTAGTGGCCGGTTGTTGCTCACAGACGAAGACGGCGTTTTGCAGGTCCGTTACCGGCCGCCACATCACTGCATCGAAGTTAATGGGGTTGGTGACTGGACATCAACCGGATTGCCAGCATCTGGTCAGGACATCGTATCGAACTACATGATATATAATTATGAAGATTATCAAGCTGTTGCGGCTGTACGTAACTGGGGTTGGTGCCCCAAGGACGAGACAACTATCAAATACGCTATGCAAACAGTAGAGGAAGCTACAGCCTATATCGACGGTCTTACAATGTATGACGGAACCGGTACTGATATTGCGATGAAATGGGGGCTTGCAACGCTCGATCCAGATGCGCAGCCTGCGTTCCAAGAGCTCTACAACGAAAATGAAATCGTTTCTGCAGATTTCGCAGCAAACCGTCCTGCACCATATGACGACAACGAAACCACCAAGATTATAGTCTTGATGACTGACGGGCAAATCACATCGCAGATTCGGCCCCGTGACCCCGACGATGTCGAACTTCTTATTGATCCAACTCCAGCTAACATGAACTCTCCCGAGGACTGGTTGGGAACCATCGCGAGAAATGCTTCAGGTCATAAGACTGTGCAAACCAAGGCCGTTTCCCGTACTAATCTCGAGGCGATCTGCACCCTCGCAAAAGATCAGGGTATCGAAGTGTATACGGTCGCTTTTGAATATCAGAGCAATACTGGTGCCGAAGACGTAGAGGATATGACCACATGCGCATCAGACAAAGCGGGTCGGCAATACTACTACGAGGCATTCGGCTCTGGACTAACCGACGTATTTAAAGAAATCGCCGAACAGATTACAGATCTTCGTCTAACCTTCTGATCGACAATATCTATATTGATGAACTGACAGGAAATGCGCCAATCTTTGATTGGCGCATTTTTCTTTGGATACGCTTTGTATCATTCCAAAAACCTGCTTCGAAATCACCATTCACGTTGCCCTGGCTCCGGCATATCGCTTTCAAGACGCCCCAATCAAACCCGCTGGCGCTGCACTGCGGCATAGGTTAGTCTGCAACCATGAAACTTCTTGTAGGCCTCGGAAATCCCGGCGCGAAATACGCGCAGAACCGCCATAATATTGGCTTTATGGCATTAGACCGCATTGCGACTGACCGCGGGTTTAGTGCTTGGCGCTCCAAGTTTCAGGGCCAGATCGCCGAAGGTCGTTTTGGTTCAACCAAGGTAATGCTGCTTAAGCCCGAGACATTCATGAATTTGTCGGGCCAGTCGGTGGGTGAGGCGATGAGATACCTCAAAATCGCATCGGAAGATGTGATCGTATTTCATGACGAAATCGACCTTGCCCCCGGAAAGGTTCGCCTGAAAACCGGAGGCGGCCATGCAGGCCATAACGGGTTACGGTCGATCCACGGACATATCGGCCCCGACTATGATCGTGTACGTATGGGCGTGGGACATCCCGGCCACAAGGATGCGGTGCCAGGCTATGTCTTGCGGGATTTCCCCAAAGCCGATGCCGAATGGCTGCAAGATGAGCTGCGCGGTGTCAGTGATGGCATCGCCCACCTGATTGACGGCGACGGCAGTAAATTCCTGAACGCTATTGCCTTGCGCGTGGCCCCGCCCCGCTCATCGACGACCAAGCCGAAAGAAAAGATGCCGCAACCGATGGTCGAGCCTGAACAGGACACACGCACCGCAATGCAAAAACTCGTGGACCGGTTTCGCTAGCGCCTGACCACATATCAGAGGCATTTGCCTTTCAGTCCGAGGCATGCCGCAGCCTGGATTCACCCTTCATGGGCCGGTTGATGAGACTCTGCGCGACAAAAGACTGGCCGGATTGCCCGATAACGACCCGTATCTTTGCCTGGAAAGGCGACATCAGCCCCCGCTCCCAGTCGGTCCCATTGCGAGTAGCGAGTGCTTTGCACGCGCTACGCCTTAAAGGACACGTCGCCCTCGCGGCGGTCTATCCACCAAATGAGGTCGATGACGAAACACTATGGTCGGCCGTCAGCACGACCCTCATGACTGAAACGGACTTTATCGACGATTGGATTGACAGCCCCCCTCAAACCAATGAGGTGCGCCGCTCAGTAACGCTGATCCCAGTCGGTCACGTTCTGGCGCACCGCTATGGACTACCGATCCGCATGTCAGAATTGGGTGCCAGTGGTGGCTTGAACCTGCATTGGGACGCATACGCTTTGCAGACGGGTGGCCGACAATTCGGCGCCACCGATCCGGCATTGGTACTAACCCCGGATTGGAACGGGCAGCTGCCGCCTGAGACACGCCCTACGGTAGTCGAACGGGCCGGCGTCGATCTAACTCCTTTGGACCCAGCAAAGGATGCTTTACGCTTGCAATCTTACCTTTGGCCGGACCAACCCCAGCGACTGGCGCTGACGGGCGCAGCCATCGCGGTGACGCGAACCAAGGTCGATAAAGGTGATGCCATCGACTGGCTTGAGCCCCGTCTCACCCATCAGGCCGGGCAACTCCATCTGATCTACAGCACCGTAGCATGGCAGTACTTCCCCGCAGCCAAGCAGGAGGAAGGAACCAAGATGATCGAAGCGGCCGGTCGCAGCGCCACAGAGCAATCGCCGCTCGCGTGGTTTGCGATGGAAAACGACGGTGGCAAACGCGGCGCCGCGCTGACCCTGAGGCTATGGCCCGGCGATCTGACGCTTGATCTGGGACGCGCCGATTTTCATGGACGATGGGTGGATTGGTCAGGGTAAGGTCTGCGCTTGCGCACAACTCACACGGCCGCCATGGTGATCCAAATCGGGGAGAACACCATGAAATCATTTCTGAAATGGACTGGGCGCGGAGCTGCGATACTCATCGTTGTTGCCGTTGTCTTAGGCATTTGGAAGCGCGATGAGCTTGCCCGTTTGGGTACGGTGCTCACGCTCTTCGACGAAGGTAGAATAGTTCATAACTTCTCCAACATGGGTGCCGCTTTCCTGACCAACAACTTGCCGCGCGGCGACGGCGTTGTCAGCGAGTTGCCGGTGGGACCATCCGCGATCCTACCAATTGAGACGGCAAAATGGATCGATGACAGAGCCATCACTGGCCTTGTTGTTTTGAAAGACGGGCGGTTGGTGTTCGAGGACTACTACCTCGAAACCTCACCCGATGACCTACGAATCAACTGGTCCGTTTCCAAAAGCTACCTTTCAGCGCTTTTTGGTGTTCTGCTGGCGGAGGGTGCCTTTGGAAGCATCGATGATCAAGTAACGAAATACGTGCCAGATCTGATCGGCAGCGCGTATGACGGGGCAAGTATCGAAGATGTCCTGCAAATGTCTTCTGGTGTTACATTTGATGAAGACTACCTCGCCTTTTTCTCCGATATCAACAAAATGGGTCGTGTACTCGCGCTTGGTGGCTCCATGGATGCCTTTACCACCGGACAAGATGAAAGCTTTGCGCCACCCGGTCAGCAATGGCAGTATGTTTCCATCGATACGCACGTCATCGGGATGGTGATCCGCGGGACGACCGGGCGGGATATTCCAGACCTTTTGAACGAAAAAATTATTGCACCGCTTGGACTTGAGGTTGCTCCCTACTATCTGACCGATGGTCATGACGCGGCCTTTGTCCTTGGCGGTCTGAACACAACCACGCGGGACAATGCCCGGTTTGGTCAGATGATCGCTAATGGCGGGTTTTGGAACGGGCGGCAGATCGTGCCGGAGGACTGGATAGACGCATCTACCGTCGCCAGTGCAATAACCGCATCAGGTGCCACGGGCTACGGCTACCAGTGGTGGGTTCCCTCAAACGCACAAGAGGGACAATTTCTTGCACGTGGCATTTATGGGCAATACATCTACATTGACCGTATCAGTAATGTCGTGATTGCCGTACACGCGGCCGACCGGCTGTTTCGGGAACCGGGTGTCAGCCAACAGAACGAAGACATGTTTCGCCTGATCGCAGAAAGTCTTGAGTGATATGGAAAAAGATCCGTCCTTCAACGTTTTGGGTAGCACACTTGGCCACTGCTCTACTGACCCGATGACGGGGTTCTTTCGAAACGGGGCCTGCGACACCTGCGCGGCGGATCAAGGCAGCCATACGGTGTGTGCAGTGATGACGGAAGAGTTTCTCGCTTATTCGAAATATGTGGGAAATGATCTAAGCACGCCGCGCCCGGAATACGGATTTGTGGGGCTCAAGGCGGGGGATCATTGGTGTCTCGGTGCCAGTCGATTCCTGCAAGCACATGAGGAAGGCTGCGCGCCAAAAGTAAATCTGCATGCGACTCACGTACGGGCGCTGGATATTGTAACAATAGATATTTTGCGCCAGCATGCACTGCCGCTGGAGGCCGACTAAGCTTTCTCTGCGCGTGGCGTATCCATCGGCAGTTCCACCAGCCCGTCAATGAAAAAGCTCAATAGCTGACTGCGGCCGCTGACATCAGCTTTTCTGTAAATTGCGTTGGTCTGCGCCTTGATCGTGCCCTCACTCACGCCCCGCAATGTGGCAATTTCGGCGGTCGACATGCCCTTAATCGCAAAGAGCGCTACATCGCGTTCCGCCGGGGTCAGCATCCATTCATCGAACTGATCTGACAGGTGATCCATAAAGGCACCCGACGCGGCCTTCAGTTGTTGCTGCATCCGGCCTTTTTCTTTCAGGGACCGGCGCAACATATTACCACCCAATCCTGCGCCAACCAATAGTCCCAGCGCGGCAGCCAGTTCAATCGCTTCGTAGAATTGCCAGTTGATTTGAAACAGGCCGGTGACGGTACTGATCAATCCCAATAGAAACAAAATGGCACAGACGACCTGAAAAATCAGGATCGCCAGATACAGCCTGCTTTCCTTGTCCACTCCCCCTGCCCCGCCCTCAGGTCATTCGCACCAGCTACTCGTCATCATCGTCGTCTTCATCTTCGTCGTCATCCTCGTCATCGTCATCATCATCGTCGTCGTCGTCGTCATCATCGTCTTCATCGTCCTTATCACCAGAACCGCTGTTACCATTACCCTTGCCATTTCCATTCCCGCTGTTGTTGCCATTGCCGGAATTGCCATTGGAACTGCGTTGTGTTCCGCGATCATCATCGTCGTCATCGTCCACAGACCTATTGGCATCGGTCGCCGGGTTCAGAACACGTGGCGTTGACTCCCGCCTTTCATCATCTCGTTCCTTTGAGAAATCACGCAGTATTTCTCCGGTTGCCGGGTTAAACACTAACTCGCGGTCAAACGTCTGGCTTTGCGCTTCGATTCTTATGCGCCCCAATAAGGTGCGGCGCACCTCAATCTGGGTGAACCCCTGCGCCTGTAGCTGAGAGATGATGGAATCCTGGACGCTTTGGGCGGAAACCTGGCCCGCTAGCACAACAAGAAAAACCAAGAAAAATCGAAGACGTCTCACCTTATTCCCTTATCAAAGCGACCTCTGCCACTGCAGGCAGAGGTCTAGCATGACGATAACGAAACAAACTCCGTCAGACCAGTGATCTAGTCATCATCGTCATCGTCATCGTCATCATCGTCGTCATCATCGTCATCGTGCTTGTCTTTGTTCGGGCCTTTGCCATTGCCGCGACCGGGATTGTCATCGTCGTGGCCGTCTTCATCATTTCCATGACCGCGATTACGATCCTCGCCGTCATCTCCGTCTTCGTCATCTTCGTAACGATCATCATCGTAGCGATCATCATCATCGTCGTCGTCATTGTCGACAGGACCGTATTCATGTTTGATCAAGTCTCCGGTTTGGGCGTCATAGACCAGCTCAACCTCGTGTCCGTCGCGATAACCTTCGACCTTGACCTCGGTCGGGCCGTTCTTGACTTCAAATTCGGTGAAACCCTGTTCTTGCAACTGCGATACCACCTGTTCGGCGATGGATTGAGCGTGTCCTGCAGTCGTCATGGCCCCCAGAATGAAGGCCGAGAGAAAAATGGTATTGTTCATAATAGCTAACCTTTCCGTATCCTTGGCGTTTTGCCTTGGACGGAAAAGAAACAGGGCGGGACAGCCATTGTCTTTAGGTCAGAAGTTTAATCGGGCGGTTTACGCCGTCCGACCCACGGTCCTAAACCTTAGTTTATCGCCCTTCTGTATCGCTCATGCCAAAGCCCAGGTGCTTGGCAACGGTGAAAATGTCCTTGTCGCCCCGCCCGCACATATTCATCACGAGCAGATGATCATTGGGCAGTTTTGGCGCAATCTTCATAACATGAGCCAGCGCATGGGACGGCTCCAGCGCCGGAATAATACCTTCCTGCGCGCAGCAAAGCTGGAATGCTTCAAGCGCCTCGACATCGGTTATCGCGACATATTCGGCACGCCCAATATCGTGCAGCCAGGCATGTTCCGGACCGATGCCAGGATAATCCAGCCCTGCTGAGATGCTGAAACCTTCCAATATCTGGCCCACGTCATCCTGCAATAGATACGTACGGTTTCCGTGCAGTACCCCGGGGCGTCCACCGGTCAGCGAGGCGCAATGTTCCATTTTGGCGTTCACGCCCTTACCGCCAGCCTCGACGCCAATTATCCTAACCTCTTTGTCATCCAGAAAAGGATAGAACAGCCCCATCGCGTTGGACCCGCCTCCAATCGCCGCAATCAGTGTGTCCGGCAGCCGTCCTTCGGCGGCCTGCATCTGTTCCTTGGTTTCCTTGCCGATAATGGCCTGAAAATCGCGGACCATTGCTGGGTATGGGTGCGGACCAGCCACTGTACCTATGCAATAGAACGTATCACGCACGTTCGTGACCCAGTCACGTAGTGCGTCGTTCATCGCGTCTTTCAACGTACCACGACCGGAGGTCACCGGTACAACCTCTGCGCCCAACAGACGCATGCGAAAAACGTTGGGCGCCTGACGTTCAACATCGTGGGCACCCATATAAACTATGCATTTCAGGCCAAACTTGGCGCAGACGGTCGCGGTGGCGACACCATGCTGCCCCGCGCCGGTTTCAGCGATAATGCGGGTTTTACCCATGCGACGGGCAAGGATGATCTGGCCCAGCACGTTATTGATCTTATGAGCGCCGGTATGGTTCAGTTCATCGCGTTTAAGATAGATTTTCGCCCCGCCCAGATGCTCGGTCAGGCGTTCGGCAAAATAAAGCGGGCTGGGACGGCCCACGTAATGGGTCCAAAGATGATGCATTTCGGCCCAGAATGTCTCGTCCGTTTTGGCGTTCTCATACTGCTCTTCCAACTCGAGGATCAGCGGCATTAGTGTCTCGGAGACGAAACGCCCGCCAAAATCGCCAAAACGGCCCTTTTCATCGGGGCCATTCATGAAAGAGTTGATCAGATCGTCGGTCATGGAACACCTCTGGTTTGCGCTTGGTAGCGATATAACCAACGGCAGGATTGGTAAAGTCTGCATCGGGCCGCTACATGCGACCTAATAGGCCTTCATCGAAAGTCTGAAGGCGATCTTTCCTCGAGAAATCCATCACCCGACGGCACTGTGTTGCAAAAACCGGTTGCTTTGATAAGATCAAAGACACCCTAAACCGACGAAGCGGTCGCACAAAAATCCACTATCAACTTCGCATCTTTCACTCCAGGTGCGCTTTCCACACCAGAAGACACATCGACCTGCCTCGCACCAGTCAACGCAATTGCTTCAGCCACGTTTTCAGGCGTCAGTCCACCGGCCAACATCCAGGGAACCGACCACCGACGACCCGCGATCAAGCGCCAATCAAAAGCCAGCCCGTTGCCGCCCGGCAGCTCAGCGTTTTTCGGAGGCTTTGCATCAACCAGTATCTGATCAGCCACGCTGGCATATGCATCAAGCTTCGGCAAATCATCGGCATCTGCGACGCCAACAGCTTTCATTACAGGTAAACCATAACGGGCGCGGATATCTGCAACGCGCTTCGGACTTTCAGCGCCGTGAAGCTGCAGGATATCGATCGGTACGTCCTTTGTTAGATCGTCAAGATAAGCATCATTGGCATCAACAACCAAAGCGACCTTGGCCACGCCGACTGGCACATCGCGAGCAAGGGCTGCAGCCTGCGCGATATCAATATTCCGGGGTGATTTGGGGAAAAAGACAAGACCGACGTAAGACGCACCTGCCTCAACCGCAGCCTTCATCATAGCTGCGTCGCGCAAGCCGCAAATCTTCACCCGAATGTCTGATGGCATCAGCTTGCTTTTTCGAGCAAGGCCAGTACGTCGTCATCATCTTTGGCACCGGCCGCCGCGCCACGCAAAGTCTGAATTTCGCGCCGCAAATCTGCCAGCTCGCGGGCTCGCGCACGTGCCTCAGCCCGCTGCCTATGCTCGCGCACCCACTCCCAAAAGAACCCAATCAGCAGTCCGCCACCGACGGCAATGAAAATTACCACGAACAGTGGCAGTTCGATATCGGGTGAAAGGTTGATGAGCCCGGCCAGCGTTTCGGGCATCGCCCGCACTGTGACAAAATCACGATTGGCCAAACCAATCAAAATCAAACAAAGGCCAACAACAGCCCAAAATCCATAACGGATAGTTTTCATAACGCCCTCTTAGTGTCCGTTCAGACGGTCACGTAATAGCTTACCCGTCTTAAAGAAAGGGACATGTTTCTCTTCCACCTCAACCGACTCGCCGGTGCGGGGGTTACGTCCAATCCGCTGATCTCGCTTCTTTACCGAGAACGCGCCGAATCCACGCAGCTCGACGCGATCACCGCGCGACATTGCGCCCGTGATCTCTTCGAAGATGGTATTAACAATTCTCTCGACATCGCGCTGATACAGATGCGGGTTTTCCTCGGCGAGTTTCTGGATGAGTTCCGAGCGGATCATGTCGAAGGCCTCCCTGGCGGTGCGGTTCTTGTCGAGACGGGATTGTCCCCGGTTTTCAAATGACTATAGGCTTATTCTGTGTCCGGCGAAATAGCGGGTCGCAGCAGATTTGATGGAAAAACCGCCCGATTTTCAGCTGACATCGCCCGTTTTGTAAACTCCACACGCTACCGGCGCCGATATGCATGACTTGGCGAGTGGGCAACCCGAACGATTCGTGGGGCCATTGGTGTCATCCAAAAGGGCTGCATTACAGATTGGTTTTACGTTACCAAGCGTATATGCAGTTGCGTCCTAGTAGCTCCCTGGAACCCCCTTTTCAATTCCTTCCATCAACGCCTTTTCGGGCCAGGTTCCAACACCGCCCCGTGCCTGAATTTCTACCAGCTGAGCCTCTGCCAGGCTCAGTTGGTCCTTCTCCACATGGGCCAGTCCCATGTAAGAGCGGGCAAGCAAATTATCAGGATCGCGCAGCAGCGCCTCACGGTAATAGGCCATACCGATCTCATGCCGCCCCGATTTGCGATGAGTAAAGCCATAATATGCCATAGCCTGCTGACTGAATTGATCATCAAGTGTCCTCAAAACATCCAGCGCAGCGTGATATTGCCCGTCATATGCCAGTTCACGAATGTCCTTCAGGCGGGCTTCGTCATCATTGGTGCTTTGTTCAGGTGGCATGCAGGTCTGCGTCGCCCGGTCCCACACCAGCCCGTCCTCGCAGACTTCGGTTGTCTCGGACGGTTCCGGCGGTACCTCCTCGTCAGATCCAGCCGCGAAAACCATCGCAGGTGCAAAACAGAGGGCGAGAGTCACAAAACGCATCCAAGAACCTTCTTCAAAAACTCACTATATACACATAGAGTAGATATCTTCGGCGGGTAGGGGTTTTTTCGCACGGTTAAACTTTGCGCATCATGATGCCGACACTTATTTGAGAGCATTAAGCTCTAAACCGAATTCGACCCAACGGAACATTTGACCGTTTTCAGGCGGCTATTATCGTTAAATGCATTGTAGGAGACCAACAGTGTATCCCGAATACTCCAGATCAGAGCGGATTGCAGATGGCAGCATGCACGCGATTGGCGTCATAGCTGCCATCAGTGGGGCCATCGCCCTTATGATCTGGGCAGCAGACACCGCGACTGTGGGCGAGATCACAGCCTTGGCGATTTATGCCGCGACGCTGGTCGCCACTTTCACAGCGTCGGCCTGCTATCACATGACACCGTGGGAAAGCATTCGACCGACGTTGCGCCGGATCGATCATGCCGCGATCTATCTCAAAATCGCCGGTACCTACACGCCGCTCGTGGTCACGGTAGGCGGTTGGCTGGCCTATACGATACTGGGCATTATCTGGGGGCTTGCGGTTTTAGGTATGACCTTGAAGCTGTTTTTCTGGCAGGTTCCGGGACGGTACGGGCCAGCCTTGTATCTCTTTATGGGCTGGTTGAGCGTCGTGCTCATCTGGTCGGCTTGGGGTGTCATTCCAAAGAACCTGATCATGATCGGCGGCGGTTTATACACCGTCGGTGTTATATTTTATGCGGCTGAGAAGATGAAGTTCTCCAACGCGATCTGGCATGGGTTCGTAATCGCTGCTTCGGCGTGCTTTTTTGCGGCGATTGCTATGGGCATGGATCGGCTGGCCTAGAGCAGACCAGCAGAGAACTATACCGCCTGCGGGAGAGGTCTTCCTTCTTCCCAAGCCACGATGTTATCGATGGCCATCTGACCCATCGCCTCGCGCACCTCCAGTGCGGCGGTCCCCAGATGCGGTAGCAACACCACGTTTTCCATTACCTTGAACGCATCCGGCACTTCGGGTTCATTCTCGAACACATCCAGACCTGCCCCCGCAATCTGCCCCGATTGCAAGGCAGCTATCAAGGCGCCCTCATCCACCACATCCCCGCGGGCGATGTTCACAAAGATGCCGGACCGCTTCATGGTGGCAATGACTGCAGCATCGATCATTTTGGTATTGGGTCCACCGCCGGGGACAGTCACAACGACGATGTCGGCCTGCCCCATCAGTTCCTCCAATGTATCGACCTGCGTGGCAGGCAGATCAACGGGTTTGCGGGATCGGTTAAAATAGATCACCGGCATCTCAAACCCATAGTGGCAGCGGCGAGCCACTGCCTGACCAATACGTCCCATCCCGACAATTCCAACGGTCTTTCCGGTAACATGGGTTCCCAACATCTCGGTCGGCCCCCAGCCGCCCCATTTGTTTGTGCGCACGAGCCGTTCGCCTTCCCCACCGCGCCGACAGACGGAAAGGATCAGCGTCAGACCAATATCTGCTGTCGCGTCGGTCACTACGTTGGGCGTGTTTGACACAGCTACACCAGCGGCGCGTGCCGCCTCCGCATCAATATGGTTATAGCCCACACCAAAATTGGCCAGTACACCGCAACGGATGTCGGTCTGAAAGGCTGCACCACTGAACTGGTCCCCGATGGTTGGCAGAATAGCATCATAATTGCTGAGGGCCGTAGCAGCCTCTTCAACCGCTAGCGGCGTATTGCCTTCGTTCAATGTCACATCAAATCTTGCGCGTGCCGCCTTCATGTTGGCGTCCGGTAATACCCGCGTGATTAATAATTTCTTCAATGCAATCGTCCCCCGTTTGGAATCGTTTGGTCGGGCGAAACCAGCACGACCTCCCCCTTTTCATCCGGCATGCCCAACACCAGAACCTCGGACATGAACTTACCGATCTGACGCGGCGGGAAATTTACGACAGCCATCACTTGTCTTCCGACTAAACCATCAGGGACGTAGTGCGTCGTGATCTGTGCAGATGTCTTTTTCTCACCAATCTCTGCGCCAAAATCTATCCAGAGCTTGATGGCAGGCTTGCGCGCTTCAGGGAAAGGCTCTGCACGCGTGACGGTGCCCACGCGCACATCGACCTTCAAAAAATCGTCGATAGAAATCTCAGTCACCAGACAATTCCCTCGACCTGTTTGCTGCCGCTTGAACCGCACGTCGCATGAGCGGAGCAAGACCGTCATCGGTATCCAAGAGTACTTCCAATGCGGCCTGCGTCGTGCCATTGGGAGAGGTAACATTTACCCGCAACTGGCTAGGACTTTCATCCGCCGCAGCAGCCAGCGCCCCGGCACCATCTACGGTCGCACGAGCCAACTGCAATGCAAGCTCGGGCGGCAACCCTTCAGCCTCGCCTGCCGCGGTCATCGCCTCGATCATGGCAAAGACATAAGCTGGGCCAGACCCTGAGACCGCCGTGACAGCATCCATCTGCGATTCATTATCCAAACGAACCGTTTCACCAATCGCCTGTAACAACTTATCCGCCATATCCAATTGATCCGACGAAACGTGGGCATTGCTGCAAAGCGCTGTGATCCCTTTCCCGATGGCCGCCGGGGTGTTAGGCATTGCCCGAATGATGGGGGTGGCATCGCCCAAAGCCTTCTCAAACCTGGCAAGCGACGTTCCGGCAGCAACTGAAATGAACAGTGTCTCGCCATTGCCCAGCGCAGCGATAGTCGGCAGCGCATCACCCATCATCTGCGGTTTGACGGCAAGAAGAACAATCGCCGGGTTTGGCGGCAGGTCTTCGTTGATGCGAACTAATTTAGAAATCAGCCAGTCAGACGGATTGGGATCAATCACGTAGACGGAACCGGCGGGCAGGCCATCGCTCAACCACCCAGCGAGCATGGCCGACCCCATCTTTCCGCAGCCAAGAAGTACAAGACCCCGCGCTGCGATGTCATTCATATCCAAGCCCAAATCCCTCCGCTTGTCATTGCCGACAAGTTAGGGAAACAGGTGACGAGTTGAAACCCGCCCCGTGTCTTTTTTAGGCCCGCCCGTAGGCGCCGCCTATGGCGATCTGGACAGCATCCTCTGCCGAACGTTCCGCCCATGTCACCATTTGAAAGGCGGGGTAATATTGCTCACAGCTCGAAACGGCCGCGTTGATCATCGTGTCAATCTGATCGGGTCCCGCGACCTGATCACCTGCCAAAACCAGCCCATAGCGATAAACCATCAGCCCCTGTTCCGCCCACCACGTAAACGAACCTGCCCAGCAGCGATCATTGATTGTGTTGAGCGCCTCAAAAAGCGCGGGCAGCCGGTGCTCCGGTGGCTCCATCTCAAAAGTACAAATCAGGCGGAGGGTTTCGTCAAAAGCGGACCATGCGAGTGTTAAGGAATAAGTCCGCCATTGGCCTTCAACTGCCATCGCGATCTGATCATCGTGAATGCGGTCAAAATCCCACTCATGGGATTCTGCGATATGTTCCACCAGATCGATCGGGTGAATATCCTCTGCGTCAAGGTAATGCTCTGAAAGCGCCATATGCTCGGCCTCACTGCGTTGGCGCTCAGGGTCATGGCAGCGCCCCAAGCGCTAGGTGCCTGCTCTAGGAGAGGTGTTGTTTGCATTTCTCTCCTACGAGATATGGTGCAGGCATCAAGGCCACCTGTAAAGCAATTTCTTGGGGATAAGTCTAAGTTTTGTGGTTCAGCCCTCAGCGGGCACAAAAAGCCCGCGCCTCTTTTACATTCGAACGCGCCATATCTGGCAAAGGACCGGCTTTCGTGGCAACACTGAGAAAAGCCGAAAACAAACCTACCATCACAAAGGGATTAATTGATGAATACCGACCTTCTCAAACGTCTTTGTGAAATGCCGGGTGTCCCGGGCCACGAACATCGTGTGCGCGACTTGATCACTGACGAGGTCGAGGGGCTTTTTGACAAGATGACAGTCGATCCGATGGGTTCTCTTTTATGCCAGCGGGATGCTTCCAAATCCGAAGCGCCCAAGATTATGCTGCTCTGTCACATGGATGAGATCGGATTTCTAGTCAGCCATATCTCGAAGGAAGGCTTCCTTTATGTCCAACCGGTCGGCGGGTTTGACCCACGCAATCTCTTCTCCCGCCGTGTATTGGTCTGCACGGATGATGGCGACTACAAGGGCGTGATGAACCCCGGCGGCAAGCCCATCCATATATCTGCCCCGGAGGATCGAAAGAAAGTGCCTCCAGTCGGCGATTTCTTCGTTGATCTGGGGATGGGTAAGAAAGCGCATGACGTGGTCAAGGTAGGCGACTTCGTTGTCATGGACGAGCCGTTCCTCGAAATGGGGGACAAGTTCGTCTCAAAGGCGCTGGATAACCGCATTGCCTGCTGGTTGGGGATTGAAGCAATCCGCGAGCTTGGCAAGAAAAATGGGCGCGGGGCCGAAATCCATGTCGCGTTCACATGTCAGGAAGAGGTAGGCTTGCGTGGCGCACGCACCGCGTCTTTTGCGATCAAGCCCGACATTGGCCTTGGCATTGATGTGACGCTGTCTTGCGACACGCCCGGCATCCCCGAAAAGGACGTTACAACAAATCAAGGTGAAGGGTTTGGCCTGCATGTCCGTGACAGTTCGTTCATCGCCGACAAAGCATTGGTGTCAGAGATCGAGGCGCTGGCGATTAAAAAGAAAATCCCCTACCAGCGCACGATGCTGGCCGCCGGCGGTCAGGACGGCGCGGCGGCTCAACAGGCGGCGGCTGGCGCAAGGGCCGTCGGGATCACTGTCGGAACACGCTATATACACACCGTGACCGAGATGATTGCCAAGGATGATCTGCAGGCCGCGCTTGATATTCTGGTAGCCTATCTCAGCGAGTTTTGAACGACCCCACCATAACAACCGAACTGGTCCGGGACTTGATCGCGGACCAATTTCCGGCGTGGGCGCATTTGCCTGTCCGACCGATTAAACAACAAGGCTGGGACAACAGGACATTTCATCTGGGTGATGAAATGTCCATCCGGCTCCCCAGTGCCGCCTGCTATTCTGGGCAGCCCCCGAAAGAACACAGATGGCTGCCGCAGCTGGCTTCACATCTGCCTGTGGATATTCCCAAACCTATCGCCAAGGGCAAACCCTCCGCAGCATATCCATTCCAATGGACGATCATGCACTGGCTACCCGGCACCTGCGCTGCGCTGTATGATCAAAAAGATATCCAAAATATCGCCGTGGACCTCGCCCATTTTCTCAACAGCTTGCGGGCCGCACCAGCACAAGGCGGACCAGAAGCTGGGCAACACAACTTCTATCGTGGTGGTGATCTGCGCATCTACGATCAGGAGCTTCGCCATTGCCTGAACCAACTGGGTTCTGATGTCGATGCACAACGCATTTTGCCAGTCTGGGATCAGGCATGCCACAGCAGCTGCACTGCCCCGCCTGTCTGGCTGCATGGCGATATGGCCGCAGGTAATCTGCTGATCAGCGGCGGTCAGCTATCCGCCGTGATAGATTTTGGGAATATGGCTATTGGCGACCCGGCCTGTGATCTAACCATCGCATGGACGTTGTTCGACACACCGGCACGGATGCAATTTCAGGACGCGATCAGTATTGATCAGGACACCTGGGCCCGAGCAAAAGGCTGGGGCCTATGGAAGGCGGCTCTGGAACTCTGCAAAGGCGATCTGAATCAGCACGATATTATCACCCACCTTCTTGCCTAACAAAAAACTCCGCTGGCAAAACCAGTACTAGCCCTTCTTCTTCCCCTCAAGTGCAGCGATGCGGGCAGAAAGAGCTTCATTCTCTTCTCGTGCCTTTTGGGCCATGGTTTTAACGGCTTCGAACTCTTCGCGGGTCACAAGGTCACGGTCGGCCAACCACCGATCCATCCAGGATTTCATGGCGGTATTTGCCTCATCCCGTGCACCCTGAGCTACGCCCATCGCATTGGTCATCAATTGGCCGAGATCGTCGAACATCTTGTTTTTGGTCTGCATGGTCGTCTCCTATCGGTCTTGATCTTGTATATGGGTCGTTGGACCGGTTCGCGCAACCCGCTTGTCGGTTGACTTCGCCGTCTGCTCGGGGAAGGAAGGTGCCATGTTAGGCGCCATTGCATTTCCCGATATCTCACCCGAGATTTTTTCGTTTACCCTTTTCGGATTCACTATCGCGCTCCGTTGGTACGCGATGGCTTATATCGTCGGTATCGCGATCGGCTGGCAGGTGATCAAGGCAGCACTGAAACGGGATCATATCTGGCGACTTGGAGCACCGATGGAGGTCAAACAACTAGACGATCTCCTTACCTACATTGTCGTCGGTGTCATCGGCGGTGGACGCTTGGGCTATGTCTTTTTCTATCAGCCAGCCACTTTTCTGGCCAACCCCATCGATATCCTCAAGATCTGGGAGGGCGGGCTGTCATTTCACGGTGGTTTTGTCGGCGTAGTTTTGGGCGTCTGGCTTTTCAGCCGTCGCTACAATGTTCCCCTACCCGATCTGGCTGACATCATCGCCGTGGCCGCGACCCCCGCTGTATTTCTTGTCCGCTGCGCCAATTTCATCAACGCCGAACTGTGGGGCCGTCCAACAGATGTCGCGTGGGGGGTCGCCTTTCCCGGCGAGGCCGCACAAAGCTGTGCCACCGCGACAGAGGCCTGCGCGCGCCATCCCTCGCAACTCTATGAAGCCACACTGGAAGGGCTGATACTGGGCCTTATCCTGATGATCATGGCCTTTGGATTGGGCGGCCTCAAGCGCCCATGGTTATTGTCCGGCATCTTTTTTGCTGGCTATGGGATCGCTCGCTTCTTGGTCGAGTTTGTGCGCCAACCTGATGCGCAATTTGTGGGCCCAGGCAACCCGCTTGGTTGGGCTGTGCAATTCGGAGAGTTTGGACTGACCATGGGCCAAGTCCTGACGCTGCCGATGATCCTTGTCGGCATCACAGTTATCCTGATGGCACGGCGGCGATGACCGCACTGCGCGACCTGCTGATGGACCGGATCGCGCGGACTGGCCCCATCACTTTGGCCGACTTCATGACGGAATGTCTGATGCATCCTGAGCATGGCTATTACAGCACGCGAGATCCCTTTGGCGAAAACGGGGATTTCACGACCGCACCCGAAATCAGTCAGATGTTTGGTGAACTGTTGGGGTTGGCCCTCGCTCAGTGCTGGTTGGATCAGGGCGCACCTTCCAATACGACATTGGCCGAGCTTGGCCCAGGTCGCGGCACTTTGATGGCCGACATGCTCCGGGCCACCAAATCCGTACCCGGTTTTCATGATGCCATATCAGTTCATCTGGTCGAAACCTCCCCGACGCTGAAGGCCAAGCAGCGCCAGAACGTGCCAAACGCGCAGTGGCATGACAGCGTTGATACTCTACCTGACGGTCCCCTTTTCTTGGTCGCAAACGAATTCTTCGACGCCCTTCCAATCCGGCAGTTTGTCCGGGACGGGATCGCATGGCGGGAACGGATGGTTGGCATTGAAGATGACACCTTGACTTTCGGCTTGTCGGACCCGGCACCGCTAACTTTCCTGGAAGATCGGCTTGACGATACCCAAGACGGCGATCTGATAGAACATGCGCCCGCATTCTCTCCAATAATCCATGCAATCGGCAGGCGTATCTCACAGCATGGCGGCGCGGCCCTGATTGTTGACTATGGCGATTGGCAATCGCTTGGCGACACGTTGCAAGCGTTGGAGCGACACGAAAGGGCCGACCCTCTGGCCCGTCCCGGCGCGGCTGATCTGACCGCTCACGTGGATTTTGCAGCTATCGCCGCCCAATGCAGCCCTGCTAAGCACACAAAGCTGACCCAGCAGGGCGTTTTCCTTGAACGGTTGGGCATCACCGACAGAGCCAACAAACTCGCTTCACAATTGGACAGCGCTGCACTGACCTCGCACATTCAAGCGCATCGGCGCTTGACCCATCCAACGGAAATGGGCGACCTTTTCAAGGTGATCGGAATTTATCCTGCAACCGGTCATGCACCACCCGGATTGGAACCATGACACTGGACATTATCACCGACCCGGCCCTTGAAGGCATAAAGCATGGCTTTTTCACACGGGCCGGTGGGGCATCGTCCGGTGTGTTTGAGGGGCTGAATTGCGGCTTCGGCAGTTCTGATCAGCATGATGTGGTGGGGATCAACCGGGCGCGCGTCGCCACGGCGATGAATGTGACCCCCGAAATGTTGCTGGGCGTTCACCAGATCCATTCAGCAAAGGTCATGATCATAGGTGATGAGCCGCATACCTCCTCGGAGGCTGACGGATTGGTGACAGACAAACCAGGCGTGGCCCTGTCCGTGCTGACCGCCGATTGTCAGCCGGTGCTTTTCGCGGATGCAAAGGCCGGCGTCGTGGGTGCAGCCCACGCCGGTTGGAAAGGCGCATTGGGTGGAGTGTTAGAGGAAACCGTAAATGCGATGGAACAGCTGGGGGCGGAAAAAGCGAATATCTCGGCCGTCATCGGCCCATCGATCAGCCAGCGCAACTACGAGGTTGGACCCGAATTTGCCGAGGCCTTTCTGGACAGCGATGCCGCCTACGCCAGATTCTTCGCCAATGGCAATGGAGACCGAATGCAGTTCGATCTGCCGGGGTTTGGTCTGTTCCGCCTGCGAGAAGCAGGCATCGGCGAAGCTACATGGACCCGCCATTGCACATATGACGACCCGGATCGGTTTTTCAGCTACCGCCGTTCTGTGCATCGCAGAGAGGCAGACTATGGCCGCCTGATTGCCGCCATAGGTTTGTGATGTAATTGAGTCAACCGGCGGCTGATTGGCCACCTTCTTGCCGTAAAGGAAGCGAGCTTTGTTGATACGACGGCCAACCTCTCTCTTCTTGCAAAAAAATATTTATAAAAATTAAACACTTGCACAATAAGTCGCTGGCTCGTTAAGTTTTCACGTTACCGTCAAAGTCTTGCCAGTTTGATTGATGAAGGTGATTTCATCAACAAACGCAACGCACCACCAAACAACAAACGAGAGACAGCAAGATGAAAGATCGTTGGCAGAAATCACTGGAAACAGCAGTCGAAACATACAACACCGAACTTCCATGGCAGCGCGGTTCCATGCGCGCAATGATGGTTGAAGCTCGCCGTCGTCAGCACGAAACGGCCAAGGCACGCCGCATATCGGCCGCAGCCTGAACTTGATGCACCAGGTGGCCCTACCGGGGGCTGCTCAGCAAATCTGACGACATCCGTGATTTGGCGCGTGGGGGGCCGAGATCACGTTGATAACCAAAAGGGCAATTATGGATACCTCTGCAAGCCGATCTGCCAGTTCGACCTATGGCAATTACGATACAGGTGCAGCTACCCACTCATTGCCGCCCTCCCCGCCAGCAGCATTACGCGCGAAGACCCGCAAGTACCAAATCATGTATTTGGATGATGCAGAACAGTTGGTCGAACTGAATCCCACTGCCCCAGCCACCCCTGCCTTTGAAGATGCATTTGGCGCATTGGGCCACGGTGCGATCCTGCAAACGGCCCATGGCAATGTCGCGGTCGAGGACGTGTTGCCCGGCGACAAGATCCGTACAGCAGATGGTCGCTACGAAACGCTACTATGGCGCGGCATGATGACCGTGGCTACTGGCAGTGACGAGATAAATCAAAGATCGGGAACCTTGATCCGGGTCACTTCTGACGCACTGGGGCCAAGCCGCCCTTGCCCTGATCTTATTCTTGGCCCCCGCGCCCGCCTTTTTCACCAAGCAACGAATGCGCGCACGTTGACAGGTAGCGATGCAGCATTCATTCCTGCCCGCGATTTCATCGATGGTGATCAGTTTATCGCCTTGCGGCCAGCAGCCCCCGTCAATGTCTACCAGCTTGGTTTTGCCCGTCACGAAAGTGTAAACGTGAACGGCATCGAAATCGAAAGTCTGCATCCGGGCACGGCCCATTCATTGGGGCTGCGGGGAAATATCCTGGCCGAATATCTGTCGCTCTTCCCCCACAAGCGCAATCTGGAGCATTTCGGAATCATGCGTCATCCGCGCCTTCGATTGAGCGACCTGGAACTTTTAGCCCACGGTTAGGGGCGGTCGGATATGAACTGCACCAACCCAAAACCGGTGCAATAGCAGTACCGCCGCAACGCACAACCCTATGACCAGCCCGAACCACAGGCCTGCGGGACCAAAGTCAAACGTAAAAGCGAGAACGTAGCTGGCCGGCAACCCGATCACCCAATAGCTGACCGCCGCCATGACCATCGGCACCGCCGTATCCTGCACCCCACGCAGCAGGCCAAGCGCAATGACCTGCAAAGAATCAACAACCTGAAATATCGCCGCTACGATGACCAGCGTGCCGCCAATCTGCAACAGCGCTACCCGCTCAGGTTCATCATGATCAACAAAAAATGAGACGAGCGTTTGCGGCATCGACATAAACACTATCGACGTCAGAACAGCAAAGATCAAAGACATCCCGATCACCGTCACACCGCCTCGACGCAATGAGCTTTCGTCTCTACGGCCGAGCGCCCTGCCAGCGCGAACTGTTGCCGCCTGATTAAAACCGAGATGTACCATGAAGGCGAGGCTGGCAAGCTGGATCGCGATACCGTGGGCCGCCAGTTCCACGGCCCCGATCCAGCCCATCATAACCGCGCTGGCGCTAAACAGACCACCTTCGGCGAGCGACGTCAGGCCAATGGGCCAGCCAAGCACGAAAACACGTTTCATTACCTCGGAGTCACTACGCCAAAAGTTCTTGAACAACTGATATTGAGGCAAAACCCGCAACGTGTAGATACCAAGAATAACCACCGACAGTAGCACGACAGTTACGGAAGCAATCGCTGCACCCCTGATCCCCAACTCAGGCGCGCCCCAATTGCCAAAGATCAGTGCGTAGTTGATGACAGCATTCAGCAGGGCCGCGCCAATTGTTGCCCAAAGTATGATGGCTGTATGCTCCAATGCTGCCAAGAATGACTTCATCGTCATGACGATCAATGCTGGCACCATCTGCCACAAGATGATCTGCATGTAGATGTGGGCGAGGGCTGCGACCTCCGGGTCCTGCCTCATGGCTAGCAGAATATCCTCAGTCCAGAAGAGCGGGATCATCACGACCGCTGCATATATGATCGAAAGCCACAGCCCCATGCGCGTGACACGACGAACCTGCACATCATCATCGTCTTCGGCCGCTGCGGCAGCAAGCGGGGTAACGGCCTGGGCAAAGCCCGCCCCCACAATAAAGATGATAAAGAACATCGTCCCGGCGATAGTCGATGCGGCTAACGCGGTCACATCGTACCACCCCAGCATCAGCGCATCAGTCATGTTGATCGCAAACTGGGCAAGATTACTCAGGATCAGCGGCATCCCCAGCGTCCAGATCGCCCGTGCGTGATCTGGATATGTATGGGCGATCTTTTGCATAACCAAAGGCTTAGGACCTTGGCCTGGGCAAAGCAATCAGATGCTTCGCAAAACCAACTGCGTTGCAAGGATCAAAACAACACCGCCAGCAGCGATTTCAGCGAAAGCCGCGACGCGCGCCACCCTGCTATTACCGATCACCGAAAGCGTACTTTCGCGAAGGCCTACTGCAGCAAAGGCCACAATCACGGTAATAGTTGCCGTACCCAATCCCATGACAAATGCGCCAACGATCCCGGCCCAATCCATACCAAAACGCCAAGTTAGGATGAGAAGAAACAGCGCCCCTGTGCAGGGCCGAACCGCCACCGAACCTATGACCACGATCGCATCGCGCCATGATCTGACTTGCTCCACCTGATCAATGCTTGGGCCGTGCGCATGACCGCAACTCGAGCAGATTTCGTCCTGACCCGCATGTCCGATCGCCGGTCGGAGATGCCGCAAACCGCGTAGCATCAACCACAGGCCTACGCCACCAATCAGCGCGTAGCTAAGCGGTGCCATGATATCATCAGCCAAGCCAGTCATCTGCTGGCGGCCCCAACCCAAAATGAAAACACCGGCATAGACCAGCAAAACGGCTGTCAACGCTTGAGACAGGGAAGATGCCAGCGCAAGACCAGCCAGGCGCCCCGCTGGCACACGAGCTCCGACACCGTAGCCTCCAATGATCAGTTTACCATGACCGGGCCCGGCGGCATGAGCAAAACCATAGGCAAAACACAACGCCCACAGCGTCAAAAGTGCGCCCGGTTCGCCCGCCCGAAGACTACGCAACGCGCCTGCCATGGCGTTTTGAACATCACGCTGCGCACCCACCGCCATCCGCATGACCAAATCGGCACCACCAAACCCCCAAAGCCAGATCGCGGTTGCGGCCAGACCTATCAGGATAATTAAAGCGGCTGGGCGCATGTTACGGTCACGGTATCGGCAAAGGCTTCGCCAACTTCTGGAAAATATTCATCCGGGCCAACGTCAGAAGCCGATTGACCGTCCAAAAGATCGGCCACCAGAGCATTTGCCGTTTCCATATCGGCACGGACAAGTTTCGCCTCGCAATCGTCCCGGCCTTCAATTTTGATGGGTTCAACAACGTCATAGGCCACGTAGTAAGTGGGGTCATACGCTCGTATTTTCAGTTCAGCATCACGATCGGCAATTTCGGCGATGGGCCGCAAATGCACTTCGTGAAACAAACCTTCGTTGTAAGTCATGCGATGGTCGCGTTTTTCAGCCAGCGGCAAAATCTGATCGCCCTGCATGACCTCCAGATCGCCATTGTAATCGTCCGGCCATGTTGTGATTTGCTCGTCGAGCAAGACCTGTTCGTCTTTTGTCAAAACCATATCGCCATCCAAATCGATACCTAGATCGGTCGTCACGAGAAGCGAAAAGAACTCGTCATAATACCAATCCAGTCGGACCCCTACCTCGCCGTCCTCTTCAAAGACGACAGTTATCTCGGTGCGGACAAATACATGCGGATGCGCCATGACAGGCATAGGCAAGGCCAGAGCGGTGATAAGGCAAAAGGCTCGCATCATTGTACCTTCGTAAATTCATTCACCAAAGGCCGCAATGGACAGCGTGCTGCTCTTCGGGCAATTTTGGCGTATAATTGCCGGGGGACGTATTGATGACGACCTACAACACACTCATTTTCGACGCCAAAGCCTTCTACTCCGCATTAGATGCCAACAACACCCGCGATTGGTGGCAGGAGAACAAGACCACTTACGATACATCGTTAAAGATACCGGCCATGGCATTGCTGGATGAACTCAGCGGTCCGCTGGCCAATCTGGCTGAAGCACCGATTAAGACCAAGCTTTTTCGCCCACATCGCGACGTGCGCTTTTCCAAGGACAAGACGCCTTACAACACCCACTTGCATATGATGTGGCAGATCGAAAGCGGTGCGCAACAAAGCCCGGTCTTCTTCTTTGGTATCGGATTGAATTACGTCAGCGCTGGCGCGGGAATGATGAGTTTCGACAAAACCGTCCTGCTAGATTGGCGCAAGATGGTTGATCTGGATACCGATCGGATCATGGGCATCATCGCTAGCGTCGAAGAGCAAGGCTTTCGCCTGCGCGAGCCGGACCTCAAGCGGGTGCCGCCACCCTACGACAAAGACCATGTTGCCCAAAGGCTGCTGCGGATGAAAGGTATGGTCGCAAGCAAAGAACTCAATGAAATGGAGGCCCTGCCCGATCAGTTGATGACAGCCTATGCCACGCTTTGGCCGCTGAACGAATTGCTGATTTCTATTGCTTCCAATTGACGACTATTTCGTCCCGAACATCCGATCCCCTGCATCACCAAGGCCCGGCACGATATAGCCATGCTCATTCAGATGGCTGTCAATTGCGGCAGTGACAATCGGGACGTCCGGGTGCGCCTCTCTCATCCGTTTAATCCCCTCCGGTGCCGCAAGCAGACAAAGGAACCGGATATTCGTCGCCCCCGCCCCCTTAAGCAGATCAATCGCCGCAACGGATGAATTTCCCGTCGCCAACATCGGATCAACGGCGATAACCAAACGGTCTTCCAATTCAGTTGGCACTTTGAAGTAATACTGCACGGGCTTGAGCGTTTCTTCGTCGCGATATAGCCCAACAAAGCCAACACGGGCCGACGGTATCAATTCCAGCACGCCGTCCAACAACCCATTCCCAGCGCGCAGTATCGATACCAAGGCGAGCTTCTTGCCGTCGATCACGGGCGCATCCATAGGTTCCAGAGGCGTATCAATCCGTTTGGTCGTCATCGGCAGACCACGTGTTACCTCGTAGGCTAGCAATTGACTGATCTCCCGCAACAGCTGGCGAAAAACGGCAGTTGAGGTATCTTTCTGCCGCATCAGTGTCAACTTATGCTGCACCAACGGGTGGGTGACGTGAGTTACATGATCAGTCATTGGTCAGTTCCAGTCTTTTCGCAACATTTGCGCGGGTGTCCTCATCACAAAAGGCTGCCTTTAGCGCTGCAGCATTGAGCGCAGCGAAATCATTCTCCCCCCACCCGAAGGTCTGATCCAGCATCTCATACTCTTGTGTCATGGTCGTGTGGAAAAACGGCGGATCATCGGTCGAGACGGTGACAGGCACGCCAGCATCCCGGAGCCGGGCAATCGGGTGACTGCCCCAACCTTCAACCGCATTCAGTACAACGTTGGAACCCGGGCAAACTTCCAAAACGATGCCCTTCTCCGCAATCTCTTCAACCAAAGCCGGGTCGCTCACGCCACCAATCCCATGCCCGATCCGCTCCACGCGCAAATCACGGATCGTTTCAGAGACCATCGCGGCACCACCCCATTCACCTGCATGGCAGGTAAGACGCAACCCAGCCTCACGAGCCATGTCAAAGCTATAGGCATAGTCGCCGGGTCGCCCCACCATCTCATTCCCGGCCATACCATAACCTGTAATGAAATCGCCCATCGTCTCTGCGGCGCACCGGGCAGCAACGTTGCATTTCTCAGGGCCAAAATGACGTATGCCAGTAACGATACCTCGTAAGGTGATCCCCATCGTGCGTTCCGCTTCGACGGCTGCATCAGCAATAGCTGCAAGATAGTCGCGCCAGGCGTCCAAATCACCACCGCCACAAAAATCCGGTGACAAAAACGCCTCCGAATAAACCACCCCGTTAGAAGCACTTTCTTCCAGCACAGCCAGCGTCAACCGACGAAAATCGTCGGGGGTCTGCAGGGTGGTGCATGCTGCCTCATAGACCTTCAAGAAATGATCGAAATCAAGGTAGGCGTAGCCACCTTTCTCATCAAATATCCCGCTGATATCTATGTTCTTTTCTTGTGCAAGACCCGCAATAAAAGTGGGCGGCGCCGCACCCTCCAAATGCAAATGAAGCTCCACCTTTGGTAGCGTCTGATAACTCATAGAAAGCTCTTTCCCTCACCCTGATACGGCACCGCCAGATGCGCCGCGACAGAGGCCGCAACATCCGTAAATGCCAGATGTCCTAACTCCCGCGCACCGACCCCGTGAACGAGCACCGGCACCCGCTCGCGCGTATGATCAGTTCCTGGCCATGTGGGGTCGTTGCCATGATCGGCGCTGACAATCAACAAATCATCTGGCCGAAGGCGCGGCAGCAATCCTCCAAGCGCCTCGCTGAACCATTCCAGATGTTTGGCATAGCCGACCGGATTCCGCCGGTGACCATATTCACTGTCGAATTCCACGAAATTGGCAAAGACCAAAGCCCCATCTGCGGCCTCATCCACCAAATCATTCAGATGACCCATCAGAACGTCGTCTCGACCCTTGCGCACTTCATCAATCCCGCGCATCGAAAAGATATCGCCAATCTTACCAACCGCATGCACCGTCCACCCTGCCCCTTGGACATAATCGCAAATCGTGGGCGACGGAGGCTCAATCGCGAAATCTTTGCGGTTGGCTGTCCGGGTAAAACTGGTCTCCGCATCGCCCACAAAGGGTCGCGCAATCACACGACCCACCTTCATCTCGTGCAGCGTGGGGGCCAAAGCAGCGCAGAGGTCATATAGCGCCTGCAAACCAAACCGCTCTTCATGCGCCGCAATCTGTAGCACCGAGTCTGCAGAGGTATAACAAATCGGCCAGCCGCTCTGGATATGCGCGGCGCCTTGTTCCTTGATGATCTCGGTGCCAGAGGCATGGCAATTGCCCAGAATATCTTTGGTGCCTGCAAGCTCGCAGATCAATGCGGTCAGATCATCGGGAAAGGCCGGAGCCACTTCGGGAAACACATGCCACTCCCACGGCACTGGTACCCCCGCCAACTCCCAATGCCCCGAAGGCGTATCTTTGCCGCGTGAAACTTCTGTCGCAACGCCCCAAGCGCCGGAGGGCTGAGCATCTAGCCCCGGCACGACAAGCCCCGACGCCAGTTCAAGTGCAGCGCCCAGACCCAATGCGTCCAGCACGGGAATCTCCAATGGCACGGCTTGCGCGATATGGCCCACCGTATTGGCGCCGATATCCGGCAGATCACCATTGAAATATTGGTCCGCGTCGGGTGCGCCGCCGATGCCTACGCTGTCAATCACCACCAGAAAAGCGCGGGGCATTACGTGATCCTCTCAAGTATAAGCGGTTGCTCCGACGGCGTGTTTCCAATCGAAACCGCCGCCCTGACGGCTTGCGCGGCAGCCTCCGCATCCTCCTCAGTCGCTGCATGAACGATGCACAATGGATCGCCAACATTTACTTTTTCTCCCAAACTGACGACTTCCGTCAGCCCGACCGCTGGATCAATTTTATCCGTCTCCACCTGCCGTCCGCCACCCAGCGCGACAATGGCGAAACCAAGCGCTTCTCCATCAATCTTCGTGATATGGCCGGATGCCGGGGCAGTGACAGCGCCAACAACGGGGGCGTGCGGCAAATGCGTTCGCCAGTCTTCGGCCATATCAGGCGGACCACCCAAGGCGCGGATCATGCGCGCAAACCGTTCCATGGCTTGGCCCGATGTGATGGCTTCAGTCAATCGGGTCTCGCTGCCGTCACCAAGCAACTGCGCACCAAGCGCAATTGTCAGATCGAAAAGGCGCGGGGCAGCATGAATCCGCCCCGACAGAACCTCCATGCAAATCCCCACCTCAACTGCGTTGCCCAAAGCCGGCGCAAGTGGTTGGTTCATGTCGGTAATCAACGCGGTCGTCGCACAGCCGGCCCCCTTAGCAGTTTCCACCAAGGCACGCGCCAACTCGCGGGCTTCATCCGGCGTTTTCATGAAGGCCCCGCTGCCGGTCTTCACATCTAAAACCAAGCCATCCAGCCCGACTGCAAGCTTCTTGGATAGGATCGATGCGGTGATCAGATCCACGCTCTCCACCGTCGCGGTGACGTCGCGCACCGCATAAAGGTGCTTGTCGGCGGGCGCGATACGGCCCGTGGCACTAACAATGGCGCAACCAAAATCGCCAACCATCCGGCGCAAAGCGGATTCCGAAACGGCGGTCGAGACACCCGGTATCGCCTCCAACTTGTCCAATGTCCCGCCAGTATGGCCAAGACCGCGCCCCGACACCATCGGAACGTAGACGTCACATGCTGCCAGCGCGGGGGCAAGCATCAGAGACACGCAATCTCCGACACCACCGGTTGAATGTTTGTCCAGAACCGGGCCAGGCAAATCCCAGTCGAGTACATCGCCGCTGTCTCGCATGCCCAAGGTCAAAGCGACGCGCCCTTCATCTGATAGCCCATTGAGACAAACCGCCATGGCGAAGGCCCCAGCCTGCGCGTCGCTTACTGCACCGTTCGCCAAACCGTTAGCGAACCAGGCAAGTTCCTCAGCACTTGGCGGTAACGCTCGGCGCACCTTCGCTATGATAGCACGCGCGTCCACGGTTAAACGCGGCTCAAATAATCGGAATCGAAGCTGCCGGGCAGCAAGGCGGCAACTGTTGTCTCAGTCTGATTGCCGTCAGTCGTGGCAAGCGTCACTGTCACATCACCTTCCGCAAACTCCGCAATCTTTTGCCGGCATCCGCCGCATGGGCTGATCGGCTTGGGACTGTCGGCGATAACAGCTATTTCAGCAATCGCAGTGTCCCCACCTGCGATCATGGCTGCAATCGCGCCTGCCTCTGCGCAGGTGCCCTCGGGATAGGCCACGTTTTCGACATTGCAGCCCGCATAGACAGCGCCCGAACCAGCACGCAATGCAGCGCCAACCTTGAACTTGGAATATGGGGCATAGGCATGTTCACGCACTGCTCGCGCAGCATCCATAAGTGACATCCCAACCCTCCTCTTATGTTGTGGGTCCACCAAGACTGATCTGGGATCGGGCCTAATGCAAGAGCCAAGCACATGATTTGGGCAGACAATCATATGCCAACCATCATGGATCGCAAACTATTGGAACTTCGTGCAAATCCATGCCAGTTTCCGCACGAAACGCCCAGTGCGGCAAAAATTGGAATTTGAAACACCAATGGACAGACATGTTGTGCTTACCCTGGGGCGCAGCGGCAGCAACACGCTGACCGATATGCTGAACCAGAATCCCGACATCCTGAATGTCGGCGAGGTTTTGGGCGACTGGAACGTCCTGCGAAAAGTCCAGCGCCGACTTCGTCTTTACCCTCAAAACGCCGACTATCTTGATGCGATGCTACGGAAAAGTGTTCTGATTCGTGTGGCAAACACCTACCGGAACCATCAACGACGCAAATCAGGTGCCAAGCATGAGATAAAACGCCTGTCCGACATCAAGACACTTGGGATCAAAGAATTCTCTCTCAACATGCATGAATTTGGTGTCGCCGACTATTTGCATGCCCGCCCAGATATCAAAGTAATCGGCCTCTTACGCGATAACGTGTTGGACCGCGCCATGTCCTACATCATGCTGCGCGAAACCGGCGTGGTGGCCGTTCGCGACAATACCACTGGTAAACAACAGGTGGAGATCGACCCAGAAGAGCTGATATCAATCCTCGAAGACGTCAAATCCGAGAACCAGGGGTTGCAGGCAATGCTTGACGAACTGCCCTCTGAACGGGTGGAAATCGTGCAATATGCCGAATTCTTCTCGGATGAGGAAAGTAGGATCGCCACCATGCGACGTCTGTTCGATTTTCTTGGCGTTCAGCAACATCAACCGGTCGTGCGGATGAAAAAAATCTTGCAGCGCCCAAAGTCTGAGATGATATCAAACATCGAGGCGTGCCGTGCCACGCTCTTGGGCACTGAATTCGAAGGACTGCTGGATGAATGAGCTGACCCGGAATGCATTGAACTTCAAAATAGTTTAATGTTAAACAAAACTAAGGGAGGGCGCTCATGAGTGATGAGGCAAAGGACAGTCTGCGGCAAGCGGCGCTCGACTATCATCAATACCCGAAACCGGGAAAACTGGAGGTCCGTGCGACCAAACCGCTCGCGAATGGCCGCGACTTGGCGCGCGCTTACTCCCCAGGTGTGGCAGACGCCTGTGTTGAAATCAAAAAAGATCCATCCACTGCTCTCGATTACACGGCGCGCGGCAATCTGGTGGCCGTCGTGACAAATGGCACGGCCGTTCTGGGCCTGGGCAACATTGGCGGGCTGGCATCCAAACCGGTGATGGAGGGCAAGGCAGTCCTTTTCAAGAAATTCGCGAATATCGACTGTTTTGACATTGAGCTGAACGAACCGGACCCGGAAAAACTGGCTGATATCGTTTGTGCGATGGAGCCAACATTCGGTGCGATCAATCTCGAAGACATCAAGGCACCCGACTGCTTTATTGTTGAAAAACTGTGCCGCGAACGGATGAACATCCCCGTTTTCCATGATGATCAGCATGGAACGGCCATTGTCGTTGGTGCTGCAGCGACCAACGCGTTGCGCGTCGCAAACAAGAAATTCGAGGATATCAAGATCGTCAGCACCGGTGGTGGCGCGGCAGGTATCGCTTGTCTGAACATGCTTCTGAAGCTGGGCGTAAAGCGCGAAAATGTGTGGCTATGTGATATCGAAGGCCTTGTGTATGAAGGCCGCGAGACCGACATGACCCCGCAAAAAGCCGAATATGCCCAAGGCAAGGCGCCCGCCACACTGGATGATGTGATTGATGATGCGGACATGTTTCTTGGCCTCTCCGGCCCCGGCGTTCTCAAGCCCGAGATGGTCGCAAAGATGGCCGACAGACCAATCATCTTTGCGCTCGCCAATCCAACACCTGAAATCGGGCCGGAAGAGGCGCGTGCGGTCAACCCTGACGCCATCATCGCAACCGGGCGCAGCGATTTCCCCAATCAGGTCAACAACGTCCTTTGCTTTCCGTTCATCTTTCGCGGAGCGTTGGATGTGGGCGCTACCGAGATCAACGACGACATGCAGATCGCCTGTATCGAAGGGATCGCAGCCCTCGCCCGCGCCACAACCAGTGCAGAGGCGGCAGCGGCCTATTCCGGTGAAAAACTGACGTTCGGGGCCGACTATCTGATCCCAAAACCATTCGATCCCCGGCTGATGGGTGTCGTCGCAAGTTCTGTTGCAAAGGCAGCCATGGAAACCGGCGTAGCGACCAGACCATTGCCCGATATCGATGCCTACAAGGAACATCTCGACGGGTCCGTTTTCAAATCCGCGATGATCATGCGGCCAGTTTTCGAAATCGCCCGCACAGCCGCGCGCAACATCGTCTTTGCCGAGGGCGAAGATGAACGGGTGCTGCGTGCATCTCAAGCCATCATGGAAGAAACAACCGACACGCCGATCCTTATCGGGCGGCCAGAGGTGATCGAAATGCGCTGTGAAAGGGCTGGCCTGAAAATCCGCCCCGGCGTCGATTTCAGCGTAGTAAACCCGGAAAACGACCCGCGCTACCGCGCCTATTGGGAAACCTATCATGGTCTGATGGCACGCAAGGGCGTCACGCCCGATCTCGCCAAGGCGGTGATGCGCACGAATACTACAGCAATTGGCGCGGTCATGGTCCATCGGGGCGAAGCCGATAGCCTAATCTGCGGCACCTTTGGTCAGTATCTGTGGCACCTGAACTACTGCACCCAAATCCTCGGAAATGAAGAGCTCCATCCGGTTGGGGCGCTGTCTCTCATGATCCTCGAAGATGGGCCGCTCTTTGTCGCTGATACACAGGTACATCCCGAACCCTCACCCCAGCAAATCGCCGAAACGGTTATCGGCTGCGCCCGGCACGTCCGGCGGTTCGGGGTCGAGCCGAAAATCGCGCTTTGTTCGCACAGCCAGTTCGGCAACCTCGATTGCGATACCGGTCGGCGGATGCGTGCGGCCATGGCCATACTTGATGACGGCAACCATGACTTCGCTTACGAAGGCGAGATGCATATCGATACCGCGCTGGATGTCGAACTCCGCAATCGAATTTTCCCGGACGCAAACTTGCCCGGCGCAGCCAATTGCCTCGTCTTCGCCAATTCCGATGCGGCGTCCGGCGTGCGCAACATCCTGAAAATGAAAGGTGGCGGGTTGGAAGTTGGCCCAATTCTGATGGGTATGGGCAACCGATGCCATATCGTCACCCCGGCCATCACCGCGCGCGGCCTGCTGAATATGTCCGCGTTAGCGGGTACACCAGTGGCGCATTACGGTTAGGTTGACCATGACTGCTGCCCCGCTCACCCCGACCTTTGTCTGTTTCAAGTGGGGCGAGGGATATTCACCGAAATACACCAATATCCTGTTTCACGCGCTTAGCGATATCATGCAAAGCCCGTTTCGGTTTGTTTGTCTCACCGATGACCCAACCGGGCTCGTCCCCGGGATTGAGACGCAAGACATCCCACCTTTTGCCATGGACAAAGGCGACTGGCACAAAGGCATGTGGCCGAAACTGACTGCGTTTGCGCCGGGTGTCATTCCAGATGGTACGCCAGTTATCATGATGGATGTTGATGTGGTGGTCCTTCAGGACCTGTCCCCACTGTTCGATCTGATCAAATCAAAGGGCGGCCTGCATATCATTCGGGAAATACCCGACACCCTGCCCCGCCTGATGCCGTCTATTTTTGGCAAACCGCTTTTGTCGAACTCCTCTGTCGTTGGGTACGTCGCCGGTACACAAACCCATCTTTACCAGATGTCCTGCGATAAAAGCCTTGATGAATTGAAGGGCATGCGGAACGATCAAAATTTCATCCATCATAATGCCAAGGATAGGCACGACTGGCCCATTGGCTGGATGCTGAGTTTCAAGAAAAGCCTCGCTTACCACTTCCCTGTCAATCTGGTCCGCCCCATACGTCGACCAGACGGATATGTGGTAATCTTTCATGGCACCCCGAACCCCGAGGACATGGCACAAGGGCCATTCAAACACTGGGGTTCACCTGAAAAATTCGGCTTTTTCCCCGTATCATGGATCAAAGACTATTGGACCCGTTATTCCAAAGATAAGTCGACCTAGATAACTCAAGCTCCAATAATCAAAAATCTCCACCGTGAGCCAGAGAGGCATGCGCAATAGACTTGCCCGGTTCGACAGACTGCGCAATGCTTTGGCAAATAATGGGAGGAACGAATGAAATACGCGGATGTCTATGCCGCCTGGCAAAATGCGCCCGAGGATTTCTGGCTGGACCAGGCAAAATCCATCGACTGGGTCAAACCTCCCACTCAGGCGCTGGATGATAGTAAAGCACCACTTTACCGCTGGTTTACGGATGCTGAAGTCAACACCTGCTACAATGCAGTCGATAGGCATGTCGAAAACGGGCGCGCCGATCAGGCGGCCATTATTTATGACAGCCCGATCACTGGCACCAAATCTCAGATCACCTATGCCGAACTCAAAGAAAAAGTCGCCAGCCTCGCCGGTGCCTTGAGGGATAAGGGGATCACCAAGGGCGACCGGGTCATCGTTTACATGCCCATGGTGCCAGAGGCGCTTGTCGCGATGCTCGCCTGTGCCCGTCTGGGGGCGATCCATTCGGTAGTCTTCGGCGGCTTTGCGGCCCATGAACTTGCCGTTCGGATCGATGACGCCACTCCCAAAGCCATTATTGCGGCCTCCTGCGGGCTAGAACCGGGACGTATCGTCCCTTATAAGCCGTTGCTGGATCAGGCGATCGAGGACGCGACGCACAAACCTGATTTCACCATCATTCTGGAACGACCAGAGCATCCCTATGATTTGACACCGGGGTACGACTTCGACTGGCACGAGGTGCAAAAGGGCGTCACGCCAGCAGATTGCGTCCCCGTCAAAGGGGATCACCCGGCCTATATCCTATACACCTCTGGGACCACTGGCGCACCCAAAGGCGTTGTGCGCCCCACCGCCGGGCATCTGGTGGCACTGAACTGGACCATGAAAGCGATTTACGACGTCGACCCCGGCGATGTCTTCTGGGCCGCCTCAGATGTGGGTTGGGTCGTGGGGCATTCCTACATCTGCTACGCGCCTCTGATACACGGCAACACCACCGTTGTTTTCGAAGGCAAGCCCGTCGGCACACCCGATGCTGGCACGTTCTGGCGGGTCATTCAGGAACACAACGTGCGGTCCTTCTTCACCGCCCCGACGGCCTTTCGTGCGATCAAACGCGACGACCCGAAGGGCGAGATGATCAAGGATTATGACATCTCCTGCCTCCGCGCACTTTATCTTGCTGGCGAACGGGCCGACCCGGACACGATCGAATGGGCACAAAGGGTCATGGACGTTCCAGTTTATGACCATTGGTGGCAGACCGAAACAGGTTACACCATCGCAGGCAACCCAGCGGGGATAGAGGCGCTGCCAGTCAAAATCGGATCACCCACTGTGGCGATGCCCGGCTACGATGTGCAAATCCTTGATGAAGCAGGTCATCCGATGCCATCAGGTGAGCTAGGGGCCATCGCAGTCAAACTCCCATTACCCCCGGGCACCCTGCCCACGCTCTGGAATGCTGAAGAGCGTTTCGTCAAATCCTACCTCACCACCTTCCCCGGCTATTACGAGACTGGCGACGCAGGGATGATCGACGAAGACGGTTATCTCTACATCATGGCGCGAACCGACGATGTGATCAACGTGGCGGGCCATCGGCTATCGACGGGCGCGATGGAAGAAGTCCTCGCCGCCCATCCGGACGTGGCCGAATGCGCGGTGATCGGGGTCAGCGACGCGCTGAAAGGACAGCTACCCATGGGGTTTGTCTGCCTCAACAATGGATGCGAGCGCAGCCACGAAGACATCAGCAAAGAGGTCGTGGCCCGCGTCCGAGACCAAATCGGCCCGGTGGCGGCATTTAAACTGGTAGCGGTAGTGGATAGGCTGCCCAAAACACGGTCCGGCAAGATATTACGGGGCACGATGGTAAAGATCGCGGATGGGCAGGATTTCAAAATGCCCGCCACGATTGATGATCCGGCGATTTTGGATGAGATAGAGGAGGCGCTTAAGCCGCTTGGGTATGCGGCAACAGGTTAACCAAAAGTTCACCTTTAGTCGCCATGCTCTGATCTCGCCATTTGGAGCATAAGATGCGTAGATTGAGATATGGCCTAATTGACCCTAATAAAGTGCCTAAGGATGATTTGAACGATTACATGGCCACTACATATAGCGGATACATGGCGGAAGTTCAAAACCGACTTTGGGAACTGCATCAGGCCCTTGATGGAACCAGTTTTGTGTCGCAGACTTTTCAGAAGGAGGTCTGGGCCATCCAGCTGAGGATTTGCATTGAACTGCTTTGCTTCGCAGTTGTTGACTTTGATCAAGTCAACAACGGAGTTCTGGGTACCAGTCAAAGATCGACTATTGATCTCGATAAAATTTTGAAGAAACGAAAAGAGAATTCAAATTGGCCCGTTTCGTTCCCAAGCGACTGGAATACAAGTTTTGAAGAGCTTGCATCTGGTCGCGCGCCTTTATGCCATTATCCAAACCTGAATAGCGTCTCAGAAACCACCAATCTGAAAGGCAGACTTGACAATATAGTTCATGGCGAGAGACGACCCAGAAAAGAGAAAAACGGCCACCTCAACTTCAAAGATATTTACCAAGTATTCGTCAATTTGAAGGCTTTCAGCGAAAGACAAGCAATTGTTGGCGATAATGGCGAAGGGTGGCTATTAGATGCACGAGAGGAATACCAGAAAGCGACTGGCGCTTCTACCAACAAGGTGAAGGTGTGGCACCTGACAAAGAGCGAGGACTAGGGTCAGGTTACCAACGAACAGCACGATCTGTTCAATATTTTTAGCGGTATCGCACTGGTAATTTAAGATTCAAGGCCAGCCATCCAATACAGCCCCGTCAAGCAAACTGCTCCCTGATCAACCGCTCCTCCAACCCATGCCCCGGATCAAACAAAATCCGATGGGCCACGCTCGGTTCTGACCGGATCTCTACACTCACTACGTCACGCACCGATTTCCCGTCCGCCTCGGCCATCACAGGCCGCTTTGCAGCGTCGATCACGTCAAACCGAACCACAGCCCGCTTGGGCAACAGCGCACCGCGCCAGCGCCGGGGACGAAAGGCAGACATGGCCGTCAGGGCCAGTACATCCGACCCGATGGGCAGAATAGGTCCGTGGGCCGAATAGTTGTAGGCAGTCGAACCTGCTGGTGTCGCGACTAACGCACCGTCGCAAACCAGCTCATCCATCCGTTGCTTGCCATCCACCGTGATCCGCAGCTTTGCCGCTTGCGGACCCGCACGCAGCAGGCTCACCTCGTTTATCGCGAGCGCCTGATGCATCTCGCCGTCCACAGAAAGGGCGGTCATGGCGAGGGGGTTGATAATTTCCTCTTCCGCGGCCTTGAGCCGGTCCACAAGATCATCGGCATGAAATTCATTCATCAAAAAACCGACGGATCCCCGGTTCATCCCATAGACCGGCGCATCAAGTTCCTGTGTGCCATGCAAGGTCTGCAACATGAATCCGTCACCGCCCAGCGCCACGATCACATCAGCCTCGGCCTTGGGGACATTACCATAAACATCTGCCAGTTCGCCCAACGCCTTTTGCGCAATGGGCACAGGGCTGGCGTCAAAGGCGATCTTGGGGCGGGGCATGGTGGTAAATTCCCTTTGGTGACGACACGTTGTGGTGCGATCAGACGCGAAACGCAAGCTGCCGATACGAAACCGTTATGACGTCCTCATAAAGATCATGGTCGTTTTGGTGCTTTAGAACAGTCTATCCATAGGGTATGAGAACGCCAGATTTCTGCTCTTGGCACCTTTAAGGGGGGACCACCCATGAATGTCACCGTCCGCGACAACGGCTTTTTTACCGAAAAACTGGAAACTCGTGACCCCGAACTCCACGCCGCGATGCAGGCCGAACTTGGCCGCCAGCGCAATGAGATTGAGCTGATCGCATCCGAAAACATCGTCTCCGCCGCCGTGATGGAAGCGCAGGGTGGCGTGATGACCAACAAATATGCCGAAGGCTATCCGGGTCGTCGCTACTACGGTGGCTGCCAGCACGTCGATGTGGCCGAAAACCTGGCCATTGACCGCGCCAAGCAGTTGTTTGGCTGCGATTTCGCCAATGTACAGCCCAATTCCGGGTCTCAAGCCAATCAGGGCGTGTTTCAGGCGCTCTTGCAGCCCGGCGACACGATCCTCGGCATGTCGCTTGATGCCGGTGGCCATCTGACCCATGGGGCCAAGCCCAACCAGTCCGGCAAATGGTTCAACGCCATCCAATATGGCGTGCGGCGCGAAGACAGCCTGCTGGATTATGACGAGGTTGCCCGCCTGACCGCCGAGCATAAGCCAAAGATGATCATCGCAGGTGGTTCTGCCATTCCGCGGATCATCGATTTTGGAAAAATGCGCGAGATTGCGGATACCGTTGGAGCGTATTTGCTAGTCGACATGGCGCATTTCGCAGGGCTTGTTGCAACAGGTCTCTACCCCTCGCCTTTCCCGCATGCGCATGTGGCCACGACGACCACGCATAAGACCTTGCGCGGCCCACGCGGCGGCATGATCCTGACCAATGACGAAGCGATGGCGAAGAAATTCAACTCAGCCATCTTCCCCGGCATCCAAGGCGGCCCACTGATGCATGTTATCGCGGGCAAGGCTGTCGCTTTCGGAGAGGCACTGCGCCCCGAGTTCAAAACCTATCAGGAGCAGGTCGTCAAAAACGCGCAGGCCTTGGCCGATCAGTTAATCAAAGGCGGACTGGACATCGTTTCCGGCGGAACTGACAGCCACCTGATGCTGGTCGACCTGCGGCCGAAAGGTGTGAAAGGGAACGCGACCGAGGTCTCGCTCGGCCGTGCGCATATTACATGCAACAAGAACGGCATTCCATTTGACCCTGAAAAGCCGATGGTGACATCCGGCATCCGGCTCGGCTCACCGGCAGGAACAACCCGTGGCTTCGGAGAACCAGAATTCAGGCAGATTGCTGACTGGATCGTGGAAGTTACCGAAGGGTTGGCAGTCAACGGGGCTGAGGGCAACGATGCGGTCGAAGCCAAGGTGCGCGCCGAAGTGGAAGCGCTCTGCGATAAGTTCCCGATTTATCCGGAGCTTTGAGGTAGGTAGTTTAAAACCGCCGCACTATATGTGGCGGTTTCCCTACACCAATCCCCGCTTCACCAGCACATATAGCCCCACAACGAATACCGCGACAATCATTAGCGCGATCGACGCGGTCACGCCCAGCAATTGGTTCGCCATCCGCTCGCGTGGGCTGATGCCCTCCAGAAAGCTGACCACATTGGCGTGGGCCTTGTCGGCCTTGGTGCGGTCAATCATGCGGAACAGTTTCGGGTTATCGGCAAGCACCACCGCCTGCGCCAGATAGAGGGCGTCATGACGAACTGCGCGCGGCAACAACCGCCCCGCCTTGCGGATTTGCTTTGACAGATCAGCACCGCGCACGCGCAGCTGCTTTTCCATCAACCCGCTGATTTCATTGACTTGATCTTGCAAACTGTTCGCCATATTGCCCCGATAATCGGGTTGGGCCGCGCTCTCAATCCCTCTGGTCAAGCGGGCATACGATGGCTACGAACAGATGCATGTTGAACACGGTACGATATGACGGGCCGACGGGTAGGCCACTGCTGATTGCGCATGGACTTTTCGGGTCGGCGCGGAACTGGGGGGTGATCGCCAAACGGCTATCGGAAACGCGGCCCGTGGTGGTCGTTGATATGCGCAACCATGGGGCAAGCCCTTGGTTTCAAACGCATTCTTACGAAGACCTGGCCGGTGATCTGGCAGAGGTGATCGACCAACCGATGGATGTGTTGGGGCATTCCATGGGGGGTAAGGCAGCGATGGTGCTGGCGCTGACAAAGCCTAGCAAAGTCAACAGGTTAGTCGTCGCAGATATCGCCCCGGTGACGTATACCCACAGCCAGATGGGCCCGATTGAGGCGATGCGGCGGATCGATCTGTCCGCTATTACAAGCCGGGCGGACGCCATGGCGCAGCTGGATGGGCTGGAACCCGGCGTGCCGGAGTTTTTGCTGCAAAGCCTTGATCTGAAAGTGAAAAAATGGCGGTTGAACATTGATGTTCTGGCCGCCGAGATGGACAAGATCATCGGCTTTCCACCAGTCAGCGGGCAGTTCGACGGGCCGACCCTGTTCCTGTCGGGGGGTGCGTCAGACTATGTGCAGCGAGAGGATCGGGACCGGACCAAGGCCCTATTCCCTGCCGCCAAGTTCGCCAAAATACCGGGTGCGGGGCACTGGTTGCACGCCGAAAAACCGCGCGAGTTTGAGGCGGCTGTGACGGCGTTTCTTGGGGCCTGAAAACGGTCGGCCATGCGTCGGCAAAACGTATGGCAGCACCGATTGAAATCGTTTACCAGCCGTTAAGACCTATGCCGCGCAATTCTTGCAAAGTGGTGCGTCGGGGAGCAGCTCCAGCCGGGCGTCAGAAATCGGGTTCCCGCATTTCAGGCACACGCCATAGGTGCCATCCGCGATCCGAGCGAGGGCCGCATCGATCCGTTTGAGCTCATTCAGCTCGGCATTCCCCAGTGCCTCCAACACCTCATCCCCCTGCCGCTCGGCCGAGCGGTCCTCCCAATCCTTAGACGGGGTTTCGTCCAGTTGGTCTTCGATGTTCTGTAGGTCGCCGGTGATTTCCAAACGGCGGGCGAGCAGGCGTTGTTTTTGGTTTTTGGTGTCCATTGAGGGGTCTCCTTTGGAGATGGAGAATGGCGCAGTGTGGGTGGTGCTGCTTTGATTTGGGTCAAGCGTAGGGTGGGTGAAACCCACGTGGCCCGACATTTCAAAGGCACGTGGGTTTCACCCACCCTACGTTTTGTTAACCATCTTGGCCGAAGGTCGGCGCATGTCACGTTATCGTCGCCTTTACGTTCCGGGAGGGACCTACTTCTTCACAGTCACTCTTGCGGATCGGTCGGCCACAACACTGGTGGATGAAATTGACCTGCTTCGTTCGGTCTACGCTTCGGTTGTGAGAGAGCATCCAGTCAAATGTGATGCCATGGTCATATTGCCCGACCATATCCATGCGGTATGGACATTACCCCAAGGCGACGCCGATTTCTCGATACGATGGAAAAAGATCAAGGGGCAGTTTTCACAGCATTGCAAAGCAAAAGGTCAACCATCCCGCAGCAAAACAGCGCGCGGCGAAAGGGGCATTTGGCAGCGGCGGTTTTGGGAACATGCGATACGAGACGCCAACGATTTTCAGGCGCATGTGGATTATTGTTGGTGGAACCCGGTGAAGCACGGATTGGTTAACACCCCAGAAGAATGGCCATATTCGTCATTCCGTAGGGTGGGTGAAACCCACGCGCGCGCATTGGTAAGGTGATTATAGACGCGTGGGTTTCACCCACCCTACGCTGTTGTCACCCATCCATTTTCAACGCGGAAATAAACGCCTCCTGTGGGATATCCACCTTCCCGAATTGTCTCATCTTTTTCTTACCCGCCTTCTGCTTGTCCAGCAGTTTGCGTTTCCGTGTGGCATCCCCGCCATAGCATTTAGCCGTCACGTCTTTGCGCAGCGCCGATAGCGTCTCGCGGGCGATGACTTTGCCGCCGATGGCCGCCTGGATCGGGATTTTGAACATGTGGCGGGGGATCAGGTCTTTGAGCTTTTCGACCATCGCGCGGCCCCGCGTCTCGGCCCTGTCGCGGTGCACCATCATCGACAGCGCATCGACCGGTTCGTCGTTCACCAGCACCGACATTTTGACGAGGTTATCGGTTTGGTAACCGGTCATCTGGTAGTCGAAAGAGGCATAGCCCTTCGTCACCGATTTCAGCCGGTCGTAAAAGTCGAACACAACTTCATTCAGGGGGAGGTCATAGACAACCATCGCGCGGGAGCCTGCATAGGTCAGATCCTGCTGCACGCCGCGCCGGTCCTGACATAGCTTTAGCACGTCGCCGAGGTATTCGTCGGGCACAAGGATGGTCGCCTTGATCCGCGGCTCTTCCAGATGGTCCACATGGGTCATGTCGGGCATGTCGGCGGGGTTGTGCAATTCGATCATTTCGCCGTCGCGCATGTAAACGTGGTAGACGACCGAAGGCGCGGTGGTGATCAGGTCGATATTGTATTCACGTTCGATCCGGTCGCGGATCACTTCGAGGTGCAGCAGCCCAAGGAACCCGCAGCGGAAGCCAAAGCCAAGCGCGGCGGAGGTTTCCATCTCGTTGCTGAAAGACGCGTCATTCAGGGCCAGTTTTTCGATGGCATCCCGTAGGTCTTCGAATTCGGAACTGTCGACGGGGAATAGCCCGCAGAAGACGACCGGCTGGGCGGGTTTGAAGCCGGGCAGCGCGACCTCGGTTCCCTTGCGTTCGGATGTGATCGTGTCGCCGACCCGCGTGTCGCGGACCTGCTTGATGGAGGCGGTGATGAACCCGATTTCGCCCGGTCCCAGTTCCGCCACGTCCTGCATTTGCGGTCGGAACACTCCGATCTTGTCGATGCCGTGCACGGTGCCGTTGGACATGAATTTGACGCGGTCATTTTTCTTCATGGTGCCGTCGATGATGCGCACCAGAACGATGACGCCAAGGTAGCTGTCGTACCAGCTGTCCACCAGCATCGCCTTGAGCGGCGCGTCGCGGTTGCCCTGCGGCGCGGGCAGCAGGTTCACGATGGCTTCGAGCGTTTCATGGATGCCGATGCCGGTTTTGGCGCTGACCTGGATGGCGCCGGATGCGTCGATGCCGATCACGTCCTCGATCTGTTCGGCCACACGGTCGCATTCGGCGGCGGGCAGGTCGATCTTGTTCAGGACGGGGACAATTTCGTGATCCGCATCAATGGCTTGGTAGACATTGGCGAGAGTCTGCGCCTCAACCCCTTGGGTGCTGTCCACGACGAGCAGCGAGCCTTCGACCGCGCGCATGGAGCGGGAGACCTCGTAGGCGAAATCGACGTGGCCGGGTGTGTCGATCAGGTTGAGGACGTATTTTTCGCCATTGTCCGCCTGATAATCGATGCGGACGGTGTTCGCCTTGATGGTGATGCCGCGTTCGCGTTCGATATCCATGCTGTCGAGAAGCTGTGCTTTCATATCCCGGTCGGCCACTGTGTTGGTGGACTGAATCAGGCGGTCAGCGAGGGTCGATTTCCCGTGGTCGATATGGGCGACGATGGAGAAATTACGGATGTGCGAAAGGTCTGTCATGACAGGGATATGTAGGGGTTTTGGGGGTTGGTCAATGGGGCAGTGCAGATGGCCCGTCAACGCCTGCCAAACGGGTCGTATTTAACCCAGCGCGTAGCCTGCCCCACGCACCGTCCGAACCGGGTCGTCGCCGCCATGCTGGGTCAACACCTTGCGCAAGCGTCCCACATGCACATCCACTGTCCGCGTATCGACGTAGATGTCCCGCCCCCACACACGGTCGAGCAGCATGTCGCGTGACCAGACGCGGCCCGGCTTTTCCATGAAAGTCGTCAGAAGCCGAAATTCGGTCGGGCCAAGTTTGAGCGGGTCTTCACCGCGTGTGACACGGTGCGTTTCGGCGTCCAGAACGATGTCTTCGTAGGTCAAAACCTGCCCGACGGTCGCAGGGCGCACACGGCGCAACTGGCTTCGGACGCGAGCCATCAGTTCCGACACGGAGTAGGGTTTCACAACGTAGTCATCCGCCCCGGTTTCCAACCCGCGCACCTTGTCGATCTCTTCGGATCGCGCCGAGAGCATAATGATCGGTATGCCCCTGGTCTGAGGTTTGATCTTGATCCGGCGGCACACTTCGATCCCGGACAGATGAGGCATCATCCAGTCCAGGACGATGACGTCCGGGGTGTCTTCCTCAACACAAAGCAACCCCTCTTCGCCATTTTCTGCGCGGGTGACGCGGAAACCTTCGGCCTCGAGATTGTAGGCCAGAACTTCGCGTTGGGCCGCTTCATCTTCGACAATCAGGACATGCGGTTGCTGGGTCATCTTTCTTAACCTGGGTCAGTCACAAAGGCCGTCTTGTCGCCCTTGGGCCGTGCGTCGTCAGGCATTTCGCCGGTTACAAGATAGATGACCTGTTCCGCCATGTTGGTGGTCAGATCGCCCATGCGTTCAATATTCTTTGCCATGAAATGCAGGTGCATACAGGCCGTGATGTTGCGGGGGTCTTCCATCATGAAGGTCAGAAATTCGCGGAACAGCGCGTTATACATCTGGTCCACTTCCTGATCGCGCTGGCGCACATCCTCGGCCAGTTCGGCATCGCCGCGAATATAGCTGTCGAGCGTGTCTTTCAGCATCGCCTCGACCTCGCGCGCCATGCGGCGGAGCGCTGCATCGGCACCGCTGACCGGGCTCATCTCGATCAGAACGCTGGTCCGCTTGGCGATGTTTTTGGCATAATCACCGATCCGTTCCAAAGACGCGGCAAGCCGCAGCACCGTCAGGATCGAGCGGAGGTCTTTTGACACCGGCGCACGCAGCGCGATGGTCCGTGCCGCTTCTTCGTTGATCTGCTCTTCCAGATCATCGATCGCCTTGTCGGACTTTCGGACCTGCTCTGCCAATTCCACGTCGCGATTGGCCAGCGAATTGGCTGCAAGCAGGATCGCCTCTTCCACCAGACCGCCCATCTTCATGATCAGCGTCGTGATCCCTTCAAGATCACGGTCATAGGCGGATGAAATGTGTTCGTTCATCACTGTCTCCTCACCCGATCCGGCCCGAAATGTAGCTTTCAGTGCGCGGATCCTGGGGGTTGGTAAAAATTTTGTCGGTGTCGTCAAACTCGACCAGATTGCCGAGATGGAAAAATGCGGTCTTTTGGCTGACCCGCGCAGCTTGCTGCATCGAATGGGTCACGATAACCAACGAAAAGCTTTGACGCAGTTCGTCGATCAGCTCTTCAACCTGCGCTGTTGCGATAGGATCAAGTGCCGAACAGGGTTCGTCCATCAGCAACACCTCTGGCTGGGTCGCAATGGCCCGCGCGATGCATAGACGCTGCTGTTGTCCACCCGAAAGGCCAGTGCCCGGTGCGGCCAGACGGTCCTTTGCCTCGTCCCAGATGGCAGCGCGGCGTAGGGATTTCTCGACGATTTCGTCCAAATCCGCCTTGTTTCGTGCCAAGCCGTGGATACGAGGGCCATAAGCCACGTTGTCGTAGATCGATTTGGGGAACGGGTTGGGTTTCTGGAAAACCATTCCGACTTTGGCGCGCAACTGCACCGGATCGACTTTTGGGTCGTAGATGTCTTCACCATCAAGCAGGATGTCACCTTCAACGCGAGCCGATTCGATCGTGTCGTTCATCCGGTTGATGCAGCGTAGAAAGGTCGACTTGCCGCAACCGGACGGGCCGATGAAGGCCGTCACCGTCTTGTCGTCAATATCGACATCGACATCCTTAATGGCATGGTTGTCGCCATAGTAGACTTGGACGCCCTTGGCCTTGATCTTGATGTCTTGCTGGGTACTCATCGCACGATCCACATGTATCATATCTTCCATAACGGCTCTCCTACCAGCGGCGTTCAAAGCGGCGGCGCAGATAGATGGCCAAAGCGTTCATGAATAACAAGAATACAAGGAGCGTGATAATCGCGCCAGACGCACGCTCAACAAAAGCCGGGTCGGACCTTTGGGTCCAGTTATAGACCTGTACGGGCAAGGCGGTTGCCGCCTCACCAAACAAACCGGCATCGGATGAAAAGGCCGCCGGGTATTCGCGTACAAACGCGACCATCCCGATCAGCAACAGGGGTGCCGTTTCACCTAGTGCCTGTGCCAGCCCGATGATCGTACCGGTCAGAATACCCGGTGCGGCCAAAGGCAAAACATGGTGAAAAACCGACTGCATCTTTGATGCCCCGACGCCCAACGCGGCGTCACGGATAGATGGCGGGACGGATTTCAGCGCCGCACGGGTCGAAATAATAATAGTGGGCAGTGTCATAAGCGTTAACACCAGCCCACCAACCAGAGGTGAGGATTGGTTGAATTCCATGAAATTGATGAAGATCGCGAGGCCTAGGATACCGTACACGATCGACGGAACCGCAGCGAGGTTTGAGATATTCACCTCAATGATGTCAGTCCAACGGTTCTTGGGGGCGAATTCCTCAAGATAGATTGAGGACGCCACGCCGATTGGCAGGGCCAGACAAAGAACGACGGCCATCATATAGAGCGAACCGAGGATCGCCACGCCCAGACCGGCCGCTTCTGGTCGCTGGTCGGACGCATCCGGTGCGCTCAGGAACCGCCAGTTGAATTGGGTTACTATGACACCTTCATCAGCCAGTGCCTGCGCCAGTTCCAATGCTTCGGGTGATGTGTTGGCGTCGCGTGCCGCACTTTGCATCGTCACCCGGCCTTTGAAATAGCCATCGATCCGGCCAGAAGCGAGCACATCAAGACTGACCGTTTCGCCCACAAGTTCGGTGTTGGCTAGAACCTTGTTACGGATTGTCGCTGATGCCTCTTTCGAGATCATATCACCCACATCCCGTTCCGAAAGTTCGGTTTCGATGCCGAGTTCCGCGATTTTCGTCAGTAACGCGTCGCGCAATAGCGGTGCGTAGCCAATCGTTGTGACCTTGGCCATGTCGGCCCGTTCGCGGTTGCCCTCTTTGTCCAGCCGGTCTTCGTCCAGCACCACGTCAAGTGTGATGTAGGTTTGTTGGAACGCTGTCACGCCGTTGGTCACAACCGAAAGCAACAGAACCACGAGGGCAATCATAGCCACGCAAATGGCAGCAAATCCGTAGGCTTTGAAACGCGATTCAGCAGCGTTACGCTTTTTCGTGCGCGCGTCAGCAGCCAGGAGCGATGATTTGGTCATTCGTACTGCTCCCGATACTTACGCACGATATAAAGGGCGAAGACATTCAAGCCCAGTGTGATGACGAAAAGGGTCAGACCCAGCGCAAATGCGACCAGCGTTTCGGGGCTGGCAAAATCCGTGTCACCGGTCAGTTGGCTTACGATTTTTACCGTCACCGTTGTCATCGCCTCGAACGGGTTCAGCGATAATCGGGCCGCGGCCCCTGCCCCAAGAACAACGATCATGGTTTCACCAATCGCACGGGATGCCGCCAGCAGTACCGCGCCAACAATGCCGGGCAGTGCGGCGGGAATGACCACCTGACGGATCGTCTCTGACTTTGTGGCACCAAGGCCGAGCGATCCATCACGCATAGCCTGCGGGACTGCGTTGATGATGTCATCGGATAGCGAGCTGACGAACGGGATCAGCATGATCCCCATCACAAGGCCAGCGGTCATGACGGACGAGGCGCTTTGCCCGATCCCCATGGGCGAGGCGAAATAATCACGCAGGAATGGACCAACGGTCACAAGGGCGAAAAGCCCGTAAACAATGGTGGGTATCCCTGCCAAAATCTCAATCGCGGGCTTGGCGACCGACCGCATGCGGAGGGAGGCATATTCGGACAGGTAAATCGCTGCAAAGAGTCCAACAGGCACCGCGAAGGCCAGCGCAATGAAGCTGATATATAGCGTACCCCACAGAAGCGGGATGATCCCAAGGTCAGAATTGCCGCGGAAGTTGGGCGACCAGGTGGTCGAGAAAAAGAAATCACGCCAGCCATACTGTTGAAAGAAATTGGCAGTCTCGAACAGCATCGAAAATACGATGCCAACCGTCGTCATGATCGCAATGGTCGAGGCAAAGATCAAAAGGCCCAGAATCCAGCGTTCGGCCAGGGTACGGGCGCGAGTTTCGACCTTGATACCAATTAGCGAAAAGGCAAAGCCAGTAATGGCCAGAAGCAGGATGATCAGGGTGAGGTCGAAGTCCGCATTGCCGCTGAGCCTGCGATAAAGCGAGACGATCAGTAGTGCCGCCATTGGCGGAACGATCGTGGCGAGGGCGGTGTTCAGGGCGTGCTGACTTGGTAAAGAAACGAGAGACCGGATGTCACCATCGGCAACCTTCAACGCGCGGGATTTGGCGATGAAGTAGCCCGCAACGGCCAGCGCTGCGACAATAACAAGAAGAAACGACAGCGACAGCATATCAATGTCCAGATCAGTGAGGTGAAGGGGGCATCATTGCCCCCTTCGTGCATGTTGCGGATATCAGCTGCCGCTCATCGGTGTTTCGTTGGCAACAGTGTCCTGAACTGTGGCCAGCTCTGGATCGGATACAAGGCCGTATTCTGCCAACGGACCGTCTGGACCTGCCATATCGTCGGAAATGAAGAATTCAGCAAATTCCTTCACACCAGGAACGACACCGATATGGGCTTTCTTGATGTAGAAATACAGCGGACGTGACACCGGATATTCGCCAGATGCGATGGTCTCGGTCGATGGGGTCACATCGGACATCGTCGCCACTTGCAGCTTGTCAGTGTTGTTTTCGTAGAAAGACAGACCGAATACGCCGATGCCATTGGCGTCCGCGTTGATGCGGGCCAGTGTTTCAGTGTAGTCGCCGTCGATATCGACAGAACGGCCATCGGTGCGGATTGCCATGCACTTTTCTTCGGCGGTGTCTTCGTCAACGCCAGAGTCCAGCATGGCCTGCATATAGCCGCCTTCCTCACAACCAGCGAGGATCACCTTTTCTTCGAACACTTCGCGTGTACCGTGCTTGGTGCCGGGGATGAAAGCCTGGATTGGTTGGTCTGGCAGATCCGGGTTCACTTCGGACCAGTTTGTAAAGGTGTTTGGTGTCAGTTCACCGTCGATGAAATGCTCGGCGGCCAGCGCCTTGTACCAGTCTTCCGGCGTATATTCGAAAGAGTTGCCATCGATGTCAGACGCGAAAACGATCCCGTCGTAGCCGATGCGGACTTCGATGATCTCTTCTACACCAGCGGCGGCACAGGCCTCGACTTCGGTGTCGCGCATCGCGCGCGATGCATTGGCGATGTCGATTGTGTTTTCACCGACGCCTTCGCAGAAACGCTTCAAGCCAGCGGAAGAACCACCCGATTCAATAACAGGTGTCGGGAAGTCAAAGTTTTCGCCAAAGACTTCAGCCACGATCGAGGCGTAAGGCAGAACTGTGGACGAGCCGGCAACCTGTACGTTGTCACGGGCCACGGCAGCAGTGGTGGAAAGGGCAGCGATCGCCATGGTTGAGGCGGTCAGTTTCATGATCGACATACAAAAGCTCCTGTTCGTCAAACACAGATCGCGCGCGAGCCGCGCAATCATTGCCTGCGGGGTATGTGCCGCGCCCGAACCTTTTGTGACAGTTATGTAAATGTTTTATGACAACGCGCTTTGGCATGACGCCTAACAAACAGGCAGTGATCAAAGCGCCTGCGGCGGGTTTGTTGCCGCGCGATGAAAAAACTTTCCCCAACGTCAGCGCCGCCCTACTTTAGTCTCATGCGTTATTTCATCCTTACCGCCCTCCTCGCGGCAACACCCGCCGCCGCCCAGCAATTCAACACTGACCTTGAGCTGGTTTTACTGGCCGATGCCTCTGGCTCTATCGACGATGACGAACTGATTTTCCAACGCCAGAGCTACGCGACTGCCATCACCGACCCAGACGTTCTGGATGCGATCAGCAACACGCTTTATGGTTCTATCGCAGTGACTTACGTTGAATGGGCAGAAAACACGGCCGCTGTCGTGGATTGGACCATTATCACCGACGAGGCCTCTGCCACAGCCTTTGCAGAAGCGTTGATCGGTCCGCCCCGCGCCGTATACGGGCGTAACGCGATCGGTGGGGCGCTGCTGGACGGCATGCGCATGATCGAGAGCAACAATTACGTGGGCTTTCGCCGCGTCATCGACTTTTCCGGCGACACGATGGGCAATTCCAGCGGCCCGCCGATCACGCTCGCCCGCGATGAGGTGGTTGCCGCCAACATCACGATCAACGCTCTGCCCATTTTGCGGAATGGCGGTTTCGGCGGGGATGATCTGGTGGAGCTCTACACCGACAATATCATCGGCGGAGATGGTGCTTTTGTAGTGCCAGCCGAAACCGGTGCGGCCTTTGCGGAATCAGTGAAACGCAAACTGGTGCTTGAGATCGCGGGGCTGACACCAGAGACGGAATTGGCTGCGGTGGAGTAGGTATCCGTTTGGGGGTTATGCGATGTAGTGCGGACGAAGTGAGCTTTCGTTACAGCTGCGCTAAGGTCTGCTTTCGAAAAGCCTAGCCGGTCAGAAACGGTCCTTTCCGCCGTTGACACCCCACAGTACTAACACTGCTGTCGTGTACGCAACGTGTGGCAAAAAGGTAAGGTTACACCGCCTCGTTGACCCTTGCACAGGCGAGCTTCACTATCTTAAATGACACAGCATTTCTGACCAAAAAAGCGTGTCAGTTAGGTGTGAAACAAATTCCTCTATAACCTGTTTTGCATCAAAGGAGGCCTAAGGTGTTAGCCAAATTTCAAAGTGTTCATCTCCAACCCTGTTTTGGAAACCATCGACAAAGATTGTTCGGTCTATTCCAGCCAAGCCCGCGACGATCTCTGCTTCTGCCTGTGCAGTTTTGTGGAAATATCTGACTTGATCTGACGAAACTCTAACATCTAAACCGTCAATGCCTGGAGCCAGTCGTCCACTATCAACAATCGTTTCCGTCATTTTTACAGCATCTTCACGCCGGGTATTTTGATAGGTATGCAGGAACACCACTGACCGGGGCGAACTGACATTTTCCTGAGGAATCTCACGCAATTCGTCTATAATCGCTTCGGTTTGTGCTTCGGCCACAATAGCTCGACCTCTTTCTTCCGATACTTGCTTCAGTGCCACTTTCAGAGTTTCTGGCGAAAGCAGAAACAGAAGCGCAGCCGCAAATCCGGCCAAAATAGTCCCAAAGAAAACTCTACTTATCTGTGTTCGAGCCCCCTCCCGAATGTTCAACGCCCGAACTGTATCTAGTAGCAAAATGCACCCACAAATTACAAAAAATAGCGCACAAAATCCAAGAACAATTGCCATCGACCACGTTATAACTAGGGAAATCATAATCAAATTCCTTCTACGAATGGTTAATTGATAACGTGAGGACGGAAGCTGTCCAGAGAAAATGGGGTGTCGGTCACTAACGGTCATCTTTATCATTAACTCTTAATTCAATTATATCATTGGAGAACTTTGTGTTTCTAACCCCAAGCAAAACCCATTTTGATTTCGACATGTTTTTGGCCACCTCTTTGGAACCGGACGTTCGTGCGCGCCGCAGCATTAGTAACTTCGGGCTGATTGTGTTGAAAAACTCTTAAATCCAAAAATAGCCTCGGAAATTTGGGATATTGTTTTTGCAGGTAGCCCTTTAGCAAATTTTGTTTGAAATATGCGCATTTAGCAGGACGGTATTCTCCTGATTTGGTCGCCACCGCTCGAATACAGAGTTTTTCAACACAATCGGCTCAAAGCCGTCATCGGGCCAAGATCGTCACCACAGATAGTTGGCCCGCCAGAGGACTGACCTCCGCCTTAAACCCCGCCAGCCTCTGCCAGCATGTCCCACGCCGCGCGCAGGTCGTTGAGGCGGAAGGAATGCCCACCTTCGAACAGGCAGAAATTCAGGATTTTCCCGTCAGCATTCCGACGCATGTCGCAGTTCACCGCGTCGGTCGTGTAAGGGGCTTCGTTCTGAAAACCACCGGTTTGGGCGTACATCGCGATCACGTCTGGTACATCCCCTTGATGTCCGGGGCCGATAGGGCGCCCCGGCAGGGGCACCGTGCGGTCGGTGTTTCCGTGGATATGCACGACGCTGGCGGGCGGGGTGTCGCAGTCGGTTGGCTCCGGTTTCCAGAACGTGCCCGACATCGGGATGAACCCCGCAAACAGCTCCGACCGGTGGCAGATCAGGTTCCAGGTCATCATCCCGCCCGCCGAAAAGCCTGTCGCGACGATATGGTCGGGATCGATGTCGAAATTCTGCGTCGCGTGGGTGATCACGTCTTGATAATAGGTAAATTCGCCCTGTCCGGTTTCACCGGGCATTCCGGGGCGGCCGGGCAGCGCCCAGACGCCATCGATCCCCTGCACCGCGATCAGGGCCACGCCCAGATCATCGGCCAGACGGCGCAGGCCCGAATTACGCATCACGCCCGCCGCCGATCCGCGGTAGCCATGCGCAAAGACAAGCGCACTGGTTGGTCCATCGGCGGTCTCTGGCATTGAGATGCGGTAAACCCGGTCTCCGACGGTACAGTCGCTGTCGGCCCCGCAGGCCATACCAAAGGTGGGCAGCGCCGCGATGATCGCGCTGATGACAAGCCGTTTGATCATTTTATTGCAAGGTCACGGGGCTGAGTGCGGCGCGGATCATACTGGATGTGTCATCGCTATCGGCTGAGACGGCAAGGCCGATCAGCGCTTCTGGCGTACCGCCAAAGGCCGCCGCGTAATCCTGCGCCAGATCGACGCTTTCAGCATGTGAGCCGGTGCCCGCCTGACGCAACGCAACCGTAACCCCCTGCCCCGGCGCATAGGGAGAGCCCAGAATTTCCCCACGCCCATGGTTTCCGCCCCAAGCATATTGCAGGATACGCACCTGATCATTGCCCAGCAGGCTGCGGATGCTGGCACTTTGCAAGCGCTCGGCCTCGGCTGCTGGCAGGAACACGAAATAGACCGAGATATTACGATCATCGCCGCCCTTTTGACCTAGGTTCGTGGCAGGGACGGATTGTTCAACCGTCCAATTCCACGATGCGGCGCTCGCATCCCATTCGGCTTGCGGCAGACGCGTCCAGGCGAGCGACACCGCACCGTCAGAGGCGATCCCGAGATTGGTGCCAAAGCTGTAACTGTTTGATCTGAAAAGCTGTAGACGCTGTTCGGCCCAACCCGACCCATAGCCTATTGTTCCGGCCGCGGCAGGTAGTGCCAAAGCTGCTGCAATCACTGAAGACATGAGGATGCGCATAATGATCTCCGACAGTTGTTATTTGCCAGAGTTAGACCAGTCGCGTCAGAAAGAAACCAAAACGCGCGGTTCTCACATGATTGTCAGGCTTGTGTCAGCGCTGGATGCTTTCCAGATAGTCGGTCAGGATCAGCAGTCTTTCGGGGACTGGCGTGCCCAAACCTTCCTCGGTTTCGACCACGACCGTATCGCCCATGTCGCCCGCGCCAAATTCCGGCATGGCCACGCTGAAATGTGCGCCGCGATCAAGCCCGTCGATGGTGCACATCACCTGATCCCGGGGGAAAGTGCCGCCATTGCGGCTGGCTATGGTCGTCAGGTCGGGGGGCTGGTCGGTCAGGTCACGGGCATCCGCGCCGCTGCCTGTGCCATCAGCTGCATGACAACCCGCGCAATCGGCCATGAAGGCCATCTGCCCGGTGACGGGTTCTTCCACACAAGCCGAAACGGCCAGAGCCCCCAGAATAATAAAGTACCGCATACACTGCCTCCTGTTTTTGGTTAGCTTATACCAAACAATGGTGCAGTCCCAGTTTGATATAAATCATTACCCGCTTAAGCTGCCGGTCTATCAGAAAAGGACAACCCATGGCGCACCACATCCTGATCATGCTCGCCGCCGGTATCGGCATCCCCGTTCTGGCCGCATTGAACGCAGCATTGGGGCGGCACTTGACCTCACCCGCCGTGGCGGCGGCAAGCCTGTTCGCTGTGGCGTTCGTGGTCGCAACCGTGGTGGCTATATTCACCAATCCCACCGCGATTTCTAAGCTCGCCAGCGCGCCGAAGTATCTTTTTCTTGGTGGGCTGCTGATTGCTTTCTACCTTCTTTCAATCACGTGGATTGCCCCGATCATGGGCGTTGGTAACGCGGTTTTCCTTGTTCTTTTGGGCCAGTTGGCATCAGCTGCGATCATCGACCACTTCGGCCTGTTCGGAGCACTGCAAGCACAGGTTACCCCAACAAGGGCCGCCGGTATCGCATTGATGGCCACCGGCGTTTTTCTTACGCAGAAGGCGTAAGCTACTGCGCCTCAACCGCGCCGTTCGAAAGCCGTACCACGCGATCCATTCGTGCGGCCAGTTCGAGATTGTGCGTGGCGATCACCGCCGCAAGCCCGGTGTCGCGCACCAGCCCCATCAATGCGTCGAACACACGATCAGACGTTTCAGGATCAAGGTTCCCCGTGGGTTCGTCCGCTAAAAGCAACGTCGGTTCATTGGCCAAAGCCCGGCAAAACGCGACCCGCTGCTGTTCCCCACCGGAAAGCGCTGCTGGCCGGTGCGAGGCCCGTTCCCCGACGCCAACCCGGTCTAGCAAGCTCATGGCGCGGTCGCGTGCTGCCCCATCACTGACCCCATTGGCCAGTTGCGGCAGCACGATGTTTTCCAGCGCTGTGAACTCCGGCAGTAAATGATGGAACTGGTAGATGAAACCAACCGTTCCCCGCCTGACCGCGGTACGCTTCTTGTCCGAGAGTTTGGTCATATCCGCACCGGCGATTGTGACGGTCCCCGCATCGGGTGTGTCCAGCAACCCCGCAATATGCAGCAGTGTGGATTTCCCGGCCCCGGAAGGTGCGACAAGAGCCACGATTTCGCCGGGTGCGACGGTCAGGTCGGCCCCTTGCAGCACGCGCACTTCGTTGGGTTTGCCGGTATTATAGGTTTTGGTCAGACCGCGCAGGTCCAATGTTGGGTTACTCATAACGCAGCGCCTCGACCGGGTTCATACGGGCCGCACGACGGGCCGGAAATATGGTGATGATCCATGACAGACCAAGCGAAAGGGATATCGATTTCAGCACATCGACCAGCCGCAGTTCAGCAGGGATATTGTAGATACCCCTGATCGCGGGGTCCCATACTCCGCCGCCGGAGACATAATTCACCAAGCTGAAAATCTGATCAACGTAGATCGCGAACAAGCACCCAAAGATCACCCCCAAAAGCGTGCCCAGTGTGCCGATCCCGGCCCCGCAGATAAAGAAAATTCGAAGAATTGACCCTTCGGTCAGGCCCATGGTGCGCAATATTCCCACATCACGGCCCTTGTTTTTGACCAGCATGATCAGCCCGCTGATGATGTTCATCGAAGCCACCAGAACAAGGATCGACAGGATGATAAACATGACATTGTCTTCAATCGTCAGCGCCCGCAAATACCGGCCCACGCGGTCCTGCCAGCTATAAGCCCAAACCCCGTCACCCGCCGCATTGGCGACGATCTGTTTCAATTCCTCGGATTTGTTCAGATCGTCCAGTCTGACCTCAAGCTCGTCCACTACGCCGTCGCGATTAAAGATCAGCTGTGCGGTCTCGAACGGGAGATAGGCGCGAATTTCATCGATCTGGTAGCGCCCGGTCGAGAAGATATAGACCACATCATAGGCATTTGTCCGGGTGGATCGGCCCATTGGGGTGAGCGACCCGCCCCGGATCGTTATTTCAACTTTGTCCCCAAGGCCCACGCCAAGGTTCTGCGCAAGTGCTGAGCCAAGCGCGATCCCGTTGGGCAGATCGTCGATATTACCAACGGTGCGTTCGCTATCAACGATTGCTTCGGATTCCCTCAAATCGTCCAGCCGGATACCATAGATATCGGCCAAGGTGCTGTTTCCAAAGGCGGATGCCATCGACTGACCGCGCACCAGCGGGGCCACACTTTCGACCCCATCCACGGTCAGGATCTGTGCCGACATGCCTTCGTAATCTTCAATCACTTCGCGTGGCTTGACCACAGTGATATGGGCGTTGGCCCCCACGATGGTATCGACGAATTCTGCCCGAAAACCCGAGCGGACCGCCAATGTTGCGATCAACGCGAACACGGCCAAGGTGACGCCGATCAGGCTGATCCAGGTCATGACGCTGACGCCGCCTTCAGCCCGCTTGGCGCGGATATAGCGCCAGGCAATCATCCATTCGAATTTCGAAAAGGGGGCGGTGCTTTTCACCGATGCCATGTCTGCTCCTGCATCAATTTCGGCGCAAGTTGGGGGGAGTTGCGGCAATGGTCAAGGGCGCCTGCGCCCTACCAGTGGTTTCCAGCCGTCTGGAATTGAGTGTGATCTTTGCCCTTTGCGGCCTGCTTGCCCTCGGCCGCCCAGATCAGGCCACGGCGCAGCATCTCATGCGCTGGCCCGTCGGCAATGACGTCGGCCTGATGACCCAGTGAATTGTAATAGACACGGCCAAGGCCCCAGTTGCGGGTCCAAGCAACGGGCATGTCCACCGCACCGTTGGGGCTGTGATACCAGGTCACGACATCGGTGCGGGTCGTAGCAAGCACCTTGTTGGCCGGATCGACATGGAGGTAATATTGCTCGGTCTCGACATCGAAATCCTCAATCCCCGCGACCAGTTGATCGTCGGAGATGATCCGCACCCGGTGTTTCACACCGTCGCCACCGGGATGAGCCACCCAATTGGCCCCGGTCATGAATTGCCAAAGGGTGTTTTCTCGGAACGCATCGCACATGCCGCCATGACAGCCCGCGATGCCGGTCCCCTGCGCCACGGCTTCTGACACGTTGGTTGCAGCTTCGCGGCTGAGGCTGGCCATGGTCCAGACCGGCACGATCAGGTCGTAGGCCAGTAGCGCATCCGCATCATCGAAGCAGTCCAGGCTGTCGGTCATTGTGACGGCTATGCCCGCATCCTCAAGCATTGCCTGAAAGATCGCGGCCACCTTGTCCGGCTGATGACCGTCCCAGCCACCCCATGTGATCAGGGCGCGCATTAGCGTTCCGCCCCCATCAGGCGGGGTACGTGGCTGGGTGGAGTGGCAACCAGTGTAGGCCCGGAATGCACAACACTGGGTTCCTGCCGCACGGCCGGTTCGGCGCGTTTTTTGGGTTCTGGCTTTGTCCGGGTCTGTCTTTTGCGAAATGGTAGCATCATCATCCCCAGAAATGCGGCCATCATGGCCCATCCGCCAAGAAGGCCGGTGCCTGCGGCGACTGCACCTGCAGCGGTCACTGGGACAGCGGGCGCAAAGTCCGCCCAAACCTCGTGCAGCACCTCTGTATCAGCCATCCGGTGCGGCATCGTCAGACGCTCCATCGGAGAGGCCGCGCGCAGGATCGCCAAATTCTCGCTCAGCCGGGCCTGCCGGGCGAAGGTGCGACGCATATCGGCCTGATGATCTTCGGAAAATTGGGTGCCGGTCAGCTGTTGCAAGGCTTCTTCGCGGCCCAGACCGGATTCAAGCGCGGACGCGTCAAAGTCCTTGGCCACAATGGTCAACGCATCAACCTGCCCGCCGAGGCGTTGAAGATATTGCTGTGAAAATTCGGGGAATTGCGACAGGCTCACACCGCCTGCCAGCGCGCCCGCAAAACAAAGAACGCGGATCATGTCCCCGTCCCTTCGGTATCAATTCGTGTCATCTGCTGCCTCAGATCGTGTTGTTTTGACGCATAATAGCATTGCGAGGTGCCAAAGACCAAAACACTTTTGAAGCCCGATTGGCAGAGCCGCAAAAACACCACTTGTGCGGCACATTGCGGCCACAAGTTTTGGTTGTATCCACCCCAAAACAATATCGGAGAAATCGCCCATGCTGCGCCAATACAAATTGACTTGGTGGTTGATCACCCAGGCGCCGGGGTTCTTTCTGGGCATTGCGGTCTTCATGACCGGCCTGAAACTACTGGATGCCCTCATTGATCTGAGCATTGGTGCCACATTGCCCGCCTATACGATCGTGTTTTTCTTCATTCACCGTGCAGTTCTGTTTGGCGAAACCCGCCTTCTCGGAGCCAACAAAAATCCGGTACGTCCCCTGAAGCTAGGGCGGTTTCTGCTGGTGGGCGGCGGTCTCGTCATATTGACGATAGCTGCGACCCTCGCAGCTTTCTTTGCCTATGACAGCACAACCGCATTTCAAAGCACATCAGAAACCCGGATGGGGTCGTTGATGCTCACCTTCTCGATTTGTGGTTTTGTTGTCCTGGCCCTCTTTGGCACAACATTGCCCTCTGCCGCTGCGGCTGACCCCAGTGACTTCTGGACGCGGCTGACACGGCCTTTGCAGTCGACACCGCGCCTGCTTGGCGGCCTAATCGTCGGCCCCGGTCTATTCTTCACGATATTTGTTCTTGGGTTCGCAGTGCTGGACAGCCAGTTGGATATCAACATGATCATGTATGATCCTGCCACAGGCTTTGACTTTGTCGGTATCGCAAACGGCTTTCTTTTTACCGCCATCAGCATAATTGGCGGCTTCCTGACCGTCGCCTTGCTTTGCGACGCCTATCAGCGGGTGGCCCCGGATGAGGTTCTGGCAGTCATGCATGATTTTCGCCCGTCGCGCCACGCCGACGATGATCTGATCAGGTCAACCAACTGATCACATTCTGCGCGTCCTGATCAGGCGGAAAGACGGGGTAGAAGACCTTTTCGATCACCCCGTCCCGCGCGATCATCGTCAGCCGTTTCAATAGGCGTGTGTCGTCAACTTCGAAGGTTGGCAGATCCAGCGTTTCCGCCAAAGCCCCTTTGGCATCTGACAGCAGTGGGAAGGGCAAATGCAGCCGTTCTGCCGCCTCTTGCTGATACTCTTTGGTCTGGACGGACACGCCAAAGACGTGCTGCGCCCCGTGCCCCTGCAATTCGGCGAAGTGATCCCGGAAGGCGCAGGATTGCGGCGTGCAGCCCCGCGCGCCGGGGATGTCATCCCATCCGTCGGGCAGATCACGGTCCGGACGGCCCGTCATTGGATACACATAAATGACGGACACACCGGTCAGAGAGCCCACATTCACCCAAGCGCCTGAGGTCGCAGGCAAGCTGATATCCGGTAATGCCATCCCTTCCAGATGATCGGCCTTGCCATCATCCGCCGGGGACGGGATCAGCGACCAGTCTACCTCGGTCAGGCTCACCGCACTGAGGCGTATATCTGTGCGATCCGCTCAACCGCCTGCTCTGGCGGCAGTTCTTCGCTTTCGCCGGTTTTACGAGAGGTCAGTTCAACCACGCCATTCTTCAGCCCACGAGGACCGACAGTCAGCCGCCAAGGCAGACCGATCATATCCATCGTGCCAAACTTTGTTCCGGCCCGTTCGTCGCGATCGTCATAAAGCGGCTCAAGGCCCAGCGCGGTCAGGCTGTCATAGAGGCTGTCACAGGCCGCGTCCGCTTCTGCATCGCCCTGCTTGAGATTCACGATCCCGCAGTGATACGGCGTCACGCCTTCGGGCCAAATGATACCTTTGTCATCATGGGAGGCTTCGATAATCGCGCCCAGCAGTCGCGACACACCGATGCCGTGCGAGCCCATATGTACGGGCACCTTGTTGCCCTGCCCGTCATCCACCAAAGCGCCCATGGTTTCGGAATACTTGGTGCCGAAATAGAAGATCTGCCCGACTTCGATGCCCCTCGCGGTGCTCTGGCGTTCCTTCGGTACATCCGCAAAGATCGCTTCGTCATGGGTTTCGTCTGTTCGGGCGTAGGGCGTGGTCCATTCATCAAAGATCGCCTGACATTGTTCGACACTCCTAAAATCGACTTCACGATCGCCCAAGCGCAGATCAGTCACGGCACTATCGTAGAACACCTCTGACTCACCGGTTTCGGCCAGCACGAGGAATTCATGCGTGTAGTCGCCCCCGATGGGGCCGCCATCCGCGCGCATCGGGATCGCCTTTAGCCCCATGCGCTCATAGGTCCGCAGATAGCTGACCAGATGACGATTGTAGGCGTGCAGGGCGTTTTCCTTATTCAGATCGAAATTGTAGCCGTCCTTCATAAAGAACTCGCGGCCCCGCATGACGCCAAACCGCGGGCGGACCTCATCACGGAATTTCCACTGGATATGGTAAAGGGTCAGCGGTAATTCCTTGTAGCTGGTCACATGAGACCGGAAGATATCCGTGATCAGTTCCTCATTGGTGGGGCCGTAAAGCATCTTGCGCCCATGCCGGTCTGTAATGCGGAGCATTTCGGGCCCGTAAGAGTTATCGCGACCCGATTCCTCCCATAGTTCGCCAGGTTGAACCGTTGGCATCAGCATCGGCAGATGCCCTGCCCGCTGCTGTTCTTCATGCACGATGTTTTCAAGCTTGCGCAAAATCTTGAAGCCAAGCGGGAGCCACGAATAAATCCCGGCGCTCGACTGTTTGATCATCCCCGCCTGCAACATGTAGCGGTGGCTGACGATCTGCGCCTCTCGAGGCGTTTCTTTAAGAACGGGAAGGAAATAGCGGCTGAGACGCATTGGGCGGGCCCTCATAATTATGTGTTAACGCCCGGTTTAGGGGGCTGCATCATCACTGGCAAGCGGCACTGCATCCTGGCCGCACCCGGGCGGCCAAAAAAGCTACCTGAGCGGTAATTGCACCAACTTTCCGTGAAACCGGGAATAAACCCGCGAGCTGGTGCGTAATCGGGGTACATTGCACATAAGGAGTTTACCGATGTCCTGGATCACACTTCTCATTTCTTCATTAATGACAATGCTACCCGCGAGCCTTTTGGCAGCGCCGCAGACCTATGCCCTGCAGGCCGACCGGTCTGAGGTTGGTTTTGTCTATTCGCTCAGCGGCGGCCAGAATCGGGGCTCCATGCCCGTGCAGGCGGCTGATATCTCTATCGACTTTGACCAGTTCAGCAATTCGCGCGCCGATGTGACGGTCGATGTCACCCGCGCACGTGCTGGGGTGATCTTTGCCACCGAGGCGCTTAAGGCCGACAGTGTTCTGAACGCGGTAGCACACCCGACCATCCGGTTTCAATCAACCGCGATCAGGGCGAACGACCCACGCAACCTGTCAGATGGCGGGCAAATCGACGGCATGCTGACGATCCGGGGCGTGACACGGCCTGTCACATTGAATGTCGCGGTTTTTCGGCAACAAGGCACAGCCGAAGACGATTTGAGCCAGCTTAGCTTTCGGATCAGCGGTGCGGTCAGACGGTCGGAGTTCGGCGCGACGGGCTATGCCGATCTGGTGGATGACGTCATCAATCTTGACATCGCGGCAAGGGTTGCCCTGGCGCAGTAATTGCGCCGCCGCCCTTGCACAGCACTGATCCATAACGCATCTATGCGACAGGCAAAATGGATCAATCATGGCACTACCTGTTTCACAACAAGCGAAGTATTGGGGCATCGCCACTGCCGTCTTTTTGGTCATCTTGTGGTTTCTGGGCGATGTCATCCTGCCCTTCGTGCTGGGCGGGGCTATAGCGTATTGTCTTGATCCGATTGCGGACAGGCTGGAAAAGGCGGGGCTGAGCCGGATATCATCGGTTGCCACGATTACATTTGCCGCACTTTTGATCTTTGTCCTGCTGATCCTGCTGATCATTCCGACCTTGGTACAACAGACATCGCAACTGATCGACACAGCGCCCGAGCTGTTCGACCGGTTGCAGAATTTTCTAACGGAGCGCTTTCCCGAACTGATGGACGCCGAAAGCACCGTTCGTCAACAATTGCTGGCGATTGGGGAGGCCATCCAGACAAAGGGGGCAGAACTTGTAAATGGTTTGCTGACCTCCGCGCTGGGGTTGATCAACATGCTGGTGCTGCTGGTCATCGTGCCTGTCGTCGCGTTCTATCTCCTGCTGGACTGGGACAACATGGTCGCCAGGATTGATGAGCTTCTCCCCCGCGACCACGCACCCACCATCCGGCAAATCGCGTCAGACATAGACAAGACGCTTGCCTCGTTCATTCGCGGGCAAGGGACAGTTTGCCTTATTCTGGGGACTTACTACGCGCTGGCTTTGATCGTCGCTGGTTTGAATTTCGGGCTGATCGTTGGCTTTATTGCAGGGCTGATCACATTCATTCCCTATGTCGGCGCGCTTGTTGGCGGTACACTTGCCATTGGTCTGGCCCTATTTCAGTTTTGGGGATCAGTCGAGGTGACGGACGGCGAAACGGTGACCTATATCACCAACTGGCTGCGTATCGGCATCGTCGGTGCCATTTTCGCGGCGGGTCAATTCTTTGAAGGCAACATTCTGACGCCAAAACTCGTGGGCAGTTCGGTTGGTTTGCATCCGGTTTGGCTGCTGTTTGCACTTTCTGTATTCGGTTCAGGCTTTGGTTTCGTGGGCATGCTGGTCGCAGTGCCCGTTGCCGCGATGCTGGGTGTGATCGCCAGATATGGGATCAATCGGTATACGAACAGCCGACTTTATCGCGGGCTGTCCAAGGACGACTGACATGGCCGATCAGCTTTCATTTGACTGGCCGACTGGAATATCTCTTGGGCCAGAAGATTTTTTTGTTTCCGAGGCAAATGCCAAAGCCTACGCCATGGCGACCACGCCTGAGACATGGCCGGATGGCAAGCTGGTGGTCACAGGCCCCATGGGATGTGGCAAAAGCCACCTTGCCCGAATTTTTCAGGGTCAGACGGATGGCTTACTGCTGAACGCCTGCGCGCTGCCGGAAAAGCTGCCCCATGATGCCCCGTCCGTGATCATCGAGGACATGGACCGATTGCCGCCAGAAGGCGAAGAGCCCGTCTTTCATCTGCATAACAATCTACGCGCCGCGAGACGTAGTTTCCTGATGACCGCGCAGACACCACCCAGCCGCTGGAACATCACCCTGCCTGATCTGGCCAGCCGCATGCAGGCCACGACGATAGTGCAGATCACCGATCCCGATGACGCCTTGCTTCAGGCGCTTATCATGAAGCTGCTCACCGATCGGCAAATCATGCCGCCGCCGGGCCTTGCCGCCTATCTGGCACCACGTATCGAACGATCATTTGCGGCGGCAGCCGATATTGTGGAGCGGCTTGATGCAGCGGCACTGGCCCAAGGGCGACCTATCAATCAGCGATTGGCCGCCACGCTGCTGGACAATGACGGCTAGGCACACGATATTTGTCATAAGACCGCAATACTTGCGGTGGATAAGGTCCTATGATGCAAGCAGATTTTCTGAAGGGGGATTATCCGCCCCCTCAAGCCATTGATATCGACGCGGCAACGCCGGAACGCTTCGTCAACCGCGAACTCAGCTGGCTGGGTTTCAATTGGCGTGTGCTGGAAGAGGCTGAAAATACGCGCGTGCCACTGCTGGAGCGGCTCCGGTTTCTGTCGATTTCGGCAGCCAATCTGGATGAATTCTATACCGTCCGCGTTGCGGGCCTGCGCGAACTGACGCTGGGGGGCATTACCACACCAAGCATGGACGGGCGGACCCCGGCTGAGCAGCTTGTCATGATTGATAACAACGCAAGACGCCTGATGGACCGGCAACAGGATGTGTTCCGGACGCTCAAGGCCGAATTGGCCGCACAGGACATCACTATTCTGCATGGGGATAGTCTGAGTAAGGAAGACGCCGCTTTTCTTGATCAGGTCTTTGTCGAACAGGTGTTCCCTGTTCTGTCACCGCTCGCCATTGATCCGGCACACCCGTTTCCTTTCCTACCCAATCAGGGCTTTGCGCTTGCTTTGCAACTGGAGCGCACCAAAGACAAACGCCCCTTGCGCGCGCTGCTTCCTGTTCCAGCCCAGATTGACCGCTTTGTCGCTGTCCCGTCGGAACAAGGTCATCGCTTCCTGCCGCTGGAAGAACTGTTATTACTCCATGTCGGTCGGCTTTTCCCCGGCTATCGGGTCGTCGGGCACTGCGCCTTCAAAGTGCTGCGAGACAGCGATCTGGAACTGGAGGAAGAGGCCGAAGACCTCGTCCGAGAATTCGAAGTAGCATTGAAACGGCGCCGCCGGGGCGAGGTCGTGCGCCTGAAAATGTCGGCTGATGCGCCGACCGCGCTGAAGACTCTGATCATGACCGAAATGGAGATGACCGAAGACGCCGTGATCCAGGTTGATGGTATGATCGGCGTCTCTGATCTAAGCGAGCTGGTTTTGGATGCCCGACCTGATCTGCTCTGGCCGCCCTTTGCACCGCGCGTGCCCGAAAGGGTGCAGGACCATGACGGCGATATGTTCGCCGCCATTCGGCAAAAAGACATGCTGTTGCATCATCCCTATGAGACTTTCGACATGGTGGTTCGGTTTCTGGCACAGGCAGCCCGCGACCCCGATGTGGTAGCAATCAAGCAGACCCTTTATCGCACATCGAAGAAATCCCCCATTGTTGAAGCGCTTTGCGAGGCAGCCGAAGATGGCAAGTCTGTCACAGCTCTCGTGGAGCTCAAAGCGCGCTTTGATGAGGCGGCCAATATCCGGCAATCGCGAAGGCTGGAACGGGCGGGGGCGCATGTGGTCTACGGCTTCATGCGGTATAAGACCCATGCCAAGATCAGCACCGTGGTCCGGCGCGAGGGCGACAAGCTGGTAACATATACCCATTTCGGAACTGGAAATTACCACCCAATAACGGCCCGGATTTATACTGACCTCAGCTTTTTCACGTGTGATGCCAAACTGGGGCGGGACGCAACCAAGGTTTTCAACTACCTGTCGGGCTACGCAGAGCCGCAATCATTGGAAAATCTGGCAATCTCTCCGCTGACGCTGAAAACGACCTTGCTGGAGCGGATCGCACAAGAGGCCGAGAATGCACAGGCGGGCAAACCCGCGATGATCTGGGCCAAGATGAATTCGCTGATCGAACCTGATGTGATCGATGCGCTTTATGCCGCTTCTCAGGCGGGCGTGAAGATCAGCCTTGTTATTCGGGGCATCTGTGGGCTGCGGCCGGGGGTCAAGGGTCTGTCCGACAACATCCGGGTCAAATCCATCGTTGGACGGTTTTTGGAACATTCACGGATCGTCTGCTTTGGCAACGGGCACGGGCTGCCGTCGAAAAAGGCCAAGGTCTATATCAGCTCGGCCGACTGGATGGGACGTAACCTGAACCGGCGGGTCGAAACACTGATCGAAATCAAAAATGCCACCGTCAAGGCGCAGATTGTCAGTCAGGTGATGGCGGCCAATATGGCCGATATTGCACAAAGCTGGGTGATGTCACCCGATGGCAGCTTTTCACGGGCCCCGTGGCCCGAGGAAACATTCGCCTTCAACTGCCACCGGTTCTTTATGGAGAACCCCTCGCTCTCTGGACGCGGGTCTGCCGGTGCATCTGACGTTCCACAATTGACCCACACCGACGATTGACTTGGGGTGCCGCCCCGGCCCATTGTCGAAACCGAAGACGACGACGAAGGATCGGGGATGCAGGCAGATACAGCCGCTGCGGAAACCATTGATTGGGGGCCGTTCGGGCGTCCACTGTTCAATGACGACGCTGCACGCAAGCTGAGCCGTGTCGGCGTGGTTGATGTCGGATCGAACTCTGTCCGTCTGGTGGTGTTTGACGGGGCGGCGCGATCCCCAGCCTATTTCTACAATGAAAAGATCATGTGCGCCTTGGGCGCGGGCCTGTCAGAAAGCGGGAAGCTGAACCCAGAAGGCCGCATCAGGGCGCTGTCGGCGATCCGACGCTTTGCCGCGTTGGCCGAGGGGATGGGGATCACGCCGCTGACCGCCGTCGCCACCGCAGCTGTAAGAGAAGCCTCTGACGGCAAGGATTTCTGTCAGGAAGTGCAGCGCGAAACCGGCATCAAGATCTGGGTCATCGATGGCAAGGAAGAGGCGCGTTTGTCCGCCCAAGGCGTTCTGTTGGGATGGCCGGGCAGTTACGGTCTGGTCTGCGATATCGGCGGGTCGTCGTTGGAACTGGCCGATCTGGCCGAAGGGCGCGTGGGCCGACGGGTCACATCGGCGCTTGGCCCTCTTAAGCTGCGCGAAATCAAGGGCGGACGCAAAGCGGTCAAGGCTTACGTAAAGGACGTCATGCAGGACCTGCACGCCGAGATGGGTGATACGACCGGCATGCGCCTTTTCCTGGTCGGCGGGTCATGGCGGGCCATCGCGCGGGTGGATATGGAACGGCGCGACTATCCCCTGACGGTGCTTCACGAATACCGGATGTCGGCGCGACAGATTAGTAAAACAGCCGAATACATTCGCAAATCCGACCTGCAAGAACTACGCGCGCGCTGCGGTATATCGGACAGTCGGATGTCGCTGGTTCCGCTCGCGTCGATTGTGCTGAAAGAACTGATGCGCACCTTCAAGCCAAAGGACGTGGCCGTATCGTCCTATGGCATTCGTGAAGGGATGCTTTTTGAACAGATGCCACGCGAGCTGCGTGAACGTGACCCCCTGATCGAGGCTTGCCGCTTTGCAGAAAACAAGGACGCCCGCCTGCCCGGCTTTGGACGGCTGCTTTATGATTTCGTCAAGCCACTTTTCCCTCGGGCAAATTGGCAACGCAAACGGATTATCAAGGCGGCGTGTCTGCTGCATGACGTCAGTTGGCGCGCGCATCCCGACTACCGGGCAGAGGTGACATTCGACAATGCCACGCGGGCCAATTTGGGCGGGTTGAAACACTATGAACGTGTGCTGTTAGGCTTGGCCCTGATGAACCGCTACACCAACAAACGCGATAGCAGCCGGTTTGAACCTCTTTTTGCGATGCTCAATGACGACCAGATCAAGGAAGCCGAAGTTCTGGGCAAGGCGTTGCGTCTGGGGGCGATGCTTTGGCTTGGGGCAGATGCTGCGCCTGGTGTCCTGAAGTGGCACGCGAAGTCAAAACACCTTGTTCTGACGCTAGCGCATGAAGCCCGTCCGCTTTTCAGCGAAGTGGCCGAGGCGCGGTTGCATTCTCTTGCCTCAGCGCTGTCTGCAGAAGCGACGGTCAAGTTCGCCGCACCCGAAAAGAGAGCCGCAAGTTAGGTCACATCTATGGCGTGTGCGCAGGCGGTCGCGATAGCGGCGTCAGCAAACAAATGCCTAGATTTTATTGACCAAAAACAGCCAGCTAGATTGTAGCAAATAATATACAAATAATATATCTTATCACGTCTTTGTTTCCAAATTTGCCACAGTTAGCGTGGACCTACTTCGACGACTGAAGCAGGAAATCTGAAAGAAGCAAATGCCGCGGATTGGGGCCGCGTCGAGGTATCATCAACACTGCAAACGCGGCACTCCGCTTCGCTACTCAGGAGACTATGATGTCACGCAAAAATGGCAACAAACCAACGCTAGATCCGGACGGCCTCACCGGCACATCGGGAGATGACGAAATTATCGGCGACGCTACCGCCGATACCGTTTATGGATCAGAAGGGAACGATGTCTTACAAGCGGGCGATGCCGATCCCACCACAATAGACACGCTGGACTACAGTACGCTGGGCAAGGAGGCATCGGTAACGATTTCCGCCGGCGGCGTGTTTTCCAAATTCGATGAAGACGGCAACGCGATAGGCACTGACACGACAGGTGCTTTTGAGGGCTCAACAATTACCGATATATTCGACGTTGTCGTCGCTCCTAAAGGTGGGGATAGTACAGTCGATGCCTCTAACGTGGCGGAGGATGGTTCAGTCAACAACTCCAGTGTCGCTGTCGATCTGGATGCCGAAACGCTGGAAGTATATTTCACCGACGATACCGGAACTGAGATCGTATCCACTCTTCTCAGCACATCGATTGAAAACTTCTCCGACGTCACCGGCGGTGAAAACAACGATACGATTACCGGAGACGATAAAGACAACGTCATTATTGCATCAGGTGGTGATGACCTGATCGCCGCCGGGGCAGGTGATGATACCGTCACGGGTGGCGATGGAGCAGACACCTATGAATTCGACCTTGATGGGATCACGTCTGTGGGTGGCAGGGACGCGGATACGTCAACCAACATCAACGATTACAGTTTTGATGACCTTCTGAGCTTTGGTGGCAACGATACCTACAGCGCACAGGAAGCCGTCAATGCAGCGCAGACCACCGGTTATCTTGATGACGACGAAACCATCGGTGTTGAACTGTCGGGGTCTGGGGACAATCAAATCCTCTCGCTCAGTGCGGATGGCAATGATGATGGATCAGCCATCAATAATGATGAAACCTTCGCGGAACTCACCATCTCGGACGAAACAAACTTTAGTTTCGATATTGCTTGATGGCTCTGTCCGGTGCCTCTCGATCAGAGAGGCACCGCGACGGGCTTGATGCGCAGAACATAGAAATGATCATCCCGTGATTTGCCGTTGATGCGCACACCGTCGGGATGTGTGGCAACACGCTCGAAACCCTCACGTTCATAGAACCGAATGGCACGGTGGTTTTCGGTGTCAACAAACAGCTCAAGCTGTTCGATCCCGGCGTCCCGTGCCTCATCAATCACGCCTTGCATCAAAAAACGCGCGGCACCGGTTCCGTGATACTTGGCGCTGACGAAAAAGGGGCCTATTTCTGCGCGATGGCGGGTTCGTTCCAGCCTTTCTGGGCGATAACCGCAAAATCCGATCAGAACATCATCGGCAAAGACCCCACGAGCTGTCCCTGCATCAAGAATGTCCCTGACGCGATCATCACTGGTTTTCAGAACATCATCCGGGCCAATCAGAAAGCCCATCGGAAAGTCTCGCGTCCCTTCCAACCGAAGAGCCTGCCAGTCCGCAGCATGTGCGGCGCTCAGTGTTTTGAATGTGAAATCCATGTTCTGACGGTGGCCCGTCAGCGTTCATAAGGCAATACGTCAGATACCTGTTTGGTCGGGGCCGGAGTTACAACTCAATCTCGCCGTTATCGTTTTCTGGTGTCCAGAGCGGCGCATCGGGTTTACGGCGGATGATGATATCGCCGTTGGGCAGAAACTCTGGCGCGGAGTAGTTTGAAAAATCGTCGACCTGCGACAACATCTCAGTGAACGCGGGGCCGATCTCGGCCGCGAAGTCCTGTAGCATCGGGGCCAACTCGTCCAGCGACCCGCGCAGGTCTTCCATTGCGGGTTCCATCTCGGCCATCAGACCGCGCATCAGCATGCGCGCGCCCTCTTCCATCAGGCTAAAGCCTTCATCCACTTCACCATTCTGATCCTGAGCGGCGACGGGGGACGCCGCCAAACCAAAACCGATGATCAATGCAGCAATCTGTTTCATGCTGTGAATATAGTCATTTCGGCCTGGATTTTCAAATCACAACGCAATGTCCAGAACGACCGGGAAATGGTCCGATGCGGTCAGCAAGGCCTGACAAAGATCGGGATTGGCGTAGCAACCCGGATGATCAAACGGATGCCAGATTTGCCATTTGGGCGCATCGGCCATCAGCCCCAGAGAGATCATGATGTAGTCTAGAAGAGCCTGTAAATACGCCCCGTTTTCGCGTTTGAAGCGCGCGGTCGAGGGCATCGCACCAACCCTGCGGCCCAGCGCCATTCGGGCATGGGGATCGTAAAGCTGGGCATCATCATCTTCGCCCAAAACAATCTCGACCCCCGACCGGCCAAACAGTTTTTCATAGGTGTCCAAACCCGGCCCATCGTTGAAGTCGCCCAGCACGATCAGGTCATCCCCGGCAGCCAGATGTGTTTCAACTCGCTTGCGCAGCCAGATGCATTGCGCCAATTGCTTGCGCCGGTTTTCGATTGATACACGGATAGCATCCGCGTCGTTTCGTGCGCTGTGCGGGGCTTTGGATTTGGCATGGACGCCAATCAGACGCAGGGCCCGTCCGGCCTTGGTTTGCAAGGCGATTTCAAGTGGCGGTTTGGACCAACGGATCGGGTCGGGGGCGGCATCGATATCCAGATCCATGCCGAATTCGCCATCAAAGCGCGGAATGCCATCATCCGCCTTTGGATCATGGCGCGCATCAAGCGCATCCGGATCATAAAGCAGCGCGATTTCCTGCTGCGTATCATTTTGAAACCCGGCCAAAGCCTCGCTTGTGCGCAACCCGAAATGCTTGGCGAAATTCTCCAGCGCCCGCACCGAACTGCGTTTGCGGCTGCTGTCGGGGGCCTCAATGATCATCACAGCATCGGCATCCAGCGCTTTGAACACGTGGCCAAGCGCCGCGGTCTGCTGTTCACGGGTGACATCCCAACGGCCGGACCATCCGCTATTATTGATCAACGCACCCTTGTCATCAAAAAGGTTGTTGAACCATTCGACGTTATAGGTGGCCAGCCTCACGCGGCGTGATCCTGGATTTGCTCCCACGCACGGTTGATGACGATAAGGCGACGCTCGGCCAGTTTCACCGCCTCTTCCGGCACACCACGGGCAACCATCCGGTCGGGGTGGGTATTGCGTACCAAATCGCGCCAGACCACCCTGATCTCATCCACCGGAGTATTGGGGGCGACGCCCAGCACATCATAAGGGTCGCGCTCTGCATCGGGGACAAACTGGGCGCGGACGCGGGCGAATTGGCGGTCGTCAAAGCCAAAAATTTCGGCCACGCGATGCAGAAAGTCATCTTCCTTTGGGTGATAATTGCCGTCCGCCAACGCAATGTGGAACAACCCTTCCAACAGATCGCAAAGCGGTGCGTCGTCATCGCCATACATCGCCTTGATGCGGCGGGCATAGGTATCAAAGCCGGCCACGTCCTGCCGGGCAAGGTTGAAAACGCGGGCGGCGTTTTCTTCTTCCTCGGGCGGGATCACGAACACCTCGCGAAAAGCGATGACCTCATCGCGGGTGACACGACCATCAGCCTTGGCCATCTTGGCGCCAAGGGCAATGACGGCAATGGTAAAGCCGACGCTCCGGTCCGGGCTGCTGCGCAGTTTGTCGAACACAGCCGACAACCCCTCGCCCGCAGCAAGGGCCGAGATTGCGTCGGCAATGCGTGTCCAGATTGACATTGGTCGTCCTTTATCAAAACCGCTTTTGCATCAGTACCAGATCAATCCAGCGCCCGAACTTGAACCCGACCTCTGGCATGGTTGCAACCGTTTCAAAACCCATTATCGCATGAAACGCGATAGCGTCCGCATTTTCAGCGCTGATCCCCGCGACCATGGCGTGGATATCGGCCTGAACGGCGTGCTCAAACAAGGCCAACATCAGCGCCCGCCCCACGCCACGACCTTGGGCAGAAGGCGCCAGCATGATGGAGTGTTCGACGGTGAACCGATAACCCTCACCGCTGCGAAACGGAAAATACCGGGCAAAACCAGAAACTTGCGACCCTTCCTCCCATACCAGAAATGGATGCGGGCCTGCCAGCTTAAGTTCGACTTCTGCAAAAGTTAACTCGGTTGGCGTGAAGGTAATCGTTGTGTCGCGGATCACGGCGTTCCAGATTTCCATGATCGCCGGGGCATCCGTAGCCCGTGCGGCCCGGATCACTGCAAGACCCTGATACCATGAGGCGTCTCAATCGTCGCCTGAAACCCCGGCGGCCCGACCTCCCACCGCACAAGCGGGTCATTGAGGTCGATCAGCGACGCGATGCGCTGGCTGTCCGGATGACTGACGATAAGTTCGATCAAACGGCAACCGCTTTGTGGTAGACTTTCTCCGGGCGGGCTGACGCCTGCGCCCCATTCGATCAGCGTGGGGAATGCGCCGCCATGCGGCAAGCTACCATCATCTGGCACAGTAATTTGCCAGCGTAGATCGTTGCGTTCGAGATCAACTGGCGGTCCCGCAATATCAGGTGCAGCGCTGATATCGGGCATGCGGCAAATCCAGTTGGTCAGACGCGGTGGGCCTTCGAAGTGATCCAAATTGAACCAGCGGGGGCCATCAATGGCAGCGTCGGGGTCCACCGCTATCACTTCGAGATACAAACCATCGGCCAAACCCAAAAGGCTGTTATGCGTGCCATACCGGGCGTGTTTTCCGCCAGACACCATTGGCACACCCAATGTATCCTCAACCCACGCGACACCTTGGCCCAATTCGCTGGAAGCGACTGCTAAATGGTCCAGCTTGATCATTTTTCTGCCTTTCGAAGCGAAATGACGCGACAATGCAAGCAAAGCGCCGATCTTGTCGTGATGCAAGCCAGCTATGGATTATGGTGCAACAAGTAACGCTTTGTTCTTAGGACAAACCAGCATGGGCTTGCGCGCTTCACGCCAGTCAGAAGCCGAACCGGGTCGGACAAAGCGACGGGCTAAGCCCGCGCCTCACGGATCAGGCCCAGAATATCCTGCGCGGCCGCCGGGATATTCGTCCCCGGCCCAAAGATCGCCTTGACCCCGCTGTCATAGAGGAACTGATAGTCCTGCTGCGGGATCACACCTCCGCAGATGACGAGAATATCCTCGGCCCCGGCATCCTTGAGCGCCTGAACCAGCTTGGGCGCAAGCGTCTTGTGCCCTGCAGCCTGGCTGCTGATGCCGATCACGTGGACATCGTTGTCTATGGCATCCTGTGCTGCCTCTGCGGGCGTCTGAAACAGCGGACCAACATCGACGTCAAAGCCAATGTCGGCAAAGGCCGTGGCAATCACCTTTGCGCCCCGGTCGTGGCCGTCCTGCCCCATCTTGACGACGAGCATCCGGGGGCGGCGGCCTTCTTCCTCGGCGAAGGCTTCAACGCTTGACTGGATGGCAGCGAAGCCTTCGTCGCCTTCATATGCTGCGCCGTAAACTCCGGCGAGGGTCTTGACCTCTGCCCGGTGCCGTCCAAATGCCTTTTCCATTGCCATGCTGATCTCTCCCACAGTGGCGCGCGCGCGTGACGCCTCAACAGCGGCGGCGAGCAGGTTGCCGCCTTCCGTCGCCCGGCGTGTCAATTCGGTCAATGCCGCCTCGCAAACCGCGTCATCGCGCCCTGCCCTGGTTGTCTCAAGCCGTTTGATCTGTGCGTCACGAACGGCGGCGTTGTCGATATCGAGGATATCAATCGGGTCTTCCTGATCCTTGCGGTACTTGTTGACACCAACGATCACTTCGGTCCCGCGATCGATATCGGCCTGACGACGGGCTGCGGTTTCCTCAATCCGCAGCTTGGGCATGCCGGATGCCACGGCTTTGGTCATGCCGCCCATCTCCTCGACTTCTTCGATCAAGGCCCAGGCCTTTTCGGCCAATTCATGGGTCAGACTTTCGACATAGTAAGATCCGGCCAACGGATCGACCACATTGGTCACGCCGGTTTCTTCCTGCAATATCAACTGGGTGTTGCGGGCAATGCGGGCGCTGAATTCGGTGGGAAGGGCAATCGCCTCGTCCAATGCGTTGGTGTGCAGGGACTGGGTGCCGCCCAACACGGCGCTCATCGCTTCATAGGCGGTACGGACCACGTTGTTGTAGGGGTCCTGCTCTTGCAAGCTGACCCCCGACGTTTGGCAATGGGTGCGCAGCATCGATGACTTGGGGTCTTTGGGTTCAAATTCTGCCATGATCCGTGACCAAAGCAGACGGGCCGCGCGCAGCTTTGCGGCTTCCATGAAGAAATTCATGCCGATGGCAAAGAAGAACGACAACCGCCCGGCAAACCGGTCCACATCCATGCCCCGCGCAATCGCTGCACGGACATATTCACGGCCATCGGCCAGCGTATAGGCCAGTTCCTGCACCAGGTTCGCCCCGGCCTCTTGCATGTGATAGCCGCTGATCGAGATGGAGTTGAATTTCGGCATCTCGTTGGTGGTGTATTCGATGATGTCCGCGATGATCCGCATCGACGGTTCGGGTGGATAGACATAGGTATTACGGACCATGAATTCCTTCAGAATGTCGTTCTGAATTGTCCCCGACAGCACCGACCGGTCATGCCCCTGCTCTTCCCCAGCCACGATGAAATTGGCGAGGATCGGGATCACGGCGCCGTTCATCGTCATGGACACCGAAACCTTGTCGAGCGGGATGCCGTCGAACAGGATTTTCATGTCCTCAACACTGTCGATGGCGACACCGGCCTTGCCGACATCGCCTTCGACACGCGGATGATCACTGTCGTAGCCCCGATGCGTGGCCAGATCGAAGGCGACGGAGACCCCCTGCTGGCCCGCATCCAGTGCCTTGCGATAAAACGCATTGGATTCTTCAGCCGTCGAAAACCCTGCATATTGGCGGATCGTCCAGGGGCGGCCTGCATACATCGTGGCCTTCACCCCGCGAGTAAAGGGTGCCGTACCGGGGACACCGCCCATATGCGGCAGGCCCTTCACATCATCCGCAGTATAAAGCGGTTGGACCGGTATGCCTTCAAGCGTGTCCCATGTCAGCGCGTCCAAAGACTTGCCACGCAACTCTTTCTTTGCGGTCTCTTCCCAGGTTTTCTTGTCGGTCATCGGACCCTCCGAAACGGATAAGCAGATGCAAACGGAAAATTGTTTGCCACATGCGGCGGTTGGGCCTTAGCTTTTGCCAAACCCGCCTCTATATCTAATTTTATGAAAAGACTGAAAAACATCTGTGGGGCCGTCATCGCATTGATCGCTGCCTCCACCGCCGCCGCACAGGACGCAAATGCCCTCGAAGCCTGGCAGGCCGACCATACCCAAATTGTGGATGCGGCTGACATCGCACTGGCAGACCTGCAATGGCTGGCGCGCCCGGTTGTCGTATTCGCCGAAAGCCCCAACGACCCCAGCTTCATCCAGCAAATGGAGCTTTTGACCGACCGGATCGGCGAATTGGCAGAGCGGGATGTTATCGTCATCACAGACACCGACCCTGACGCCGATACGGAATGGCGCACAGAGTTGCGGCCGCGCGGCTTTATGTTGGCACTGGTCGGCAAGGACGGACAGGTCAAACTGCGCAAACCGTCCCCGTGGGATGTGCGCGAGTTATCACGCTCAATCGACAAGATGCCCATGCGACAGCAAGAGATTGAGGACCGGCGCGAGGGTTGAGCATCGAGCGGTTTCATACATCTCCCCTCACTGCATAAACACGCAGGTTCGCTCGGTCTAAAATAGCCATCAGGGTATTGTCCTGATCTACAACGAGGATAGAACCGGCATCTGCTGACGCACTCAAAAACGCCTTTCTGAAATTTTCAGGCATGCATTGCTTACCAGATATGCCAGCGGCGATCATGGCGGGTGCCATGCCGATATGTTCAGCATCAACCGCATCAATAACATCATTTGGGCTTCGCGAAGTATCGTCAAATGCGATGACTTCATCAGCTTCCATCACCTCAACGCCTTCTTCGATTGAGGACGCAAGTGTGACGGACGGATCAATCTCGTCCGTCGTTGCAGTATAAATCGCCGCCGTGCAGGAGAATTTGCTTTCGAAAAACTGCTGCTCGCCGACATCAAGCCAAGACGCAACGATTTCCCGAAATTGAGCCTCGTCATCCATAGCGCAACCGGACAACGCCAAAATAGCGGCTAGTCCCAGATTGGAACGACCAATGTTTTGGATTGGTTCCGGCATGAAGCTATTCAAACTCCATGATCACGTCATCCACAGCCAGACTATCGCCCGGCCCGGCATTCACCTTCTTGACCACGCCTTTGCGTTCGGCCCGTAGGATGTTCTCCATCTTCATGGCCTCGACCGTGCAAAGCGCTTGTCCCTCCTGCACTTCGTCGCCCACAGCCACATCCACCTTCACGATCAGGCCGGGCATGGGGCAGAGCAGGAATTTCGACGTATCTGGCGGCAGTTTTTCGGGCATCAAGGCGGCCAGTTCCGCCTGACGCGGGCTGCGCACATGGACCTTCAGGTCGGCCCCACGATAGCGCACGCGGAATCCGCCAGATACCTTGCCAACCTTCAGGACCAGCGGTGCCCCATCAACCATCAGTCGGGCCAGTGGATCACCGGGTGTCCAGTCGCTTTCCACCCGCAATGTCTGACCACCGATAGTCACGTCCGCGCCGTCCTTGTCAGCGGCAATATGGGCCTCATGGGACGCACCCTGCAGGCTGACGACCCAATCCGCCCCGACATGGCGTTCGTGATTGTCCATCCGGCCTGAAATACGGGCACGGCGGATTTCACCGACCCTGTGCATCGCTGCAGCCGCCGCTGCGATACGGATGCAGGTATCATCAGGCAGTGTCACACCATCAAAACCGTCGGGATATTCTTCTTCAATAAACGCAGTGGTCATATCCCCACTGGTGAATTTGGGGTGGTCATAGACCGCCGCCAGAAACGGCAGGTTATGCCCGATCCCGTCAACCTCGAAGCCGTCCAGCGCCAGCCGCATTTCCTCAATCGCCGCCGCCCGGTCCGGGCCCCACGTACACAGCTTTGCAATCATCGGGTCATAATACATGCTGATCTCGCCGCCCTCGAATACGCCGGTATCATTGCGGACAGCCCGTGTGGCCTCCGCCTCTTCCACAGGGGGGCGGTAGCGGGTCAGACGGCCGATGGACGGCAGGAAGCCACGATAGGGGTCTTCGGCGTATAGGCGGCTTTCCATGGCCCAGCCGTTGATTTTCAAATCCGATTGCTGGAACGGCAGCTTTTCACCCGCCGCGACCCGGATCATCTGTTCGACCAGATCAATGCCGGTGATCAGCTCTGTCACAGGATGTTCGACCTGCAAACGGGTGTTCATTTCGAGGAAATAGAAGTTGCGGTCGCCATCGACGATGAATTCAACGGTTCCGGCGCTGGTGTAGCCCACAGCCTGTGCCAATGCTACAGACTGCTCACCCATCGCCTTGCGGGTGGCCTCATCAAGGAATGGCGATGGTGCCTCTTCGATCACCTTCTGGTTCCGGCGCTGGATCGAACATTCGCGTTCGTGCAGATAGACGGCGTTGCCGTGACCGTCGCATAGCACCTGAATTTCAATGTGGCGTGGCTGTGTAACGAATTTCTCGATGAAAATCCTGTCGTCGCCGAAAGAATTCGCCGCCTCGTTCTTGGAAGACTGAAACCCTTCGCGGGCCTCGTCGTCATTCCACGCGATGCGCATACCCTTGCCGCCGCCCCCCGCAGAGGCTTTGATCATCACAGGATAGCCAACCTCGTTCGAAATCTTTACCGCCTCTTCGGCGTCTTCGATCAGGCCCATATAGCCGGGAACCGTGGACACGTTGGCATCTTGTGCGATCTTTTTGGAGGTGATCTTGTCCCCCATCGCCTCAATCGCACCCTTGGGGGGCCCAATGAACGCAACACCGGCAGCCTCAAGCGCGTCCGCGAATTTGGGGTTTTCAGATAGAAAACCATAACCCGGATGTACGGCCTCGGCCCCTGTCTGCTTGATCGCGTCCATCACCTTGTCGATGACGATGTAGGATTGGTTCGCGGGGGGTGGGCCGATATGGACCGCCTCATCAGCCATCTTCACATGCAGCGCATTGCGGTCGGCATCGGAATAAATCGCGACCGTCTGAATACCCATCTTGCGGGCAGTCTTGATAACACGACAGGCGATTTCGCCACGGTTGGCGATGAGTATTTTCTTGAACATTAGTTTCCGTCCCCAAAACGCAAAACCGCCGCAGGGGGGAAACCCCTACGGCGGCAATCGTAGTTTAGATGTTCGTGAGTGGTGCGTGTGTCTACCTTAGCGGCAGGCGTTGATACCTGCGTCGTCACAAAGAACGCCGATGGCAGCGCCTGCAACGGCTGTGCCAACTGGATCTGTGTCAAGCACTTCAGCTGCGACAAGCCCGGCACCTGCACCGGCCACGCCACGTTCTGTGTCGCCTTCCAAGCAGCCTGCCAAACTGAACGCAGCCACTGTCGCGATGATGATAGATTTCTTATGCATGATCTTCCGCCTACTGTTGATTTCGAAGTCGCGCCAGAATCGACGCTAACCGAGGTAAACTCAATAGCTATGGCAGATTGATATTCAATAACAGGGGGTTTTTCGCCGATGGAGGGCTGTACGAAACTGATCTGTTGGTCTTTGAAAGCAATCGACTGGTCGGCGGACAATTGACCATTTTGGCGCATTACCACCCTGCTAGCGTTGCCACGCGGTAACATCTTGGCGGCGTCGCGCGCAGGCTGATCGTGCAACAAGCGGAAAAACCGCCCGGAAAGCAGATGGGCAAACCACCGCCTGATTTGTGTGTCACACACTGTAAAACCAGTCCGCATCCTACAATCCTGAAATGTCGGGAAAGCTGACGCGGGCAACATCCACATCGATTCTAAGCAGCGCGTCATAGCTTGCAGGGTCAAACGGGTCCTCTGCAGGAATCACTTCGCGCCCAAGAAGCCAGCCCAACCGACCGGCATCCAGATTGCCGCGGGCAAAGGGTTGGTCCCCGAAATATTCCCATAACGCCCGCATAAAGCCTTCGTCAGCCCGCTTGTCCGCCGGACGACGGTCGGCATAGCGCACACGCTCGGTCAGCGGGGTGGCCCCCTCCTTGTTGGCGCGCCTTATGGTGAATTGATAATCTGTTCCCGGCAGGCGGCCTGGGAAGCCCCGATACTTTTCCATCCTAACGCCCCCCGTATCGCGAAGGGCGGACGGGCCCGAAAGCCCGTCCGGAATAATCAGTTAAATTGGCCCCATTGGGACGATTGTAAAACCGCTGCATCGGATGTTGTGATCGTGTTGCCCCGATCGTTACTGCCGAAAGCTGCGACAATTGCCATTGTGGCAGCAATTGAAAAAACGGTAATTCCTTTTGCCATTGTCTTGATCTGCCTCGATTATCGCGCAACACGTAAGATGCCACGCTTTTTGTTATTGATGCGATCTTAGCGCCGCACTCCGACAGAATGACAAAAAATCCTTTGTTTTGATAGGCCTGCGTGTTGATCATTAAGCGATGTGACGCCGACGCAACGCAATAATTGTACAGCCTCCGCGCCGCGATCGAATATCTTGCGGGTTTTTCCCAAACCACCACAACATCAGGCAGCAATGCCGCACACGCGTTGTTACCTATTGCACCATTCGCTCGCAAATTGTGATCTGTTGAACTAGGAAAAATCGTCATCCATCGACCTCCTTACCAGAAACACATACATCACCGACGACATCAAATGTCCAAGATCGGCCCGTCGAGATATAGAATAGGTTGCTTCCACGCTTATTGCGTACGCTCACCGTCAGATGATCAAAATCATCCAGTTCCGGAAAACGCAGCATACCGTTTCGAATTTCTTTCAGCACGACGTTGCAGGCGACATTTGGTGCGAACGTGTCCAACGCTGCCTGGTAGTTGTTACCGTTTTCGATATCAAAGACGATGCTCGGCATGTTGGTTTTCACGTCAATATCACCTTCTGTTATTGTCCATTGTTGCAAAGGCGCAGGCATCGCAAGTCTCTGAACGTCAGCCTCCGTTGAAACGATACATTGCCCATCTCTGACCCTGACGGGTATCGTGTTGTCTTTTTCTATGTCACGATCACTTAGAAATCCTGTGTCGTTTATAGTGAATTCCACACGATACACTGCGTCCCGTTCAACCAGCTTTTGTGACGGTGCTGTAGCCAGAGTAAGCAAGCCCCCGCAAATCGCCCGCGCAATGTCGGGCGTGAGGCGTGTCCAGCCAGCGCGGTTCTTTCTGATGGCCACAAAAGCGGAGACCGCGAAGCTGTCCATGTCCTGCCGAACCGATAAGTCTCGTCCGAACATTTCATTGCCAGCAGCATGGAAACGAATGATTGATTTTTCTGGCTTGGTCGACCCAAACCAAAAATAGACAAGGATGACTAAGCCAAACGCCAATGCCACAAAGAACTTAGGTACTGAACGCATCATCACAACGGTATATTGTCATGCTTCTTCCACGGGTTTTGCAGCTTCTTGCCTCGTAGCGACGCAAAGGCCCGGCAGACCCTGCGCCGGGTCGAATGCGGCATGATCACCTCGTCTATGAACCCTTTTTCTGCAGCCACGAAAGGGTTGGCAAACCGGTCTTCGTATTCCTTGGTCCGCTCTGCGATCTCTTCTTCGGACTTGCCGCGATGGATGATTTCGGTTGCGCCTTTGGCCCCCATCACCGCAATTTCCGCCGTTGGCCATGCATAGTTGAAATCGCCGCGCAGATGCTTGGACGCCATCACATCATAGGCACCACCATAAGCTTTGCGGGTGATCACCGTGACTTTTGGCACGGTAGCCTCTCCATAGGCAAAGAGCAGCTTGGCGCCGTGCTTGATCACCCCGCCATATTCCTGAGACGTTCCCGGCAGAAACCCCGGCACGTCCACCAGCGTCAGGATCGGGATTTCGAACGCATCGCAGAAACGCACGAACCGGGCAGCTTTGCGGCTGCTGTCGATATCCAAACACCCGGCCAACACCATCGGCTGGTTTGCCACGACACCCACCGTCGATCCTTCCAACCGGATAAAGCCCGTCAGGATGTTCTTGGCGTAGTCTTCCTGTATCTCGTAAAAATCGCCCTCATCAGCGAGTTTTCCGATCAGTTCTTTCATATCATAAGGTGAGTTCGCATTGTCGGGGATCAGCGTATCAAGGCTGTCTTCCAGCCGGTTCACATCATCAAAGAACGGGCGCACGGGCGGTTTTTGCTGGTTATTGAGCGGCAGGAAATCCACCAGCCGTCGTACTTCGGCCAATGCTTCGACATCGTTTTCAAAGGCACCGTCCGCAACGGACGATTTTTTGGTATGGGTGCTGGCGCCGCCCAGCTCTTCGGCGGTCACGACCTCGTTTGTCACGGTTTTCACAACATCAGGGCCAGTGACAAACATGTAGGACGAATCCTTCACCATGAAGATGAAGTCGGTCATCGCCGGGCTATAAACCGCCCCACCTGCACATGGGCCCATGATCACGCTGATCTGTGGGACCACACCAGAGGCCATGATATTGCGCTGAAAAACATCGGCATAACCGGCAAGGCTGGCCACACCTTCCTGAATGCGCGCACCACCTGAATCGTTCAAACCAATCACAGGTGCGCCGTTCTGCACCGCCATATCCATGATCTTGCAGATCTTCTGCGCATGCGTTTCCGAAAGCGATCCGCCAAAGACAGTGAAGTCCTGGCTGAATACGTAGACCATGCGGCCGTTGATGGTCCCCCAGCCCGTGACAACACCGTCTCCAGCTGGCCGGTCTTCACCCATTCCGAAATCGGTGCATCGGTGGGCCACGAACATATCGAACTCTTCGAAAGAACCCTCGTCGAGCAGCAGATCGATCCGTTCGCGCGCTGTCAGCTTACCCTTGGCGTGCTGTGCGGCAATGCGTCTTTCGCCGCCTCCAAGCCGCGCGGTGTCTCTGCGATCTTGCAGCTCTTGCAGAATGTCCATGGGCGTTCCTCCCTCGTTTGATGCTCGTTTATCTATCACGAAGAAGGATCAGAAGCACAAAACAGAATATTTGCAAATTTATTATCCATGCTCGTGCAGTATTTGCAAAACTGCGAACTATCCACCATCTGCAAACCGCTGTATCGCGTGGACATCCCCCTCGCGCCATCCTACCGTGTGGTATGGTCTCCCCTCCTGTGATCCGGTTTCTCGATCGGACAACTCCACCGCATATCATCACTCTGGTTCTGCTTACGGGCATATCAGCGTTGAACATGTCGATCTTCCTGCCGTCGCTCAGCGCAATGACGGAATATTTCGACACGCCTTATGCCGTGATCCAACTGGCGGTATCGGGATATCTGGCCGCTACAGCCATCTTGCAGGTTTTTGTTGGCCCAATCTCTGACAGGTTCGGGCGCAGGCGCGTCATATTGACGGCGCTCGCCATCTTTATTGTCGCGACATTTGGGGCAGCCATGTCGAACACGGTCGAGACATTTCTGTTCTTCCGCATCATGCAGGGTGCGGTCGCCACGGCTATGGTTCTGGGCCGCGCCGTTGTGCGTGATATCGTGCCACAGGACGAGGCCGCATCGATGATCGGTTACGTGACCATGGGCATGGCGCTGGTCCCGATGGTTGGCCCAATGATCGGTGGAGCGCTTGAACAACTTTTTGATTGGCACGCTACTTTCATCTTTCTGGGCCTCGCTGGCATCGCGGTCTTCACACTTTGCTATTTTGACCAAGGGGAGACGGTAGCAGGCCAAGGCGTCAGTTTTCGCGATCAGGTTCAGACCTATCCCGAACTGCTGCAATCACCGCGCTTCTGGGGATATACACTTTGCGCAGCCTTCTCGTCCGGCGCGTTTTTTGCGCTGCTCGGTGGGGCATCATTCGTCGCATCTGGCATCTTCGGCCTCACCCCACTTTGGGCCGGCGTCGCGCTGGGTTCACCAGCCATAGGCTATGCAGCAGGCAACTACCTATCCGGTCGATTCTCGATCCAGTTTGGCATCAACCAGATGGCATTGATCGGCACCTACATTACCAGCGGAGGCATGGCGGTATCGGCAGGGCTTTCTTTAATGGGCTTCGAACATCCAATGATCTTTTTTGGCTTCTGCACCTTCCTGGGCCTCGGGAACGGGCTGACAATGCCCAACGTCATGGCGGGTTCCATCTCGGTCCGGCCCCATTTGGCAGGTACGGCCAGCGGCCTTGGCGGCGCTATCATGATTGGCGGCGGCGCGGTTCTGTCCCAATTTGCCGGCGCCATCCTAAGCGAGGAAAGCGGCACCCTGCCCCTGCAAACGCTTATGCTGACAACGGCGCTTTTGGCGATGGCGTCCATCATCCTTGTCATACGACGGGAAAAACGGCTCGGCTGACCCTTGCTTTGCTAGCTTTGCAGACGGTACACCACGATCCAGCAAATCTGCAAAGGGGCGATATGGCCATTCAGAAACTTTATGCCGGGGCAAAGCTGCGCGAATTGCGCGGTCGGTTGTCGCTGACGCAAAAGGCATTCGCTGAAAAGCTGGGCGTGTCGCTGCCCTATCTCAACCAGATGGAAAACAACAATCGCCCTGTGTCGACCGGCGTAGTGTTGGGACTGGCGCAGGAATTCGGCTTTGACGTGACTGAATTGCAGTCAGGGGACGAGGCCCGCCTTGTCAGTGACATGCGCGAGGCGCTGGCCGATCCCGTGTTCACCGGCCCTGCCCCAGCTCTCGCCGATCTTCGGCTTGCGGCCTCCAACGCGCCCGCCATCGCGCGTGCTTTTCTGGATCTGCATGCGGCCTACCGGCAAACCCACGAACGGCTCGCCTCATTGGATGAGGCGTTGGGCCGCGAAGACGCCCGCCTGCAGCCTAGCCCATGGGAAGAGGTCCGCGATTTCTTTCATTACTGCGACAACTATATCGACGCGGTGGATCGCAGCGCAGAACGCTTTGCCAGCAAATGTAAATTGGATGAAACAAGGGCCGAAGCAGTCACCCGCATTCTCGCGGAACGGCAAATCACCGTAGTCCGGGCTGAAAATGCAGCACTGCGCCACTACGATGCAGCCAGCAAGACGCTGACCATTTCACACCAAAGCCACCCCGCCACGCAGACGTTTCAGCTCTTGATGCAACTGGCACTGATCACGCAGGCCGATCTGCTTGAGGCAACTCTGGATCTGGCCCGCTTTCAATCGGAAGAGGCGCGGGGCATCGCCAAGGTTGGCCTTGCCAATTACTTCGCCGGGGCCGCTCTAATGCCTTATGGCGAATTCATCACGGCGGCCAAGGAAACCCGGCACGATCTGGAACGGCTCTCATCCCGCTTTGGCGCGTCGATTGAACAGGTGGCACACAGGCTTTCCACGCTGCAACGACCCGGCAACAAGGGCATTCCGTTCTTTTTTGTGCGCGTCGATCAGGCTGGCACGATCACCAAACGGCACTCGGCGACCACGCTACAATTCGCGCGATACGGCGGCGCCTGCCCGCTTTGGAATGTCCACCAAGCGTTCGAACTGCCGGGCCAATTCCTGCGCCAACTGGCCGAAACACCTGACGGGGTGCGTTACTTCTGCCTTGCCCGCGACGTGAGCAAATCGGGTGGAGCCTATGACGCTCCAACCCGCCGCTATGCTATTGGGCTGGGTTGCGAAATAAAACATGCAGACGCGATCATCTATGCCGATCACATGGAAACGGGAATGGCCGAAGCATATGTTCCAATCGGCGTATCCTGCCGGATCTGCGAGCGAAAGAACTGCCATCAACGCTCTGTCCCGCCATTGGAACGGCAGTTGCGGGTCGATCCGAATATCAGGGACGTGTTGCCGTATCAGGTGGATTGATAAATCTTAAAGGCGAGCCGCACATAGGAGCGAACGAGAATGTTGAAAATCTACTGGGGTTATCCGGCAACGATCAGCGCAACCCTTTTTGCCACGTTTGGGATTTTCGGGTTTTACCTCGGCCTTTATTGCGGGGGCGTGATAGCGCTCATCTGCGCAGTGCAAGCGATTGGCGGACAACTGAATTTCCGGTACAAAATCGGAAAGATTTACCTCATTCCAAGTACCTTCGTTTTACTATTTTGTGTCATGCTATTCGCGATGCCCAGAGGCAATTACGATAATCTTTTTGATGCTTGGATGGTTGTTATGCTCCTGCCCATACCGGTATTCGCGCGACATGAGACCGCACCGCCAATTGAAAATTGATGACACTTGTGGTCGCCTACCGCCGACTATTCTCCCAATCCGGGTGGGGTCTATGACGCACCAAGCCGGCGCTATGCCATTGCGTTGGGGTACAAAATCAAACTTGCAGACGTGATCATCTATGCCGACCATATGGAAGCGGGAATAGCCGAGGCACACGTGCCCTGCCGAATCTGCGAGCGAAGGAACTGCCATCAACGGTCAGTTACGCCATTGAAACGGCAGTTGCGGGTCGATCCGAATGTCAGGGATGTGTTGCGGTACGGCACCCACTCACTTCGGCGAACAAAAGAAGCTGAAATTCACCGAAAAACAGGGAACCTCCAAGCGATAAAACTTCTGACAGGGCACACGAAGATCGATAGCACCCTGCGTTACCCTGGCGTTGAGTTGGAAGACACGTTGAGTATTGTTGAGCGGATCGATATCTGGACCATGTCGGCAGGGAGCACCTACCGCTCGCAGCATGAATACTGCTGCTGTTTGCGTTGCTGCGAGGCGGCGTAATAATCGGCCATTCCTGCAGGGTGCAGCAAAGGTCAGAACGCCAACTTACAGGTCACGGAAAATCCGGATTTGTGTAGGCGGGCGGCTACGCGTCCCCAGTTTGCCTGTGAACTCAGAACTCTTCGTTTACCAGCACCTCATCTTTGACGGCGCGGTACATTTCTTTGTGTTCGTTCCAGTATCCGCTGATTGTCAGGCGGACGGTGATTGGGCCTTCTTCGATATTCATGAAGTAGAACCCGTGGTAGCCGGGAAAGGGTGCGGTGAAGGAGCCGTGCTGTGATGTGCCTTCGCCCTTTGCATAGGCCATCTCAAAATCTTCGGGGTAATCGGCGGCGTCAGCACTCGCTGGATGGCCGTGAAAGTCGTAGTAGACGCCGTCACCCTCGGCATCCAGTACCTCCCAAGAATAGACGAAGGTCGTGTCGGCCTCCATGATGAATTTATGTTCGATTTCGCCGAAATCTTCGATCATGATGTCGATGACCTCTGTGTGGAATGGCGCATTTTCGCGGTGGATCAGGCCTTGGACGGAGGTGTCAATGAGGTCTGCGGTCGGGTCATATTCACCGATGTTGAACTCTAAGACGCCTTCAAAGGGGGCTTGCGTCGTGGCTTCTTGCGCCATCGCTGTGAGGCCCAGCTTGCTGCCCACGCCCGTCGGGTCGATCCCGTATTCGGCAGGTAATACGGTCAGGACCAGCACGGCACCACCCCCCAGGGCTGCTGCGATCAGTTTTGTTGTCAGTGTCATTGGAGCGTCTCCTTATGTGATGAAATACCCGACCGCCTGCATGGCGAACAGGACCAGCCCCGCGCCGAACAAAAGGACATTTCCGGTTGTGGCAATGCGTGTGAAATCAGGCCGCTGTCGCAGCCATGCCAAGCCGCCATAAAGCAATATCAGTGCCATGATCTGTCCGATCTCAACCCCAAGGTTGAAGGCCAGCATATTGATGATTAACCCGTCAGAGGACAGCGCCAGATCTTGCAGTTTGCTGGCCAGCCCCAGCCCATGCACCAGACCAAAGCCAAAAACAGCTGCCTTGGCATTTACCAGGCGGTGCGTCCCAAGGTTTTCCAGCGCCTTGTAGCAGACCGACAGCCCGATGATTGCATCGATCAGGTAAGTGTTGACATGCAGGCCCGACAACACGCCGAACAGCAAGGTGATCGAATGCCCCAGCGCAAACAGGCTGACGAAGGTGACGACATCGCGCAGCCGTCCCAGAAAGAAGATCACGCCCACCAGATAGAGCAGATGGTCGTAGCCTGTGACCATATGTTTGGCACCCAGATACATGAAGGGGCCGATGTGGATACCTGATGCCTGGGTCAGAAAGCCTTGGTCCTGGGCCGCAACACCATGTGCTGTCGCTGCGGTGGCCAAACAGAAGGTCAACCACAGCCCCAGAGCCGCAGATTTACAAATCTTCGACATAAGGAATGAACCGCCCCAGAATAATGACGCCCGACCAGAATGCCAGCGAAAGCCACGCGACAAGATGTGCCCCGCCCGTCAAATCGGCAGAGGCGGTGCCTGCATCCATTTGCGGTTTGATCCGGCGCACGAAATAGGCGGTATTAAGCCCCGCCAGCCCAATCAGCCCCATCTTGGCCCAAAAGGCCACATTGACCAGATAGCGACCGGAATCCCCCACAAGGAACAAAAGGCCTGTGACCAGATTGATCGCAAAGCCAATCAGGGCAAACCGCACAAAGGTGTCGACCCGGTTCATTGGCACGTCGCGCGCCACGCCAATGACCCGTAGATCCACAACCAAAAGAGATCCAAACAGCAGGGACAATCCCATGAAATGCGCCATCTCTAACGCTGGAAACACATAGCGGTTGTCCATAACGAGCCCGTTGAGGGCGGTGGCATTCAGGGTCTCGACGACCGAAGATAGCAATGCATCCATGTCGTGGTGCCTCCTTAAGCCAAATAGCCGATTAAACGGCCAGAAATGATTGCGGTGATCCAGATGCTCATCGCCAGACCCGCGAGTTTGCGGTGGCGGGGCTGGACTTCATCCGCGCGTGCGATGCAGATCTTGACCAACTGCCATGTCAGCAGCAGACCGATCACAACCAAAATGATCTTGATCCGAAAGGCCCAGTTGAAAAACAGCATGGATGCGCCGCCAAAGAATAGGGCGGTGCCTGACAACAGGTTCAGTACAAAGCCGCCAAGCGCGATGCGCCAGTAAGGGGCCATCGTCGTGACCGGAATATAGGTCGCAAAGCCAAGCACACGGATTGTCAGCATCAGGGCGACACCAACCATCGTGGCCATGCCGATGGCGTGCAGCGACAACACAATCGGGTAGCCCCAAAGGGTGCTGGATACCGTGGTTCCGATGAACGAATCCTCAAGCCAGAAGAGCGTTTCCATATGCTGCCTTTCTCGTAGCGCTCTGATCTGTGCAGAGCGGTCAATTTGGGGTTTATGGGCTTTGCGCGGGCCCCACCGTTTTTATTCAGTCCGCTCGTTTGTGAGATCGTCACAGGCATAGGGCTCATAGGCATCTGCTGTCAGCGCGACCTCGTCTGCGCCTTCAAACGGCTCTTCGAGGTAAAGCGGGTCGGTGAATGCATATTCGCGGATCAGCACAGTGCCATCTTCGTTCAGCGAAAACCGTTCAACGACAGTAAGTTCCGTGCTGTTCTTGGCGGGCTCTGGGCCACGCCGTCCACCTTCAGGCGGCTCTGGGCGCGCGGGACGCTCAGCGTCCTCAGTACCCCCATTTTCGTCGTCGACGACAAGACCTGCCCGGCCGCCGAGTGGCGCCATGATCCAGCCCTCATCAAAGCCAGTGGTTGTCACAACCAAGGTGTCGCCGTCCCAGACGCCGGTGGAATATCCAGCCCGGCTGGGTGTGAAATCTGCAGGCATTTCGCTGCCATCCAGATGGATCGTGCGAGCCAGATCCATAAAACCATAGGTCAGCGTGATTTCGGTGTCTGATTGCGCAATCTCGTTCACCATCCCGTTAAACACCCAATCCATCGCGAGATTTGTGATCTCACAATTGAAACGCGGGTTTTGGTCTGGGCTTGCGTCGGCGACAGCTGCCATCCCCGCTTCGGTCAGGGTTGCGGTTGGGCGCGGACCGCTACGGTCTTGGGCATTTTCCATCGCCCAAGTGCCAGCAATGTTTGGTGTGCCGTCGTCGCGTGTGATCTGGCGTTCGGCGACATTGATGCTGCCATCATCGCCAAATGTGCTGTCGCGATCAGCGGTCACCCCGTTTGCAAAGGTGATCTGGTTGATCAGGCAGGTCGTTGGGTCATCGCGATCAGGTGATCCACTGATCGTGATCTCACTGCCGATCTCAAACATCTCTTCGGTCCAGCCGCTGCGTTTCAACAATGACCCCGAAGTCAATTCGCAGCGCATATTGACCACATCGCCTGCTTCGTCGGTGACATCAAAATAGACATAGGCATGCGGGTTCACGAGGCTGATCCGGGTGATCAGTCCGGACACTTCTATTGTCTGGCTGGTGTCAAACTGGCCGCTGACACCGTGGTGCGCTGTTGCTGCCAATGGCATAATCAACAGTGTCGCAGTCAGTCCGAGGCGTCGTAAACTTAACATGGTCTCGTTCCCTCATTTAACTATCGGGCAAGCGGTGCGCCGCCTCGCTATGAGGTTTCAACGTATGAGGTGAAAGTTTCCGTCGGGTCATAAGTTGGCGGATATACGCCACAGCAGTATCTTCAGTGCATTGAATTCAGACTTGGAAACTACAGTCTGCCGCGTAAAATTTGCGCATCGTTCGCATCTGACCAGTTGCTGCACAATGAGGCGATCAAGAGTAAGCCGCCTCCACATTGACCCGTGCGCAACCTGCGTGACGCCGACTGATCCAACATAGCTCATATCCAAGTCAGGAACGATGCAAGCTGTCTGCTATGAGATCGCCAAGTGCTTCGAACAGCCTTGATCTTGGTCAAAGCAGGTGGCGCAAAGCACTGTACATTCAATGCAGAAACAAGCCTCGCGCTTAGACTGGATTTTGGTTGTCATTTGTAATGCCATGGATGACGCCAAAAACGACATTGCAAAGCTTATCAAAGCAACTGCAGGACGGACGATATGACGAACGAAAGTGATGGACTCGCCAAGACTCTCGGCCTTGGCTCCAAAAAGAGATGGCCTTGGCGGTTGCTTGCAGTTGTCGCTATCGTGGCGGTCGGCTTTGCGGTGTGGGTGTTTGTGCCAATTGGAACGTCCGCAGACAGATCCGTGTATGTGACAGAGATCGTGGGCCGTGGCGACATTCAGGTCTCGGTTTCTGCAACCGGAACGATTGAGCCAACCGATCTGGTCGAAGTGTCCAGCGAGCTTTCGGGCACGATCACGCAGGTTCAGGTTGACTTCAATGACGCGGTCGAAGTGGGAACGGTTCTGGCGGAACTGGATACGTCACGGCTTGAGGCCGAGTTGGTGGTGCAGAACGCGTCGCTGGCATCGGCTGAGGCCCAAATTGCCATCGCCGAGGTCACGCTGAGGGAGACGCGCGCAGAGTACGAACGCGGACTAGAAATGGAGCAGCGTGGTATCGAAACCGAACAGGTCTTTGCGGCGCAAGAAGCGGCCTTTGATCGCGCTCGAGCCGATTTGTCGTCGGCCAGGGCGGCACGCGATTTGCAACAAGCCAATGTTGATTTGGTTCAGATTGATCTCTCAAAGTCCTGTATCTGTTCGCCCATTGATGGTGTGGTTCTGGATCGTGCCGCAGATGAAGGGCAAATCGTAGCGGCATCGCTTGAGGCGCCGATCCTGTTTACCATTGCTGGAGACCTCACGCGCATGGAACTTCAGATCGACATCGACGAGTTCGACATCGGCCGCGTAGAAGTCGGCCAACCGGTCGTGTTCACGGTCGAGGCTCATGGCGACCGCGAATTTCCCGCCGAAATAACCGAAGTGCGATTTGCGTCCGAAACCGTCGATGGGATCGTGACTTATAAGGGTATCCTGTCGCTCGACAACAGTGACATGGCGCTGCTCCCCGGTATGACGGCAGTGGCCGAGATCACTGTGGCCTCGCGGACCGATGCGCTGGTCGTTCCCAACGCGGCACTGCGCTACACACCTCCACAAGAGACGACCACGAGCGAAAGCTCCGGCAGCGGGCTTCTGGGCATGGTCCTTCCGAGCCGGCCCAGCGGAACTGGCGCCGCCCAAACCACGGAAGACTCTGTATGGGTGTTGCGGGACGGCGTCGCTGTTGAGGTGCCCGTCGAGACCGGCGAAACAGACGGCTACGTGACCGAGATTCTGGGCGGCGAGCTGACCGAAGGTGATCAGGTGATCGAAGACCGGATCGATGCCGAGTGACGCGCAGCCCCCACTGATTGAGTTGCGCGACATCACGCGCGTCTACGGCATCGGCGAGGCCGAGGTACATGCATTGGACGGTGTGACCCTGCGGATCGAAACTGGTGAGTTTGTCGCGATCATGGGACCCTCTGGGTCGGGCAAGTCCACTGCATTGAATGTGCTTGGCTGTCTCGACCGCCCGACCTCGGGCGCCTACAATTTCCACGGTACTGACGTTGCAAACCTTAACCGCGATCAGCGGGCACTGCTTCGGCGCAATTATTTGGGCTTTGTCTTTCAGGGCTACAACCTTCTGCCAAGGATGAGCGCAATGCAGAACGTAGAACTGCCTTTGATCTACAAGGGCATGAGTCGCAGCGACCGCGTGGAACGCGCTCGGGTCGCATTAGAAAAGGTCGGGCTGGCTGGCCGTGCAAACCACGATCCGTCTGAACTGTCGGGTGGCCAACAACAGCGCGTGGCGATTGCCCGCGCGCTTGCCGGCGATCCGCAGGTGGTCTTGGCGGATGAACCGACAGGTAACCTCGACACCAAGCTGTCCATCGAGATCATGGAGCTTTTGCAAAAACTTAACAGAGATGAAGGGCTGACGATCATCATGGTTACCCATGAACGCGAGATGGCCGAATATGCGCGCCGCCTTATCTGGATGGTCGACGGGAAAGTGGAATCCGACCGCCTAACGGTCAAAGGGGCGGCGTGATGCTTTGGGAAACCTTTAAGCTGGCCTTTCAGGCGATCCTGCGCAATCCGATGCGATCGTTCCTGACTGTCCTTGGCGTGGTAATCGGTGTCGCTGCGGTCATCGCCATGGTGACAATCGGTAACGGTTCGACCGCGCAGGTGACGGCGGATGTGGAGACCTTTGGCGCAAATCGCCTGATGCTGTCTCCCGGACAGGGCAGGATGGGACCGGGCAGCGGCAGTGGATCGGTGCAGCCTTTCGCCCAAAGTGACGTTGACAAGATTGTCGACCAACTCTCCAGCATCGAGATCGCGGTACCCACGTCGACAAGCCAATTGGTGGCGGTCTATGGCAACGAAAACTATCAAACAAGCGTGACTGGAACGAACTCGGGTTACTTTGTCGTCGCAGAATGGACCCTTTCGGCGGGGCGGTCATTCACCGATTCAGATGAAACCGGCAAAGCCGTCTGCATCCTTGGCGCAACCGTTGTCGAGGAATTGTTCGGCAACGCAGACCCGTTGGGCGAGGATATTCGCCTCGAAAATATCTCCTGCGAGGTCATCGGTGTTCTCGAGGCAAAGGGCGCGTCGACCTTTGGCACCGACCAGGACGATCTGGTGCTTATCCCGTTCAAAACATATGCCCGCCGTATAGCGGGTAGCACCGACGTCAGCATGATCTCCCTCTCCATGCGCGATGGTGTTTCAACAGACCGTGCCGTGAATGACGTCACTATGTTGATGCGCGAAATTCGCCGCATTGACCCCGGTGAGGAGGATGATTTCACCGTCAATACGATGGAACAGCTGTCTTCGATGCTCACTGGGATCAGCGATGTGCTGACGGGCTTGCTGTCGGCGGTGGCGGCGGTGTCTTTACTAGTGGGGGGGATCGGGATCATGAACATCATGCTGGTGTCGGTCACTGAACGGACGCGCGAAATTGGCATTCGGATGGCCGTAGGGGCACAGGCAAGTCAGGTGCTGCTGCAATTTCTCGTCGAAGCCATTGTTCTTTCGGTGCTTGGCGGCGCAATTGGAATCGCCTTGGGCATGGGATTTGCGGCAGTTGGGGCAATTCTACTGGACATCCCCTTCATCCCCGATCCGGGCATTATCGCCTTGGCTTTCGCTTTTTCGGCAGCCGTCGGCATTGTGTTTGGCTACTTCCCCGCGCGCGCGGCAGCGCGTTTGGACCCCATAGAAGCACTGCGACATTAAGGGCATCGGACGATAACTCTTTTGCCATGATTCCCATTGGTCACTTATTGGCGGATGGAGGTGGAGAGGATGCTAGTCTTGGCGCGAATGCAGCGAATGCCCGAAACGAGCCCAACTTCCCAAATGCCGCACCAAGCACAATTGACCGTGAAGCGCTGAAAGCCGACGCTGGCGGAATCGACGACGGTCCAGAGATGACATCCAACGACCGACAGAGTGCTGCAGTCGCAGCCGGCATTCCGCTCATTCTTTGCTATTGCGCGGTTCTGGCAGCGTTAGAAATCTGGATTCAGAAACAGTCTTAATGAACTCTCATAGCTATTAGCGGATCGAGTTTAGCAGTCTTCAAGGCTTTGTTGCATAAATCGGCATCTGGGATTCACTGCGTGAATCCAGCGTGATAGCTGACGTGAATGAGCAATTGGACACCGACGACATACAATACCACGAACTGGTCAGATTATAACACGGCCCTGAAGCAGCGTGGGTCGTTATCAATCTGGTTTGATGCTGAGATGGCTTGGGAAGCGCAGCCTTTAGGTAAAAGGGGTCGTCAGCAGACCTACAGCGACGCGGCGATCCAAGCCTGCCTGACGATCAAGGTGCTGTTTGGCTTGCCTTTGCGGCAGACAACCGGGTTTATTGAAAGTCTGTTGGCTTTGACGGGGTTAGAGTGGAGCGTGCTGGACTTCAGCACCTTAAAGTCGGCGACAAAAGACTTTGCCGGTCGCAATCCCCTATCGCGGTTCATCCGGCCCCTTGCATCTGCTTATCGACAGCACGGGCATCAAAGCCGAGGGCGAAGGTGAGTGGAATGCGCGCAAACATGGTGGCCCCAAACGTCGCCTCTGGCGCAAGGTACATATTGGGATCGACGAAGAAACACTGGAGATACGGGCCGTTGAGGTGACGACCAGCAGCATCGGTGACGCCCCGATGCTCCCCGATCTTCTCAACCAAATCCCACCCGATGAAGACATCAGCAGCGTCACCGCAGATGGCGCATTTGACACCCGTAAGTGCCATGATGCTATTGCAGCCCGCAACGCCCATGCGGTCATCCCACCGCGCAAGAATGCAAAGCTCTGGAAAGCTGACACGCTAGGTGCCAGAGCCCGCAATGAAGCTGTGCGATCTTCAAAATATCTGGGACGCGCATTATGGCGACATCTGACCGGTTACCACCGTCGAAGCCGCGTCGAGACGAAGATGCATTGTCTGAAATTACTAGGTCAGCGCCTCTCGGCGCGCGACTTTGACCAGCAGGTCGCTGAGATCCAGATCCGCGCTGCTATCCTCAATGGCTTCGCCGCACTGGGCATCCCGAAAACCGTCGCCGCAGCATAAATCCGTCCGGGATAAAGGGTACTCAACCTAAGCCTTATTTGTGCAACAAAGCCTTTCCAATGGGTAAGAGAGTGGCTGACGTCAAAAAAATATTTGCGCTCGCTTTTACATGTTTGCGCATACAATTAGTTTTTCAGGGTTTTGGTGTATTTCGGCTAAGTACCTGTTTTTGATAGGCAAAGAGTTCACTTGAGGTTGATCATGAATATCGCGTTTTGCGCACGCTTCGCCTTGGTCTGCCTGTAGCTGTGGGATGTATTCGCTACCGTTTCCTGCTCTGGAACAATAATGACATCATCCCAAGTGCCGCTGATATCATGATCAACAGCAATGAAACCGCGTTCAGCACTGGTGTCGAGCCTTGCTTAAGCTTGTCGAACATTGTGATGGTGAGTGGTGAATCGGATCCCACCAGCATCAGTGTCGTGTTGAAATTTTCGAAACTCATCAGCACCGACACAACCGCCGAGGCCACGATGGCTGGCAGCAGAAACGGCAGCGTGATTTGTCGTATCGCGCCCCATTTACTGGCGCCAAGGTTCAGAGCAGCTTCCTCCAAACTTGGATCAAACTTTTGCAATCGCGCCGAGATGACCAGCGTAGCAAAGGTCGTGATAAACGAAAACTGACCCAGAATGACGAGGATCAGACCGGGGCGCAGGCCGTCGAACCACAGGCCAGTTGCATCCTCCAACGTGTTGGCGACCGAACTAGAAAACACCAAAATCGAGATCCCAAGGATCACCCCTGGAATGATCAGCGGCAGAAGCATCAGCATATAAAGCAGCCCCTTGCCGCGAAAATCGTGCCGGACAAACAGAAACGCGTTGCAGGTGCCGACCGCCACGGCGAGGCCGGACACCCACATCGCTACAAAAGCCGATGTGCCGATGGATCGAATGATCGCGCGTTCGTGGAACACCCCGATAAACGGCGTTTCAGTGCCGAAGAACCACGCCAGTGTGAAACCTTCCCACGGCAGTGACGGGAAGACGCTGTTGTTAAAGGCGAAGACACAAACAACCGTGAGCGGTAGGGCCAAGTAGACAAAGAATGCCGTGACATAGGCACGGTAACACCATTTGGCAAAAGCGGGCTGAGGAACAGTGGGGATCATGTGCGCCCCATCGTTTCAGTCAACGATTGGCGCGACAGCTTTAGGCCTGCAAAGACCACAAGCGACGACAGCGCCAGCAGTAAGAACCCAAAGGCCGATCCCAACTCCCAGTTAAACCGCGTTATGAATTGGGTGTAGATCATGCCCGTGAACCATAGGCTGTCTTTGCCGCCTAACAGGATCGGCGTCAGGTAGTTCCCCAATGACAGCATGAAGACCACGATACATCCTGACACAATGCCGGGCATGGCGTGGGGAATGACGATCTCGCGCATGATCGACGTGCTGGTCCCGCCCAGATCATAGCCCGCTTCGATCAGGCTATCGTCAAGACTGTCAAGCGTCGTGACCAATGGGACGACCATGAACAGGATGGAGGTGTAGACGAGGCCCACCATAATGGCCGCGTCATTGTACAACATCTCAACCGGGCCATCGATAAGGCCCAGATATTGCAGGGCGTTAGAAATCACCCCAGTTTCACGCAGCAAGATCATCCAGCCGAACGTGCGCACCAGTTCAGACACCCAAAACGGGATCATGCACATCAGGAAAAGTGTAGTTTTGGTACGGCCCCGTGTCAGCTTGGCGATATAGTAGGCTATGGGAAACCCAAGGATCAGGGTCAATGCAGTCGCGAGGATCGACATGATCGCGGTACGTGCAAAGGTTCGCCAGTATAGCGGTTCGGTAAAGAACGCCGCATAGTTGTCGAAACCGGTCTCGTACTCACGCGGTCCGATCTTTTCGCTTATCGACACGATGAACAGCCCGATATGCGGAAGGATGATCAGAACGATGAGCCACAACAGGATCGGCGCAAGCAGCAGGTAGAATCCAAGGCGAGAAGTATCAGAGACCATCTTTCACGTCCCCACCATCGGATAGCACCGCGCCTGCTTCGGATTCCAGCGGGTGAACACGCTGTCGCCCTTGCGTAGCTTCGCCAAGTCACCAGTTTGAGGTAACGCGACTTTCAACAGGTTGCCGGATTGGTCTTTTATGGTGACACTGGAATTCGCACCATTGAACAGCACAGACTCCACCACGCCGCCAGACACGTTTACGCCGTCGCCCGCCCTCGCAAGTTCGATGGCTTCGGGCCGCAGGAAGACTTGCGCGCGTTGCCCGACGCTCAGGCCACTGGACGGTGCATCGATTTTCATCTCTGACCCGCTATCAGGTGCTAGCGTCAGCACGGTGCCATTCACCGCTGTAACTTTTGCATCGATCTTGTTTGCGTCCCCCACGAAGCCCGCGACAAAAGCAGTACTTGGCGCGTGATAGACATCATGCGGGGTGCCGATCTGCTCGAACTGGCCGTTGTTCATCACGGCGATGTTGTCGCTCATCACCAAAGCCTCTGACTGGTCGTGGGTGATGTAGACAAAAGTTGTGTTGAAAGCGGCCTGCAGTGACTTCAGTTCGACCTTCATGTGCTCTCGCAGCTTCAGGTCGAGCGCGCCCAACGGTTCGTCCAGCAACAACACATCTGGTTCCAGCACCATGCAACGTGCGATCGCTACGCGCTGCTTTTGCCCACCAGATATCTGGTCGATCCGCCGTTGCGACACACCCGGCAGGCCAACACGTTCAAGAACCTGTTCGACGCGCGTTTTGATTTCGGATTTGACGAAACCGCGTTGGCGCAATCCAAAGCCCACATTGTCGCCAATGTTCATCGTGGGAAACAAGGCCAGATGCTGAAACACCATCGATACAGGTCGCTTGTTCGGCGGCACTCCAATCATAGACTTGCCCTTGATCCGCAGATCCCCGCTTGTGGGCGACTGGAACCCGGCAATCATGCGCAACAAGGTTGTCTTACCACAGCCCGATGGCCCGAGGATGGAAAAGAACGACCCTTGCGGGACCTCAAAGTTGACGTGATCTACAGCGCGAAACGCGTCGAAGTCTTTCGTCAGGTCACTGCAGACAAGGTCGGGATGGGGGACGGACAAATTGCACCCTCGCACGGTAAAAAAAGGGCACCAACAGGTGCCCTTTATGTTGATTTCAATTAAGCTTAATTCGCCGCATTGATCCGGTCGAGGGTCGCACCTTCCAGTGCTTCCAAGCCTGCCGGCACAGGCGGATACCATTTGATGTTATCAATTGCGGCCTGATCAAAGCTGCCCTGATAACGTGCTTTGAGGTCTGCGCTGACACCTGCATCGCCATCCACGGCCGCGGTAAAGTTACCGGCCGTATTGGTGATCATCGCCGCGATCTCTGGCTGCATCACGAAGTTGATCCAATCGTAGGCGGCATCATCCGCGCGGCCACGCGCAGGCAAAACAAACGTGTCGATCCAGCCCAAAGCGCCTGCCTCGGGTGCGACGAAGGTGATATCCGGGTTATCGGCGTTCAGCTGCCAACCACCCGTATCCCAAGCCATTGACGCCACAACCTCGCCAGAGCGGAGAAGGTTCTGAATCTCATCACCGCCGTCCCAGTAGGTTTTAACATTCGACTTGCATTCGGTCAGCTTAGCTTCGACCTCATCCAGAATGCCCTGATAGGCGTCTGTATCGTCGTATGCCGCAAATGGGTCGAGGCCCATGGAATAGGCAAATCCGATCAGCGTCGGGCGCTTCAGGCGATATGACACTTTGCCGGCAAAAGACGCATCGCAAAGGTCGATATAATCGGTCACATCGCCTGCCATTGCTGTATTTACAACGAGCCCGCTCGTGCCCCAAACGTGTGGCAAGCCATAAATCTCGCCTTCATAGGTGGTATTGCCGGCCGTCGCGGCGAGCATTGATGGAATGAACAGATCGGCGTTCACTTTGGACATATCAATCGGCTTGTAGATCCCGAACTCTTCTTGTGCGCTGGTGATCCGGTCCTGACTGGGCTGGGCCAGATCAAAGCCACTACCATTGGTGGCGCGCAGCTTGGCGATCATTTCCTCGTTGTTGGATGTCGTGACTTCGACCGTGTGACCGGTCTCGGCCTCGAACATCGCGATGACCTCTTCAGGCGCATAGCCACCCCAGGTTAGCAACCGCAGCGTCTCTGCCTGTGTCATTTGTGCTGTCAGCGCCGCAACAACGGCAATGGATGAAACCAGTGAAAACTTCATAAAACTCTTCCCCTATTGGATGGTCGGCGTGGTGTTATAGATTAGCATTTTGTAACCGTATTAAGTCAGAGCTTTTCCTTTGTGTCTATGTCCGATCAACGGAACGAGCCGCTAATGTTTATACGTTTCAAATACTTAAATTATTTTCAGTAGCAGTTCTCGCGTATTTTCTTTGGTCATTTCCACAGGATTGCCACCTGTACTGGGGTCGCTCAACGCGCCCGCAACAATGCGGTCGATATCGGGATCAGTGACACCAAGTGTGGTTAGCGTTTTAGGAATGCCCAGCGATGCATTCAGGTCGTCCACATAGGCGCAAAATCCATCAAAGCCGCCCGCAATCCCAAGGTAACTGGCCGCCTGTGTCATGATGTCTTCAATTGCAGGTTTGTTGAACTGCAACACAGCAGGCATACAGACCGCGTTCGTTGTCCCGTGATGTGTGTGATACATCGCGCCAATCGGATGTGACAGCGCGTGGATTGCACCCAGCCCCTTTTGAAATGCCGTCGCCCCCATCGCTGCTGCTGACATCATCTGAGCGCGCGCTTCCAAATCGGTTCCGTCTGCAAAGGCCCGCGGCAGATACTCTTTCACCAGACGCATTCCCTCCAGCGCCATGCCTTGCGACATGGGGTGGTAATGGGGCGAACAGAACGCTTCGACACAATGGGCGAAGGCGTCAAGGCCGGTGCCAGCCGTGATAGACTTCGGCATGCCGACCGTCAGTTCGGGGTCGCAGATCACGATCGTCGGCAGAAATTTCGGGTGAAAGATGATCTTCTTTTCTTCTGTCTCAGAATTGGTGATGACGGATGCGCGCCCCACCTCGGAACCTGTTCCAGCGGTCGTCGGAACAGCCACAATCGGGGCGATGGCATCCGCATCCGCACGGGTCCACCAATCGCCAACGTCCTCAAAATCCCACAAGGGCCGAGTCTGACCCGCAAGGAAGGCCACCAGTTTGCCCAGATCAAGACCGGAACCGCCACCAAAGGCGACAACCCCGTCGTGACCACCATCTTTGTAAGCCTGAACGCCAGCAGCGGCGTTCTTCTCGTTCGGGTTCGGATCCACATCCGCAAAGATTGCGCGGCCAAGGCCCGCCGCCTCTAACAAGTCCAACGTCTTTACCGTGATGTCCATATTCGCCAATCCGCGATCCGTGATCAGCAGTGGCTTCGTAATACCAGAGGCGCGGCAGGCATCTGCGATCTCAGAAATGCGGCCAGCGCCGAAACGGATAGCGGTTGGATAGGACCAATTGGCGGTCAATGACATGTCTTAGGCTTTCTTCAAGTGATAGGATTTGGGACGGGTCAGGTTATGGTACCCAATCAGCGAAAGACCTCCGCCCCGACCAGTGTCTTTGCAGCCGGTCCAGCATAGGCCCGGATCAAGATAGTCAGCACGGTTCATAAACACTGTGCCGGTTTCGATCTGATCAGCGATTACCTCGGCGCGGGCCACATCGCCCGTCCAGACCGACGCGGTCAGGCCAAAGTGGCTGTCGTTCATCAGCCGGATCGCCTCAGCGTCATCCTTCACAGGCATAATCCCCACGACCGGACCAAAGCTTTCATCACGCATTACCCGCATGTCATGGGTCACATTGGTAAGTATCTGAGGGGTCAGGTAAGCACCGCCATCATCCTGCGGGAACGTCGCGATGTGGGCCTTGGCCCCGTCCGCAATCGCCTCCGCTGTTTGCGCCCGCACTTCATCGGCAAAACGCTTGTGCGCCATCGGTCCCAGCGTCGTCTCCGGGTCCAGGGGATTGCCCAACTTATACCCCCTGACAATTACCACCGCCTTTTCAACAAAAGCGTCAAAGTGTTTTTCGGCCACGTAAATCCGTTCAATCCCACAGCAGCACTGGCCAGAATTGAACATCGCGCCATCAATCAACGTATCCACGGCTGCGTCCAGATTTGCGTCATCGCAAACATAGCCAGGGTCTTTGCCACCCAACTCTAGCCCCACGCCGGTGAATGTGCCTGCCGCAGCTTGCTCGATCGCCTGACCGCCGCCGACAGAGCCCGTGAAATTCACAAAGCCAAAGGACTTTGCGGCAATCAGATCAGAGGTCGTCTGGTGATCCAGAAACACATTCTGAAACACGTCTTCCGGCACGCCCGCTGCATGAAACGCCTGTGCCATCCGCTCGCCCACCAAGGGTGTCTGGCTCGCGTGTTTCAGCATCACGGTATTGCCGGCAATCAGGGCCGGGGCAACCGTGTTGATGGCTGTCATATAGGGATAGTTCCATGGGGCCACGACCAGCACGACACCGTGTGGGACGCGTTTGATTACGCGGCGAAAGGCGTCGCTATCCTCAATCACGATATCGGCCAAAGCATCTTTGGCGATTTCGGCCATGTAGCTGGCGCGCTCGTTGAACCCACCAAACTCACCGCCGTATCGAATGGGCCGGCCCATCTGATGGGCCAGTTCCGGCACGATCTCATCATTCATTGTACCAACATTTGCGACACCGGCCTGCACCCGTGCAATCCGGTCTTTCAACGGCAGTGCCGCCCAGCCAGCTTGCGCAGCCTTTGCACGCGCCACGGCAGCTTTGGCATCCTCGGCAGATAAAGTGGGGCGTTCTGCGTAAACGGACCCATCAATGGGGGACAAACAACGGATCATCTTTATGCCCTTTCAAAACCGCGCGCGATTTCCCAATCGGTCACAACGCGGTCGAATTCTTCTTGTTCCCATTCGGCGCAGCGGGTGTAGTGGTCGACCACATCGTCGCCCATTGCCTCGCGCAACACCGCAGAGTTGCGCAATGTCTCGGTTGCCGCGCGCAGTGTCTGCGGAATGTCCTGCGCCTTGGCGTCCTCATAAACGTCGCCCTTGGTCGGCGGAGCTAATTCCATCTTATCCTCAATCCCTTTTATCCCTGCAGCCAGCATTGCAGCCTGTGCCAGATATGGGTTGAGATCCGAGCCGCCGATCCGGCATTCAGCGCGGATCCCTTTGGTACCATCGCCACACAAACGGAAGCCAGCGGTGCGGTTGTCCACGGACCAAACCGTTTTGGTCGGAGCAAAAGTGCCTTTCGCGAAACGCTTGTAGCTGTTGATGTAGGGAGCCAGAAAGAACGTGTAATCAGGGGCATAAGCGATCAATCCGGCCATGTAATGTCGCATCAGATCAGACATGCCGAGGTCAGCATCAGCGTCATAAAATGCAGGCGCGCCATCTTTCCAAAGCGACTGATGAACGTGGGATGAACTGCCCACCTTCGTATGATCCCACTTCGGCAGAAACGTCGCAGCATGGCCCTGCTGCCAGGCAATTTCCTTGATCGCGTTCTTTGCAATCGTGTGGTGATCTGCACAGTCAAGGGCATCGGCGTAGCGGATATTCAGCTCTTCCTGACCGGTCTCGGCCTCTCCCTTGGAATTCTCAATGGGCAGACCCGCACCATACAAATGATTGCGGATCGGGCGCATCACGCCCTCTTCCTTAGTGGTCTGCAGGATGTGGTAGTCTTCGTTATACCCACTGATCGGGGTCAGATCGCGGAAGCCGTTCTTGCGGATATCGTCAAAAGATCCCTCGAACAGAAAGAACTCCAGCTCGGTCGCCATCATCGCGTCGAAGCCAAGTTCCTTCAGTCTGGTAATCTGCTTTTTCAGCATCTGACGCGGGGCATGGGGCACGGGTGCATGGGTGTGGTGATCAAGAATATCACACAGAACCATCGCCGTACCTTCAAGCCACGGCAATACGCGGATCGTGGTCAGGTCGGGCGCCATGATATAATCGCCATAGCCCTTTTCCCAGCTGCTCGCGGCGTAGCCTTCGGGCGTGGCCATTTCCAGGTCAGTGGCCAGCAGATAGTTACAGCAGTGCGTTTCCTTGAAAGACGTCTCAACAAAATTCACGCCATGAAAGCGTTTGCCCATCAAGCGGCCCTGCATGTCAGGAAAACAGGTCAGGACCGTGTCGATAGAACCGTCTTTGACAGCCGCTTCGAGTGCCTCAAACGTGAGATTGCCAGCCATGATCTCTGTCCTTATGCGCGTTGAAACCACCCCGCGCGCAATGCGGGATGGTTTGATTTTTTCTGCGGTGCCTTACTCGAAATTGTAAGGGGCACCGGCCTGATTGATGACGGCGTTATACTCTTTGAAGATGTTGACGATCTTCTGGTGTACTTCGCCTTCCTGCGCCACTTCTTCCCAGAACTCCTTGGCGGCGTTTTCGACCTCGGCCCATTCGTTCGCAGGAACCGACCGCAGTTGCAGCTTATCGCCATTGGCGCGCAGTGCCGCTTCACCGCCCCAGTACCACTGATTGCGATAAGTGTGTCCAGCTTCAGTTGCGGCCATCACGATGGCTTTGAGATGCTCTGGCAGATCGGCCCAGCGTTCCTCGTTCACGAACCAAGATCCGATCCATGCGCCAGAGATATTGTTGGTCAGGAAGTAGTCGGTCACGTCAGCCCACCCGACTGTGTAATCCTCGGTGATACCGGACCATGCCATGCCGTCCAGCTCGCCTGTTTGCACGGCAACTTCGGCGTCCTCGTAGGGGATATTCACTGGAACAACGCCAAACTGTGTCAGGAACCGGCCGGCCGTTGGGAAGGTATACAGCCGCAGACCATCAAGATCAGCCACGCTGGTGATCTCTTTGGTCGTGTTGAAGTTGCAGGGGTCTTGTCCCGCAGCCGACAACCATTTGACACCAACCTTGGCGTACTCTTCTTCCCAGATTTCCTTCAGGCCGTACTGGTTGAACAGCGCAGGCACGTCGAGAATGTGCTTGGTCGCAAACGGGAAATACCCGCCAAACTGCTGCAAGGGTGTGGGTGACGCCATTGAATCGTCGTCGGAATGCACGCCGTCAATCGTACCCCTCTGCAAGGCCTGAAACAGCTCACCGGTTGGGACGATTTGGTCGGCATAGAACAGTTCAACCTCCAACTCACCATTGGCAGCTGTGTTGATATAGTCGATGACCGGCTTGGTCACATGTTCGCCAAGGGCCGAACCCGCATAGGTCTGAAAGCGCCATTTGATCGCTTCTTGTGCACGGGCAATCGAAGGTGCCGCCAACGTCGCGGCCCCTACAAGGCCTGCCTTCCGAATAAAATTACGTCTTGTGGTCATGATACTCTCCTTGTTTGATTGGGCCCCGTTAGCGGAGTTCTTTGCTTTAATTTCCATAAACATAATTGGGCAGCCAAAGTGCCAGTTGCGGGAACACCATCACGAGGATGAGCGCCCCAATCATCACCAGCACAAATGGCCCGATGGACCGGTAGATGTCTTGGATACTGATCTCTGGCGGGGCCATCGCCCGCATCAGGAACAGGTTATATCCGAAGGGCGGCGTCATGTAGGCGATCTGGCAGGTGATAGTGTAGAGGATACCGTACCAGATTAGATCGAAACCCAGCGCGCCCACCAGCGGCACATAGAGCGGGGCAACGATGACCAGCATCGCCGTGTCATCCAGAAAGGTTCCCATCAAGATAAACGAAAGCTGCATCAGGATAAGGATCACCCACGGGTTCAGGCCTAGGCGTTCCGTGAACAGGCTTTCGATGGCTTTGACAGCGCCCAGCCCATCAAACACCGCGCCAAAAGCAAGTGCCGCGAGAATAATCCACATGAACATACATGTGATGCCCAGCGTATTGCGGACAGAATTTTCAAACACTTCCCGCGTCATGCGGCCCTTGAACACGGCTGCCAGAAAGGCTGTGGCTGCACCGACGGCAGAGGCTTCAACCAGCGACGTCCAGCCTTTTACAAATGGTACCATCATCACCGCGAAGATCACCAAAGGCAGCAGGCCTGCGCGCAGTAGACGCAGCTTTTCGGCCATCGGCAGATCACGCTCTTGCGGGTCCAGGGCAGGCCCGAGTTCGGGGTTCTTCCAGCAGCGGATAACGATGTAGAGGATAAAAAGTGCCGCCATCATCAGCCCAGGGATGACACCTGCCAGCCAAAGCTGTCCCACCGGCTGTCGCGCGATCATCGCGTAAAGCACAAGGACGACAGACGGCGGCACCAGAATGCCCAGTGACGATCCAGCCTGAATGACACCTGTCACCATGCGCTTGTCGTACCCGCGTTTCAGCAGCTCTGGCAGCGCGATGGTGGCCCCGATCGCCATGCCCGCGACGCTAAGGCCGTTCATGGCCGAAATCAGCACCATCAATCCGATTGTTCCGATGGCAAGCCCGCCTCGCAGGCCACCCATCCAAACGTGGAACATCTTGTAAAGGTCATCGGCGATTTTGGATTCGCTCAGCACATACCCCATAAAGATGAACATCGGCAGCGTCAGCAGCGGGTACCATTTCATCAGCTTCATTGCCGCGGCAAAACCAATGTCATATCCACCTTTGTCTCCCCATAGCAGCAAGGCCGCGACAACAGCCACAAACCCGATCGCCCCAAACACCCGCTGCCCGGTCAGCAGCATCAGCATCATGGTCGAGAACATGAGGGTCGCAATCATCTCATAAGGCATCAGATTTCAGCACCCTTGAGACGCAGGACATCCTTGAACAACTCTGATACGCATTGCAGCAGCATTAAAATAAAGCCAACGATCATCACCACTTTGATCGGCCAAAGGTACGGGCGCCATGAGGACGACGACCTTTCCAGCGTACCAACCTCCTCGGTACCAACGACGACGCCGGCAAGAAACGAGAATGGCGCGTCTTTCCAATATCCCAAGGAATAAGCTGTCGAACTGACAGCCCCATAGATCAACACGCAAAGATAGAAGATCAGGAACAGCACAGTGATCGCGTCAAACCACGCTTTGCGCCGCACGGACCAGCCGCCGTATAGAAGGTCCATCCGCACGTTCGACCCTAGTTGCAGGGAATACGGCCCACCTAAGATGTAGTAACCAACCATCACGAATTGCGCCATTTCCAGCGTCCAGAGCGTAGGCAGGAAGAATGTCTTGCTGATAGAGGACCAAAGCAAAATCCCCATAAGCACAAATACCCCATACATCATCACCCGACCCAGTCGATAGTTCACGGCATCAACACCGCAGATGTATCTACGCATCAAGCCTTGCATGCATCGACTCCCAAGATGTCCAGCGCGCGCGTGATCCAACCTGCCAGCGTCTTGGCCATGACGGCTTGTCCGGCTTCATCTGCAATCAGATCGTTCCGCACCTCGATCATCACATTCAGATGGCCATGCTTGATCGCATGTTCTTTCAACGTGTGTGTGACGCCGTCTTCTGGGCCGTATGGGGCATTGCGGCGCACATTGTGGCCGTCGGCGACCCGCAGCACCGCATCCGCCAACACACTGTCGCGATCATGCAGTATGCCGATCTCGACTTCGCGCTTTTCGCCGTTGTAAATCGGCGCGAAGCTGTGAACTGTCACGATCACAGGATTTGTGCGGCTTGCAATCTCTGACGTGAGCACTTGACGAAACGGCATGTAGTAGCGCGCAACCCGTGCGCGTTTCTCTTCATCAGTCAGGCCAACATTGCCAGGAATGTCGTAGGCCTCGCTTCGCGCGGGCATCGCGTCGGGGGCGTCTGGCGGCCGATTGCAATCATAGACAAGGCGGGACACGGTTGACGCAACAAGCACCGCATCGAGGTCTTGCGACATACGTTGGGCCACAGCCATGGCACCCGGGTCCCACGCCACATGACTGCGCCTGGCAGAGGGCCTGATCCCCAAGTCCTTCAACGCCTCGGGAATATGAAAGCTAGCATGTTCACAAACTAGGACAATCGCGGAACGGGCCACGCGACGCGAAACCTCAACAACACTTCCATCAGCTTGATGTAACACCATGGCCACCCCTACTGATTAAAGTGCTTGCTATATGGCAACCATGTCAACACAATTGTGAAACATTTATCACACATCAATCTGCACTGTTATTTTTGTGAATAAAATGGAGGCAACGATGGCAGAGGCTGCACAAACGATATCGGATCACATCCACAAGATGTTGGACGACCTGACCCGGGCTGAGCGGCAGCTGGCACTGTCTGTATTGGAAAATTATCCGGCCTCCGGCCTTGGTCCCTTGACCGCCCTTGCAAAAGATGCGGACGTTTCTGTGCCAACCGTCGCCCGCATGGTTCAGAAACTTGGCTACAAGGGTTACCCGGAATTTCAGGCCGCCCTACGTGAGGAACTGAAGGCTAAGGTGAAAACGCCCATCGCCAAACATGACACATGGGCAGAAGCAGCACCCTCGGGCCATATCCTCAATCGCTTTACCGAGGCCGTGATAGAAAACATCCGCCTCACGCTGGGCCAGATTGACCCCACTGCCTTTGACCACGCTTGTGACCTGATTGCGGACGTGGATCGTCACCTTTTTATTGTCGGCGGGCGAATTACGCATACGCTGGCCGAATATCTGTTCCTGCACATGCAGGTCGTCCGACCGCACGTGACCCACGTGCAATCCACCTCAAACACATGGCCGCACTACCTGCTTAACGCAAAGGAAGGAGACGTTTTCGTCATCTTCGATGTGCGCAGGTACGAGAACAATACGTTGAAGCTGGCGGAACTGGCTCACGAACGCGGAGCCAAGATCATCCTGATAACCGATCAGTGGCGTTCGCCAGTGCATCAACTGGCGACCGTTTGCCTAAGCAATCGGATCGTTGTGCCATCAGCGTGGGACAGTGCGACGACGACAATGTTGCTATTAGAAACGATGATTTCATCGGTGCAAACGTTGAACTGGACCCAAACGAAGGCCCGTATTGAAGGGCTAGAAGATATGTTTGACCAAACCAAGCTGTTCCGGAAGTTCACATAGGGTAGTTTCGTCTTCTCCGGTAATCGCTTTGCAACTCAACTGGACGATACGGCAAATTACCATAAGAACGGCAACCGCGATACACTTGGGAACAGGTGGTTTTTTCTGATATCCGATCCTTGCCTTCGTGTGAGAAAGCCCTGCTCTTGGCCACGGGACTGATGAACCTCTGTGACCTTGCAACGCCGGCCAGCATGTCCGAGGATTGCCCCTGGTAAATGCATAGTAACCAACTGACAAGCAACAGAGCACAAAGCCTACACATACCGTTCGAACAGGCGCAGCGAACGGCCGCAAAGTTAGCGCTTTGACAGTTCGTACGCGGCGCAGCGAACCGCAGCTAAACTTCATGTTCTTTCATTGTTCGTCAAGACGCCCAAATATGCAAGCTCGGGCCAGTTGGGCCTAAATTGCGCGCCGATTTTTGGTTAGGGCTATTTGAGAACTGATGGGATTACATGCAGCCCAGCAGAGCCGTCGACAGATTCCGGATCAACTGTGGGTAAAGCGCCAGTCCCGGTTCCAGATCAGAGCCGAGCGGGTCTAGAATACCCGTCTTCGCATCAGTCCCGTCGAGCACGGTTGCAACAAGGCCTTGATTAAACTGCGGTTCTGCCAGGACGCAGTCGATACCTTGATCTGCGATCCGATCTTGAATTTCAGCAATCCGTGCCGGACTTGGATCAGACGCGTCACCAATGGAAATTGCGCCTGACGCCGCGAGATCGAAGTCTGTCTCAAAGTACTGATATGCATCGTGGAAGACGATGAACTGACCGTCGCGGACCAGATCCAGCGTCGCGTTCACCTCGCCAATCAAGGCTTCGATTTCTGTCCGACCCTCTGCGGCGTTGGCAAAATATGCACCTGCATTGTCAGGATCTGCGGCAGACAGTTGACCCGCAATTACGTTGAGCCATGTCATCGCATTCTGCGGGGACAACCATGCATGAGGGTCGTGTGCGCCGTGATCATGCCCTTCATGCCCGGCATCCGCCGCGTCATGGTCATCATGTACATCCTCTTCTTGAGCGTGCTCATCGTGGTCATCGTGCTCGGCATGTTCCTCATGCTCAGCATGTTCCTCTTCGCCGTGATCGTCATGTTCCTCTTCACTGTGATCGTCATGCGCCTCATCTGCGTGGTCATCATCACCGTGGTCGTCATGCCCTTCTTCATCATGATCATCGCCATGCTCTTCGTGGTCATGCGCCTCAAAAAGTGCGCTTTCGCGGAACTCCAACTCAATTGTACCATCGACCTCAAGCAAGGTGGTAACAGCGGCATCTGGCGCAAGCGTTTCAATCGTGTCGGTCAACCATGGTGTCAGATCAGGGCCTATCCAGAACACAAGGGCGGCCTCTTGCAACGCTTTCGCCTCAGATGGGCGCAGGCTGTATTCATGCGGGCTTGCACCGGGCTGCACAATCAGGTCGGGCGAGCCGACGTCTTCCATTACCCGCGCCACCAATGAGTGCACAGGGGCGATATCAACAGCGACCTGCGGTGCGTCGGCAAATGCGGTCCCGCCCATTAACGAGGCCGTGAGTGACAGGGTGAGAAGCTTTCTGGACATCGAGGTCTCCGCGTGATTTTATAACATTACAGAGCAGATAGACGAAATGTAATAACATGACAAGTGACCACAGCAGCATCGGCGACGGCCCCCTTGGGTTTGCCCGCCACGACCACGGAGCCTGCGTGAGCGATACGCTTGCGGCAGCAGAAGCGCGTTGTGCGGCAGACGGTCTTCGATTTACGCCTGTCCGCCGCAAAGTGCTTGAGATTTTGTTGCAAGAACATCGCGCCCTTGGTGCCTACACTATTCTAGACAAATTACGCGAGGACGGTTTTGGGTCGCAGCCACCCGTTGCCTATCGCGCACTGGATTTTTTGGTTGCGAATGGTTTGGCCCACAAAATTGAGCGACTGAATGCCTTTATCGCCTGCGTCCACCCCAGCCAATCGCACACACCAGCCTTCATGATTTGTCGCTTATGCGATGCGGTCGCTGAAACACATTCATCCCCCGCGCGTGGTGCCTTGGGTGATGCCGCCCGGGCGACCGGCTTTCGGATCGAACGAACCGTGGTCGAGGCCGAGGGTGTTTGCCCCGCCTGTGTTGATAAGGCTGATACATGAGCCTGGTTCAAGTCGAGGACCTTAGCGTCCGCTATGGCGCAAAGACCGTGTTGTCACGCGTATCGTTGCGCATCGACAAAGGTGAGATCGTCACCATTGTTGGGCCAAACGGATCGGGAAAAACCAGCCTGCTACGCGCGATCATTGGTGCGGTGAAGCCATCATTAGGGCATGTAACCCAAGGAAGCGGCGTAAAAATTGGATATGTCCCCCAAAAATTACATATCGATGAGACACTGCCGATCACCGTATCACGGTTTTTGAAACTGCCCGGTGGCGTCTTAGCCGCAGACATCGGCCAAGCACTGATGCAAGCGGGCGTGCCAGATCTGTCCAAGGCGCAACTTTCGCAACTGTCGGGCGGGCAGTTTCAGCGGGTTCTGTTGGCACGCGCATTGATCGGAAAACCTGATCTGCTGCTTTTGGACGAAGCCACGCAGGGGCTTGATCAACGCGGATCAGCCTCATTTTATCAGCAGATCGAACAGGTACGGCAAGATACGGGCTGCGCCATCCTCATGATCAGCCACGAATTGCACGTGGTGATGAGCGCGTCTGACCGCGTCATTTGTCTCAACGGCCACGTCTGCTGCGAAGGTACCCCGGCCGTGGTCGCATCAGCGCCTGAATATCGCGCATTGTTCGGAACGGGCACAGGTGGCGCGCTCGCACTTTATCGGCACGATCACGATCATGGGCACGATCACGGCGACCATACTCACGACCACAAACACACTGAGGCCGCAGAATAATGCTTGATGATTTTATGGTGCGTGCCGCTTTGGCCGGGATCGGCGTGGCAATTGCGGCGGCCCCTTTGGGATGTTTTGTGGTCTGGCGACGGATGGCCTATTTTGGCGATGCTACAGCGCATGCGGCGATCCTGGGTGTTGCGTTGTCGCTCGCGTTTTCGATGTCAATATTCATCGGCGCGGTGGTTGTGGCTTTGCTAATGGCGCTAACGGTTAACGTGTTGTCAGGGCGGGGCTATGCGATGGACACATTGCTGGGGGTACTGGCACATTCCGCGCTCGCCTTTGGGCTTGTCGCGGTGTCATTCATCTCTGGCGTGCGGATCGACCTGATGGCTTATCTCTTTGGCGACATTCTTGCTGTCTCACGCGGTGATCTTGTGGTGATTTGGAGCGGGGCAGCACTGGTCGTCGCTTTGATTAGCTGGCGCTGGTCGGCCCTGCTGACATCCACGATGAACGAGGATCTGGCCTACGCAAGCGGGATCAACCCCAAACGCGAACAACTGGCGTTGACCTTGGCACTAGCCATTACAGTCGCTGTCGCGATCAAAGTCGTTGGAGTCCTGCTGATTGCCGCCATGCTGATCATTCCGGCAGCCGCGGCAAGGCCGCTATCGCGAACACCGGAGGGTATGGCCATCGCTGCGGGGTTGATCGGGATGCTGTCAGCCATTGTTGGTCTGCGCGCGGCCTATGTATTTGATACCCCCGCTGGGCCATCAATTGTTTGCATCGCGGCGACTACCTTTCTCGCATCCAGTGTGATCAAGAGTCTTAGACCAGCAGGATAAAACCGCATCGGCCTCTCCAAAGCAGCCATTGATGTGATCGAGACCAAAAATCGCTTTAGTCCGCTTGGCAGTCATCCAGCATGCCAAAATGCTGCGCTTGACCTGCTCGCCTGAAACGTCCGGTGTTTTGAGTTAGCCTGTTCTCCAATAAGGAGACAGACGATGAAGAGAAGCCGTTTCAGCGAAGAACAGATCATTGGGATATTGAAAGAGCATCAGGCTGGGCTTGGTGCGAAGGAGCTTTCTCCTCTTTCATGAGATCCTCCTGTCATCAGATTGAGAAACCCCAATCGTCAAATAGGTGAGCAAGATAAAAAAATGCGCGGGTCTATCAGGTCGATATCAACACTTGCCAAACGCGCCATCGCCACGCGAGCGGCTTCGTCCTTCCGCAGTGCCTGAAGTGGGCACCGCTGATTGGAACTCCCATGCTTTGGACCTCGATGGCAAAACTATCGGGCCAAAATGGCAATCCCTGGGGTCAAAGTGGCAAGACTATGGGAGCGTCCATGACGTCCGACATCGATAGTACGTCCTGAACGAATTCAAAACATAATAAAATCAATGACTTAGTGATAGGCACGACAAACCTAAACTCGTCTTGCGACACCTGAAATCCGCTCTACGTCACCTGAATCCCGTCTTAGTAATTATTTTAATCACCAGCGAGGCATAAAAAAACCGCCCCGAAGGGCGGTTTCTTATTCGCAATGTTGGTAATGTCAGGCGGTCTTGGCGCGGCGTCGGCGCTGCTGGGTTTCAACCTGATATCGCTGCAGTGCTTTACCCGTATCAATCGTGCGCCAGTTTTCGGAAACGAAGGGATTCAATTCTTCGTCGCAGTCATTCCGAAAGGCATAGGCATCGGCAAAATACCCCATCTCGATTTCGTCGTTCCCATCTTCCACACATTCGCCAATCGCTTCGATAGCCATTTCAATCGCAACACCCAGCCGGCCGACGGCGGCGTGAATCAAGATTCTGATAAATTCATCTTCATCAAAAAGATGGTCGGGATCATAAACCTTCGCATCCACCAGCAACTGTTTGAGGGCGCTACGAAGCTGCTGGCACGACTCATTGAATGTGATCGGCTTCACTTCAATCGGCCGTAGACGACGCGTCAATGTAGGGTCATGGTTGATCATCGCCCTGCCCTCAAGTGTTGCGGTCATTAGCAGGCACACTGGCCATTCCTGATCCTGTGTGAAGTTCCGAAATCGCTTTGAAAAGGTCTCAACGCTATCGCTCGTTCTGAAGCGCCCACTGTCCTGCACCTCATCCAGATGAATCGCTGCCACACGATGTTCCCTGAGATGCGTCATCACTGTGTTTGCGAGGGTATCTTCCTCCCGGATCTTTCCCTTGGCCTTGTATCCAAGCGCCTTGAGAATTGCGACCAAAGTCTCTCTGACCGTTGCGCGACCAGGGACGATGACACTAATGATGCGGCAACCGAATTCCCTCCCCCCACTAGCCTGCGTCAAGGCATGGTATTCGTTGATAACTTCTTCCGCGATCCGAGACTTTCCAGAACCGGCAGGACCGATTAACGCAGCACCTTTTTGCTCTTTCCGCCCCGCCTTTAGCCGTGCCTCTCTTCCCTCGACTACTCGAAACACACGCTTACGAAATTCATCGTATTCCTCAGTCTTCACGAAGAGGTTGTTTTCGAGCTCTACTAACAATTCAGCGGTTTCGCCAAACCGTGCAAATGCCTTAAGATCATCCTGGGAAACGGTCATTTTTCATCCCCTTTATTGGAGTTCTTTTTGCGGTTCTTGGCCTTTGAACGGAAGCGATCCATGCTTGTTGGGGTGTCGGGATCAGCTTCCTCGTTCATGGGGTCGACGGTTTCGTCGAAAATATCCTGCTCCGTTTCAAAGCCACCACTAAGAGGATCGACGTATTCATCACGCCCGATAAAGGGTTGATCGCCCCCGCCCTTGCCAAAATCTTCCTCGAGGAGGATCCGATCGATCTCTTTCTGGGTATAGCCAATCATGCCGACATCAGCCTCTCGGGCGATGGACGCTGACAGATTGCGCCAAAGTGTTTCAGCTTCATCGCGAGCACCTTCTTGAGAGAGGTCCTCCGCCTTAGCTTTTTGTCGATTGATCCATTTCTCCTGCTGCCACTGGCGCAGGGTTTTCCCTCTCATCGCGGAGTCGGCACACGGTACTGAGATCAGTTCCCCATTTGCCACCACGGAAATCGCCCCGAGATCAAAGGGATCGACCTTGATTTCAACTTCCCCACCCGGTTCAGCGATCCGGTCTACCCGTTTAGCTTTGCGTTGGTTCCGAATGAGCTCATTCCTATAAACAGCCCCCGCAAATCTGATGCCGGCCTCGCTGACGGTTGCCTCAGTGTAAAAACCACAAGCTTCCCGAAGCTGGCCAGGCGATGGCATCTGGGACATATCGAAATCGACACCTTCGATTTTTTCATCCCAGACTGCGCTTGGCGTGCGGAAATTCAAACCGCGATGAGGCGTCCGATGATACTTCGCAATGAAATGTGTGAAGAGTGCCTGGAGTTCGTCATCTGTGATGCAGGCTTCGTCACCCGCCTTGCGATCGTTGCGGCTCTGGGGATTATTTGCTGTGTATCCCGGAAGCGTGCGAGCCCACTGAAGATCCACGGTCCAGAAAAAGCGCTCGATGTGGCCGCGCAGGACAGCCACGCCAGCAACCGTGTTCATCAGCGTACCCGACAAAGTCCTGACTGCCTGCGAGAACAACGCGCCGCCAAAAGGGTGTTTCCCAAATTCCGACCCGCAGTCATTGACCATCTCGTAGACAGGGCAGCGATGATCCCAATCGGATTTCTTGATACCGGCTGCACGGAATAAGTAAGTCTTATCCATGAACACCATACGCAGGGCTTCAAGCGAGGCCTGCTCGTTTGGCGTTCGGCAGATTGAAAATCCCAGAATACAGCGTGTTGCGACATCGATGATCACAACGACCCAGCGACGGACTTTCTTGACGTGCTTGCGCTCATCATCCGTCATCCTGTTGTATTTCTCACGTGTCGTGTCGAGGGTCACGAGATGGAATTTCCAAGCATCGGCCTGAACAATCTCGCCAGGAACCGTTGCCGTGCGGCCATCTTCAACAGAACCAAATTTCTTCTGAGCCGCAGCGAGGCCTTCCCGCTGCAGGCATGTAAGAAAGGGGTCAAGATAATCATCGATCCAGCGTTCATAAGTTCTTTGGCTCTTGATTTCGAAAAGAACCGGATCGTTGGATGCCTTTCTACCCCGGTTAATAATCTCAAGCTCTTTGATAAGCTTGCAACAGATCTCAGCTTTCGATGGACATTTCGCATCGACGTATCGGCCCAGATATTCCATGATGAAACAGAAATCGGCACTTGCCTGAAGATCGAGGTCAATTGGCTCCGCTCGCGGAATCAAGAAGACATCAGGGTTGCCGTTCGACTTACGGAATTTCCTATAGTCTTTCAGCAACGTGTCCGCACTAGGAAGAGAGAAAAAGCGCTGGGTCGGATGCGGCTTTTCAGTGCCATAATTTTTCCGCCTCTGATGATCCTGATATTCGACTTCCATGAATGGGCGAAACGCTTGAACACTATCACGCGTCAGCTTCATACCCAGTTTTCTGTGCCGCGCCATCAACGATGAACGAAACATAATCAGATCGACTTTTTCTCTTTGAGATTTTGACGCTGCAGGAAGTCCGTGGTGACCGTAGTTCACACGGTCCATTTGACGTTGCCGACTGTGGAATCCACGGTCAATTACAAGGATCTCATGATCCAGCAAGTGCGGAATCTCCTCGACACGGAATTTACGCAACTCGATATTTCCGTCATCGGCGACAACGGCCAAACGGTAATGCAAGATTTCCTTACTTTTCTTGTCCTGAATCGGATCAATCCGCTCGACAGTACGGCCCTCAAAAGTGATGAGGTCCACGCTCGTGATATTGCCAAAGTACATCATGCGGCAGCCCTCCATAGTGCGGTATCATCAGCAATCGGATCAAGGAGGTCCTTGCCGATATCGCTGTCACCGATAAGGCGAACGACGGCGCGGTGACCGCGGCCTTTCAGTTCAGAGTGATCAACGAGATCTTTGAAAGAGAATGATCCTCCCAAGTCGTTTGCGGCCATCAACACAGTTTGGTCCGCCTCAGGATCCCATCCCCTGCGCGCTTCATGAATTGCTTTCGCACAGGACCGATACACAGGATGAAAATTAAACCGTGAGGTGACGATAAACCGATCTGCGACTTCGCGAGGGCATTGCGCGGCAATATCGGCAATTTCATCCAAATAGGAGCGGCGGTTTGCCTTTTCACAGTATTTTACTGAAAGTAGTGCCTCGGTACCGTCCCCCAAAAGGACATGCGCATCCACTAGCGTATATGAGGGGCTGCCATCTTCCTTAATGAAATCGACCCTGGTCAGCTGTTCCCTGAAATTGACTACATCAGGATGGGCCGCGAGGTTGAGATAAACCTGTGCCTCTTCGAATGAAGCGCACCAGAATTCTTGGAGCGCAGTCGTGCGGTGCAGCCGTGTCACCAGCGAAACCTTGCACGAGGCGCTGGACTTGCCCAGTTCGATTTTTTCCAATGCCGTCCGGACGACCCTCTGGGGGTCCTCTGGATCGGCAAGCGGTGGCGGCGCAAAGGTGGCATTCCAAAGATGTGGATGCTCCTCGTAGGGGTGAACGATATCGGTGGTGTTCGTAGTCATAGACACTTCTTTCCTGTTCGCGTCATTTGTAAAAAACGACGCGTTGTTGAGATTGCGGTGATGGGGTGGTGATCGGCGGTATTGTGGTCGGGGCAGCACGCGTTGGGCGGTCAGAGCGGCAGTTTGTGATCTCGCAAAACCTTGTTACCTACTCAAAGTGCCCGCGACCTTTCCCGGGCAACAGAAGTAATCAATCTATTGAGAACAGGCCCCACGCGGCCGTGCATACTTTTGTCTTTTCAGTCTCCTTCTTCATCTGACGGTCGGAAAATGCCATTTATGGGTTCGCACACGAGCGTCTCCCACACTTCGATTCGAGTCAATTAATTTAATAATTACATACACTTAGCGCGAAAAATTGCGAGAGGAATTCGTTCGCAGATTGATTTTCGCCTCATCCAAAAATTCGCGCACATCTTGGGGTTCCTTTTTCCGCAGTTCATTCCTTGGCCTAGGGATTCTCTATGAGGCGAAATTTTCAAAAAAAGGTTTGGCGGCTTTTGCGTCGAAAATAGCTGTCCCTTTAAATCATCATAAAGAAAAAAAATAGGCCCCAGATACGCAACAAAATAGGGCGAAACACCAAATGTGGTTAGTTTGATTTTTTATGAACGCAGATACAGCGGCCGATCAGGCCGCCGTGCGGGTGAAGAAGATCGGACTTCAATTTTTTCCGAAGATCAAAAGCGACCTTGTAGGTAACGCCGAGTTTCTTTCTTAGCCCTTCAGAGCTCAATATATCGCGGGTATGATCTTTCGCGGATGCGCTAATAATCAGCTCAGCAGCGTAGAACCACTCTATCAAATCGAGATGTTTTCGATGGCAAATTGTGCCCGAAGTGACCGAAAATTGGTCGCGACATTCACGGCACTGGTAGGTTTTTCGCGTTCTTATTTTGCCTACATTCTTCGAACCACATCCCTCGCAGACAATTCCATCCGGCCAACGAACCTCTTTGAGGCGTCGTACGCACCGTGCATCTGTCTTGAAATACCGTTTCACACCGACAAGCGGCATGGCCTCCAAGAGCGAATTCCAGTGCTCTTGAGTATTCATAGCTTCATACTGCGTGTTTGTGGCCCCATAAGGCTCAATTGGGAAATCGATAGAATTCAAACCCTTGTCTGACAGTTCATTGTGATGAAATCACCCACATCAACGATTTAGATGATGACGAACTGAAAACCCAGTCTGCTGATCCACCTGGACTGCACCGAAAGGCCAGAAATCGCGCAGCACTTCTGCATGTGGATGGCCATATCCATGCCTTGGATCAGAGCTGAATATGCTTGTCATTGGTGAGGCCAGTGCAGCCAGGCCATCATGCCAATTTGCGCGTGCGCCATGATGGGGCACCTGAAACACGCTAGTGCGCATTGCGCGGCGTGCATCAAGATATGCCGTCAAACTTTCCCACTTCGCAAGGTCTTTCAGATTCCCATCACCAGTTAAGAGGATAGCCCCTCGCGCCTCATGTGCTCCATAAAAACGACCAGTTCGAACATGGTCGCGATAAAAATAGCTGCGCTCCCCCCGCCCAGTCCACGCACCAACCGCGCCGCCATACAACATTAAACTGACATTGTTCATTTTCGCCCCATGACCGAAGGTGTCCTCATATAGCGCCCGCAGATCTTTGAGCGCGGCCTCCCTTTCATGTGTTTTTCCTGTTAGCAGCAGGCCATAATGAGATTTCACTTTTGTCGCAAAACCGAAGGGATCAACCGGTTTTGTCGCTGGATCATTGTAGGGCACAAATTCCCAGACTCCGTTGACGGGAATTGATTTGCCAGGACGAAGTATCCTTACGCGACGGTCCAAGTCACCATATGGTCCTTCCAAATCGCCATGCGAAACAGGGTCACCTAAGTCGGATGGCTTGTCATGATCATCGCGATCTTCAAGTGGCTCAGGGAATGCTGGTGGATCAGTTAGAAATGGTGGCCCTTCACCGTCTGAAGGCAAGACGAACAAGATCTGTTCAAACCCCTCTCCCGCCTCCTGCGCAAAATACTGCACCGGATCGACGTAGAACAACATCTCAGGGTCACTTGCCCGCAAACCTTGTTCAAACCCAATCAGCAGCCGGCGCCATAGCGGGGCCCATGGCAGCATGACCGTCTTTGCACCAATCTTATTGAGCAACTCTACCACGCCATTGATATGGTCATTGTGGAAATGCGAGAGGGTCAGCAGGTCAATCTTCTCGCGTTTGCAGGTGCGTTTCAGATCGGCGATCGCGTTGGTGACCAGGTGTTTTCCAGAACTGGACCCACAGTCATAGACCCAGCGGTATGGTCCGATTGGAGCGGGTTTGGTTTGGCCGCGAAGGTTGATGTTCCGGCGTGGCTTTGGCTGAGGTGGCCAGAATTCGATTGAACCAGCGGCAAACAAGCCCTGACCGACTGGGAAGAACCTATGGATGGCGCGGATTTCGGTCATGCGTCGGCTGCTTCTACCGCGGGCTCCAGCGCCTCATGTAGGAGGGCGTTGAGGAGTTTGCTGCGGGTGGTGGCGGTGGTGGTGAGGCTGGCCTCCAGCTGATCGCAGAGGGTCATCAGGGCATCGACCTTTGCCACGATTCGATGTTGTTCGGCGAGGGGCGGTAGCGGTATGGGTAAACTTCTTAGAATTCCTAAATTCAAGCCTTTGTAAGCGATCCCCCGCAGGTTGCTTTGGATGTGGTCCCAAAAGTACGGTGACAGCATTAGGTAAACTACAAATTTTGGGACGATTTCTTTGGCAATCGGAACAACCGCGACTTCCCGCGCAACATTGAAGCCTTTGAGCCTTTCAGGAACCAATGCCACACCGCCAAGGGTTCCACGAATATTCACTAAGACTTCTCCACCATAAAGACGGGTCCGTACATATTCAGCCTCAATCGTTTCATTGACTTTCCGGACTCCAGATAAGTCGATGAAACCAGGGCGAACGTCACTGCATCGAAGTGTTGGAACACCACCGGATTTTGGCTCAGCTCCCAGCTTGATTACGCCATACGAAATCTCACGCTCAGGATTGAGGATTTGCTGCACCACAGTCCAAATCCAGCCTTTCGGACGGTCGAATGGAAAGACGCTGTTGTCGTCTTCCTCGGATCGGCCCGCTCCTCCCTTAGCGATCCTTTTTGATCCGGTCGCAATCCGTGTCAACAACTCCAACGCCGGTTCGTCCACTTCGTCCTGCGCCACCAGCTTCCCACGCACAGCAAGGTTCAGGATGGTTTGGCGGAGGGTTTTGATTTGGTCGGGGCGGGTGGTGAGGGTTGGGAGGGATTGCAGGGTAAAGCGGGCGTGGGATTGGAAGGTTTCCGCGTCGGTATCAGGCGCGGTCAGGCGGGCGAGGCTGGCGGTGGTCAGCCGATCCCGCACTGCCTCGCGCCCCGCACGGACCTGTTCCAACTTATCACACAGCGCCATGAGTTCATCGACCTTGGCCACGATCCGGTGCTGCTCGGCGAGGGGTGGGAGACCAATCAGCATAGCTTCCAATTTACCCTTTGTAATGTGCTGTAGACCGACACCACCATGCGCTTTTTCTATCATCTCATCGAGACGCCCATTGATCGCGAGTCGTAAATAGTTTGGGTCGAATGCTTCAGTCTTGAAATCGCACCGAAAGATGTGCTGATTAAGAACTGCAGGCCCACGATCCCAAATGAACGCACCAAATGATGTTCCAGGCGTGCCAGACCAACTGATGAGAAATGAACCATTGTCGATAAGGGAGCGCTCACGCGCGAAATTTAAATCGCAATAGTTAAAGGGTGCATCTTGGCGATTTAGATTCTGAATGCGCACGATCCGAAGGCCATCGGGAGCCCAATCTGATGGTTTGAAAGCCATTCCATTCAGCAGATCCAACTGGTCGCCGATTTCGACCCACTTCCACATTTCAGGTAGCCGATAGGGTTTAACTGATGGCGGGAGCTTTTTCTTAGAAGCCCGTGATCCGAGCGTCTTTCGGCCTATTTTTGATGGGGTAAAAACTTCGGGTTTATCGCGGATATCCTGTTCCACCAGCTTGCCACGCACTGCGAGGTCTACCACCAAACTGCGCAGACGGTGGATGGCGTCTTCGGCATCAGAGATACGCTCGTAAAGCGCCAACAGTCGTCCAGATGAAAAGGTGGCGTCCTTCATCGCGCCAGCGCCTCGGTCAGGATAGTTTTTAACTGATCGCGTAGCTCGGCTGTCACGGCTTCTGCCGTTGTCAGATCGGCCAGAAGGGTTTCGGGATCGCCTAGTTCTTCCTCGACCGTATGGGGGTTCTTGACGTCAAGGTTATAGCCGCGCGCCTTGATCTCTTCCGCAGTGATCTTCCACGCTTGCGGGCCCTCCACCCGCCCTTCGCGCGCGGACCCGCCCCACCATGCGGCGCAGTCGTCCAGATGCTCCAGCCGGATTGGCTTGGTCATGGAATAGGCTTTCTGCGTCTCGGGCACCTTGTGTTCCCAATACCAGATGTCCTGCGTGGGCGTACCCTTTTCAAAGAACAGCAAGTTGGTGCCGATGGAGGCATAGGGTTTGAAGACCGAGTTGGGCAGCCGCACGATGGTGTGCAGGTTGCATTCCTCCATCAGGTGTTCCTTGAGGCGGGTCTTGATCCCCTCGCCGAACAGCGACCCATCGGGCAGGACCACGGCGGCACGGCCGCCGGGTTTAAGCAGGCGGATGATCAGGGCAAGGAAGAGATCAGCGGTTTCGCGGGTCTTGAATGTCGGGAAGTTGGATTCGATACCATCCTCTTCCTTGCCGCCAAATGGCGGGTTGGTCAGGACGATATCGACGCGTTCATCGCGGGTCCAGCTGACCAACGGGCGGGCCAGTGTGTTGTCGTGGCGCACGAAGTCGGGTTCCTCGACCCCGTTCAACAGCATGTTGGTGACACAGAGCATGTGGGGCAGCGGTTTCTTTTCCACTGCGCGCAGCGCACCTTGCATCTCTGCCTCATGCTCGGGGCGTTTGACGTAGTTGTCGCGCATATGGCGCATTGCGCAGGTCAGAAAGCCGCCGGTGCCGCAGGCGGGGTCGAACATGAGCTCGCCAGGTGTCGGGTCGATCTGTTGCACCATAAAGGCAGTGACAGCGCGAGGGGTATAGTATTCGCCCGCGTTGCCCGCGTTCTGCAGGTCATTCAGGATTTGCTCGTAGATGTCACCGAAATGTTGGCGTTCGGTCAGGTTGTTGAAGTCGACCTCGTTGATCTTGTTGATCATCTGACGCATCAACTGGCCGGATTTCATGTAGTTGTATGCATCCTCGAACACGTCGCGGACGACCTTGGCGCGGGGGCCTGCATTGACGGGCAGCGTCTTTAGTTTCGGGAAAAGAGTGTTGTTCACAAATTCGAGCAGCGTATCGCCGGTGATGCCTTCCGGATCTGCCGCCCAGGCGCGCCATTGCAGGTCAACCGGAATGGGAGAGGTATAGTTTTCCTTGGTTAGTTCAAATTCCTGATCTTGATCATCAATGATCTTGAGGAAAAACATCCAGCAAAGCTGGCTGATGCGCTGTGCGTCTCCATCCACGCCAGTATCTTTGCGCATGATGTCTTGGATGGATTTGACAAGGCTACGGACGGACATTGGTTATGCACTTTCTTCGTAAATAGCGGATTGCAGGTCGTGAACTGCCTGTTCGAAGCCGGGTTTTCCACCGAAAGCGCGGACAAGTTCAACCACACTTCCCATGCCGCTGAACGGCGCAATTTTCAAGACGCCTAGGTCGTCGAGGTTCATGACGCCCTCGTCGGCATATTTTTCAAGCAAGGCTTCGAGAACGGCCTTTGCCTGCGGTCCATATTTGGTAAATGCATCACGCTTTTTGACACTTTCAGCCCGCTCCCGTCGGGTCAAAGGTTTTGCATCAAAGGCGATGTGACAAATAAGGTCAAACGGATCAAGGTCCTTGCCTAACTCAGCTGCAATTATATCCAGCGGCAAGCCTTCCGCTTCCAGCTCATCAAACACAGCCTGTTTGCGACCTTCGCTGTTCCAGCGCTTAAGGAAATCATCAAGGCTAGTGAACTGCCGTTTCAGGGCCTTTCGGGTGTAATCGCGCAGAGATTCTGTGACCAGCTTGCCGTTCTCATTGAGGTATTCAACCCTTTCGGCGACGATATCTGCCCCAACTCCATCGACGTAAACCTTACGGATCGGGCCGCCACCAGTGCCGCCATCAAGAGGATCGATCGGATCGATAATAACGGTTTCATCGTCGCCTGGCTCAGGTGACAAGGGCACCCCATCTTCGTCGGTCTGTGGAGCGTCATCTGGGGGCGTTATCGGGTCATCAGTACCAGGTTGGTAGATTTGAACTGGCTCTCCGTCGAACTCTGGATCGGCAAAATGGCTGGTCGAACCACGGAAATCCATTACCGTGAAGAACAACTTCTGGGTATCCTCATGCACACGGGTCCCGCGCCCAACGATCTGCTTAAACTCAGTCATGGACCCTACTTCGCGGTCCAGCACGATCAGGCGGCAAGTTTGCGCATCGACACCCGTCGAAAGAAGCCGCGACGTTGTCACGATCACCGGATACGGCGCTTCTGGATCAATGAAATTCCCAAGCTGGTCGAGACCGTCTTTATCATTCCCAGTGATACGCATTACATAACGATGGTTTTGCGCTGCAAGATCAGCGTTTTCATTGATCAGCGCCTGCCGCATACGCGCGGCATGTTCCTGATCCACACAAAAGACGATCGTCTTTGCCATGCGATCGCCGCTTTGCTTTAGGAACTCTGAAACCTTCTGAGCAACCAGTTTCGTGCGATCCTCTAACACCAGCGTGCGGTCAAAATCCTTAGCGTTGTAGATGCGGTCCTCGACCTCTTCGCCCTCACGGTCGAGCTGCCCCTGCTCAGGTCGATAGCCCTCGACGTCACGGTCAATGTGAACTTTGATAACCTTGTAAGGAGCCAAGAAGCCATCGCGGATGCCCTGTTTCAACGAATAGCTGTAAACTGGTGCGCCAAAATAATCGATATTGGAGGCATACTCGGTCTCCTTCGGCGTTGCGGTCAGGCCAATTTGGGTCGCCGAGGTGAAATGGTCGAGGATTTCCCGCCAGGCGGAGTCATCTGCCGCACTGCCGCGATGACACTCATCGATCACGATCAGATCGAAGAAATCGCGTGAGAACTCCTTATAGAGCTTTTGGCTTTCATCTGGACCGGTAATCGCTTGGTATAGGCCCAAGTAGATTTCATAAGAGGAGTCGATCCGCCGACGCTTGTCCAAGGCTAGTGTCAAATCAGTCGACGTACCATCTGCGCGTTCAATGGTTTTCGCCTGGGTCGACAGTTTTGCCATATTCCCAACAAATGGCCTGAAGTCATTAACCATCGTTTGGTCGATCAGCACATTGCGATCAGCCAAGAACAGAATACGCTTCTTCTTACCGGCTTTCCAAAGCCGCCAGATGATCTGAAAGGCAGTGTATGTCTTGCCGGTCCCTGTGGCCATCACCAGCAAGATGCGGTCCTGTCCCTTTGCGATAGCCTCGATGGTGGAGTTCACCGCATTCACCTGATAATACCGCGGTGTCTTGCCGCTACCATCATCAAAGTAATCTTGTAGTGCCACGTCAGATGCCCCGTCAGACAGCCCTTTCCATTGACAATAACGCTGCCAAAGTTCTACCGGCGAGGGAAAGTCTTCCAGCGAAAGCGTGATTTCAGGTGTCGGGCTCATTCCCGTTCGATCATGCATAACGAAACCGTCACCATTCGATGAAAAGACAAATGGAATTCCGAGGGTTTCCGCATACTCCAAGCCCTGCTGAAGTCCAGCCCCTACCGACTGGCTGTTTTCTTTCGCTTCAATTATCGCGACGGGAATATTTGGCTTAACCGAAAGGATATAGTCAGCACGTTTCGCCTTACCCCGACTGACCAACTTTCCTCGGACGATAATTCTACCCTTGGTAAAACTGACCTCTTCTCGGATCTGGTTTATTTCATCCCACCCTGATTTACGAAGGGCCGGTGTTATAAATTTTGTGCATATATCCCGCTCACTAAGTGACCGCTTATCCATTGAAAAGTTTCCCATTAGCGTAAAACACTACAAATGCAGCATATCGAAAACGATCTTTCATTTTTTCATGTTAGACGGGAACCCAGACGTACAGCAACGCCTAACAGAGGCGATTAGCGAAGTAGGTGGCGCGGTGTCCGCATTCCGTCTGATAAGTTCTTCAGAACTGTGCTCGATATGATTATTATTGATATTTTTCATATCATTACACGAGTTATAGACAAAAATTTATTTCTGTCTATAACTCGCGACCTTTCCCGAAAAAGTGTATGACTGTATTGGTTTTTGATCGATGCCGAGGGCCCTCAAAACGACCCCCGGTTGTTTGAGATGTTCAGTGCATGACCGGGTTAATAGACACCGCCGCAGCTTCATCGATGAGCTGTTGAATGCGTCTCAAAGACGGCTGATGCCCTTTGGCCACGGCCACGGTCACTCTCTCGATCAAACAGTCCACGACTTCATCAAAGATGCGACCAGCCGACTGTTTGCGGATCAGCTGACTTAGATCCGTCAAGACGGGGTATCCAATGTTAAATACGCGGCAGCGATCGAGAAGCGGCGCAGAGATCCCTTCGATTTCATTCGCGGTCATGATCCAGCTGATCTGGCTCATATTGTAGCTCCGGCGTGTGTACGGACATTCCCAGTCAAATGCCGATGTGGGTTCCAGTAGTCCAAGCAGCGCTTCTGGCAGCGATACGCGCATTCCAGCACTGGATTTCATGATGCCCGCTTTATCGATTTCATCAACGATCATGATTGGATTTGCGATGCTAGTCTTCGCGATCTCTTGAAGCGGCACTCCCGCCTGCGCATTTCCCCAAGTTGCATCTGAACCTACCACAGTAAAACTTGCATTCGATGCAGCCGCATCAAGCTTTCTGACGGGCACCTCTGCCAGCTTTGCAAGCTTGCGGGCATATGTCGTTTTCCCGGATCCAGGTGGACCAATCAAGATGACCGGTGGCAGATCAATCCACGTCCTTCCTGCAGCATATTGCGCACGGAGCGCCTTGTAGGCCCAATTGGACACATCTGACATCCATGGAGCACCTGCATGTAGCTCCGCGATCATCTCATCGAGAGCATGTAGACTTGTGGGCCCCGCCAAAGCAGGTGGCGATGTCGCAAGCTCCTTAACCAAGTCTTGTACGTCTTGCCGCTTGGACCCTTTGGCCTTGCTGCTCTGATATCGACGTTCTTCGTCTTTGAATTCTTCTTCAGCGATTTCGTAGATGAAGCTCACCTGCACGGCATCTGTGATTGCTGCGATGAAATCTTCGTCTGGATCTGTGTGCTCAAAGCCCAAGAGCCCAACAAGATCTTTATCAATAAGCCCGCGTTGCTCGGCGATCTCAGCAACGCGTGCAGTCATCAGGTCGCTGATCTCAAGATCAACTCGTGCTGCCACAGTCTTTTCAAAGATGGACCTCACACGCAAGAAACCAGCCATACCGACAGCTTCCGCCTTCTGGAGCATCTCAGCTTTCTTATCGTCGAGATTTGGTCGTGGTGGCAGAAAATCAGTGAAGTCTTCAAGAAAATAAGTCATCAGTTCACGCCTTTAGATTCCATATTCTATGGGCGGATCGGAAGGGCAGATCTGATGATGTTGTTTGATGCACACATGGATCGGCCAAGCCGATCAGCTTGGTTTACAGCTCAGCCGCTGCGATAATCTCAGATTGGTGTATCAAGTTCATATGCGGCTTATGGCTCGGGAATATTTCTTGATCAAGAAATTTGTTCCCTAACGCTGTTGAAATGGACATGAGCAGTGATAGCCTGACAGCCAGGGGCGCACACGGCCCTTTTCTGAGGTCGACCCGTCATCTTGGCGCTGCGTTTGCAGCCTGCATAGCAGACGTTCAACGCCGATGCGAACTCACAGAATACGCAGACATAACCACCGTTCAAGCACTACCAATCGAAACATGATGGCCGTCGCTCCACTGTCGTGGTGACTTCCCATACATGCGTTTGAATTCTCGACTGAACTGCGAAGCGCTGACGTAGCCTACATCGATAGCCGCCTCATTCACTGTCATGCCTCCTGCGATCTTCATGGCAGCATTGTTGAGGCGCATTGATTTCACGAACTGGATCGGGGCCATTGTTGTGACCTGTTTGAACTTGCGATGAAACACGGCGCGGCTCATGCCTGCGCGAGCCGCCATATCATCAATAGAGATTGGCGCATCCAAATGTGACGACACATGCGCAATGGACCGTGCAATGGCGTTACCAGCAGCAAAGGCCTGGCGTGCGAACATTCCTGCCTCGCCTTGCAGGATCGCATAGTAGATTTCACGCAGCCGGGCATCGCCAAGAACCGCCGCGTCTGTTGGATTTGCACCAAGTTGCAACAGTCGCTGCAGCGCATCAGTGAAACCCTCGTCCCACTCTGCCAGCCTGATCCCTTGCGCACGCAAGTCGCCTTTGAGCGTAGGAAACGCGCCATCGACATTTTCCATCTCTAAAGTCAGTTCCGTCATGACCCGTTGGTTCAGGGAAATGAAAACACCATAAAGAGGATCATCAATCGATGCATTGGGGGTCCCGGCTTTCACCGGCATCGACATCGGGCAGCACAAATACTTGCTATCGTCGTAGATGTATCTGTGGCCATCCAGTACGGCCTCCTTGGAACCATTCACAATGGCAACGACGCTGGGTTCATACACCGCGGGAACACAAGGGATCGCTTGTGTTGCGCGAAAGAGGCGCACGCCCGGAATGCCGGTTTTTGTCAAACCGTCTTGGTCCGTGCGGTCTTCAATTAGCTGTTTGATACGTTGTTTGCTCATGCTGCCAATTTAGTGTCGCAAAACCTGCACTGGCAACCCAACTGATACAATCAGGCAAGTATTCGCGACGATCTCGCCTATTTCAAGGAACTGGCGAGAGTTATCTACACCTTCGAGACGTGAACAGGCACCACCCGGCGGATATGCCGACATCATAAGGAGCTACACAATGGCAGATACGACATTTGGATCGAAAGGCTGGAGTCCCGAACGCCTCGGATCACTCGCAGGCAAGACCTATGTGATCACAGGTGCCAACGCGGGTGCTGGTTTCCAAGCCTCGCGCACCTTTCTGTCAAAAGGCGCAAAGGTTGTGATGCTGAACCGCAGCGCAGAGAAATCAACCGCCGCGGTAAAGGACCTGAAAGACGAATTCGGCGTAGAGGCCGATGTCAGCTTTGTACGAATGGACCTGTCTGATTTGGCAAGTGTACGCACCGCCGCAGAAGAGGTGATGAAGACTGTTCCACAAATTGACGCGCTGATCTGCAACGCAGCTATCGCACAAGTGCCAACCCAGAAGTTCACAGTTGATGGGTTTGAAAGCCAGCTTGGAACAAACCACTACGGACATTTTGTGCTGTGCGGGATGTTGTTTGACAGGATTGAAGCCAGCAAAGGCCGTATCGTCGTTGTCGCTAGCCTTGGCTACAACATGGGGATCAAAACCATCCAATTCGATGACATGAATTGGGACAAGAACTACAGCGCCAATCCTGTTTACAGCCAGAGCAAGCTGGCCCAGATGATGTTTGCATACGAGTTGCAGGATCGCCTCAAGGGAACCAGCAAGGATGTAAAAGTCTACGTCTGCCACCCGGGTGCGTCCGCGACATCACTGATAAGCACCAGTGGAGGTCTCATGACGCGGATGACGTGGTGGCTGATGAGCAAGACGCCGATGGTCCAAACGGCCGAGAAAGGGGCTTACCCAGAAATCATGTGCGCGACTGAGGACGGGCTGGAACAGCGCGCGCTTTATGGCCCCACGGGTTTGATGCAAACAGGCGGACCTGTTGGCAAGGGCACGCTCAATCCTCATGCCTATGACAAGACAGTCATGGAAAAGCTATGGGAAGTGTCGGAAGAGGCGACGGGATTCAGCTGGAACTTCTGACATCTCACTCGCCGATGCGGAGTGCTTAACACTGTTCGTTGCAGCAGACATTTATTCATCTCGTAGCGTCCGGATCAGCCCCGAAGTACCAGTCATCAGGGACGGCCCTTACGAGTCATTCATCGTGCCTAGCGTCGCTGCTGCAGCTTCCTGACCTTGGCCGTTGGTTCGGAATGCTGCGGTGCGGCCCGTCGAACCAGCCATTCGCTGCGGTTGCAAAACCTAAGCACAAGCGAACTCACAGTCTGCGGGACTTTCAGGCGGGCAACTATACTCTTGGTGCTAAAGGCTAGAGTCCCGAAATAGTGACAATAAACGGTAAGAGAGCGGTGCCTCGGGAGGGAGGACACCGCTCTTTTGTGAAAAGATTACCGCGGGAGGAGGTGCAGCAACCAATTCTTGACGCAATGGCCTCTCGGGAGGAGGATGAAAGTCCATTGCTTCAATGTCAGGTTCTCTGGGAGGAGAAAGAACTACCATCAACTTCTATCAACAGCATACGCGAGATGCTGCGCTGCAACAAATGATAATGCTGCATTGCAGCTATGCGCGATCTGCAAGCACAGAAAATGGCCGTTCCTTCTCCACCTGCACAAAACGGAGTCACTCTACAAAGGCAAGGCCCGTTGTCTGAGAGCGACGCTGTAACGCTTGTTGTGGGTAAAGTCCGATTATTAAGCCTGTTGCTCTTTGTTGAATGCCAGGGGCGGCTCACGCCGCCCCTGGCCTTGGCTTTTAGCCAGCCAACAGGAGCAGGCGTTACTAGCCGTCCTCGGTGCCTTCGCCTTGCAGGGCGTTGACGCGAACCTTGGTGCCGTTCACATCGAAGGCAAGCAAGAGGAGGTCGTTGCCTGCTTGGCTGGTCTGCTGCCAAGCCGAAAGGACGGCCCTTACCGGACCTTCACCCACCGTCGGCCATGCCGCAACGCGGCCCGTCGAAAGAGACATTCGCTGCAGTGCTGCAATCCTGGCACCCGCAAATTCACAGTGTGTGGGACTTTGCCGACTTTCGCTGCGATTGCGCCAAGGTCCGGTTCAAGCACGATCTGCCCTTGTGAGGGGTGCATGGCCTGATATCTTACCTGCTATGACGTTGAGCTATATCCCACCGAACCAGTTTTTGACGTTGCGCCTGAGGCTTCGGCCGACTGCGACGTCGGACGCTGAGGCAATTTTCAAGACCTATGCAACGGATTCCAAAGTGACCCGTTACCTGAGTTGGCACCCACACACATCACTGCAAGATACGCTGGAGTTCCTAGCGCGGTGCGACCGTGCGCGAGCTTTGGGTACTGACTTTGCCTATGTGATTGAGGATCGCGAAGACGGTTCAATCCTCGGGATGGTTGAGGTGCGGGTACAGCATCATGCGGTCGAATACGCCTATGTGCTGCGGCGAGACAAATGGGGTCAGGGCATCATGACCGAGGCGCTTTCCGAACTCGCGGACAACGCCCTTGCGCATCCGGCGATTTGGCGGGTTTACGCGCTGTGCGACACCGAGAACCCGGCCTCCGCAAGGGTCATGATGAAGGCTGGCATGGTTCATGAGGGCGTGCGGCGGCGGCATGCCGTCTACCCAAATATCTCGCCCGAACCGCGCGACGGTCTGATCTACGCCAAAGTACGGTAGCATTTTCGTTTGACGTCGGAACGGAGAAGCGTTTGTAATGGCGGTCTTCGACTGGCAGAAAGCTCCTCATCCCGATTTCTAATTTCCGCCTTTGCTGACATTCGTTCACGCCGCAGCATCGGTCAAAGTGGGCTCAATCCGGACTTGCGGCAGCGCGGCAGTGCCGGGTGCTTTTCAGACGACCGGTCTGCGGGACTTAGCGACCGTTGCTGTTTAGTTTTCGAACGACCGCTTTCGTTACTGATACTCTTCGAACGAAAACGCGTTTCCAAAGTTCATCGCCTTTAGATCATCTGTAGAGATCCAAAAAACGACCCAGTTTCCAGCAAAATCGAAGCCGATGTCACGGTCATGTTTGACAGCAAGAAGTCTGACATAATCACCAACCGGTTCGGACCTAGAATTCGATCCTAAAAAGTGATGGTGGGCAAAAACACTACAAGCGTTCTCGGCGTCTTGCGTTGCCCGACCTGCCAGTGTTTCTTTTACGCGGCTTGAAAGCTGTATACTTTTCTCTGCCACACGCTCCTCAAATACGCGATTTCGATATACATCCGCGGCGTATCCATCAAAATCCGAAAAGCTGAACGACCATTTTTTATAACCCCGGCTAGGGTTGCGAACATATGCGCCCGAAACACTCCAATCGTGATCAATCGGTGGCATGTCCGGCATGGCACGCGGCTGAAAATCAGAGACATCTCCCTCCACATAAATGACCCGTTCGAAACCGTTAAATGGATCATAGACCGGGCCATGAACCGGATCGTAGAAAAAGAACAATGTACCCCGCTGAGGGAGGGCTGGCATGCCTTCTCTGCGCGGCAACAGCGCGAGGTCCAATTGGCCAATAAAGTGCATGGGAACGCCATGTGGCCCTTCGGGATATTCAGGGTCTTCTGTCTCGACCATCGGCCAGTCGATTTCCGGCGGTAAATTCGGCTCTCCACCCAACCAGCAACCAGGTAAACCTTCATCATCTGGATGCGTCGATTTCAGCAACAAAATACCCGGGCGCCTGGCATTTTTTAGCATTTCTGCAAGCTCTACGTCTGTTGGAATGCGCTCCCACTCGGCGTTTTTTTCGGCATTGGTCATATGTTGGTCCTAGTGAGCGGATGGGTCGTCACAGTTGATGGTAATCGGCTTGTTTGAAATTGCAAAGCGGACATCGGTAAGTCGCTCGCCATCCGGTACTTTGGGCTCTTTTTCCTCTTTCGCCGCGCTGGTCACGAGAGACCGCTTCAGGAAATCGCGCCGTTCGCTGCACAGTGGATGAACTGGTAAGATGCGGGACCTTGCTGCCTTTCGCAGCAGCTGCGGCAAAGTCCGCTTTAGGAGGTTCTGACTTGATTGACATGCCAAGAAGATCGGCATCCTGAAAAGTGTCAAAGAAAAAACAACTGCGTAACATACTGCTAGCGCCTTTGGGTTTGACTGATAAGCGAGCCACCCAGTAAAGCGAGACAGATGTTGGATAAAATGAAGAAAACACGGGAGGCAGCAATCGCGTTGCGCCCAAATCAAACGGGCACAGGGGGAACCCGGTTTGGCGGGCCTCCTAACCTCTCACCTCAAATCCGTTGGCCGAAAGACGCTGCGGGCCGCCCCATGCATCACCTTCTTCAACTTGATTGTGCAGCTTTGCCCGTTGTCGATTCAGACATGCCGACCACTGGCACGCTTTCAATTTTCGTAGCGGGCAGTTTTGAAGATCGGCAAGCGCCGAGCATCATGGATGGCGAAAACGGTGCGTTTTATGTGCTCTACCAAGAAGCGATGCCGGCTGATCTGCCAGAGCGTCCTCACCCAGAAACATGCCCAGCCCTTGGCGAAGATTCACTGGCTTGCGACCCTGTGCGCTACACGGTTGAAACAAAAAAGATGGGCTTCTTTCAGCGCCTCGTGAATACGCAGCCCAAAGCCTATTCCAAGTCAGGTGGGACAGGGTATTTCAGCGCCTTGCCACTTGAGGCGACAGCGATCGACAGCTGTCCGATGTCCGATGGCGATCTGGTGTTGGATGCGCTGGGTGTTGCAGAAAAAACCGACGCGCAGGAAGACGGCCGAAGGGCGCTGCAGGTTCTGGGCTATGCACCCCGCTATCAAGATATCAAGACAGCGCATATCGCTGGGTATCGGTCCGGCAGCGATGAAAAGGCGCGTGCGGCCTATGACATGCGGGATCCAGATGACGTGTTGTTGGCGCAATTTGCCCATGATCCCGCGCTCAACCTGGATCTTTTGCGGGCCAAATACGCCTTGCAGTTCCGCATTTCACGCGCCGATTTGCGCGCCCGCGCATTTGAGTGCGCCTATGTGACCTTCGACAATTTCGGGCTTGATGGTGTGTGGTGGCCATCGGAAAATCAACCAGACATCGACTACGGGGGCAGTGAAGACTTCGCAGCCGAACTTGCATTCAAGCCGCTCACCCCGTTTGAAAAGCCGCGCTCTGCCAGTAATTACGTTTGCGGGACACCGCAGCTTCCGCCTGATATTGACTGGCCTTGTCGCGCAGACGGCTATCCGCTTGGTTTCTTGATGCAAGTCGATTGCGCGTCTCTTCCACGCTCAGTGACAGCCCAAGGCGCGACCTACGATTTGCCGGATTTCCCTGAAACGGGCACGATTTTTCTCTTTGTAGATGATTTCTTGGAAGATGTTGGGCCCGACAGTATTCAGGTTATTTACACACCCGAAACGACGCAGACAATGCCCACAAGAACACCGCCAGCAGCGCTTCAAACTCTGCCCGATTTTGCGGATCACAATATCAAAATACGTGCGACTTACGGCGAGGTACCGCTTCCTGAGCCCAAACGGCCCTTTGATCCCGTTGCATTTGTAAGTATCGCATCGCCGATCGGTGGTGAGCCAAATTACAAAACACTTGCCCAAGCGCGGCGAAGATACGGTGATGTATTCCCGCATGAAGACAAGGCCTTTCCCGGTGTCCAGATGCTGTTGGATTGGTTGCCAAATTACAAGGCGGCCATTTTTGGGCCTTACTGGTCGCCCCGATTGGATGATGCAAGGTCCCCCCTGCGCGCCATTGAGAAAGGCTTTCCTTGGCTATGGAGCGATATTCGGTCTGCGACAGAATATTTCCCACAGGATAGGTTTGACCGCGTCGCCGAAGATCTGCGAGAGGTTGTCTTTGGCAGCGATCTGATTGCGCAAGGCAACGCTTGGAAACAAAAGTCACGTGAACACGGGCCCTTGGAGCGCATTTCACAAGACGACCGCACGGCCTACCGCCAGTGGCTTTTGTCCATGGACAAATGTGCAACGACCATCCCGCCTGAAACGCAAAATGAAGGTGCTGCGGATCGCCGTAAACGCATGGACCTTGAAGATACCTTTGAACGCCTGTTGAACCGGCTTGTGCAACCTTATTCTTGCGTCGAATATCGCTGCCTGCCGGATACGCTGCATCATCTGGCCTATAACGAAACGACCGGCGACTTGCCGGACGACATGCGCGAAATCGTTGCTGAAACAGTCAGGTTTCATCGCAGCAATACGAAGCTGAGAGGCAATTCTCAGCTGCATAATCCAAACCCAGATCTGATGTTCTCGCGCGATCCGCAGGGTCAGACCAGCGATACAGAGATACTGCTTTTTTCACTGGCATCAGGTGCGTGTCTTCCTGTGAACTGGGGGGATTGCTGGCGGCTGCACATCTGGATAGAGGCTGCCGATCTTGCCTCGGGTCGCTTCGACCGGATCAGTGCAAAGATAAAGGTGTGACGCATGGCCGTTAATGCGCAGGGCAGAGTTCAGTTTGCAGATCATATTCTAGGCTATTTAGAGACCGCAGTGCGCCACAGTTTTGAGGCGCGGCGTGGCAAGCTCCATAACGCATTACGGGCTTTGAACGCAATGCTGGTGCTGGATCTTACGCGGCAAGTGACGCGGTCTGAGATATCGGATCGAAATCTGGGGCGGGTGGCATCGCGCAGTCTGTACGTCCAAATGGAAGATGAATTGGATCGCCAGTTCCGCTTTGTTTACGTTGCATGGATGGCCCACCGAAAGTTCGAAAATCTTGACGGCGTCGTCGCGGCGCTTGAAAAACTGATCCCTCAATTTGTTGCCGAATTTGAAGAACGCACCGCTGCTGGCAAGCTTGACCGCAAAGGTGGCGTGCTGAGATGGCTGACCGGCACGCAAGAGGTGGGGTCAATCGAAAATCTATTGGACTTCTGTAGAGCATCCCTTTGGTTTGCGGAAAATTTGTTGGACGACGGTTCACATCACGCACACTTGGCATCAAGGATCACCGCTCTGACCGATACCTTGCCGAGATGATAGGGTTCTCGTCAGAACAACCCTTGTATTCCTTTGTAAGGCAAGTTGAGGCTAAAGCCGCCTTTCGTGCAGAGTGCAGCATCGGTCAAACTGGGCTCTTTGCAGCCATCGGATGCAGCGCAGCGTCTCAAGGCAATTTGCATCAAGCCGCTGAATTCACGGCCCATACCGGCCTCCCAGCACGGCCATCGGATGCTGCGGTTACGACCCGCATAGCCACCATTCGCCGCACCCGCATAATTAGCGATGGCCGAACTCACAGTTCGCGGACTTTGCAGTTCTCGCCTGAAGTTGTTTTATCCGTCTGACGAAAGGTTCAAAGAGGGAGCGATTTTCGTGTATTTTCTGCCCACAACGTACTCTGACCCTTCAAGCTCCGGTGCTATTTTCGAGGTAGTGAATATGATCTGGTGTTCACTTGGCGTCGATTTAGACAATCCAACCAACAGTCGTTGGAAGTTCCAAGACCGCTCCTGAACCATTCCCTTGTCCTCGATGTTATCAAACATCATCCACCTTGGTAGATTGAACAAAGGATCTTGGAACGACGCTTGTAGCATGGCAGCGGCGACGCTGTTTTTGAGAACAACCATCCCACTCGCACTGCCGCCTCGGTTTTTCTCACCATTGATAGCAACCCAATCGCCTGAGAAGTCAAACCCGACATGATTGATTTCACCGAAGTCACTGTGCTCTTCAAGGTCTTGATCCAGCAGATGCTTTGCACAATCAGATATGCGTGAATAAGCCACCGTCTTGCGCTTGTTTTGGTCTTGTTCGATACGCTTGATCTCATCCTTTAGACGCGTGATCCGATCGTTTAGCTCTTCCTTTGTTCGTGACGCCGCATCAATGCGTGCCGCGATCTCCAGGCGTTTTTGCAACCCTTCTAGCTCACTATCAAGGAATCCAACTTTGCGACTGAGCTCGGCAACTGCGGTCTCGCGACCAGTGGCCCCTTCTACACTTGCCATATCAGCAGAGGCAGACGCTTTTCTGAGTTCGCTACGCGCAACGCGCAGTCGCGACGACTTGGCTTTTTTCTCATCAGAGCGCTCTTTCTGAATGGCCAAAGACTCCCGCAGTTGCATCTGCAAATCAAGCTTGACTGCCAGAGTTCTAGATCCACCATCATTTTGCGCATCAGGCTCGTCGCATAACTGGCAATGACCTGAAGCCTTGTCCTTCACCTTCGAAAAGCAAGCCGGACAGAACTCAAATTCTAAGTGTCCCAAAGCTGCAAAAGTATCCGCAGCAGCCTCGAAATCATGTAAGGCATGCCTAAGATGATTGATGAACGCATCAGCATCATCGATTTCATACCCCAAAACTTCAATTTCCGACTGAAGGCGCTGCACTTCTGAACGCTTTGCATGCAACTTCTTTATGGCTTCTTTGCGCACTTCCTTCAGCGAATTCGAGATCTCGTCCGTCTCGGTTGCCTCAACCAATTGTTTGAGATCACGCAGATTGTCATCTCGCGTCTTGTGTGCCTGATTTATCGCGGTTTGAATGTGTTCAAGCAGAATGTTCTCACCGTAACCTGTGGCAACAGACACCAGGCTTCGATAGGTCGCGTTTGCTGCCTCATAGAGTTTGTTCGTGTCACGCAACTCGATTTGGCGATCAAACAGTTCATAGCCACCAACACCGGCAAGCAAATCCCCCACGGCCTGTCTCGTTTGCCACGTATCAAAGCTTTCCACACGAAAGAGCCGCTGAACGGGGGTCATCTGATCGACATACAGCAGCCTGAGCAGTTGATGCATCGTGATATTGCTTGCGCCATCACTGATGGACTCTGGCAGCCCAAGGGACTCAAAAATGATCTGACTGAAACTGAGTCCATGCTCGGCTCTGCGGTAGGGATGTATCTGCCAACCCTCCACCGGTGTCGCCAGCGCATCTGCGATGGTGCCAAAGAAGATCGCCATCGGCCGACCACTTTTCACAGACACTTCTCGTTTTAATGTCAAGACGCCGGACGGCGTTGTGATTTGTAAATAAACCGTCTCTGCCTTCGCAGCGTCAGGTTTCCACTTGGTCAAATCTCCACCCAGGCCAAAAAAGATAAAATCAGCAATCGTCGATTTCCCAGACCCGTTAGAGCCATGAATGATGTTGACGCCCGCATTGAAAGGTTCGTCAAAAAATATGTGCGATCCCTTGGCGACGAGCAGCCGATCAATTTTCAACGCCGCTGTCATAGAACAGGTCCCCGCGCAGGGATTCCCGAACGACGAATGAGACCTGCTGGCCCGCTCATTGAAAGGACACTCATCCCCTCAACCAGCAGCGATATCAGCTTGCTGTCTTCTGCGTTCTCAACTCCAACACGCTCAGCAAGCTCGGTTGGGAGATTGTCACCAAGCAAACGCGCGACCTTGTTTTGAAAGGCCAACTGATCAAGAAGTCCGCGCCCGACCAGCTGCTTAAGGCTCGCGGATTGATACACTTGCAAATCTTGCCAGACCGAGGCGTTGCTGGGCAGCTTCATAAAGGTGGTCTTTGGGTTCTCAATTTTGAGCTCACGGAATTTTTCCTTTATCGCCGTAGGCAACGACAGACGATGAAGCAACGGCGGATACAGCAGATACATATCCAAGATGCGGAGCCGCTCCAAAGACAGCCCGTCATGCGTTGCCGTCAACAACCGGAGCATCCGAAAGACACAATGATACGGATCCCGTGAAGAGTGCCAGATGCGTAACTCAGTCATTGTCCCACGCAATGTGGCAATTGCCAGCCAAATAATAGAGCGCACCGTCGACAACATTTGCAGAAATTGCTTGATCCGTTGTTGAATGAACCTCGATGCAGGGATCTAGAACATAGTTCTGGATTGCACAATCTACATCAGACAGCTCACCTCCATCAGCAATGACACGTGCAACATGGCGATTGAAACGCGATTCCACATCCGCCATCAATTTCACATAGCGCGCGACAGCAGATGGCTGCCCAACATGACGCCTGAGATCCATATGAAAGCGCTCTTTCTTGCGCTTGGCAGTTCGCACCAAGTAGTTGCGATCAGCAACGCTCAACTTGGTTTCCAAGTCACGCCTGTCATCTTCCGACATTTGCGTGAAAATCTCGAAATCTGATAACAGATCCAAATGCGGGGAAGACCCAGCCTCACCACCAGCAATCGCGTCCTCCAGACTTTTGTTCTCCTCATCCCCTGTTGGACCACCGGCGCCTGTGGTCTTTTTGGCGAGATGATCCCGTATGAACTTACAAATGGACCTGTGAACAGGGGCGTCACTCGTCTCTGGCTTACAGATACCGATGTGGTCTGCCTCAACCGGGATAGGATCACTTCCGTAAACGCCTGGGTTCCCGCTCACCTTGTCGACGATCTGCACACCCCACGTCTTTTCCGTTTCGTAGAATGACTTCACTGCAATGTTTTTTCGGCCAACATGTGCGCGGAAGTACTCATTTAGGCTGATGAGTTCCTCTTCACTGTCGGTCAGCTGAGACAGTTGCTTACTCGCCCCGTTTGACAAGATAGTGTTGAGCGTTGACGCGAATTTGGACCCCTGGTGCGGCGTGGCAAGGAACGCGACACCGACGCATGATCGGCCAAGCTCATTGAAATCGCTATCCGCTGAATCACCGCATTTGCGAAGCATCTGCTTGATCACAAGACCTCCAAGGCTGTGACAGATGAACAGCGTCTTGGGTGCTGGGGTCTCGCGACAAATCAAACCATCTGCAACAAGGCTCCCCAGATCCATGATTGAGGTCCCGTCCCCAGCCTTGATACCAGCCGTTCGAGAGGATTTGAATCCACAGGTATAGACACGACAGTTCGTGAATGTATCTGCGATTAGTCGCGGCCAAAGTTCCTCGGCCGCGTTGGTCCACGTGCTAAAGCGGTCTCCCGCAAGCCCATGCAGAAAGATAATGTCCAGTTCAGGATTGTCGCTCAGCGCGGCTGAATCCGTTGGAGTAACTAATGTTGGAGCTTCTTCAGCCATGTAATAAATTTTTGTACTTTTTTTGAATTTAAACCATGGGCTGTATTTTTTAGCAACAACGCACGCCGCGTAATTGATCAATCCTAGACATAATCGCTACCAATACGTACCCAATGCTCTGAGTTGTCATTCTCATTTAGTACATAAATTTGGCTGTTCGAACATCCGCTTTCTCATGGAAAGGGATGGGTCTATGCACCCGCAGCGAAAGTCGGCTTCCCGCTCCGTTTGCCGAGACTGTCTGGTAGAAACGGAAGGTGGCGCGAGCTTTGTATCTAACTGCGGTGTCAGCCTGCCGTCTCTCATCAGCTTGACTTGCGTTGCAGTTTTACTGGCATAAGTCACCGATATGGAAAGACAAACGCGCCTAAATATTGATCCACTACCGCTAAGCGTGCCCCTTGTGGAGCGTGAAACCGGGTTTTCCTTCATGGCGCGCCTGGCGGCAAGGAATGGGGTGTCGCCCCGCCTTCTGGGACTCGACTATGACATACCCTTTAAATCTGTTCTTGACGGCGAACATGACGCCTTAAGTGACCTAGCTGTTCTTGGCGGCGTCGATCAACAGGACGTGTTGAAATGGTCGGCGCGGCGCAGCAATGGGGCACATCATGTTTTTCGAGATGAAACCTTCCATACTACGAACATTCGATCCCCAGTCGTTAGAGGTTGCCCCGCCTGCCTGAGAGCCGACATCAGAGATCAGAACGCGCCACCAGAGCAAGCAATGGCTTTGCGCAGCCACTGGATGGTGAAGCATGTGTTTATTTGCCTAAAACACGGGCAACCATTGATAGACCTTTGGCGTGAAGCAAGCCCTCTCACACGATATGACACATCGCAGCATTTTGCAGGCTGCGCCAAGGGAATTCTGCAAGTGAACTTCGATCATCAGGTCAGGGAATGCACCGACTACGATGAATGGATCGACACACGACTTGAAAATGGGCCGGGGTGCGGGTGGCTTGATCAACATCCACTTCATGCTGCAGCTACCTTCTGCTTTCTCTTGGGCAATGCTCTTTTGCGCCTTGAAATTACCGCTCCGTCTTCTATCCCAACCGAAGATCGTTGGGCAATTTATCAGACGGGTTATGCCGTTGCGTCCCAAGGTGAAGCAGCCGTCAGTCAAGCCCTCAAAACGCTGCAACAACGAACGGCATTTCCAAACCAAGGACCCAAGGCAACCTTTCCGCTTCTGTACGACCGGCTTGCGCATGATTACGCAACGGACGTGAACTTTAAGCCGTTCAGAGAGATCCTGCGCCGGCATATCCTAGAGACATGGCGGCTCGGAACCGGGGACGACCTGATGGGTGAGCCCGTTGAAAAACGGCTATTTCATTCGGTAATTACTGCGGCCAAAGAGACCGGCGTTGATCAGCGCAGACTACGGAAGATGCTGGAGGCCCAAAACCTAATCAAACCCGATCTCCCCGATGCGTGGGCGCTTTTCAATGCAGAAGCGGCATCATCATTACTTACGGAGTTAATTACCTTCCTGACCGCAAAGACATTTGCAGAGGCGCTTTGCATGACACGATCGCAATTCGACATTCTGGTCGAAGACGACATTTTAAAACCGTCCTTTTCAGATGTTGATACAAAACACGTTTGGAACCCACAAGAAGGCCAGGAATTCTTGGCCAACCTATTTTTAGGTGCCGAACAGCTAGTCCAGGCTCAGCATGGCTGGGAACATATTTCAAAGTCGGCAGCGAGGCTGAAGATAAGGCCAGGAGAAATCATCCGGGCCATTCAGGACCAACGCCTCATGAGTATCGGAAAGCACGCTGATTTCGACGGCTATGCTGCTCTATATGTGTATCATGATCAAGTTGCCGCTCTTCTTGGAGGGGAAGTGCAAGACGCGACCTCTATTGAGATATTTGCAAAGTCGATCGGGGCACGGCAGCAAACAGAGTTCAGACGCCTCATCACGAAAGGCCACTCACCCAGCACAAAAATTCGAAACCCGAGAACCAATGCCGAACAGCTGTATATCGGCCTGTCCGACGCAGAGGCCTTTCATGCGAAGTTTTACACCCTCCGCATCATGAGTTCAAAGTTCGGTCGAAGCTGGCAACGTCTGTCCGCCGAATTGGCAGCTGCCAACATCAAACCGTTTTCTCCGGGTGGGGAGAATTTCGGGCACATCTACCTAAGAGAGCAAGTTGACCGGCATTTTGAACATGATCACTGATAGCATGTAAATTCCTGATCAAAATGTAAAAGGCGGATCCTGATGATCCGCCTTTCCTTGTTTTGTCCGTCTTAAGGTTTCAACACCCGATCCTCAAATTCCCTCATCGCAAAACCAATCATCCCTCAAGCTGGCGCTAAAAACCCGTCTTTTGTCGTAAAGACGTACTATCGATGTCGGACGTCAGTCCACAAACTACCGCGACCCCATCACCCACACTTCGAATACCCACACGACCCACACGTCATACAGCCCTCCACCATCCGCAACTCATAAGATCCGCAGGATGAACATGCCTTTCCGCGGCCGCCGTTGATTGCCACCACGTCAGCTGTCGGATCGGCCTTCAACCCCATTCCTTCCCCTTCAAGGAAACCGATTGAGACCATATGCTTTTCGATTACTCCACCGATAGCGGCAAGGATTGACGGCACATATTTTCCCTGCATCCAGGCACCACCGCGCGGGTCGAATACGGCTTTGAGTTCCTCGACCACAAATGACACATCTCCTCCGCGCCGGAACACTGCCGAAATCATCCGGGTCAGCGCCACCGTCCAGGCGAAATGCTCCATGTTCTTGGAGTTGATGAACACCTCAAAAGGCCTGCGATGACCCGCAATCACCAGATCATTCACCGTGATGTAAATCGCATGTTCACTGTCGGGCCATTTCAGTTTGTAGGTGGCACCTTCCAGCTCCTGCGGGCGATCCAGCGGTTCGGACATGTAAACCACCTCGGCGCCTTCGTCACCCTCCCTTATCTGGGCCGGAACCTCGGATGGTGACGCTTCCTGCGACACTGACAAAACCGACCCCGTCACATCATTCGGACGGTACGTCGTGCAGCCTTTGCAGCCCTGATTCCAAGCAGCCATATAGACCTCCTTGAAATCATCAAAACTGATATCTTCAGGACAGTTGATCGTCTTTGAAATCGATGAATCAATCCATTTCTGTGCCGCCGCCTGCATCCGCACATGATCAAGCGGCGCTAGTGTTTGCGCATTCACGAAATAATCCGGCAAAGGCGCGTCGCCCTTCAGATCACGCCAAAGCTGAATCGCATAGTCCACCACCTCTTCTTCGGTCCGCGACCCGTCCTTCTGCAGGACTTTCCGTGTGTAAGCATAAGCAAAGACAGGCTCGATCCCGGATGAGACATTGCCAGCATAAAGCGAAATCGTTCCAGTTGGCGCAATCGACGTCAAAAGCGCATTTCGTATGCCATTTTGACGTATAGCATCTCGAACGTCCTCATCCATGCTCTGCATTGCGCCACCGGCCAAAAACTTATCTGCATCAAACAGCGGAAACGCGCCCTTTTCCTTCGCCAGATCAACCGACGCCAGATAGGCCGCACGGGCAATCGCATGCATCCACTGGTCTGTCTGCTCGGCTGCTTCGTCCGACCCATAGCGCAATCCGACCATCAGCAACGCATCCGCCAAACCGGTCACACCAAGACCAATTCGGCGCTTAGCCTGTGCTTCCTGCGCTTGCGCTTCCAAAGGAAAGCGGGACACATCCACGACATTATCCATCATCCGCACGGCTGTTGCGACCAAATCGGTCAGCGCGTCTTCATCCAAACCGGGCGCATCGCCAAACGGATCCTTCACCAACCGCGCGAGGTTGATGGAACCCAACAGACATGCTCCGTAGGGCGGCAAGGGTTGTTCCCCACATGGATTCGTGGCCGCAATCGTCTCACAGTAATTCAGATTATTCATCTGGTTGATCCGGTCGATGAAGATCACCCCAGGTTCGGCGTAGTCGTATGTCGACCGCATGATCGCATCCCACAGCGCCCGTGCCTGTACTGTGTGGTAAACTTTGCCATCAAAAACCAGATCCCATGCCGCGTCGGCCCTTACCGCCTCCATGAACGGATCAGTGATCAGCACGGACATATTGAACATGCGCAACCGGGCCGGATCGGATTTGGCTGTGATAAAGTCCTCCACGTCAGGGTGATCGCAGCGCATCGTGGCCATCATCGCCCCGCGGCGAGAACCGGCAGACATGATGGTGCGGCACATCGCGTCCCACACATCCATGAACGACAACGGGCCGGATGCGTCCGCCGCCACGCCTTCCACCGCAGCGCCTTTAGGTCGGATGGTCGAGAAATCATAACCGATCCCCCCACCCTGCTGCATGGTTAGCGCGGCTTCCTTCAGCATGTCGAAAATGCCGCCCATGCTGTCAGGCACCGTACCCATGACAAAACAATTGAACAGTGTCACCGACCGCGCCGTACCCGCGCCTGCCGTGATCCGGCCTGCAGGCAAATACTTGAAATCTGCCAAGGCGTTATAGAATTTCTCTTCCCAGCTGTCCGGCTCATCCTCGACCACAGCCAAGGCGCGGGCGATCCGGCGCCATGTGTCTTCGACCGTCTGGTCAATCGGCGTACCATCAGCCTCTTTGAAGCGGTACTTCATATCCCAGATCTGTTCGGCAATCGGGGCGGAAAAGGCTGTCATGACTATCGCTTTCTCAACTAGTGTCGCGGGGGCAGACCCCCAGCATAGAGTGTTCGGATGATTCTGAAACGGAAGAGTTGTCCACATTATATTGTGGATAAGTACAGATCAACCCCCAGATAGGGCTCATCTGCGATTGTGCCACACTTGCGAAAGCCCCGCAGCGCTGCGATATTAACGTTTATGAGTAGCCATCTTAATCTGATAAAATTGTCCGTCGGGACCGAGTCCATAGCCGACCTGATCCACTGGCAAAAACACCGGTCAAAACAAGTGGCAGATGGCCAGTACTACCACGTCACCCGGATGTGGCCGAAACGAGAGGATGAACTGCTGAGCGGCGGTTCCATCTATTGGGTGATCAAGGGGGTGATCCTCTGCCGCCAGCGCATCGTCGCGCTAAAAGAAAACTATCGCGAAGACGGCATCCGGCGCTGCGCAATCTGCCTCGACCCCGAAGTCGTCCGGGTCAGCGCCACAACCAAGTCAGCATTTCAGGGATGGCGCTACCTTAAAACCAGCGATGCCCCTGCCGACCTGCCCGCAGGGGCGCAGCAAGAAGAGGCTTTGCCGCCAGAGTTGACCAAAGCACTGGCAGATATCGGAGTGCGTTAACCCGAATTTTCGCGAAAATTCGGCGTATCCAGACCTAAATCCCCAGCACCATCTGCAACGCCTTCAGCTTCTTGCGCTGCGCATCGCTCCAATCCTTGCGACGGCCTCGAAACAGCGTCGCCTGCGACGCGTGGATCAGCCCATCATCCAATATCTTCAACCCGTTGGCACGCAACGTCTCTCCGGTGGACGTGATATCAGCAATCGCCTCGGCCGTTTCATTCTTCACGGTCCCCTCCGTGGCACCCTGACTGTCCACGATCTGGTAATCCGCCACGCCGTGTTCACGCAGAAACTCCCGCACCAGCCGGTGATATTTCGTGGCAATCCGCAGCCGGAAACCATGCCGCCCCCGGAATGCGGCACAGGTCGCGTCCAGATCATCCAGCGTGTTGACGTCGACCCAAGCCTGCGGCACCGCGATGATCAGATCCGCGCCGCCAAAACCCATCGGGGCCAACTCTGCCACCCGGCTATCCCAATTGGCCAGCTTTTCACGAACCAGATCAGAGCCGGTCACGCCCAGATGAATGTTGCCAGCCGCCAGCTCGCGCGGCATCTCACCGGCAGACAGCAGCACCAGTTCAACACCGTCGATCCCATCTACTGCACCGGCATATTCCCGGTCCGACCCGGACTTGCGCAAGGTGACACCCCGCTGCCCGAACCAGTCAAAGGTCTTCTCCATCAGTCGTCCCTTGGACGGCACACCCAGCTTCAGCATCAGCGTAACTCCAACACCAGATCAGGGCGGATCACACCACCAACCGCTGGCACCGCGCGACCCTCACCCAGCCGCGCCGTCAGCGCATCATAGCGGCCACCGGTCGCCACAGGTGGCAAATCAGGCCGATCAACGGCATAGAATCCAAAGACAAACCCGTCGTAATATTCAAGCGATGTCCGACCATAGCTGCCTTCAAACTCAAGCGCATCTACATCGACGCCGCGCTCTGCTAGGGCCGTCATCCGGGCATTCAAGCGCCCTACGGCGTCACCAATCGCGGGCATATCAACAGCGATATCGCGCAAGGCGCTCAGCACATGCGGGGCCGTTTCGCGCAGGCCCAGAATCGCATCAATCAAAGCCAGCTCTTCCTCGGAAATCGGATCAGCCGCCGCGTCCGCGTGCAAGGCGTCAATCCGCGCCTGCACCTCTGCCCGACTGCGCAGCCCTATCTCCGGCCCTGCCTCTGCAAACGGGTCATCAGCGGCCAGCAATGCAGCGCGGCTTTCCGGCACCGGCGCCTTGCCCCCGTAACGGTTCAACAACGCCTTGAACCGGCGCGGACGCCAGATATGGCGGACCAATGCCGCCTTACGCGCGTCCGTCGTGCGCAGCCCCCGAACCGCCGCCATCAGCAACCCGATATCCCCGGTCGAAGCCTTCACCGGCAACCCGGCCAACCCGTCGGCAATCAGTGAAAACACCTCTGCATCCGCCGCCGCGGGGTTCTGGCCGTTGAACACCTCATAGCCAACCTGCACATATTCATTGGCGCGGGTCTCATCGGTTTCCTGTTTACGAAACACCTTGCCTGCATAGGTATAACGCGCAGGATCGGCATGACCGTGCATATGCATCTGAACAACCGGCACCGTGAAGTCCGGGCGCAGCACCATCTCGCCGCGCAAGGGATCAGAGGTCAGATAAGCACGCGCGCGAATATCCTCGCCATACAAATCCAGCAGAGTCTCGGCGGATTGCAAAACATCCGCTTTCACGACCTGCGCACCTTGGGCTGCGAAAAGATCACGCAGGTGACGCGCTTCGGTCAGTGTTTCAGGGAAAATTGGCACTAAACCTTCCCGTCCAAAATCTCACGCACCTTCGCGACCATCTGATCGCGCGGCACCTCGTATTGGCTGGGCCGGTCCTTCCATTCCTCCAGCGTCGCGTTCTTGGCGATTTTAGCGCCAAGCACCAGATCCTTGATCTGCACAACGCCCTTATCAAACTCATCCCCACCCGCAATAATCGCGGCCGGAGACTGACGCTTGTCAGCATATTTCAACTGATTGCCAAAGTTCTTGGGATTACCCAGATAGACCTCGGCACGAATACCGGCATTGCGAAGCTCCGCCACCATTCCCTGATAATCCGCCATTCTGGCACGATCCATGACAGTGACAATGACAGGGCCAGAACTCGTCGATCCCATACGCCCCTTCGCCCGCAAAGCGGCAAGCAAACGATCAACGCCGATCGAAACACCGGTGGCAGGAACCTCCTGCCCGGTAAAGCGCTTGACGAGATCGTCATAACGGCCTCCACCGGCGACTGAGCCAAAGTTACGCGGGCGGCCCTTTTCGTCTTTGATCTCAAAGGTCAGCTCGGCTTCATAGACAGGGCCGGTGTAGTAACCGAGACCACGGACAACGGACGGGTCGATGACGATGCGGTCAGGACCATAGCTTTGACTGGAAAGTAGCGCCGCAATCTCTTTCAACTCGGCGATGCCATCAGAGCCATCTGCGGACCCCCCTACTGCCTCGGAGAGGCGCTCAAGGGTCTCATCGTTTGTGCTTCCTTTCGCTTCGAGAAACGCAAGTACAGGTCTCGCCTGCTCGGCGGACAATCCCACACCTTCAATGAAAGCTCCAGATGCATCTTCCCGACCATTTGTCAGCAATTCCAAGACGCCAGCAGCGCCGACCTTGTCATACTTGTCGATGGTACGAAGAACATCTGCTCTCCAGGCTTCTTTTCTATCGAGTATCATAGTTCCTGAATCCGGTCCTACCATTCTTGCGCCGTATGGGTAATTTTCGTCGATAATGCTCTGAGCAACATTTTCTAACACCCCATTCAGCACCTTCCGGTTATTCACCCGGATCACATAGTCGCCGCGCGGAATGCCGACCTCTTCCAGCGTGTCCGCCAGCATCGCACAAATCTCGGCATCGGCGGCCACTGATGCCGCCCCCACCGTATCCGCATCACACTGATAAAACTGCCGAAACCGGCCCGGCCCCGGCTTTTCATTCCGCCACACCGGCCCCATCGCATAGCGACGATAGGGCGTCGGCAGATCATTGCGGAACTGCGCAAAAACCCGCGCCAATGGGGCAGTCAGATCATAACGGAGCGCGAGCCAATCGCGATCCTCCTCCCAGGCAAACACACCCTCATTCGGGCGGTCTACATCGGGCAGGAACTTGCCCAGCGCCTCAACAGTTTCCACTGCCGATGTCTCAAGCGCATCGAACCCATAACGATGATAGACCCCGGCAATCTTCGACAGCATCTCGGCACGCTCTGTTACTTCAGCGCCGAAATAATCCTGAAAACCCTTTGGCGTCACAGCCTTGGGGCGGGGTTGCTTCTTGTCCTTGGCCATCGTCGGTCCTGCCCGTCAATTCATCAGGCGCCGTTTAACCTGCCAATGTCACAGGGGCAATGCAGTCGTGTATTTCAACTCTTTAAGGCTGAATGACGACACAACCGATTTGACCACTGGCGACCGCAACAAGGTCTGCGTCATAAACTGCTCATATGCCTCCACATCCCGGCATCTGATCTTCAGAATATAGTCCGCCGTGCCAGAGACAGCATGCGCCTCCATGATCTCGGGATGTGCGGCAATAACCGATGCCAAAGTGGCAATTGATGCCTCCGCATGATCAGCCAGCCGAACGGTGGCAAATACACATAGACCGACGTCTGCTGCCTTGGGGTCCAGCAAAGCCACACGGCCGCGCACAAGTCCAAGCTTCTCAAACTCCTGCACCTTGCGCCACACGGTCGAGGTCGCCATGCCGGTCTGCTCGGCCAGTTCGGCCAATGACAGGGCGGCATCCCCCTGTAAAACCCGCAGTAACGCACGTTCTTGATCAGAAAATTTCATTTATAGTCCAAAATCGACTTCATTCTTCCACGAATACTCGAAATCAGAAGCAATTGACAGGTTTTCTCTCAATCGCTGGGTAAAAATGGCGTAAAGGAGCCCAGCTATGCCCAAAGACACCACATACACCTCACCCATTCCCAACGCCGATGGCTTTTACCCGTACTCCGCAGAAGATGATGCAGTTTGGGGCGAACTCTTTGCACGTCAAATGGCCTTCCTTCCCGGCAAGGTGGCCCCGGAATACCTCGATGGTGTCACCAAACTGGGGCTAACCGCCGACAAAACTCCGCAGGTCAAGGAAATTGACATGCGGCTGCACAACCTCACCGGCGCTGGCGCGCATGGCGTCCCGGCCATTATTCCACCCTCTCAATTCTACGATCTGCTGAGCCAACGCAAATTCCCGGTCGCCACCTTCCTGCGGCGGCGCGAGCACATGGACTACATCGAAGAACCGGACTTGTTTCACGAGGTCTTCGGCCACTGTCCCATGCTCACCAACAGCGCCTATGCTGACTTCATCGAAGGTTTCGGAAAACGCGCCAAAGCGCTTGGCAAAGGCTACAGCTGGCACATGTTCCGGCTCTTCTGGTTCACCGTCGAATTCGGCATGATCCGCACAACCGACGGTTTGCGGGCCTATGGCGCGGGCATCGTGTCCTCGCCGGCAGAGGCCGAACACGCGATATCTGACAAACCGCTGATGCAGGATTTCGACCTGCTCACGATTTTCCGCACCCCCTACCGGATCGACATCGTGCAGCCGACCTATTTCGTCATCGACAGCTTCGATCAACTGGCAGCCACGCTCACCGCCGATTTCGGAAGCCTGATAGATCAGGCCAAAGACATGGGCGACCTGCCCGCCCTTTTCGAAGCCAAGGAAGCCAGCTAAAAGGCCTCTATGGCCGACATCACACATCTGGAAGAACAAATCGCCCACCTGATCCGCTCGGTCGAGGAACTATCCGATATCGTCGCCCGCCAAGAAACCGAGCTGGAACAGGCTAAGCGGCGACTAGCGATGCTAATGGAGCGCGAAGCAACGCGCGAACTGGACGCAGGCGGCACAGTGCCCCTCGCCGACGAACGCCCCCCACATTGGTAAAATCACCGTGGGCCGGGGTTCGCCCCGGCATCCCCACTTATCAAAAATAATTCACGGCCGCTTCTTGAATTTCGATATATCGATATCCACTTCCTATTTCGATATAACGAAAAGGAAATATCAATGCATAACGCACACAGACACCCCGGTCATTCCCACAAAGGACACCCTATGCCACATCACCCACCACATCGCGGCGGACACCGCCATGGCCCTCATGGCCGCCCTAAACGCCCCCTCGCCCATGGCGATTTGCGCCTGCTGATCCTCAGCCTCATCGCGGACACAACAAGGCACGGCTATGACCTGATCACTCAGATCGAGGAACGCACCGGCGGAACCTACAAACCCAGCCCTGGCGTCATGTACCCGGCACTGGAAGTTATGGTTGATCTCGGCTGGGCCGAAATCGTCCCCGATGGGGCCAAAAAAACATACAAAATGACAAAGGTCGGCGAGGAAGCACTGGCTGAGAATGCAGAAACCGTCGCAGCCATAAACGACCGACTGGAACATCTGTCACAGCCCCGCCCGGACCACGACGACCCGCTAAACGTCCGCGGCGCAATACAAAGGCTGCACCATGATGTCCGGCACAAGACCCGCCGGGGGGATGTTGATGACGCCACAAAAAAACGGGCGGTCGAGATCCTCGAAGCCGCCCGTAAAGAGATCAACGATCTCTGATCGGTTGGGCAGGGTTCACCCCGCCTTTCCATTACACATCAAACGTCAGCGGCTTCACCTGCTGAAACAGCCCCGTCTTTTCCAAGGCGGCAATGGCAGGCGCAGGCACCGGCTCATCCACGTAAAGCAACGCAATCGCCTCGCCCTTGGCCTCGGATCGGCCAAGGGTAAAGTTCGCGATGTTCACATCGTTGGCCCCCATCGTGCTTCCCAAAGTCCCGATAATGCCGGGCACGTCTTCGTTGGTGGTGTAGACCATATGCGCACCGATCTCGGCATCAATATTGATACCCTTGATCTGAATGAAGCGCGGCTTGCCGTCGCTGAATACCGTACCCGCAATCGAACGCTCCCGCGTTTCAGTCACGACCGTCACTTTCACATACCCTTCAAACGCACCGGACTGATCCTGCTTGGTCGTGGAAATCTTGACCCCGCGTTCCTTGGCAATCACGGGGGCCGAGACCATATTCACATCCGGGTTTCCGCATTTCATGATCCCCGCAACGGTAGACGCCGTCAGCGCCTTGAGGTTCATTTCACTGGCTTCACCATCAAACAAAATATTGATCGCCTTGATCGGCTCATCCGTCATCTGACCGATAAAGTTACCCAGATGCCCGGACAGCTTGATCCAAGGCCCCATAATCTTTGCTTCCTCAGCCGTCACCGATGGCATGTTGAGCGCGTTTTGCACGGCCCCCGTCAGCAGATAATCCGACATCTGTTCGGCCACCTGCAAAGCCACGTTCTCCTGCGCCTCAGTCGTTGCAGCGCCCAAATGCGGAGTCACAACGACATTCGGCAGATTGAACAATGGGTTCTCATTAGCGGGTTCCTCGGCAAAGACATCAAACGCAGCCCCGGCGATATGCCCCGACTTGAGCAAATCGGCCAGCGCCTGCTCGTCGACCAAACCACCACGGGCACAGTTAATGATACGCACACCAACCTTGGTTTTCATCAAGTTCTCGCGGCTCAGGATATTCTTGGTATCCGCCGTCAAAGGCACATGCAGCGTGATGAAATCAGCGCGCTTAAGCAGCTCATCCAGCTCAACCTTTTCCACACCAATCTCGGTCGCACGTTCCTCGGACAGAAACGGGTCCATCGCGATGACCTTCATCTTCAGACCACGGGCACGGTCGCACACGATGGACCCGATATTTCCCGCACCGATCACGCCAAGGGTCTTGCCGGTCAGCTCTACCCCCATGAATTTCGACTTTTCCCATTTGCCTGCATGGGTCGAGGCGCTCGCCTCGGGAATTTGCCTTGCGACAGCAAACATCATCGCAATCGCATGTTCGGCGGTCGTGATCATGTTGCCAAACGGCGTATTCATCACGATGATCCCTTTGCGGGACGCCGCATCACGATCCACATTGTCCACACCAATCCCGGCACGCCCAATAACCTTGAGGTTATCAGCAGCGGCGATGATCTTTTCTGTGGCCTTCGTGGCCGACCGAATGGCCAAACCATCATATTTGCCAATCACTTTCAGCAAAGCGTCCTTGTCTTTGCCAAGATCAGGCTGGAAATCCACCTCCACGCCGCGATCCTTGAAAATCTGCACGGCAGCAGGGGAAAGTTTGTCAGAGATGAGTACTTTGGGGGCCATGATGCCACTCCTTAAATGTCGTCAATTGTTGGGATGTAGGGTGGGGTTTCAGCCCACCGATGCGATTTCGCTCTCAAACGCCCAGGCCAACCAAGGCAGCATCGCCTCGATATCGGACGTCTCGACCGTCGCACCGCACCAGATGCGCAAACCAGCAGGCGCATCGCGATACGCGCCGATATCCAGCGCAATCCCTTCCGCCTCCAGCCGTTTTGCAACCGCTTTTGCGAATGCAGCACCATCCACAATCCGGTCATCGGTGAATTTCAGGCAAACAGAGGTATTCGACCGCGTGGCCTTATCCACTGCCAGATTGGCAATCCAATCGTGATCCGCACAGAAATTCCAAATCGCGCGGGCATTGGCATCGGCTCTGTGCATTAGCGCATCCAGACCACCGATCGACCGACCCCATTTCAATGCGACCAGATAGTCCTCAACCGCCAGCATTGACGGCGTGTTGATCGTCTCACCACGGAAAATGCCTTCGATCAGCTTGCCGCCCTTGGTCAGGCGGAAAATCTTGGGCAGCGGCCATGCAGGTGTATAGCTCTCCAGCCGCTCAACAGCGCGCGGCGACAGGATCAGCATGCCATGGGCTGCTTCACCGCCCATCACCTTTTGCCAGCTGAACGTCGTCACATCCAGTTTGTCCCAAGGCAAGTCCTGAGCAAACGCGGCAGAGGTCGCATCACACAGCGTCAACCCGGCGCGGTCAGCCGGGATCACATCGCCGGAGGGCATCCGAACGCCAGAAGTCGTGCCATTCCAAGTGAAGCAAACATCGTTGTCATAGTTCAGCGCAGCCATATCGACGATCTCGCCATATTCAGCCGTGTGCGTCGTGGCCTCGATCTTAAGCTGCTTGACCACATCCGTGACCCAACCCGCGCCAAAAGATTCCCATGCCACCATCTCTGCGGGACGTTCCCCCAACAGCGACCACATCGCCATTTCAAACGCGCCGGTGTCGGATGCAGGCACGATACCGATGCGATAATCCGCAGGCACGCCCAGCACTTCGCGGGTCAGGTCAATCGCCTCGGCAAGCTTGGCTTTGCCAACAGCAGCCCGATGCGACCGGCCCAAAGCGGCGTCGCTCAATTTATCTAACGTCCAGACGGGGGGTTTGGCACAAGGGCCAGAAGAAAAACGCGGATTTTCCGGCCGCGCGGCCGGTTTAGTCATAACCATTGATGGTATCCTCACAGATATGCGCCCTTCGTTGGGGAAGGGTGTCCCACCGCCGGACATAGAGCCAGACCCACCCTTTCACAACAGTCAAAATGCAGCTAGACCGCCGCATGAGCCGCTTTTTGCGACATGACTGCCGCCGATAGGAAACCTGCCGATGTTCATCGTGACACTGCTGACCACGCCCACCGAAAGCACGCTGGACGGGGCGCTTGTGGACAGCTTGCGCAACGCCTGGGGCGGTGGTGACATCAAATGGCTGGCCATAGACGAAGCCGCCGAATTCCCCATTGCCAACATGCCCGACAACCAGTGGGACGTCTGGACTGATCTGCAGAACGGGTGCGTAGATCTGGTCATCCAATCCGCCGAAAATCGGCGCAAGAAAATGCTGCTCGCCGATATGGACAGCACCATGATCAGGCAGGAATGCATCGACGAGCTCGCCGCCGAAGCAGGCGTCGGCGACCATGTCGCCGGTATCACCGCACGGGCGATGAACGGAGAACTGGATTTCGAAGAAGCCCTGATCGAACGGGTCGGTCTTCTCAAGGATCTACCCGAAGCCATGATCAACCAGGTCCTCAACCAGCGGATCACTTACATGCCGGGCGGCCATGAACTCGTGGCCACCATGAAAGCCAACGGGGCCTACGCTGCACTGGTCTCGGGCGGCTTCACCGCTTTCACCACCCGCGTCGCTGCAACTTTGGGCTTCGACGAAAATCGGGCCAACACCCTGCTGGCAGCCAACGGCAAACTGACCGGAGACGTCACCCGCCCCATCCTCGGCAAAGCCGCCAAGGTGCTGGCACTGGAAGAGATCACTACACGGCTCAACATTACGCCTGCCGACGTGCTGGCCGTTGGCGATGGAGCCAACGACCTCGGCATGCTGACCAGCGCAGGCACCGGCGTTGCCCTTCACGCAAAACCATCAGTGCAGGAACAATGCGACATAAGAATCAACCACGGTGATCTGTCGGCACTTTTGTTTTTACAAGGATACGGACGCGATGAATTTGTGAGTTAACCGTAGGGTGGGTGAAACCCATGCACCTACCCCACATCCCGCCAAGTCGCCCGCTCATACGCACTCTGCCAAAACATCCATTCATGCCAACTTGACCGCTCAAAGGTCGCCGCCATCTCTGCCTGCAAGGCATCGCTCGCCCCGTCCGCCAGCCGATCCGTAAGATCAATCATCCCGCGGACGGCCCTGCCGAAGTCCTCACCCGCATAGGTCTCGATCCACGCCTGATAAGGATGATCCGGCGCAGCGGTCGCATGAATGCGCGTCCCCACCTCCTGATAGACCCAAAAGCAAGGCAACAAAGCTGCGACGGCGACCGCGAACGGGTCCAAAGCCGCGCTCTTGAGCAGAAAGCTCACGTAATGATCGCAAGCCTGCGACACCGGTGTCCTAGCGAAAGCCTCGGCTGACACACCGTAGCGGGTCATGTAATCAGCATGCAACTGCCGCTCCACCGCGATAGCTCCGGTAGCAGACCCAGCCAGTTGCGCAATCGTCTCGGCATCCGGCGCACGTGCCGCCGCCAAAGCCAACGCCCGTGCAAAGCCTTCCAGATAATGCGCGTCCTGAATGATATAGGTCTGGAACGTCTCAGGCGGCAGTGTCCCCGCCGCCAATTCCCGGTTAAATGGCATGTCTTGTATCCGCTCTTGCAGCGCGGCGGTGTTGTTCCAAAGGGTCGTTGTAAAAGGCATCTTAAATCTCCCACACGGGTATCAATGGACACGCGGTGCAGGAAAAGGCGCGACGCCGATCAACAACGGATGGCCGCACGCAACTCCCTCCGCCGGCATTATCCGGTTCAGGTTCGAAGGGTTCTTCTCAGCTTAGGCCAATGCCCAAGCGCCCCTGTCACAGTTTCTTGGTTCCATGGTGCGGCCAAGGTGTCAAACGGAAAGCCGAAACAGGGCAAATCCCTAATAATGGATTCACATTTGCACCGATCGTTGCGTTAACGTGCCAAAATCGGGGGCACTGCGCGGTGGTGTCCGACGTTTTGCCGACACTTGTCCGACAGGTTTCAGGCCGCGAATTTACCAATAAACAAAGGTGTTAATCATCGATTCGCGCATCAACGCCGCACTTGGGCCACGCAACACCCACCGCGCGTTGCGCACCCCTCAGGCCGCCTTGTCCAAGCCACGACCTTTCAACAGCGCCTCAACACCGGGCAAGCGCCCCCGAAATGCAGTGTAAAGCTCAGCGGCATCCACCGACCCACCGGATGACAAAACCGTTTCTTCCAACAGCTTGGCCACACCAGGATCAAACGGATCGCCGGTCTCTTCAAATGCGGCAAACGCATCGGCATCCATGACCTCGGACCACATGTAGCTGTAGTAGCCGCTGGAATACCCATCGCCCGCAAAAACATGGGCGAAATGCGGAGTTGCATGACGCATCCGAATGGCGTGGGGCATCCCGATATCCTCAAGGATTTCGGCCTGTTTCTGCATCGGATCAGCAGGTGCCGGACCATCATGAAAGCCCAGATCCACAAGGGCCGATGCCACATATTCCACGGTCTGAAATCCCATGTCATAAGTGGTCGCAGCCAACACCCGTTGCAACAAGTCCTCGGGCATCGGCTCGCCTGTGTCAGCATGGATAGCAAACTCCGAAAGCACCTCTGGCACCTCAAGCCAATGCTCATAAAGCTGGCTGGGAAGCTCCACAAAATCGCGGGCGACGGATGTTCCGGAAATGCTCTCGTAAGTCACATCAGACAACATCTGATGCAGCGCGTGACCGAACTCATGAAACAGGGTCCGCGCGTCATCATAAGACAACAGCGCAGGTTTGCCCGCCTCGGGTTTGGCAAAGTTGCAGACGTTCAAAACCAGCGGTCTCTCATCGCCGCCAAGACGTTTCTGCGACCGCATCGCCGTGCACCAGGCACCTGACCGTTTCGATCCGCGGGCGAAATAATCCCCCATGAAAACAGCGACATGTGCGCCATCACGGGTCACATCCCAAAGACGCACGTCCGGGTGATAGACCGGCCCTTCAATCGGCGCAAACTCCAAGCCAAACAAACGATTGGCACAGGCAAAAGCCGCATCAATCATTCGGTCCAGCTGCAAGTAAGGTTTCAGCTCCGCCTCATCGAGATCATGCAATTCCTTTCGGCGTTTTTCGGAATAGAACCGCCAGTCCCAAGCCTCCAGTGGGCCGTCCCAACCATCAGCATGCAGCATCCGTTTGAGCACCTCGGCATCCGACTCTGCGGCCGCCTTCGCGGGCTCCCATACCCGCATCAGCAACTCGCGGACAGCCTTTGGGGTACCTGCCATTTCAGTTTCCAACTTGAAATCGGCAAAACTGTCGTATCCCAGTAAACCGGCGCGTTTCTCTCGCAGCTTCAACGTCTCGGCAGCAATACCCCGGTTATCTGTCTTACCACCATTGGCCCCGCGCGCGGCCCAAGCCTCATAGGCTTTTTGCCGTAAATCGCGCCGCTCGGAAAACTGCAGGAATGGCACAATCAGCGACCGGGACAAGGTGACCACCGGCCCACCCGCATCCTTCTCTTCACCGGCCGCCTTGGCCGTCGCAATAACGAAATCCGGCAGGCCAGCAAGGTCATCGCCCTCCAGCTTAAGAAACCATTCACGTTCATCTGCGAGAAGGTTTTGCGTGAACTCGGTCCCCAATACCGACAATCGCGATTTCACCTCGCGCAAGGCATCCGCCTCTGCGCCCTCTAACTGCGCTCCAGAGCGAACAAAGCCGCGCCGGGTCAGCATCAAAACGCGCTGCTGCTCATCGGTCAGATCAAGATCATCACGCGCGTCCCAGACAGCCTCGATCCGCGCGAACAGCTCCTTGTTCTCGGACACTTCAGACCCGTACGCACTCAGTTTCGGCGCAAACTCCCGCTGCAACGCCTCGCGCTTTTCATTACTGTCAGCACCTGCCATGCCATAAAATGCCCCCAAAACCCGGCTCAGAGTTTCTTCGGCCAATTCAAGCGCCTCAATCGTATTGCCAAATGTGGGCGCACCCGCGTTGGCTGTAATCTCTGCGATATTCGCCCGCGCCTCTGCCAGCGCCGCATCAACGGCAGGGCTGTAATCATCATCGGAAATCAAATCAAAGGGAGGCAGTTCAAAAGGTGTCGTCCAGTCACTCAGCAGCGGGTTTGTCATGGCTATTCTCCTTTGCCATCACGCTAATCCATCCGCTAAACAGGCACCACCGCTCCCTCTTCATCTTGGCAAAAAAACTCAAAATCCGCACTCACCGCGCACGCATGCGTTTCTCAAATCGGCGCAACACAAGCGACAAGGAAATAGTGATCGTCAGGTAGACCAAAGCGACCACGTTATACGTCTCGAAATACCGAAAATTCCCCGCCGCCGTGACTTTGCCAAGCTGGGTCACATCCATCACGCCCAACACCGAGACAAGCGAGGAATCCTTTACCATCGCCACAAAATCATTGCCCAAAGGCGGCAAAATCATCCGCAACGCTTGCGGGAAAACGATAAAACGAAAGCGGTGCCAACGGCTCAGGCCCAGCGCCTCCGCAGCCTCGATCTGGCCCTCATCAACCGATTGCAAACCGGCGCGAAACACCTCAGCCAGAAATGATGAATAGGCAATCGTCAACGCGATAACCGCGCGCCACAAAAGGGAAAAATCACGGGTTCGCACCGGCTCGAACCCGATGCTTTCCGCCATCCAGTTCCACCCGGCCACCATCGCGGGGGCAAGTACGAAAGCCACATAAAGCAGCAGCACAATGATCGGAATGCCCCGCACCACCTCAATATAAAACCGGGCGATCTGCCGCAGGACCAACCACCGCGACAAACCCGCCAGTGCCAGCCCCAAGCCCAACAAACATGCCATGCTATAAGACACGAGCGTCACATAGACCGTAACCCAGATGCCCCGCCGCAAAGTATTGAGAACACGGGTATACTCCTCAACCGTCAGCACCTGCCAAAACAGGTAGCAACCAATCGCGACAACCGCGACCAGCCACCACGGAAAGTCCTTATCGTCGGGGGATGTGGGTATCATCGGGCGCCGCCCCGGACCTGATCCGGGACCTCCACGTCAGCGCTTACTCGCCCAACTTGTAGTCCAGAAACCACTTGGTATTCAGCGCATCAATTGTGCCGTCTGCGGTCATATCCGCAATGGCCGCATTGATTGGCTCAACCAGGTCCGATCCTTTGGGAAAGATGAAACCAAAATCCTCAGTCCCCAGCTTTTCGCCAATGATCTTCAACCCACCGTCCGACGCCTCGACATAGCCATTCCCGGCCGTCCCATCCGTCAGTACCAGATCAACATCACCCGCGCGCAGCGCCTGCACGGTTGCCCCGAAGGTCTCCATTAGTTTGATGCGCGGGTTCGCCTCGTCACCGTCAAGCACATCATAGACGCCCACGTAAAACGGGGTCGTCCCCGGCTGAGCGGCCATCAGTAGATCGTCATCTGCCGCAAAGCTTGCGGCATCGGCAAACCGCTCCTCATCGCCGCGCACCATCATCACCATCTCGGACGTCATGTATTTGTCCGAAAAATCAACTACTTCCGCACGATCATCGCGGATGGTAATCCCGGTCATGCCCAAATCGAACTGACCTTCCGACACTGCCGGGATCATAGCATCCCAAGAGATATTCTCATAGGTCACGGTCGCGTTCAGCCGCTCCGCAATCTCAGCCATCGCGTCATATTCCCAGCCCACCGCATTACCATCGCCATCGATGAACTGCAGCGGCGGGTAGGCGTTTTCCGTGACCACGACAATCTCGCGACCGTCCAGATCGGGCATATGTCCGTCCGCCGTGGCGAAGGTGGCCACCATCATGGCCGCAACTGTTGCTACAATTCTCATCAGTATCTCCCCAGTTCCAATATCACCCAAACACTATGGGCCATCGGCGAGATCAGGCAAGCCTTTGCCCCCGCAAGTCGCACAATCCGACCGAGGTTTAATCGCTATCATGCGGGTCTGCGCATAAAGTGCGTCATAAATCAGCAGCCTACTTCCCAACCCCTGCCCTGCACCCGTCACCTGCTTAATCGCCTCAACCGCCATTATAGAGCCGATCACGCCCGGCAGTGGGCCAATCACGCCTGCTTCTGCGCAGCTTGGCACAAGCTCCGCATCGGGCGGTGTCGGAAAAACACATTCGTAACAAGGGGTTCCGTTGGCAGAATCGTAAAGGCTGATCTGCCCCTCCCACTGTGTCAGCGCCGCAGCAATAAGTGGCTTGCCCCGCGTAACCGCTGTGCGGTTCACAAGATAGCGCGTCTCAAAATTATCTGTCCCGTCAAGGATCAGATCATAATCTTCAAACAGATCCACAGCGATCTCTTCGGTCAGGCGTCGTTGATAGGGCCGAATGGTTGTGAACGGGTTTTGCGCCTTCATCGCCTCTGCAGCCGAATGCACCTTCGGCATCCCGATGCTGCGATCCAGATGGATCACCTGCCTTTGCAGGTTGGCGTTTTCGACCACGTCGTCGTCAATGACACCAATTGTTCCGACACCTGCAGCAGCCAGATATTGCAGCGCGGGTGAACCAAGCCCCCCTGCCCCGACAACCAGTATTTTCGCGTCACGCAGGGCCCTTTGGCCCATCCCACCCACTTCCCGCAGCACGATATGGCGGGCGTAGCGTTCCAATTCGGTGGGCGTGAATTCATCCGACTTTGCAGCGGGCGTCTCGTTCTGCGCAGCCCGCCTCTTGAGTGCCCCCAGAAACTTCCGATATCCCCAGACCACGAAACCAAATGCAATGATCAGCCCCCAGAGCCGCGCGTCGCCCCCGGTAGCCATGCGCAGCGGATGCCCGTCCGGTAAGATTACATGGACAATCATGACCCCGATCAGCAGGATCGCCAGCATAGTCAAACGGGCCGAGTACGGCGCCCTCATCGCGGTGCCAATTCCCCAAAGAACGGCGGCCATGGCGCCGACCATAATCATGTGCCGGTGGACCCGAAACCGCCTGAGCCACGCGCCGTGTCGTCTAGTACATCGACCATAGCGAATTGCGCCTGAACAACGGGCGCGATGACCATCTGCGCAATGCGCATACCGTGGGTCACACTGAACGGCTGATCGCCCATGTTCACAAGGATCACACCAACCGGCCCGCGATAGTCGCTATCAATCGTCCCCGGCGCATTGACCATGCCAATCCCGTGCTTCAGCGCCAGACCGGACCGCGGCCTGATCTGCACCTCAAAGCCTGCCGGGATCGCCATTCGCAGGCCTGTCGGGATCAGCGCGCGCGCACCGGTTTGCAGTTCAATCCCATCCTGGTCAGTGAAGTTGGCTCGCAGGTCAGCCCCCGCCGCCTCGGCGGTTTCATAGCTTGGCAGCCCCAGAGTGGTGTCCGCACCATCGTCCCAGACAAATTGCACGACAAGGGTCATGCGAGCGCCTGCGCGATGCGACTGGCAAGGGCTTTGGCGACAGCGTCTTTGCTCATCCGTGGCCATTCTTCCGCGCTTTCCGCCGTGATCAGGGTCACGGCGTTCTCGGTCCCGCCCATGATCCCGGTCTGGGGTGAGACATCGTTGGCAACAATCCAGTCACAGCCCTTCCGTTTCCGCTTGGCGGTTGCATGGGCAACCACATCGTCCGTCTCAGCGGCAAATCCCACGACCAGTTTTGGTCTACCTTCAGTCTTCTGCGATATGGTCGCCAAGATATCCGGGTTCTCTGCGAAGTTCAGTTCCGGTAATCCGCTGCTGCCCTTCTTGATCTTGCTGTCACCGGCATTCGCAACATGCCAATCGGCCACCGCAGCAGCAAAAACAGCCGCTTCAGCGGGCGGAGCAGACCATACGGCATCCAGCATTTCCTTTGCCGTTTCAACCTTCACCACATCCACACCATGCGGCGGCGGGACATCTGCAGGTCCGGTGACGAATGTGACCTCGGCCCCAAGTGCAACCAAAGCCTTTGCTATTGCGGTCCCTTGCGCCCCAGACGATCGGTTCGCGATATAGCGCACCGGATCAATCGGCTCATGCGTCGGGCCTGACGTTACGAGGACATGCTTGCCCTTTAGCGGTCCGTCGGCCAGTGCTGCATCAATTGCGGCAATGATTTCGGGAACTTCTGCCATCCGACCCGGTCCGTATTCGCCACAAGCCATGTCGCCCTCATTCGGGCCAACCACCAGCACGCTGTTGTCTTCCAGAAGGGTCAGATTGCGTTGAGTCGCCGGGTGTTCCCACATACGCACATTCATGGACGGCGCTATAAGAACGCGCTTGTCAGTCGCCAGCAACAAGGTCGAGGCGAGGTCATTTGCGTGTCCCCCGGCCATCTTTGCCATCAGATCAGCAGTTGCTGGGGCCACGACGATCAAATCAGCCGCGCGGGACAGTTCGATATGCCCCATCTCTGCCTCGTCAGTCAGATCAAAAAGGTCCTGATAGATTTTTGACGCTGATAACGCGGATAGGCTGAGAGGTGTTACAAACTGCGCACCTGAGGCGGTCAAAACCGGTGTAACCTTGGTGCCCTTCTCACGCAGCCTGCGGACCAGATCCAACGATTTGAAGGCGGCAATGCCGCCCCCTACAATCAGCAAAATATGTTTGTCAGCCAGCATGCGCTGTCTCCGGTATCATTTGGCCCGACACTAGGTCAGAAGATACCGGAAACACAATCTGTTGGGTTCACGCAAAAAAGGCCCGAACCTCTTGGCTTTGCGCTTCAAGGCTCTTGCGCATTTTTCCAAAAGCGGCTGCTTCCAACTGGCGAACACGCTCTTTGGACAGTCCCAGCTCTGTACCAAGGCTTTCAAGCGTCCTTGGGTCATCGCGAAGCTTCCTCTCTTTCACGATGAACTGCTCTCGGTCATTCAAACCAGATAAAGCGGTGACCAACCATTGTCTGAGCGTATCGTTATCGTGGCTATTTTCGACGGTCTCGGCGGCCTGTGGGCCGTCATCTTCCAACACATCAATCCATTCACGTCCTTCATCCTCGGTAGTTTGAGTAGCGTTCAATGAAAAATCAGAACCAGATAGCCGCCCTTCCATCATTTCGACATCGTGAAGCGGGACACCAACCTCGATTGCGATCAACTCGCGCAGGTTCTGGCGATCCACCGCGCGACCCTCTGCGGCTGCTTCACGTTCCAACCGGGCTTGCACACGGCGCAGGTTGAAGAACAGGGACTTTTGGGACGACGTGGACCCCGTTCGTACCATCGACCAATTTCGCATCACGTAATCCTGAATTGATGCCTTAATCCACCACACCGCATAGGTGGAAAAGCGGACGCCGCGGTCAGGATCAAACTTGTCTGCAGCTTTCATGAGACCGACAGATGCTTCTTGGATCAGGTCATTCATCGGGGCGCCGTAGCGCTTGAATTTTGAGGCCATGGAAATTGCCAGCCGCATATACGCTGTGATCAAACGATGCAGCGCCTCTTCATCCCGATCATCCCGCCATGCATAGGCCAGTCTCAATTCTGTTTCAGCATCCAGAAGTTCGGCCTTCATCGCCGTCCGTGACAAGGTTTGATCAGAAAAACCGGCAACGCCCATAGTATTTCTCCCAGCATGAAGTGGTGCATTAACTTTTGTTGTTATTTTGTTTACGCAAGGTCCGACGGTTCAGATCAGTAAAAGTTGCAGAAATGATATTGCCCAAACTGACATTGGTGCTAGGCGGCGCAGCATCCGGAAAATCGGCCTATGCAGAGGCCCTTGTTTTGATGGCTGATCTGACACCAGTCTATGTGGCAACTGCCCAGGTCTATGATGACGAAATGGCAACTAAAGTCTCCCGACACCGCGACCGCCGTGGGACAATCTGGACCACCATCGAAGAACCGCTGGATGTGGCGGCTGTCTTGCATCGCTCCACGACCAAGCAAGTCGTCTTGATTGATTGCGCGACCTTGTGGCTCACAAACGTCCTTCTTGGCAAAAGAGACATCGCCCGAGAAAGCGCCGCGATGGTTGCCGCACTTGGTGTTTGCCCATCGCCGGTCGTGATCGTGTCCAACGAAGTCGGACAAGGCATCGTGCCCGACAACGCGCTATCACGCAGCTTCCGCAATGCCCAAGGTACTTTGAACCAATCAATCGCGGCCCATGCTGACCTTGTCGTGGCAGTGATGGCCGGGCTACCGCTTGCCCTGAAAGGTGACTTGCCTTGACCCGGCTATGGCTTGTGCGCCACGGGCCAACACATGCAAAGACAATGGTAGGATGGTCAGATTTACCCGCTGACCTGTCTGATACAGCGGCGATAGCGCGACTGCGTGACTATCTTCCCGACGCGCCCGTGGTGTCATCCGACCTGATCCGTGCCACAGCCACCGCCGACGCGCTTTCACCCAGCCTCCGGCTGCCCCACAATCCAGCGCTGCGCGAGATCAATTTCGGCGATTGGGAACTGCGCAGCTTTGCCGATGTTGAGGCAGAAGATCCTGCAACAATCCGAGCCTATTGGGAAACACCCGGCCACGTCGCCCCGCCGCGCGGCGAAAGTTGGAACATGGTTCGCCAACGGGTGGATGACGCAATTGATAACTATCTGCGAGAAAATCATGCAGATTTGATCATTGTGGCGCATTTCGGCGTGATCCTGACGCAGGTACAGCGTGCGCTTGGCATCGGCGCTTATGCAGCGTTCAGCCACAAGATCCACAACCTGTCCGTCACAGACATGACCTATGATGACGGCCGGTGGACCATGGGCGCAATCAATCACAGACCATGATACTCCGATTCACATTTCGTCATTGGGCGGCAGGCAAAGTCCTCGATAACCTGCGTCAATGACATATGAACTTTACATAGGTGATCGCACCTTCAGCAGTTGGTCGCTACGCGGCTGGTTGATGTTTGAAAAATTCGGAGTGCCTTACAACACTCATTTGGTGGGGCTTTACGCAGGCACCTATCGGGATGAACTTGCCCATCTCGCGCCGGCCCGCACCGTGCCTGCAGTGCAAACGCCAAAGGGTCATGTTTTGACCGATAGCCTGGCCATGGCCGAAACGCTGGCCGAAACGCATCCGGATATTGACTTTTATCCCCGCGCACCCGCAGCCCGCGCGCTTGCACGCTCCATCACTGCTGAAATGCATAGCGGCTTTTCCGCACTGCGCGATGCGTGTCCGATGCAACTCAATCACGTTTGGGAAGGCTTCGTACCATCGAAAGCCGTACTCGCCGATTTGGATAGGATCGAAGACCTTTGGTCGCTCGCACGGACACGGCATGGGCGGGATGGCCCCTGGCTTTTCGGTGATTACACGCTTGCAGATGTTTTCTATGCACCTGTCGCCTGCCGGATCACTGGCTATGGGTTGCCTGTCAGCAACACAGCACAAGCCTATGTCGATGCGCATTTGGCGGATACAGCATTTCAGAATTGGCGCGCTGCATCAAAATCCGAAACCTATGACCCCTTCCCCTATACACAAGACCTAAACAGCCACCCATGGCCCGGTGATTAACCATTCTTAAACCGGTGCCAACTACCCGTTAACCAAAGACGACGGGGAGTTAGGAATGGTCGCACTGGCCTATACGGTGGCATTCGAAGGGATCGAGGCGCGATTGGTCGAAGTGCAATGTGCCGTCACACCCGGCATTCCTGCGTTCTCGATCGTCGGGCTACCTGACAAAGCGGTGTCCGAAGCCCGCGAAAGGGTGCGCGCCGCGCTGACCGCCATGGCGATCGCACTGCCCTCCAAACGGATTACCGTGAACCTCTCACCGGCCGACCTGCCAAAGGAAGGGTCACATTTTGATCTGCCCATAGCACTCGCCCTGCTTGCCGCACTTGAAATCATCCCGGCGGAGGATGCTGCACAAACCGTCGCCTTGGGCGAGTTGTCATTGGACGGCACGCTGGTTCCGGTCGTCGGTGCCCTACCCGCCGCAATGGCCGCCGCGCACGAGAACCGAACGCTACTCTGCCCAGAAGCTTGTGGGGCGGAAGCTGCATGGGTCGGGGCCGTCAATGTCATCGCGCCCAAAAGCCTGGGCCATGTGGTCCGCCACTTTACAGGACAATCCGTCCTTGCCCCGTCTGAACCTGGCGAGGTGCAGAAAGCCACGTCCAGTCGCGACCTGTCAGAAGTGAAGGGGCAAGAGCGGGCGAAACGCGCGTTGGAGATTGCAGCGGCTGGACGCCATCACCTGATCATGGTCGGCGCGCCCGGTTCAGGCAAATCGATGCTAGCGGCGCGCATCCCGGGTATTCTGCCCCCTCTCACCCCGGCCGAGGCGCTGGAGACCTCAATGATACACTCCTTATCCGGCCTGCTCGACGAGGGCGGAATCAACCGTGAAAGACCGTTTCGCGAACCGCACCACACCGCCTCCATGGCCGCAATCGTGGGCGGGGGACGCACCGCCAAACCCGGCGAGATCAGCCTGGCCCATAACGGTGTGCTTTTCATGGATGAATTTCCCGAATTCGCTCGCGCAGTTCTGGAAACGCTGCGCCAACCGATTGAAACAGGCGAGGTCGTTGTCGCCCGCGCCAACGCCCATGTCCGCTATCCCTGCCGGTTCATGCTGGTGGCGGCCGCAAACCCATGCAAATGCGGCCACCTGACTGATCCGGCGCGGGCCTGCGCACGAGTGCCAATCTGCGGCGAAGACTACATGGGCCGCATCTCTGGCCCGCTCATGGACAGGTTTGATCTGCGGATTGAGGTGCCACCGGTCGCCTTTACTGATCTCGACTTACCAGAAAGCGGCGAAAGCTCTGCCAATGTGGCGGACCGGGTCGCGCAAGCCCGCATGGTCCAGCAACAACGATTTGAGGGGCGAGACGATATCCGGGTGAACGCGGATGCCGAAGGGCACGTGCTGGAAGAAATCGCGACGCCGGATACCGAGGGGCGCGCACTTTTGGTCAAGATTGCAGAGCGTTTTGGCCTGTCTGCCCGCGGTTATCATCGGGTCTTGCGGGTGGCGCGCACCATCGCTGATCTGGAAGGGTCAGACGACGTACGCAAACCGCATGTGGCCGAAGCCGTCAGCTACCGGTTGGCAATGGCGAAAGAGGTTTAACGCTTTGCTTCAATTGCCTGCCAGATCTTTTCGGCCACGTTGATCCCGTCGAACCGTTCCAGTTCCTGTATGCCGGTAGGCGACGTTAGATTAATCTCGGTCAACCAATCGCCGATAACATCAATGCCCACAAATACCTGACCCTTTTCGCGAAGTAGCGGCCCGATTGCTTCGCAAATCTCGCGATCCCGGTCGGTTAGCGCCACTTTTTCGGGTCGTCCACCGACATGCATGTTTGATCGGGTTTCACCTGTCGCGGGAACACGGTTAATGGCACCCACAGGTTCGCCATCGACCAAGATGATCCGTTTATCGCCCTTCGAGACAGCAGGCAGGAACTTTTGCATGATCAGCGGTTCACGGTTCATCCCTGCGAAAAGCTCGTGAAGGGATGCCAGGTTGCTGTCGCTTTCCAGCAATTTGAATACACCTGCACCGCCATTGCCATAGAGCGGCTTCAGGATCACATCACCATGGGCCGCCCGGAAAGACTTCAACGTCTTAAGATCACGGGCGATCATCGTGGGTGGGGTTAGTTCCGGAAAGTCCAGCACAAGCAGCTTTTCAGGGTAGTTCCGTACCCAAAACGGATCGTTTATGACCAGTGTATCCGGGTGAATCATGTCAAGCAGATGGGTTGTGGTGATGTATCCCATATCAAAGGGCGGGTCCTGTCGTAGCCAGACCACATCCATGTCAGCGAGATCAATCAGCATCTCATCGCCAAGGCGAAAATGATCGCCTTTGACCCGCTGAACCTCCAAAGGCCATCCACGCGCAGTGACCTTCCCTTGATCATAGGCCAGCTTATCGGGCGTGTAGTAATACAAGCTGTGACCACGCGCCTCCGCCTCTTCGGCGATGCGGAACGTGCTGTCGGCGTCGATGTCCACAAGACCGATGGGGTCCATCTGAAAAGCAATTTTCAATGGCATATGTGAGCCCCCATCTTCAATACGACTGCTTAAAGACATGGCGCAGTCAGTGCACGGGTGCAAGAGGTGACCGCTTCACACTTCCCCGAACGCGTTTTCAATAACCTTCACTGCGCCAGTCCCATCGACCAATGCCAGATCGAACCGCACATCTGTCAATTGACCGCGTGGCTCGCCCGCCAGAAACTCACTTGCCGCAGTGCAGATGCGGTCCATCTGGCTGCGCCCCAGACGGGTGGCCGCCCGCGTTATGGTCTTGCTTTTCTTTACTTCTACAAAAACGACCGTTTCACCATCGCGCATGACAAGATCGATCTCACCGGATTTTCCACGCCATCGTCGGGCAGCGATCCGATAGCACCGTTTGTCGTAGTCGGTCGCAACGATATCTTCGGCGGCCAAGCCTGCATGGTACTGTGTCGAACCGCTCAATTTTCGTCCTTCATTCCCAAGGCAACCTGATAAACCTGCCGCCGAGGCAGCCCCAACGCGCCAGCCACAACGTTAGCGGCATCCTTGATCCGCATCGTTTTCATCGCCTCTTTCAAAGCGGCGGTAACATCGTCTTCGCCAATCTGATTGGCACCCGCACGCGCGACCAGAACCACGCATTCGCCTTTGACCGACCTATCATCGAAGGCTGTTGCAACCTCATCCAATGTGCCGCGCACCACCTCTTCGAATCGTTTTGTCAGTTCACGGCACACCGCTGCCTGCCGATCACCTCCCAAGACATCCCGCAAATTCGCTAACATTTCACGAACGCGTTTCGGGCTTTCATAGAAAACCAGTGTGAACGGTAAATCCCGAAGATTTGCGATCTCGGTTTCCCGTTGCTGTTTGCTATTTGGCAGGAACCCGACAAAGGCAAACCGATCAGTTGCTAGGCCCGAAACCGTTAATGCGCTAATAGAAGCAGACGGTCCCGGCACAGATGTCACTGGAAGCCCCGCCGCGATTGCAGCCCGTCCCAATTCATAACCCGGGTCAGCGACCATTGGTGTTCCCGCCTCCGCAACATAGGCCACCGATTTGCCGTCGCTGATCTTGTTTACTAGCCGCTTGGCCACCTCTGCGCCGCTATGGTCGTGAAACGCAACAAGCGGTCTGGCATTCAAGGGCACCCCATGAATACCCATCAATTTTTGCGCGGTCCGCGTGTCTTCCGCAGCGATCACATCAGCCGAGGCAAGGACGTCCAACGCCCTCAAGGTGATATCACGTGCTGTGCCAATTGGCGTCGCGACAAAGTACAAACCCGCCGACAGGGGCTTTATTTCGAAATTCATGCCTAGACCCGACTGTTTGCTTCTTTATGCTAACACGCACATCACGGCCAAAATGGGCGATCTTCGTGCCAACTTGGCCATATGATAGGGGGATTTCTTTCATGTTTGCTCGGCTCAGCGCAACCCACAGGGTTTTTGTTCGAATTTTTATTAGTCTTACGGCCCTTTGGCTGGCGGCTTGTGATACTGTACCACTAGGCGATACCGGCGGAGGGTCCGGTCCCGACGCGAGCAGAGGCGTGCAGGTGGCCTTACTTGTTCCCGGTGGCTCTGGGTCTGGCAATGATGCGCTTTTGGCACAGAATCTCGAAAACGCGGCCCGTTTGGCTATCGCTGATCTGAATGGCCCGCAGATTGATCTGCGGGTATACAATACGGCCGGTAGTGCAGCCCAGGCAGCTCAGGTCGCCCGCGCCGCAGTGGATGACGGTGCCGACATCATTCTCGGGCCGCTTTATGCTGAGGCTGCGAATGCGGCGGGTGTTGCGGTGGCTGATCGTGGCATCAATATCCTGTCCTTCTCAAACACGCCCACCATCGCCGGTGGGAACGTGTTCGTGCTGGGATCGACATTCCAGAATACCGCCAACCGATTGGTCCGGTATGCGTCTGGTCAGGGGATTAACCGTTTTGCGGTGGTTCACGCCAACGACGTGCCAGGAGAGCTTGGGCGGCAGGCAATCACTACTGCCGTACAATCCAACGGCGGCCAAGTCGCCGCAACAGCAAGCTATCCACTGTCACAACAGGGCATCACCTCATCCGCTCAGCGCATTGCGTCCAGCATTCAGTCCAATGGAGCCCAAGCTGTTTTCATGACGGCTGGGGTCAATGCGGATCTGCCCATCATTGCAACATCTCTGCCGGAGGCGGGTGTCGATCCAAGCAATGTCCGATATATCGGCCTGACGCGCTGGAACGCCCTGCCTCAGGCACTTGCTTTACCGGGCTTGCAGGGTGGACTTTTCGCCTTGCCTGACCAATCAACTTTGAACCTCTTTCAAAGCCGCTATGCCGGTGCCTACGGCAGCAACCCACATCCACTGGCCGGGCTGGCATATGACGGCATCGCGGCCATTGGCGCGCTCGCCTCTTCTGGCAACGGAAACTCCATCAGCCGCCAGGCGCTAACATCACGCCAAGGCTTCAGCGGCACTTCGGGCGTCTTTCGATTTACGTCAAACGGTCTGAGCGAACGCAGCCTTGCCGTAGCGACAATCCGTAACAATCAGGTGGTTATCCTTGACCCAGCACCCAAAAGTTTTGGACGCGCCGGCTTCTAAGCCTCTGCAATCCGACACTATTTTGACGCCGGACAATCTAATTTGTCCGGCGTTGTCCATTTTCGATCATGGCCGCGTTGAAAACGCTCTGGAAACCGCCATTGGCGACGCGAAGAGCGACCGGGAAGCGCGCAAAGCTGTCGTAGATGTCCTCGCAGAAGAGATGGCAGCCGGGCGCGAGGCAATTGCGGCCGCGTTTCAGGAACAACCTTTTGCATCACGCCCGACCACACGGGCCTATTGCTGGCTGACGGATCAGGTTGTCAGAGCCGTTCTGGATATAGCCCGTCACCGGCTTCACCCGATCCCAAACCCGACCCAGAGCGAACGTCTCGCCGTTATTGCCGTCGGTGGCTATGGGCGTGGTGAAATGGCACCCTATTCAGATGTCGATCTGCTTTTTCTGACGCCGTACAAGATCACCCCTTGGGCAGAGAGCGTCATCGAGTCGATGCTTTACATGCTTTGGGATTTGAAGCTGAAAGTCGGACATGCCAGCCGGACGGTAAAGGACTGCCTGCGCCTGTCCCGTGAAGACTATACCATTCGTACATCGCTGGTTGAATATCGGCATCTGGCCGGAGATGCCGATTTGGCCAAGGCGCTTGGAAAACGGCTCTGGGACGATCTGTTCAAAAACACCGCGGCCGATTTCATTGATGCAAAGCTGGCAGAACGCGACGAACGGCACCGCAAGCAAGGCGGTCAACGCTATGTGGTTGAGCCGAACGTCAAAGAAGGCAAAGGCGGCCTGCGCGACCTGCAATCGCTGTTCTGGATCAGCAAATACATCCATGGGGTCAAGGACGTCACCGATCTGGTCAATCTGGAAGTTTTCACGCCTGACGAATTCGAAACCTTTATCACTGCGGAAGACTTCCTGTGGGCCATTCGTTGCCATCTGCACCTTATTGCCGGACGGGCCATGGATCAGTTGACCTTCGACATGCAGGTCGAGGTGGCGCAGGCCATGGGTTACACCGATCACCAAGGTCGCCGCGCCGTGGAACACTTCATGCAAGCCTACTTCCGGCAAGCAACCCGTGTTGGTGATCTGACACGCATATTCCTTACCGCATTGGAAGCAACACACGCGAAATCAGAACCGATGCTCACCCGTCTTCTGACCCGTCGCAAAAAGGCAAAACCACCTTATGCGATCAAGCAAAATCGCCTGACCGTCGCAGACGAATCCGCTTTCTTTGATGACAAGTTGAACATGCTTCGCATCTTTGAAGAGGCATTGCGGACCGGTACACTGATCCACCCAGATGCAATGCGACTGATCGCAGCCAATCTTGATCTTATCGACGATGATTTGCGCAATGAAAAAGAAGCCAAACGCATTTTCGTTGATCTGCTGCTGAAACACGGCAATCCCGAACGTGGTCTGCGCCGAATGAACGAATTGGGCGTTCTGGGCGCTTTCATACCGGAGTTTGCCACCATCGTCGCGATGATGCAGTTCAACATGTATCACCACTACACCGTCGATGAGCACACCATCCAATGTATCAGCCATCTCGCCCGGATTGAGCGGGAAGAGTTGATCGAGGAACTGCCTGTTGCCTCTGGCATTCTTAAACGTGGGATCAATCGCAAAGTTCTATACATAGCACTGCTGCTACATGACATCGGCAAGGGGCGAGATGAGGATCATTCCATCCTTGGGGCACAGATCGCACGAAAGGTGGCCCCACGGCTTGGGCTGAACAAGAAAGACAGCGAAACGGTTGAGTGGCTCATCCGATATCACCTGCTGATGTCCGACACGGCACAAAAACGCGACATTTCAGAGCCACGCACAGTTCGTGGCTTCGCCAAAGCCGTGAAATCTGTGGAGCGGTTAGATCTGCTGACGGTGTTGACGATTTGCGATATTCGCGGGGTTGGCCCTGGCACGTGGAACAATTGGAAGGCGGTTTTGATCCGCAATCTCTACAAGGCGACAAAGACCGCTTTGGAAACCGGATTGGAGGATCTCAATCGCGAAAGCCGCGAGACGGAAGCAAAACGCGCCCTGCGGGCAGAGCTTGCCGGTTGGGAGACCAAGGATCTGCGGACCGAAATGGGTCGGCACTATCCGACTTATTGGCAAGGTCTGCCGCTGTCAGCGCATACGGTATTCGCCAAGCTTCTCCGCGACTTATCGGATGACGAAATCTCTATCGATCTGATGCCGGATGAAGACCGCGACGCCACGCGCGCATGTTTCGCGATGGTCGATCACCCCGGTTTGTTCAGCCGCGTCACCGGCGCGCTTGCTTTGGTCGGTGCCAATGTTGTTGATGCACGGACCTACACATCAAAAGATGGCTACGCGACGGCTATTTTCTGGGTGCAGGACAATGACGGCAACCCATATGAACGGTCACGTCTGCCACGTCTGCGTCAGGTGATCGCCAAAACTCTGAAGGGCGAAGTCGTGCCTCGTGATGCGCTCAAAGACAAGGACAAGCTGAAAAAGCGCGAAAAGGCATTCAAAGTTCCGACAACAATCACGTTCGACAACGAAGGTTCGGAAATCTACACCATTATCGAAGTCGACACCCGCGACCGTGCTGGACTTCTGTTCGATTTGACACGAACTTTTGCAAATAATCACGTCTATATTTCCTCAGCTGTTATCGCCACATATGGGGAACAGGTTGTCGATACCTTCTATGTAAAAGACATGGTGGGGCTGAAATTCTACCCCGGCACCAAACGGGATGGGCTGGAAAAGAAACTGCGCGAAGCAATCGCGCTAGGGGCAGAGCGAGCCAGAGCATGACAAGACCAGTGTCAGGACCCTTTCTGAAGGGGAATGGTGGAAATCCCCCAAAGATTTCAAGGCCGCAAATATGAAACCCATCCGGCTGATGGCAGGCTTCTTCACCGTTGGCCTGTGGACGTTTCTGTCCCGCATCCTTGGCTTTGTCCGCGACATCCTGATCGCATCTTACCTAGGCACCGGGCCAGTGGCCGAGGCGTTTCTGGTGGCCTTTTCGTTACCCAACCTGTTCCGAAGGTTCTTCGCCGAAGGCGCATTCAACATGGCTTTCGTGCCGATGTTTTCCAAAAAGCTGGAAGGAGATGAAGACGCCCATCGATTTGCGCAAGATGCCTTTGTCGGACTGGGCGGGATACTTACGGTTCTTACCGTTGTCGGCATCGTTTTCATGCCTGCCTTGGTAACGATGATCGCCAGCGGCTTTCTTGGGTCGGAACGGTTTGATCTGGCCGTCTATTATGGTCGCATCGCATTCCCATACATCCTGTTCATATCGCTTGGCGCTTTGCTGTCCGGTGTCCTGAACGCGCTCGGCCGGTTTACGGCGGCGGCGGCGGCTCCGGTCCTTTTGAATGTTGTGTTTCTGACGGCGATGACGCTCGGCGGGATCTTCGGGGCAGAGACAGAGAAGCAGATCGGCAGCCTGCTGGTGTGGTCAGTACCAATAGCGGGGATCGCGCAGCTAACGCTGGTTTGGATCGCCGCGAAGCGAGCAGGCTTCGCCTTAGTGCCGGGTTGGCCAAAACTCACACCAGACTTGAAGCGCTTGGCAATCATTGCCGCGCCAGCGGCACTTGCAGGCGGGGTGGTACAAATCAACCTGCTGGTTGGACGACAAGTGGCCAGCTTTTTTGATGGTGCTGTCGCATGGCTCAGCTACGCGGACCGACTATATCAGCTACCCCTTGGTGTGGTGGGAATAGCCATCGGCATTGTGCTTTTGCCCGACCTTTCACGCCGCTTACGCGCGGGGGACGAGGCAGGCGGCAAGGATGCTTTTAACCGGGCCTGTGAAATCAGCCTTGCTCTGACCATTCCCGCCGCAGTAGCGCTGATGATCATCCCCCTGCCCTTGGTTAGCGTATTGTACGAACGTGGCGCATTTACCAGCGACGACACCGCCGCGACAGCCATTGCAGTTGCAATCTATGGCCTCGGCCTGCCCGCTTTCGTAATGCAGAAGGCACTGCAACCGCTCTTCTTTGCTCGGGAGGACACGAAAAGACCCTTCTACTACGCCTTGGTTGCGCTGGCGCTGAATGCCGCGTTGGCCATTGGCTTATCCCCGATCATCGGGTTTACCGCAGCCGCGATTGGAACCACCGCTACAGGATGGGCAACGGTTGCGCTTTTGTGGCGTGGCTCACGGTCCATGGGGAACGCGGCGCAGTTCGATGAACGGTTCCGCAAACGTCTGTGGCGGATCGTCCTTGCCGCCCTCGGAATGGGTCTGGTTCTGGCAATCGCAGCTACGATCATGAAGCCTTTCTTTGGAATGGCCACCATCCGGTACATTGCGCTGTTGGTATTGGTCGGCATTGGAATCGTCAGCTATTTTGGCATTGGTCAGTTGCTTGGTGCATTTCGATTGGCCGAGTTTCGGGGTGCCTTAAGGCGCTAGGACCGCTGCCGCATTCGGCTGACAAATGACGTCCAGCCACCCGGCGCAAGAAGAACCGAGACGCCAAATCCGGCCGCGCAACCCGCCAGTTCCGGCACCCATACTGGCCAGCCATTCGCAGCCTGTCCGGTCAACAAAACAACCACACTAAACAACGCCTGAAGGCTCAACAGCACCGCGACCAGCCGGAAGGCCTGTAGCTGTTTTTGGCCCGCCTCGCCCAAGCGTAGCCACAACATATAAGTATACGCCCCGATCAGCCCGAAGACCGGAGTAAAGCTGCCCGAAAGCGCCGATCCGTCCGGAAAAACAATCCCGTAAGCCAGCGCGCCAACAAACGATGTCAGCAGGATGATCACAAGAAGCGCCAGATTGCCGAACGCATCGCCAATTGCTTTGCCAAGTGCCAGAGCAAGTGCTGCGCTGAACGCGGCCTGACCAAACCCGTGATTAACCAAAAAATATGTAAAGAACGTCTTCAGCCGTTCAATATTGTAGTCACCCAGCATGAAGACACGTTCGATCGTTGTCGGATCGAAAGATGTGCGCTCCCACATATTGATCCGCCAGCCCACGGCATTTTGCCCACCAATCAACCCAAGATCAGCTAGTGAAAAGGTAGCCTCCGCGCCGATGATGATCAGCCCGAAAAGAAGAGCTACGAACGGTACGGAATTTACCGGGCTTTCTGATGACATCATGCACCTTTCACGGGCCTGTTGAAGTTGACGGGTCTGTCTGGCATGGGTATGCGACGCCTGCCCCGAAATCCAGCCCGGACCTTACAAGATGACCGACAACACTTTCACCCCTCGTGTCTTTTCCGGGATCAAACCATCCGGTGGTTTGCAACTTGGCAATTACCTGGGCGCGATCAAGCGCTTTGTGGGAATGCAGGGCGAGATGGAAACGGTCTATTGCGTAGTAGATTTGCACGCGATCACAGTCTGGCAGGACCCTGCGGAACTGGCCAACGGCACCCGCGAGGTGGCAGCGGGCTATCTGGCTGCAGGACTTGATCCGACAAAATCCATTCTGTTCAATCAAAGCAGGGTGTCGGCACATGCCGAGTTGGCTTGGATTTTCAACTGCGTCGCCCGCGTCGGCTGGATGAACCGCATGACCCAGTTCAAGGACAAGGCGGGCTCCAATGCCGAGAAGGCATCGCTTGGTCTCTACGCATATCCATCCCTGATGGCCGCTGACATTTTGCTTTATCACGCGACCCATGTTCCAGTGGGCGACGATCAGAAGCAGCATGTGGAACTGACGCGCAACATTGCGTCGAAGTTCAATCATGATTTCAAAACCGATTTTTTTCCGATGACAGAACCAGTCATTGAAGGCTCTGCCACGCGCATCATGAACCTCCGCGACGGGACACAGAAAATGTCGAAATCCGGGGAAAGCGATATGGAACGGATCAATATGCTGGATGATGCCGACACCATCGCGAAAAAGCTGAAAAAGGCCAAGACCGATCCCGAGCCACTGCCCGAAACTGTCGATGGTCTGGCCAATCGGCCCGAAGCGCGCAATCTGGTCGATATCTACGCCGCTTTGGCTGACATCACCCCCGAGGAGGTGATCGCACAGTATTCAGGCGCTGGTTGGGGAACATTCAAACCCGCGTTGGCCGATCTGGCCGTCTCCAAACTTGCCCCGATCTCGGTCGCGATGAAGCAGCATATGGACGATCCGGCAGAGATTGATCGGATACTGGCAAACGGTGCGGAAAAAGCACGCGAGATCGCCGATCCGATCCTCAACAAAACATATGATATTGTAGGTTTGCTGCGTTCCTGACGATCATCTGCCACATCGGCACTTGAAAATGCTCCCTGTGGGTGCATTCGCCGTGTGAAATCAGCAAAAAGTAGTCGCATTCCTTATCGGTATACTGGTATACTAGATGTAGTGTTGTTCGGTTCGGCTGAAAATCTAGCCATCATGCCGTGATTAACCTGAACACATTACACTCTAGGGAGGATTCCATGAAAAGACGCTCAGCGCTTACCGCGCTACTTGCCGCTGTAGCCACCGGGCCAGTTTTGGCTCAGACAGAAATCACCAACCCATCTTTTGAATACGAGTGGAGCGGTTGGACCGATGCCGACCCCAACAAGGATGCAACATCCATTTCAGGGCATTCAAACACTGGCGCAAAGTCCGCAAAGATCACCGGTGAAACCGGTCGCTTTGAACAGGAAGTAACGCTCTATCCAGACTCGGAATACATTATGCGGGCTGTCGTGAAAGGCCCAGGTCAGGTCGGGATCACAGTCGGTGAGGAGGTTCTGTCTGCCGCGTCCGAGGGTGATGGTGAAAACTGGATTCCTCTGGAGATAGCTTTTGCGACCGGTGCTGACACCTCAAGCGGTATTCTGTTCGGCGCCCATAACGGCGAAGAAGGCCGCTTTGATGATTTTGAGCTGGAGGCGGTCAGCGGACCTGCCCTTGCCGCAGCCGAAGAGGCCGCCAAGGGTCCAAAGGTCTATGCTACGATTCCGGGCGGTTGCGAGAACATGAGCCAGCTGCGCATCAAGTCGGCCTCAGACGATGGGACAAATGATGGGCATACGCCGGAAATGACCATCGATGGCGACTTTACCCCGGAATCCCGCTGGTCATCAGAAAACACTGGCAAGGAAATCATCTTTGACATGGGCATGCCTCAATCTCTGAAAGAGGTCGGATTGGCGTTCTACAAGGGTGACGAACGGCAGACTTTTGTATCGGTGGAGACATCGATCAATGGCAACGACTATTCATCACTTGTCGAACGGATCCAAAGCAGTGGCACCAGCCTCGCGATTGAACGGTTTGACTTTGACGACCGACCCGTCCGGTTCATCAAGGTGATCGGCCAGGGCAACTCATCGAATGAGTGGAACAGCATTGTCGAGTTTCAGGCCTATGGCTGCGGTCTGGGCGAGATGGACAGCCAAGGCGACGGGACCGAGGTTTCGGAAGCCTCTCGCAAAGGCATGTTTGACCTTTTCACCGATGTCCCACCCGCCGAAAATATTGATCTGACAGCCTGGAAAATCACCCTGCCCGTCGATCAAGATGGCGATGGACGTGCGGATGAAATCGAAGAACGGATGCTGAGCGCCGGATGGGCGGATGAGGCATTCTTTTACACCGATCCAGCCACCGGCGGCATGGTCTTCCGTACTTTCGGGGGCAACGCCACGACCCAAAATTCAAACTACGCCCGCTCTGAATTGCGCGAGATGATTCGCGCAGGTGATACCAGTATCTCGACCCGCAACGACGATGGCACGCCGACCAAAAACAATTGGGTCTTCTCCTCCGCCCCTGCGGAAGCACAAGAAGCCGCCGGTGGGGTCGATGGTGCGCTAAATGCAACCCTGGCCGTCAATCAGGTCACACGACTTGGCGAAGGCTCAAAAATTGGCCGCGTCATTATCGGCCAGATACATGCCAAAGACGGCGAACCCATCAGGCTTTACTACCGCAAACTTCCGACCAACAAATATGGGTCTGTCTATTACATCCACGAGTTGGAAGGCCGTGACGACATCTACGTACCAATCGTAGGCGACCGGAGCGACTTTGCGGAGAATCCTGATGACGGGATCGCCCTGGATGAGGTCTTCAGCTACGAAATATCGGTCACCGGTGAAGAGATTGAAGGCAAGACCCACCCAATGCTGAATGTGTCGATCACACGGGACGATGGCACAGTGATTCAGGCCGAACCGCTCGACATGGTTGATAGCAGCTACGATATCGCCAATGAGTTCATGTACTTCAAGGCGGGGGCGTATTCGCAAAACGATTCCTCACCCTGGCCTGACCGTGACTATGATCAAGTCACGTTCTTCGAACTGGAAGCCACGCACTGATTTCATCATCCAAATGATGTATGAAAGGGCGGGCTATCAAATGATAGTCCGCCTTTCTTCATTGCCCCAATTGACAATCGTCGGAGCTATTCACACTAATAGCCAGACAATGGCCCACAACACCCACAAAGATCAGGCAGCACCCGAAATCCTGCCGCTTGGGCTGGACAGCTTGCTGGTGCGTTTCAGCCGGACTTGGTCCGAAACCGCCAACGCCAAGACAATTGCCTTCAAACGCGTTGTTGCGGTGCAGAGCATTCCCGGTGTGATCGAACTCGCGTCGTCACTGACCTCGCTGCAAGTTATTTTTGATCCAATGCAGACGGACCGGGCCACGTTGCGCGATGTTTTGCAACAGCTCAGCGCAGGTCTACCAGAGGCCGCGCCCACACCCGAACGCACATGGCATATCCCTGCAGCCTTCGGCCCCGAATATGCGCCGCAATTGCCGGAGGCCGCTGAACTGGCCGGCCTGCCCCCCGAAGAGGCCGTAAGAGATATCGAAGCGCAGACGCTGCGCGTTATCGCGATCGGCTTTGCACCGGGGCAGCCTTATCTGGGGATGCTACCCGAACGCTGGGATATGCCCCGACAGTCCGAAATGACCGAGAGCATGCCGAATGGCGCGTTGATTACCGCGGTCCGCCAAATCGTTCTTTTTGCTGCCGACGCCCCGACAGGATGGCGCCACATCGGGCAAAGCGCCTTCCGGGTCTTCCAGCCAGACACAACCGAACCATTTCCACTGCAAGCGGGTGACGCCATCCGGTTTCATCATGTCTCCGACACCGAATTTGCCAGCATTCGCGAGGATAAGACGACCAATGGTGGCGCTGTCTGCAAGGTGGCGTCATGACCCTCACCATCTTGGAGGCCGGACCGGCCATCACTGTACAGGACATGGGCCGCACCGGCTGGCGCGCCCAAGGGCTATCACGCGGCGGTGCGGTGGATCGATTGGCGTTGCTGGAGGGGGCGGCGTTGCTTGGTGCTGATCCGGCAAATGCCGTATTGGAAATGACCGGTTTTGGCGGACGGTTCGCTGTCAGTACAGATACGCGGATCGCCCTGACCGGCGCCGTCATGGACGCTGATATTGACGGTCAGCCCGTGCCACACAACTGCAGTCATTTACTGCACGCCGGTCAGGTCTTGCGGATTGGCGGAGCGAGATCCGGCAGCTTTGGATACATTTCTTTCGCAGGCGGGATCACCACGCCACTGGTTATGAATGCCCGCGCTACCCAACTGACCGCAGGGATTGGGCGGCTGTTGGCCTCTGGGGACACTCTTCCGCTTGGTCCGGACCCTGACCCACATGCAGCACCTATGTACCTGCCCGCCGATGATAGGCGAGCCGGAGGCGATATTCGCATCATTGCGGGTCCCCAAACCGAGTATTTTGAGCCTGAAATCCTTGACGCGTTTGCCACCTCCTCCTTCCAGCGCAGTTCACGCGGAAACCGGCAGGGGGTACGGATGGACACTGACGGCCCCGGTTTTACCAGCAAGGGACAGTTAACCATCCTGTCTGACATGATTGCCCCCGGCGATATCCAGATGACAGGTGACGGCGTGCCATATGTTTTGCTGGCTGAGGGGCAAACCACAGGCGGCTATCCCCGGATCGGCACGGTCATACCCGCGGATATGCCAAAGGTAGGTCAGGCCAGCCCCGGCGCTCCCATCAGGTTCCGTTTCATTGACCTCGACGAAGCGGATGCGACCTATGTCTCGGAAGCGGCGCAGTTCCGTGCTTTGCAGCAAGCCTGCCAGCCATTGCTGCGTGACCCTCATGACATTCCTGATTTGCTCAGCTACCAATTGATCAGCGGGGCAACACCCGGCGATGATCTTGAAAGGCCCTGATATGATCCAGAGCGTTGATCTTAATTCGGATATGGGTGAAGGCTTTGGCCCCTGGAAAATGGGCGATGATGCGGCTCTGCTGGATATCGTGACGTCAGCCAATATCGCCTGTGGTTTTCACGCGGGCGACCCGGACGTGATGGCCCAGACAATGAAAACTGCTGTTGCGAATGATGTGGGGATCGGGGCGCATCCGGGCTTTGCCGATCTCAAAGGTTTTGGCCGCAGGCGATTGCCGCTGGCGCATGATGAATTGGCAAATGCGGTGGCCTACCAGCTTGGGGCGGCGCAAGCTATGGCGCGGCGCGGCGGTGGCCACGTTCGGCATTTGAAGCTCCACGGCGCTTTGGCCAATATGGCAAGCACCGATGCCGATCTGGCACGTACCTGTTTTGGCGCCGCGCTCGAGGTCGACCCCGAAATCATCATCATGGTGCTGTCGGCCACTGCCATGGAGCAGGTAGTACGGGATCTCAACTGCAACTGGGTGGGCGAGATATTCGCGGATCGCGCTTATGAAGATGACGGAACGCTGGTCGATCGCAGCAAGCCTGGGGCTGTTTTGCATGACGCCGAGACGGCAGCGCCGCGTATCCTGAACATGCTCAAGGCCGGGGCAATCATCACCGAAAGCGGCAAGGAAATACCCTGCCGGATCGACACGATCTGTTTGCACGGTGATACGCCCGATGCCGTCAAGATGGCCCGTGGCATTCGCCAGCACTTGACTGAAGCCGGAATAGACATAACGAAGTTCTAGCGCCCTTCCTGCATGCAACGGTTTGCTGATTGGCTTCGCCGATCAATTAGGACTTGGTATTTGGACGAGCTTGTCGTCTGATATTGGCATGAGACTCACTCGCCGCGATGTGCACAAAGGGCTGTTGGGCATCCTGCTCACCAGTGGGATGTCGGTGTCCGCACGCCCTGCCCCGATGGAAGTGGTCGCGCTCAACCGTCTGACGTTTGGGGCCACACCCGAAAGCCGGGACGCCATGCAAAAAATGGGACTAAGCGGCTGGCTAGATCAGGAACTTGCAAAGCCTTTGGGTGATGCATCAATGGACGCGCGCCTGAGCGCGGCAACGCTTGAGATCAAGTACAAGGCAGGCGAGAACGATGGAGAGAGCTGGGACGCCCTGAAAGAAATGCGCCCCTACAATGCGCTAACCGCCGCGCCAGAGGAGTTGTTACAACAAGTGGTCAAAAACAAGGCCATTCCCGGCCAGGAACGTCGCCGTCCAGCGGATGAAGTGCGGGCGGCTTCGCTGATCCGCGCGGTGCATGCAGAAGCCCAATTGCGCGAAATGATGACTGCATTTTGGCACGACCACTTCAACGTGAATGCCTATCGAAATCAACGGACATCAGCTTATTTTCCCAGCTACGACAGGATGTTACGCGAAAATGCACTGGGCAATTTTCGCACGCTACTCGGCAATGTCGCCCGCGCGCCGGCCATGCTGACCTATCTGGACAATTATGATAGCCGCGCCAGCCCGGCGAACGAAAACTTCGCTCGTGAGTTGCTGGAATTGCACACGCTGGGTGCGATGCACTACCACAGCGAATTATACGACAATTGGCGCGAAGTGCCCGGTGCGCTGAACGGTTTGGCCGAAGGGTATATCGATCAGGATGTTTATGAAGTCGCCCGTGCCTTTACCGGGTGGAGCATTGGTACCGGTGGCCGAATTACGCAGGGCATCAACTCGCCCACGACCGGGCAGTTCTACTACATCGAAAGCTGGCACGACCCCTACCAGAAACGGATATTGGGTATAGAGTTTGCACCGAACCGTGCGCCTATGGCCGATGGGGAAGATGTGATGGATATCCTTGCCCACCATCCGGGGACCGCGCATCATATCGCGGGTAAGTTGTTGACACGGTTGGGAATTGAGAAACCGTCGGCAGAGTATCACGCGGCTACGGCGGCCAGTTTTTCGCAGAACGTGGATGCGCCAGACCAGATCGCGCAGGTGATCCGGACAATCGTTCTGCACGACGAATTTGCCGCGACACCACCGACGAAAATCCGCAGACCTTTTGAATTTCTCGCCGCCATCTATCGCGCCAGCGGTGCCGAAGTGACCGCACCCACGGCGGATGTGCTGTGGCATCTGGAACAGGCGGGCTGGACACAGCATACCGTTGTCCCGCCGACGGGGCATTCCGACCACACAGAGGATTGGGCCAACAGCCGGACACTGAATGGCCTGATCAATCTGGCGCTTTATGCGCATCGCGACTGGCTGGGCGGTCAACGTTATAGATCGGGAACGCTCCAAAGCACGGCGTCCTTGCCGGACCTGATCGAAGAGGTCGAGGATCGTTTTGCAGCCCCTGTCGGCACGGTACGTGCGGCGTGTGAACAGATGGGGATTGCGACAGACCAGCCATTGCCGGACGATCCAGATGCACGCAGTTGGGTCGTTGGCGTCATGCATGCTGCAGCCGCCCTGCAACCGCAATTCGTGCTTCGTTAGGAGGATCAGCATGGCAGACCCCATTCTTGTTGTTGTCTTCCTGCGTGGCGGGGCGGATGGGCTTAACATGATCTCGCCCAGCGGTGACACGGATTTCATCGCCGCCCGCGATCCCAGATTACGCGTTGCCCGTAAGGGTGATGAGGCGGGATTTGTGCTGAAAGATCAATTGGATGATGTTGATTTTCGGTTTCACCACAGGGCGCGAGGTCTTTCGGAGTTGTTTGAGGCGGGTGAGCTTTTGGTTGTTCATGCCGCGGGCCTTATCGATGGCACGCGCAGCCATTTTGCCGCGCAAGACCGGATGGAACGCGCCGCTGAAGCGGGCAGCGCCGGTGGTTGGTTGGCCCGGTGGCTGGCAGAAATGTCGCCCGAAGGCGATCTGCCCGCACTCGCCGTAGGTGACAGCATTCCCGAAAGTTTCCGTGGGTCCGGTGTCCCCGTGGCCAGCACGCTGGATGATCTGCTTTTGCCCAGCAACCATGATTTGGCCCACCAGATCGGACAGCAAATGCTGGATGGCTTTGCCGGGCATCCTTTGATTGGCCCGCAGGTGGGCAAGCTGCTTGATTTGTCAAACCTACTGACAAACCGGTTAACGATGGATGAAAACAACGAACCAAAGGCCTATCAACCATCGGTCGACTACCCCAAGGGATCGCTTTCCGAGGCGCTGCAGACCGTTGCCCAAACGATCAAACTCGATCTTGGCCTGCGCATCGCCACCGTTGATAATGGCGGTTGGGATACGCATGACAGTCAGCAGGGCGATTTTGCCCGCCAGACCAACCGCTTGTCACGTTCACTCATGTCTTTCTGGCGCGACCTGGGCGAACGGCGAGATAACGTGACTGTGGTGGTGATGAGCGAGTTTGGCCGCAGGTTACGAAACAACACCGCAGGCGGCACCGACCATGGCTATGGCAATGCGATGATGGTCCTTGGTGGCAATGTCAAAGGCGGGCGGATGCTGGGCCGCTGGCCGGGGCTGGGCAATGAGGCATTGGATCGTGGGGCCGATCTGGCGATCACCACCGATTACCGGCTGGTGCTGTCCGAGATTTTGACGCAGCATATGCAAACCCCTGATATATCTGGTATTTTCCCTGATTTTGCGCCGAACCCGATGGGTATTTTCGCCTGATCCTTTCGCGCTTTTCTTCCTTTGCGCCCTAGGCTCTAATGCGGCGATACCTGCCGGAGCCCTTTGATGTCCAAAACCTCTTACTATGCCCCTGCTGGCGGCCTGCCCCCGCAGACGCAGCTTCTGACTGATCGTGCCGTGTTTACTGAGGCTTACGCCGTTATTCCCAAGGGGGTCATGACCGATATCGTAACCAGCAATCTGCCGTTTTGGGACAAGACCCGTGCTTGGGTATTGGCCCGGCCCCTGTCAGGCTTCGCCGAGACTTTCAGCCAGTATATCATGGAGTTGGCGCCGGGTGGTGGCTCTGACCGGCCCGAGACGGACCCGAATGCAGAGGCGGTGCTGTTTGTTGTTGAGGGTCAGGTGCAGCTTTCTATCGACGGTCAGCCCCATGAGATGACTGCAGGCGGGTATGCGTATTTGCCCGCAGGCTGTGATTGGACGCTACATAATCGCGGTGATAGCGCGGCTCGGCTTCATTGGATTAGGAAGGCATATCAACGGGTTGAGGGCATCGAAACCCCTGCGGCATTCGTCACCAACGAACGCGACGTGGACCGCGTTGCAATGCCGGATACCGACGGCGCCTGGGCCACGACCCGTTTTGTCGACCCCGACGATATGCGCCACGACATGCATGTGAACATTGTCACGCTTCAGCCCGGAGCGGTTATTCCGTTCATGGAAACCCACGTGATGGAGCACGGGCTTTATGTGCTTGAAGGCAAAGCGGTTTATCGGCTCAATCAGGATTGGGTCGAGGTTGAGGCCGGCGATTTCATGTGGCTGCGCGCATTCTGTCCGCAGGCCTGCTACGCTGGTGGACCGGGGCCGTTTCGGTATCTACTTTACAAGGACGTGAACCGGCATATGGCGCTGGGCTAAGCAACGTTCGGTGTTGTTGCGTGACCCCCTGCTGTGCGGTGGTCGTTCGACATGCCGAATCGACGTTAATTTCTTTGTTAAAACTGGCAAAAATTGCGGTCGGCCATGCGTCGGCAAAACGTCGGGCACCGGGTCGGCGCGGGGACAGGGTTAACGGGCCGGGCGGTCAAAGTATTACCGCAACATTAATTCAATGTGGGTTTCACCCACCCTACCAAGTTCCGCCAACATTCCGTAATGATGGTGCAATCGAATATGGAGAGATCAATGGCACGAGGCGCAGGCGGAACTGACGGCGGAACAGGTGGTTTTCTGATCGGGTTGATCATGATGATCGGCGGCGGATATCTTTTGCTGAACGGGATTGTGGTGCGGCCAAATTTTGGTTTCGGATCTCGCGTAATCGGGATTGGAGGTTTCTCGATCACATCCGGTATGGTTCTGATTCCGTTCATGTTTGGTGTCGGGATGATTTTTTACAATTCGCGCAACTGGATCGGCTGGCTTCTGGCGGGCGGATCCATGGTTGCGCTCATCTTTGGTGTAATCGCAAATATGACGTTGCAACTAACGCGGATGAGCGCCTTTGATCTGATCGTCATTCTGGTGCTGCTGGTAGGCGGGATTGGGTTATTTTTGCGATCGCTCCGGGCGGGTTAGAGGAGGCAAGACCAAAGTCGGACTTGCCCCTATTGTTACCTTTCCAAGCGGCTACGCCAGAGTGCCGCAGCGCCATCTGATACGGCCTGATGATCAACCACGGGCAGCGCGGCCTGTGCTTCTTCATCTTCGCAGCGTCGCAGATAAAAGATCGCGGCACCGGCGGCCTGAATGCTTTGCATCCAAGCGTACAAGATGGTCCCACCAAGCAGGAACAAAACCGTCGCCCCATTCACGCCAGTCATCCAATCCTGCAAAGCAAGGTCTACATTGACGTCATCTATAAAGTCAGCGCTTGTCGTTCCACCACCAAATATCCCCACCAAGTGAGGTATGGCCATAGCTCCGCCAACAAAAGCAGCTGCCGACAACCCGACGATAATGAAGAGAGGAAAGACATTTTTGCCTAAACCGTTGAGCGGTGTATGTGGGCCGCGATCTGGATCACGCCCCACTGCAGCAGCCGTCATAGACGGCAGCAGGAGAGCCCTAACCAGCCCCATCAAACCAAATACGACGATCATGTAAGCGATGAACGCGAACTGACTTTCAGCATAAAGCTCTTCAAGCAATACATCCTCATCACTGAGAAGATATTCCCAAAGTGAGAGTGAAGAAATCAGACCAAACGAGAAATCGACGATGACAAACAAGAACAGCAGGATCACCGATTGAATCATTCCATAGCCGTATGCATTCATTAGGACGGCACCGAACGTATTCTTTTCAGGTATACCTTTGGCTTGCAACGCCACGCGCGCGGCCGCCATGACGAAAATTGCGGATGTCGACCCCAAACATATCGCCATCATCCCAATTATCGCTAGAGGCGGACTAATGATGACCAGAATGATACTTACGATACCTCCGATCAAATTGATCGCCAAGGATGCAAGAACCACAATCGGAAATACCAGTAAAAAGCGCCAGAGTACATTCAGAGAAAAGAAGAAAGTCTTTGCAAAAATCAAATTATGTCCTCCCCAATCGCTGCTTGTCCCTCGGACACCAGCGGCCAGACCCCCATCCAGCAATCAATACCTATGTACGACAGGTATAGAAGACTAGTATTTTTTGAAAGTTTATTTTGTTTTCAAAGGCTTGAAATATTGATGCGCGTTGCTATATCGAGTTATCACTGATTATTCTATCGTGGGTATTGGCCCATTTAGTACCCAACCGCGCATCCATCCTTACGTGGATCGCTACCGGCTTCCAGCACTCCGTCGTCGTGGATCATGATCGCCTGCGCCCCGCCGATTGCTGTTTCGGGGGTTTGGACGTCGTGGCCACGTGCCGCAAGGTCTTGTCGCACGGCGTCGCTATACCCGGTTTCCACGTTCAGCACGTCCCCTTCGGCAAAGCATCTTGGTCCGTCGATGGCCGCCTGTGGGCTTAGCCCGAAATCGGAGATGTCGGTGACGAACCGTGCGTGGCCGGTGGATTGGTATTGTCCGCCCATGACCCCGAACGGCATGAGCGGTTTGCCGTCTTTCTTCAGCATTGCCGGGATGATCGTGTGCATGGGGCGTTTGCCGGGGCCGACCTCGTTCGGGTGGCCTTGGTCCAGCGTGAAACCCGCACCCCGGTTCTGGAACAGAACGCCGAACTTGTCGGATGCGATGCCCGAGCCGAAGGAGTGGAAGACCGAATAGATCAGCGACACGCACATGCGGTCTTTGTCGACCACGGTGATGTAGATCGTGTCTTTGTGGACGGCTTCGGCACCGGGGACGGCACCGGGCATGGCTTTGGCGGGGTTGATGAGGGCGGCCAGTTTTTCGGCTGTGTCCGGTGACGTCATATGGTCGAGCCGGGTCATGTGGTCGGGATCGGCCAGGAACCGGTTTCGGGCGTCATAAGCGAGTTTGGTCGCTTCCGCCTCGATATGCGCGCGATCCGCGCCCCACGGATCCATACCCGCAATGTCGAAATGTTTAAGGATGTTGAGCAGCAGGATCGCCGTGGCGCCCTGCCCGTTTGGCGGATGCTCGTAAAGATCTAGCCCACCGTAGTTGCCCATGATCGGGTCTGTATAGTCGCAGGCAGTGTTGGCGAAGTCGTCCAGCGTATGCGTGCCGCCAAGCGCTTGCAGGCTGGCGACCATGTCTTCGGCAACTTCGCCTTCGTAGAACCCCTCGCGCCCGTCCATGGCGATGCGGCGTAGCACACCCGCTTGCTTTGGCGCGCGGAATATCTGACCCGGTTTGGGGGCGGCATCGTTCATCAGGAACAGATCGCGGGCGTGGCCTGAGAGGTTGTCAGTGGCCTGCACCCAGTCGGCGGCGACCCGTTCGTGGACGGGCACCCCGGCCTCGGCATAGTGGATGGCGGGGGCAAGGGCGGCTTTGAGACCCAGTTTACCCCAGTCCTTGGATAGACGGCAAAAGGCATCAACCGCACCGGGGATGGTAACGGCATCAGCAGAATATGGGGCGATGGTGGGGCCTTTGGCGCGCAGTTTTTCGGCATCGATTCCGGCTGGCGCGCGACCAGAGCCGTTGAGAGCGACGACGCGGTCTTCGCCGGGTGGCGTCAGCAGCACAAAGCAATCACCGCCGATACCGGTCATTTGCGGCTCGCAAAGGCCCAGAAGCACCGCGCCTGCTATGGCGGCGTCCATGGCGTTGCCCCCGGCCTCAAGCATTTGCACGCCGACCTTCGCGGCCAAGGGGTGGGACGTCGCACAGATGCCGTTGGTTGCATAAACGGCGGAGCGGCCGGGTTTGTGGAAGTCACGCATATTCAGATCCCCTCTTTGCCTTGAAAGTAGGCCAATGGCGGGTATGTGCAATCACAATCTGGGGGAAAGTACGGTCCGATGTCACCCAAAAAGGTGGGGGCTTTGGAAGAGCGACATCGAACCTAACCTTACAGGCTACAAGTACTTCGTCGCATTTGATCCGGGCGAAGACATGATTGAATTAAGGCGGTTTCAGGGCTTTTCCTGCGGCCCAACGCGGCGTAGCGTTCCACAAGAGGAGAGACGCGATGGAACAGGTTGTGATCAGCGGGGCGGCCCGAACGCCCATGGGCGGTTTTCAAGGCGTCTTTGCAGAGGTCGATGCCCCAACACTGGGCGGGGCAGCTATGAAGGCCGCAATGGATGTTGCGGGGGTGTCCACCGTGGACGAAGTTCTGATGGGATGCGTCCTGCCAGCAGGTCAGGGGCAGGCCCCGGCACGGCAGGCAGGTTTTCTTGCCGGTCTGGGTGAAGATGTCCCTGCCACGACGCTTAACAAGATGTGCGGTTCCGGCATGAAGGCCGCGATGATGGCTTTTGATCAGATTGCCCTGGGCGGTGCTGACGTGATGGTCGCCGGTGGTATGGAAAGCATGACCAATGCCCCATACCTGATGCCAAAGCTGCGCGGTGGGGCGCGGATTGGTCATCAAACCGTGCTGGACAGCATGTTTCTGGATGGGTTGGAGGATGCCTATGACAAGGGTCGCCTGATGGGCACCTTTGCAGAGGACTGCGCAGAGAAGTTTCAGTTCACCCGCGAGGCGCAGGATGAATATGCGTTGGGATCGTTGTCGAACGCCTTGGCCGCGCAGGAAAGCGGCGCTTTTGGCCAGGAAATTGCTGCGGTCACGATCAAGGATCGCAAAGGCGAGGTTGTGGTAGATGCGGACGAGCAACCCGGCAAGGCCCGACCCGAAAAGATACCGACTCTGAAACCGGCCTTTCGTGACGGCGGTACAGTGACCGCCGCCAATTCATCCAGCATCTCGGATGGTGCCGCCTGTCTGGTTATGAGCAATGAGGCGAAAGCCGGGGAAGTGCGTGCACGTGTTGTGGGTCATGCCAGCCATGCTCAGGCGCCCGGTTGGTTCACGACCGCCCCTGTGCCTGCCACCCAAAAGCTGCTCGCTAAGATTGGTTGGTCCGTGGATGACGTGGATTTATGGGAGGTGAACGAAGCGTTTGCCGTCGTGCCGATGGCGTTTATGCGCGAGATGAATGTCACGTGCGAGAAGCTGAACGTGAATGGTGGCGCGTGCGCCTTGGGTCATCCGATTGGAGCGTCTGGTGCCCGGATTTTGGTGACACTGCTGCATGCTTTGGAAACACGCGGCTTGAAACGCGGCGTTGCTGCGATATGCATTGGCGGTGGTGAAGGTACCGCCATTGCAATTGAGCGAGTTTAGAGAGGGTATTTCAAAGATGCGCAGATTGTTAACGACCGGCGCCTTGGCGTTGCTGGCCACCCCCACTTTCGCAACAGTGCTGGACGGGGAAATCCTGCGTCAGAGCGGCTTTGGCGATTTTGTGAAGTTGGATACCGACACGCCGTTTGCCGTCGGGAACGACACATTTGATGACTGCAATCTTTATGCCTTTGATGAAGACCAAAACATCCTTTTGGTCGAACCGATCCGTGTGGATATTGGCGGCAACAATGGGGTGATACCGCAGGGCTCCATCGTGGCCAGCCATTATGTCTTTTTCGACAGTATCTCTGGTATTCATCAAGGCTATGTCGACTTCGATGCCCCTATTCTGGGCGTGGCCACGTTCCAAGACACAATGGCGGCGACCGATTTTTTGGCCAATACCGGCGTTGAGTATATCAGCATAGAGCTACGCGGGCTTGAGCGCGGGGATGACGTTTGGATTGATGAGAACAATCCCAACAGGCTTTGGGTCTATTGGGCCGGATCATCGCCCGGTGACTTCGTGCGGGTGTTTACCGCACAATCTGCGGCGGCGATGATGTAATGCACGTTGATTACGCCGATTTGCACAAGACCGTCGCGGCTTTGACCGAAGGCGAGGACGATACTGTCGCTCTGATGGCCACTATCGCTTGCGAAGTGCATCACAGCGATGATCGCTTTGACTGGACGGGGTTTTACAGGGTCGTCGCCCCCGAATTGCTGAAGATCGGCCCCTATCAGGGTGGCCATGGATGTCTTATGATTCCATTTGCACGCGGCGTGTGCGGTGCTGCTGCCCGCACGAGTGAGGCGCAGCTTGTCTCTGATGTGGACGCCTTTCCCGGCCATATCGCCTGCGCCAGCAGCACGCGATCAGAGTTGGTTTTGCCGGTCTTTGATCCCGAGGGCCGTGTCATCGCGGTCTTTGATATCGACAGCAATCAGCCCGATGCATTTACCCGTGACGATGCCGATGCTTTGTCCGAAATTCTGGCAAATGCATTCGGCAAATAGCCCCTAAGTGAAATTTATTCTTGAAATTTCACGAACCCCTGTCAAAGTGTCGTAAGGTCAATGATACTGGACACCCAATGCTGCAGGAAAACCACTCTGAAGCCCGTACTTTAGGTGCTGATTTGCGTGCGCTGCGCAAGGCGCGTGGGATGACGCTGGTAGAACTGGCGGATCAGCTTGGCCGCTCTATTGGTTGGCTAAGCCAGGTGGAGCGCGACAAATCGACCCCAGACCCCAACGATCTGAACGATATTGCCAAGGCGCTGGATATCTCGGTCGCCAGCCTGCTTTATTACGAGACACCCCCCGATGAGGAAGGTTTGATCGTCCGCCGTGACGCCCGTCGTCCAATCCGATCACCGGTACCCGGCTTGGCAGAGGAACTGCTTTCACCAGATCTGACCGATGATTTTGAAGTGGTTCACAGCACCTTTGCCCCCGGGTCGAAGCAGACCAACTGGGTCCAACGTGGCACACAGGAGATTGCTTACATCGTGTCAGGCAGCCTGCGTGTCTGGGTTCAGGACTACGTGTTTGATTTGGAACCGGGTGACAGCATCCGGCTGCGGGGTCAGCCATTCCGTTGGGCCAATCCAAATCACGAAACCTGCGTTGCGATCTGGGTGATCGCACCACCGGTTTATTGAGAGGGGGCTGGGTATGCTGAAAGGGCGATGCGAGTGTGGCGCAGTAGCGTTTGATGTCCGCGACGCTCGCAATACCGTCACCTTCTGCCATTGCAGCCAGTGCCGACGCGCCAGCGGGCATTACTGGGCGTCGACCCGTGCAGAATTGGCCGATATAACCTTTACCAAAGACGATGGGTTGAGCTGGTACCAATCCTCTGAACATGCCCGTCGAGGCTTTTGTAATAACTGCGGTTCGAGCTTGTTTTACCAACCTCTTGGCGCGGATCATTTGGGAATTGCCGCAGGCTGTCTGGACGGCCCGACCGGCATGACCCCCGGCAAACATATCTTCACGGCCGATTGCGGCGACTACTACACAATCCCGGATGATGCCCCGCATGTCCCAGACTAGAGAAAGCATTACTCATGGCTGATTTTCCCACTTCCGCGCGTGTCGTCATCATTGGTGGCGGTGTTGTTGGCGTCTCAACACTTTATCATCTGGCCAAGCAGGGCTGGACCGATTGTGTGCTTCTGGAGAAAAACGAATTGACCGCCGGATCTACATGGCACGCCGCCGGAAACTGCCCGAACTTTGCGCCAAACTGGGCCGTGATGAACATGCAGCGTTATTCGCTCGAGATGTATCGCACATTGGCCGACGATGTTGATTACCCGATGAACTACCACGTCACCGGCGCCCTGCGGCTTGGTCACACCAAGGAACGCAAGCAAGAGTTTCAGCGTGTCGCAGGTCAGGCGCAGGCGATGGGCCTGCCGCTTGAGATGATAGGCATTGAGGACATGAAGAATTACAACCCTTTCATCGAAACCCATGATCTGTCTGGTGTCCTGTGGGATCCGCTGGATGGCGATATCGATCCTGCGCAGCTGACCCAGGCCTTGGCCAAGGGCGCCCGTGATCTGGGTGCGAAGATTGAACGTTTCTGCCCGGCCACGGGGGTTGAACAGACAGCCGACGGCTGGATCGTGAAAACTGAAAAAGGCGACATTCGTTGTGAAAAGGTCGTGAACGCCGCCGGTTACTATGCTGCCCGCGTGGGCGAGTGGTTCAAGCCATATGGTGGCCGCGATGTGCCGCTGACCGTGATGTCGCACCAGTATTTTCTGACTGAGGAAATTGACGAAATCGCTGCGTGGACCAAGGAGCAAGGCAAGAAGACCCCGATGATCCGCGACGTCGATAGCTCCTACTATCTGCGGCAGGACAAGAACGGACTGAACCTTGGTCCTTATGAACGGAACTGTAAGGCGCATTGGGTCACGAAAGACGATCCGATGCCGCATGACTTCAGTTTCCAGCTATACCCCGACGATCTGGAGCGTTTGGAATGGTACATTGAGGACGCAATGGAGCGTGTGCCTGTTCTGGGCACTGCAGGCGTGGGCCGGAATATCAATGGTCCAATCCCCTATGCCCCTGATGGTTTGCCAATGCTTGGACCTATGCCGGGCGTGCGTAATGCTTACGAAGCGCATTCGTTCACTTTCGGCATCGTGCAAGGTGGCGGGGCCGGTAAGGTTATGGCTGAATGGCTGATCCATGGTGAGACCGAAATTGACATGTGGTCCGTCGATCCACGGCGCTACACTGACTATGCTGATTTTGATTATTGCCACCAAAAAGCGATCGAAACATATGGTCATGAGTATGGCATGCATTTCCCGCACAAGATGTGGCCCGCCGGGCGCGACAAGAAACCGTCGCCCAACCATGACGCGTTGATCGCTGCAGGCGCGCAAATGGGTGCCTATAATGGCTGGGAACGTGCCAACTGGTTTGCGCAGGACGGCGAGGATACGTCTGTTGAGTCAACCGAAACGTGGGAGCGTGAGGGCCCTTGGAGGGCTGGTGTTGCCCGCGAGGTTGAGGCTGCAACAAATGGTGTCGCCGTCCTCGATATGCCGGGCTTTTCGCGTTACACGCTGAACGGTGTGGGCGCTGCCGAATGGCTGCGCGGACAGATTGCCGGGGCGTTGCCAAAGGCTGGTCGCATGAACCTTGGCTATTTCACCGATACACGTGGTCGGATCGTGACCGAAGTGACCATCATTCGCTGGGGTGAGGATGATTTCTGGCTGATGACAGCCGCCGTTGCCCAGTGGCACGACTTTGAATTCCTGCGGGATCGGCTGCCCGCTGATGGCAGCCTGACCATGACCGACATCACCAAGGAGTGGTCCACACATCTGGTATCTGGCGCAAAGTCGCGCGATCTCTTGGCGGGGATATCCGACGCCGATCTGACCACCGGCTGGCTGACGATTCAGGATGCCACTGTCGCGGGCAAGGCTGCGAAATTGTTCCGCATCAACTTTGGTGGTGAGCTGGGGTGGGAGGTGCATACGACCTTTGACGATGCACCCGCCGTCTATAAAGCGATCCGCGATGCGGGCGCCAAACCCTTTGGCATGTTCGCCCTTGATGCGATGCGGATCGAGAAAGGCTACCGGACGTGGAAAGGTGATCTGTCCACGGATTACACCCTGCTGGAAGGCGGGATGGAGCGATTTATCCGGTTCAACAAACCGCAGGATTTCCCCGGCAAGGCCACATTGCTGAACGAAAAGCAGCAAGGCAGCAAAAAGCTGTTTGCGACTTTGACATTCGACAACCCCGGCCCGGCAGATGCGCCCTATATGTCGCCCATCTGGCACAAGGGCGAAGTCGTAGGCGAGACGACGTCGGGCGGCTGGGGCTACCGCGTGGACAAATCGATTGCCTTAGGTGTTCTGCAGACTGACCTCGCGACACCAGGCACGAAGGTAGAAGTGGATATCTACGGCCAGCGCCTGATCGCGACAGTGCAGCCTGATCAGCCGCTTTGGGACCCTGAAAACGCCCGCATCCGCGCATGACGAAAATCACTTTGATGGATGGTGGGCTGGGACAGGAGCTGGTGCGTCGTTCGAATGACCCGCCGACGAACCTGTGGTCAACGCAGGTGATGGTCGATCATCCCGGCTTGGTGGCGGCTGTTCATCGCGATTACCGCGATGCAGGCGCGCGGGTGCATGTGACCAATACCTATGCGCTACACCGGGATCGGTTGGAGGGTATCGGATTGGCCGACCAGTTCGAGGCGCTGTTCGACATGGCGCTGCGCGAAACTCGTTCTGTTTGTGTGGGGCATGGCCAGATTGCGGGGTCCATTGGGCCTTTGGGGGCATCCTATCGACCGGATATTCATCCAGAGCATGACGTGTCTGTACCGCTCTATGCGGAGGTCGCGGAACTTTTGGGGCCGCATGTGGACCTGATCATTTGCGAGACAATTGCGTCGATCGCCCATGCGCAAGCGGTTCTGGAGGGCGCTTTGAGCGCCGGTGTGCCTGTCTGGTTGTCGATGACCGTGATGGATGAGGATGGATCGCGGCTCCGCTCGGGCGAGCCTTTGGCAGAGGTGTTGCCACTGGCCGCCGATGGCGCGGCGGCTCTTCTCGCGAATTGTGCAGCACCTGAGGCGATGCGGGCAGCGGTCGATGTGCTGGGACGTGGCCCTGTCCCGTTTGGGGCTTATGCGAATGGGTTTACCCAGATTTCCCAGGAGTTTCTGGAAGACAAACCGACCGTGGCAAGCCTGGCGGCCCGGCATGATCTGGGGCCTGCCGTTTATGCAGGTCTTGCCTGTGGCTGGATTGAACAGGGCGCGACGATTGTGGGGGGCTGCTGCGAAGTAGGCCCGGAACATATTGCGACATTGGCCGACGCGATCCGCGCGGCAGGGCATGAGGTAGTGTGATGGCGAATATACCTGATAAGGCGCGCGTGGTGATCATCGGGGGTGGTGTCATTGGGTGTTCGGTGGCCTATCACCTGACCAAGCTTGGCTGGAAAGACGTTGTGCTGTTGGAGCGTAAGCAGCTGACATCCGGCACCACATGGCATGCCGCCGGGTTGATCGCGCAACTGCGGGCGACAGCGAATATGACGAAGCTCGCCAAGTATTCTCAGGAACTTTACGGGAATTTGGAGGTCGAGACCGGGGTCGCCACAGGTTTCAAACGCTGTGGGTCAATCACCGTTGCCCTGACCGAGGAGCGCAAGGAAGAGATTTTCAGGCAGGCCGGGATGGCGCGGGCCTTTGGGGTCGAGGTTGAAGAGATTAGCCCGGATGAGGTCAAAAACCGGTATGAACACCTGAATATCGACGGGGTCACTGCGGGGGTTTATCTGCCGCTGGATGGCCAGGGGGACCCGGCCAATATCGCGCTGGCGCTGGCAAAGGGCGCACGCCAGAACGGGGCGAAGGTGATTGAGCGTACGCTGGTGACGGGCGTCAAACGTGATGGGCGGCGGATCACGGGCGTTGATTGGACGCAAGGTGATGAGACCGGCCATATCGCCTGCGATATGGTTGTGAATTGCGGTGGTATGTGGGGGCATCAGGTCGGTCAGATGCTGGGCACCAATGTCCCGCTACACGCCTGCGAGCATTTCTACATCGTGACCGAGGCAATTGAAGGGCTGACCCAGATGCCGGTCCTGCGCGTGCCGGATGAATGCGCGTATTACAAAGAAGACGCGGGCAAGATGCTGTTGGGTGCGTTTGAACCGAACGCGAAGCCATGGGCTATGGCGGGCATTCCGGCAGATTTCGAATTTGACCAACTGCCAGAGGACTTCGACCACTTCGAGCCGATATTGGAAGCAGCGGTCGACCGGATGCCAATGCTGGCGGAGGCAGGCATTCATACGTTCTTTAATGGACCAGAGAGCTTTACGCCGGATGACGCATATCATCTGGGACTGGCACCAGAAATGGACAACGTCTGGGTCGCGGCCGGTTTCAATTCCATCGGAATTCAATCCGCTGGCGGTGCAGGCATGGCCCTGTCGCAGTGGATCGATACCGGGGAAAAACCGTTTGATCTGGGTGATGTGGATGTTTCGCGGATGCAGCCGTTTCAGGGCAACAAGACCTATTTGTTCGAACGGTCCAAAGAGACGCTGGGCCTGCTGTATGCGGATCACTTCCCGTTTCGACAGATGGCCACAGCACGGGGGGTCCGGCGGACACCGTTCCATCAGCATCTGCTCGACAATGGTGCGGTGATGGGGGAACTGGCCGGTTGGGAGCGGGCAAACTGGTTTGCCGATGACGGCCAGACACCGGAATACGAATATTCGTGGAAACGGCAGAACTTCTTTGGGAATGTGGCGGCGGAAGTGAATGCAATCCGCACGAATGTCGGCATGTATGACATGTCATCGTTTGGAAAAATCCGCGTCGAAGGTCGCGATGCCTGCGCGTTCATGAACCATATCGGCGGCGGGCAATACGATGTGCCAGTGGGCAAGATCGTCTATACGCAGTTTTTGAACAACGCTGGCGGGATTGAGGCGGATGTGACTGTAACACGTCTGTCTGAACTGGCTTATCTCGTGGTCACGCCTGCTGCGACCCGGCTGGCAGATCAGACATGGATGCAACGACATGTAGGTGACTTTAACGTGGTCATTACGGACGTGACAGCGGGTGAAGCCGTACTGGCCGTCATGGGACCGAAGGCCCGGGCATTGCTGCAGACTGTGTCGCCGAACGATTTTTCGAACGACACCAACCCCTTTGGCACAGCACAGGATATCGAGATCGGCATGGGCCTCGCGCGGGTGCATCGCGTGACGTATGTGGGCGAGTTGGGGTGGGAGGTTTATGTCTCAACCGATATGGCGGCCCACGTCTTTGAGGTGCTGCATGAAGCAGGGTGCGATATGGGCCTGAAACTGTGCGGGATGCATATGATGGATGCGGCCCGTATGGAAAAAGGTTTCCGTCACTTCGGGCACGACATTACGTCCGAGGATCACGTGCTTGAGGCTGGGCTGGGCTTTGCCGTCAAAACGGACAAACCAGCGTTCATTGGCCGTGATGCAGTTTTGCGAAAGCGAGAAACCGGGCTGGAGCAGCGGTTGGTACAGTTCAAGCTGACCGATGCGGAGCCGCTATTGTACCACAACGAACCGATTGTACGCGATGGTAAGCTGGTCGGCTATCTTTCGTCAGGGGGCTATGGGCATCACCTTGGGGCCGCTGTTGGCATGGGATATGTGCCTTGCAAAGGCGAAAGCGTGGCCGAGATGTTGGAAAGCGAATATGCCATCGACGTCATGGGTCGCCGCGTAAAGGCTGAGGCGCAATTGAAGCCGTTTTATGATCCAAAATCAGAGAGGGTGAAGGCGTAATGTTTCTTCCCAGCCTGCGAGAGATTCGTCAGATACAGCCTTAATCCAACCTCAAGCGCCGTTGGGAGCTGACTTTACAGCTCCCAACGATTTGTCTCTTACTGCTCTATCGCTGCGGCCATTGGGCCAAAGGCATTCAAGCCCTTCAGAATATCGATGGCGTAGGCGAGTTGATAATCCTCTTCACGAAGATCCGCTGCGGCCTGGGCCCGGGCGCGGTCTTCTTCAATCTGGCGAACTTCGTCTTCGCTCAGGCTGTCATTATCCAAAGCGCCGCGCAGCTGTGCCTCAGACCGCAATGGACCTGATTGTTCTTCCTCGTCATCTTCGCTCTCTGGTCTGACAATGGGCTGCTGAACAATGATATCAGGTGAAATACCCAAAGCCTGAATCGATCGACCGGATGGTGTGTAGTATCGGGCCGTCGTCAGACGCATCGCGCCATTGCCGCGCAGTGGGACGACCGTCTGCACGGAACCTTTACCAAAGGACTTCGTACCAACCACGATGGCCCGGCCATGGTCCTGCAGCGCGCCCGCGACGATCTCGGATGCCGAGGCGGAGCCGCCGTTGATCAGCACTACAATAGGCTTGCCTTGGGCGAGATCGCCTTCTGTTGCGTTGAACCGCTCTCCGTCTTCAGCATGCCGACCGCGTGTGGAGACGATTTCGCCAGCGTCCAGAAATGCGTCAGAAACGAAAACGGCCTGATTGAGCAGGCCGCCCGGATTATTGCGCAAATCGAGGACAATACCGTCGATATTCTCGATCCCGCCGGCAGCCTCGGCCTGTTCTTCCAGACCGCTTTCAAGGTTGGTAAATGTCTGATCGTTGAAAGTCGTGACCCGCAGGACGACAGCTTTGCCTTCGGTCCGGGGACGAACCGCTGTCAACTTGATCGTGTCGCGGATCAGGGAGACATCAAATGGTTCCTGCTGGCCCTCCCGGACGATTGTGATGATGATTTCGGAGCCAACGGGCCCACGCATCATGTCCACAGCGTCATCCAGCGTCAGGCCCAGCACACTTTCGCCGTCCACTGCCGTAATATAGTCACCCGACATGATGCCCGCCGCATCAGCCGGGGTGCCATCCATGGGTGAAACGACTTTGACCCAACCTTCTTCCTGGGTCACTTCGATCCCAAGACCGCCAAATTCACCACGCGTCTGGATACGCATCGAGGCGGCGTCGTCCTCTGACAGATAGCTGGAATGCGGATCAAGAGATGTGAGCATGCCGTCAATTGCGGCTTCGATCAGTTCTTTTTCATCGACCTGTTCGACATATCCTGCGCGAATACGCTCAAATATATCGCCGAACAAATCAAGTTGCTCATAGATGCTTGCGTTGTCTTCCGCCTCTTGGGCCAAAAGCGGGCCTGCAATCTGACTTGTCGTCGCTATACCCAGGGCAATGCCGCCAACCGCAGCCATGATCAACTTTTTCATCATACGTCCTATATCATTCCAGCGCGAACCACGCATTTGGATCTACGGGAGTTTGACCCTGTCTGACCTCAAGATAAAGAGGCTGCAAGCCAGTGTCCGATGCATTTGCGTTATTTTGCATCAAAATGCTGTCAATACTTGGCTGATCTCCGCCAAGTAGCCCGATTGGCGACCCCGCAGGCAGGATCTGGCCCGGATCACCGAACATTTCGGCAAGCCCGGCAATGACGAATAAAACATCCGCGCCGGGTTCAAGGATCATGACGTTGCCATATTCCAACAGGGGGCCGCGAAACAGGACGGTGGCGGCAACGGGCGTTGTGACCAATGATCGCGGCTGAGCCCCGATCACCACGCCGGGCCGCAAACCCGCACCTTCCCCGAAACTTTGCGTGATTGGCCCGCTGACGGGCAATGGCAACGTGCCGGTCGGCTCTAGCGCCACCGCCGTCGCTCCGATATCGATACTGTCCAAAAGTCCTTGGGCGAAAGCCTCCAATGTGTCCGTGCTGGCGACAAGCAAGGCGGTCTGGATGGGATCCTCCGAAAAGCGCTGTGGCAGACGGCCCCGCTGCGAGATTGCGATGCCCAAGGCGGCACGGGCCCTTTGCGCCCCGCTCATCCCTTCGTTAAGCGCACGCGCACTTTCCTGCTGGATTTGCTGCAACTCCTGAATTTCGGTGAGTTGCTCGCGCAATGTCTCAACCTCGGCCTGCAAGGCCGGTGTCACATCAGCCACCAGCATGGATGACCGCGCCACCCCAAGCGGCCCCTGCGGATGTGCAAGCAGCAGCGGGGCCGGTGTTTGGCCTGTCGTTTGAAGCACAGCCAGCAATTGCGCAACACGTTCGCGTTTGACGTCCAATTCCGAGGTGATTTCATCCTCACGCCGCGCGGCGTGCCTGATCCCGTCACGCACCGCTGACAGACCGTCTTCATAGGCGCGGACGGTTTCGCTGAGGGCAGCAATCCGGTCGCGCGCACCTTGCGCCTGGTTCAACATGACGCTTGCCTCTTGCAAGCGGGCTGCAGCGGCACGGGCATCTTCGCTGACCGTTTGGCCAAAGGTCACCGTCCCAAGACAGATCAGGAGGGCCGCGAGCCGTATCATGTGACAATCAGGCTCTTGCCGGTCATTTCGGGCGGCAATTCCAGCCCCATGAGGTCGAGCACTGTTGGCGCAAGGTCGGCCAGCCGCCCGTCGCGCAGTTGTGCACCTTCGGGGCCACCGACCAAAGCCACCGGAACAGGGTTCAATGTGTGGGCTGTGTGCGGGCCGCCGGTCTCCGGATCGATCATGGTTTCGCAATTGCCGTGATCCGCCGTGACGATCATTGCGCCACCTGCCGCCTTGAGCGCCTTGATCACTTCGCCCAGGCCCTGATCGACCGTTTCGCAAGCCTTTATTGCGGCGTTTATGTCCCCGGTGTGCCCAACCATATCAGGGTTGGCATAGTTGGCGACGATCATGTCGTAGCCGTCGTTGATGGCTTTTACGAAATGTTCGGTCACTTGGGGTGCGGACATTTCAGGTTGCAGGTCGTAAGTGGCAACCTTAGGAGATTGGGGCATATAGCGGTCTTCACCTTTCTCCGGCGTCTCAACCCCGCCATTCAGGAAAAATGTGACGTGCGGGTATTTCTCGGTCTCGGCAAGCCGGAACTGGCGCAGATCGTGTTTCGCAACCCACGCGCCCAGCGTATTCTGGATATCCCTTTTGGGAAAGACGACATCGAACCAGTCATCATGCCGGTCGGAATAAGTCACCATGCCCAGCCGCGCGGCAAGCTCCGGCATTTTCCGATCAAACCCGTCAAAATCCGGGTCGGCCAAGGCGGCGAGGATTTCACGCGCACGATCAGAGCGGAAGTTAAGGCAAAAGAAACCATCGCCATCGGCTAATCCGGCATAATCGCCAATTACCGTTGCCGGGATGAACTCATCCGTTTTGCCCGCTTCGTAGGCGGCTTTGATAGCATCTTCCGGGGTGTCCACATGATCACCCTGCCCTTTGGCCATCGCTTGATAAGCAGTCTCAACACGTTCCCACCGGTTATCACGATCCATGGCATAGTAGCGGCCGATCACGGTCGCTATCTTCGCTTTTTTGGGCAGTTGATCCTCAAGGCTTTGCATAAATTCAAGCGCCGATGATGGCGCCACGTCGCGACCGTCCGTAATAGCATGGATCGTGACCGGAACACCGGCATCCGCAATGGCTCTGCTGGCAGCGACGATATGGTCCAGATGCCCATGCACGCCGCCGTCAGAAACAACACCCATCAGATGGGCAGTGCCGCCACTCTTTTTCATCTTGGCAATGAAACCTTGCAGAGCTTTCGCCTTAAAAAACGACCCGTCTTCGATCGCCAGATCAATCTGGCCAAGATCCATCGCCACAACCCGGCCTGCACCGATATTGGTATGCCCCACTTCAGAGTTACCCATCTGGCCCGCAGGCAATCCCGCATCATTCCCATGCGTCACCAACCGGGCATGCGGCCCCTGCATGATCGCATCAAAATTTGGCGTATCGGCAAGCTTGGGCGCATTGCCTTCAACCGCATCCCGCAGGCCCCAACCGTCAAGGATACATAAGACAACCGGCTTAGGCACAGACATGAAACGCTCCCTCATTCAATTGCCTTGATGTACCGCAGCACGGGGCCAAGTGAAATAGATCCATCTTCATCTTGGCCAAAAAACTCCCGCCGGAGGCTCCTCAGGCCCGATGATAAGGACCGCCAGCCAAAATAGAACTCGCCCGGTACAACTGCTCAGCCAGCATCACACGCACCAGCATATGGGGCCACACCATCTTGCCAAAGCTCAGCGATGCGTCCGCTTCCGCCCGCAAGCCGGGGTCAATGCCGTCTGCGCCGCCGATCACGAATGCCAAGTCCTGACGGCCCTGATCCCGCCAGTTATCCATTTGTGCAGCGAAATCGGGAGAAGACATCAGCTTGCCCCGCTCATCCAGCGTGCAAATCAACGCACCGTCAGGAATGGCGCGGCGCAAAAGCATCGCTTCGGCGGCCATGCCGCCGCCCTTTTTATCCTCAATTTCGATAAGTTGCGCTGGACCTAGAGCCAAAGCCCGCCCCGTCCGGTCGAACCGGGTGAGGTAGTCGTCGTAAAGCTCCCGCTCCGGGCCTTTGCGCAAACGGCCCACAGCGCAGATATGAACGCGCATCAGTCTTGTGTCGCCGCTCCGGGCTGCCACATCTTTTCAAGCTGATAGAACTCGCGCACTTCGGGCCGGAAGATATGCACAATGATATCACCCGTATCTATCAGGACCCAATCTCCGGCGCCTTTCCCTTCGACTTTTGAGATGACACCGAAATCCTGCTTGAGCCGATCGGTCAGCTTTTCGGCCATGGCAGTGACCTGACGCGTCGACCGACCTGACGCGATCACCATGTAATCACCCATCTCGGATTTCCCGCGCAGATTGATCTGCACGATGTCTTCGCCTTTGTCATCATCGAGGGATTTGAGAACAGCCGCCAAAAGTGCTTCGCTCGTTGCGGTGTTTGGAGCGCTCATCACCTGAGCCCCGTTTTTGGCTGCATTGGCAGCCTGTGTAGAAAGAGACAGTTCATTGTCCTCCTTAAAGCGCACCGTCATGTACCCCGGTGCCGGGTATACGCCAAAGGTAGCAATGCGCGGATGCTTTTTCAACAATGCCCTTACGCGGCATCCCCCTCAGCGCTCATTGGCCTTAACCCACAAACGAAATGACCGCCGCTTCGGACGCCATGTGCCTGAAGATTCATCAATAACTTCAATGGGCGGACTGTCTGGTGCAAAAATATTTGACCCGCCAACTAGACAATCATTAAGAATGTACTAAGGGGCGTGTTTTTTGTTCTGGAGTTGCCGATGTTTTGCCTACCCAATTTATCAATATCATTTTCAAAGCTCATTCTAAGCGGTGCGGCCGCTTCAATATTTCTTTTGCATGGCCCCGCCGCCGCACAGTCAGTTTCTGCCGAAGTCCAACTGAACTCTGCCAATTTCGATATCGAGTCTGATGGCGCAGACCGTATCCGCGTCGCGGGGCAGTTGCGCACGTTGACGCAGCAGGTTGCAGCGGCGTCATGCGCAGTTACTTCGGGCGTCGACGTCGAAGAAGCGCATGACATCCTTGAATACGCCATGCATCAATTTGACAAAGACCTTAACGCTTTGCGAAATGGCGATGAGTCGCTTCACATTCTGGGTCCCGAAAAACGCCGCCTGACTTTGCAGGATCTCGACCATGTCGAGGAAGAATGGATGAGCATTCACGGCGCGGTAGAGGCCATTCTCGCCGATGATAATGACGTGGAAAGCGCCCACATAATTGACGATCACAATCTGAAACTTCTGGAGCTGACCACAATCCTGGCCGCTGATATCTCAAGCCAGTATTCGCATCCCTACGAGGTCACTACCAGCGATGCGATGCTGATTGAAATCGCCGGACGTCAGCGAATGCTGTCACAACGACTGGCCAAAGACGCCTGCGAAGTCTGGACTGGCTATCATGCGGAAGAGGCGCGGGAAGATCTGGCCAAGACCATGGTCGTGTTTGATACATCTCTCAACGCGCTGCGATATGGCATGCCCGAAGCAGGCGTGAACGCGGCCCCCAATGATATCATTGCTGCAGATCTGGATAGCATTCTGGCGCGTTGGGACATTATCAAGGTTAACCTGCAAACCCTCGTCGAAGGTGGTACCCTTGATATGGATCAGAAATACGAGGTTTTTCATGATCTGGAGATCGAGCTGGTCGAACTTGAACATCTGTTGGACGACTACAGAGACTACGCTGAACGGTCACATTAGAAACTGTAAGTAGCTGGGTCGCTGATCCTCTCTTCGGACCGGCGACCCAGCCGGATTGTGGAAATTCCTGCCCTAAGGGCATTCCTTCATCTCGCCAATTCGCTCGGATCCGGCAACTGCCGATATCGGGCCGTTGCGGACCAGCGGCATGAAAGGACCATCTTGTTCCATACGGATAGAAACGCTGACCCGCGCATCTGACGCGGGACCATCCCCAACCACGCAGGGCGCAACCCAAACACCCATTGATCCGTTGGAAGCATCCGGGTTTTCTGCTTTCCATCGCCGGGCTGTGGCTTGCAAGGTACGCAGCGGAACCAGATCGGCGTCAGCGACCGCAAAGGTCTGCTCATACTGTTCGAGCATGAATGTCTCCGATCTGCTTTCGCCCGTGTCGGTCCGCTGCGTCATGAATCTCAGCTGCGCCGATCCGGGGATGAAATCAAGCCCTTCGGGCATCTCGATCATAATCGCAAAATCCTGAGGATCAGCGATGGTTGGGTCCATTCTATTCAACTGTGTTACGGTGTTTGGCACCAGACTGGTGCAGGCAGGCATAAGCATTAACGATAGAATGAGTGAGCGCATACGAATCTCCTTTGACATATAACAATCATTGTTTTACGATAAATTATTAAAATTAAAAGGAGAAAATTATCATGCCTCACGATATTCGCAAATGGGCCGCTGTCCTTCGTGGCCTGACGATTGCTGTAATGGTTCTTCTGCCGTTAGCCGTAGTCTTCGCACTGATCAGCACCCCTCTGACCCCGGCGAATGTCCCGCAAGCAATCAACAGGCCGGACGTGGCGGATGCTGCGACCCGTGGGCAGTTGCTGACGGTCACCGCACTGAACCTGATCAGACCGTTGATCCTGATTTGGACGTTGAACGAGATGCGCAAGCTCTTTGATGAATATCGAGTGGGTCGTGTTCTGACAGACGCCTGCGCCCGGATTATTCAGCGTGTTGGTTATGGCTTTCTGGCCCTGGCGCTGATCCCGTTGGTATTACAGCCAGTGCAATCGGTCTTGATGACCTGGGCCAATCCGGCCGGTCAGAGGGCGATTTCCCTTAGTGTGAATAGCGACATGCTGTTCTTTGCCCTATCAGGCGGGTTGATCATCGTGATCGGTCGGGCCATGCGGGATGCGGCTGAAGCGGCAGCAGAAAATCGGTCGTTTGTATGACAGACGTTCAGATTATCGTTCGGCTCGACGTAATGCTCGCCATGCGCAAGACGAAGTCCCGGGATTTGGCGCAAGCCGTAGGGATCACCGAACAGAACATCAGCTTGCTGAAGTCCGGCAAGGTCAAGGGCATCCGGTTCGACACACTCGCCAAGATTTGCGCTGTGCTGGACTGTCAGCCAGGCGATTTATTGGAGGCTGTCCTAGTGGAGTAACCGTTGTTTTGCGATTGTTACAGGGATGCGATATTCTGCAGGACAGGAGGTTTAACCATGGCGCAGTTTCGCTACATCGTGGATGACGTTGACGCGGCTATCGCCTTTTATGCTGACAAGCTGGGGTTTGTGCTAGAGGAACAGTACGGTCCTGCGATGGCGATCCTGAACAGGGATGATTTGCAACTCTGGGTGGCTGGTCCCCCAGCCTCGGCGTCAAAGGCTATGCCCAATGGCACCAAGCCCACCCCCGGCGGCTGGGGTCGCATCGTGATCATTGTGGATGATCTCGCGGCGTTGGTGGCAAGCCTCAAATCAGATAATGTGACCTTCCGAAACGAAATTGTCAAAGGACCCGGCGGCCAACAAATTCTTTGCGACGATCCGTCCGGGAACCCTGTCGAACTGTTCGAGCCCGATTAGATCGCAGTCTCATCTACTGTCGCGGATCGATGAACGCCTTGCCGTCAGGCTTGGCCAGCAGCTCGGGCAGTTTCTCCATCGCCTCTGACAGCGGCACAATACCGGCGACATCCGTCACCCACTTGCCCGTCACAAAGCGTTCCTGAATTTCGCCAAAGGCCTGCGGGATGCGTGCCGGGTCGACCTGTTTCATCCATTTGGTGAGCCAGAATCCTTCGATCACTTTGCTTTGGAAGATCAATTGCGCCAGCTGCGTCAGCGCAGGCGCTTCGGTCGCAAGCTTGCCGTAGTTCACCCATCGTGAATGGGCTGGCATGGCAAAGAACAAATCGGCCGTGAACTGATCACCGACCGCATCCAGAAGAACGCGCGGTTTTAGTGTTGAGAAGACAGTTTTGACCTCATCCAACGGATCATCCTCGCTGGTCACGATGACCTTTGCCGCGCCAAGTTCTTTCAACATTGCGGCCTGCTCAGACCGGCGAACGACGGCAATAGGCTTGATATCATGGTCGCGGCCCAGCGCGATGAGCAGTTTGCCCAACTGTGAGCCCGCAGCGTTAAGAATAAAGCTATCCGCCCCGCTGTCTTTGACGATATCGAACATCGCGATGGCAGTCAGTGGATTCACGATCTGCCCCGCCGCGTCAGGTTCGGCCAAATCAGGACGACATGGAACAAGGCCCGACGCATCGGTCATCGCGTATTCCGCCCAGCTTCCCGAGGCGCTGGCAAAAAAGCTGACCCGCTGGCCAATAAGGGGCGTGTCACCGGCCACAACCTCGCCCACCGCCTCGAACCCGGCTGGTACGCCTTTGATACAGGGTTGCCCGTATTCACCCTTGATGAAGTGGATGTCAGAGGGGTTCACCGCAGCCAGATGCACCTTGATCAGCGCCTGACCCTTTCCGGGTGTCGGCAAAGGAATGGTTTTTTCGGCCACAAACGGGGTCAGGTCGTCGATGTTCGGGCCGGTCTGGGTGCCGGAATAGCCGTCGTTGAGCTGAACGAGCGCAGTCATTTTATCGGGTAGGGTCATGGTGGCCTCTCCTATAGGTCGAAGGTGGCAAAAACCGGCGCATGGTCACTGGGCTTTTCCCAGCCCCGCGCGTCGCGCATCACGCGGCTGGAATGGGCGGCGTTTTTGATGTCCGGGGTGGCCCAGATATGATCCAGTCGGCGGCCTTTATCGGCGGCATCCCAGTCACGGGCGCGGTATGACCACCAGCTATAAAGCTGGCCTTCGGGAATGTCGTTGCGTGTCACGTCCGACCAGCCACCGGCATCCATCACTTGCCCGAAATGGTCGACTTCAATCGGCGTGTGGCTGACCACCTTGAGCAGCTGCTTATGGCTCCACACATCGTCTTCGCGTGGGGCAATGTTCAGATCGCCCACAAGGATGGACTTTTCCGGTCTATCCGCATGGAAAGCATCGCGCATATCCGTGAGATAATCGAGCTTCTGGCCGAATTTTTCGTTCACTTCCCGATCTGCGACATCGCCACCGGCGGGGACGTAGTGATTGTGGATGGTCACGCCGTTTTCAAGCTTGGCTGCGATATGGCGGGCATGGCCGAGCCCCGCGAAATCCTCTGCCCCGGCTTCTTCCATCGGGATTTTTGAAAGGATGGCAACGCCGTTGTACCCCTTTTGCCCACGCGCAGCCATGTATGTGTAACCCATGGCCTGAAACTGCTCCGTCGGGATTTTATCGACCGGGCTTTTGCATTCCTGAAGGCAGATGACGTCCGGCGCTTCATCCCGCATAAGCTTGACGACGATCTCTTCGCGGAGCCGGACGGAGTTGATATTCCAGGTGGCAATGGTGAAGGGCATGGGCGGACTTTCCTGGCTTGGTGCGGATGGAACTATTGGCCCGGTTGTGGCCAAGGCCGGACCGGTCGCCCTCTTGTGTGCCTTGCAATGCGGGATTGATCAACAGCTGGCGTGAGGCAAATCAAAGCCCATCGCTGAATTCGGTGATCAGCGACCGCACGACCTCTTTTGCGGCTTCGCCATCTTCGGCACCATGTTCCTTTGCGGAACGAAAGGCAGCAATCTGGCGCTGCGCGCTTGTCCCACACTCAAGGATATCAAAAACTCCTTCGACTTCTGCGAGACACCCCAAGGCTTCTGCATGGGGTGCAACCATATCGACCAGTTCGCGGGTAAGCTGGTCGAATTGCACCACTTCACCAATCCCGAAATCGATCAGCCCTTCCTCCGGGCCATAGCGTTGCGCCCGCCACCGGTTTTCTTCGATCAGGAATTGATCATATTGCCGCCAACGCTTGTTTTCACGACGCAGCGTGTAGAGCATCCGGAAGATACTTTGGGTCAGTGCAGCAATGGAAATCGCGTGATCAAGGAGCGGGCAGACGTCGCAGATGCGCGACTCCACGGTGGGAAATCGCGAAGATGGGCGCAGATCCCACCAGACCTTGGTCGCATCCTCAATCGCTTGCGAGTTGATGATGGTCTGGATGGACCGCTCGTATTCGGCAAAGCTGGCAAATGCGGGCGGCAGGCCGGTGCGTGGCAGGTTGTCAAATACCGTCAACCGGTAGGATTGCAGACCTGTTTCTCTCCCCTCCCAAAAGGGTGAGGAGGTGGACAACGCCAACAAGTGCGGCAGGAAATAGGGAAACTGGTTGAGCAGATCGATCCGCAGATCATCATCCTCAACCCCAACATGGACGTGCATACCGCTGATCAACATCCGGCGGGCAACGCCGGCGAGGTCTCTTTCCAGCGTGCGATAGCGTTCCTTGTCGGTGAAGTGCTGTTTGTGCCAATCCGCAAAGGGGTGCGTGGAGACAGCAAGCGGTTCCAGCCCGTGTTCATTGCAAAGCTGCTTCACCGTCCGCCGCAGATGGGCCAGATCCTGACGCGCATCGGCAGCCGTTTTACTGACGCCTGTTCCGACTTCAATCTGGCATTGCAGAAATTCCGGACTGACCTTTTTACCAAGCGCATCGACGCATTGCTGCATAAGCGCATCCGGCGTCGAAACAAGGTCGAGCGTCTCCGCATCGACGACCAGATACTCTTCCTCGATGCCAATGGTGAAGGATGGAACTGTTTTGTGCATCTGCGGCTCTCAGACTTATTCTTCGATAATGTAGCAACCCATCTGTAATATGTTTCATTCAAATGGAATGCTCACGCGACCAAGAAGCCAAAATGAACGATCATGGCAGTTTTGGCTTTAGCGATTAACTGAGATTGTTTGCTTTTGCGCCGCCCGGCGTTGACCTAGATCAAATGTCTGTTTTGGTTGAAGTGTAATTCGTATTTTAAGTGTCAAACCCCCGTTAGTTGTGCATATCATCTTGGCGCTTTTTACGGAAAGCTACCATTGAATGTGTGCCGGTACAGGTCAGTTGTGGGGAATGAAGTGTTTATCCGCGAGAGCTGCGCCAATGTCCAATAAGCGACGTAGCGCTTCGCCAAGTCGAAAACGTCACCCCTAGTACATCGTCTGGCGGTATTCCTCTTCAAGACCATCGTCTAGTTTCTTTTGCTCCTCCGGGTCAGAGGGCGCACCGTCTGTCTGTTCCAGGATGATCTTCATCAGGGACGGCACCTCTGATCTGTCTTGGTGTTGTTCCGCGTCCCAGAGCCTAGAGCGTCGCAGAGCTTTCGCACAGTGAATGAACACTTCCTCAACATGCACAACAATGGCAATGCTTGGAACGCGTTCGTTCACCGCCATGGTGGAAAGCAGCTCAGGATCGCGTGTAAGCTCTGCTGTACCGTTGACCCGCATAGTGTCATCAAAACCGGGGATAAGAAAAAGAAGGCCCACTTTGGGATTTGTGAGGACGTTTGAAAGCGTGTCTAGCCGGTTGTTTCCCGGCCTATCAGGGATCAAAAGTGTCCTTTCATCCAAAATCTTTACAAAGCCGCTAGGGTCTCCTCGCGGGCTTACATCTGCTCTGCCGTCGTTCGACTGAGTGCCAATGCAGACAAAAGGTGACCGTTCGATAAAGGTACGCGCATGCTCATCGACATAGCTCAAGCATTTTTTGATCGCGATGTCGTGCGTTGCCGAAAATGACGCCCTCAGATCACTCTCGCTGTGAACAAGATATTCGGGGTTAAGAATTGATCTGTTTGTCATAATGACCTTTGTTTCCGTGAGGTTCTTTGCGGAGGATTGGCTCAGTTACTCAAATGGTAGGCCGAAAGCGGACATCTAGGCAAGTTGCTGCATTCAGGAGGTATGGGCTCAGCACAGCCGTTTGCTGCGAACTGGATGGACGACCGCAGAGCGGAATTTCGCTGCGCCGCAACTGATGGCTGTCTCGCCGTAAACTCTATTCCAGCGTACTACGCGGCCGGCATTAACCACGAGAGGAAGGGCAACCATACAATCCAAGACGAGAATTTTGGCCCACAGCAGCACAGCAGTGACGTCAAAATGATCATTCAGAGCAGAGATGGCCAAATTGTTGTGCGAACTGGGATATGCCCCACAAGTCGCCGAACCATTCCTTGATCGTTTCCCATTCCTCAGTTTCGCTTCAAGGCGCAGGATATCTAGGGTTCCGGCGTTTTGAACGTGACTGGTCCGAGAGATATCGCCGTTCGGCAACAGACCGGGCGGTACACGGCGGGGCAAAATCCCGGGAGGCTACTGCGCTGGTTTGACCCGCGCTCCGCTCACGCCCTCCAAGCGGTCAATCCATTGGTGAAAATAAATGGGGACCGAAGATGAAAACATTTATCGCGACAACTGCCATTGCCTTGTGCCTTGCTTCCGGCTTGAACGCTCAGGAGAGAACTGAATTCAGAGTGGCTTGGTCCATTTATGTCGGCTGGATGCCCTGGGGCTATCTGGAAGACAGCGGGATCATGGACAAATGGGCCGACAAATATGGCATTGATGTCGAGATCGTGCAGATCAACGATTATGTCGAGTCGATCAACCAATACACTGCGGGCCAGTTTGATGGCGTGTCGGCGACCAACATGGACACGCTTTCGATCCCCGCAGGCGGCGGTGTGGATACGACGGCATTGATCGTGGGTGACTATTCCGATGGCAATGACGCCATCATCGTCAAAGGTGATGGCGACTTGGCCAGCCTTGCTGGCAAACCTGTCAACCTGGTGGAACTGTCTGTATCACATTACCTGCTGGCGCGTGGTCTCGATAGTGTGGGCCTGTCAGAGGCCGATCTGGACAGTGTCATCAACACTTCCGACGCGGATATGATCGCCGCGTTTTCGACTGACGAGGTTGAAGCGGTCGTTACATGGAACCCGCTGGTTTCTACCATTCTGGAGGACCCTTCCGCGGCCAAGTTGTTCGACAGTTCCAACATTCCGGGTGAGATCATCGACCTGATGGTCGTGAATACGCAAACACTGGAAGCCAACCCCGATTTCGGCAAGGCTCTGACCGGTGCGTGGTACGAGGTGATGGGTCTCATGGCGGCTGGCGATGAAGAAGTGCTGACGGCGATGGCCGAAGCCTCGGGTACCGATCTGGCTGGCTACAATGCGCAGCTGGCCTCGACCGAGATGTTCTATGATCCTGCTACCGCAGTTGACTTCACAGCCAGCGCGGAGTTGCCGGCCACAATGGTCAGCGTCGCGGAGTTCCTGTTCGACAAGGGCATATTGGGCGAAGGCGCGCCATCGGCTGATTTCGTTGGGGTGGAATATCCGGATGGGTCCGTCACCGGTGACGCGAATAATGTGACCTTCCGATACGACACGACCTACATGCAGATGGCCGCAGACGGCAGCCTTTGAGCTAATGGAGGGGGTGGTTTTGCGCCCCTGACAATCCCATGCGCCTCATCAACATCAAACCGGGCCGCCCACTGGCCGTTTTTCTGGCCTTGTTGCCTTTTGCAGCAGTGTTCATCGCTTACGCGATCGGGTCCGACATACGGCTGACGGAGAACCCATCGGACAAGTTGCTCCCCGCGCCATCGACCATTGGTGAGACGGCACTGCGTCTGATGACCGAACCGGACCGGCGCAGCGGACGGGTGCTGTTCTGGCATGACACATGGGCCAGTTTGAAGCGGCTGGGGATGGGGATCGGGATATCGGCGTCTATTGGATTGATTTTTGGGCTGCTGATCGGCTTGCTGCCGCTCGTCCGCAGCTTTCTGGCGCAATTCGTGGCGGTTTTGTCGATGATCCCGCCGCTGGCGCTACTGCCAATCCTGTTCATCATCTTCGGGCTGGGTGAGTTGTCCAAGGTCGTGCTGATCGTCGTCGGTACGCTGCCTTTCATCATTCGTGATCTCAGCCAACGGGTGTTGGAAGTCCCACAGGAATTGCTGGTCAAGGCCCAGACCCTGGGTGCGTCCAGCTGGGTCATCGCCGTTCGCGTCGCGTTGCCACAGGTAATGCCACACCTCATTCAGGCGGTGCGTTTGTCGTTGGGCCCCGCATGGCTGTTCCTGATCGCAGCGGAAGCCATTGCGTCGGAACTCGGACTTGGCTACCGCATCTTTCTTGTGCGCCGCTTCCTCGCCATGGACGTGATATTGACCTACGTCATCTGGATCACGCTGCTGGCGTTTCTGATCGATTGGTCGCTGCGCTGGACATCGCGCCGGTTCTTCCCATGGGCGGAGGACGGATTATGAGCTTTGTCACCGTCACGGATGTTTTCCAGAGCTACGGCCGCCGCCCGATTATTGAACGGATTAATGTGCTGGTGGATGAGGGTGAGTTTATCTCCATCGTGGGTGCGTCGGGTTGTGGGAAATCGACATTCCTGCGCCTGCTGCTCGCGCAGGAGCGTCCCAAGCGCGGCGAAGTCCGCATTGATGGGGCGCTGCCCGCGCAAGAGCCGGGACTGGAGCGCGGGATCGTTTTCCAACGCTATTCTGTCTTCCCGCATCTGACGGTTCGCGAAAATGTGGTGGCGGGCGAATGTTTTCGGACGCGATGGGGACGGCTCTTTGGGGCAGAGCGTAAGGCCGCGCGCGACCGGGCGGACGAAACACTTGCCCGTTGCGGACTGGATCACGTGGCCGACCAGTATCCCGCCACCCTTTCAGGTGGTATGCAGCAACGTCTTGCCATTGGGCAGGCGCTGGCGGCCAAGCCCCGCGTGTTGCTGCTCGATGAACCCTTCGGTGCGCTCGACCCCGGCACGCGCCTGTCTATGCATGATTTTCTGCAAGACCTGCGGGAAGAGACCGGCATGACCGTCTTCATGGTCACTCATGATCTGGAAGAGGCGTTCAAGCTGGGCGACCGCGTGCTCGTCTTCGACAAACCCCGCTGGGACCCGCATGACCCGAACGCCTACGGGGCCACGATCACCTACGACTTTGACGCCCGCGACGGCGGCATCCCATTCCAAACCCTTCAGGAGGATACCCATGTTCTGCTTTCCACGTGACCGGTCCCGGTCGCATCACCCCGCTGATTACCGGCATCAAGCGAAGCGTTTCCACCATCCCGACCTGACCAAGCTGCGCGGCTGGAAAGCCATGCAGGCCGAGGCTGACATTCCCGGCAGCGGCTGGGCGCAGGAAAAGCAATGGGCACTGCGGATGGGGCTGACCGGGGCAGACAGTATCGACGACAAATCGATCCCCACCTTCGCACGCGGAGAGTTGCCGCATTATGCCGGGATCAACACCTTCCTCAAAGCGCCCTATGCCGAGGACGTCACCGAGGTGAAGGACTACGATGCGACGGTATTGGGCATCCCTTTTGACGGTGGGACAACCTACCGTGCGGGAACACGCTTTGGCCCGCAAGGCGTGCGCAAGATCAGCGCGCTTTACACACCTTACAACTACGAAATGGCGGTGGACCTGCGTGAGCAGATGACGCTTTGCGACGCAGGCGATGTCTTCACGATCCCCGCCAATATCGAAAAGACCTTTGATCAAATCAGCCGCGCGGTCAGTCATGTGGCGTCTTCTGGTTCGCTGCCGATCATGATTGGCGGGGATCACTCCATCGGGTTCCCGTGTGTAAGAGGCATTGCCGAATGCACATCGAAGAAAATCGGGATCGTCCACTTCGACCGTCATGCAGATATTCAGGAAAAGGACCTGGACGAGAGGATGCACACAACCCCGTGGTTCCATTCCACCAACCTGCCCAATGTGCCGGCCAAGAACCTCGTGCAGGTCGGTATTGGCGGCTGGCAGGTGCCACGTGATGCAGTGAAGGTCGCGCGGGATCGTGAAACGAACATCATAACGATGGGCGACATGGAAAAGATGGGTGTCGAGAAGACGGCCGAGATGGCGTTGGAGATGGCATGGGACGGGGTCGACATGGTCTATATGTCCTTCGACATCGATAGTATCGATTGCGGCTTTGTGCCCGGCACCGGCTGGCCCGAACCGGGTGGGTTCTTGCCGCGTGAGGCGCTGAAGCTGGCCTCAATGGTTGCCGCGGAAGGGATTTGCGGAATGGAGCTGGTGGAGGTGGCACCACCCTATGACCAGTCCGAAATCACAGCCCTGATGGGCACACGTGTCATCGTCGATGTGCTGGGATCGCTGGTCGCCTCTGGCAAGATGGGCGCGCATAAGCGGCACATAGATAAGCCCGTCGAAATCCCCCATGGCGAATTTGAAGGAAAGCGGTGGTCCAATGCCACATGATATCGTGAACGGCCATATCGGCCACAACCATGCACATGGCGACCATCTGCACAGCCATATGCCAGACGCAGACAAGGCAGAGGAACTACAGGTTCTGACCGCCCAATTCATCGACGGTTTTGTCGCGGCGAAAGACAAAATGTCTTATCTGCGCCTCGCCGGTGTGCCGCTGGAAATCGACGCACCAGAAGGTGGCCCCAAGATGAAGCTGGTGGATGTTCAACTGACCACCGAATGGCAAGTCGGCACGGCCTCGCCATCATTTGGATCACGCGAACTGTCCTATCTGCCGTATCCCGGTGATATGGTGACAGAGCGGACGAATATGGGCTTTGTCTATGTGTCGCTGAATTCTAAACGGGTGAACGATCTGCGGGGCTTTTTGCAGCAACACCCAGCTGCAGCGGAGGTGTTATGAGAACCCTTGCCGCATTGATCGTGTTTTTAGCAACACCTGCATCCGCGCATCATGAGGTTGCCGTGGCAACCTCAATGGCACCAATGCTCGGAGTTCTCGCACCAGTTGCTTTTGCCGCGATGGCAATTGTTCGAAAAAGGTTGCGTAGGCAAAAACAGTCATAATTTCAAAAGCGCCGGGGAAAAAATCGACGATCAGATGGACGGAATTTATTCGAACGCGAGTGCAGCCATTTCTGCAAGTATCATTTACGAGCAAGATCGGGCTCGGAGCCAACCTCAGATGCACAGCAACAACAAATTTGGCGCGCCCGAAAACACATCGGGTTCGCCCCTAAGCGGGCATGGCGTAAGTGCTGCGATCTTTTCTTTGGGGCCCTGAAAACAGTTAAGGTCGCTGTTGGGAACCTTGAACTTGAGAAGGGGCCCTGCCCCCAATTTTGCAGATCGCGAACCAATCGTGTTGATTTCGTCAACATCCCAGTCTCAATTTTCAGGTGATCTCACAGCAAAACGGCCTAACTCAGAAACTGTTCGATAACCTGGGCCTGCAGTTTCTTTCCGTCAGGGTCGAGATCGGTCTTCAACGCGCAGAACTCCTCGCCCCATTGGGATGTCCGGCGTCGGATGGGTGGGTTTTCGGCGGCAATGCATTCCATCACCACTTCGGCAACATGATCTGCGGTCTGGTAGATATCCGATCCCGCTTGGCGGTTTTGTGATCCGCCAATGTATTTCTGCAATATTGGCAGGTATTCATCGTCGAGCATGCCACCCGTCTCTTCAACCTGTTGCAGGACATTGGCGGCAAATTCCGACTGGATACCGCCGGGTTCGACAACCGTGAAATTCACGCCAAAACTGGGCGTGATATAAGACGCCATCGCCTCCATGTACCCTTCAACGGCGAATTTGGCACCGCAATAGATTTCGTTAAAGGGCTGCCCCACCAATCCACCAACACTTGAGATCGTCACCACATGACCGGATCGCTGCTTCCGCATGTGACCGATGACCGCCTTTGTGCAGCGCACGACCCCGGTGAAGTTGACGTCTATCACCCATTGAATGTCCTCTTCTGTAGCCTGTTCGGTTGACCGAACGAAGCCCGCGCCCGCGTTGTTGATCAGGACATCTATTTTGCCGCCTTGTTCGATGACACTTTCGACCGCTGCATCAATCGAAGCGGTGTCCTGCACGTCCAGCGGCAGGACGGTGAGGTTGACGCCCGCTTTGGCGGCGGCGTCATCCAGAGCGCCTCTTTTCTTGAGGTTGCGCATAGTCGCATACACCTCGTGGCCAGCTTGCGCGGCTTGAACCGCAAGGCTGATCCCAAGACCTGTGGACGTGCCGGTGATGAGAATTGACTTGGGCATGTGAAACCTCCTGGTTGTCGTAGGGTTTTGTCATTGAAAAAGAGAACCAGTTAAGTAACCGCAGCAGATAACTTTGATACCAGCAACACAAGGTGCTTCGTCGGGTTACCGATCAATTCCCTGTCAGTTTGCGAAGGTGCGAACAATCAGCACTCTAGCTTACGACATCAACGCGGCCGCTGGTCTGATCTGTCCTGTTGTGAGCCCGCGTCGGTTGGTGATGGGCGGTTGCATCCGCGCGATGGCCGCTGGATGCTGTGGGTCGAGCACGCCAAGCCGTGTCAGGATAGCCGCAATCGCGCATTCGCTGGCGCGGGTCGCGCCGTCGCTGATCTTGAGCGCGACGCCCAGCCGCTTTTGCGGGATAATCGCGATAAAGACGCCCTCGGCCCCGGTTTTGACTGCCACACTGTCCATAGCTCGCATCAATTCGGTGCAGGCTCGGCCTTCGCCAGCAACCAGTTCTGGATGGGCCACCATGGCATGGATCAATCGCGTCGCCGCCTTGCTACGGGTATCAGACTTATCACTGGCACTGGCAAAGAACGCCATGGACCGGGCCAAGCCGTGCACGGTGCAGGCGTGGTTGGGTGCCGAACATCCATCAATGCCGTAAAGGGGGCTGGTCTCCTGCGTGGTCTCTTCAAAGGCTGCCTTGCAGGCTTGCTGCACGGGGTGATCTATCAGTTCGTAGTCGGGACCGGCCTTTAGATGCTTGGCCAACGTCAGAAAGCCCGCATGTTTGCCGGAACAGTTATTGTGGATTTGACAAGGCTCCTGATGGGCCCGGATCAATCCATATCGCGCATCCCGATCAGGTGGCATTTGCGGGCCGCAGCGAAAATCATCTTCGGTCAGGCCAAGATCTTTCAGCCACGCACCGACCCGGTCGGTATGGATAGCCGCCCCGTTATGGGATGCGCAGGCGAGCGCCAATTGCTCATTCGTCAGATGCGCCCCTCCCCCGCTTTCCAACAGTGGTAAGGCCTGCACCATTTTGCAGGAAGAGCGGGGATAGATCAAAGCCGAAGGATCACCCCAGGCCTCGACGATCTGGCCGGCCTCATCGCACACAACCGCGTGACCGCGATGGATGCACTCCAAGAGGTCGCCGCGCCAAACCTCAACCATATCAACAGGGTCTTGAGTTGGATCAGGCATATCGTCTTCCCTTCATGCCGCCTCGCATAAGGGCTTTCCCCAACGGGCGATTTCTTGCTAACCATAGGGCTATCGAGTTGAAACAGTTCCCGCCAGCCGAAAAGGTGCATCAACGCAAAGCGGGAACATCCAGAGGCAAAGCCAGCTTGGAGGCTGTAAGAATGAATTGGACTATTTCACGGGTATTGGGTGTGGCGGCCTTGATTGGGGTCGCGTCTGGCGTCAGCGCGCAAGAGGAAAGCAGCGCCCGCGTTGCTGCAAACACCGATTGGAGCGTGTTTGTTGAAACGGGCCCGGATGAATGCTGGGCCGTGTCCGCGCCCAAGGAAAGCGTCAACACCCGCGAGGGTGATGTGGTGCAGGTACGCCGTGGCGACATCCGCCTGATGGTGTTTTACCGCCCGGATGAAAATGTCACCGGTCAGGTCATGTTTGCGGGCGGCTACCCGTTCGCGAGCGGATCGACGGTCAGCGTGAATGTCGGTGGCACAACGTTTCAGTTGTTTACAGAAGGTGAGACCGCTTGGCCCGCCACACCAGAAGATGACGCCAAGTTCGTCGCCGCCATGAAACGCGGATCAAGCGCTGTTGTCACGGGGCGGTCAGGCCGTGGCACACAGACCGAGGATACGTTCAGTCTGCTCGGCTTTACCGCAGCGGTGGAAGAAGCCGAGAACCGCTGTTCCAGCTGACGTTGTGTAGCAATTAAGTTCGAAGGGTCGGTTTTCTTGTGAAAACCGGCCCTTTCTCCTATATGGCGTGCTTGAACCCCGAACCGGAGCATTCCCATGGACGCCAAGGCCCCAATCACGCAGGACGTGCTGACCATTCCGCGCAAAGCCGCAGATGGGCCGTTGAACCTTGTTGGTTTAACCCGCGTTGGATTGCTGGAGGCCTTGATTGAGGCCGGAACACCCCAAAAACAGGCAAAGATGCGGGCCGGACAGATATGGCAGTGGCTTTATCATTGGGGGGTCCGCGATTTTGATAAGATGACGAACCTGTCGAAAGACTACCGTGCGCTTTTGGCCAGAACCTTCGTCATCGCGGTCCCGGAAGTTGTGACTCGGCAGGTTTCAGAGGACGGCACACGGAAATACCTTGTCCGCATCGCTGGCGGGCATGAGGTCGAGGTGGTCTATATTCCCGAAACCGACCGCGGGACGCTATGCATTTCTTCTCAGGTGGGGTGCACCCTGACCTGTTCATTCTGTCATACCGGCACCCAGAAACTTGTGCGAAACCTGACGGCCGCCGAGATTGTCGGGCAGGTGATGGTGGCCCGCGATGATCTGGACGAATGGCCACAGCCGGGGGACCGAAACAACGCCGCGCCCCGTCTTTTGTCCAACATCGTGCTGATGGGGATGGGTGAGCCGCTTTATAATTTCGAAAACGTGCGCGACGCGATGAAGATTGCGATGGACCCAGAAGGCATCGCCCTGTCACGCCGTCGTATCACGCTTTCCACGTCTGGTGTTGTGCCAGAGATGGCCCGGACAGCGGAAGAGATCGGCTGCCAGCTTGCGATTTCGTTTCATGCCACGACCGATGAGGTCCGCGACAAGCTGGTGCCGATTAACAAGCGCTGGCCCGTGGTCGAACTGTTGGAGGCGCTGCGGAGCTATCCCAAAGTGTCGAACTCCGAACGGATCACGTTTGAATACGTGATGCTGGATGGTGTGAATGACAGCGATGCGGATGCGCATCGGCTTGTGAAGCTAATCGAAGGCATTCCGGCCAAGATTAATCTGATCCCCTTCAACGAATGGCCGGGTGCGCCTTATCAGCGGTCATCCAACAATCGTATCAGGGCGTTTGCCGATATCGTGCATCGTGCGGGTTACTCCTCGCCCGTACGCAAACCGCGGGGTGAGGATATCATGGCGGCTTGTGGGCAGTTGAAATCCGCGACGGAGCGGCAGCGAAAATCACGGGCGCAGATTGCAGCAGAGACCGGACTTTAACCTGAGCTTTACTTTGACGGTGCAACGGTACCGCTCTACACGATCTGAACCACAAACGCATCTGCAAAGGGTCGGATCTGGGTTATAGCTACAGCCGATTGATGCAACGCTTTGGCGCGCCATTTCCCAGCCACACACATAAATACCTGTATGACAGGATGGCCGGGTCTTACACGAGCAAGGCGCGCGCCTGATCGGGTGAAAGCGCATCAGGGCGTTCACAGGTTGTCGTCATCTCGACAAAGCACCGCTCTTCCCCTGCCCGCAGAATACCGGTCATGACATCGACGGCGTGAACAGCGAGGTCGATATTGCAACGGTGCTGACGACCCTCGGCAATGGCAGTCGCCATATCGGCGAGGCCAGCGCAGCGGTAATTCGCGCGGTCTTCCTGATTGTTGACACCGAGCGGGTGGTCCCAAGGCTCAACTTGATTGATCTCGCCGCCTTCCCCGCTGGTCTCAATGACACCGCCAAAGAAATTGGGGTCCGGCACGAAGATAGAGCCGGTTTCGCCGTAAAGCTCCATATGGCCATGGCGATGCGCCCACACATCCCAACTCGCGCCAAGAGTGATCGTGGCCCCGTTGGCGAATTCCAGCAATGCGTGGATGTTTGTCGGGGTGTCCACTGGAACCGTTTCACCCAACCGGTCGCCGTTACCAATGGTTCGTTCCTTGAAGGTCGCGGTGGCGAGTGCCGCCACGGATTTGACCGGACCGACCAGCTGGATCAGGTTGGTGACGTAATACGGGCCAATATCCAGAATTGGCCCCGCCCCCGGTTGGTAAAAGAAATCCGGGTTGGGGTGCCAGCTTTCCATGCCGTGACCCATCACATGACAGGTCCCCCCGATGATCCGGCCTACCGAACCATCGTCGAGCGTTGCGCGGGCTTGCTGGTGCACACCGCCCAGAAACGTGTCCGGGGCAGACCCGATGCGCAGGTTCTTGGACACCGCCAACTCGCGCAGTTCTTCGCCCTCGGCCAATGTCAGAACTAGAGGCTTTTCGGAATAGGCATGCTTGCCCGCCTCCAGAATGCGTTTGGTCACGTCGAAATGCACAGCAGGGATCGTAAGGTTCACGACAACATCGATGTCGGGCGCCTTTAGCAGATCATCGACCGTTTCAGCCCGCACATCGTACTCCGCCGCCCGCGCTTGGGCTGTGTCCATATTGATATCGGCCACCGCCTTGACCGTTAGCGACCGAAACAACGGCGCGAGCGCTAGATAACTGGAAGAGATATTACCGCATCCAATGATGCCGACGCCAAGTTGTGTCATGATCCGTCCCCTCCTAAAATGCGTTGACTGCTGCGATGCTGCGCGCAGCGAAACGCGCATCGTCGCTAGGATTGTCATGTTCGATGACGTAGTGATCCACATTGGCTGCCTTCAAAGCCGCATCAATCGCGCCCCAATCCATCACGCCGTGACCCACATCAGCCCAGCCGTCTTCGTCTTCGCATTCACCCGTCGGGGCGATGTCTTTGACGTGCACCGCGCTAATCCGGCCCGCGTAATTGTTGATCCATTGCACCGGATCTTGCCCTGCTCTCTGTGTCCAACCCAAATCAAGCTCCAGCGCCAGATCGGTTGAAGCATCCATGATCAGGGCCAATGGCAGGGTTCCATCTTCCACGGCCTCAAACTCAAAATCGTGATTGTGCCAGCCGAATGCGAGCCCCGCATCACGGATGGGTTTACCGGCTTCCGCCAGACGACGACCAAAGGCGGTCCAACCGGCAGCGTCGTTTGGCCGAAGCGCTGCAGCCAGATGTGGTACGAAAACCTTGGATATCCCCAGCGCCTTGGCCACGTTGATGGCTTTGGCCGGATCATCTTCGATCATGTCCAGCCCGAAATGCCCACTGGGCATTTCCAGCCCGTTGGCATCCAGCCCGGCACGTAGGCCGTCAACGTCCTCATACAGCCCCCCGTAACCTTCGACATATTGATAACCCGTCTTGGACAGCATGCGCAGCGTGTCACCCAAGGGCGGAAAATTGCGAGAGCAATAGAGCTGATAAGCGATCTTGGTCACAGTCTTTCCTCCGTCGATTTGTCAAAGAGCGAGGCGCGGGACGGGTCGATCCCGATATCGAGCGTTTCGCCTGCTGCGACCCGTGCCTGCCCGTCCATCCGGACCCGGAACAGATGCTGCCCCAGCTTGGCGTAGACAAGCGTGTCCGACCCCATTGGTTCGACCAGATCAATATCGACTTCGAATTGCACCGGGGCTTTGGCGACCAACTCTCCGGTGATGATATGCTCTGGCCTAATGCCTATGATGGCCGGACGCGGGGCCGTTTGCGGCGCGCCGAAATTGTAGCCCGTCATGGGCATTGCCATGTCATCGACCTTGAAGATGTCCCCGTCCAGATGCCCTTCAAGAAAGTTCATCGACGGGCTGCCTATAAAATCCGCCACGTAAAGGTTCTGGGGATGATTGTAGATTTCATCGGGGCTGCCAAGCTGCATGATATTGCCGCCCTTCATGATCGCAATCCGGTCGGCCAGCGTCATTGCCTCGACCTGATCATGGGTGACGTAGATCATTGTGTTTTGCAGCTGCTGGTGCAGGCGTTTGAGCTCTACGCGCAGGTCAGCCCGCAATTTGGCGTCAAGGTTCGACAACGGTTCGTCGAAGAGGAACACATCCACATCGCGCACCAGCGCCCGCCCGATCGCGACCCGTTGCCGTTGCCCACCTGACAGTGCGCCCGGCTTGCGATTGAGTAGCGGTTCGATCTGCAGGATTTCTGCCGCGCGGGCCACCCGCTTTTCAATTTCGTCCTTCGGAACCCGCGCGTTCTTGAGACCGAAAGACAGGTTCCCCTTCACGGTCATCTGCGGGTAAAGCGCATAGGATTGGAACACCATGCCGATGCCACGCTCGCTCGGCTCGGCCCATGTGACGTTATGGCCTTTGATGAAAATCTGGCCGTCGGTCACTTCAAGCAGCCCTGCGATGCAGTTCAGCAAGGTGGACTTTCCGCAACCTGATGAGCCGAGCAGGACAAGAAATTCACCCTCATTGATATCAAGGTTGAGGTCTTCCAGCACCTTGACGGCCCCAAAGGCCAGATCGAGATTTTTGATTTGGACGGAGTGAGACATAATCAGCCTTTCACAGCACCGGCAGCGATGCCGCGGACGAAGAGTTTGCCAGACAAGAAGTAGATGACGAGGGGAACAAGACCTGTCAGCAGGGTAGCGGCCATGTTGACGTTGTACTCTTTCACCCCTTGCACCGAATTCACGATATTATTGAGTTGCACGGTCATCGGATAAGTGGCCGGTTTGGTGTAGATCACCCCAAAGAGGAAATCGTTCCAGATACCGGTCACCTGCAAGATGATGGCGACCACGAAGATAGGCAGCGCCATGGGCAACATGATCTGGAAATAGATGCCCCAGAACCCTGCCCCATCGACCCGGGCGGCCTTGAACAGTTCTTCAGGGATTGAGGTGAAATAGTTGCGAAACAGCAGCGTCAGGATCGGCATGCCAAAGACTGTGTGTACCAGAACAAGTCCTGCAAGATCACCCATCAGCCCGATTTCACGCAGTAAGATCACGATGGGATAAAGCATGGTCTGATAGGGAATGAACGCGCCGATGATCAGGATCGTGAAGAAAAACTCAGAGCCTTTGAATTTCCAGTTCGACAGCGCATAGCCATTCACCGATGCGATGGCGATGGACAGCACCACGGACGGGATCAGGATCTGCACCGAATTCCAGAACCCGCGTGACAGGCCATCGCAATTGATCCCTGTGCAGGCCTCAGACCACGCTTTGACCCACGGGGCCGTTGTGATCTCCATCGGCGGTCCAAAGACATTGCCAAGCCGGATTTCCGGCATACCCTTAAGCGACGTGACGATCATCACATAAAGCGGCAGCAGATAGTAAACCGAGACGACGATCAGCGTGCCGTAGACCATGATATTAGCCGGACTGAAGGCGCGCTTGGGTTTCGGCCCCCGGGGACCTTCGGCAGCCATTGTGCTGGTGATATCAACCACGTTTCCTGCCTCCAAATTCCAGATAGGCCCATGGGATGAGGATGATGACCACCGACAGCAGCATCATGGTGGACGCCGCAAAACCCTGGGCAAGGTTCTGGGCCTGAAACATGTAGTTGATCACGTATTTGGCAGGCACCTCTGACGAAATCCCCGGCCCCCCGTTTGTTTGGGCAACGACAAGATCATAGAGCTTGATAATGCCCGAAGCGATCAGGACCAGTGATGTGATAAAGACAGGCCGCATCATGGGTATGATGATCACCACGTAGGTTTTGATCGTGCCAATCCCATCTACACGGGCGGCTTTCCAGATGTCTTCATCGATGCCGCGAAGCCCCGCCAGCATGATGCACATGATCAGACCAGACCCCTGCCAGATACCGGCAATCAAAAGGCCAAACATAACGATGTCGGGGTTGTTCAACGGGTCGAACGTGAAACTGGTCCACCCCCATTCGCGTACAAGGTTTTGCAGTCCGAAGTCGGGGTTCAGAATCCATTGCCATGCAAGGCCAGTAACAACGAAGGAGAGAGCGAAAGGATAGAGAAAAATGGTGCGGAACGCGCCCTCGAACCTGACTTTGCGATCAAGGAGAGCTGCGAGGATAAAGCCTATGGTCAAGGTCAGAACCAGTGAACAAACGCCATAAAGCGCGAGGTTCTTGATCGAAACCATCCAGCGGGCGGTCGACCAAAGCCGTTCGTACTGATCGAAACCTACGAAGTTTTCGCGGGGCAGCAGTTTGCTGTCGGTAAACGAATACACAACCGTCCAGGTCGTTCCCCCGACAAAGACCACAAGGGCTGTCAGGATCATCGGAATGGACGCTATTTTCGCCATCGGATTGCGGAGCCATCGGCTGGGTCTTTTGGCTGCTATCGGCGTGCCGATCTGTTCGCTTGTCGCGGTCATGAGGGAACCTTTGACGTGTAAGGGCGCTGATTTGAAAAAGGCCCGACGTATCGCCAGGCCCTTTCCGGTTTCGGTTATTCAGCTTGTTCGATGATCGAAACGTAGCGTGCCTGACCATCTTCGGCGCTCATGTCACCGCTCCAGAATTCGGCCATCAGGTCTTCGATCTGGGTTTGCGTGTCAGGTGTCAGCGACATATCACCAGAAGGCAGCACGCCTCCGTTTGCCAGAATGTTTAGCCCCTTCTGCATGCAGTCGTTGGCTGCAGACATATCGATATCACCACGCACAGGAAGCGAACCCTTGGCGAGGTTGAAAGCGACCTGCACTTCTGGAGAGATCAGCAAAGCGGCCAGTTCTTTTTGCGCGGCTTCGATTTCCGGATCATCGATGACCGGGAAATAGAAAGCATCGCCGCCAGTATCGAGGATTTCGTTCACGCCAAGGCCAGGCAGGCAAGTGTAGTCCACACCGGCAACCTGTTCGGCCACCTGGAATTCGCCTTGCGCCCAATCGCCCATGATCTGACCACCAGCTTGACCTGTGATCACCATGTTTGTGGCCATGTTCCAGTCCTGAACATTGCTGTTTTTGGCCATGTCACGGGCCACAACCATCTCTTCGAATACTTTTGCGTATTCGGGGCCTGCAGCCACCTCAATGTCGCGATCAACCGACACAGCACGCCATGCATCAACACCGGCAACGGCCAGAGTGATGTCGCCGAACGCGATGTTCTGCTGCCAGCCCTGCTGACCCATGGCCAAAGGAACGAGGCCAGCCTCTTCCAGTTGCGGTGCGGATGCGACGAACTCACCCCAATTGGTCGGCACGTCAACGCCAGCCGTCTCATAGGCAGCATGGCTTAGCCAAAGCCACTGGGCGGAATGGATGTTGACCGGCACGCAGAAAATTTTGCCGTCCAAGGTGCAGGCGTCCAGAAGTGCGGGCGGGTTTACAATGTCTTTCCAACCGCCAGCTTCGGCAACGTCTGTCAGGTCAAGCAGCAGGCCAGCTTCGATCAGCTCTTCAGCCTGGCGTCCATGGTTCAGCTGCGTGGCTGCCATCGGGTCGCCGCCCAGAATACGCGAAATAATGATAGGACGAGCAGTGCCGCCCGAGCCAGCAATGGCACCATCAAGCCAGGTGTTCCCGGTTGCGTTCCAAGCCTCGGCAAATTTGGAAACAGCAGCGGCCTCACCACCTGATGTCCACCAATGCGTCACTTCCAATTCAACAGCCGATGCAGCGGATGCACTGACGATCGCTGTCGCAGTCAGTAGTTTATTCATGAGCTTCACGATTCTCTCCTCCCTGGTTCTAAATCGTTGTAGAAAATTCTATATCGATTTAGATTAACCCCGCAAGACAAAATCAACGCCGCGTCAAAAAAGGTTATATCTCCAGAAAGACCCCTGATAACAAAGGGCATTTCACAAGCGGGACCGACCAAAAGCCGATTCTCAATCACGCAAAATGGTCAAAGGGACAAAAGGGGCAAATCAATGCCGCACGCAAAATCGCCGGAAGAAGAAGCCGCAAAAGTGAGCGCAAACTCCGGAAAACCAACCCTGAAAACAATCGCCAAGCTCAGCGGATTGGCGGTGCCGACCGTGTCCCGCGCCTTGAACGATGCGCCTGATATCGGTCGCCAAACCAAAGAATTGGTCCGCAAGATCGCAACCGAAATCGGCTATGTCCCCAACAGAGCCGGTGTGCGCCTGCGGACCGGGCGGACAAATGTGATCAGTCTGGTCATGTCGACCGAGATGGACCTGCTCAGCCATACCGCCCGCTTGATACCCTACTTGACCAGCGGTTTGCGCGACACGCCCTTTCACCTGAACATCACCCCGTTTTTCCCCGACGAAGACCTGACCAAACCGGTGCGCTATATCGTCGAAACCGGATCAGCCGACGCTATCATCATGGACCAGATCCAGCCAGAAGATCCGCGCGTGGCCTATTTGATGGAGCGGGGCTTTCCCTTTGCCACTCATGGTCGGACGAAATGGGCGGATCAGCATCCCTACTACGACTATGACAACGAAGCATTTGGACGCGCGGCAACCGCACGTCTGGTCAAACGGGCTCGCAAGAGCATCCTGCTAGTCGCCCCGCCCCCTTTTCAAAGTTACGCGCAGCATATGACGAACGGCGTCACAAAAGAGGCCGCCCGCAATAACATCGACCTGACTTTGGCCAGCGCCGTAAACAGCGATTGCCCAAGTGCGGATATCATCAGCGACGTTAAAGCCCAGCTTGCCGAACGCCCGGAAACAGACGCGATCATCGTCGGGTCGACCTCTGCCGCTTTGGCCGTTGTGGCGGCGGTGGAACAATCCGGTCTGCGTGTCGGTCAGGAAGTCGATGTTTTCGCCAAAGAGGCGTTTCCGTTCCTGAAACTGTTCCGGGCCGACATCCTGACGATCTCAGAACAGATTGGCGCGGCGGGCGATTTTCTTGCGCAGGCTGTGATCCAAGCCGTTCGTGACCCAGATCAGCAGCCCATGCAGCGGCTGGAGACGCCGGTCGAAGGCGCGGACTGACGGCCTATCGGCCGGGGATCACACCCCTCTTTTCGCCTTTGCCTTCCCAATTATCCAAAGCCGCGACCGCCTCTTCCGCCGTTTCGACAAAACGGAACAGGTCCAGATCGTCTTGCGAGATCGTCCCAGCCTCGGCCAGCGCCTCCCAGTTGATGATCTTTTCCCAGAACGAGCGGCCAAACAGCAAAAATGGCACACGCGCCATACGCCCCGTCTGGATCAGGGTAAGCGCCTCGAACATTTCATCCATTGTGCCGAACCCGCCGGGGAACACGCAAACGGCAGAGGCACGCATCAGGAAATGCATTTTTCGGATCGCGAAGTAGTGGAAATTAAAGCATAATTCCGGGGTAACATATTCATTGGGTGCCTGTTCATGCGGCAGCACGATATTCAACCCGATGGATTTCCCACCGGCATCCGCCGCACCCCGGTTGCCAGCCTCCATCACGCCCGGTCCGCCACCGGTGACGATCACGTCGTCTGCACCACCTGATGCCAGTGACTTGGCTGTCATCATCTGCGCAAAGCGGCGCGCCTCTTCATAATACTTCGTCAGATCGGCAAGGGTTTGCGTCCGGGCCTTATCCTTGTTGGCAGGTTCAGGAATACGCGCACCCCCAAACAGGACAATCGTGGAATTGATCCCGGCCTCGTCCATCAACATCTCTGGTTTGAGCAGTTCCAGCTGCAACCGCACTGGCCGTAGTTCCTCGCGGCACATGAAGTCTTCATCCGCGAATGCCAGCGCGTAGGATGGCGCGCGGGTTTGCGCCGTATCCGGGGTATGGGTCGCGGCCTCGCGATCCTGATGGCTGTCACGAAAGGGGTGGGCGCGGTTATCATGCATAAAATACGTCCTATCTATTTTAAGGGACCAAAGTTGCCTGATGTGCTGCAAGATGCAAACCGAAAGAAACTGGAAGGATACGCCATGCTTTTGAACACGCCTATCTGCGAATTTGGCTGGAAGGCTCCGGATTTCCACCTCGCCACACCAGACGGCACACCGCACAGCCGCGACAGCTTGATGGGCGACAAAGGGTTGCTGGTGGTTTTCATGTGTAACCATTGCCCCTATGTGATTGCGGTGATTGATCGGCTGGTTACGGATATCAAATTGCTGCAGGCCGAAGGGATCGGGGTTGCGTGCATAATGTCGAATGACTGGGCGGATTATCCCGCCGATAGCCCTGATAATATGGTTCAATTCGCGGCGCAGCATGGATTGACGGCACCCTATCTGGTTGATGCGGACCAGTCGGTAGGCAAGGCGCATGGCGCTGTCTGCACCCCCGATTTCTTTGGATTCAACGCGGATTTAGAGCTGCAGTATCGCGGGCGAATTGATGATGCGGGGATGAAAGAGCCCAGCACGCGCAACCCCGAACTTTTGAATGCCATGCGCATGGTGGCCGAGACGGGGCAAGGTCCGAAAAATCAAACCCCATCCATGGGGTGTTCGATCAAGTGGCGTTGAATGATCCGGCTGGTCCGGCTAGAAGCCAGCCAAACATTTTTTTTGATCGGAGAGTCCCATGTCCAACGCCGCCCTTGAGACCGCTATCGAAGCCGCCTGGGAGGCTCGTGATACGATCACACCGTCCACCACAGGCGAAAGCCGCGAGGCGATTGAGGATACGCTGAATGCGCTGGATAGCGGCAGCTTGCGTGTGGCCGAAAAGCAGGGTGACGGCAGCTGGCACGTCAACCAGTGGGCCAAGAAGGCCGTGCTTTTGGGCTTTCGGATCAAGGACATGGAGCAACAGGACGGCGGCCCACAGGGCGGCGGCTGGTGGGACAAGGTCGACAGCAAGTTCAAAGGCTGGGGCGAAAATCAGTGGAAAGCCGCAGGTTTTCGTGCCGTGCCAAATTGCGTGGTTCGCAAATCGGCCTTCATCGCGCCCGGCGTGGTGCTCATGCCGTCTTTCGTGAATCTCGGCGCCTATGTGGACGAGGGCACGATGGTCGACACTTGGGCCACGGTGGGCAGTTGTGCGCAAATCGGCAAAAACGTCCATTTGTCCGGCGGTGTCGGCATCGGCGGCGTGCTGGAGCCGATGCAGGCAGGGCCAACGATTATTGAGGATAACTGCTTTATCGGTGCCCGATCAGAGGTGGTCGAGGGCTGTATCGTCCGAGAAGGCTCGGTCCTTGGTATGGGCGTCTTTATCGGCCAGTCGACCAAGATCGTTGACCGCGAAACCGGTGAGGTCATGTATGGCGAAGTACCACCCTATTCCGTGGTTGTCGCAGGCTCCATGCCTTCGAAAAATAACGTCAATCTCTATTGCGCGGTCATCGTGAAACGAGTCGATGAACGCACGCGTTCAAAGACGGGCATCAACGAATTGCTGCGCGACTAAATGCTGATCAGCCGGACGCTCGCGCGCAGGCGCATCGCAGCGGGAGAGCGTCCTTCCGTCAAGGCCGCGTGGGCGCCGGTCGTGGCGGACATCGTCATCGTCGCCGTCATCGTGGCCGCCTTGTGGCAACCTGTACTGACGTTCATCTACGTCATGCAAATGCCGCTGATCCCGACGATCATGTTCCTGATGCTGGTGATTTATGCACCTGTTCAGATCGTCATTATCGTCTCGACCATCTGGGCGGTAAAATCGCGATGGACCGACAAAGAGTGAAGCCCGCGCAACGTTCGATGGGTGTTGCGTACCTCCTGTCAGTCAAGCCGGACGAAGCATTAGTTAACGCTAAGAAAAACAGACATCTCGACCTGTCGGATACCTGTCGGCGATACGTCAGCAAAACGTATGGCAGCACCGTGCGGTGGGGGCGGATTTATAGAGCGCGCGTTGGGTCAACGGGTTCTTGAATGACGCTGGTTCAATGACGGCTTTGAGCCTAGAGTACCCGATGCTGCGTATGGCACCAATGTCGGCTTACGTCTTTTAATACTTACGTCCTCAAAGTGTGTGCCAAATATTTGGTGCATTGAAAAGACTACTCCTCAAACCAACCAGTTTGCAAAGCTCGTGCCCAATCGGGCCGTTCGTTTAACAGAGCGCAATCACTGGCTTGCTTGGCATCGTAGTGAACAGAACGGAAAGTGACGCTCCATTTACCATGGTGCCTTTCTAGCAACGCATAAGACGCGTTCGGTGTGCCCGTCTGCATGTAATGGTAGACGGGCATGCCATCGTCGTACGCTGGACATCCAACACTGCCGGGATTCACGATAACACGACCATCCGGCAAACGAACGCATCGCGGAATGTGAGTGTGCGCGCACAGAATGAGGCTCGCTTCCACGCCATCGGCCTCCGCCTTTACTTCCGCCAAGCTTGCGGGGCGTACAACACCATTATTTTCTACACGTTCAAGCCAATAGGTGGAGTCGCTTCTTGGAGTTGCATGGCACAAGAAGACGTCGTCAAAGACAGTTCGCGTTGTTGGAAGATCAGCGATCCATTGCAGGTGTTGTTCCGACAATTGATCGAAGGCCACCCGGTCCGAAGGCCCCATATTGGATGGGTCTTGTTCGATGAGATATCTGTCATGATTACCTCGAACCGATGCAAAATCACGCTCCATGAGCATAGACGCAGTCTTTGCAGCATCGATGGGCCCACTAAAGAAATCTCCCAAATTCACAGCATCTTCAATCCCAAGAGCATCCATGTCCTGAAGCACTGCCTCGAGGGCAAATGAGTTTCCGTGTATATCAGCTAAAACTGCAAACTTCATCTTTGGATCTCCATATCCACCACCGTCATGGCTGAAGCTTAAAACACGAGTAAGCAGACGTTAAGGCCGGAGCAGCAAACGGTCACTTTGTCCGCACAGCAGCCATTGGCCCCCTTGGCTCAAAGCTTCGCCAAAGATGCTCACCATCCGGCAACCTAGGCAATCGTCACTCCGCTTGTCGTCCCTTGCCGCTGTCCCTCGAAAGGGTAAAGCTGCCGCTTAGCTAAAACCGGGGAGGAAACACGCCAATGCGTCTGCAAGACAAAACCATTCTTATCACTGCCGCCGGACAGGGCATTGGGCGGGCGAGTGCCATTGCTTGCGCCAAAGAAGGTGCGAAGGTGATCGCGACCGACATCAACAGTGATGCGCTGGCTGATCTGGCCTCGCAGTATCCGCAGATCCAGACCCATGTGCTCGACGTGACGGACGGGGCCGCTATCAAGGCGCTGGCGGCCTCCCTGCCCGATCTCGATGGTTTGTTTAACTGCGCGGGCTTTGTGCATCATGGTAGTGTCACGGATATCAACGACGATGACTGGCAGTTCAGCCTGACGCTGAACCTCACGGCGATGATGATGATGTGCCGGGCCTTTCTGCCGGGGCTGGTCCGTCAGGCGGGCGAGGCCGGGGCTGCCTCTGTCCTGAATATGTCGTCGATGTGCTCTTCCATCAAAGGTTTCCCGGCGCGGGCGGTGTATGGCACCACCAAGGCGGGAGTCATCGGGCTGACGAAATCCATCGCGATGGATTTTGTGCAAGACAGGGTCCGCTGCAACGCGCTGTGCCCCGGCACTGTCGATACCCCATCACTCCGTGACCGGATCGCGGCATTTGATGATCCCGTGCAGGCGGAAAAGGACTTTATCGCCCGCCAGCCCATGGGACGTTTGGCAACTGTGGACGATATGACGCCCATGGTTCTTTATCTGCTATCGGATGAGAGCAGATACGTCACCGGCCAGGCCATGCTGGTCGATGGTGGTGTAACCATCTGATGCCATCGCACGTTTGATGGTTGATGGTTTGACACCGCCCAAGGTTTCAATGATCACATAACAACACCACCGGCTTGCCCGGCGACGTCATCAGAGGGGAAACGTCACATGAAATTATTGCGCTACGGCCCTGCGGGTCAGGAAAAGCCCGGTCTTTTGGATGATGACGGCAAGGTCCGCGATCTGTCCGGGCATATCGATGATATTGCTGGCGACGCCTTGGATCAGGCATCAATTGACACATTGAAAAAGTTGGACCCTGCGGCGCTGCCGCTGGTGGACGGCAATCCGCAACAGGATCTGCGATTGGGCCCGTGCGTGGGCGGTGTCGGCAAATTCATCTGCATTGGTCTCAACTACGCCGATCATGCGCAGGAATCCGGCCTCGAAGTGCCACCGGAGCCTGTTATCTTCAATAAATGGACCTCGGCCATCGTTGGCCCTGATGACGATGTGCAGATACCGCGCGGCTCGACCAAAACCGATTGGGAGGTTGAGTTGGGCATCGTGATCGGCACGGGCGGCGCTTATATCAATGAAGCAGATGCAATGAACCATGTCGCGGGTTTTTGCGTGATCAACGATGTGTCCGAACGCGAATTCCAGATCGAACGCGCTGGCACATGGGACAAGGGTAAAGGGTGCGACACGTTCGGGCCAACCGGCCCTTGGCTGGTGACACCGGACGAGGTGGGCGATCACGACAGTCTTGGCATGTGGCTTGAGGTTGATGGTCAGCGCTATCAGAACGGCAGCACCGCGACCATGGTCTATAAGGTGCCGTTTCTGGTGTCCTATTGCAGCCAGTTCATGAGCCTGCAACCCGGCGATGTCATCTCGACCGGGACCCCGCCAGGCGTGGGGATGGGACAGAAACCGCCCAAGTATCTGGCTGGTGGTGAGGTCATGCGTCTGGGGATCGACGGGCTTGGTGTGCAGACCCAAAAGGTGCTGGCCGCAAAATGATTATCGGGCATATCGGCGCACGTGCGGGCAGCAAAGGTGTGCCGAACAAGAACTTTCGCACGCTGCACGGCAAGCCGCTCATCGACTGGTCGCTTGATCAGTTGCTGGGCAGTGACCGGGTGGATCATGTGGTGGTTTCAACAGATTCACCCGACATCTACGACCATGCCATCGGGCGGGGCTGTCTGGAGATCGGTTTGCGCCCTGCCAAGCTTGCGACCGATACTGCCGCCAAATGGCATGTTTGGCAGCACGCCTTGGAAGAGGCGGAAAAACTGGTCGGTGCCGCGACCGCGTTTCTTGATCTCGACTGCACATCACCATTGCGCCTGCCGGGCGACATCGACAACGCGCTGGACCTTTATGCCGCCGAACAGCCAGACATGGTGATGTCCTGCTGTGAGGCACGAAAGAACCCGTATTTCAATCTTGTCGAACCCGACGACACCGGCGCGCTGCACGTCTCAAAACCGTTGCCGGGCGGTGTTGTCGCACGACAGCAGGCACCGACGGTCTATGAACACGCGGCATCAACATATGTTGTCAAACCCGACTATCTGCGCAGCGCAGGCAGCCTGTTTGACGGTCGCGTCATTCCCTATCTGATGGCCCCCGAAAACTGCATCGACATCGATAGCCCGTTCGATTTCAAGCTGGTGGATTTGTTGATGGGTGAACGACTGAAGGAGCAGAGCAATGCATGACCAACTCAAAGACCGGACGGTTTTCATTACCGGGTCTGGCGGTGTCCTTGGGTCCACCTATGTGCGGCGGATGCTGGAGGCTGGCGCGCGGGTCGTGGCCTCTGACCTCAAAGGCCATCGCGCAGATGCGTTGGTCGAGGCCCACGACAACAACGACAATTTCCGTTTCTACGATCTCGATGTCGGCGTCGAGGACGAAGTTGTCGAGATATTCAAGCGCATCATGGCCGACGGATGGGAGCCGAATGTTGTGCTGAACAATGCCGCCATCACCGGCGAGCTATTGATGGGCGCGGGCAAATCCTTCCCCGACTTTGCCGACACATCGGTTGAAGACTGGGACAAGACCCTGCGCACCAACATGACCGGCGCTTTCATGATCGCCCGCCAGATGGATCGCGATATCATCGGGCGCTATCCAGCCACGTTGATCAACGTGGCCTCAATGTATGCACTTAACGGGCCGCATCATCAGATTTACGAAGACATGCCGTTCAAGTCCTTCTCGGCCTATTCGGCGACCAAAGCAGGCATCCACGGGCTGACCCTTTGGCTTGCCGGTTATTGGGCCAAACGTGATGCCACCGTGAACACCATCGCACCGGGCGCCGTGTTCAATGGCCATTCCGAGGAATTCCAGCGCCGCGTGGGCGAGTTGATCATGGCGGGCCGCATGTGCGAACCCGACGAGATCGCGGATGCGATGCTCTTTTTATGCTCAAAACAGGCAGGCTACATGACCGGGCAACTGGTCAATGTCGATGGCGGTTTCAGCGGATGGTAGCGGACACCTTTCTGGTGATCGGTGCCGGCTCTATCGGGAAACGGCACGCCGGGAATCTGGCAAGTCTGGGCGAACGGGTTGAGCTAATCCCCTATCGGGAGTTTGACCGTGATGCGGTGGTGGAACGGGCGGATGTGGCTGGTGTGGTGATCGCCACGGCGACGCCAATCCGGCTCGAATTGATCCAACTATGTGCCGACAAGGGCTGGCCCTTTTACGTGGAAAAACCGCTCGGCTGGACGAAGGCGCAGATCGACGCGATTTATCAGGCGGCCGCACCAGTGGCGGACCGCAGCATTGTCGGATTTATGATGCGCTACCACCCTGCCCTGCGAGCGTTGGCAGAGCGTGATCTTTCCGACATCTACAGCTTTGCTTTCGAGATCGGCCATGACGTTCGGCAGTGGCGGGCAAACTGGTCCTTTGCCGACAGCTACGCATCCAAGGCCGAAGGCGGTGGCGTTCTGCTCGACCTTTGTCACGAGTTGGACATGGTGCATTGCCTGTTCCCGAACGCGCAGGTGACGCAGGCGACCAGCCTTGATCACCCCGATTTCCCGAAGGTCGATTTTGCGACGAGGGTCAGCCTCTCAGCTCCTCTTGGGACAGTTGAGATGGACTACCTCAACCCTGTCAGCACCCGTGCGGCGAGCCTGCGAGGCACGACACAGAGTATCGATCTAGATCTACTCGCGCCGACGATCCGCATACGCGATGCCGATGCGGATCAGACGCAGGATTTTGTATTTGACCGGAACGATATGTTTCTTGGGATCATGGCCGATTTCGTGGCGCTCGCGAAAGGCGAAACGCCGTCCGACAACCCGCTGATACCTCGATTTGACCGGGTCCGGGCGTGTTGTGAATTGATTGCCGCTGCGTGGGAAGCGCGGAATTTCAAGGGACAGGTTAGCGTTGAGTTTTAAGGCAAAGGCGTACCGCCTAACGCCAACCCTGCCAGAACCGCAGCGATTTTTGCTTAGCCGCAAAGCTAAGTGTCAGTGCATTAGGATCATATTCTTTGCGTATCCAGTCTTCGATCCCGATAGGTGATTGCGCGCAACGTGCCTCGTAAGTATCTAGAAAATGGTCCAAAATACCGGTCTTTGTTCGCCGAATATGGATGTAGCGAAAGCTGAGTTGTTTCTTGGCTTCGGCAATCGAAGCCCCTTCATAAATCATCAGATAGATTGCAGCGGCGAGCCCTGTTCGGTCGGCGCCGGATTTGCAGTGCATCAGAAACGGACGCTCAATCGTTTTGAACGCATCCAACAGCTTGGTCAGTTCCGCGATACTCGGGGCCCGCCGTGCCGCCATCTGACAGGTCACCAGTGTCATGCCCAGATCGGCGCAGCTTTCGACTTCGAACAGATAGTGCGGCTGCTTGGCCTTGCCCCGCAAATTCAGAACCGTCTTGATCCCCATCGCGGCGTAGGTCTCGAACCGTTTGCGACTGGGATGATTGGACCGATAAGCGCCTGGCGCGAATTCTTCAAAGTTGTGCCAGAACGTACGCAGAATTCCGTGATCAAGCCACAACAGATGGCGCTCTGACTTTCGCCGCTCAACTGGGTCAGTGATGTCGTGGCCGAAAGAATTGCGCAAATCACGCTCTTTCTTTTCCAGTGCCTGATACCATTTACGCAACATGCGCCACCCGGTTTTTGCCTGTCATGCGCATCACTTGGACCAAAGCCCAATTCATTGCAATGCTCTGTTTGCCCACCTGCGGCAAACGGCGTAGACAACGTCACGACAGAAAATGCAGGAGCACATCAATGAAGATCGCAGGCCGCGAGATCGGACCAAACCATCCCCCGCTTGTAATTGCCGATATCGGCATCAACCATGGCGGCGATCTGGACGTGGCCAAAGAAATGGTGCGTCTGGCTGCTGGCGCTGGTTGCGAGATGATCAAGCATCAGACCCACATCATCGAAGATGAGATGACAGAGGAAGCCAAGCAGATTTTCCCGCCCAATGCGGATGTGTCGATCTGGGATGTAATGGCGGCCTGCGCCTTGTCATTAGAGGACGAAAAGGCGCTGAAAGAATACACCGAAAGCCTCGGCATGATCTGGATATCCACCCCGTTTTCACGGGCCGCAGCGGATTTTCTGAACGATCTAGATGTACCCGCTTTCAAGATCGGATCAGGCGAGGCGGACAATCTGCCACTGATCCGGCATATCGCCCGGATGGGTAAGCCTGTGATCATGTCAACGGGGATGCAAAGTATTGAAAGCATCAAGGCGTCCGTGGAAATCCTTGATGAAGCTGGCATCGAATACGCTCTGTTGGAATGCACAAACCTCTACCCCTCACCGCCTGAAATCGTCTCGCTGCAAGGGGTGACAGACCTGAAAACCGCGTTTCCCAATGCGGTTGTTGGTTTCTCTGATCACTCTATCGGGCCAGAAATGGCGCTCGCTTCTGTGGCACTTGGGGCCTGTATTCTGGAGCGGCATTATACTGATACGCGCTATCGCAAGGGGCCGGATATTATCAATTCCATGGACCCATCTGAACTGCGCCATATCATCGACCGATCCCGCGAAATTCACATAGCGCTGATGAACCCCAAGGAACGGACTAGCGCCGAAGAGGACGTCTATCGTTTCGCCCGTGCCAGCGTTGTGGCGGACAAGGATTTATCCAAGGGCCATGTCATCACCGAAGCCGATATCTGGGCACGCAGGCCAGGTTCCGGCGAAATCGCCGGGTATGACTTTGACACTGTGGTCGGTATGACCCTGACCCGCGATGTCACCCGCAATACCCAGCTCAAATGGAGCGATCTGGATGAGTGACGCGCCCCTTACGCGGGCTGATATGGGTGTCTGGCTGATCAATCTGGACAAAGATCAGGACAGGCTCGGCCAGATGACTGCTCAGCTGGACGCGATGGGTCTGAACTACACCCGCTTTGCCGCGATAAACGGCAAAGAACAGGCCGAGGAACTTTCCAAACGTGCCGACGCAGACGCCTATGCCCGCAATATGGGCAGTCCGATCCTGCCGGGAAAGATGGGCTGTTACGCAAGCCACATTGCCGTGTGGGAGGCCTTCGTTGCGTCCGATGCGAAGGTTGCGCTGATCCTCGAAGATGACGTTGTGTTCCACGATGACTTTCTGGAAAGCTTGGATATCGCCCTTGCTGGGGCCGACCATTGGGACACGATCCGGTTCAATTCCATTCGCGCCAAGATGCCGGTATCACAAGGAAAGCTGGGGCCATACAGCCTGAACGCCTATGTCGGACCCTTCACCGGCAATGCCACTTATCTGCTGAAAAAGGATGTGGCACGGCGTTTGCTTCCCAACCTCTGGCCGCAGACCCGCGCCTTTGATCACGAACTGAACCGGTTTTTCCGCCACGACTTTCGGCAGATGGGGCTCGAGCCGTTTTCGAGCCATGTTGACGACGGCGATGTCAGTTCGATCACCGGCACCGGCTTTGCGCTGGTCAAGAAATTCAAGTGGTACAAACGACTGCCACATTATCGGCTCAAGGCCGCAAATTATTTCCGTCGGGCCGCGTGGCTGGCGCGCAACGGCATGCTACGATCCAAACACGATACGCTCCTGCACGGGCCGTCCTTGTCTCAATCCGCCAAGGCGCTTACTAAGTCACAATGAAATCAGAGCGCTGACCGGACAGATATGCCGCAATCCATCCTCTTCGTCACTGGCACCCGCGCCGATTTCGGCAAGCTGGAACCGCTGGCCATCGCCGCCCGCGATGCAGGCTTTGATGTCGGTTTTTTTGTCACCGGAATGCATATGCTCGCCCGTTACGGGCTGACCAAGGTCGAGGTGCATAGGGTGACAGGCGTTCAGGTGCATGAATTCCTGAACCAACGGGACGACGATCCGCAGGATATGATCCTTGCCAAAACCGTGATGGGCTTTTCCGATTACGTGGCCGAGCGGAGGCCGGATCTGGTCGTCATACACGGTGACCGGGTCGAGGCGCTGGCCTGTGCGCTGGTTTGTGCAACAAACTATATCCGTTGCGCCCATATCGAAGGCGGTGAAGTCTCTGGCACGATTGATGAAATCTACCGCCATTGTAACAGCAAACTGGCAAGCCATCATTTTGTCTCGTCCGAGGACGCGGCCCGGCGTGTGATGTCATTGGGCGAGGCCGAAGGTGCCATTCACGCCATTGGATCGCCTGAGCTGGATTTTCATGCGGGGCCGTCTGGTGTGAGCCTCGAAGATGTCAAAAAACGATATGATATCGCGTTTGACGATTACGGAATTTGCGTTTTTCATCCGGTCACATCGGAAGCCACCACGATGGGCGCGCAGGCCCGTGACCTGTTCGAAACCCTTGCCAAATCCGACAAGTCGTTCGTCGTCATTGCCCCAAATAACGATCCCGGCTCAGCCGATATCTTTGCGCAGATCGACCGTTTACCAGCTGATCGCTTCCGCATTCTGCCATCCATGCGCTTTGCCCATTTTTCGGAGCTGATGAAAAACGCCGCCCTAATGGTCGGCAACTCCTCTGCCGGGGTTCGCGAGGCACCGTTTATTGGTTTGCCTTCGCTTGATATCGGGACGCGACAGACGAACCGCGCCAAGTCGCCTTCGGTGTTTTTTGCTGATGCCGATGAAACCAGTGTGATTGCCGATTTCCTGCGCGATCAATGGGGCAAATCCTATCCCCGGCATGATGCATTCGGCGGCGGAACGGCGGCAAAGCGGTTTGTGGATGTTTTGCAGTCTGATGATTTCTGGGCTTCGGACCTGCAAAAAACCTTTCATGACAACGGCGGCTGAGATGCGTCGCGGTGCCCTGCTGCGGTGTTATCTTCTTGTCAGCCATCTGTTCCCGCTGATTGCCGGACGGGTGCTGAACCGGCGGCTGGCCAAGGGCAAGGAACACCCGACGCGGTGCCAGGAAAAGCTGGGCGAGGGTCTCGCCCCCCGCCCCGACGGGCCGTTGATCTGGTTGAACGCCGTGGGTCTGGGCGAGGTCATGTCGCTACGGGGGTTGATCGAACGGATAAGTGCTGCGCGGCCAGATGTTTCTTTCCTCGTCACCTCCACCACCCGCGTGTCGGCTGATGTCTTTGAAAGGAACCTGCCACCGCGCACGGTCCATCAGTTTTTGCCCATTGATGCACCCCGCTACAGGCGCAAATTTCTTGATCACTTTCGCCCTGATCTGTGCATCTGGGCCGAGCAGGATTTATGGCCGGGTTTCGTCAGCGATCTGGCAAGGCGAGGTGTTCCGCAGGCGGTGGTGGCGGCGCGGATGAATGCGGCATCGTGGGCCAAGCACCACAAGGCGGGTGGGCTTTATCGCGATTTGTTCAGGGCCATGGACTTAGTCACCGCGCAGGATGAAAAGAGCGCCCACCATCTTGCGGAATTGGGTGCTTCTGCTCCGATTGAGGTGACGGGTTCGCTGAAACCCAGCGCGCCGGTTTTGCAATGTGATCCCGCTGAGGTCGATCAGTTACGAGACGCCTTAAAGGGCCGGTTTGTCTGGGCTGTTGCGCCGTCCCACCCCGAGGACGAGGCCATCGCAATGGCTGCGCACCAGACTTTGTTGCAGCAGATGCCTGATGCCTTGTTGATCATCGCCCCTCGCTACATCGATCGTGCCGATGAGATTGCAGGCGATTGTCCCCTTTCGCTGATCCGACGCAATGAAGGCGGCGTGCCGGAACGGCAGCACGCAGTATGGCTTTGCGATACCTTCGGTGATCTGGGGCTGATCTATCGACTGTCCAAAGCGGTCCTGATCGGCGGCACATTCAGCGATATCGAAGGACATAATCCTTGGGAAGCTGCGGCGCTGGAAACCGCTATCCTGCACGGGCCCCGCACGGCCAATTTCAAGTCTGATTTTGAGGATCTAGGGCAAGCAGATGCCGTTGTTGCTGTCGAGGACGCCACGTCTGTCGTGGCAGCTTTGACCGATCCAAAGCTGGAGCAACATGTGGCAAATGCCAAAGCGGTCATCGCGCAATCCTCCGCCCGCACAGACGCCCTGACCACCCAAATTCTGGGGCTGTTATGACCCGATCTTTCCCATCCCCCAAAATGCGGGTCGCGTTGGCCATCTACAGTATCATCTGGTGGGTCTTGCTGCCGGTGATCCTGCTTTATCTGCGCAAGCGCGGGAAGAAAGACCCGCTTTATACAGCGCATCTGCGCGAACGGTTTGGCGTCTACAGCAAACCTATCCAGCAACCCGTTTGGGTCCACGCGGTATCTTTGGGCGAAATGCGATCTGCCACTCCGCTGATCCGCGCGTTATTGGCGCGCGGGGAAAAGGTCATCACCACCCATTTCACCCCCGCAGGCAGGCGCGAGGCAGAAGCGATCTTTGCTGAAGACATTGCCACAGGGCGGGTGCAGACGGTCTGGGTGCCTTTGGAATACGGCTTTGCCTACCGCCGCTTTCTGCGCAGCTTCCGGCCCAAATACGGGCTGGTGATGGAGATTGAAATCTGGCCGCGAATGATCGCGGCCTGCCACAAGCTCGGCACGCCACTTTTCATGTGCAACGCGCAGTATCCGCAAAAAAGTTATGACAAGGACACCAAAGGGCTGGCTTTGCGATCCGGCCTTTTGCCGGGTTTTGCCGGCGGTTTCGTCAAATCGCAGGTACAGCGCGACCGGTTTGCCGCCTGCGGGATGGCGAACCTGCACATCACCGGAGAGTTGCGATTTGATCAGCACATTCCAGCGCATCTTGTCGCTGCGGCCAAGGCCGCCCATCCTTTAACCCAAGGCCGCCAGACGTTTACTCTGGCGAGTGTCGTTGAGGGCGAAGATGACGTCTACATCGACATGATCCGCGCCACCAAGGGGCCAAACGGCCCGTTTTTCATCTACGTTCCGCGCGCGCCGGAACGGTTCGATGAGATGGCAAAGATGCTTGATGCTGCTGGGATAAGATACGCGCGCAGATCAACCCTGCTTGACGACAAACTCGCGTTGGATGAGGCAGCACCTGATATTGACGTCCTGCTGGGTGACAGTATGGGCGAGATGTATTTTTACCTATCCCTTTGCGACCGCGCCATTGTGGGCGGCGGCTTCACACCCAAGGGTGCGCATAACATCATTGAACCCCTCGCCCTGAAAAGACCGGTCATCGTCGGCCCCGAGATATGGACCATCGAATACCCTGCGGTAGAGGCTATCGCCGCCGGGGTCTGTCATCATGTCAAAAGCCCGGAGGAACTGATTGATGCCGTTAAAACGCCGGCGGATGTCAGTGAAGATCAGATTACCCGTTTCTTTGACGATCACGCGGGTGGGGTCGACAGAACACTGGCCGCTATCGACGTGGCGTTGAAAAACGTCTAACCGCCGACATCCTGCGGCCCGACAGCGGTGGCTTTCAGGATTGCGTAGACCTCCTGCCCCACTTCAAGACCTAGCAGCCGCGCACTACGCCGGGTGATCCTTGCCAGTATCCTTTCATTTCCGGCCGTCAGTCCAACGGCAACGCCCGGCCCCTGCCCTTGCTCGATCCCGCTGACGGTGACGCGCAGGATATTCAGCGCGCTCAGCCCCTCTGGTTTCTCTCGCGAAATGATCACATCCTGCGCGGGTATGCGCACCCTGACACGCTGCCCCAGCGCCCCGAACTGACCGGGCAGAACCAGCCTGCCGCCCGAGAAGGCCAGCTCTGTCAGGTTGTCATCCAGCATCCGCCCGGCAACCTTGGTCATGATGACCGCGCCCGCGTCGCGCACGCCCACCAGCGGCACCGCTGCCGGATCGGACAGTACCTGTTCGACCGGCCCGTTCAGCACGACCTTGCCCGCGTCCAGAACAACCAGCGTCGTGGCCAACCGTGCGACCTCTGACACATCGTGGGTGACGTAGATGATCGGGATTTTCACCTCATCGCGCAGCCGTTCGATATAGGGCATGATTTCGGCCTTCCGCGGGGCGTCCAGCGCCGCCAGAGGTTCATCCATCAGCAATATCTGCGGATCGCTCATCAACGCGCGCGCAAGGGCGGTACGCTGGCGTTCACCACCGGACAGCGTTGCGGGCCGACGATCCAGCAATGCGTCAAGGCCCAGCATATCGATCACCCGCGTTTCATCATGGGTGCCGCCATAGCGCAGGTTCTGGATGACCGTCATATGCGGAAACAGGCGCGCGTCCTGAAACACATAACCCGCACGGCGTTTCTGTGTCGGGGTGTTTGTCTTCGTGGCACTGTCGAAAAGCACCCGATCATCAACAGCAATGCGGCCCTCATCCGGCGTCACAAGACCCGCGACCGCGTTGATCAGCGATGTTTTCCCAACGCCAGAGCGCCCGAAGACTGCCGTCAGGCCCTTTGGTGCTTGAAACACGACGGAAAGCGGGAAGTCCCCAAGTTTCGTTTTGATCGCAATATCAAGCATCAGCCCGCCACCCGTTTCGCCATGCGGCGGGCGAACCATTCGGAAAGGAGCAGCGCACCCATCGCAAAGATGATGGACACGACCACAAGACCAACGACCGCAGGTTCTTCACCCGGCACTTGCAGCAGGCCGTAGATGGCTGACGGTATCGTCTGGGTCTGCCCCGGAATGGCGGCAACGAATGTGATCGTGGCCCCAAACTCGCCCAGCGCCTTGGCAAACCCAAGGATCGCCCCGGCCAGAAGCCCCGGCAGGATCATCGGCAGGGTAATGGTTCCAAAAACGCGGGTGCGCGACGCGCCGAGGGTTCGTGCTGCATCCTCAAGACCCGGATCGACCGCCTCAATCGCCAAACGGATCGCCCGGACCATCAACGGAAACGCCATGATGGCTGCCGCCAGCGCCGCACCCGTCCAACGAAAGGCAAGCGTGATGCCGAATACGTCGTACAAGGGGCCGCCGATCCAGCCTTGCCGCCCCATCAAAACCAGCAAGAGATACCCAGTCACCACAGGCGGCAGGACCAGTGGCAGATGCACCAAACCGTTCAGAAGCTGGCGACCGGGGAAGGATTTGCGTGCCAACAGATAGGCAACCCAAGTTGCCACCGGCAGGGCAAAGATGGTTGCAACGCAGGACACCCAAAGCGAAAGACGGATCGCGGCCCATTGCGTGGGGTCGAAAAGCTCTGTCATTTCAGGCCAACGGGCGGCAGAAAGCCTGCCTCGGCCAAGACCGCCTGTCCGGCAGGGGCGCGGATCGTATCCAGCAGTTCTTGCGCCCGTGGGTTTTCGCCAGTTGTGACTGCTGCGATGTAGCGTATCGGCGCGTGGCTATCCGCCGGAAAGGTCGCCAGCGCCCGAACAGCATCGCTGAACTGCGCGTCGGTCACATAAACGATCCCAAGGGGCGTCTGACCTCGGATAACAAGCGTCAGGGCAGAACGCACATTGTCCACTTCGGCCAGTTTCGGGGCCAGTGCATCCCATAGGTCCAACGACTCCAGTGCCTGTTTCGCATAAATGCCCGCCGGAACCGCCTGCGTTTGTCCGACGGCCAAACGCCCGTCTCCTAACGCCACGCTGATCGAGGACTGATCAAGCGAAATATCAGCGTTACCCACCGCCCCAATCAAAACAAGCTGATTGCTGGCGATGTCGGCCACACTGCCTGCCTGCACATCCTCATTTGCACGCAACATGTCCATCCAGTCCATATTCGCGAGGATCACCACGTCAGCCGGTGCGCCTTGTGTGATTTGCCGTGCCAAGGTGCCGCTGCCGCCATAGGACACGACCGTATCTCCGAAATCAGCAACGATCTTGTCTAACGGGCCCTTCAGGCTTGCCGCCGCGAACACGACCGTTTCGGCGCGGGCTGGCATGACAAAGGCACTAAGCCAAGCGATCATAAGAAGAAAACGGACCATCATCCGCGGACTATCCGGTGAATGATGCCGGTGATCAAGGGCTCAGACCCAGGCACGCAATCGGGCAGTGAGCAAGGCCACATCGGAACGGATATCGGCGTTCACCGGGCCGGTCCGCGGTGCGTCGCGTAAGGTGCTCAACCAATGGGCCTGCGCCGTCGTTGTTTTGGTGGGCTGATACCATTCCAGCGCCCGCAAGACGCTTTGGGCCTTTTCCGGCAAGACACCGGGTATTTCGTGACCGCAGAGCGTCGCCCAGACGCCGGTCCATAAACGCCCGACCGACCACGGGTTGTAGCCACCTCCGCCAAGCACCAGATAGCGCGGGGCGAGCGGACGCAACGCCGCAACAATCTGCCAATGGGCGTTGTTGGACAGAGCAAGCCGCGATTGCGGATCCTCCAACACCGCATCGGCACCGCATTGCAGGACAATGGCGTCGGGTCTGAAACCGGCGACAACGGGCAGGATCAGATGCTCGCGGATATAGGCCATATCGTCATCATGCAATCCTGCAACAACGGGCAGATTGAACACCTGCCCCGCGCCGTGATCCGCCAACGCACCAGTGCGGGGCCAGCGGTTTTCCTCGTGAACGGAAATCAGCAACGTGTCAGGATCATCAGCAAAAGCGTGCTCGACCCCGTCGGGATGATGGGCGTCGATGTCCACATAAGCGATCCGACTGGCCCCGCTTCGGCGAAGCGATTGTATCGCCAACACGGGATCGTTGAGATAGCAAAACCCATTGGCCCGGTCCGGCAGCCCATGATGCGTGCCCCCGGCTGGCGAATAGACAACACCGCCCTTGCCCAGCAATTCACCAGCCAAAAGCGAAGCACCAGCCGAGGTGGCAGGCCTGCGATACATTTCAGGAAACACCGGGTTGGACGGGGTACCAAGACCGTGGCGCGTGCGATGTTCGTCAGTGACATGCTGGGTCGCTTCGGCATCTTGAAGGGCCGCGATGTAATCCGCCGTATGAAAGCCGTGCAGGGCAGCGGGCTTCGCACGGGGGCTGTTGACGAACTGGGTTGCGGGCAACCAGTCGAGGGCGCGCGCCAGGTCCATCACGGTCGATACCCGTGGTATCCGCAACGGATGCCACGCGCCGTAGGTGGAGTGCCGATATATCTCGGACCCGATAAATAGCGGTGCTGGGGTTGTTCCTGACATTATGGCATGAGATTCTACATTCATTCCGGTGACGTAATTCAATTGTAAAAAAGTGCCATGACCAAAATGCCCTCTCATCAGCTTCCGCTGAAACTTCGCACCGGCGGGAAAACCGACGTGCGTGCGCAGTTTGCCGCACTGTGCTGGCGTGTGAAGAATGATCAGGTGCAGATATGCCTTGTCACCAGCCGACGCCGCAAGCGATGGATTTTGCCCAAGGGCTGGCCGATGCATAAACAAACCCCTGCCGCAGCCGCCGCAACAGAGGCGTTTGAGGAAGCGGGGTTAAGCGGTGACGCCATTGATCAGTGCCTTGGCGTGTACACTTATGTAAAGGAATACAAAGGGTTCGATCTACCGGTCGTCACGATGGTTTATCCGGTCCATGTGCTGAACATCCACTCCTCCTGGCCAGAACAGCACCAGAGACGGCGCAAGTGGTTTACACCAAAAAAGGCGGCCAAGAAAATCACTGAACCCGAACTGAAACGGATCGTTGCAACCTTCCGTCCAAAGCGGTTTCTGCCCAAGTAAACCATTGCATCACGGCGTAAAACGCTTATTTCAGTGGCCTAGCGACAATAAAAAATGACAAGGCATGATCCGCTTTAACCTCAAATGTGCGAACGATCACCAGTTTGAAAGCTGGTTTCAGTCGAATGCAACCTTCGACAAACTGGCCGCCACCGGCATGGTCAGCTGCACGGCATGTGGTTCAACCCAAGTGAGTAAATCGATCATGGCACCGGCTGTCAGCACAAAAGGCGATGTTACGCCGGTCAAACCCGTTGCCGAAAAACTCGCCGCCATCCGGGCAGAGGTTGAGGCGAATTCCGACTATGTCGGCAAAGACTTTGCCAAAGAAGCGCGCGATATGCATGACGGGGTCACACCCGAAAGGTCCATCTATGGTGAGGCAAAGTTGGAAGATGCCCGCAAGCTGGTCGAAGATGGCGTACCAGTGATGCCTTTGCCGTTTATTCCCCCTAAAAGGGTGAACTGAAACCACTTAGGGGCACCCCCATGACCACCCTCATTACAGGTGCAAATCGCGGTATTGGTGCGGCATTGCTGTCGATCTACCGAAGCGAAGGCCAGACGGTCATTGGCACCCGTCGCAGCGACGCTGCGGACGGCTGGCTCAAACTGGATGTGACAGATCCCGCATCGCAAAAGGCAATGGGCGACAGATTGAAAGGCCAACCCATCAATCTGCTTGTCTGCAATGCCGGTGTCTACTTTGACAAAGGCGAGGATCTGCAATCCGGCTACCCGGCGGATATGTGGGCCGATACTTTTGCCGCCAATGTCACGGGCGTTTTTCTGACGGTGCAAACACTGCTGCCAAATCTGCGTCTGGCGAATAACGCACGGATCGCGATTATCTCATCGCAAATGGCATCGCACGAACGGGCTCCCGGCGGCAGCTATATCTATCGCGCATCGAAAGCCGCCGCTTTGAACCTTGGTCGCAATCTGGCGACCGATCTGAGGTCAGACGGAATCAGTGTCGGTATCTACCACCCCGGCTGGGCCCGCAGTGATATGGGCGGTGATCATGCCGAAATCTCGGTCGAAGAGGCCGCAAACGGCCTTCATGCACGGTTTGAGGCGCTCAACCTGCAAAACACCGGATGCTTTGAAACCTGGGATGGGCGGCCACATCCATATTAAAGCATTTCGGCTTTGACTTAGGACATCAAACATCACCAATTGCGTTTGAGCCGAAGGCGAAAGGCAGCGATTGGTGATTCAGGTTAAAGTCGAAACGCTATTCGTGGAAAAGCCGATTGCCCTTACCAGCCTCGACGATTAAGACAGCCGCCAAATTGCAAACCGGCCGGGTGCCTTAAAGGAACCATCATGCCAACGCTCGTGATGAAATTCGGCGGTACGTCCGTCGCCAATCTTGACCGTATCGCCCGCGCGTCCAAACGGATCGCGCTTGAGGTGGCCAATGGGTATGACGTCATCGTCATCGTCTCGGCCATGTCTGGTAAAACGAACGAACTGGTTGGCTGGGTGGATGAGACCGCCCCGCTTTATGATTCCCGTGAATATGATGCGGTCGTGTCATCGGGCGAGAATGTGACAGCGGGCCTGATGGCCTTGCGGTTGCAGGAAATGGACATTCCTGCACGCAGTTGGCAGGGCTGGCAGGTACCGGTGAAAACGACATCCGCACATTCAAGTGCGCGGATCGAGGAAATACCCACCGACAATATCAATGCCAAATTCGCCGAAGGCATGAAGGTCGCCATCGTCGCTGGTTTTCAGGGGGTCAGCCCTGAAGGTCGGATCACGACGCTGGGACGTGGCGGGTCTGATACGACAGCGGTTGCCTTTGCCGCCTCCTTTGGCGCGGAACGCTGTGATATCTATACCGATGTGGACGGCGTTTACACGACCGACCCCCGGATCACCAACAAGGCCCGCAGGCTGGACAAAATCGCCTTTGAGGAAATGCTTGAGCTTGCCTCACTTGGGGCGAAAGTGTTGCAAACCCGCTCGGTCGAGCTTGCCATGCGATACAAGGTCCGTTTGCGCGTGCTATCATCTTTCGAAGAACCATCCAGCAATGCAGGAACACTTGTCTGCGATGAGGAGGAAATCATGGAATCCAACGTAGTGGCCGGTGTCGCTTATTCCCGCGACGAAGCGAAAATGACCCTCATCTCCGTGGCCGACCGACCCGGTATTGCAGCCGCTATCTTTGGCCCCCTGTCCGAGGCTGGTGTGAATGTGGACATGATCGTCCAGAACATCTCGGAAGAGGGCCGGACGGATATGACGTTCTCCTGCCCGACGGATCAGGTCAAGCGGGCCGAACAAGCCATGCAAGAGGCCAAGACCAGCGGCAGCATCAATTTCCATGATCTTGTGGCCGATGAAAGCGTGGCGAAAGTCTCCGTCGTCGGTATCGGGATGCGCAGCCATACCGGTGTCGCGGCCAAAATGTTCGAAGTTCTATCCGGCGAAGGCATCAACATAAAAGTCATCACAACATCTGAAATCAAGATTTCTGTGCTGATTGACCGCAAATATATGGAACTTGCCGTGCAGGCGCTGCACGACGCGTTCGAGCTTGAAAAGGCCGCGTGAGCCACACGGTTTTTCCTTGCTGACGCCTGCGATCAAAAAATAGCCGATACAAACCGGTCACAACCGTCATCGCAACGTCGACGTGCATTGGGACTTCCCCTCACCCCGCTGCGTCCGGTATGACGACCCGGGAGGCAATGCGCCTCGAAGGACGAGGACGGCAATGCCACACGGGATGGAAAGCGAAAGCCGCAAGCTGCTGGGCCGTCTGCGCGAGGCGCTGGGAAGCGATCGCGAAGGTCAGGCCCGGCTGAATCAGGTCGTCGATCTGATTGCCGGCTCCATGCAGACCGAGGTCTGTTCGATCTATCTTTTCCGCGATCCCGAAACACTGGAACTTTGCGCAACCAAGGGTCTGGAGCCCGAGTCGGTTCACAAAACACGCATGCGGCTTGGCGAAGGTCTGGTCGGTCGCACGGCCAGATCGCGGGTGGCCGTCAATACCGCCGATGCCCCGTCCGAAAAAGGGTTCCGCTACATGCCGGAAACCGGGGAGGAGCGTTACCCATCGTTCTGCGGTGTCCCGATCCAGCGTCTGGGCGACGTACTGGGCGTTCTGGTCGTGCAATCCAAGAACGCGCGCCTGTTCACCGCTGACGAGGTTTATGCGCTTGAAATCGTCGCGATGGTCCTTGCCGAAATGACCGAACTGGGGGCTTTCGTCGGCGAAGGCGCGGCCCTCATGGCACGCCATCAACAGCCGGTGTTGTTTCGAGGCTCAATCGCACAGGAAGGGGCCAGCGAAGGCACCGTATTCCTGCATGAACCCCGCGTGGTCGTCACCAATCCGATCTCGGATGATCCGGATGTCGAACTCAAACGCCTGCGCGAAGGTGTGGAAACGCTCCGCAAAACCGTGGACACGATGCTGACCGGCGCCCGTACCGCCGACGCCGATCAGATCGAGGTTCTTGAAGCCTACCGTATGTTCGCCAACTCATCGAGTTGGGTCAAACGGATGGAGGCCGATGTGGAAAGCGGCCTATCCGCAGAGGCGGCCGTTGAAAAAGAGCAATCAATGGCCCGCGCGCGACTATCAAAGGCGGGCGACGCCTATATGCGCGAACGATTGTCGGATCTGGATGACCTGTCCAACCGGCTTTTACGTATCCTGACAGGGCAAGGCGCTGACGCACGCGCCGAGATACCGGAAAACCCCATACTCGTGGCCCGCAATATCGGACCGGGGGAGCTTCTTGAATATGGCAAGGCGCTGAAAGGCATCGTGCTGAGCGAAGGATCGGTTGGCAGTCACGCCACCATCGTTGCCCGTGCATGGGCCATTCCGCTTGTCATCAACGCCAGCGGCATCACAAGAGAGGCGCTGAACGGCGACGTCATCCTTGTCGATGGCGAACAAGGCGTCGCGCATCTGCGACCTGATGATAACGTGCATGCTGCGTTCCGCGACAAACTTGCGATGCAAACCCGCGCGCAGGAACGCTATGCCTCGATCCGCGATCTGCCCGCGCAGGCAAGGTGCGGGTCGGTCGTGTCGTTGCACATGAATGCGGGGTTGATGGCGGATCTGCCATCATTGGAAGGGTCCGGTGCCGAAGGTGTCGGCCTCTTTCGAACAGAACTGCAATTTTTGATCCGCAATCAAATGCCCCGGCGCAGCGAACTATCGGCGCTTTATTCGCGTGTGATTGAGGCGGCGAACGGGCGGCGCGTCAATTTCCGCACGCTCGACATCGGCTCTGACAAGGTTCTGACCTACATGAAGCCGAATGACGAACCCAACCCGGCAATGGGCTGGCGGGCCATTCGTGTGGGCTTGGACAAGCCGGGTGTTCTGCGGATGCAGTTGCAGGCGTTTATCCGGGCAGCCAATGGCGGACCACTGACGCTGATGTTCCCTTTCGTCACACAGCTTAGCGAATTTCGCAGCGCCAAGGCAGAGTTTGAAAAGGCGATCCAGCGCGAAGACAAGCTGGGCCACCCCCTGCCCTCATCGGTCGAGGTTGGCGCGATGCTTGAGACACCTTCGCTGGGCTTCGCACCCGATGCCTTTTTCGAAGAGGTCGATTTCATCTCCATCGGTGGCAACGATCTCAAACAGTTCTTCTTTGCCGCTGATCGCGAAAACGAACGTGTGCGGCGGCGTTATGACACACTGGATGTCAGCTTTCTTTCGTTTCTGGAAATGCTGGTGGAGCGGTGTTCAAAGGCGAATGTCCCACTATCATTCTGCGGTGAAGATGCCGGTCGTCCGATTGAAGCATTATGCTTTGCCGCCCTTGGTCTGCGTTCACTTTCCATGCGACCGGCCTCTGTCGGGCCAGTCAAACACGTCTTGCGGCGGGTGGATCTGACAGAAGTGAAGGCGATCATGGACAAGTCAGCCGCCAAAGGTGAACAATCACCCCGGCGCGCAGTGTCCGACTGGCTGGTCTATCAAGTCTAGTTCAGGTTTACCGGCACTTTGGCTTCGGCCAGAACGCGGTGGAATTCCTCCAACACAGCGTCGCTTCCATGTTTGCGGCCCAATCGGCGCAATCCGAAATGCACATGCGCGATGGAGACGTAGTAATTGACGAAAGCATAATTCGTCCCCGCACCAGCCGCAGCACCCAATACAGGGACGGCTTGCGATGCAAGCTTCTGCGACAGTACGGCAGCAAAACGCGGGGCAACTTTCGCAATCAGCTTGTTCAGCGCCGGACCGGTCAGACTAAGTCGGGCGCCGATAAAGGACGTATCCACACCGTCATCGTCAGTGCCCGGACCACCAGCGCCAAACACCGCGAGGCATTCCATACGGGTTTCCTCTGCATCCGGGTCTTCGCCATGTTCTGCGGCAACAGACTGGACCGCGCGGAAAATCAATGTGGTCGCAAGCGGCAGTTCTGCCAAGGCCGTCGGCAAACCGCCCAAGCCACCCACAGCGCCCGATAGCGTCCCTGCAACGCGGTGCAACCGGTCTGATCCAACCTTTTCGCCCGCACCACTACGGGACCGATGCGCCATGTCGTAACTTTGGCGAAGCGCACGCCGCGCGACTGTATCCAGTTGCGCGCGCACCGATTGAGGCAACAGTTTCAGCCCGTCCTCCACCTGCCCACCGACAAAATTGATAGCCGTCATCAGGCCACCATTGGCCTTGTGTTGTTTGGCTGCAAGCGTGGCTATTTCTTCCAATGCCACATCATCAAGCGGCTCTTTTGCATCGTCAAAAGTGACGTCTTTCAAATTATCCAGATCAATATCCATGATCTAAACATGGGCACTTCACATCTAATTGCAATCGCGCGCTGGCCGGACCGGCCCAAAAACATCGTCCCAGGCGCCGTCAATCAGGGCCGCGCCCAAAACCCGATCCGGGTTGGTTGGGGGCGGCATTTCGACGCCTGGCAGTATGTGAAATCCAAACCGCGCGTAATAAGGCCCATCGCCCACCAGCATGATCCGCTCCCAGCCCGTTTCACGGGCCACGGTCAGACAATGCTGCATCAAAAGCGCCGCGATCCCTTCGCCCTGGCGGGTCGGGTGTACGGCTATCGGCCCCAGCAGAATGGCCTTGGTATCATCAACAAGAACCGGCCAATTCCGCACCGCACCCGCCAAAACCCCGTCTGCATCCCTTGCCGTCAGACAAAGCGCGCCAATCGGGTCCACCCCGTCCCGCAAGCGGTAGGACGACAAAGCAGACCGGCCCGGAGCGAAACACAAATCGTAAAGCGCTTCGACTTCCCACCAGTCATTTGCCGTCTCCTCGGCCAGAACAATGGCTGCTTGCTGCATGTGTCTTTCATCTGGTCAAGGCCGTTGCGCCACGCTACCCCTATGCCAAGTCAAGGAAAAGTCTGCATCATGTTTTATGAACCCAAAAACGGGCACGGGTTGCCACACAACCCGTTCAATGCCGTCGTGACCCCCCGGCCCATCGGTTGGATTTCGACTCGGGGCGCTGACGGATCGGACAATCTGGCCCCGTATTCGTTCTTCAACGCCGTAGCTTACGAACCGCCGCAGGTCATGTTCGCCTCAACCAGCGCGAAACCCGACCGGGGCGACACCAAGGACAGCGTGTCGAATATCCGCGACACGGGCGTTTTTGCCGTCAACATCGTCGAATACGCGATGCGGGATGTGATGAACCGTACCTCCGGCCCATGGGACAAGGATGTGGACGAGTTCGCCCTTGCCGGTATCGACAAGACAGCCTGCGAAACCATCCCCTGCGCACGGGTCGCGAACGCCCCGGCGACGTTGGAATGCAAGCTCACCCAAATCGTCAAACTTCCCGGTGAGGCCAATTTCACCGTGTTCGGCGAAGTGACCGGTGTCCATCTGCGGGATGATTGCCTGAACGACGGCATGTTCGATGTGGCCCAGTTCAACCCGCTGACACGGCTTGGGTACAAAGACTATTCCGTCATCCGCGAGGTATTCAGCCTGACGCGACCGGGTGACAGTTAGACCATCAAAAAATAACGCCCGAGACCATAAACGTACAAAACGGCAAACAGCATGTTGATATATTTCAACTGACGTTCCCCGCGCAACCAGCCGCAATACATCCAGATCAGACAAAACGGCAGGCTGAAAATCATTGCCCCCAAATGCCAGCCCTGAACCACGCACAAGGTGCTGCCAATCCCCAGCCCAAGTGCAGCCCACTTCAATTGCTGTTCATAGACAGCAAAATCCATCAACTTCATTCTCATACTCTTAGGTATTGTCCGCCGTGAACCCGGCGAGTGACACCGCCGACATTACGAAAAAACAGCGTTTCCGGCAAGCATTAGTGCCCGCCGATAATTCCGGTTCTCACACTGTAATCCACCGCCAATTCATAGTCCGGGTCATCATCACTATCGATCATCAAATGCCCAGCCTTTGACAGAAGCTGATGACAATCACGGCTCAGGTGGCGCAGCTGGATAGCCTTGCCTGCGGCCTCATATTTTTGGGCGACGGCCTCGATTGCTTGCAATGCCGATTGATCGGCAACGCGGCTCGCGGCAAAGTCGACGATCACAACGTCCGGATCGCTCTCAACGTCGAAGATCTCCATGAACCCGTCAGCTGAGCCAAAAAACAGCGGCCCCTGCACTTCATACACCTGCGCACCCGCCTCCGTCTTGCTCTCGCGTTTGATGGCGTGAATGCGTGTTGCATTGCTCCACGCATAGGCCAAGGCCGAAACGATGACACCGACGACAACAGCCGTCGCCAGATCGGTTGCAACGGTCACAATGGTCACGAGGATGGTCACAAAAGCGTCCGTGCGTGGCACTTTGCGCAAAATCCGCAGCGAATTCCATGCAAAGGTCCCGATCACCACCATGAACATCACGCCCACAAGGGCGGCGAGCGGGATACGCTCGATCAGGCTGCTCGCGAACAGGATGAATGCCAGCAGGAACAACGCAGCGGCAATCCCGGCAACCCGCGTGCGGCCACCGGATTTCACGTTGATCATGGATTGGCCGATCATGGCACAACCGCCCATCCCGCCAAAAAAGCCGGTCACGGTATTGGCAGCGCCTTGGGCAATACATTCCTGGCTCGCCCCGCCGCGCTTGCCGGTCATCTCGCCCACAAGGTTCAGGGTCAAAAGGCTTTCGATCAGCCCGATGGCCGACAGGATCAGCGCGTATGGCAGGATGATTTCAAACGTCTCCCAGTTCAGCGGAACGACCGGAATATGGAAAGGTGGCAGTCCCCCTTCGATGCTGGCCAGATCACCAACCAGCGGCACATCAAGCCCGAAGCCAATCACAATAGCCGCGACAATTCCGATCCCGGCAAGCGGTGCGGGAACCGCGTTTGTAATCCGCGGCATGACCCAGATGATAGCCATGGTCAGCGCCACAAGGCCAAGCATCAAGGCCAACGGCCCGCCCGACAGCCATTCGCCACTTGCCATCCCGTGACCCGATGCCTCTGCGGTGCCGGGCACCTGAAACTGGCCCAATTGCGCCAGGAAAATAACGATAGCAAGGCCATTCACAAACCCCAGCATCACCGGATGCGGCACAAGGCGAATGAACTTCCCCCACCGCATGATGCCGACAAATATCTGTATCAAGCCCATCAGGACGACAGTCGCAAAAAGATACTCTACCCCGTGTTCAGCCACCAAACTGACCATCACAACGGCCAATGCACCAGTCGCACCCGAGATCATCCCGGGGCGGCCACCAAAGACAGCCGTGATCAACCCGACAATGAACGCCGCATAAAGACCCACCAGCGGTTCAACACCGGCCACAAAGGCAAAGGCGACCGCCTCCGGTACAAGTGCCAGGGCAACGGTAAGGCCCGACAAGACATCGATACGCAACTGCGCTGGCGTCAAAGGAGCATTCGGGTCACGAAGCGAAAGACTATCAGCAAAACTTGCTAAAAGGGCACGGGCCATGGGGCATCCTGGAAATGATGGAATTTGACCCCGCCCTACCGGAGACCGCCAACATTGTCACCCCACCTCACCAGCCCCCGCAACGGTGTTGCCGCAACGGCACGACACACCGGACTTGTGCAGATGGAGCTATTGCTGCCGCAGCATTCCCTCGCAGTTGCGGAAAACTTACTGCTGCGATGCGGCCCGTCTCGTCGAAACAGCCGTTCGACGCGTCCAATCTCGGTGGATTTCAAACCAACCTTTCGTCGCATTACGCACGAAACATTAAGACGCGAGACAAAGTGAGCTTCCGTTGCGGCTACGCAAATGACCGCTTTTTTGGCTTGCTGACATCGACATCAACAACCATGATTCGTGGCTTTCGCGGGTGATTGGTCGCCAGTCGACTATCACGTTTTCCAAACATCAAGCGACGGAAACACGCGCCGCCATCGTTTAGTGACCATGAACAAGGCGCCGTGACGCCTTCCCCTCTTTATCTAAGTGAGGACATAAGACCATGTTAAATCTACGAATCCTTGGACTGACCGCAACCCTATGCGCCGCGCCGCTGGTCGTCATGGCCCACCACGGTATCAGCGGTCAATTCGACATGAGTATAGAAAACGAATTGACGGGTAACGTTACGCGCATCAGCCTCGTTAACCCACATGCTTATGTCTATTTTGATGTCACCGACGAGAACGGCGAAGTGATCAACATGCGCTGCGCCATGGAATCCGGATCCACTTTGAAACGCGGCGGTTGGACCGAAGAGATGTTTGAAATCGGGAGCGAGATTACCGTCCTTGGTTCCCCTGATTGGGACGATCCCACGACGTGTCAATTGACCAAGATTACCTTTGCAGATGGTATGACGTTGGATCGCCAAGATACCATTGGCGATGACGGCACGGTCGATGTAGCGGAACGCGAGATTGTTCGGGAAGATGGTACACCCAATATTGACGGCAATTGGGCAATGGCAAACCCGCAGGAACGTAGTGGTGAGAGGCCAACCACGTCCCTGACCGAGGCTGGCATGTCTGCGGTTGCCAACGCAACTTCGGACGAGAATCCGCGCCTGAATTGTCAGATAACAAACATCGCGATGGATTGGACCTTTAACGGCATGGTGAATTCCATCGCCCAGTCCGACACCGAAATTACCATAAGCTACGGATTTATGGATTTGGAACGCACGATCCATCTCGATGGCAGCGACATGCCTGATGATTTCGTACCCAGCCGCGCAGGATATTCTGTGGGCGAATGGGACGGTGATACGTTGGTTGTGACGACGACCGGATTTGACGAAGGCTGGATTATGGCCCCGAGCCCTCCGCGCGGAGGGGATACTGAAGGTGAGGAACAAGCTGATCGTCCGGAACCACCAGCGGGCGGCGGTGGTCCACAAACCGTAAAAAACAGCGAAGAACTAACCGTCATAGAACAATTCACGCTGAATGAGGATGGCACAGTGCTGACGCGGGAATATTCATTTGTCGATCCGCTCTACCTTGAAACACCCTTTGAGGGGTCGGACGAAGTCACACTGACATCAGATTCCTATGAAGACTACGCCTGTGAAGACCTTACGGACGAGCGGACTGAATAGCCTTTCCATATCTCGACGGCACGCGCGGGATGCAGCATTGGGTAAAGTGGGCTCCTTTGACACTTTCGCTGCTGTACCCACGACGGACAGCTTTGTCACTTTTTCTGTTTCTGGTCAGTGTCCAGACGTGAAGGTTAAAATCACCTGACGTTCCACAGTGCCTACCGAAAAATCTGATACCATGGCATCGATCTAATTGAGCCCGTTCAAGAAGGCGATCAGCAGGCCCCGACGAAATACGATTGATCCGATCATACACGCTAAACAAATGCGGCAATGACAAAGACCACTCAAAGGAAGGCCGATATGAAGCAGCCCGACATCCTGAGCCTCGCCAGTTCAATCTTCGACAGTCAGCCATTCAGCCAGCACATCGGGGCGGAGTTGGCTGAAGTTACACAGACCAGCACAATCATCCAAGTGGAGCTGCGAGACGCGTTGTGTCAGCAACACGGATACGCGCATGGTGGCCTCCTCTCATATCTCGCCGACAACGCAATTACTTTTGCGGGCGGCATAGCACTTTCAAGCGATGCGCTGACGTCCGAATTCAAGATCAACTACCTCAAACCAGGCAGGGGGCCTTTGCTAAGCGCGAAGGCTGAACCCATCGCAGTGTCGGGGCGACAGGCAGTCTGCCAATGCCACATTTATTCGGTTGATGGTGAGCAAGAAACGCTCTGTGCTGTTGCGCAGGGAACCGTCGTGCGTCTGTCCGGAGACAAGACCTGAGACATCAACTTGTCGGCGCAATGAGATCGCGATTGGCTCCGGCGCGACCATCAATTGCCACTGACGCTAACCCGTTGTTAACAATCGAGACCGCGCGTTGCGTTAACGGGGGCAATCACGGGGCATCGCACGGTGCTGCCATACGTTTTGCCGATGCTTCGCCGACCGATTTCAGACCCGCTTTTAACCCTTTTTTCCCAGCGTTAACGAACGATTCGCCCCGTTTGACGAACCGGAGGGGCACGCAACACCTACCGACCGTTGCGCACCCTACTGCACCCAACTCAATCCAGCGGCAGTTTCGCCCTTTGGTTTGTACTCACCCGAGATCCAACCGTCATACCCGCCGGCATCCAGCATCGCGAAAAAGGCAGGGTAGTCTATTTCGCCCTGATCCGGCTCTGACCGGTCGGGTGTCTGGGCCACTTGCACATGGGCCACATACTCACCCATTTCAGCCCAAAGCGCTGGCACATCGCCATGAATACGCGCCGCGTGATAGGCGTCAAATTGCAGGCGCAGATTTGGGGCATCGACCGCCTCCAACACCTCTCGCGCCAACTGGAAATCGTTTAGGAAATAGCCGGGCATGTCGACTGGATTGATCGGCTCAATTGTCAGCATTTGCTTGGGCGCTGTACGGGCCGCCCAGCGCAAATTCTCAACAAAAATAGCCCTTGCAGCATCACCAACAGCCTCTCCCGCCATGATATGCAAATGCTGCGCGTTCAGTGTTTTTGCATAGCGCAATGCCCGTTTGAAATCACGCTGAAACCGGTCTTCCAGACCCGGCACCGCAGCCCAACCCTGATCACCCCCGGTGTAGTTTGGCGGCGGGCAATTGATCAACGCCATCGACAAATCATGCCGGACCAGCTGGTCAACGATATCCTGTGCATTGGCATCGTAGGGAAAGAGTATTTCAACGGCGTCAAAGCCCGCGTCCTTGGCTACCGCAAACCGTTCCATCAAGGGCAGTTCCTGAAACAGCCACGTCAGGTTGGCGCAAAATTTCGGCATGATCAGACCTTCGGCTTTTCACTAGCCATACCGCTTGAGTTGCAGACAGCCAAGACCACGCGCCGATACGACGATTATGACAATCCATAACGCTTGAGTGAGGCATCTAGTAACAATCCTAAATCTCGTTAAATGCTTGGCTACCATCGAAAAATCGGAGATCACCATGCCCGCCACAAGACGCCAGATATTATCCCTCGTCGCAGCCCTACCGCTTGTTGCGCTTTCGGTTTTGCCGTCGCACGCCCAGACCGCGCCGAGCATCTATACCGAAGACGGGATCGCCATCGATGGCACGGACCCGGTCGCATACTTCACCCAAGGGGAGCCAGTGGCCGGTGATGCCTCCATCACTCATGAGTGGATGGAGGCGACATGGCAGTTTTCATCCGAAGAGAACCGTGATCTTTTCGCCGCAAATCCAGAGACTTACGCCCCACAATACGGCGGCTACTGCGCCTATGCGGTGGCAAAGGGATCAACCGCCACCACCATCCCAGAAGCGTGGAGCATTGTGGATGGAAAGCTTTATCTTAACTATTCCAACCGTATCCAGCGGCGCTGGGAAAACGACATCCCCGGCCATATCGAGACCGCCGATGCGAATTGGCCAAACGTGCTGAACTGATTTCAGGCCAGTTCTGCTGCGGGAATAATCGGAAAGAAAACACCTTGCGAGCGCACGCCGAACCATCGCGTGCCCTCGTGATCTGCCTCCTCGCCGATATCGACCAGACGGTAGAATGATTTGCGATCTATCAGCGCCTCAAGGTTGGCACGCACCAGAATATAGGGGCTTGGCTCACCTGTCTGCGGGTCGCGCACGACCCGGATGGGATGATCCAAGCCGGCCGTCGCGGTGTCGCCGACATTGGTTTCAAACACCAGAGCGTCACCCACATGATCAAAATCGACCGCGACAAACGGGGCATCATCAACTGTGATCCCGACTTTCTCGACCGGCGTGACCAGAAAGTAATCATCGCCATCCCGCCGCAGAATCGTTGAAAACAGTTTGACCAATTCAAAGCGTCCGATCGGCGTGCCGAGGTAAAACCACGTTCCGTCCCGCGCGATCCGCATATCAATATCGCCGCAAAACGGCGGATTCCACAGGTGAACCGGCGGCAAACCGCCCTTTTGTGCGGCACGTGCCGATGACGCGAGGCTTTCTGCCGATGGTGTCACAATCTTTTGTGTGCTCATTACTTTTGCCATTGGGGTTCGATGGAATATCTGTTGGTATAGAGCAATATAGTTCAACCGGAGGATTGTCATGGTCAACGATGCGGATCTTGTCGCGGGGATTGAAACCCTCAGCGCCAAACTTGGCGAGGCGCGGCAAAGTATTGCGGCCCGCTTTATCGGCCAACCGCGCGTTGTCGACCTTACACTTACCGCATTAGTCTGCGGCGGTCACGCGGTACTTATCGGCCTTCCCGGCTTGGGCAAGACCCGTTTGGTCGATACCCTGTCCACCGTGATGGGCCTGAATGGCAATCGCATTCAGTTCACGCCAGATCTGATGCCCGCCGATATTCTTGGTTCCGAGGTGCTGGAAACCACCGGAGACGGCACCCGCAATTTCCGGTTCATCGAAGGCCCGATCTTCTGCCAGCTTCTGATGGCTGATGAGATCAACCGCGCGTCACCTCGCACACAATCTGCGTTGCTGCAGGCCATGCAGGAAAAGGAAGTTACGATTGCCGGCCAACATCGTGCGTTGGGTATGCCATTCCATGTTCTGGCAACACAAAATCCAATCGAACAGGAAGGTACCTATCCGCTGCCAGAGGCGCAGCTTGATCGTTTCCTTGTGCAGATTGACGTCCCCTACCCCGACCGTGACACGGAAAAAGACATCCTGATCGCGACGACTGGTGTGGAAGAAGCGGAATCTGAGGCCGTATTCACGGCAACTGAATTGCTGGAAGCGCAGACATTACTGCGCCGAATGCCTGTTGGTGAAAACATCGTTGAAATGATCCTTGATCTGGTCCGCGGCTGTCGCCCGAATGACGAGGGCGCGACCGATCTGGTTCGCCAGAATGTCAGTTGGGGCCCAGGGCCACGCGCCGCGCAGGCCCTTATGCTCACTGTTCGTGCGCAAGCCTTGTTGAACGGGCGTCTGGCCCCCTCAGCGGAAGATGTCAGGGCCATGGCCGTGCCGGTTCTGGAGCACCGTATGGCACTATCCTTTGCGGCCCGCGCACGCGGTGAAAGCATCCATGCCACCATCAACAGCGTTGCAGAGCAGACCACGCGGGTTGCCACCGCGGCATGACAGAACCGCTCGCCCTACGTTCAGCGTCCGAAGATCTCGCAGCACCGCTTCCACCGCTTTTGGCCGAAGCAGAGCATCTGGCAACAACTGTGTTGCTGGGGGACCATGGGCGCAAGCGTGCTGGTACCGGGGATACGTTTTGGCAGTACCGACCGGCGCAACCCTATGATGAGGCACGCAGCATTGATTGGCGCCGGTCCGCCCGATCCGACGCTAATTTTGTGCAGGACAAGGAATGGCAGATCGCCCAGTCCATCATCCTTTGGGTGGATCAAGCGGCGTCCATGACCTTTGCGTCAAAAAACAACCCGACCAAAGCTGAACGTGCACGAACGCTTGCGCTGGCAGCGGCCATTCTACTGATCAGGGGTGGTGAACGGGTGGGCCTGACCGGCCTGCGTTTACCGCCACGGCGGGGCGAGGCGCAACTGTTGAAAATGGCCCAATTGCTTACGCAGGATGACGATGTGGATTATGGGACACCGGATGCGCAGGGGATGCTACCTCATTCACGCGCTCTGTATGTCAGCGATTTTCTCGGTGATATCCAACCTGTCGAAGATGCACTGTTGCGCGCCGCTGATCGTGGGGTACGTGGCGCGTTATTGCAGGTACTGGACCCGCAGGAAGAGGCATTCCCATTCGACGGACGGACCGTCTTTGAATCCATGACCGGTGCGATTGAACATGAAACGCTCAAAGCTGGCGATCTGAAAGAACGCTACCTTGAACGGCTGGCCCAGCGCAAAGACCGGCTCAGCTATCTGGCCCGTATGACGGGGTGGCAATTCTATACTCATCACACGGAACAAAACGCCACGGCCGCCCTTTTGTGGCTCTATGGAGCATTGGAACGACGCAAATGAGCGCCTTTTTTCATTCTGGCTCAAAGTTCCGGTCCGCATGGAAAGTGATGCGCTGATGTGGGTGCTTGGTAATATCGGCTTCACCGCGCCCTGGTTGCTCTTGGGGCTGATCGCGCTGCCGATCCTGTGGCTCTTGCTGCGAGCGGTCCCGCCTGCACCGATCAGGCGGCGGTTTCCGGGCGTCGCCCTTCTTTTAGGGCTGGCCGATAACGAAAGCCAGACAGACCGCACGCCATGGTGGCTTTTGCTTTTGCGTCTTTTGGCTGTTGCCGCTGTGATCATCGGTTTCGCAGGACCTGTTCTTAATCCTCAGCATGCGCGCGACGGCAGGGGTAATCTTGTCATTCTGGTGGATGCCAGCTGGGCTGGTGCGGGCCAGTGGCGAGACAAGATGGACCGTATTGATACGTTGCTGTCTGAGGCGTCTGCCAGTGATCGGCGAACAGCTGTGATCAGTTTGACCGACCTGCCGGATGACGACGTGCCATTTGCGTCGCCGAATGAATGGCAAAATAGGCTTCCAAATGTCCAACCGCAGCCATGGTTGCCTGATCAGGCGGCTGTTGAATGGTTTACCGGGCTGGATGAAGATTTTGAAACATACTGGATTTCGGATGGCCTTGATTGGGACGGACGTGAAAACCTGCTGGCCACGCTTGAGACCAAGGGCAACGTAACCGTGTTTCAGACACCGCGCCCGATCATCGGATTGCGCCCCGCCAAGTTTGAGGACGGCGAGGTGCTTGTTTCAGCCGTGCGCACACCTGTGGGTACTGAAATTGCCCCCACAATCACAGCCGTAGGCACGGACCCGACTGGTGCGGTACGCCAACTGGCGACCGTCCCGATTACGTTCCCGGCGGGTGAAGCTGTGGCCGAAACGGCAATGGTTCTGCCGCCCGAGTTACGCAACCGGATCACCCGATTTGAAACCAGCGGCGCACGATCAGCTGGTGCTGTCAGCCTGACAGATGACAGCCTCAAACGTCGCGAAGTTGCGCTCGTGGCCGGCAGCGACGAACGCGAGGCGCTCGACCTGTTGTCACCGCTATACTATCTGCGCGAGGCTTTGGACCCAACGGCGGACCTGATCGAAGGCACGCTCGAGGACATCCTGCTCGCCAATCCTGATGTGCTCATCCTCGCCGATGTCGCCACGCTGACCGAGGATGAGACCGCAGGCATTCAGGAATGGGTCGAGAAAGGTGGAATGCTCCTTCGTTTTGCCGGTCCACGTCTGGCGGCCTCTGATCTGGGGCGCAGCAGTGAGGACCCGCTTTTGCCTGTCCGGCTGCGGTCTGGTGGTCGGACTATAGGTGGCGCGATGAGCTGGGGAGAACCCAAGGCACTTGCGCCCTTTGATCAGGAATCGCCATTCTTTGGTTTGCCCGTCCCAAACGATGTCACCGTGACGTCGCAAGTCATGGCGCAGCCCGACCCTACACTGTCGGAGCGCGTGATCGCAGAACTGGCCGACGGCACGCCGCTTGTGACCCGCAAGATCACTGGCGAGGGTCAGGTTGTTCTTGTCCATGTCACGGCGAATGCGCAGTGGTCGAGCTTACCGCTCTCAGGTCTTTTCGTGCAAATGCTCGAAAGGCTGGCTGTTTCAACCCGTCCCGGCACACCTGAGAAAGAGGCATTGGAGGGAACCACCTGGCTGCCCAACAAGGTACTCGATGCATTTGGTGATTTGCAGGATGGTACCGCCCTACCCGGCGTTGATGGTGAAAATTTGCTGGACCCGGTTCTTGGACCTGACCTGCAACCGGGCTTATATGCTGGGGAAGATCAGCAGATTGCGGTGAATGTCATAGGACCAGAAACCATGTTGAACGTCGCCGCCTGGCCCGCACGCATTGCAGTTGAAGGGCTGGCCATCACCCGCGAAACGGCCATGAAGGGCTGGCTGATCAGCGCGGCAATTGCCCTGCTGTTGGTTGATGTATTAGCCTCACTGGCCGTTGGCGGACGACTGCGCGGGCCTCGTGCGGACGTTGCAGCAGCGCTTGTCCTGCTGCTCTTGGCGGCACCCCATGCAGAGGCTCAGGATAGCGGTGATGAATTCGCGATCCGGGCCACATCAGAGGTCGTACTGGCCCATGTGCTGACGGGGGATCAAAACACCGATGATATCGCTGAGGCTGGGCTAAGGGGGTTATCGCAAACGCTGTTTCGGCGCACTGCCATCGAGCCGGCTGATCCCATCGGTGTGAATATTGAAACCGATGAGCTGGCCTTTTTTCCGTTCCTCTATTGGCCGATCACACCCAACCAGCAGCTCCCCTCGCGTGAGGCTTATACGAAGCTGAACCGTTATCTTCGTACGGGCGGGATGATCATGTTCGATACCCGTGATGCGAACACGGCGGGTTTCGGTTCTGGTTCGCCGGAAGGACGAAAACTGCAGGCCATCGCCCGCAGCCTGGATATTCCCGCCCTTGAGCCGGTGCCCTCTGACCATATCCTGACGCGAACCTTTTATCTGCTGCAGGATTTCCCGGGACGCTACAACAGCCGCGATGTTTGGGTCGAGGCGGCGCCTGCCGACGCCGAACAAATACCCGGCATGCCATTTCGCAACCTCAATGATGGTGTGACGCCAGTCATTATCGGCGGCAATGATTGGACCCGAGCCTGGGCCGTAGACGAATACGGCAACCGCATGTTTCCGGTTGGGCGCGGCACGGCGGGCGAACAGCAGCGGGAATATGCGCTGCGTTTTGGCATAAACGTGATCATGCATGTGCTGACTGGCAACTATAAATCTGATCAGGTGCATGTACCTGATCTCCTTGATCGGCTCGGCCAGTAAGGATGCACCTGTGACTGGAACGCTTATCTTCGATCCGCTGATCCCGATGCTGCCACTCTATATTGTGGCAGCCTTGGCTGCAGCTGGTGTGGCGCTGGCAATCTGGCGCCGCTTGCCCGGTTGGTGGTTGCGCGGGCTGGCAGGTCTTGCCTTGCTTGCAGCGCTTGCCAATCCAGCGGTCCAACGCGAGGACCGCGAACCGCTGACCGATATCGTCATCCTCGTCGTCGATGAAAGCGCCAGTCAGCGGATCAGCGACAGACCTGATCAGAATGCCGCAGCCATTGCCAATATAGAGGCCGAAATCGACGGTCAGCCCAACACCGAACTACGCGAAGTGAGGCTGGGCGACGGCGAAGGTGATGAAGGCACAGCCCTCATGACAGCACTTTCCGAGGCGATGGCCGAAGAACCGCAAGGCCGCATTGCCGGGGTAATCCTGCTGACGGATGGTCGATTGCATGATATGGAACGCGCGCCCAACCTTCCCGCGCCAATGCATACTGTTCTGACAGGTCACTCCACCGATTGGGATCGTCGTTTGGTTGTTTCGAACGCACCGGCCTTTGGGATTTTGGGTGAACAAATACAGCTCAAACTACGCATCGAAGATCAGGGGGCAGCGCCCGATAGCACTGAAGGCGCAAACCTGACCTTTTCCGTGGATGGGGATGAACCCGTCACGCTGACCGTCCCGGTCAATCAAGACATCGACGTGCCTATCTCTCTTCCCCATGGCGGGATGAATGTCCTGCAATTCGAAACACCTACCATCGAAGGTGAACTGACTGACCGCAATAATGCAGCCGTTGTGCAAATTAACGGCGTGCGAGACCGTCTGCGTGTGCTCCTGGTGTCCGGTGAGCCGCACCCGGGCGAACGAACATGGCGCAACCTGCTGAAATCAGATGCGTCGGTCGATCTGGTGCACTTCACCATCCTGCGTCCCAACGGCAAAGCCGATGGGGCCAGCACGTCAGAGCTCTCACTCATACAATTCCCGATCCGCGAATTGTTTCTGGAAAAGATCAACGATTTCGACCTGATCATCTTTGACCGTTATCCGCGCCGTGGAATTTTGCCGGATGACTATTTCGCCAATATTCGCACCTATGTCGAAGAAGGCGGTGCGGTCCTGATCTCATCCGGCCCCGAATATGGGATGGCGGAAAGCATTTACCGTTCACCACTGGGCCTGATCTTGCCGGGCGCACCTACTGCGCGGGTGTTTGAACGCGGATTCGTTCCCCAAATCACTGATATCGGTCATCGACATCCTGTCACCGAAGGGTTGGAAGCCTATTCCCCCAACCCCGATGCCGAAGATGGACCTGGTTGGGGTCGTTGGTTCCGGCTTGTTGATGTGCTGGTGCCCGAAGAAGCGACAACAGTCATGTCTGGCCTAGATGACCGTCCCTTGCTGACACTGAACCGCGTGCAGGAAGGCCGGGTTGCACTGATGTCTTCGGATCAATCATGGCTATGGGATCGCGGTTATGAAGGCGGCGGCCCTCAGCTAGAGCTTTTGCGTCGCCTCGCTCATTGGATGATGAAAGAGCCGGAACTGGAAGAAGAGGCGCTTTGGGCCGAGGCCGATGGGCAAACCATGCAGATCATCAGGCGCACATTGGAGACAGAGACAGGTGACGTCACCGTTACCCACCCCGATGGGACCGAGACGGTTTTGTCGTTGGAAGAAGTTTCGCCAGGTAGGTTCGAAACTTTGTGGGAAGCACCAGAGGTCGGGCTTTACCGCCTCAGCGATGGAACCGAGGATGCTGTGGTGGCACTCGGTCCAGCGGCACCCCGTGAATTTGAAGAGACCATTGCATCAGCCGAAGATCTGGAACCGCTTGTCAACGCTACAAATGGGGGCGTTGCCATCGTCGAAGACGGACGTTTCGACCTGCGCACCGTCCGCGAGGGTCGACCCGCGGCCGGTCGTGGTTGGCTTGGCATTACACCGCGCGGTGCCTACCGGACGGCGGATATCAGTATCACGCCAATCCTGCCTGCCTGGACGTTCCTTTTGATTGCGTCGCTACTTATCGTCGGCGCGTGGATGCGTGAGGGACGCCGCTAATCCTTTAGCCGGATTTGGGCCGGCACACCGGATGCCACGGCACCTGCTGGCACATCTTTTACCACCACCGCATTTGCGCCAATTTTGGCATGATCGCCAATTTGCACCGGGCCCAATATACGCGCGCCCGCGCCAATATCCACATGCCCACCAACATGCGGGGCGCCGCTTTTGTGGCCTACCGTGCCAAGGGTGCATTGCTGGAAAATCAAGCAATTTGGTCCTAAGACGACGGATGGGTGGATAACGATCCCGTTAGGATGCGGCATCATCAAACCGCCACCGATATCAGCTTTCAAACTGATTTCCGCCTGCGTCACCAGCGACCAAAATCTGTAGCACAAAAGACTCTTTTTTCGCGCCAACCAAACCAGCGGTCCGGATCGACCGACAAGTCGCTGGTAACTACGAATACTGCGCAGCAAACGACGCGGTGGATCCCAATATCCTTTTGGGCGCTCACGATCCCAATCCGGCTCTGTCGCGGAAACGTCTGGTCGATGTTTTGACATTATTGACGCACCGCACGGCCCAAAGATCGTGTACTTAAAATCCCACCAAGGATGACTATCACTGGTCCTACCATTTCGAGCGCCCAATTCATGCGCATATTCGCTATCCGAAAGTTAATCAGTCGATCAAAATCATGAAATCCCGCGGCCCGCATTGCCACAAAACCCAGGACAAAAACAAGACCCAACAACGGTAGCCAGTTTCGACGCAGACTATCGCGTAAAACCAGCCACAGTATTATCAACGCGACCAGCATCACAATCATCACGCCAATGATGAAACTCGCCTGCACCGGCCTTCGATCCTGATACCACCCTTGCAACTGCGAAAGACACCGAGCGAAGGAAGTCAAAAATGATTGCAGGTCCAACTGCTTGTTAATGGCAAGTGCAGCCATGATCAGCCCCAACACGAACCAGAACACGCGCTCTTGTCGGCGGGTGAACCCGGGAAAAGGTGCAAATACAAGCATTGCAAAGGCAAACAATGATGTGGCGGCGTAAAGCATTACGATCAACCACCCCATGAAACCGGGGTCGCCAATCACCGGCGACCATCTCTCAAACGAGCAGGTAAGTGTTGCGCGAAAAAGGCTGTCGTTCATCAAAAGGCCGTGTGCTTGCCAAAATGCTCTGCGACAGAACTTCCGGACTGTTAAAAAGGGTACTAATTCGGTACATGATTTCTTTGTTTATAACTTAAAGACTTTGCTTCGCTGCATATGAAAGTGTTTTGATAATGCCAGATGTTTCTACGGTAAGCCAGCGACGCGCGGGTATAGGTGCTTTGTGGACACCTGGTGTTTTCTGGCTGCTGTTCATGACCGTCGCTGCACTTTTCTTGTTCCAAGAGGCACTTGGCGAACTTTTTGTAGCGTGGCAATTGCCAGAGTATAGTCACGGGCCGCTCATTCCCGTCCTTTCAATACTTCTGTTTTTACGACACCTGAAGGTGGTGCCAGTCCAAACCGCGCCGGTGACAGATCGGGACCCTGGTGTGGCCCTGATGTTATTTGCACTTGCCCTGGGTCTTGCCGGGAAACTGATCGAAATCGGCGATATCGTCACCTATGCGCTGATCCTGTGGGTCGGTGCCGTGCTTCTGATCTGTTTTGGCTGGCGGCAAGGGCGACAATTCTGGTCGCCTGTTTTGCATCTGGTCTATATGTTACCGCTGCCCGGTGCTCTGTATTATGGTGTGTCGACCTACCTTCAGGGCGTATCGTCTGAGCTCGGCGTGTTTTTCCTGCAGCTTTTGCAGATTCCTGTCTTTCTTGAAGGCAACATCATTGATTTGGGTATCTTCAAACTACACGTGGCCGAGGCCTGTTCTGGCCTGCGCTACATGTTCCCTATCCTCAGCTTTTCTTACATATTTGCCGTGATCTATCGCGGACCGACATGGCACAAGGCAACTTTGTTGGTCTCTGCGGTGCCAATCACGATCTTGATGAATTCGGTTCGGATTGCTGTAGCCGGGATCATCGTCAATTATTTCGGGCTTGAGCATCTGGAAGGATTTTCCCACTTCTTTGAAGGCTGGGTCATCTTCATGCTTTGCATCGCAGCCTTACTGGTTCTGGCTGCTGTACTGCTTCGCCTGCGGCCCGACCGGGTCAAACTACGTGATGCATTGGATCTAGAAACCGACGGTTTAGGCGAGCAAGCGATGCGATTGCGGTATGTCGAACCGTCACGCGCCCTTGTTGGCAGCAGTCTTGTTATCGCCGTCCTGGCCATTTCTTGGCACATCATGCCAACCCGCGAGCCGGTGACCGTCAACCGTGACCCCTTCACCTTGTTCCCACGCAGCATCGCAGACTGGCAAGCAGGACCTCAGCGTGCGCTTGACCCTCAGGTCGAAGTCATTCTGGCAGCCGATGACTATTACTCTTCCACGATCACCAAACCTAGCGTGAACCAACCTGTCGATCTGTTTATTGCTTGGTATGCCGATCAGCTTTCAGGCGGCGTGCATTCGCCAGAGGTTTGTCTGCCCGGTGGTGGTTGGGAAATTGCGGAACTGAACCAGATCAACGCGACCGATCTTTCGGATGCGCCATTTAACCTGAACCGCGCCGTAATCCAAAAAGGCACATCCCGCATGCTGGTTTACTATTGGTTTGAGCAACAGGGGCAGCGCACGGCATCAGGCTTTACAGCCAAGATGCAGTTGATGACGGGTAAACTGACAAACGGACGACAAGACAGCGGGCTTGTCCGGCTGACGACCCCCATTGATCCGAACGAGGGTATTGATGCTGCAGAGACGCGATTGAATGACGCGATGCAAAACGTCCTAATACCTCTGCCAAGGTTTATTTCTGACGTTTGATGTTGTGCCGGCGTTGTTAATCAGGGAAGTCCCGCAGGAGCGTAATTCTGAACAACATCCCATACGACCTCTTGCATCATGGCAGCTACATCTGCGCTCGGGGCATCTGCAGGTTCACCGTTCGCGCGCAGAAGTTCATGCGGAAGACCGACAGGGCTTCGTTGATAGAGTGCCGCGTAATGCGTCAAAGCGACCAAATACATGCCTAGGTCGTTGGGATGGATCTTGTCTTTGAACAAATCAGTGCGGTCCGTGACATTCCCCACTCCGCCCTGATCCTCCACGGCACGGACAAAGCGCGCCATCACCTGGCCCGCAGGTATGACGTAGATCGGGCGCCTCGCATCGTCTTCCGCCAATGCCGAACGCAGTATTTCACCTTCCCAATAAAGAGCCAGATCGCGATCAATACGGTCAAGCCAGCCGTCTTCATCGTCAAGCTCATGCCAGCTTTCGTAAAAGTAAACACGCGCCTGTGGATTTCCGGCCCATGCCGCATCTGTCCAGCGACGAAGGTATCGTGGGCTATCGAAGTAGGCGATGGCATCCTTGATTTCTACCATCTCGGTCAACACGATCGCATCGTATTCTGCCGAGGCTACAGCCTCTTTGGCATCCCGATACCGGGGATGGGCGTTTTCCTGATCAAACCCATTGATCTGAACGTCTGGTTCCCAATGTGCCTTCATATTGGCACCCCAGCCCAACTGGCTTTCGTAGGCATGCCCATCACCAGCCAACTGCGCCAGCATCGCAGGCATATCGCGGCCGACCAAGCTATGTCCAAGGTGAAAAACCCTCAATGGTCCATCAACTGATGGTGCTGGATCGGCGTAAACCGCGTCAAAGCTCTCCTGATCTAAGATACGTGCTGAGCCAAATTGCGTCAGCCCCACCAGCGCGGCGCCAACCGCTACAGTCGAAACCAAAGCAGCTTTCAAACGAGTAATCATGATGAAAGTTCCAGCCAAAAATTGTTAAAATAGAATCGGCAAAATTACAGCACCGAATCTATTGATAATAGAAGACTCGCGTAAACCGCGATAATGCAAAAATAACACATCAATAGGGTGATTTAACTCCAAATATACACGAAAAAGAAACAAAAGACATACTTTTGGGCGAGAAGTAGTAGCAAGGCCAGTCCAAATGCGCGATTTTTCGCTCATTAATTGGGCTACCGCCTGGTAACGCTGCTGAAAAACAAGCTCGGCCACTAGGGCTGTAGTTGATTGACGAGCGCCCTTTGGGCTATGTTAATCTTCGTTAACAAAGAGGTGACTTTACTATTTACTAAATCAATCAGTGCGTTGTGGGATCATAAGACGTCTTAATTTTCAAAAGGGCCACCAGCCGATCTCGTCCAAATTCTCGGACTTAATGCGACTCCATTATCAGTTTTTTTAGAAACTGCATGTGAACTGCATGACACATTTTGAACGCATATGCGCCCTTTGTCTGCCGCAACTCACGGTAAACAATTGGTTTTCTCGAAAACGGCTCTCTCACAGCCACTCACTAGGACTTGCCCACGATGCCTGTCACAGACGACAACCAGACGAACAGCGGTGCTCGCGTTAGCGGCTTTTACGCTGAATACTTTGCGCTTCCTACTACCGTATGGTCGCTTGATGCGATTGATTTTGAAGCAAGTCCAACCGCGACTGGGACGGTCGCAGCCTTGGACTTGGGTGGAAGCAATGATTCCTTTTGGGAGAACGGACCAGCGGACTCTTTCGCTGCCCGCTATACCGCGTCTTTGAGCGTTGAAACCGCTGGTAGCTACACTTTTTATCTGAGTTCAGATGACGGTGCCGCTGTCTACATCGACGGCGAGCAAGTGATCGACAATGACGGTGCGCAAGCTGCGACAGTGAAAGAAGTCACGCTCGATCTTGATGCGGGTCAGCATGATATCGAAATCCAATACTTCGAGGCCCGCGGCGGTCAAACGTTAAAGTTGGAATGGGCTGGTCCCGACACTGATGGCACCACCTCAGTTATCACTGAAGAAAACGTAACTTACGTATCCTCAATGATCGATGGTGACATTGATAGCGATGACGAAGCTGAAGAGCCGACTACGGATCAGGCAAGCAACAGCGGCAACGACAATTCTTCTGGTGCTGAAACCGTCAGCACTGGCAATATGGCCGGGTTGATGGCCTCTTACTTCATATTACCGCGAAGCGTCGACAGTCTCGATGATATCGATTTTTCCGCAACCCCTGACGCGACAGCTGTTGCTACGGATCTGAATCATTATCAAACGTCTGAGGCCTTTTACGAGGATGGCGCATCACAACGTTTTGCCGCCGCCTATCAAGGCCAGCTGAATGTCGAAATTGGCGGTGAGTATACCATCTTTCTGACATCAGATGATGGTTCCGCGCTGTATGTCGACGGGCAAAAGATCATCGATAACGATGGTCTTCACGGCGCCCGCGAATTGGAAGTGACGTTGACGCTGGCAGCGGGTGTGCATGAAATCGATGTTCGCTATTTTGAAAACTATGGCAGTCAGACACTTCGGCTGGAATGGAGCGGTCCCGACAGCAATAGCGAGCGCGTACTGGTTGGTGGCGACACCCTAACCCATGACGAAAGCTACACTGCAGGTGTTAAAGGTGCCACCGTTGGATCCACAATTGGGCCAATGGCTGCGCCTGGCCTTGATCGCCCGGTCTTGGAGTTCGTCAAAAAACTGATGGGGCAAGACTCTGACGATAGCGGCGCCGAAACACCGACAGCCAATAGTGGTGACGGTGATGCAGATCAGGGCGGGACACCCGTCAGTCGCGGCGATTTAGATGGCGATGGCATGGACATGGGCACCGATGATGGTGAAGACGGCGGTCATGACATGAGCGATGGCGACATGGGCGGCGACGACGACCACGATATGGGCGGCGACAACGGTGGCCATACAGACCATGAAATTGCCGATGACGACGACGATGATGATCACAGTGATCATGGCTCATCACAAATCGACCTTCCGGAAACATCAGCCGAAGTGGCAGCCTTTGTGCAAGAGGTGATGTCAGCGCCAGAGATGTCGCACTCTCATGATGCCAGCGATAGCATGATGGCAGAGCACAGCGCATTGCTGGATCTTGTTCCTCGTTCAGAGGCTACTCATGTTGCCATATCGAATGGTGACTGGTTTGATCCTTCGACATGGCACAATGGTGAAGTACCTGACGCGAATGCAAAAGTGCTGATCCCCGAAGGGGTATCTGTCACCTATGACGGCGAAAGCGATGAATCACTTTTCACCGTTCGCGTTGACGGCGAATTGTCCTTTGCAACCGACACCGACACCAAGATGCTGGTCGATACGTTTGTCGTCACCAGTTCTGGCCGCTTGGAAATTGGGACTGCAGACAACCCGATACAGTCCAATGTGACAACCGACATCGTTATCGCCAACAACGGCGACATTGATGTGAATTGGGACTCAACCCTTATTTCGCGCGGTCTCGTCTCTATGGGCGAGGTGGAAATTCACGGCGCCGAGAAAACATCGTTCCTGAAAGTGTCCGATGCTCCGATGGCCGGTGACACCTCTGTTCAGTTGTCCGAAGTGCCGGAAGGTTGGCAGGTTGGCGACACAATCCTGATTTCGGGTACGCATATGACCGGCTGGGAGTGGACCGGCAGTGACATCGAAAAGCAGGAAAGCCAGGACGAAGAAGTCACAATCACTGCAATAAATGGCAACGTCATCACGTTCGATCAGGCACTGCAGTATGACCACGATACACCGCGTGACGACCTGTTTGCCTATGTCGCGAACACAACGCGCAACATTACCGTATCAAGCGAGGACGGCGCGAGCACTGACGTAAACCATCGTGGCCATGTGATGTTCATGCACAACGATGATGTCGATGTACGCTATGCTGCATTTGATGATCTGGGCAGAACCGATAAGTCGGAATCTGCGTTCGATGTTGGCACATTGGACACTGTGACGTCAGACAGCAACATTAAGGGGCGCTATTCGTTCCACTTCCACAAGACCGGGACGGACGATCAAGAAAACCCGGCGATGGCTGTGGGCAACACGGTGAGTGGCTCACCCGGCTGGGGTTTCGTGCACCATTCCAGCAACGCCAACTTCACCGACAACGTGGCGTATGATATCTTTGGTGCTGCATTTGCCGCAGAGGACGGCGATGAAACAGGTATCTGGGCCCGCAATATGGCCATCGACGTGGAAGGCTATTCATACGGAGCCTGGGACATCAAAGCAGGCGACGATACCTCTCGCCACGACAACGGACGCACAGGCGACGGGTTCTTCTTCGCTGGACGTCTTGTCGAAGCGGCTGAAAACGTCGCGATTAACACGACAAATGGGTATGTGTGGTTCCACCGTTCGGCACCGCAGGATTCACCGACCGAAGGCCTGGACTATGCTGAAATCGCGTTCGGCGCCGATGAGGTAGAGATCAACCAGTCACCAATCCAAGGTTTCCGCGACAACGAGGCTTTTGGAACCCAAACGGGTTTGGTTGTTATCAAAAACAATCCCGAACAGCACAATCACGAAATCCGTTCCGTGTTTGACGGTTTCTTGAACTGGGAAACTGCCAATGGCGTCGATATCAGCTATACGGCTCACTACACACTGATTGATTTCGATCTGGTCAGCGCCGATGAGACACTGGGCAACCATACCAACACCGGCGTCAACTACGGGGCGAACGCATTTGATATTGTGGTCAACGGTCTGAATGTCGAAGGTTTTGATACCGGTGTTAACACGTCAAACACCTTCCATTTTTCACAAACCATGTCGGATGTAGGAAACATCTTTATCGATGTAGAGATGTCTGACGTCGGCACTGACTATAATAACTACAACGCGCAAGCCAGTCCGATCCTAAGCTCTGACGACCTCGTGGACGGTCGGCTGAGCTTTGACATGACCGGCGATACGATCCTATCAAGAGGCCAGGCGCTCGAGCTATCCGGCACCAAGACCGACTCTATCGGTTCTCGCGACCGCTGGTATGACAGTGACGAGTTCACAGTCAGTTTCGAAGAGCTGTCGCAGCTCATTGTGACCGAAGGTTATTACAAGGACGAAAGCGGCAGGAACATTCTACTGGTAGAAGATTTTGTAGCCGACCGTGCCACTGGTGAGCTGTTGAAATTTGCGCATGTGGTTGTGATCGATATGACCGACAACGAGATCAACAACAGCTGGTTCGTTAACCAGTTGGGCGGTGCCCAATATAACGGAACAATCGATCTGGGCGGTACTGCGCCAGCGGCGCGGGACGATAATGTTGCGACCCGCGTTGACACTGGCGTTTACATTGATGTCATCGCAAACGACACCGATGCTGATGGTGACGACCTGATAGTCGACGGTTTCATGGACCCAGGCAATGGGGATGTCTACATGCAGGACGATGGTCGGCTGCTCTATGAACCAAATATTGGGTTCAGTGGTACGGACACTTTCCGCTACTGGGCTTCTGACGAGGAGGGTCACTTCGCAATTGCGGAAGTCACCATTGAAGTCTGGGACAGCTAACCACCCGTTTCTTGCCGATCTCGATCCGGCAATTGCCTATCGAGATCGGACATAATATGCATCCCCGTAGTGAAGCATCGCTGCGGGGTTTTCTTTTTATTTTGGCACTCCAGATTTATATTTACTGTAAGCAATTCGTATGGACGCATGATTAAAACGTATCGCCAGATGATGTCGTTGTTTGACCGCAAGCAACGACGCGGTTTCTATATATTGATGGTCATTATGATTTTTGCAGCCATCGCAGAAATCATGGGGATCTCGTCCGTCATGCTGTTTCTCAGTATCTTATCCGATCCGGGATTAATCTCTGAAAACGCCGTATTATCAGGAATTTATTCGTTTTTTGGATTTGAAGACACTTACTACTTTCAGATATTCTTATCAGTCTTTGTCTTCTTCGTTGTTTTGGTGAGCCTCGCGATCAAGGCGCTTGACGCATACGCGATCACACGTTTTGCAAATGCGCATGGCTACGCGCTAGCCTGTCAGCTTTTGCAATCATACTTAACCCGGCCCTACAGCTGGTTTTTGAACAAAAACAGCGCCGACATGGCCAAAGACGTGCTGGATGAGATCGACTATCTCGTCTTTCACGCGATAATCCCCATGCTCCGCCTGATTGCCGGATCAGTATCCACCATTGCCATTGTGACATTTTTGGTCGTCGTTGATCCGCTCGTGTCGATCTTGTCGGCTTCCCTACTGGGTGGCGGCTATGCCGCAATCTATCTATTCCTTCGGAAGTATATTTACCGCGTCGGTCAGGAAATCCTCAAAACCAATCAAGAGCGCTATCGCATCGTGACAGAGGTGATGGGTGGACTGAAACAGGTGAAACTATCGGGCCTGGAGGAAGCCTATACCGCACGCTACGAAGACCCAGCAAAACGACGGGCGATATTTTCGACCACGCGCACAGTCTTAGGGGAACTGCCACGCTATGCGCTTGAAGCCATGACGTTCGGTATCCTGCTTTCCATTATCTTCATTCTGCTGCTACGGAACGAAGGTAATCTGGTGGCTATCGTGCCAACCTTGGGGATCTTCGCGTTTGCGGTTATGCGCCTGCTGCCGACCATACAAAAGATGTATCACAGTTTGGTTGCTATCCGCAGCTCAACAGCGCTTTTGAACCGTATGGACCGACAATACCACGAAGCGCGCGAAATGGGTGCGTTTGAATTGCCAAGCACGCAAGAACCAATCAAGCTGACCCAAGAACTGTCCTTGGCGAATGTAGACTATAGATATGGTGCTTCAGAACGGGCCGCTCTCCATGACGTGTCTCTGACGATAAAGGCGAACACGACAGTTGGTATTGTTGGCGGAACCGGTGCAGGCAAGACTACCTTGATCGATCTGATCCTTGGCCTTCTGGACATGCAAGATGGCACCCTTGCCGTTGATGGCGAACCTATCACAAAAATGAACAAGCGATCATGGCAGAAAGCGATCGGATACGTGCCGCAGGATATCTTTCTGACGGATAGCACCATCGCCCAAAACATCGCCTTCGGGATCGAAAAGGAAGATATCGACATGGCCGCAGTGGAATCCGCTGCGCGCACTGCCGCTTTGCATGATTTCGTCACGCAGGAATTGCCCGAAGGGTATCAAACAACCATCGGCGAACGCGGCGTACGTCTATCCGGCGGCCAGCGGCAGCGTATCGGCATCGCTCGGGCGCTTTACGGTAACCCCTCTTTGCTCATTATGGATGAAGCCACTTCTGCTTTGGATAATATCACAGAGCGTGTTGTAATGGAGGCTGTCCACAACATCAGATCGCAGAAAACCATCATCCTTATCGCCCACCGGCTGACGACTGTGCAGGATTGCGATCAGATTTTCATGATGGAACGCGGGACCGTAGCCGCTGTTGGCACCTACGACGAATTGGTCGCGAATAACGAAACATTCCGCGAGATGGCTTTGAAAGCCTGATCCGACAGGGTTGCCATTTGGTAAGACACCATGGCGCTTGGCAAGCCTAGCAGTTCTGCTGCGGGTTTGATGTGACGAATCCCATTCAAAGCATGGAATTATCATCATTTCAACTTTCATCATCCCTTTTGTGATCACACTAAAAATTCTTGTGATCACAAATGTTCGATTATTCTGCTTCGAAGTGATTTTCGGTTAGAATACGTTCATTTCCTGTGGTTTAAACTTTGCCAAATCGAAGCCACATTGGACAAGCCCCATGAACATCCATGAATACCAGGCCAAAGCCCTGTTGCGCAGCTACGGTGCTCCCGTTTCCGACGGACGCCCCGTCATGAAAGCCGAAGAGGCCAAAACCGCTGCAGGAGAGCTTGACGGGCCTTTGTGGGTGGTCAAGGCGCAAATCCACGCGGGCGGTCGCGGTAAGGGTAAATTCAAGGAAAGCGACGCAGGCGAAGCCGGGGGCGTTCGTCTCGCCAAATCGGTTGAAGAGGCTGCAACTGAAGCCAAAAAAATGCTGGGCCGCACTCTGGTCACGCATCAGACTGGCCCAGCCGGCAAGGTCGTGAACCGCATCTATATCGAGGACGGTTCGGGCATTGAAACCGAACTCTACCTCGCTCTGCTTGTGGATCGGCAAACAAGCCGCATCGGCTTTGTCTGCTCGACCGAGGGGGGCATGGATATTGAGGAAGTGGCAGCCAACACACCGGAAAAAATCCTGAATTTCACGGTCGACCCCGCCACGGGTTACCAACCCTACCACGGTCGCCGCGTTGCTTTCGCGTTGGGTCTCGAAGGGCCTCAGGTCAAACAATGCGTTGGCCTGATGGGGCTGCTCTATAAAGCATTTGTCGAAAAAGACATGGAGATGCTGGAAATCAACCCGCTGATCGTGACCGACAAGGGCGATCTCAAGGTGCTTGATGCCAAGGTCTCATTCGACGGCAACGCCGTTTACCGGCACGCCGACGTGGCCGCCCTGCGGGACGAGACCGAGGAAGACCCCAAAGAACTCGCCGCATCGAAATACGATCTGAACTACATCGCGCTCGACGGTGAAATCGGCTGCATGGTCAACGGCGCGGGCCTCGCCATGGCGACGATGGACATCATCAAGCTTTACGGGGCCGAGCCTGCCAACTTCCTCGACGTGGGCGGTGGCGCTACCAAGGAAAAAGTGACCGAGGCGTTCAAGATCATCACGTCTGACCCCAACGTCAAAGGCATCCTCGTCAACATCTTCGGCGGCATCATGCGCTGCGATGTGATCGCCGAGGGCGTTGTTGCCGCAGTGAAAGAAGTCGGACTGAAGGTGCCACTGGTCGTACGCCTCGAAGGCACCAACGTGCAGCAAGGGAAGGACATCATCAACAACTCTGATGTGGACGTGATTGCTGCGGACGATTTGAAAGATGGCGCGCAGAAGATCGTGAAGGCGGTGAAGGGGTAGCTCTGTGTTTAGGAAGCTCTTTTCAAGAAAAGCAGATAAGAATGCCAATGCGGCTGAAACTGCATTTCGCGGGCTTCCGGCCTTCGCTGAGTTGGATCAGGAGATGAAAAATGCATCGCCACATCAAGTACGCTTGCTTGCAGCTTCGAGTACCATTGCAATGGGCTTTCATAGCTTCTTGGCTGAGGGCGATGTGCAACAGGCCTTTAATCAAAACCCTGAATTTCGGGATTTGGGGAAAAAAGATGATGGGATGTCGATCTTTGACGACGCGAAGCTAGGGATACAAGTCGAAGTAGCAAGAAACTTCATGATGCTTTCAGTGGTTCATCCTGAACCGGAAGTAGAGCTAGCATCATTTGTTGCACTCGTTGAGAAATCGCTTCTGCAAATCGGTGTTAGAGAAGGTGAAATTCGCGAAGGCAAGGTCCCAAAGTCTAAAGCTATAATTCTTCGCAACAGTGAAACGCGACAAGGCACCCTTGTGACAGTTGGGCCGGGTTTGACAAGCTTTGTCACTGAAGCGGGCCAACCGGTCATCGGGTTTATTGTTATAATAGCTGTCAACCACCCCGCTGCCAAAGAAAGTATGACGGTTTGATCGGATAGTTCGATTAAATGCAATCCAGACAATAACTAACTTAATGAGAAAAACATGGCCATTCTCGTAAACGAAAACACCAAAGCCATCTGCCAGACGAATTTTCTGGCGGACGGTGTTTTTGTGGGCGAGGCTACCACATCGACTTTCAAGCAGACCTGGTTCCGGACCACCCGCCATGCGTAAGGCTCTATGGGAAGAATTCGAGACCAAGAACTGGTCGGGCAAACGCGGCAAGGCACCGCGATCCGGCTGGGGTTCGTCGCTTGCACGAACGGAAAACCTACGCAATGCGCTGCCCGGTGTTTTCAAACGCTATGACGTCGAACACTTCTTCGACGCTCCCTGCGGTGACTGGTTCTGGATGCAGCATGTCGATTTGTCTGGCATCCGTTACACTGGTGCCGACATCTCGCAAAGCGTCGTTAACCAGAATGCCGCGACCTTCGACGCGCCGAACCTGACCTTCATGCATCTCGACATAACAAGTGACCCGTTGCCGCAGGCCGATATCATGATGTGCCGGGAATGCTTGTTTCATCTGAAATGGTTCTTACGCTGGGATTTTTTCAGAAATTTCGCACAATCTGACATCGCCTTTCTGATGATGACAATCTGCCATGTCCCCGAAAACAAGCGGCTGATGCGCAGCGGCGGCTACAAACCTTTCAACCCGATGGCCGCGCCATTCAACCTACCTGACCCGATTGAGGTGATCGTCGAAGGTCGAGGCGTCATCCCGCTTCGGGACAGTGGCGAGAAGGCTGACCGGTCCATGGGCATTTGGTCAAGAGATCAGATCATTGCGGCGGTTAAAGCGCATGACGCCAAAGTAGCGAAGGACAACTGATACCAAACAATCGCTGGCGGTTGCCGACAATCGCTACTTCACTGAACTCAGAAATACTCACTTACAGGAGCCAGCCAATATGGCCATTCTCGTAAACGAAAACACCAAAGTCATCTGCCAGGGTCTCACCGGCTCGCAGGGCACGTTCCACTCTGAACAGGCCATTGCCTATGGCACCAAAATGGTCGGCGGCGTGACCCCCGGCAAGGGCGGCAGCACACATCTGGACCTGCCCGTCTACAACTCTGTGCACGAGGCAAAGGCAAAGACCGAAGCAAATGCATCTGTCATCTATGTGCCCCCACCCTTTGCGGCGGATTCAATCCTTGAGGCAATCGATGCCGAGATGGAATTGATCATCTGCATTACCGAGGGCATCCCCGTCCTCGACATGATGCGGGTCAAGCGCGCTCTGGAAGGTTCTGCCTCCCGCCTGATCGGTCCGAACTGCCCCGGTGTCATCACGCCCGATGCCTGCAAAATCGGCATCATGCCGGGCCATATCCACAAGCGCGGATCGGTCGGCGTTGTTTCCCGCTCCGGGACACTGACCTATGAAGCCGTCAAACAGACATCCGACAGCGGCCTTGGCCAGTCCACTGCCGTCGGCATCGGCGGTGATCCGATTAAGGGGACAGAGCATATCGATGTACTCGACATGTTCCTTGATGACGACGAGACCCAATCCATGATCATGATCGGCGAAATCGGCGGAAGCGCCGAGGAAGAAGCGGCCGAATTCCTGGCCGAGCAAAAGAAAAAGGGCCGCTGGAAGCCAGTCGCAGGTTTCATCGCCGGACGCACCGCGCCTCCGGGCCGCCGCATGGGCCACGCTGGCGCCATCGTGGCTGGCGGCAAAGGTGACGCAGAAAGCAAGATCGAAGCGATGAAAAGCGCCGGGATCGTGGTGGCTGACAGCCCAGCCACGCTGGGCGAGGCTGTGCTTGAAGCGATTGGGTAAATGAACAATGAGGTCCCGGATCTAGTCCGGGACTTCGCAAACCGTGAAACGCAGTCCCGGACTAGATCCGGGACCTCAAACAGGACCCCACTATGGGACCCGCAGATGCCATCAAGACTTGCCTCGGCAAGTTGCTAAAATTCCAAGGCCGTGCCTCACAGGCAGAGTTCTGGTGGTATGCGCTTTCCCTTGTCACCATCACGGGTCTTCTTCTGGCCCCCTACGCCAGTGTTTTGGGAGTAGAAAGCGCATTTCGATTTGAGTCAGAGCAAGGCTCAATCCGTATTGCGATAACCCCATCTCTAGGTCTGCAGCCGAAATGGCATCTCTATAAAATCGCTTGGAACCCGGTCAGCATCGCCATCGTTGCCTGCTTTTACTCTCTTATCGTCGCCGCAACTGTCCGTCGGCTGCATGATGTTGGATCATCCGGCTGGTTCGGGGTAACAATGCTGTTGCTTGGACCGATAGCCCGACTTTTGATGACTGCTATGGTCGTTTTGCTTTGGCGTATGTCCCCTGGTATCGCAACCTTACTTGTCCTGCCGATGGCATGGATCTCCTGGCTTGTCTGGTTGATCTGTCCCATTATCCTCATCATCTTATTATCTCGGCCTTCCGAAGATGGTGAAACCGAATACGGCCCAAACCCTCGCGAGGTCACATCTTGACTGACCTACGACGGCTTCTCTCCCCGCGCCAAATGCCAATGATCAGTCGGGATCAAAGGGTCCGCTTCGCAAGCAGTGATCTCGTCCGCCAGGAGGCTGCGCAACTGGGCCAGTTCAGTTCCGGTCGGTCGGTATTCTGTCTGGTTGGCTTCGGACACGGCTTTCCAGATAATCGGGCGCAGCGACTTCGGTATGACCTGCTTAAGAGCAGTTTTGAGCCCCTGCGACCGCATCATCCTAGAAAGATACGCACTGCGCGGCGCGTAGCTGCGGTTCATGTGAGCGGGTTCAGCCGTCGCAACGACGGATGGCACACCGATGAAATCAAAGACCTTGTCCGCCCCGCTTCCATCTTCATTCAGAGCATGAAAATCCAAAATCAGCAGATCGTCACCGAACAGATCGCGATAGCGCCCTATTTGCGTCGAATAGGAACTGCGGTTCACATGACGAAACAACGGATGCCAGTTGTTGGCAGTCCGCTCCGCCTCTGCAGCAATGGATTGAGCAAGAGTACCAGTTTGAAGGGCATCGCGCAGCGTATGCTGAAACTCCGACACTATGCGGGCAACAGGATCACGCAGGACAGCGACCAGCTTGACGGGATGCCGTTTGGCAAATTCGGCGATAAGTTCTGGCGATGCTTCACAGGAAAGATAGTCAGTCGAGGCATCCAGTCGCCAGAATGTGTCCGGCTTGGCTGCGAACATCTCTTCGTAGGCGTCCCAATCGTGTACCAGAGTGGACTTCAATCCGTCGATGCCCGGCCCCGCCCAGTCTCGGGTGTGAAAATCGGTAAAGAAGCACGGCTCTTTCAGCCGCGACAAACAGATATCAGGCGACTGCGCCAGCCGCATCGAAACGCTTGTCGTGCCCGATTTGGGTGCCCCAATGAGAAAAAGATACCCGTTTTTACTAGTCATACTTATTCACTCAATTCGTCGCGCCAAAATAGGCAGAAAACGATCATTTGCAAATTTTTATCGACAATCAAACTATCTAATTCCCGAGCTGGCGCAGCAGACCAACGGAGCCTTCTATGACTGAACATTCCCCAAACGACGTTTTCCATGCCTCCAGCTTCTTGCAAGGGCATAACGCTGAGTATGTTGAACAACTCTATGCCCGCTACGCCGACAACCCCGGCGCGGTCGATGAGAGCTGGCAAACGTTCTTTCGCTCTTTGGGAGACGCCCCGGCAGAAGCCAAGGCAGAGGCTATCGGCCCCAGCTGGGCGCGTCAGGACTGGCCACCTCAGCCCGGCGACGATCTGACAGCAGCACTTGATGGTCAATGGCCAGCCGAGCCTGAGGCCGCCGGTAAAAAGATCAAGGACAAAGCAGCTGAAAAGGGTGTCACGCTCAGTGAAGAACAGGTCCGTCACGCGGTACTCGACAGTATCCGTGCGCTGATGATCATCCGCGCCTACCGGATCCGGGGGCATCTGATTGCCGATCTCGACCCTTTGGGTATGCGCGAGAACACACCTCACCCAGAACTCGATCCGGCATCCTACGGCTTCACTGCGGCCGACATGGACCGGCCCATTTTCATCGACAACGTTCTTGGCCTCGAAATGGCCACGATGACCGAGATTCTTGCGATTGTGCAACGTACCTATTGCGGTACCTTTGCCTTGCAATACATGCATATTTCCAACCCGGAAGAGGCCGCTTGGCTAAAGGAGCGGATAGAAGGCTACGGCAAAGAAATCGCCTTTACCAAAGAAGGGCGTAAGGCAATCCTGAACAGCCTTGTTGAGGCTGAGGGCTTCGAGAAATTCCTGCATGTCAAATATATGGGCACCAAGCGTTTCGGTCTTGATGGCGGCGAAAGTCTCATCCCTGCAATGGAGCAAATCATCAAACGCGGCGGGCAGCTTGGGCTTGAGGACATCGTGATTGGCATGCCCCACCGCGGGCGCCTATCGGTTCTGGCCAATGTGATGGAAAAACCCTATCGCGCCATCTTTAACGAATTCCAGGGCGGGTCTTTCAAGCCAGAGGATGTCGACGGCTCCGGTGATGTGAAATATCACCTCGGCGCTTCTTCTGATCGGGAATTTGACGGCAACAACGTGCACCTGTCACTCACTGCAAATCCCAGCCACCTTGAGGCTGTAAATCCAGTTGTTCTTGGTAAAGTCCGCGCGAAACAGGATCAAAAGAACGACGCGGATCGAACCAAGGTCATGGCGATTCTGCTTCACGGCGATGCCGCGTTTGCGGGTCAGGGTGTTGTGGCCGAAGGCTTCGGCCTTTCGGGCCTGCGCGGACATAAAACTGGCGGAACGATGCACATCGTCGTGAATAACCAGATCGGTTTTACCACCGCCCCGCACTTCAGCCGTTCAAGCCCCTACCCCACCGACATCGCTCTGATGGTCGAGGCGCCAATTTTCCACGTCAACGGGGACGACCCGGAGGCCGTCGTGCATGCCGCCCGCGTGGCCACGGAGTTCCGGCAAAAGTTCCACAAAGACGTGGTACTTGATGTTATCTGCTACCGCCGGTTTGGTCACAACGAAGGCGATGAGCCAATGTTCACCAACCCGTTGATGTACAAGAAAATCAAAAAGCAGAAGACGACTCTGACGCTTTATACTGAACGCCTGGTACGTGACGGCCTTATCCCCGAAGGCGAGATCGAGGATATGAAAGCCGCTTTTCAGGCTCATCTTAACGATGAGTTCGAGAACGGCAAAAGCTACAAACCCAATAAGGCAGACTGGCTGGATGGGAAGTGGTCACATCTGGAGAACAGGCAGGAAGACTATCAGCGCGGCGCAACGGCGATTGATGAAAAGACGTTTGTTGACATCGGTAACGCGCTGTCAAAAGCGCCGGAGAGCTTCCCACTGCATAAAACGGTCGGGCGGCTGCTGGAAGCCAAGAGAAAAATGTTCGAAAACGGCGCAGGGATCGACTGGGCCACGGGCGAAGCACTGGCATTCGGTTCGCTCTTGACCGAAGGCTATCCGGTTCGGCTTTCTGGGCAAGACAGCGCGCGCGGTACTTTCAGCCAACGCCATTCGGCTCTGATCAATCAGGAGAACGAAGATCGGTACTACCCGCTCAACCAAGTCCGCGAAGGTCAAGCGCAATACGAAGTCATCGACTCCATGTTGTCAGAATATGCTGTGCTGGGTTTCGAATACGGCTACTCGCTCGCTGAACCCAACGCATTGACGCTTTGGGAGGCGCAGTTCGGCGATTTCGCCAACGGCGCACAGATCATGTTCGACCAATTCATCAGCTCGGGCGAGGCGAAATGGCTACGTATGTCGGGCCTCGTCTGCCTGCTGCCGCACGGGTACGAAGGGCAAGGACCGGAACACTCATCTGCCCGTCTGGAACGGTTCCTGACAATGTGTGGTGGTGACAACTGGATCGTGGCCAACTGCACCACACCAGCGAACTACTTCCACCTGCTGCGGCGACAACTGCACCGCACGTTCCGTAAACCCCTTATCCTGATGACGCCAAAATCGCTCCTCAGGCACAAAATGGCGGTTTCCAAAAAAGAAGAGTTCGTGACCGGGTCAAGCTTCCACCGTGTTCTGTGGGATGACGCGCAGCAGGGCAACTCCGAAACAAAGCTTGCCACCGACAGCAAAATCAAGCGTGTCGTGATGTGTTCAGGCAAGGTTTACTACGACCTGCTGGAAGAACGGGACAAGCGCGGCATAAAAGACGTCTATCTGCTGCGGTTTGAACAATTCTACCCGTTCCCGGCCCAATCAGCAGTGAATGAACTTGAACGGTTCAAGAACGCCGAAATGGTCTGGTGTCAGGAAGAGCCCAAAAACCAAGGCCCTTGGTCCTTTATGGAGCCCAACATCGAATGGGTTCTGACCCGTATCAAAGCGAAACATACACGGCCTACCTACGCCGGTCGGGCCGCTGCGGCCTCACCCGCCACGGGTCTGGCCAGCCAGCACAAAGCACAACAAGAGGCGCTCTTGAACGACGCCCTGACCATCGAAGGATCCAAGAAATGAGTACCGAAGTCCGCGTCCCCACCCTTGGCGAATCCGTGACAGAAGCCACGGTCGCCACCTGGTTCAAACAGCCCGGCGATGCCGTAGCAGTTGACGAAATGCTGTGCGAGCTGGAAACCGACAAAGTTACCGTCGAGGTGCCAAGCCCAATCGCCGGTACCCTGTCAGAAATCGTGGCTGCTGAAGGCGAAACCGTCGGGGTTGACGCATTGCTGGCGCAAATCGCCGAAGGTGACGCAGCGCCCGCCCCGGCCAAGAAAAGCGAAGAGGCACCAAAGGCCGATGCGCCAGCCGCCGCACCTGCAACCGCAGCGAAAGACGTCGAAGACGCCCCATCGGCCAAGAAACTGATGGCGGAAAATAACCTGACCGATGTGCAAGGCACCGGCAAAGACGGGCGGGTGATGAAAGAGGACGTGCTAAACGCGCTCGCAGCACCAGCCGCAGCGCCCTCGCCTGCCGCCGCACCTCGCGCACCCGTAGCAGCCGATCAGGCCGAGCGTGAAGAACGGGTCAAAATGACCCGTCTACGCCAGACCATCGCCAAGCGTCTCAAAGACAGCCAAAACACCGCGGCCATGCTGACCACCTATAACGAGGTCGACATGACCGAGGTCATGGCACTGCGAAACGAATACAAAGACCTGTTCCTTAAGAAACATGGCGTGAAACTCGGCTTCATGTCCTTCTTCACCAAGGCATGCGTGCACGCCCTGCGCGAAGTGCCAGAGGTCAACGCCGAAATCGACGGCACAGACATCGTCTACAAGTCTTACGTGAACATGGGGATCGCCGCGGGCACGCCGACGGGCCTTGTCGTGCCCGTGATCAACGATGCCGACGCGATGTCCTTCGCAACTATTGAAAAAGCCATCGCCGAAAAAGGCGCAAAGGCCCGCGACGGCAAACTGAGCATGGCCGAAATGCAAGGCGGAACATTCACCATCTCCAACGGCGGCGTCTATGGCAGCCTCATGTCGTCACCCATCCTGAACCCGCCGCAGTCGGGCATCCTCGGCATGCACAAAATCCAGGACCGGCCCATGGCGATCGACGGTCAGGTCGTGATCCGACCGATGATGTATCTGGCGCTATCCTACGACCACCGGATTGTGGACGGCAAAGGGGCGGTGACGTTCCTCGTGCGGGTGAAAGAGGCGCTCGAGGATCCACGGCGGTTGTTGATGGATTTGTGATGAAACAAACGCAACAGAAGGGCAGTGCCCGGACCTCGGGGCGGGCGCCACAGCGGCGCCTTTTCGCGGGGGAGCTGCACCACAACCAACGTCCATACAAATCGCGACGCCGCAAAAGCGCCCTCCCCATGGGGGAGGTCCGGGCGCTGCCCGGCGATGCCGGACGGAACAATTAATGGACCAATTTGCTCGACCCTTCTTTTCTTTACCCTCCGGTATTGCAAGTATCAGTGTTGGTGGCGTCGGTTTTGTTTCGTTAAGTGGTGAGGATAGCCCACTTCGCGTGTACCTTACGGAAACGCCTCTCTTTTCCGAGCTTTCGGCAATGAGCGCAGCTCTTTTTCTTTCATTTTTTGTTGGACTTTACGTGTCTGGCACAACTGTTTTGATTCTTTGTAATGCAATTCGAAGGCACTACGATCCAAATGATAAAAAGCGCTATCGATATGTATTATCTAAAGCAAACGACCGCGAATTTTCTGAATGGCTCGGAATTGAACTGAAGTCTCAAATAGTTTTCGCAACTATACTAATTCTAGTCTTTGGCATAATCCAGCGAGTAAGTATTGTTGCTCAGGGATACGGTCCGGACGCTTTTCAAAGTCGTATGCTTGAATTCGCTTTTCCGTGGGCCGTGATGGGTGGGTTCATAGCATTTATTAGGAAGCTTTCTCCTTCGCTCTTTAGACGTTTTGATAAAGCAATTGCCTTAGAGAACTTTGAAACATGACCCCCGAACTCACCGTCCTTGCCCTCGCCGCGCTCCTGCAAGCCGCGCAGTTCACCCTTATGGCCATCGCCGCCAATCTCGAACTTGGCCCCAGCAAAACGCTCAGTCCCCGCGATCACAGCCGCCTTGGCAAGCCGCTCGTCGAACTCGTCGGCGATAAGACGGGCCGTCTGATCCGCGCCATGAACAACCACTTTGAGGGTCTGATCCTGTTCACCATCGCCGTCGTCCTTGTGACCCTTGGCGACAAAGGCACCGGCCTCTCTGCGATTTGCGCCTGGACCTATCTTGGTGCCCGTATCCTCTACGTCCCCGCTTATTATTTCGGCCTGTCGCCTTGGCGCTCGCTGATCTGGTTTGTGGGCTTTCTCTCAACCATGCTCATGATAGTGTCAGCCTTGATCTGACGCTGTGCCCGACAAAAGTCCGACGTTTGTCCGACAAGAAAATACGACCTGAAGGAGACCCAATGTCCAGCTATGACGTTATCGTAATCGGCGCCGGCCCCGGCGGCTATGTCTGCGCCATCCGCTGCGCCCAACTGGGCATGAAAGTCGCCTGTGTCGAAGGCCGCGAAACGCTTGGTGGTACCTGCCTGAACGTCGGTTGTATCCCGTCCAAAGCGATGTTGCACGCCACCCATATGCTGCACGAAGCGGAGCATAATTTCGGCACTATGGGCCTTAAGGGCAAGGCCCCGTCCGTCGACTGGAAACAGATGCTGGCCTACAAGGAAGATACCATCGCACAAAACACCGGTGGCATCGAATTTCTTTTCAAAAAGAACAAGATAGACTGGATCAAAGGTTGGGCTTCGATCCCGGAAGCAGGCAAGGTCAAGGTCGGTGATGACGTCCACGAAGCCAAAAATATCATCATCGCATCAGGGTCAGAGGCATCCTCATTGCCCGGCGTAGAGGTTGATGAAAAGACAGTGGTTACGTCGACTGGCGCGCTCGAACTCACCAAAATTCCAAAGAAGCTGGTCGTGATCGGCGCAGGCGTGATCGGACTGGAACTCGGCTCTGTCTATGCTCGTCTGGGGGCCGAGGTGCAGGTCATCGAATTCCTGGACGCCATCACCCCCGGCATGGACGCCGAGATAGCACGGCAATTCCAGAAAATGCTGACAAAACAGGGTCTTAAATTCACTCTTGGCGCTGCAGTGCAGGGTGTAACCGCCAAGTCTGGCAAGGCGACGGTGGCCTATAAGCTGCGCAAAGATGACAGCGATCATGAAATCGTTGCCGATACGGTTCTGGTTGCCACCGGGCGGAAACCTTACGTCGAAGGGCTCGGCCTTGATGCGCTTGGGCTAGAGATGACAGAGCGCGGCCAGGTCAAGACCGACGCACGCTATGCGACGAATGTTGCTGGCATTTATGCTATCGGTGATGCCATCGAAGGCCCCATGCTGGCGCACAAGGCCGAAGACGAAGGGATGGCCGTCGCAGAGGGCATCGCCGGTCAGCACCCACACGTCAACTACGGCGTGATCCCCGGGGTGATCTACACGCATCCGGAGGTCGCAAATGTCGGCGAGACAGAAGAATCACTTAAAAAACAAGGGCGTGCTTACAAAGTCGGCAAATTTCCTTTCCTCGGTAACGCGCGTGCAAAGGCGAATTTTGCTGGTGACGGTTTCGTAAAAATCCTCGTAGACGCGGCGACAGATCGTATTCTGGGTGCGCACATCATCGGCCCGATGGCCGGTGATCTGATCCACGAAATCTGTGTAGCAATGGAGTTTGGAGCGGCTGCAGAGGATCTGGCCCGAACCTGTCATGCCCATCCAACCTATTCAGAAGCCGTCCGTGAAGCCGCACTCGCCTGTGGCGATGGTGCAATACACGCCTAAAAACAGAAATGCTTCGATCGTCTTTGCGCCAAAGAACACAAGTCTGCCGCATTTGGCGTGTTTGACGGAAACAATAATTAACTAAGTTCCTGAGACCCTGATGAAAAAATTCTTTGGTGCGCTGCTACTGAGTATGACCATGTCAACGCCTGCGTTGGCGGTTTCACTCGACTTCGGGATGGCTGACGGGCTGGAATTCGTGTCAGATACACGGATCCCCGTGGAGGACGGCGATAGCACGCTTTCATTGTGCTATCAGACGCGGGGGCTGCAGATATTAGGCTATCAACTGAACAGCGACATTCGCGGATATGCGCTTTCAGAAGATCAATGCCAGACAGCGGCGCAGACATTCTCAGCCGATCAGGTGATCACCGCACAGTCACTGAATCTGGTTGATGCTGATATCCCTCCGGTTCCCAGCAATGACCTTCAACGCGATTTGCCCAAATACGCCATAGTTGGCGGCGCACTTTTACTAATCACCATTATCGCGAGGTGGCTCATAAAGCTAGTCGTCGGATCGCGATCAAAGGGACAAGTCCGGGTTAAGGCCGCTTCGCGCATATTGAATGCTATGTGCTATATGGCCAAATGCGATGGGCTCGTCGGATCAAACGAAATTCCGCGCATCGTGGAAACAGCGCAGCGGTTGACCGGATATACTTATAACAGTGCCGAAGTCATGCGGATGGCAGATAAAATTGACCTCGACCTGACGGCTCATGATTTTATCGCATTTGGCAAAGGTTTGCGGGATAAAGAAAAAGATCTGATGATCCGTAGCGTTTTGTATATCGGTATGGCCGATGGGCGGATGCAGCAGGCAGAACACGACTTCGCAACCGAACTTGCAACAGGGCTTGGCATGCCGGCCGATGACTTCAGACGCATGCTAAATGTCGCTTTGGCCGATCTGGATGAATTTCCAGCTAGCCTTTAAGCATTCGTAATCCTTGGGTAACATCGGTACGGACAGACAACCGCAAGCCCGGGTCATCCCCTGCCTTCAAAGCCGCCAGGATCAGTCGATGGTGTTGTGGTGGTTCGGTCCTATTCAGTCGACCGTAAAGCGCCCGCATCGTCGGACCAAGTTGGAGCCAGACTGTTTCCACAATAGCCAGAATCGCGGGCGCCTGCGCACGCAAGTAAAGTGTGCGGTGAAATTCAAGGTTCATCCGAATATAGCCAGTTGCGTCATGGCGGGCGACCATCTGGCTGACACCGACATTGATCGTCTCAAGCCGTTCAATCAGTGCAAAATGCGCACGCGGTAACGCACGGGTTGCTAACTCTGGTTCCAGCAGTGCGCGTAAGGTCGCTAGCTCCTCAATACGTTCATTGCTCAAAACTGCAGTAGAGACACGGCCGGACGATGACAGAAACAATGCGCCTTCCGCGACAAGACGACGAACCGCCTCGCGCGCGGGGGTCATCGAAACACCATATGTTTTTCCGATACCTCTGAGTGTTAGCGGCTCACCCGGCGGAATGTCTCCGTGCATAATACGTGTACGTAGTGCGCGATACACTCGCTCGTGGGCGACGACGGTTTGATCGGTGGGACGAGGCAACGCTTTCATGGCGGCGTTTGTGATGTTTCTGGTACGGCACGTCAATCATCGAACGAAATCCGGTGCAATTGATCACCGTTGTCCCGCAACCAAAGACGGCATCTTTCGTAGTCAGGAAAGAGTTCTTCCACCACGGACCAGAACGCGGCCGAATGATTCATCTCGACCAAATGCGCCACTTCATGCGCCGCGACATACCGCAGGATATCTGGCGGAGCCATAATCAAGCGCCAGCAATACATGAGGTTGCCAGCTGACGAACATGAACCCCAGCGGGATCGTGTATCCCGCAGTGAGATACGTTCATATCGGCGATTGACTTCTGCAGCATAATGGTCGGAAGCGCAAACAAGTGCATCTCGTGCCTTTTGTCTCAATAACCCTTTGGTCGTTGGACCAACCGGTTTTCCATGTGGCACGAAAACGTACCCATCGGCCAGCCGAACACGACCGCCATCGCCCGTCACAATTGGTAGCTCATGACCCTCGAAAGGTAGCATCCCGCCGACACGAACCATTCGCACCGGAGCCACCTCGGACAAGTGCCCACGCAGCCACGATTCTCGTGACCGTAAAAAGTCGATACCCTCGCATTCGGGCGCATGGTTGGGCATAGTTAGTGTAACACGCCCATCCAAACGCGATACACGCAGCGAAAGCCGCCGCGCGCGGGCAGATCTGCGCAGCGTGATCTCAATCGGGGGGTTGCCATTCAACGTGTGACGGCCCATATCCTGCTTTCTGTAATTCACCATGCCAAAGGCTTTGACAGCTTGTGCCTCTTATGGCAGTTGGCAGCGATCACCCGCAAGGGAACGACACGATTTTGAAGGGATAGCATATGCCTAAGGAAGAATGGGGTACAAAGCGCCTTTGCACCGAAACCGGCAAACGCTTCTACGACCTGAACGCCAATCCGATCATTAGCCCCTATACCGGCAAAGAGGTAACAGTTGATACCTCCAAGACCCGGACAATGGTGGCCGATGCCGAGGACGCACAAACCAAAAAGATGCAGGCCGCCGATGAGGATGGTGATCTAGTCTTGGATGATGACGACGACGCAGACGAAGATGTCGATCTTGGGGATGACGTTCTGGAAGACGACGATGATGATGACACTGTATCTTTGGACGAACTAGCCGATGTCGCAACCAACGACGACGAATAAAGCAACAACCCGGGCGCGATTTTCACTTGATCTCGCCCGCACTGCTGCCTAGACAGCATCACGCTTTAGAAATATCGTGACAGCCGCGAAATCGGCAATATGGGGCCTTAGCTCAGTTGGGAGAGCGCTTGCATGGCATGCAAGAGGTCAGGGGTTCGACTCCCCTAGGCTCCACCATTATTTTCAAATGATAATTATTGTATGGCTTCTGGGCAGGGAAAATTACTGGTCGTCCGACTTGCGTTGTGATCGCCCGCAATGTCAAATTGCCCCTTGGTCTAACAACCCTCCAAATGGATGGCGTTACTTATCTCTGCGCCCGAATTAACGGCCTGATAAAGTGCTCGCGGTGGATATTGCGACGCATCGATTTTGCGCTCTACCCAAGACTGCGTTTGAAGCTGCCTGAGCGACTGTGACAGCGCCCGATCAGTAATCGGGGTCAGAGAAGTCTTGAGTTCGCTGAAATATCTAGGGCCTTGGCTGACGGCCAAAACTGGAATGGTCCACATTCTTCGTACAAGAACTGTGTCCGCAGTTCTGGGAACAATAGCGCTTATACGGTAGGCCACTTCTGCGATCTCAGCACCCTTTTTTGTCAGCCGATATTCAGGTCGTAATGGGTGGCCGTGGCCAGGGTTTCGTTCCAACAGCTCAAGATCGACCAAGTGTGACAGGCTTTGGGAAAATGCCGTTCGGCCAGCCCCCGATGCGGCAAGCAGGGGTGCCTGCCTACCGGGTGTTCCGCCATGCATGAGTGCCAGAATGCATAGCGACCAAGCCCGCGATGTTATCTTGACAAGTAGGTTTATGTCCATAAAGTATAGTTTATATATTTTTAAGTTTAAAGGAAAGTGCTATGCCGGTTGTTTCTTTGGACCATACGATCACCATCGCCATGTCAGTTCGGGATCGCCACGCCAGCGCCGAATGGTATTGCAGCAAAATTGGCTTTGAACTGATTTATCATCTTGATGAGGCTGGATGGAGTGAGTTGCGAACCAATACAGACGGCGTGACGCTCGGTTTGGGTGAACAAGCGGAACCAGTGCCAGGCAATTGTGTTCCAGTCTTCGGCGTACCCGACATTGATGAAGCGCGCGATAAACTTGAGGCAGCGGGAGTGAAGTTCGATGGCGAGACGGAAGTCATTGAGGGGATGGTCAGTACAGCCACATTCTATGACCTCGACAACAATGCTTTGATGCTGGCGCAGGATTTAACTGGAGCAGACTAAGTGAACTGCCACTTCCGCTTGGCTACGAACTGTGGAGCTTACTCCCTACCCGTCCTCGCCGGTTTCGGTCTTTAGCGCATCAATATCCGGCACCGTGATATCGCGGCGTTCGTTGAAGGCAATCACACCGTCTTTTTTCAATGCTGACATTTGCCTACTGACGGTTTCGATGGTCAGACCAAGGTAATTAGCCATCGTTTCGCGTGTAATGGGTAGGGTAAAGCTGGTATGGCTGGTCTGCTTGAATTCAAGCGAAGCTAAGCGGGTTGCGATCATGTGCAGCAGAGAGGCAATCTTCTCTCGCGCTGTTTTGCGTCCCAGAACCAGCATCCATTCACGCGCCGCGTCAAGCTCATCAAGTGTCATTTCCAACAACCGCTGACCGACATGAGGTGTCTGTTGTATAAGAAGCTCAAAAGGTTTGCGTCGAAAACAACAAAGCAGGACATCGGTTTCTGCCGTCACGTCGCAATCAATGGTTTCTCGATTGGGTCGTCCAATGAAATCCGACGGCAGAAGTAACCCAACCATTTGCACCCGGCCGTCTGGCATAGTGCGCGTAAGACTGGCAACTCCCGACACAAGAGAGCCCACAAATTCCAGAGGGTCGCCTGAAAAGAAGATTGGTTGGCCTGCCGCAAATGACCGGTAGAACTTCACCCCTTCCAACTCTGCTAGTTCATCCGGTTCACATTTGGAACAAACCGCTTTGTATCGGATCGGGCAATCGCCGCAGGACTTCACTAGAGGGACTGCAAGTGTCATTCCGTTGAGGTTCCCTAATCTTGTTGGCCAGCTAAACTAGCTTCAGAAATCAGTTGAGAGCCAATGCCCAAAAGTGACCGCTCGTCCAACATATTTTCCACTCTAACATAGCCTACAGGAGATTGGTCGCCTTTGAACACCGGTTTTGTGTTGGATTCTCCCGACGTAAAGTTGCTTCTGTCTCGTAGAATTAATGAGATTTGTGCTTATCGAACGGAGACCAAAATGCTGCATCGCCGAACAATTGTTATAGTATCTGCAATCTTTGCGGCACCAAGTCTTGCTATAGCCCAGGTTGATATGACCCAATTCAGCGAAGACGCCTACTGCGCGAACCGGCCGCAATCGATTGTAAGCTGGAGGATGGCAGCGCGGGCGAATGTGTTCAGTTGGTTTTGAAGTATTTGCTAGACAATCTGGAAATAGGCCCCTTTTGCCCAGCTACAATCGAAGAGACCGGCGGTATCTGGGAGTGGGATTGCGACAATCCTGGACTGTACCGTATTGACGGCGACTTTCTACAAATGCTCGCTGACCAAGGCTACACTTTCTATGACGAAAATGACGACGTCTGCATCACGGGTGTAAGAACTGAGCAGCCTGCATTCGATCATACATGCTTGTCTGTCTCGGTTGATGAAAGTGTTGAGATCACTACTATATTGCCAATGACCCCAAAACGAGGCGATTCCCCAACCGATCTGGGCGTTGTTGCCCAGGTTGGTATTGGAATTGACGGCCTCCCGATTTTTGCGGACGCCCCGAGCGTTTTGGACCGGGTCCATCTACCAGCACTTGATACCTGCGGTCGGCATGTTGACCCAGACTTTGGTATCACTGGCATGGAACGGCTACGGACATCGATGGTGTGATGGCCGAGGAAGGCGTTGATGCCACCTGCGCCTTGGACCAAGACGCTGCCGCCCTGTTTGGTTACGCCTTTGACGCCTATCCAATGTACGGCACCGTGGACGCAGACGGTACTGGACCGGCCGATTTGGACGAATGCCATGGTCATACCGGACCCACCGAGGAACATCCTGAGGAGATCTACCACTACCATGCCACGATGGAGTTTCCCAACCTACCCGCATGCCTGACGGGGGTTGTCGCAGAAGGTAATTTTTTGACGACCGCCAAAGGCGGCATTGGTGCAGCGAGAGAGCCCGGCCAAGTTGATGGTGATACGGGCCAGCGTTGCACGCCGCCTGGATTTGAAGACGCGGCGGAAGCTCTGGACGTCAAGCCAGAAGCTTTGATGCAAGCCGTCGAAGCCGCCGGTGGCCCTAATCTAGACTTTAGCGCGGCAGCTGCGGCACTGGACGTTAGCGAAGGCGAACTGCGCGATGCGCTGTCGCCTCCACCGCGCTAAGTCGGGCTCAAGGATGCGGTGCTTCGCGACTTAAGTCCTTTTCTTTTGGAATTTGTCGTTTGGCCCGTATGAACAGAAATTTGTGCATTTCGATGCTTTGCCCCAGCCTCACAACTCTAAACGTGCGTCAATTGTGACCACTATCAATCTGTTTGAGGCCTCGACCGGCCACTGCGACACATTCAGGTGTCACAAAAATGAATCTCATCCAGCCCACGATCACCCTGTCGGCGGCGGCAGATTCGCTTGATCCGACCCTGTCAGGTGCCAACCTCCCGTCCCTTGGCCACCACCTGCAGCAAGCGCCCGTTGTTCCCCGGCAACGGGCGCGTTCTGCAAAACAGCCGTTGCACCGCCTCAATCGTTCCGCCAAAGTGCATAACGAAGTCAGGGAAATCACCATGCGCAAGTTTCTGGTCGTGCTGGACGATAGTCGCGAATGTCTGAATGCCATGCGTTTTGCCGCTATGCGCGCTGCCCACACCGGCGGTGGTGTCGCGATTTTGTCGATCATCCCACCTGAGGAATTCAATCACTGGATCGGCGTCGGTGAGATCATGCGTGAAGAGGCTCGTGAGCGAATTGAAGTCCACTACGAGGTATTTGCCAAGTGGATGCGTGACCGGCAGAATGTACGCCCAGAGCTTATTATACGTGAAGGCGAACCGCTTTCCGAAATTTTGGCTCAAGTGAAAGAAGACCCAGAAATCGGTGTTCTTGTTTTAGGTGCTGGAACGGATAACAAAGGGCCAGGACCGTTAGTGACGCAGCTCACTCGTCAAGCTGGCAACCTACCTGTTCCAATTACGATTGTACCTGGAGATCTTTCAAAAGAGCGGTTGGAAGCAATCACCTGACCAACGTTATTTTTACATTACGGCGCTAAATTATCGGATGTTTGTGGCCTTAACGGCAAGAGCCATGACACTAAATGCATACTTTGGCCGCATAAATATCGTGCTACCCAAAAATATTCTGAACCTTACTGGGCGCGTTACGTGATTGGCTGTAACAGCCGGCATCATCGCTCCGGGCGCAGTTTCGCCGAAAACCTGCGCGTTTTTGCGTTGCTTGATCGGGTTCGGTGCATGAGTACACAGCTACGTTCCGCATGGAAATTTCCGTCTGAAAAACAGCGGCTTACCAACTCACATTCACCCAATTTTTTGTGATCGCTCTAAGCCTTTTCAGAAGCAATTGTCGTGTCTAACTCAAAGTCATCACGGCAGTTACGCCGCGCAAAAATTTGAGAAAGGACAGTTCATGTCTATTAAAAATATCGTACTCGCCGCCGCAGCAGTAGTTGCAGTTACATCGACATACGCAGCCGCTGACAACTATTTCGAATATGGCGATCACCTCGACAAAAGCGCAAATCTTGAACTCGGCTTGGTCCGTGCGGATGGTGACGGCGTTGTAGAGATTTACGACGAAGTGGCAGGTGAAGCCGGCGTCCTTTTGGGCACGACTTCAGTGAACGCCGGCGCAAACAGCGATGTCGACGTGAATCTCGGGCAGAAGCCACTCGGTGATGTTATCGCCGTTATCAAAGTTGACGGTCAGGTCGTTGCCGAAAAGCAGTACGAAGTGAACTAAGCGCTATTCAGGTTTAGCATGTAAAGCGAAGCCTGCCCTACACAGCCTGATGGCCATCTCCCTATTTGGGTGATGGCCATCTCTTTTTAGAATCGTTCCAAACCTTGACTTGTCGCAACCAGAAGCGCATATCTAAAGCCTGACAAAAAAGGTTGGTCCAATGTTCATTCAGACTGAATCCACACCAAACCCCGCAACGCTTAAATTCCTACCCGGGCAGACCGTACTTGAGGTAGGGACGGCTGACTTTCCAAGCGCTGATGCCGCTGGGACTTCGCCCCTTGCTCAGCGTATTTTTGCGGCGGGCGGTGTAAGCGGTGTTTTCTTTGGATCCGATTTTGTCACCGTCACAAAAACTACCGACGTGGAATGGGATCATATCAAACCCGGCATCTTGGGTGCGATTATGGAGCACTACCAGTCCGGCCAGCCGGTGATGGCGGATGACCACAATCCTGCCAGCGGCCACGCGGAACATTCTGGCGAGGATGCGGAGATTGTGGGGCAGATCAAAGAGCTTTTGGATACGCGCGTTCGACCGGCAGTAGCACAAGATGGTGGCGACATCACCTTCCATGGCTTTGACCGCGGCATCGTGTATTTACACATGCAGGGCGCCTGCGCGGGCTGCCCATCATCGACCCTGACACTGAAAATGGGGATCGAAAACCTACTGCGCCACTACATACCTGAAGTGGTTGAGGTGCGCCCGGTTGCTGCCTGAACCTATACTAATTGCATTTGACACATCGGCGGCGCATTGCGCCGCCGCTTTGTTATTGGGCGACCGCGTTGTGACCCGCGTTGACGAAATGACCAAAGGTCAGGCCGAGCATCTTATGCCGATGCTGGAAGAGATGTTAACGGATGGGGGTCTCAATTGGTCGGATCTAGATGCGATTGGTGTCGGCGTTGGACCGGGAAACTTCACCGGTATTCGAATTTCGGTGGCCGCTGCGCGAGGATTGGCGCTGGCACTTCGAAAGCCAGCTATTGGCGTGTCGATGCTGGAAGCGCAGGCATTCGGACTCGAAGACCCGCTTGTATCCTGCCTCGACGCGCGAAGGGAACACGCCTACGTTCAGGTTTTGGCAAATGATATAGACATGCCACCCGCAATCTGCGCGTTGACCCGCCAGGACTTTCCACAAGGTTTTGATGACCTCAGACCACGAATTGTTGGACCAATTGCCGATGAAATCGCGCAGATCACGGGATACAAAACGGTAGAACCCGTATGCAGCTTCATAGAAGGCATGGTGCGTTTGACGGTAACACGCCTGAAACAGGATCATGGCCACCCTTCGCCACTCTACATACGAAGTGCCGACGCCGCGCCGCCTCGCGATCCCGCGCCAATGATTTTGTCGTGACACCGGATGAGCTTGCCAAAATTCATGCGGCTGCTTTCCCCGATCCACAGGCATGGTCAAAGGCGGCGTTTGCAAGTTTATTGAGCCAAACCGGTGTGATACTTTGCGGCGATGTACGATCTTTTGGGCTGCTTCGGGTAACGCTTGATGAGGCGGAAGTGCTGACGCTCGCTACTCATCCGGGCTATCGACGTCTGGGACTCGCTCGAGCTGTTTTGAAAGCTGGCGAAGCAAGTGCGGCCAGCACAGGAGCAAACAGCGTCTTTCTTGAGGTAGCTGAGGACAACTCAGCAGCCCACCAACTTTATGCCCATGCAGGTTATAAGCAGGTCGGGTCCCGGCCTCGTTATTATCAACGTAAGGATGCATCACCTATTGCCGCCTTGGTCCTCAGCAAGCGTTTGGGTAACGCTTGACCTAGCGTTATCTGCCTGTTTACCGCGCGTTTGCATGGGCGACGTGCAAAAAACCCTTAAAAACCGGTTGATCTTCCTGCCGACCCGATGCCTTATCTGATGATGACCCGACAAAGATCGGCTCGGCTTAACTGGAGGGGCGCTGTGGCGCATGTAAACCCTCGCGTAACGACCTGGGAGAGACCTATGACCCTTATGAAAACATTTCTTGGCGCATCTGCCGCACTAGCCCTGACGGCCGGCAGTGTGGCAGCTGATCCTGCTATTCTTTTTGATCTTGGCGGAAAATTCGACAAATCCTTTAACGAAAGCGCCTATAACGGCGCGCAGCGTTGGGCTGACGAAACCGGCGGTTCTTATGCCGAAGTTGAAATTCAGTCCGATGCACAGCGTGAGCAGGCGATCCGCCGTTTTGCCGAATCTGGCGCGAACCCTATCGTCATGGCAGGGTTTTCATGGGCGACACCTCTGGCGGAAGTTGCTGCCGATTACCCTGATACAAAGTTTGCAATCATCGACATGGTCGTTGAGGCCCCGAATGTACGCTCCGTTGTGTTCAACGAGCACGAAGGGTCATATTTGGTCGGCATGATGGCCGCGATGGCGTCTGAAACCGGTACTGTTTCCTTTATTGGCGGCATGGATATCCCGCTGATCCGCAAATTTGCATGCGGTTATGCAGAAGGTGCCAAGGCTGTGAACCCTGATGCGACGGTGATTGCCAACATGGCCGGAACAACACCTGCGGCTTGGAACGATCCAGTGAAGGGGTCTGAACTGACGCTGGCGCAGATCAGCCAAGGCTCTGACGTGGTGTTTGCTGCTGCCGGTGGCACTGGCGTTGGCGTGCTGCAAACAGCTGCCGATGAAGACATCCTGTCCATCGGCGTGGATGCCAACCAGAACTACCTGCACCCAGGTGAGGTTCTGACCTCGATGATGAAGCGTGTCGACAACGCTGTTTACGAAGCGATGTCCCAAGGTGAAGACCTTGAAGTTGGCTTTAACGTCATGGGCGTGGCCAATGAAGGTGTGGGTTACGCACTGGATGAATTCAACGCGGAACTAGTGACCGACGAAATGAAGGCTGCCGTTGACGCAGCTGCTGCAGAAATCGCGTCGGGATCGCTGAGTGTGCACGACTATACCAGCGACGAAAGCTGCCCGGCGCTCAGCTTCTAAGCCAGCCACTCAGGCCAACACGAAAACGAGGCCGCGCGAGACGATCCGCGCGGCCTTTTGCATACCAAAGGTGCCCCAATGACAGACCAAGCCCCCGCGATCGAGTTAAAGGGAATCTCAAAAGCCTTTGGCCCCGTACAAGCCAACAAAGACATTTCGATAAGGGTTATGCCGGGAACGATCCACGGTATTATTGGCGAGAATGGCGCGGGCAAATCGACGCTAATGTCAATTTTGTACGGTTTTTACAAGGCTGATGCGGGCGAAATCTATATTTCAGGTCGCAAAACTGCAATTCCTGATAGTCAAGCAGCCATCGCTGCGGGGATCGGAATGGTGTTCCAGCACTTCAAACTGGTCGAGAACTTTACGGTGCTTGAGAATGTCGTACTCGGCGCTGAGGACAGCGCCATGTTGCGCCCCTCGCTGGCCCGTGCACGGCGTGAACTGAAGAACCTGGCCGAAGAGTATGAGCTCAATGTGGACCCCGATGCCATTATTCAGGATGTCGGCGTGGGGATGCAACAGCGGGTGGAGATACTCAAGGCGCTATACCGCAAGGCGGATATCCTGATCCTTGATGAGCCGACAGGCGTGCTGACCCCGGCAGAGGCCGATCATCTGTTCCGCATTCTTGAAAATCTGCGGCGCGAGGGGAAAACGATTATTCTGATCACACACAAACTGCGCGAAATCATGGAAATCACCGATACGGTCAGCGTGATGCGACGGGGCGAGATGACAGCGACGGTCAAGACGGCTGATACGAACCCGGCTGAGCTTGCGGAATTGATGGTCGGTCGCAAGGTCTTATTGCGTGTGGACAAGGCGCCGGCGCAAATTGGAAGGAAGATTCTGGAAGTCCAAGACCTGAAAGTGACCGACGACAAGGGCGTACATCGGCTGAAAGGTATCAGTTTCGATGTACATGCGGGTGAAATTCTAGGGATCGCAGGGGTCGCCGGGAACGGACAATCAGAACTGTTGGAAGTGCTTGGCGGCTACGAAAAGGCTACAGGTAAAGTATTGGTTAACGGCGAAGAGATTGATCTGACCGGCGCTAAATCTGATGGTCAGAGCCGCCGCAAGCGTGGCATCGCGCATGTGCCAGAAGATCGGCAGCGCGAGGGTTTGATTATGGATTTTCATGCCTGGGAGAACACCGGCTTTGGCTACCATCATGCCGATCATTACCAGCGGTCGCGGCTTTTCATGGATAACGCCGCACTCAAGCGCGATACAGAAGAAAAGATGGCACGTTTCGACGTACGCCCACCCGATCCGAACCTTGAGGCCAAGAGCTTTTCTGGTGGAAATCAGCAGAAAATTGTCCTCGCCCGAGAGATTGAGCGTAATCCCGATCTACTGCTTGTTGGTCAGCCAACACGCGGTGTGGATATTGGTGCGATCGAATTCATCCACCAACAGATTGTTGCACTAAGGGATCAGGGCAAAGCAATTTTGCTGGTTTCAGTCGAGTTGGAAGAGATTTTGTCGCTGTCCGATCGCATCGCTGTTATGTTTGACGGAAAAATAATGGGCGAGCGGATGCCTCAAGAAACCGATGAAAAAGAGCTTGGCCTGCTGATGGCAGGGATAACAACCGAGCCACGCGGACCGTTACACGAAGCGGTGGAGGCCAATTTGGCCACTGCCGGTGGTGACGCTCGCAAGGAGGTTTGACGCGATGGACGTCATGCCAAAATGGGCGGATGTGATCCTGATCCCGCTAATCTCGATTTTGCTGGCGGCTATGCTTTCGGCCATGGTGATCCTTGCGATCGGGGAAAACCCATGGGACGCCCTGGTTCTTATGGTCCAAGGCTCTTTGGGCTCCACTTATGGCTGGGGTTATACGCTCTACTACGCAACAAACTTCATTTTCACAGGACTGGCCGTCGCCATCGCCTTTCATGCCCGGATGTTCAATATTGGGGGCGAAGGGCAGGCCCTGCTGGGTGGTCTTGGCGTTGCCCTGGTGTGCCTATACATCCCTTGGCCACATTGGACGCTTGCGCTGGTCGGTGCTGCAGTGGGAGCAGCGCTTTTCGGGGCCGCATGGGCCGCAATCCCAGCATTTTTGCAGGCAAAGCGTGGCAGCCACATCGTGATCACTACAATCATGTTCAACTTTATCGCCGCCGCTTTGTTGAACTACATGCTGATCGGGACGTTGAAAGTACAAGGATCAATGGAGCCCGCATCGGCTCGTTTCCCGGAAGCCACGCATTTGCCGTCTTTTCAAGATATGTTCAGCTTCGGTGAGACCGCGCTATTTCGAGGTGCACCTGCCAATGTAACCTTTTTCGTCGCGATTGCCGCCTGTATTGGTCTTTGGGCGCTGATCTGGCGGACTCGGCTGGGTTATGAAATCCGGTCCTTCGGACATTCGGAATCCGCCGCTAAATACGCGGGCATCAGTCCGACCAAAATCATCATGGTTTCCATGCTTATCTCAGGCGCACTCGCCGGCATGATGGCCATCAACAACGTACAGGGCGAGGCCGAACGGCTGGTCCTGAACGCAGTGGAGGGGGCGGGCTTTATCGGCATCGCCGTCGCACTTATGGGGCGCAGCCATCCCTTTGGGGTGTTTCTTGCGGCCCTTCTTTTCGGCTTTCTATATCAAGGCGGCGCAGAACTCGCCCTATGGACGTCGATCCCCCGTGAATTGATCATCGTAATACAGGCATTGGTGATCCTGTTCACGGGCGCACTGGATAACATGGTGCGCATGCCGCTCGAGCGGCTATTCCTGGCAATGAGGAGAGCATAAAAATGACAATGGCAGGACCATTTAAAGTAGGTATCGAGGACGATGATGGGGCTGATCTGGGCTTTGTCCTAAGCTGTCTCGCACTAGGTATGATCACAATGGATGAGTTGCATAAGTGGATTCATCATGTCATCGCGCAAACCCCCAATGGTGACGTTCCATCGCATTTGGTGGCTTTGCTCGCGTTACAAAAACCGGCAAGTGTGTTCCGCCCTAATGAAGAAGTGATGCGTCGTATTCCGCATGATCCCTTCATCACCGATGATCGGTTTGACGCGATGCTTGGGCTGCAGTTCTTTCTGCGGCGTGACAAGACACAAGCAGTCGATATCACACAAGCCGAAGCTGAGGCTGCTTTGCGGCGCAACCCAGAAGTCGCGGACCGGTTCTTTGCTTTGTTCCCATTCCTTATGGAGAAAGCGGCCTAAATGGACTTTGCGACCCTTCTACAAATGCTGGACGCCACGGTGCGTCTGGCGACCCCTCTGCTGCTGGCATGCCTTGCAGGTCTGTTTTCAGAGCGGGCCGGTATCTTTGATATCGGGTTGGAAGGGAAGATGCTGGCGGCGGCGTTCCTATCCGCAGCAATAGCGGCAGTTAGTGGGTCGGTGTGGTTGGGACTTTTCGCTGGCATTGGAGCATCCATTGCCCTTTCCATTATCCATGGCCTGGCTTCTATCACCTTTCGTGGGAACCAACTGATTTCCGGTGTGGCCATCAACTTTCTTGCAGCCGGTCTGACGGTGGTGATCGCCCAAAGCTGGTTCGCTCAAGGTGGCCGTACACCCCAATTATCAGGTGGTGCCCGGTTTAACCCCATTACTTTACCCTTTGCAGAAGCGTTGCGTGACGTTCCTGTGATTGGTCCAATTTATTTTCAATTGATTTCGGGGCACACCCCTCTTGTTTATCTGGCTATTCTAATGGTGCCTATAACGTGGTGGATCCTTTATCGCACGCGCTTTGGGCTGCGCCTGCGAGCAGTGGGTGAAAACCCAGCAGCGGTCGATACTGCAGGTGTGTCCGTCATCGGGTTACGTTATGCGGCGGTGGCCATTTGCGGCGTGCTTTGCGGTATTGCTGGCGCCTATCTTGCCACCGCTTTACAGGCCGGTTTTGTGAAGGATATGAGCGCAGGGCGCGGCTATATTGCGCTTGCCGCCCTGATTTTCGCAAAGTGGCGGCCTTGGTACGCGCTTTATGCTTGTCTGCTTTTCGGGTTCCTGCAAGCTCTATCCTTGCGACCAGACGTTATAACCCGCGCCTTGAATTTTCAGGTGAATGGTCAATTACTCGACGTATTGCCTTATATCCTGACAGTTGTGATTTTGGCTGGCTTCGTGGGCAAAGCTATTCCGCCGCGCGCTGGAGGAGAACCCTATGTCAAAGAACGCTGAAGCGCTGACTTCAAAGGTCCAGCAATTGGCAGGAGATACCCCGGTCAGAATCGGGCTGATCCTTGGCTCAGGTCTGGGTCATATTGCCGACAGCGTCGAAGGCGTAGCCATTCCTTATGCCGAGTTGCAGGGCTTCCCCCATACGAGCGTATCAGGTCACAACCCAAATCTGGTAATTGGTGATCTAGAAGGCGTCCGTGTCGCTGTTTTTGGTGGCCGCGCCCACTACTACGAAAGTGGCCAAGCAGACGTGATGCGTCTACCACTGGAGGTTTTGCGCGGCCTTGGTGCAGATACGTTGATTGTAACCAATGCCGCTGGGTCGTTGCAGCCAGATATGCCGACCGGGTCGATCATGTGCTTGTCGGATCATATCAATTTTTCTGGCCGTAACCCATTGATTGGTGAGCCAACCGATACCCGATTTGTGCCGATGACCGATGCCTATGACCCAACACTTCGGACGAAGTTGCGCGAAGCTGCCAGTGACGCCTCGGTCGAAATGGCAAATGGTGTATACGCCTGGTACTCCGGCCCGTCCTTTGAGACCCCGGCAGAAATCCGGGCGATTGCCACCTTGGGTGCTGACGCAGTCGGTATGTCCACGGTTCCCGAGGTCATACTTGCCCGGTTTCTGGGTATGAAAACGGCAGCCATTTCTACGATTACCAATATGGCGGCTGGCATGAGTGATGAGGCAATCAGTCACGAGCACACCAAAGCCATGGCCCCCATCGGTGCGGCGAAACTGGAAAAGGTATTGCGGCAGTTTTTGCGTGATCTGAATTAAGTCCAATTACATTCTGACTATATAGCCAATTAGCGCAATTGCTGCACATGCAGCATAAACTAGCCACCGACCATTTGACAGAATGCCCTGAAAGGTCTTTGTTGCGTCCACAGGCTCAATCGCCCCGGACCAGTTCATGCAAATTTACCTTCCCATCGCCGAGGTGTCGGTGAACGCTTTCCTTTTACTTGGACTGGGCGGTATTGTGGGTATCCTTTCTGGCATGTTTGGTGTGGGCGGTGGTTTTCTGATGACACCGCTCTTGTTTTTCATCGGCATTCCACCCGCTGTCGCCGTGGCGACCGAGGCCAATCAAATCGTCGCGTCCTCTTTTTCCGGCGTACTGGCGCATCTCAAACGCAAGACCGTCGATCTAAAGATGGGTGTTGTGCTTTTGGTCGGTGGCTTGTTGGGATCTGGGCTCGGCATTATTTTATTCAATTATCTCAAATCGCTGGGTCAGGTCGATTTGTTGGTGACACTGTGTTACGTGGTTTTCTTGGGCATCATCGGCACCCTGATGTTCTTCGAGAGCCTGAATGCGATCCGCAAGTCGAAGAAACCAGGAGCGCGACCAAAGCGACGCAAGCACAACTGGGTCCATAACCTGCCATTCAAGATGAAGTTTCGGGTGTCTGGGCTTTATATCTCGGTCATTCCACCAGTTTTAGTGGGGGTTCTCGTTGGGGTGCTGGCGGCAATCATGGGCGTCGGCGGTGGGTTTATCATGGTACCCGCCATGATTTATCTGCTTGGAATGCCCACGAAGGTCGTGGTGGGTACGTCGTTATTTCAAATTATATTTGTGACTGCTTTCACGACGATGCTGCATGCAACGACGAACCAAACCGTGGATGTTGTTTTAGCCGTCCTGCTACTGGTAGGCGGCGTGATTGGCGCACAGATCGGCACCCGGATTGGGGTAAAGATGAAGGCCGAGCAATTGCGGATTCTGCTCGCCGTGATGGTGCTGGTGGTTTGTGCCAAACTGGCGTTTGATCTTCTTCTCGAACCATCAGAGCTTTACTCCATCGGTGCGGAGGCACATGCATGATCCGGCTGGTTTTATTGGTGCTTGTCATCGCTCTGCCAGCCCGAGCAGAAGAGATTGTTTTAGGCTTGAGCAGAAATCAAGTGGCCATCACGGCCACATTTGACGGATCTGACGTTCTGATTTTTGGTGCCGTCAAGCGCGATATGCCTGCGCCGGATACAGGCGACCTTGGGGTGATTGTATCTCTTGCTGGGCCACAAACTCCGCTGGTCGTGCGCCGTAAGGAACGCCGATTGGGCATCTGGATCAATACAGATGCATTTGAGTTTGAATATGCCCCATCATTCTACGCTATCGCTACATCGGGGCCGATTGAAGAGATTCTCACCTCCGAAACGGATCAGGAAAACCGCATCACCGTGCCGCAGATGATCGGTTACCTTGAGGCAGACGCGGGTGAAAGTGCCGCTTTTACTGACGCGTTGATCCGTATTCGGGCTGAGGAAGAACTATATCAGGTTCTTGAAGGGGCGGTTGATGTCGAGGAAGACACTCTATTTCGCACATCGATCACCCTGCCCGCCAATTTAACCGAAGGTGATTATGCCGCGCGCATTTTCCTGACCCGTGATGGTGAAATTGTGGATGAATACATCACCGCAATCCCGGTCCAGAAAGTGGGTTTGGAGCGGTGGCTCTACAATCTAGCACACGAAAATGCACTGGTTTACGGGCTGATGTCGCTATCAATTGCCATTGCCGCTGGCTGGGGTGCATCTGCCGCCTTTGGGCTGCTACGCCGCTAAAAATCTTCACCGGTCAGTTCCAGTGGTGCCGCTCGTGAATCTAGGTCGTCAACTCGCAAGATGTCCTGCGGCCGCGCCAAACGATTGCGCACCACCCATCGCAGTTGTGTTTCGGCGCGGGTGATTGCCACATAAGCCAACCGTTTCCAGAGTGGATGCCCTGCCTCGACCCGCCCCATGCGCGAGGCCGCGTAAATGTCAGGCGCAAAAACCTGCACCGTGTCCCATTGCGACCCTTGTGCCTTGTGGATGGTTACTGCCGCCCCATGCAGGAATGTTGCTCCCATACGAGCAGCGAATGGGATGAAAGGCTCCTCCTCCCCTTCTTGTTCGATTTTGACGATACTTGCCACACCAACGCGCGGATCTTCAGCACCCATGACATGCAGTTTTGAAAAACCCGATTTTACACCTGGACCCAGATAGATCACCTGTGCGCCTTTGATCAGGCCCTTTGCCTCAAGATCAAGGCGGCGTTTGCGGTGTTTCAGTGGCAGTTCGATACCATCACAAATCAACGGCTCACCCGGCAGCAATTCGTCCGGTGGTGCGCCATAGGCCGCGCGAAAGGCATGGATCAGACGGATGCGGGTTGCGTTGCGCCAGACTAAACAGGGGGAGCGGGCCATCAGGCCAGCCTCTACCCGCTGGGCCATTACGACGCGGTCATCGGTTTGCGCAGCCTCTTCGATCATGCGTTCGAAGCTGTAGAAATCCAGCTGAGGATCGGCCAGCGCATGAGCCAAATCAAGGATCGGATTGTCCGCGTCTTGCCTGTGAATGCGGTTAAGCGCCAAAATACGGTTTTCAGGCAGCGTTTCAAATACCATCCCTCCCGAGGATTGCACGGGCGGCAACTGGGCCGGGTCACCAAAAAGAAGCAGCGTCGGAAAAATCTCCTTCAGATCTTCGAACTGCTTTTCATCCAGCATGGAGCTTTCATCAACAAACCCTATATCCAGCGGTTCCTCGCGCCGCTTCCAACCGGTAATGAAGTCGCTGCCGCGTAGCCCCGCAGCCGCTAGCGCGGCCGGAACAGATTTGTTGGCTTGGTAAGAGGCGGATGCACGATCTAGCGCCAGGTCGGTCAATCCTTCGATTTCTGGTCGTTCGCCCTGCCCTGCCAGCCATTCCGCGACTTTCTCGTATTCGGGATCATAGACGGGCGTGTAAAGGATGCGATGGATCGTCGTTGCCGGTACCCCCCGGCTACGCAGAACGCTTGCAGCTTTGTTGGTTGGAGCAAGGATGGCGAGCGTGCGTCTGTCCTTGCGTTTTCGCCCTTCCCAATCGCCCGACACGACGTCAACGCCCGCTTCTTCTAGTGCCTGATATAGCTTCGCCAACAGCAGCGTTTTTCCAGAACCCGCCTTGCCGATGACAGCTAACACCGATGTTGTTTTGCTTTGAGGTGGTTTCAGCAAGCTGTCGTCGAGATCAACTCCGGCTTGCCGGAGAGCAACAGTGATATTGTCCCAGGCTTCGGCCTGGTCGTCTGAAAATGTGATGGTGGGTGCATTCATGCCGCGACAGTATAGGGACTATCGCGGCGCAGCCAGTGCGGTTTTGGGGTGCTGGGCTATGCGACCTGCTGCATTTCCTGCACGGGCCGTCCGAAGGATCGGCTAAACCAGTGTTCCGAGATTTCCGATGATAGACCTGCCTTTCGCAGAACCTTTTCCCGATCCTCTGGCCGGTAAGCCCACAAGCCGACACTGATCATGTCTCGTCCTTCGCCCGCGCTGCCAATCACTTCCGGAGACGCTCCAATCATTGAATAAATGCGGACCATGCGCGGGTCAAAAACACCTAGCAGGTGCGTCAAAGAGAAAGCCCGCATCAGTTCACCACCGGCGAGCATCATCGCGGCAGCCACCCGAGAGTTCGATTGTTGCCCAAGGCAATAACGAGTGCACTCCCAAATGAACGGGCTGCAAATTTCCTGCCCATTCAACAATTCGCTGAAATGGTCGCTGACCATTGTTTGTTCAGTTGTTGGCAAAAACCTCATGGAGCCGCCATGCGTCCCGTCAAGATTTTGCCAGATGACATAAAGAGGATTGAGTTGATCGTATTCGTCGCGCTCCCAACCGTTCTCAGCGATCGTGACCGCCCAATTCAATCTTTCGGAAAACTGAACCGCCCGGTCGCGATGCATAGTGTCTTGAAGTATAGGATAATCGGCTAATTCATTGCCATATATATAACGAAGCATCCCGTGCTGTTCCCATGAAAATTACCAAGAGATGACAGGATAGGGCGGGCGATCTAAAACATAGTTAATGTGTTGTACGCGGCGTTAACCAGTTGTTAACATTTGTTGGCAAGTCGGATATCTTATTCAGTCTCTCGCCCCGGCCAGCCTCCAGCAGCGGCCCTCGCCGAACCACCAATGACGATCAAACCTTCGCTAACCGCCCGGGCCACCGCATGGGTTGTGTTGAACGCGCCCAGTTTAAAACGGGCACTTTCTATGTAAGCCCTCAGCGTATGTTCGGAAATGCTAAGCAAATCGGCGACCTGACCTCGACTATAACCCATACCGAGGTAAGTCAGCGCATCACACTCTCTTGGAGACAATGTCCGGACCGGTTCCGGCGTCCGAGCCTTTTCTAGGTCCAATGCTTTTTGATTCAGGTAATGCGCAATCAATATCCAATCACGTTGATGAGTGGCCATAAATTCGGCCCAGGTTTCATCGTCAGTTGAATGAGATGCTGTAAATAGAGCCAACTGCCCGCTCGGCCCCCGGATCGGAATTGAAAACCCCTGGTTCCCGACACCATGCGCAATCGCGTCTTCGCGAAACTCGCGCGCAGCTTTTGTTGACCAGTCTAGCCGTTTCCAATCGACGGGATCAAAACGCTGAAAACACCCCTGAACTACTGGGTCTATGCGCAAATACTCTTTATCAACATAGCGTTGCACCCAGACTGGATCGTAGGTTCCGCAACCATACTGCTCTCCATCACGGCTGACCCAGTGATATACGAGATGATCAACCTGAAAATGGTTTCGCAAACCAAATATCAGTTCCTGGATTTGTTCAAGTGCGTCGGCTTGTTCCAACGTCTTTAAGAACTGGTCGAGTTCCAGAACTATCACCTCGCTTCGTCGGCGACACGTTATCTTGTATGGATTCGATCTCGGCCGCTGCCACCAACGCCGCGTCGTCTAGTAGTTCTGCCAAAACAGGCAGATCATTTTGCCGCGCGAAGTTCTTTAAGTCGGTCAGAACGTCGATAATCCAGTCATGTCCCATTCACTAATCTCACTTTTATTCATTAACGAAGCGTTAACAACCTATGATAGCATGACGATTCTAAATTTTTTACCTACGTGTTCCGCTCCCCCATAAATAGCGGGGGGACAAAAAAGCGAAAAAAAGCGCATCCGGCAGACCGGCTACGCCTCATTTTCCAATCCTTGCAATAGGTTACTACTGCAATGATGCTTCCAAAGTGTCCTCCAAAGTCCGCAAACCGGTCTTCGGTGCCTGAACAAGAACCGCCATATTTCCAGGTTTGTGCTGGTTTTTGCGCATTTTCGTATGCGCTTGTGGGATTTCATCCCAATCAAAGCACTCTGACATGCATGGGTCCAACCGTCGTTCAACCATCAAATTGTTAGCCGCACTCGCCTGTTTGAGATTGGCAAAGTGGCTCCCCTGAAGGCGTTTCTGGTGCATCCACATATACCTTACATCGAACGTCAGGTTGTAACCTGTCGTTCCTGCGCAGATCACGACCATACCGCCGCGTTTACATACAAAGGTCGAAACGGGGAAAGTCGCCTCACCGGGGTGTTCAAAGACCATATCCACGTTGTTGCCTTTGCCGGTAATGTCCCAAATGGCCTTGCCAAACTTTCGCGTCTCGGCAAACCATTCCTTGTACTCGGGTGTATTGACCGTAGGCATCTGCCCCCAACAGTTGAAGTCGTTTCGGTTGACCACACCTTTCGCCCCAAGCGACATGACAAAGTCGCGCTTGCTTTCGTCACTGATGACCCCAATCGCGTTGGCCCCGGCAGTATTGATCAACTGGATGGCATAAGAACCCAAGCCCCCAGATGCACCCCAAACCAGCACATTCTGCCCTGGTTTTAAGTCATGCGGTTCATGGCCAAACAACATCCTGTACGCCGTCGCGAGTGTCAGCGTATAACAGGCGCTTTCTTCCCATGTGAGGTGTTTTGGTCGCGGCATGAGTTGCTGACTTTGCACGCAGGTGAACTGCGCGAACGATCCATCTGGTGTCTCGTAACCCCAGATTCGCTGACTTGGCGAATACATCGGATCACCGCCATTACAGTGTTCGTCATCGCCGTCGTCTTGGTTGCAATGGATCACGACCTCGTCGCCAACCTTCCAGCGTTTGACCTTCTCGCCAACGGCCCAGACTATGCCTGAAGCGTCTGAACCTGCGATGTGATAGTCAGCTTTGTGTACATCGAAGGGGCTGATCGGCACACCAAGACCAGCCCAGACGCCGTTGTAGTTCACGCCTGCAGCCATCACCAGAACAAGAACCTCGTGGCTGTCCGGCTTGGGGCAGTCAACAACCTCGATCTCGAATGCCTGCTCGGGTTCACCGTGACGTTCGCGTCGGATTGCCCAAGCGTGCATCTGATCAGGCACATGGCCAAGCGGGGGCATCTCACCCACGTCATACAGCGACTTTTTCGGCAGCGCAGCGATTGCTGTGGCGGCGGCTTCATCCAGGGGCATAGTTATCTCCATCATCAGTCTCAATCAGTTTCGCCGCATCGCAGAATCGGCGGATTGATCGCAACATAAGGATCATGATGGTAATTATGCAACCCAATATGTTATTTTTTTGTAATTTAATTACCTTGCAGCCGCAGCATCCTTGATGGAAGGCTCGGGATTGGCGGGCAAAAAGTGAGCAATGCTGTTGGCATAATACTGCAGAATGTTGCGGCCATCAGGCATGGTCTCTATCAGACCATCGATTTCGCGAGCTAACTCCCGCCCATAGAGATGCTGGAGCGCATCTCGCACAATCTCAGCCGCATCTACTTGGAGATTGGACAAACCGCTTTCTGACAAGGCCTCTAACCGAGCCTGAACAAGTGTTTCCAGTGTGGAGGAAGAGATTGCCCCGTCTTCCAGAAGCGCATGACAGACAAGCGGCACTCCCAAGACCGGCATCACGTTCTTGATGCGCTGCATTAGCTCTTCGCCGATAGCTTTGGTTAGATCTGTTCCTTCTTCGACCTCAAAATCCGATAATTTGAGTGGGCGACCGAAGCGCACCGATGCAGTACCAAAATCCTCGAACCGGCGAAGCAGGCGCGCCCATAGGTGTCCCATGATTCCGTTGACCAAATCCCAAACCGGGGGTCGGAACCGCCGGTTTCCATTTTGATCAGCAGCAATCAGAAACGTATCTTCCAGCACGCGGTCATAGTTCAGCGCCACGGGAACGAAGATTACGTCGCGTTTTTCAGGGTCGAAGTCCTCAACAATGTAGTTCAACAATCCCAATCTGGGTGCAGCAAGCTTGCCGTTAAGACTCAACCCGCCCTCGGGGAAGATAGCTTGTGTAACGCCACCCCGCGTGGCCATTTGGACGTATCGGGCAAGGATGCGGCGATAAAGCTCACCTCTTGATCGGCGTCTGATAAAGTACGCCCCCATCGCACGGATCATGGATGAAAGCGGCCAGACCCGTGCCCATTCACCAACAGCGTAGGACAGCGCACCTGCATTCGCGGCCAAATAAGTTACCAGCACATAATCCATATTGCTACGGTGGTTCATGACGAACACCAACGCAGCGTCAGGGTCCATATCATCGAGTTCGTCCCGGCTTAGCGCGCCCAACTTGATTCGGTAAAGCGCAGTGGACAGCCAACGCGCGAGCCGAATACCAACGCTGAAATAGGCGGTAGCAGAGAAAGATGGGACGATCTCTCTCGCATAGTGTGTTGCCTTTTCAAAGGCGACGTTTTCCGGAATCCCTTCCGACCGAGCGTGGTCGACAATGGCTTGTGTTACCTCAGGGTCGTAGATCAGCCGCTGGATCATGTCATAGCGCCGGGCGAGCTTGAATGGCTCAATCGGTCGTTGGAGCCGCTCGTTCACACGGGCAATGACCCGCTCAGCCCGTTTGCGGAAAAACCAACGCACTGAAGGGAACAAGAAATGCGAGGCAAATGTGACGCCCGCAAAAAGAACAATCAAAACAAAGACCCAGAGAGGCATAGAAACAGTTTGCGTCATTCGCCGAACGTGACAGGGAAAACGGAATAGGTAAATGCAGTCATGCCGCAACGCAGCGAATTGACATCGTTCAAAAGTGTCCGATATAAAGCCATCAACGTAATTTAATTTCTCACAAAACTCCAGGAGCCCCCTCAATGTCGCAACCGCAGAAAGATCGTCCATGGCTATTTCGTACTTATGCCGGACATTCGACGGCTGCCGCGTCAAACGCTCTTTACCGGGGAAACTTGGCTAAGGGACAAACCGGCTTGTCTGTGGCATTCGATCTACCGACACAAACTGGTTATGACAGTGATCATGTGCTTGCCAAAGGTGAAGTAGGTAAAGTGGGCGTCCCCATCTGCCATCTAGGCGATATGCGGACGCTTTTTGCAGACATACCCCTGGAACAGATGAACACTTCGATGACGATAAACGCGACCGCCCCATGGTTGTTAGCGCTTTACATCGCAGTAGCAGAGGAACAGGGGGCGGATATCAACGCGCTGCAAGGCACGGTTCAGAACGACATCATAAAAGAGTATTTGTCACGCGGCACCTACATCTGTCCGCCTGAACCGTCGCTGCGGATGATTACAGATGTAGCCGCTTATACACGCGCGCATTTACCGAAATGGAACCCGATGAATGTGTGTTCCTACCATCTGCAAGAAGCTGGTGCGACGCCGGAAGAAGAACTGGCTTTCGCCTTGGCCACCGCTACAGCTGTTTTGGATGACCTAAGAGAAAAAGTTGATCCCGAGCATTTCCCAGCCATGGTTGGCCGCATTTCGTTTTTTGTAAATGCCGGTATTCGCTTCGTCACGGAGCTTTGCAAAATGCGGGCCTTCGTTGAATTATGGGATGAGATTTCCCGCGAGCGTTACGACGTGGAAGATGCGAAGTACCGCCGTTTCCGCTACGGTGTGCAAGTAAACTCTTTAGGTCTGACCGAACAACAGCCTGAAAATAACGTCTACCGCATTCTCTTGGAAACTTTGGCAGTGACGCTTTCTAAGAATGCCCGAGCTCGCGCAGTCCAGCTCCCAGCTTGGAACGAGGCTCTGGGCTTGCCCCGACCTTGGGACCAGCAATGGTCACTGCGGATGCAACAGATATTGGCCTATGAAACTGATCTTTTGGAATATGACGATCTGTTTGATGGCAATCCTGCAATTGAACGGAAGGTGGATGCGCTGAAAGAAGGCGCCCGAGCGGAATTGGGCCAAATCGATGCGATGGGCGGCGCGGTGGGCGCGATCGAATATATGAAGTCACGACTTGTCGAAAGCAACGCTGCGCGCATTGGTAAAATTGAGGCCGGTGAAATAACCGTAGTAGGCGTAAACAAATGGCAAACAGGTGAAGCATCGCCCCTAACCGCTGGCGATGATGCAATCATGGTGGCCGACCCAAAGGCCGAGGCCGACCAATTGCGCCGCCTACAGGAATGGAAAACTGATCGGGACACAGACGCAACCGCAGCAGCCTTGGCTGCGTTGCGTCAGGCCGCAGTGGACGGCGTTAACATCATGCCAGCCTCTATCGACTGCGCCCGCGCGGGTGTAACAACCGGCGAATGGGCCGATGTCATCCGCGCCGTTTTTGGCCAATACCGAGCCCCCACAGGCGTCAGTAAAAACCCGTCAAACCAGACCGAAGGTTTGGACGACCTGCGCGACCAAGTAGATATAGTCAGCACTAAATTGGGACGGCGGCTGAAATTCTTAATGGGGAAACCCGGTCTGGATGGTCATTCAAATGGCGCAGAGCAAATCGCTGCTCGGGCGAGAGATTGCGGCATGGATATTAGTTACGAAGGGATTCGTCTGACACCCGAAGAAATCGTTGCTGCGGCGCAAAGTGAAGATGTACACGTTATTGGCCTGTCAATTCTTTCCGGTTCTCATATTCCTTTGGTCAAAGATGTTCTGAACCGATTAAATGATGTGGGACTTGCGCATATCCCGGTTATTGCGGGCGGTATCATTCCTGAAGACGATGCCAAGGTGCTCAAATCCATGGGTGTATCGCGCATTTATACCCCGAAAGACTTCAAGTTGAACAAAATCATGCAGGATATTGTGACGTTGGTTGATCCCCGATCTATTGCCGCTGAATAATACCTGCTGGCCTTCATATACTTTTGTCTATTTAATACTGTTTCAGGAATGATCTGGCCTGAATGGGTCACTATACCCCTTGCCAGAATAGACTGGAGATAACGATGAAGGCTGAACTGAGAAAAATGACCCGGAAAGAGCTGGAAAAGCTCAAATTGGACGTCGAAAAAGCTCTGGAACGTGTTGAAGTACGCGAAATGAAAACCGCATTGGCCGCAGCGGAAAAGGCCGCCGCCGCGCATGGATTCTCGCTTTCCGAAATCACCGGTGAAACAACACCGGCCAAGCCCAAAAAACGCAAGACATCCAAAAATGCCGGGACGCCAAAATACCGCAACCCCGCGGACAAAACGCAGACCTGGACTGGAAAAGGGCGTCAGCCCACATGGTTCAAAGACGCTTTGACCGCCGGTAAAACTCCGGAGGCAATGGAAATCTAGCGGCGCTTTTTGATAGAAATTTCAAGCACAATCCGGAAAGTCCGGTTTGTGCTATCCACCTACTTTACCGTGGCTACCATCGTAACCGTTTGGCATTGGCGGCATCCAGGAAGCTAAAGAATTCTTGGCCGGTTCGTAAACTTCCATCAACAATGGGAAGCAGGCCGCGTTGTCATTTGAGTGTTCAGCACTGCAATCGCCACCAGGGCATGCGCTAAGCACTGCGAGCAAATCAATCTCCGCAAAAAATTCGATGTAGTCGCCAGGTCTGACTGGGCTGGCTTTCATGAAGTATTGCCCTGTATCGCGGGTAAAGCCAGTGCACATAAAAACGTTCAGTACGTCGTGTACCTGAGCTTCGGCATCGGAGAGTGACAGCCCGGTGTAGTCAGCCAAAGCGCGTGTCAAATTGGAATGACAGCAGTGATGATAATCTACCCTCGACAGAAGTCTGCCCGTGTATGGATCACAACGTGTGCCGATCACATCATGCACAGACCCGCCAAATTCATCGATCCCGTACCAATGTAAACTGTCGTCGGTTATCGTGGCTATTGGCCGTAAATAGGGAAACGAAGACCAGAGCCGGTCGCTTACCGTAACGTGCGTACCGTGAAGCGCCCTTGTCTTTCCCGAATAGAACCGTTCGTTCAGATTTGTGGCATGAAATAGATTCAGGTCACCGACTTGTGGTCCGCCAACGCTTTCTATTCGAAGAAAATGTCCTGCTGGCACTGTTATGCAGCGAGCATCGCGCGGTGGCACGGTCATCGCCTCAACCTTGCCCGCAGCCAACCTTGCGCTCTGATAAAGTTGTAAATCAGGCTTTGGTAAGGTCTCTATCGGATAGCAAATGACAGGCGGTATGTCGCGCCTCGCATCCGCATCAGGCGGTTTGTTTTCGGAATCCATAAAGTAGAGCAAATCACACTATCGCACCGAATGAAACTTCGTGGCGCAGCAATTTGTCAAACGTTACACCACTCGCTCAACCATCATCTTTTTGATATGTGCAATGGCCTTTGCCGGGTTTAGCCCCTTCGGACAGGTCTTGGCACAGTTCATAATCGTATGGCAGCGGTATAGTTTGAACGGGTCTTCCAGATCATCCAAACGCTCGCCCGTTGATTCGTCACGGCTATCAATGATCCAACGGTAGGCGTGCAACAAAGCCGCTGGCCCAAGATAACGGTCGCCGTTCCACCAATATGATGGGCAGCTGGTTGAGCAACACGCGCACATGACACATTCATAAAGACCATCGAGCTTTTCACGGTCTTCAACCGACTGCTTCCACTCTTTCGCCGGGCGGTTTGTTTTGGTTTCCAGCCACGGCATGATGCTGGCGTGTTGGGCGTAAAAATGTGTAAGATCAGGGATTAGATCTTTTATCACTGGCATGTGTGGCAAAGGATAGACTTTTATATCACCGACAACCTCATCTACTCCATAGATACAGGCCAGTGTATTGATCCCATCGATATTCATCGCGCAAGAGCCACAAATCCCTTCACGGCAGGACCGACGGAAAGTAAGCGTTGGGTCAATTTCGTTCTTAATCTTAATCAGCGCATCCAGAACCATAGGACCGCAGCTGTCCATATCGACAAAGTAGGTATCCAGCTGGGGATTCTTCCCGTCATCCGGATTCCAGCGATAAATCTGAACCTTTCGAAGATTATTTGCCCCTTCCGGAAGCGGCCAAGTTTTGCCAACCGTCATGCGGGAGTTCTTGGGGAGTGTCAGTTGTACCATGCAGTTACTCCGTTTCGGATGAATTCAAGTTCTTGAGATCGGCAAGCGTATGTGTCTCGGAGATGATGCTCACTATAACGACCTCAAGGCAGGTGGGCGAATTGGTGGCTGGCCAGTAAGGTTGATGACACAGCTTTCGTAAACATCAAACGGGTCACGACCGCGCAGGTAGTCGCTTGTCAGGCTGATGCTACCGTCGACATAACGCCCAGTGTTGCTATTGACCCCAACCGTGACCCCGACTTCTGGCGCTTGGGCTGCTTGCGCTCTTTCTTCGCACCGGTCGGCTGCCTGCTCTGGCGTAATTTCGGAGGCACAGGCGCTCATAGCGGTCGCACCCAAAATAAAGCAGAGGGTCCTCATTGCCCACGCACCTTGCATCAGCCAGTAACCCCTAACAAGGTGCCCCCAACCAGCGCCTGTTCTGCGATACACGAGAACGTCTCTGGCCGCTGTGAAATATCGACTATTAGCGACGTAGTTTCCGTGCTGGTGCCAAGGGCGGCCGCTTGGGCAATCTGCAAAAGCTCCGCAGTTGTGGCGTTGTCAATAATGCAATCGGTTATGGGTGCCGCATTTACGCCGGGGAACCGAGCTTCGACCACACCGTTGACGACAGTTTTTGCTGAGTCGCGGGCGACTGCATCGCCTTGCGTTGCCAATTCGGTACAGGCATTGAGCGCTACGGCTATCAACAAAAACAAACCAAAACGTTGCATCAGTAAACCCTAGCCTTTGGCGCAATCTTTTTAAGATTAATCCCACCTTCAGCTTCGTTCGTCAGCGGGTCGAGATGTACGGGACGATAAGACAATTTAGTTTTGGCCCCGTCCACTGTGGCCAGCGAGTGTTGCCGCCACTTTTTATCATCCCGATCAGGGTAATCCTCATGCGCATGCGCACCACGGCTTTCCTTACGTGCCTCGGCACTCACCACTGTCGCCAAAGCATTTGGCATCAAGTTGGTTAACTCCAGCGTCTCCATCAAGTCACTGTTCCAAACAAGGCTACGGTCAGTGACTTTAAGATCGTCCATACCACCAGCAATTGCTTCGACTTTTTTGACACCCTCGGCGAGCGTCTTGTCGGTACGGAAAACGGCGGCATCGGCCTGCATAGCCCGCTGCATTTCGAGCCGGATGTCAGCTGTTGGCGTCTCTCCATCCGCATGGCGGAGCCCATCAAATCGGTCGAAGCAAGCATCGACCGATGCTTGGTTCAGCGTTGGATTTGATGCGTCTTTTTCGACAACCTCGCCCGCTTTCAGCGCTGCCGCACGACCAAAGACCACCAGGTCAATGAGGCTGTTTGAGCCAAGGCGGTTCGCCCCGTGGACCGACGCACAACCAGCCTCACCCACCGCCATCAAGCCGGGCACAATTGCATCGGGGTTAGACTTGGTTGGGTTCAAAACCTCACCCCAATAGTTCGTCGGAATGCCACCCATGTTGTAATGCACAGTGGGGAGAACGGGGATCGGTTCTTTGGTCAAGTCAACGCCAGCAAAGATGCGGGCACTTTCCGAAATGCCGGGCAATCGCAGATTCAGCGTTTCTGGTGGCAGATGGTTTAGGTGCAGGTGAATGTGGTCACCATCCTTGCCTACACCGCGCCCCTCACGGATTTCCATGGTCATGCAACGGCTGACCACATCTCGGCTAGCAAGGTCTTTGTAAGTCGGAGCGTAGCGTTCCATGAAACGCTCCCCTTCGGAATTGGTCAGATATCCACCTTCACCACGCGCACCTTCAGTGATCAGGCAGCCAGCGCCGTAGATGCCGGTAGGGTGGAACTGAACGAACTCCATATCCTGCAAAGGCAGCCCTTGCCGGGCAACCATGCCGCCGCCATCGCCGGTGCAGGTATGAGCCGAGGTCGCGCTGAAATACGCGCGGCCATAGCCGCCCGTGGCCAGCACAACCATCTTGGCGTTGAAGACATGCATAGTGCCGTCATCGAGCTTCCATGCGATCACGCCCTGACAGACACCATCATCGGACATAATCAGATCAAGGGCAAAATACTCGATGTAGAACTCGGCCTGTTGTTTCAGTGACTGGCCATAAAGCGTGTGTAGGATCGCATGGCCAGTCCGGTCGGCGGCGGCACAGGTGCGCTGCACTGGCGGGCCTTCGCCAAATTCTGTTGTATGACCGCCAAAGGGACGCTGGTAGATCTTGCCCTCTTCAGTTCGCGAAAACGGCACGCCGTAGTGTTCCAACTCGTATACGGCTTTGGGCGCCTCGCGAGCGAGATACTCCATAGCGTCCGTGTCGCCCAGCCAGTCCGAACCTTTCACGGTGTCATACATGTGCCACTGCCAATGGTCCGGCCCCATATTGGAGAGCGACGCAGCGATTCCCCCTTGGGCGGCAACTGTATGAGAGCGGGTCGGGAAAACCTTGGTAATACATGCCGTCCGCAAGCCCTGTTCGGCTAGTCCCAGCGTCGCGCGCAACCCTGCTCCACCGGCCCCCACAACGATCGCGTCATAAGTGTGGGTTTCGTATTCATATGCGGCCATGTGAGAAGCTCCGGATAAATCAAATGGCGATGCGCACGATTGCGAAGATCGCAAACGCGGCAGCGGAATAGGAGACGCAAATCATCAGTATGATCGCGATTTTGCGAGCAAGACCGTGGACATAGTCCTCAATCAATACCTGCACGCCTTGACGAAAATGGAAAAAGCCAACCAAAATGGTTAAAGCCGCCACCACTGCAGGAAAGGGGCGTTGGTAGTAGGCCAGCACATCTTCGTAGGGTTGGCCGAGGATCGCACCAAATGTGAAAACGAAAAGCGGGATCAGGATCAGCAGGGCAACGGATGTTACCATCATCTGCCAGTGATGCTCTGTCCCCGTCTTGGCAGAGCCAAGGCCAGCAGCTCGTTTGCGGTCGGTCAAATATGCCATGATCAGCCCCCTACAACACGACGACGGTGAAAATGGTCAGTAGAACAGACGCTATGATCATAATCAGCCCCGCCTGCTCGGACCGTTCCACATCCAGCATATAGCCGCTGTCCCAGATCAGATGCCGCACGCCACCGAATGTGTGATACCACAATGCCCAAACCGAAAAAAACATGACTAAATCACCGAACCAACTGGTCGCAAAGCCGTTGGCCCGCGCAAATGCTTCTGGCCCGGTCGCAGCCGCCACGAACCACCAAACGATCATCAGCGCTGCCACGATCAAGGCGTTGCCTGTGATGCGAACGAATATGGATGTCATTGAGGTCAATTGCGGACGATAAATCGTCAAATGGGGTGAAAGGGGTCGGTTCCCCCGGTTCACATCGGCCATGATCGTTCCCTTCCTGGCGATTTACTGCTGGGTTTGGCGACCCTCAGCCACTTTCTGCATGATTTCACAACAAGAGTCACGCCAAGTGAGGTTGATAAACCATGAAAATGTGTCGCAGAAAGAAGGAAATATACCATTTGTGATCACAGTCAATTTTCTTGTGATCACAAAATAATAAAGCCACCCTAATCCATACAAGAAGTCGTTTTTGATCTGTAGAATCTGGCCAGCTGCCGCTGCAATAGACCACAGAAGTATTGCTCTAGGAAAGCACAGTCGGGTTAAGCTATCTGAATTGGCCTAGCAGGGTGGCACATTCCCAAAAATGCCACCCATCCCGATCAAGCGGCCTCAATTACGGCAACTACGCCTCTTCGTCGCCGCCCAGAAGCTTTCCAAGCATTTCGTCTAGACCAAGCCCCTCAAGGGCGCTCAGATCAACGCCTTTCTCTTCCAGAAACGCTTTCGCATCATCAAGCGATAATCCCTGCAGCATAGAAGGATCGACATTGAACTCCTGAAGCTTTGCCGCAAGGTCAAAATCGCCCCCCATAAGTCCAGCAGCCTTGCCCATCATATCACCAATTCCCATGTTATTCTCCCTTGATTGATTGAACGAGTGGTTTCCGTATGACGCCTCGACCGGCACCTAGCAACGGTAAATGTAGAATCAATCGCGACGCGCATGAAATGGCGATGTCCCAACTCTGCGGACTGAACTAATTTGGTCAGTTTACTAAACCGAACGGTTCGCGTTTGGGGTCAGGTCTGTACCTGACGCCCTTTTGTCCAATTTTGCTACCAACTATGTATCAAAAGCCAGCTCAAGTGAGTATGTCGGATCGACTTCGTTTGAACCGTCCACACCAAAAGTCACCGATATCGTATCGGTTAGTGATTTACTAAGATCGGCATCCCAATCCACCTCGCTATCGTCGGCGGTCACATCAACTCCAACTCCAAAATCGAAACCGGCCGGCAATGCAAAATCAAAGTCTTGGCCTAGCGAAAGTGATCCGTCCAAATCGGTTGATGCCGATGAAGTCAAATCTATACCGTCTATTACAGCATAGCCAAATTCCATATATAGTTCCTGACTGTCATACCCGGTCTCATCAAGGTAATAGCGATAGTATTCGACGGCGTAGCTGAAATCCTTTATATCTCCACCATAGCCAACCCAAACATCTACCTCATATTCGTTGTCGTCATCATCGATGTTGTAAACTTCTAATCCGGCATAGACACCTGCGGCAGTATCGTACTGACCGTAAGCACCATATGTTGTGAAGTCTTCTTCTGTATTGGTGTCGTAGTCATAATCAACATAAGCACCGTAACTGAACCCTTCTGCAACTGACTGGCTCGCGGCTAAACCAAGCGCACCAAAGCTGGCAAGCAGTAAAACTACTTTGTTCATGACCTTATTCTCCGTCGTCTTGTTTGTATGAGTGGCGGCAAAAACCGCTGAATTTAACAAGTATATCGAGGGAAATCGTTGACTGAGTGACTGTCTAACGAAGCACGTGCTCCTGGACGCTTCCACCAGTCACGCCTTTTCGACAGTAAAAAAATAGCTCGCGCTCTCGCCGACCTCAACAAAACCTGAATAAAGGCAGCGAACAATTGCCAGCGGAGTCAAATTTTATGCACTAAACTGGGAACAAAACCCAATAGTCCAATTCCAACAGAATTTCGCGCAAGAATTTTCCGTCATCTCCGTATAAGGCAAACTGGTTTTCACCAGTCGTCGCCACCAACCTCAACCGCATGGCCCCAACGCCTTCAACGGAGGTTTGAGCGGTGTCCAGCACCTCTGACCAAGCTCGAACAGTGTCTCCGGCAAAGCAGGGATTCGCATGCGTACCGCTATTCAGCGCAACGATCATTTGCGCATTCGCCAAGCCGTTGAACGAAAGCGCGCGTGCCAACGAAATCACATGCCCCCCATAGATGAGCCGCTTGCCATCGGGCCGGTTGGTCGCGTCAAAGTGCACCTTCGCTGTGTTCTGCCACAGGCGCGTGGCCAACATATGTTCGGCCTCTTCCACAGTAATGCCGTCGACATGGTCGATTATTTCGCCGACTTGGTAATCGGCAAGCCGATGTGGCTCGCCCGCGAGCTTGAAATCATAATCGGCGAAGGTCAGCCCGTCAGGCACCACCAAGTCGGATGCTTTCACCGCGTTTGGCAACTCCGGTATAATCGGTTCTGGAGCTGTCTCAGTTCCCTGTTTGCGCACCATTACCCAACGGACATAGGACAGCACATCGGTGCCATGTTGGTTGCGCCCAGTGGTCCGCACCCAGACGACGCCGGACTTCCCATTGGAATTCTGCTTTACCCCGATCACTTCCGACTCGGCGGTCAACGTGTCGCCAGGATAAACGGGGGCGAGCCAGCGTCCGTCGGCATACCCCAAGTTAGCCACCGCGTTAAGCGACACATCGGGCACCGTCTTACCAAACACCGTGTGAAACGCGATCAAATCATCCAGAGGTGCAGCAGGCAAACCACAGCGGCGAGCGAATTCGTCAGAAGAATAAAGCGCGCTGCGTGCTGGGTAGAGCGCATGATACATCGCTCGCTCCCCGCCCGACAGAGTGCGCGGGACTGCATGAGTAATCACATCTCCGACGGCATAGTCATCGAAGAAACGGCCCTTGTTAGTCTTGCTCATTGTTCGCCCAGTTTCATGTCGGGAGTATAGGGGGTCTCCGCATCTTTGGTGACGGCCTGCGCACAGCGCATCACACCGTTGGCATGATCGAATCCGTATTGTGGATCGCCATAAAGTTCCCACCCTTTCGAAAGGGCCTCGGATACCTTGTGGCAAAAGTCAGAGTTGTCATCTTCGGTCAACAGGCGGTAGATTTTCATGCTATTATCCAAAAGGGTTATATCCTAGCCAGACGTGTATTCCGGCGACGATGGCAAAGATCACGAGGGTCGCCACAATAGCAGAGATCTCTTTTTTGATGGGCACTTCGTGCGCGGGAACCCATTCAGGCTCATGCCGATTGATAACGATCACCTCCACCACGGCCCAAATCAGCAGCCCGCCGAACAGAACGAATGATGGCGTATCTCCGTTCACCAGCAAATGAGCAACGGCCCAGACTTTGACCGCCGCCAGCTGGGGATGACGAATTTTTCGTGTGATCCGTGCCTTCGATCCACTGGCGGCAAAAAGATAGAAGGCAAACAGCATCAACAGGTTGTTGATCCCAGTCATGGCTGGACTGCGACCCCAGTAGATAATCCCGTCGGCCATTCGATAACCAATGACCATTAGCACAATTGCCAAGACCAATGTGCCGGCAACTATTCCCTTGCCTTTGTCCCCAAACGACGCCCGGTGCGCTGGCGCTACCCGCTTCCAGAAATGCGCCCCAGACCAGAGGGCAAGACCAAATATGATCAGTATCATGATTTCTCCAACGTGGCGATTGCTGCGGCTTTCGCCAACGTCGCTCGCGCGGTCACGATATGCAAGTTTTCCACGATGCGCCCATCAACGACGGCAACGCCCTGGCCTTCAGCCTTTGCCATTTCAAAAGCGGCGATCTGACGTTCAGCAAGTTCGATTTCATCAGCAGTCGGCCCAAACGCCTCATTTGCGACAGCTACCTGCGCAGGATGGATCAGCGACTTGCCGTCAAAACCCATATCCCGCCCTTCAGCGCACTCAGCCTTCAAACCTTCACCATCTTTGAAGGCGTTGTACACTCCATCAAGTACCACAATCCCAGTAGTTCTGGCCGCAAGCACGCAGAGCTGCAGCGACGTCATTAGCGACACACGCCCACGTGAATTGAGATCTTTGGCAAGATCGTTGGTTCCCATAACAAAACCGGCGATCCGGTCATGCGCGGCGATGCTGGGGGCATTCAGAATGCCTTGTGGTGTTTCCATCATGGCCCAGATTGGCAAATCCGGGAAAATTTTGGCGAACGCATCAACATCTTCGGTCCCGTCGACCTTTGGGAGTAGCACTGCGTCACAGTCCATGGCCGCAACCGCTGCCGCATCCTCTGCACCCCACGCTGTATCGAGCCCATTGATCCTAACAATACGCTGGCGCTGGCCGTATCCACCGTTCTCCAAAGCAGCATGAAGAGTATCACGAGAAGCAATTTTTGCGTCGGGAGCGACAGCATCTTCCAGATCGAAAAGAATCGCGTCCACGGGCAAGCTTCGCGCCTTTTCCAAAGCGCGATCCTTTGATCCTGGGATATAAAGCGCCGAACGATATGGGCGATTTTGCATCGATTCCTCCTGGTAATAAAATTGCGCAAACATGGCCAGAAAAGCCCAAATCATTCAAGTGCAAATTGCCGCAATGCAGCACTTCACCCACCATCACGGTGCGTTAAACAATTTGTCGTAGGTCCAGTTCAGAGTTTCTCACTTCCTGACTACGTCAAGCGATCGGACATAGTCATCACAGTTATGATGAGGTGATCACGATGAAACAAAATTTTCTTCTTATGTGGTTCGGAATTGGGGCTATGTTTCTGGCCGCCAGTCATGCAAACGCCCAATCGGCCAATTGCGGCCCGCATCCGATCATTGTGGAACGGTTGGCGGACAGTTATGGCGAAATCAGGCAATCGATTGGTTTGCGCAGTAACAATTCAGTCATGGAAATTTTTGCCTCGCTTGAATCTAGCACATGGACCGTAACGGTTACGCGACCAGGCGGACCCAGCTGTCTTGTCGCTTCCGGTGAAGGCGTTCCAGCATTTGGAAAAGACATTGTCCGACACTGACCAAGAAGCTTGATCTGGCTCAGAGGCCGTGCAACCCGTCCCATAGCAACTTAACTGACAGAAATAATAGCATCCAAATAATCAGACGAAAGAACAGCTTTTCGGGCAGTTTGCGGACGAGGTAAAGACCTGCAAAAACGGCCAAAATGGCGGGAACCATTAGTATAGCCGCCGTTTTTAAACTTCCTATATTCAGTTGTCCCAGCAGATAGTAGGGCAGCACTTTCACGAAATTCACATAGGCAAAAGATACGGTCACCGTGCCAGCAAACACCAGTTTGGGCATCTGTAATGGCAGGGTGTAGACCTGAAATGGCACGCTACCCGAGTGGCTGACAAAGCTCGTAAAGCCGCTGATGCTACCCCAGAACAAACCAGGCTTCCAATGTGGTGTTTTTGGCGGTCCTTCCACTGGACGGCGAAGGATCATCGACATCGCAAAAACCGCGCCGATTGTCCCCAGAATTATAGTTATCAGCGCCTCTGAAACGATATTAGCCGTTAGATACCCTACCAATACTCCGATTGGCATCGCCACCAGCATGATTCGCAGCACGCGCTTGTCAAAAGACTTGCGGTACGCAATTAGACCAAACACGTCCGAGGCCATGTAGACCGGCAACAATATGCCAGCAGCCGTCACGGGCGAAATCACAAGTGACAAAGTAGGTACCGCAAGTGCCGTTGATATTGGCATACCAGCTTTGCCAAGGCCTACAAAAATGGCGGCGAAGGTCCCAGCGATCCAAAATGCAGTTCCGTCCATCGCACGTCCTTTTGACCATCAGCTGGCGGTGCCACACTTGCACCTGCGCGACCAAAAGACTAGGGACTCCGCCAAACCAACAGGACAGGATAGACTCCAATGGCCAGACCCAAAATCGCCCTTATCGGCGCCGGACAGATCGGTGGCACGCTCGCACATCTCGCCGCCGTGAAAGAACTCGGCGATGTTGTGCTTTTTGACATCTCTGAAGGTATCCCACAGGGCAAGGCCCTTGATATCGCCGAGTCAGGGCCATCCGCCAAATTCGACGGCAGCTTTAAAGGTACTAACGATTATGCAGACATCGCCGGTGCCGATGTTTGTATCGTTACCGCTGGGGTGCCTCGGAAACCGGGGATGAGCCGCGATGATCTGCTGGGTATCAACCTCAAGGTTATGAAATCCGTGGGCGAAGGCATTGCTGCCCACGCACCCGATGCGTTCGTGATCTGCATCACCAACCCACTGGATGCGATGGTCTGGGCACTTCGTGAATTTTCCGGGCTGCCTCATGAAAAAGTCTGCGGGATGGCTGGTGTGCTAGACAGCGCACGTTTCCGGCACTTCCTCGCTGAAGAATTTGAGGTCTCGATGCGGGACGTCTCGGCGTTCGTGCTGGGTGGCCATGGCGATACAATGGTTCCGCTAACGCGGTATTCCACCGTCGCCGGTATTCCCCTGCCCGATCTTGTAGAGATGGGTTGGACCACACAGGATAAACTTGACGCTATCGTTCAGCGAACCCGTGACGGCGGGGCAGAGATTGTTGGCCTTCTGAAGACCGGCTCTGCCTATTACGCGCCTGCTACATCGGCAATCGAAATGGCTGAAAGCTATCTGAAAGATCAAAAGCGCCTGCTACCATGCGCGGCCTATGTGGATGGGGCCTATGGCCTTGATGGTTTCTATGTTGGCGTCCCAACCATCATTGGTGCGAAGGGTATCGAGCGTGTGGTAGAGATCAAGATGAACAAAGACGAACAGGCCATGTTCAACAAGTCGGTCGACGCCGTCAAAGGACTGGTCGATGCTTGCATCGGAATCGACAGTAGCTTGAGCTAATATCTTTTGTGACGAATTGGAGAAAGACGCCCAACTTTTGGGCGTCTTTTTTTATTGGGTCAATACCACCTCAAACAGCGCATCATACCATTCATCAACATTACATCGAGTCCTGACATAAACCACATCCGTCCCGTCCGGGATCACAACGCCAGAAAGCGAGCGGGTAAACGGTTGCTCTGTCTCGTGCGGATGCAGAAGTTCACGAAACCCCAGTCGGTTACCGTCTGAGTCTACAACTTCCCATCCGTCGGCATAGTGATCCCAGCCTGTATCAGGATGGGCGACTGTGACATCGAAACGCCATGCATCCCCCGACAGCGTCGCTTTCGCGTCAACAACAGTGGGACCATCCGCAAACGCAGGCGCTGCAAGGCAAGAGAGAAAAAGCGCAAGTCTCATAACTCCTCCTTAAGCAATATACTGCGAGGGATCGACGCAAATTCCCGTGACCAAACGACCCAGACCACCGTAACTGTAGCGATAAGCAGGGCAGTGGCACCTAACAGCCACGCCAGTGCAGCAAGAGCGAAATACATGCCCCGCAGGCCACGGTTGAAGTTTATTGCCGCCCTGACGTTCAACTCAGCCGCCTGAGCAGCGCGCGGATGCGCCAATGGATCGTCAGGGTCATTCGGCACAGATGCCATGACCACGGCGCAATAGCCGAAAACCCGGTTGGTCCAAACAAATTTCAGAAAAGCATTGGTCAGAAACAATGCCACGAGACCTAATTTGACCTGCCAAACAAGGATCGGCACCTGTTCTGATGAGACCTCGGCCGCGACCCCGCTAAGGGGTTCAGTGTTACCTACCAACGCCAAGACTCCCCCGATGGCCAGAATGCACGTCGATGCGAAAAAAGACGTCCCCTGTCGTAAGCTGGCGAGTATCTGACTATCAAATATACGCGGATCGCGATGCACAAAAACTTTCATCCAATCCCGTCGCCGCTCGGCGACCAGCACGGTCACCGATGGGCGCTTAGCCCCCGGATGTTCAATCATCCAACCGATAACGAACCAAGCCAGCATCAAGAAAGCAGCTGCCCCCCAGTCCAACGGCGTCAATAGCGCAATATGATCCATGATTTGCATGGGTGTTTGTGTAGCGGGTCGCGTTTAGACTTGCCATATCCCTAAATTGGTAATATATTATTACCAATAAGCGCGATAGGAGACCGTTATGGAAATGCCCGCCCCAAACGCCGCTGTGCTGTCACGCAAGCAGCAGATCGTGAAACGATTGCTGACTGTCTTGTCTGCAGATGCCGTGATTTCCGATATCGCCGAAACGCGAGCATATGAATGTGACGCGCTTACCGCCTATCGTTGCCCGCCACTGTGCGCGGTATTGCCTTCGACAACCCAAGACGTGTCAGAGGTTCTGAAAATCTGTCATGAGATGGGCGTACCCGTCGTTCCGCGTGGATCAGGCACATCGCTGGCAGGTGGGGCGTTACCTACCGCCGATTGTGTCATCCTTGGTGCGGCTCGCATGAACGCCGTGATAGAGACGAACTATGATGATCGCTATGTCAGGGTGCAAACGGGGCGTACCAATCTGTCCGTAACCGGCGCGGTAGAAGAGAACGACTTTTTCTACGCACCCGACCCCTCAAGCCAGTTGGCCTGCGCGATTGCTGGCAATATCGCCATGAATTCCGGCGGGGCGCATTGTCTGAAATATGGTGTAACGACCAATAACCTTCTGGGCGTGACGATGGTCATGATGGACGGCACTGTGGTTGATATTGGCGGCGCTCATCTTGATGCAAGTGGCCTTGATATCTTAGGTGTCATTTGTGGCTCTGAGGGTCAACTTGGCGTCGTGACGGAGGCTACGCTGCGGATACTACGTAAGCCCGAAGGTGCCCGGCCAGTGTTGATGGGTTATGACAGTTCAGAAGTCGCCGGTCAGGTTGTCACTGACATAATCAAAGCAGGCATCCTGCCCGTGGCCATCGAATTCATGGATCGCCCCTGCATCGAAGCAACTGAAGCCTTTGCAAAGGCGGGATACCCGATGTGCGAGGCATTGTTGATCGTAGAGGTTGAGGGTTCGGAGCAAGAAATTGACGACCAACTGGCGTTGATTATGGCAATTGCCAGCAAGCATAACCCGGTGGAGCTGCGACAAGCGGGCGATGCGGATGAGGCGGCCCGTATTTGGTTGGGCCGCAAATCCGCTTTTGGCGCGATGGGACAGATCAACGACTATATGTGTTTGGATGGCACGATCCCGGTTTCCTCTCTTCCTCATGTTCTGAAACGCATCGCCGAAATGTCTGAAGAGTTCGGTTTGGATGTCGGCAACGTCTTTCACGCGGGCGACGGAAACATGCACCCGCTGATCCTGTTTGATGCCAATAAACCGGGTGATCTGGAACTTTGCGAAGAATTCGGCGCGGAAATCCTGAAGCTTTGTGTTGAGGTCGGTGGCTGCCTGACCGGCGAACATGGTGTCGGCATCGAAAAACGGGATCTTATGCATGTCCAATACGACCCTGCCGATCTGGAGGCACAGATGGCGGTCAAGGATGTGCTTGATCCCAGGTGGTTGTTGAATGCTGCGAAGGTGTTTCCGTTAGATGCGTCCGAACCACGGCGTGCCGCCTGACGGCCAGCTTGCAATGAACTTCATCCCCGTTCCTAACGGGCTCCCACAGGTTACGTGTGAATAAAAGAAGGTGCGATGACCCCTGAAACCGAAGCAGAGCTCGCCGAGATGATTGCTGGCGCAAACGGCCCATTGCGGATTTCGGGTGGTGGGACGCGATCGATTGGATATAGCGAAGGCGCCGCACTGAGCATAGCCAAAATGGACGGCATTACCCTCTATGAGCCGGGCGCCTTGACCATTGTCACCAAGACCGGAACGCCGCTGGCCGAGATTGAGGCAGTGCTTGCTGCGGAAAATCAGCGTCTCGCCTTTGAACCGATGGATCACCGCGCTTTGCTTGGCACGTCCGGCGCGCCAACAATCGGGGGCATGGTGGCCGCCAATGTCTCTGGCCCACGGCGGATTGCGGTAGGAGCATGCCGAGACTTCGCCTTAGGTGTGCGCTTTGTGGATGGGGCTGGCAGCATCGTCAAGAACGGTGGCCGGGTGATGAAGAATGTCACCGGTTATGATCTGGTCAAGCTGATGTGCGGCTCTTACGGAACGTTGGGGGTCCTGACGGAAGTTTCGCTGAAAGTACTGCCAGATGTAGAGGCGGTGGCGACGCTGGTCTGGAACGACGCCGGATGGACAGCAAGTTCAAAAATATTCAACAGGGCGCTTGGCTCACCATTCGAAGTGACAGGGGCAGCCCGGCTACCTACATCACGTAATGAACCGGACGAAGTATCAAAGACACTTATTCGCATCGAAGGCTTTGAAAAATCTGTGCAATATCGCGTTCGGGAGTTATTGAAGCTATTCGATGATTTGTCACCATCTTCTGTGGAAACAAACGCCCAGCGTAATCACGATTTGTGGGAACGCATACGCAATGTAGCCCCACTTGCAAAACGTCCCGGAAATGTATGGCGAACCTCCGTCAAGCCGAGCGACATGAATAAGATCACCGGAAAATCCGAATACGACCATGTCGTAGATTGGGGTGGTGGTTTGATTTGGACGCTCACACCGGAGGGCACTGACCTGCGCAGCGAAATTGGTGATTTTTCCGGTCATTGCACCCTGATCCGGGGAAGCGCGGATGCACCAAGCTTTCAACCCGAACCAGCGCCACTCGCTGCGATCAGCGCAGGACTGCGGGCCAAGTTCGATCCACGCGGTATTCTCAATCCGGGGCTGATGAGCTGATGCAGACCACTTTCACCCCTGAGCAGCTCGAAGACCCAGGTACCAAGCGAGCCAATGAAATTCTGCGCTCTTGCGTGCATTGCGGATTTTGCACTGCCACCTGCCCTACCTATCAGGTGCTGGGCGACGAATTGGATAGCCCGCGCGGTCGGATCTATTTGATCAAGGATATGCTCGAAAACGAACGTAAGCCGGACGAAAAGACCGTTAAGCATATCGATCGATGCCTGTCATGCCTCGCATGTATGACGACCTGTCCATCGGGTGTGCATTACATGCATCTAGTGGATCATGCGCGTGCGTATATCGAAAAAAATTACGACAGACCTTGGTCAGATCGCGTTTTACGGTGGGTGCTGGCAAAGGTTTTACCCTATCCCACGCGGTTCCGCCTTGCGCTGCTAGGAGCCCGACTGGGCCAACCCTTCGCCCGGTTCATGCCCGATCCGCGCCTGCGCGCAATGTTGGAGATGGCTCCCAAAACCATTCCGCCGGTCAGCCGCAATGACGATCCGCAGACCTTTCCTGCCAAAGACAAAAAAATGCGCGTGGCCCTGATGACAGGCTGCGCACAGCGGGCGCTGAATACCGATATCAACGATGCCACAATCCGCCTGCTCACCCGGATGGGGGCCGAAGTTGTTGTCGCAAAAGGGGCGGGTTGTTGTGGCGCTTTGACCCATCACATGGGCAAAGAGAATGAGAGTCATGCAACAGCTGCAAAAAACATTCGCGCTTGGGTCACTGAAATGGACAGCAATGGGCTCGACGCCATCGTTATTAACACATCCGGCTGTGGAACGACGGTAAAAGATTACGGGCATATGTTCCGCAATGACCCTCTGGCCGTCGACGCAGCAAGAGTTTCAGCGATTGCTGTCGATGTGTCAGAAATATTGATGAAGCTCGACATGCCCGAAGGTAACGAAAAGGGCACCAAAGTTGCCTATCACGCCGCCTGTTCGCTTCAACACGGCCAACAGATTAAAACATATCCAAAGGATCTATTGAAAAAAGCCGGTTTCACAGTTCTGGAACCCGCTGACAGCCATCTCTGCTGTGGTTCTGCAGGAACCTACAACCTGATGCAGCCCCAGATTTCCAAGCAACTCAAAACACGCAAGGTCAGCACCCTTGAGGCACTGACACCAGATATCATCGCCGCTGGCAATATCGGATGCATGATGCAAATCGGCGGTGGCACCGATATTCCGATTGTGCATACTGTCGAGTTGTTGGATTGGGCCACTGGCGGACCGCAACCACCCGCCTTAACGGTAGATGGGAACAAAAAGCCGCAGGTACCTATCCTTCGCTGACGCCATAAATTTGCCGCAACGCTCGGCCATTTGTAGAGCTTCGAACAGGATTTGAGATGCGGCATTTATTAACTCTTATTGCAGTGGTTGGCTGGGCGCTGAGCGCAAGCGCACAAGATAGTGGGCTTGTTTCCCTTGAAACACGCGAGGCCAGCGAAGGCTGGGAGGCGGTAGGCCGTCTGGATATTCGCAACAAAGGCTTTTGCACTGCCGCACTGATTCAGGATCGGATCATTCTGACAGCGGCGCACTGTCTCTATGATTCGGATGGCAGTCTGGTTGACGCTGATCGGTTCGTGTTTAATGCCGGGCTCCGTGCCGGCCGCGCCGAAGCGACCCGCAATGTGACACGCGCCATTGCTCATCCCGATTATACCCACAACGGGACAGCAAATGATCCAGAGGAAGTGGCAATGGATATTGCCGTTCTTGAACTGGATCGCCCGATCAGAACGACACGCATTCAACCTTATTTGATCGCCGAGCGCCCGCTCACCGGTGACGAAGTGGGCGTCGTGTCCTACGGCCGCGGTCGTGAGGACGCCCCCAGTCTGCAAGAGGTCTGCACAGTTCTTGGCCGTCAAACGGGAGTGATTGTCATGAACTGCGATGTTGAATTCGGATCAAGCGGATCGCCAGTATTCATCGTTCGTGATGGAATTACGCGGATTGCATCGGTTGTATCGGCGATTGCTCATGTGGACGGACAAAAGGTATCTCTTGGAACGTCGCTGGCCGGACCGTTGAAAGAGTTGATGGCCCATTTTGCAACCATCGCGCCAGCAAGACCCGGCGGAACCCAACGCCTGATCACTATCGGCGAACGTAATGATACCGGCGCAAAATTCGTAAGCCCCGGCGGGGGTTGAAACCCCAAACCGCCCTTCCCACATCTGATATTACAAGGTGCCAATCGTGGGCCTTGTTTTGAAATGGCCTGTCCCAAAAGGGAAGGTTGAAAATCAGTTGTCGCTTAATGAAGGATGACCAATATGCGAAGTTTTGATTTATCACCCCTATATCGTGCCACCGTTGGTTTTGACCAGATTGCCGATCTCATGGATCGCGCACTCGCCAGCGATGTTGGCCAAAACACCTATCCCCCTTATAATATTGAAAAAACAGAGGATGACGCATGGCGCATCTCAATTGCTGTTGCGGGATTCTCTGAAAACGACCTCAGCATCGAGGTGCGTGACAGATCGTTGCACATAACCGCACGCAAGGCTGAAGATGACGCCGAGCGGAAATACCTGCATCGTGGCATTGCGACCCGCGCGTTTGAGCGTCGCTTCCATCTGGCCGACCATGTTCGGGTGACCGGAGCTGCCCACGAAAACGGGATGCTGCATATCGATCTGGTTCGGGAAGTTCCCGAGGCGCTGAAAACACGTCGGGTAGAAATCGCATCAGCCGCGAAAACAGACGCGAACTTGGTCGAGGCGAAATCGGTCAACTAATGTGTTTGACGTCTCCCTTCATCGGGAGACGTTGAAAATCCGTCGCGTGTCAGATGATCCGGGGCCATTGCGCATGGCGGTCCCGCAAGTTTTTAGGCCCGACACCGGCCTCTATCATCGACATCGATGGATTGTCCCGGAAATGCAATTTGCGTTTCCGGGAATTCCACGACAAAGCCACCATCTCTCTGGTTCCACACACCCTCGCCCAGCGCCTCACTGAAAGCATCACATGAACGGCCGAGATAAATCACTTCAGTGGCATTCTCTTCTGCGTTGTTCGGTGGAACCACCGGCGACACACCGTCTACAGGTGTTAATACCGCGCCGTGAATATTCTGTTCGTACCCATACAAATCGCCGTCCAGTGATACATATTGACGATCCTGTGCGATGGCCGCGCCAGCAAAGGGCGCAAATACCAAAACCAGACGGCTCAACATCGATATCCTTGCTCCGTTAATGGGCCTCAGCCCAGTTTCGACCTTGCCCCGCGTCAACAGCGAGCTTTACGTCAAGTTTCACTGCGGGATCGCTTGCATTCTCCATCACATCGCGCGCCGCTTCAATCAAATCATCCACCGCATCAGCGTCCACCTCGAACAAAAGTTCGTCATGCACCTGTAAAAGCATTTTCGCGGGGATACCGTTGATTGCATCGGGCATACGGATCATCGCGCGACGGATGACGTCGGCGGCGGTACCCTGAATCGGCGCGTTAATTGCGGCCCGTTTGGCAAAACCGGCATGCGGCCCTTTGGCGTTGATTTCAGGCGTGTTGATTTTGCGCCCAAACAGCGTTTGTACGTAGCTGTTTTCCTTTGCAAAGGCGATGGTATCATCCATGTATTTGCGAATGCCGGGAAACCGTTCGAAGTAGCGGTCAATAAACCCCTGGGCATCGCTTCGCGGGATGCGCAGGTTCCGCGCCAGACCAAATCCGGAGATACCGTATATCACGCCAAAGTTGATCGCCTTGGCCTGCCTGCGGATTTCTGGCGTCATTTCGTCCAATGGTACGTCAAACATCTCGGATGCTGTCATGGCGTGAATATCGATCCCATCCAGGAACGCTTGTTTCAGAGCATCAATCCCCGCGATATGGGCCAAAATCCGCAGTTCAATCTGACTGTAGTCGAGCGCGACAATTACCTTGCCTTCCTCAGCCACGAACGCCTCGCGAATGCGTCGCCCCTCTTCAGTGCGGATGGGGATGTTTTGCAGGTTTGGATCGGTCGACGCGAGCCTACCCGTGTTCGCACCCGCGATGGAATAGGACGTGTGGACGCGACCGGTATCAGGATTGATATGTTCCTGCAGCGCGTCAGTGTAAGTTGACTTCAGCTTGGACAACTGCCGCCAATCGAGGATCAGGCGCGGTAGTTCATGCTCTGTGGCCAGATCCTCCAACACATCGGCCCCGGTACCATAAGCCCCGGTTTTTCCCTTTTTACCGCCAGGCAGACCCAGTTCGTCAAAAAGGATTTCACCCAACTGCTTGGGAGAGCCCACATTGAAAGGCCGTCCGGCTCTTTCCTGTATCTCGTCTTCAAGCCCTGCCATCTTTTGCGCAAAGGCATTGGACATGCGGGAAAGCGTATCGCGAGCCACTTTGATTCCGTGCCGCTCCATCTGCGCCAGCACCGGAACGAGCGGTCGTTCGAGGGTTTCATAGACCGTCGTGACCTGCTTTTGGTGAAGTTGCGGCTTGAATTGCTGCCAAAGCCGCAGTGTGATGTCAGCATCTTCCGCCGCGTAAGCGACCGCCTTTTCGATTGGCACGCGATCAAAAGTAATCGCGGACTTACCTGATCCGAGCAGCGGTTTGATCGGGATTGGGGTGTGTCCCAGATAACGATCCGACAGAGTGTCCATCCCGTGATTATGCAGCCCGGCATTCATCGCGTACGACATCAACATGGTATCATCTATGGGTGCCACAGTGACGCCAAGACGCGCGAAAATCTTCGCATCGTACTTCATGTTTTGCCCGATTTTCAGCACTGCTGCATCTTCCAGCACTGGTTTGAGCATCTTGAGGCAAAGCTCGAAATCCATCTGACCTTCGGCAATGTCATCAGACCCAAACAGGTCGTCGGATGATGCGGCCTTGTGGATCAGGGGAATGTAACATGCCTGCCCGGCCTCAACGCTTAGCGATATGCCCACAAGGTCGGCGATCATCTCGTTCAGGCCTGTTGTTTCGGTGTCGACAGCCACGTATCCGCGTTCGCGGATACGGTCGATCCAGACCTGCAAGGCTGTTTCGTCTGACACACATTCATAGGCATCGGGATTGAATTCGACGACCTCCGGCGCTGCGGCTTCAGTTTTGGGTGCGCCCACCTCTATCGCTGGTGCTTCGACACCAAGCTTTTCGGCAATGCGCTTGGTAACAGTCCGAAACTCCATCTCGGCAAGAAAACCCATCAATACGTCCGGCTCTGGTTCCTTAACCTCCAAATCATCAAGGCTGAATTCCAGGGTCATTTCGCCATCAAGCTGAACCAACCTCTTGGACAGTTCAATCTGTTCACGGTGGTCAATGAGTGTCTGTCGCCGCTTGGGCTGTTTGATCTCCTCGGCACGGTCAAGCAGGCTTTCCAGATCACCATATTCGTTGATCAGCAGTGCTGCGGTCTTGATCCCGATCCCTGGCGCGCCGGGAACATTGTCGACTGAATCCCCCGCCAGAGCTTGCACATCCACAACGCGTTCGGGACCGACGCCAAACTTTTCGACTACGCCATCGCTGTCGATACGTTTGTTTTTCATCGGGTCGAGCATTTCCACGCCGTCGCCAACCAACTGCATCAGGTCTTTGTCAGAGGACACGATCGTCACCCGCCCACCAGCATCGCGCGCCTGATGTGACAGTGTCGCGATAATATCGTCAGCCTCAAACCCTTCCATTTCCTCGCAAGCAATGTTGAAAGCCTTGGTGGCCGTACGGGTCAGGGGGATTTGCGGGCGCAGATCCTCGGGCATCTCATCCCGGTTGGCTTTGTATTGGTCATACATCTCATTGCGAAACGTATGGCTGCCCTTATCAAAGATAACAGCAACATGAGTCGGTGCATCATCACCACTGTTCGCTTCAACATAGCGTTGTAGCATGTTCACAAAGCCACTCACGGCCCCGACAGGCAGACCATCCGACTTGCGCGTCAAAGGCGGCAGAGCATGATAAGCACGAAAGATGAAAGCGGACCCATCGATCAGATGCAGATGACATCCCTTGCCGAAATTCGTTCCCATACCACCTATCCCCTTATCTCTTCAGAAAGGTTTTGCCATGATCCGACTGATCCTTCCAGTGACCATCTGCCTTGCGACGCAAGTGAATGCACAACCACCAGAAGTTTGTGAAAGCCAACTTTACAGCGACGAAAACTGCGTGCGTGTGCTGGCATGTATCGGCGATGAAGGACTTTACTTTGATGGTGGTGCCTTGGGATGGGACACCGGTAGCGTAGTGGGCGCGATTTCTGACTGGGTGACATGCAGCGGCGAATGGACGAATGACGGGCCGATGGGAACCGGCGTTGCCCAATTGACCTGCTCAGACGGCAATGAGATTGATGTGATATATTACCGGCAAGACCCAGAGACAGGGACGGCAATAGGCCGCGGAACCGACGCTTATGGCCGTACAATTCAGGTATGGTCGGGCGAAAATGTGCTGGAATTTCTGACGCCGGAAGGGGAGGTGGATGCCAGCCTCCCCTGTGTTAGCGGGCCGCTCTTTATCAGTTAGTGCGCCGAGCGGATGAACGTCCCGTTTTGCAGGTCTTTCATCGCCTTATGCAACTCACCTCGAGTATTCATCACAATAGGGCCGTGCCACGCGACCGGTTCTTGAATAGGGCGGCCAGCCACCAGCAAAAAGCGGACGCCTTCATGCCCCGCCTGCACCACAACCTCATCCCCGCCACCAAACCGCACGAGGGTTCGATTGCCTGAAAGGTCTCGGATATTGACCTCTTGCCCTGCCACTTCTTTTTCGATGCGGACCCCTACGGGATCGGCGGCATCGGAAAAGCGTCCGGCACCGGCAAAGACGTAGGCGAAAGCGTTGGCACGGGTATCAATCGGCAGCGATTTCTTCACGTTTGGTGGAACCGAGACATCCAGATACAATGGATCAGCAGCGATGCCATCCACGGGGCCGGATTTACCCCAGAACTTACCCGTAATGATCTTCACCCGGGTTCCATCATCATCGATGATTTCAGGAATATCTGCGCCAGCAATGTCCTGATAGCGTGGATCGGTCATCTTCAACGAAGACGGCAAATTGGCCCAAAGTTGAAATCCGTGCATTTGCCCGGCAGAATTTCCGTTGGGCATTTCCTGATGCATGATCCCGGATCCGGCAGTCATCCATTGGACGGAACCCGCACCCAGAACCCCATGATTGCCCAAAGAATCGCCATGAGCGACCTCACCTTCAAGCACATAAGTGATCGTCTCGATGCCACGATGCGGATGCCACGGAAAGCCGCGTTCATAGTGTTCAGGCACGTCGTTGCGGAAATCATCGAGCAACAGGAACGGATCACTTTCTGTCGTGTCTCCGAATCCAAAAACGCGATGCAGATGAACACCAGCCCCCTCCATGGTAGGGTGGGCTTGGCTGGTGCTTTTGACAGGTCGAAAAGTCATTGCGGTCTCCTTTTCAGGGTTTCCGCATATTTAATGACTTGTGTAGCAATCGCCTATGCCCAGTCACGAACAGGCCCTGTGCGCGTTTCAGACTTTGCCTTCAAAGTTCTGATGGACCAGTTTGGCATCACAGTAGGGGCATTCAACAAAACCCTCATCGCGCGGGATTGACAACCAAACGCGCGGGTGGCCCAGCGCCCCCTCGCCCCCGTCGCAAGCCACACGCCAGTCTTGCACAATACGGGTTTCAGGGGGTGGTGTTGCCATTGTCGCTGCCTGTCTGGTTGCCGCGGGGCTGCGCCCGCCTTAAGTCATGTCAGATATATCGCAGGCGCGGCCCGGGGGAAAGAGCAGCATGACCGACAATGCCATAGAAATTAAGGGGCTCAAAAAGACTTATGCCGCCACAGGGCGCAGCCCCGCAAAGGAAGCATTAAAGGGCATTGATCTGGATATTCCGCGCGGGTCGATCTTTGGTCTTTTGGGGCCGAATGGAGCCGGGAAGTCTACATTGATCAATATCTTGGCCGGTCTCGTCGTCAAATCGGCCGGATCTGTAAAAATCTGGGGGTTCGATCAGGACAAGAACCCGCGCCAATCGCGTGCGGCCATCGGGATCATGCCGCAAGAACCGCACTTGGACCCATTCTTTACCCCTGCCGGTTCGTTGGACGTACAAGCGGGGCTCTATGGGGTGCCCAAAGCACAGCGGCGAACGGCAGAAATTCTCGATCTTATCGGATTGACGGACAAGGCGGACGCGTACGCGCGGTCCCTTTCGGGCGGCATGCGAAGGCGGCTTTTGCTGGGCAAGGCGTTGGTGCATAGCCCGCAAATTCTGGTTCTTGATGAACCCACGGCCGGGGTCGATATCGAATTGCGCAGTATGCTGTGGCAGAACGTGCGTAAATTGAACGATGATGGCATGACGATCATCCTGACAACTCATTATCTCGAAGAAGCCGAAGAAATGTGTGACGATATCGCCATCATCAACCATGGCGAGGTCGTGATCCGCGACAGCACAGCCAATCTGCTTGGGCGGCTGGATAGCAAAACGCTGGTCATCACACCTGATCATGCAGCCGATCTGCCAAGTTTGCCCGAAACGATCACCGGACAGAAATTGGCCGATGGCAACCTCGCCTTCACCTATCAGAGCAGTCAAACACCTGCGGACACCGTGCTGGCCGTTGTGCGCAATGCGGGGATCACAATCAAAGACGTAAAAACGCGGGAAGCGGACCTCGAAGATGTGTTCCTTTCGCTGACTTCTTCCCTTTAGCCAACCGGCGGTAGCATCCGACCCAGTTGCGCACCACCAATGATGTGCAGATGGTAATGGGGTACATCTTGCACACCGTGAGTCCGAGCATTGGAAATCGCGCGAAAGCCGTCTTCGATACTTTTTGAGCTGCATACCTCAGCCACAGCGCGCATGAAACCCAGCTGTTCCTCATCCGTGGCATCGCGGGCGAAATGGTCAAGGCTGACATATGGCCCCTTTGGGATCACCAAAACATGGACTGGGGCCTGCGGATTAATGTCGTCAAACGCCAAAGCATGCTCATTCTCAAACACGGTTTGATTGGGGATTTCACCGCGCAGGATTTTGGCAAAGATATTCTGATCGTCATATTCGTATTGCATTGCTGTCCTCAGTCGACAAAAAGATAAGGGGTTTCGGCCAGTTGGTGGGCGGTATCGGTTGGAATCGTAAGGAATTTGGCCAGCGCGTTGGCATTGTCTTCCACACTCGCCCTTTCACTCATTCGATTGTAATTCAAGAATTCGGCATCGCGAATACTCTCGCGCTCATGTTCGATATCCTGACGAACCGTCGGCAACAAATTGGCCAGCGTCTCCTCAGCGGTCTGATCGCCGACCAATCCAACACGCTTGGCGTGGCCAACCAAATAGGCATCATCCAGACTACATTCGATCTCGAGTAGGTGCATGTTCACCCTGTCGGCCGCAAAATCATGCAGCAGGTCAATCCGTGACGTATCAAGGCAGATGATCAAGCGGCCACTATCATAGTAATCAAAAAGGAGTTTGATCAATGCGCGTCGGTGGCGTGTCCGCTTTTCCAAAGTACCTTCGATACCACCAAGCGGTGGCAGGTCGGTCACTTCTTCATCAAAAAGATAATCGATGGCGGGCATATTCGTATGTTGCCGGATCGCGTCCATGAGACGCTTGGCTACATGCCATTTCTTGCATGTCACGATCAGCAGTTCCCGTTCCCGTCCCAGCGACGTGTCGTTTTCCCAGACACGAGGTGCAAAGCGGCGTCCGACCCGACCGCGCCCTGTCAAGAACTTGAAAAGGTTCCGCCCTTCATTGGAAATCGTGAAATCAGTACGCTCGCTGGCATAGAGCGCGCCAAGCCGTTCCTTCAGCTCATGAGCTTCCGGGCTGATCTTCCGGGAAAACAGGGCATCCTGCCCCAGCAGCAGATCATAGTGGTCATTATAGAATGTCACCGGCATCCCGTAGTCGGTGAACATCAGGAAAGTAAGCGTGCGGTTTCTGATCTCATTGTCAGGCACGAGATGCCGAACCAGCGTTTGAAAAAAGGTCTCGTCCGGTATCCATGTCGTGCGGAAAAATCGCATGATGTCGCGGCGGGATTTGATGAAATCGAGAATCCATTCAATCGTACGGCGGCGTAGGCACCACCATTGGCTGCCAATCATTATCTGTAAGTCGCTGGGCACTTCGCGTTGTAACCCAAGCTGCTTTTGCAAGTGGAAGCTCGCGTAAAACCGTCGTTTCTGCGCGCGTTCGTTAAAGAAGTGCCGATATATCAGCCGTTCGTCTTTGAAACCGGCTTTGATCCAGTCGCTGCTAAAGAAATCGAAACTTTCGATGTAGTCCAAATCGTCATCGTCGAGGAATTGATGGGTGTAAGCCGCCGATTTGATGGCCATGCAGTCACCAGAAACCATGTAGAAATGGGTGGCCCGAGGAAAGGCATCGACTGCCGCTTCAATCGCGTAAAGCGTGGCCTGCACCAGGCTCCATTCCCCCCAACCACATTTGGTCCGCCGTTTGGCGAAAGTCACATTCGGGTTGTCTGCCAACGCATCCTGGATTGTCTTGAACGCAGACTTCGGCGCGCTGGCATCAAAATGGATCGCAATGCAGTCACCCGCCGCCGTCAATTGCTGGGCTTGGTTCACAATGGCGTCCGGGTCTTTGTGACACAGCAGAATAAAAGCTATTTGAGCCATGGAAGTTAGTTTGTTTCCTTGGTTTTATCCCTCATACCGCGAAGAGGCGTTGAATAAACAGCATTTCTTTGCTTTTTAGTGCAGGGGTTTGATACAAACATAGGTTGAGGACAGTTCAGTATGGGTTTTCCCGGTACGTGGATGACAGAAAGCGAAAGCGTTGTTTATCGCGTCGTCCCCAAATGCGCCTGTTCCACCATTGGACAGATCCTTTACTATTCGGATCACGGCCAGTTTTTCGATGGCGATATCCATGATGCCAGCCATGGCCTCCACAAATGGTCGATGGATGACAGCCAGCCGTTGATCGCACAGAACGTCAAAGACCACAAAAGCTATGCTTTTACGTGCGTTCGCAACCCATACACCCGGATCCTGTCGTCCTTCTTCGACAAGATTTGCGGTATCCAGCGCAGCGGCAATCGTTATCGGGGAAACCTTGTTCCGACATTGATCCAAAAATATGGGATCGAAGTGGGCGATCCGGAAACCGGGTTTGAGTTTGATCAAGTCAAATCATTCCGCCGCTTTCTGCTTTTTGCCCGCGACACGATCCGTTGGCGCAAACCGATGGAGCCGGACATCCACTGGTCGGCCATGTCCGGTCATATCTCGACCTTCATCGCGAATGGCGGACGCTACAACAACATCTTCTGGACAGAAAACTTCAACGACGGGATGCAACAGGTTCTGGATGCGATAGAAACTCCGCATCCTATTGATCTAGCGACTATTCCCCGCTTCAACGAAAGCGAAGGGCACGGGCCCAAACGCGCCCACCCGGTTGAGGACTACTTCGACGATTTGTCGATGCATCTGATCTATGAAATCTACAAAAAAGACTTTCAGCTTTTTAAATATGACTTTGAAAATCCCGCCAACAAAATGCCAATAAGTGAGATTGACCTTCACGAAGTCCATGCCAAGTTAGGCAGCTAGACTGTCATCCAAGGGAACAACACCGTGCCAACACAAGGCGTGATCTATGTAGCCGAAGGGGCCGATTACGCTGACCTCGCTTGTCAAAGCGCCGAAAGCCTTCGGCGCGTGGCACCTGATCTGCCAATTTGCCTTTTTACGGATCAGTCGCGGTTACCTTTTGATTTTGACGCTCAGAAAACTATCCCGCCGGGCTGCACACGCGCCAAAATCGCGGCAATGGCGCATAGCCCATTTGAGCAAACACTGTTTTTGGATTGCGACACGCTCGTCCTGAACCCGCTGGGCGACTTGTTTGATGTGCTACAGCGCTTCGACATGGCCTTGTGCCACGATGTTCGCCGCCGCAGTGATCTTATCAAAGAAGGTTGGCGCGAAAGAACACCTTACGCCTTTCCCCAATTAAATTCCGGTGTGGTCTTGTATCGTCGGAACGCTGCAGTGCAATCCTTTCTAGCGGACTGGCAAGCTGCATATGACGCTGCCGGTTTGGGTCGCGATCAGATCACGTTGAAGGACCTGATCTGGAATAGTGATTTGCGTATCTGGGTGCTGCCGCCCGAATTCAACCTACGCCGCCTGACGATGCTCGATGCATGGGAACCACTAGACGCGCTGCCCACGATCATTCATTCGCATCGGTTACTGCAGCACCTGCGCGGTGATGCACCGCGCGTAAATGACATCAAAGAACTGTTGTCATTGGAACAGAAGGCATACGAGCAAGAGTGGGAAGCGCTGGGTGGTCGCCCAACCGATCCAATCAAGCGGTTCAGTGATCAAGGCTAGATCAGGCCCTTTTGTGCAAAGACTACCTTCATATCAGCCTTTGGGCGCGGACCGACATGACCGATGACCTCGGCTGCAGCAGCGACCCCCATCCGACCGCAGACCTCCAACGATAGGCCCGCGGCAAAACCATAAAGGAACCCGGCCGCGAACTGATCGCCCGCACCAGTGGCGTCCACAGGCGTCACACGCTCAACCGGCACATCGACACGCTCGTCACCGCGACGGATCACAACCGGCTCCCCAGAGCGGGTACAGACCACTGTTTCGCAGACAGCACTCGCCTGATCCAGCGCCGCATCAATTTCATTTGTTTCGTAAAGAGTGGTCCATTCGGCTTCATTTCCGATAACGAAATCCAACTGTTCGCTGATCAGCGTCTGAAAATCGGTGCGGTGACGGTCAGCGCAGAATGGGTCTGAAAGCGTAATCCCGGACCGGCCCCCGGCGGCCTTCATCAGACGCGCGGCCTCGGCAAAGGCCGTCTTTCCATCGACTTTGTCGAAAAGGTAGCCTTCCAGAAATAACAACCGGCTGCCATCGAATAGGTCACCCTGTACATCGCCCTGCCCCAAATCAGCGCCAGCGCCCAAATAAGTGTTCATGGATCGCTCACCATCGGGTGAGACAAAAATCATTGACCGGGATGTCGGCGCCTCGGCGGTGTCAGATGGCGGATTGGGGAAAGCGGTGCCCGCATCCTCCATTCCCTTGGCGTAAAATTTGCCCAGCGCGTCATCCTTTACCTTGCCAATAAAGGCGGTCGACAAGCCAAGACTACCCAGACCGGCAATTGTGTTAGCCACTGACCCGCCCGGCGTCTCAACCCGGTCTTTCATGGCCGCATAAAGCACCTCTGCCCGGTCCCGTTCGACCAATTGCATGATACCCTTTTCAATGCCCATATGATCAAGGAACATATCCTCTGCATGGGAAATCACATCGACAATCGCATTGCCGATGCCGATCACATCGTAATTGCTCATAGGTTTTTATCCTCAAATTGGCAGAGATCGCGGATCAGGCATGCCGCGCATTTGGGCTTGCGCGCAAGGCACACGTAGCGTCCATGCAGGATCATCCAGTGATGCGCGTGGAGTTGGAAATCAGCGGGTATATGGTCTTCTATAGCGCGTTCAACCATCGCAACATCCTTGCCGGGTGCCACACCACTGCGATTGCCAAAGCGAAAGATGTGCGTATCAACAGCCTGCGCTGGCTGACCCCACCACATGTTCAGCACGACATTAGCCGTTTTGCGTCCTACCCCAGGAAGTGATTGAAGCGCAGCTCGGGAATTGGGAACCTCGCCGCCGTACTCATCCACCAAAATCTGACTCATCTTCATGACATTTTTTGCCTTTTGGCGAAAAAGGCCGATGGTCTTGATGTGCTCGGTCAGCCCCTCAATCCCAAGGTCCAGCATTTTTTGTGGCGTATCGACAATTTTGAAAAGTTCGCGCGTGGCCTTGTTAACGCCGGCATCCGTCGCTTGCGCTGACAATGCGACGGCCACGACAAGGGTATAGACGTTCACATGCTCAAGCTCGCCCTTTGGCTCGGGCTCAGCCTCTTGGAAGCGCGCGAATATCTCGCGAATGGTATGATAATCAAGCTGTTTAGCCATTGCGCCGGTATGCCCGGAGCGCTGCGTTGGGGCAAGCAGAAGATGCGCAATTTCCGGGTCGCCAGTCACCCTGCCCGACCTTAGGTTGCTTGTATGGACACATCAGAAACATATCACTATCAGGTCATGCGCCGTGCAATCGACGCAATTGATGCGTCGGGGGACGATCCTTTGCCCCTCGCCGATCTCGCAGCGCAGATGAAAATGAGCCCAGCGCATTTCCAGCGCGTTTTTTCCACTTGGGTCGGCGTATCGCCAAAGCGCTATCAGCAGTATCTGACCTTGGGCCACGCCAAGTCCCTTTTGCGTGAACGGTTCACGACACTTGAGACGGCCCATGCGGTGGGTCTGTCCGGCAGCGGTCGCCTGCACGATCTGTTCGTCCGGTGGGAAGCGATGAGCCCCGGCGACTATGCCCGCGACGGTGCTGGTTTGACGATCTACTGGGGTTGGTTCGAAAGTCATTTCGGACCGGCACTCGTGATGGGTACGGATCGGGGCATTTGCGGTTTGGCCTTCGCGGCCGAGGCAGGGCCGGAACCCGCCATGGCGGACCTCAAATCACGATGGCCCAAGGCTAGTTATGTTGAAGACCCTACGGCCTTGCGCCCTTGGGCTATGGCGGCGCTGGGGATGACTGGCGAAACGCAGCTGCATATGATCGGCGCGCCGTTTCAGCTCAAGGTGTGGGAGGCACTGCTGACCATCCCGTCCGGCCACGTTACAACCTACTCCGAAATCGCCGCATCAATCGGCAATCCCAAAGCGGTTCGCGCCGTTGGTACAGCTGTTGGCCGCAACCCGGTCAGTTGGCTAATCCCGTGCCACCGCGCCCTGCGCAAATCAGGCGGTTTGGGCGGCTATCATTGGGGCCTGCCTGTCAAAAGGGCGATGCTGGCATGGGAGTCCGCCCGTGTAGACGCATCGGCGGGCGTGAGTTAGGACAAGCAAATCATTGCCAATCGCTTGTCCGTTATTGGATATCATGTATCTATTCGGCATAAGCTGCCTCATCCAACGGCGCCGGGTGCGCGCCCATAAATAGTGGAAAACAACGATGATGATTTCGAAATTGCCCCTTATGTTTGCTGCAGCCTCGCTCACGCTTGTTGCAGCGTGCGACGAAGGTGGCCCAAATGAGTATCAGAATACACAGCAGGGCGCTGTGATCGGCGCAGGCGTGGGCGCAGTTGCAGGTGCGCTGATCAATAATGATGGCACGGTACGCGAGCGCAATCAGGCCGCATTGATTGGCGCCGCCCTTGGTGCCGGTGTCGGCGCTGGTGTCGGCAACAACCTTGATAAGCAGGCTGAAGAGCTTCGCCGCCAGCTGCGTAGTGATGTCGGCGTGTCCAACAACGGATCCAATCTTGTTGTCGTTCTGTCCCAAGACTTGCTATTCGCCACAGACAGCACTGCTGTTTCCAACGTTTCGCAGAACGAATTGCGTATTGTCGCCAATTCGCTGAACAACTACCCTGACAGCACCGTGAATGTGATCGGTCATACCGACAACACCGGTGACGCATCCTACAACTTCGATCTGTCACAGCGTCGGGCGCAGGCCGTTTCCTCAGTTCTGGTTGGTGGTGGTGTGTCCTCATCGCGGATCCGGTCCATCGGCCGTGGTGAAGATCAACCAATTGCAAGCAACCTCGACGCAACCGGTCGCCAGCAAAACCGCCGTGTTGAGATTATCATTACGCCAAACTAAACGGATTGGCAGAGCAGTCCGAACGGGGGTCGCGCAAAGCGGCCCCCGTTTTTTGTTGTCGAGCACCCCAGATTGGTCATATGTATTTACCAATAGACCGAGGTTGAGATGCCATTTGAACCAGTCCAGCAGGAGAAACTGTCGCAAGGCGTGATCCGCCAGATCGAGGGGTTGATCCTTCGTGGCATTCTGCGGCCCGGTGAACGGCTACCCTCTGAGCGCGAACTGAGCGAACGCATGGGGGTGTCTCGGCCTTCCCTGCGCGAAGCATTGGCGGACTTGCAGGAACGTGGCTTGCTTAGCAGCCGTGCAGGTGCCGGCGTCTATGTCGCCGAGGTGCTAGGTTCCGCCTTTGCGCCCGCTCTGGTGACACTTTTCGCGACGCATGATGAGGCCGTCTTCGACTACATCAGCTTTCGCCGCGATATGGAGGGGCTGGCCGCCGAACGCGCCACCCGGCTGGGCACGGATAGCGATTTGCGGGTCATCGATGCGATCTTTCGCAAAATGGAAACCGCCCACCAAAAACGCAACCCGGCCGATGAGGCCAGTCTGGATGCCGATTTTCACCTGTCCATCATCGAAGCGAGCCATAACATCATCATGCTTCACATGATGCGGTCGATGTACGAACTGCTGCGCGAAGGCGTGTTTTACAACCGGTCGATCATGTTCAAACAACGCACCACGCGGGACACGTTGCTTGATCAGCACCGGGCAATCAACTCCGCTCTGCAGGCCCGTGATCCGGACAAAGCCAAAGAGGCAGTCCACGCGCATCTGCGCTTTGTCGAAGAGGCGCTTTTGAACCAGCAAAAGGCGGATGCGAACGAAGCCTATGCACGTAAGCGGTATGAGCATGAGACGGGGCGGTGACGACCACTCTCATTGTCCTTGCTCACCCCGGTCCCACATCGTTTAATGCCCAGTGGGCCCAAGCATCGGCCAAGGCCAGCCCAGATGCCGTACTGTGGTCCGATCTTTGTGCAATGGGTTTCGATCCTGTTGAACGGGCTGCGCATTATGGGGTTGATGGCCCTTTTGATCCGCTGCGCGTGCAGTCAGAAGCGGCTGAAGCGCGTAATTTGCCGATGGATATACAATGCGAAATCGCCAAGATACGCGCCGCCGATCGGCTGATCTTTCATTTTCCGCTATGGTGGTTTGGTCCCCCTGCGATCCTCAAGGGTTGGACAGATCGTTGTCTAGCCCATGGCGCAATGCATACCAGTACACAACGATTTGACACCGGAATGTGTCGCGGCAAAGAAGCAATATTTTGCGTCACGACTGGTGCCTCGGCGGTCGAAAGCGGACCCGGCGGAAAAGAAGGCGACACTCGCATGCATCTGTGGCCACTCGCCTACACGCTGCGCTATTGCGGTTTCACGGTCAAAGAGCCGATCTTGTTTCATGGCATTCATGGGTTCTTTGAAGGGCAAGACAAATGCGATCTGGAACATCGATGTACAACCGTGCTGAACGCCCAAACCGACATAATCAAAAGTTGGGACGATTTGCCCAACATGGCGTTCAATGCCGATAGCGACTTCACCAAAGACGGGCTGCTAAAACCGGAAGCGCATTCCCATTCGGCCTTCATTCAGCATCTACCAAATAGAAAAGCCTGAACGCGAAAGAAGCGTTCAGGCTTTCAGCTATTAGCAAGGTGGGTAACGACCCGCCTCTAGTTTAATGCAGGCGCTCACCCACGGTGGCAATCGCATCGTCAATCAACGCGCCAGTCGTTTTTGCATCCATCTGCTTGGCCATAACATCTTTGGCAGCGCCAACCGCTACGGCGATGGCCTGGTCGCGAACATCCTTGACGGCAGCAGCTTGCGCACTGGTAATCTGCTCTTCAGCAGCGGCCAGACGGCGAGTGATAGAAGCAGCGATGTCATCTTTCGCCGTAGCGGCGGCTTTGGTCGCCTCATCCTTGGCGGAAGCAACGATGCGATCAGCCTGTTCCTGTACCTCTTTTTGCTTGCGCTCATAAGAGGCCAGCAGTGACTGGGCTTCGTCGCGGAGCGCCTTGGCCTCGGCCAGCTCGGCCTTGATACCATCTGCGCGCTTGTCCAGCAGCTCACCAACTTTGCCGGGAACCTTGTAGTAAACCAGGATGCCCACGAAGATCAGAAAGGCGATCACAACAACAAAGTCGGTGTTCTTGAGCGAGAAGAACCCATACTCGCCAGCGGCCAAAGCGGGGCTCGCGCTTAGGGCAAGAAGTGCGGTTGTTAAATAACGCATGGCTTACCCTTTCATCCGAGCTGTTACAGCGGCGGTGACGGTCTTTGCGTCAGCCGTACCACCCATGGCGTTCACAAGCTCTTTGGCTGTGTCTTTGGCGACTTGCGTCACGCTTTTGACAGCACCGGCGCGAATTTCGGCTATAGCCGCTTCGCTTTCTGCTGTTTTGGCTGCGATCTGCGCGTCGGCTTTTTGCAGTTCTACATCCAGTTCTGCCTGAATGTCAGCCTTGGCGGCAGCAACAATCGCTTGTGCTTCAGCCCGCGCATCGACCAGCGCTTTTTCATAGGTGGCTTCAGCTTCGGCAGCTTTGTTCTTCAGCTCTTCGGCCGCGGCGATGTCATTGGTGATGGTCCCTGATCGTTCTGCCAGAACCGCACCGATGCGGGGCAATGCGATGCGGGACATCACAAAGTAGATCGCGGCCAGCGTGATCAAAAGCCAGAAAATCTGGTTGGGTATCCAGTCGGCGCATAGCTGCGGCATGCCCAGAGCGGAACCCCCGGCGTCGACGCAAGCACCTACTGCTTCATGTGTTTCTGTTGCCATATCGGCCCCCGAATACCTTGGATTTTACCAGCGGGTCGCGCGTTACGCCACCCGCCAGCCGTAAGGATATGGGTTCGTTCTTAGACGGCGAACATCAGCAGAAGCGACACGAGGAATGCGAAGATCCCCAGGGCTTCGGCGAAGGCCAGACCGATGAACAGAGTAGCTGTCTGCGACGCAGCAGCGGATGGGTTACGCAGGGCACCTGCCAGGTAGTTGCCAGCCACGGTGCCAACACCGATAGCCGCAGCGCCAGAACCGATTGCAGCCAGACCAGCGCCGATATGTGCGAGTTCGCCTTCCATGAGTATTCTCCTTACGATTGGAAGTTATATATTTGGCGGGAACATCCCGCCGTTGTTAGTGTGCGGGATGCAGCGCGTCTTTCAGATAGACGCACGTCAAAATGGTAAAAACATAGGCCTGAATACCGGCCACCAAGACCTCAAGCCCGTAAATGGCGGTGATACCCAGGATCGCAACTGGGCTGACCAGCGTCAGTGCAGCAAAGCCTGCGAAAACTTTGATGACCGCGTGACCGGCCATGATATTGCCAGCCAAACGAATGGAGTGGCTTACAGGACGCACGAAATAAGAAATAACCTCGATCACTGCGATGATGGGTCGAAGGATCGCAGGAGCATCAGACATCCAGAAAAGACCTAGGAAAGCAGCACCGTTCTTGACGAAGCCAAGGATCGTGACTGCAATGAAGACCCCAAAACCAAGAATTGCAGTAACCGCAATCATCGACGTCGGGCTGTAGGACATTGGCAGCAGGGCCAGATAGTTCGCGAACAAGATGAAGACGAACAGCGTCATGATGTAGGGAAAGTACTTCACCCCATCCTTGCCGGTCACATCCTCAACCATCTTGTAGATAAAGCCGTAAATCAGCTCACCAATCGACTGGAGGCGGGTTGGGATGATCGCCCGGCCACGGCTGCCCAGAGCGAAAACACCAACGATGCAAGCAAGGCCGATGAACATCCAAAGAGTTACGTTTGTTGGTGTGTACCAAGCCACCGGTCCCTCGCCAAAAAGCGGTTTGACAATGAACTGATCCAGCGGATGGAAAACCAGACCACCTTCGGAATGTGCGTCAGCTTCAGTCGCCACGTGTGTCACCCTCGTCTTCGGCCGCTTTCGCCGCCTGCTTCATCTGCACCTCTTTGGCAGATCGCATCATGGTTTTTACACCCGCCGCGAGGCCAAAGAATATAAACAGCACCAGAAAAATCGGCATGGTCCCAAAGAGGGTATCCAGCCCGTATCCAATGCCAAAACCGATCGCGAGACCGGCTACAAGCTCTATCACCATCCGCCAGGCCAACTGCGCCTGAGAATAGTGTTCTTCCGAATGATCCTTGACCTTTTCCGGCTCTTTGAGCGCCGCAATCTTTGCCTCTAACGCCTTGAGGCGGTCGGGGTCATGCGGATTAGCCATCGGTTTTGTTCCCTCGGAAGGTTGTTGATGGTTTAGGTTTGGGCCGGCCCAGAGTCAAGCGGGCGAGATACGGCGCTATCATGCTGTTTTTGTTGAGTATTTACAGAAAAAATAACGCACCTGCTTCCTATCAAATCAACGCTGGCAGTATTTGGGATATTCAACCAAATGGTTGACGTTTCGACTGAAGCCCGGTTAATCGCCCTATGGCCCCTGCCCTTGATCTTGTCTTTTCGGCCCTTGCCGACCCGACCCGCCGCACGATCCTGTCGATGCTGCTGGAGGACGATATGGCGGTGACAGACGTAGCTGAACCGTTCGAGATGTCGCTCGCCGCGATCTCCAAGCATCTTGGCGTTCTGACCAATGCCGGGCTGATCAGTCAGGAAAAGCGCGGTCGTGTGAAGTGGTGCAAGCTAGAGCCCGACGCGCTACGCGAGGCGTCGGTCTGGATGCAGGCGTTTGGGCAGATGGAGGCCCTTGATCTGGATGCGTTCGAAGCGTTTTTGGAAACCGAATTGGAGGGGGGGGCGCAACGGTCGGTGGGCGTTGCGCGGCCCACCGAAGGGTAAAGTCGCGATTCGCAGGTTAATGCACGGGTTTTTCGCGATTTTAGCCTGTCGGAACCCCGTCGGCGATACGTCGGCAAAGCGTATGGCACGACCGCACGGTAGGTGCCGATTAACACAACGTACGGTGAAAGTGTGAATGCGGCGTTAAGGATTAAGATGGATCGATGCTGATTGTTGTTTGAGCAGATGGGTAGAACGGATTGCCGCGTGGGTTTCACCCACCCTACGTTTGATGCCCAGGTAGGGTGGGTGAAACCCACGCAAACCAACAACAAAAAAATGCGGGTGAGAATACCCACCCGCATTTCCATCGTGACTGATGTTCTGCTCGACTTATTGTCTGTTATTCAGTCTCTGTCTCGGCTTCTGGCGCTTCGGGTGCCTCTTGTGCAGGGCGTTGACGCTGATTGCGCGCATCGTCTGCATTCAGGACACCGTCGCCATTGCGGTCGCGGCGGGCGACGATATCAGCAAACTCTTCGCCAAATTCTTCGACGGTCACTACTGCATCACCATCGTCGTCATGACGCTGGAACTGATCAACCATCCGCTCGCGCATCGCGTCGAGCCAAAGCGCCTGATATTCCTCAAGCGTCAGTTGACCATCGCCATCGGCGTCGAATTCAGCCAGACGGTCAGCGCGGACGCTGTCGATCTCATCCTGCGTGATGCTTCCGTCACCGTCGGCGTCGTAAAGTTCAAAGAACTCCGCCATCCGGTCGCCACCACGTTCGCGCCCGGCATGTCCGCGACGTTCGCCATCGCGCCGATCTTGCATCTGTGCGCCGCGGTCGTTGTCTGACTGAGCGATAACGGGAGCTGCCAATGAACCGGCCAGAACCGATGCAATAACTGCTGCGACAATTGTTTTCTTTTGCATTACCATTTTCCTTTGTTCGTTAAGCCGTCCAGCGAACTCATTTGCTGGAAACTGTTGATTGAACGGGAAAACACACACCCTACGGCGCAACAATTTTGTGATTAAAAAGTGAGCAGAATGAACGTAAGGTCAGTCTTGAAGTAGCATTATGAGTGCCAATGCAGTCAAACCAATGCCCGGCAGGATCAGCCCTGATGGCACTGTCCCACCAAGTGCGACCTCCCAAACAATGACCCAGGATGGGGTCAGGTAGGTGTAGGCCATGACTTTTGAGGACGGCAACCGCAACGCTGCGAATTGCAACAGTGTAAATGTCCCCGCACTCGCAAAGATCGCCGTATAAACGATTGTCACCCAGACCACCGGTCGTAACCCCGCCCAATCCGTCGCCCGAATATCCGCCCATCCCCAGACTGTCAGCATCGCGGCCCCGGCAAGCAGAACGCCGAAGCTGAAGACAAGCGGGTGTTCGCCCCGGTTCAGTTTGCGCACCAGCGGCGTGTAGACAGCGTGGGCAACGCATCCCCAGAAATAGATCACCTCGCCTCTGCCGATCTCGAACCGGAGGGCCGCCGCCAGATCGGCACGGAAGATGACCCATAAAGCACCCAATGCACCCACACTCAGCGCGAGCGCCATGCGTCCGGTCAGAACCTGCCGCAGAAGCAACCAGCCAAAACCAGCGGTCAGGAGCGGCGTCAGGGGAAAGACGGCAGACGCGCTCACGGCTGGTGCGGTCTTGAGGCCTTCGAACATCAGCACGAAATAGGTCATGAAAAAACCGGCGAGGATAATGTAGCGCCACGACGCCTTGGCCGCTTTGCGCGGCAGACCCGTCGTCGCCAAAGCTGCGACCCCCAATACGACGACCGCGATCCAAAACCGGGCCGCGTTGAGCGCAACAGGTGTAATGTCGTTCGCCGCCAATACACCAAGCGCGAAAGACCCCGCCACCAACGCCGAAAAGACCAGCATGGCCAAATGACCCGCCGCAGCGGGGGACATCAGGTTTTCAGTCCATTGACGTGGTTTTTCAGGAACCGCAGGAAGGTTTGCACCTTTGCCGTTCGGTGCAGATCGACATGAGTGACGAGCCAGAGCGACGACGTCCACACTTCTTGCCGGGGGAATACCTCGACCAGGTCAGGGTGGTGGGCCAGTGCGGGTACAGGCACAAACCCGATACCTGCTCCTGCCAGAATGGCGTCTTGCATATTGCGATTTTCGGTTGCCCGATACGCCACGCATTCATCAGGAACTGTATTGCGCAACCAAGTTGTAAACGGTGCCCTGTTTGCGTTGTCATCATGCGAAACAAAGGTGTGATTGGCCAAATCGGCTTCACCATGCGGAACCCCGTGGCGGTCAACATAGCTTTGCGCGGCAACCAAGGCGACATGAAGTTGCATGAAAGGTTGGACCACATTGTCCGGTTCATCCGGCATCGTGCCAGCCCGGATTGCCACATGCGCCTCACCGTATTCCAGCCGAAAAAGCCGTTCGCCAGTCCGGTACCTGATCCGCACATCAGGATGTTCACGCTGAAACGCCACAAGGACCGGAGTAATCATGCGCGACACCTGGCCAAGTGAAGTAACGACCAGATCACCCGATACGCCTTCACCGCGCCCCTTGATACGACCGGCCAACTGCGTGAATTGATCATCTGTAGCCTGCGCCACCTGCAAAAGGTCCGCCCCGGCCTCGGTCGCGGTGTAGCCTCGTGGGTGCCTTTGGAACAGTTTTACACCAAGTCGCCCTTCGAGCGCATCGATATGGCGGATCACGGTCGCATGGTGGACACCTAACAGCTCTGCGGCACCACTGACGGTTCCCTTACGCGCAACCTGATAGGCGGTGCGGATTTCGTCCCAATTATCCATCGGATGCTCCTGTGCGCTGGCAAACATCTAATGTTAAAAATCAGGTATTTTGTTCAAAAATGCAACCACCTAAATCAGCATCATCACATTTCAGGAGCCCCCCATGACCACCATTCTTCACGTCAATGCATCCGGTACTATCGAAGGTTCAATCAGCCGTGCTGCCACGGCCAAGTTGATTGCCGATCTACAGCCAACACATGTCATCGAGCGCGACCTCGCCGCGATCTCATTGCCCCAAGTTGATGAAACATGGATCAAGGCTCGGCTCGTGCCGGAGACTGATCGTAACGCCGCCGACAATGCATCACTTGCACTGTCTGACGAGTTGATCGAGGAGCTGCATACGGCCGACATCGTGGTCATCGGCATGCCGATCTACAACTTCGGGATGCCTGCAGCGCTGAAGGCCTGGGTTGACCTAATTGCCCGGCCCAAGGTGACTTTTGCATATGGTGAAAACGGTCCAGTGGGTCTGTTGAAGGATAAGCGGGCCATCGTTGCTGTTGCTTCAGGTGGTGTCGCTGTGGACACCCCGATGGACTTTGCGACACCGCATATCCGGCAGGTTCTTCGTTTCGTTGGGATCGAGGATATTGCCGTCTATGCCGCAAAGGATCTGCTGGATCAGGCCGCCTGATGGTTGCGGTAAGGTGCGCGCAACCGCGCACCTTTTTTGTAAGTCAGTTTTTTGGATCAGCATACGCGCGGCGCACAACGGCTGATCTTCGATAGTTCAAAGAGAAAAGATGTCGTCGGCAGTAATGGAGTCCACGCCGACGAGAACAATTGCCATATCGGCGACCTGATCGCCGTCCATGTCAAACTCCAGCAAACCGTCTTCAAACCTTGCCTCTGTTACGAAGTCGTCTGTGCCGGAAAACTCTGCATCATCAATGAAAAGGACACTGGCCTGTTCGCCACCAAAGTCGAAACTGTCCTGACCGCTTTGAAAGTTGAAAATGACGTCTGGTGCGGCGGGATCGCTTTGTTCCAAAAACTGCACGTAGGAGTAGACTTCTTCACTGTCATCAGATCCGAAATATGTGTCAGAGCCCCCGCTGCCGATCATAATGACACTATCGGCGCTTCCGGTCGAGATCAGCAAGTCGTCGCCTTCGTCGCCGTTCATGACGCGTCCGCCGATCAGGACATCATTGTCGTCACCCCCAGTGATCGTATCTTCACCATCTGGATCTATGATCCAATCGCTGCCAGCGTCACCAAGGATCCGGTCGACGCCGGCGCCGCCGGTGATGAAGTCATTACCGGCCCCCGCGTTGATGGTATCGTCTCCCGCCAGTCCACGGATGATATCGTCGCCATCGGTTCCTTCGAGCCGGTCGGCTTCTTCCGTACCCAAAATTTCGTTAAACATAGTCATCATAGCGTCTCTCCCTTTTCAGGTGTTGCCGCACTGACTTCGCCCCCCAGCCCGCACGTCTTTCAAAGTGACCACGCAGCATAGCCCAGTCACAGGTATCGGCTTTAGACGAACGGAACGTGGCGCCACATCGCTCTTGGAGACGGTCGTGTCTGATAGCGGATGACTGCCGAGCGTCGGAGAGTAACCGCCCAATATCCGGCAGAACCGCCCTTCGCCACAGCCCACGTCAAGTGCCGCCTTTGCGCCCGATACTACGGCGCGGGCCAGCATGATGTGATCGAGCAAGTGCTGACGGGAAAAGTCGCCGCCATCGCGATTGCGTTCAATCCACGCGGCTGCGGAGCTGACCCAGCCATTTTCGTCGGGGTCGCGATGGGCCATTGTTCATACTCCAGGGTTGCAGACCAGCCCTCTCAGATCGCCCTGAATAGCTCATACGCACCGACCTTGGAAGACATTCGCGACAGTGCTGGATTTCTTCGATTGAATGTTGCGGTACAACACGGAGTCGGCTAGAAACGGAAAATTATTCCGTTTTGGTTTGTGGGGATGGCAGACCAAAAGTGAATTGGGGAGGTATGATGGATATTCTGGTTCAGGTTTTTCTGCCGTTGGCTCTGGCCTTCATTATGTATTCACTTGGTCTTGGCTTGACGGTTGATGATTTCGTGCGTGTCGCGCGACGGCCAAAGGCTTTCGGTTTGGGTGCCGTCAATCAGATCATCCTTCTGCCGGTCGTTACGTTTGTCATCATCCGAGCCTTTGGCATCTCATCTGAGATTGCTGTCGGCTTCATGATCCTTGCGGCCTGCCCTGGTGGGGTAACCAGCAACGTGATTTCAAAGTTCGCCAAAGCCGATGTCGCACTTTCGGTCTCGTTGACAGCAGTTATCAGCCTTATCAGCGCACTTACTGTTCCCCTGCTTCTGGCTTGGTCCATTGGTTATTTCATGGGGTCAGAAGCAATTCCAGTAAACATCACCGGCATCGCGATCACAATGTTTGCACTGACAGTCGTACCGATTAGCATTGGCCTGACGCAGCGACACTTTCTGCCTGTCGCGACCAAGCGGGTTGAACCGGTAATCAGTCGCATCGCAGCTATATTGTTCGCTGTCATCGTTCTTGCCGCTCTCGCGTCCAACTGGTCACTTTTCATTGAAAACCTGGCCGCGATGGGACCGGCATTGATCCTGCTTATTCTTGTTCTTCTTGGGACCGGCATACTGATACCAAGGCTTCTGGGCCTGACCATGAACGAGGCAAAGACGATCTCAATCGAGACCGGTATTCAGAACTCCACTTTGGGAATTACAGTAGCCGCTCTGCTAGTGCCGGGAACTGCAGGCTTCAGTGCTTTCGCGTTACCAGCTGCGACCTATGGAATCCTGATGTATCTGGTTACAATGCCTGTTGTTGCCTACTATCGCCGGTTGGGCCAGTAACCCACGCCGTTCACACCAAAGGAAAGTTTGATGGAAAATTCAGATGTCATCGTCGTTGGTGCAGGACTGGCAGGCTTGGTGGCCGCAGCCGAGCTTGCTGACCGCGGGAAGCGCGTCACGGTGCTAGATCAGGAACCAGAGAACAATCTCGGTGGTCAGGCCTTTTGGTCGCTGGGCGGGCTTTTCATGGTGGATACACCTGAGCAACGTCGAATGGGTATCCGCGACAGCCGCGAGCTGGCGTTATCAGATTGGATGGGCACCGCGCGGTTCGACCGTGACGAGGATCACTGGCCCAGAAAATGGGCTGAGGCCTATGTCGATTTTGCAGCGGGCGAAATGCGGCCTTGGTTGCACGACATGGGAATGCGCTGGTTCCCGGTTGTCGGTTGGGCCGAACGTGGCGGGTCATACGGATCAGGTCACGGCAATTCGGTTCCGCGGTTTCACCTGACCTGGGGGGTTGGCCCCGGAACGCTCGACCCATTTGTCGCCCGTGTGAAAGAACATGCCAAAGCGGGCCGTATCACACTGAAGTTCCGCCATCAGTGTTCGCAGATCATCATGGAAAATGGCGCGGCCAAAGGTGTCGCAGGTGAAATACTGGCCGAAGATCAAAAGGACCGGGGTCAGGCCACGAACCGCGATATTGCGGGTGCGTTCGAGCTACACGCAGGCAGTGTGCTTGTGTCTTCGGGCGGAATTGGCGGCAACTTTGATCTGGTCCGCAAGGTCTGGCCAAAGGACCGGCTGGGCGAGCCGCCGGCAGAGATGATCGCAGGTGTGCCCGCCCATGTGGATGGCCGTATGATTGGCATTACCGAAAACGCCGGCGGTCATGTCATCAACGCGGATCGCATGTGGCACTATGTCGAGGGGGTCAAGAACTGGGACCCGATTTGGCCCGCCCATGGTATTCGCATCCTGCCCGGACCGTCATCAATGTGGTTCGACGCCACGGGCAATCGTTTCGCCCCACCCTGCCTGCCAGGTTATGACACGCTGACAACCCTGCGCGAGATCCTGAAAACCGGCTACGACTATTCGTGGTTCATCACGACGCAGAAAATCATCAAGAAGGAATTCGCGCTTTCCGGCTCGGAGCAGAATCCTGATCTTGCGAGCAAAAGTTGGGCCGAAGTCATCAAACAACGCCTTTTGAACAAGAAGGCCACGCCAGCCGTGGAAGCCTTTAAGGAAAAGGGCGAAAATTTCGTTGTTGCCGATACGTTGGGAGAGCTTGTCGCGGGTATGAACAAGATCGGCGGTGATCTTTTGGACGAAAGCAAGATCCGCGCCGAGATTGAGGCGCGTGACATTCAGATGGACAACAAGTTTGCCAAAGACGCCCAAGTGATGGCGATCCATGCCGCCCGCAACTACCGCGGTGACAAACTGATGCGCACTGCGAAACCGCACAAGATCCTTGATCCGGCCAACGGTCCATTGATCGGAGTGAAACTGAATATTCTGACCCGTAAGACGCTTGGCGGGTTTCAGACCGATCTGAACGGTCAGCTTATCAATGCGGCGGGTGAGGCAATACCGGGCCTGTTTGCGGCCGGTGAAGTAGCGGGCTTTGGCGGCGGCGGTTACCATGGTTACAACGCGCTGGAAGGCACCTTTTTGGGGGGCTGTATCTTCTCGGGCAGGAATGCCGGACGGGCGGACACGATCGCCTAAGCGGGGACTTGATCACGTGGGGATGCTTCCTCTCAGTCGTTGAGATAATGCGTCAGATAGCTGCTGAGGGCAGTATTCATTTCTTTGAAATATGCCGCCGCTTTGGCGTTATCGGTTTGCGCGGCGATCAGGTCTTCCATTGAAACGGCTATCTGAACAACGGTGCTGGCAACCACGTAAGGATCACCACCTACAAAGCCGTCCAACTGCTTTGCCCACCGTGTGGCCAGGAAGTCCACCAGTTCGTCATGCTCGTCATCGCCGGTGGTCACCGCTCCGCGACCGGCAAGAAATGTCACCAACAGCGGACGATAATAAGGGTGGGTTGCAATATATTCCCGCATTATCTCAAGCGACGCTTCCAGTCGGCTGCGCCACGTAGGGAACCGGGTGCTGTCATTGAGCGCCAGAAAGAGCTTCTCTCGAATTTCGCTGGAAGTTTGAAGATAAAGCTCGCGCAACAGGTCATCTAGCGATGGAAAGTAGCGGTAGATCGAACTGACCGGGATGCCTGCTTCTTCGGCGATCAGCGTCGTGTTCAAATCCTGTGGCTCACTGGTGCAAAGCAGCCTTGCCGCTGCCTGAAGAATGACCCTGACACGTTCAACAGCCCGTGCTTGGGAAGGCGTATCGCGGGTGCGCAAGGGGCCGATTTGAAGCTCAACGCCATGTTTCAGTTTCACCGTCACAGGCCGATCCTTTGGCGCAATTCCCTGGCTGACATGGTGACCGGACCGTCCAAAGCATGGATCATGTCGACCAGGCGGGCATTGAGCGGCGTACCGATGCCTGCTTCCCGCGCCATACGCACAATCTCTCCGTTAAGCATATCGATTTCCGTCTCGCGGCAGGCCGCGACATCACTGGCCATTGATGTCATCGAGTCCCGGTCAATTTTCTGAAGCTTCAACAGTGTCGCGTTGAATAGCCAATCAGGAAGGCGCAGCAGGCGCTGGCCAAGCTTGGGTGAAATCGGGCCAACCTTTTGCCACGTGATCCCAGCAGCGTCATAGACCTGCAACGCTTCGGTCAATACGGCTGAGTAAATCTCCCTGTAGGCGCGCTGCGACAGCATCTTGTGCAGGGATATTCCGCTGAGCGCGTTGATCGGGTTCGCCAAATTTAGCAGAAGCTTGCCATGCTGTACCGGCGCGAGGTCGTCGTGAAGTGTTATGGGCACCCCTGATGCTTCAAACTTGTCAGCAAGTGCTTGCGTGGCCACGGTTTGTTCAAGCGCAAGGGATCCAGCGCTTGAGCGGTGTAGATGGGCCTTGCTTTGCCAAACCACGTTGAACGGGACCATACCCGCAATGATTTGACGTTCCGGGAAAACTGCTTTCAACCGCCGCGCAGGCTCGATCCCATTGAGCAGACTCACAATGGGCGTTTCGGGCGCCGCATGTCTTTCAAGCTCGGCGATGGCATCAGGAAGAGCCGTAGATTTCATCGCCAGAATGATCATGTCCGCAGAGGAAAAATCCGATGCCTGTGTTGAAAGATTCACCAGACCTGGCTTGACCTCTACCGTTCTGCCTCCACTCAAACGCAGCTTTTCGTTCCGAAACCCGTCGAATGTACGCCCGCGGCCAATCAATGTGATCGACGTTTCGGTGCCCATGGTAGCCGCTGCCCAATGGCCGCCGACATAACACCCGATAGCACCGGCACCAAAGATGACAATCTTCGTCATTTTGCGGCTGCGTCCATGGTGTTTCTCTCTCATTTTAGCCTGGAAGCCCGAATGCGGCCTTTGGAACAGCTATTAGCGCAATATAAAGAAAAACGGAAATATTTTCCGTTTATGCGATCTGGTGCATTTGTTGCGCTAAAAGCCAACGGGCAACTGCTTGTCCGAGGTGGGTCATTTTGTTTGAATCAGCCGCTAACCAATGCGGGAACACATCCAACAACCGAAGAATATTGCACCGGATACAATAATGGTCGGATCGCCCAGCATATTGACTCGCATCCCCCACAGGCGTAAACGCCCACTATACCCGGATCGCATCAGCTTTCCGGTCCCCAATGTTCAGGGGATCGCCCTCCGTCAGCGCGTTGCGCCCACGGGGGCGCTACTGCTTTTCGCATGGCGTTCCTATATACGTCGTGCAACCGAAACGACGTGAGGGCCATGGCCGATGTTTGAAAATCTATCCGAACGCCTGTCCGGTGTTTTCGACAAGCTGACCAAGCAAGGTGCGCTGTCCGAGGATGACGTCAAAACTGCCCTGCGTGAGGTTCGCGTGGCGCTTTTGGAAGCCGACGTTTCCCTGCCAGTGGCCCGCGATTTCGTGAAGGCTGTGCAGGAGAAAGCGACCGGTCAGGCTGTCACAAAATCGATCACGCCGGGCCAGCAGGTCGTCAAGATCGTACATGATGAATTGCAACATGTGCTGACTGGCGATGAAGATCCCGGTGCACTGAAGATTGATAATCCCCCTGCGCCGATCCTGATGGTGGGCTTGCAGGGTTCTGGTAAGACCACCACAACCGCGAAGCTCGCCAAGCGCCTGAAAGATCGCGAAGGCAAGCGGGTGCTGATGGCCTCGCTCGACACCAACCGGCCCGCCGCGATGGAACAGTTGGCCATTCTGGGTGGTCAGATTGGTGTGGACACATTGCCGATTGTTCCCGGTGAAACGCCGGTACAAATCGCAAAGCGGGCGAAGACGCAGGCGTCTTTGGGTGGTTATGACGTCTACATGCTCGACACTGCAGGCCGGTTGCACATCGATCAGGAACTGATCGCTCAAGCGGCCGAAGTCCGTGATGTGGCCAACCCGCGCGAAACGCTTTTGGTGGTAGACGGTCTGACCGGTCAGGACGCGGTCAATGTCGCGCAGGAATTCGATGACAAGATTGGTGTAACCGGCGTGGTCCTGACCCGAATGGATGGCGACGGGCGCGGCGGTGCGGCACTATCGATGCGGGCGATTACGGGCAAGCCGATCCGTTTCGTGGGTCTTGGCGAAAAGATGAACGCGATTGAAACGTTCGAGCCCGAGCGGATTGCTGGCCGTATCCTCGGCATGGGCGATATCGTGGCCCTTGTCGAAAAGGCGCAGGAAACAATCGAGGCCGAACAGGCCGAACGCATGATGAAGCGGTTCCAGAAGGGCCGGTTCAACATGAACGATCTGAAAATGCAGCTCGAGCAGATGATGAAGATGGGTGGCATGGAAGGGATGATGGGCATGATGCCCGGCATGGGCAAAATGCAAAAACAGATGGATGCGGCAGGGTTTGACGACGGTATCCTCAAACGCCAGATCGCACTAATCAACTCGATGACCAAGAAAGAGCGTGCCAACCCGGATCTGCTCGCCGCGTCGCGCAAAAAACGGATCGCCAAAGGGGCCGGTCTGGAAGTGTCCGAACTTAACCGCCTTGTCAAACAGCACAAACAGATGGCTGGCATGATGAAAAAAATGGGCAAAGGTGGAATGCTCAAACAAGCCATGAAGGGCATGTTCGGCAAAGGTGGCGGGATGCCCGATATGAACGATCCGGCCGCCATGGAAGAAGCCGCCAAAGCTCTGCAAAGCAAAATGCCCGCCGGTATGCCCGGGTTGGGCGGCGGGGCCCAGCTGCCCCCCGGCCTGTCCGGGTTTGGGAAGAAGAAGTAGCTCCCATGACTTCATCTTGGCCAGAAAACTCCCGCCGGAGGCTCCCACGGGTAGCCCCGCAAGCAACGCCGAACTTTTGGCGTGTAGTTTCCGTATGACTCCCGCTCCAACCCTCACCACAGCCCGCCTGATCCTGCGCGGTCCGGAAAAACGCGATCTCGCGCCGTTCACGGCATGGGTGACGCGGTCGGAACGGATGGCGCATCTGGGCGGGGTTGAGACCGAAGGAAATGCGTGGCGTGGCTTCATCGCCGGGATCGGTCATTGGAACTGGCATGGTTATGGCTTCTTTACCGTTACGGAAAAGGAAACAGGTATCGCCACCGGGCGCGTGGGTATCCTGAACCACGTGGATTGGCCACAACCAGAACTCGCCTGGCATATGTTTGACGGGTTTGAAGGACGGTCTTTCGCCTTTGAGGCAGCTTGCGCGGTGCGCGAATGGGCTGGAAGGGCAATGGATTTGGGGCAACTTATTTCGATAATTGCACCGTCAAATACCCGCTCACTGGCCTTAGCAACCCGATTGGGCGCGGTCGAGGAACGCCGCGAGGTAATCGAGGGCGACACTGTCATTATCTTCCGCCATCTGGCCCACGATAACCCAAGCGCAATGGCCCAGGCGGCAGAGGCCATCGCATGATACCCACACTGACCACTGATCGGCTGACGCTTGGCCCCTTCGATATGGCGCATCATGATGCGTTCCGCGCATTTTGTACGACAGATCGATCCCGTTTCTTTGGTGGACCAACAGATGATCCTCGCGAAAGCTGGGACAGTTGCATGCAGGGTTTGGGGCAATGGATTGCCCGCGGATATGGCGCGTTTTTTGTAACCGAGACAAAAACAGGTACCCCGGTAGGTCGTGTGGCACTGCGTCATCCGATTGATTTTGATGAACCGGAACTGGCATGGATGGTCTATGCGGATTTCGAGGGGCGCGGCTTCGCGAAAGAGGCGGTGCTGGCCGCGCGCGACTATGCCTACCGCATACTTGGGCTTGCCCCATTGATGTCTTTGATCGCACCAGAAAATCAGCGCTCGGTCACATTGGCGACAAAGCTGGGCTGCGTTGCTGAAAGCGAACGAAATGATGATGACGGAGCGACTGTTATTGTCTTCCGGCATCCGGGGGCCTCGTCATGAGCAGCGGCGCCAGATTGCAAACCGACCGCCTGATCCTGCGCCCTGCCCGACCAGATGACTGGCCGGTTTACCGTGACTTCATGATGTCCGAACGCGCCCAATATCTTGGGAGCGCCGGTGATCTGGGCGCAAGCTGGAAAACATTTGCCGCAGAGCTTGGTCATTGGGAGATTTATGGGGTCGGCATGTGGGCCGTGACCATGCGCGATGATGACAAGATCGTCGGGCTCGTCGGCCCATGGACCCCGCCGCATTGGCCGGAGAATGAAATCGGCTGGATGATGTTATCCGCCGAGACTGAAGGCAAGGGCATCGCTGCAGAAGCTGCGCGTGCAACCCTCACCCATGCATTCGACGTGCTAGGATGGGAAACTGCCGTGAGCTACATCTGGCCCGGCAATGACCGTTCGGTTCGTCTGGCCGAAAAGCTGGGGGCTGTGCTGGATAGAGACGCGGTTGGACCAACCGCAGATACGCTGGTCTACCGCCACCCGCATCCGGGGGGCAGCAAATGATCCCGATATTGCACACCGAAAAACTGACCCTGCGCGCGCCCAACTGGGACGATTTTGACGCCTACGCAGAGTTCCGGGCGTCCAAACGCTCGAGGACAGTAGGCGGCCCTTTCACACGGGCGGATTCCTTCGCACAGCTTTCTGCTATCCTCGGCCATTGGCATCTGCGCGGCTTTGGTCGTTGGATGGTGGCGGACCGTGTAACGGACGAACCGCTGGGGATCGTCGGGCTCTACCTGCCGGAAGACTGGCCCGAACCGGAAATCGCATGGTCAGTCTTCGATCATGCAGAAGGGCGCGGAGTAGCGTATGAGGCGGCTGTCGCTTCGCGTCGTTATGCCTATGAGACGTTGGGTTGGCCCACGGTTGCGAGCCTCGTGGACCCCGTGAATACGCGTTCGGTCACGCTCGCCAAGCGGATGGGATGCACGCTGGACGGCACGCATCATCACCCCGAATACGGCACACTCAATATCTGGCGACATCACGGCCCGGAGGATGTGGCATGAAACCCTGGACACAGACCTCCTCAAATGCCTCTGCGCAAATTACCGCGTTGCAGGCTGTGGTGCCGGACATCGAAACCGAACGCCTGATACTTCGGCTGCCTCGGATGTCGGACTGGAAAGTGTTGGAACCCATCTTTACCACTGATCGCGCCGTTCATATTGGCGGGCCGATGTCGCAGGAAGATGCGTGGCTGGACTTCAATCAACTTATCGCTGGATGGGTGCTCCGCGGGCATGGAGCATTTACGGTCTGTGACAAAACCGGGGCTGTGCTGGGTCTTGTGCTGTTGGGTCATGAATATGGTGATCCCCAACCCGAATTGGGCTGGCTTTTGACTGAAGAAGCCGAAGGCCATGGATACGCGACTGAAGCGGCGCGCGCGCTGCTGCCGATGTGCCGTCAGATTTATGGCGATGCCTTTGCAAGCTACATCGCTGACGGCAATGACGCCTCTGTCCGTGTCGCCGAAAAGCTGGGCGGACATAAGACAGACACCCATCCGATGGGTACGCATGTTGCTGTTTACCATTACACAAAAGAAGGGAGCGCCACATGACCGACGTCGTGACCCGTGCCGCAGATATCCTCAAAGGTCATCGCGAAAGCATCGACCGGCTTGATGCCATCCTCGTTTATACATTGGGCGAGCGGTTCAAGCATACGCAGGCTGTGGGTGCCTTGAAGGCCGAACACGACCTGCCCCCGTCCGACCCCGCGCGCGAAGAAGCCCAGATCGCGCGGCTTACCGATCTTGCAAACCGGGCTGATCTTGACCCGGAATTTGCCAAGAAATTCCTGAACTTCATCATTCAGGAAGTCATCCAACACCACAAACAACACCAAACGTAGGGTGGGTGAAACCCACTCTCGCAACCATCATTAGGAGAAAATCAGATGGCTATGAAAATCAGACTGGCCCGTGGCGGCTCAAAGAAACGTCCATTTTACGCGATTGTGGCTGCCGACAGCCGCATGCCACGTGACGGCCGTTTCATCGAAAAGCTGGGCACATATAACCCAATGCTGCCAAAAGACAGCGAAGAGCGCGTGAAGATGAACATGGAGCGCGTCAAGTACTGGCTGGGCGAAGGCGCACAGCCAACTGACCGTGTTTCCCGCATGCTGGAAGCTGCTGGCGAGCTGCCAAAGAAAGACCGCAGCAACCCCAAGAAAGGCACACCCGGCAAGGCCGCGCAGGCCCGCGTCGAAGAGAAAGCTGAAAAGGCGAAAGCTGCTGAAGAAGCTGCCAAGGCCCCAGCCGAAGCCCCAGCTGAAGAAGCGCCAGCCGAAGAAGCTGCGGCTGAAGAGTAAGACAATTGGCGCTGCCCCTTACAAGGGGCAGCCCGACACCGTTTTTTATGAGGCTTCATGTTTCGCCTTTTGCGCCTGATCATCTTCACGATGTTCGCCTTTGTGGCAGGCATGCTGTACGAACGTAGCAATGCGCAGACAGCCTGTACCTCTGACGGCGGTGAGTGGCGCGATGCTTATTGTATCGGAGTGGATCAATGACGGATCGTGTTATTGTTGGTCGTGTGGGCGGCGCCTTCGGCGTGAAGGGTGAATTGCGACTGAAGTCCTTTTGCGCGGACCCGGCTGCAATTGCCGATTACACACCGCTTTACACCCAGGACGGTCGGACCTTTGCGCAGGTCGTTCTGACCGGTCAGGCCAAAAATGGATTTACCGCCCGACTTGACGGCGTGGTGACAAAGGAAGACGCCGACGCGCTGCGTAATGTTGATCTATATGCCGACCGGGCTGTCATGCCATCTTTGCCGGATGATGAGTACTATTATGCAGATTTGATCGGGCTCACCGTGCTGGACACGGGCGGAGCCATGCTCGGCACAGTCAGGAACGTAATGGACCACGGGGCTGGCGACCTGCTTGAGGTGATGGTGCCGGGGCAATCTGACACGTTACTTTTGCCGTTTACGCAAGAGGTTGTGCCAACAGTCGATCTGAGCGCCGGCAAGATTATCGCTGATCCACCATTGGGTAGTTTGTCAGAGTAGACCGACCGTTTTGCGACCTGATGACGGTGTCACTCTTTCATCACTTATGAAAAAGCCATCCGGTAGCGCCACCCGGCCTCCAGAAAAAGGCGATGCCCTCCGCGCTATGGGCGGCTCGCCACAACTTTATTCACAAGTTTTAGGAGCCATGGCCCCAGCCGAAACCGGGACCATGGCAGTTTTGTAACGAGGCTTTCAGGCCAAAACCTCTGTCACGACACCAGCGCCGACGGTACGGCCACCTTCGCGCAGGGCGAAGCGGACGCCGGGCTCGATGCCGACCGGCTTGTGCAGAATGAACCCGACCTCGGCCCGGTGGCCGGGCATCACTGGCAGGTCGTCCGTCACGTTCACCACGCCGTTCACATCTGTCACGCCGAAATAGAACTGCGGGCTGTAGCCGGTGGAGAAGGGCGTGTGACGACCTCCTTCATCGGTATCCAGCACGAAGATCTCGGCCCGACCGGCAGCGAACGGTTTGATCACACCGGGTGCGCTCAGGATTTGGCCACGCTGGACCTCGTCCCGTTTCAGCCCCCGCAGAAGCAGACCAACATTCATACCAGCACGCGCCTCTGGCACATCCTTGCGGAAGGCCTGCGTACCGGTCACGATGACCTCCGCCCCGTCGTTTGCAAGGCCGATGATTTCGAAGGCGTCGCCAACCTTGACGGTTCCGCGTTCCACCCGACCAGACACGACGGTGCCCCGGCCCGGAATGGTGTGCACGGCCTCGATCGGCATCATGAATGGGCTGTCATAGTCCCGCACAGGGTCGGGAAAATGACGGTCCATTGCGTCAACGAGGGCCTTTACACAGTCCACTTTGGGCGCATCAACATTACCCGCCGAAGCGGCCTCGAGCGCCTGCAGGGCGGAGCCGAAGATGAAGGGCGTGTTCTCATAACCCTGTGCCTCCAGCAACGCACCTGTTTCCAGCTCGATCAACTCGGCCATGTCGGCACGCTCAGTCTCACCCAGCATGTCCATCTTGTTCACGAAGACCACCATTTGGCCCACGTTCACCTGACGGGCGAGCAGGATATGCTCGATCGTTTGCTTGGCTGCACCTTCGGCGCCGTCCACCAACAAGATCGCCCCGTCCATCTGGGACGCGCCGGTGATCATGTTTTTCACATAGTCGGCGTGGCCCGGGCAGTCGATATGGGCATAGGTCCGGGTGTCGGACTCGTACTCCACGTGGCTCGTGTTGATCGTGATGCCGCGCGCCTTTTCTTCGGGCGCCTTGTCGATTTGGTTAAACGACATCGCCTGCCCGCCAAGGCGAGCCGCCTGCACTTGTGTTAGCGCAGAGGTCAGGGTCGTTTTACCATGATCGACGTGACCGATGGTGCCGACATTCATGTTCAGTTTCGTAGCCATTTCTGGTTCTCCTTCTTGCTACGAGCGCCGCCCTGCATCCGCTGGCCAAGCGAACACAAGACGGCCATTGGCATTTGGCGCGCCAAATTCTTGGTCGGGTCACGTGCAAAATACATATGGCCCAAATAGAAAACCCCGGCGGGCATTTGGCCATCCGGGGTTACATTGTCGGAACCATGCGGAGGCCATCAGCCTCCGGGAGTATCAGTCACAGAGGCAGGTTGATTTTCCAAGCGTCTTCTCTTGCGGCAGCAAAGGCTGATGCAGCAAAGACGACCTGATTATTAAAAACCGTGTTCATTTCGGTTCCCTCTGGATTGATTGAACGGTCAGGTAAGGTGTCCCATTTCGCATTGCAAGAGAAAGTTCCTTTGTCCTTCGGAATGTCCTAAGAGTGCGACATGACAAACAAGACCCCAAGATCCGCTGGCCGCATCGCCGTTCGCCCAACTATGAAACCGCGCGAATTGATGACGGATACGCCCGATATTGCGGGTACTTGGACGGCACAGATTATCACACTTTTCCCGCAGGCCTTTCCCGGTGTGCTGGGCGAAAGCCTAACCGGTAAGGCATTGCAAGATGGCCTGTGGCGGCTGGATACTTACAACCTGCGCGACTACGGCATTGGTAAGCATCGCAATGTGGATGACACGCCTGCGGGGGGCGGCGCCGGGATGGTGCTGCGCGCTGACGTGTTGGAGAAGGCGATCAATGACGCGCGGGCAGGTGCACGAGGTGCCATGCAGCTGGTCTACCTATCCCCACGAGGTCAGCGCTTTGATCAGGCGATGGCGCGAAGCTGGGCGCGTGCGGATGGGGTCACGATGCTTTGCGGTCGCTTCGAGGGGGTGGACGAGCGCGTGCTGGAGCATTTCGGAGTTCAAGAGGTCAGCCTTGGCGATTTTGTCCTGACCGGAGGAGAGATCGCGGCCCAAGCCATGATCGACGCTACCGTGCGTCTTCTGCCCGGTGTGCTGGGGAATGCCGAAAGTGCGGTTGAGGAGAGCTTTTCAAACGGCCTTCTGGAACATCCACAATATACCAAGCCCGCTGAGTGGCTGGGTCGGGCCATTCCAGAGGTTTTGCTATCGGGCAACCACGCCAAAATCGCTGAATGGCGGCGGGAAATGGCGGAGAAGCTGACAAAGGAACGACGGCCCGATTTGTGGGCGGCGGATGCTTCGAAAAAGCGGTGATACATCATCTTGTCAAAAGGACAGGCGCTGCATGGTCTCGTGCCTCTTAGCTTGGTTGCTTGTATTATTGACCAGTTGCCCGTGACGTCCGGCTTAGGTCTTCCACGCTTCCATCAAGGTCCATCAGCAATAGCTCGACGTCCAGATCCGGTTCGCGGATTTTGATTTCCTTTGCGAGAGACCCCATACATTCCTCGTGGATCTGCCGTTCGCCATCCCTTTCATCGGCGCAGTCTTTTCCAACAAAGGCCTTGCACGCCCCGCAGTCACGATGATCGATGACAATTACCTTGCGGACGTCGTGTAAATCCTTCGCTAGTGTGACATGTTGCCAGAAGGTGTTCGCCCATTCCGTGGTCTGATCCGACATGACACCGATCGCACCGCCAGCAAGGGTAATCTGGTCGTATTTGCCGGCAAGCCCCCGAGACGCCAGATAATTGTACACCGCGCCAATCAGCCGGTAATCCATACAATTCAGCACAAGTGCTTCGACAGCGTGGTTTGGTTCGGGGGCAGCTTCGCGCCGCGCGACTGCGGATATCATGGTCGGTTTTTCCGTGAGAAAGATGGTGGTTGGCGGCCAAGGCGGCCAACCATTACGCATTAAAGCGAGTTAAGCGGGATCTTTAGATACGACACGCCGTTGTCTTCGGCTGGCGGCATGTCCCCTGCCCGGATATTCACCTGAACAGATGGCAGAATAAGCGTCGGCATCGCCAAGGTCGCGTCGCGCGCTTCGCGCATGGCGACGAACTCATCTTCCGTCTTGCCCGCGCCAACATGGACGTTGGCCGCCTTTTCTTCGGCTACCGTGGTTTCCCACTTGTATTCGTCCCGGCCCGGCGCCTTGTAGTCGTGGCACATATAAAGCTTGGTTTCATCCGGCAGGGCGAGGATCTTCTGGATTGAGCGGTACATCACCCGCGCATCGCCACCGGGGAAATCGGCCCGTGCGGTACCAAAGTCAGGCATGAACAACGTATCGCCGACAAAGGCAGCCTTATCTGCGACATACGTCATGCAGGCGGGCGTATGGCCCGGTGTGTGCATGGCCTGAACTGTCATTCCTCCAATCTTGAAGGTTTCACCGTCTTCGAACAGATGCTCGAACTGGCTGCCGTCTGTCTGAAAACCCTTCTCTACATTGAAGACCTGGGCAAAGACGTCTTGCACTTCTTTGATATGCGAACCAATCGCGGTCGTCCCGCCCAGCTTTTCCTTAATATAAGGTGCGGCACTCAGATGATCTGCATGGGCATGCGTTTCCAGCAACCATTCAACTGACAGGTCGTTTTCCTGAACATATGCGACGATGGCATCTGCAGAGTCCGTATTTGTCCGGCCCGACTTGGGGTCAAAATCCAGCACCGTATCTATAATGGCGCAGCTTTTGCTGTCCGGATCTTTTACGACGTAAGACACAGTAAAGGTGGCTTCGTCGAAGAACGCTTTCACTTCGGGTGTCATTTCAATCTCCTAACTTCACGTTTGTGTCTTAAGCGGCCTGAACCCGCTCCGCATTGATACACCGCAATGAATACATCGCCGAATCTCGTATGCGTGAGACGGAACCGCTTGGCTATTGACAAGATAGGAATGTATTCTTATCTGCGCAAGTATGAAGATAAAAGAAATGTCCACAGCCGCAGATCAGGTCTGCGAAATATTGACGCTGCTGTCCAACCGTAGCCGTCTGATGATCCTTTGCCTGTTGACCGAGGGCGAGAAATCCGTCGGCGAACTGGCAGAGATTATCGGTGCCCGCGATACTGCCATATCGCAGCAGCTCGCTGTTTTACGGCGCGAACGCATCGTGCAGCCACGACGGCAAGGGCAGACAATGTACTACCGCATCGTGCGCGAAGACGTCGGGCATATGCTGGATTTTCTGTATGCAACCTATTGCGGCGACGCCGCCAAGTCTGAGGAGACAAACGAATGACCTTGAAGAAAATTGATGCCAAGACTGCAAATTCGTGGATGGAAGACGGCCAGGCCGTACTGATTGATGTGCGCGAAACTGATGAGTGGATCAAGGAACACGTACCGACCGCACATCTGGTTCCCCTGTCCGGCTTCAACACCGAAGACTTCCCCAAAGAGCACGATAAGATAGCTGTGTTCCACTGCCGTAGTGGTGGTCGGACAGAAGCCGCGGCGCAACAGATTCTGCAGACCGGATTCCGCGAAGTTTACCAGTTGGAAGGTGGTCTTCAGGGCTGGCGTGACGCCGGTTTGCCGGTGAATGAAAACGCAAAGGCACCAATCAGCATCATGCGCCAGGTTCAGATCACGGCGGGCAGCCTTGTTCTGTTGGGTGTTATTCTCGCGGTGCTTATCAACCCGTGGTTCATAGCACTAAGCGCATTTGTCGGCGCAGGTTTGACGCAGGCTGGAATCACCGGAAACTGCGCGATGGCCTCGTTGCTGATGTATATGCCATGGAACAAGATTCTTAGTAGTCAACCAAGCCTGCCAACGGCTGCATAAAGGACAAAAGACGATGACCTTGGGGCAGCTAAAACCTCATCTGCCGATCTTTGATTGGCTTTCCGGTTATGACCGCCAGAACCTCGCAGGCGACAGTATCGCGGGGCTGATTGTAGCAATTATGCTTGTGCCGCAAGGCATGGCTTATGCCCTTCTGGCAGGTCTGCCGCCCGAGGTCGGACTTTATGCGAGTATCGTACCGCTGGTCTTTTACGGGCTTTTGGGAAGCAGCCGCGCATTGGCCGTGGGGCCTGTTGCCATTGTATCGTTGATGGTTGCCTCGACGCTGGGCGAAATAGCTGAAAGCGGTACGGCGGGTTATCTGGGTGGCGCGATCCTGTTGGCCTTCCTTAGCGGGGCGATCCTTTTGGGAATGGGCCTCGCGCGGTTGGGGTTTTTGGTCAATTTTCTGAGCCACCCGGTCATTTCAGGCTTTTCAAGCGCCGCGGCACTAGTGATCGGATTTTCCCAACTTAAGCATATTCTGGGTTTCGATATCCCGCGTAGCCATCTGATCACCGAGACGATTGGCCACGCTGCCATGCATATTTCCCAACTGAACCCAGCCACGTTTGCGATCGCCGCAGTGTCTTTGGGCATCCTTCTGGTTTTCAAAAGCCGCATTGCGCAATGGCTCAGGGCGTTGGGTGTCAGGCCTGCGGTTGCTGACGCATTGGCCAAATCCGGTCCGCTTGTGGCGGTTCTGGTGGCTATCCTTACAGTTTGGCTTGGCGGGCTGAATACGACAGAGGGCGTCAAAATCGTTGCGGACATTCCAGCAGGCTTGCCGCCCCTCACCCTGCCCGGCTTTGATCTCGCTTTGATCCAGCAATTGCTGCCAGCCGCACTGCTCATTTCCTTGGTTGGCTTTCTGGAGAGTGTTTCGGTTGCCAAATCACTGGCCAGTAAACGGCGGCAAAAGATCGATGCGAACCAGGAACTGATTGCACTGGGTGCTGCAAACCTTGGTGCATCACTGACAGGTGGTTATCCCGTCACCGGTGGGTTCAGCCGGTCGCTGGTCAACTTTGCGGCCGGGGCCGTGACGCCACTAGCGTCTATCATAACGGCCGCCTTAATCGCACTGACGGTTCTTGTCCTAACCCCGCTGCTTTACTTCCTGCCGCAGGCCACGCTTGCAGTTATCATCGTGGTGGCCGTGGCCAATCTGATTGATCTGAAAACCCTGCGCGAGGCTTGGGTCTATAACAAGGCCGATGCAGCTTCATTGATTGCGACATTCCTGGCTGTGCTGATCATCGGGATCGAATTGGGCATCGTTTTCGGCGTAGTTCTGTCGATTGCGCTTTACCTCTGGCGGACCAGCCGCCCACACATGGCCGAGGTTGGCAGGGTCGGTCAGACCGAACACTTCCGCAATGTGCTGCGCCACGAGGTTCAGACCCATCCTGAGATACTGGCCGTGCGTGTCGATGAGAGCCTCTATTTTGCCAACACAGCTTATCTTGAAGATGAACTGTTGGCACGGGTCGCAGAGCGGCCAGAGATCAAGCACCTCGTTTTGATCATGAGCGCCGTCAACTTTGTCGACGCAAGCGCGCTGGACACGTTGGAGACCCTGACCGAACGACTGCACGATGCAGCTGTAACCCTGCATCTGGCCGAAGTGAAAGGGCCAGTGATGGACCGTCTGGAGCGCGTTTCGTTCCGCGCGATGCTTGGCGCTGGCAACATCTATCTCAGCACACATGCGGCCATTGAAGATCTTGAGCCAAAGATGCCGGCGCAGGCAGCCTGAAACGGGCTGCCTGATAGCTGCTTCTGGGCCAACTATCTGACTTGATACGTATCAATGACGTCTTGCGCGACTTCCTTCATTTTATCGTGAAGGAGGTTTCGTCATGGCCGACACCGCATTACCCGCCGTCGTGTACTTCTCAAAATCCGGCCACACACGCCGCGCCGCCGAGGCGCTGGCACGGATTGCCGATGCGGACCTGATCCCTGCGACCGTCAAGCGCTATCGCATACCGATCCTTTGGATTGTTCGGGCCATCTTTGACATTCACAAACGCAGCGAACCAAAGCTCTTCTACGACGCGACAAACCTTGATGAGCGGCCTTGGCTGGCGCTGTGTGGCCCTGTCTGGGCTAGCCAACCCTCTGCGCCCCTACGAAGCATGCTTGCACAAAGCAAGGATATGAATGTTGCCGTCGGTTTGCTTTTGACAAGCAGCGACCAGTCGCCCCCGGAAAAGATCTTCGCCGTTTGTGATCAGGTCCTTGGTCGCCCACTCAGTGCAAAGGTGCATATCGAAAACACAATTGACGGCGGCGCGGAAATGGAACGCCGACTAACCCGGTTCGCAAGCGAGCTTGACCCCCTCGCATCAAGGGCCATGACATGAAATCTAACGCATCAGATGTCGTATTTCGGACCAAAGATCTTACCAAGGTCTATGATACCGGAGAGGTGAAGGTCTTCGCGCTGGCCGGCGTCGATCTCAAACTTTTTGGCGGGGAACTTGCGGTGCTGCTGGGGCCTTCGGGCAGCGGCAAATCAACGCTTCTGAACATTCTTGGCGGCCTTGATCACGCAACGGACGGTCAAGTCTGGTTTCGTGATCTGGAGCTGACCAAGCTCAGAGATCGAGGCCTGACCCGGTTTCGCCGCGACCATGTTGGTTTTGTGTTCCAGTTCTACAATCTGGTGCCCAGTCTGACCGCCCGCGAAAATGTGCAGCTTGTTACCGATGTCGCACCGCATCCGATGCGCCCTGAAGAAGCGTTGGAGCGGGTTGGGCTGTTCCATCGGATGGATCACTTTCCAGCCGAGATGTCAGGCGGCGAACAGCAGCGTGTCGCCATTGCCCGCGCCGTGGCAAAACGGCCAGAGGTGTTGCTTTGCGACGAACCGACCGGTGCGCTGGACAGCAAGACCGGTATTCAAGTGCTGGAGGTGCTTAAACAGGTTAACGAAGACCTTGGCACATCCACCATCGTCATCACGCATGCCGCCGAGATTCGCAAAATGGCGCATCGCGTCATCTGGTTTCAGGACGGCAAGATCGCGAAGACCGAAATCAACGAGGCCAGACTGGCCCCGTCAGAGATCGTTTGGTGACAGGTATGGAGGCACTCGACAGAAAGCTTCTGCGCGATTTTCGACGGCTCTGGGCGCAATTTCTGGCGATATCGCTTGTCCTTGCCGCGGGGGTAGCTGTCTTGTTGATGTCTTTCGGGATGTCAGCCGCGCTCGATGAAACGCGCGAGACATATTACGAGCGCAATCGCTTTGCCGACATCTTTGTCGATGCACGCAGCGTGCCGCAGTCGATGCTGGAGGTCATCGGAGATATCGAGGGCGTCGCGGCGGTTGAGGCCCGGGTAACAACCAACGCAACGCTTGATATCGCGGGCAAATCGGATGCCACCGTCGCATATGTCGCGTCTTTCCCTGCTTCAGAACCCCTACTGAACGTCCCGATCCTGCAACGTGGTTATTGGCCCGACCCATTTTCAACGGATGAAGTGGTATTGAACGCCCCCTTTGCCGAAGCGAACGATCTATGGCCCGGGACACAGTTTACCGCCAATTTGAACGGCTCCAAGCGCACATTGACCGTCACGGGGTGGGCGCTATCGCCGGAATTCATCTACACGATAGGCCCCGGCAGTCTGATCCCGGACGATGAGGATTACGGTATCGTCTGGATGCCGGAACGGGCATTGGCCGCACTCTTGGATCGGACTGGCGCGTTTGACAATCTATCAATAAAGCTGCGGCCCGGCTTTTCTACAGACACCGTCATCGATCAGGTCGATACGCTTCTGGAACCATATGGCAGTTGGGGCGCAATCGACCGAACCCAGCAGACCTCGGACGCGTTTATCGAAAGCGAGATCACCCAGCTTCGAATGCTGGCCTATATCCTGCCGCCGATTTTTCTGGGGATCACGGTCTTTCTGGTGAACATGGTTGTCGGAAGGATCGTCGCACTTGAGCGGACCGAAATTGGGCTCTTGAAGGCGCTTGGTTACTCTGACCTTGCCATTCTGTTTCACTACCTGCTGTTGGCTGGTCTTGTAGCGGCAGTCGGGGTCGGGCTTGGTTTTGCGATGGGAAGCTGGCTCAGCTACGGCATGTCGCAGCTTTATGCGAATTTCCTGAAATTTCCTTATCTGATCTATGCCGTTTCCTGGAATACGTATCTTGTTTCCGGGCTTGTCGGGTTCATTGCGGCCACGGCAGGCGCTGCGCGTGCTGCCTGGGCTGCGGCCCGGCTTGCGCCGGCAACGGCAATGTCGCCGCCTGCCCCGCCGCGGTTTCACCGCAACTGGCTTGATCGCGCCCTAAGCGCCGCACGTGTCAGCCAACCGACGATGATGATCCTGCGCAGCCTGATCCGCTGGCCTCTTCGCGCCGCGATGAGCGTCCTGGGAATGGCGCTGGCGGTGTCGATCCTTGTGGCTTCGAACTTCTTTCCTGACGCGCTCGAATTAATCATCGACTCTGCATTTCATCAGTCAAACCGCCAGCATGCCGTTCTGTTCTTCAACGACGCCATGCCCGAAAGCGCGTTGGAGGAAGCCCGACGACTGCCCGGCGTTCTACAAGTCGAAGGCCAGCAATATCTTACCGCGATCCTGCGAAACGAACACCGCAGCAAACGGGCGGTGGTCGAGGCACGACGCCCCGGAAATGATCTTAGCCGGATTGTCGCCATCGACGGACAGATCGTGGATGCGCCCCCAAACGGGATCATGTTGTCCCAGCGGCTGGCCCACCAGCTTGACGTTGATGTGGGCGACACGGTCGAAGCCGAATTTCTGGGTAATCGGAAAGGCACATTCACGCTGCCTGTCACACGGCTGGTGACGCAATACGTGGGCCTTGGTGCCTATATGGATCAGGACACAGCCGACAGCATGTTCCAGCAGGCACCCCAAATTTCGGTGATCAACGTCACACTGGACACCCGAGAAGATGACGCATTTCAGGCAAGTCTGAAAGAACTTCCGCGTCTTGGCGGACGGGCGATGATGGTCGAAAATCGGCTTGGCTTTGAAGAAACGGTCAGCCAGAACATCCTCATCACCACCACGATCTACGCCATTCTTGGCATCCTCATTACGGTGGGCGTGGCCTATAACGGGGCGCGTATCCAGCTTTCGGAACGGGCGCGCGAACTCGCCAGCCTGCGTATCCTCGGCTTCACCCGGGGCGAGGTGGGCTACATCCTTGTAGGCGAGATCATGTTGCTGGCGCTAATCGCCCAGCCCGTCGGTTGGTGGATTGGCTGGCGCGTCGCCAAGCTGATGACCGACAGTTTCACCAGCGATCTTTATGCGATTCCGTTGGTTCTGAAACCTGACACCTTCTCCTCGGCCAGTCTCATCGTGCTGACTGCCGCCTTCGTTTCGGTTCTGATCGTCCGCCGTCGGTTGGACCATCTGAACCTTGTTTCCGTTATGAAAACCAGAGAGTGAACCCATGGCACATACCAGCCGCAACATAGTGCTTGGCCTGATCGGCGCTGCCGTCGTCGGAGGCCTGATTTACGTAACCGTCAGACCAGAGCCCGTGCCTGTCGATCTGCACCAGGTCGCCCGACAGGACTTCCAGATCACAGTGGATGTCGATGGTGTGACCCGCGTCGCCGACGTATTTGAGGTCTCGGCCCCCATATCGGGATCGACCCGGCGCACCCCGGTTGAGGTCGGCGACCCTGTAGACGAAGGCAAGACGGTACTGGCGCTGGTGGAACCCGCGTCACCCGCCCTTTTGGACACCCGAACGCGCTTGCAGGCCGAAGCGGGTGTGCGAGAGGCCGAAGCGAACCTCAATGTCGCACAAACCGACATGACACGCGCCACCGAGGATCAGAGTTACGCAAACTCGCAATACAACCGCGTTGAGCAACTGGTCGAGCGTGGTGTCGCCTCGATCACCCAACTAGAGGACGCCCACCAACAATTGGCCATCGCCGACGCTGCACTTGATGCTGCCGAAGCGCGCATAACGCAGGCTGAAAGCGGCTTGCAGCGGGCTGAAGCCGCACTTGTGCAAGTGTCGTCCGACACAACGGAAACCACCTGCTGCGTTCAGATCACCTCGCCTGCGACTGGCGTCGTTCTGGAAATCGACGTCGTCAGCGCGCGCACAGTGACTGCGGGAACGACCCTTTTGTCGGTCGGTGATCCGGCGAATATCGAACTTGTGGCCGACCTTCTGTCTTCGGACGCCGTTCGTTTGCCCGATGGTGCCCGTGCAGAGGTCGAACGATGGGGCGGTCCAACGCTTGAGGCCCAGCTGCTGCGCATCGAGCCCGCCGCGCGAACCGAGGTTTCCGCGCTCGGGATCGAAGAACAACGTGTCGATGCGGTGTTTGAAATTCTATCGCCGCTAGAAGACCGGGAAAGTCTGGGACACGGCTTTGCCGTCTTTCTGCGGATCGTAGAATATGAAGAAAACGATGCACTTGTTGTCCCGCTCAGCTCTGCTTTCAGGTTCGATGACGGCTGGGCGGTGTTCCGTGCCACTGGTGATCTGGTAGAGCGGGTGCAGGTTGAACTTGGCGAACGCAATACCAGATTTGCCGTCGTCCTGTCAGGGCTTGAGCCTGGCGATCTTGTCGTTGAACATCCCAGCGAAGATCTTGATGATGGAGCCTTGATCGTCGAACGGCAAGCTTATTGATACACAGGTTGATCGGCGGAAACTTGGTCGAAGCGGGTCGGTGCCGCCGATCAACTGTCACAGATCTCTCACAATTGGTAGATATGGGCAGATCAACAACAAAGAGAGCAGATCAATGAAAATTGCTATTCTCGGTGGCGACGGCTTTGTTGGGTGGCCCACCACACTTCACCTGTCTGATCTTGGCCATGAAGTCCACATCGTGGACAACCTGTCCCGACGCTGGATCGACACGGAACTGGGGGTGCAATCGCTGACCCCGATGGATTCAATCCAGGAACGCTGCCGTATCTGGCACGAAGTGACCGGGCGGCGTATCCATTTCCACCTTCTCGATATCGCCAAAGAATACGAGATGCTGAAACGCTGGTTGGCCGATTATGCGCCTGACGCGATTATCCATTTCGCCGAACAGCGCGCCGCGCCCTATTCGATGAAAACCGACCGGCACAAGACCTACACGGTCAACAACAACGTCAGCGGGACACACAACCTACTTGCCGCTTTGGTTGAGACAGGGATTGATGCGCATCTGGTGCACCTTGGGACTATGGGCGTCTACGGCTACTCCAGCGTTGGCGCGGCCATTCCAGAGGGCTACCTCAACGTCGATATTGAACGGCTGGATGGTGAAAAAGTTCAGCAGGAAATCCTTTATCCCACGCGCCCCGGCTCGGTCTATCACATGACCAAAAGTCTGGATCAAATCCTGTTCCAGTTTTACGCCCAGAATGACGGGCTGCGGATCACTGACCTGCACCAAGGGATCGTCTGGGGGACACATACCGAACAGACACGGCGGCATGACCAGTTGATCAACCGTTTCGATTATGATGGCGACTACGGTACAGTTCTGAACCGCTTCCTTATTCAGGCCGCCATAGACTATCCGCTCACGGTTCATGGAACCGGTGGGCAGACCCGTGCATTCATCCACATTCAGGACAGCGTGCGCTGCATCGACCTTGCACTTCAGGACGCACCGGATGCAGGCAACCGGGTGCATATCTTTAACCAGATGACCGAAACGCACCGCGTGCGCGATCTGGCCGAAATGGTTGCAGGGTTGACGGGGGCCAAGATCGCCTATCTGCCAAACCCGCGGAAAGAGGCCGAAGAGAATGATCTGGTGGTGCGGAATGATCAGTTCCTCAAACTGGGTCTGGACCCCACGACCCTCGCCAATGGCTTGCTGGGTGAAGTGGTCGATGTAGCGCGTAAATTCGCACATCGCATTGATCGCAGTAGGGTACCTGCCGTTTCCGCCTGGACCCGCGACTTGGGTCAAAAGGTCGAACACGACCCCGAGGGGTGCGGGCTGCGATCGGTCTCGTGAATGGCATCTGTGCCGAAAGGCCGCCAAACAGCGACTGTGCCTATGTAACCTTGGTGACAAATGACGATTTTGCACTTGGGGCCAAGGCACTACTGCGGTCTTTAACGCTGTCGGACACCAAGGCCGACCTAGTCGTACTCCACACCGGGGGTGTGCCAGACGGCGCCCTTGAGCCGCTTCGGATGCTGGGCGCGCGGCTGGTGGCCATTGACCTGTTACCAACATGCGATGCGTTCAACGCGGCCCACGCCCGGTCCCAAATTCATTCCAAGGCGCCGTTTAAGAAGGGAAACAAACCGGCCTTCCACACACCCTTGGACAATTTTGCCAAGCTTCGGCTCTGGCAATTGGACTATGACCGCGTGGTATTTCTGGATGCAGACACCCTTGTCCTGCAATCCTGCGACCGCTTGTTCGACTACCCGGAGTTTTCGGCGGCCCCCAATGTTTACGAAAGCCTGAGTGATTTCCATCGACTGAATTCCGGCGTTTTCACCGCCCGGCCGGACCAGGGCACCTTTGAACGGATGCTGGACATACTGGATCAGCCAGGGGCGTTCTGGCAGCGGACCGACCAGACATTCCTTCAGCAATTCTTTCCTGACTGGCACGGGCTGCCTGTCACGTTCAACATGCTGCAATATGTCTGGTTCAACATGCCTGATCTTTGGCATTGGCCCTCAATCCATGTGGTCCACTACCAATACGAAAAACCTTGGCAAAAGGATCACCCCAAAACGAACACGCTCGCGCCGTTGATTTCGCTTTGGCAAACCTATGCTGGTGACGGGCCGGTGCCTGCGATCTCTGAACTGGCAGACCCAAAGTGAGGATCATGATCACCGGGGCGTCCGGCCTTGTCGGATATCCCATAGCTTGCCACCTTGCGACGCGGGGGCATGAGGTCATCACACTCGGCCGCACTGCATTGCCAGATTTATCCCATATCGACTGGTCATTGGGTGATGAACCGCAAATACCACAGGTCGATGTACTCATACATGCCGCCTTTGCCCACGTTCCGGGACGTTACCGAGGTGGTGAGGGCGACGATCCAACGAGTTTCCTGCGGAAAAACCTCGACGGAACGCTGCGCTTGTTTGATGCTGCGCAAAGTACAAATGCGCGTGTAATCTTTACATCGTCGCGCGCCGTTTACGGCGACTATCCACCCGGCACCGCACTGGGTGAGGCCATGGAGCCACGCCCGAACACGCTCTATGGTAAAGCAAAGCTAAAAGCTGAACGGGCCTTGGCTGGGCAAGGCATCAGCTTGCGGATAACCGGCGTTTACGGCGACCCGGTTCCCGGCAAACCGCACAAATGGACAGATCTTTTCAACCAATTTCAACAAGGTGAAAAGATCGAGCCTCGTATCAGCACAGAGGTCCATGCGCACGATGTTGCCAAAGCGGTAGCACTGCTGCTGAATACAAAGACTGACGAACGGGTTTTCAATCTCTCAGATTTCGCGCTGGACCGCCGGGTGCTTCTTGAGACCTATAGCGAAATCACGGGCGTTGTCGGCCAACTGCCCGATCGGGAAGATGCTTCATGCCTGAACGCCATGACAACGTCCCGCCTACGCCAACTGGGATGGCACCCCCGCGGACTGGTTGGCCTGCGGGAAACACTTGAAACGCTTGCAAACAACTGACTATGGGCTGCAAACGCCAGCTTTCCACTTTCAGAGAACATTTGACCTCCATCCGAATTGATCAGCCAAGAATGCGGCGTAGGTACCTCTGCAAATCCCCACTGAATCCACTTGATCGGCGCGCACCTTTTGGCCTATACGCAGCCATCTCGGCATCACCTTGGTGATTCCGGGCGCTGGTTTATGGAACCGTCTGGATATTGAGCGTCGCTTCGTTGCGACATAACTCACCCGACAGGCCGGACAGCCACAAGAAAACAAAGGATGACGCATCTCTGGCGGGCGCATGATCGGTCCCGGTAACGACGCAGAGCTCTGACGCCACGCATAAAGCTGTTGGGACAACACCCGGCCATAGATATAGGAGCGGATCAATGGATTTGATCGCAAAACTCGAAGCGGAGCAGGTTGCTGCGCTGGGGAAAGAAATCCCCGATTTCAAAGCGGGTGACACCATCCGCGTCGGTTACAAAGTGACCGAAGGCACACGGACACGTGTGCAGAACTACGAAGGCGTCTGCATCGCCCGCAAGAACGGCAAAGGCATCGCCGGATCGTTCACAGTTCGCAAAATTTCTTTTGGTGAAGGCGTGGAACGTGTGTTCCCACTGCATTCCACCAACATCGACAGCATCACCGTGGTCCGCCGTGGTCGCGTGCGTCGTGCAAAACTTTACTACCTGCGTTCGCGTCGCGGCAAATCCGCCCGTATCGCAGAAGTCACCAACTACAAGGCCCCAAAGGGCGCTGAAGCGTAAGGATTGGCGTTATGAAAAAAGATATTCACCCAGATTATCACATCATCGACGTCAAGATGACCGATGGCACAGTGGTTCAAATGAAATCCACCTGGGGCAAAGAGGGCGACCAGATGTCGCTTGATATTGACCCATCCGTGCACCCTGCATGGACCGGTGGCGGCACACGCCTGATGGATGCCGGTGGCCGCGTATCCAAGTTCAAGAACAAATATGCAGGTCTGGGTTTCTAAAGACCCGCGTGGGTTTCACCCGCCCTACAATTTTGCTACGCCGCCCGGAATTGGGGCGGCGTTTTGCGTTTTGACCACATTCTGCAGCTTCACACCCCGAAAGTGCTTTGCTTATGCCTTGCACTAAATCGCCCCAGCAACATGGCTACGATGACTGCCGCATTTAATGCCGCCAAGTACAGCGGAATGGCAATCAGCATCCAATCAAGGCGCCCGATAGACAGTATGGCGAAGATCGCGGCCACAAGTTGCAACCCCCATTTCAGCATCGTCTCGCTTTGCGGATAAGCAAAGGCTTTGCTGACCGTCACGCTGCCAGCGATCGACCCAATCAATATACAAGTGCCGACTGTGAAACCTGCGGAACGAAAGACAAACGACAAAAGCAAACCTGCACCGACAATGATCAGGCGAATAGTGCCATAGCTATTCAAAACAACTCCGGCACCGCGCTTGATGGACAGAAAGAAAATGGTAACAGTCCCGACTGCCTGCACTCCTGCGAACAAAAGCGACTTATCTGCCCCTTCGTAAGCTTGGGAAAGAAAGGCCAATGTACTGACCACTGCCCATATTAACCAACTGGATCGATGTGGCTGGCAGCGCCCAGAGCGGATATCTACGATATAGGGAATGAACGCGACCCCGCATATTCCCATCGATAACAACCCAAAGATATATTGCAGCTCGTAAAGCGAAAAATCAAAAAACATAAGAGAAACAATCAAAAACAGGAAAAGCAATTGTAGTAAATGCGACTACAATGCGGTTCGGCCTGATACCGCGCCAGTCAGGTTTTCCATGCTTTGAAGTCGTACTTGGTAGGGTTCCCCATACTTCTGCGCGTGACACGCGACCATCGTGCCGCCTATGTTCGCAGACAAGGAGGCCCTCGCAATTGCATCACCCCCTAAGCAGCCTGATCGACCAAATCGTCCAAAACGCCGAAAAGCGCGGCGATTTTGATGACCTTCCGGGTGCGGGTAAACCTTTGGCTCATCTGGATGATCCACAAAACGCCGTACTGAACCGTATGATGCAAGAGGCAGACGCGAAATCTCCGGTCGTCATCCTCCGCCAACAAATCCTCGCTTCGCAGGAACGGCTGAAAACGCTCTCTGACGAAAAGACGCGAAAGACGGAAATGCTGCTCTTGTCTGAACTGCACACCAAACTCTCGATAGAGATGGAGGCGTTTCGGAAATACGGCTAACCCCTTGCATCCACCGCCACAGGCACGCCACATAGGCGCATGACCAAATCAGCCAAACCCGCAACGATTGCCGCCCACGCTGCTGGCGCGCTTGATCCGCAATCCGGCGGTGTCGTCCCGGCCCTTCAGCCCTCGACCACCTTCTACCGCGACGCAAGTTACACCCCCATCAGATCTGACAACATCTACGCGCGGGACAACTCTGACAATCTGCGGCAGGCAGAGGAAGTCTTGCGGCAATTGGAGGGGGCAGCAGAAACGTTGTTGTTCCCGTCAGGCATGGCTGCGATTGCGGCCATGTTTCGCACTCTGCCAAACGGGGCGACAGCGGTCCTGCAATCCGGGATCTATTGGGGAACGACTGAATGGGTGCGGGATTTCTGCAACCGCCGCCAGATCAAATTGATCGAGGCGGAAGCCGATGATTTGCTTGCCACCGCAAATGCCCAATCGCCAGATCTGGTTTTCATCGAAACGCCATCCAATCCGTGGCTGGAAACGGTCGACATTCGCAGTTTAGCTAATGCATCTGATGCAACCCTCGTCGTCGATGCCACCGCCGCCACCCCGATCCTGACCCGCGCATTGGACCACGGGGCGGAAATCGTGATGCATTCAGCAACTAAAGCAATCAACGGGCATTCTGACGTCCTTGCCGGGGTTCTGTCCACTGCGGCACCAGAAGCGCAAATCTGGCAGAATATCCGGCTGGATCGCAAAACCGCCGGGGCGATACTGGGGCCGTTTGAAGCATGGCTTTTGACCCGTGCAATGCGTACCTTGCCGCTACGGGTCGAACGGATGAGCCAGAACGCCCAAGCGCTTGCTGAATATCTACTTTCCCACAACAAAGTCGCGGACGTCTTCTACCCCGGCCTGCCCCATCACAAGGGTCACGCGATTGCACAACGGCAGATGACAGGCGGTTACGGCAGCCTTCTGTCTGTGTTAATAGAGGGCGGGCGCGAAGATGCCCTGCGGGTAGTCAGCAGGCTGGAATTGTTCCTGCGCGCAACATCGCTGGGTGGGGTCGAAAGCCTTGTGGAACACCGCCATACGATTGAGCCGCATACCGGCATCCCCGAAAACCTGATCCGGGTCTCGGTGGGAATTGAAGACATCAACGATCTGATCGCAGACTGGACCCAAGCGCTGGAGGATTAAACCATGAGCACCGTGCACTACCGCAAACTGACGGTGGATGATTACGCGGACGCCCTGGCGCTTTACGATGAATTACACACCAAGTCGCCCGTGATCGCTGGAGAGTGGGGCAAGGATCGGTTTGCACAGATCATCCACCACGATGGCACAACGATCTTCGGGGCAGTGCTGGATGGAACGGTCGTGTCGATGGCGACACTGCATATCCTGCCCAACATGACCTATGAGGGACGGCCCTATTGCCTGATCGAAAACGTAGTGACGCATTTCGCCGATCAGGGTCAGGGCTACGGGCGCGGAGTTCTGGATCAGGCAGCAAAAGCTGCCTGGGACGCCAAAGCCTATAAGATCATGCTGTTGACCGGAAAAGCGCATGACGCAAAAGGGTTTTACGAAAAGTGCGGATTTGACGAGGACGAGAAATACGGGATGGTCTTACGGCGGGCACCCCTGCAGGAAAGTTTGGGGTGAATGGTCCTCTTAGTGTGATGATGTCATCACTCTCCACATCATCGGGTATTTTGCGCCAATTCAAGCGGCCCTTGCACGGAGAACGACGGGCAATCCTGACCTTCGCAGGTGACTAAAGAGGCTGGAACGAACAATGCTTCCCCTTGATATAGGATGATGTAACTCTCGCTACCAAAGCCAATAAGCTCGCCGGTCAACACCATCGCATTGTCAGCAGATTTCAGAACGATCTCGCCCGCCGATGCAGCCACGGGGACACCCGCTAAGGCGACAAGCGCCGCGCAAATTTTTACCTTACTGGTCAAGAAACTCATATCACTAACCCTTTTCACTTATACTAGTTAACTTTCAGTCCTACAAAAGCCGAGGAACTGTCCAATCGCACCGAAGCGCTTGAAGCAGCGCCAGCAAATGCAACGAAAGCGACAAGAAGACTACATAGCAGAAATTTCATACTTATTACTCCACAACGCTGTGCGACCGCCTACCAACTCAATACTTTGCGGCCATGACCGCCAAAACTCTTACTCCGCCGGAGGCGGCAACTGACATGACAATCCTCTCACCTACCATCACATCACCTAGTTTAAGCCCACGAACTCAAAAACTAGGCGAATAACCAATCAACTGAAGAGACACTCGTTGACCGGCCATTCAATTGCTCAACCACCAGGGCATCGGCCCAAACTTGATGGCCAATGTCGACGTATTCGCCGATTGCGTCGATGATGTATATCGGTGTCAATACCTAGGTAATTTCTCTTAATAACGACGACGCGGCGAATTGACGTCCGGCGTGCGGGCAAAACGGCTGGGTCGCGCCGTCCGACCCAAAATGTTAGGAATTGGTGTCCGATCAGATCGATACCAACCCGCCTATGTTTTTTTGCTGATCAGTTCACAGGTGGTTTCACCGTCCGAAGGCATCGTGTCGGTTTTGGTCGGGAATGAACTATTTGGAACGGCCGATCCAAGTGAACAACGCAGCGATGCCCATACTTCGGGGGCCTGATAATCCAAAAGTCGAAATCCAAGATCTGCACTGAGGGCCACTTTCAATTGCCCATCAGTATCCGTGTATGCAGCTGTCTGTTGATCCCATCTTTCGCAAAATTGGGTCGGCTGCAAAAGCGGGCGCGGGGTAGCCCCCGCGCCCCAATAATATCATGCCAAATCAAACACGTCCGTTTCGGCAGACGCCATCAGCACTTCGTTCAGATCATCAGACGGAATCTCCGGCAGCTCACCTTCAGGCAATGACGCCCAGAGGTTGTCGAGAAGATGCGCGTCGACCAGTTCCAGATCATGGGCAAAAGTCGCACTTTCGCTGGCGGTGACCAAGTCATCCACCTGATAGGTCGTCCCTGCCCCAATGTGACCCCATGATGTGATCAGATCGTTGATATCGGTGTCCGCGTCATCGGCGTTGATTTCGATGATATTCGGATCGCCCATACCGTCCCAGACATACTGGTCATAATACGTACCATCGAACCCGCCCAAGCCAACCGCCTGAATGGCGTAAACATCGTCATAAGCGTCAGGGTTGTCCTGATATTGCAGCAGCGCTTCGGCCGCACCAAGGGACTGACCGGCCAGATTGACAACAGCGCCGTCGGGGATGTCATCAGCATAGAAACCCCCGATGATGTCAGAGACGGCATCCTGACTGTCGCCGGTATCCTCGCCCAAGATCAGGCTCAGGTCCGACCACAGATCGTCAAAGGAATCCGTGCCGCCAATGCAGACGAAGTACTCACCCGTCACAGTGCTCTGCGTCAGTGTCACATTCGCCTGATAACCGTCGATGAACCCGCCATCGATGGCTTCCTGTACGCGAATGACCTCGAACCGTTCGTCAGCCCATTCCTGCATACCCGGCATCCAGTCTTCATAGAGGCCAGCCTCGGAGTAAAACAGCTCTGCATCCAGTATGTAACCGTCTTCGTCGATGCTCCCCCCTTCCAACAGGACTGAATAGTCGGCATAGCCAAAAGTGGCCGCAACGACTGCGTCGCGTACCTCGACCTGCTCTGCGATAGTCATATCGTTGCTGTCGATGGTTTGGTGCGCGACCTGCTCTGCTTCAGGCACAACCGGATCAAACCGCGAAAAATCGCTGTCGACTGGCTGATAGTCGTTGGCGAACTTTGCATCCAGCCCATCGATCACTGCTTCGATTGCCTCCTCCCCAGCAGGCTCTAACAGTGGTGCCAACCAATCGACGACGGTTTCCGCAGCCGCTGTGATCCCATTTGATGTAAACTCGGTTACTGCTTCGGCAAATTCCTGGCTCGCCTCAATAAGCGGTTCGACGATAGCCTCCTCTATCGTGTCTTTCACTTGCTGAACTGCCTCCACTACCGGCGACACCACGTCACCTAGCCAATTCCAAAATCCCCTCAACGTTTTCATCCTCCCATGATTTAAGTTGCGGTAAGAACTACCTTACGGAAGGGAATTTGAATTTGTATAAATTTGTACTATTACGTTGGGTAACACCTATAAGTTGAATAATAGTGTTTTAATTTGATATTTCTGTTTACCCTGCGCTGCGCAGAAATTCCTAAATCTGGGTAGGTAAAAATGGGGGCGGAAGGCTTGATCCAACCACCCGGTTGCGCATACGGACCAAGGGGTTAGGTTGCGCCTGACCTTAAGGAGCGAACCATGTCCCCTATCTATGCCATTGGCGATGTTCACGGCCAGAAAGACATGCTGGATCGGGCACTCGCACTAATCGAGGCAGATGGCGGGCCAGACGCGCAAATTGTATTCTTGGGCGATTATACTGATCGCGGACCAGACAGCCGGGGCGTGATTCAAACTCTGATCGACGGACAGCTGGCAGCGCGGAACTGGACTTGCCTGGTTGGAAACCACGATCGCATGTTCACAGGTTTTGTACGCAATGGTGCCGAAAACAGCGCACAGGTGAAGTCCGGCATAAACTGGCTGAATCCCCGCCTCGGCGGAAGTGCGACACTCGCCTCATATGGGGTGCGCGGCGGTGCCGGTCCGTCATTTTTCCACCCCGAAGGCGGCGGCGTTGAAACGCTCGTGTCCTACGGTATCGACACTGGTGACCTGACAAAGGCTGAATTAGTCGCCGCAGCACAAGCCAGCGTGCCGCAAAGCCATCTGGATTTTCTGGATGGGCTGCCCCTGTGGCATATGACCGACGACTTGCTATTCGTTCATGCAGGGCTTCGGCCGGGCGTGGCTTTGCAAAATCAAGCCGAAGACGACCTGATCTGGATCAGAGACGGGTTTCTGAACAGCGATTACGATTTTGGCCATCTGGTCGTACATGGCCACACCGCACTTGATGCGCCCCAACATTTCGGCAACCGCATCGATCTTGACGGTGGAGCGGGCTACGGTCGGCCCTTGATCCCGGCAGTTTTCGAAGGACGGGATTGCTGGCTTTTGACAGATAACGGGCGGGTGCGACTCACCCCGTAAAAGATGAGGCGCGGCCTAAGCCACGCCTGATCCAATCATTGAAAGCGAAGCGCTTTAGATCAAGAAATCGGAAGCGTCCAACCCGCTGGCTTCTTCGTTTTCCAGCGTCGCCAGATGACCGGCACTTGCCGAGCCGTTGGCACCGTCAAGATCGATATAGACCTGCGTATCATCACCGTCCTGTTCGAGGATGATAAATCCATCCGCAATAGGATCACCGGTAATTCCGGTCGCATTGTCCATTATGGCAGACACGTCAATCTTGTCGCCATTCGGTTTGCTGAAGTCGGCAACCGTATCGACGCCATCCACCTTAATAAAGACATAGGTATCAGCGCCAGCGCCGCCTTTGAGCCAGTCAGTGCCGAGGCCAGCGTACATGACGTCATCGCCATCTTCGCCCCAGATCTCATCATTGCCGCTACCGCCGCCCAGCGTATCATTGCCAGCGCCGCCTTTAACAAGATCATTGCCCTTATTGCCGCGCACTTCATCATCGCCAGCGCCACCGCGCAACTCGTCCCAACCGTTGTTTCCACGGATCACGTCGTCGCCGCTGCCCCCGTTGATGTTGTCGCCACCTTTGCCGCCAGAGATCGTGTCGTCGTAGTCGGTCCCGGTAATAGTGTCAGCGGCGTCAGTGCCGACAATTGTCTCTCCCTCGCCACCACCAGTGCCGCCTTGGCCACCATTGTCAATCTCATCACCCAGCCATGCATCAAGGCCCTCGCCGTCTCCATGACCAACATCAATGTTGTAGAAAGCAGCAGTTGATTGGCCTTCGCCTTCGCGCCAGTGTCCTTCAATTGCACTGGTGCCCATGTAGACACCGGCCTTGAAGTAGAACGTGTCATCCTGCCAGTAGTCGACGATTTCGTAAGGGTCGATGCCGTCTGTCGGGACCGGATAGTATGTCTGACCATCCGCATAGATCAGCACGGTCAGTTTATTGTCGGTGACGTCAATCACGTATGAAAAGTCTTCACCCAGTGACACATTTGGACGCTCGCCAGCCTCATTTTCAAAGTAGAACTCACGCTCGTTATCGTTATCGGGGCCATGCTCAGCACTGGAATCCGTGTGCTCGTTCGCGAAATACAAATCACCGTTCGAGTCGTAGTAAAGACGGGTCAGTTCGTCGTCCTGCCCATGGATTTGGCCAATGACAATTCGTTCTGCCTGCTCTTCGTTGTACTCGGTTGCCATCTCGGTGACCTTCAAGGTCGCCGACAGTGTTCCACCTTCACTGATGGTCCAAGCAGCGTTGGCGTCACCATTCATCTCGCGCAATTCGGAACGGGCATATTTTGTTCCTGAACTTGTTTTTGCACCGTCGGCAAGACCGGTGAAAATCATCGCACCTTCGTTTGCGTCGTAGTAAAAGAAGTCCTCCGCTTCGAAACCTTCAAAGTCATCTCCCTTGACTTCAAATGCCGTATCGTCGGTGACATCACCGTCGCCACCATCATCTGCAAAATAATCCTGATCGACGGGTAGCGTAATTTTCCAGTCACTCAGATCAAACGTACCGAAATCCCAAGACATAGTTTCCTCCCAACCTTGGTTATTTTCACAGCCAGGATAGGTGCCGATCTTACTCGGCCGTTTCGAGAAACGTGTTTCCCACCCCAACGTCTAATTTTGGTATACTAGTATTTTATACAACGCAAACGGTTTCAAATTATAACACACTACCTCTTAAAATGTGATCTCACAGGAAGCATTGAATCAATGGTATCCTAGTCGAAGACAAATTTGGACTATGACGTGGCGGAAATGAGGCGAAAAAGTCTAATTTCATCTGCGGAAATGCGAGGCTTTCATGTCCGATCCCTGTGGGATAAATCCATACCCATGTCGCTTCCATTCAGCACGCTCAACGCACTGATAAATCATGAATTTGATAGTCTGATCGACGTCCGGTCACCCGCTGAGTTTGCAGAAGACCACATCCCCGGAGCGATCAACTTACCCGCCTTGTCCAACGATCAAAGAGCAGAGGTCGGAACCATCTACAAACAGGTCAGCCCTTTTGACGCTCGCAAGGTCGGCGCGGCAATGGTTGCACGCAACGTGGCCGATCATCTCGACGGTCCGTTGGCAGTTAAAGATGGCGGCTGGCAACCACTGGTTTACTGCTGGCGCGGCGGTCAACGGTCAGGATCGTTCGCATCGATTCTTTCGCAAATCGGCTGGCGGGCTGAAACAGTCGAAGGCGGTTATCAAAGCTTTCGCCGGATGGTTCATACTGCCGTTTCAGTAGAACCGCTCCCCCATCGCCTGATCCTGCTTGACGGGAATACCGGCGCCGGCAAAACCGCGATCCTGCAACGGCTGGCCACAAAAGGGCTCCAAGTTCTTGATCTCGAACGGCTGGCGGGCCATCGCGGATCATTGCTTGGCGCATTGTCGGATGATCAACCCAGCCAGAAACGGTTTGAAAGCCAGCTTGCGATCACGCTTTGCGGATTTGATCCGCAACGTCCGGTTATCGTCGAAGCTGAAAGCGCCAAAATTGGGCGTATCAATCTGCCCAAACAACTATGGGTAGCCATGATTGCGGCCCCACGTATCGTTGTCCAAGCCCCAATCAGCCAACGCGCCCAGTTCCTGTCGGAAGCCTATGGCGACATCATCGCCCAGCCGGAAGAGTTGGCGACCCGATTGCTGCCACTACGCTACATACGTGGGCACGACATGGTTGATGAATGGCTTTCCCTGCTCGACGAAGGCGCATATCGCAAACTTGCGGAACGCTTGATCGCCGACCACTACGACCCAGCCTATAACAAGTCACGCAACATCCATGATCACGAGGTGGTCGCGAAATTTACCGCCGCAAAGCTGGATAAAACTGGTCTGGATCAGCTGGCAGACGACATCGCGAGCTATACCTCAGGACTCTAACACAATCCCGTTTCCCTCAGTCATTTGACCAATTATGACTGCCGGATAGTCCGCGCGTCGGAGCTTGGTCAAAAGCGCATCGGCGCTATCCGCGGCAACAACAGCCAAAAGGCCACCCGCTGTTTGCGGATCGAAAAGCAAATCGGAAACCGGCCCTTCGGGACCCAGCACCATACCGGCACCCGCCCGATTATCCGCAAAAAGTGTCGATCTGACCCCCAGCCCTGCCAGTGTCAGCGCCCCCTGCATCACCGGCACACCCGAAAGCCTGACCACCGCGCCCGTTCCTGACGCGGTGCAGATGTTGGCCAGATGCCCAGCCAACCCAAAACCTGTGACATCTGTCATTGCATGCGCTTTGGCCAGTATCCGGCCGGCTTGTCCCTGTGGTGCCGTCATGTGCTCAAGACAGGCCACAACATCCGCCCCTCTTGCCTGCTGCGCCATTTCTGCAGCCATGATAACACCGCTGCCAATAGGTTTGGTCAGGATCAGGGCATCACCCGGCTGCGCACCGTCAATGGTGATCGGCTGTTTGCAAAGACCGGTCAGCGTAAAGCCGATGGTCAGGTTATCACCCATGGATGAATGCCCGCCTACAATCGCAGCACCCGCCGCATCCATGACTTCTGTCGCAACCGCCATCACCTCTGACAAGGTCCGACGCTGCAAATCAGCATTCATGCGCGGCAGGATGATGCTCGCGGTCGCCGCCTGCGGCTTGGCCCCCATCGCCCAGATATCACCCAGCGCATGAACAGCTGCAATGCGGGCCATCACGGCGGGGTCGAGCGTCACTGCGCTCAGATGATCTGTTGTCATCACTTGTCTGGTCCTGCCGGTGATGATCACCGCGGCATCGTCACCGGGGACCGCTTCGATGTCATCTCGCGACCCTGGGGGCAGCGCGTTCAGCACGTCCCCCAAAGCGCCGCGCCCGACTTTTGCGCCGCAGCCGCCGCACATCGGCTTGCCGCCCAGCGCCTCGTCCATCCCCAAAGCAGCAACAGACGGTATCTTCGGCGCGTTCATCACCGGTAAATCGACAAACTGCTTCATGAATTTCCGGTCGATATGGTCCTTGAGCTTCCACAAAAGCGGACCCTGCCGGGCTGTTCCGAATTTCTCGGCCAACGCAGATTTTTCACCCAGTGAAATGAGCTTGAGGTAATCGTTCTGCGGCACATAAGGCATCCGTGCCCGGCCAGACATCACGGCACAGAGGTTATCATAAAGAACCGGCGCCTGTCTGACGGCATAAACACCGGCCTTCGGTCGTGGGTTGTCGCGCATATGGGCGCAGTCACCAACGGCATAGATAAACTCATCGCTGGATCGCAGCATACGATCAACGCAGATAAAACCATCATGCGTCTCAACCCCGATCCCGGCGATCCAGTCATGCGGTTTGGCACCGGCGGCACCGGTCGTGAAATTCGACGGGATCAAACGACCATCAGCAAGGTTCACACCTTCGGACGTGATCCCTGTCACTTCGGCATTTTCAATCAGCTCAACGCCCTGCCCACGTAGAGCTTCCAGCATAAGGCGGCGGGCCTTCGCACCTAAGGCGCGCAGCACTTCTTGCCGATCAATCAATTGAACTAACGGCTCTCGGTCGCGCAATGCATATGACATCGCCATCGCCAGTTCGGCCCCGGCAACGCCCCCGCCGATAATCGCGATCTGCGGATGGTCAGCATCCTGTCGGAACGCATCCCAACGGGAGGCAAACGTGCCTAACGGCTTTGCCGGAATGGCATGAGCTGCAAAACCGGCCATTTTTGGCATGTCCGAAGTGATACCAACATCAATTGACAACACATCGTAAGCAATAGGCGGCCATCCCGGCACCTGAACAGTCTTGGCGTCCTTGTCTACATGATCCGCCGCCCCATTGATCAACCTTGCCCCGGCAAAGCGGCAAAGCTGCACCAAATCTATATCCAGCTCATCCCGTGTGTAATGTCCTGCCACAAAACCCGGCAGCATCCCTGAATAAGGGGCCGTCGGACCAGGATTGATCACCGTCAGGCGCACCCCGGGCAGGGGCTTCATCCCCCATTTGCGAAGCACAAGCGCATGGGTATGACCACCACCAACAAGCACAAGATCGCGGGTTAAGGAAAGATTATACATACCTGCTTCGTAACCGGCTACCTGTCAGGGCGAAAGCCACTGACCTGCCCAATCATTGGAACGTGAATAGGCGGCGCGGCGATGATCCTCGCCCAGATGCACCACATCCATGTAAAAAATCCGGCACTCCAGCACAGCAAAGATATCCGGGTCCGGTTTCTTGACGTAGTCCAGAGCATCAGCGATGGCCCGGCCCGGCGGCGGCGTAACACCGTAGCTTTGCCGGGAATGGTCAGGGATGTTGTCCCAGATCCGGCGCACAGATGCACCGGATTGAATTGTAACTTCAACTTGAAGCCTGATCTGCAGGTCTTGGGCATTGTCCCAGATATGGAATGCCGCTCGGGGCGTTTTCCGCAAGCTGTTGATTTTGTCCGAATGCAGGTCGGTGTGGACCCAGATCGTGGCGGCCTCGCTGTCAGAGCCACGCAAAACGACTGTGCGGGCCTCGGGCCAATTATCGGCAGAAACGGTGGCAAAGGTGGGCTTGCGGGCGGGATGATTGGGATCAATCACGCCTTGCACCAGCGTATCCCAGACCTGCAAGTGCAGACCGGACAGTGTTTCAAACCAATTACTCATACCCTGTCATCTCCAGATACCCGCGCCCCTTGTGGCTGCCTGTGACAGTCACCGGCCCCTCCCAATACGGAACCGACGTGGCCATCCACGCATCAGGATTGATGGCGCTTACTGTAACATCAACACCTTTGGAGGGAAGTTCTACACGCCATTTGACAGGGATGTCACGGTCGGCGGTTTTATGGGTCTTAAGCGGGGTCGCAATTAAGGCCCCATCCGGGAACGCTTTCGTTTCGCCATCAGGCGCAATCCATGTGGCTGACGTATAGTTTTCGCCGTCGGTCTGACGCAGCCGAAAACCCATCAGTTTGTTTCCGTCGTCAAAGGAAAGCGAAAACCAGTCCCACCCGGTTTGATTGTCGGCCAAGGGCTGCGACGACCATTCACGGTCGAGCCAGGCCGAACCGGCAACAGCGATCTCGCCGTTCGGCAGCGTCAGAGTCCCGCTGATGTCAAAGAAAGGCTGAGAATAGTAGTAGGACGCCTGCCCATTAGCCGATTTAACGGAATACCCGTTCTCACCATGAAAAATCAGCGGACCTTGCGCCTCCAACTGCATGTCGTAAGCAAAGTCAGGGCCGCTGGCGGTCATGCGCAAAGTGTCGAAATCCCCGATCAACTCCCAATCATCAATCCACGCCTCGAAAGGATCCGCTTTGGCACCCGCCTGCCCGATACCACCGCGGGCGATACGTTCGGTGACGTAATGATGGTCCGGCGTGGTCACTGCCGCATGGCCCAGCCAAATCTGCGGGGCTGTCCAACCGTCACCCGCCTCAGGCGCAAGGGCAGACCGGAAAAGCGTCCATTGCAACCCATAATCCACACCTTCGGCAGAGCGCAGATTGGCCGTCAAATACCACCATTCAATACGATAGCTGGGGTGTGGTCCGTGGTCCTGAGGAAAGGTCAGTTGCCACCCAAGTTCTGGCACATCAAACCCATCGGCGTCGGAGCCCAGCCCCGCAAACCCCTGTGCATTTGCAAGAAACGGCAGGCAAATAAGGAAAAGAAATGCCCTAACGTTCATTCGAAAACACCTTCAGCAAATCCGCAGGCGGCGTCCGCGCCAGACGGCGGGCGGGCCACAGCGCCGCCAGTACGGCGGCGAGCAGGGCAAATAGCCCCAACCGCGCATAGTCCATCGGAAACAGATACATCGGTAGCCGCCAGCCAAATGCAGCCACATTGACCACGGCCAGCAACGCCCACGCCAGGGCGAGGCCCAGCGGCAACGCGATCAATGCCGTCAGCACAGCCAAAAACACCGCGCGAAGCAGTTCCAACCTCCCCAGTTGCGCCCGCGTCATTCCCATGGCCCATGCAGGTGCCAACTGCGGCACACGCATACTCGCCAGTGTCAAAAGGCTCATCAATATCGCAAAGCCCGCAACAGCCAGCGTCAGGATATTCAAGGCAGTCGTGACCGTGAAAGTCCGCTCAAACACCTCAAGCGAAAACGCCTTGATCCCCGCCTGGTCAATCACGTTGGCAGGCGAAATGCCGACATCAGCCTCCAACCCAACCACGAAATCGGGCACGGCGGCAGGATCAATCCGCACACCGAACCGGTCAGGCATGACATCTGGATATAGGCGCTGAAACACATTTTCCGAAATCAGCGCTTGCCCAATCGGATTGCCGTAGTCCCCATAAACACCTGCAATGCGCAGGTCGGCATCTCCAAGGCCGACCAGATCCCCAACAGCAAGATCGGCACGCCTTGCCAGTTGTTCGTTGATCACAATGGTCTCACCCGCAAAGGTCGTGTCCCACAAATCAGGCGACCTACTAAGAAACCGCCAATTCTCGCGATATGTCGCATGATCGCGGGCGCCAAACACCTCTGTCGGCTGCCCCGCGATTTGCGTATCGGCTGACTGGATCGGCAGAATGGCATCCGCTTGGGTCGCGGCATAGGCTTCAAACGCGGCAGTCTGCGCTGGGTTCTCGGTTGAAACGTAAAGCTCTGACGCCAGCCTTTGGTCCAGAAACGCGACAAAGGTCAGTCGAAAGCTCGACACCATGGTAGACACGCCGATATTGGCTGCCATCGCCAAAAGCAACGCCATCAGCGCCAGCGACAAGCCGGGTAATTGCTGACGGGTATCGGCCCAGAACCATTGGGCCTTCACCGATTTTGCAACAGAGTTTATCCCGGCAAGAAGCCGATCAAGGATCAATGGCAACGCCAGCGCAGCCCCAACCAACATCCCCCCGAGCAAGGCAAACCCCGCCACAAGCCCATCCGCAGTCAGGGCCAAAACGAGCGACACAATCAATAATAAGACTGCAATCGCCCCCTGCACCTTTGCCCCGCGTCCCGCGGCCATCGCAAGGGCGCGGGGTTGTGCAGCGGCAAGAAGCGGCATGCGCGCCATCTTCCACAGCGCCCCACTCGCCGCCAGCGCAGTACCGCCCAACGCAATGCCCAAACCGGACAGCCACCAGACCGGCCTCAGCTGCAAAGTGCCAGAGACATCAGCGCCGTAAAGCCCCCGCAAGGTCGCCGCCACATCCGGCAACAACACGGCCGCGATAACATACCCAAGGCTGACCCCAATTGCCCCCGCGATCAGGGCAAAAAACATCAGTTCCGCCCCCATCAGCACGATCAATCGACGCAAAGGCAGGCCCAGCGCCCGCAAAGTCCGCACCACTGCACGGCGCTGCTCAAACGCCAAACCGATAGCGCCATGAACAATGAAAATGCCGACGGCAAAGGAAAGCAGACCAAAGGCGGTCAGGTTGAGATGAAAGCTGTCCGTCAGACGGCCAATATCCGATCCGCCCTGCGCCACCTGCCGGGTCAAATCAGGGGCGACATCTTCCAAAGGCATGCGGCCCAGCGGCTGTTCGGGCAGCATAATCAGCGCATCAATCTGTCCGTTTCTATCCAAAAGCCGCTGAGCGACACCAATATCGGTGATAGCAGACCCCGGCGCGGTATCGGGGGCAAGAACCACCTCAACGTCGCCATTGCCTAAGCGGTCCGCAGCTTCCGCACCTGCAAAAAGCTGCCCCGACCCGCCAAGAAAAGCGGCGATATCCACATCCTCGGCCACACTTGCAGGACCGATACCCGCAGGCGCCGTCAACGGGTCCACGCCAACAATCCGCACACCATTCACCCTGCCCTGCACAATGGGGCTGACCAACCAGCCCGCGCGACGCAGCGCGACATAGGTATCCTGCGAGATCGTACCGCCATCGCGGGCAACCAACCGGTCATATCGCCCCTCACCCAAAGTCGCAGCAGCCGCATCATAACTCGCCCGCGCCTCGGCATTCACGGCCTGCACGCCTGACCAAAGAGCAGTCGCCAACGCCAACCCAGCCAGCAATGTGAACAGTTGCAAGGGATTGCGCCACCAATGGGACAGCAGGGCCTGAAGCGTCGCGGGGGTCACGCCACCTGCCCCAAGCGCAGATGCAAACGGCGCTGCATTCGCCCAGCAAGCGCCTTTGAATGCGTCACCATCAACAACCCCGCACCTGTATCAGTCACCAATTCCAGCAGCAGGTCCATCACGACCGCCGCCGTCGCCTCATCCAGATTGCCAGTTGGTTCGTCGGCAAGCACAAGCCGCGGCTTGGGCGCAAGCGTCCTGGCAATCGCCACCCGCTGCTGTTGTCCACCGGAAAGCTGTTCGGGGTATTTGTTGAGTTGCGAGGTTAGACCCATACGGTCAGCAAGGCTCGCAGCCCAATCCGCATCGTGCCTGCCGGCCAGCCGCGCCTGAAACGCGATATTGTCTGACACCCGCAGACTGGGGATCAGGTTGAACTGTTGGAAAACAACGCCAACGGTCCCACGACGCAGCTCAGCACGACCATTGTCATCCAGGCCCGCAATGTCAGTGCCGTCGATGACCACAGCGCCCTGATCAGGTGTGTCCAACCCACCAATCAGGTGCAAAAGGGTACTCTTCCCGCTGCCGGACTCACCGGTAAGCGCAAGCGTCTCACCCGACTGAAGCGCCAGATCAACGCCGCGCAACACGGAAAACGGGCCATCTGCAGTGTCATAGGTTTTGTGAATGTTTTGAACGGTCAGCAACATCAGCCCTCGCAGTTGGACTTTGATCTAACACGTCGCGCGACGAAGGAAACGGCCTCAGGCGCCGATAAACTCAATCCTGTTGCCAACCGTGTCACTGGTGAAAAACCGTACCGTCCCCGATAATGCATCATCCCACTTTACGGGATGGCCTGCATCGGTCAGTCGCTTGGCCAGCATATCAATCTCTTTGACCCGAAACGCAGGGTGGGCCTTGGTGGCGGGCCTAAAGTCAGGATCGACCCCAAAATGCACCTGCAAATCGCCCGCAATCACCCAAAAACCACCACGACCAGACAAAGGTTCCGGCTTCGGAATTTCACAAAGGCCAAGCAGATCAACGTAAAAACGCCGCACGCGGTCTTCCGATCCCCGCGGGATTGCCAGTTGGATATGATCCACAGCGGTAATCATCGTTGGCACCTAATGTAATGTATGCGATTGTATACATCATACATAACACCATATTTCAACCCCGCCATGACCTGACGTTCCGCTGTTCACGCTAGTCAACCATTGTAAGATGCCGACAAAACAGGCGGGAGGTTTCCATGACAAATATCGTAATCCTTGGCGGCGCACGAACAGCCATCGGCACCTTTGGCGGATCACTGGCCGGCACACCACCGATTGAGCTTGGCACAGTCGCGGCCAAAGCCGCACTTGACCGCGCGGGCGTGGATGGTGGCCAAATCGGCCACACCGCCTTTGGCCATGTCATCAATACCGAACCGCGCGATATGTATCTCAGCCGTGTCGCGGCGATGCAGGCCGGCGTGCCGGAAACGGCACCGGCGATGAACGTGAACCGGCTCTGCGGTTCTGGCCTGCAGGCCATCGCCTCTGTCACCCAATCGCTGATGTTGGGCGATGCCGATTTCGGCCTCGCAGGCGGGGCCGAAAACATGAGCCGCTCACCCTTCATCATTTCAGACCAGCGCTGGGGCGCAAAAATGGGCGATATCCGCACACAGGATATGATGCTGGGTGCACTGCACTGTCCCTTCGGCACTGGCCATATGGGTGTGACAGCCGAAAACGTCGCCAATGAACATGGGATCAGCCGCGAAGATCAGGACGCCTTCGCCGTGCAAAGCCAAGAACGGGCGGCCAAAGCAATTGCGGCGGGCTACTTCGACGACCAGATCGCGCCGGTACAGGTCAAAGTCAAACGAGACATGGTTGATTTCGCCCGAGACGAGCATCCCAAAGCGACCACGTCAGAGGCGCTTGCCGGTCTCCGCCCTGTCTTCCAAAAGGATGGGACTGTGACGGCCGGCAACGCCTCCGGCCTCAACGACGGGGCCGCGGCAATCGTGCTAGCAAGGGCAGAGGCGGCCGAAAAAGCAGGCCTGACCCCGAAATTCCACATCCTGGGCTATGCCCATGCCGGTGTCCGACCAGAGGTGATGGGCATCGGTCCCATCCCCGCCGTGCGAAACCTGCTGATGAAAACCGGGCTGTCCGCCAGTGATTTCGACGTGATTGAATCGAACGAAGCTTTCGCGTCACAGGCCCTTGCTGTCAGCAACGAACTGGGCCTCGACCCCGCCCGCGTCAATCCAAACGGTGGGGCAATCGCACTTGGTCATCCCGTGGGTGCCACCGGTGCGATCATCACCGTGAAAGCCATGTACGAGTTGGAACGGACAGGCGGCAGCAAGGCCCTGATCACGATGTGTATTGGCGGCGGTCAGGGGATCGCATTGGCGATAGAACGGCTCTAGCCTTCATCTTGGCCAAAAAACTCTCGCCGAAGGCTCGCGCCTTTCCCTGAAAGGCGCGAATTAACTGGGGTAGTCGCGCAGAAACACTGGTTTTTCCGGCGTCGAATGACCGGCCTCATAGCTGTAACCGCCAGTATCAAACCCCTTGATGGCGTCAGCATCTGTCAACCGGTTCTGAACAACATATCGCGCCATGGCACCGCGGGCGCGTTTGGCAAAGAAACTCACGATGCGCGACTTGCCATCTTTCACTTCCATGAACTGCGGCGTCACCACACGCAATTTCAGCGCAGTCCGGTCTGCGGCACCGAAATACTCCTGACTGGCACAGTTGATCAGGGTATCGGCATCAACCTCGGCCGCCTGTGCATTCAGGGCCTTTGCAATCGTGTCACCCCAATAGTCGTAAAGCGATTTGCCCCGACGGGTCTTCAGCTTACTGCCCATCTCCAGCCGGTAGGGCTGGATGGCATCAAGCGGACGCAGAAGGCCGTACAGGCCTGATAAGATCCGCAGATGATCCTGCGCCCAGCGCAGATCATCATCCGAAAAGGTCCGCGCCTCCAGCCCCTGATATGTGTCACCATTAAAGGCCAGCGCCGCCGGTTTGACGGCATCCGCCATGGGGTCCGCCGCAAAGGCCTTGAAGCGATCACGGTTCAGACGGGCCAGATCATCTGAAATACCCATCAACCCCTTCAATTGGGTCAGGGTCAGGTTGCGGGCGGTTTTGGATAGTCGGATCGCATCATCCTGAAAATCGGGCTGCGTCGGTTCGACCGTCACAGGGTCCATATCGAGCGCCTTGGCAGGCGATACGACAACAAGCATGCAACCATCCTTTTTCAGAAATCAGGTTTGGAGGGAGAATATAAAGCGACAAGGCACCACGGAAAGGCCAGTCAGTTCAACTGCACCTGCAAGGGATATTGGCCATCCTCAAACGGCCCAAAAATATCGTCCAGATCAGGGTGGCCCACCGGTTCACCCGAATAATCGGCCACAAGGTTCTGTTCAGACACATAAGCCACGTAATAGCTCTGATCATTCTCGGCCAGCAGGTGATAAAATGGCTGGTCTTTCTTGGGTCTGCTATCTTCAGGAATGGCGTTATACCAAGCATCGGTGTTGGAAAAAATCGCATCCACGTCAAAGACAACGCCGCGAAACGGATGCTTGCGGTGGCGGACAACTTGGCCCAAATGATATTTTGCGCGCGTTTTAAACATACTAAATAACCCCTGTCGCATCATATGCGCTTGCAGCATTAAAAGTCTACGGGTCACTCCCACAATAAAAGGAAACAGTCTGTGAACCTGGCCATGACAGTGCTGAACATCACCGCGCCCGTGTTTTTACTGGCGGCTGTTGGCTTTTTCTGGGTCAAGCTCGGGTTTGAATATCGCGTCGAATTCGTGACTAGAATGGCAATGACCCTGGCCGTGCCATGCTTGATTTTTGTAGCACTCATGCAAGCCGATATCGAACCGCAAGCGCTCGCCGCCATTTCTGTCTCAAGTCTTGTGGCCTACGGGATCGTAATGCTCGCCTGCTGGGCGCTGGTCAAGGCGCTGGGGATCAGCGTACAGACCTATCTGGCACCTTTGGCCTTTGGAAATACCGGCAATCTTGGCCTGCCTTTGGCCCTTTTCGCGTTCGGTGAAACCGGGTTGAGCTACGCCGTCGTGGTCTTCGCCGTCATGGCGATTTTGTCTTTCACAATAGGCATTTGGATCGTTTCGGGCGGCGGATCTTTCCTGCGCGTGGTACAGGAGCCGCTTGTCGGGGCCACCGTTCTGGGCGCGCTGTTTCTCTGGCAAGGCTGGCAGACACCCCAATTTCTGACCAATACGCTTGATCTCATCGGTCAGATGGCCATTCCAATGATGCTGATCACGCTTGGCGTGGCAGTGGCACGGCTGGAAATCAAGGCAATGAAGCAAGCCGTGGGCCTGTCCATCATTAAGGTTCTGCTCTGTGTGACAGTAGGAGCGCTGACAGCCCAGCTCTTTGGTCTGGACAAGATCGCAAGCGCGGTTCTGATCGTTCAGGTGGCGACGCCGGTGGCCGTCACATCCTACCTTCTGGCCGAAAAATACGGGGCCGATGCGCAGCCTGTGGCTGGGCTGGTTGTTGCCTCGACCCTCCTGTCAGTGCTCACTTTACCGCTGATCCTGGCATTTGTGATCTGAAGTTTGCACGATTTACGTTCACAGACCTGTTTTCATCGTCTAGGATACTTTTAATAAAAAACATAAAGCGAGCGGCAGATGAGCAGTTTCTTTCGCGCGTTAGTGCTCTTGGCAGCACTGGGCAGTTGTGGTGCCAGAGGAGATTTCTCAGCACCGCGAAACCTTGATGACGCGTGCAGTATAGTATCCGAACGACCTGAATACCTACGGGCTTTCAAGCGTGTTGAACGTAAATACGGCGTGCCTGTGCCGTCCTTGATGGCCATCATCTATCAAGAGAGCAAATTCATTGGCGATAACCGTCCACCGCATCGATACGCGCTGGGTATCATCCCAATAGGTCGCCAGTCATCGGCGGTTGGATATTCTCAAGCACTGGATGGCACCTGGGAAGAATACCAGGACGAGGTCGGTGGCAGACGTGCGCGCCGCGAAGACATCAACGATGCGACAGACTTCATGGGCTGGTATATGGTGCAAACGGTCGAAGAAACCGGCGTTCCGATCTACGACACCCGCAACCAGTATCTGGCCTACCATGACGGGCGTTCAGGCTATCTACGCGGCACGTGGAAATCCAAAAGCTGGCTGATCCGCATTGCAGGCGAGGTTGAGGCACGGGCAGTTTCCTACGACACGCAACTGCGGTCCTGCGGAAAGCGGTAAACGCCCCGCAACCGGTCTCTGCTACACCCCGCTAGCCGCCCAGCGTTGCAGGATACGCTGCTGTAGCCGCTTTGCGGCGCTGTTGAATGACACGGCACCGGGTGGCTGTTCTCCACCTGCGGCCTTGCCCCTTTCACGCGCCTCAAGGTCTGCGGCAAAAAAGGCAAAGGCAAGGTCTCGCCCACCGGCATTGCGCACATAACCTGCAAGCGATGAGACAAAATTCAACGTACCGGTCTTCGCCCGTATCTCGCCCGGATGGTCGCGGATCAGGCGGCGATTTTCATCCACCATATCAATGGTTTTCATGATCGGGCGAAGCGTGCCGGCAACCCGATCAGCGGACAGCATCTTCACCATATCGACCGCAGTAACCCGCGAAGCGTCGCCAAGGCCCGAATGGTCCACAAAACGAGGGCTGACACCCGCGCGCCCCGCGATCCAACGGCTCATGCAATCGGCGGAGGCACGCAGCCCCTCCATCCGCCCTGTCAGCGCACCGGTGGCATAAAGTCCCGCCGCTTCTGCCGTGATGTTCGTGGAATAAAGCAGCATGTCCCGCATCATGACGGTCAGCGGCACGCTTTCATAAGAAGCCAAGACGGGGCCATCCGGCGGATCGGCGGTTTCCTTGGGCGGTTTCAGCTTGATCCCTTCGGCCGCAGCCAGCGTGGCAAAAACCTCGCCCGCATAAATCGCCGGATAGCGAACCGGCAACCATCGTGCACCACCACCACCCAACGCCGCGCGGGCGACAGTCCATTGATCCATATTGTCGCCGCGTTGATAGGTGAACAGTGGGGAGCGGCGATCAACGACCTGCATCCGGGCCATCTTAACCGGCGGACGCCGCGTCTCGCTCCTTGCATCCATCGTCACATCGTAAGCGGCCCCGGCCTGCTTCCACTCAAAATGGACGCGGTTGAAGTTGAGGTTCAGCCCAGTCACCGATGGATTGTAACTGGCATAGTCAAGCTGGCTGACATCTATTTCATCAAGATTGGTAAGCGCCCTGTCCCAAACGAGGAAATCGCCGGTCACTTCTTTGACACCAGCAGATTTTAAACGGCTGGCCAGATCCGCTAAATGATCGGTCACAAGATTGGGGTCGCCACCACCGGCCAAGATCAAATTACCATCTAATATGCCATCATTTATTTCACCATCAGCAAAAATGTGCGTTTCAAACCGATGCGCGTGTCCCAATGCCTCTATCGCGAAAAGCGCCGTAACCGCCTTGGTCACGCTGGCTGGTGGTAGGGGTACCGCCCCATCGACCCGCTCCAAAACCTCGCCGGTGGTGGCATCTGCGATGACAAATCCAACGGTACCACCCAGACCGGCCTGTGCGATCATTTCTGCAGTCGTTACCCGCGCTAATGGACCACCGGGCGACCGAAGTATCGGGCGCAAAGATGTCAGCGGCGCATCAGCCGCCGCGGCTGTGGCAAGGCTGGAAGCAGCACCCAACATCAACGCACGACGTGTCAGCATCACCATTCTCCCCTTGCGCGGATCGCACTTGACGACTGGCGCGACATTGGCTGGTTGATGAACACCCAGGCGGGCGTCCTTTGCAGACCCAACCGATGGGCGGCCTTTCCCGGCAGGCGGGCGCTGCGATAAACGCGCGCGGCCTTGGACAAGCGGGCGGAAATCCGGTCCCCCGGCCGTGCGAGCACACCAACAGGTACATGATCCATGATCCAACGCCAGTTTTGCCACTGATCAAACGTGGCAAGATTATCCGCACCCATCAACCACACAAACCGCACCCCGGGATAGCGACGACGCAATGCCGCCAAGGTTTCAGCAGTATAGCGCGTTTGTAGCCGCGTTTCGATATCCGTAACCGTCACGCGTGGATGGCGCATCATCGCGCGTGCTGCCAGCAAACGGTCCTCCATCGGTGCAGGTCCATTAACCTTGAGCGGATTACCGGGGCTGACCAGCCACCAGACACGGGATAGCCTGAACCGACGCAGGGCCGCCTTGGTAATATGAACATGCCCCTCATGCGCCGGATCGAACGAACCGCCCAAAAGGCCAATAACCTGACCCGGCTTTGCCACTGGAAATCGCTGCACTTGGCCTCCGTTAGCCGTTTGAGATGCAAAAGGCCGGGATGCAACGAAAAAGTAAACCCTGTTGACCGGGAAAATCACCCTGCGTGACGTCTTTTCATTGTCACACCGGCATGACAATCTTCGACCATGACAAATTTGACCACGCGCAATGGCACGCCATTATCCAGGCTGGCATTCGGCACCATGCAATTCGGCGGAACAGCGGATGAGGGCGAAAGCCGGGCCATGTACGACGCGGCGCGCGGCCAGAAAATCAATCACTTTGACACGGCGGTTGGCTATACCGGTGGTGCGTCGGAAGCGCTGCTTGGCAAATTCATCGAAGGTGACCGTGACGACATCTTTCTGGCCACCAAAGTCGGCTATGCCGGCGGCGCTGGCCGCGCCAATATCACCACCCATTTTGACACCTGTCGCAAGCAGCTGAACCAGGATGCGATGGATCTGCTCTATATGCACCGTTTTGACCCAGACACCGCCCTGGAGGAAACGTTCAGCACACTTGCAGAACTACAAGCCAGTGGCCTGATCCGTCATATCGGTGTGTCTAATTATGCAGCATGGCAGGTGATCAAGGCGCAATCCGTCGCCAAATCGCTTGGCACACGTATCGATGTGATCCAACCCATGTACAATCTGGTCAAACGACAGGCCGAGGTTGAGATATTTCCGATGGCGATAGACCAGGACATTATGATCGTTCCGTATTCCCCATTGGGCGGCGGTCTGTTAACCGGCAAGTACACAACAAGCGGCCACGGGCGGCTGACAGAAGACGAACGGTACAAGGCACGATATGATCAGGGTTGGATGCATCAAACCGCGCGCGATCTCGCAGCACTGGCCGCAGAGATCGGAACCGCACCCGCAACGCTTGCAGTGGCATGGGCCGCAAATCATCCGGCTCAACCGTCCCCCATCATATCGGCCAGATCAGTTGCGCAACTCGCACCATCACTTGCCGCAAATAATTTCGAAATGACGCCCATGCTTTACAACCGGATCAGCGAATTGAGCCTGACGCCACCCCCCGCAACAGATCGGTTGGAAGAGGCATGATCGATTTTCTAATCATCGGCGGTGGCATTGCGGGTGTGTCTGCCGCCGCGCGTATCGCCCCATTGGGCAGCGTGACCTTGCTCGAAGCCGAAGATGCATTGAGCTATCATGCATCCGGCAGGTCTTCTGCAACGTTCGAACCCAATTATGGCGCCGGTCCAACCCTCGCATTGAACAGCGCCAGCTGCGGCTATCACCTGCAGGCAGAAGTGCTCGGCGCAAGAGGTCTGCTAATGATCGGCACAGCGGAAACAGCGGACGACTTCACGGTCGATCAAGAGCAATTTGGCCTTAATCCGATTACAGTCGCCGAAGCGCGGGACATGATCCCCATCCTCAAAGATGGTGTGATTGACCGGGCCGCCTATCACACGGACGCGTTCGATATCGATACCGACAAACTGCTGCAAAGCTTCGCGCGCACCGCGCGCGAAAACGGTGCGCAGATCACAACCAATGCCAAAGTCACAGCAATCACCCGAATAAAAACGGGGTGGGAAGTCGAAACCAAAACGACCAGTTATTTCGTCAAGAACATTGTCAACGCCGCCGGGGCATGGGTCGATGTCATCGCTGAAATGGCAGGGATCATCCCGATCGGTGTCACGCCCCTTCGACGGTCTATGGCACGCATCCCCGCCCCTGGCGACCACGACGTGTCCAAATGGCCAATGCTCTTCGGTGCAGGTGAAACTTGGTACGCCAAGCCGGACGCAGGCGCCCTGATCGTCTCACCCGCCGAAGAAGACCCGCTGGAACCCTGCGACGCCCACACCGACGACATCACCCTTGCCGAAGGGCTCGCCCGGTACGAAACCCATGTCAGCGAGCCGGTCGCGCGACTTTTGACATCATGGGCTGGCTTGCGCACCTTTGCGCCGGACCGAACGCTGGTCCTCGGGCCAGACCCGGCCGACGCGAATTTCTTCTGGTGTGCGGGACAGGGCGGCTACGGGATGCAGACATCTCCAGCTGCGAGCCAATTGCTGGCTGACCTCATCGCAGGAACAGAACCGGACATCCCCGCAAAGGAAGTCGCCGCCTTATCGCCTGCGCGATTTCGCAAGCCGCTAGTTTTGGTGAAATCGTAGCGGCTTGGTTGCCTCACGCACAACCACGCCTTTGGCCTCAAGATCAAGCTGCACGCATTTCTGCCACCAGCCCGACGTGGCACCATCGGGGAAAAGATCATCGGGCAGCAAAGGTTGCGCGGCTTCTTTTGCCTCTTTGGCGGTCATGCCAGGCGACGCTTTCGGCAAGGTCGCCAACATCGCCGCCTTCATCGCCTCATACTTCGCCTTATCAACCCGCGTCACCTGACCCGGCACATTGATATTCTCGACTTCTATCTTGTCCGACATCGTGATGCTCCCAAACGTAGGGTGGGTATTAACCCACCTCACCCGGCATCATCTGTCAACCGTCCACACGTATCGTCGCGTTTTTCGGATCATACGGGCTGTCTTCCACAATCTCAGCAGGCCAAAGCTTATCCTGCATCTTGACCTGAACCTTGGTGCCTACTTCCGCCAGTTCCGGCCGCACATATCCCATACCAATCGACTTCTCGAAGGCCACTGAATAGCCGCCCGATGTCAGACGCCCGATCCGGTTCCCATCCATATCGTAAAGCGCCTCGCGCCCCCATGGATCGGCGTCGGAAGGGCCGTCGATCAACAGCGTCACGCATTTTGACCGAATACCCGTAGCCTCCATCTCGGCCTTGCCGTGAAACCCCTTGGACAGGTCAATAAACCGGGGCAAATCCGCCTCCATCGGGGTGGCATCGCGGCCCAGTTCATTGCCAAAAGCGCGATAGGATTTTTCCTGCCGCAACCAGTTCTGCGCACGTGCGCCGACCAATTTCATACCGTGCTTTTCACCCGCCTTTTCCAGCAAATCGAATAGATAGTTCTGCATCTCAATCGGGTGATGCAACTCCCACCCCAATTCACCGGTATAGGCCACGCGGATCGCATTTACCGGACACATCCCCAGCTCGATCTGGCGGGCAGACAGCCATGGAAAGCGCTTGTTGGACAAGGCTGTAGCCGGATCAGCATCCTTGATCACCTTATTGAGAACATCGCGCGATTTTGGCCCTGCGATGGCAAAGACACCGTATTTGGTCGTCACATCCTCTTCGTTGATGCGACCGAATTCGGCCTCCTTTTCCATGATGGCTTTGTATAGGAAATCTTCGTCATAAGCGTGCCAAGCCCCCGCAGAGACCAGATAATAGTCATCCTCTTTCAGCCGGACGATCGTGTATTCCGTGCGCGTCGTGCCGTGTGATGTCAGCGCATAGGTCAGGTTGATACGCCCCACCTTGGGCAGCTTGTTCGTCGTAAACCACTCCAGAAACGCGGTCGCCCCCGGCCCACTGATGCGATGCTTGGCAAAGGCGGTGGCATCGATCAGGCCCACCCCCTCCCGGATCGCTTTCGCCTCTTCCACGGCATATTGCCACCAGCCACCACGCCGGAATGACCGGCTGTCATGGTCACTGAACCCCGCAGGTGCAAAATAATTCGGACGTTCCCAGCCATTCACAAATCCAAACTGCGCACCACGCGCTGCTTGCCGATCATAGGCTGGCGAGGTCCGCAAAGGCCGGCACGCAGGCCGCTCCTCGTCCGGGTGGTGCAGGATGTAGACGTGATCGTAGCATTCCTCGTTCTTGCGGGCCGCAAATTCGGTCGTCATCCAATCGCCATAGCGCTTGGGATCAAGGCTGGCCATGTCGATCTCGGCCTCACCATCGACCATCATCTGCGCAAGGTAATAGCCCGTACCACCAGCAGCCGTGATCCCGAACGAAAACCCTTCGGCCAGCCACATATTCTGCAGTCCCGGCGCGGGACCAACCAGCGGGTTTCCGTCAGGTGTATAACAAATCGGCCCGTTGAAATCGTCCTTCAGCCCGCTTTCCTCGCAAGACGGAATACGGTGGATCATCGCCATGTATTGCTCTTCAATCCGTTCGAGATCGAGCGGGAACAAATCAGCACGGAAACTATCCGGCACACCATATTCAAAGCAGGCCGGGGCGTTTTTCTCGTAGACGCCCAGAATCCAACCGCCACGCTCTTCACGAACATAGGACTGGGCATCGGCATCACGGATGACAGGGTGTTCGACATTCCCCTCAGCCCGGAACACCTCAAGCGCCGGGTCTTTGTCCATGACAATAAACTGATGCTCTACCGGGATCGCGGGGATCTTGATCCCCAGCTTTTTCGCAGTCGTCTGCGCATGGTTCCCCGACGCGGTCACCACATGCTCAGCGGTAATCACAATCTGCTCGTCAGAGGGCACAAGATTGCCACCCTTCTCGACCATCTTTGTGCAGGTCACGTCCCAGGCCGTGCCATTCCATTCAAACGCATCGGCCTGCCATTTGCGCTCAATAACAGCACCATGCTGACGGGCGCCCTTGGCCATCGCCTGCGTGACATCGGCAGGGTTAATGTAGCCATCGGTATGATGATAAAGTGCGCCCTTCAGATCCTCGGTACGGATCAACGGCCATTTCGCCTTGATCTCATCGGGGGTCATCCAGACATAAGGTACATCGCAGGTCTCAGCGGTCGAAGCATAGAGCATATACTCGTCCATTCGCTCCTGCGTTTGGGCCATGCGCAGGTTGCCGACAACGGCGAACCCGGCGTTCAACCCGGTCTCTGCCTCAAGCGATTTATAGAAATCGACTGAATATTTGTGGATATGGGTCGTCGCAAACGACATATTGAAAAGCGGCAGCAAACCAGCAGCATGCCAGGTCGACCCGGACGTCAGTTCATCCCGCTCCAGCAACATGACATCATCCCAACCAGCCTTGGCCAGATGATAAGCAATCGACGTGCCCACGGCGCCGCCGCCGACAACCAGTGCTTTCACTTGCGTTTTCATGATGGCGACTCCCTTGACACGTACCGCGCTTAATTTGCGATAAAGCGCAGAGCAGTGAAAGAAGCAGCCGACACCTTTGCGCTTGAATGCGACAGGCGGTGTTTGTCAGCCGTCGCTTTCGACCGGCAACAGCTCAACAATTGCGCGAATTTCAGGGGCGATTTCCTCCAGCTCTGCCAGATCGTCAGCAACATCCGCCCGTGTGACATCAGGGCCGACGATCTTTGTCAGAATAGCCTGCGTCGTTTCATCGAGATCCTGATCAGATTGTAGCAACTGATAGGCCTGATAGGCCGGTGTCGGCACGGGCGGCTCATCCGACAAAGGCGTCTCGGCGTCGGTCACAAATCCAGCCGCGCCATCAATCTGCTCATCCGGCACATCAATCTTGTCGTTCAAAGCAGCCATATCAATACCCGAGATCATCGCGGCCAACGCGGCATCGCTCGCATTCGTAAGCACTTCAATCGGTACGTACTTTGTTTCCTCAGGAACACCGACCGTCGCCGTCAAATATCGGTAGTTTATTGGGACAACCTCGCCAGTGTCGCTGTTTTTCGAAAAGGGCAAGTCTTGCATGAACGAAATCCCATCCATCCTGGCAAATAGCGTAGGTTGTGGCCCCTCTGCCTCGCGCGCCTCTCTCACCTCAGCGAGTTGCGCGGAAATGCCAGCTCTCGGCTGGGCTTTGGGACTATACCGCATACGCAGCAATATGATCTGGTCCTCATTCAAATACGCCTGCACCAGATTGTCATCATCCTCCACCCCGGCATTGAAACGCGCGATCAGGGTTTCGGTGTCGGTGGTTGGCTCCGCTGCAGGATCATAGGAAACCCCCGTAATCATCTCGGCCTGCGCAACCTCATATGGGGCGACGGTCCAGCCATCCGGGGCCTCCGGCATATCCAGCGCAAAGCCGCGATTGGTGTTTATTTGATCCAACATCGATAGGAAAAATGAAAACGCAAAGGCAAGACCAGCCCCGCCAACCACAGCGATAAGTATGATCTTCACAACCCGCATCGTCATAATTCCTTTTGTTTCGCAATGCTTTGCTAGAACAGAACGCGGATCAGGGGAAGCAAACACTGATCCAATCAAATCAACCGGCAGAAAATGGGGTCAGGCTTTCCCGACTGGACCGATTTTAACATGCATGATCCCCTCTCTACTACAGAAGGAGTATTGTTATGTCTGTATTTTCAATCGATGGTGCCGCAATTTTGGCCGAAGCAAGCTACCAAAGCAAACGCATTACCAAACCCAAATTATTGAAATCCTGCCCGCATGAAGACGTGCAGGCGCATGTGCTTGACGGTGACATCCTGTTGCTGCCGGGGTCAAATTCACTCCAAGATTATCTGCTCTACAATCTCAGACCACTGCGATTGGGACGTCAGAAATACCGGATGGACGACGAAACCACCGCAAAGGGGGCGTCCGGCACAATCTGGCATCAGGGGTTTCTGGCATATTCGGTCGTGGTTTTCGAATGGCTGAAGGATATCAAAGTACGCCCGAAATTCATCATCGGTCATTCCCTTGGCGCGGCAGCGACACAGATCCTGACCAAAAGCTATGGGGTACCCGGCATCGGATTTGCGGCACCCCGGACCAAGGCCAACCGGGGGCCGGTGAAAAACCACGAAAAATGTCTGATCATCAACCGCGTTGACGATATTGTGCCAAAAGTGCCCAGCAGTTTTGTCCATATGGGTGTGGTGAAAGAACTAAAGGTAGAATCGAACCGCAAGTTCACGGCGCACAGCATGAAACACTATCGGAAAATCGTGAAAGCGGCATTGGCGCATAAGGTCATCCCGCAGAACTGGTCGGGCGGTTGAACCGCGTCAAAGCATACTGGGCACGATCAAATCAGGTGGGCGGTGGCCATCGGCGAAGGTCTTGATGTTGATGATGACCTTCTCGCCCATCTCGATCCGGCCCTCCAGAGTCGCCGACCCCATATGCGGAAGCAGGATGGCGTTTGGCAGTTCCTTGAGGCGCGGATTGATCTGATGACCCCTTTCAAACACATCAAGCCCCGCGCCTGCGATTTCGCCCGCGCGGAGCATCCGGGTCAGTGCGTTTCCGTCGATCACTTCACCGCGCGAGGTGTTGATGATCACCGCGTCGGGTTTCATCAACTTCAACCGCCGGGCATTCATCAGATGAAAGGTCGATGGGGTATGTGGACAGTTGATTGAAACAACGTCCATCCGTGCGACCATCTGATCAAGGCTCTCCCAATAGGTCGCATCCAGTTCTTCTTCAATTTCGGGGCGTAGGCGTTTGCGATTATGGTAGTGGACTTGCATCCCGAACACCGCAGCACGCCGGGCAACGGCCTGACCAATGCGGCCCATCCCCAAAATGCCCAGCCGGCGGCCCGCAATACGACCACCCAGCATGCCCGTAGGCGACCAGCCCTCCCAATCATTCGATTGGGCCAAACGCAGCCCTTCTGCCAACCGGCGCGTTACACCCAAAATCAGGGCCATCACCATGTCAGCGGTGTCCTCAGTCACCACACCGGGGGTGTTTGACACGTGAATGCCGCGCTGGCGGGCCGTGGATACATCGATATTGTCAACGCCGGCGCCAAAATTGGCGATCAGTTTCAATCTCTCACCCGCACGGCTTAGCAATTTAGCATCAATCTGATCGGTGATGGACGACACAAGCACATCCGCATCAGTCATCGCTTCGGCCAGTTCATCGGCGCTCATTCGGGCGTCGCTATCGCGCAAACGGACGTCAAAAAGTTCCGTGAGCCGGGTCTCAACAACCTCTGGCAACCGTCGCGTCACGACAACACTTAATCGCTTAGCTGGCATATAATCGTCTCTCTTGCTTCCCAAATCACATCTGCCATGGCAGGTTGCGCCAAAGGGACGCGCAGCACAAGAACCGTGCGCCCACGAAAGCAGTGAAGAGCAGGCAATGATTGCATTAGTGCAGATGTTACGTGTGCTGAGGACGGGTTTTGTCATAGCACTTTTGGCCGGAACAATGGTTCAGGCTGATCAGACCACCCAAAGCCCGGACATCGGTCCAGAGACCAATCTGCCCCTTCCCCGCTATGTCTCACTGAAAGCATCCGAGGCAAACGTGCGACGCGGACCATCGCTCTCGCACAGAATCGACTGGGTATTCACACGCCGCAACATGCCGCTGCAGGTCATTGCCGAATACGGCCACTGGCGCCGCGTGATAGATCAGGAAGGGCAAGGCGGTTGGGTGCACTACACTATGCTGTCAGGCGCACGCACCGTGCTGATTGACGCAGAAACCGCCGCATTGCGATCCCGTCCGGACGCGAACGCACTTGAAAATGCGGTTCTGGAACTGGGCGTCATCGCCCGGCTCGGCGATTGCAACGAAAACTGGTGCCAGCTGACAACCGGGGGCTACAAAGGCTGGGCCCCAAAAGAGATGTTATGGGGCGTCAATCCAACGGAAATCAGGGACTAAAGCGCCTTGCGCGCATTCAGGGCAGCGGTGATCGTCCCGTCGTCCAGATAGTCCAGCTCACCGCCAACCGGAACACCCTGTGCCAGTGATGTGACCGTCACCCCCGGCAATTGATCCGCAATATAATGCGCCGTCGTCTGCCCATCAATCGTGGCCCCAAGCGCGAGTATCACCTCGCTGATCCCTTCTGACCTTATGCGATCCAGCAGCTTGGGAATACGCAGCTCATCCGGACCCACAGCATCCAGGGCCGACAGCGTCCCTCCAAGCACGTGATAGCGCCCTTTGAAAACACCGCTGCGTTCCATCGCCCAAAGATCGGCGACATCCTCAACCACGCAAATCTGACCGGTCGCGCGTTTCTCGGACCCACAGATATCGCAGATATCTGCGGTACAGATATTCCCGCAATTCAGGCATTCGCGCACCGTGGCTCCGACCCGTTGCAGCGCATCGGCCAACGGCAACAGTACCAGACTGCGCTTCTTGATCAGATGTAATACCGCCCGCCGGGCCGAACGCGGCCCCAGCCCCGGCAGCTTGGCCATCAGCGCGATCAGATTTTCGAGATCCTCGGTGCCGTTCGACATTCAGTGCCTCGCGGCAAACAAAACTTCGCGAAGTTTTATAGACCACCCATTTTCGTGAAAATGGGTCAAAACGGCAGGTTCACACCCGGCGGCAGACCAAGACCTTCGGTAAGCTTGGACATCTCTTCCTGCGCCTTTTCAGATGCCTTGCCTTGCGCATCCTTGATCGCAGCAAGGATCAGGTCCTCGACCACTTCCTTGTCGTCACCGTTAAAGATCGACGGATCTATATCCAGCGCCTTCAACTCACCCTTGGCGGTGGCCGTCGCCTTGACCAATCCGGCCCCGCTGACACCTTCGACCATGACGTTTTCAAGATCTTCCTGCATCTGGGCCATCTTGCCCTGCACTTCCTGTGCCTGTTTCATCATCTTGGCCATATCGCCAAGCCCGCCTAATCCTTTGAGCATTTATGCCTCCCGCCGTTTGTTCTGCATGCTTGTGAATATCATCACTACACATATTGCAGCGCTGACGGCTATCGACAAGTGCCGAGGGCCAATACAACCTTCCTTAATGGCGGCGTAATGCACATCATCCATTTCGTAAGGCATCAAAAGCACCAACAACACAAGCAGCCACAGGGCCGCTATTGGTAGTAAAAAGCGCCGCCGACCAGTGGCCATTGCAAAGATACTCAGAGCCATCAGGCCCAAAACGAGTGGGTTCAAAACGAAGTTGTAGAGCTCCGTAAATGCGCTTGCCGGTCCATCTGATGGTGACCAATACGGACGCTCTTTGTCGCAAACTTCTGCCCAACCTGGGCTTGCAATCAAACAGAAAGAATACGTCAGTCCTCTTCGAAAGGATCCCATTCCTCATCAACCTCCGGCAATGCATCTTCAAGCGCATCTTGGGCCTTATCCGCCTCGGTCCTGATCTCGGTGATCTTCGCCTTCGGAAAGCGGGCAATAACCGCCTGCACTAACGGATGTTCTTCGGCTTCGCTACGCACCGCATTCTCGGCCGCGTCGCGGACCTCTGCAATCGTCGGTGCGCCACCTTCGCCGACCACGGAAATCGCCCAGCGATTTCCAGTCCACGCCTGCAACCGCGCACCAAGCCGACCCACCAGATCGGGGGTGGCATCTGCCGTTGGGTTCACCTCAATCCGGCCTGGCTGGTAACTGACCAGCCGCAACCCGGTCTCAACTTCCACCAGCAATTTCACATCCCGATGGGTACGGATAAGTTCAACAACGTCTTCAAACCGGGCATAATGCTGCAAAGCGTCGCTCGCCAAAGCCACAGCACTTTGTGCACCAGAGGCTGTGGGGCCAGACGGAGCAGACTGCATTGGCGCTGAGGCCGATGAAACCGCACCCCCACCGGTCGGCGCAGCCCGAGGCGGAGCGGGTGCCGTCGGTGGCGGCGTCGCATCCTGCAATTTACGCACCAGCTCGTCGGGGCTGGGCAAATCGGCCACATGGGTCAACCGGATCACTGCCATTTCAGCGGCCATCATCGCATTGGGCGCAATCGCAACCTCTTCCAGCGCCTTCAGCAACATCTGCCACATCCGAGACAGCACACGCATGGGCAACTGCTCTGCCATCGCCTGACCACGCGACCGTTCGTCGGGGCTGATCGTGGGGTCTTCAGCTGCGTCCGGCGTGATCTTGACCACACTGACCCAATGGCAAACCTCTGCCAGATCGCGCAGCACCGCCATCGGATCGGCCCCATCGGCATATTGGGCTGATAGCTCCGTCAGGGCCGCTGCGGCCTCACCTTTCAGGATCATATCAAACAAATCCAGCACCCGGCCCCGGTCCGCCAACCCGAGCATCGCGCGCACCTGCTCTGCCGTCGTCTCGCCAGCGCCATGGCTGATCGCCTGATCCAGCAAAGACTGTGCATCGCGGGCCGATCCTTCAGCGGCACGGGTGATCAACGCCAAGGCATCGTCCGTGATCTCTGCCTTCTCCGCATCAGCCGTCTTGCGCAGCAAGGCAATCATCACCTCCGGCTCAATCCGGCGAAGGTCGAAGCGCTGACAACGGGACAGAACCGTCACCGGCACCTGCCTGATCTCGGTCGTGGCAAAGATGAACTTCACATGGGCGGGCGGTTCCTCAAGCGTCTTCAACAGCGCATTGAACGCGTTCTTGGACAGCATGTGAACTTCGTCGATGATATAGATCTTGTATCGGGCCGAGGCCGCCCGGTAATGCACGCTATCAATAATCTCGCGGATATCGCCCACACCAGTACGCGACGCGGCATCCATCTCCATCACATCGACATGGCGACCTTCCATGATCGCCACACAATGTTCGCATTGGCCGCAAGGGTCGGTCGTCGGCCCACCCTGCCCGTCCGGGCCAATACAGTTCATCCCCTTGGCGATGATCCGTGCCGTGGTCGTCTTCCCGGTCCCCCGGATACCCGTCATAATAAAGGCCTGCGCGATCCGGTCCGCCTCGAACGCATTTTTCAGGGTGCGGACCATCGCATCCTGCCCCACGAGATCGGCAAAGGTTTCGGGCCGGTATTTCCGGGCAAGCACTTGGTAGGCAGGTTGTTCAGTCATAAGGGCCCGTAAAGAGATTCGCGTTCAGACCCGAGCGTAGGCCGCACGGGCGGTCAGGTCTACCGCTTGCAGGCGGCGCATAGGAGCTTGCCCTGACGGAGGAATGCAAGCTACGGCGTCTGGCCGAATTGTAGCAACCATATACGCCGCAATTGCTAAGCTGAGTTGTGCAGATGTCTGCTTTGCGAACTCAGCAGACCTTGAGCTAAATCACATAGGCGTCTGCTTTTCCAGACAATGGTTTGTCAACGCGTGCGTATCTTCGACTCCAACTCTTCCTGATACCTACGGCGTTGATTGGTGATTTCGTAAAGGACAATACCTGAAGTCGTTCCTAAGTTAAGACTATCAACCATCCCAAACATTGGAATGCTAACGCACATCTCGGCATGCGCGACAGCGAGGTCGCTGATTCCAACGGCTTCACTTCCAAACCAAACAGCAAGCTTTTTGAACTTCGTATAGTCGGCTTCATTCAGAATCTCGTTATTTTTACCCTTAATGTGGGACGAAGTAACAATTGAGGTGAAGTTGTTGCCTGTTAGATGTGCCAGACAGTCCTCGGTGCTATCGAAGCGTTTGACAAAGCTCCATTTAATTGCGGAAACAGATCCCTTCGAGAAAAACTTGGTTTCTCGCATTTCGTGCCAATCGTCCGGGAGTGCGCGTCTTGGATCGACAATGTACGTTTTCTCAGCCCCCAAGGCGTTAACATTACGAATGACGGTGCCAATATTCTTGAAGTCGCTTGGACATTCCAGAACTGCGATCAAGTTCTTGCAGACATAAGGCTTAATTTCGTCCGCGCGTTTGCGGATATTACTTTTGTTTGGGTCAAAGTTGTCGGTGGCCATCAGGCATACTTTCAGGTTGTTCGAAGCTCCACGCTGGAGGTGTGAGAATATGTATGTCAAAGCCGACATTCGCTCAGCCTGCAGCATCAGTCAACTTGGGCTCATTTGAGACATTGGTTACATACCCAATTGCTGCATATCCAACGAAGGCATCCCTCCGTTTGAAATACGCATCGGCTCAATCCCTGACGTTAAAGCCAAGCAATCCGACCTTTCACGCTTACTCGCCCCAGCCATCTGACTGCATCTCGCGCAAGCGGCTGGCGGTACGTTCAAACTCGAACGTGCCCTCACCCTCAAGATATAGCATCTCCGGTTCGGCCGCCGCACTGGCGATCAGCCTGACCTTGGCTTCATAAAGCGCATCGATCAGCGTAACAAATCGTTTGGCCTCGTTGAAATTGCTGCGCGACAGGGCCGGGATATCCTCCAAAATCAGCACGCGCACCGTGTCGGCCAAAGTCAGATAGTCGGCGGCACTCAAGGGCTTGCCACAAAGGTCAAAGAACTTCGCACGGGCCACCCCATTGTGAAAATCAGGCAAGGTGACCTCCCGCCCCTTCACATGCAGAACAAGCGGCGCAGAGTGTCCCCCACTGAGGTCATGCCATACCTGCGCGATGGCCGTCCGGGCCTCTGCATCGATTGGTGCGAAATAGCTTTGGGTTCCGGCAAGGCGATCCTGCCTGTAGTCGGTGTCACTGGTCAGCTCATGAACCACCAGATGATGTTTGAGCAAAGCAATAAACGGCGTAAAAAGCTGCCGGTTCAGCCCGTCTTTATACAAATCGTCCGGTGGCCTGTTCGACGTGGTGACTATCACAACGCCAGCGACGAACAGCGCCTCGAACAGCCGCCCGACAATCATCGCATCGGTGATGTCCGTGATCTGCATTTCGTCAAACGCCAGAAACCGAACCTCATCGGCCAGCTTCTTGGCGACGGGCGCTATCGCATCATCGACCCCGCGCTTGCGGGCCTCGCCCATCTCGGCATGGACCCATTGCATGAACGCATGGAAATGACGGCGTTGCTTGGGGGCATCCACCTGATCAAAAAGCAGATCCATCAGCATCGATTTACCCCGACCGACGCCACCCCACATGTAAAGACCGGGTATCGGCGGCGGCGCCTTGCGAAACAAGCCGCCCCGCTTGACGGGCTCTGCCAATGCGGCACGCACACGTTCCAATTCCGGTAAAACGGCAATTTGGGCGTCATCTGCTGTCAAAGTCCCCGCCTTCACGGCGGCGTTGTAGGCATCTTGCACTGTCATTTAGCCGGGATACCGTGCAGGACCGGTCTTGAAAAGCGCGATTGAGGCGGTGAAGGTCTGCACATGACCCCACGCGCCGCCACCCCAGACGATGCCGACATGATCGCACGCATCCATGTCCAAAGCTGGCAAGAGGCATATCCCAGCCTGCTGCCCGAAGCTGAAATCGCAGCCCGCAATTTTGCCTATCGGCAGTCCATCTGGACACGCGCGTTGGCCCAAGGCACCACCCGCATAGGGGTCATCGACGATATCGGCTTTGCCCAGATCGGCCCCCAGCGAGAGGATGAATGGAGCGACAAAGGCTACCCCGAAGAGCTTTGGGCGATGTATCTGCTCCGCCGCGGCTATGGGCAGGGCAGCCCGTTGTTGCAAGCAACCTACGGTGCTGCGGGCCGACCTTTCACGGCCTGCGTGATTGACGGCAACGCACGAGCTTGCGCATTCTACGAAAAGGCCGGCGGGCAGCTGCTAACGACAAAAGGCGAAATGATAGGCAAAACCGCGATTATCGAACGGACTTACGGCTGGACCGATGCCCCGTTTTCGACTTGAGGGTTAGAGCGACTTTCAACCCATAGGATTTTCATCCGCGCCCGGTCAAAGCGGGTAGCGAGCCCATTGACAATCCCCGCGCACGGGCGCGAACTGCGACCATGGAACGCCAAGCGCCTCTTATCACTCCCGTTCTGATCGCGGGCTGCCTGATCATCATGACAGGCTTCGCCATCCGCGCATCCTTCGGCGTCTTCCAAATCCCGATTGCCGAAGAGTTCGGCTGGCTCCGCACCGATTTCAGCCTCGCCATCGCGATCCAGAATCTGGCCTGGGGGATTGGGCAGCCGATCTTTGGGGCGGTCGCCGAAAAGATAGGGGACCGTAAGGCCATCATCATCGGCGCGGTCTGCTACGCGCTCGGATTGCTTTTATCCGCCGGGGCCACGACACCGCTGGCGCATCAGTTCTACGAAGTCCTTGTCGGCTTCGGCATCGCCGGGACCGGGTTTGGGGTCATCCTCGCCGTGGTCGGACGGGCAGCATCGGACGAAAACCGCTCCATGGCGCTGGCCATCGCGACGGCGGCAGGCTCCGCAGGTCAAGTCTTCGGGGCGCCACTCGCTGAGTATCTGCTCGGTTTCATGACATGGCAAATGACGTTTGTGACCTTCGCGGGCCTGATCCTCGCCGTGCTTATGGTCCTGCCAATGATGCGCAGCCCGGCCCAGGCCAGCAAAGCCGAGCTGGAAGAAAGCATGGGCACGATCTTGGTCCGCGCCTTCAAGGACCCGTCCTATACGCTGATCTTTCTGGGGTTCTTTTCCTGCGGCTACCAACTGGCCTTCATCACCGCCCATTTCCCGGCACTGGTGACAGAAATGTGCGGCCCCATCGACCAAGGCGGCATTCTGGCGGGCATGGGGATCAGCACGACCAGCGCACTTGGGGCGGTCGCCATATCGCTCATCGGGCTGGCCAATATCGGGGGAACCTTGTTGGCGGGCTGGGCGGGCAAGCGATACTCCAAGAAATATCTGCTTGCGGGCATCTATACCGGCAGGACCATCGTCGCGGCAGCCTTTATCCTGACGCCAATCACACCTGGCACCGTTATCCTGTTTTCGGTCGCAATGGGTAGCCTATGGCTGGCCACCGTGCCGCTGACATCTGGCCTTGTCGCGCATCTATATGGGCTGCGCTATATGGGCACGCTTTACGGGATCGTCTTCTTCTCGCACCAGTTGGGATCATTCCTGGGCGTATGGCTGGGCGGTGCGCTTTATGATGTCTACGGAACATATACGCATGTCTGGTGGGTCGGGATCGGTGTGGGAGCGTTCAGCGCCATCGTCCATCTGCCGATCAATGAACGGCGGGCAGCGCCAGCGGCAGCCTGATCATACCCGCTCTTTGAATAAAAACTTCACCAACAATCAGTATCTTTCAGCAGAAAAAACGCTAATGCGGGTCAGGGCTTAACCACCGCCTTACCGGTGATCAGTTACTTCGGAAACCTCACTCACAGGTACACGCGAATGACTGGACTCATGGAAACTCTGATACTGCTGATCGAACCGACGGCCTTGGCTGTCATGCTGGTCTATGCCTATAGCCTCATCAATCGGTCGGTAAGGGCCACATTGTCGGTCAATCTGGTCATGGGGCTGATTTTCGGGCTGGCCACAATCGTTGCCATGTCGTCCCCGATATTCATCGCAGACGGTGTTGTCATCGACATCCGAAATCTGTTTGTCGGGGTGGCGTCCGCCTATTTCGGGTTTGCTGGTGGGCTTCTGGCGCTGCTGATCGGTTGTTTGGCACGGTTCAGCATCGGCGGCACAGGAATGATGCTGGGCTTTGCGGGGATGATCGCGGCCTTTGTGATGGGGCAGCTATGGTCGAAATATGTTCAACCTCGTATCTCGGACGATCAAAAATCAGCAGCGATCCTCAGCGCGATGATCTCAACCTATGTTCTTTTGGGGGCGTTCCTGCCCGAACCCTTACGGACCACCTTCTTTTACGAGGCAGCGCCAACTTTGATCGTAGCAAACTTCGCCGGGTGTTTCATCCTGTGCAATCTCATTACGCGGGAACAGCGCCTGCTTCGCGAGACGAATGAACTGGTGAATGCAGCGCGGCTTGATCCGCTGACAAAACTCCACAATCGCAACAGTGCGGTGGCCGCCTACAATGCCTTAACCGATCCGCCCGCAATCGGGGTGGCAATGCTGTGTATCGATGTCGACAAGTTCAAAACCATCAATGACACCCATGGCCATCTGGCTGGCGATGGGGTCTTGGTCAACATCGCCAAACGTGTGGCGTCATGCCTGCGATCTCACGACATTTTCGCAAGGATGAGCGGCGATGAATTCCTTGTCGTCTTGCACGACCTGACCAACCAACAGGCCCGGGCTGTCGCTGAACGATGCCGAAAATCCGTGCAGGATGCCCCAATCGTCTGCGACGGAAAGGTCGTTGAAGCGTCGATCAGCATCGGGCTTGCATGGTCGCGCGATCTGCCCGGCTTTGAAACACTGCGCGCGCAGGCAGATGGCGCGCTATACGAGGCAAAGGAACAGGGGCGAGACCGCGTAGGTGAATGGCTGATGCAAATGGCCTGAAGCCAAAGCCGGAACGCCCCCCACCGGATTAGATATTCGGCAATCCGGTGGAGGGCTTATCGATCTCTTCGTTCAACCGCTACGCTTGCGGGTCTCGGACTGAATGTTGAACAGTATGTCACCGATGCTACCACCTACCGACATATCATTCAGAACAACGGTGGTCTGGGTGCCGCTATCGTCCGTGACCACCCACTGACGCAGTTCAATCGGATTGGCGGTGAACACCATCTGGATGTTTCCGTATTCCGGATGCGCCGGGTCTTGGGCCGTGATCGTCGTGGTCGTACCGTCCGACGTATGCCCCGTCACCATACGGGCGCGGTTCAGGTCCACATTGCGTTCGAGTATGATGTTCAGCGGTGTCTGGTTCAAAGGATAGCGATCCGGCCCGGTATTCGAACGCGGATCAAAAACCGCGACCGACCCGCCACCGGCCATGACAAGCGATTGCTCGGGCGGGTCATATTCAAAACGAATGCGGCCCGGCCGCTTGATGTAAATCGTACCAGTGGACAGCGTCCCATCGGCATTGATCTGGGTAAACCCACCCTGCGCTGTCTGCAGTTGATTGAGGTACCCAGACACCTCCGCCAACGACAGCTGCTGGGACGAAGCCGCCCCTCCTGTCATCACCACACCCATCATCAGCAGTGCTGCAAAAAAACCTTTGATCATCGTTTAATCCTACGTGTTTCGGCGCATCTATGCACGCACCAGATAGGCACCACAACAGCAGCTGGCCAGATGTTAAGCGATATCACGCCATTTGATTGTCGATATCAACGATGTCCGGTAACGCACCGCGCACTTCAAATTTATCATTCAAAACAACTATATCCGTTATGTCTCGCCCAACCATCCGCGCCAGATCAGGGCGGTTGATCACATTCCCGGGGGTGGTGATCGCCATGCGCAAAGCGGACTCGGGCGACAGGCCAATCCGGTTCACCAACCGGGCAACACCCTTGGCCTGCGTCACATGAGCACCGGCCAGATTGCCCTCATCATTCACCAGACGCCCGTTTTGCAACCGCACCGTACGACCATAAAGATCGAACGCATCCGGTCCGCCAACCGTCGGCATTGCGTCGGACACCAGAAACATGCTGTCCGGCTTTGGTCGGGCCCTGATCGCCAGTCCCACCATCTCGTCCGCCACATGCACCCCGTCGCAAATGATGCCAGCAAATTCGGCATGGTTGATCGCAGCACCCACCAGCCCCGGCGCACGCCCCTGCATTGGCGACATCGCGTTGAACAAATGGGTCGCACAGGTCGCACCCGCCTCAAAGGCATCTTGCGCAACTTCAGCCGTCGCATCGCTATGCCCCAGTGAAACAATGGCCCCCATCCGTACCAAAGCAGCAATCTGATCCAACGTTGCGGCCTCGGGTGCCAGTGTGATCATCACCCGCAGGTCTGCGTCGCGAAGGCGTTGCACATGGCCAATCGTGACCTCATCCAATTCCCGAATAAATCGCGGATCATGCGTCCCCCGACGAGCCATCGCGATATGCGGCCCCTCGATATGCAGACCCGCAAACCAGGGCTCACCGGCCACAGCAAGCGCAGCATCCACCGCCCGCGCCATGATCTCTGGCGTGTCCGTAATGACAGTCGGCATGATCGATACCGTGCCAAACCGCAGATGTGCGGCAGCAATCTTCTGCATCCCCTCAACAGTCGGGTTTTGATTCAGCAGCACGCCCCCGCCACCATTAACCTGCAAATCGACAAAGCCGGGCGTCACCAGCCCCGTCAGCGGTTTGGCATCCACAACCCGGTCCAGTGCCACGACACGGCCATCCTCAATACAGATCGCCATATCATCATGAAGATCAGCCCCATCAAATACCCGATCCGGGCGAAACCAGGCACTAACCATCTGCCATCACCGCCGCATAAGCCGCACCACGCGCCCCGCTCTCCGGCCCGCCCTCTGCCAACCGCAGGGGAGGCACGTCAAAGCCCGCCAACTGCCGCGCCGCGGCAGCCTTTTGCACATCTTCCACCACACCGGGGATTAACGACATGCCACCACCCAGCACGATACAATCCGGGTCCACCGTCAAGGTCAGCGTCACAACCAACTCTGCCGCCAAATCACACCAGATATCCCACGCCTTTCGTGCCGCTGGATCGTCGGCCCGCGCGGCAATAATGTCAGGCGGGGCCACCTTCGCGCCCATCGTCACCTCACCAATCCGCGACAATCCCGCGCCAGAAAGCAGCGTCTCGATGCAGCCCATCCGCCCGCAACCACAGCGAACCACTGGCAACCCATGGGCGGCAACAACCGAAGCTGGCGCCGCGATCTGCCCAAACTCGCTTCCTGTGCCGGTCGGACCGGCCAGCAGCTGCCCATCCACAGCAATCCCACCACCGACACCGGTGCCAAGCAGCAATGCCATCACCGTCCGCGCTCCACGCCCTGCACCAAAAACGGCCTCCGACAGGGTAAAGGCCCTCGCATCATTCAGGTAAGCCACCGGTCGCCCAATCGCCGCTGTAATATCGCCGGGCAAATCATGACCCGTCGCACAAAGATTTCCTGTCAACACAGTCCCATCCGGGCGGATCAATCCCGCCGCACCGATGCCCACAGGCAGCGACTGACCCGCCAAAGCATCGGCCCAGCCCACCAGATCACGCAAAGCGACCACCAATTCAGGATAGGTTTGCGGCGTCGGCACCCGACGGCTATCCACAACAGACCACGCCGTATCAAAGACCTGCGCCATGATCTTCGTACCACCAAGATCAATGCCAACCGCTTTCATCAGATTGCAAACCCTCGCCCCGTTCAGCGCGGATTTACCCACAGAACAGCGGCAGTGTCGATATCAGGCTGGCACGCTTATCGGCGAAGTCGCGGCAGACGCAACGGCGACCCGCGGACAACGGAGGAAAATAATCGCCGGGTTCGCAATGTCGTGGGACGCGATGGTTTTGGCCAAATCGGTGGCCCTACAGGCCACACTCACCTCCGATGGCATCTGCGCATGGCTGACAATCCGCGCCTCAATCTGGCCCGCCAGACCGGATTTCGCTACTGCCGCCTCAATCTCTGCCGCCGCCTTCACGCCCATGTAAAACGCCACATTGGTCCCCTGTTTCAGATGGTCCAGCCAATCGGGCGGGCTATCGGGATCAGCACAACGCCCAGTGGTCAGCACCAACGTATCAGTCTTGTCCCGCTCGGTCAGCATATCGCCAAGACTAGCCGCAGCAGCGCTCGCTGCCGTCACACCGGGCACAATCTCGAACGGAATATCTGCCGCTTTCAGCGCCTCGATCTCCTCGGCTCCGCGTGCAAAAATCCCCGGATCACCGCATTTCAGACGCACAACACGCTTGCCTTGCTTGGCTGCGGAAACAAGCACCCCATTGATCTGGTCCTGCGGCCAAGAATGACAGCCCGGCGCCTTGCCAACATAGACACGTTCGGCATCGCGACGGGCCAGTTCCAGAACCTCCGGATCAACCAGCCGGTCGTAGAAAATGATGTCCGCCTCCTGCAACCGCTGCACACCGCGCAAGGTGATCAGGTCTTTTGACCCCGGCCCAGCCCCGACCAAAGCGACTGGCGCGACACCAGCCGCACCGAATTCAGCCGTATCGATTGCCTCTTTGATCAGTTGCGCCGCCTCACGCTCTGCCCCGCGGGCATGGGCATCGCGTGCAGGCCCATTGAAAACCCAGCGCCACAAATCGCGCCGTTTACGCGGCTGCAACCGCATCGCCGCCCGGTCCCGCAAACGCCCGGCCAAGGCTGCCAAATCGCCCAATCGCGGCTCCAACACCTCTTCCATACGCGTCTTGATCTGACGGGCCAGCACTGGGGCGGTCCCTTCCGTGCCAATCGCGACGACGACCGGATCGCGGTCCACAATCGACGGCGTGATCGCATCACATAGGTCCGGTTGGTCAACGACATTCACAACAGTTCCGGCTATCTTTGCCAGATCATGCAAAGACGCATCCAGCCCCGGGCAACCGGTCGCCACAAACACAAGTGCCGCCCCTGCAAAGGCATCCGGGTCGATAGGGTCAGTCACCCAGGTAATCCGCCCCTCGCGATGCAGATCAGCCAGCTCAGGCTCCAGCTCAGGTGCATGCACGCAAATCTCGGCTTCGGTCTTGAGCATCAACCGGCATTTCTGCGCGGCCTGCTCACCACCGCCCGCGATCACCACGCGGCGACCCGCCATGGTCAGGAACATCGGGAAGGTCTTCATGCCAGTTTCCTTTCATCACCCGCAAAGCGGTCTGCCCACAGGTCGGTCGCCATCTGGTCCGCCGCCGCAATCGTCGGCGCGGCACCCAACGTCCAAAGCGCCAGCCCCGCCGTGCCGATCACGGTCGCCTCAGCGAATCCGTCTGTCACCTGACCGGCCCAAAGCGCCACCGGATCAACCAAACTGTCAGGTTCATGCAAGCGCCGCGTCTCATCCAAAAACACACCACCTTCATCCTGAAAATGGTCGCCATTGCGCAGGCCAAAGCACTGCACAGCCTTGGCTGGGTTACGCTCAAACTCGCCACCGCCACCTTTGATCACTGTCAGGGCGTTTTGATCCAGCAAGGCCGCCGCTTGCGCCTGTAGCCCCCGGTAAGACGGATGAAACACCCCCTGCACAGTCGCCGCAGCGCCGGCCGGGTTCCACATGCGAAGCACGGTGTTGATGCATGACCGCAGGCCAAACGTGTCGCGCAACCTTAAAAGCCCAAACGCCTCCGGCGTATATTTTTCGACCGGCAGATATGTCAGCGGGGCATCGGTCGCATCCATTGGAATACCCAGCGGCCCCAACGCATCACGTACCGACGCCGTGGTTGATTGATGGGAGTTCCACCCATGCAACACCACACGATACCCCGCTTGCGCCACCAGCTTTGCCGCCAGCAAAAATAACGGCGCACCGCGCGTCCGACCAGCCGCATAGCTCGGCCAGTCCAGATCAGCCTTCATCTGCACAGCACTCTTGTCGCGCAATCCCGCAGTGAACCCGGCAATCTCCGCAGGTACTTCGCCACGATAGCGCAGCACCATCAACAGCGCGCCCAGCGCCTCGGGCTCTGCCTTGCCATCCAGCATGACGCCCATCGCAGCGCGTGCTTCTTCCAATTCCATCGGACGGGCACGATTATTACCGCGCGCAATGATCTGGACATATGGCGTCAGTGTCATTCGGCAGCCATCGGCAGCTTGAACTGCCCGATCAAAGCGGCCAACTCGGGCTTGCACGACCCGCAATTCGTCCCCGCGCATGTCGCCTCACCCAAAGCCGCCACGCTCCCCACACCGCCCGCAATCGCATCCTTCAGTGTATTCACACCCACGCTATAACACGCACAGACAATCGCACCGGGATCAGGCTGATCCGCTGCCGGGCGACCGGCAAGTGCTACAAGCCCCGCCACATCCGACCCAATCAGCGACGCCGCATGTTGCCGGGCGACGGCAACAGGGTCTGGGGCTGCAAAGAACAAAGCTGTGATTTTTCCATCCTCAACAATGGCCACGCGGGTCTGCCCCGCACGGTCATCATACATCACCGCAGCGTCGCCGGCCATCATGCCCGTTACACTGCGCGCTTCGGCCTCCCAATCGCTTGGTGTCTTGATCCCTGCCACCTCGGCCTGCCAACCGGTCGCGGTCCGGGCAATCGCGGCATAAGGCCGAGTCGGCTCCATCAGATGGGCCGACACGGCAAACCCATACCAGCCAGCGGCAAACCGTGCCGCGTCCACCGAGGCCGCCTTAAGCGCAGGCTGCCCCGACACAGGGTCCACTACCCCGGGCACCATGCCGTTGATCCACCCCGCAGAAGAGCCCTGCCGCGTCCAATGGAGCGGCGCAAATAGCGTGCCTTTGGCCACCTTCTGAGAAATCAGTGCCCGAAACACACCGCGCCCACCGTCACCCGTCAACTGCACCAGTTCAGCCGGACCAACGCCCAAACGGGCCGCATCATCAGGGTGAATTTCCACATAAGGTTCCGCCAGATGCGACCCAAGCTTCGGCGACTTGCCCGTTCGCGTCATAGTATGCCACTGATCGCGATTGCGCCCAGTGTTCAGACGGAACGCGCGTGATTGCGGGGCCAGTTCAGGGGCGGCAACCGCCAACATACGGGCCTTCCCGCCCGCATGATAAAACCCGCCATCCGCGAAAAACCGTGTCTCGCCCCCATTCACCGGCCACTGAACCGGGCGCAAATCATCATAGGCATCATCCGAAAGGTCAGCCAACGCCGTCAGATCCAGATCCTTGCCAAAATCCTGACTAACCTGCGTCAGCGCCGCATATTCCCGAAACACAGCTGCCGGACTGTCATAATCAAACCCGTCAAAGCCCATCCGGGCAGCCACATCACAAACGATCTGCCAATCAGGCCGCGCCTCCCCCGGCACCGGCAAAAACGCCCGCTGCCGCGAAATCCGTCGCTCTGAATTCGTCACCGTACCTGATTTCTCACCCCAACCAGCGGCTGGTAGCAGCACATCCGCCAGATCGCCGGTATCGGTCCGCGCCATGATATCCGACACAACGGTAAACGGCACATTGCGGATCGCCTCGGCCACGCCATCGGCATCCGGCATACTGACCGCCGGATTGGTGGACATCACCCAAAGCGCCTTGATCCGCCCGTCAGCACAAGCCTCAAACAGATCAACCGCCTTCAACCCGGCGGTGGTGCAGATCAAGGGGCTGTCCCAGGCACCCTGCACCGCGTCGCGATGGGCTTCATTCTCAATATCCAGATGCGCAGCAAGCATATTGGCCAGACCGCCCGTCTCGCGCCCACCCATCGCATTGGGCTGACCCGTCACCGAAAACGGACCACAACCGGGCGCCCCGATCCGGCCCGTCGCCAGATGACAGTTGATAATCGCATTAACCTTATCGGTCCCGCAGGCCGACTGGTTCACCCCTTGCGAATAGATCGTGACAACCTTCCGCGTCCCGGCCCACATCGCGTAAAACGCAGCGAGATCAGCGGCACTCAACCCGCTCTGTGTCGGATCAGTCGCCTGCGCGGCGGCAAGGGCGGCATCCAACCCGTCCACATGCGCCGCGACATATGCGTCATCCAACAAATCATTCTCAGCCAGATGCGCAAGCAACCCGCTAAACAGCGCCACATCCCCATCAGGCGCGATTTGCAGATACATATCTGCCAAATCGCTGGTCGCCGTCACGCGCGGATCAATATTCACCACCCGCATCTGTGGCCTCTCAGCCTTTGCCGCTGCCACACGCTGATACAAAACCGGATGGCACCAGGCGAGGTTTGACCCCACCAGCACAATCAGATCAGCTTCTTCGAGATCAGCATAGGTGCCGGGCACCGTATCCGTGCCAAATGCCCGCTTATGCCCAGCCACCGACGACGCCATGCAAAGGCGCGAATTGGTATCGATATTGGCCGACCCGATATAGCCCTTCATCAGCTTGTTCGCGACGTAGTAATCCTCGGTCAGCAACTGACCCGAGACATAAAACGCCACGCTATCCGGCCCGAAATCACGCACGGCATTGGAAAACTTGCGCGCTACCAGATCAAGCGCATCATCCCAGCGCGCGCGCTGGTCCATCACCTGCGGATACAGGAGGCGGCCTTCAAGATCGATGGTCTCGCCCAGTGCGGACCCTTTTGAACACAAGCGCCCGAAATTGGCCGGGTGATCAGGGTCACCCTTAATCGTGCCATCGGCCGCGGCCAAAACACCGCAGCCGACGCCACAATAGGGACAGGTGGTACAGGTTAACGCTGGATCTTTCTGCGCCATCCGCGCACCACCTTTCTTCACGCTTACTCAGCAGCGACGATACGCACGGGTTGCGCATCATCTTCGTCTGAGGATTTCTTGTAATGGGTGCCGTAGATCATCGCGCCAACAAAGATCAGACCACCGAAAAGGTTGCCAATGACCGTCGGGATCTCATTCCATAGAAAGTAATCCATCCATGTGAAATGGCCGCCCAGCAGAATGCCCGATGGGAACAGGAACATGTTCACGATCGAATGCTCAAAGCCCATGTAGAAGAACACAAGGATCGGCATCCACATCGCCATGACCTTGCCGGGAACAGAGGTCGACATCATCGCCGCGACAACCCCGGTAGAAACCATCCAGTTGCACATCATCGCGCGAACAAACAGCGTCAGCATCCCCGATGCGCCGTGTTCGGCATAACCAACCGTTCGGGACTCCCCGATCGAACCGATGCGCTGACCAACCTCATTGGGCGGCTCCGCAAACCCGGTGGTAAAGATAATGGCCATGAACAGGGCAACCGTCATGGCACCGGCGAAATTACCAACAAAAACCAGACCCCAGTTGCGCAGCATCGATTTGACGGTCACGCCGGGGCGCTTGTCAAACAAAGCCAAAGGAACAAGGGTAAACACACCGGTCAAAAGATCGAACCCAAGCAGGTAGATCATGCAAAAACCTACAGGAAACAACAACGCACCGATTAAGAACTGACCCGTCTGAACCGCGACTGTCACGGCAAAGGCCGCCGCGAGAGCCAGGATCGCACCAGCCATATAACTCCGGATCAACGTATCCTTGGTCGACATATGTACTTTCGCTTCGCCTGCATCGATCATTTTTGTGGCGAAGTCACTCGGTGGGACGTAGGACATTTCACTTCTCCTGTTGTTGGTATTTCAGAGCCGTTCTCGGCTTCTGGTCGTACCCTCCCTTGGTCGTGACGCCTTTTCGGTGGTCTGGGGCTGTCCATATTGACCCCAGCAAGTTCTTCTATTTCGGTTTGATGACAGGCTCAGGCCGCTCCCCGCAGCCTGTTCATGAAAGACCCATCCAACAGGATACGCCCGCCTTCGACACGGGCGGGATATGTGGCGACCTGCCCCTCGTCATTGCCCTGCACAAGGCCCGTTTCCAGTGAGATGACCCAGTTATGCAGCGGGCAAGTTACGGCCTTGCCATGCACAATCCCCTCGGCCAATGGCCCCTGTTTGTGCGGGCAGGCGTTATCAAGGGCAAAGACCTCATCCTCGGCTGTGCGAAACACCGCGACACAACCATCTGCGGTCTTCACCATCCGCGCCCCACGCTGCGGGACCGCATCCAAGGCGGCAATATCGATCCAGTCGCTCATTCCGCGGCCTCCAGTTTAAGGTCAGCCAAGGGCTGATAGGTTTCGGCCTTCTTGGTGGCATGCTCGGCCCACGGGTCTTTGCGATAGATCGATTGCGACAGCTCAAATCGGTCAACCAGCGCCTGACGGGTTTCCAGATCGACAATCTGCTCCTCGATCCAATCAAGGCCCACCTTCGCCATCCATTTATAGATACGGTCCAGATACTTTGCGTTTTCACGATAAAGCTGCGTGACCGCCTTGATCACATCAATCGTTTCTTCCTCAGTCGGCACCTGAATAAGAAGCTCAGTTTCCTTCACATCCATCCCGGCCGCACCACCAATGCTGACCTGATAGCCACTATCGACGCAGATCACGCCGATGTCCTTACAGGTCGCCTCGGCGCAGTTGCGCGGGCACCCCGACACAGCCAGCTTCAGCTTGTGCGGCGTCCAGGAACCATGAAGCGTCTTTTCAAGCTTAACACCCAGGCCGGTCGAATCCTGCGTGCCAAACCGGCAATGGTCGGTGCCGACACAGGTTTTGACGGTCCGCAAACCCTTGGAATAGGCATAGCCCGACACCATGCCGGCATCGTTCAGGTCCTTCCAGATCGCGGGCAGATCTTCACCTTTGACGCCGAGCAGATCAATCCGCTGGCCACCGGTGACTTTCACGGTCGGCACAGCAAATTTTTCGGCAGCATCGGCAATCGCACGCAGCTCATCCGGCGTGGTGATCCCACCCCACATGCGCGGCACGACGCTGAATGTGCCGTCTTTCTGGATATTGGCGTGCTTGCGTTCGTTGATGAACCGGCTTTGCGGGTCATCTGCGTATTCCAGCGGCCAGTCAGCCAGCAGATAAAAGTTCAGCGCAGGACGACAAACATGACACCCGCAGGACGTCTTCCACCCGCATTCCTGCCAAACGGCAGGCATCGACTTCAGCTCGCGCGACTTGATCATGCGGCGGACATCTTCATGCGTCATGTCGGTACAGCCGCAGATCGACTGGGCGGCAGGAATGACGAAATCATCGCCTAGCGTGACGGCAAGAACCTGTTCGACCAGTCCGGTACAGGTACCGCAGGAACCGGACGCCTTGGTAACGGCGCGAACGGCACCTAAGTCAGTCGCGCCATCGGCGATTGCATCCTCAATCTGGCCCTTACAAATGCCGTTGCAACCACAGATTTCTGCATCACGCGGTAAGGCTGCAACGGCCGCCAACGGGTCCATGGGGGTGCCCCCCTGATAGGCGGGTCCAAAGATCAGCGTATCGCGCATCTCGGAAATGTCGGTTTTGTCCTTGATCAGGCCAAAGAACCAGTTGCTGTCAGCGGTATCGCCATACATGACGGCACCAACGACCGCATCATCCTCGACCACCAAGCGGCGATAGACACCGCGCGCAGGATCGCGGAAAACGATGTCCTCGCGCCCTTCGCCATCGGCAAAATCACCGGCACTGAACAGATCACAACCAGTGACTTTCAGCTTGGTGGAAAGCTCTTTCGGCAAGAAGACATCAGCCTCGTCCACAAGACTCTTCGCCACGACCTTGGCCTGATCATAAAGCGGTGCGACAAGACCAAAAAGCTGACCATCAAACTCAACGCATTCGCCGACCGCATAAACATCCGGGTCAGAGGTCTGCATCTGCGCGTTCACCTCGATCCCACGTGCGACGTCAAGATGGGCATCGTTGGCAAGGCGGGTCTCAGGACGAATGCCCACCGCCATCACAACCAGATCGGCCTCAAGCCCCTCGTTGTCCTCCAGCATCACGCCTTCGACATGCGTTTCACCCAATATCGCAGCGGTCGAGGCACGGCACTTCACCTTGATCCCGCGATCCTCAAGATCACGGCGCAGCAGATAGCCCGCAGCCTCGTCCAGCTGACGTTCCATCAGATGGCCCATCAGGTGCAGCACGGTCACGTCCATGCCGCGCTCTTTCAAACCGGCAGCCGCTTCAAGGCCCAAGAGACCACCGCCAATCACGACGGCCTTACCACCCTTGGCTGCGGCATCGATCATGGCGTTGGTGTCATCAAGATCACGGTAGGTGATCACACCGGGCAAATCCTTGCCCTGCACCGGAATAATGAAAGGGGCCGACCCTGTCGCAATCAACAGCTTGTCATAGGACACCGTGCCGTTCTGACCGGTCACCGTCTTCGCCTCACGATCCATGGCCGTGATATGCTCGCCAAACCGGCACGTCACACCATGGCTTTCATACCAATTAACATCATGGGTTACGATATCATCATAGGTCTTTTCACCAGACAGCACGGGCGACAGCATGATGCGATTGTAATTCCCGCGCGGCTCGGCGTTGAACAGGGTCACGTCATAATCAGCGCCCGCGTCAAACAGATGTTCCAGCACCCGGCCAGAGGCCATGCCCGCCCCAATGACGACTAGTTTCTTGGTCATTCCGCGGCCTCCGGATAGGCGGCACCGATCATGACCGACGACAATGTGGTATATGCCGTAACCCAGCTCTCTTTCAGATCGGGGGTAAACGCATCTCCCAACCCCTTATCAAGCGTATAGATCAGCGCTTCCCCAACAGGCGTGTAATCCTTCGCCTTCACGCCATAATCGACATGACGAACAGCAAGCTCCTGGGCCACCGGTACGATCTTATCGAGATCACGCAACCCATTCACAACCGCGCCCAAAGTGGCCATCAGTTTGGCACCCTGCTCAGTCATGTCGCCCTTGAAATAGGGCTTCACCTCTGGCGCGATTTCAAACAGCCGGGCATAGAAAATCTCGGCCGCGGCATCGCTGATCGGGGCCACCTTCTTGAAGCTGTCTTGAACAAGCGTAATTTGATCCGGGGTCATATCCGTTACTCCGCTGCGATGGCTTGGGGTTTTGGTTTGGGCTTCGCGCCGTGCTCGTATTCCTCAAGGAAATCGAGCACCTCTTGCCGGTAATTGTAGTAGTCAGGATGCTCCAGCAGCGCCTTGCGCGTCCGCGGACGCGGCAGATCAACCTTGGTGATCTTGCCAATCGTCGCCTGCGGCCCGTTGGTCATCATCACTACGCGGTCGGCCAGCAGAATGGCTTCATCAACGTCATGTGTCACACAAATGGCGGTGACTTTGGTGCGCGACCACACCTCCATCAGCACCTCTTGCAGCTCCCAGCGGGTCAGACTGTCCAGCATCCCAAAGGGTTCATCAAGCAACAGCAGTTTCGGCGACAACGCAAAGGCGCGGGCAATCCCCACCCGCTGCTTCATGCCGTTAGACAGATCCACCGCACCCTTATCCATGCTGTCGGCCAGACCAACACGCTCAAGGTAATATTCCACCACATCCTGACGTTCAGCCTGCGATGCACGGGGGTAAACCTTATCGACCCCAATCGCCACGTTTTGCTTGGCCGTCAGCCATGGAAACAGGTTTGGCGATTGAAAAACCACGGCGCGTTCAGGATCAGCCCCTTCCACATGGCGGCCATCCAGCTTGATCGCGCCTTTGGAAATCTCGTTCAGACCGGCAGCCATCGTCAGCACGGTGGACTTCCCGCAACCCGAATGCCCGATCAGGGAAATAAACTCACCCCTGTCGATCTTCAGATCAAAATCCTCGACAACAGTCAGCGGCCCCTTGGGCGTCGGATAAACCTTGTGCAGCTGGCTGAAATCAAGAAAACGGTTATCGATCATCCCTTCCTGCGATTGCGCCACCGCTGCCGGAATACCGTGGATCGGGGTCACATCCGGCAACAAACGCGTGCCTTCCACCTTCGCCTCAATCCCCACATCCATCAGATAGCTGGTCACTTCAGCGCGCAGACTTTTGAAGGTTTCGTTGTGGTTCATCGCGGTGCGGTCACGCGGACGCGGAATGTTCACCTTGAACTCTTCGCCCAGCGTCCCGTCAGGGTTCAGGGCAATGATCCGGTCAGCCAGTACAATAGCCTCATCCACATCATTGGTGATCAGCACACAGGTTTTTTTGTCGGCTTCCCAGATATGTTCGATCTCATCAGCCAGATTGGCGCGGGTCAAAGCATCCAACGCCGACAACGGTTCATCCAGCAGCAACACTTCAGGGTTCATCGCCAACGCCCGGGCCACATTCACCCGTTGACGCATACCGCCAGAGAGTTCCGCAGGGCGGCGACTGATCGCATGGCCCAAGCCGACCATTTTGACATAGTGATCAACCTTCGCGGCCCGCTCGGCCTTGGACAGCCCCGGAAAGACCGTATCAACCGCCAAGCCAACATTCCCGCTCACTGTCAGCCATGGCATCAGCGAATAGCTTTGAAAGATCACCCCACGCTCAGGCCCCGGCCCGGTAATTGGTGTACCCTTGAAACTGGCCGTGCCCTTCGTTGGCGTATCCAGCCCGGCAAGCATGTTGATCAGCGTCGTCTTACCAGTTCCCGAAAATCCGAGAAGCACAAGAAATTCGCCCTCCTCAACATTCAGCGTGATATTCTTGAGAACATCCGTGCGGCTGGTACCGTCGCCAAAGCTCTTTGAAACATTGTCGAGTGTCAGAATGCTCATCGCGCTCACCGGTGGTTCGTGAAGGTAAAGAGCGACTGGATCGCATACATCACGCGGTCGAGAAGGAACCCGATGATACCGATGGTCAGCACAGCCACGATGATCTTGGCCAGCGACTGCGACGATCCGTTCTGGAACTCATCCCAGACAAACTTGCCCAAACCGGGGTTCTGGGCGAGCATTTCCGCCGCGATCAGAACCATCCAACCCACACCCAGCGACAGACGCAGGCCGGTAAAGATCAACGGAAGCGCGGACGGCAGCACCAGCTTGGTGATCTTGGTATAAGTGTTCATTTTCAGGACTTTGGAGACGTTCACCAGGTCCTTGTCGATGCTCGCCACACCCAATGCAGTATTGATCAGCGTGGGCCACAGCGAACACAAGGTCACGGTGATTGCAGAGACCAGAAATGACTTCGCAAAGAATCCGTCACTTGCATAGGTGGCTGAAACGATCATCGTCACAATCGGCAACCATGCCAGCGGTGACACAGGCTTGAAAATCTGGATCAGCGGGTTCAGCGCGGCATTTGCAGTCGCGCTCAGACCAGCGGCAATCCCCAACGGAATAGCCACGATCGAGGCAATCAGAAAGCCGAAGAACACCGTTTTGATAGATGTCCAAATCTGATCGTAATAGGTGGGCCGGCCAGTATAGACGCGGTCGCGCACTTTGTCTGGCTCATTATTCGCCAGGGCTTCGGCATTCCGCGCGTCCTGACGTTCATAGAATGCGGTCGCCTTCTCGCCCTCGCGGACGGCGTCAGCATGCAGGTTTTGCGCCTGTTCCCACACTGCACCGGGACCCGGTATCGCGCCAAGTGAGGTCTGCACCGTCGGTGCCAAGCTGGCCCAGGCAAAAAGAAACAGCAAAATCGCCATAAGCGGCACACCAAGCAAACGCCAGATTTCGGAAATCTGCGCACGCGGATTGTCCCCCGCGACAGCTTTGAGGATCGGCGTCACCCAACTCAGGCCCAAAACCTGAAACCAGGCATCGGCCTTGTTGATCCGTGTGAACAACCGGGCCTTTCGGGCCTCGGCATCAGCATTCAGTGTATCTGGGTCAATGGCGGTCATTAAGCTGTCTTCCTGATGTCTGGAAAGTAGGGTGGGTGAAAACCCACCTCACGGGGACGGCACAAGAGGCCCCCGCAAGATGGGTCTTGAACCCGCCTACCCCTGGATTTCGTTACCCACGATGATCTGCTCGCCCTTCAGACCAATCGGTAAACTTTCGAGATACGCATTCGGCGCCCGTCCGTCATATGGAATGCCATCAATGATATCGGCCGCAGGTGTCGGGTCTTTGAAACCATCACTGTCCCAAGGGAAATCAGCCTCATCTGACAGACCTTCATCCACAAGCATCCGTGCGGCTTCCAGATAGATGTCAGGGCGATAAACCTTCTCGGCAGTCTCATAATACCACTCATCAGGCTGCGCTTCGGGGATCTGGCCCCAGCGGCGCATCTGCGTCAGATACCAGATCGCGTCGGAATAGAACGGATAGGTCGCGTTGTAGCGGAAGAACACGTTGAAATCCGGGGCTTCGCGCACGTCGCCCTTTTCGAACTCAAAGAACCCGGTCATCGAGTTGGCGATCACTTCCGCATCCGCACCCACATATTCAGGCCAGGACAGCATCTCGACCGCTTCCTCGCGGTTGGCGTTGTCGTTCTCATCCAGCCACTGGGCGGCACGGATCAGCGCCTTGGTGATGGCGATGGTTGTGTTCGGGTTTTCTTCGGCAAATTCATTGGTGATGCCAAAGACCTTTTCAGGGTTGTTCTTCCACATGTCATAGTCAGTGATCACCGGCACACCGATGCCCTTGAACACGGCCTGCTGGTTCCAGGGCTCACCCACGGCGTAACCAAAGATCGTACCCGCTTCCATCGTGGCAGGCATCTGCGGCGGCGGCGTCACCGACAACAGAACGTCGGCACCAATTTGACCGGAAATATCCTGCGGGGAATAATAGCCCGGCTCCAGCCCACCAGCAGCCAGCCAATAACGGATCTCGTAGTTATGCGTCGACACGGGGAAAACCATCCCCATATTGAACGGCTCACCACGATCCTTGTAGTCCTCAACCACAGGCGCCAGCGCCTCGGCACTGATCGGGTGCTGCGGGCGGCCATCGTCCATGGTCGGCACATTCGGCTTCATCTGATCCCAAATCTCGTTCGAGACGGTGATCCCGTTGCCGTTCAAGTCCATCGAAAATGGCGTCACAATATGCGCCTCTGTGCCATAACCGATTGTCGCCGCCAGCGGCTGACCAGCCAGCATATGCGCGCCATCCAGCTCTCCGCTGATCACGCCATCAAGCAGCACCTTCCAGTTCGCCTGCGCCTCAAGCGTCACAAACAGACCTTCGTCTTCGAAATACCCGTTTTCATAGGCCACGGCCAAAGGGGCCATGTCCGTCAGCTTGATAAAGCCGAATGTCAGGTCTTCGATTTCCAGATCCAGCGATTGGGCAAATGCTGGACCGCTCATCAATGCGGTTGTGGCTATAACCCAGTGCAGCTTTGTTTTCATTGCGCATACCTTTCATGATCGCAAAACAAAAACCGCCCGATCCTTCTGCGCGGGAGGGAGGAGGCGCAGAAGGAATCGAGCGGCATTGCTCTTTGTAAATTAGGTGTCTCCATCAACGGAGACTAAGACGAAGCATCTTCGCTTACGTTGATTACAACTTGCCACAAACGAGGGTTGAAACAACAAACCGGCCTGTCAGTCAGGCAGTTGACCTTGCTGCAATGCAGCGTTTGCATATTTTTTCATCTCTGATCGACATCAAAGTCGAATATCGCGCCATCAAAAAACCCATCTGGTCCCAGAATCATATGGCCTTTGGTGGACGCAACAGCCGTTGGGTAACGCATCGCGCCTTCGACTTTCGCCGACGCACCAGGCATATCAACACCAATCGGACCAAGGTGCTGACGATACAAATCACTGCGAAAACACGCCTCCGCAGTCGCGATATCGGCACCATCGGGCAAGCCAATCTGCTGGGCAATCCAGCCCGCCTGACTGCGCCACGGAAAGTTGGCGGCGTTCTGGTGAAACTTTAGAAAGTGGGCCGTTTCGACCGGCGCACCATTTGGGCGCGTCACGATTTCACCGCTGATCGCGTGGTAAATCGCATGGTCCGGCAGATCGAGATGCTCGCTCCGCGCCAAAATCTCTGTCGCCAGCACCTGATTGTCAGGCTTATCCAGCCAGGCCGCCGCGCGGTACACGGCCCTCATCAGTGCACGGCAAGTATCTTCCTCACCATCCGCCCAATCACGACGAACGCCCAAAACCTTTTCCGGTGCAAAGCCCCAAATCGCAACGCCGGGCAGGATCAGTTCAGCCACCCCGGCATCAACAGCGACCGACCCCCAGGGTTCGCCCACGCAAAACACATCCAACTCGCCCGCGCCCACGGTTTCGGCCATCAATGGCGGCGGCGTGGTGACGATCTGATAGCTATCATCACGGCAAAGTGGATCGGCCTTTAGCCAATATTCAAATAGCAACCGGTGCATGGAAAACGGAAATGGCACACCAACACGCAACGGCCCGTCCGCCGTGCTAAGCAAGGCGTGCGAGACCGCACACGGATCATCGAACGCCCCGTTCCACCCGGCATCCCGCATACGCTTGGCCACACGGGACGAAACACCAATGACGTTCCCATTGACCGACAATACCATCAGCGCATCAATCTTGGCCGGAAAACCACCAAGACCCAGCGACATCGCAACCGGCATCGGCGACAGAATATGCGCGGCATCCAAATGCCCAAGGGCAAGCAGATCGCGCAAAGCAGACCATGATGGCTGGCGCAGCAGATTAAGGTTTATCCCCTCATCCGCAGCAAAACGCAGTTCCCGCGCGATGATCAGCGGGGCGCTGTCCACCAAAGGCACATAACCGCAATTCACGTGGGTCCCGGTCATCCCAGCAGTTCCGCCGCAGTCACCAGCGATTGGGCAACATCAATCACCTTGCGACCCTGATCCATCGCAGTTTTACGCAACAGGTTATAGGCTTCATCCTCGTTCACGCTCCGGGCACGCATAAGCAATCCCTTGGCGCGATCGATTGTCTTGCGATCTTCCAACGCTTGCTTGGCGGCATCCAATTCAGACCGCATCTGGCTCATCATCTGAAAACGGGCGATGGCGGTTTCCAGCACCGGTTTGATTCGCGCTTTCTGCAAGCCATCCACGACATAGGCGCTCAACCCGGCTGCAATGGCTGCCTTGGTCATCTCGTCATCGGATTGATCAACAAACATTGCCACCGGACGGCCCCTCGCGTCAGAGGCAAGGCTCAACTGTTCCAACATATCCCGGCTGGGATGGGCCAGATCGATCAAGACCAGATCGGGGTCGATCTCTGACAAGCGGCGGGCAAGTGACGTGGTCTCAGCCAAAACCGTCGCATCGCCCCAACCGCCTTCGCTCAATGCGTCAATGATTTCGCACGCCCGATCACGATCAGGTTCAACAACAACGATTTTGATTTTTTTGGCCACGGCCTCTCAATAATCAGCCGGCTGGAGATCAACAGGCGAGCACGAGGATGCCGTAGCGACCCAGCGGGGTTTTGCTCAAAAATCAGGCAGCAACACAGCAGGTGCGACCAAACTAATCACATTGCAAAAGCCACTTTTTGAATGTCTTCAACCTGTCAGGAACCACACCACGCCGATGCACTAAATAATAGTCTAATCCGCTTTCATCGGCTTCGGCGATAGCCAACAACCGACCCGAAGCGATATCATCACGAACCAGCGCGCTCGGCACAGCAGAAACACCCGCCCCAGCGCGGACTGCTGACAACAACATGCCCAGCGTTGCCACCTCATTGATCTGACATTGCGATAGATCCAGACCCTGCTCCGTGGTCCACTTGCGGTACTCCCCATCAATGACCTCAAAAAGCCAAGGCAACTTTGCAACATCGTCCAAAGTCGGTTTCTCGCATCCTTCCAAAAGTGCCGGAGTTGCCACCACCGCCAGACCCGCGGGAGTTAGATGTTGCACCTCTAGCCCCGGCCAGTTGCCATCACCATATCGGATTGCCATGTCAAACCTGTCACGTTGAAGGTCAACCAACCGCGTATCAGGCGTGATCGACAAACTGATTTCCGGGTGTGCCGTCCAGAACTGCGCAAGCCGTGGCATTAGCCAATTCTCGGCAAAGCTTGGCGTTACAGAAATCACCAGCGGTCGTGCCTCGTCGTCTTTGGTCACGGCGCGGACACCGGCGATGATCTGGCCAAACCCGTCAGCGAGGCTCATGGCCAGCGCCCGACCCTGATCCGTCAGCGCCATCTGACGGCCCTCGCGGACCAGCAGCGAAACTCCCAGATGTGCCTCTACCGTGCGGACATGCTGGGCAACTGCGGCGTGGGTCACGTTCAGCTCACGCGCCGCAGCGCTGAGCGATGCATTGCGGGCCGCCGCCTCAAACGCGCGAAGCGCCGCTAGAGAGGGAACATCACGCCAATCCATATGAAAGTACAGCTAACATATGAAAAATCATACAGACTCGTATCGATCAGGCAAGAAAAGTATTGTGAACACATCATACGCTCGAAAGGAAAAGCTATGCTTTCAATATTTTCTGACGCCATGTTGATTGCCGCAGGTCAAAAACGCTTTCAGCACTCGCAACATAAACGCACATGGGAAAACGAACGCGAAGCCGCATATTGGAGGCATCGCGCCACGCAAGAAGTTTACAAGCGGTAAACAACATGGTCGTCGTTGCCCGACGTTTTGCCGACGCATGTCCGACCGTTTTCGGGCGCTAAAAGTCGTAACGTTTACGCACCCGATCAACGGGCGTCCCGTCTCCCAGTGGGACGCCCACAAGCCGGTCATAATCGACAAATCCCAAACCGCTATAATAGCGCAATCCGGGCGTGTTATCCGCCCGGATCGTCGCATCAATCACCTTCACATCAGCCGCGATAACGGCGGCTTTGGTGGCACTGAACAAATGCTGCCCAACGCCCTGACCAGCCGCGTTCGGGCCAACAAAACTGGCAATGATAGCCCACCCCTCCGGCATCGGATCATCAGGGCTGGACGGCCATCCAACATATTGAAAACCCAAAACTTTATTATCCAACTCAGCAACCTGACAGCTCACCACTTCCGGTCGCGCGATATAGTGATGCTGCATCTTGTCGCTATCAAACGGCGTCTCATGCGCCGTCGTCCCACCCTCTGCGATAATCGCATTCAGCAGGTCAACCATTTGCCCGGCATCGGCCGAAGTTGCAGGTCGAACAATCATAACGCCTCCATAAACTCTTGATATCGCAAAGTAAATTCGTCCCGAACGTCCATCGGTGGCCGTAGCCTGATCGTCAGTTCAGCAGTCAAAGCAGGGTCCTGCTTGCCAAAGAACCGATCAGCCTCTGCCGTTGTAAACCCAGCAATCTGCACCGCCTCCAGCCAGGCCGACAATTTGTCCGCCTTTTTGATCTGGCGCTTGATGCCAACCGGTATCTGCGCGGGCAGTCCAAAACGCAAATGAATCGCAGCCGTCAGTCGATCATCCAACGCACCATAGCCCGGCCCCACAGACGCCTTCACCGGGCTGATCATATCCCCGATCACGTATTCCGGCGCGTCATGCAGCAAGGCCGCCAATTGCCACTTAACCGGCGCAAGTGGTTGCTGTCGTTTGAAAATTTCGACAACAAGCAACGAATGCTCCGCCACGGAATAGGCAAAGTCCCCCTTGGTCTGCCCATTCCACCGAGCAACAAAAGCCAGCCCATGGGCAATGTCTTCGATCTCGATATCCATCGGCGTCGGGTCCAGCAGATCAAGTCTGCGCCCAGACAACATCCGTTGCCATGCCCGTGGCTGTTTCATGTCATACGCGCCCTTATGGATTGTTTAGGCTTCTCAATAATACGCTGGTTCGGATTGTGACAAGACCAACGCAATGCTATGGACCGCCAAACCTGATCAGGAGAGCACGCTAATGTCGCTGGATTATGTCGTCAAAGATATCAACCTCGCCAGTTTTGGCCGCAAAGAGCTGGATATCGCCGAAACCGAAATGCCCGGCCTGATGGCCCTGCGCGAGGAATATGGAACCAGCAAACCGCTGAAAGGCGCACGCATTGTCGGCTCGCTGCATATGACGATCCAGACTGCCGTACTCATTGAAACCCTTGTTTCATTGGGCGCTGATGTACGTTGGGCATCCTGCAACATCTTCTCGACCCAGGACCATGCAGCGGCTGCCATCGCCGAAGGTGGCACACCGGTCTTTGCAGTCAAGGGCCAGAGCCTGGAAGAACACTGGGATTACCTCGACCGTTCATTCCAATTCCCTGACGGCCCCAACATGATCCTCGACGATGGCGGCGACGCAACGCTCTACATCCTGTTTGGCGCCCGGATGGAAGCGGGCGAAGATATACTTGCAGTTCCGACCTCCGAAGAAGAAGAAGTTATCAAGAACCAGATCAAGAAACGCATGGCCGAAAGCCCCGGCTGGTTCGCCAAGATGCGCGACCAGATCAAAGGCGTGTCGGAAGAAACAACAACCGGCGTCCATCGCCTTTATGACCTGCACAAGAACGGCCAACTGCCCTTCCCCGCGATCAACGTCAATGACTCCGTCACCAAGTCGAAATTCGACAACAAATACGGCTGCAAGGAATCGCTCGTCGATGGCATCCGTCGCGCGACCGACACGATGATGGCCGGTAAGGTCGCCGTTGTCTGCGGCTACGGCGATGTTGGCAAAGGCTCAGCCGCATCGCTGGCCGGTGCTGGTGCCCGGGTGAAAGTAACGGAAGTTGATCCGATTTGCGCCCTGCAAGCCGCGATGGACGGGTTCGAGGTCGTCGTCCTTGAAGACGTGCTCGACAGCGCCGATGTCTTCATTACCACAACCGGCAACAAAGACGTCATTCGGATCGAGCATATGCGCGAGATGAAGGACATGGCGATCGTCGGCAACATCGGCCATTTCGACAATGAAATTCAGGTGGCCGCGCTGAAAAACCACAAATGGACAAACATCAAAGAACAGGTGGACATGATCGAAATGCCTTCGGGCAACCGCTTGATCCTGCTGTCCGAAGGCCGTTTGCTGAACCTTGGCAATGCCACTGGCCATCCGTCCTTTGTGATGTCGGCGAGCTTTACCAATCAGGTGCTCGCGCAGATCGAGCTTTGGACAAAAGGCGACGAATACCAACCCGGCGTGTTCATTCTGCCGAAACATCTGGACGAAAAGGTCGCTCGTCTGCACCTCAAGCGGATCGGCGTAAAACTGACCGAACTGAAAAAAGAGCAGGCCGATTATATCGGCGTTACCGTCGACGGGCCGTTCAAGCCCGAACATTACCGGTACTGATCACCCGTGCGCAACGCGACCCGGCAATCGATGGCCCAAGAGGCCACAAAGCCGGGTCGCGATAAGGAACCGGGCAATGGCCACCCCGTGTTGCGCGGGCTGGTCGCATTGGCGACGGCAGGGGGAATCGCCTTTGGTGGCTACCAATTGCTGGTTCATCCCGACACACCATTGCCGCGCCATTGGAATCCTACCCAGCCGCTGATTGTCAGCGATCCGGTCACACCGATTACAAACTTCAAACTAAACCGGGCCACTGCGGAAGGGCCGACCTGTCTGGCTGCCCTCAGCGACGCAGCAGTGCTCACAAAACTGGCCGATTTCGAGCATTCAGACCAATGCCATGTTCGCGAACGTGTTGACTTGCGCAGCGTCGGTCAAAGCAGCCTTGGCGGCCTGGAAACACGGTGTGCCATCGCCCTGCGTATGGCGATGTGGGAAGAACACAGCCTGCAACCCGCAGCCGCCGAACATCTTGGCACGACGCTGACCGCCATCGACCATTTTGGCAGCTACAATTGCCGTCGCCTGCGCACCTCATCCGGCCCGTCCGCACGGATGAGCACCCATGCAACCGCAGACGCGATCGATGTTTCAGGATTCGTTTTTGCCGATGGGCGCCGGGCCAATCTCCGGTCGGATTGGGACAGCGGCGGTGATACAGCAGCATTCCTTCGGGCCGCGCGCGACGGGGCCTGCGAATGGTTCCGGCTGACGCTTTCGCCGGACTATAACCGATTGCATGCAGATCATTTTCACCTGCAATCGATTGGTTGGGGCCTTTGCCGCTAGGGCGAAACCTTGCCACGAAACCGGCTTTTTCCTTTACGGCTCGTTGGCTGTTACTTTAACGTGCCGATACGCCATGGCTCTCATGGCGAAAAAATCAAATTGTATGAAAGAATGGGGACAATTCCGATGGGTAAAAGAGACGACTTGATCGCTAAGTATGCAGAAGATCTCAAAAGCAAATGCGGCATGACGCCGGATATGGATCTGCTGACGAAAGTTACAATCGGTTGCGGCCCCTCGATCTACAACGCGGACGCATCAACAGTGGCAGGTGGCCAGCCCGAAGAAATCGCCACCGTTAAAAACAACTTCCTTATCAAGAAACTTGGCCTGAAAGACGGTCCAGAGCTTGATAGCGCCATCGACTCTGTCATCAACACCTATGGTCGTTCCGAGCGCAACAAATACCGGGCCGTTATCTATTACATGCTGACCAAGCATTTCAGCAAAGAATCCGTCTACTCCTGATCACATCGACATTTTCAGGACGCAGCGTCTGCCCAACCTCGGGCAGACGTTTCTTTTTCCGCATACCAATATGCTTGTTTGCATAGTCTTTGCTGCGGTTAACCTTTGCTTCACCCCAACAGCCTATTCTACGAAAGAACATGGCCAGAACGGTCCGGATCAGATTTTCAATAGCGTGTGGTGGAATTAGGAGTACGCGGGGTGAAAAGGGTTCGGGTCCAGGTCCGGACCCTTTTCTTTTTGTGGGTCAGATCACCGTCAAAACCACCCCGATGATAGCTGCAGCTGCGGTCGCATAACCACCATCAATCACCGCAAGTTTCCATGGCCGCTCGGAATAGCCGGTGTTGATGAAAATCCATGGCGTAATGAAGAACAAGCCAACGCCAAGACCGGATATAAGGCCTTTGTCGGGGGTCGTGATACCCGACAGGGCGAATGTGTGGCGCATCATACCTGAAACAAGAATGATGCAGATAAACGACACGACATAAGGCACGGCGGAATTGTTGATCGGTTTGCCGTCGGCCCCAAGCGCTATCCCGGCGGCAGCCATCCATGGCTTGGCCAGCACCATGTAGTAGACCGCACCAAAAGCGAATGCCGCTACGGCGGCCAAAACAACAGAAACATACTCCATCGTTCACTCCTTCAACTGTTAACTGAACAGAGTATGACCTGACAGAATGTCGCAGGCTAGGGCTTTGTATTACCCATTTCGCAAATCATGGCCCATTCTTCGTCCGTCACAGGCTGCACAGACAGGCGGGAGTTATTGACCAGGACCATGTCTTTCAGCCGTGGGTCCGCCTTGATTTTTTCAAGGCTCACTGCCGTATTCACTGGGCGTACCGCTTTGACATCAACACAGTCCCAGCGTTCGTCATCCGTGGTGCTGTCCCGATGGGCTTCGGCACAGACCTCGACAATGCCAACGATCTCAAGCCCGGTGCGAGAGTGGTAAAAGAACCCTTGATCACCCAGTTTCATCGCCCGCATGTTGTTGCGTGCTTGATAGTTGCGGACACCATCCCACTCTTCGCCAGCCTCACCCTTGGCCACCTGGGCATCCCAGCCCCAGACATCGGGTTCAGATTTAAACAACCAATACGCCATCAGCCGATCACCTTGTTCCATGCTTTCAGCGTAACTGTATCAAAAAGCCCGGCCTTTGCGTAAGGATCATTGCTGGCCCAGGCCTCAGCCTCACCCTGATCATTGACCTCAAGAATGATAAGCGAACCGCACATCACTCCTGCTTTATTAAGCAATGGACCCGCCATCTCCACCACGCCGGTTTCCGCGATATAGCTCAGATGAGCATCACGGTTTCCCTTGCGGACAGCCAAGTGGTCCGGCTTGTCATGACACATCAACGCGAAACGCATGTTACTCTTCCTTCAATGGGCGCGACAAAAGCGCGTTCAGCGCGGTTGGCACATCAGTTTTCGCCTCTGTCAGGTCGGCAACCACGGTACAAATTGGCAGTTCGATACCTAATTCTTCCGCCAATCGCCGCACAGCGCGGGCCGTGGCAGCACCTTCGACCGTGGTGCTGCTGTCAAAATCGGTCCCCTGCCCAAGCGCAAGACCGTAGCGATAATTGCGCGACTGGTCAGAGGTACACGTCAGCGCAAGATCCCCAAAGCCCGAAAGCCCCGCCAAGGTCTCTGGCGATGCCCCCAGCACGGCGGCAAGGCGCTGCATTTCGGGAAACCCGCGCGTCATCAGGGCCGCACGCGCGCTTTCGCCAAGCCCGGCCCCAATCGTCACGCCACAGGCAATTGCCATGACGTTCTTCAACGCGCCCCCCAGTTCCGCCCCAATGATATCATTGCTGCGATAAAGCCGCATCGCTGTGGTCGATAGCGCGGTCTGCAAAATCGCCCCCATCGCATCGTCCGCACAGGCCAAAGTAAGTGCCGTGGGCAATCCGCGAGCAATATCTGCGGCAAAACTTGGCCCCGTAAGAACCGCCGCTGTGGCATCCGGCACCAAAGCGCGGATCGTACTGCCCGGTCCCGTCATCCGCTCAAGATCGATGCCCTTGCAACAAGCCACAAGATGCTTGCCCGTCAAGCGATCAACATGATCTGTCAGAAAAGCCCGGATCGTCTGCGCCGGAATGGCGATCAGGATGATATCGGCGCTGAACAGGGTTTCAAGATCCGAACAGAACAGAATGTTCTGTGGCAGATCGACACCCGGCAACTTGGGATTTCGCCGCTCGGTCTGCATAAGCTGCACCGCCTGTGGATCACGCGCCCATAATGTAATGTCGTTACCATCCAACGCCAAAGCCACACCCAGCGCAGTGCCAAACGCCCCACCGCCAGCAACCCCAATCTTCATGCCTTCGCTCCTTTCTTTCCCGACCCCAGCATAGGTGCGGCCCTATCATCCAATGGCCAGCGCGGACGGGCCGAAAGGGTCAGGTCATCAATCTGACCATGACGCAAACGCTCCATCCCCGCATAGGCAATCATCGCTGCGTTGTCGGTGCAAAGCGCCATCGGTGGGGACATGAACGCTGTGCCGGTTTCATCACAAAGCGTCTGCAATGCAGACCGGATCGGGCCGTTGGCTGCAACGCCGCCAGCAATAGCAAAAGTGGGCGTGTCGGGTGATGCTTGGGCGTATACCTCTAAGGCACGGCGGCTCTTCCGGGTCAAAATGTCGACGACCGCTTCCTGAAAACCCGCAGCCAAATCCGCCTGATCCTGCGTCGTCAGACCACCCTTTTGCGCGACCACACCGTCGCGGGCGCGCAGCAACGCAGTCTTCAGCCCCGAAAACGACATATCGCATCCCGGTTGGCCCAACAGTGGTCGCGGCAGGTCAAAACGGCTGGCATCACCGTCTCGCGCTGCCCGTTCTACCGAAGGGCCACCGGGTTGCGGCAGGCCAAGCAGGCGCGCGGTTTTGTCAAATGCCTCGCCCGGTGCATCGTCGATTGTACCACCGATCCGGCGATAGCGGTCATGCGCCTCGACAATTAGAAACTGGCAATGCCCACCAGAGACGAGCAGCATCAGATACGGGTAAGGGACATCATCGGTCAGACGGGGGGTCAGCGCGTGACCCGCCAGATGGTTCACGCCGATCAATGGCAGCCCGGTCGCCGCAGCCAGCCCCTTTGCGCACATCACACCCGACAGAACGCCCCCGATCAGACCCGGCCCAGCAGTCACCGCAATGCCATCAAGATCATCAAAGCCAACATCGGCCTCATCCATGGCCTGCTCGATACAATGATCCAGCTTTTCGGCATGGGCGCGGGCTGCCACCTCTGGTACGACTCCGCCAAAGGCGGCATGAAGGTCTGTCTGGCCGTAAACCACCGAAGACAAAATATCCGACCCACGAAGTACTGCAGCCGCCGTATCGTCACAGCTGCTTTCGATACCAAGAACGGTAAGAGGGCGGGTCATTTCGGTTACGGTTCCAGTTGCGTGTTGGTCAATCGCAGGTAACACTGGATATCTGTTCTCACAATGGGAAGTCGATGGCACCCACACTGATCCTTACGCGGCCCGAACCCCGGTCGATTGCTTTTGCGGAAAAAATCACAGCGGCGCTGGACATGCCCATCGACGTGATCATCTCGCCTTTGCTGAAAATCGTGCCCTCACAGGTAGATACGCCACTGGAAGACGTGAAGGGATATGTCTTCACGTCAGCAAATGGCGTCGCACAGACAGCGCGGCTTGGTCTCGACACCGCCCTGACGGCGTGGTGCGTCGGTCAAACGACAGCTGATGCCGCCCGTGCACTTGGTTTCAACGTAAAAGTTGGACCCGGAAATGCTGACGATTTGCGCAACATGATCCTGGCCGCGGCGCCAGAAGGTCCTTTGGCACATATTCGCGGACAGCATGCGCGCGGCAACATTTCCACGACACTCAGCGATGCGGGTTTATCCTGTCGCGCTGTTGTCGCTTACGGGCAAGAAGCTCTGCCATTGACGAGTGAGGCAACCAAACTGCTGTCTGACGGCGGCACTATTGTCCTGCCATTGTTTTCACCACGGACCGCCGATATCTGCACGAGCGCAGTTGGGCAGGGCAAAGGGCCGCATGTCATTGCGATCAGTTCGGCGGTTGCCAAGGCAGCGCAAAGAATGCAGCCGCAGTCATTGACGACCTGTGAAAAACCTACTGGTCTTCATATGATAGCGGCGACGTTGGATTGCCTGAAAAACATGACTAAGGACCATCACTAGCTTCGGCTTGGGTTGAGGGTCAGACACTGGCAAGATAGTGTATAGCAACGCCGCGTGATTGCGTCGGCACATGGTACGCTAAAGGGGTAAAAACTTGGCAAAACAACCTCGTAAAGGCAAAAAAGACCCTGCCGAGCCGTTGATACTAGAGAATGCCGCGGCACCATCAGACGAATCGACCAAAGTATTTACCGACCCCTATCTGGATATTATTCCGCCCGAAGTGCACGGAAATCAGGCAGCTCAGCCTGAAACCGCTGAACCAGTAATGGCGGAAGCAGAGGTGGCAGAGACCGAAACCATCGTCGTTGCAGAAAAGTCGGAACCAGAACCCGCTACCGCACCCGAACCAGAAAAGGCAGCGGCATCGGCTCAACCCGCGCCCCAACCGGCCCCCGCACCAGTGCCAGAGCCGGAAAAACGAGGTGGGTTTTTTCCATTGCTGCTAGGTGGGCTAATTGCCGGGGGTATCGGTTTCGGCGCTGCGTATTACTGGCAACCCCAGCCGTCAAACGACCTCAGCGCCCAGATCGACTCGCAAGGGACAACTATCAGCGCGTTGCGGCAGGAGATCGAAGGACTACCAACGGTGGACCTGAGCGGTCTGGAAACAGCGCAAGCCGACCTGGCGACATCCGTACAAGACCTCCAAACGCGACTTGATGGCGAACTGGCCGCTATTGATGAACGCTTTCGCCAACTGGCCGAGCAACCCACAGACGAAGGCGCAACCGCTGGCCCTGCAATCTCTGCCTATGAGACTGAATTGGAAGAGTTGCGCGCGCAGATCGCTGAAATGGCTGATGGTGCACAAGCGCAGCTTGAGGAAGCCCGTAATGAAGCCGCTTCTATCGAAGAAAACGCAGCCGCTGCGGCGCGTGCTGCGGCAGGACGCGCCGCCATAGCCCGCGTTCAGGCCGCGATGGAAAGCGGTGCAGCAATGGGTCCGGCTTTGACAGATCTCGAAGCCGCTATGAGCGAACCGGTGCCAGAAGCGTTGCTGGCGGTGCAAGATGGAATACCAACCCTGTCCAGCCTACAAGAAAAATTCCCGGACGTTGCCCGCGCAGCGCTGGCGACAGCACGGGAAGAGCGTGTCGCAGGAGAAGAAACCACGGGTCTTGGGGCGTTCTTGCGAAACCAGTTGGACGTCCGCTCTGTAGCACCACGCGAAGGCAATACGGTTGACGCTATCCTGTCCCGCGCAGAAGCTGCCTTGCAACAAGGGCGTTTGTCGGACACTCTGGCCGAAGTGAATGCACTGCCCGACGTAGTGCGGGCCGAAATGTCGGATTGGCTCGGCGAGGCAGAGACGCGCGCAAATGCGGTCGCTTCTGTTGACGACCTTCTTACCTCATTGAATGATAGCTAAAGGCGTTAATGATGCTCTGGTCCCTGATTAAAATCCTGGCTTTCGTTGCTGCTGTGACAGCCTTGACCTATGGCGGCACCCAGTTGATGGAGCTGGACGGCGGACTGACCATCAACACAGGCGTGGAAGAGTTCACGCTCCAACCGCTTGAGGTCGCGTTCGGCCTCCTTGCCTTTGTTTTCCTGGTTTGGTTCGGCTTTAAACTCATCGGGCTTCTGGTCGCGATGTTCAAATTTCTCAATGGCGATGAAACCGCCGTGTCGCGCTATTTCGACCGCAACCGTGAACGCAAAGGGTACGAGGCGCTGTCAGAAGGTATGATGGCGCTTGCCTCTGGCGAAGGGCATCTGGCGCTGACCAAGGCGGCGAAGGCAGAAAAATACCTGCAAAAGCCGCAACTGACCAATTTGCTGACTGCTCAGGCGGCAGAACTGACCGGCGACCGCCGCAAGGCCGAGAAAACATACAAACAACTGCTGACAGATGACAAAACCCGGTTTGTCGGCGTGCGTGGGATCATGAAACAAAAGCTGTCGGATGGTGATACAGACACCGCTTTGAAGTTGGCGCAGAAGGCATTTGCCCTGAAACCCAAACATGAAGAAACCCAAGATATCCTCTTGCGCCTGCAGGCCGATAGCGCCGATTGGACAGGCGCACGCAAGACGCTGGCGGCAAAGCTGAAATCCGGCGGCCTGCCCCGCGATGTGCATAAACGGCGCGATGCCGTGCTGGCTTTGTCCGAAGCCCGTGACGTTCTGGACAGTGGCAAAACTATCGAATCCCGCGAGGCGGCGATTGAGGCCAACCGGCTGTCCCCCGATCTGATCCCGGCAGCAGTCATGGCAGCACGCGGATATATTGCCGAAGGCAATGCCCGCTATGCCTCACGCGTGCTTACCAAAGCATGGAGCGTCAAACCCCATCCCGACCTGGCCGCGGCATTCGCCGAAATTGCACCTGATGAAACACCTGACGCCCGGATCAAACGCTTCCGCACCCTGACCAAGGGCACGCAAGACAACGCTGAGACAAAGATGCTGATGGCCGAATTGCATATCGCGCAAGAGGATTTTCCTGCAGCCAAACGGGCATTGGGTGACCTTGTTGAAGAAAACCCGACAGCCCGTAACCTGACGATCATGGCAGCGATCGAACGCGGCGAAGGGGCCGACGACTCGGTGGTACGCGGCTGGCTGACAAGGGCGCTGACGGCACCTCGCGGGCCACAATGGATTTGCGAGAACTGCCAGCACATCCACGCCAATTGGTCAGCAACCTGTGACAATTGCTCGTCCTTCGACACGCTTGCCTGGAAAACACCGCCCGCAACCGAAGTGGCCATGCCCGCAGGTACTGAAATGCTGCCCCTGATCGTGGGCCAGAAATCGGAAACGATGGCGCCGGTACCGGTGGAAATCGTCGAGGCTGAAATAGTCGAAGATGGCGCGAAAGCCGCCCCTGCGACACCAACGGCGACATAAGGCGTGTCAGGCTGACCCCCGTCGCCAAACGCGGCGGATCAGAACCGGACATCTTGCCACAATCAAACGCCGCTGATAAATCGGCGGCATGCCCCAATAGCTCAGTCGGTAGAGCAACTGTTTCGTAAATAGTAGGTCGGCGGTTCAAGTCCGTCTTGGGGCACCATTATTATCGATACAAATATCCACGGCGTATCTGGCTGCGGCATCATAAAGCGGGCCGCTCGCCCTATTTTGTTGCGAAACCGCTTGACCTTTGCCCCCTTGAAGGGTTGAACCACCACCAGACTTTTGCGTGGATATGGGCTGTTTTCAAATGGACGACCAGAACAAGAACCTCATTCTTGCGACCGTGTTGAGCTTTGCGGTCATCATGACCTGGTCCGTTCTGTTCCCTCCGGAAGAACTGCCCGTCGACCCGACGGCCCAGACGGAAGCGACAAGCGACACCTCGCTGCCAGCCGCCGATCCCGCTGTATCAGAGGATGATGCAACAGCACCATCTACCCCAGACACAGAACCCGCAGCGGACGCACCTCGTATCTCCGTCGAGACGCCAGAGCTAAGCGGGTCAATTTCACTGAAGGGCGGGCGCATCGATGATCTGGCCCTCACCCAATACAAGGAAACGCTGGACGAAGACGCAGAAACCGTCAACCTGCTCCGCCCAGTCGGTGAGTCCGATGCATATTTCGCACTGTTTGGCTGGGCCCCCGCCGAAGGGATAGCAGGTGATGCGGTCCCCGGTCCCGATACCTTGTGGTCTATCGAAAGCGGCGACACGCTGACCCCAGACACCCCAGTCACACTGGCTTGGGACAACGGCGCGGGACAGATTTTCCGCAATGAAATCACGGTTGACGATGAATTCATGTTCACGATCAACCAAAGCATCGAGAACACCGGCGCGGAGCCTGTTACCGCACGCCCCTACGGCCTGATCCGCCGCCATGGTGAGCCATCAGACCTGAAAAACTTCTTCATCCTGCACGAGGGCCTTGTGCGGATGACCGACGGTGAGCTGGAGGAAACAGGCTACGACGACATTACCGAATACGAGGTCGACAACCGTGAACGCACGCAAGCCGAACGGCTGGATGTGACTTCATCGGGCTGGATTGGCTATACTGATCACTACTGGATGACCACGCTGATCCCCGATCAAACGCAACCATTCCGCTCCACATCAAAATACGACGATACGCGTGACGTTTATCAGGCCGAAGCCGTGATGAACCCGACAACCGTTGCACCAGGCGAAAGCGTCGGCGTCAGTACCCGTTTCTTTGCCGGGGCAAAGGAATGGGAAGCGATCCGCCACTACCAGAATGACGGCGCTGTTGCAGGCTTCCTCGACAGTATCGACTGGGGTTGGTTCTTCTTTTTGACCAAACCAATCTTTGCCCTGCTTCACACATTGAATGCGGCAATCGGCAACATGGGCTGGGCAATCATTGCGCTGACATTGATCCTGAAAGCCATCGTCTTTCCGCTGTCCTATAAATCCTATGTCTCCATGGCCAAGATGAAAGAGCTTCAGCCAGAGATGGAAAAACTGAAGGAAAACGCCGGTGACGATCGGCAGGCCATGCAGCAAGGCATGATGAAGCTCTACAAAGACAACAAGGTCAACCCGGCCGCCGGTTGTCTGCCGATCTTGCTACAAATCCCGATCTTCTTTTCGCTCTACAAAGTGATCTTTGTCACGATTGAGCTGCGGCACGCCTCCTGGATCGGCTGGATCAAGGATTTGAGCGCGCCTGACCCATCATCATTGTTCAATCTGTTTGGCTTGTTCCCTTGGGCAGCACCCGAACCCGGTACAATTCTGGCCCTGCTCGCCATCGGCATCCTGCCGATCTGCCTTGGCGTCTCAATGTGGCTGCAGCAAAAGCTGAACCCGGCCCCGACCGACCCGACCCAGCAGATGATCTTTGCATGGATGCCTTGGGTATTCATGTTCATGCTGGGCTCGTTCGCCAGCGGTCTGGTAATCTACTGGATTGCCAACAACATCATCACCTTCACCCAGCAATACGCCATCATGCGCAGCCACGGGGCAAAGCCAGACGTCTTCGGTAACATTAAATCCGGTTTCAGCCGCCGCAAAAAGGCTGCTGAGACCGAAGAGACCAAAGGCAAATAATGTGGCCCATGTCACCGGTCTCTGGCGGCATCCGATTAAAAGCCATGGACGCGAGGCGCTTGAGCGCGTCACACTGACCAAAGGCGCTACGATGCCCTGGGACAGGCACTGGGCCGTGATGCATGCCAAAAGCAAATTTGAACCGACCAACCCTGAATGGGTAGGGTGCCGGAATTTCGTCATTGGCAGCCTTAACCCCGCCCTTGCGGGCTTCTGGGCCACGCTGGATGAGGAAAGCCGCCAGATCACTCTGCGCCACAATACTTTGGGCAGGCTCACCTTTGCCCCCGACGATCCGGCAGACCAAGATCGGTTCATCACTTGGGTCAACCAATTGGACTTGCCGACCCCGGCCACAGGCATCGCTCCACACATACCCAACCGCGGCTTTACCGATGACAGCACGCCCACCGTCACGATCATGAACGGCGCAAGCCACGCGGCGGTCGAAGCGTTCCATGGTGGCCCGCTGGAAAAGGAACGCTGGCGCGGCAATATCTGGGTCGACGACCTGCCCGCATGGGCAGAATTCGACTGGATCGACAAGGATATAAGCATCGGCGATGCCGTAATCCGCGTCCAAAAACCAACCGAACGGTGCAAACATACGATGGCCAACCCCCAAACAGGTGAACGCGATGCAGACACGCTTGCCGCGCTCAACAACGGCTTTGGCCATCAGAATTTTGGCGTCGCAGGTATTGTCATCCAGTCAGGTGGCATTGCGCTTGGCGACACGGCAGAGGTGCTATGATGGAGCTTCACTTTTCAGAGGTCGAAACGCCCGATCCGGCCGCATTGGAAAAGGGACGCCTGCTGTTTGCGGGCGAGACCGAGTTTCTCAAAGGCGTGGTCGCCATGGATGGCCTGCCCCCTGCTGATCGGCTGGAAATCTGCTTTGCGGGCCGGTCCAACGTGGGCAAGTCATCCCTGATCAACGCTCTGACCGGGCGCAAGGGCCTCGCCCGCGCGTCAAACACACCGGGACGAACGCAAGAGATCAACTTCTTCACGGCGGGCGATATCTACGTGGTCGACCTGCCCGGTTATGGCTTTGCCAATGCACCGGTGGCCGTCGTTGAAAAGTGGCAGAACCTGCTGAAACAGTATCTGTCAGGGCGACAAACCCTGCGCCGGGTTTTCCTACTGATCGACGCGCGACACGGGGCCAAGACTGTGGACGAAGAGATCATGTCACTGCTCGACCGGGCTGCGGTTACCTTTCAGGTCGTGATGACCAAGACCGACAAGTTGAAAGGCAAAGCGCTTGAAGATTCCCTCGCGAAAACCCGCGCTGCACTTGCCAAGCATCCCGCGGCTTTCCCAGAGCTGATCTTGACCTCATCGGAAAAGGGTGACGGTATTCCAACACTTAGGGCCATTATCGCAGGACTGTCATGAAGCAGAGGACAGAAGACATGAACCGTGACTGGATCGCCACCGCACGCACGCTGTCAGAGGCCCTGCCCTTTTTGCAGCGTTATTCTGGTGCCACGGTTGTTGTGAAATTCGGCGGCAACGCCATGGGCGACGATCAGGCCATGGCCGATTTCGCCCGTGACATCGTGCTGATGAAACAGGTCGGCATGAACCCTGTCGTAGTCCATGGCGGCGGCCCGATGATTAACGAGATGCTTGATAAGTTGGGCATCAAATCCAAATTTGTGCGCGGCAAACGCGTGACTGATCTGGCCACCGTTGAAGTGGTCGAGATGGTTCTGACCGGCCTCGTGAACAAACGCATCGTGCAGGCGATCATGGATCAGGGCGGACGTGCTGTGGGGCTATCCGGCAAAGACGACGATATCATGGTGGCAGAGGCAGACGATCCGGAACTTGGCTTTGTAGGCAAGCCGGTGGACATGAACGTGCAGGTCCTGCGTGACCTCAACGCCGCCGGTGTGATCCCCGTGGTCGCCCCCGTGGCCACCGGCAAAGACGCCAACCAGACCTTCAACGTCAATGGCGACACCGCCGCCGGCGCCATTGCAGGCGCGCTCAAAGCTGATCGCCTGCTATTGCTGACCGACGTGGCAGGCGTGAAAGATGACAGCGGCGAAGTAGTGACCGAACTGACCCCAGATCAGGTGCGCAAAATGACAGATAGCGGCGTGATTGCTGGCGGTATGATCCCCAAAACCGAAACAGCGCTCGCCGCGATTGATGCAGGTGTGCGGGCGGTCGTCATCCTTGACGGGCGCATTCCCAATGCCTGCTTGATCGAGCTGTTCACCTCGCACGGGAACGGATCGATTATTCGCACTCCGAAGTAAGGCGTTTCCGCACAGCCAAGACTGGCGGGCTCGCAAACGCATTGCTAGGCTGACCAAGTGGATAGATTACGCGACCTTTCCAGAGTACTGACGCCCTTTGGTCTGATGACTTTGGGGCACTGCCCATTGGTTCCAGACGATGATCTGGGAACCGGCACTTTGGTTTTGGTCGGCCCGAATGAGCCAGATTTCTGGCACCTGTTTATCAAAAGCGCAGAGTATCGCGATAACGGTGCCAATCCACTGGATCGCTGGTCACAGCGGGTTTTGGATGAAATCGGCGAGGGCTCTCACTCACAGACGCTCTATCCGTTCGGTGGGCCGCCTTACCGGCCGTTCTACAGTTGGGCACTGCGCACAGGGCGGTTCTGGGCCTCACCCATCGGTTTTTTGGTTCACGACACGGCAGGACTGTTTGCGGCGTTCCGGGGTGCGCTACTGATCCCCGAGGTGATCGAAGCTAACCCAACGACGAAACCATGCGATAGCTGTCCCGACACACCTTGCGCCTCCGCCTGCCCCGTGGACGCATTTGCCGACGGTTATGACGTCACCGCGTGCAAGTCCTATCTGGCGAGTTCCGCCGGGACGGATTGCATGACCAAAAGCTGCGGCGCCCGACGCGCCTGCCCCATCGGAAAAGGCAACCGCCTCCCCGAACAAGCCGCATTTCACATGAAAGCATTTTTATGACCAAACGCCTGATTTTGATCCGCCACGCCAAATCAAGCTGGAGCGACCCTTTCGCTGACGACCATGCGAGAGTGCTGAACAAACGCGGTAAAGCATCGGCAATAGCTATTGGGCAATGGCTGGCCAAGCGCGGCTATATCCCTGACCTGATCCTCTGTTCTGACGCGGCACGGACGCAGCAGACGGCCGATCTGATCCTGCCTGCTCTGTCGCCAAAGCCAAGGCTACAACTATCCGGACAGCTTTATCACGCTGCCCCCGACATCATGCTGGATATGCTGCACAGAACAAAGGGCGATTGCGTCGCGATGATCTCGCACAATCCAGGGATCGGGTTCTTTGCCAGCGGGTTGGTCAAAAACGCACCGGATCACCCAAGGTTTGTGGACTACCCCACCTGTGCGACAACGGTAGTGGATTTTGACATACCCGATTGGATGTCCGCACAGCGCCATGCAGGAATCTGCGTCGACTTCACCGTTCCGCGCGATCTGATCGGCACAACAGGGCAGGATGAGGCCCCGGCTCATGGCCGGGGCGACGCTATTTAGTGTCCGAGGATCTGGCTGAGGAACAGCTGCGTCCGCTCTGATTTGGGGTTGTTGAAGAACTCTTCCGGCTCATTCTGCTCAACCACCTGCCCCTGATCCATAAAGATCACACGGTTGGCAACCTGACGGGCAAAACCCATCTCATGCGTCACGCAGAGCATGGTCATGCCTTCTTCGGCCAGCTCGATCATCGTATCGAGCACCTCTTTGATCATCTCGGGATCAAGCGCAGACGTCGGTTCATCAAACAGCATGATCCGCGGCTTCATGCAAAGCGAACGGGCAATGGCCACACGCTGCTGCTGACCACCTGACAACTGGCCGGGGTACTTATCAGCCTGTTCAGGAATTTTCACCTTCTCCAGGAAATGCATCGCGATTTCCTCGGCTTCCTTCTTGGGCGTCTTGCGCACCCAGATCGGGGCCAGCGTACAGTTTTCAAGGATCGACAGATGTGGAAACAGGTTGAAGTGCTGGAAGCACATACCCACTTCCGACCGGATCTTGTCGATATTCTTCAGATCCGATGACAGCTCTGTTCCGTCCACGACGATACTACCCGCCTGATGTTCCTCCAGTCGGTTGATACAACGGATCAGGGTAGATTTTCCCGACCCGGACGGGCCGCATATCACGATCCGCTCGCCGCGGTTTACTGTCAGATTGATATCGCGCAGCACGTGGAACGTCCCGTACCATTTGTTCATTTCGCGGATTTCGATCGCCACCTCGTCAGAGACGGTCATCTGGCTGCGATCAACTTCGCGGTCTAGTGCAAGATCAGACATATCTTATGTCTCCTTTAACGATGTTCACGCTGGAGTTTCTTCTCCAGGTAAAGTGAGTAACGGCCCATGCTGAAGCAGGAGATGAAGAACATCACGCCGATGAAGAGGAACAGTTCCCAATAGATGCCGTTCCAATCGGTCGTGGACCGAATGGCATTGGCAACTCCAAGGGAATCTAACAGACCAATGAAGAGTACCAGCGTGGTATCTTTGAAAAGCCCAATGAACGTATTGACGATGCCGGGTATCGAAATTTTCAGCGCCTGCGGCAGGATGATCAACTGCATCGCTTTCCAATAATCCAAGCCCAAAGCATCAGCAGCCTCGTACTGTCCTTTCGGCAGAGCAGCGAGACCGCCCCGGATAACCTCGGCAATGTAGGCAGATGCAAATAGCGTAACCATGATAATCACGCGCAGCATCAAGTCAAAGTTTGTCCCCGGTGGTAAAAAGTAGTTCAGCAAGGTCTGCGCTGTCAGCAGCCACACGATCAGTGGGACGCCCCGGATCACTTCAATGAATATGACGCAGGATGTCTTGATGATGAAGAGGTCAGACTGACGCCCGAGCGCGAGAAGAATGCCCAACGGCAGCGATAGAACGATAGCGGCGAGACCGATAACGAGCGCCAACAAGAACCCGCCAAATGCCCGCGATTGTACGGCCTGAATGCCAAGGGGCAGCACATCTTGTAGGCCCCCAGCGAGTGGGCCGGCAAGTAGCAGCCAATACAGTATTGGCAGCAAAACTGCAGCAATCGTACCGCCAAGTGAACCCACGACAGGCGTCAAATACTTGAACGCCGCGTATCCAACAAAAAAGCCGACAGCAACGCTGATTGGCATCCAAATCGATCCGCCCCAAAGAAGCCAAATACACAGCAATGGTGCCGATGCAGACAAAATATAAAGTCTACGAGGCAGGTTGGGGAAGAGGATAGGTGCCAACCCCCCACCGAAAAGCAACAATGCCAGAATTGGTCGCCAATAAAGGGCACTAGGATAGTAGCCAAACACTAGCTGGTGCCAGCGATCGGTCAGAACTGCAAAACACGCAGCCGGGACGCCTTCACCATAGATTTCGTTGCGTATGGCCCGGCATCCATTCAGGTTGTCAGCCTCCCAAATTCCATTCATTATCCACGGCCCAATGTGGATGACGACCCAGTATACAATGTAAATGGAAATCAGCGTCAGAATGCTGTTAAGCGGGCCGGCAAACAGGTTTTCACGCAGCCACTTTATAGCCCCCACCTGTGTTACTGGCGGGGCCTGTTCAGGAAGCATCTTGTCGCGGACGTAAGAAGCGGAATGTGCATGTGTATCAGACATCTTAGCGCTCCTTCAGCTGCGTGCGGGTGTTGTAGAAGTTCATCGCGCCAGAGATGATGAGCGACAGGGTCAGGTAGAACGCACCAAGCAGCAGCATCCCCTCCAATTCTCGCCCTGTCTGGTTGATGGTAATTCCGCCCAGCGTGGCGCGGACATCCATATACCCCACAGCAATAGCAAGGGATGAGTTCTTGGTCAGGTTCAGGAACTGCGAAATCAGCGGCGGAATAATAACCCGCATCGCCTGCGGCAGGACAACCAGGTTCATGGTCCGGGCGGGTTGCAACCCCAAGGCAAAGGCAGCTTCAGTCTGGCCCTTGCTTACGGCCAAAATACCGGCACGCACGATCTCGGCGATGAAGGCGCCAGTATAAAGCGACAGGGCAATCCACAGCGCAATCAGAGAATTTCGGAGGTGAATACCTTCAGCGAAGTTAAATCCGCGCAGATAGGGTGACACTATGGTCAGCCCGAGAATGACAAACACGATCCCCACGGGGACTATCAACAGCCCGAGTTGAATGTACCACGTCTTTGGGCGGTCTCCGGTGGCCTCCTGTATTCGATCAGCACGGCGACGCACAAATCGGATAGCGATGAGACTGGCAGCCAATACACCAAGGATCAGCAACCAATCCGCAGCGCCAGATGCCACAGGTACAGCATCCTCAACCGGTGCGACCGCCTCGTTACCACTGATGGAGTTGGTGAAAGCCAGCCGTGGGATCCAGATACCCCGATTGGTAATCGCAACATTGTCGCCCAGCAACATGCTTTGTGTTGCTTCTTCCCCTCTGAATTCGCGAGGTTGCGGCATACTTTCTGTCATGATCGCAAAGATCAGAATGATCCACAAAAGCAGCGGTACATTTCGGAAGCCTTCGACATAAACAGCCATCAACTTGTTGACGACCCAGTTCTTCGAAAGTCGTAGAACACCGGCAATGACGCCCAAAACCGTAGCAGTCACGCAGCCGAGAAACGCAACAAGAAGCGTGTTCAGAATGCCTACGAGCGCCGCGCGACCATGGCTCATCTGGTTGTTGTACTCAATGAGGCGCTGGTTGATGTCATAACCCGCCGGGTTCGACAAAAATCCGTAGTTAAAATCCTTACCAAGCCTTGCAAGGTTATCCAGCGTGTTGTTCACCAGCCAGTATAAGGCCGCTAGGATCAAGATCAGTGCTACCACCTGAATGGTGATCGACCGATAGCGGGTATCATAAATAAGCTGGCTTAGCCGAAACGCGGGTTTCGGCGGGTCCGTCAACGTCGACATGTAAATCTCCCTGGGGTCCTGATGTGCCGCGTGTCGTCCCGTTTGCCGGTGATCGTTCCACGCGCAGGATAAGCCTGGTGTTATCGGGTCTTCTTACTTGGACAAAGGGCCCGGCGATAACCGGGCCCTTTGCTTTGAAGTCCTTAGCGGAATGGAGGCGAATAAATCAGGCCGCCTTCGGTCCACATCGCGTTCAGGCCGCGCGCAAGACCGATGGGGGTGTTTTCGCCGATGTTCTTCTCGAACAATTCGCCGTAGTTACCACCAGCCATAATGGCGTTTTTCGCCCAATCAGCTTCCAGGCCGATCATCGCGCCCAATTCACCCTCGGTGCCCAACAGGCGGTTCACTTCGGGGTTGTCGGTCGCAGCTGCGGACAGCTCTTCCACGTTTGCAGACGTCACGCCCAGCTCTTCAGCCGAGATCAGTGCATTCAACGTCCAGCGTGCAATGTCGCCCCAGTCACTGTCGCCGTGGCGGACAAGTGGGCCCAAAGGCTCTTTCGAGATGATTTCAGGCAGCAAGACATGCTCATCAGGTGCTTCAAATGTTGCACGTGTAGATGCCAGACCAGATGCGTCTGTCGTGTAAACGTCACATGCGCCAGCGAGGTATTGCTGCTGTGCTTCTGCGTTGGTTTCGATCGGCACTGGCTCATAGCTGATGTTGTTGGTCCGGAAGAAATCGGCCAGATTCAGCTCTGTTGTGGTGCCGGTCTGGATGCAGACAGTTGCGCCGTCCAAATCCTTCGCAGAGGACACGCCAAGCGCTTTGGGAACCATGAAGCCTTGGCCATCATAGTAGTTGACGCCAACAAATTCGAACTTCAGGTCCGTGTCGCGGCTGAATGTCCAAGTCGTGTTCCGTGCAAGCAAGTCAATTTCACCGGATGCCAACGCAGTAAAGCGTGTTTGGCCAGTGGTTGGCACAAACTCAACGGCTGTTGGATCACCAAAGATCGCGGCTGCAACGGCGCGACAAACGCCGACATCAAAGCCCGTCCAAACGCCATTGGCGTCAGGCGCAGCAAAGCCAACAAGACCGGTTGTGACGCCGCAGTTCAGCGTTCCGCGTGCCTTGACATCGTCAAGGGTCGCTGCAGACGCCGCGCTAGCGGCAAGACCAGCAATTGTCAGTGCGCCGAATAATACGGTTCTTTTCATTTTTACCTCTTCCTGAGTTTCCGCCCAACTACACGGGCGGCATTTTTTCATACTGTTGGACTGTCATAAATCACAAGATTGGATGTCCCAACCAACGGCATAACAGTGTGCGGAATCAGTCGATGAGGTCAAGGGTTCTAAACGTAAAACAACGTGCAAATGCCGTAAAAAACAGCAGTTTTTGGTAACAGCCGCTAGAAACGGTGTGTTTCCTCAGGTTAGCGAAAGGCGATAGAATCGTGCAGCGTCCAAAAACGCGGCACGTTTGATGATTTCGTTGGCACTTGCCTCATCGTCCTCGCCCCATTGCGAGATTTGCCAATCTTCATCGACCCTTGAAAGAGTCCAGGCCCTCTCCGGCTCCAAGGCACGCTTCATGACGGCGACCGCAAGAATCAACGACCCCGATATGGATATGAGGTCATGCGCGGCCGCCAATTCAAAATGCCCCAGCGCATCAAGCTCTGCCATCAACCGCTCCAGCGCGGCAGGGTCTTGCGACACATGCATGACGCCTTCGCCGACACATAGCCGCGCGTTCAGTGTCTCGGCCGCCCAGTCCAGCATCGGGTCCCAAGCCTCTGCCTGCTTTTCAATCAACTCGACCGGCCCCGCCGCGCGATAGCACAGCAAATCGCTGTCGCCATATTCCGTCAGCAGTGCGACAACCTCGGCCCGCTGTGCGGCAACCTTGTCAATGGCGGCATTGGCCCCGCGCGTCACCGGCATGGAGCCAGGATCAACAACGTCCACCTGCGCGTCCCACTCGGCGGCAATTGCCTGCGCCATCGCCTCGGTCGGGACGAGCAAATCAGCCTTCGCCGGGGTCTTGAGCGGCTTTTCATCTAGTTTGACGGCAAAGCCTCCGGCCTCTGCAACGGCGGCCGCCTTTTTCCAAAACCGTTTTGGTTTCCAGTCACTCATCGCTGCGATCCTAACAACATCTCCACCGTTTCCGGCAAATCTGCATAACTGTCGATTAGTCGATCCGGGCGCAAAAGATCAGCGGCATGATAACCCCAGCTAACACCAATCGTGCGCACGCCCGCGGCGCGGCCCATGTCCATGTCATAGGTCGTGTCGCCCAACATAACGGCCTGCCGCTGATCCACACCGGTTTCATTTAACGCCGTCAGGATCATGGAGGGGTGCGGCTTTGACGGATGGTGATCCGCCACCTGTTCACTATGGAACATGCCCGTCAAATCATGTCGCTCCAACACCTTATCAAGCCCTCGGCGGGACTTGCCGGTCGCCACCGCCAAAAGCGTGTGATCATCTTCCTGCAGGGCGGCAAGCGCCTCGCGTGCGCCGGGAAAGAGCGGCCCCAACTCCTGATCCTGCTGGCGCAGCGCCCCAAAAGCAGCCTTGTAGCCTGTGACCAGCCGGGCGCGACGGGCCGCATCCACATCGGGGCAAAGCTGTGCAAAGGCCACATCCAGTGACAGCCCGACGATGGATAGCACCGTCGCCTTATCTGGCATCGCGATACCTTCACCCTGAAACGCAAGTGTCATCGCGTCCAGTATTTCGGCCTGACTGTCGACCAGCGTGCCATCGACGTCAAAAATCACCAGTCGCAAGTTACTCATCGGGCATGTTGAACGGATCGACGGGGGCGTGGTCCACGTTCCAACCCACATAATCCCATGTGTTTTGCATATGCTCCGGCAGTGGTGCGGTCAGGTGCAAAATCGCACCCGTCGCCGGATGCTCTATCGTCAGCGACCGGGCGTGCAGATGCATCTTTCGGCCAATCTCGCTCCCCATGCCAGCGCCCCAACCATCGCCAAGGTTCTCCTGAGACGAGCCGCCATACTTCCCATCACCAACAATAGGATGTCCAATCTCGGCCATATGAGCACGCAACTGATGGGTCCGCCCCGTGATCGGCACCAAAGCACACCAGGACGCGCGCGAGGCCAGCGTGTCCATCACCGCATAATCGCTGGTGGCGCGTTTGGCCCCTTCGGTTGTCGCAACATCGCGCGGGTGAACACAGCGCATCTTTTCATTCTCACCACCGCGCCCATGGCCAGGCGCTTTGACCAACCCGTATTTAATCGTCCCCGCGCGGGGGTGGGGCACGCCGGCAACGGCAGCCCAATAAATCTTACGGGTCTCGCGATGTTTCAGGTTTTCTGTCAGTTGTTTGGCCATCATCCGGGTGCGGGCCAGCAGCAGAACGCCAGAGGTGTCCTTGTCCAACCGGTGCACCAGACGTGGCTTTTCATCCATACCAAACGTCAGCGCCTCGGCCATACCGTCCACATGGCGGGTGGTTTTGGAGCCACCTTGGGTCGCGAGGCCAGCGGGCTTGTTGATCGCAATGATATGGTCGTCTTTGTAGATGACACAGGATTGGATCAGCTTGGCATCCGCCTTGGTCACGCCCTGCTTGGCGAGTGACCGCAAAGCTTCTGCCTCTTCCTCGGTCGGCAGTGGCGGAATACGGACCTTTTGACCAACCTCAAGCCGGGTGTTGGTCTTGACCCGACCACCATCCACGCGCAACTCACCTTTGCGACACATCTTTTCGATGCGGCCTTGTGTCAGATGCGGGAACAGACGGCGCAGATAGCGGTCGACCCGCTGGTCGCCGTCATCAGAGCCGATGATGCGGGTTTGTACGCCACTCATGTGGGCCAGCCTCTCGCGATCCATAGGCCAAGCGCGCAGCCAGCCACCGACAGCACCAACGAAGTCATGATGTAACCTCCTGCTGCGGTCACACGCCCCTCTTCCACCAGGCGCAACGCGTCCAGCGTGAATGCCGAAAACGTGGTAAAGCCGCCCAAAACTCCGGTCATCAGGAAGGGCAGCCAATGCTGCAGCCCTTTCGCCGCCAGATGCACCCAGACCAAACCAATGACAAATGAGCCGATGACGTTAACGGTTAGCGTGCCCAATGGGAACACCACCGCCAACCCTACAAGGTAGCGCAAAACTGAGCCAAGAGCGCCGCCAAGCGCAACCGAAATGAGAGGTATCATCATGCGCGTCCCATGGGCTTTTGCGACGCGCTTGTCAATTCTTGCCGCGCTTGGCGCGCAAACCTGCAAAGTAATCGACCCGCTTTTTCAGCTCCCGCTCAAAACCACGATCGACCGGCGTGTAATAGACGCCGCGTTTCATGCCATCGGGAAAGTAGTTCTGACCCGAAAACCCGTCTTCCGCATCATGGTCATAAGCGTAGCCCGCCCCGAACCCATGCTCTTTCATCAGGCTGGTCGGCGCGTTGAGAATATGCGCCGGTGGTGGCTCTGACCCAGTTTTCTTTGCGGCACCCACGGCGGCCTTGTATGCAACATATGCTGCATTCGACTTGGGCGCGAGCGCGAGGTAGGTCAGCGCCTGCGCAAGCGCCAACTCACCCTCTGGCGATCCCAACCGCTCATAGGTTTCCCATGATTGCAGACAGACCGCCTGCGCCTGTGGATCAGCAAGGCCGATATCTTCAACCGCCATCCGCGTAATGCGACGCGCCAGATAGCGTGGGTCTTCACCCCCGGCCAGCATGCGTGCAAACCAATAAAGTGCTGCATCCGGGTCTGACCCGCGCACCGACTTATGCAATGCGCTGATCAGATTGTAATGCTCATCACCCGATTTGTCGTATTTCGCCGCGCGCTTCATCAACCGCTTGGTCAGATCGTCGGTGGCCAGCTTGCCATCAACCTTCCAGGCGACGATCTGTTCGATCAAGTTCAGTAGCGCCCGACCATCGCCATCGGCCATCTCCAATAGGGCTTCGCGTGCCGGGCCATCAAGCGGCAGCGTCTTGCCAAGCTCCATCTCCGCCCGCTGCGCCAGCAGTTCAAGATCCTTAAGTTCCAGCCGTTTGAGGATAAAGACCTGCGACCGGCTAAGCACCGCCGCATTCAACTCAAAACTCGGGTTCTCAGTCGTGGCCCCGACCAATAGGATCGTGCCATCTTCCATGTATGGCAGAAACCCATCCTGCTGCGCCTTGTTGAAACGATGAATTTCATCGACGAACAACAGCGTCCCCTTGCCATTCTGCCGACGCATCTTTGCGGCCTCGAACACCTTGCGCAGGTCCGGAACACCCGTGAAGATCGCACTGATCTGGACAAAATGCAGGTCCGTCTCATCCGCCAGCAGCCGGGCAATCGTGGTTTTCCCAACACCGGGCGGGCCCCAAAAGATCAGCGATGACAGTGACCCAGAGGACAGCATCGTGCCAAGCGGCGCATCAGGCCCCAGCACCTGATCCTGCCCAATCACATCAGCCAGCTTCGCAGGGCGCAGCCTGTCGGCTAATGGACGAGGGGCGATTTGATCTGAAGATGGTGTGCTGTCGAAAAGGTCTGCCATGATCCCTTGAGTATTGGTGTGATAATGAGCAACTACAAGATACTGGGACTGCTTTGGGCGACTTGTAAGGTAAAGACTTTGTTCATTTTTCGGATTTTTGGTTACCTAATCATCGCCGCAATCCTATTCTTCCTGAGCTTGTTTGCCATTTATTTGGTCGAACCTCGGACCGATCAGGGGAAACAAAGGCTACAGGTGATAGACAGTTATTGGGAAAGACCGATGGGAAAAAACGGGCCTCGTTTGGCATCTTTCCGCGTTGTCGCGATCTTACCAAACGGAAATCAGCACGCCTTCAAAACTTACGAAAGCTACATAGGTGCTGATGGGAATGTCTGCGCAGAAGTAGCCATAGGAAAGTGGTTTGGCGCCTATCACGTCGAACTTGCGCCGCCACTTTTCTGCCCCTAAACAAAAAAAGCCCCACTTTCTGAGCGGGGCCTTTTCAAAACCTTCATCAAAACGTTTATTCTGTCGCTTCAGCCTCAGCTTCACGGGCCTTGTCAGCCGCACCTTTGGCATCCACGTCACGATCAACGAATTCGATGATCGCCATTGGGGCCATGTCGCCATACCGGAAACCGGCTTTCATGATGCGAATATAGCCACCCTGACGATCTTTGTAGCGTGGGCCGATGACCTCAAACAGCTTGGCTGTATGGATGTCCTGCTTGAGCTGTGCCGCAGCCTGACGGCGGGCGTGCAGATCGCCGCGCTTGCCCAGCGTGACCAGCTTTTCCACCACACGGCGCAGTTCCTTGGCCTTCGGCAGTGTTGTTTTGATTTGCTCATGTTCGATGAGCGAGCCAGCCATGTTCGCGAACAGCGCCTTGCGGTGTTCATGTGTGCGGTTCAGGCGGCGGTAGCCTCTTGCGTGACGCATTTTCTTTCTCCTAAGTGCTTTATACTTTGTGCAACGGTCTGATGCGTGCCAGCCGTATTATTGGGGCGGTATTGCCCGAGGTGAAAACCATTCTGATACTCACCGAATTCCCCGCCAATGCGAGCATTTGCGGATGGGCCCGAAGGCCCACCCAAATTCTTAGAACTGGTCTTCGAACTTCTTGGCCAGATCTTCAATGTTGTCTGGTGGCCAGTCCTCAACGTCCATGCCAAGGTGCAGACCCATGCCTGACAGCACTTCTTTGATCTCGTTCAAAGATTTGCGGCCAAAGTTCGGGGTGCGCAGCATTTCTGCTTCGGTCTTCTGGATCAGATCGCCGATATAAACGATGTTGTCGTTCTTGAGGCAGTTTGCCGAACGGACAGACAGTTCCAACTCGTCCACTTTCTTGAGCAGAAGCGGGTTGAATTCCAAACCGTCATCATCCTGACCAGCAGTCGCTGACTCGGGCTCATCGAAGTTGACGAAGATCGACAGCTGATCCTGCAGGATGCGGGCGGCGTAAGCCACTGCATCATCAGGTGTCAGCGAACCGTCAGTTTCGACTTTCATGGTCAGCTTGTCATAGTCGAGCACCTGACCTTCACGGGTCGGCTGCACGTCATAGCTGACTTTCTTGACCGGCGAATAGATCGCATCGATCGACATCATGCCGATAGGCGCATCTTCCGGCTTGTTCTTGTCGGCGGAAACATAGCCCTTACCGGTGTTGACAGTCAGTTCCATGTAAAGATCAGCACCGTCATCAAGATGGCAGATGACATGATCTTTGTTAAGAATTTCGATACCGGCCGTTTCAGAGATATCAGCAGCCGTCACAACGCCAGGACCTTTGGCCTGAACGGACAAACGCTTGGGGCCTTCGACTTCCATGCGGATAGCGACGCCCTTGAGGTTCAAAACGATGTCGGTGACGTCTTCGCGCACACCGGAAACGCTGGAAAACTCGTGCAGCACGTTGTCGATCTGCACGGCTGTAATCGCAGCCCCTTGCAGCGACGACATCAGGATGCGGCGCAACCCGTTGCCGAGTGTCAGACCGAAACCACGCTCAAGCGGTTCGGCCACGACAGTTGCCTGACGCATCGGGTCGTTGCCCGGTTTGACTTCCAATTGAGTTGGTTTGATCAACTCTGCCCAGTTTTTGTGGATCATAGTCCCTCCATTCCTGTTTGCCCCATGTCCAAAAGGCAAACGCCCGAGGTTAAAATGACGGATTGGGGCCGCGCATCATCAGCACGACCCCAAGACGTTTGGGTGTATCAGACGCGGCGGCGCTTTGGTGGGCGGCAACCGTTGTGGGCCATTGGGGTCACGTCACGGATCGATGTGATGTTGAAACCAACGGCGGCCAAAGCACGCAGTGCGCTTTCACGGCCGGAACCGGGGCCCTGCACTTCGACCTCAAGCGTCTTGACGCCGTGATCCTGTGCTTTCTTGCCCGCATCCTCGGCTGCCATCTGGGCTGCGTAAGGTGTGGATTTCCGTGAACCCTTGAAGCCCATGGTACCAGCAGACGACCAGGCAATCGCATTGCCTTGGACATCAGAGATAAGAATTTTGGTGTTGTTGAACGAAGAATTCACGTGAGCAACGCCTGCGGCGATGTTCTTGGAGACCTTCTTTTTGGTGCGTTTGGTATCGCGTGCCATCTATCCAGCCCTCCTTATTTCTTCTTACCGGCAATGGCCTTTGCAGGGCCTTTGCGGGTACGTGCGTTGGTGGATGTACGCTGGCCACGGACCGGTAGGTTGCGACGGTGGCGCAGGCCACGGTAGCAGCCCAGATCCATCAGGCGCTTGACGTTCATCGTGACTTCGCGGCGCAGATCGCCTTCGACAGTCAGGTTGGCGTCGATATATTCGCGCACTTTCAGAACTTCGGCGTCTGACAGTTCGTTGACGCGGCGGGCACGGTCAATGCCCACGGCTTCGCAGATTTCTTCGGCTTTGGCGTTACCAATACCGGTGATGTAGGTGAGGGCGATGGGAACCCGCTTTGCAGTCGGGATGTTTACGCCGGCAATACGTGCCACGTGTGCTATTCCTTTTCGTTGCGGGTCCGTCATTCCAGACCCTTTTTTCACAACGTAAGCCCGGAGCGTTTGGGCGCCGGGCTGCGTCATATCAGGTGATCTCATGGTGTTTGGGCGCGACCCTTAACCAAAGATTGATTCTCTTGCGAGATGGGGCTGTTTATGGCTCATCCACCTTATCGTCAATAGGTGCAGGCTGGACAAAAGGATTTTCTTAAAAATCCATTCTGATCCAAGATTTTCGGGCCGATTATACAGCCTTATTCAAGCGCCTTGGCAATGCTCGCAGACACCTCATCCATGCTGGCCAGACCATCCACAGATTTCAGATCGCCCTTGGCATAGTAATACCCAATCAAGGGGCTGGTCTGCTTGTAATAGGCCAACAGCCGTGTGCGCAGGCTTTCTTCATTGTCATCAGCGCGGCGGGTGATTTCTGTCGATCCGCAATTGCTGCATTTGCCGTCTGCGGGGATCGGTTTGGTGTTGTCATTGTAGACCTCACCACAGCTCGCGCAGGTGGCGCGGGCCGTGATGCGCGCAACCAGCGCCTCGTCATCGACCTGCATTTCGACAACAGCATCAAGATTTTCGCCCATATCGATCAGCAAACGACCAAGCGCGTCCGCCTGAGCCAACGTACGGGGGAAACCGTCAAAGATGTAGCCACCACTTGCCTGATCTTTTTCAAGCTCTTCACGGATCAAACCAATCACGATCTCGTCCGTGACCAGATCACCACGGTCCATGACATCGGCAACAATCTTGCCCATCTCTGTTCCGCTGGTGCGGGCCGCGCGAAGCATGTCGCCCGTGCTCAGCTGCACCATGTTACGTTCGTCCACCAGCCTGCGCGCTTGTGTGCCCTTCCCCGCCCCCGGCGGGCCCAACAATATGATATTCATCGACGCGTCGGCCCTTTACGTTTGGTTCCGCTGCGCCTCCCGCGCAGCTGAGATTTCTCAATCAGGCCTTCGTATTGATGGGCCACAAGATGCGATTGTATCTGCTGAATGGTGTCCATGCCAACAGAGACGATGATCAGCACCGATGTTCCACCGAAATAAAACGGGATGGAGAGCTGGGCGCGGATAATTTCCGGCAGCAATGCCACCAGCGCCAGATAGCCAGAACCCAGAACCAATACACGGACGACCACGTAGTCCAGATATTCGGCCGTCTTTTTGCCCGGCCGGATACCGGGAACGAAACCGTTCTGGTTCTTGAGGTTTTCAGCCACATCTTCGGTCTTGAACGCCACTTCGCGAGTGTAAAAGTACGTGAAGAAAATGATCATGCCGCCAAAGAAGATCAGATAAAGCGGCTGGCCGGGACCAAACAGCGCAAGGATCGTGGACATGAACGGCCCGCTTGTACCACCACTGAAGGTGCTGACGGTCGTGGGCAGCAAAAGTAACGCAGAAGCAAAGATCGCAGGGATCACACCAGCGGGGTTTACCTTGATCGGCAGGTGGCTGGAGGAGCTGTCATAAACCTTCATCCCGCGCTGCTGTTTGGGATATTGGATGTGAATTTTCCGCAGCGAGCGTTCCATGAACACAACGAACGTCAGCAGGACTAGGACCATTACAAGCACGCCAACAACAACCAACGGGCTGATTGCACCAGAGCGGCCTTGGCTCAGGAATTGTGCGGCAGCGGCGGGCACTTCGGCGATGATACCGACAAAGATGATCAGCGAGATACCGTTGCCGATCCCGCGTGCGGTGATCTGCTCGCCCAACCACATCAGGAACATGGTCCCGCCAACAATGGTGATCACGCAAGACGCGCGGAAAAACATCCCCGGATCAGAAGCAAGACCGCCCGCCTCAAGCCCGACGGCCATGCCGTAAGCTTGCGCGGTGGCAAGAACCACGGTGCCGTAGCGCGTATACTGGTTGAGCTTCCGACGCCCCTGTTCGCCCTCTTTCTTGAGGTTTTTCAAAGGCTCATACATCGACCCAAGCAACTGCACCACGATCGAGGCCGAGATGTAAGGCATGATACCCAAAGCAAAAATGCCCATGCGGGACAGCGCACCGCCGGTGAACATCGACAGAATGCCACCAATACCAGTGGCGGCATCTTCCATGAACTCACGCAGGGCTACGCCATCAATACCCGGCACCGGAATGTAGGTACCAAGGCGATAGATGATCAAAAGGCCGAGAGTGAACAGGATACGTTGACGCAGTTCAGTTGCTTTGCCGAAGGCGCTCCAACTGACGTTGGCTGCCATTTGCTCTGCTGCAGAAGCCATATGGGTCTCTTTTCATAAAAAACGCCGCTGATCAGTTCCCCGATCAGCGGCGTTTGGGAAAACTCGAAGAGCTATGTAAGCGACGGCTGCGCCGCTCACAAGGTCTTACTCAGCCGCTGCCGGTGTTGTGACGGTCAGTGACCCGCCAGCTTTCTCGACAGCTTCGACAGCGCCTTTGGATGCACCGGTCACGGTGATCTTGGCCTTGGCTTTGAAATCGCCCTTGGCCAACACGCGAATGCCGTCCTTTTTACGGCGGATCAAACCGGACGCAACAAGCGCATCCTCGGTGATCTCTGCCTTGGCATCCAGTTTTTTCTCATCGATGAATTTCTGGATAAGCCCCAGGTTTACAACGGCAAATGCCTTGCGGTTCGGCTTGTTGAAGCCACGCTTTGGCAGACGCTGATAAAGGGGCATCTGCCCGCCTTCGTAACCCTTGATCGCTACACCAGAGCGGGATTTCTGACCTTTGATACCACGGCCACCGGTTTTACCCATGCCGGAACCTGGGCCACGACCTACGCGCTTCTTACGCTGGGTGGCACCTGGGTTGTCAGAGAGTTCATTCAGTTTCATGTCGCTTCTCCTTTTGCCGGAATTGGCCCCCAGCGACGGGAGCGGCCAAACACGGCGTTTCAATTGAGTCGGATTAATTCGTGTCCGACCGGGGGGCGTATAGACGGATGACCAATACGGATCAAGGGGGGACGCAACGCGCGGTGGGGTGTTGTGTGGCCCATTCAGGTCAATGCGACCGATTCATTGGTTAATGCCAGTGTTTGTTAGTTAATTGGACGCCAGAAGCCGGTCGGAAAAGCGTCGGCAAAACGTCGGGCAACGCAGGACGGTAGTTTAGGACTTGGGATGTTAAACGAGAGTACGGTCAAAACCGATAGCGACAGGCCCCCGCCGCATCAACCTTGCACGTTCACTTATCATCCCAAAAGCTGGGCGGCATGTCGTGGAGAAGTTCAGCGGCTTTGTCTTCGATCCAATCCTGCCGATCGTCTGCGGACCAGTTCAGCGCATCCGGTTCGTCGTCAATCTGCCGGTGGGCTGTTTTGAGGGCCTGATGATATTTCAGGTCTTCGATCCGCTCGTCTGGGACGATTGCATAAACAAAGCGCGCGCCCATGGCAGCAGCGAGGTTTTCCATCTGTTTGATGGAAACCGCCCCCTCAAGTTCACTCCGTTCAGCTTGATAGACCGCATTTCTGCTGACGCCTTTCCGGCGGGCCACCTGTTCGGCCGACATGCCAAGCGCCTTTCGCACGGATGCCACCCAGCCCTGCTCGGGTACGGGCAAATCGGTCACCTTTGCAGCCGCCTGATCAATCATCCTTGCAAGACGACGCCGTTTAAGAAAGTCAGGCATGGATGGTTTTGATCCCGCTATATAGGTAGGCCGTATCCATATATATTATAGTGTAAAATATAAAAAAGCAACTTTTTGCACATAAAACACTAACATTTTTCTGTGATGTGTATATATGATGATTGATATGAGTAGCATGACCGACCTTTTTCTATCGCCAGAGTCCTTTCCGTTTGCCGTTGCGCTTGCGGTTGTTGCAGGGCTGTTTGTTCTTGAAATACTGAGCGCCCTTGTTGGCGGCACCCTTCTTGGTCTGGGCAGTGATGGCCCTGATCTGGATGCGGATATCGATTTTGACCTATCCGCTGAATTTGAGGCGGGCGTGGATCTTGATGTGGATCCGGTGGAGATGGCGGCAACAGGTGACGCCAATGCCGGCCAATCATCATCCGGCCTGTTTACCTGGATCGGTGCAAAAGACGTACCCTTTCTGATCTGGCTTGTGTCGTTTCTAACGATGTTCGGCCTGTTCGGGTTGATCCTGCAGTCGACAATGACAGGAATCCTCGGGCACGGCTTGCCGTCACTCGGGGCTGCCCTGATAGTCGCAATGCCAGCTTTGGCCGTTACCCGCGTCATTGCCAACTGGGTCGCATTGATCATGCCCAAAACAGAAACAAGCGCGATGCGCGCCCGCTTTCTGGGTGGGCATCGTGGGGTGATCACGCAAGGGGCCGCAGCACGCGGGCGACCTGCAGAGGTCAAGATCAAGGATCGCTACGAAAACATCCACTACCTGCGGGTAGAGCCCTTTCATGATGAAGACGTATTTCCGCAAGGCAGCGAGGTCACACTGATCCGCAAACGCGGCGACAAGTTCTTCGTCATCTGACCCCCCGACGGACAATCTTCCGTCCTTTCTAATTTTTTATACACACAGGAGTACTTTGATGCAGTTCACACCCATCCTTACAACCACAGCGATTATCATCGGCCTTTTCATCTTTATTGGGTTGATCATGGCGCGGCTTTACAAACGGGCCACGCGGGAAACCAGTCTGGTGAAAACAGGTTCCGGCGGTCGCAAAGTCATCATGGATGGCGGCACAATCGTCGTCCCATTTCTGCATGAAATTTCCAAGGTGAATATGAAAACACTGCGCCTGGAAGTCGCGCGTGTCGAAGATCAATCGCTTATCACAAAGGATCGGATGCGTGTTGATGTAGGCGTGGAATTCTACGTGTCAGTCAATGCAACAGAAGACGGCATTTCGCGCGCCGCCCAAACCCTTGGTGATCGAACCTTCCACGTCGATCAGTTGCGCGAAATGATCGAGGGTAAGCTTGTTGACGGTCTGCGCGCTGTTGCGGCCCAGATGACCATGGATGAATTGCACGAAAACCGCGCAAGCTTTGTCCAGGAGGTGCAGAATGCGATTTCCGAAGACCTGTTGAAAAACGGGCTTGAGCTTGAGGCCGTTTCTTTGACCGCGCTCGATCAGACGCCGTTTGAGTCGCTTGATGAAAACAACGCCTTTAACGCGGTCGGGATGCAGAAACTGGCCGCCGTCATCGCCACATCGCGCAAGGAACGTGCCGAAATCTCGGCCGAGGCAGATGTATCTGTCGCGCAGTCGGAGATGGAGGCTGAAAAGCGCAAATATCAGATTGAGCGTGAGAAAAAGCAGGCCGAGATTGCGCAGATCGAAGAGATCCAGACCCTTCAGGCCGAACAAGAAGCCCAGATTGCCCGCAATCAGGAGGCATCTGATCGCGCCAAGGAAGAGGCCCGGATCGAACGCGAAAAAGCCGTGCGTTCGGCCGAAATCGCCCGCGAACGTGCCATCCGCGAAGCCGAGATCGCCAAAGAGCGTGAATTGGAAGTAGCAGATCAGGACCGTCAGATCATTGTCGCCCGCAAATCCGAAGAGGAAAGCCAGGCGCGCGCATCTGCAGACACCGCCCGCGCCGAAGCGACAAAGGCATCGGAAGCGATCGAAACGGCGCGCGCCGTCGCCGAAGCTGAGCGGATCAAGAGCATCGCCATCATCGAAGCCCAGAAAGAGGCGGAGCGGCAGGCAACCGGCATTCGCCTGGCAGCTGAGGCCGAGAAAGACGCAGCCAGCGACCGTGCCGCCGCCAAACTGGAAGAGGCACAGGCCGATGCCAATGCGCTGACCGTCCGGGCGGAAGCGAAGAAAACCGATCTGCTTGCGACTGCTGAAGGTCAGAAGGCCATTGCCAACTCCGAGAACGAGTTGAGCGCCGAGATCGTCGCGATGAAAATCCGGATGGCCCAGTTGGAGGCGATGCCAGCGATCATCGCCGAAATGGTCAAACCAGCCGAAAAGATCGACTCGATTAAGATTCATCAGGTGACCGGCATGACTCCCGCAGGCGGATCAGACGGTGCCACGGGTGGTGGGACCCCGGTGAATCAGGCGCTCGATTCCGTGCTGGGCATGGCCTTGCAAATGCCCGCAATGCAAGCGCTTGGCAAAGAGCTGGGGATCAGCATGGAAGACGGAATGGCCGGTATTGCCAATGGTGCGGTTACCGCACCCCAGTCATCTGTTCTGCCACCGGCAAAGCAGGACAATAAAAAGACGAGCAAGCCGACACCACCTGCTGCGAATTGACCGCACTTAAAGTAGTGGGATGCGCCAATTGGCGCATCCCGGCGTGTCTATTCAGGCAATGCGGTCGTTGTCTCCGCCACAACAACCAAAGGCCTACTTCGCCCCAATACAATCCACCTCAACAAGCGCACCCAGCGCCAAGCCACTGCCGGCAAAGGCCGCGCGGGCGGGAAATTTCCCGGCCTCAAAGAAATCCACGTAGACCGTATTGAAAGCGCCCCAATCACCGATATCGGCCAGAATGACGGTGCATTTGACAAGGTTCGCCATGGAGTAGCCATTCGTTTCCAGCGAGGTCTGGATGTTTTCCATCACCTGCCGCGACTCTGCTTCGATCCCGCCTTCGGCAAGGTCCAGCGTGCCGGGCAAGTTACCGATCTGGCCGGACAGATAGAGCGTATCGCCAACGACGACCAATTCGCTGAATGGCAAATCAGTCGGCAGTACCGAGCCGGAATTGAGGTATTCGGCATGGCCATCCGCTATTGCCGTACCCGACATGAAAAACGTGGCGATGACAGCTTTGGAAACGGTTTTGAACATAACGTATCTCCCTGTTGATAGCGTTATTGAATGATGCTGGGGTTCAGGTGCATCGACAAGCATGATACAAAAATCAGTGACAAAACCAAATGAGCGCACCATTTGCCGCATAAATAAACGCCACCCGAAACCGGGTGGCGTTTATCTTTTCATCGCGATGCAGCGCCTCGAAGGACTGACTTACGCCGTCAATTCAAACCGATCCGCGTTCATGACCTTGGTCCATGCAGCCACAAAATCGGTCACGAATTTCTCGCCAGCATCGCTGGATGCATAGACTTCGGCTACCGCCCGCAGTTGCGAGTTGGAACCGAAGAGCAGGTCGATCGCCGTTCCGGTGAACTTCTTGTCCCCACCATCACGCGCATGACCATCATAGAGATTGTCGGCGACGTGTTTCCACTCAATGCCCATATCCAGCACGTTGACGAAGAAGTCGTTGCTGAGCGTGTCGGTCTTGTCGGTGAAGATGCCGTAATCATTCTCACCTGCATTTGCCCGCAACGCACGGAGACCGCCGATCAGCACCGTCATCTCTGGCGCGGTCAGGGTCAGCAACTGGGCGCGGTCAATCAGCGCATCTGCTGCTGAAAGCTGCGTATCGCTGCCCACAAAGTTGCGGAAACCGTCCGCCCTGGGCTTGAGCATTTCGACGGAGTCGACATCCGTCATCTCTTGCGTGGCGTCGGTGCGGCCGGGCGTGAAAGGCACCGTGACATCGTGGCCCGCGTTCTTTGCGGCCTGTTCGACGGCAGCACAGCCACCCAGAACGATAATATCAGCCATGGATACTTTCTTGTCACCCGACTGCGCGTCGTTGAACGCCTTTTGCACCGCTTCCAGCTTTTCCAACGCCTTGGCCAGTACGGCAGGCTCGTTGACTTCCCAATCCTTCTGCGGTGCCAGACGAATGCGGGCACCATTGGCCCCGCCACGCTTGTCCGACCCACGGAAGGTCGCAGCAGAGGCCCAGGCGGTCTTGGTCAGCTCGGAAATGGACAACCCGCAATCCAGCAGTTTGGCTTTCAGATCAGCGATGTCCTTATCGTCGATCAGCGCGTGATCGACCTCTGGCACCGGGTCCTGCCAAAGCTCAGGCTCAGCCGGAACAAGCGGGCCGAGGCCGCAGACATATGGGCCCATGTCGCGATGGGTCAGTTTGTACCACGCCTTGGAAAAGGCCACCGCGAACTCATCAGGGTTTTCGTGGAACCGCTTTGAGATCGGACCATAGATCGGGTCCATCCGCAGAGCGAGATCCGTGGTGAACATGATAGGCTGGTGCGTTTTCGAAGGATCGTGCGCATCGGGCACTGCATTAGCAGCGGCACCATCCTTGGGAACCCATTGGGTCGCGCCTGCGGGGCTTTGGGTTTTTTCCCATTCAAACCCGAAAAGCACGTCGAAATAGCTGTTGTCCCATTTGATCGGTGTCGGTGTCCAAGCGCCTTCAAGACCGGATCCAATCGCGTCGCCGCCCTTGCCAGTGCCGTAGGTGCTTTTCCAACCCAGACCCTGCATTTCCAGACCCGCCGCTTCCGGCTCTGGTCCGACATATTTCTCGGGGTCGGCAGCGCCGTGGGTTTTCCCGAATGTATGACCACCAGCAATCAGGGCAACGGTTTCCTCGTCATTCATGGCCATGCGTCCGAAGGTCTCGCGGATGTCATGTGCGGATGCGAGCGGATCAGGCTCACCATTCGGACCTTCGGGGTTCACATAGATCAGACCCATCTGGGTCGCACCCAGATTGCCCTCAAGCTCGCGACCTGCAGCGTGGCGCTGATCGGCGAGCCATTCGCCTTCAGGGCCCCAATAAATATCTTCTTCGGGTTCCCACACATCCTCGCGGCCACCGGCATAACCGAATGTCTCAAAACCCATCGTTTCGAGGGCCACATTACCCGTCAGGATCATCAGATCGGCCCAGGAAATCTTGCGGCCATATTTTTGCTTGATCGGCCAAAGCAACATGCGCGCCTTGTCGAGGTTCACGTTGTCCGGCCAACTATTGAGTGGTGCGAACCGCATTGTCCCGGAACACGCACCACCGCGCCCGTCACCGACGCGGTAGGTACCGGCACTGTGCCACGCCATGCGGATGAAAAACGGGCCATAATGCCCATAATCCGCCGGCCACCATTCCTGACTGTCCGTCATCAACGCCCGCAGATCTTCGCGAACCGCTTCCAGATCGAGGCCTTTAAATTCCTCGGCATAGTTGAAATCCACGCCCATCGGATCGGATTGCGGCGTGTTCTGGTGCAGCATCTTGAGGTTCAGCTTGTTCGGCCACCAGTGCTGATTGGCGGTTGTCCCTGTCGCTCCATGGAAAACCGGGCACTTGCCCACCTGCTCTTTGTTGACGTCATCAAAGGCTCCGTCCATCGTAGATCTCCCATCGTGGCTGAATGTTTCTAGAATCATTCTACACTGGAATTTCGATTAGCTTAAGTTGATTTTACTGATTGCGGCGATAAGTTGGGCTTATGAATAATCTCACGCTCAAACAGATGCGTTACGTCGACGCGCTGGCCCGGCACAGCCATTTTGGCCATGCGGCAGATGCCTGTGCGATCTCTCAGCCTGCCTTGTCCATGCAGATCAAGGATTTGGAGGAAAACCTCGGCATCGTGCTGTTTGAACGCACCGCCCGGAATATTCGCCTGACCCATTTTGGAGAGGTCTTCGTCAGCCGTATTCGCGATATTCTGCGGTCGGTGGATGAGCTGGATGATCTGACCCGCGCGTCCATGGACAGGCTGGTCGGTCGGTTGCGGATCGGGGTGATTCCGACCGTCGCACCCTATCTGCTTCCCGGTTTGATCCGACGGTTGACCCAGGATCATGACAGCCTTGATATTCACGTCAGGGAAACCGTCACGCCCCGGCTGATCGAAGAATTGGTCGAAGGTCGACTTGATACAGCGATCCTCGCCCTCCCGGTGTCAGAACCCAGCTTGACCGAGGTGCCGCTGTTTGAGGAAAGCTTCCTACTGGTGCGGCCAGAGGCGGATGCAGGCAAACCAGTGCCAAGCGCGGATACACTGCACAAGATGCGGCTGTTGCTGCTGGAGGAAGGACACTGTTTTCGCGATCAGGCCCTATCGTTTTGCAACATGCCGGTCGCACGGCCTTGGGCGGGGCTCGACGGCAGTTCGCTGTCAACGCTGGTGCAGATGGTTGGCGTGGGGCTGGGCGTGACGCTTTTGCCGGAAATGGCAGTGGGGGTAGAGACCCGATCAGCACCCGTCGCCGTGACCCGATTTAATAACCCGCAACCATCACGCACAATTGGCATGGTGTGGCGCAAGACAAGTCCCCTGACACCGCAATTGGCCCGCATCGCCGAAATCGTCCGCGCGCAATCACCTGACAAGAAGAGTTAGCCAGACGGCGGCGCAAGCGAACCGCGCATCACAATCTCGGTCGGCAATTCAACACTTTGAACGTCACCCTGCCCCGCTATTTTCCGCAGCAACAGATCAGCGGCCATACGGCCCATCTCGACCTGGGGAATACGCAAAGTAGTCAATGGCGGCGTCACCACAGAGGCCAGGCCGATATCGTCAAATCCAACGATGGAGATATCTTCCGGCACTTTGATCCCCATCTCTGCGGCCCGCACGGTGGCACCTGCCGCATGAACATCACTACCGCAGATAATGGCGGTCGGGCGATCAGGACCAGCCACGAGCGTCGCAAATGCGTCACCGCTGGGTTCCAGAAGAAACGGCGCCTGAATCGTTCCGGTCAGCCGGGCCTTGGACGGATGGTCGGCGATGGCAGCCTCTACCCCTTCGCGCCGCCTTTGGGCTCGGTCATTGCCAGCGATGTCCCCGGTAATCTGGGCAATGTTGCGATGGCCCATGTCCAGCACTTTTTTCGCAAGCGAATACGCCGCCTTGCGGTTGTCGAACCCGGCAAACAGGGCGTCAGGATCATCCTCAAAACACCAGGCAAGCACATGGGGCACACCGCGCAATTCCAGAAACCGGCGCGTCGCAGCGGGGCGCTCATGTCCGATCAACAACAGACCATCAGCCCCCTGGCTCACCAAGGCCCGGATTTGCTGCTGCTCCTGTTCAGGATCATAGCCCGTGCTGGCCAACAGCAAGGTGATGCCAGCATCCGACAACGCCTCCTGAAACGATTGTATGCCCATCGCGAACACGGCGTTGGCAAGCGTCGGGATGATGGCGCCCACGGTGTTGGATCTGTTGGATGCGAGCGCCCGGCCGCCATGGTTGGGGGTGTAGCCCAGTTCCTCGATTGCCGCTGTCACTTTGTTCCGGGTGGCAGGGGCCACTTTGCCCGGCGCATTAAGCACGCGAGAGATGGTGGCGGTAGACACGCCCGTCGCGCGGGAGACATCCTCTAATGTGGGTGCGGTTCTTGCTGCCATGCTACCACTTATCTTGTCTTTGCCGTCGCTGACAATCTAACCCCTCAACCCAGGAAATGTAGGCGTTACACATTTGCACAACGGTCAGCCGAAGAAACCCAGCATAATTCATAAAGTTACCGGGAACGATGGCAAAGCGGTTCAGGTACTTTTTGGATGAAATCGAGACCCATGACGATAGATCAGTGGCGCAATATGCCACAGAATTCGATCCCTATCAGGGCCGCGTGGTTCCGGGTGCAAAGAGATCACGAGCGGTTTGTTGATGCCTTGCCCCGTTTCTCAGGACGAGCCCAGCAAAGCCACCGGTGCAAAATCGGGCCGCACGAAATCCAGCGCGGGTCGGTCGGATGCAGCGGTCAGCCATTTGAACTCGAAAACCCGCTCACCGTCCTCAACAACGGAATTCACGACAAGGCACTGATACAGGTGTCGCGGGCCATCATAAATATCGACCCGTCCGCGCAACTTGTCCGACCCTTCGGGATCCAACGCAAAACCGTCATCCCACAACCGCCGGATACGGTAGACATTATCGCCATCATGCACGCAAAGCCTGTCTTTCTGGCGCATGGCCGATTTTCTGGCATCTTCAAGGCCCTGGCGCACGGCCTTTGGTAAAAATTCATACATCTCAAATTCCCCTCAGTCGCATCTCATGATGATCCAGCGGATGTAAAATTCAAGTAAACTTCGTTTCGACAAAGCGACAGTCCGCCAAACCCTTAAGAATTAGCCTTTGCGCGCGGGCGGAGCACATGCGGCTTGGCCGCATCATAAAGCGCCGAGTCGGGAAATCCGTGCGAATCGGCCAATGCAGGCCCCACCAGAATGAGCGCCGTGCGCGTGATCTTCGCGGCCCGCACCTTTTCACGCACATCTGTCAGCGTGCCGCGAATGATCAGCTGATCCGGCCAGCCAACGCGGTAGATCACCGCCACGGGGCATTCTGCCCCATAATGCGGAACCAACTGCCGTTCGATTTCGCGCAGTGCCCGAATGCCTAGATGAATGGCCAGCGTCGCGCCCGTCTGGGCAAAATTCTCCAACGTCTCGCCAGCAGGCATCCCCGTCGATTTCATGGACATCCGCGTCAGGATAATCGACTGCGCCACCTCTGGCACGGTCAACTCCGTCCCAAGTGCTGCCGCTGCCGCTGCATAGGCAGGCACGCCCGGAATGATCTGGTAATCAATCCCGTCCGCCTTAAGACGCCTGATCTGTTCCGCAATAGCGCCGTAAAGCGAAGGATCACCGGAATGCACCCGCGCCACGTCCTGTCCCTTGGCATGCGCATCCAAAATGGCGCCGTGGGTCTCATCAAGGGTCATCGGTGCGGTGTCCATGACCAACGCATCATCCGGCGCGCAAGCCACCACCTCTGCCGGCACCAATGACCCGGCATATAGACAAACCGGACACGCCCCGATCACCCGCGCAGCCTTCAATGTCAAAAGCTCCGGATCACCCGGCCCCGCGCCAACAAAAAACACCGTCATCCTAAAGCCCCATCTTCATCTTGGCCCTTGGGCTCCGCCCGTTCGAACCTGAAACGCTCCCCCGGAGCGTTTCCAAGACGCTCCGAACCCCGCCGCCGGAGGCGTTGGGATGGCGGGTGGGGCGTCGTTCGCAGAACGCGCGTCATCCCGCCAAATCCCCATCAATCTTGCGCGCATAGCCTCGCGGCGTATACATCCGCGGCCCCTCGCCCAGTCGTGCCAGCCGCGAATGGGACGAACCAACCAGCACAACGGTCAACATATCAACCTCATCAACCTGCAACTCGTCCAGCCGGCGGTAGCGAATATCCTCTTCCGGTCGCCCAAGTGACGAGGCCAGCATCACCGGCGTGTCGGCGGGCCGATGCTGCAACAAGATATCCCGCGCCTCGGCCAACAACGTCCGCCGCCGTTTCGAGACCGGGTTGTAAAAGGCGATTACAAAGTCCCCCTCCGCCGCGGCCTTCAGCCGCTTGATGATATCCTCGCGTGGGGTCAGCAGGTCCGACAGTGAAATCGCACAGAAATCATGCCCCAAAGGCGCGCCCGCCCGCGCCGCAGCACCTTGCAAAGCACTGACACCGGGCGAACAGATCACCTCGACCCGGCGTGCCGCGTCCGACACACCCATCTGATCCGGGCCACGATCCAGCAGTTCAAACACCAGCGCGCCCATGGCATAAATCCCGGCATCACCGGAACAGACCAGAGAAACATTCTTGCCCTTCCCGGCCTGTTCGAGGGCATAACGGCAGCGATCCTCCTCACCACCAAGCGGAAAGTCGGACCGGGCCTTGCCGACAGCCAAAGGGCCAAGCAAATCGATGTAAAGCCCGTATCCCACCAACTCCTCTGCATCCGCCACAAGGCGAGACACCTCGGGCGTCCGCCAGGTCGCCTGACCCGGACCAATACCAACAATGGAAAGACGGCCACGCGAGCGGCCTTTCGACACTGTCAATGGTTCGGACGTAATCGCAAACGCACAGGTCGCATTGGCTGTCTTGCGTTTTGGATACCACAGCATTGCATCCGCCCCGGCCTGTGCGAGCGCTGCAGCCTCAGATACGCCATGCGTACCCACCTCGGCGAACACAACATCCGATGGGTTTTCCAGTCGGGGTGTCTCGGCCTCCAGTTCGTCCACCTCAAACAACCGCAAAGGCGCACCAAGCTCCTTGGCCAAATCGATGATCGCGGGCTCATCGCCCTTGAGCGTGACCGTGTTCACCGAATGGATCGCCTCAGGGACCAGTTCGGCCTCCGCCATCACTTCATTTACTAAGTCTGACAGCTCTTTGGGGGGGCAGTTGCGGGCACATCCGACACCCAAGGTCACGCGCTGCGGCGCAAACTGCAAATGATCCGGGCCAAGCCCGATATGTCGGTCAGTCGAACAGCTCAACGTCACCGCATCGCCGCGCGGCAGGTCATTCAACCAGCTTGCCTTTGGCTCATCATCGCCACCAATCGTCACACCGCCACCAGCCAAAAGCGCCACCATCGCACCCTTGGCGTCTTCCCGGTTCACCAGCCTCCAGCCCGCCGGTGGCGCATCCAGCGCGACGCCAAGCGCCACATCCCCCGCCGTCGTTACAGCCGCGACAGCGCCCAGCGCCTTTGATATCTCTGACGCCAGCCGGTTCGCGCCGCGATGACCACCCAACAACGGGACAACAACCGACCCATCGTCAGCCACGGAAATCACCGGCGGGTCAGTTCGCTTGTCTGCCAAAAATGGGGCCACCGCGCGGATCAATATCCCCGACGCGCAGACCCCGACCAGCGGCACCCCGGCGGCAAACAAATCCCGCGCATGGTCCAGCGCATTGGGGAAAAATGCATCTGCCTTGTCCACACGACCCTCGCGGCCGTGAACCTCTGCGCTCAAAACCTCGGCCACGCGATGGGCGGTCGCCTCTCCGGATCGGGACAAGGCCATTACAACAGGTTTCACAGCCATGGATCGGCCCCTTTGGTCAACAAAATCATCGAAAAATATGGAGCCTTGGCCGGTGCGGCCGCCAGCGGTAGCACCACCTCTTCCTCCAGCGTAGCCCGCTCGACATAGACGGCGGAACTGGTCAGCCCCAGCCCCTCAATCACGCTACGTATCTTGGGCAAATGGCGGCCCACCTTCATGATGGCGACACTTTCCGCGCCGTCGATCCGCGCACGCAACTCATCCTCGGGCAATGGTCCGGGCAAAACAGTCAGCCGCTCGTTCCGGGCGGCCAGCGGCATTCCTGCCTGCGCTGCGCAGGCCGTAACAGAAGTTACACCCGGCACCACCTCGACCCGATAGGTTTCCGCCAAACGGGCAAAAAGATACATGAAGGAGCCATAGAAAAACGGATCGCCCTCGCAAAGACAAACCACGTCCTTACCCTTGTCCAGCGCGGCAGCAATTTGCGCCGCACCTTTATCATAGGCCGCCTGTGCAGGGCTGCGTTCCACAGTCATCGGGACATCCATGATGATCTCTTGCGCGTCTGGACGGATAAGATCAGCAGCAATCGCCCGCGCAAAACTTTCGGCCCCCGCTAGTGTGGGGTACGCCACCACATCGGCCCCTTCAATCAACCGGGCAGCACGCAAGGTCATCAGGTCAGGTGCCCCCGGACCAACCCCAACCCCATAAAGCACCCCTGCTTCATCTTGGCCAAAAAACTCCCGCCGGAGGCTACCACTCATCGCTTCACGAGACTCCACTGTGTCACGGGCATCAACGGCCGCCACCCGGTCAACCGGCCAACGGGCTCTGCACGATGAACCGACAGCTTCACCAGATCGCCGCCATGCTCCTTTTGCAGCGTAATCAGCTCCACTTCACTTTCCAGCGTCACGGCATTGGCCACCATGCGGCCAAGCGGGCGCAAAGCATCCCAGGCTGCCTCGAATGTCTCGCGGCTCAAACCCCCACCGATGAAAATCGCATCGGGTGCGTCGAGACCGTCCAGCGCCTGAGGTACCATGCCATCCACCAGTTCCAGCTTGGGAACACCTAGCGCCAGTGCATTCGCGGCGGCCATCGCCCTGCGGTCAGCACGCGGCTCGATCCCCACGGCGCGGGCATAGCGGGCGGCACGCATCCACTCGATCGCGACGGAACCGCAACCACAACCAATATCCCACAACAGCGCAGCGCGCATTGGCATCAACTTAGCCAGTGTTGCGGCGCGAACCTCTTGTTTGGTCATCGTGCCGTCAGACTGAAACAGATCATCGGCCAACCCCGGCACACGCGGCAGCAAAGCCGCATCAGGGGCAGCGATACATTCAACGGCCAGCGTATTGAACGCAGGCACCACATGATCCCAGCTATTGGCCACACCATCAAACCGGGCTTCATCCTTGCCACCCATCGCGGCCAGCACGCTCATCCGCGACTGGCCAAACCCACGCTCAGTCAAAAAGCGGGCGATCTGGCCCGGGGTCTTTTCCCCAGTGGTCAGGATCAGCAGCTGGGCATCGGGCTGGATGAATGCGATCATCTGCTCGACCGGGCGGCCATGCACAGTCAGTGTTTCCACATCAGCAAGGGACCAGCCCATCCGGGCGGCGGCCAGCTGAAAAGCAGATAGCTGCGGGTGATAGACGATCTCGGCAGGGTCAATCGCCCGCCCGATGCGGGCTCCGATGGAATACCAAAGCGGATCGCCCGTCGCGAGCACCACGACACGACGGCCCTGCATCCCCTCAATCGTTGAAATCAGCGCATCAAACGGGTGCGGCCAACCGATCCGTTCGGCAGTCAGGTTATCGGCAAGCTGATGGTGGCGTTCGCCACCCAGGATCACCTCAGCCGCTTCAACCACGGCGCGGGTCGCAGGCAACAGCCCATCCATCCCATCCTCGCCGATGCCGACGATGTGCAGCCAAGGGTCAGCCATCTTCCGGCAACCCCGCAGCCAATGCATTCACCGCGGCAGAGGCCATGGCAGACCCACCACGCCGTCCGCGCAATGCAACATAATCACTTCCGCGCGGATCACGGGCGAGTTCCGCCTTGCTTTCTGCAGCACCGACAAAGCCGACCGGAAAGCCAAGGATCACAGCCGGCTTTGGCCAACCCTGATCCAGCAGTTCCAGAAGATGAAACAACGCTGTGGGTGCGTTTCCAATGGCAACAACGGCACCATCCAGATGGTCGCGCCACAGCTCAACAGCCGCGGCAGAACGGGTGTTGCCGATAACCGCCGCCCGATCCGACACAGACGGATCGTTCAGCGTGACAATGACCTGATTGTCGGCGGGCAGATAGCGGCGAATGATCCCGGCCCCGACCATTTCACAATCGCAAAGGACCGGCGCACCGGCCTGCAAGGCCGTCCGGCCCGCAGCACCCGCGCCGTCGGAATAGGCCAGCCTGTCGGCCACCTCGACCATGCCACACGCATGGATCAGCCGGATGATAAGCGGGCGCATATCGGCAGCAAACCGATCCAGCCGCGCTTCTTCCCGCACGGTCGCAAAGCTTTGCGCGTAGATTGCTTTGGGGTCTTTTTCGTAGGGGCGCACTGGCGGGCCTTTGTCTGTGGTGGAGGAGGTCGGAGCCTCCGGCGGAAGTTTTTGGGCCAAGATGAAGGTCAGAGCTTTGTTTTTCTTGCGCTTTCCGGCCCGTGCGGATGGTCGGCATGGGGGTACGGTGCGTGGTGATGATGGTGGTGATCATGGTCGTGATCGTGATGATGGTGGTGGTGGTGATGCGCCGCTTCCAAACGGCAGAGCCCCGTGCAGAACGTCTCGCAAAGCGCGCAATCCTCTACGTTCGAACCCGGTGCGTTGGCACCCTGCCCTTCGACATGGTGGTGATGGCTTTCCTGTATCGCGCCGACCTCGGCCTCGAACCCCAGAACCTGTGTGCGGTATTTACACAGGACGCAGGTCGGTGGCGGTACGGCGCCAAAGGCCGGGTGATTGCGATCTTCCACGCTGATGTGATGATGACCGCCATCCTCCAGCGCCAGAACTTGCGCGCGATAGCCACAAATCCCGCAATTCGGCGGCGGGGTCGCGCTGTCTTGCTCCATAATCCGTTCGGCGAAGGTTTCCAGCACCTTGGGGTGATCGCCAAGATAGCCCGCCTTCACAAAATCAATGCCGGGATGTTCAGCCGCAACCTGATCAGTAAAGCCGTAGATACGGTCGATCAGAATGCCGGAAAACAGGAAATACGGGAAAACAATGACCCGCTTGTAAGGCAGCCGTGACACGTGTTGCAGGCAAGGTTCGACCAGCGGGAACGTCACGCCGGAATAGCCAACCTCGCACCAGCCAAAGCCCATGCCTTCTTGCACCATACGCGCTACCTTGGCGACATTACCATTGGCGTCAGGGTCAGACGCCCCACGGCCAATCACGACCAGACAGGTCTCGGCCAGTGGCAGCGCGCCCAACTCGGCATTTGCCCTATCGACAGCGTCCTGCACACGGCCCGCAGCGGCGGCGATCATCTTGGGATCAACGCCAAGCTCGCGACCATAAGACACCTGCATCCCATGCCTGGCGGCATAGGTGTTCAGAACCGTCGGAATATCATTCTTTGCATGCATCGCCGCAAACAGCATGCCCGGCACCGCCAGAATCCGCTCGCATCCCGCCTCGCGCAGCTTGTCCAGACCGTCGCGGATCACCGGATTGGCGAATTCGAGGTAGCCATAGTCGGTCAACCAGTCATCAGGCAGATAGGCAGGCAGCTTTTCGGCCAAAACTGCAAATTCATCTACGGCCGATTGGCTCCGCGAGCCATGGCCGCAGATCATGACGCCCGTCTTCATGCAGCTTCCTCTTCGAGCTCTTCTTCAGGCTCGGCTTCTTTTTCGGCCTTCTTGCCTTTCAAAGCACCCCAGATCGCGGCCAAGCCAGCCAGCCCAATTGCCGCGCCTGCGACCCAGTGATCATGTCCGGCCAGTTCGCCCCAGTGACCCGGATGCGCCATCGCCGCAGAGCCTGCAAAGACTGTCATTAATGAAAGTATCACGCGCATATTCAGGTCCTCCGTTTCATTTCACGACCAGAGGCCCACGCCATGCGAGGGATGACGACGTGATGCCCCGGTCCCCGTTTTGGGTCGACCATTTACATCTCCAACCGTTCTGGCCCTGAAAAGGGCTTCGTCTGACCCCTCGTATAGTCCGGTCAGTCGACCGGAGCAAACGGATATGCGACGGATGAAGTCGCTCGGGCGGCACCGGACGCGGCGTTTACTGTCCCTGTCGGGTATGCAGCTTCGGATGTGATTGCGATGGACCAGATCGGGGCGCTTTAGCCTTTCCGCGCCTTCACGATCCAGACAATTCCACCTGCAACAATGCCCCAGAATGCGCCACTGACCCCGAACAGCGTCATCCCGCTGGCCGCAATCAGAAAGGTCAGGGCGGGCCCCTCTTGCTGTGCCGGTTCACTAAACGCAGCCGAGATTGACCCGACCAGCGCCGGGATCAGTGCAAGGCCAGCAACCGATGTGATTAGAGCGGTGGGCGCAAGGCTCGCCAGAGACGTCACGATTGCCGCGGCAAAGGCCAGCACGGTATAGGCCATGCCTGCAATCATCGCCGCCCAATAGCGGCCCGCAGGATCGTGTCCGGCATCCTGACCCGCCATCATCGCCGCAGTGACCGCCGACATATTAACCGGGATCGCACCAAAGGGCGCAATAACAAGGCTGGTCAGGCCGGTTGTGCGCAGCAGCGGCTGCCGGTCAGCGGTGTAGTTGTTCAGCTCCAACACAGCAAAGCCCGGAATATTCTGTCCCGCCATCGTCACAAGATAAAGCGGCAGCGCTATGGACACAAAGGCCTGAAACGTAAAGATCGGGGGGACAATCGCGAGGTCGGGAAACCAGGTCACACCACCGCTCAGCGCAGGCTCTGACCCATCGACCGAGGCATATAGAACGGCCACAAAAGCAATGATCGCAAAGGGCATGGCGGCCAGCCTGTTGATGGCCAGACCCACCAACCACGCCACAAGAACCGGCAGCACCAATAGCGGGATGGTCCCCAGCGCCAGCGCAGGCGAAAAGCATATCTGTAGCAAGACCCCGGCCAGAAGCGCATTGGCAATTGGCTTTGGAATGGCCGCAACCATCCGACCCACTGCCGGAACGATACCTGTCAGCACGATCATTGCAGCACACAGAATGAGCGCGCCAACCGCCTCACCAAACCCGCCGGGTAGTGGTGAACTGGCCGCCAGAAAAGCGGCCCCAGGCATCGACCATGCCACTGCGGCAGGGATGCGCGTGACGGCTGGCAACCAGATACCGCACAACCCCATGCCCAAAGTGGCGAAAAACAGACCCGTCGCGGCCTGCGCGGGCGTGGCGCCAACAGCCGTGATCCCGGCCAACACAATGGCGAAGGACGCGGCATAACCGACAAAGGCAGCCAGCAGCCCCATGTAAAGGGCTGGAACAGAAAAATCGCGGATCATGGCTGACGAATACTCTCGTTGGTCCAATGCTGCGAACTTTGCAAAGCAGGGCGGGAGTTTCCACCGAAAAGATCAGCCCACAGGATTTGCGCTATATTGTCGAGTAAACCGGGTTGTGGGCCGTCACTTACCTTTGGCTTTATAGAAACGGTTTTTCTGAATTTGGCCACGGGATTCCGTGAGGTACTATAGGCCCAAACGTCTAGCATCGCTGACCCGGACCGGACTTTCGTTGAGATCGGGACAGGGGCCAGTAGACGGGACATAGTTGCCGTTCAGGTTTCATGCGCAAATGGTTGCTTTTGTAAGTCAAATCAATCGAGACAGCCTTGTTTTCAGCGCCTGCGCGAGTGCGGTGTTGTTGTTGATGATGCGACTCTGAACTGGTGGGCTGTGAAATACGCACCCTTTGACCTGCTCCCCATTTAGTCCGCTAATTTTGGTTAGCTCTGTTCAGGTTTTGGTCCTTTTGTGACCGATTAGCATATTCCGCTGGTGTCAGGCCAG